>NZ_JBNDKD010000003.1:0-3967405 GCF_050435345.1 Paraburkholderia sp. 32
AGCACTCCGATTCCGTGCTGCTGTTCAGCGACGAGTCGTTCGAGGAGTTCGGAGCGCGGATGGCTGAGGTTCTGCCGTCTCTAAAGGAATTCATCCGCTTCGACGACGCGCGGTATGCGGCGATGCTCGAGCACCCGCGTGTTGAGGATGCTTGCGGTGACCTCAATTCGCTAGCCGGGATCTGCTACACAGGGGGGACGACCGGACTGCCCAAGGGAGTGGAGTTGACGCACCTGAACTTCAGCTTCGCCGCGATGAGCCTGCATCGCGAACTCGGGTACAACCGGGACACGGTCTATCTCCATTCGACGCCGATGTTCCATTTGGGAGACCTTGCAAATGGGCTGGCTGTGACGCTTGGCGGCGGCACGCACAGCTTCATAGCGCAATTCAAGCCGGAGATTTTCTATCGGCGCCTGCGCGACGATGGTGTCACGCACGTTCAACTCGTCCCAACGATGGTTGCGATGGTCCTGGACGGGCCCGAGCGCGATGACGAACTTCTATCGCGAATTCGCTCGATCCAGTACGGTGCTGCTCCGATATCGCAGGCGTTGCTTGCTCGAATGCTGCAGGCCTTTCCCAATGCGCGGATCAACCAGTTCTATGGAATGACCGAGGCATGCGGAGGCATTTGTAGCTTGCCCCCCGACCGGCATGTCTTGAGCGGCCCCAAGGCGGGAAAGCTGAAATCGGCAGGGCAGGCGTTGCCCGGCTTTGAGATCCGTATTGCAAACGATCAATCTCGCCCATGCAAACCGGGGGAAGCGGGCGAGATCCTGCTGCGCGGCCCGGCTATCATGCGCGGTTATTGGAAGGCGCCCGAGAAGACTGCCCAGACGCTCGTTGACGGTTGGCTCTATTCCGGTGATGCGGGCTATCTAGACGAGGACGGTTTTCTGTACATCGTCGATCGGATAAAGGACATGATCATCAGTGGTGGCGAGAACATCTATTGCGCCGAAGTCGAGAACGCGTTGGCTTCGCACCCTTCGGTAGACGCCTGCGCAGTCTTGGGTCTGCCCGATGAGCGCTGGGGAGATCGGGTGCATGCCGCGGTTGTTCCGAAACCTGGCGCGAGTTTGAGCATCTCAGAACTGGACGCACATTGCCGGGCGCAGATTGCCGGCTACAAGGTTCCACGCAGCTACGACATCCGCAGCGAGCCGTTACCACTTTCAAGTATCGGCAAAGTTCAAAAGAACCAACTGCGGGAAGCGTGGCTTGCCGCTGAAAAGAGCAGAGCCGGTTAGCCGGAAAACCGCATCGGACGGAATTTCTCCCACTGAAGTTACTTGTCCTCAGACCTTGGTTGGCTGCGGCGTATGACGCATTGCTGATCGACTCCTTCATCTTGAAATAGTAGGACCACCGGGGGGTGAATCCGCCTGCGCCATGACGTCCGCGGCCTTCGCGGCGGCAAAGCCATCGATGTCGCGCGCATGGCGCGCTGCTTGATCGCCTCTCGCTTTGGTCTGCACGCATGGCCGCGTCTCTCCCGCGGTGAAGGGGCGGCATGGTCGGCTAACCAAGCGCCAGTTCGACGAAGCTACCATCACTTCAAATAAGGGTTTCCGATAAATGAATCTGGATTTACTTTTTGTGCGCCATGCATTGTAATACGTTTCATGGGCCGCGCTGGACCCATCACCGCGCACCGAAATCGGAGGATTTCAGGACAGATGTTTAGGCACCGCGTGGGGAGGGCTGCTCGAAGATATCACCGCGCGCGGGCTGCATCGAACGCCCGATGCTCCTGAGGTGCGATCGCAGCGCGCTACTGCTTTGTCAACCTGAATCGGAAGACCCCGGAATGAATGCATCAAATCAACAAAAGTCGCTTGATGTCGTCATCGTCGGGGCCGGCTTCGCCGGCCTCTACCAGTTGCACCGCGCCCGCAAGGCGGGCCTGACTGCCCGCGTGATCGAGGCCGGCGAGGACGTCGGCGGCACCTGGTACTGGAACCGCTACCCCGGCGCGCGGTGCGACGTAGAAAGCCTCGACTACTCATTTTCCTTCGACCAGGAGCTCGAACAGGAATGGACCTGGAGCGAGCGCTACGCGACACAGCCGGAAATTTTGCGTTACATCCACCACGTCGCCGAGCGATTCGACCTGCGGCGGGACATCCAGTTTCGCACGCGTGTGACGCGGGCAGTATTTGACGAACGGGCAAAGCGATGGACCCTGGAGACAGACGCGGGTGAGTCATTCGACGCGCAGTTCTGTGTTATGGCCACTGGATGCCTTTCGATCGCGCAAGCCCCGAATTTCAAGGGCCTGCACAGCTTCGCCGGCACCTGGTATCACAGCGCCGATTGGCCGAAACAGGGCGTGGATTTCGCTGGCAAGCGGGTAGGGGTGATAGGCACCGGTTCTAGCGGTGTGCAGATGATTCCGTTGATCGCGGAGCAGGCCGACCATTTGACAGTCTTCCAGCGCACCGCCAACTTCAGCGTGCCGGCGCAGAACGAGCCGCTCGACGATGAGGCCGTCCGCCATGCCAAGGCCCACTACCGTGAGCGGCGGGCTCGCGCGAGAGACGCCAACAACGGCCTGTATCTGGAGGCAGTCGACAAATCGGCCCTCGAGGTTTCAGAAGAGGAGCGGCTGCGCGAGTTCGAGTTCCGCTGGCACGGTGCCGGTGGTGGATTCCGGATGCTCCGCGCATTCAATGACCTGCTGGTCAATGAAAAAGCCAACGAGTATGTCTCCGACTTCGTGCGCTCCAAGATCCGTGCGATCGTGCGCGATCCGAAGGTGGCCGAGCTGCTTTGCCCCAAGAAGGAGCTGCGCTTCGGCACGAAGCGCCTTTGTGTGGACTCCGGCTACTACGAAACATTCAACCGCCCCAACGTGACGCTGGTCGACGTGAAGGCTGCGCCGATCGAGGAAGTGACACCGCGTGGGCTGCGCACGAGCGCCCAAGCGTATGAGCTGGACATCCTCGTGTTCGCGACCGGTTTCGACGCCATGACGGGTGCGCTGCGTGCCATCGACATCCGCGGAGTCGGAGGCGTGACGCTGGGGGAAAGGTGGCAGCACGGTCCACGCACCTACCTGGGCGTATCGTGCGCGGGCTTTCCGAACATGTTCATCATCGCGGGGCCCGGCAGCCCATCGGTGCTCAGCAACGTCGTGCACTCCATCGAAGAGCACGTCGATTGGGTCACTCGGCTCATTCAGCACGCGCGTGAGACCAAAAGGGCCTACGTCGCTTGCGACCTCGAGGCGGAGAACGAGTGGGTTCACCACGTCAACGAGGTGGCCGATCGCACCCTCTACCCACGCGGCAATTCGTGGTACGTCGGCGCCAATATCCCCGGCAAGCCTCGAATCTTCATGCCCTACGTGGGCGGGGTACCGGCTTATCGCAAGATTCTGAACGAGGTGGCCGGTGCCGGATACCGCGGGTTCGTGCTCTCCTGAAAAACGGATAAAAGGAAGTCCTGAATGAAAACGCTTGTCCTGGGCGGTACTGGCTTCATAGGGATGCATGTCGCGCGCGAGCTTGCCGCGAGGGGCGAAGAGATTGTGATTGCAGGTGCGAGAGCAGAACGCTCGCCTGCGGAACTCAGGGAGTTTTTCGGAGATGCCCCGCAGCAGGAACGAATTGATTTGACGGTCAGCTATGACGTCTTCGATGCGATTGCCCGTATCAAGCCCGATAAGGTATTCGACGCGTCGGGGTATGCCCCAAAATCGATGTCGCCGGCGCGTGAAGTCCATTTACGAACGGCTTGTGCGCTCAATGTGATCGAAGCCTGTCGAATCATGAATGTCGGACAGCTGACGATCACGAGTTCCAGCGACATCTACTGGGGCCTGGACTCAAAATACTATCCGTATAGCGAGGCCGGGCCGATCGCCATCACTGAACAGAAGGACCATCACTATATTCAGGCTGGGCCCAAGAAATTGCTCGAGGCGATCGCCGCCATCTTTCAGCGCCAGACGGACCTCGACATCCGAATCGTGAGAATCGACGGCACATACGGGCCGCTCTACAACAAGATGATCAACGTCGTCGCACGGATGGTTCACGCCGCCGTGCGCGGCGTCCCCATGGATCTGACCTCGGACAAAGGGCGCTTGCCATGCGCGGACATGGCTTGGGACTTCAACTATGTCAAGGACCATGCATACGGCATGGCGCTGGTCCATCAGGCGATTGCCCCGGAGCACAAGGTCTACAACGTGGGCAGTGGCAAAACCACGCGGCTGGACGAATTCGCTGATGCAGTCAACGCGCTGTTCCCAGGCGCGATACCGCCGTTGCCGCTGCACCCTCATGGGCCTTCGAGCGACCAACGCTATCTGGACATAACGCGCGTGCGTGCGCTCGGCTATGAACCACGATGGTCGGTTGCGACCGGCGTTGCTGATTATGTGCAATGGCTGCAATCCCACGACGTCTGATTTTCGTGCTTGAGAGCAGCGCAAGGCGATGAGGTCAGTGGGCCGCCGGCCCACGCGGTGGCGGCCACCGGAGTTTCGGTGGCCGAGTAATCCGCGCCGCGCATGAGGACCTCACGTTCCCGCGGCAGGCCGAGTTTCTCGAGCCCGCCACTTTCGATGGCCTGCCCATCCTGCCGGCAGTTGACCGCACTGAGCACTCCATCACGCGGCTGGCTTTCCCGACGTCCGAGTCAAAGCACCGCACCTCCAAAAGTGAACAGTAAATTCTACGGTGTTCGTCCCCGCCGTTGCCCCGCCAGTCCTGGCTAGATACTCTCGGCAGGCCGAAAGAGCGTGCATGGTTTCGATGCCGGCGAAAGTGAATCTGAATTACAATTACGCGTCCCGGGGACGTCAGCGGAAACTCCCGATCCATGCGGCTCAGGCGGCGCTTTGACACGCACTCGGGCGTTGAATCTGGGGGGGCGGGCGCCCCGGCGTGACCTGGATTCCTCGAGACTGAGTGATGTCGAAAAGCCGTTGAACAGCGGGAAGCCGCAATTGACGAATATTCCGGCCAAGTGCCGGTCAGACTAATGGACGATTGTTCTCGTTATGGACGAACTCATCGAGCCGGCGACCCGGCGGACACCGAAGGGCAATACGACGCGAGAAGCGATCAAGCTTGCGGCGAAGCGCGCGTTGGCAGTAGATGGGTTTTCGAATGCGAAAATCGCCGACATCATGGCGAGCGTCAACCGCTCTCCGGGTGCCTTCTACAAATACTATCCAAGCAAGGAAGCACTGCTGCACGAGCTGCTTGACGAATTTCGCACGCGCCTCAAGGCAGAAGTAAACCGCCCCTTGGATACGCGTGGGGACCCGCTTGAACACCTGAAAGAGCGGTTAGGAGCGTTCTGGAAGATCTATCGCGATGACTGGCCTGTGGCAACTGCAGCATTTCAGATGTCGATGGCGGATCGTGAGTTCGCTCGTGCGTGGCATGGCGTGAGGCAACAGGGCATACGAGGCATGTCGAGCGTGATCAAGCTCCTCCAAAAGGAAGGCTATTGCGCCGGGCTCGATAGCGAACTGATTGCTTCGGCACTATGTTCGATGCTCGAATACACCGGTTACAACTGGACTGCGCGCGCCGGTGACTTCCCAGACCGGCTGATTGATGACGGGGCGGCTATTGAGGTACTGACTCGACTGGTCCTGAACGGTGTGAGAGGAGGCGCCGCTGAGACAACAGCCGCGTCTCCCGCAGACAAGGAACCCGGCCGCGATCCGGTACGGCGTCGTGCAAAATCGGAGCGCCGCTGAGCCGGCGAATCTTATGTAGTGGTTGAGGCCTCGAAATGCATGGGGGGCCGGAGGCCACGCGCGAAGTCGCGTTCAGCGCATGGATGTTTCGGGGACCGGCTGCGCCACCCAGTTGGTGATCCTCTGCTGTCGGCTCGAGAACTCGCGCACCAATTGTCTGGGCGTGCGCCCAGTCTTCACGAACTCCACATCTCCGCCTGGATATCCGTCGCACGAGGCTTTCGATGCTTGCCCGTGCCGACATTCCCCTCATCCAAGAACAGAGTCCGTCTTTCGTGGCTCAACTCAACTTCGACTGACGCCTATCGTTGCGCTTCGTGTATTGCGACGGGCTGCGGTGTCTAACGGTTCACCCCCCGATTCTTCGCGTCTGCGCAGCACAAACTCGCAGGTCGTTACTGGCAGCACAGTTCGGGTAAACCAAAAGTGAATTGCAATTTACTTATTGGCACCGATAGGCTCTAATGGCTACCAATGGGCCGGACTTCCAAACGCCCGCTGCGGTGGCACAGCAAGGTCTCGCTCTTGACCCTCAGCGACTTGCCGAAGAATGCATGGCGTTCTTGCCAGGGAGGGCTAGGAACTGCGCCGCAAGGTGGGCGGTTACGCCCACGCCAAACAATTGAGGCGATGACGAATTGCGCGGAAGCCGGCACGCGCGAACCGCACTGAACGACAGATGTCGCGCCGGATGGCCATAGACCGCAGGGGGCGTCATCGGCTCGTTCAGAACACGGCGGAATGTGAATCCGTCGGCATAGAGACGGTAGTCAGTCTTACTAAATAAATGGAATGGAGACAGACGCGTGAAATCTAAATTGGCCAATCTTCTTGTTGCGTCGGGCCTACTGAGCTTCGCCGGGCTGGCGAGTGCCCAGAGCAGCGTGACCCTCTACGGCTTGATCTCGACGGGCATCGCCTATGCGAATAATCAGAAAGGCGCCTCTTCATGGTACGTGGCAAACGGCCCGATGCAGGCGCCACGCTTCGGACTGAAGGGAACCGAGGACCTCGGCGGCGGGCTGCATGCCATCTTCACGCTGGAGAACGGCTTCAGTATCACCAATGGATCGCTTGGGCAGGGCGGGCGCATGTTCGGGCGGCAGGCGTTCGTCGGCTTGTCGTCCGATAGGATCGGCACGCTCACGATCGGGCGGCAATACGACCTCGGCGCCGCAACCCTCTATGGCTTCGAGTCGGCGTGCCAGTTCGCCGCCTACGGCACGCATATCGGCGACAACGACAACGTGTTCGACACGTTCCGCATCAACAACGCTGTCCAGTTCAAGAGTCTCGACTATCGCGGGTTGCAAGTCGCCGCGCTGTATGGCTTCTCGAACAAGGCTGACGGGTTCTCGGACAACAGCAGCTACAGCGCCGGCGTGTCGTACCACAACGGCGGGCTGTCGCTCGGCGCGGCCTATAACCAGGTCACAAAGCCGAACGATCCGAATAACACCGGCGGCGCCGTTTCCGGCGACTACGGCTTCACTTCGCCATTCATCACTAATCCGGCGACCGGCGCAGGCGTCGCCAAACAGTGGATGTTCGGCGCAGGCGGGGCCTATAAGTTCGGCGCGGCAAGCGCGTCCGTGCTCTATACGAAGTCGCGCTTCGACTACCTCGATACGTCCAGGCTCGACCTGAACAACTTCGAGGTCTCGCTGGTGGACTATGTCTTACCCGACTTGCTCGCCGGCGCGGCCTACATCTACACATCAGGCAGCTATCACCCACAACCTGTCGACCCGAAATGGCATCAGATCAATGTCGGGCTCGATTATTTCCTGAGCAAGCGGACCGACCTCTTTCTCGTCGGCACCTACCAGCGCGCGGCCGGCGATGCAAAGTTCGCACAGATCTATTCGCTGTCGCCTTCCAGCACGAAAACGCAAGTGTTCGGGGTGGTGGGGATGCGGACGAAATTCTGAGGCGAGGGCCCCCGGCTTGCATCGTGGCGATTGCACGAGACAGCTCATAGCTCTTCGGGCAGCGCCTTCGCCTCTCGCAAGTCGGTGGAGTCGAAGCCTTCCGCGAAAGCGCCATAGGTTCCAGCGAGCCGCTGGCGGGCCGCCTCACTCTTGCCTTGTGCTTGCCACAGGCGCAGGAGGTTCAACGTGGCGCGCAGCTCGAGCGACTTCGCGGCTTGATGGCCGGCGACTGCGATCGCGTGTTGAAAGCACGCTTGCGCTAATAACGCCCCCCGTTTTGTCAACCATAGCGAGCGCCTCCGTCAGCGCGCTTGGCCCGGCCTGCGTTTGTCCGCCATGTCCGTAGGCGGTGGACCGCTGCTCAGGCTCATCAACATCGTCTGCCGCTTCTCACTAGAAACGGGCGCGACAGTATTTGCCGCGCATTTCGCGGAAACATCGGCGGGCACGGTAAAGCGGGTTGGCAGAGGATTCGAATGGAGTTATGGGGAGGCCGATCCAGCGATCCGTGACGGGTGAATGCAGCGGATATCCACCATGGCCGATTTGCGGCCACGACCTCATGTGAGCGCATGATCGTTTGACCTTGAAACCGGCCATCGCTGCCAGACGGAGTGAAGCCTACGCAGGTCCGCGGAGTTGTCACCCATTGCAAGACTGGAGTAAGTGAATAAATCTTCCCCTCAAGGACCGAGCCCTGCATCGCGTACTTTTTTTGGCCATCCTGGCAATGCGAAGCTTGGTGGCGCGTCCGGTTTCTCGTCGTCTGGCTGCGGAACTGATCCGCACCAGTCACTCATCGGGATCAAGGTGAACCTCCGCTTTCCGGTATTCACCCCTGGCTCAGTCGAGCTCCAGAGAATCGTCGGTGCCGGGCCAATGTCCAGAGGGATACATGTCAATTCCATGGTCGCCCGCATGGCGGTACCAGACAGCTATCGGCTCATGACCTGGGCGTCTCGGTGTTCGCAGCAGCGGGATGGCCGGGGACTGGGCACAATCAACTCAATGGTTTCGGACCAACGACTCTACCGGGCTCTCAGTCTCCCGCCAAACCTGGCTAAAGCATCGCGTTACCTCGAATGGTTGGTCATCACGCATCATGTAATAAGTCGCACGCCGCAGCTTCGATGAACGCCCAGGCGAGATCCAGGCGATCCAGTAACTCGATTTCCGTTTTCGTGAATACCGCTTCGGGCGTGGCCTGTGGAACTGCGCGGCTGATCATCGTGAGCCAGAAGATGCGCCAGCTCAGGATGCAGAGGACGGAGTCTGCGAAGTCGAGTGCGTCTTCGCGCCGGAGGAGACATGTTTAACGCTTATGGCTGCACTTTGCATACCGGCAATGTGCGATCCGCGCTCCTTACCGCATCTAATCTCTTCCTTTATGGTGGATAATATGGCATTCCACGCTCCGATCACGCCATGGTGTGACCCGAGCTTTATCTGTCCACTTTTCTACTTATGTCAGATCTTAAAGTTGTCCGCGAAACCAAAACCCTTCGTGAACTGACGCTGGACAAGCTGCGCGACGCAATTGTGCAGGGGTATTTCCAGCCGGGCGCACGCCTCGTCGAACGCACGCTGTGCGACGAGTTGGGGGTGAGCCGCACGATTGTGCGCGAAGTATTGCGGCACCTCGAGACCGAGGGGCTGGTGGATGTTATCGCGCGCCAAGGGCCGGTCGTCGCGCAACTGAATGCCGGCCAGGTTAGCGAAATATACGAACTGCGCGGGCTACTGGAGGCGAATGCCGCACGCGCGTGTGCCGAGCAGTCCACACCCGAACTCGTGAGGCGACTGCGGGAGATCCGCAAACAGATCGAAGCAGCGTTCCAGGTCAAAGACTTGCCAGCGGTGCTCGCCTACACGGAACACTTCTACGAGGCGTTGTTCGAGGGCGCGCAACGGACCGTCTCCCTAGCCGTGGTCAAGACGCTCAATGCGCGGATCAATCGATTGCGCGCACTCACGATAGCCACGCCGGGACGCAGCCAGGAGTCGAATCGCGAGATGAACATGATACTTGATGCCATCGAACGGCGCGACGGCGATGCCGCGTCTTCCGCCTCGATCGCGCATATCAGGCGCACGGCGGAGCTTGCGCTTGCGGCGCTTGCTCAACGAAGCGAAGGGGCGGCCGAAGCTTGACGCGAACGGCCTGACGATTCTCTACCGCTTGTCTGCGCCGCGGTTCCGCGGCGCGCTCCGCGCGCTCCTTCCGAGCGCCAGACCACTCCCACTCCACTCCCCATAACGCGCCGTTCGCTCGCGGCGTTGTCTTCGCTCGACCCGGCCGCGAGGCGCTCCTGGTTTTTCAGCGCGAGGCTCCGACCGGCAACCGCGTGCCGTCAGCAACGTCCATGCCAGCCAGTTCTCCGTTCGAAATTATGGTATTCCATAATATTTTGACGCGAAAAGTTTGCTGTAGTATGGCATACCATAATCTTGTGGAGCATGAGCCGAATGAATCCTGACCGGACGCCCAGGCTTGCCGCAGCGCGCGGCGAGATTGCAGGGACGAGCTACAGCGTGCATGCGCCGAAGTCGGGCGAAGCGCCGGCAACAGTTGTCCTGATTCACGGCGTGGGGATGAATCAGAGCGTATGGTCGTCGCAGATCGAGCCGTTGACGGCGGCAAACTACGAAGTCGTGGTCTACGACATGCTCGGTCATGGCGCCAGTGCTCTGCCTCCGGCCGAGCCGACGCTCGATGATTACGCCGCCCAGCTCGAACGCCTGCTCGACGGCCTCGACATCGAGCAGGCGCACGTCGCCGGTCATTCGATGGGCGCACTCGTCGCACTCGAGTTCGCGCTGACTCGTGCGCCGCGTACGCTGAGCGTCGCTGCACTGAACGCGGTCTACGACCGCTCGCCTGCACAACGCGAAGCAGTAATGTCGCGTGCCGCGACGCTCGGCGATACACCGGCCGATACGGGCGCGATTGCGGGCGTCGACGCCACGCTCAAACGCTGGTTCGGTGACCCGGTGCCGGCGCATCTGACGCAGGCGGCGCAAGCGGTGCGGCACCTGCTGCTCTCGGTCGATCCGGTCGGCTATGCGCGGACTTACGGTCTCTTCGCCTGCTCGGACGACGTCCACGTCGGTCGGTTGACGAGCCTCGCTGTGCCGGCCTTGTTCCTGACCGCCGAGCTAGATCTGAACTCGAGTCCGGACATGTCGCGGGCGATGGCAGAGGCCGCGCCGTTCGGTCGGGCCGAGGTGGTTGCGGGTGCGCGTCATATGATGAACGTTAGCCATCCAGAAGAAGTCACCGCACGCCTGCTTGCTTTTTTCGCCGAAGCAGCGCAACGAAACGGGGCAAATGCAACGAACGTGGGGGAAGACCATGTCTGAGCCGATCATCGAACAGACTTTCGACACTCTCGAATTTCGCCGCGCACTCGGCGCATTCGTCACCGGCGTGACTGTTGTCACGACGATCCAGCCGGACGGTTCCCCGCGCGGCTTCACGGCCAACTCGTTCGCCTCGGTTTCGCTCGATCCGCCGCTGATCCTCGTGTGCATCGCGAAGAGCGCGTCGAGCCACGCGGTCTTTGCCACCACGAATCACTTCGCAGTCAGCGTGCTGGCGGGGGAGCAGAAGGCCGTGTCGGGCGTCTTCGCGTCGAAGTCGGTCGACAAGTTCGCGCAGGTCTCATGGCGCGTCCGCGCAACGGGCGCGCCGATCATGGAGGGCGCGGCGGCGACGTTCGATTGCAGGACGCACGACGTCGTGGGTGCCGGCGATCACATCATTCTGATCGGGCGCGTGGTCGACTTCGTGCATACGAATTCTTCGCCGTTGGGTTACTGCCGTGGCGCGTACGTAAACTTCAGTCTCTCGCAGGACGCGCTCGCGGCAACCGGCGCGCGCGCCCAGGTGGGCGCAATTCTCGAACATCGCGACGGCCTGGTGCTGCTTGAAACGAAAAACGGTTTGCAGTTGCCGACCGGCGTCAAGCTCGAACCCGAAAGTGATGCGGGGAGCCTGCGCGGCGTGCTGGCGAAACTCGGTCTCACCGCGCATCTCGATTTCATTTTTGCCGTTTTCGAATCGGGTAGTGGTCCGTCGGCGAGCGTCCACGTCTATTACCGGGGACGCGTGAGCAGCAGCCTCGCCGCAATGATGGACACCGCGATCCACATCGTCCCGCTGCCACGGATTCCATGGAGCGAACTGCGCGACGACGCCGTGCGCTCGATGCTGCAGCGCTATGTGCGCGAGCGCAGCGAAGACGCCTTCGGCATCTACGTCGGCGACACAGAGGCAGGACAGGTCCAGACGCTCGCGACAGCACATTGAGATGCCCGGTGTCGCACGGCTGCCGCCGTCATCCAGATACGCTTTGCGACGACCGGTTTGTCTGGGGTTAATCCACCAAAAAGATCCATCAATCCAGCATCGCAGTGGGGAGACAAAGGAAAAGATGGAAAACAGCAACATGAAGCCAGCGCGTTCTTCGCCGTTGGCCGCAGAGACGACCGATTCGACGACCACGCAGTCAATTTAGCGCGACCAAACCGACTTGAAGGATACCGATATGACCCGCACCCGCAGTCTGATGATTTCTCCGCTGTTCGCGCTGTGCGCAGCAGCGTTCATGGCGACGCCGGCGCTTGCCGCAGATCCCATCGTGTTTACGAGTTGGGGCGGCACGACGCAATCGTCGCAGCAAAAGGACTGGGCGCAGCCTTTCACCCAGGGGAGCGGCATCACCGTGCTGATGGATGGTCCGACCGACTACGGCAAGCTCAAGGCGATGGTGGACAGCGGCAATGTTAGCTGGGACGTCGTCGACGTCGAGGGCGACTTTGCCTATGCCGCGCAAAAGGCAGGGCTGATCGAGCCTATCGACTACACCGTGGTCAAGAAGGGCGAGCTCGATCCACGCTTCTCGAGCGCCGATGCGGTGGGCAGCTTCTATTACTCGTTCGTACTCGGCTATAACAAATCGAGCTTCAAGGGCGCGCAGCCGCAGACGTGGGCCGATCTGTTCGACACGAAGAAATTTCCCGGCAAACGAACGTTCTACAAGTGGTCCGCACCCGGCGTGCTCGAAATTGCGCTGCTTGCCGACGGCGTGCAGCCGGACAAACTCTATCCCCTCGACCTCGACCGCGCATTTAAAAAGCTCGACTCGATCAAGAGCGACATCGTCTGGTGGAGCGGCGGCGCACAGTCGCAGCAACTGCTCGCATCGGGAGAGGCGCCCGTCGGCATGTTCTGGAACGGCCGTCTGCATGCGCTCGAACAGACGGGCGTGCCGGTCGGCGTTTCGTGGAACCAGAACCTGACTGCCGCGGACATGCTCGTGATCCCGAAGGGCGCGAAGCACAAGGCCGAGGCGATGAAGTTCCTCGCCGTCGCGACGAGTCCGCAGGCGCAGGCAAAGTTCGCGCAGGATACGGGCTACGCGCCGATCAACGTGAAGTCGGCGGCGCTGATGCCTGCTGCAGTCGCGAAGACGATGCCGGACCAGTACAAGACCTCCCAGATCGACCTGGACATGAAGTACTGGGCGGACAATCGCGACGCGATTGCGAAGCGCTGGTACGCGTGGCAATCGAAATAAGCGTCAGCGAAAGAGGCGTGCCCCGAAGCGGCGGTCAGGCAGAAGGCGCGTAGCAGCAACTGGAGAATGCAGGAGATACCATGCCCAATGTTCTGAGTACCGCGGCCCATCCGCCGGCGACACCCACGCGTCGGCGTCGCGACTGGCGCAACATTCGCCTGTTGATACCGGGGCTCGTGCTCCTCGTGATCTTCTTCATGCTGCCGGTGCTTTCGCTCCTGCTGCGCAGCGTGCTGGAGCCCACACCGGGGCTGCACAACTACGAGCAGCTTCTCGGCTCTTCCACCTACCTGCGCGTGTTCGGCAACACGTTCCTGGTCGCGACCGTCGTGACCGTGGTGACGGTGGCGATCGGTTTCCCGACCGCATGGCTGCTCGCCATTGCGCCGCGCAGGCTGAGTTCGCTGCTGTTTTCGATCATGCTGCTTTCGATGTGGACCAACCTGCTGGCGCGCACGTTTGCCTGGATGGTTCTGCTTCAGTCGACGGGCCCGATCAACCGCATGTTAATGGCGATCGGCCTCATCCACGAGCCGCTGCCGCTCGTGAACAACCTGATCGGTGTGACGATCGGCATGACGTACATCATGCTGCCATTTCTCGTCATGCCGCTGCACGCGACGCTGCGCAGCATCGACCCCTCGACACTGCGCGCCGCGGCGGTCTGCGGCGCGAGTCGCTGGCAGGCCTTCTGGCGCGTTCTTGTGCCATTGGCGATGCCGGGCATCGCATCGGGCGCATTGATGGTATTTGTCATGGCCCTCGGCTACTTCGTGACCCCAGCATTGCTCGGCGGCGCGCAATACATGATGCTCGCCGAACTGGTGGCCCAGCTCGTGCAGGAGTTGTTGAACTGGGGTCTCGCCGGTGCCGCCGCCTTCGTGCTGCTCGCCGTGACGCTCTCGCTCTACGCGCTTCAACTGCGGTTCACAGGCGGCGCGCGCGCCACTGCTGGAGGCCTTTGACATGTTGCTCGATTTCGACCGTTTAGGTGCGTTGCGCTGGGCGCTGCTTGCAATCGGCGCTGCCGTTGCACTTTTCCTTCTGTTGCCCATCGTGTTCATCGTCGCCTTGTCGTTCGGCGATTCGCAGTGGCTGATCTTTCCGCCGCCGGGCTGGACGCTGCAGTGGTACCGCCAGCTTTTCACCGACCCGGGATGGCTCGACTCGCTGCTCACGAGCGCCAAACTTGCGGTGATCGTGACAGTGCTGTCCGTGCTGATCGGCTTTCTTGCATCGCTTGCGCTCGTTCGCGGCAAGTTTCGCGGCCGCAACGCGGTGAAGGCGTTTTTTCTGACGCCGATGGTGCTGCCCGTGGTGGTGCTGGCTGTGGCGCTCTATGCGTTCTTTCTGCGCATCGGCCTGACCGGCACGATGACCGGCTTCGTGATCGGCCATCTGATCATCGCCTTGCCGTTTTCGATCATTTCAATCAGCAACTCGCTGTCGAGCTTCGATACCGCACTGGAAGACGCAGCGTTGATCTGCGGGGCATCGCCGCTCGAAGTGAAGCTGCGCGTTACATTGCCGGCGATCCGGCTTGGCCTGTTCGCCGCGGCGATCTTCGCGTTCCTTGCGTCGTGGGACGAGGTGGTGGTGTCGATCTTCATGTCGAGTCCGACCTTGCAGACGCTGCCTGTGCGCATCTGGGCGACGCTGCGGCAGGACCTGACTCCCGTCGTCGCGGCAGCATCCTCGCTGCTCGTTGGACTGACGACCGTTTTGATGTTGGCGGGCGCAGTGCTGCGCCGCGCCCGATAACGCCCGAACAATGAGGTGATTAGCCATGACTTCCGCATTCCTGCAAATCCAGCGCCTGCGTAAGACCTACGACGACGTCGTTGCCATCGACCAGGTTTCGCTCGATGTGCGCAAGGGCGAGTTCATGACCTTCCTCGGGCCGTCGGGCTCGGGCAAGAGCACGACGCTCTATATCGTCGCGGGTTTTCAGGAGCCGACTGAGGGTCGCGTGCTGCTCGACGGCAAACCGCTGCTGTCGGTCGCGCCCAATAAACGCAACATTGGCATGGTGTTTCAGCGCTACACGCTGTTTCCGCATCTCACCGTCGGGCAAAACGTGGCTTTCCCCTTGCGGGTGCGCCGCCGCCCCGAGGCGGAGATCAAGAAGAAGGTCGAGCAGATGCTCGCGCTGCTTCATCTCGCGGAGTTCCGCGATCGCATGCCCGGCCAGCTCTCGGGCGGCCAGCAACAGCGGGTGGCGATTGCGCGCGCGCTGGCGTACGACCCGCCTGTGCTGCTGATGGACGAACCGTTGTCCGCGCTCGACAAGAAGCTTCGCGAGGAAATCCAGCTCGAATTGCGCCGCATCCACCAGGAGACCGGCGTGACGATTCTCTACGTGACGCACGACCAGGAAGAGGCGTTGCGTCTTTCGGATCGTATCGCTGTGTTCAACAAGGGCCGCATCGAACAATGCGGAACCGGCGAAGAGCTCTATGAAAATCCGGCTTCGCGCTTCGTCGCCAACTTCATTGGCAATTCGAACTTCCTGCCTGTTCGCATCACCGCGCGCGACGCGGCGCAATCGAGCGCCGTCTTCCCGAGCGGCCATGCAATCGCGGCCACCGGCGATGCCACGCTTTCGGTGGGCGGCGACGGCACGCTGATGGTTCGCCCCGAGCAGATCCGCATTCGCGCTGCCGGGGCGGCCAAAAACACGGCGGGCTTGCCAGTTACCGTGCGAGACATCACCTATCTCGGCGACGCCATGCACTACTCGGTGACGACGCCGTGGGCACAGGACATGTCAGTGCGGATGCCTGCGGGAGATCATCGGGACAGTGGGATCGTCATCGGCACGCAGGCCTGGATCGACTGGGATGCGCGCGACACGAGGCTGTTCGCGCAGGCTTGATCGGATACAGCAATGCACCAACCGATCTCGTCCCTGAAAGTTGAGCGCCGAACGACCACGCTCAGAGCGCTTGCGCTCGAGAAAATGCGTAGCGCCATCCTGGACGCGCGTTTTCAGCCAGGCGCCCGGCTGGTCGAGCGGACCTTGTGTGAAGAGCTGGGCGTGAGCCGCACGGTCGTGCGCGAAGTGCTGCGCCATCTGGAGACGGAGGGGCTCGTCGATACCCTGCCGAATCAGGGGCCCATCGTTGCCGTGCTCGATCTCAAGACCGCAACGGAGATTTACGAAATTCGCGGCCTGCTGGAGGGCGAAGCGGCGTCCGCCTGTGCGCGGCTTGCCGACGCACGCACCGTCGACGATCTGGACGCACTGATCGACAGCATTCAGCTCGCTTTCGATGACCGGGACTATCGCGCAGTGCTGGCGTTCACGACGGCGTTTTACGAGCGCATGTTCACCGCGGGCCACAAACATGTCGCGTGGGAAATCGTCCAGTCGCTGACGGCAAGAATCAACCGTCTGCGAGCGTTGACCATCGCGTCCGACGATCGCGGCAGCCAGGCAGTTCTGGAAATGCGTCAGATCCTGGCCGCGATACGCGCGGGGGACGCGGTCGCCGCGCACAGCGCCGCCGTCACGCACATCAGCGGGGTGGCGGAAATCGCCAGGAAGCTGTTGGTTGAAGGGCAGGGGCTCTTGCTCCTGAAACGCGCGGGGTAATCTTCGGGCCCTTTGCTCCTTGCGCAGAAGCGGCGATAGAAAAGAAAAAACGGCTCGGTACGACGAAGCGTTCAGAAGAAAAAAGCACGTTCACCCACACGCCCCCACGTTTCGTGGCGGGTTAGCAGCGCATTTGACAAGGAGAGAAGAAGGCATGAAACGTCGTGATAAAGAAGAACATTGCTATGTGGTTATTGGCGGGGAGCGCTTTCGTCGCGTTGAACGCGCACGCGCAATCGTCCGTCACGCTGTATGGCGTGATCGACGAGGGCATCGACTACGTCAGCAACAGCGGCGGCCATTCGCTTTGGCGCATGCGCGACGGTACGTATGACGGCGTCTATGGCAGCCGCTGGGGTTTGAAGGGCAGCGAGGATCTCGGCGGCGGTCTGAGCGCGCTGTTCAAGCTGGAATCGGGTTTCAGCACGGAAAACGGCCAAAGCCGCCAGGGCGGACGCCTGTTCGGCCGTCAGGCCTACGTAGGGCTTTCGGATGCGCATCTCGGCACGGTCACGCTCGGGCGCCAGTACGATTCGGTGGTCGATTATCTGCAACCGCTCACCGCGCCCGGACAACTCGGGGGACCGCTCGTTCATGCTGGTGACATCGACAACACGGACAACTCTTTTCGCGTCGACAATTCGATCAAATACGCGAGTCCGAAGATCGGCGGCCTGACCTTTGGCGGCCTCTATTCGTTCACCAATACGAACGCGCCCGGCCGTGGAACGACCGGCTTGTGGAGCCTCGGGGCGAATTACGCTTTTGGCGGGTTCGACATCGCGGGCGCTTACCTGTACGCGAAGCATCCCGCGGCACTTCTGACCGACGGAAATTACGTGAGCAACACCACCGGCGCGGCGATTGGCGCGAGCGGCCCGTTCAGCTACGTGGGCAATCCGGCCAATGAGCAGATCTTCGGTGCGGCGATCAACTACGCGCTGGGTTCGGCGACGCTCGGTCTGGATTACACCGACACGAAGTTCAACGACGCCAACGGCACGCAGGGCACGGTGATTTTTGCGAACTACGAAGCGTGGGGCCGCTACAACCTGACGTCGGCGTGGTACGTCGGTGCGCAGTACGTGTACACGCACGGCAACGTCGGCTACGACCAGTCGATTCCGATTTACCACCAGGTGGGACTCACGACGGCCTATGCCTTGTCAAAGCGCACCTCGCTATACGCGATGGGCGTCTGGCAAAAGGCAGCGGGCGCGGCGTCGAATGCCGACATCTTCGATGGCGCAGTCGCTTCGGCTTCGTCGAACAATCATCAAACCGCTGTGCGCATCGGCATGTATCACCAGTTTTGATCGTGGTGGGCTCCGTCCTCACGCGGAGCACGATGTCGCCCCGAGTATGAATTCGCGCGATCCGGCTTGCAGCGGGTCGCGCGACACTTTTTTGCAACCCCTTTAGGAATGACCATGGAATTGGCAACCCAGTTGAAGGATCCGCTGCTGTTTCGACAACAGGCCTACGTCAACGGCGAATGGCAAAGCGCAGCCAACGCCGAAACATTCGAGGTTCGCGATCCCGCAACGGGCGCGATCGTCGGCAACGTTCCTTTGATGGGCGCGAGCGAAACACGTCAGGCGATCGACGCAGCGAACGCGGCCTCGCCCGCGTGGCGCAAAAAGACCGCGAAAGAACGCGGCGCCATTCTGCGCAAATGGCACGATCTGATGATGGAGAACGCCGATGATCTTGCGCTGATCCTGTCGACGGAGCAGGGCAAGTCGCTTGCGGAAGCGAAGGGCGAAATCGGCTATGCCGCGTCGTTCTTCGAATGGTTTGCGGAAGAAGGCAAGCGCGTGTACGGCGATACGATTCCGACGCCGTCGAGCGACAAGCGCATCGTCGTGGTGAAGGAGCCGGTGGGTGTGTGCGCCGCGATCACGCCGTGGAATTTCCCGGCCGCGATGATTACCCGCAAGGTTGGACCCGCGCTCGCCGCCGGTTGCACCATCGTCGTCAAACCCGCCGAAGCGACGCCGTTCTCGGCGCTGGCGCTGGCCGTGCTGGCCCAGCGTGCGGGCGTGCCGTCCGGTGTGTTCAGCGTGGTGACGGGCGACCCGAAGGCGATTGGTGCGGAGCTGACGTCGAATCCCGTCGTGCGCAAGCTCTCGTTCACGGGATCGACGCCGGTGGGCCGCCTGTTGATGAGCCAGTGCGCGTCGACGGTCAAGAAAGTGTCGCTCGAACTCGGCGGCAACGCGCCGTTCATCGTGTTCGACGATGCCGACGTCGATGCGGCCGTCCAGGGTGCCATCGCATCGAAGTACCGCAACAGCGGGCAGACGTGCGTGTGCACGAACCGCTTCTACGTGCACGACACCGTGTACGACCAGTTCGCGGAAAAGCTCGCCGCAGCGGTCAGCCGCCTGAAGGTCGGACGCGGCACCGAACCCGATGTCGCGCAAGGCCCGCTCATTAACGAGGCAGCGGTGCAGAAAGTTGAAGCCCATATCGCGGATGCACTCGCGAAGGGCGCGTCCGTCGTCACGGGCGGCAAGCGTCATGCGCTCGGCCACGGCTTCTTCGAACCGACGGTGCTCCGGGACGTCACCCCGGCGATGCAAGTCGCGAAAGACGAGACCTTCGGCCCACTCGCGCCGCTCTTCAGATTCAGCAGCGACGACGAGGTGATCGGCTTCGCGAACGACACCGAGTTCGGTCTCGCATCGTACTTCTACAGCCGGGACATCGGCCGCGTCTGGAGGGTTGCGGAAGCGTTGGAGTACGGGATGGTCGGCGTGAACACGGGCCTGATTTCGAACGAAGTCGCGCCGTTCGGTGGCGTGAAGCAGTCGGGCATGGGGCGCGAGGGTTCGCACTACGGCATCGACGATTATGTCGTCATCAAATATCTGTGCATGGCGGTTTGACCTGAAAAAAGCGGGGTGCAAAAGCGGACGCTCGAACATGAATACCTGGTCATCCGGAAACAATGAAGCGGGCGCGGCCCGTTTGCACGACACGGCGCTCGATCGCACCGAACCCGGCGCGGTGAGCATATCGTTGCCGGTAACGATACGCGTCGTCGCGATCTGTCTGGCGATGATCCTCGCCGAAGGTTACGACGTCGCAATTTACGGCGCCGTGCTGCCCATGCTGACGCATGGCACGAACTGGTCGCTCTCGCCATTCCAGTTGGGCGCGATTGCGAGTTGCTCATTAGCGGGCATGATGATCGGCGCGATGTGTGCCGGCACGGTGAGCGACCTGATCGGCCGGCGCTGGGTATTACTCGGCAGCGTGGCGCTGTTCTCGGCCATGATGGCTGCGGCGGCGCTGGCGCCCACGCCCACGGTCTTCGTCGTCGCGCGTGTCGTGGGCGGGTTGGGGCTGGGCGGCGTCGTGCCGACCGCCGCGGCGCTCACCGTCGAATATTCTCCACCGCACCGGCGCTCGTTCAACTACGCGTTGATCTACACCGGCTATTCGCTCGGCGGCATTCTCGTCGCGCTGCTCGCGATCGCCTGGTTGCCGACGCATGGCTGGCGATGGCTGTTCGGCCTGGGCGCGCTGCCTCTGCTGCTGGTGCTCGCGGCGGGGCCTTCGTTGCCGGAGTCGATCGATTTCCTCATTGCACGAAAACGTTTTGACGAAGCGCGGTCGCTGGCGCGTGCGCTGCGGATCCGGCACGCGTGGCTTGAAAACGAGTGCGGCGGCGACGCAGTACGTATCGCTGAAAAAAGCGCCCCCGCGCCTGTGCGTTCGTTGTTCGATCGCTCCTTCATTCATGCCACGCTGGCGTTCTGGCTCGCGATGTTTATGGGCCTGCTTCTCCTGTACGGCCTGAGCACGTGGCTGCCGCAACTCATGCGCAAGGCGGGCTATCCGCTCGGGTCGAGCCTCGCATTGCTCATGACGCTCAATCTTGCCGCCGCGCTGGGCTCGCTGTCCGGCGGTGCGTTGGCCGATCGCATCGGTTCGAAACGCGTGGTCAGCGTGTTGTATCTGCTGGCGGCTGCGAGCCTATGCGCGTTGCCGTTTGCCCATGGCGTGGTGCTCACGTATGTGCTGGTCAGCATCGCGGGGGTTGGCACGATCGGCAACACCATGCTGCTTGGCGCTTATATCACGCAGTACTACCCGCCTCACAGTCGGGCGACGGGAATCGGCTGGGCGCTCGGCATAGGACGCTTCGGCGCGATCGCAGGACCATTGATCGGTGGCGTTCTGGCGCAATGGGACGTCGTGCTCGCGTGGAACTTCTTTGTGTTCGCTGCCGCGGGTCTGCTGGCGGCAATCGCCGTGCTGATGGTACCGGGCAATCGCACAAGGCCGATACGAGACTGAACTACAACCACAACTTGCCAGTTTCAACATGAAAATCATTAAAAGCGTCTCCATCTCCAGCAAGATCTTCATCGCGTTTTCAGGCGCGATTTTCGTTTTTATTGTCAGCGCGTGCGTTTGTCTTTACAGCGTTCGGGCCATTGATCAGAAGCAGAAAGAGATCGAAGCATCGGAACAGATGTTGCGTCTTTTGAAAGACGGGACGGGCGACTATCTCAACATCATCTGGGCGGTTCTGGCGAACAACCTCAACGGGAAGGCGTCACACAGGCAATGGATCGTCGATCACCGCCCAGACTTTGGCGAAAAATTGACGAAGCTCCGCGCGATGGATCCCACGCCCGAAGGTGCGGCACTGGTCAACGAAGGTCAGCGGGAATACGACGCGTGGGTAAGAACGGTCGTCTACCCGCTCGTGGATATGCGCAAGAAGGTGGACGCTTTTTCGGTGAACGTGAGCGACCTCTCCGCGTTGACCGAAAGTTTCGGCTCATATCTGGGAACCGAAAAACTGATTGCGGCGGTCGGAAAGCTGGAAAGCTATGAGCAGCAGAGAGTGGCGGCGAATCGTGCTCAGCTCGATACGCTGCGCACCTCGATTTACGCTAGCGTGCTCTGCGCGTCGTTGATTGCCGTGCTCGCGTCGATTCTCGCAGGACGATGGCTATCGCGCACGATTTCCCGGCCGTTGAAACAGGCCGTATCGGTGGCGACGTGTGTCGCCGAAGGCGATCTGACGAATCGCATCGAAGCGACGTCGACGGACGAAACCGGACAATTGATGCTGGCCATGAAGGCGATGAACCAGAGTCTCGCGGGCATCGTGGGCGGAGTTCGCTCCAGCGCCGATCGCATTGCGTCTGCGTCCAGCGAGATTGCCGTTGGTAATCTCGACCTGTCTTCGCGCACCGAGGAGCAGGCGAGTTCGCTGGAGGAGACGGCCGCGAGCATGACGCAACTGACCGAAACCGTGCGCCAGAATGCGGACAACGCACGTCAGGCCAGTACACTGGCGACGCGCGCGTCCAGCATGGCGGACGCAAGCAATGAAGCGGTGCACGGCATGGTCGAGACGATAGAACGCATCAGCGGCAGCTCGGACCAGATTTCGGAAATCACCGGCGTGATCGAAGGCATCGCTTTCCAGACGAACATCCTGGCCTTGAATGCGGCGGTCGAAGCCGCGCGCGCAGGTGATCAGGGACGCGGGTTTGCCGTCGTGGCGAACGAGGTGCGCGCGCTCGCCCAGCGCTCGGCAACAGCGGCGCGGGAAATCAAGGAACTGATCGGGTCATCGGTGGAGACAATCCAGAGCGGAGCGAGGCGGGCGCATAACGCAGGCGGCACGATGACCGAAGTGAAGCTCGCGATCAGGCAGGTGGCCGACATCGTAAGCGAGATCGCGGCAGCATCCGACGAACAAAGCAGGGGCATCGAGCAGGTGAACCAGGCTGTGAACCTGATGGACAAGGTCACGCAGCAGAATGCGGCGCTCGTCGAGCAGGCTGCCGCGGCGGCCCAGTCGCTGGAAGACCACGCGATGGATCTGAAAAATGCCGTTGCGGTATTCAATCTCGCGGATCACGCTGGGCAACACGCGTAGACCGTAGCGGCAACGCAGAACCGGCTCGTTGCAGCAACGAGCCGGCTGAAGATCGCAAATCAATAAACGCGATTCAACGGGCGCGGTTACTCGGACGCCGTGGCGCCTGCTGGAGCGCGGCGCGGGGAGCGTGAACCGTTGGTCGGCGCGAGCAGGTAGTAGGCAAGCGCCGTCGCAACGAGGCCGACCATCCAGGAAACGTCCGCACCGCCAAGCAGCGACGCCCAAGGGCCGTGGAAGAAGCTCTCTTCCATGAACGGCACCTGAACCGCAATGCCGAAGACGTACAGTGCGATCGCCGTCACATTGAACGAGCCGTACATGCCGCCGTCACTGCTGATGATTTCAGCGACGTGGTAGTGTCGTTTGTTGATGAGGTAGAAGTCGACGAGATTGATCGCAATCCACGGCGCGAGCACGATGCGCATCGCGAAGATTGCATTCAGGAAGATCGCGATGAAGTTGCTCGACGCCCACAACGCGGTGACGGTGGACCCGATCAGCAGGATCGTCGACACGACGACGCGAACGTTGCGGCCAGGCATCCAGTGCGGACGGAACGTTTGCGCGGCGGTGATGAAGGACAGCACAGCGCCGTACAGATTCATGCCGTTATGGCCGATGATGTTGACGAGGAAGAGGAAGATCAGCACATAGCCGAACATGCCCGTCTGCGTGCGGATGGCCTGCATGGCGTCGGTGGTATGGCCGGTACTCACGGCGACCACGCCGAACACGAATGCGAAGATCGTTCCCAGCGACGTGCCGAAGTAGGTGAATGCGAAGGTCTTGACGAACCCGGTGGAGCTCGGCAGGTAGCGCGAATAGTCGGACGTATACGGTGCGAAGCTGATTTGCCACACCGCGCAGAGTCCGAACATCGCGAACCAGCCGGAGAGATCGAAATGGCCCTGCTGGAAGACGTGGGCGTCGAAGCCCGGCGCCATCAGGATCATGCCGATCAGGAGCGCGCTGCCCATGAACCACGCACCAACCTTGTTGAAGCGATGGATGAAGTGATAGCCGATCACGCCGACCAGCGTCGCGAGAACGACGCCCATCACTGTCGCAACCGGCACGGGAACCGACGGGATAGCGGCGTGCAGCGTTTTGCCCGCGAGAATGATGTTCGAAACGAAGAACCCGAGATAGATCAGCGTGGTGAATCCCACCACGAGCAACGACCCATACCGGCCGAATTGCGCACGGCTCTGAATCATCTGCGGCACGCCGACGAGCGGCCCCTGCGCGGAGGTGAGGGCGTGGAAAATCGCGCCGAAGAATTGCCCGACGACGATGGCAAGAATGGCGCTCACCAGATCCAGGTGGAAGATCAGCACTGAGGTAGCGCCGGAAATCACGGCCAGCGGCGCGACATTCGTGCAGAACCACAAGGTGAAGAGATCGACCGGTTTGCCGTGCCGGTTTTCCGGCGCAACATACTCGATCGAGTTGCTTTCGATGGTCAGAACGCTGTTATCGTTCGCCGGGTTTGTCATCATGTCTCCATTTTTATACCAGACTGCGCCGCACCACGAACGCAATGCGTGTGGCGACAGCGCAGCCTTTACGGCTTTGAATCGATACGGCAGGGGAGCGCGCCCGTCTAGCGCATCACGAACGGGTCGCTGATCGGGTCGTCCGAGGTGCGAAGCCACACGGACTTCGTCGTCGTGTATTCGAGCGCAGCGGCGAATCCGCCTTCACGGCCATGCCCCGACAGTCCGAAGCCGCCGAATGGGACGAGCGGCGAAACCGCCCGATACGTGTTGATCCAGACGATGCCCGATCGAACGCGCTTTGAAACGCGATGGGCACGCGTGAGATTGGTAGTAAAGATGCCGGCTGCAAGACCGTAGGCTGTGCTGTTTGCCTTTTCGATTGCTTCCTGTTCGGTGGCGAACGTATCCACCGAAAGCACCGGCCCGAAGAGTTCCGTCGTAATACTGTCCGCGTTCGCGACACCGGTACAGTCCAGAATCGTGGGCGCGTAGTAGAAGCCGGCGCGCTCGATAGCCTTGCCCCCCGTCAACACTTTGGCGCCCTGGCGCACGGAGCTTGCAACGACCGACTCGATATTACGCAGTTGCCGCTCGGTGCAAAGCGGCCCGTATTCCGTTGCCATGTCGTTGGGCAAGCCGACGAGAATGCGCGAGACGCGTTCGACCAGCAACGCAAGAAACTCGTCCTTGACGGATGCTTCGATCAACAGACGCGAGCCCGCGACACAGCTCTGACCGCTGGCAGCGAAAATGGCCGCGACCTGTGCATTCACGGCGCTTTGAATGTCGGTGTCAGCGAATACGATGAACGGCGATTTGCCGCCCAGCTCCAGCGAAACCTTGGCGAGGTTATTCGCCGTGTTCGCGACAATATGCTTCGCGGTTTCGGGGCCGCCCGTGAAGGCGACTTTGTCCACCTTTGGGTGGCTGCTGAGCACGGCGCCGCATTGCGCGCCAAAGCCCGTGACCACGTTGACGACACCCGGAGGGAACCCGGCTTCGTGGACCACGCGAGCGAATTCGAGCAACGGGCCGGGCGCTTCCTCGGATGCCTTGAGCACCACCGTGCAGCCGGCGGAAAGCGCCGGCCCGAGCTTCACTGCGGAGAGGAACAACTGGCTATTCCATGGAACGATCGCGGCCACCACGCCAACGGGTTGGCGGTCGAGCCAGACCTGCATGTCCGGCTTGTCGACGGGAATATGGCTGCCTTCGAGCTTGTCGGCAATGCCCGCGTAATAGCGGTAGTACTCCGCCACGTACGCGATCTGGCTGGACGTCTCGCGGATGATCTTGCCGGTATCGTTGGTTTCAATTTCAGCGAGTCGCGGCGCAGCCTTTTCGAGGAGTTCGGCAAGCCTGTACAGCAGTTTTCCTCTGGCCGACGCGGTGATGCCGGCCCACGCAGGATCGGTCAGCGCACGGCTGGCGGCGTCCACGGCGCGGTTGACCTCGTCGTTCCTGGCCTCGGGCATCTGCGCCCACACTTCGCCCGTAGCCGGGTTCACGCTTCCGAACGTCGCGGCGCCCGATTCGAACTGGCCGTCGATATAAAGCTGAAAATGAAAACTCATGGAATTACGCCCTCACTGAAAGGCCGGCATCACGTCGTTGATCATCCGTTCGAGCGACGCCTTCTTGCGCTCGAAGCTCATGCCGGTGTCGATCCAGAAGGAATACTCGTCGAAGCCGAGCGCTTCGTATGCCTTCAGGCGCGCGATCACCTCATCGGGCGTACCGATGACGTTGTTCTTGCGCATGGCTTCCGGCGTGTAGAACGGGTGAGCGGCGATTTCTTCCTTGCTCAGCGACTTGATCATGCCACGGCTCACCGGACGTTCGTTCTTGAACCATGCGCCGAAGTAGTTATAGAAGACGTTCACTTCGTCGGCCGCCAGTTGCGCGTCGTCCTCGCTGCTCGCGACATAGGTGTGGCGCAGCAACATGATCTGCGGGCGAGGCATGTCGCTGAATTTCTCGCATGCCGCGTTGAAATGGCCGGCGAGCTTCTCGACTTCTTCGTCGCCCATATGCAACGGCGTGACCTGGACGTTGCAGCCGTTCGCCACGGCGAACTCGTGGCTGTTCGGGTCGCGGGCGGCTACCCAGAGTGGCGGGTGCGGCTGCTGGAGCGGTAGCGGAGACGAAGTTGTCGAAGGGAATTTCCAGAACTCGCCTTCGTGCGCGTAATCGCCTTCCCACAGTTTTTTCACTGCCGGGATGAGTTCGCGCATTCTCTGGCCGGCACCCCATGCATCGAGGCCCGGCAGCAGACGTTCGTATTCGAACGAATACGCGCCGCGTGCGATGCCCAATTCCAGACGGCCGTTGGTGATGATGTCGGTCATCGCCGCTTCGCCAGCAAGCTTGATCGGATGCCAGAATGGCGCGATGACCGTGCCGGTGCCCAGCCTGACGTTCTGGGTCTTGTTGGCCAGATCCACGAGGTTGAGGAACGGATTGGGCGCGATCGTGAAGTCCATGCCATGGTGCTCGCCGGTCCAGACGGCGTGCATGCCGCCCCGGTCCGCGATCTGACAAAGCTCGACCATCTCGTCATAAAGCTGTTTCTGACTGGTCTGGTCGGAGACGCGCTCCATGTGCACGAAAAGTGAAAAACGCATGGGGTAACCTTTCAGGAAAGAAGCGGGCGGACGGTGCCCTGGCTATGGTCGCCGTAGTACATGCCGTAGCTCTTCAACTGGCTTTCCTTGCGGTAGCGTTCGAGCATGCTGGCGACGGCGGCGTCCTGGAACTGATTCGAGCCGATCTCGTCGAGGCTCACGAATTCGCCCGCAACAGCGGCCTCATCCGGCGCGCTGCAGAGAAACGAGATGTACTGGTAGTGGGTTTCGGTGTTGTTGTACGCCGAATAGATGAAGCTTGCCGATGCGTCCGGCTGGTACTTCGCGAAGATCTCGGCGAGTGCCTTGTCGGCGCCTTCCTTGCCGATTTCTTTCGAAGGCAGACGCCATCTGTTGTCCGCGTCGCGCGTGAGCAGCACCTTGTCGTCCCGCGCGATGATCGCGCTCACGATGACTTTCGGGCCGGCGATCACTTCGGCCGATACCTTGGCGGGCGTGAAATAGCCGCCGCGGTAATAGCCGAGGCCCGCGTAGCCAGCAGAGTGGAATGCCTCGACCTTGCCGACGATGAGCGCGTGGTCGCCCGCATCGATCACCGTGTGCGTTGTGCAGTCGAACCACGCACTGACGTCGCCGATGAGCGGGTTGTTGTTCGCGCTCAGATGCCAGTTCACGTCGGCGAAGCGATCGTCGCTGGGCCGCGCGAAGGTATTCGACAAATCCTTCTGGCCTTCCGCGAGAATGTTGATGGCGAAGTGTCCCGTCGTGGAAAACGTCTGGTAGTTGCTCGACGTCTTTGCGATGCTCACGAGCAGCAAGGCCGGGTCCAACGAAACTGACGAGAACGAGTTTGCGGTAAAGCCGAGCGGCTTGCCGTCGTCTCCTGCCGTCGTCACAATCGTGACGCCTGTCATGAAGGCGCCGAATGCATCGCGCAGTTCACGAGGATTGATTCTGGCGGTCTCTTGGGTCATATCACACTTCCGATTTCAACGTTTCGGCGAGATGCTCGGTCTGCAGCCAGACGCGCAGGGCGCGATTGACTTCCTCGGGGGCGGTCAGGTTCACCATATGGCGCTCGTTGCGGATTACGACGGCACGACCGTTGTGGGCGGCACTGGCCATCTGTTCTGCCATCTCCGGGGTCGAATTCGCATCATCCGAACCGGTGAGCACGAGAGCAGGGCAGGCAATCGTATGCCAGCCGTCGGCATACACTTCATCGCCACTCGCGAAGGCCGTATAGGCCGTGGCGTAACTTGCCAGATCGACGGATTTCAGCCAGGACTCGACCTTTTGCGCCGCGATGTGCTGCGTTTCCCCGGCATTGAACCAGCGCTTGAGCGGTGTCTCGACGTCAATGGTTCCCGATCGAAGTTCGGCCGCGCGTTGCAGTACGGCGTCGCGGGCCTCCGGTGTTCGACGATACACGCCGTTCAGAACGGCTACGCGCCTGACCAGATCGGGCCGTGTGACGGCCACGCCCGCGGCAATCAATGAACCCATCGAATGACCCGCCAGATTGACGGGGCCTGCGTCCAGTGCTTCGATGAATTCGATGGCCCAATTCACGAATTGCTGCAATCCGGCATTCACGTCCAGCGCGGTGCTCGTGCCGTGCCCGGGCATATCGACCGAAATTACCCTGAATTCGGCCGACAGATCGTCGATCTGCGGGTGCCACGCACGCGCCTGCATGCCCACCCCATGAATCAGGACCAGTGGCTCCCCAGTTCCCTGCTCGAGATAGTGCGCGACGCGATTACTTGACAGATGCAGGATTGTTGAGGTCATTTCCGAGTTCTGCCAGATCTTTGTAACGATCGCCAATGCGGTGATGCGGACGGCCGCCGGTCGATCCGCCAATTGCAATAACCAGTTCGTCCGGCGCCGGCGCATCGGCGATCGCGAACTGTAGCGTCAGGTAATGCGAACGGCGGCCTTCGTCGTTCTTGTCCATCATCGGGATCAGCAGCGGCGCATTTGCCGGGCCGCGCGTGTTGTTGAAAGCCAGATACGACTTGGCGCCGACGGCCGTGCGATAGATGTTGCCGAAGTGCAGCGTGTGGATCAGCGCGGACGCATGCTCGAGCTCACCGTCGAGGCCGACAATCGCGCTCTTGCCGAACGCCTCGACCGCTTCGCCTGACCCCGCCTCGTCAAGGATGAGCTTCGTGAGGTGCTCGCTGAGTTGCGGCGCGATTGCGCGAATCTCGGACGACAGATCTTCGACATAGCCTCGGCCTGCCCACGGGTTTTTGATGACGGCCGCCGCGCCGATCATCTTCAGCGGCTTCGCGGCGGCTTTGTCGCCATCCACGAAGACCGTCTCGACATGGAGAATAGATTTGCGAATCAGGCTCATGGCAAGGTGTCCCAAGGTCAGTTGTTGATGTAAAGTATTGTGGTATGCCATAGTACGGCGTACCATGAGTGTTAACCCTAGCGCACGGATGGCGGCCCAGAAAATGGCGTCGCCCGCGCTCAGGACATCAAATGCACTCGTGCGAGGGTCAATGTGCACTGACGAGCGTCGCGCGAAGGAGCCGGAAATTCGACGTCGGCGTGTCAGGCGGTAATGGCTAAGAGATCTTTGAAGGTGGAAAGGAGGAAAGATGACTGCATACTGGATTGCTCATGTCACCGTGCTCAACCCTGTGAAATACAAGGATTACACCGACATCGCACCGCTGGCATTCAAGAAATTCGGGGCGGTTTTCCTGGCGCGTGGAGGCGCGTCGAAAGTGCTCGAAGGGGAGTCGTTCGAGCGCCACGTGGTTATCCAGTTCAGCGACATGCAAACAGCGCTGAATTGCTACAGTTCACCCGAATATCAGTCGGCCAAGCAGGCGCGAGACGGACACTGCATCGCGCAAGTGTCGATTGTCGAGGGCTTAGACGGCGGATAGGCTTGCGGAGGTCCGTATTGCGCAAGCGAGATCATGAAGGTCTAGTGCCGTTCAAGAGGCTGCTTTGATGTTTATGTCAGTCACTGCCTGCGACCGTCGGCGCGAACCGCTTACTCTCGTTTCTTTGTAATACGTTGAAAAGGCCCTGTGCCATGGTGGTGGCAAATGCTTGTTGATTCGTCAGTGTTTACGAGACAGCGGCTTCAAAGTTGAAGCCGCTTTCTAATTTGACATGGTCACATGTTCGAATAATTGGGGCCGCCGCCACCTTCCGGCACGACCCACACGATATTCTGTGTCGGGTCCTTGATGTCGCAGGTCTTGCAGTGCACGCAGTTCTGCGCATTGATGACGAGCCGCTCGCTGCCATCGTCGTTCTTCACGAACTCGTACACTGCAGCGGGGCAATAACGCGCCTCCGGCCCCGCGTAGGTCTGGCAGTTCACGTTCACCGGCACCGTCGGATCTTTCAGCGTCAGGTGCGCCGGCTGGTTTTCTTCGTGGTTCGTGTTCGAGATGAACACCGAGGAGAGCCGGTCGAACGTCAGCTTGCCGTCCGGCTTCGGATACGTGATCGGCTTGCACTGCGAAGCCGGCTTCAGCATCTCGTGATCGGAATGCTGGTGGTGCAGCGTCCACGGCACGTTGCCGCCGAGCAGCGTCTGCTCCAGACCGACCATCAGCGTGCCAAGGTAGAGACCCTTGCTCATCCACTGCTTGAAGTTACGCGCGCGATACAGTTCGGTGTACAGCCACGACGTCTTGAAGGTTTCCGGGTAGGCGCTCAGTTCGTCGGCCTGACGGCCGGCCTGCACGGCGTCGAACGCGGCATCGGCGGCGAGCATGCCGGTCTTGATCGCGGCGTGCGAACCCTTGATGCGCGACGCGTTCAGGAAGCCCGCGTCGTCGCCGACCAGCGCACCGCCCGGGAACACCAGCTTCGGCAACGACATCAGGCCGCCCGCGGTGATCGCGCGCGCGCCGTAGGACACGCGCTTGCCGCCTTCGAGAATCGCGCGGATCGCCGGATGCGTCTTGTAGCGCTGGAATTCCTCGAACGGCGACAGATACGGATTCGAATAGCCGAGGCCGACCACGAAGCCGACCACGACCTGGTTGTTGTCCATGTGGTAGAGGAACGAGCCGCCGTACGTGTCGTTTTCGAGTGGCCAGCCGGCCGTGTGCATCACCAGACCCGGCTTGTGCCTGGCGGGATCGATCTCCCACAGCTCCTTGATACCGATGCCGTACACCTGCGGATCGACGCCGTCGCGCAGCTTGAACTTCTCGTTCAGCTGGCGGCCGAGGTGGCCGCGCGCGCCTTCGCAGAACAGCGTGTACTTCGCGTGCAGCTCCATGCCGAGCTGGAAGTTTTCGGTCGGTTCGCCGTCCTTGCCGATGCCGAGGTTGCCGGTCGCGACGCCCTTGACCGAGCCGTCGTCGTTGTACAGCACTTCGGCCGCCGGAAAGCCCGGGAATATCTCGACGCCGAGCGCCTCGGCCTGCTGACCCAGCCAGCGCGTCACGTTCGCGAGGCTGATCACGTAGTTGCCGTGGTTCTTGAAATTGTCCGGCAGCGCCCAGGTCGGCACGCTCTTCGCGCCCGTCTCCGAGAGGAACAGGAAGCGGTCTTCGGTCACGTCGACCGTCAGCGGCGCGCCTTTTTCCTTCCAGTCCGGGATCAGCTCGGTCAGCGCGCGCGGGTCCATCACCGCGCCGGACAGAATATGCGCCCCAATCTCTGAGCCTTTTTCGAGGACGCACACGCCAAGCTCGACGCTTTTTTCCGCCGCCAGCTGTTTCAGGCGGATCCCCGCGGACAGCCCAGCCGGGCCGCCGCCGACGATGACGACGTCATATTCCATCGACTCGCGAGGACCGTACTGCTCAATGAGGTTGTGCATGGTCGAATGCCTTATTGCGCGGGCGTCCGGACGTTCGGTTCGATCGCAATCGACACCAGCTTTGCGCCGGGGCCGACATGATGCAGATCCAGCTCCTCGCTTCGGCCTTCGATCCAGATGCCATGCATCGGCGACAGCGTGACGTTCTTCAGCAACTCACTCGACAGGCTCCATCGTCCGGAGAGACTGATCAACAGTTGCACGCTTGCTGGCGTGATCCGCAGCGCGTTCGTCGCTACACTGACTTGCGTGCGGCAGGCTTCGCGCCGGGCCATCACGTTGAGTACCTGAACGGGCTTCGTCGGCAAGCTGACCCATACATGCAGGTCGCCGGAGAACTGCACAGGCTGGCCGGTTCGCGCGAGCAACTGGCCATCCTGCGAATGCAGATCGACTGTGCCGTCGTCGATCAGCAGCAGCGTGCGTTCGAAGCCAGGGAATTGCGAAAACCGCGCGGCGCCCTTAAGGTCCGCCAGACTCACGCGCCAGTCGGCTACGCCCGCCGGATTCGCACCACGAGCGAGGGTGCGGGTCGTACCGCCGCCGTTGACCCATGGTTCGGGCGAGACCGACGTGCAGTCGAGAAAGCGGACCGACGGCAGGTTGTCGTCGGCACGATGCGTTTTCAGATGACCCAGCGCTTCGCCGCTATAGCGCGAGATGGGGTTCGGAAGGTCGAGTTCCATCACGCTGCCCCTGCGCCGGCGTGGGCTTCGAGTTCACTTAATACATCGAACAGATCGCCGACGATGCCGTAATCCGCCACCGAAAAAATCGGCGCGTCCGGATCCTTGTTGACGGCGACGATCACCTTCGAATCCTTCATGCCGGCCAGATGCTGGATCGCGCCGGAAATGCCGAATGCGAAGTACACATCGGGTGCGACGGTTTTGCCGGTCTGTCCCACTTGCGTGGCGTTCGGCGCATAACCCGCATCCACGGCGGCTCGCGATGCGCCGAGTGCGGCACCTATGCGATCGGCGAACTCGCCGAGACGGACCATGTTGTCTTTCGATGCCAGTCCGCGGCCGCCCGAGATGACGACACGTGCCGTGCTCAGATCGCGTCCGGATTGTCCGGATGCCTGGCGCTCCAGTAGCTTCGTTTTCTTGAACGCGGCGACCGGTTCCGTTTCGACAATCGCGGCGGCACCGCCCGATGCCCGCGCCGCAACGAAAGATGAGGTTCGTACCGTGGCAAACGTCACGCGCGCTGTGACCGATACTTTGGCGATGACGCTGCCCGCATAAAGACCTCGCGTGAAGCGGCCTTGCGCGTCGATGCCGGTCACGTCCGCGAGAAACGCGCCATCGGTTAGCGCAGCGGCACGCGGCAACGCACTGCGGCCGAGATTGCGGTGACTCGCGACGATCAGCGTGTAATCGTGAGAGACGGCCTGAAGCTGCATGCCGAGCGTTTCGGGTACCTGAACATGAGCCACATCGCCCGTGATGGCGAGCACGCGCTCCACGCCGGTGATGCTGGCCGCAGCGTGGGCGCCTGCTGCCGGTACCAGGACGTCGACCGGCAAACCACGTTGCAACGCCGCAGTGACGGCGCGCCGCGTCGATTCCGCGAGCTCGCCATGCTCCCATTCCCCTACCACAAGGCTTCTCATACCGGTGCTCCCAGGTTGTCCAACGGACGCTGTGCGGCGAGCGCATCCAGCAGCGCGACGGTATTCGCGACCTTGATGCCGCCCTCGCGCACAGGCGGGTCTCGCAGTTCGACGATCGTCGTGCTCGGCGTCAGATCTACGCCGAGCGATGCGCCGTCGATCGTCACAAGCGGTTTCTGCTTCGCCTTGACGATGCTCGGCAGCGTGACGCGACGCGGCTCGGCCAGACGCAAGTCCGCGCTGATAACGCTCGGACCGTCCAGTTCCCACACGGATGTGCCGCCGTCATCGCCACACGTCACCTGCCAGTGAGCGTCGCGTGCGGACAACGCGCTTGCGTTCAGCGCCTGGGACCAGCCAAGCAACGCCGCGAGCATGGCGGCGACGCCGCCAATGTCGTTGTCGATTGCCTGCTTGCCGCATAGGACGAGGCCGAAGTCGCTCGTTGCCATGTACGCGCGCAGCGAGCGCGCGACGGCCAGCGAGTCCACGGTGGCGCTGGCGGCGCCAGTGTCGATCAGCACGGCGTCGTCGGCGCCCATCGCGAGGGCGGTGCGCAACACGTCCTGGCTGGTGGACTGGCCGCACGTCACCACCGTTACCTGGGAGGCCACGCCTGCCTCCCTGAGTTGCAGCGACTTTTCGACCGCGCATTCGTCGAAGGGGTTGAGCGACATCTTCAAACCGGTTGTGTCGATCGCGCCGCTCGTGCTGACCCGCACGCGCACGTTGGCATCGACGACCCGTTTGACGGGAACGAGAATTCGAATGGTCATGTGGATAGGCTCCGGATCAGGACACGGCGCCCGCGCCGTATTTGCCGACCAGCAGCGCGCCGCTCGCGAACCGGCTCAACGCATAGGGGTCCAGCGAAACGTCAGTGGGCAGTCCGAGCGCATGCTGCGCGAGAATCTTACCGACCCCCGGCGACAGCTTGAAACCGTGTCCCGAGAAACCGAATCCCACCACCAGTCCTTCGATATCGCCAACTGAGCCGAGCACCGGATTCCAGTCGGGCGTGACGTCGTACACACCCGTCCATGACGACGCCAGACCTGCGGTCTCATAAGCGGGAAAGCGTTCGGCGACTTGCGCTCCGACTTCTCCGACGTAATCGAGCGAGATATCGCCTTGCTCGGTCTCCGGCGCATTCAACGTTTCGCCGACCACGCCTTCGGACACGAGCATCTGGCTGCCGCCATAGCTGCGGTAGTAAAGCATCCCGGCTGAGCCAAGATCCTTGAACGCGGGCATCTTGAACGAATAGGCGGCTGCGTCGCATTCCAGTGCAAGCACCGTATGACGTTCAGGCTTGACCGGCAATTCGACGTCCATCCACGCGGCCATCTCCGGCGTCCAGATGTTCTGCGTGCTGATCAGCGCGCCGCAACTGAACGAGCCCGCCGACGTCTGAACCCCAACCACCTTGCGGCCTTCGCGCACTACGCCGGTGACGCTCACGCCCTCCATGATCTTGACGCCTTGCCGGCGCGCCGCGCGAGCGAAGCTGGTCGCAACCAGATACGCGTCGGCGAAGCCCGCTTCCGGCTCGTAGCCGATCAACGCGGCGTCGTCGAATTGCGCGATCGGCAGGCGTTCGCGCGCCTCGGCCCGGTCCAGCAGTTGGACCTCGATACCCATGTCCTGCTGTGCGGTCAACGACGCGCGCAGCGGATCGATCTTGCCGCCGTCCGGTGCGGAAATCATGTAGCCGCATTTGACGAGACCGCACGACGCTTCGTCGTCGCCAACATATTCGGCGAAATTGTTGAAAGCCCACCACGACGAGCGAGCCAGTTCGACGTTCTGTTTCACCGAATAATGGGTGCGCAACAGACCGGACGACTGTGACGTCGTGCCCGCGCCAATGGTGCTGCGTTCAAGCACAAGCACGCCTTTCGCGCCGAGCGCGGCCAGATGATGGGCTACCGAGGCTCCGATCACACCGGCTCCGATCACAACAAAATCGTAATGGCTCATGTGAACCTCTGCGTTGAAGATGGAGCCGATTCTAGGCAACCGAACCCCACGGGACTTTTGTATTAGGCAAACTTATGGTGCAGACCGTGGATTGCTCATGGTCGGCAAGTGCCGGCAGAAAAAAAGCATCATGCACGCTCTTCCGTGACAAAAGAGGGCAAGAAGGCGAAAGGCGCCAGACGCGATAACCAGCGGAGTTTTCATGCGACGAACCCAACCTCCCATCGACCTGCGCGCGTTGCAGGCTTTCATCGCAGTCTGCGAGGCGGGGTCCATGACGGGCGCGGCGAAGCAGTTGGGCGTAAGCCAGAGCGCGATCAGCCAGGCCATTAGCGCGCTGGAGCGCGATCAAGGCGTCGATCTGTTCGATCGCGAAAGCCGGCCGCCACGCCCCAATATCGCTGGACGCGCATTGCTGGAACTGGCCGGTCCGTTGATCGAACATGCGCAGATGGTGAGCGCACGCGTCGGCGATGCGTCGCATGCAGGCAAGCTGCCGGTGCGGCTCGGTTGCGTGGATTCGTTCGCGGCCACCGTGGGGCCCGAACTGATCCGGGCGGTATCGGGCTCGGCGCGGCAGATCTCGCTCTGGTCTGGTCTGACGCCGGGCCTCAGCAAGCAGCTGCACGACCGTGAACTGGACGTGGCGATCTGCACGCAGACGTTATTGAGCGACGCACGGATTGTCGAAGTCCCGCTGTTTTCGGAAGCCTTCGTGGCCGTCGTGGCGCGACGTTATCTCGATCAGCGCAAGAACGTCGACTGGCGCACGCTCGCAGTGGAATTGCCGCTGATCCGCTATACGGCGCGCTCCGTGATCGGCCAGCAGGTTGAGCGGTTCGCGCGGCATCTTGGCATAGAGAGCGCGCGGCGCTATGAATTCGACGCGACCGATCCGCTATTGAGTCTCGTGGCCGCAGGGCTCGGATTCGCCATTTCGACGCCGCTCTGTTTGTGGCAGGCGCGTCATTATCTCGACGACATTGCCGTATTGCCGCTGCCCGATAGCCGTCTTGGGCGTCGTGATTTTTTTCTGCTGCATCGTCAGGGTGAATGGGACGATTTCGCGTCGGAGATCATCACACTCACACGTGGCGTGCTCGATCACAGTATCCGGCCGGCGCTGGCCCGCGTATTGCCGCATTTGCCCGATGGCGCGCTGCGCTGAGAAATAAACTTAAAGGAGTCAACGATGAGCGAGCTTTACAAGCTGCATATCGGCGATGCGCCATTGCTGATTTCGATCCCGCATCTCGGCATGGAGATTCCGTCGTCGTTGAAGCATGGGTATTCGGAGGTGGCACTGAGTGTGGCGGACACCGACTGGCATCTCGACCGTCTCTACGACTTTGCGAAAGCGCTGGGCGCGACCTTGCTGGGTGCGCGACTCTCGCGCTACGTGATCGACCTGAACCGGCCGCCGAACGACGAGAGTCTGTACCCCGGCCAAACGACGACGGGCCTTTGTCCGACGGAAACGTTTCGGGGCGAAGCGGTTTACCGGCCCGGCCAGGAACCCGATCAGGCGGAGAAGCAACGCCGCGTGGCTGCCTATTGGCAGCCATACCACACGGCATTGCAAGCGGAGTTGGCGAGGCTGCGCGAGCGGCATCCGAATGTACTGTTATGGGAAGCACATTCGATCGCGAGCGTACTGCCGCGCCTTTTCGACGCGAAGTTGCCGGATCTCAATCTCGGGACGCAAGACGGCCGCACCGCAAACGCGCTCGTGCAAAACGCAGCCGAACGAGCCGCTGCGGACAGCGCCTATACGTGGGTCGCGAACGGGCGCTTCAAGGGTGGTTATATCACGCGTCACTATGGCGAACCCGAGCGCGGTATCCACGCGGTTCAGCTTGAAATGTGTCAGTGCATCTACATGAATGAAGACGCGCCGTTCTCCTATCACGACGCGCGCGCCGCGGCGCTTCAACCGACGCTGCAACGCATGGTGGGCGGCGCGCTGAATGCGCTCGAGCACCTGTGACCACTTGTATAAGTCATGCTGTTGATGTATCTGAACCCGAGGTGCCGTTCCTGTGCAGCGAGGCACCGCGCAGGTCGGTAAACCGCACTGCTTTGATGCGGTGAGGATCCGCGGAAGTCACCCGTTTCATGCCGTCGGTTCGCCCAAAGTGTTTCCCATCATGAATCTTATGTTCCTGCGGGTAATCATGGCATGGAGGTTGCATAAGAGGTAGCGGCGAATGAAGGCGCATCAGTCCCGGTCACCTTCGCCGTACACGAAGATGGACAGGAACTGAATCGGCATTTTGATCAGCCGCTCGGGACCGTGGGGCACGTCGGCCTGGAAGGTGAGGGTGTCGCCGGGATGCAGGATGTACGTTTGCTGGCCGTGCCGGTACTCGATGACACCCTTGAGCATGTGGATGAACTCGGTGCCCTGGTGTTCGAAGACGGGGAAGGTTTCCGATTCATCGTCCATCGTGATCAGGAACGGCTCGAACAGTTTTTTGGGGCCCTGGTCGTAGGCAAGCAGGTGATAGGTGTGGCCGCGTTTGGTGCCTTTACGGACCACCTCCATGCCTTCGCCCTTCTTCACGAGCTGGGCGCCGCCTTCGGGAACGTCGAAGCGGCGGAACAGGGTGGACATCGACACACCGAGCGCATTGGCGATCCGGTTGAGCACGTCGAGCCCGGTGGAAGTCTGGGCGTTCTCGATCTTCGAGAGCATGCCGCGGCTGATCCCGGCCTGCTCCGACACCTGGGCGATGGTCAGCCCGTGGCGCTGGCGAAGTTCGCGGATCGTGGCACCCAGATAGCGTTCGAGCGAGTTTTTGCTGTCTTCGCCGTTTTGCATGGTTGAACCTCGTTGAAAGGCGTGAGGGTAGCAGATAAGAAAGGCCGCATTGCGCCCTGAATGTTTCTTGTTGGGAACTATTGTTGCACGGTAATAAATTCGTATTGATGCTGCGAACAGGCTCGCAGTGGGGTCGTGCAATGGGGCATGACTCGCCAATCAGCCAGCGATGGTGGTGCAAGGAGTGACGATGAACCTGAACGATGCGAGCAAGCTGCCGGTCAACGAGTTGGGTAGCGTGCCCCGCTTTGGCTCGGCTGAGGAGGCCCAGGACTATCTCACGCAACGCGGCGTGAAATACGTGCTGGCGCAATTCGTGGATATTCACGGGGTCGCGAAGGCCAAGTCGGTCCCGGTCGCGCATCTCAAGGGTGTGCTGAAGGCGGGCGCCGGCTTTGCGGGCTTCGCGATCTGGGGCGTGGGCATCGAGCCGAACGGTCCGGACTACATGGCGGTGGGCGATCTGTCGACGCTCACGCCGGTGCCTTGGCAGGACGGTCTCGCGCGAATCGTCTGCGACGGCCACGTCGACGGGCAGCCGTGGGCATACGACTCGCGCGTCACGCTGAAGAAGCAGGTCGCGCGCATGACACAACGCGGCTGGACGCTTTTCACCGGACTGGAGCCGGAGTTCTCGCTGCTCAAGCGCTCGGTGACGGGCGCGATCGAACCGTGCGACCCGAGCGATACGCTCGCCAAGCCGTGCTACGACTACAAGGGACTGTCGCGTACGCGGGTCTTCCTGGAAAGGCTCACCGAATCGATGCGCTCGGTCGGCATCGACGTCTATCAGATCGATCACGAAGACGCGAACGGCCAGTTCGAAATCAACTACACGTATACCGATTGCCTGACTTCGTGTGATCACTACGTGTTCTTCAAGATGGCCGCCTCCGAGATCGCAAACGAGTTAGGCATGATCTGCTCGTTCATGCCCAAACCGTTCGCGAACCGTCCGGGCAACGGCATGCACATGCATATGTCGATCGGCGATGGCGAGCGCAATCTGTTCTCGGACAAAAGCGACAAGCTCGGCATGGGGTTGTCCACGCTCGGCTACCAGTTCACCGCGGGACTGCTCGCGCATGCGCCGGCACTCGCCGCGCTATGCAATCCGACCGTCAATTCGTACAAGCGTCTCGTGGTGGGCCGCTCGCTGACGGGCGCGACATGGGCGCCGGCCTACATCAGCTATGGCGATAACAACCGCTCGACGATGGTGCGCATGCCCGGCGAGCGCATCGAACTGCGTCTGCCCGACGGCGCATGCAATCCGTATCTCGCGACGGCCGCCGTGATCGCCGCGGGTCTCGACGGCGTCGAACGTGAATTGTCTCCGGGCGCGCCGGCCAATGAAAACCTCTACGACTGGTCGCCCGCGAAGTTGCGCGAGCACCAGATCGGCATCCTGCCGCAGAACCTCGAACAGGCGCTCGACGCACTCGAAAGTGATCGACTGATCTGCGATGCGCTCGGCCCCGTCGCCGACGAATTCGTCAAGCTCAAGCGGATGGAATGGCTCGAGTACATGCGTCATGTCTCGGACTGGGAAATGAAAAGTTATCTGGAATTCTTCTAAGGGGTACGACTATGTGTGGAATTGTAGGCTTGCTGGTCAAGACGCAGGCACTGCGCGCGCAACTCGGTCAATTGATGGTGCCGATGCTGATCGGCATGACCGAGCGCGGCCCGGACTCGGCCGGACTCGCCGTGTTCGGCAGCGCGGTCGACGAAAGCCAGCGCAAGCTGAGCCTGTATGCGGGCTTTACTGACGCGGGAACCGACTTCGACTGGAACGCGTTGATCGATGCGCTCAACGGCGCGATCGAAATGAATGCGCGCGTCGAGACAAAGGGCAATCATGCGGTGCTGACCGTGAACGGCAATGTCGAAACAGTGAAGGCGTGGCTCACCGAGCATTTCCCGAAGCTGTTCCTGTTGTCCACCGGACGCTCGATCGATCTGTACAAGGACATCGGCTCACCAGCCGACGTCGCGCAACGTTACGACTTCTCGAAGCTGACCGGCTCGCATCTCGTCGGCCATACGCGGATGGCGACCGAGTCGGCGGTCACGCCGGATCGCGCGCACCCGTTCACGGCCGGCGAAGACTTCTGCCTCGTGCATAACGGCTCGCTGTCGAATGCGCACGGCGTGCGCCGCAAGCTGGAGCCGCAAGGTATCCGCTTCGAGACGGACAACGATACCGAAGCCGCGTGCCGCTTCCTCGAATGGCGGCTGCGTGAAGGCGATGAACTGCCGGTCGCGTTGCAGAAGGGCTTCGAAGAACTCGACGGCTTCTACACGTTCCTGATGGGCACCTCGACCGAACTCGCGCTGATCCGCGATCCGTTCGCGTGCAAACCCGCGGTGGTCGCGGAAAACGACGACTACGTCGCGATTGCCTCCGAGTTCCGCTCGCTCGCGCACTTGCCGGATATCAAAAACGCCAGGGTATTCGAACCCGCACCCGAGGAGATGTATGTATGGAAAGCATGACGTTTGACCTTGAAGGGTCGTCGGTACGCGCGCTGAACCAGTATCTGCATGGCGAGAAAGAAGCGCTCGAAGGCGTCAAGGTGGATATCACGTCGCCGAACGGCGCGCACAACATCGCGGTGGGCGTCAACGCGCACGTGACGGTCACGGTGCAAGGACACGCGGGTTATTACGTGGGCGGCATGAACCAGCTCGCGACGATCGTCGTCGAGGGCAGCGCCGGCACCGGTGTCGCGGAAAACATGATGAGCGGCAAGGTCCACGTGAAGGGATTTGCATCCAACGGCGCGGGGGCGTCCGCACATGGTGGCCTGCTCGTGATCGACGGCGATGCGGGCTTGCGCTGCGGGATTTCGCTCAAGGGCGGCGACATCGTGGTCGGCGGCTCGGTGGGCAGTTTCTCGGCCTTCATGGCTCAGGCGGGGCGCATGGTGATCTGCGGCGATGCGGGCGATGCCTTGGGCGACTCATTGTACGAAGCCGTGCTGTATGTGCGTGGCGAGGTGAAGTCGCTCGGCGCGGATGCGCAGTACGAACCGATGACCGACGCGGACGTGACGGCGGTCAGCGCATTGCTCGACGCCGCGGGTCTCGGTCACGACCCGCACTCGTTCAAGCGCATTGCATCGGCCCGCACGCTCTACCACTGGAACGCTGACGCGGACCAGGAGTATTGAGCGCTGCCTGCAGCTGCAACCGAACAACCAGTTCACAGAGAAGATTTCCATGGAAGCCAAACCCATCCATTTCGCCCGCTTGCAGCAGGAAGAGTCGCAAGGCTACGACCGCAAGACAATTGACTACATCCACACCGCCGCGCAGCGCGGACTCTATGAAATTCGCGGTCTCGGAGCGAAACGCCGCGTGCCGCATTTCGACGATCTGCTGTTTCTCGGCGCGTCGCTCTCGCGCTATCCGCTCGAAGGATATCGCGAGAAGTGTACGACACAAACGGTGCTCGGCACGCGCTTCGCGAAGAAGCCGGTCGTGCTCGATATTCCGATCACGATTGCGGGCATGAGCTTCGGCGCGCTGTCGGCGAACGTGAAAGAAGCCCTCGGCCAGGCGGCTACCGCGATGGGCACATCCACCACCACCGGCGACGGCGGCATGACGCAGGAAGAAAGACGCTCATCGAAGACGCTCGTGTATCAGTGCCTGCCGTCGCGATACGGCTGGAATCCCGACGACGTGCGCCGCGCCGATGCGATCGAAGTCGTGATCGGACAGGGTGCGAAGCCGGGCGGCGGCGGCATGCTGCTCGGGCAGAAGGTGAACCCGCGCGTGGCCTCGATGCGCACGCTGCCCGCGGGCGTCGACCAGCGCTCGGCGAGCCGTCATCCGGACTGGACCGGCCCCGACGATCTGGCGATCAAGATTCAGGAGCTGCGCGAAATCACCGATTGGGAAAAACCGATCTACGTGAAAGTCGGCGCGACGCGTACGTTCAACGACGTCAAGCTGGCTGTGCATGCCGGTGCGGACGTGGTGGTGATCGACGGCATGCAGGGCGGCACCGCCGCCACCCAGACGTGCTTCATCGAAAACGTCGGCATTCCGACGCTGGCGGCGGTTCGTCAGGCCGTGGACGCGCTTGAAGACCTGAACATGAAGGGCACGGTGCAGCTGATCGTGTCAGGCGGTATCCGCTCCGGTGCGGACGTGGCCAAGGCGCTCGCCATGGGCGCCGACGCGGTCGCAATCGGGCAGGGCATGTTGATGGCGCTCGGCTGCAATAGCGATACGTACTTCCAGAATGGCGCGCTGCATCCGGCGGTGGCGGATTATGCCGCGCTCGGCACGTCGCCAGGGTTCTGTCATCACTGCCACACCGGCAAGTGCCCGGTCGGCGTGACGACACAGGACGCCGTGCTCGAACAGCGCGTGCAGGCGGAAGAAGGATCGCGCCGCGTGCGCAACTACCTGAAGACGCTGAACATGGAACTGACGACGATAGCGCGCGCCTGCGGCAAGCAGAACGTGCATCACCTCGAGCCGGAGGACCTCGTTGCGTTGACGGTGGAAGCCGCTGCCATGGCGCGTATTCCGCTCGCCGGTACGTCGTGGATTCCGGGGCAGACGTACTGATCGGTGCAGGATTCGACGCCCGGTGCGGGGCTCGCAATGCGAGTAACGCCGGGCGTCGGGACTGTCGCGGAGGTTGATGCATTGTGTGCGGCGCTAACGCAGGACCGCGCCGCGGCGGTCGGGTATCGCCGCTGGTTTAGACCAGCGTAGCAGTCGCCATTGGATTCTGTTTTACCCCACACTCATCACGGTCACCGCCTGCTTGCGCATGGTCCATCGCGCACGAGCACGCTTCGACGTTTTCTACAGGATCGCGCAATGAAAAGACTGAACAGGGTTTTTGCGTTACTCATGATGCTGGCGTTCGCTGTGCCGGTGTACTCGCAGAACGCCGCAGCCGCACCAGTGCCGAACAAGGGCGATACCGCCTGGATGATCGTCGCCACTCTGCTCGTCGTGATGATGGCCGCGCCGGGCCTCGGGTTGTTTTACGGCGGCATGGTGCGTGCCAAGAACATGTTGTCCGTGCTGATGCAGACACTCGTGGTGTTCTGCCTGCTTGGCGTATTGTGGGCCGTGTATGGCTACAGCATCGCCTTCACCGAGGGCAATGCCTTCTTCGGCGGTTTGAGCAAGGCGTTTCTTGCCGGCATTACGCCGGACTCGACGGCGTCGACGTTCAGCAAGGGTGTCGTGATTCCGGAATTCATCTATGTGTCATTCCAGTTGACGTTCGCGGCGATTACCCCGGCGTTGATCATCGGCGGCATCGCTGAGCGCGCCAAATTCTCCGCGGTGCTGCTTTTCATGGTGCTGTGGTTCACGTTCTCATATCTTCCGATTGCACATATGGTCTGGTACTGGCCTGGTCCCGATGCCTACACAAGCGCTGCCGCGGGCGAAAAGGCGACCGCGACCGCGGGCTTCCTGTTCCAGAAGGGTGCGATCGATTTTGCGGGCGGCACGGTGGTGCACATTAACGCGGGCATCGCGGCGCTGGTCGGCGCGGTCATGATCGGCAAGCGTACCGGTTTCGGTCGCGAAACGATGGCACCGCATAACCTCACGATGACAATGGTGGGCGGATCGCTGCTGTGGGTCGGCTGGTTCGGTTTTAACGTCGGCTCGAACCTCGAAGCCAGTGGCGCGGCCACGCTGGCGTTCATCACGACCCTGCTCGCCACATGCTCGGCCACCGTATCGTGGACGCTGGTGGAATGGGTGCTGAAGAAGAAGCCGTCGATGCTCGGCGCGGTGTCCGGCGCGATTGCCGGACTCGTCGTGATCACGCCCGCATGCGGCTACGTCGGGCCCATGGGGGCGATCGTGATGGGCTTGATCGCCGGGGGCGTCTGCTACTGGGGCGTGAACGGGCTAAAGCGTCTGCTTGGTGTCGACGACTCGCTCGACGTGTTTGGTGTGCACTGTCTCGGGGGAGTGGTTGGCGCACTGCTGACGGGCGTGTTTGCGTCGACGAGACTCGGTGGCACCGGTGTCTACGATTATGTCGCTAACAAGGTCGGCGACTACGATATGTTCGCCCAGTTGATCGCGCAGTGTTGGGGCGTGGGTATCTCCCTGGTCTGGTCGGCGGTGGTATCGATCGTCGCGTTCAAGCTGGTCGACATGACGGTCGGACTGCGTATCGAACAGGAGGGTGAGCGGGAAGGGCTCGATGTCAGTTCGCATGGGGAATCAGCCTACCATTCCTGACATTCGGCAGCGTGAAGGAGCTGGCTTTGGGGTGCAAAAATTGGCACTACGTGGCCGGTGACAAGGGACATGAAAGGTGCCGGCTCTTATGCTGCATGTCACGAATGTTGATTCGAGCGATAGACGTCGGCAATCAAGCGTAGAGTGAGACACCATCTCGCCAGCAGCTGCAACGAAAATTCCCGTCCTGTGGCCCCAAAATGTCGACCGCACCTTGGACAACCAGGCATGGTCGCATGCATGCTCCACGTTAGCCGGAAACAACCTCCCGCGAGGGCTCCGCGGCTCGGTCGGGTCCGGCGGTGCGAGGTCGCCGTGTTCCGGCTGGCGCCATGCTGATGTAATGGCACCAGGCCTGCATCATTTCGCGCCGCTTCTCAAACATGTCGCTGCGGAAGTAGGCGGCTTCTGCCTTGTTGCTCAGCGTATGCGCAAGCGCTGCTTCGGCGAGCTCGCGAGGGTAGGCAGTCATTTCGGCACACCAGTCGCGGAACGTGGAGCGGAATCCGTGAACCGTCAGTTCCGGATAGCCTGCCTTGCGCAGCAACTGAAGCATGGCCATGTTCGACAGGCCGGTTCCCGCCTTCCATCCCGGGAAAACGAAATCGCTCCTGCGTGCTTTCTTCATCTGCGTCAGAAGTTCGATCGCGCGGCTGGACAGCGGGACCCGGTGTTCGCGCTTCGCCTTCATCCGTGTCTTCGGAATGATCCATACCGCCTCCCGCAGATTGATCTCTTCCCAGGTGGCTGCGATGACCTCGCCGGTGCGCGTCGCAGTAAGAATCGTGAATTCGAGCGCTCGCGCCGTCACGCCGGGCTGCGCATGCAGCCCGGTGACAAACGCGTGGATGTCCTTGAAGGGAAGGGCTGCGTGATGTTTCTGCCGTTGTACCGAGGCGGGACGGGGCAACAGGGTATCAAGATGATTACGCCAGGTCGCCGGGTTGTCGCCGGTGCGCAGGCCGCGGGTTCTGGCCCACGCCAGCACGCGCTCCAGGCGGCCGCGTACGCGGGACGCAGTTTCGTTCTTGCTGACCCAGATCGGTTCCAGGATCTGCACGATATGCTGGGTATCGACAAGCCCGACATCGAGCTTGCCGATGACGGGCATCGCGTAAGTGTCGAGGGTATTGGTCCACTGGTCGGCGTGCTTGGGGTTTTTCCACCCCGGGCTGTGCATGGCAATATATTGACCAGTTGTATTCCTGCGATATCACGTATTTGCCGACGACGATCCGTGGGCATTACTTTTATCTGTACCCGTTTCTGGATGTATTCAGTCGCAAGATAGTGGGTTGACAGATCTATGCGGAGGAAAGCAGCGCGCTGGCCAGCGAGGTTCTCAGGGACCTCTGCCCGCGTGAAGCGATACAGCCTGACCGGGTGATTCTGCATTCGGATAACGGCGGCCCGATGAAAGGCGCGGCGATGCTTGCCACACTCCAGGCGCTGGGTGTCATGCCGTCGTTGAGTCGCCCGGGCGTGAGCAACGACAACCCCTGTTCCGAGTCGCTGTTCAAGCCCATGAAGTACCGGCCCGCTTACCCGCAAGGCGTTCGATACCCGTTCGCCGCGCGCAGCTGGGTGGGCGCACTGGTGTGCGGGTACAACGACGAACATCGTCACAGCGCGATCCAGTTCGTGACGCCGCCGCAGCGTCATGCCAACCTTGATCAGGACATTCTGGATCGGCGCATGGCGCTCTACAAGACTGCCCGGCAGCGCAATCCGCTGCGATGAAAGGCCGCACGCGCAACGGGCAGCGCGTAAGTGCTGAGCATCTGAACCCGGATCGAACTCACAACCTGCCAGGCACTCCGCAGCGCGATCAGCAGGAGCGAAAGGCCGTCTGAACTCAAACGTTGAGGCGACAACTACCTTGAAAATTTCAGAAGATGGCATCGAGGTTCCGCGGGTCGATGAGCAACCTCCGCCCGGGGGATAAGTGCTTGCGAAAATCGAGCCAAGGGAGGCCGGCTGATCGTCTTCGGACCGTAGCGATAGAGCGAGCTGCCGGGACAATGACTGCGTCGTACTGACCACTGAGCTGCAACGTCAGCAATCTTCGAACGGCGACGTAGCGAAAAGTGTTTCGTCGACTGACGGCGAAAGACCAGTCCTGGTCAGTAACAAACCATCGCACCACACACGTTCGACGCGTCCCCACGCACAGGCTGAAGCAGCGTCCGGGAAGAAACCTCGTCCGTGATAGTTGGCGCTCGTGTTGCAGAGCAACGGAATACCCGTCAGCTTTTCGTATTCGACCAGAAGTTGCGCCACCGGATGCTCGGAAGTTCTTGAAATGGTCTGCAATCGGGCAGATCCGTCGAGATGCACGACGGCAGGGATTTTTTCTCGCCACTCCGCGCGCGTCTGATGATCGAACAACATATAGGGATCAGGGCTCCCCGGGCTAAAAATGGTCGGCGCACGATCCTCAAGGCATATTGGCGCCACGGGACGGAAGTGCTCTCGAAACTTGATGTCGTTGAGATGATCCTTCATTGTGGGCAAAGTCGCGGCGGCCAGAATGCTTCTGCCCCCCAATGCTCGTGGTCCGAGCTCGGCTCGGCCGGCAAGGAAAATGACGGGCTTGCTACTGGCGAGTATGCTGGCGAGTTCTGCAATGGAGCAAGTAGACGCCGTCCATCCGGGCGGTACTTGGCAACCTTTTAAGGCCGGTCCGCTATATACCGACCACTCCAGCGGCACGAAGCCCTTCTCGGCTGCCAGCGCGCAACAAGCGGCGCCAATCGCAGACCCGCTATCGTTGGGAAACGGCGGCACCCAGATTGCGTCGAACAAACCGCTCGCGCGCAGGGCGCTGTTCCATTTGATATTGAGTCCGCATCCGCCAGCGATGCACAAATTTTTCGGGCCCGCAATCGAATGGCGCTGCAGCGCGATACCCATTTCATGAACGAGAAGACGCTCGAGGAATACATGAAACGAGGCGAGTACGTCTTCGGGCGGCTTGGCTTCCAGTCGCAGCGCGCTTGCTTCGAAGAACTCTCCTACAGCCGCTAGTGACGCGTCCGCGCTGTGGATGTTCTCGCGATAAGCTTGCGCACACTCCGTGTCGCCAGCAAAGCGTGCCTGATAAAGCTCGCGAAATACCTCAACGATATCTTCGTCAACGGAGCCCAGCGCGATGTAAGCCATCAGCTTGCCGGCCACACCCAGATCCCACCGGGCGCCGCCCGGCTTCTTATAAGGACCAAAGTGATGACCCGCCGCGGCGTAGATGTGACCTATCACGGGGAACAGGCAGTCAACATGGCGGGCGTGGTGGCGTTCTACATGATAGAGGCGTGGGACGATGCCACCATCCCACACCAAACAGAATGCAGGTTGCCCGCTTTGGGCAAAGGGACTGGTGCAGTACGCGGAGGCCACATGGCCTGACACGTGAGGATAGCTTTTATAAGGAAAGGACTGGCCGCCGACAAGCAGTCCGGAGCCGTCGAGCGAAGCGAGAAGATCATCGGCTCGGCGTTCGGCATAAGGGGCCCCTTTCAGGCTGACGGGAATCGACCCACTGAGGACCCGAAACTGCGACTCGACTACTCCGTCCCAGCCGTCGATGACAAACTGGTCGATATCGTGCGCATCGAAACCATGCTCGGCCAATGCGATCGCGATCGCGTCGAGGTCGTCGATCGCCTGATACCGCGGATTGTTGTCTCGCTTTTCCTGCTCCACGCAAAAAACCAGTTTTCCATCCTCGACAAGGGCGATTGCTCCGTCGTGCGTCAGTTTGATCCCACAGATGCGCATAATATCTCCCGGCCTAACGCTGGTAAGTTGGTCCACACGAAGGCGAAGCCGCGTTTCGAAAACATGCGAGCAGACAGTCTTCATTCAACGACTGACCGACGCACCTCAAACGATCGATCTCAACCAGCTCTTCTTCCAGGATGGCTATGACCGTCTCGGCTCCGGCAATGTGGCCCCATCGCCGGCAATTGGCGTCATGTGCCGATCCGAAAACCAGCTGTCCACCGGGCGCAAGCATCCGTGCTAAATTGCGCACAGCCGCACGCACCTCGGCGCTGCCGTCGAGGTAATAGAGAACCTCCGCCACCACGACCAGATCGAACTGTTGCTCAGTCGAAAAATGCTGGACATCGGAGACGATCCAATTGATGTGTGGTGGGTCCATCATCCGTTCGCGTGTCCTGGCAATTGCGTGTGGCACGATATCGATCACGGTGAGCCGTTGGCAGTGCGGTGCCAATTTTTCCGTGAAGGCTCCGCCTGCGCATCCGACTTCGAGCGCATTTGTGACGGATCCCTGCGAAAGTGCCATCCGAAGCATTTGCCTGTGGCGCTCGTGCTCAAAGGGATTGCTGTCGAGCCGCCATGGATCGTCTGCGTCCAATTCCCGACGCAGCAATTCGAAGTTCGTTTGATGTGTCAATTCCGCCTACCTTTATGGTGCGCCGCTGCAAGTGTCCGGACCTTGGGCCGGGACTGGTGCTCCGTTGGACACCGGCGTGTTGGTACAAGAACTGCACGGCGGCCAAACGTTATTGTTTAACGTTCTGGAAAAATAGCTCGCGAGTGCTGTTACCTAGCTTCAGACCTTCAGCAACTCATTGGAGGCGCGTCGTTACCGTGACAACGCCCGTGAGGGATGTAGCCGAACCCGACGCTGTTCCCACAATCCGCGCAGCTCCTTGACGAGGGCTTCACGTCGAGTCTGCTCAGGTGTAATTGAATCGAGAAGATGTCCGAGCACGGCTTCGCCTTCGATCCGCATCAGCAGATCGAACAACTCATGTGAAATACGCACACTGTCATAGTTGGAGCCGCCGGTGCGAATTTCGCACACCGTCTCCTGACGATCCCGCGCTGTGTGAGCGCGGACTCGATAGAGCGATGCATAGGGCGGCAGTGAAACCGCGAGCGCAGTCCAATGTTCCTGTGTTGCGAGCCGCTTTTTGACGAGGAACGGCCCGACCACAAGTCCATCCAGCTCTGTCGTCAGAAATGTGGCAATTGCGTCTGCAACCGAATCTACGATCGGCTCAGCGTTGTTATTAAAGGAAGTATTGAGCAGAATTGGGATTCCTGTCCGCTTCTTGAACGCATTAATAACCTCCCAGTAGGCGGGATTGGTCTTGCGCGATACTGTTTGCAGCCGCGCTGTACCGTCAATGTGCGTGATGGCGCCGAGCAAGGCACGCTTGGAGTCACGCACGCGAACTACAAAATTCATAAAAGGGAATTCGCGGGTGCCCTCTGGGAGGTCAAAAAATTCGCGCGCATCGTCCTCGAGCACTGATGGCGCGAACGGTCGGTAACCCTCACGCTTTTTGACCATGGCGTTGATCCGGTCCTTGTTTGCCACCGGCCTGGGATCGGCAAGAATGCTGCGGTTGCCAAGCGCGCGTGGCCCGAACTCCGAACGACCCTGCACCCAGCCGATCACGGCGCCATTGGCCATCCAGTCCGCTGCTCTGCCTGCCACGTCATCACTGCGTTCAACGTCGAGGTGTCCGGCCCACGCATTCAATTCTTGCTCCACGACCAGATCGCTCCCCAGATCGGGCCCCCAATAAACCTCCTGCAATCGCTCACGCGGCGCGGGCCGACCGAAGTCGTTTGACATCATAAGGGCAGCGCCTAATGCGCAACCGGCGTCATGCGCTGCGGGCTGCACGAAGATGTCTTCGAAAAGTCCCGAATACAGCAGCTTACCGTTCATGGTGCAGTTATGAGCTACTCCTCCGGCTATACACAGCCGCTTCATACCGGTGACCTCGCGATGATGGCGGAGAATGTGAAACACGATCCGCTCCAGCGCTTCCTGCAATGAAGCACCCACATCTCGATGCTGCTGTGTGAATGGCATTCCCTTTCGCCGGACCTGGATGCTGCGGAGCAACATCGGACCGATGCGGTCCAGGTAGACGCGGTACTCACCGTTGGCGGACAGTTGATAGAATTGCTCGAAGAGGCCGCGATAGGGAGCGGGATCACCATAAGGTGCAAGCCCCATGACCTTGTATTCGTCGAACAAGCCGTAACCGAGATACCGGATTGTTTCGAGATAAAACAGCCCTAGAGAATTATGCTCTGCGAAAGTCGCGAGTTGCGTAATTTCGGTTCCAGATCCGAGCGCCAAGAGCCCCGAGAGGAAATCACCGCCGCCATCGACCGCGAGGATCAGACTTTGCTCGAATCCAGACATCGCAAACGCGCTCACGGCATGCGCCAGATGGTGACTCACGAATGAGACTCGCGAAGGATCGACCTCGGTACCGAATTCCCGCATTAGTAAGTTACGCAGAAACAGCTTGGCATCCACCGGAATGGAGATGTTCGGCTGGGACAGGAACAGGCGTTCGAGCATGACGTTGCAATAGGCCTCGGTAGCGTAAAACGCGATGTGGTCGATATCGCTGAGCTGAATCCCGGCGGATGCGAGGCAGTATTGAATTGAACTGCTCGGGAACTTGTTAGAGTGCTTGATCCGGTTGAGGCGCTCCTCTTCGACGGCCGCTATTACGCGTCCGTCCCGGACAAGCACCGCAGCGCCGTCGTGCAGAAATGTGTTCGGCAGTTCGAGTGAATTTTCATGAACTTTGTCTAGCCCGCCGCTCACTCCTAAGCACAGCATGTTTCTCTCCTTCATCGTGGTAGGAAGGCCCTACTGGCAAGACTCGAACCCCTACCACATAAGTAAGGTAGGGTATCGCTCGCCGCTGCGAACACCGGTCAGAGGTCACCAGCCCAAAGAATCTCGCGTAGGGTCCGTCTGCAAAATGGCGCCGCAATTCATGAAAATTCTGTACCGTTTGGTCCAGGGGGCGCGTTTCTTGGCGCTGAAGGATGGCGCGACCAGAAAGCTGAAGCGCTGGAACCCCCGAGGAAATCCCCAATCGTTGCCAAACATGCGGCGGGTTCGCGAGGAGGGCTCCCGATGCATGTGATTGATCGACAACTGCTGCAACGTCATTTCCTCGGCTTCGCTCAGTTCTACGACACACTTCATCCACTATCCCGGCACCACGAAGGCGCCAGCAGGTTGCGAAATTGAAACGGATCTACCAGGAACACTATCCTCCATGCCGTACAATTCGTAAAATCGATTGTTTTGATGGAACACATCTACATTATGGATAACCTGGGATCATGCGTTTCAAGGGCCTCGATCTAAATCTCCTCGTCGCGCTCGATGCTCTGATGACCGAGCGTAATCTCACCGCGGCGGCACGCAGCATCAACCTGAGCCAGCCGGCCATGAGCGCGGCCGTCGCCCGGCTACGCGCCTATTTTTGCGATGAACTATTTACGATGAGGGGCCGGGAATTTGTCCCAACACCGCGTGCAGAAGGGCTCGCTGCTCCAATCCGCGAGGCGCTGGTGCACATCCAGCTCTCCGTTATTTCCCAGGACGTCTTCAACCCAGCCAAATCGGATCGCCGCTTCAGGATCATCCTTTCCGATTTCATGGCAGTCGTATTTTTTCGAAAGATCGTGGAGCGTATTGCACGGGAAGCTCCCGCCGTCAGTTTCGAATTGCTGCCACTTGCCGATGACCCCGATGAGGTTCTCCGGCGCGGCGAAGCCGATTTTCTTATCTTGCCGGAATTGTTCATGACGAGCGCGCACCCTAAAGCGAAGCTGTTCGAGGAGACGCTCGTGTGCGTAGGCTGCCGCACGAACAAGCAGCTATCAGGGCAGCTTACATTCGAGAGATATATGTCGATGGGGCACGTTGTGGTCAAGTTCGGGCGTACGCGGCAGCCCTCCATCGAGGAATGGTTTTTGCGTCAGCACGGTCTCAAGAGACGGGACGAGGTCATCGTGCAGAGCTTTAGCATGATCCCGCCTATGCTATTAAACACTGACCGTATAGGGACGATGCCCTTGAGGCTGGTCAAGTATTTCGAAAAAATGATGCCTCTGCGGATCGTCGAACTTCCGCTGCCACTTCCCCCATTTACCGAGGCCGTCCAATGGTCTGCCCTTCACAACAGTGATCCGGCAAGCAATTGGATGCGGGAGATAATATTGCAGGAGGCGTCACGCATGATTCCTCCGCCTAAGACCACGCGAAGACCAATCCAGCCAAGTTAGGAAATGGGATCTTTCAGCAAGGTTTTTGCGGCATGGATTTGTGGGGTTTCGAGGGTTTTGTGGCGATATAACGTGTATCGCCACACCAGGCCTGATTCGGCGCGGTGACGGCAAACGCCTGATCGAGCAGGTTCGGCGCGACCGGCAAGGCGTGTGTCAATCTGGTTGTTGCCTTGATTTGCGTTTCCGGTTGCAACGCAACCCCTGCTTGCGACGCGGTCTCTTTATCGGATGTACGCCGAATTGTCGGCACCGCTGGGCTACCGGTTTCCACGGCTCGCTGAAAAAACGTCCACGGCATGGCGTGCGCGCCCGCGCGAAGTGAGCGGTGAGCGTCGGCTTTGACTACTGAAACGATCGCCATGAACTGCAATGGAGTTCTGCCATAGCCATGCCGGGGACATATTGTCGATCTGTCAGTTGATCTTCCGGCGGCGATTATCGGGATCCGGACTGTGCGAGCAAGGCTTCCACGACGTCCAAGCCTATGCAATCGATCGGGTCCAGCCTGCGCAGCTTGGCGATCAGCTTCAGTGCAACGGCGCGCTCACCGCGCCGCACGCTGATGAACGCGAGCGCCTTCAGTGTGAAGAGCCAGAAGCGGCCCGGACCAGGAATGGTGAAGTCGGTGTCGCCCGGCTGTACCGCACACCAGTCGCTGTCGAGCGACGCTTGCCGGGCGGCGACCGCCAAGGCCTTGGTCGCGACCTCCTGCGCCTCGCCAAGTTCACCCCGGTTCGCATGGAACTTATACAGCAGATAGTAGGGTGGCAGGCAGCGCGGGTACGACAGGACCGCAGTCCACAACGCGGCGGCCACATCGTCGTTGCTGCCGCCGCGGGTTCTCTCGATCAGCTGTAGCACGGGGGAGGGAACATTGCCGCCGAAGAGAACGGTCGATTCGATACCAGTAATGAGATTCATCAATTTGCTCCGATATGGTGAGTGGTGAGGCGTCCGGCCGCTTTTGCGGCGCTCGGAAGCCGATGTGACGATGGATGTGTTTGTCTACGCGAACCTGAACTGGATGCGATGCTCGCTGCGCGGACACGCCCATTCGAGGTTGTGATGGTCGGTGCACAGAATGCGGCAACTGCGGGTCAATGTTCAGCTCAGTGCAGTCGGCGGTGAGGCCGGTCAAGGGCGTCGTTGCGACAGATCCGGCGAGATCCCGGGCCATCGAGGTTGCACCGAGCAGCAGAATCTCGGAGCGGTACTTGTTGACCGGGTCGGTCAGCCCCTTCCTTCGTGAACGGTTCGTTGCGATAGCCGAGCGACACAGGGTCGTGAATCACGTACGCTTTGTCCGCGCCGAAACTGAACGCCTCACTGGCAAACTGCTCAAGCGGCTCGTCGGTACCGCCGAGCACGGCCACAGCGACACGACTGCCGAGTTTGTCGGCGGGCTTGCCCGCCTCACCGAGCAGCTCCCACGACACGCTATGCACGTGGCCGCGGTCGTGCTCGAGAAAGACCCAGACGCCCTGGTAGGCTTTCAGATCTTCGGGCAGATTGAGGTTACGGCCGGCGGCCCGTTTGACCGGCGCGGCCGGCTTCTTGTCCGAGGCAGCGGGCGAGTTCATGGGGCCCTCTTCATCAACAGGTCCGCCTCCAATGTAGGATGGCGAGCGAATATCTTGTGCACGAGTTTCAGCGACACGTCGCGCAGGCTGGACGCTTTGAAGACCTTTTGCTCCGCGGGCGTGGATACAGCGAAGTCGTTGTAGGCCTTCTGCAGTAAGCATCGATAGACGGCGAGCACGGCCGTCGCGTTGTTACGCGGCAGTTCTTTCTGTTGCTCGATATTCTGAAAGAAGCGCTTGAGGATGTGCAGGCGGCTCACGTTCACCACCTTATCGCCGAATGCGATGTCGAAGAATCGCAGGAAATCCTCGGCCGGCGACAGGTGACGCAGTTGTTCGATAACTTCTTGCATGTCGTTACTTCTATTGGACAAGTTTGGCCGCCATCACCACACTCACGACACTTTCACCCGCGTGCTGTGGGCTTGGCTCAGGAAGCGGCGCAGATCGCTTGCATTCGGCGCCTGCTTGTATTCCGTGACGAAAGAGCGGATGCGCGCAAGCAGGAGCGGGATGAGCCGCTCCGACACCGTCACGCCTAGAGCGTCGTAGGCCTCACGCACACTTTGAGATCCAGAATGTTTCCCGAGTATCGTCGACCGTTGCCGGCCGAGCTCTGCCGGATCGAATCCCTCGTAGGTCGTGGGGTGCTTCGCGAGGCCGTCGGTGTGAATGCCCGACTCGTGAGTAAAGATGCTCCTACCGATGATGCTCTTGTTGAAGGAAACTGCGCGGCCTGAGGCTTGTTCGACCAGCGACGAAATGTCGGGCAGCGCTCTGGTGTCGACGCCAGTGTCTCGTCGCAGCAGGTGCCGCGCGCCCATCACGACTTCTTCCAGCGCTGCATTGCCGGCGCGCTCACCCAACCCGTTGACGGTGGTGCTCGCATGGGTCGCGCCGGCCCTAAGGGCGGCCAGTGTGTTGGCTGTGGCGAGCCCGAGGTCGTCGTGCGCATGGATTTCGATCTCCAGATCGACGGCGACGCGCAGCGCTGCAATGGCGTAGAAGGTCTTAAAGGGGTCCAGGATACCGACAGTGTCGGCAAAGCGCACGCGCTGGGCCCCGTGCTGCTGCGCGCATTGAGCCACTTCTATGAGAAATGAGGGATCCGCGCGCGAGGCGTCTTCCATGCCGAGGGAAATCTTGGGATGGTTTTTCGCTGCCTCGTCGACGACGCGTGCGATCTGCGCCAGTACCCAACTGCGCGACTGCCGCAGCTTGTGTTGCAAATGAATATCCGAAACGGGAACCGAGAGATGAACGATATCGGCATCGCAGCGCAATGCCGCGGTGAGATCCTCGTCGGTGAGGCGCCCCCAAACCATCAGGCGGGCGTCGAGGTTCAGGTCGACGATTGCAGCGATGCACGCCATTTCGTCTTCGCCCATGGCAGGAATTCCGATTTCGAGTTCGGCCACGCCGGCTTGCGACAGTGCGGCGGCAATCGCGCATTTTTCCTCGCTGCAAAACGCGACGCCGGCGGTCTGCTCGCCGTCACGAAGCGTCGTGTCATTGATGATCGGATTGAGCATGTCAGGTCTCTTGAGTTGTCGGCGATGGATCGCAAGCGTTGTGCCAAGCGAGCATCTACAGTCGGAGCACAATTTGCGGGATGTTGACCGGCACAATGTCGGGTTATGGCGGTGCATCGTCCGATTGTTGGTGTCGCGAATGTTACGTTCCGGACAATGCGGCAGCGCTGGAGGTGGCTCGATCGATGCCCGCAAGACCCGCCGCGATCAGGGCCGCAAAAGCGAGATACGGATTCAGATCCGCACCGCCAATGCGGCACTCAACGCGGACGGCGTCCGAGCCTTCGCCGTAAAGGCGGAAACCGACCGTCCGATTGTCTTGGCTCCATGCGACCTTGGTCGGCGCGAACGTACCGATCCGGAATCGCCTGTAGGAGTTGATGTGGGGCGCCAGAAAGAGGGTGATGTCCTTCGAATATTTCTACAGGCCCCCAAGGTAATGGTGCATTAGATTGAGACGTTTATATGCGGATGCGGTACGAACGCTTTGCCGCGCGGCAACGTTTCACAGGGGAATCTTGTCCGTGCAAAATCTGGCGGTGGGCGAGTGCCGAGCTGCTTGCGGTAAGGCTCAGTAGCTCCCAGTTTTCACGGAGTCGACGGATGCACAAATCGTTAGTCGGTAAGGGATTTTAGAAACCAACTGCTAGATTCTCTATTGCTCAATGTACACAGCGCATAGACTTTCAGGGGGAGCAAGAGAAAGAGGTTAATGGGTGTGTGAAGAGAAAAGCCAATAAATCGAATCTGGCGAGCGCGAACCGATGCCCACGCTACAGCGGATCATGGTCAATGATGCGATTATCAGGGCAGTCCACCACGGCACTGTCACTGTCAATGCGAGCTGCGCGAGCCCCCGCTAGAAGCGATAAGGCGAGAAATAGCGAGCCCAGATTCTGTCCGATCACGTCCAGCGTAAGGTAGCGATCTAGACAGGGCAGCAGGCGCAGCGAAAGCAACGTGTCCCGATAAGTACTGCGCGCCCAGCGCAGTTGTTGGCGCAGATACACCCCCAGTCTGTCCGGAACGACTGTCGCCGCAATGGCGTCCGGAACGTACTCGGTCCGATAACCTGCCGTCAGCACGAGAATCGTGAGATGACGGTCCTCGCCGAAGTCGCTCGGCTTCCCGCGAAAAATTTGCGTCTCGTACTGATCTAGCAGCAAAAGGACCGCGGAGCGCATAAGACGAGACAGCGACAGTGCTAGTTGCGCCAAGCATGTTCATAGGGTGTCTGGTTTGTCCGGTTAGGTTGAGGAAGCGATCGGATTGCAAACCCCCGGTCATGCAATGCTGGAATCATGAGGGAAAGCGCCATGAGGGTCTGCTCGCGCCGACCAGCGTGAGTGCATCGTCCCAACTCATCGGGAGGGCATCCGTCGTGCAAGAGCACAATTGCACCCGGCCGGACAGAGGCCAGCACTGCGCTGACAATCGCGTCCACGCCGGGACGAGACCAGTCTCGCGGGTCTACCGACCAGTGGAGGGGCGCCAGCCCAGCGCTCGCTGACGTAGTGAACACTGCTTCGGTCCACATGCCATACGGGGCACGCATATACCGCAGCGAAGCATGGGGGCTCGCCATCCTGATGACCCTGCTTGCCGTTAGTATTTCCTGTTGTACTTCGGTGGGTTCGCATCTGGACAGGTCTGGATGAGTCATCGTGTGGTTTGCGACCTCGTGCCCTTCTGCGATCATCCGTCGGATCAGCTTCGGCTGGTCCGCTGCGTACGCACCGATGACGCAGAAAGTCGCTGGCACCCGGTGTTCCGCCAGCACATCGAGGACGTCCGGTGTGCAAAGTGGATTAGGGCCGTCGTCAAACGTCAAATAGACGTCGCGACGTCCGTTGGTGTCAGCGCACTCGCTGCGCGCTTCGGATAAGCAGTGCCTCACAGCTCTGGCCCGTTCCGGTCAATTATCGTTCCGGTCGGCCAATCGCTCATTGACCGTCCAATCGGTAAGACGACAATGAGTACGTCCTCGATGCGTGTGGGCGGCGTGTCGAGATGCACTTCTCGAAGGGTCGACCTCACGCGAACTCCAGACACAATAGTCGCCAGACCGGGTCGGCCGAGCAGCCTTGCAATGTGTTGCCGCAACGCGTGTCGAACCGTGCCGAAGCCGAATGGAACGTCAAGTTCCTGCAACACGGGATACATCACGCGCATTAAATGAGGGATTCCGAGTCCCTCAAGATCCGGACGTACCGCGTACAATCCTAGTTCGGCCACTAGTAGATCGACTGCGCCAACCTTGATGAAACGACGCAGTGCGCCGATATGAGCCGCTACGCCGCGCGCGTCGTAGCCGATTGCACGGACCTCTGGCCTCGCACCAGCCCAACTGTGATTGCCTTCGAATGGTTTTGCATTAAACGCCCCGGTCGGTCCGTAGGTCTTTCGGAAGAACTCGGACAGTTCGATGTGGTCGGCGAGTCGCAACTCATTTTCCCAAACCAGCCTCCACCGCACCTGAGAGCGCATGGAGAGAGGTCCTCTATCTGTGGACACGGCCAAATTCACGACTGCCTCCTATGCGCCGTCCGGCCTTTGAGGGCGGACCTGACGCACGCGAACGACTTGCTGAGAAAGCGGTGCGATTTCAAGAAATCATCTGCACTCTGGAACAGTTCTGCGATGAAGCCCGAAGAAAAGAGTATTTCCGTCAACGCTTCACGGACCGATTGAACCTCTTCCACGATGGAGATTACATCGAGTGCGCGTGCCTTTCGCACCGGATCTACCAAAGACTTCCCCCGCACCTTCCGCACGATCTGACCGCGATTGACACGAGATCCATTTGGCCGGGTCGCTGAAGCATTTGGCACCTGCAATCGGCTGCTCCCAATTCGTTGGGAAGCCCAGCCGAAGTCGAGGGTTGCATCAACTGTACGAAGGTAAGCGGCCGATATAGAAAGGGTTTGGAGAACTATGCGAAGTTTTGCCGGTAGTAAGCGCCTACGCGACCCGCCGGACGCTTGTCGCGTCGTGTCGGCGCGATCCAGCTTGCCCATGCCGCCGAAGACCGTGGCCGCATTGGACATGTGCCTCGGTTGATGCTCGGCGTACACCTGAGGATTTTTCTCGGAGTCAGGGCAAAGATCGACAACCATCTTGATATGCCCAAAGTCTATTTCTCCGGCCCGACGTTTTGCCGCAGTATTCATGAGAGCGTCCACGAGAAATTGACTTGAAATTTGGTGCCGTGTCCGCCGAGAAAGTTCAGCGAGTTCGGGATCTGCGATTTCCTTCGTCCAGGTGATGAAGCGCCGCCAGTGGTGCTTCATGTGCCCACCGTTATGGCCGCCCATCGGGCCGGACACGCCGCTGTTGCGCCATGCGTGAGCCAGTCACAGATCGACTGCCCGCTCACGCCGAGTTGCTCGGCGGTGAGCTTGCGCTTGATCCTGTGTCCGAGCGGCGACAGGGCCGCCGCTCGCGTGCGCGTGTCCCGATGCATGTGATTGATCGACAACTGCTGCAACGTCATTTCCTCGGCTTCGCTCAGTTCTACGACACACTTCATCCGCTACCCCGGCACGACGAAGGCGCCAGCAGGTTTGCGAAATTGAAATGGATTTACCAGGAACACTATCCTCCATGCCGTACATTTCGTAAAATCGATTGTTTTGATGGAACGCATCCACACTATGGATAAGTTGGGATCATGCGTTTCAAGGGCCTCGATCTAAATCTGCTCGTCGTGCTCGATGCTCTGATGACCGAGCGTAATCTCACCGCGGCGGCACGCAGCAAGGCCCAACTCAACGTCGTTCGCTACGCCGATGACTTTATTGTGACCGGTATGTCGAAAGAAGTGCTCGAATTCGAGGTGCTTCCGGCGCTCAGGCAGTTTATGGCCGCTCAAGGTCTGGAGCGCTCGGAAGAGAAGACCCGGATCACGAACATTGCAGACGGTTTCGATTTCCTTGGCCAGAACGTGCGCAAGTACGACGGCTACTGGCCCAGCGCCTGTGAAGATACTTGGGGTTGCCAAAACAATAGAGGTAGTGAGGATGGCTGGCACCTAGAGCCCGGAGGGCTTTTTTTTGCACTTGAAACGTTACGCTAACGCAGCCATGACTTACCAAACCAGATTAATCGGACCGATAGGCTCGGATGTGACGATCTGAAAACAGTTTCCATACGTCCTTGGCCAGTTCAAGACGGACATTTTGTCGCCCGACACGGAAGCGCTTCTTGTGCCAAATATCCCGCTGCACCGGGCGGGCACGCCCGAAGAGGTCGCAAAGATAGATCATCTTCGTCCTATGCTCGGATGCGGCGAGTTATCTCACGGGCGCCGAGGCAGCAATCAATGATGGACGACACCTGTAATCGGCTGCACCTGGAGTAGACAAATCGCAGTTGATTTGAGCGACATCAATGGAACTCGCGTTCCTAACGGAATCCACGCAGCGAAATCGCAAAAGCAGAAAATAAGTAAATCAAGGCACTACAGTTTCACCGTCCTTCCATGAAAGGGCATTATCTTTTGAAGTCAGCCCGTGAAATTGGGCGCTAGATCGAGGATGATATGCAACACAATGCCCGCAAATCCGAACAAGGTGACGGGGAGCACGGTCCCCACAACGGGGACGTCGTCATGCTGCATATCGCTTCCGTACGCGAAAGGCCTGGCTCAAAGTCCGAGACGGACCACGCGGTCCCTATTGTGCAGTGGCACGAGAGCGTGCTTACCGGCATCTTCGAAATATCGAAGGTACTGACCGCCCCCTACCGGCTCGAAGTCACGTTGGCCAACGTCATCGATCTCCTGCAATCGTTTGTTCAGATGCGGCTCGGTATCGTCTCTCTCTTCGACGATGATGGCGTACCGGACATTACCGTTGGCGCGGACTGGAGCGAAGGCAGCGATGAGCACTACCGGATGCGCCTGCCGCAGAAGGCAATTGACCAGATCATGGCGACGGACAGGCCGCTCGTCGCCGAGAACATAGCGGTGCATTCGGGCTTCAGTGCCGCCGACATGGGCGTGCTCGGTGCCTCCGACAACACGCGAGTGTCGTTCATTGGCGTCCCTATTCGCATCGACGCGAAAGTCGTAGGCACGCTGACCATCGACCGCATCCTGGACTATGGGTCGAACTTCCGGCTCGATTACGACGTGCGGCTGCTTACCATGGTCGCCAACCTGGTGGGGCAGACGGTGAAGCTGCATCGCTTTTTCAAGAGCGACCGCGAGCGATTGATGGCGGGGAAGGACGGGCTGCAAAAGCCATTGTCCGAGCTCAAGCACCCTGCAGGTGAGCGTGAGAAGTTTCAGATCGAGGGGATCATTGGCGACAGCCCGGCGCTGCGCGGGCTGCTCGCGAAGATCGCGGTGGTAGCCGAATCGAACAGCACAGTTCTGTTGCGCGGCGAATCCGGTACCGGGAAGGAGCTGGTCGCCAAGGCCGTTCACGAGCTGTCGCCGCGCGCCAAGCGGCCCTTCATCAAGCTCAATTGCGCGGCGCTCCATGAGACGGTGCTGGAATCCGAATTGTTCGGTCATGAGAAGGGTGCCTTTACCAGCGCCTTCAATTCGCGCAAGGGGCGCTTCGAGCTCGCCGACAAGGGGACGCTGTTTCTGGACGAGATCGGCGAGATCTCGGCCTCGTTCCAGGCAAAGCTGCTGCGCGTCCTGCAGGAGCAAGAATTCGAGCGCGTCGGCAGCAACCAGACCATTAAGGTCGATGTTCGCGTGATTGCCGCCACGAATAAAAACCTGGAAGAGGCGGTGGCAAGGAACGAGTTCCGCGCCGACCTTTATTATCGCCTCTGCGTGGTTCCCTTGCTGTTGCCGCCGTTGCGTGAAAGGCGCAGTGATATTCCGCTCCTCGCCGTTGAGTTTCTCAAGAATTTCAACAGCGAGAACGGCCGTACGCTGACCTTCGATGCGAGCGCGATTGAAGTATTGATGAACTGCGGTTTTCCCGGCAATGTCCGCGAGCTCGAGAATTGCGTGCAGCGGAGCGCGACCCTGGCGCCGGGACCGGCGATCGTGAGAAACGACTTTGCCTGCTGCCACGGCCAGTGCCTGTCCGCGATGCTCTGGAAGAGCCGATCGGACGAAATGGCGCCGCAGCCCGGGCGAATCGTACCAGTGCCCGTGAAGCCGGCTACGCCGCGGGCTGAGGCTGCTACGTCGGGCGCAGTTGCTGCGGTCCAGCCTGTCGGCAGCGAGCGGGCTCCGTTAGCGGCTGGCGGCGCAGTCCTCGGAAGTGATGCGAAGATGACCAACCGCGAGCGTCTCATCGCCGCCATGGAAAGATCCGGCTGGGTGCAGGCAAAAGCGGCGCGGCTGCTTGGACTGACGCCGCGCCAGATTGGCTACGCGCTGAGGAAATACGGTGTCGAGATCAAGCGTCTCTGAAAGGACTGTCGGACTTGCGGCGTGTCGGGGCCGCGACATCGCGACTGAGGCGAATGGCTCGGAGAAGTCAAATCTGGATTTGGCGCGGACCTTGGCACAATCACGATGGGGAGCGGCCCGTATCTCGACTAAGGTGGTGCGAACGCGGCGCTGTCATCGCCGGTTCGTTGGGCCATGTGTCTCCTCAGACGGCCCGTTGCAGCGACGCTCCCACTACGGGCCGAGGCAGCCCGAATATGTGATCGCGACGGTATCGGGCGCCTGGCGTTTCTGCTGTTCCGCCCAGAAGACCTTCAGCAGCGCGGTCGAGCCCTCGCCGCCCGGCGCCCCGCGGATGCGGCGGCGGCCGGTTCTCGGTGCAAGCAAACACATGTCGTTCTGCTCTGGCAATGACGATGTTCCTCAACCGAACTTGAACAGGATGCCGTGACCACCGCGCGGGTAGTCCCACTCGATATTCTGGTGGTCGGTACAGAGGATGCGGCAACTGCCGCATTCGAGGCAGCCGTCGGTGATCAGCGTCACCGCGCCGTTGCCTTCGGCCTTGTAGCACGAGGCCGGGCAGACGAAGGTGCAACTCTTCGCGCTGCATTCGCTCTGGCAGACGTCGGCATCCTTGATGTGGACGTGCGGCCGTCCTGCATCGACGCGATAACGGTTCTGGAACAGCTTTTCCTCTACGTTGACGGGTAGGGTGCTCATCGGAAGGCCCTCAGGAGTTTGTAGGCGTCACCCACGATGCCGGAAAGCGATCGGGCTGTGCGGAAGCTCGAAAAAATCTCGCGCTCCTTGCTTTTCTTGTCCTTACCGTCGACCGTGATCATCGTGCGCGCGGCGCGCGCCATGAGGTCGGGGTAGGTCGTGAAGAACTGCGGATTCTGGTGCAGCACGGCCGGCATGTCGCGGTACTTGTGCAGGTCTTTCATCACGAAGCTCTGATCGAGCGCGGCCTTGTAGGCCTTGAGCGTGCCGGCGCGGTAGCCGTGGCCCGCGGCTTTCGCGTGGATCACCGTTTCGGCGGCGAGGCGTCCCGTGGTCATCGCAAGATTCGATCCTTCTCGGTGCGCGGCGTTCACGAAACCGCCTGAATCGCCAACGATCATCCAGCCGTTGCCGTAGACCTGCGGGATTGCGTGAAAACCGCCTTCGGGAATCAGATGCGCGCAATACTCCTTCATCTCGCCGCCCGCAATCAGCGGCGCGATCGACGGGTGCTGCTTCATCTTTTCGAGGAGCACGTAGGGGCTCGTGCGGTTGGGGTTTTTCTTGAAGTCGCTCAGCATGCAGCCCACGCCTATGGTGAGCGATTCCTTGTTGGTATAGAGGAAGCCAGTGCCCATCATGCCGTCGGTGATCCTGCCGACCATCTCGATCACGACGCCGTCGTCCTCGCCGACGTTGAAGCGCTGGCGGATCGTCTCCTCCGGCATGAAGAGAATCTCCTTGACGGCGAGCGCAACGTTGCCGGCCCCGATCTCTCCATGAAAGCCCGCCTTGCGCGCGAGCGTCGAATTCACGCCGTCGGCGAGCACCACCACGTCGGCATAGACATCGCCGTGCTCGCGGTCGCACTGCACGCCGACCACCACGTCGCCGTCCATGATCAGTTCCTTCACCGTGGTCTCGCAGAGCAGCAGTGCGCCGGCTTCGCGCACTTTCGATGAAAACCACTTGTCGAACTGCGCGCGGATGATCGTGTAGCGGTTATAGGGCGGCTTGTTGTAATCCTCGCTGCGCACATGTGTACCGACAAACGACGTATCGTCGAGCATCCACATCCGCTGCTCGATGATGTGGCGCTCCAGCGGCGCATCGTCGCGGAAGTCCGGGATGATCTCTTCGAGCGCCTTCGCGTACAGGATCGCACCTTGAACGTTTTTGCTGCCCGGATACTCGCCGCGCTCGATCTGCAGCACTTCCAGACCTGCCTTGGCCATCGTGTAAGCGGCAGCGTTGCCGGACGGACCGGCGCCGACCACAATCACATCGAACTGTGAAGGTTTTCTCATCGTGATTCTCCTCAGGCAGCCTGCTTGCGGCGCCGGGTCAAATGCTCCACAAAAGCCTGCTTCAGCGCGGGCAACACTTGCAACGCATTGCCGACAATCCCGTAGTGTGCAAAATCGAAGATGGGTGCGTTCGGATCGGTGTTGATCGCCACGATCACGTCTGCGCTTTCCATGCCCACGCGGTGCTGGATCGCGCCGGATATGCCGGCGGCGATGTAGAGCTTGGGCCGCACCGTCTTGCCGGTCTGTCCCACCTGGCGCTCCCCCTCGACCCAGCCGGCCTGCACGCATGGCCGGGTCGCACCCACTTCGCCGCCGAGCACGTTCGCCAGATCGAACGCCAGCTGGAAGTTCTCCGGGCTCTTCAACCCCTTGCCGCCGCTCACGATCACATCGGCATAGGGCAGGTTGATCCGGTTGCTGCTCGCATCCGGGATAAAGTCGAGCAGCCTCGTGACGATATCCGTCTCGATCATCCCCAGCGTTCCATGGACGATGTTGCCGGTGCGTTCGGCGTCGCGCAGCGGCATCGGCATCACGCGCGGGCGCACCGTCGCCATCTGCGGACGGTACGCGAGCGTCATGATCGTGCACAACAGCGAGCCGCCGAAGGTGGGGCGCGTCGCCGCCAGCGCCCGCGACGCGGGATCGATGTTGAGTTCGGTGCAATCGGCGGTCAGCCCGGTCAGCAGGGTCGTCGCTACGGAGCCGGCGAGGTCGCGGCCCATCGACGTCGCGCCCAGCAGCAGGATCTCGGGCTGATGCCGGTTGACGAGGTCGGTCAGCCCTTTCGTGAACGGCTCGTTGCGATAGCCTTGCAAGACCGGGTCGTGGACGATGTACGCATCGTCCGCGCCGTAAGTGAAGGCTTCTGCGGCGAACTGTTCGAGCGGTTCATTCGCGCCGCCGAGCACCGCGATGCCCACTCGGCTGCCGAGCGTGTCGGCCAATTTGCGCGCTTCACCGAGCAGTTCCCACGAGACGCTGTGCACGTGTCCACGGTCGTGCTCGATAAAGACCCAGACGCCTTTGTAGGCCTTCAGGTGTTTCGGCAGTTCGAGATTGCGTCCTGCGCGGCCGGCGGGTTTCTTCGCGGGGGCGGCGGGTGTGTTCATGAACCCTCCTTCATCAGCAGGTCAGCTTCCAGGGTAGGATGGCGCGCGAAGATCTTTTGCAGCAGGTTTACCGACACGTCGCAAAGACTCGATGCGTCGAGGTCGAGCATCTCCGCTTTCTCGCTGCGCGGCGTCGGTCCAAAGACTTTGCTGACCACTGTCGGCGAGCCCTTCAGGCCGATCTTGCTGAGATCTTCGATGCCGGCCTGTTCGCAGTTCCATTTGTGCACCGGATAGCCGGCCGCATGAATCATCGCGGGCAGCGTCGCAAAGCGCAGTTCGTTGGTGTTCTCCAGCATTGTGATCAGGCACGGCAGCGCAGTCCTGAGCACGTGCACGCCGCCCTCGGCGCGGCGCTCGACGGTGATCGTGCGCGCATCGAGAGCGGTCTCGACGATGCGCGACACGTAGGTCAGCAGTTGCAGCCCGAGGCGTTTGGCGATACCGGGGCCGACTTGCGCGGTGTCGCCGTCGATCGTCTGCTTGCCAGTGAACACGATGTCCACCGCCTGCTCCTTCGCGATCTGCTGGATACCCGCTGCCAGCGCGTACGACGTAGCGAGCGTATCCGCGCCAGCGAATGCACGGTCGGTGAGCAGCACGGCGTCGTCCGCGCCGAAGCTGATGCACTTGCGCAGCGCTTCCTCGGCCTGCGGCGGGCCCATGCAAAGCAACGTGACCTTGCCGCCGAAGCGGTCCTTCAGTCGCAGCGCCTCTTCGAGTGAAAACAGGTCATACGGGTTGACGATCGCCGGAACACCCTGGCGCATGATCGTGTTGGTGACCGGATGAACGCGGATCTGCGTCGAGTCCGGGACCTGCTTGATGCAGATGACAATGTGCATGGTCTTAACGATGTGCATGGTCTTGCTCCACCTGTCAGGCAAGGGTGCGCGGGGGCAGCGACGCGCGCAGACTGTCGAGTGAAACGTGCTGTCGCCCATTTGTGTCCCGGAACACCTTGAACACTTTTTCCTGCGCCGGCGTGGAGGTGACGAAGTCGCCGTAAGCCTTCAGCAGCAGCGCGTGATATGACGCGAACAGGGCGGGTTCGTCGCCTTCCGGCAGCGCGTCCTGTTGCTGGATGTACTGAAAGAAGCGCTTGAGGATGTGCAGTCGACTCACGTTGACGACCTTCTGGTCGAACGGAATGCCGAAGAACTGCAGGAAGTCCTCGGCTGAGGACAGCGCCTTGAGTTGCTGGACAAAGCTTTCCATCGCGTTTACTCCTTGCAAGCGGATGAGGATAGGTATGGACAGAGCGTCGGCTCGGCGAAGTACTTGTCGCAGGCGCCGCTGGTGGCGCACGGCGCCGTCGTGCCCGACTGTTCGGGTTTCGCGACGCACTTCGTGAAGCCGACCACAGCGCCGCTCATGACAATTCTCCGACGGTGTAGCGCAACTCGATCAGGAAGCGATACAGGTCGGCGGCGCTGGGCGTTTGCTTGTGCTGGGCGGCATGGTGGCGGATCCGGGTCAGCAGCAGCACGAGCAGCTTTTCACTGACGGCCAGGCCGAGCGCGTCATAAGCCCGGCGCACGCTTTGCGAACCCGAATGCTTGCCGAGCACGACCGAGCGTTCGCGACCGAGTTCGGCGGGATCGAAGCTTTCGTAGGTCGATGCATTCTTCGCGAGCCCGTCTGTGTGGATGCCGGACTCGTGCGTGAATACGCTGGCGCCGACAATGCTTTTGTTCAGCGCGACCGGGCGTCCTGAAGCCCGTTCGACAAGCCGCGAGATGCTCAATAGCGCGGTCGTGTCGACGCCGGTGTTGCGACCCATGATATGGCGCACGCCCATCACAATTTCCTCCAGCGCGGCGTTTCCGGCGCGTTCGCCGAGACCATTGACAGTGGTGTTGGAGTGGGTTGCGCCGGCGCGCAGTGCGGCAAGGGTGTTCGCGGTCGCGAGCCCGAGGTCGTTGTGCGCGTGGATTTCGATTTCCAGATCGACCGCGTCGTGCAATCGCGCAATCGCTTCATAGGTCGAAAAAGGATCGAGGACGCCGAGCGTGTCCGCAAAGCGGATGCGTTGCGCACCGCACTGTTGCGCGTGCCGCGCCACGTCGGCAAGGAACGAGGGGTCCGCGCGCGAGGCATCCTCCGCGCCCAGCGAAACCTTGCGGCCGCTCTTGACGGCGGCGCTGATCACGCGATTCACCTGCGCGAGCACCCACGAGCGCGGCTGGTGCAATTTGTGTTGAAGGTGGATATCGGACACGGGAATCGACAGGTGAATGATGTCGGGATTGCAGCACAAGGCCGACGCCAGGTCCGCGTCGGTGAGACGGCCCCAGACCATCAGATCGGCGTCGAGATTCAGCGCGACGATGGTCTGGATGCAATCGATTTCCTCGGCACCCATCGCGGGGATACCGATTTCCAGTTCGGGTACGCCGGCGCTTGAGAGCGCCTCGGCAATCGCGCATTTTTCGGCAACCGTGAATGCGACGCCAGCGGTCTGTTCGCCGTCGCGCAGTGTGGTGTCGTTGATGATCGGATTCGACACGGGAAGTTGTCCTTTAGGCATTTGAACATACGGTTTGCAAGTACTGCGCCATGCACGGTTAGTGCGAATAGCCGCTTGCCGCGGGGCTTTCCAGTGTTCGCTGGCGCTGTGATGAAGCGGTTCCAACGAAGACCTGTCGCGAATGTCCTGTTTCGAACAGCCAGGTGTAGCGATGAACACGGCGCTGCAGAAAGCGATGCGCGATGCGATGGGCGTGGTCAGCCAGGACGTGCGGACGCGGTCGGCGCGATGCAAACGCTGTAGGGATTGGCTATCCATAGCGACGGCGATGCGGGAAGATAAACACGGGCGGCGGCTATCAGCGCAGCGATGACCGCTATGGCGCTTGAAGAGGCCGCACAGCGCTAAGGACGCATGCCCTCAATGCTCACGCGCGAGCTCGCGCGTATGTGGCGGCAGTTCGATCGTCAGGTCGGCGTCGCGCAGGTTCACGCAGTACGCGCGACGCGATTGCGTGTCAAGGCCCCACGCATTGTCAAACTGGTTGTTCTCCTCGTCGTCGGGAGACGCCAGTCAGTGAGATTTCATGATTGCCTCACACGGAAAATGAACTGCCGCAGCCACAGGTGCTCTGCGCATTGGGGTTGTGAATGACGAAGCGCGAACCTTCCAGGCTGTCTTCGTAGTCGACGCGCGCGCCGGGCAGGTATTGCTGGCTCATCGAATCGACCAGCAGCGTGACGCCGTCCGTGACGGTCTGCATGTCGTCGTCCGCCACCTGGTCGTCGAACGCGAAGCCGTACTGCAAGCCCGAACACCCGCCGCCGGATACGTACAGCCGCAGCTTCAGGTTGGGATTGCCTTCTTCCTCGATCAGCGAGGCCACTTTCGCAGCAGCCTGAGGCGTGAATTCGAGTAGGTCGGGCATGACGCCGGGTGTGGCGGCAGCCGGTTGGGTGAGCGTTTCCATGGAGGTTCCTCTCAGGCTTGAATGGACTCACTTCGGGTTAGACGAGCAGGTCGGTTGCTCGGCGAGTTACAGGTCGTCGGCTGCTGCGCCTCGAATCGTCTGGCGCGAGCGAAAGTCAGACACGACCGCCTTGATCGCGTCCTCGGCGCGAGAATCGAGCAGTGGATCTCGACCGGCGGCAATGGCAGTTCCTCGACGATCTGATGCGTGCACAACGTCCCCGAGCGCATGCCGCGCTCGTGGACGCCGCCGTGCATTTGGCGCGCGATCCGCATGCGCGGCCGGAGCTCCACGAGGTCCAGACAATCTCGTGCGGGTCCCCGTTGACGAGCGAGCTGACCTGCTCGCGGGCCAGTTCCACCGCTTCTTCGCCGACCCAGCCGTAGGCATGCGAACGGCTGGCGGGATTGCCGTACATCTCGGTCAGGTAAGGCAGCATGCGTCTGATCACGCGCGGATCGACCGGCGTGGTGGCGGCATGACCCAGATGCACGGGGTTGAAGCCGCGCGGATGGAGGCCGGTATTCACGCGTTGGAAATCCGACATTGCAGGCTCCTGAAAGCGGGGTAATGCGACCTTCAGGGCAACTTCTATGCCAGTGGATTTTCACGCTCTAGTGGCCTCTTTCAACTGGGCCGCTGTTGTTTCGCTGTTGTTTTTGTGTCGATGCGCCCGACGAGTGAGGATTGCCGCCGTTCTTTTGTCGGATTTGTCGTTACGCGCGCTGGATTGACATGCGCGATGGCTGAATCGTCAGGCGTGGAAATGCGCTTACTTCAAACGCTGTGTCTTTGGGTCGATCGTGCGCCTTGCGCTGGTACATCGAAAGCGCGCAGCGCACGAAGGGGAAGTCAATCGTGAACATTCAGGCAAGCGTTGCCCGGCAAGCGTTGGACGGCGTCTACGAGGTGAGCAAGACGCTGGTTTCGTCGCTCGATGTGGCGAAAGCCTTGCGCGAGTCCCTGAACTAGCTTGTGCAGACGATGGAGTGGCGGCGCGCCTTTGTGGTGCTGGCCGAACCGGACGGGCAACTGCGCGGCCTGAGCGCTACGGGTCTTTCGCGTGACGAGCAGCAGCGGACGACCACACGTTCGCGACATCGCAAGCCGGGGAAGCCGGAGGGTGAACGCGAACGATTGATCTGGTTTGTGCGGGTCCATCTCGCTGGTTCAGAACATGCTGTCCGGGTCGTGTGAGATTTGTCGCAACACCGACACGACGCAACGAAATTGTAGGGATACGTCGCGCGCCGGGATCAAACAGAACTGCGAAATATATCCTAACCCGTTGATTCCTGGCGCTCTTGTCGAGTGGCATGGATCTGGCTCTATGGCTTGCGCGCGGCCGCCGTTGGTTGCGAGGAGATATCCATGCAAGCGAGTTCAAATGCGAGCGACTTGCCCGCAGCGGCCTATATCAGCATCGGGCAGATTAAACCGCTCGGCGTGAAGATCGAAGACCCGTCCACCGGTGGCGGCTGCGGCACGCACGGTGGCGAGGGTAGGGCCAGTTGCGGCGCGTCGGGTAGTCTCGACGACATGCCGCCGGACATCTGGGAGAAGGTCAAGAATCACCCATGCTACTCGGAAGAAGCCCATCATCACTATGCGCGCATGCATGTGGCGGTGGCGCCGGCTTGCAACGTCCAGTGCAACTACTGCAACCGCAAATACGACTGCGCGAACGAGTCGCGTCCCGGCGTGGTCTCTCAGAAGCTAACGCCGCAACAGGCAGTGAAGAAGGTCGTGGCGGTCGCAAGCGAGATTCCACAGATGACGGTGCTTGGCATCGCCGGTCCCGGTGATTCGCTGGCGAGCCCGAAGAAGACCTTCGAGACGTTCCGGATGCTGCAGGAACAGGCGCCGGACATCAAGCTGTGCCTGTCGACCAATGGCCTGGCGTTGCCCGACCTCGTGGACGAAATCTGCAAGTACAACATCGACCACGTGACAATCACCATCAACATGGTCGACCCGGCGGTGGGCGAGAAAATCTATCCGTGGATTTTCTGGAAGCACAGGCGCGTGACCGGTTACGAAGCAGCCCGCATCCTTCATGACCGGCAGATGAAGGGTCTCGAGATGCTCACCGCACGCGGCGTGCTGACCAAGATCAACTCGGTGCTGATTCCCGGCATCAACGAGGAGCACCTGATCGAGGTCAACCGCGACGTCAAGAAACGCGGCGCGTTCCTGCATAACATCATGCCGCTGATTTCGGAGCCCGAGCACGGCACTCACTTTGGCCTGAGCGGCCAGCGCGGACCGACTGCGCAGGAACTCAAGGCCGTGCAGGACGCCTGCATGGGCGGCGCCAACCTGATGCGTCATTGCCGCCAGTGCCGCGCGGATGCGGTTGGCCTGCTGGGCGAGGACCGCAGCGAGGATTTCACGCTCGACAAGATCGAGCAGATGGAAGTGGTCTACGACCTCGACCGCCGCCGTGAATACCAGAAGCGCGTCGAAGCCGAGCGTCAGGCGCAGCACGACGCGAAGCAAGAAGCGCTGGCTGTCTCTCGTGAGATCGACGTCGCCGACGACATGAAGGCGCTGGTCGCGGTCGCAACGAAGGGCGGCGGCCGGGTCAACGAGCACTTCGGCCACGTCACGGAGTTTCAGATCTTCGAGGTCTCGGCAGCCGACGCGCTGTTCGTCGGCCATCGCCGGGTGGACCTGTATTGCCGGGGCGGTTACGGCGACGACGAGCAACTACCGTCGGTCGTGCGCGCGCTCCACGACTGCCACGCAGTGCTGGTCGCGAAGATCGGCGCCTGCCCGAAAGACGAACTGGCGCAAGCGGGCATCGAGCCGGTCGATCAGTACGTCGGCGAATTTATCGAAAAAGCGGTGCTTGCTTGGTTCAACGACTACCGCAGTCGCATCGCCAGCGGCGCCATCGTGCACCGGGACCGCGGCGATGCTTCGATCCGCCAGGGTGCTTACACCTCGTCAGCCTCAGCGGCGTGACACCCCCACACCCTTCCAGACAGGACAACAGGAGAGCCTCCATGCCTCTGAAGATTATTGCGTCCACCTGTACGGGATGCTCGGCCTGCGAACCCGAATGCCCCAATGTCGCGATCAGCGAGAAAGGCGGCGTGTTCGCGATCGACCCCAAGAAATGCACCGAATGCGAAGGCCACTTCGACGACCCGCAGTGCGTCGCCGTGTGTCCCGTGGACGGCTGCATCGTTCAGGTTTGAGTCTGGCTCGTGGCCGGGCCGGCCATTCATCCATCAGGAGACTACGCATCATGCTGTCCAACGTAACTGTTACGAGTGCCGCCGAGAAGTTCATGCGTCGTATCGTGCGCTTTTCGGGCCTGCCGGCTGGGGCCGGCTTTCGTCTGGTGGTGAGCGCCGGCGGCTGTTCCGGCTATACCGCGAAATTCACCGCCGAGCCGGCGCTGCAACCAGGCGAACAGGAACTCGACATCAACGGCCTGCGCGTATTCCTGCCGGCTGAGAGCCGGCTGATGCTCGAAGGCATAACGATCGATTTCGCCGACACGCCAACCCAGTCCGGCCTGATCTTCTTCAATCCGAACCAGGCCGCTTGTGGTTGCAGCAGCAGTGCGGAGTCGGCGCCGCCGGGCGTGGCGACCATCGATGTCAGCGCGATTGGCCGCGGGCGGCCGCCGCTGCCGCGTCGGATCTCCTGAAGAGGAGCGATGGCGATGGAGTCCGGCGACCGTGCCCTCGACGACGTAATGACCGCGTTTGCGCAGAGCGCGATTGGCGGCGGCTTGCCGTCGGGCGTCAATGCATTGATCGCCGAGGCGGGTCGATTGCGCGAGCGCCCCGACGAGGCGCTCGCGCTGTTGCAACGCGCCCGCGCCGCCGCGCCGCGCCATCCGGTGCCGTTGATCGCGCTGTACCGCTTTTACTTCTACGGCCATCAATTGGCGCAGGCGCGTGCGATCGGCGAAGACGCGCTGGCGGTCGCCCGCACCGCGCTGGGCTCAGATCTCGGCGACGAACCACTTGCGGCCGCGATCGTGACCACGCGTTATGACGCGGCCGCGCGTTTTTATCTGTTCACGCTGAAGGGCCTCGCGTACCTCAACATGCGTCTCGGCGACTTTGAAGAAGCGCGCATGCTACTGCGCGAATTGCGCCGGCTCGATCCCGAAGACCGGGTGGGGGGCGCGCTGCTTTCGCAGGTCTTGGATCGTCATGAGACCAGCGTCGGGTCCGACGATGCAATGGATGCGTTGAGTGCGTATCCGACGCGCGGCTGGACGGGTACGCAACCATGAGCGTACAGAACGTGCGCGTACCAGGCGGCGACATTGCACCGCGCCACTGGCAGGGCGGCCCGCTCGACTGCGCCGGCAGTCGGGCGAGGTCGCGAACCTGATGACCACCGGACAGACGCAACGATCAGCAGGAGTGAAGCATGGCTGACATCAACCGCGACGACGACCTGATCGAGGTCGCGTTTCCCCCGCGCTTCAACTACGGCGAGCGCGTGATCGCACGCGCGGTGATCCGCAACGACGGCACCTACAAAGGCAAGGACATCGGCGAAGTGCTGGTGAACAAGGGCGAGATTGGCTACGTCACCAGCATCGACACCTTCCTTCAGCAGTTCTATATCTACGCGGTGTATTTCGTCGAGAGCGGCCACCGTGTCGGCATGCGCGCGAAAGAGCTATGCACGCTCGACAACCTGCCGGACGACGTGCTGCAAGGCTTGGGCGAGCGGGCCGAAGCGCTGCACAAGATCGGCACGCGGGTCCAGCCGGAAACGTCGCAACCGCAGGAGCCGTCAGCATGAGTATCGAACCGGTTCAGCCTGCTTATCAGTGGGGCAGGCGCGTGATCGCGCTGGATGACCTGTGCAACGACGGCAGCTTTCCGGAGCGCGGCCAGGACGATTGTCTGGCCGAGGCGGGTACGGTCGGCGAAATCGTCAACGTCGGGCAGGTGGTTGAGAGCGGCGAGCCGGTCTATCTGGTGCAGTTCGGCAACTGTGTCGTCGGATGCACGGAGAATGAAATTGCGCCCGCACCCGCCGGCCTGCTACCCGAAGAAGGAGCCATGTCATGACGGTTCAGGCGAGCGCGCCAGAAGCGGCGCCGCCGCGCGACGGTTTGCGCGCGGGCCGCCCGTTCGACCTGACCCAGCGCCAGATCGAGCAAGCGTTGCGCGAGCGTACCCGCTACCGCTATGTGCTGCCGCGCGTGCTGCGCGACGGGCAGGGGTTCCGTGTCGAGAGCCCGTGCTGCTCCCGCAATGTCGACGCGAATGGCGGGCTGATCGACATAGCCTGGCTCACGCGCGATGAAGACGGTATTTGGCACCTGAGCGCGCGCGATCATGCGTCGCACCGATGGATGCCCCAGCATGAGAGCACCGATCTGGCCGAGCTGCTGGACACGCTGTGCATCGATCGCGAATGCGTGTTCTGGCCGTGAAGCAAATTAACGGAGCCGGGCGTCGATCTATCTCGACCACAACGCGACCATGCCGCCAGCCTCCGCCGTGGCAGGCGATGCTGTCCATCCTGACGGATGTGTGGGGCAACGCGTCGTCGCAGCATGCCGTCGGGCAGCAGGCGAAGGGCACGCTCGCTGCGGCCCGCGCGACGATCGCGCGAGCGCTCGGTTGCAAGCCCGCAGAGTTGATCTTCGCCAGCGGCGCCACCGAAGCCAATCACCTGGCCGTGTGCGGGCTGCACGCGGCGGCGCCGGAGGGCCGGCACCGTGGCGTATTCAGCGCGATCGAACATCCGGCGCACCTGAAGCTGGCGCGTGCGCTGGCTGCACGCGGCGTTGCGGTCGACTACGTCGCCGTACGGCCCGACGGGACGCTGGACCTCGACAGCGCCGCCGCGCTGATTGGACCTGACGTCGCGGCGGTCTCGCTGATGGCGGCCAACAACGAGACGGGCGTATTGATGCCGGTCGCCGAAGTACGCGATCTCGTGCACTCGGCCGGCGCGCGCACCGCGCTGCGTGACGCACTGGAGCGGCGGCTGCGGTGCGCGCTGCCGGCCGTCCACGTGTTCATTGAGTACGTGCTCGCCCATCCACCGCGGTTGCTTCGTCCACTGCTGGAGGAAGCACCGCATCCCGCTTGAACCTGGTTTGAACCTGTCATCAATCCCCGGAGTCCGCAACCATGAAAGTCATGATCCGCAAGGACAGCAAGGGCGCGCTGAGCGCCTACGTGCCAAAGAAGGACCTGGAAGAGCCCATTGTCGCGATGGTGCAGCCCGGGATGTGGGGCGGTCTCGTCACGCTCGCGAACGGCTGGCAACTCGAATTGCCCGCGATGGCCGACGATACGCCACTGCCCATCACGGTCGAAGCGCGGCGCATTGCTGGCGTGGAGGAGTGAGATGAGCCTGAACGCCGAGCAATTGGACTTCGCGGCGGACCTGCTCCGCACGGCACCGACGCTACGCGACGCCGCCGCGCAATGGCACGAACGTTATCCCGAGGTCCGCACAATGCATGTCAGCGCAACGGTGATGCGCGACGAGACAGCAGCGCTCCGGTTCGGTGTGCGCAGTATCTATTTCGCGATATCGGCCGGGTATTACAGGACCATCACGCAGCGGCCTGAAGAGGTCGATGCGTTGATCCTGACTGAGGACAAGGCGCATGAAAATCAATGAGATCGCGTTGAGTGAACCGGCTTGCGCGGCGCGCGAGATCGATCTCGTCAACGCGGTGCTGCAATCCTCGCGTTGGAGCGACGGGTCGATGCTTCATTCGTTCGAGCGCGCGTTTGCGGGCTGGGTTGGCCGGGAGTATGCGGTCGCGGTCGCGAGCGGCACGCTCGCCACCTGGATTGCGTTGCGCGCGACGGGGATCGGCCCGGGAGACGAGGTGGTCTGCGCGTCGCACACCTGGCATCAGGTGGCGCAGGCGATCACGCTGGCGGGAGCCGTGCCGGTGTTCGCCGACATCGACTACTGGAGCGGTTGTCTGAGCGCCGAAAAAGCCGCGCAGAAGATCGGCCCTCGCACGCGCGCGATCCTCGCCGGCAATACCAACGGCCACCCGGCCGCGTGGGCGCTGCTGCGCGAATTGGCCGACGCGCAGCGCTTGCGGCTGATCGAAGACAGTACTGAGGCGTTGGGCTCGCGCTACCGGGGCCGCAACGTCGGCTGTTTCGGCGACGTATCGGTGTTCGACTTCTCCAGCCCGTCCGCGCTGTGCACAGGAGCGGGCGGCATGCTCGTCACCGACGATCACGAACTCGCCCATGAACTGCGCTATCTGCGCGAGCGGCGCGTCACGGACCGCGCGTCCGTCTCGGTCGGCTCGCGGGTGCCGCTGCAGGCGGGCATCAGTGATCTGACCGCCGCGCTCGGTCTCGCGCAACTTGCCGAACTCGACACGCGCCTCGCGCAGCGAAAGCAGGTCGAGACCTGGTATCACGAAGCGATGCAAAGCTTCGAAGGGATCAAGCCGGCCTACGTGGCCGAGGACGTCGAAGAAGTGCACTGGATGCTCTATGTTGTGCATTTGGGCAAGCGTTTTACGCAGAGCGCGCGCGCCCAGATGATCGACGACATGAAATCTTGCGGCATTGAGACGGTGGCCTACAGCCATCCGCTGCATCAGCAGTTCCACTACATGAACGCGGGCGATGCGATCGGCCGCAAGAGCGGCCTGTTGCCCGACACCGAGCGCATCGGCGATCGCGCGCTGGCGCTGCCGCTGCACACGCTACTCGACACCGACCAGGTCAAGTACATCGTCAAGACGCTGAAAGACACCGCGACCAACGTGGGCGCCGGCGCTGCCATTTATCTGTGAGGCTGCCCGACGAACCGACGCGTATGGAGGCGCGCATTCTCGAAGAGCAGGGCATCACGTGCATCGCGATGCCGCTGGGCGGGTTCGCCGAAGCGTTGGTGGATGCCATGCAACCCGCACTGGCCGCGTGAAGCGTGGCCGCTATCCATCGTTCTTTATCCGTAGCCCTTTATCAAGATCGCCGTCATGACCACATTGACCGTACTGCCTTCGGGCAAGACCTACGGCGTTGCCGCCGGCGCGACCCTGCTGCAGGCAACTCGGCCTCGCGCTGGCGCGCGTACTGCATGCGCAGGACGTTTCCGTCGTGGTCATCGAAGCGCTCGAGCGCGAGGGCGGCCGTGCTGACGCAATGTTGCGAAGCCACGCGTCGAGATACGGGCAGATGCCCTTCGCGCGTTCCAGCAGGCTGTCGGCGGTGGCCCGATCCAGCGTGCCGGCCATCAAGACGGTGAGACTGAGTGCCATCCCGTAGGCGCCCTCGAGGTTCATATACATCGACAGCGCGATTCCCCGTTGGGCTCAGCGCAGCAGCTTGCGGCGCTCGGCCGGCGAATAGTTGCTGAGGTGCCCTTCGCGCGCCGCCTGACGCCGCGCGCGGGAGATGATCGCGCGGCTCTTGCCGGGCGAGGCCGGCGCGCTGACCTGCTTGTCCAGCGCGGTGCCGCCGCATTGCGGGCAGACGGGCGTGTGGCCGGCGCGCACCAGCGTTTCGAATGCGTGGCCGCAGGCCGCGCAGCGGTAGTCGTACAGGGGCATAGTGATCAGATCTCCGTTTCAGGTGGATGGGGCGCAGCGGATCGCCCGTTGGTGCGAGCTGTGGTCTGTCATTGCGCGCTCGCTAGAACTTCATCCCGACGCCTATTCCCAGTACCAGTGGGTCGATGTCCAGCCGGCCCAACGAACTATCGCCGAGCGAGGCGTCCGTGTGCATCCAGATCTTCTTGATATCCGCGTTGAGAAAGACGGTCTTCGTGATCTGCACGTCGACGCCAGCCTGCACCGCCGGACCGAAGCTGCTGCGTGACACCTGGATGCCTTCGGAGCCCGCGCTCAGGCCGTCGTTGTAGAAGTACGTGTAGTTGACCCCCGCGCCGACATACGGTCGGATCATGCCAGCATGGTTGAAGTGATATTGCAGCAGCAGCGTCGGTGGCAGCACGTTCACGCCACCTAGATCGCCGAGGCCAGACGTCACGTGGTGCCGCGAGGTGGCGAGAATCAGCTCGATGCCGATCGCGTCGCGGATCATATAGGTCAGATCCATCTCCGGCACGAGTGCGTTATTGACACCCACGCCGAGCGACGACAACGTGCCGCTGGTGTGTACTTCGGGCTCGATCGAGATGGCACGCAGACGCACGAGCACGTCACCGGCGTGGATCCCATCCGCCGGCACCTGGCCTGCCATCGTGCTTCCGTTCGCGCTTACGTCATCCGCGTATGCCAGCACTTCGAACAAACCGGTAGTGCACAGGCTTGCCACGATCATGACGGCCTTAATCATGTGCTTCATCGCTTTCCCCTTGTTGACGTATGCGGGGAATTGTCGACGCGCAAATCAGGGCTGCCCTTGCGCAGGATCAACCGGTCCCGATCCCGAAGTCAAGATGCGACATCGGGTCACGCGTAGGAATGTCGAGATAGCGGGAGCCTTGAGGCCGGACTATTGGCCTTCAACCGCATTGACTGGTACCCAGGATGTTTCTCGCACCCGGAGACACCGATTTCGCAGCCATTGCCGGACTGGCTGCAGCCGCCGAACGGCACGCAGATCACTCTGCTACTTCTGCGCATGCAACAAGGTCATTACGCACGACCATGGCTGCAGCGCTAGATATCTGAGCTACCTCGTTCGTGAGATGGACCTGGTCGCGTCACATCTCGGACCTGACCGGCGAACCGTGCAGCTGCATCTGGGAGATGGAACGCCGACCTTCTTCCCTGTTGCCGAACTCGAAGAGCTTGTCCAGCAACTGCAGAACCGCTTCGCGTTCTCGATCGACGCAGAACTTGCCATCGAAATTGATCCGCGAACCGTCAGCACCAAAACGCTTTCACCACTCGCGCGCCTCGGCTTCAACCGAGCGAGCTTCGGCGTACAGGACTTTGCTACCGACGTTCAGCAGGCTGTCAATCGCATCCAGCCACTCGATGTGGTGGAACGCGCACTCAGCGGCGCACTGCGTCAGTGCACCGCACCCCGCCGCTTTGTTCGTCCTTGATCGACATCAATCACAAAGCTGGCCGGTTGTCGGACCATGACGCTGCGAGTGTGATGCCGCATGCGTCAAGCCAGCTTCAGGTCGAAAGTGCCACAACCCGGACTTAACAACTATGACAGACAGAAAAGCCTTAAGGAAACGGTCGATAGCCATCGTCACGACATTGAGCGCCTGTCTATCGGGATGTGACCTGACTGTACTTGATCCTAAAGGGAGCGTCGGCGCGGCCGAGAAGTCGCTGATCGCCACCGCCACGTGGGCGATGCTGATCGTCGTGATCCCGGTGATCCTGCTGACGCTGTTCTTCGCGTGGCGCTACCGTGCGTCGAACCGTCACGCGGTCTATGCACCCAAATGGGCGCACTCGACGGCGATCGAGATCGTCGTCTGGACGATCCCCGCCCTGATCATCCTGTACCTCGGTATCCTGACGTGGCGCACCACGCATGAGCTCGACCCGTACCGGCCGCTGCAGTCGAGCGTGAAGCCGATCGACGTCGAGGTGGTCGCGCTCGACTGGAAGTGGCTCTTCATCTACCCGGACCTCGGCATTGCGTCGGTGAACCAGCTCGCCGTGCCAGTCGATACGCCGGTGAATTTCCGGATCACGTCGGACTCGGTGATGAACTCATTCTTCATCCCGCAACTCGGCACCCAGGTGTATGCAATGGTCGGCATGCAGACCCGTCTGCACCTGATCGCGGATGCACCGGGAAATTTCGAAGGCATGTCCGCCAACTTCAGCGGCAAGGGATTCGCCGACATGAAGTTCCGCACGCTCGCGACGAGCACCACCGACTTCGACGCATGGGTGCGCAAGGTCAAGGCTTCGCCGGACCGCCTGAGCATGGACGAATACGCCGAAGTCGCGAAGCCGAGCGAGAAGCAGTCGGTACGCTACTTCTCATCGATCGACCAGCACCTGTTCCGCAACATCGTTGCCCGATACAACAACGGCAACGTCACGGCCTTCCGCGACGCCGCCTGTCGCACGCAGACCACGGAGTAAGCCATGTTTGGAAAACTCACGCCCGGCGCGATTCCGTTCGATCAGCCGGTCATCATGGGCGCGGCCGCGTTCATGGCGCTCATCGTGCTGGCGGTCATCGTCACGCTCACGAAGCTCGGCCGCTGGAAGTGGCTCTGGACCGAGTGGCTGACAAGCGTCGATCACAAGAAGATCGGCATCATGTACATCATCGTCGCGGTGCTGATGCTCGTGCGCGGTTTTGTCGACGCCGTAATGATGCGGCTTCAGCTCGCGATCGCGTTTCACGGCCCCGGTTACCTGCCGCCGCACCACTACGACCAGATATTCACCGCGCACGGTGTCATCATGATCTTCTTCATGGCGATGGCGCTGATGGTCGGCCTCTTCAATCTTGTCGTGCCGCTGCAGATCGGCGCGCGCGACGTCGCCTTCCCGTTCCTGAATTCGCTGAGCTTCTGGATGACGGCGATCAGCGCGATCCTGATCAATCTGTCGCTCGTGTTCGGCGAGTTCGCGCAGGTCGGCTGGCTCGCGTATCCACCGCTGTCGGAGCTGCAGTTCAGTCCCGGCGTCGGGGTCGACTACTACATCTGGAGTCTGCAGCTCTCCGGCGTCGGTACGCTAATTACCGCGATCAACTTCTTCGTGACGATCGTCAAGCTGCGCGCGCCCGGCATGACGCTGATGAAGATGCCGGTGTTCACGTGGACCGCGCTGTGCTCGAACGTGCTGATCATGGCAACGTTCCCGATCCTAACCGTGACGCTCGCACTGCTCGGCCTCGACCGCTACGCAGGCATGCACTTTTTCACAAATGAGCTCGGCGGCAACGCGATGCTGTACCTGAACCTGATCTGGGCGTGGGGCCACCCGGAGGTGTACATCCTCGTGCTGCCCGCGTTCGGCATCTACTCGGAAGTGATCGCGACCTTCGCGAAGAAACCGCTGTTTGGCTACAGAACGATGGTCTACGCGTCGTGCGCGATCACGGTGCTCGCATTCCTCGTGTGGGCGCACCACTTCTTCACGATGGGTTCCGGCGCGGACGTCAACGCGTTCTTCGGCATTATGACGATGGTCATCGCGATCCCCACGGGCGTGAAAATCTTCAACTGGCTGTTCACGATGTACCGCGGTCGCATCGAGTTCACCGCACCCGTGCTCTGGACGATCGGCTTCATGGTCACGTTCACGATCGGCGGCATGACGGGCGTGATGATGGCGATCCCGGGCGTGGACTTCGTGCTGCACAACAGCCTGTTCCTGATCGCGCACTTTCACAACGCGATCATAGGCGGCGTCGTGTTCGGCTATCTCGCGGGCTTCCATTACTGGTTCCCGAAGGCGTTCGGCTTCAAGCTTAACGAGAAGCTCGGCAAGCGGGCGTTCTGGTGCTGGTTCGTCGGCTTCTACGTGTCGTTCGTGCCGCTCTACGTGCTCGGCTTCATGGGCATGACCCGGCGCCTGAATCACTACGACAACCCGACCTGGCATCCCTGGCTGTTCGTCGCCGCATGCGGCGTGGTGCTGATCGCACTCGGTGTCGTGCACCAGATCGCCCAGGTCGTCGTGAGCGTGATCCATCGCAACGAGCCGGAATACGGCGACCTGACGGGCGACCCGTGGAACGGCCGCACGCTCGAATGGGCCACCGCGTCGCCGCCCGCTGTCTACAACTTCGCGCGCATACCGGTCGTCCACCAGCTCGACGCGTTCGCGCACATGAAGGAAAGCGGCGCAGCAAATGCCGCACTGGCGCATTACGAGGACATCCACCTACCGTCGAACACCGCGGACGGGTTCCTGATCGGCGCATTCAGCCTCGTGCTCGGCTTCGCCGGCGTCTGGCACATCACGTGGCTCGCCGTGCTGGCCTTCGTCGCGATCGTCGCCGCGCTGATTGCGCGTAGCTTCCGCGACGACCATGGCTACGTGATTCCGGCCTCGCGCGTGCGCGAAATCGAAGCACGACGCGGCAGCGCACCCACTCCGGCCGCCCTTGAATTACCCGAATCCGCGGAGACCTGATCCATGACGCAACCTGCATTACTCGTCCATCACGGCAGGTCGAGCGCTGACCACGGCCCAACGCCCACCGTGTTCGGCTTCTGGCTGTACCTGATGACCGACTGCATGCTGTTCGCGTCGCTGTTCGCCGTGTTCGCCGTAATGGCGCACCAGTTCGCGGGTGGACCGTCCGGACGGGACCTGTTCGACATCCCCGGTGTCGCACTTCAAACCGGCGTGCTGCTGCTGAGCAGCACCACCTACGGCTTCGCGATGCTCGGCGCGCAGCGCCAGGGGCGTGGTGCCGTGATCGGCTGGCTCCTCGTGACGTTCGTGCTTGGCGCGCTGTTCCTCGCGTTAGAGCTGCGCGAGTTCTCGCACCTGGTCGCCGACGGTGCCGGGCCCAGTCGCAGCGCCTTCCTGTCGTCGTTCTTCACGCTGGTTGGCACCCACGGCCTGCACGTGACAGCCGGCCTCGTCTGGATGGCCGTGCTCGTCGTGCATGTCGTCCGCTCGCCTGAACTGTCCGGTCGCGACCTCACGAGTCTGACATGCCTGAGCCTCTTCTGGCACTTCCTCGACATCGTGTGGATCTGCGTGTTTTCGTTTGTCTATCTCGGGAGCATGCTCTAAATGGTCCATTCACACTCGACGTCCACGACCGCCTCGCGTGGTGACGTCGCCGGTTATATCACCGGTTTCGTGCTTGCCGTGGCGCTGACTGCTGGCTCGTTCTCGATCGTCACGCAACGGTTGCTGCCGTCCGGCTCCGCGATTATGGCGCTCGCGTTGCTGGCGTTCGTGCAGATCGTCGTGCAACTGGTGACGTTCCTGCATCTCGACCTGTCGCGCGGCCAGCGCTGGAACGGGCTGGCGTTATGCTACACCGCGCTCGCCGCGCTGTTCCTGATCTTCGGCACGATCTGGGTAATGCACAATGTCAGCATGAACATGATGTCGCGCTGACTCGCCACCAGCGCGAAACTGTCTGGTCACATCATCGCGGACACGGCATGCAGCCGTCGGCCGCGTGCGTAGTGTTGTGCTGCACCGCTCTACCGGTCTTCTTCATGAACAGTCCGAATCACCCCGTTCCCGCCAATGAGCCATTGCCCCATCGCAAGGTCATCCGCTCGTGGCTGACACCGTTCGCCGAACGCCGCACCGCCTACGCGCTTCTGCTGCTCGTGTTCGACTACGTTTTGCTATTGTGTGCGCTCGCCGCGAGCGTGTTCGCGCACGGGTTCGTGCTGAAGACCGTATTCGGATGCATGGCGGGCTTCGTCATCGGACGGCTCTTCGTCATCGGTCACGACGCATGTCATGAGAGCCTGACCCGGCACCGCACGCTCAACCGCTGGCTGGGCCGGATCGCCTTCCTGCCGTCGCTCACGCCGTACAGCCTGTGGCAAGTGGGTCACAACGTGGTGCATCACGGCTACACGAACCTGAAAGGCGTCGATTTTGTATGGGCACCGCTGACGATCCAGGAATATCGCGCCTTGAGTGGGCCACGGCGCGCACTGGAACGTATCTATCGCAGCGGCTGGGCGCCTGGTCTCTACTACATGATCGAAATTTGGTGGACGAAGATGTTTTTCCCGTCGCGGGCCGCAATGCCGACGCGGCGCCTCGTGTTCTTCCGTGACTGCACGCTGGTATCGGTGTTCGCACTGGTGTGGATCGGCGCGCTCGCGTGGATCGCTCGCGCGACGCAGCGGGGGGTGGTCCCGTCAATCGCATGCGGGTTCGGGGTGCCGTTCCTGTTCTGGTGCGCGATGGTGGGTTTCGTCGTGTACGCGCACCACACGCATCCGCAAATCCGCTGGTACGACGATCGCGCGAAATGGGGGCGTTCGGATCCGTTCGTATCCACGACGGTGCACTTGACCTTTCGCTGGCGTTTTGGCGCGCTGTTTCATCACATCATGGAGCACACCGCGCATCACGTCGACATGACTCTCCCTCTATACGGGCTCGTCGGTGCTCAGCGAACCCTCGAAGCGATGCTTCCGGAACGGATCGTCGTGCAGCGGTTTTCGTGGCGTTGGTACTTCGACACCGCACGAGGCTGCAAACTATACGATTTTTCGACTGATCAGTGGACCGACTTCGCTGGTCGCGCGACGCACGTCCCTCTTAAGACTCGCTAACAAAGCCTGTCATCCGAAAGCAAGCAGCAGTTGCAGCCCGAGGTCGGCTGCCATGTCGAGCGCGCTGCGGCCATCCGGTGCGCACAGTTCTGCGTTCGCCCCATGCGCAAGCAGCATCTGCAGGACGTCGAGGCGACCGCTCGCGGCTGCTTGCATCAGGCATGTGATGTCGTCGTCGTTCACATGGTCGATCGGCGCGCCGGCGTCGATCAACCGCAGGATGGTCGCGGGGCCGCCGTGCAGGCACGCGAACCAGAGCGCATGGTTGCCGTCGTCATCGAGCGCGTCGGCGCGTGCGCCGAGTGCGAGCAACGCTTCGACCACCGCGTCCTCGCCATGCTGCGCGGCGCGCATCAACGGGGTTTCGCCGTTCACGCAGCGCGAATGCGGAGCAGGGAAGCCGTGGTACGCCAGCCAGGTGGAAAGTGCGGCGGGCACGATCGTATCGAGTTGTGCATCGGCGTTCCGGACAACGCGCGAGGCCAGGCGTTCGCGGACGACGAAAGCAGTGTCAGTGTGCATGATCATGGTCGCGTTCGGGTGCAAGGGAACATCGGTTGGCGCAGCCGCGCGGGCGGCGGCCGCAGGGACCCGAGCCTCAGACGGGCCGGTTCTCGTTGGGGTTGCGCACCGGCCCCATCAATTCAAGTCCTTCGCTGTAGGTGATCGTCTCGAAGGTCACGTCGAACTTGATGGCCGCGTCCGCTACCGCATCCAGCTTGCCGCCTGAGTCCTTTTTCTTCAATTCGTTCTTCTCGAGGTACAGCAGTTCGAGCATCTCGTTGTAGACGGTGGACTCGAGAATCGGCAGCACATAGAACATCGCGCCCTTGTACGGCACCTGATATCGCTTGCTCAGGTCGATGTTGTCGCAAAACAGAAAGTACTTGCCGTCCGCCGAGAGCGTGTCGCTGAGCACCTCGGCCACGTCCTTCAGATGCTCGAAGCTCAACAGATACCCGGCGAAGAACGGCAAGTGCTTATGGCCGATCGTCGCGCATGCCATCACCTGATCGCAGGTCAGCTCCGGCGGCCGCGCTTCGTCGGCGAGCTTTGGGGCAAACCGCAGCGCAAGTTCGCCGCGGAAGCCGACCCGGTCGAGCCTGTTCGTCAGCCCCTTGAGAACCGGGTTGAGCAGACGGCCTTCATGTTCGAGACGGGCGAACGCGGTGTCGTCGATCTCCTTGTGCGCGAGCGTTTCGGTCATCACAGATCCTTGGGTTAAACAGCGTTGAAGAGGGATTCACGTCTGCGTATTGCGCATCCGGTCGGCGATTTTGAAAAAGGCCTGCATCAGTTCATCGCGTAGCACCGGATCGACACCCGTCTCGTCGAACGCGGCGCGCATGCAAGCTAGCCACGCATCCCGTTCGGCGGTGCCGATCGCGAATGCGGCATGACGCGTGCGCAGCCGTGGTTGGCCGCGCTGTGCCGAGTACCGCTTGTCGGCGCCGAGCCATTCGCACAGATACAGCACCAGCACGGCCTTCGTCGAAGACAGGTCCGGGTGATGCATCGCGCGAATGCGCTGCGCGTCGGCCCGCGTATCCATGTGCCGATAGAACGCGTCGACCAGGCGGATGACGGCGGTCTCGCCGCCTAGACGGTCGAAGTGCGTCTCGCGCGGCACGGGTCGCGAAGCTTGGGTGGCTGGTGTGTCCATGGCGCGATCAACGCAATAACCGAACCAGGCCGCAACCCGGCGATTGTCCGGCTGCACGCAGGCCAATGCGACAGAAATCGCACGACAAACGCGCCCGAATGGTTTCATTGGCGACGAAGTTCGCGTGGTTTGTCGCGAAATCGACAAGACAGAAGAGGAGTCCGCAAAAGTCCCGTACCAACCGCCGCAGCGCGGCGGGGCGGACGCGTCGCAGTACCGCTGGTGACGTGGCACAGAAGCTGCGTTTGGAGTCCAGCGCGGACACAGGTCCGGCCGATGCGTGACTCGATATAAGAAGACCCATACAGGCACGACAGGCTGACATGGTCGCGGTTACGCAACCCTGGTTTCAACCCTTCTTCCTGAATGGAGAAATGCAATGTCTAAACTTCGGCAAATCGCTTTCTACGGTAAAGGCGGTATCGGCAAGTCGACCACCTCGCAGAACACCCTGGCAGCCCTGACTGAACTCGGGCAGAAGATCCTGATCGTCGGCTGCGATCCCAAGGCGGACTCTACTCGCCTGATCCTGCATGCAAAGGCGCAGGACACCATCCTGTCGCTAGCGGCCGAAGCCGGCTCGGTGGAGGACCTCGAACTCGAGGACGTGATGAAGATCGGTTACCGCAACATTCGTTGCGTGGAGTCCGGCGGTCCGGAACCGGGCGTCGGCTGCGCGGGCCGTGGCGTCATCACGTCGATCAACTTCCTCGAAGAAAACGGCGCCTATGACGGCGTGGACTACGTGTCGTACGACGTGCTCGGCGACGTGGTGTGCGGCGGTTTCGCAATGCCGATTCGTGAGAACAAGGCGCAGGAAATCTACATTGTGATGTCCGGCGAAATGATGGCCATGTATGCGGCCAACAACATTTCAAAGGGCATTCTGAAATACGCGAACAGCGGCGGTGTGCGGATCGGCGGGCTCGTGTGCAACGAGCGTCAGACCGACAAGGAACTCGAACTCGCCGAAGCGCTGGCGAAGATGCTCGGTTCGAAGCTGATCCACTTCGTGCCGCGCGATAACATCGTGCAGCACGCCGAGCTGCGCCGCATGACGGTGATCGAGTTCGCGCCCGAATCCAAACAGGCGGAAGAGTATCGCCAGCTCGCCACCAAGGTGCACAACAACGCGGGCAACGGCACGATCCCGACGCCGATCACGATGGATCAACTGGAAGACCTGTTAATGGAGCACGGAATCATGACGTCCATCGACGAATCGCAAGTCGGCAAGCCTGCAGCGGAACTGACCGCCTAAGCGAGCACCGCTGTGCGCGGCCCGGTGTTCTTCTTCACGCGATGAACCGGGCCATGCCGGCCACCCGCTGCCAGGCTTGATACTCACCCTATGGAGCATTCCCCCATGAGCGTCACTGTTGAAGAGCGCAAGGCCGCGAACAAGGCCCTGATCGATGAAGTGCTGAAGGCCTATCCGGAGAAGATGGCCAAACGGCGCGCCAAGCATTTGGGCACCTTCGAGGACGGCAAGCCCGACTGTGGCGTGAAATCAAACATCAAGTCATTGCCGGGCGTGATGACGATTCGCGGTTGCGCGTACGCCGGCTCGAAGGGCGTGGTCTGGGGGCCCATCAAGGACATGATCCACATCAGTCATGGTCCGGTCGGTTGCGGCCAGTACTCGTGGGCCGCGCGTCGCAACTACTACATCGGCACTACCGGTATCGACACCTTCGTGACGATGCAGTTCACGTCGGACTTCCAGGAAAAGGACATCGTCTTCGGCGGCGACAAGAAGCTCGACAAGATCATCGACGAGATTCAGGAACTGTTTCCGCTGAACAAGGGCATCTCGATCCAGAGTGAATGCCCGATCGGCCTGATCGGCGACGACATCGAGGCCGTCTCGAAGAAGAAGAGTGCGCAGTATGAAGGGCACACCATTTTGCCGGTGCGCTGCGAAGGTTTTCGCGGCGTCAGCCAGTCGCTGGGCCACCATCTGGCTAACGATGCGATTCGAGACTGGATATTCGACAAGGCCGATCCGGACAAGCGGCCCGAATTTGTTTCGACGCCTTATGATGTTGCGATCATCGGCGATTACAACATCGGCGGCGATGCCTGGTCGAGCCGGATTCTGCTCGAAGAGATCGGCCTGCGCGTGATCGCGCAATGGTCGGGCGACGGTTCGATCGCCGAGCTCGAGAATACGCCCAAGGCCAAGCTCAATTTGCTGCATTGCTACCGCTCGATGAACTATATCAGCCGGCACATGGAAGAGAAGTACTGCATTCCGTGGGCGGAATACAACTTCTTCGGCCCGTCGATGATCGAGAAGAGCCTGCGCGAGATCGCCAGCCACTTCGACGACACCATCAAAGCCAACGCGGAGAGGGTGATCGCCAAGTATCGTCCCCTGGTCGATGCGGTGAACGCGAAGTTCAGAGCGCGCCTGCAGGATAAGACCGTGATGCTGTTCGTTGGCGGCCTGCGTCCGCGCCACGTGATCGGCGCCTACGAAGACCTCGGCATGAACGTGGTCGGCACCGGCTACGAATTCGGCCACAACGACGACTATCAGCGCACCACGCACTACGTGAAGGACGGCACGCTGATTTACGACGACGTGACCGGCTACGAGTTTGAGAGGTTCGTCGAACAGGTCCAGCCCGATCTGGTCGGCTCCGGCATCAAGGAAAAGTACGTGTTCCAGAAGATGGGCGTGCCGTTTCGCCAGATGCACAGCTGGGACTATTCCGGTCCATATCACGGCTACGACGGCTACGCCATTTTCGCGCGCGACATGGACATGGCCATTTCCAGCCCGGTGTGGGGGCTCGCCAAGGCGCCCTGGAAGAAAAACCCCTAAGCGCCGGCCACCGCGCCGATCACCGGACTGACCACCGGCCGGCAGGCCATTGAATTGAATATCAGGAGCATCCCGTGCCCCAATCCGCAGACCAGATTCTCGACCAGGAATTCCTGTTCCGTGAGCCCGAGTACCAGAAAATTTTCCGCGCGAAAAAGGAAAACTTCGAGTTCAACCATTCAGACGAGCAGGTCAAGCAGATCGTCGAGTGGACCAAGAGCGAAGACTACCGGCAAAAGAACTTTGCACGCGACTCGCTCACCATCAACCCGGCCAAGGCCTGCCAGCCGCTCGGCGCAGTGTACGTGGCCAACGGCTTTCACAAGACGCTCAGTTTTGTGCATGGCTCGCAGGGCTGTGTAGCGTTTTACCGCTCGCACTTCTCGCGTCACTTCAAGGAGCCGACCTCGTGTGTCAGCTCGTCGATGACCGAGGACGCGGCGGTGTTCGGCGGCATGAACAACATGATCGACGGCCTCGCAAATGCGTACAACCTGTACAAGCCCGACATGATCGCAGTCTCCACGACCTGCATGGCGGAAGTGATCGGCGACGACCTCGACGCGCTCATCAAGAGCAGCAAGCAGAAGGGCAGCGTGCCGGAAGACTATGACGTGCCGTTCGCGCACACGCCGGCCTTCGTCGGCAGCCACGTGACCGGCTACGACAACGCGCTCCTCGGCATCCTCAGGCACTTCTGGGACGGCAAGGCCGGCACAGCGACGCCGCTTGAGCGCGTGCCCGACGACAGCGTCAACTTCATCGGCGGCTTCGACGGCTACGTGGTCGGCAACATGAAGGAAATTCGCCGCATCTTCGATCTGTTCGGCGTGACGGTGAACATCATCTGCGACCCATCCGAAACGTGGAATACGCCGACCGACGGCGAGTTCCGGATGTACGAAGGCGGCACGACCAAGGAGGAAGTCGAGCGCGCGTTGAACGCGAAGGCGACCTTCGTGTTCCAGGAATACTGCTGCGAGAAGACCAGCAAGTTCATTGGCGAGCATGGACAGGAAGTGGTGGTGCTGAACTCGCCGGTTGGCGTCGCGGGCACCGATCAGTTCCTGATGGAAATCTCGCGCGTGACCGGCAAGCCGATTCCGGCGCAACTGGAGAAGGAGCGAGGCCAGCTCGTCGATGCGATGGCCGACAGCCAGGCTCACCTGCACGGCAAGCGCTTTGCACTCTACGGCGACCCGGACCAGATGCTGGGCTACACGCAGTTCCTGCTGGAACTCGGCGCCGAGCCGGCTCACGTGCTGGCGACCAACGGAAACGAAACCTGGGCCGCGAAGGTGCAGGCGCTGTTCGACGCGTCGCCCTACGGCGCCGGCTGCAAGGTGTATCCGAAACGCGATCTGTGGCACATGCGCTCACTGCTGTTTACCGAGCCGGTGGATTTCCTGATCGGCAACACCTACGGCAAATATCTGGAGCGCGATACCAAAACGCCGCTGATACGCATGGTGTTCCCGATCTTCGATCGCCATCATTACCATCGCTTCCCGACCTGGGGCTATGAAGGTGCGTTGCGGGTGCTGGTCACGCTGCTGGACGAGTTCTTCGAAGCGCTCGACGCCAACACGATCGACGTGGCGAAGACCGACTACAGCTACGACATCATTCGCTGACGAGGAGAGCGCGGCCATGGCAGACACAGCAGATGCATCGGGCGCGGCAGATGCAGTTCTGGCCGTAACGTCGAGGTCATCAACGACTGGGTTCGCCTGCCCGGTGGGGGCGAGGCCGATCACCTCGTCCCGCTGCTCGAACACCCGAACCGGCAGATGATCGCCCAAGTGCTGCCCGGGGCTCCGCGCATGTGGCCGCCGGTTGCCGTTGACGCACGAGGAGATTGCGATTGCGCAGGGTGCAATGTCGGCGGTTTTCTGTGTCGCGAGCCGTCTGTCGCAAACCGTTCAAACCCGCCATGGCGATGCGCGCGAGCGACTGCTTCAGCGCCAATTGGCACGTTTTCAAGGCGTTTCCCGGTGGTATGGTACTTGCCACTAGAGAAACGTCCATCCATCAGGAGCACGTCATGTCTGCTTCGCTCAATGCCCAAATCGCCGAAGTTTTCGACGAGCCGGGTTGCGACAGGAATCAAGGCAAGAGCGAGAAGGAACGCAAAAGGGGCTGCACGAAGCAGCTTTCGCCGGGTTCGGCCGCAGGCGGGTGCGCGTTCGACGGCGCGAAGATCGCTTTGCAGCCGGTGGTGGACGTCGCACACCTCGTGCACGGGCCGATTGCCTGTGAAGGTAACTCGTGGGACAACCGGCACGCCGCTTCGTCCGGTTCGCAACTCTATCGCACCGGCTTCACCACCGATATCAACGAACTCGACGTGGTGTACGGCGGCGAGAAGCGCCTGTTCAGGAGCGTGCGCGAAATCATCGAGAAATACGATCCGCCCGCAGTGTTCGTCTACCAGACCTGCGTCACTGCGCTGATCGGCGACGACATCGAGGCAGTCTGCAAGCGCGCCACCGAACAATTTGGCAAGCCGGTGATTCCGGTCATTTCTCCCGGTTTCGCCGGGCCGAAGAATCTGGGCAACAAGCTTGGCGGCGAGGCAATCCTAAACCATGTGATCGGCACGCGCGAGCCCGAGTACACGACGCCGTACGACATCAACGTGATTGGCGAATACAACCTGTCGGGCGAACTCTGGCAGACCAAGCCGCTGCTCGACGCGCTAGGCATCCGTATCCTCTCGTGCATCTCCGGCGACGGGCGCTACAACGAGATCGCAAGTTCGCATCGCGCCAAGGTCAACATGATGGTCTGCTCGAAGTCGATGATCAACGTCGCGACAAAGATGCAGCGGCGCTACGGCATCCCTTACTTCGAGGGCTCGTTCTATGGGATCGGCGACATGAGCGACACGCTGCGCCATATCGCCAGCCTGCTCGTGCAGCAGGGCGCGCCGGACGATCTGCTCGAGCGGACCGAGCGCCTGATCGCCGCCGAGGAAGCGCGTGCGTGGGAGCGCATCACGCACTACAAAGCGCGCCTTACCGGCAAGCGGGTGTTGCTCATCACAGGTGGCGTGAAGTCTTGGTCGGTGGTTTCCGCGCTGCAGGAAGCAGGGCTCGAAATCGTCGGCACCAGCGTCAAGAAGAGCACTAAGGAAGACAAGGACAAGATCAAGGAGATCATGGGCGACGACGCCCACATGATCGACGGTATGACGCCGCGCGAGATGTACGCGATGCTCAGGGACGCGCGGGCCGACATCATGCTGTCGGGTGGCCGCTCACAGTTCGTCGCATTGAAGGCCCGCATACCGTGGCTCGACATCAATCAGGAACGCCACCACCCTTATGGCGGCTACGAGGGGATCGTCGAGCTGGTGCATGAGATCGACCGCGCGATCTACAACCCGGTGTGGCAACAGGTGCGGATCCCTGCTCCGTGGGGCGACGACGGGGGAGCGATCGGTGTGGTCCGAGCGCAAGCCGCGCGCCCGCTGTCGAGCGCCCCGGGGTGGGGGCGATGAGCCTCGAACCCGGTATACCGACCTGACGCCCCCAAACTCGAGAACATGCCATGGCCGATGTCGTCGAATCTATGAAAGCCTGTGCGGTCAATCCGCTCAAGATGAGCCAGCCGCTGGGCGCGAGCCTCGCGTTCCTTGGGCTCGATGCCTGCATGCCCGTGATGCACGGCTCGCAGGGCTGCACGTCATTCGGCCTCGTGCTGCTGGTGCGCCACTTCAGGGAGGCGATCCCGCTGCAGACGACAGCCATGGACGAAGTCACCGCGGTGCTCGGCGGCTACGAGAACATCGAGGCCGCGCTGCTCAACATCCGCAAGCGCGCTGCGCCGAAGGTCATCGCGATCTGTTCAACAGGTCTCACCGAGACCGAGGGCGACGACGTGGACGGCTATCTCGTTACCGTGCGCAAGCGCAAGCCCGAACTCAACGACACTGAGATCGTCTATGTGTCGACCCCCGACTATGTCGGAGCATTCGAAGACGGCTACCGGCATGCGATTACCGGCATCGTCAACGCGCTGGTCAAGGCGTTGCCAACGGTGGCCAATCAGGTGACGCTGCTGCCCGGCAGCCATCTGTCGCCTGGCGACATCGACGAACTGCGCGAGATCATCGAAGCGTTCGGCCTCGATGTCATCGTGCTGCCCGACATTTCCGGCTCGCTCGACGGCCATATCGCGCCGGACTGGCGCGGCACCACACTGGGTGGTACCACGCTCGCGGAGATCCGGGCCGCGGGTGCATCGGCATTTACGATCGGCGTGGGCGAGCAGACGCGCGACGGCGCCGAGGCATTGCATGCTATCGCCGGCACACCGTTCGAAGTGTTCGGGCGGCTCACCGGACTGGAACCCAACGATCGTCTGCTGCAATTGCTCGCGCAGCGCTCCGGACGACCCGTTCCCGCGAAATACCGGCGTCAGCGCAGCCAATTGCTCGATGCGATGCTGGACGGCCATTTCTACACCGGAGGCATCAAGGTCGCGATCGGCGCAGAGCCCGATCTGCTGTTCGCGGTCGGCAGCATGCTGCACGAGATGGGCGCGCAGTTGCGCTGCTGCATCAGCACGACGCGATCGCGCGCGCACGCGTTGCTGCCCGCTGATCAGGTCGTGATCGGCGATCTCGAAGACATGGAGCGCGCCGCGGCGGACTGCGACCTGCTGATCACCCATTCGCACGGCAGGCAGATGGCCGAGCACCTGCAAAAGCCGCTCTTCCGGATCGGTTTTCCGGTCTTCGACCGGGTTGGAAACGCACATCGACGCTACGTCGGCTACCGCGGCACGATGAACCTGATCTTTGAGATCGCCAACCTGATGATCGAGCAGATTCCGCATCACGATCCGGGCGAATGGCCGCTGCCGCAGGCCGCTATCGATCTGGCCGCGCGCGATCCGGCGCGCGAAGCGAACATTCCTGTCGTCGCGGCCGGTGCTTGACCCACCTAAAGGAGCACGCAGCATGAAGATCGCGTTCGCCACCCAGGACAGGCAGTTCGTCGATGCGCATTTTGGCTGGGCGAGGAGCATCGTCACCTACAACGTCACACCGGACGGCTACCAGTTCGTCGAGGCGTTCGACTTTGGTGGCAAGCTCGAAGAGGACGGCGACGAGGACAAGCTCGCGCCCAAGCTCGAAGCCGTCAAGGATTGCGCGATCCTGTACGTCGCCGCAATCGGCGGCTCGGCCGCGGCGCGAGTGGTTGCGCTGAAGATTCACCCGATCAAGGTGCCGCGGCCCGAGTCCATCGAGGAGACTCTCGGCAAGTTGCAACAGGTGCTGAAGGGCACGCCGCCGCCGTGGCTGCGCAAGGCGCTGGCGAAGGATGGCGAACGTGTATACGACTTTGAAGACGATGAGGTATCCCATGGCTGAAACATCCGCAATTCCGTCCAAGGCCAGCGACGAAATGCTGCTGGTCGCACCGTTCGTGCAGCAGCTCGTCAGGCAGTTGCGCGCGCAGGACACCCACGGCGTGTGGGACGGAAAGACCGACCTGCAACTGCTCAAGCCGTACATCCACACGCCGGAGGAACGCCGCGCGATTCCGATCATGGGCGACCCCGACCCCGAAACGCTGTGGCGGCTCGAGCTTTTCTATAGCGCGATTGCGGTGGCGATCGAGCGTGAGACCGGCCAAATGGTTTCGCCGATGATGAAGATGAGCCACGAGGGCTTCGGCCGCATGGTGTTGCTCGCGGGGCGGCTCGTTGTCGTCAACAAGCAGTTGCGCGACGTACACCGGTTCGGCTTCGCTTCGCTGGAGAAGCTCGCCGAGGCGGGCGCAAAGCTTCTCGACGAAGCGGTCGAGGTGATCCGGATGTACCCCGCCGTCGCACAGTACGGCGCCTGAAGGAATCGTGAGGGGACCGAGACGATGAGCACCGATGCCGATGAACTCAAGGCGCACCTGAAGAAACTCAACGCGCAAGCGACCCGGGCGAAGTTGGACCTGCACGACCTCTCAGAGGAACTCCCGACCAACTGGGAGAACATTCTCGCTGTCGCCCAGCGCTGCCATGACGCCCACGCCGCGCTGATGGCAGCCCGCAAGGCTGCCGCTGCGGCAGCGGCCTGAACCAGCGAAGCCATGGAGCCACATCATGAGCGATACCTTCAGCGTTACGCTGCCAAGCGGCGCCACCTGGACGCCGACGTTCGTCAACAGGCTCGACGAAGAAAAATGCATTGGTTGCGGACGTTGTTTCCGTGTCTGTCCGCGTGGCGTGCTGCAACTCGTCGGGCTTAACGAGGACGGCGCGCACGTCGCACTGGACGGCGACGACGAAGACGAAGACGAAGACGACGAGTACGAGAAGAAGGTGATGATTATCGTGCATCGGGAACTGTGCGTCGGCTGCACCGCGTGCGCGAAGATCTGCCCGAAAAAGTGCTACACGCACGCGGCGGCCGTTCTCTGAGCGATGCCGCGATGGACGCCTATGCAACCCTGATGGCGTGTGCGGTGGATGCGGGCGATCCCACCGTGCTGGCACTGGCCGGCGTGCTGTCGAGCGGGTTCGAGCACCACGGCGTCGATGTGCTGCCGATGCCCGGACTGGACGCCGACCAGACGCGCCGAATGCTCGCGCGCTGGTTCCCGGGTGCCGGCTCGGCGCTCGGTCTTACGTGCGTCTTGTCGCCCGCCACGATGCCGCGTGGCGACGAACTGGAAGACCTGGTGGCGTTGCTCAATCACCATGCCGATCCGCGCGCCGGCCCGGCAGACGAGGCGAACTGCGTGGCTCATGCATTGGCCTGCGCGAGCCTCGGGCAAAACCACCTTTGGCAAGACCTGCTTCTGCCGTCGCGGCGCGAGTTGTCCGCATTGATCAGCCACTGGTTTCCGCGGCTGGCCGCGAAGAATACGCATGACATGAAGTGGAAGAAGTTCTTCTACAAGCAACTGTGCGAGCGCGAGGGCCTGTTCATCTGCAAGGCGCCGAGTTGTGGCGTCTGTTCTGACCATGCGCTTTGCTTTAGAGCGGAGTAGGCAGCACGCGTCGGTCACCGCTTCGATTGTGTCGCGTCGCGGGTGGCCGACTTCGTGGTCGAGTCCTGCGGCGGCTGCTGTATTACGGCGAGCGGCATGCGCATCTGCAGGCGGGCTTTCGGGCCGCCGTTGCTGTTTGACGAAGAGGGCCGCGAACCCTGGCTGATTCAACTTTGGCACGCGTTCGACGACGTCGGTTTCCCGCCCGCGCTGCGCGCCGACTTCTGGGGCTGGGCGAAGCCGCTGTCCGAGCATCGGCTGGCGCCGCACGCGCGTCATGCCGGCCGGACGCGCTACACGTACGACGCGGTGCGTAGCTGGTTTCTCACTCCGGCAGCGGGCGAACGGCTTGCGGGCCATGTCACGAGGCGCTCTCCATGAGACCCATGCCGCCTGCCGTTGCCGTAACGGTGCGATCCGAAGCGCAGCCCGTCATGAATCAGAACCGCGGCACATGCCTTCCCGACAGCAGTGCGAGCCTGTCGCTGGAGCGCGCGCGGGCACATGTCGCGAGCCTGCAGCACGAGTTGTTCGCGGTTGAGCAGGCGCTGCTCGACGACCGCGCACTGACGCGCGCATTGAGCGGGCGTCGATGGGTTTATGTGGGCGGGCGGCCAAGCATCAACGCCGTGCTGCGTGCGCTGGTGGAGGCGGCCGGAGGCGAGTTCGTTCATCACACCGGGACCATCGACGACGATAGCCGTGCCGAAGGCTTCGAGGCTTTGCTGTCGGGCGCCTACCGGGTGCTGTGCCCATTGGATCTGATCGACCCGGACTCGCTGGTCGCGCTGCGGCGATTGTGCGCGCGTCACCGCGCGCCGTGGTCCGCTTTGCGTTCGTCGAGCGTGACGAGCTTCATCGCGGGCGTGTTGCGGGCTCGGCCTGCCCAGCCGCGCGGCGCGGTCGCAGCGTCGCGCTTCTGCCTGAGGCATGGCTGACGTCGTCATGACTTTACGTACCGCGAGATGTGGGCGCAAAACTTGCCTTTGACGTGGTCTTTCCACGAGAGGGCCTGCCATGTCGGATTCCGCACAACGCTCCGGCCTTTTCCTCAACGTCGAGAACCCCGACGGCGACGCGCGCGATGCGCTGACGCAAACCGTGCGTAATGCGCCGGCCATAGCTGGCATTAAGACATGAGGCGTCGACGTAACAGCGCCACCGACAGGAAGAACGGCAACACCGTGCAAATGCAGAGAGCGCCAATATGCAGGGCAACACTGCCCGCCGGGCGTCCGAGCATCGCGGGACGGATAAGGTCGACGGAATGTGCGAGCGGCAAGAAGCGCGCTACGTCGCAAAAAGCGGCAGGTAGCTTACTGATCGGGAAGATCACGCCGCTCAGGAGCACCATGGGCGTGAGAACGAGCGTTTGATAGAACACGAAGTAATCGTGACTGGGTGCAAGCGCCGTGAGGATCATCGCCAGACTCGCGAAGGCGAGACCAGTCAGGGCGATGGCAGGCAATGCATAGAGAATGGATGACCACGCTGCATAACCCAGCACGGTGGCTACCACCATGACGGCGATGCCGGCAAAAAAGGCCCTGGTGGCGGCCCATGCCAGTTCACCGAGAACGATATCGCCGAGCGTGAGCCGTGTACACAGGATCGCTTCCCACATGCGCTGAACATGCATGCGAGAGAAAGCTGCGTAAATCGTTTCGAAGGTCGCGGAGGTCATCGCGCTCGTGGCGACCATACCCGCCGCGAGAAACGCGATATAAGATGCGCCATCGACGCGACCTACCATTATCCCGAAACCAAAGCCGAGGCCGAACAGATAAATCATAGGATCGGCAAGGTTACCGAGAATCGAGGCAAACGCGACTTTTTTCCATGCCAGATAGTTGTGGCGCCACACTGCAACCCAGTTCCACACGTTCGCGGGCAGGGCCGCTGCATAAAACTCTCTCATCGTTCACTCCTTCATCCCGCGCCCGGTTAACTGCAAAAAGACATCCTCGAGATTTGCTGGACGCTGTAAAAGGCGCAGCGCCGCGCGCCCGCGCAACTGTACACACACCCGTTCCGGATCGGACACATAGCAGAAGAGGGTCCCACCACTGACCTCGATACGCTGCGCGTGCGGCGCGATCAACGTGCGCAGCTCATGCGGATTGCCGCCGTGGATCTCGACCACGTGGCTCCCGATCTGTTCTTCGATTAGCACGCGAGGCCCGCCTTCGGCGATCTTTCGCCCCTCCTCCAGCACACACAGTTGGTCGCACAACCGCTCGGCCTCTTCCATGAAATGGGTGGTCAAGAGGATCGTCTTGCCGCGCGCCAACAATGAACGCAGGCTTTCCCAGATCAGGTGGCGCGCATGCGGGTCGAGACCCGTTGTAGGCTCGTCCATGACCAACAACTGTGGATCGTTGATCAGCGCGCGTGCCAGCATCAGCCGCCGCTTCATGCCACCGGATAGTTCGGTGACGCGCGCATCGACCTTGCTTTCGAGGCAAGCGAATTCGAGCAGTGACGGCACGACCGCTTCAATTTCACGTGTGCTCATGCCGAAGTAGCGCCCAAACACCAGAAGGTTCTCGCGTACGGTGAACCCTGGCTCGAGGTTGTCGAATTGCGGCACCACGCCAATGCTCATACGTGCCGAGCGAGCGCGCGCCGGCACTGGCTCCCCGAGCACGATGATCTTGCCTGCGTCGGGCGGCGCCATGCCGAGAACCATACGCACCGTCGTGCTCTTGCCCGCGCCATTTGGCCCTAGCAGACCGAAGCACTCTCCAGGCGCGACGCTGAACGACAATCCGTCGACTACGATCTTGTCGCCATATGACTTCCTTACGCCGGTGAAGCTGATTGCTGCTTTGGACATGGAGATAAGAAGGAAAATTACGCACTCGTCTTAGAGAAAAAGAAGCCGTTCTGCTGCCGCGGCCCGATTGAAAACGCCCTGGTCGATAGACGATCCTTGCCTGCCAAGCGCGAGAGTTACTGACAATGGAGTACCAGGATTTCGGTGAACGCACTGGCGTTGGGAAGACGACAATCGAGCCTTTGCGTGAGACGATCGCAATCAAGCGGACCAGTGCCGATGGTGGGCGGTTCCGGGTTGGCGCAATACTCGAGATCTATATGTACGATTAACTAATCGCCATCGAATGCTTCGTCAGACGTCGCTAATGTTGAAGACTCGCACGCGTGATCCTGCCGACGGTGTGGAGTCGCAGATCTTGACGCTGAAGTCGCGTTCGGCTTTGTAACCGGATTCGGAGTATCGACCTGTTTTTCATGAACGTTCGATACGTTCCCTGCAGAGCCACGGGACAGCCAATCGCTATTGCTCAATGTACACAGCGCATAGACTTTCAGGGGGAGCAAGAGAAAGAGGTTAATGGGTGTGTGAAGAGAAAAGCCAAGAAATCGAATCTGGCGAGCGCGAACCGATGCCACGCTACAGCGGATCATGGTCGATGATGCGATTATCAGGGCGGTCCACCACGGCACTGTCGCTGTCAATGCGAGCTGCGCGAGACCCGCTAGTAGCGATAAGCCGAGAAATAGCGAGCCCAGATTCAGTCCGATCACGTCCAGGGTAAGGTAGCGATCGAGACAGGGCAGCAGGCGTAGCGAAAGCAACGTGTCCCGATAAGTACTGCGCGCCCAGCGCAGTTGTTGGCGCAGATACGCCCCCAGTCTGTCTGGAACGACTGTCGCCGCAATGGCGTCCGGAACGTACACGGTCCGATAACCTGCCGTCAGCATGAGAATCGTCAGATGACGGTCCTCGCCGAAGTCGCTCGGCTTCCCGCGAAAAAGTTGCGTCTCGTACTGATCTAGCAGCAAAAGGAGCGCGGACCGGCGGTACATGGCACACGGACCGCAGCAACACATAACAGCGCCGAAGCGAGTCTGTGCGGCGCGCTCTTCGTTGCAAGCCAACCAGTACTCCATATCGATCAGACGGGTCAACCAGGTGTCGCCGCGGTTGCTGGCCGTCAACTGCCCCATGGCGGCGCCTATCGTCGCGTCTCGCATTGTCAATACGAGCTTCTTGACGACATCGGGCGCCAGCGTCGTGTCCGAGTCGACGTTGAGTACCAGTTCCCCGGATGAAGAGCGTATCGCGGCGATCTGTGCCTTGCGCTTTCCCATATTTTGGGGAAGCGTAATGAAGTTGAATCTGGGGTCGCGCGCGTGGGCATCGTATACCGGCCTCACGGCGTCGAGATTCGCAGAACCATCATCGACCACATAGACCCGCAGTTTTCCGGCGTAGTCCTGGTTTGCAATGGACTTCAGGCACGCCGAGAGCGTGCGCGGTTGCTCGTTAAAGCACGGCACGATGACGTCCACGTCCGGCAGAAAGTTGGGGTCGGCGGCATTGGGCGAATTCGGCGGACCACTCGTCGGTAGGCCATGGAGGGCCTGTACGCTTTTGTAAACAGTCGAGAGTAGTGCATACAACAAAACCGGGGCAGTGCTGATTGTGGCAATGGCATTCATAGATGTCGGTTTGTTCCGTGTGGTTGGGGTAGCGAGCTGATTACAAATCCGCAGTCACGCAGTTCTGGAATCAGGCGGGAAAGCGCCATGAGGGTCTGGTCGCGCAGCCCAGCATGACAGCACCGTCCTGACTCGCCGGGAGGACGTCCGTTGTGCAAGAGCACAATTGCGCCAGGCCGGACAGAGGCCAGCACCGCGCTGACAATCGCATCGACGTGTAGACAGCAGCACTTGATTCGACAGACAGTGACAGTTCATTTCATCGTTCCCGACTTGAAAGCTGCTTTTTTCGGGGTGAGGAAAAGGTCAAGCCCGAAGCCGCGAAGCGGTGCGCCGCAGGCGCAGGCTTGAGGTTCGACTCGCCCCGAAGAATCATTCCCTGGTCGGGGGCGGACGATAGCTCCGCTGACATTGTCTGGCCGGTCAAGTACCGGCTAATACACATCGACGCCGGGGCGAGACTAGTCTGACGCCAAGGGTCTACCGACCAGTCAAGAGCCGCCAGGCCCGCCTTTGCCGCTTCAGCGACCACTTCGTCCGTCCATGTTCCGTAAGGGGCACGTATATGCCGAACTGTGGCTTGGGCACACGCCATCCGGATGATCCTGTTCGCGTCCAATATTTCGCGTCGTACTTCATCAGGTTCGCATCTGGACAAATCCGGATGAGTCATCGTGTGAGTGGCAATCTCTTGTCCCTCGGCGATCATTCGTTAGATCAGCTTCGGCTGGTCCTCTACGTACGCGCCGATGACGCAGAACGTTGCTGGCATCCGGTGTTCTGCCAGCACATCGAGGACGTCCGGTGTGCAAAGTGGATTAGGACCGTCGTCAAACGTCAAATAGACGTCGCGACGTCCGGCGCGATCGTGGCATTCGTCGCGCGCCTCGGATGCGCAATCGAGTACCTTCACAGCTCTGGCCCGTTTCGTTCAATTATCGAGCCAGTAAGCTGCTCCATAGTCGATCGTCCCATCCGGAAGGCCACGGGCACGGTTTCGGTAAGCTTAGGTGGCGTGTCGAGAGATACATCCAAAAGTGTGGGCATCATGGAGACATGTCTAAATCTGCCGTACTACTTAGGTTTATAAAATTGAAGTATTCGATCAATCAACTTCGATTTCCATTTCCGCAACGACGGGTTTCACTGTGCAATACAAAAATTGATTTGTAAAATTGATTGTGTTGATGCCTTGCATCTATAACGTGGATACGTTGAGAAATGCGTTTTACAGTGAGTGGATAGAGGCATGTCCCTATACAGGAGTCACGAGTCGTCTTCGCGAAGGGCCTGAATGGTCGAGACTGCATCCATAGTTCGCTGCATGCCGATCCAGAGGGTTTTCGCACCCGGTTCGCCATCACTCTTACGGCGTAGAAGTCCACCCAGTGAAGAAATCAGGCGAATGATTTGATCGAGCGTGATGGGCGTCTTCGGTCGAGGCTTCTTCGCCAGCAGAAACTCACCGCGTATCTCGTCGGCATGGAAGAACAGTGACGCATCCAGTTCGGGGCGGGTCCGGCCTAAACGCATCAGTCGGGCAATGCGCCACAGCAACATGCGGTGATCCCAGTGGTTTTCGACCCAGTCGCACAGCAGCGTCTTGATCGAACCGAAGTCGATGATGCGCCCGAGATCGTCAAGCGAGGCGGCTTCGCAAGCGAAGTGGATGCGGTAGTTGTGCCCATGCAGGTTCTGGCACTTGCCTTCATTCCCGTAGACGCGGTGCCCGCATGAGATGTCGTGATAATGCTCGGCCTGTAGCATGGTCAGAACTCTTTGTCGTGCGATGTTCAGGAACTCGTCGCGTGCGCCTTTGCGATCGCGCAGGAAGCCGCGCATCACACTTGTCATCATGGTGACTTCGTGGTCACACACGCCGCGCGTCGTCATGCGCGATTGCGTTGCACGGGTGAGCACGCCCAAGCCCTGCGGCGTGGCCCGTTCCTCGATTTTCGTCGGCCAGTTGCATCACGGCTTCCTTCTGAATCTGGGAACACGACATCACCCAGTCGGCGAGCCGGTTGAACTGCGACACGCCGATCAGACGGTCACCGGGTATCACGCCAATCCATGCGCGGCCCGTGACCGAGGCCAAGTGATGCGAGCGCATCGGGCGAATCGGGAGAGAGCCGACCGTATGGAACTCATCGAGCCGCCGCGGCCATTTGCGCAACGGCCAGGTGAAATTCGCGCGCCATGCGCGGCGCGGCGACCCCGGTCGATTGCAGGTCGAGACCTTCGAGCAACGCGACGCCAAGACACAATCCAATGGTGATAGCACCGCTTGCACGGGCCGATGTTGACGTTTTCATGCGATGTCTCCAATGTGAAATCAGCGTCGCTCTTGGCGGCGATACGCTGTTGGCAAGATTTGCGAACACGCGGCGGCTGCGTTCAAGCGCAGGCGCCGCGAGTGCTGCTTCAGCTTTGGCTTTCGAGTGCCCGCGTCAAATCCAGCGCGACGTCGACGATCATGTCTTCCTGGCCGCCCACCATGCGGCGCTTGCCGAGTTCGACGAGAATGTCGACGGTCTTCAGGCCGTACTTCTTCGCGGCCACCTCCGAGTGACGCAGGAAGCTCGAATAAACGCCTGCGTAACCGAGCGCGAGCGTCTCGCGGTCGACGCGCACCGGACGGTCCTGCAGCGGACGCACAATGTCATCGGCTGCGTCCATCAGCGTGTACAGGTCAGTGCCGTGGTTCCAGCCCAGACGCTGCGCCGCGGCGATGAACACCTCGAGCGGCGCATTGCCCGCGCCCGCTCCCATGCCGGCGAGACTCGCGTCGACGCGGTCACACCCTTCTTCCATCGCGACGATCGAATTGGCGACGCCGAGCGACAGGTTGTGGTGGGCATGCATGCCGGTCTGCGTTTCGGGCTTGAGCACGCCCTTAAGCGCCCTGAAGCGCGCACGAATGTCGCTCATGTTCATCGCGCCACCCGAGTCCACGACATAGATGCAGGTAGCGCCGTAGCTCTCCATCTTCTGCGCTTGAACGGCGAGGTTTTCGGGGGTCGTCATGTGGCTCATCATCAGGAAGCCGACCGTGTCCATGCCAAGTTCACGCGCATATTCGATGTGCTGCATCGAAATGTCCGCTTCGGTGCAATGCGTCGCGACGCGCACCACGCGCGCGCCCGCCTCATACGCGGCCTTCAAATCGTGAATCGTGCCGATGCCGGGCAACAGCAGTGTCGCGATGGTCGCGTAGCTCACGACGTCGGCCGCCGCCGCAATCCATTCGAGATCGCTGTGTGCACCAAATCCGTAATTGAAGCTGGAGCCTTGCAGACCATCGCCGTGCGCGACTTCGATACTGTCCACTTTCGCCTTGTCGAGCGCGCGTGCGATGTCCTGCACGTTCTTGATTGAGTACTGATGGCGGATGGCGTGCATGCCGTCGCGCAATGTCACATCGGAGATATAAAGCTTCTTGCCCATGTCGGTGTGCTCCCTACGCGTTCGCGAGCGATTGGGCCATGCGCTCGGCGGTCGCGAGCGCGGCGGAGGTCATGATGTCCAGATTGCCCGCATACGCCGGCAGATAATGTGCTGCGCCTTCGACCTCGATGAACACCGAGGTCTTGAGTCCGCCGAAGCGGCCAAGTCCGGGGATGTTGAGCGGCGAGTCGGCAGGAATCTCGTCGAACTGCACCTTCTGCTTGAGACGGTAGCCAGGCACATACGCGTTCACCGCGCGCGCCATCTCCTCGATCGACGCCTCGACCTGCGCGCGCTCCGCGAGTTCGGACAGCACATAGACCGTGTCGCGCATCATCAGCGGCGGCTCGGCCGGATTCAGCACGATGATCGCCTTGCCCTTCGCCGCGCCGCCGACCGCTTCAATCGCCTTCGACGTGGTCTCGGTGAACTCGTCGATGTTCGCGCGCGTGCCGGGGCCAGCCGACTTGCTGCTGATCGATGCGACGATTTCCGCATAGTGGACCTTCGCCACGCGCGACACCGCCGCCACCATCGGAATGGTCGCCTGCCCGCCGCACGTGACCATGTTCACGTTCGGCGCATCGAGACGCGCATCGAGATTGACGACCGGCACGCAGTACGGGCCGATCGCGGCAGGCGTCAGGTCGATCATCCGGATGCCGGGCTTGAGCGCGCGCAGGAAAGCGTCGTTCTTCACATGCGCGCCGGCGGAGGTTGCATCGAACACAAACTCGATGTCCTCGAAGACCGGCAAACGCGCCAATCCCTGAACGCCCTCGTGGGTTGTCGCGACGCCGAGCTGCGCGGCGCGCGCGAGACCGTCGGAAGCGGCGTCGATGCCGACCATCGCCGCCACTTCCAGGTGCAAGCTGCGACGCATGATCTTGATCATCAGGTCCGTGCCGATGTTGCCGGAGCCGATGATCGCGGATTTGAGTTTTTCGGAAGCCATGTCAGTCCTCAATGCTACTGGTTGCAGGTTTTTCGCAGGGGTTAAAATGGGCGGAAAGGCCGGCTGGGTAAGGGATTGGAGCGGTTGTCGTCGAAGCGGCTAGCATCCATCGCTTTGCTGATGGAAAATGGCACAACGCCAAGCCCGACAACGGATTCCGGTGGAATTGAGCGAAGCGCAATTCAACGAATTTGTCTTACCTCATTTGCCACGGGGTCGTCGAGGCCCGCTGCCGCGACTGCCGTTGTACAGGATCTTCAACTACATCCTGAAGGCGCTTTACCTTGGCTGCCAGTGGCACACGCTGCCGATCGACAGGAATCAGCAGGGTCGACGCGAAATCCATCCGACGAGCATTTACCGGATCTTTCGTCGCTGGCAGGCGAGCGGATGTTTCGACGCGATATTTCTGGCCTCAGTACGCCGACTCCAGCAGGACCCAGTTGCTCGATCTGTCGATCATTCACGGCGACGGCACAACGACTGCGGCAAAGAAAGGCGGCGACAATCTCGGTATCAGTGGCGTCGCCGGCCATCACTGCTCACGCCGACGGGTTCAAGCTTCAAGGGATCTGAGGGATTCTGCGTCATGTGTCCACCTGTCAGTTAGGTGGACACATACTGCGCCGTCCCGCCCCAGGAAACCATGTGCGCCTAATTCACCGCTTACCCTTGGACCGTACCGCTCTGGAGCTCGGACAGCTTGTTGCCACCGACGTTGTTCGTATAGTTGACTCCTTCATCGATCAGACCGTAAAGCGTCACGGTACTTTGGGCCATTGTGGGAGCCGCGGCGGCTGACATCACGAAAGCTGCAAGAAGTTTCATTTTCATTAAGGTCTCCAAAGGTTATATTGTGGGTCACGATGCTTCTTTGTGCGCAACCCTGGGTCGGGCATGCGGTCTGTTTTGCTGGGCAGTTGACGTCAATTAACCGCCGTAAATATCGAACGTGAAGTACTTCTTCGCAATTCGGTCATACGTCCCATCCTTGCGGAGACTGTCGATCGCACCGTTGATTGCTTCGAGCAGGGCTCTGTCACCCTTTCTCACACCGATGCTGACGCCCGGGCCGAAGATGCTTTCGTCCTTGATGGCCGGACCTCGCGCGAAACCGAAATCATGACCCTGCGCAGTATTCAGGAATCCCGACTCAGCCGTTGGCCCCGAAACCAGTGCCGCATCGAGCCGCCCATCCGCGAGGTCATTCCATACCTGGTCTTGCGAAGGGTAGGGCACAATGTCAACTCCATTCGTCCAATGCTTCCGTGCATAGGCTTCCTGTGTGCTTCCCTGCAAGACTCCGATATGCTTTCCGTTGAGCGATTCGGGCATTGCCACCAGAGCCGAGCCGCGCCTTACAACCAGCGCTTCGAAGTTGGCGTATATCTTGTGGCTGAAATCGATTGCCTTCGCGCGCTTCCCGGTCTGCGACATTGACGAATTGATCGCGTCGAACTTGCGCGCCTGCAACGCGGGAATCATGCCGTCGAACGAGTTTTCAACCCAGACGCACTTCACCTTGAGCTTCGCGCAAATTGCATTACCCAGATCGATGTCAAATCCAACGAGATCGCCACTCGGAGTTTTCGACTCAAATGGCGGGTAAGCGCTGTCGACTCCGAACTTAAGTTCCTTTCCATCGTACGCGAATGCCGCAAATGGAATGGACGTTGCGCACAGGGCGACCAGCAGCGTTTTAATCTTCATTTTGGTTTCTCATAAATTCCAAGTCCGGATTTGCGGCATAGTACTTCTGCTTTTATTGCGTCGGTGGCCTCGGACTCGGACGCCCCTCGGGCGCATCGCCGGATGTAATGGCATCTAGGTTGGAACGGCATAGCCGTCGACTACAAGCCTTTTGAGGGTGTCGATTTGAAGCGATCCAATTTCGGAAAGAATGTCGTTGTCCGCCACAAAGTCCCGACCGTGACAAGTTAAAACAACAAGCTTATGCAGGACAAGCGATATGGAGGATCGAATCGTTGCGCGCAGCAGGGCGAGCGGCCCGGTTTTTTAGTACACGGGGACGTCGGCACAGTGCGCCGCAAGCTGCCGCCCGGCCCAGGACGCGGCCGCCTGATCGATGTGTGCGCAATTCAGCGGGCCGCGCACCTGGATCGGCGCGGACCGACGAGTGCCGCCACGCGGCCACATGATCGCCGAGATATCTCTTCGAGAGGCCGAGCCTCATTTTTCCGTCTTTCATCATTTCGACACCTCAATTGCGGATTACGCCACCCGACAATGCATGAGCGGCATGAGCGGCATGAGCGGCATGAGCGGCATGAGCGGCATGAGCGGCATGAGCGGCATGAGCGGCATGAGCGGCATGAGCGGCATGAGCGGCATGAGCGGCATGAGCGGCATGAGCGGCATGAGCGGCATGAGTGGCATGAGTGGCATGAGTGGCATGAGCAGGATGGTGTGCTGCCGACGTGAACGACACAATGCCGTCAAAATAGGTCCGGTATTCGAAATGCGTATAGGGGGTTTCCCCCCCATATGGCTCGGCTCTGCAATTCAGTGGCCTCGCTGAACGAACTTAATGCCAGCCGCGACTATGGACCGAGCAGGCCTTGACTCGGCGAACACGCGTCGGATGCCGGTGCGGTACGGCGCACGGAGCAGGCCCACGGCCGTCGATAGGGCCGGCACCACCGTCGCGCTGCACCTGCCGAAGGCTGGCAACGATGTCGCCCCAAGGGCGCGAAGCGCAGCAATGAGACAGGCACCGCGCACACCGATAACGATGCAGGGTTTTTCGCATGGGCAGCACATCGGGCCAGTTTCAGCCTCGCCTCAACGAAGTCAGGGAATACCCTTATCCGCTTTTCAAATAGACGGCCGCCTTTGGCGACATTGTTTATCGGACGGTGAAGCGCGAACATTCACCCATGCCGCCATGTTCCGGGCGGACCAGTCCAAGAATGGGAGCGCATGCAATGACTAAAGACGGAAAAATGAGGCTCGGCCTCTCGATGAGATATCTCGGCTATCACGTTGCCGCCTGGAGGCATCCGGATGTGCAGGCGGACGGAGCGCTGAGCTTTGCACATTTCCTAAACACGGCCCGCAAGGCGGAAGCGGCGCATCTCGACATGGTTTTCTTTGCTGACGGTCTTGGGATCCGCGCCAATGACAATCCGAAAGGATCACTTGCGCGTGACATGCGGAATGCAGAGTTGGAACCGATCACCCTTCTCGCCGCACTGGGTGCAACCACGTCAAACATCGGGTTAGTGGCAACTGCCTCAACCACCTACAACGAACCGTTTCACGTCGCACGGAAATACGCTTCGATCGACCACATCAGCGGCGGCCGCGCCGGATGGAATGTCGTCACTTCGTGGTCAGATGAGGAAGCTCAAAACTTCAACAGGAACGAGAACCTTGCCTATGAAGAGCGGTACGAACGAGCCGACGAATTCGTCGACGTTGTCAGATCCCTTTGGCGGAGTTGGGAGGAGGACGCGTTCGTTCGAGACAAGGAAAGCGGACTTTTCTATCACGAAGACAAGTTGCACGTGCCGAACCACAAGGGCAAGCATTTCCAGGTACGCGGCCCGTTGAATTCCGCGCGTACTCCGCAAGGAGAGCCGATCATCGTGCAGGCCGGAGCTTCCGAGGCCGGACGTGAGCTTGCCGCCAGATGCGCGGATGTGGTTTATAGCAATTCGCATTATCTGAAACATGCGCAAGATTACTATGGCGATCTGAAGGGGCGGCTCGCGAAGTATGGTCGCGAGCCAGGCGAGTTGTTGATCATGCCGGGCATTACACCGTTCGTCGGTAGGACCAGGCAGGAGGCACAAGACAAGTTCGACCAGCTTCAGGAGCTTATCCACCCGCTGAGCGGCCTGGCCGAGCTCTATAACGCGCTCGGCGACCTATCCGGCTATCCGCTCGACGGGCCGGTGCCAGACATCGGTGGGCAGAAACTCAGGAGCCTTGCATCAAACCTGTTGGAGATGGCTCGTGCCGAGAACCTCTCAATTAGACAACTCTATCAGCGCGTCGCATCGACTTTCTCGGTACGCCTGGTGATCGGAACCGCCAGTGACATCGTTGATGAAATGGATGAGTGGTTCAAGAATGATGGCGCAGACGGCTTCAATTTTTGCCCGGCCATTCTTCCGGGCGGTATGGACGACATTAGCGATTTCATCATCCCGGAACTGCGCCGCCGTGAGTTGTTCAGGGACCGATATGAAGGACGAACTCTGCGCGAGAACCTTGGCCTCAAACCCAGTGTCTACAAGCGTGGGTGAGCCGTCATAGTCTAGTCAGGTGACAGAAATGCAAACCATCGATTCCAAAGCTAACTTCCAGCAGGCGATGTCGTTGTTCGCTGCCGGTGTTACAGTTATTACCGCAATGCACCACGCAAAGCCGGTCGGCCTCATCGCGACATCGGTGTGCAGTCTCTCCGACGACCCACCGTCGGTCATCGTCTGCGTGAACAAGTGCGCTTCGTCCCACGATGCAATCCTGGGCGCAGGTAGCTTTGCCGTGAATCTTCTTTCGACAGCGCACTGCGGGCTCGTTGATACGTTTCGCAAGCGCAAAGGGCAAGACCGTTTCGCCGCCAACAAATGGTCATCTCTCGAGACCGGTGCGCCGATCCTGCCTGATGCTACCGTTGCATTGGACTGCGAAATCAGCGATCGGCATGACGGATTCACTCACTCCATCATCGTTGGCGTAATCAGAGAGATTGCGTTCAATGAGACTGTCGATGCGGGATGCCTTCTGTGGCACGAACGTGGTTTTGCACGAAGCGCGCCTCTAAGAATTTGACTGGCAGACGCTGGTGCGGTCATGTCACTGAGTACGCGTCTGGCATGATCGCAGATAAAACTGCAGATTTTGGTCTAACGGATTGATATCAATTTCTTGATGCGAGGCGTCTTGATTGCCCGTTCAACTTGGCTGGCCGGTGTGATCGTTCGTCTTATGCGCACTTGATTGGGCGGTGTCGACTTAGAAGGACCAGCAATGCTCGATCATATGAATACCGTGGCCGACACGCCCTTGCGATGTCGGTCCGAACCATAGATGATGGTTGCTGAAAGGGGAAAGTCACTTGGGAAATCATGAACATCCGGCAACTTGAAGCGTTCCGCACGACCATGATGGTCGGCACTGTAAATGGTGCGGCGGATCTACTGGGGCTGTCTCAGCCATCGGTGAGTCGCTTGATCACCGAGCTCGAAAAGGAGCTCGGCGTGACATTGTTTAACCGCGCTGCTGGCAGGCTCGTGCCGACGCCTGAGGGCAGGATGATCCACGAGCAAGTGGAGAACACATTCCGTGCGTACCAAAAGATCGGAGAACTTGCCGCTGATGTGAGGAAACTTCGCGTAGGCGGCATTTCGATCGCATGCATGCCTGCCCTCGGAATAACTTTTTTGCCGGCAGTCATAGCCCTGTTTTGCGAAGCTCACCCAGACGTTGATATCTCACTGGATGTTCAAACCTCCACGAAGGTGGAAGACTGGATTGCGACGGAAAGAATCGATCTTGGTCTTGCAGAAGTACCTTACGACCGCGAAGATCTTTCGGTAGACGAATTCTGCAACGTTCCCTACTACGCGGTTATGAAGAAGGGGCACAATCTCGGTAAAAAGTCGACGCTTTCACCTGAGGATTTCGAAGGTTGCACATTTATCTCAACCACGGCGCACTATCAAGACCGGCCGCATGTTGATCGTCTATTTGAATCGCGAGACGTAAGCCGTGTTATGCGTATCGATACGTCATTCTCCCACTCGACATGCGAGTTGGCCGCACTAGGAATGGGTGTCGGTTTTATCGATCCTTTCAGTGTTCACGGATACCTTGACCGGGTCGACGTTCGACTCGTGGACCCGTGTATCACCTTCCGGGTTGGGCTGCTATACCCGAAGTGTCGCCCGTTGTCGAAAGTGGGGCGAGCATTTGTTTCGTTTATGAAGCAGCATCGTGATCGATGGTTCGCTGAAGTCGCAGCAGCTTGCAAACTCCATGAATGACTCTGCCCAGACGCTTTTAACCTGGCAGTCGCGTAGGCGGCCTAGATTGATCGCCTGAATATGTTCAGACCTGGGCGCAAATGGAGTAACTCTAGAAAAGTCCGTCTCACCCTGTTATCAAATTCCGACTATGGCTATCCAAATAATTCGCAGACCTGGTTATCCGATTGATGCGCAGTTCGTCGAGAGAGGTGGCCTCGCTTGTTCGGACAGGTTCTCGATATTTTTAAGTGGAACGTCCAGGGCAGTCATGCTGCCAATTTGATCGCAGGCAGTGTTGCGAAGTATGCCTCATCCGGCGTGCGGTCTTCCAGACTCGAATGAGGCCGTCGCTGGTTGTACAGATTGATGTAATCGCCGATTGAGCGCCGGGCGTGGCCGACCGATTCATAGGCTTTCAGATACACCGCTTCATATTTCACGCTTCGCCACACGCGCTCGACGAACACGTTGTCTCGCCAGGCACCTTTGCCGTCCATCGACAAGCGGATGCCCCGGCTGAGCACGGCCTCGGTGAACGCTGTCGCGGTGAACTGGCTGCCCTGGTCGGTATTGACGATCTCAGGTTGCCCGTACTTCGCGAACGCTTCTTCCAACGCCTCGACAACGTGCATCGCCTAGATCGTGATCTCTACGCGGTGGGCCAGTACCTTCCGGCTGACCCAGTCCACCACGGCGGTCAGATACACGAAGCCGCGCGCCATCGGGATATCGCTCGTATCCAGTGCCCAGACCCGGTTTGCCCGATTGATCGTCATGCCCAGCAGATACGGCCAGATCTTGTGCCGCGCATTGCGTCGGCTCGTGTTCGGCTTGCAGTACAGCGCCTCGATACCCATGCGCTTCATCAGCGTGCGCACGCGCCTGCGGCCAATCTCGTGTGCCTCGCGACGCAGCAGTCGCGCCAGCATCCGCCCGCCGGAAAACGGAAACTCCATGTGCAGTTCATCGATCCGGCGCATCAGCAACTGGTCTGCCTCGCTCACCGGTTGCGCCCGGTAATACACGCTCGATCTTGCGATACCAACGAGTCGCGCCTGCTGCGAGACCGGCAATGCGTGTGTACGATCGATCATCGCTTTGCGCTCAGCAATCCCGCCTTGTTGAGCGCGCCGCTTAAAAAATCGTTCTCCAGCGTGAGCTGGCCGATCTTCGCATGTAGCTCCTTCAAATCGACTTGCGGCTCGCTCGACGCCGTGCCGCCTGCGCCAAACACGTCGGCGGCACGTTCCTGCAACTGCCGCTTCCATTCGGTGATCTGGTTCGGGTGCACATCGAACTGCTGCGCCAGTTCGGCTAGCGTCCGCTCGCCCCTTGACCGCCGCCATCGCCACTTTCGCTTTGAACCCGGCTGAGTGCGTCCGTCGGGTTCTCTTCGTCATCTTCCTGGTTCCTTTGTCGGCATTATCGCCGGCTCAGGTCCCGAGCATTCCACTTATCCGACTGTCCGAATTTGCGCGGCCATCTCTCAGCGCGTGGGCCGCAAGCCACGCGCTACACATGCGTTTCACTCGCCTTTGGAGGTCTTCGCAGGCATGCGCGAAGTCGCTTCAACACGTCCCTCTGCATTTCACTAAACCGGTTGCACTTCACCTTTCAAACTGCTCGACCAAATACGCTCGCCGCTTAGCTCTGAGTCTAAACGCGTGCGGTTTGTCGGGAAGTCGACCTCATTGTCTGAAGACCGACGTTAATGAGCGGCACAATTCTTCGCAAGTGGGTCAGAGGTCCTGTCGTCCCGGGATTCCGAGGGTTTGCGGCCCACATGGCCCGGAAGCTGCTCAGAGACTGCGCGGATACAGTCCGGTCGCTGCCGCAACCGCGGAGAAAGACCATATGCCCTCAGCACACGGAGACATGGTCACGCTATGCAGCCCCCGATTCGCAACCACGTTTCTAACTTTTTCTCAACTGGAAGGTGCCAATGTTGATGATTTGGAGCGCAAAGAGAGCGCGAAATGAGTGATTCACGCACGAACGTAGCCATCATTGGATCAGGAACGCTTGGTACCGATCTGATGTGCAAGGTCCTCGCGTCGGAAAGCTTGAGCCTTGCGTTTTTGGCCGGACGCGATCCGAAGAGCCGCGGGCTCGCCGTTGCGAAAGAGCGTGGCGTCGAGACGTCGGCGGATGGAATCAATTTCCTGAAAGCGCACCGCAATGCATATGACATCGTGTTCGATGCGACCTCCGCCTATGCGCACGTCGACCACAATGCCGTTTTTTCTGCTTGCGGGAAATTTGCCGTCGATCTGACGCCGGCTGCCATTGGTATGGTGTGTGTGCCATCGGTCAATCTCACCGACGTCGCCGGGCAGCAAAACGTCAGTCTGGTTACCTGCGGCGGACAGGCGAGCTTGCCGCTCGCGCATGCGCTCAGGCAGGCGACGCAGCAGATTGACTACCTCGAGGTCGTTTCAACAATAGCGGCCGCGAGCGCGGGCATGGCGACGCGGGAAAATATCAACAATTACCTTACTACTACCGAGCGGGCCCTGTCTCTCTTTTCGGGGGCGGACAAGGTGAAGGCGATCCTAAATATCAATCCTGCGGAACCGGGCGTAATGATGCAAACGACGATCTACGCTTACGCGAAATGTGGTGACTTTTCCGAAATCGAGGGCGCAATCAGTAGCGCCGTCGCTTCCGTACAGGAATACGTCCCCGGCTTTCAGATCGTGCTCGCGCCGATTCTGGATGAAGGACGAATCACTGTCAGCGTGAAGGTGCAAGGCAGCGGACATCATCTACCGAGCTATGCGGGCAATCTCGACATCATCAATTGCGCGGCTGTCGCGGTAGCGGCGCACAAGGGCCGTGTGACGAGGAGCAAGCAATCGTGAAAAGCTACATCACTCTGACCGACGCATCCCTGCGCGACGGAAATCACGCAGTGCGGCACCAGTTGACAATTGGGCAGATCGTCCGCTACGCGCAGGCCGCCGACGTGGCTGGGATCAATATCGTGGAGGTGGGCCACGGTAACGGACTGGGTGCCTCATCGGCTCTGCTGGGTAAAGCGGCGAGCACCGATGCGGAGATGCTGGCGTCCGTGCGTGAAAAGCTCAGGCATACGAAGCTCGGAGTTCATTTGATTCCCGGGCTCGGCAAGATATCCGACATTGAGGTGGCGCTAGAAGCCGGCGTCGACGTGTTTCGGCTGGCATCCCATTGCACCGAGGCCAACATCACCCGGCGTTTCATCGAGTACGTGAGGCACGTCGGGAAAACCGCCTATGGCGTGCTGATGATGTCGCATATGGCCGATGCCAGAGAGATCGTGGATCAGTCCCGCCTGATGCAATCGTACGGCGCGGAGGCGATCGTCCTGATGGACAGCGCGGGCTTTTCGACCCCGGATCTCGTCAAGGAAAAGGTCGAGGCCCTGATCGATGGTCTGTCAATACCAATCGGGTATCACGCTCACAACAACTTGGGGCTCGCAGTAGCGAACTCGATTGCCGCGGCGGAGAGCGGTGCTACGCTCCTCGACGCCTGCGTGTGCGGTTTCGGCGCCGGCGCCGGCAACACGCAGCTCGAAACGTTGGTTCCAGTTCTTGAGCGCCATGGGTACCAGTTAGGTACAGACTTCGCGCGCGTAGCCAGACTAGCGAAGTGCGCAGACGAGGTGCTGCCGATCCGGACCCCTCACATCCCCATCGCTAACATCATCACGGGCGTTTTTGGCCTCTTCTCGGGTTTCGTTCCGCACATCGAGCGCCTAGCGTCCGAGCTTAAGATCGATCCTTTCGAGCTGTGTCAGGCCCTTGCCCAGCGAAAGCTGGTAGCGGGGCAAGAGGACGTGATCGTAGAAGAAGCGCACCGCCTCGCGGCCATGAGCGCACAGAGCGTCGCGGTGAGGTAGTTCCGTCCGCGAAGATGGCACACGCCGACGTTTGCCGTCCTTGCCGAGAGTGGCGATTTGAACAACATGTATCTGGTTGCGTTGCATGTGCAGCGCCGGTGCAGCATCTGACAGATCTTATCGCGTCATGATTTCTTACAGGACAGAGAGCAATGAGCAAGCTTGCACATAAAGCAGCAGTCGTAACGGGCGCATCGAAGGGTATCGGTGCTGCCGTTGCAAAGGCGCTGGCGGCCGAAGGCGCGGCCGTCGTCGTCAACTATTCAAACAGTAAGAAGGGAGCGCATGCGGTTGTCGATGCAATTACAGATGCCGGAGGCAAAGCCGATTACAGATGCCGGAGGCAAAGCCGTCAAAATCGGCGGCGATGTCTCGAAACTGGCGGACGCACAAGGTATCGTCGACGGCGCGATCGAGCATTTCGGTCGCCTTGACATCGTTGTCAACAACGCAGGGATCTACGAACTAGCTTCCATAGAGGACGTGACGGAAGAGCATTTTCATGAGCAGTTCAATATCAATGTGCTTGGCACGCTGCTCGTCACACAAGCTGCGATCAAGCATCTGCTCGGAGGCGGCAGTATCATCACCCTTAGTTCCGTCGCAAGTCACGCGGCAGTTCCGAGAACGGCAGTTTATGCGGGTACGAAAGGGGCCATCGATGCCGTTACGGGGGTGCTTTCGCGCGAACTCGGACCACGCCACATTCGCGTTAATTCGATCCAACCCTAGCATAGTCCTGACAGAAGGTACGCACAGTGCGGGCATCGTCGGGTCCGATTTTGACGCTCTGGTGCTCAGACAGACGCCTCTGGGTCGTCTTGGGCAGCCCGATGATATTGCTGCTGTGGCGGTGTTTCTCGCGTCGGATGACGCGCGGTGGATTACGGGCGACAACCTGCTCGTTGGTGGTGGCTTACCGGATTGCGGGCCATCGCGAAAGCGGTGGAATCACCACCGGCGCCTACCGGGGTGCGCGCCAGTTCTCGACCCTACCTTAAGGGGAGGGGCTGTAAACGGGCCGGGTTAGCCGCGTACCGCCGCCAGTTCCTTAACCGGACACTACTGATACTGATAAAGGCTTCTTGGATCTCTCATAGCAATGCCCTTCTATGGGGAATCAGAAGTCAAGCCCTGTTCGAGATAAAATTTCGCCATGCGAAGTGAATCTCCTTACCCGTTGTCTACGGCCAGTTTGCGTGGTCGCCTGCTACGACCAGACGCAGACTGGCCGTAGACAACCTGTGATTCGCAGGTTCCGACGATGATGACCGACACCATTTGTAGCCTGGCATGTCAATGTCACTCAGGTCAGGGTGTCTGTTGACCGGTCAGTGCCGGGTCGACCTTCTATCCGTGCCGGCCTGGCAGGCCGGTCACCTCATGCCGCATGCGCGAAGCGCTGGCGCCACCCTGTTACCGACGCGCCCCATCTAGATACACGGTCATCCGCAATGGGTAACCCGAGGGCGTTCCGGGCGCGTTGACCTTTACATGCTGTCGCTGCAACTCATATGGTTCAGGCCGTCACGGTGTTAGCCTGTCCCGACTTGAGTATCGCGCCCTCGGGGATCTCGCCGTGCTCGAGAAATCGCCACAGGGCGATTGCCAGACGCCGTGCGAGCGCCACGATACCGATGCGCCGCAGCCGCTTGCCGGTTCCGGCAAAGCGCTGGTTGAACCAGTGGCTGAGCTGGCTGCCGGGCTGCAGGCGCAGCCAGCTCCAGGCGAGCTCAACCATCAGCCAGCGGCATCGTTTGTTGCCCGCCTTGCTGATGCCCTGTTCAACCTCGCTGGTGCCACTGGCGTATGGCGTGGGCGTCAGGCCCAGGCAGCCGGCCAGTTCCCGGCGGTTGTGAAACTGCCGCCAGCCAAACAGTTCCCTGACCAGGGTCCACGCGCTGCCTGTACCGATGCCAGCGAGCTGTGCCAGCAACGCCATGCCGGGATGTGCGCCGCTGCGTACCTGCTGGTCCTGCTGCACTTCGAGCGTGCGGATCTGCTGGCGCACCAGTGCGAGCCGCTCACATTCGCGCTCAATCTCGGCGCGCAGACCGGGTGCGAGCAGCTCGCACTGCCGGGCCCACCAGTGCGTCCAGATCCGGCCGCCGACATACCTGATCCGGAGGTTGTGCAGCACCAGCAGGGAACGGATCCGGTTGGTATGCGCGGTGCGCTCATGCCGCAGGCGTTCGAGCTCGCGGTGCAGGCGCCGGTCGTCTTCCTGCTCAGGCGTGGGGATGCGGGCCACCGCCCACACGCGCCGCTCGCCGGAGTGGTAGCGCATCAGCATGGAGAGCAGCTTGTCGCTGTCAAGCCGGTCCGTCTTGGCGCGACGGGCACGGCGGTTCACCTCGATACTGGCCGAATCCACCACGAGATTGACGATGCCGTGTTCGGTCAGCCAGCGGTGCAGCCAGAAGCCGTCACGGCCAGCCTCATAACAGCTGTAGACCGGTGCATCGGCGCCGAGATGGCAACGCGCTCTCGCGTTCGCGACGGCGGTGAGAACCGCCGTGGTGTCACCCGCTGCGACTGTACAGCGGCTGGGCGCGCGCTGGCCATCACCCAGTGAGAGCTTCCAGTTCTTCTCGCCCAGTTCAAAAGCCATGTACAGCCGGCCACCTGCCGTCGTATTCTGCCCACGGAGGGCTGTGTTAGGCGTATCCATTTGCGTGCTCCTTCGGAGAAAACGAGTGTGCAACTCCCGTTTTACTCCAGTCGGGCTTACTGCCACTGCCCTCCCACATAGCATCTAGTTCATGAAGTGTGTTCGAAGAAGTCCGGCTGATCGTTGGAGACCTTGATGCGCAAGCCTTTGCATCGTCCGCGACGAACCAGCACGGCGTCGAGCCCGCCGCGCTTTACACGCTGCAACACCGTTTGACGGGCAAGCTTCACTGCTCTTGAAGATTTCATCTATCTCGGCAGCAAGTTCGTCGAGCCATTGCTGCAGTGCCTTCAGTTGCTCGAGGTACATCGAGCCAAGCCGTCTGAGCAACGTGGTGATGGGGGAATCGGGATTGTTGACGAGCTCAACCACTCCTTTTCTCAATTGCGGAAGCCCGACCGGGAAGATCACACCCTCTTCAGCAAACATACTCCAGATCTGATTCGATTTCGCTGTGTTCCTACTACCGTGAACATAGGTCGCGGTGCGGGGCCCACTGGGCGGCCGGCATTTCGATGACACCGGGCATACGAGACGTCATCGAGTACATTGAGAAATGATTCGCCGGAGGTGCTTGCAAATTGCTTTACTGCCACCGCTGGCAACCAGTGACATGATCAGTGCGCTCGGCAGCAAACCAAAAAAAACGCCGCACCAGACCCCGGTTGCTGACACGAGATTCACGCTGCCGAGCCAAAGCCGCTGCGTTGCGAACCCGTCTCCCAGAACCGCAACACCTATCCACAGGCTAATTATCTGCACAAATGCGGGAAACGCATTAATGCCAAGTGCACGCAGAGCCGCTGCGGCACTAGTTTGAAGGCAGTCAACGAAAATCACTAATGACAGGAAGATAAGAATTCTGTTCGAGATCGACAAAACTCTCTCGTCCGCCGTATGAAGTCGGAAGACAGCGGCTCCAAAAAACATATGTAAGCTGGCAAGTAAGAAGCCGACTGCCATCGTGACGAAGATCGCCGTTCTTGCTTTGCGGCCCGCTGCAATTTGTCCCTCAATCCCGAATGCTTGACTTATCTTGACAGAAAATAAAACTGCAAGGGAAACGACCAATGTGTACCCGACGTTATAGACGTTAGAGACGATTTGATGGGCGCTCAGCTGGTCAGCGTCGAACTTGCTTATCAATATAGTCATGTATCCGAATGCTGCAACTTCGGAAAGCGTCGAAAATGCGACGGGGAGGCCAGTTCTCAAGAGAACCACCAACTGAGATGGCTCTCGAGACAGAAAAAAATCAAATCGGAATACGGAAAATCGCCTATCGAATAAAAATAGAAGCGTGGCGCCTATACCCATGATATAGAAGGCAATGGTAGTTGACAGACCACAACCAATCAGGCCAAGCTGGAAGTGTGGGCTGTCGACCAGCGCTAGGGATAGGGTAATTTTTGCTATTAAACCAATGCCTTGCAGTGCTGTAATATAGGCTGTGGCCCGAATCGAGTTTGCGATGCAGGCTATAATTCGAAAGAGGATGAACGGCAAAGCGCTAAACGTGAGAGCATCAAGATAATCTTGAGTCGCGACCACTAAATAGGGTGATTGGTTCGACCAATGATGGACTGTCGAAAAATACTTCATAACACAGAAAAAGAATGAAGCAGCAAAGATTCCAGACGCAAATCCGTAGTAAGCGATGTATTTAAGTGTTGCTACGGATTTCTCTGCTATAATTCTCGATGCATTTATGGTGATCGACGAAAAAAACGCGGTCATGATTACACCAAGTGGACCGTAAATCGCGTTCCCCAATGCCAGCGCACCGAGGAGATCTGGCCTTCTGTTGCCGACGATAAGAACGTCTGCTACGGCATAGGCAACTACGAACAGTTGCCCGACCCAAATCGAAAAGAAGAAAGAAAGATCGCGACTTAAATTGACTAAAGATGGTTCATGTTCGGACACTTGAAATCTCCGGTGTCAGGAAACCAGTACCCTAGACGTGTATGCAAGGCGCTGCTCTACGTCGTCGCCTTCTAGCGCTTCGCGATCATTAAGCGGAGTGACGCAAGTGTTCCGTCTCCGACGGCGGTTTAACAGAAAGCTGGTCGACAAGATGTCCCACAGGCGCAGTCTAGTTGGCAAACGTGTCGAATAGGATGTCCAGAGGACGACGAACGAATCGCTTGTCCAAGGCGATCGGTTTCCGGTAGCCCGACTGCTTTCTTAGCGACTGCTTGCCCCTGCCGAAATCGCACTGTTTTCTCTGATGTCACATCGCCCATGGGAGGTGCCAAGTCGCGCTATCAATAAACCGCAACAGTTCTATTTTCGACATGTGATCCATGCCAAGGCGCTTCAAATTGCGGCCACTTTTAAAGTAGTCAACGCCGTTGATGACCGACGCGATGTCCACCACAGCCTTGATGGTCGGAGCCTGGACTTCTACTCTCGAGCCAAGCTCGTACCAAGGGACCAAAATATAGGGTACATCCTCTGACACGTATCTGTCTTGCATGTGAGTGGGCGCTATCTTCTTCGCGTTGTGAACCTTAGTTTGCGACGCGAAATCCGAAAATTTCTCACAAGCCCCACCGTAGAAACCGACCATTTCCTGCAAAACCGTCTGCAGTCGAAACCCGAAGGCTTCCGCGATCTTCAGGCGCTCGGCGTCTACCGCCTCTATAACGTTCCCGACTGAGGGCGAAATCCCATCACGATAGAACAGGAAGTCTCCTTTCCTACTTTCTATCCAACCTGTGTTCAGGATTCCTGCCGCCGGATGAATAACACCATTATTGGACTGCATTCCGATTTCAAAAATGTTGTTGCACCACAGGAGCGTCTTAGGAAATATCTCGGAGATTTGCGACCCCTGCTGCTCCCCCATATTGTTCGGAAGCGCTGCGATGGGGAGGCTGCTCTTGACTCCGGCGATAGACACTTCGCCGTCCTTGACCCAAGATGCGTATGGAGAAGCGTTGGTTTCTAGGATGGCCTGCGCGTTCAACTCGCTATGACCGAGCAAAGCGAAGAAGTTGCCATTGATGACTACGATAATGTGATTACTGAGATCGAAGCCCTTCAAATTATTAATAATGTCGGCGTGCCCGTACGATGGCACAGTGACCACAAGAAAGTGTGAAAATCGTACCGCATCGGCCATCTCGGTGGTTAAAATTGGGTTAAATTCACCTTCTATCTCCATACTAGAGGCAAGGCAACCTTTTTTCCGGATCGCGTCAATATTGCCTCGGTGTTTGGGATGACCATAAAGAAGAACATCAACTCCTCGGCTGGCAAGATCAGCCGCGAAGGTGCACCCAGTATTTCCGGCGCCGATGATTGAAACAGGCAGCTTTGAAGACATCGCCTCTCCTTCTTCACAAATTGTAATTCGAATGATAGGTCTCGTAGAACCCCTCGCCTAAAATGAAAATTAATGTCAATGTGCAGATCCGACACCGCTGCCAACAGAGACTTGCAACAATCGCGCCAACTGCCAAAAAGCAGTCAAAAAGTTTTCCGCTTGCCATGCCAATGGTCGAATAGAGCCCCGTGGGGCGCCCGGCTGATTACCACTGTGTCGCGGACTCGACAAAGCTCACATCTGCTGCAGGGTTGTCGAGTTCGCGACATATCGGTAGGTGCTCTGGTCCGTCTATGAAAGCCCCCATTTTTGACAAGCGGGTCTGATGGGTCGTCGCTCAAGATTTCGGGGGCGCGAATGGCGACGGGAGAAACTGGACGCGTGCAAATGGCTCGGTGAAGAGAGGCGATAGTGTTATTGCCGATAGTGCAGGATGTTTGCGGAAGCAGGGCCACGGTCGAGGAGATAGATGCGGCAATCGTTGGTCAAGGACACGTTAGCGGCTCCGTGCCTCGGGGAAGGGCGCGCGAGGGGAACTACACAGGCCGAGCGACAGAGATGGCGCCAAGAATTCGGACATTTCGTTGAGTGGAAAAGCTGGGGCGTGAGTCGGCCATAATGGCTGGCGACAAGGAACCAGAAGATGACGAAACGAAACCGACGGACACACTCACCGGCGTTCAAGGCAAAGGTGGCCCTAGCGGCGCTCAAGGGCGACAAGACGCTGGCAGCGCTGGCCCAGCAGTTTGAGGTTCATCCGAGCCAGATCACGGACTGGAAGAAGCAACTGCAGGAGTGGGTTGTCCACGGCCGGGCGGCGGGTCGCCTGTCACGACCACGACGCTGCCTGGCGGTGGACAACCCGCGCGTCGATAAGCTTTGACCTTGCGCATGCAGGTTTTCGAACTCGAGCGGCGAACAGTAACCGATGCTGCTGTGCAGGCGGCGTATGTTGTACCAGCTCTCCAGAAACGAGAACAGACGCCGCCGTGCCTGTTCGTGGGTCGCGAAGTGTTCGCGACAGAGCAGTTCGGCTTCGAGTGTGCCGAAGAACGACTCGCACATCGCGTTGACGCTCCTATGTCAAGCGAAGGCTGTAGAGTCAGCTAGATCGGCGAGAATGAGAGGGTAAAGTTCTCGCACTATGTACCGCTTCAGGCAGCGGTGAATTTCCTTCTTCGAGATATCCTCATGGCTGCGACGTTGCACGTACGCTTTCGTCCTCGGGTCACTACGCATCCGGACCATCGCTATTGTCCATAGCGCGTTGTTCGCGGAACGGTTTCCCCCGCGATTCAGTCGATGCCGTACTGTTTTCCCGGATGAGGCCTGGAGAGGGCTCGTTCCGCAAAGTGCTGCGAGAGACGCTTCATTTTGAGGCGTTCAGGGTTGTCGCCGGCAACAGTAACGAGTGTCGCGGCGGTGTGAGGTCCGACACCGAAGCGCCCCCTAAGCCGACAAGCGTACTGGTTGGTAAGCTTCTCCAGCATTGCATCGAGCGTCTTCAGTTCTTCCTCCAAAGCCACCCACCGCTTGGCCAGCAAGCGAAGCGTGATGGCCAGAGTCTGCAACATGGGAGTGTTGCCAGCGACCTGACTCGAGCGCAGTTCGCAACGCACTCGGCCATCTTCGTGCTTGAAAGGCGTTGGCGAACGTCTTGGGGTGCGTTGGCGAGCAGGCTTCTCAGCTGATTGATGGCTTGGGTTTTCGCCTTAACAGCACTTCGCCCAGCGCGCATAGCCTCAGCAGCGCCCGATTTGTCTTTTGGGATGGCTGCGGCCTTGCCCGAAAGGACGGCGCGTGCAGCGCTTTCGGCGTCGGTGGTATCGGATTTGCCGCGAAACCTGCGATCTGCGCGGCCCGGCCGGTTCACTTCCCGAACTTCAATCTCATGATCGAGTAGAACGCGCGTCAGCCCTGCGTCGGATTGGATGCAGTTTTGCCGATGGAGCAGCCAGTCGGGGGCGCCGGCGCGGCAATCACGGTTGTGTCTGGCCCTCACAGGTGCAAACGATCGCGCGCGGCAGAAAAACCGTCCGGCGTTCTACGCATAGGGATTTTTACTGCCAGCTTGTTATTTCCAGTTCGAACTGGTCTCGCAACAACGCAGCGAATTCCTCCGCCAATTGTGAGACTGCTCTGTGCGGAGGATAGAGAAGGAAGTTGGGGTAGTTGACGGATGGTGAAAAGGGCAGAACCTTGATTCCCTGGCCTACATAATCCGTAGCCACCAGGGGATGGGCCAATGTAACGCCGAGCCCGAGCTTTACCATCTCGCAACATGTGGCACTGTATTGCGCTTCGAGCGACAGCACGCGTTCGACCGCCTCCTGCTCGAAGACACGGTCGGTTTCTTCCCTCGAGCCATCTCCATGCACGAGCGAGATGTATTGCTCGCCGCGAAGGTCGGTAGCCTTTATTCTGCTTTTTCCAGCGAGACGATGGCTTTTCGGCAAGAGGCAAACGACCTCTGCGTCAGGCAGCGCAATCGCCTGGCAGGTAGCGGCGGCAGATACGAACGCGACGATTCCGACGTCGCAGAACTGTGACGAGACCCATTGCTCTACCGTGTTAGACGTATTCGTATGGATCGATACGGTCACATCGGGGCGGGACTGCCTGAAGCGCTGCACGACTCTGGGAAGGAAGCTCATCCCGATGCCGGGGATTGACGCAATGCGCAGGCGGCCGCTGCCGAGATTGCGAATGCTGTCGGCCGCGTACGCGAGGCTTTTCAGCCCGACGAAGACGCGCTCAACCTCGCGAAACAGAGCTTTTGCCTCCGGCTTTGGACTGAGACGTCCACCGGAGCGCTCGAAGAGAACGAGCCGCGTATCGGCCTCGAGTTGAGTAATGAGCCTGCTCACGTTGGACTGAGAAGTATGCAGTTCTTCGGCGGCGCCGGTGGTTGAACCGGCTTGCATCACTGCGCGGAAGGCCTCGATTTGACGTAGCTTCATCTTGGCTATCTCGTTTCGGCATAGGGTTGCATTATATTGGTATTTGACTGCATAGGAAGGGGCCGTCAACATCCGTACTACTACGCACGTGGCTCGTTGGTAGCGAAGACGCTTCAGGCAAAGCCGATGCTTTTTTCTCTGCTGCGCGAGGCGCATACAGGAGGGGCGAGCAACGGCGAGGAATCATTATCTTGCGCGAGGACGCAGTATGAAGACACACCATTTGACGGGCTCCTACGATGCGATTGTCGTCGGCGGTGGGTTGGTCGGGTCTGCTGTCGCCTATGGCATCGCCCGCGAGGGCGCTCAAGTCCTCGTTATTGACGAGGGGGACGACACGTTCGGCGCGTCGGCGGGCAACTTCGGCCTGGTCTGGGTGCAGGGCAAAGGTATCGGACAACCCGCGTACACTACATGGACCCGGGAATCCGCGGCGCTCTGGCCATCATTCGCCGACGCCTTGCGCGATGAAACCGGCGTGGACGTGCAGTTGCTGCAGCCGGGCGGTTTTGATTTGTGTTTCTCAGATGGCGAGCTCGAGGAGCGTGGAAAGCAGCTGCTGCGGCTATCGAACGACGCCGGTGGCGACTATCCTTTCGAGGTTCTCGGCCGCGCGGACCTGAAGGCCCGGATACCGGAAATTGGCGGGTCCATCGCTGGCGCAACGTATACGCCGATGGACGGTCACGTGAATCCGCAAAAGCTACTGCTCGGCTTACGAAGAGGCTTGACCAACCGCAAAGCACACCTCGTTAACTCCGAGAGGGTGGTGCGCATTGACTCCCAACCCGGCGGATTCGTTGTATGCGGACAGCGGGGGCACTGGTGCTCTGCACGGGTCGTGCTCGCTGCGGGTCTGGGCAACAAGGACCTTGCGCCCATGGTCGGATTACAGGCTGCCGTCGTGCCAATACGCGGTCAAGTCCTCATAAGCGAGCGCGTCGCGACGTTCCTTCGCTTCCCAACCGCCACAGTGCGGCAGACGGATGAAGGCACCGTCCAATTGGGCGACTCACTTGAGAACGTCGGCTTCGATAACGGTGTCACAACGGACGTGCTCTCGGAAATAGCAACGCGCGGGGTGAAAGCTTTTCCACTGCTTCGTGAAGTTCGGCTCGTGCGGGCATGGGGGGCTCTCCGCGTGATGACTCCGGATGGATTCCCGATCTACGAGGAGTCCGCGATCTGTCCCGGGGCCTTCAATATCAGCTGCCATAGCGGGGTAACGCTTGCCGCGGCGCACGCGCTGCGGCTTGCGGGTTGGACAACCGGCGAACGGCGAGTTCCGAATTTCCAGTCGTTTGCCGCGGATCGCTTCCGAAATCAATATGAATCATTTTCCCATGTCGATTGAACCGCTCTTCGAGCAACTGCCGGTTGCGCAAGGTCCAAAGGTGCGCATTACCTTCAACGATGTACCTTATGAGGTGCCTGACGGAATGAACCTGGCTGCCGCGCTCCTTGGTGCGGGTGTTCGACGTTTCCGCAGTACGCCTGTGAGCGGATCCCCGCGGGCACCCTATTGCATGATGGGTGTTTGCTTCGAGTGTCTGGTCGAGATCGACGCGACTCCGAACTGCCAGAGCTGTCTCGAAAGCGCGCGTGACGGCATGGTCATTCGGTCACAAGAAGGCGTACGGCAGGTGCTGGCCGAATTCAGCGCTGAGTCAGCAAGCACGATTGGTGGAAAGGGGCAGCGTCAATGATGCCAGAATCAGTTGATGTCGTAGTTGTCGGTGCAGGACCAGCAGGCATGAGTGCCGCGACCACCGCCGCGCAGGCGGGACTTAAGGTTGTGCTGCTTGACGAACAAATGGCAGTTGGCGGCCAGATCTATCGGTCTATTACCCGCGCCGACGACAAACGCATTGACTTGCTAGGGCCGGACTACGCGTCTGGAAGCACTATCGCTGTGGCTTTGTCCGCAAGCAATGTCCGTCATGTAACCGGTGCCCAAGTATGGTTTGTGAGCAGAGAGCATGCGGTACATTACACGCAGCAAGGGCAGAGCAAGTCCCTGGTGGCGCGTCACGTTGTGCTCGCCACGGGCGCCATGGAAAGACCATTTCCGATTGTCGGCTGGACTACACCTGGAGTGATGACCGCCGGCGCCGCGCAGATTCTGCTGAAAGCATCTGGCACGGTACCTAGGCAGCCGGTCGTGCTCGCAGGCTGTGGACCACTACTCTATCTGCTTGCCTGGCAGTACTTGCGTGCGGGCGTGCCCATCCGGGCCTTCGTCGAGACGACTGGTCTTGCAGACAAATTCAGAGCGGCGAAACATTGGTCGAGCGCCCTATTGGGATGGCGCGACTTGACGAAAGGCCTCAACTTGTTGCGAGCGCTCAGAAGGGCACGCGTACCAGTATACCGAGGTGCAACAGAGCTGCGTGTTGAAGGCGAGCCGGTTGCCACAGCACTGACCTTCATAGCGAGCAAGAAGCGTCAACGCATTGATGCTCCACTGATACTTCTGCATCAGGGGATTGTGCCAAATACGCAAATCACCTGGTCGCTTCAGGCATCGCATCATTGGGACACGAACCAACTGTGCTGGGTTCCGGACCGCAACGACGTCTTCGAGCTGGACGTGCCAGACGTTTTCGTTGCAGGCGATGGTGGCGGCATCGCTGGCGCGAAGGCCGCGGCGACGCAAGGACAGATCTGTGGGCTTGAGATAGGCCGCCGTCACGGCAGGATCGAAAGACGTGAGTTTGATAAGCGGCTCGACAGCTTACGCTCGGAGCATGCCGGGCATCTTAGCGTACGGCCGTTTCTCGATGCGCTATATCGACCTTGCGACGGAACACGAATTCCGGCAGATGACGTACTGGTCTGTAGATGCGAGGAGGTCACGGCAGCCGAGATCCGGCAATCGGTAGCGCTTGGATGCGTTGGTCCCAACCAGACCAAGGCGTTCAATCGATGTGGTATGGGCCCCTGCCAGGGCCGACTATGCGGGCTGACAGTCACGGAGATCATCGCGCGAGAGCGTCGTGTCTCCCCGGAAGTCGTCGGCTACTACCGGATCAGACCACCCATAAAACCTCTTACACTTGGGCAGTTGGCGTCAATTGGCGACCATGCCGAATAACACGTGCAACGTTGAAACAGGATGCCGCAATCAGCAATGTAATCGCTACGATCCACACGGACAGCAGTTACGACAGACCCGGGAAGACGCGCTTCATCTACGACGTTCACGGTGACTGAATCCTGATTTTCAAAAAAGGGAATTTTATGATAATCCGTCAAGGAATTACTGGAAGGCTGAGCAAAGCTTTGGTGGTGAATGGCTTTGCGTTTCTATCGGGTCTGACTGACGTTGCCCGCGAATTTCGGATCCCTTATCTGAAGGCCGTCGGAACGGACAAGTCCCGCATCGCGGTTGCGAACATCTGGCTGCGGGACGTTCGTACATTGTAAGAAGTTCAAGCTACGGCCACATGGCATGCTCAGAATTTGTGACGAATGGCGACACGAGCGACGACCTGGTTCTTGCTCGACGACACGTCAGCGGCACCTGGCACATAAGCGAAGTCGAGCACAGTTCCGGTCCGGTCGCCGCCAACGTGCTGATAGACGCCCTGAACATATAGATCGGTGCGTTTGGACAGGTTGTAATCGGCCATCCAACCAACCATTTGGTAGCTTGGGTTAAGCTTGCCTGCGGTACTGTTGAAGTCGGCTCGCGTGTATGTGTACATGGCCCCCGCATAGAACGCCGGGGTGAACTGATACTTGCCGTTTATTTCGAAATTCTGAAAGCGCAGGCTGGAAAGCGTGCCTGCGGCCGGGGTAATGTCACCGACGTATCCGGATGCAGTCGGATTAGCTACGTACGTGTTCGTGTACGCGACACCAACATTAGCGGACCCGAAGGTGTAGCTCGCGCCTGCGCCGAAAATACGCAATTTGCTTCCTACGAAGTTCTCGTCGCCTTCATTATTGATCGCACCGCCGGCTGTAGCCGATGGATTGTTGGCCTGCAGATACGCCGCCGCGAGAAGCAGTCCACCGGTGGTGTACTGCGCACCGAGGCTGTATTGGCGATTGTTGGCAAAGTTCGTATCGTTCGAGAAGCTATACGTGCCGCCAAACTGAAACCCTGCGATCGTCGGGCTGGTGTACTTTACGGTATTGTTTACGCGGAAACTGTTGTCCGTGTTGTCATTGTCATAGGGGTGCGAAAAAAGGTAGCCCGCCCAGTTGCCGTTCGCGGTGGTCTGCGCCAGGTAGTCGACGACCGAATCATACTGTCGACCCAATGTCACGGAACCGAACTGATTCGAGGAAATTCCGACGTATGCCTGACGGCCGAACATCAGCCCGCCTTGCCCGAGTCGACCATTGTTGGCATTGAAGCCGTTCTCCAGTTTGAAAATCGCGCTCAGCCCGCTGCCAAGACCCTCTGTTCCTCTAAGACCCCAGCGGCTACCTTGAGCGTAGCCGCTCTGGAGTTCATATACTTTCGAACCTGCGACATTGTTGGTGTAATCGAAGCCTTCATCAATCAGACCGTAAAGCGTCACAGTAGATTGAGCGAATACCGGAGTTGCGATAGTGGAAATAAAAAGTACAGCAAGTGTGATTTTTTTCATTAAAGTCTCCGAATATTAAAATATAATTACGTGAAAACGTCCTTGTCGACGGACCCAAATTAACCACGCCTGATTCGTATCCGATCTATCAGTAATACTGACGAAAAATAAGACGTCGCCGGCAGTTTTCTCACGGTCGCGGGCTACTTCAGGCTGCCAGAGAGAAACTGCCTGAGTCGTTCGCTGCACGGCTTGCTCAATACTTCCTCAGGAAGCCCCTCTTCCTCCGTGCGTCCTTTATGAAGAAACACCACATGATTTGATACGTTGCGGGCGAACCCCATTTCATGCGTAACCACAATCATTGTGCGTCCTTCGTCTGCGAGCTTTTGCATTACCTTGAGAACTTCACCTACCAGCTCCGGGTCGAGTGCAGATGTTGGTTCATCGAACAGCATCACGTCAGGGTTCATCGCCAACGCGCGCGCAATCGCGACACGTTGCTGCTGCCCTCCGGAGAGATGCGAGGGATACTGCTTCTCCACGCGCGGCGCGAGTCCGACTTTCTCCAGGTATTCACGCGCGCGCTCTTCGGCCTCGCGACGCGGCAGCCCGAGCACATGTATCGGCGCTTCAACAATGTTCTCGAGAACGTTCATGTGCGCCCAGAGATTGAAATGCTGGAACACCATCGAGAGTTTCGTCCGGATACGCTGCAGCTGCTTCGGGTTCGCGACGTCGAGATAGCCGGATTTATTGGACTTCGTCTTTACGGCTTCGCCATCGACCGAGATGCGCCCGGAGTTCGGTCGCTCAAGAAAGTTGATGCAACGAAGAAACGTACTCTTTCCCGAGCCACTTGCCCCGATGATGCTGATAACGTCACCCTTGTTTGCCTTCAGGGACACGCCCTTGAGCACCTCGTGGTCTGCGAAGCGTTTATGGATGTCATGAACTTCTAACTTGCAAGTTTCCGTCTGAGTCGTGCGCCTCAACATTCTGATCCCTTATCGTTACGTTTAAAGCACCGGTGTGTCGGACACCTTGGCTGGACACCAACGTGCAAGCTTAGTGAGCACGCGGTCCGAGGTAGCCGAGCCAGTGGCGTTCAGCACGCCGGAACACAGCAACCAGCGCGAAAGAGATGGTCAGGTAAAGAAGCGCGGCAATACCAAATGCCTGGAACGACTGGTAGGTTGCTGAGTTGGCATCGCGGGCGACCTTCAGGATATCGGGCACGGTCGCCGTGAAAGCAACCGAGGTGGCATGCAGCATAAGGATCACCTCGTTGCTGTAGAGAGGCAGGGACCTTCGCAACGCGGAAGGGATGATGATGCGTCTGTACAGGGTGAACCAGTTCATTCCGTACGCGCGTGCTGCCTCAACTTCACCGTGAGACATCGAGCGCATCGCGCCAGCGAATATCTCGGTCGTGTAGGCGCAAGTATTAAGCGCAAACGCAACAATTACGCAGTGGTAACCGCTTCGAAAGAAGGCATCGGTAAGCTCATGCGACCGAATAAAGTCGAAGCTATAAATACCCGTATAGATCAGAAGCAATTGCACGTACAACGGTGTGCCCCGGAAGACATACGTGTAGAAACGCACGGGCATGCTTATGCATCGATTCGCGGAGACACGAGCCACCGCGAGGGGCACCGCCATCAAAAAGCCGACTACGAGAGATGCCACCAGCAGCCAGAGGGTGACGGCGAGGCCGGAGACGCGCTGCCCGTCCCAATACAGGAAAGCGCGCCAGAACTGGGTGAGGATATCGATCATGAGCCTAGAGTTCCGCGTGACGAACGCCAGTCGAGAATCGTTTCTCGAGCCTGAACAGCATGAAATTGGAGATGGTTGTCATCGCGAGATAGATGAGCGCGGCACACATGACAAAGAAGAACATTTTGAACGTGCTCTTACCCGCATCCTGTGTGGCCTTTACGACGTCTGCCAGGCCGATAATGGAGACCAGCGCAGTCGCCTTGACCAGAACCTGCCAGTTGTTGCCGATGCCCGGAAGTGCGAAGCGCATCATTTGAGGAAACAGGATGCGCCGGAAAACAAGAACCCCATTCATTCCATAGGCGGCGCCCGCTTCCAGTTGACCGCGCGGCACTGCAAGGAATGCGCCCCGAAAGGTTTCCGTGAAGTAGGCTCCATAGATGAAGCCGAGTGTCAGGACGCCTGCCGCGAACGGGTCGATGTCAAATTGCGCGAGACCCAGGGCGTCGGTAAGATTGTTGACCGCGATCTGGATGCTGTAAAAGACAAGGAGCATCAGGACAAGGTCTGGTACCGATCGTATCAAGGTCGTGTACGCTGAGCCGATTGCGCGAAAACCACGATTTAGCGAGAGCTTCGCGACGGCGCCCATGAGGCCAAGGACAACCGCGGCCGCTAGCGAGAGCATCGACAATTCAATTGTCCGCACAGTGCCGGCCAGCAACTGCGGACCAAATCCGAATAGAAACACATGCGTCTCCGTGCTTGTTATAGGTAGAAAACGGCGAGCCGAAAGCCCTCGCATCTCTGTTGTGCGGCAACCATTCAGTCACCCAGGCGGCAAGGAAAATCGCGGCGGCTCGGAAGGGGCACTCACCGGGCACGCAGCAGCGTCTTGTCCCACATCTCCTTCAACAAAGGCGTGGGAGAACAGAATAGGTAACGGCCCCTTTTCCGATGGCCATTGGTTAGCCTGACGGTCTCCAAATGCCGGACTTTGGCCGCTGGCGATTGGCACAAACTTGGCCGACGTTTTCGCAAGTTCTATCTGGATAGTTGCAGGCACGTCAGCCGCCATAGATGTCGAAGCTGAAGTATTTCTTTGAAATCCTGTCGTAGGTGCCGTCTTTCCGGATGCTATCGATAGCGCCGTTGACTGCGTCAAGCAGGGCCTTGTCGCCTTTCCTGATACCGATGCTTACGCCCGGGCCGAAGATGCTTTCGTCCTTGATGGCCGGACCTCGCGCGAAACCGAAATCACGACCCTGCGCAGTATTCAGGAATCCCGACTCAGCCGTTGGCCCCGAAACCAGTGCTGCATCGAGCCGCCCATCCGCGAGGTCATTCCACACCTGGTCTTGCGAAGGGTAGGGCACAATGTCAACTCCATTCGTCCAATGCTTCCGTGCATAGGCTTCCTGTGTGCTTCCCTGCAAGACTCCGATATGCTTTCCGTTGAGCGATTCGGGCATTGCCACCAGAGCCGAGCCGCGCCTTACAACCAGCGCTTCGAAGTTGGCGTATATCTTGTGGCTGAAATCGATTGCCTTCGCGCGCTTCCCGGTCTGCGACATTGACGAATTGATCGCGTCGAACTTGCGCGCCTGCAACGCGGGAATCATGCCGTCGAACGAGTTTTCAACCCAGACGCACTTCACCTTGAGCTTCGCGCAAATTGCATTACCCAGATCGATGTCAAATCCAACGAGATCGCCACTCGGGGTTTTCGACTCAAATGGCGGGTAAGCGCTGTCGACTCCGAACTTAAGTTCCTTTCCATCGTACGCGAATGCCGCAAATGGAATGGACGTTGCGCACAGGGCGACCAGCAGCGTTTTAATGTTCATTTTGGTTTCTCATAAATTCCAAGTCCGGATTTTCGGCATAGTACTTCTGCTTTTATTGCGTCGGTGGCGTCGGACTCGGACGCCCCTCGAGCGCATCGCCGGATGTAATGGCATCTAGGTTGGAACGGCATAGCCGTCGACTACAAGCCTCTTGAGGGTGTCGATTTGAAGCGGTCCAATCTCGGGAAGAATGTCGTTGTCCGCCACAAAGTACCGACCGTAACAGGTGCCGAGAATTGCCACGCCGCCCTCGTGCAAGGGCGCTCTCACCCCAGCCAGTTCGGCGAGTCGAAGCGTCGGTACCAACCCGAACGGCACTTCTTCGAGCACGTAGCGTGTGGCGATGTCTCTCGGGCCGGGCGGATCACTCCCTTGCCGGACAAGTTGCTCCGATATTGCCGAAAATGAGTCACCAACCACGCCAAAAGACAGCCTGCAATGATCAAAGGTCGTTCTCACTGACTTTCCGAATGCTGCTGCAATGGTAAGTGTCTCCTGGTCTAGACGGGCTCCCGATGGAGACCAGACTTTCGGTTTATGTCCATTCTGTATGAGATACGCCGCATAACCCAAAGCGATTGCGCCGGCTCCTACGATTGTCACTTGCATGTGCCTTCCACCTTGAAATAGTCCACTGACCGTGCACGACCTAGGCGGTTATGTAATAGATTTCTCAGCCCAAGCCCGAACCCATCGCTGTTTAGGAGAGGGCAAACGAAACGTCACCTACACGTTCTTCGCAGATGAGATAGCAAAATGGCAGACGCCAGCCCCACGAATCGATCTGTTGCGGCGACAGATAACGATTCGCGCCGTAGGCGAATAGCGACGCCGCCAGTACGGCGAGACCTGACGTCTACCATTGCAAGCCACCGAAAAACCCCCTGCTGTTCACATCCTGTTCGGTGAGGAAGGAATTGGCCGCTCCGAACTCGCCGCCCGCCGAAAAGCCTTGCAGCAGGCGTCTCGCCACTAGAATCACCGGCGCGAGCACGCCGATCTTGTCGTATGTCGGCACGAGGTTAATCGACGCAGTGCCGCACAGCATCAGGAACGCCGTGCGGCTTAGCGTGAATCGCCGACCGTACTTATCTGCGACGACCCCGAGGATAATTGCACCGACGGGCCGGATGAGGAACGAGCTAGCGAAGGTGAGAAGGCTGAGCAACAGCGCCGATTGTTCGTCCCCGGTCGGAAAGAACAGCTTGGACACGGTGATTGCGAACATCGCGTATACGAGCAGGTCGAACCATTCGAAAAACGTGCCGAAGTTGGCGGCGATGACATCGCGGACCGAATTTTTTACGGGCGTCGCGCAGACACCGGCGTCAAGGGTGTTGGTTCTGTTCGGCATCTTATCTCCTTTGCAGTCGGCGCCGGTCGGATTGTTGCCGCGGGAGCCGTTATAGAGACGCGCCATGCGCGCGCCGCGATTTAAAACAACAAGCTTATGCAGGACAAGCGATATGGAGGATCGAATCGTTGCGCGCAGCAGGGCGAGCGGCCCGATCTTTTAGTACATGGGGACGTCGGCACAGTGCGCCGCAAGCTGCCGGCCGGCCCAGGACGCGGCCGCCTGAACGATGTATGCGCAATTCAGCGGGCCGCGCACCTGGATTGGCGCGGACCGACGAGTGCCGCCACGCGGCCACATGATCGCCGAGATATCTCTTCGAGAGGCCGAGCCTCATTTTCCGTCTTTCATCATTTCGACACCTCAATTGCGGATTACGCCACCCGACAATGCATGAGCGGCATGAGCGGCATGAGCAGGATGGTGTGCTGCCGACGTGAACGACACAATGCCGTCAAAATAGGTCCGGTATTCGAAATGCGTATAGGGGGTTTTCCCCCCATATGGCTCGGCTCTGCAATTCAGTGGCCTCGCTGAACGAACTTAATGCCAGCCGCGGCTATGGACCGAGCAGGCCTTGACTCGGCGAACACGCGTCGGATGCCGGTGCGGTACGGCGCACGGAGCAGGCCCACGGCCGTCGATAGGGCCGGCACCACCGTCGCGCTGCACCTGCCGAAGGCTGGCAACGATGTCGCCCCAAGGGCGCGAAGCGCAGCAATGAGACAGGCACCGCGCACACCGATAACGATGCAGGGTTTTTCGCATGGGCAGTACATCGGGCCAGTTTCAGCCTCGCCTCAACGAAGTCAGGGAATACCCTTATCCACTTTTCAAATAGACGACCGCCTTTGGCGACATTGTTTATCGGACGGTGAAGCGCGAACATTCACCCATGCCGCCATGTTCCGGGCGGACCAGGCCAAGAATGGGAGCGCATGCAATGACTAAAGACGGAAAAATGAGGCTCGGCCTCTCGATGAGATATCTCGGCTATCACGTTGCCGGCCGGAGGCATCCGGATGTGCCGGCGGACGGAGCGCTGAGCTTTGCACATTTCCTAAACACGGCCCGCAAGGCGGAAGCGGCGCATCTCGACATGGTTTTCTTTGCTGACGGTCTTGGGATCCGCGCCAATGACAATCCGAAAGGATCACTTGCGCGTGACATGCGGAATGCAGAGTTGGAACCGATCACGCTTCTCGCCGCACTGGGTGCAACCACGTCACTGGGCGGCTCGCACTGAGCCAAAAGTACTACCGAAAAGTCGTACGTTTTAAATGAATAGCTTAACCAATCACAAATTCGATATATAAAGAAAGGAGCGGAGATGAGACAACTGGTAGCCTCCACTGTGCTTTGCCTGCTGGCGTCTTCTGCGTGCGCCACAGATACTCTGCGCTTCGGCACTGAAGCAGACTATCCGCCGTTTGAATATAAGCTGCCAAGCGGAGAATTGGCAGGTTTCGATATTGACATCGGCAATGCTATTTGCGCGAAACTGCAGGTCAAATGCAAATGGGTTGAAAGTTCGTTCGATGGCCTCATTCCCGCTCTTGAGGCGCGCAAGTTTGACGCCATCAATTCGGACATGTGGGCCACGGAACAGCGCGAAAAAGTAATTGATTTCACATCCGTTATTTACGCGACCTCGGCCCGTTTGGTGGCGCGCTCGGACAGTCACATCCTGCCGAACGTAGAATCGCTCAAAGGCAAGCGCGTCGGTGTTCAACAAGGTGGAACGCAGCAATATTACGCAGAACAGAAGTGGGCGCCGGGTGGCGCTGTCGTAGTTACATATCCGAGTCAAACCCAGGTATACGCGGACTTGGCCGCCGGTCGAATTGATGCTGCCTTGCAGTCGCAGCAAAGCGCGGAGGACAATTTTCTGAACAAGCCCGAAGGCAAAGGGTTTGCGCTGGTTGGCCCGCCACTGACCGATGAGAAGATATTTGGCCGCGGAGTTGCTTTCGGCGTCCGCAAGCAGGATCCGGAGCTCAAAGCTCGCCTTAACGAGGCTATCGCCTCCTTGAAACAGGATGGCACGCTCAGCAAGATTGCCAAAAAGTATTTTCCGTATCAGATCGTGACTCCCTGAAATTCCCGCCAATTCCAACGTGGAGTTTCGCGTGCTTGGGACCAAAAGCGACTATATATCGAGATTACTGCACACCCGCGCAACTTCTGCGGAGAAATCTCGCACAATGGAAAGCAGGAACGAGCTCATTGAGCAAAGCGAAGAAGGTTCGGGAGAGAAATCTCGAAGAGCCGTGCATGATACGAGGAAGGACCCTATGAAGAGGAAGCAGCTATGAAGTCGCCGGTGGCATATCGGGACCCGCACACTACAGTCGTCGACCTGTTCGCATCCTATGTCGAAGAGGCTCGAGACAGGCCTGTTCCGCAGCACGTTTCGGATGTCGCCATAATGCATATTTTTGATCTCATAAGTGCGGCTGGGGCAGGCATCTATGAGCAGATCGCGGTCGTCAGCCGCGACTTAGCTCTGGAAACCTTTCGGCGTGGGCGCGTACCGATCTGGTTCACAGGCGCCGCCAGTTCCGTCATTGGAGCCGCCTGGGCGAACAGCGCCGCCGCTTCGGCGCTCGATCTTGACGACGGGGATCCAGTGGCGCGCGGCCATCTCGGAGCGGCGGTTATTCCCACCGCTTTCGCCGTGGCCCATGAAGTCGGCGCGACATTCGACGAAATCGTGCGAGCCATTGTTATCGGCTACCAGGTCGGTGCGACGATCGCTACCGCGCGCACATCCTATGGTACGACCGGAACTTGGGCTCCCTATGCTGTAGTCGCGACAGCGGGCGCGCTCCGTGACATCGGCAGACGTGTATTGGCGCACGCACTTGCAATTGCGGGGGAAGCGGCGCCGAACTGCGCGCTTATGAGTGCTCCTGCGCCCCATGACCCGCTCCCCGAAGGCAGTGACGTAAAGGAGGGGATTCCTTGGTCTGTCGTAACAGGCCTAAATGCCCTGGAGGCGGCTCAGAAGGGCATGACCGGACCACGAAATATTCTCGATAGTGTTCGTCATTACAAGTTTCCCGTTGATCTCGACGAGGTTATTCGTTCCGGTTCACGCATCAGGGATAGCTATTTCAAATTCTATTCCTGCTGCCGACACATCCATGGTCCGCTGGATGCGCTGCAGGAGTTAATGGCAAAGAACAAAATCAAAGCGCCAGATATTCAAGAAATTAAAGTCGAAATTTACGACGACGCAATGCGTCTTGAAAACAGGTGTGAGCCCCAAAATCTGCCGGACATCCAATATAGCATCCCCTACTGTCTCGCACTCGTAGCTCTTTTCGGGCCGCAGGTCTTGCTGCCACTCAGTGGGGGGGCTCTGAATCGCAATGACGTATCTGCTCTTGCTCGAAGAGTTTTGCTGTCGTGTAGCGCAGATATTGAAGCGGTATATCCGCAGCAAACGCTATCGCGCGTGACTATCACGTGTGGCAGCGGAACGTTTAGCTCTGGAGATACCGTTCCGAAGGGCAAGGGCGAGCATGTTACCTGGCAGGAGCTCGAGTCGAAGTTCAAGATGGCGACGCGCCTTGTCGCCCTTCCGGCACAGCAGAACGGGATCGTTGAGGCCGTACACCAAGCCCGGGCGGGAAATGCGTCAAGCTTGATGACCTGTCTCGCGGAGGTGAGATTTGACGAAGTGGACCGACGCACGAGCAACGAAGGCTAGTTATCTCTAGTAGGAGAAGTTATGAAGCTATCTACACCGAAAAATTAATGATGGGTTGGCGGGTGTGGTTTGAGCCGTTTAAACGACGTAGGATTTGCTTTGCTTAGGCCGATTCGAATCATTTCCGGGAGATCACATCCACCATGAAGTGGATCCTAAGCTTCCGGTACTGGAGAATAATCGCCTCTGCTGATATTTCGCGAAAGGCGATTGGCGCGGGCCACCCGACTCTCGTGCGTGCTTTGGGCATCTGCCAATTAAACCGGCACTTCTACCAGGTGCTAAGCGCAGTAATTAAATTTGATAGAAGAAACAGCGCCTGCGGATCTGCAGATGACTAATCTTCTGTCTGTGACCTTTTCCAGGAAATGTGATGCGAGATGGATCCGACGTTAATGCGATGGCACGGGTGGTCGCAGCCGAGGTGTTCGAAATTGAGGCGGCGCTTGTTACCCCATACAAGCTGTCCGAAGGAACACTGGTGTCAACACGCGCCGTATTGCTCAAACTGACGGACGCCGATGGCGTTGAGGGCTGGGGCGAGGCCAATCCTTACGATTCCTTTACCGGAGGCACGGCAAGCGATGCTGCACGTGCCCTAAAGGAAACACTGCTGCCTGCAGTCATGGCATCTTCGGCTCCCACCCCCGGTTGCATCGACGAGGAACTCGATACACGGCTCGCTGGACACCTCAGCGCCAAGGGGGCCGTGACGATGGCTCTGCTCGATATACTCGGCAAGCGGCTCGGTGTCCCCGTTGCAACGCTACTGGGCGGGGCGCTGCGGGAGTCACTTCCAGTGGTTTGGCCGCTCAGCAATGGTACATCCGAGGAAGACATCCGCGTGATCGACCAGCGGATTGAGCAAGGATTCTCAAGCTTCGCGTTAAAGATGGGTACGTCGCCAATACGTAGCGAGATACAACGGGTGGCTGACCTGGAGGCGCGTTACGGGAGCCGTATAACGCTGACCGCCGACGCTAACGAAGGCTGGAACCGCGAGGAAGCTCGTGAGTTCCTGAAAGGAGTTAGTGGCTCCCGGCTTGCGTTCGTCGAACAGCCGTTGGAGAAGTCTGATCTGGAGGGAGCGGCGTTGTTGGCCAGGGACAGCAGGCTTGCGATCTCAGCGGACGAAGCGGTGGCTGAACTCTCGCATGCGGCGCGGATTGCAAGCGTCGGTGCCGCTAGTGTCTTTAGTGTCAAGAGCAGCAAAAATGGAGGCCCTTTGCGCGCTCAGCGCATTGTGGCGGTAGCACAGGCGTTTGGGATTTCCTGCTACATGAATTCGATGATCGAGTTCGGCGTGACGCAAGCCGCGTCATTGCAGCACGCCGTAACCATAGGGAATCTCGTCGACGTCGGCCACGCCTTTATGTCAACGTTACGGCTCGCCGAGGACCCGACCGATTTTTCTTCATTCGTGCGCAAGGGGGTAGTGCATCTTCCTGAGAGAGCGGGATTGGGTGTGGAGGTAGACGAGTTCCATGTGCGTCGCATGGCGGTAAGTGGATTTCATCTTCGCCGCTCACCACAGTGAATTGCCAACAACAGCATGTCGGATGAAAAGCATGACGGAATGCGAGACACGACCGACTCCGCTAGCAGTATTCTGATTGAGGATACTGCTCCGGTTCAGGGCCCTTCGCCTCAACAAGGAGGCGAATCGACAACCTGATGCTTGCAAACCGCTCGTGTGGGAGGCTCGCGCGAGCGCGACCCTTAATTCTGTGCCTGAGTGCAGTGCGGATTGCACGTCATGCGCTTTGAGGGATATTTATCACCGGCTCTACTCCTATCCGACGAGCGTTATTCGCGTGAATCAGATTCGTGTTTGGCCCCAGTGCGCAGATCTTCGCCGCGGATCGGGTGCTGTGAGCCGGTGGCTATACAGAGTGTACTGAAGGCGCCTAAAGCGCGTAACCAATCGCAATGCCGTTCGGCAATCTTGCCGACGTATCCCGACGAGAGCGGGTCGGCTACATACATAGGTATTCGAATATGCCGACGTTAGCCTAACCGAACGGAAATGAAGCCTTCATTGATCAGGCCATGACCTTCACAAAGGATGAGGAAGTTATGACGATTGTAGGAATGTCGTTGAGAAATATGGTGGAGGGTTGGCGCCCGACCCGAAGAGAGGATTTCGAGTCAGCCATTACGGACGATCCAGCACGGGACGTTACGTTTGCGTCGTCGCAGACAACGGAGGCGGGTCAAGGGCGATGTTCTTTTTTCGACACCGAAACGGAAAATGGTGCGTCTTTCCACCCGATCCAGAGAGACCTGCCATACGCATCGCCGAGATTTCGTATGCCCGGGACTGAGGGTGAAAACAAGCGTCAGGCTGAACATTCAGAGCTCGGTCGGTGCCACCGACGATGCGCCAGGGACTTTCTTCGTGTGCTGTGGGTGAGCGATCGTTGATCGCGGTCAGTTTTTCCACGTCCTGATCGTGGTTGCGTGGCCGGTTCGCTGCGATCATCGAACACGTGCCGGCCGGGAACCGGTGAATGCGTGTTCCGCGCCACGCGCGGCTACGCGGCGTGCAGCGAAAAGTACGTGTGGATGTTTAGCATATCGAGGTGAATATGAAGCCGTCCGAAAATCCTGCTCACGAACTGCCCACATCCGCACCGATTCGGCTTGCCGGGCGGGAGGCCTGTGACAGTAAGTGTGACGCGTGCAACGCGAATTTCGACGGTCAGAGAAAGAGGGAAGATCGTCCACGTTCGTGCCAGCGGTCGATGCCCACGCGAATCGACGCGCCAGCGGAGCCTGCCGGATCGGTCGGGGAGCTCTGCGTCGTCGCAACGATCGTGAGTGGACGCTTTCTGTGAACACTTGGGCGGCGAGCAGTTCAGACGATTCAGCGGTCACTCATCCTGAACAGGATGTGGCGCGTTCGGGAAGATGAACGTCTGAGAAAACGCATTTTTTTTGCGTTAATCCGAGGGGCGGTCTGGCTATTCGCGATTATCGGCCATCTATTGCTCACAGTGGCTGTTGCAACGGAAATGTGCAAAGCTCGATTTCTGGCACTAACCGCCCAAGTCACCTCGGGAAATCTACGGGCGGACGGCGCCGCATCCAGTGGGCTCGCGTTGTAGTAGCAATATTCCGAAGTCGTGAACTTGCGCTGCGGGACAAGAATGTGCGGGATTAGCATGTATCGCAGATATTGAGCCGACGGTGCAAGCGTGGCACGCAAGCGCGATGCTAGATGCGGGTTCTGGCTTTCGGCCCGCCGACCGCCGATTTGTTTAACCATCACCGGCCCTCGACATCGGCTAAGCGGAATTGTCTCGAGGAAGCCGGACATTTCGTTACCGCGGTTTTTTGTGACGGCATGGAGTCTCAAGTTGGATGCAATCGTCGTTGGAGCGGGAGTCATAGGGATCACCGCGGCATTGGAACTTCAACAGCGTGGGTTGAAGGTCATGCTGCTGGACCAGCAGTCTGTCGCGCAGGGCTGCAACTTTGTCAGTGCGGGCGTGATCTACCCAGGCGCATTCCCGTCCAGCACGTACTATCGCATTCCCGAGCTTCCCGCCGCTTTCTTCAAGGCTAGTTCGTCTGCCGCCCTCGATTGGCGATCAGCTCCAGGCCTGCTTTCGTGGTGTGTTCAATACGCGAGAGCAACGCGGTCGGACATCGTCTGGCATGGCACGGACCTACTTCATGAACTCTGTCGGGACTCACTTCGTTCTCTCGAACTGCTGCTTGGCTCGGACCTGCCGCCCCTCAGCAGATGCGGTCACCTGGCGGTTCATCTCTCCTCTTGCGAAGTCGATCGGGCAACATGTCTGAACTCGATTCGCACGTCGCTCGGCGCGGCTGTCAGGATAGTGTCTGGCGGAGAACTGGCCGCGTTAGAGCCTGCGATTTGCCGTCTCGCGCTTGGGCCAAGTGCGGCCGGAGCTACCTTCCTGGCAGGGGCGGCTCACGTGACAGATACCGCTGCGTTTGTTGCCAGTCTTGCGGACGTATTTGTCCAACGCGGCGGGCTCCTGTGCTTCGACAGGGTACAGGGCCTTAATAGCGCAGGATGCGGAAAGGTCGCCGTGAAGTGTGCCCGGGGAGACTACTCACCCGGAACCGTTGTTCTCGCGACCGGCGCACACTCGAACCGGCTTCTGGCAGATTGCGATCATCGCATTCCGCTAGTTGCCGAAACCGGGTACCACATCGAGTTGGACGTCGAGCCCGGATTTATCAGTAGGCCTGTTTCGCTATCAGGCCTTGGCGTGATTCTGACGCCGAGTGAACGCGGAGCCAGGATTTCCGGCCTCAGTCACTTCGGGCTGCCAGGTTTCCGAGCGCGGCCCGACCTGCTGTTATCCGCGCTGGATCGCGTGCGCAAATCCCTGCCGGGTCTCAGAGCTCGACCAGGATTCGAGGTACGCAGCGGTGAGCGCCCCAGTACACCGGACTCCTTGCCGGTCATCGAGCGCGTTCCAGGCCATCGTTCCATCTTTGTGTCCACCGGGCACGGGCATCTGGGCCTCACGCTGGCTGCCGTCTCGTCGGGCATCCTTGCGGATCTGGTGACGAATGGCTCATCGAGCTATGAAAGCGAACTCAGCTCCCAAAGGTTCAGCAGAAGTACTAACAGCGAGGCAGTTTTGCGAGCGGCATAAACGGCAGAAGAGCATGTTTGCCGACAATGTCACGGCGAGTGACGAAACGGCGGAACTCGCGCAGCGGATACGCGGTGATCGCATCAAAGCGTTGAATCGATTTGCGGGGCGCCGGCGGGATTCAACATGCCGAATGCGGGAGCGCCGCAATCCATGATTGACAGCTGGCAAGGCACAGCTGGAAAGAGAGCGTCACATCTGCGAGATCCGTACGATCGCCGCACTGAGGTTGAAACAGGATGGAGAAAGTCATGGCAAGCGTAGGAAGGTCGTTGAGAAATATGGTTCAGGATTGGCTGGCACCCGATCCCAAACGAGGGTTTAGAGTCAGTCACGTCGGACGATCCGGACACGGGCGCTACGTTTGTGTCGTCGCAGACAATGGGGCGGGCTCAAGGGCAATGTTCTTTTTTCGCCACCGTGACGGGTCATGGTGCATCTTCCCGCCACAGCCAGAAAGACCCGCCATGCAGGTTGCGGGGCATTGTGTTGAACACGAAAGCGTAAATCAATAGGCCGACGGAGCTGTTGCCCGGACTATGCTCCGCTTCCTTTATCGTTGCCTCCTTGGAAGGATGCAATGGTTAAACCGATACCCGATGATGTCTTGTGGTCACTAATTCAACTATCTTTGCCGCCGATCAAGCGGCAGCGCGCTTGATAACCCGGATGTGTGCACCTTTGTGCTGCGGCGCAGTGCTAAAGAACCTTCTGGCCGTGCACGTCTCGAAGTGATTCGAGGAGCACTGAGCGGTAGAACAGCCTGCGTGCACGAGCTTGCCTTCCGTCACGCATCGCGGCCTACGGTGCCGCGATGAGCAATCGCCTTCGGCTCGTCCGCCGGCCAACGGAGGTCAGATCGCTTTCGATAGCGGAGGAGGAAAATGTGCAGGGCACATGCGAGGCAGCGAACGAAAGTCCGGTGTCCGAGAGCACCGCACGCAGGAACCCACTGTGCATCGTGGCGTCAATCCGTAACCTCGCGCACATTGAAAGCGCTTACGGCACCGCAACCGCGCTGACCGTCAGGCATGTTGTATACGGACGCGCTCGCGATTTCTGTACGCGGGAGTCGGGCATCATGACGCGCAGCGGAGAGCAGATTGTCGTTCTGATTGACCGTGCTGTTCCTGAAGACCTGGCGAACGCTCACGCAGTTTGCAGCGACCATAGCATCGTCGATGCGGTCGTCGCGGCGCTGGGCGACGCGCCGGTGTTCACGTCGATGGGCCCGATCCGCGCAGCCATCGGTGCATCGATCCCGACCTGCGACGGCACACCGTTCGACCCCGAAAAAGAAGCATCCGCAGAGATGCGCATGGGCACCAGAAAGTGGCGGACCCGATACGCGCGGGACATGGAAATTGCCGGGGAACTGCTAGGTCGCGTTGGAACGCGACGAGTTGTGCTTCCGCTATGAGAAGGTCTGCAGCGCGACCGGTACGGAGAGCGTCAGCTATTGGGAGGCGTTGTTGTGCAGGACCGCAGATGGCGTACCGGTCAGTGTAGGCAAATGGATTCCCGCTCTCGAACGGCTCGGACTGGTGGGCCGCCTCGACAGATGGGTCGTGACGACCGTGATCGATACGCTGCGTGCGCATCCGGGCATGTCGCTAGGCTGTAACGTGTCGATTCAGAGTGCAGCGCTCGGCGGCTGGCGGTCGACGGTCATCGAAACCCTTGCCGGGGAGCCTCAGGTCGCGGCACGGCTCGTCATCGAGTTGACGGAAAGCGCGCCGCTGACCGACATCGACGCAGTTGCGGGCTTCGTCCGGGCGCTGCAACAGCTCGGATGTCGCGTCGCTCTCGATGACATCGGTGCAGGCTACAGTTCCGTGAGGAGTCTTATGGAACTGGGTGTGGACATTGCAAAAGTCGATGGTGGATATCTGCATCAGGCCCGCTCGAACGGGTGCGCACGAGTACATCTGGGTGCGCTGATCCGTCTGGCGCGAACATGCGCTTCGCATGTGGTGGTCGAACGTGTCGAGGACGAAGAAGACCTGCACGTATCCCGGGCCTGTGGCGCGCATTGGGTTCAGGGATATCTCTTCGAGCCCATCTTCGCCGCCGGTTTGGCACAATCCGCGTCTGAGCCCGAACGGGACTGATGCGCGAGATGGAAGGTCCTGCGGGAGAAAGGAGAAGTCATGAGCGACATCTATCAGTACAAACCTGGAAGTGGCGTGCCGGTCGTCACACAGCCCATCCCTGGCACGCGGACCTGCAGGCCCGCCAGCAATTTTCTTCTTCCGCGACAATGACCGCGCTTGATGCGTCTTCCCGCCTGAGTCCGAACCTCCGTGATGGAGTGTTTCCCGCAAGTGCAGCGCGATAGAGGATCGACCCGGCCATCAAAGCCGGGCAAGTCCGGGATTGAGTGGAGTACAGAAATGTTTGAGAAATCGAAGCCGCTAACGCCCGAGTACGCCCGCGAGCTGGAAGTATGGACGTGCGCCTAGTACGACGAAGCCGTTGCAGCGAATTTCGTGCGCCCGCCGTATCACCCTGACGCGACGATCATCAAACGTCTCCAGGGCTACTTCCACGCCGGCCTGGCGCCGGCTGAAGCCGCAGTGGCATGCTTCGGAAGGAATCACTGAACGGTGTCGTCATCGCGTCCCCGCTGGGCAAGGATGGTCCTGCGGAAGGCAGACAACGATCCGCGGAATGCCCAGCCCGTTACACGCGTGTACTAACCACTGGAATCGGGCAACAACTTTCAGCGAAGGTGCGCGTCTGTTGGTGTACCGAAGGCGGCGCTTTGGCACCTGAACGAAGGAAACCATCGACGCGAAGCCCTCGGGCGGCTGTGGGGCGGCGCCGCCGCCGCATTCCAGACAGAATGTTTTTTTGTTGATACCTATGCGTGGTTCGGGAGGAGGGCACGACGTTGAACATGATCGAAGTCGCCCGGCGTGTCAAGGTTGAAGTGTGCTATGCGTTGACGCCTGCCCGCTACGCACTGTCCCACATTACTGGGCGCACGGATCGCCGACAACCGGCAGCTCTTGCATTCTGTAAAAGCTCCCGTCGTTGTCATCGGATCGAGTGGATAACGTTGAAGCAACGTACCGCGGCTTCATCAGGCTGCGATTTCGTCGTTGTCGAGCGATTGCGAAGATGTAGATGGCGATTGCACGGGTTTCTGGTTGACCCGTTGGGCAAATGACTGCTGCTGGGCAGGTTGCATGCCGGTCTTCAGCACATCAAGGTAGTCAGCGTACCACTGGATCATCGCGCGACGTTGCACCAGATACTTGGCGTGGTTGTAGTCGCCGGCAATGCCTTCCTCTAGATGAGCTAGTTGCGTTTCGACGTGATCCTTTATCCAGCCGTGCTCGCGAAGAAGGGTGCTCGCGGTATGGCGTGTGCCGTGACCGACCATACGGCCCTTGTAGCCAATCTTCGAAAACACGAGGTTGATGGTGTTCTCGCTGATGACTTCGTGCTTCGTGCCGATGCCGGGGAAGACGTACTGGTGACGGCCCGTCAGCTCCATGAGCTCGCGCAGTGCCTTGACTAGTTGCGATGGAAGCGGAGTGACGTGGCTGCGCCGCATTTTCATTTTTTCAGCGGAGATCGTCCACAGGGCGCCGTCGAGATCGATCTCGGTCCATTCGGCATAGCGGACCATACCCGGCCGGCTTGCCGTCCAGATTGTCATCCAGACCGCGACGTATGCGATGAGGCGGCTCTTTGATTTTTCAAGCGCCCGCAGGAAGTCGGGCAGCTCCGGTTCGAGCAGGTGAGGATAAGGCTTAGCCTTTGGGGCGGCCTTCGCAATGACCTTGAGTTCCGACGCCGGGTTGAATTCGCACTTGCCGCGTGCGATGGCCTGACTGAAGATTTCGCGTAACCACCCGCGGGCCTTTTTCGAGACGTTGAGTGCGTCGCGCTTTTCGAAGCGTTCCTGGACGCGGGCGCAGTCAGCACGCGTGATGTTTGCCAGCTTGATCGAACCGAGCTCCGGCAGGATGTCCTTGTCGAGGTACGTCCGAATCTTGTCGAGCGTTGACGCCGACCGACCCGCATCCTGTTTGCTCTTGTACCAGAGTTCAGCGGCTGCCCTGAACGTGCCGTCGTCGCTGGTATCCGCCCGCTGCCGGTCTATCCGTCGTTTTGCGCGAGGATCGGCACCGTCGGCGACGAGTGTCCGGTAGGCCGCTGCTTGTTGCCTCGCTTTCTGAAGCGTGACGTCGGGGTAGCGTCCCAACGAGATGCGCGGTTGCTTGCCGTGCAGGCGGTAACGGAAGTGCCAGAATTTGTTGCCCTCGGGCGTGACCCAAAGGACGAGACCGTCGCCATCGGCCACACCGTAAGGCTTTGGCTGGGGACGGGCTGCTTCGACTTCGCGGACTGTGAGCGGCATGGTGAGTACATTGAGCGATCTCGAACTTTCAATGTACTCAAAAACGTACTCATCTGCACGTGGCTTGCCGTATCCCGGCTTGGACGGCAATAAACAAAAAACCCCGCAAATTCAATGATTTACGGGGTCTTCTGGACTTCTTTGTACTACGCTAAACAGCCTTGTGGTGCCCAGGAGAGGACTCGAACCTCCACGGTGTTGCCACCGCTAGGACCTGAACCTAGTGCGTCTACCAATTCCGCCACCTGGGCACGTCTTCAAGCTAGACCGCTATTTTAGCAAGATGATTAAGTTTGTCAATTCCTGCTTCAAACAAATGTTAGGAGCAAATCAATTGTCCGGTTCTGTAGCACGTAATGTGTCCGGTTTTTGGGTGCGGTATGGAACCACCCGTAAGCCGGGCACGCTGGTTACAGGAAACCCGGAAGATGAGATTCGAAGAGGTGTACACGGACTGGCAGGATCGGCGACTTACGCAGGCGGAAGCGGCGCGCCTGCTGGGGGTTTGCGAGCGCACGCTGCGGCGACAGATTGATCGCTACGAGGCGGACGGACTGCAGGGGATGATCGACAAACGGCTTGACCAGATATCGCATCGTCGGGCGCCCGTCGATGAGGTAGTCAAGCTCGTGGAGCTCTACCGGCGCGACTACCCCGGCTGGAACGTTCGACATTTCCATGGCTGGTACCGGCGTGAGCATGGCGGCCAGCGCAGCTACACGTGGGTCAAGAACCAGTTGCAGCAGGCCGGTGAAGTCAAGCGGGCCAAGGCGCGTGGCAAGCACCGCAAGAAGCGCGAGCGAGCGCCGCTGGCGGGCATGCTGATACATCAGGATGCGAGCCGTCACGAGTGGGTTAGCGGGCACGACTGGGATCTGGTGGTGACAATGGACGATGCGACGGGCGAACACCTGTCGATGTTCTTCTGCGACGAGGAAGGCACGGCGTCGAGTTTCCACGGCGTGGGCCAGACAATCGCGCAGCACGGCCTGTTCTGTGCGCTGTACACCGATCGCGGCAGCCACTATTTCCATACGCCTGAAGCTGGCGGCAAGGTCGACCGAAACAACCCGACGCAGTTCGGCCGGGCGCTGGCGCAGCTGGGCATCGAGCACATCGCGGCGTACTCACCCGAGGCGCGCGGGCGTTCGGAGCGGGCCTTCGGCACGCACCAGGAGCGGCTGCCACGCGAGCTCGCCAAAGCCGGCATCACCAGCATGCAGCAGGCCAATGTGTATCTGGAACAGGTCTATCTTCCCCGCCACAACGCCGAGTTCGCGGTATCTGCAGCCGAGTCAGGCAGCGCCTTCGTGCCGTACATCGGCAATGGCCTGGCCGACATCCTGTGCGAGCACCACGAGCGCACCGTGAACAACGACAACTGTGTGAGCTTCGAGGGGCTGCCACTGCAGATCCCGGCCGGTGGTTCGAGGCCCCATTACGTCAAGCGGCGGGTGCGTGTGCATCGCTGCGTGGACGGCTCGCTTGCCGTGTTTTACGGTCCGCGCTGTCTGGGACGTTATGATGCCGCGGGCACACTGCAGGTTGACCCGGTTCAGCAGGCCGCCTGAGGGTTCGCCAGACGGCCGCGTGGGCGGCAAACCGGCTTCGGGCTATGCCCTGCGCCGCTTTGCCGCCCACGCAGGAAAGCGGACAAATCATTTGCTATAAAACCGGACAGTTCTATTTGCTCCCAACATTCCTGCTTCAAACAAACTTGCTTTTCTCGTCCGCTCGGTTGAACGCGCAGCGAAGTAATGCAATCGCTACTGAACCACCGTCCTGCTGATCCGGCAATCGAAACACAAACAACGATTTCGACTACCAGGCCTTACAAAAAAAGAGAGCCGCCAAAAGGCGGCTCTACTTTTGAATCTGGTGCCAGGAGAGGACTCGAATGTGAAGTTCAAGTGCTTGATTTTAAATTAAAAAAATTGTTGATTTATGGCGTATATACGCACCTGTATACGCAAAAATGTTGGATCCCACAGGACGCTATTCCGTGCCGGATGGCTCCGCACGCCGCGACGGCGAACAGACTCTTCAGATCGGGGAGATTTGTTCCTTTCATGGGGTGCAGGTGGTCGGAGGTTCAAATCCTCTCGCCCCGACCAATAGATATAAGGCTCTCATGGCTTCGGCTGTGAGAGCCTTTTTCGTTTGGGGCGATTTTGCCCCCACGTTTGCCCCCACAGGACGGACGGCTCTCGCGGGAACAAAGCGGAATTTTGGGTCGCGTCGAGGGGCCGGCCGCGTTCGCTGCTCACGAGATTGAGACTCGTATATCAATGCGCGAACTGTGCTCGCGACAACCTGTTTACTGGTAACGCAGCCCCATTTCTGACGGCTTGGGGGCTGCCAGCGGTCCAACTGTAGGGCGGCGGAGCAGCAGTTCATTCGCTTAGGAAAACCAGGAATGCGCGTTGGATACTAGTACGGCCTATCGATAACAGCCTGGGGGAATCTCTATGAGCGGATGCGATTGCAGCTTATGCGTCGAAAAGGACACTGCAAGGTGGTGGATCGCTGCTCAGATCGAAACATCGATTAGGCTCCTATAGGTTTATCACTCCGCAGAGCGCAGCGCTGTTCGATCACTCCCTCTCCGCCAGAAACGGCGGCAAACCCCGCAGAGTCTGGGCCTAACCGCATTTTGTTTTTGCGCGATCCACACAACGACATCAAGTCATAGCCGGATTCTGGCGGACCTTCTTGTATGTCGGTCCAATGCATGGACCGAACTTATGTCCGGTCGCCGACAAGACGTTGATGACGTGTGCTTTATTAGCCACCATCGTCAACTCCAACGCAGCGACGATGCCGTACAACTCGCCCTTAATGTTGACGTCGACCATGCGATCGCACTCCCCTACGTGCAAGCGGTCAAGCGTCGAGCGAGCGAGGCGTGAGTTTCGTATAGTTGAGCATGACATTGACGCGGGCATGCGTCTTGATGGCGTGGTCCACGAGGTGTTAAGCCTAGTGGTGGTGGGGTTGTCGTCCCTCAACCTCACGGAGTGGCTTGTCTTTAGTCTTCGTCGTACTGCGCGATCCCGGCCAACGGTTGCGCAGAGGATGCGGGCGGCATTTCTCGTCGCATGGAATTCAACGCCAAGGCGCCCGCCGTTGAGCAAGTGACCGACGCCGCACCCGCCAAGAATCCTGGCCCAATTCCCGCATGTCCGGTCAGCAAGCCAAGAAGCGGCTTGTCACGCCAAGCGTCGTGTCGAAGAACGAGGTGGACGCACCATCGCAGCGCCATTGCTCGCGGCGGCGCGCCACGCACGGCCTCGACGCCGAAACCCGCATAGACGAGCGCATAGCTGATCGCCGTCAATGCCGCCGTGCGATGGCGATTGAAAGCAAGTATCGGCACGGAGTTGCGGCGACAGACTGAAATCGACACCAGAAGGATTTCGCAAGGAATGAAAGGTACCTGCAACCCAGAGATCAAAAGACAGGAGACGGAAGTGCACAAAAGAATTGCTGGATGCATGCTGGGTGTCTTGCTGCCATGCGTAGCGCACGCTCAGTCGAGCGTCACGCTTTACGGCGTTGCTGACGTGTTTTACGGTTACTTCAAGAACTCCGCCACAAGCGTGAGCAGCCTCAATTCGGGCGGACTGGGCGGATCACGATGGGGCATTCGCGCCAAGGAGGATCTTGGCGGCGGCGTGACTGCAATTGCAGTTCTTGAAAGCGGCTTCAACATTAACAATGGAACGCTCGGGCAGGGCGGTCGGGAGTTTGGCCGCCAGGCGTATGTCGGCATCGACAGCCAGTGGGGAACGCTCATCGGGGGGCGCTTGCAGACGGCAGGCTACGTATGGGGCACGACGTTCGACCCGATCTTGATGTCTGCAGGATCGGTCCTGGGGTCAATGACCGGCGAGGAACCGCGACCGTGGATCTTCAACCCGCTGCAGGATCCCGCCCGCCAGGACAATGCGCTGCAATACAGCTCGCCCACTTGGCATGGCCTCAGCGCGACCCTGGGCTACTCGTTTGGCTCAAACCAGGGCGCCGCCGCGAATACGAAGTATCAGATCGGCACGCTGTGGTATACGAATGGCGGTCTGGTCGCCAGCTACGGACTGGGCCGCAGTCTCACCGTGGCGCCAGGTGGCGACGCCAATACACTGGAACATGCGTTTGGCGTCAAATACCGGTTCGACTGGCTTTCCCTCTACGGCACGTATCAGTTGCGGCGAAACAATCCTGGATTTACCGACAAGGCATGGCAAGCGGGCTTCACGGTGCCGACAGGGGCCGTGGGTATGTTCGGCTTTGCGTACGGCGGGCTGAGCGACGAGAACCAGGTCCGCTCGCAAAACTGGAGCGTGCGCTCATTCGCAGTCAGCTATACCTATTATCTTTCGAAGACCACTTCGCTCTATGGCTTCTATAAGAAGCTCTGGAATCGCGGAGTCGCGAAGCAGACCATCTTCCCACCCGGCGGCTTGCCCGCGCCCACCGCGTACGATGAACATGTGTCCGCTATCGGCATCGGCATGCAGATGCGGTTCTGAACCCCGTTGGGAAATGCGGAACTCGTCATCGGGCATTCGGCTATAGCCGTGCCCTCGAGAGCCCGGGCGACCTCGACATCGATGCGATGCGCAACTGCATTGGTGCATCGTTTGCGGTCATGCGCAGTGGGCGATCAAGCTTCGTTGACGAGCGAGGCTTGATGTACTCCCGCCTCGTGGCACCACGGTCCTCGGCCGGTAATAAATAAATGTAGCGCCCCCGGGCGGCCCAATCAGGAAGGGCTCGGACGCCTTGCGCCGTCGACAATCAGGATATAATTTCGGATTGAATACAACTCTTGGGCGGTCATCGTGACAATTACAGAACTTGATGGGGTCGACTTCCCGTCCCAGATCGCGTCGGAGATGCGCAAACTGATCAATCGCGGAACACTCGCGCCGGGCTTGCAACTTCGCCAGTCCGATCTGGCCGAACGTTTTGGCATCAGTCGCGTGCCAGTGCGCGAAGCGCTCAAGCTTCTGGCAGCTGAGGGCATCATCGAACACGACCCGAATCGTGGGTTTTTCGTGGCACCCTTGTCCAGTGACGAGGCACGTCAACTCTATCGGATGCGCCATCTGCTTGAATCCGAGTTGCTCGCCACCATTGTCTGGCCCAACCCGCCCCAGTTGAAGAGCCTCAAGGCGATGGTGGCCGAGCTCAACCAGTTACTGGCAAGCGGCTCGCGCGACGCCTGGATTGAGCGCCACCGGGCGTTTCACGACGCGATCTTCGATCTGTCAGAAAACAAGATCCTAAAGCGTGAAGCTTTGCGGCTGATGCGCCTGACCGATCGGTATCGCTCGTTGGCGGCGGACATCACGCGCCAAGGTACGCACCTCGACGCGCGAATCGAGGAACAGCTTCTCAAGGCATTGTCGGCGAAAGATCGCAAACTGCTCCTGAGCACCTACGACAAGGGCCGCGCCATCGTGCTCCAAGGCTTGATGGCGGTTTTGGCTGCGCGCGGCGTTTAGGAATGTTCATTAAGGGGCCGCCGGGATCAGGCTGGTCCGCGGCGCGCCCGTTTCGCTGCTTCTAGAACCGCAACTGCATTCCGGCAGCGGGGACCGACTGGATCTTGCCCGCCGCCGCGGTGCCAATTTCGGCAGGGTAAGCGCCGTTCGTAGGTAAGCGGTAAGCCATGGGCGTTATAGATCTCGCGTAGAGGCGATCGCACAATGCTCTTCGTTCAATTCGATCAGGAGCAGGCGATGACGGCATCAGCTAGAGAAGAGCAATCGGAAACGGGATGTTCTGCTGGACCGAACTCGGTGCCAGGCAGATCGGTATCGCGCAAAGCCTCCTCGTGACGTGCAAGCTACACGACATCGATCCCTACGATTATCTGGTCGACGTGCTGCAGCGCGTGGGCCAGCATCCGGCATCGCGCGTGCATGAACTCACGCCGCGGATGTGGAAATCGCTCTTCGCCGGCGATCCGCTGCGCTCGCCCTTGCATCAGATCGCCTGACATCGCAAGGACGTCGGTGAATTGCCGATTACGTTCGTACGCTGAAACACACCGGCCAGGTGGACTGCAGTGGTTTTTGGATAGCGCGTGGGTGAGCTGGACCGCCGCTTGGTTGATTGCGACATTCTTCAAAAAGGCATTGTCGTTCCGAATCGGTGTGGGCTGCACCAAGATTCCATGCCGGGGCGAAGTCAGCTTGACCGCATTGGACATGCGCTTGCCGCTCACACGGTCCCAGTTGATCGCCCCAGGCCCGTGGGCACGCCGTTGTTGATGATGGGCGGGTACGGGCCGACTGCGGCCACCGCGCCGATCTGCGCGGGACCCGCGACACAGAGCAGGTCGGCGCCGTAGCTTCCGGTGCGAAAGTTCAGCATGCCTCGTGCTGCTCCCGTTGCGGGATCAATGCCGCCGATCAGAAAGTAGTCGAAGGCAAAATCATTCTGTCGCCCCAACCGGAAAAAGCCCAGCCCTGTCTGGCGCATCCCGACCGAAGCGGAGTTTTCGAATAGCGCCCCGCGCGACTGCGGGTCAAGGTTGCCGGTGCTCAGGCTGATCAGGGAGTCCAGGCTGAAATTGGCGCTGAGCCCACCGCCGAGGTCCTCGTGCCGCGAAAGAAGAACTTCGTCGGAAAGATCGCAGAGTCCTGCATCTGGATCAGGCGAGAGCCATTCGCATCCCGATAGCCCGCGATGCTCTCGTCCAGAAATCCGCCGATGGTAGACGAGCCTGAGCGTCGGGTGACCGGGGCGAGGCCGGCGTAGGCGGCGAGATGCGCAGCTGAAGCGAAGGCTTTGTGGGCGACTTCCGCGAGGAGTCTGGCGGCGGTCCTGACGCCCACTCCCGGCATGCTGGTCAGGACCGGCCAAACAGGGTGCGCGTGCACCAGGCGTTCAACTTCGCTGGCAACCTCGTCGCGTTGTTTGCGCAAAGACGCGAGCTGCTGGGCCAGACGCGGCATGACGATGGTTGCTGCCTGCGTACCAGGTACGACCACAGCCTGTTCGCTGAGCGCCTGAACGATTTCGGCAGCAAGGCTTTTGCTCATGCGAGGTGCAAGTTTGGTGAGGCGGTTGGCGAGTGTTTTCTCGCTGGTCGCGGCAAGCTCGGCGGGCGACGGGTACCGCGCAAGCAGATCGAGCACGGCCGGATGGTCGAGGCGCGGCCCCAGAACCCGTTCCAGTGCGGGATGGATCTGGGTAAGCAGGCCGCGAATGCGATTGCTGGTCTATGTGATTTGCGCGGCGAGATCGCCATCGACGCCGCATAGCATGGTGAGTTCGGCAAGTTGCTCATCAGCCACTCGACGCGAGCGCAGCGTATGCGGCGTCGAGCGCGCGGCTTCTGCAATGATGGCGGCATCGCGGGCGTCGGTCTTGGCTTCGCCTGCATGCAGATCGGCGATGCGGCGCATGGCCAGACCCGGCAGATAGGCGACCAGGACGCCTTCATCACGGGCGACTGCCACGGGCAACGCGCCAATCGTGGCGGGGCTGGTCGACGACGAACAGAAGTTGGTCATACGTCTTGAGCTCGGTGATCAGGGCACGCAGTTTGGCCTCATCGTTGGGCAGCACTTTGTTGTACAGGTGCTTTCCGGTCCGATCGAGAGCGACGGCGTGATGGCGGCCATTGCCGACATCGACGCCGACGAATACGTCGACTGGAGTCATGTTGTTAGTTTTCTTGCATCGAAAACGTTGCAGGTCTCGGTATCCACGTTACGGACGGCCTCAAGATATCCTGACCGAGCCCCTATTAGCGATCACCAGCCACCCACCAGACCCGGTGACAACACCCCCGGATCATGACTGCGACTGGTGGCGGGAAAAGCAAATCTGATTGCTTCCCTCGAAGCGCGGTCTCTAAGCGCGCTCGGACGTGAAAAGCGGGGCGGGGAAACCCTCACCCAGAACGTGACGTTGAACATGCGGCCTCGGTCGTTCAGACGCCGTATGAGTCGAAGCACGTTCTCGAACCATCTCGGGTATACCCGCCAATCGCAACCCTTGTGTCTCGTGGTCATGTCGCATAATATGGTGAATACTGAATTAAATAATATTTGGCAGGTTTTACAGTCAGCCGATAGCGCAGTTTGCGTCACACCAAGCGCTGGAGTAGCGCTGGCTGTCACGGTAAATGCAAATGCTGTGGCCGGATGGCCGCGCAAATCGATCGCGAGAATTTAGATTAGGAGACTTGAATGAATTGCGCCAACGCATCACCATGGAAGTACGTCGTCATGTGGTTGCGGCTCTGCTTCCGGAGTTCATCTTTTCTACTCGGGGATCGATACATCCTGAGCGGTTGGGTGCCGGAAATCCCCGGTATCGGCGGAGCTTACGTTGCGGCGGCCACAACAATTCATATGTATTCAGCGGTCAAGTAAATGGAGTTCTTTTACGGGCTGATGCTCTTGACGAACCGGGGCGTACTGCTCGTGCTAATCCGCGAGATGCCAACCACCGTAACGATCTTCTGGCTCAACACGTACATTGTCGCCACGCCGCGCCAGCTCTTTACCGGGCCGCAGGAATTGTTTATGAACGGCGTGCTCCTGCTGGCCTACAGCGGATACATGGCGGCGGTGTTTCGACTCAAACTCGAACCGATGTGGCTTTGGGACGGCTGGAAAAGGTCTTTCCGGAGCGAACCCAACAGTTCAACAGCGAAACGTGCGCTGTCATCACCACATCAAGGCGACGCATAACCGCTGAGGCTGATATGAAGAAGGATACCTGGATAGCAGCAGGAATCTGTTTTTTGCTCACCGTGGCGGCGTATATTGGCTCGATGGGTTTGGGGTATGCCGATTACCGTCCGCTGCGCAATTTCGACTACTTCGGGTTGGGTGTGGCTTAGCTGGTCTTTGTTGCAAACCTCATACGTGACCAGCGATCGGTAAGCGCATAGAGGTATGACCCGGGGCTGATGCAGTAGCAGGCGGCTCAAGATGATGCGGCACCGACACGATACGGTTTGCCGACGACGTGGATCCGGGTCTTTTGGTTGGTCGCTCGACACGATCACCTCGACGGGCGATCATCCGCCTTTCCGTCCGAATGTGGAAATAGCACGCTTGTCGATGGTTTGCGCTGGAGCACTGGCATACGCATCGCACGGGCACCCAACATCGGCACAGTGCATCGACAGGCGCCTTTTCGCGGGACAGAGAGGATAAAGTGATGAAGACCGGAGAGCAATCTTTACGTTTCGTAGTTGAAAAGTGGCTCGGGTTGCAACCTCCAGAGAGCGCAAGGGTGACGGCACTGGGCCGTCCGCGCTCGGGCAAAGGGCGTTTCGTGTGCGTCGAGACCGTACACGGCAGCGAAAGACTCGCACTGTTCTTCTTTCGGCACGACGACGGATGCTGGAAGGTCTTTCCTCCTGCTCCGGCGTTGCCAGAGATGGCTTTGGAGCGTCTGTTTGGGTAGCCTAAATCGGGCCTGTCAGTAATTTCGTGTTCGAGGCATACGACCCCGCGTACAAGCAGGAAATTATCAAAATTCCTGCTGTACGCATAATCGAGGCAGGGCCAGTCGTCGTGGACCGTAATACAGCGGCCGCGAAGTAGGGCTCTGTCAACTTGGCGGGCACAGACTGACCTGTGTCGCTCAAGAGTAGTTATCCTTATCAAATAATTTTCTCGACTGCGGCAGAGACAGTCCAAGCATGCCATGCGGCGAAGCGTTCTCTGAGTACGGCACGATGACAGGCCGCGGTCATCCGATGTCCGGGCAACGCGAAGTGCTGCCCGATCGGGCCGAAGCATGAGAGAAATGTCTGCGTGCGACGGGATCGCGAAAGCCGCACATCTGGCGTTCGCGCCTGCGGGTCGGCTGGTGGCTGTTCTCGGCGCGGTTGTTCACGCATGCAACTGCTTCGACGAAAACGTGCTTCACATGAGCGAGCTCGGGAATCTCAGCCTTCGCCGCCGGATAGCTGCGAAGCTGGTCGATAACGATCCGGCGCCGCGCCGGGTTTGAACGCAGCAGGCGCTTGAAGAAGCGCTTTGCCGCGGCCTTCGCCGCTTTTGCACCAGCACATCGAGATCGGCGCCATGCTCGTCCACTGCACGCCACAACAGATACGGCTCGCCGCGCAGCGTCACGAACAGCTCGTCCAGATGCCAGGTGCTGCCCGGCTTGCGCCGCGCCGCTTTCGCGCACTGGGCGAATCGAGCACCGAACTTGTCGCACCAGCAACGGATCGTTTCGTACGTGACCACGACACCATGCTCGAGCATCAACTCCTCGATGTCGCGCAAGCTCAGGCTGAACCGGAAATACCAGCGAACCGCGCAACTGATGATGACCGCAGGGAAGCGGTGGCCGTGATAAGGCGATTTCGTTTCTTTCATCACTTCATTCTACCGCCGCCTCCCCACCAACCTGACAGTGCCCTTCATGGTCATCCGGCAGGCGATGGGTGTCGCCAGGAGTCGGCGCGAAATGGTTGCGAAGATGTTGCGTGAGTTCGTTGAGGACATGAAACGAAACGGTTTCGTCGCGCAAGCGCTTGAACGCCACCGTATTGCAGGTGCCTCTGTCGCGCCGCTCGAGTAAATAGCAGGGAAGGGTGTAGAAGCGCGGTCCGCTGGATGACCGTTGCGTGACGCCACTGCGGCTCGGGTGACCGTAGACGGTCACGGCTGAAGGTGAGCTGCCGTCGGCCGTCGGCCGTCGCCGTCACGTTGCCATTCGAGATGGTTACTTTCCTTTTTGGGGTGCCGCCTCTTACCACGGGCAATCAGTGTCGAAGATGAATCGAACACTTCCGACCGCATCGCCTACATGCGCGAAGCTACGTGTTGCTTGTCAAAAGGTTCTAAATAAGGATTACGTTCCGAACGCAACAGAATGCGCAGCTATGGCATTGGTAGACCACGTAGTGATTGAAGCTCCGCAGACTTTCCAGATTATTTACGCGGTAACGAAGTTTAATTTGAGCGGGTGTTCTGTGCGTTGGTACTGCTCAATCGGTTCGGAACGGGCTTGAGGTAGGAGGCCGATGCGTGATGGCATGCAGTTACCGACGATTCGTAACCATGCCCGGGCGCGGTTCTCCGACTTTGATCGTGTAAGGAAGATCGCTTAGGGTCATTGCTCGAGCGGCGTCAACTGGCCGAGCGCGCTGCGGTCAATAAGCTGTTCGGCGTACACCGTGGATGCGCGTCGCGCATCTCCCGCGTTTGCGAATGAATGCTTCTCTGGTACATGAAACGGCGCGCAGCACGATCCGGTGCTGTCGGATGCACGCTTCGATGGTATCGCCGACTTTTTCGGCGAGCGGCAGCAGTACTCCATAGTCGAAGCGGAAGCGCAATTGCCTCTGCCTGTACCCAAGAGCGACGCTGTATACGCGTCGCTGGTCAAGCGGGCGGTGAAGCTCGCAAAGAGAGCAGAACTGCGCTCGGGGTTCCAGGGTTACCTCGGCCCGGTCGACTGACACGCGCTCGCATGGCATGCATCGGCACCTCTGGCCTATGCTTCCGCTGCTCGCGCTCGCGATGGCCATGCAGGACGAGACAATCGCGAGCTTCGGCGGCCAGTCTATCTGGACGATCGACGTCATCGCCAACATCGTCAAATGCGCGGACGCGATGATAGCGATCATCTGGGTGGGGAAGGCGGACGGGCAGCGGACGGCCTTTTGCTACGATCCCGACGTGGGCCAGGCAGCACGACTTTTATGCACGTCGACCGGACACGCATGGCTCATGACGATGACCGATGAACAGGCGGCCGCGCTGGTCTTGAAACAGGGCTTCGGACAGCCGAATGAATTCGGACCCAATGCGCCGACGACGCTCAGGGCGCTGCACGGTTTTCTGCACGCTGCACGGGTCCGTGGCTATGCGATGATCGACGAGGTGTTCGCGCCGCGCATGTCGGCGGTTACCACGCCCGTGCGGCTCGCGCTGCGTTGGCGTCATTAGCCCGGCCGGTCCGAGAGGACGGCTGACCGTGGGAAAAATACACGAGTATTCGGTACTGCTGGGCGAGGCGGCCAATGAGCTAGTCCAGTTGAGCAACCTGGCGGGGGTTCCCAAGTCGGCCGCCGCTCGGCAAGGGATGAGAAAATCGGGGCTTACGCCGTCCAGCCGACGGGGCTTGCGCCCTTTGGTCGAACCGCTATCTCCGGCACGCCGTGACCGGAGTCGCGTGACACATCAGAAGCCGGGACTTTAATCGGCAAGCGCCTTCGGGCGGAAGCCGACCACTACGCAGGTCGCTGGCTTTACTGGGGAGCTTGCGGAATGTGTACCGAGAGTGACCACCCGCCTCATATCGGAATGATCCGTTGCAGCTTGAGGCAGTCAAACTGCCAGACAAACGCATCGAATGTGCTCTGGTAATCGAGGAGGATCTGGTGCAAATAGGTAGTGGATAGTGGGTCCGTTATGCCTTGAGATATGGATGCCTTATCAATTGAAAATGACGGCATTCCAGACGGAGGGGGCAGTGATGTCCTCAAGCGCAAGAGCGGACAGGTCACACTGCACCTTGCCAATGCGATGCATCAACTCGATGCCTGAAATCGTAGTCTGGGCATTTCTGAACCTCTTGAGCCCGCGCATCACATTCGTCCTGGACTTGATGTGACGATGGTCTTGCTCGATCAGGTTATTGAGGTACTTCGAGGAGCGCAACTTCGTATCCTTGGAAGCAGGCCATAGGACTTCATCTCACGCCCAGCCCGGTGCGACGCTGCATACCCATATGGCGTGGCCGTCTCCCGTGGTCGCCCTGATGCTTGACTGCCTTGGTGAAAAAGGCCTTAGCTGCTGCGACATCGCGCGGCATCACAGCACAAGGTCGTGATACGTGCGCAAGGTTATAACGCGCAACTCAATAGTCGCGAACCGCCACCATTGAATGGCAAATTGCGCCAGTTGGGGAAGCCAAGGGTTTTCACCAGAATATGGCTCATTGACATTGTAGGCCGCTATAAATACTATTTTGACTGAGGACAACGAATTCTATTGTGCCTGCTTTTAGGTGCGCGCTTCCAGTGGAAGACGTTGGCATGCGCGCCCTGCTTTCCGCCACGTATCTTCGTGACACGCGGCTCTTCGCGGTCCGCGGGGTCACGGCTGCGAGCGCGCTTCTTCTTCTTTTGTCACCGGGTCATGGTGGCGGGGCAATTACGACGGCCGAAAACGTGGCTTTGATCGCGAGGATGATACTGAAGGGCATTTCGATCGCAGGCATACAGCTTGGCGAATATCCTCTGTCGACCCATATCTATCCAACCCGTTCCGGGGATCCGGTGTGGGATAAATGGTGACTCTCTCCCATGTCGGTGCGATTAGCGCGGTATCGACCGCCGGATTGGCAATCAAGACGTCGGTTGCTGCTTACGTTTCCGTCGGGGCGGCGGTTGCGATCGGCATTATTGGTGCGCATTAGGTGGTATCAGGATGCATTAGAAAAGCGTTATCGAGATCATGCGAATCCGAAGCCGAACATGATGCTGAAGGCTGATCCGCGGACTCTCACGGAGTGACGGATTAGAAGGTGATTGATGGCCGTGGGAAGTCGGAAGACGGTGTGGTCAAGCCCATGGCTACTAGGGGTGGTCGACAACTGGGCCGACGCCGGCCCCTTTCTCTATTTGGTCGGTGCCTACGGGCAACTGGCACCGCCCCAGGCGCTCGCCATTCAAGAATTGCTTCGGGCGTCCCGCCGGGTCCCGACGTCGCATTGGATGCTGCACATCTCCAGGAGGGCAACGGACCGGCGTAACAAATTGACCTACTCGCGTTTGTAATTCAATAGCAGTCGGTTTCAGAGATCACATATAACAATCAGGAGAATGTATGAATCACCAGGGGACGTGGAGGAAACACCGGTGGGCCGCGGTGCCGCTTGCATGTGCATCAGTTTGCATGAGCGTTACGGCCGCCCGTGCGCAAAGTAGCGTCATGCTTGGAGGATTTCTTGACGAAGGTGTCGCCACCTATCGTGATTCAGGTGGGGCCCGTTTGTATCAAATGCAGGATTCCGCCATCTTTCCCACCAAGTTTTTCTTCCGCGGGAGCGAGGACATGGGAGGGGGCCTGCGCGCAAACTTCAGCCTCGACTCGATGATCAGCCTGAGCACAGGGGGACTTGATCCGCAGTCCCGCGGCGCGATGTTCGAGAACTCGTCGTGGGTCGGACTCAGTCAAGCAGGGATTGGCAGCTTCCGCCTCGGGCGCCAAAACGACTTCGCCTTCGACTACTACCTGATCGGTGGTATCGATCCGGCAACGGGCATCGCTGGCGGTATGCTCAACTTCCGGACCGGTAGCTTCGGTGCCGACCTGCTCGGCGTTTCAGGGCCGGCGCAGATTGCTGGCGCCGTCTCGGGCGGCCCGTTCGCGCCTATCACGACGAACGGCCAAATTTCTGGATTAGCGGCCATCAACTGGGATCGTGTCGGCGGCAAGCGGATGGCGAATGCCATCAAGGTTGTGTCGGAGGAATATGCCGGGCTGTCGGCTGGCGTCATGTATAGCTTCGGCGGCACAGCGGGCGACTTCAACAACGGGGCCGGAAAAAGCGCGGCGATCAGCTTCCGGAATGGTGAAACGCGTGCTGCTGTTGTTTACACTGAGCAGAACTATGCGCCGGTCAACAATGGACATAGTGGCATCGCCAACCTGCTCGCCGGAGCAAGGACGAAGTTCGGCCATTTCACTGTCTCAGGGATGTATAGCGACGCGCGCAACACCCATACGGGGGCCAAGATTTACGCCCTGGCTGGTGGCGTCGGATATGACTTCTCACCGGCTTGGAACCTCGGCGGCGCTTATACCTACGAAAATGGTAACGCGTTGCTGAAGAACGTGGTGATCAACCAGGCCGCGTTGCAGTTGACGTACACGTTGTCGAGACGCACCGCGGTCTATGCCGCCGGCGTATATCAACGCACCAACGGCGCATACGCTGCAGAAATCGGGAACATCGTGGCAAGCGGCAATATCCAGACTGTTTTCCAGCTTGGCATGATGCATCGATTCTGATGCTTCATTGAGGAACGGCAGCGATGATCATGTTTTCGTCATCGCTGTCGTGGCCTTCTTGGGTTATGCACCGGGGGCCGCAAATACTGCCATCCGTCCGTTCCAAGCGGTCGCCAAGGTTAGCGCGGCGCAATTCGAACTCAGTGCCAGCGTGCCTCGATTGATCAGTTTTGCCTTTCCGCTGCGATTTGCGTAGGAAAGTCCGCCCCGTCAAGCTCAGAAAGTGCCCCAATTTCCCCTCGTCCGAAGTAATGATAATATTCACATTTGAATGCTATAATAAAGTCCAACGTCTTCGGAAACGTTCGACCCGCGGATGAGAGCAATTCGGTGCGCCGGGCAAGCAGTAGCAGCGCAGGAGCGAATGATCAACCATAGTACGAGGTGGTTTTAGGACGTATAGAGCACGCCCAACCACTGGTTCCGACCACCTTTGCAGGAAAAGCAGCAAGAAATGAAGAGCGAGGAGGGGCTACACCTAGGTTATGAGGCGGAAGTCCCGGCTTTAAGTTGGCTCACCCGTATTGTTGAGATTGACAAAGCGATCTCCGAGTCTGCTGATCAACATTTGAAGTCATCGCTTGGGATTTCGTTTGCACAGGCGAAGGTCGTCGCATGCCTGGCTGGGCACCAATTCATGACGCAGGTTCAACTCGCGCACCGGCTGCATTTCGATATGGGGGCGCTATCCAGAATCATTCCGCGTCTCATGGATGCTGGAGTTGTAATGAGGTCTCGGCATCCAAACGACTGTCGCTGCTGGTGTGTTCAGCTTACGGGAAGCGGAGTTGCGATGGCTGCGAACATTACAGCCATTCTCGGCGCAACTGACAATAAATTGATTGGCCTCTTAACCGAGGATGAAGCCGATATTTTTATTGCGTTGCTTAAGCGCCTGCTTGCTAATTCCCCAGCCCACGGCTCAATCGATGTCTCGAGATTTGCCGTGACGGGCAGTCCAAGACCCTCCAGCGTCGTTGGCGCACCGGCGTGAACGGCAACCTCCCTTCTCCGCCCTAAAACGTGGCCAGCGGATGATCTAATCCAGCGCGTCTTTGCGTTGCCCTTTACCCACGACGTCTTCTCGCCGCCGCGGCCGCGAGCAACGGTCTGAACAAACGCCAGCATTGCGCGCCATGCACGGCTTTCGCCCAGTCGACACGACTGTCCGGATGCCGCATGCGCGGCACGCTGGTCCTGCTCGAGTTCAGAGTTTCCAGTGCGCACGCGTACAGGGCGGTTATCGATCTTGCGGGGCGCGGCTATAACGCATCAGGCCAGATTACACAATTAACGTTGTCACCTATCCATACTCATAGGGCTCATGCCGAAATACAAAGTATACAATTAATGTAGGCAATAAAACATGCTCCTGCTTCTTTGCAATCTCAAAATACGCAACCGGCTGTTTGTAAGTTTCGCAATCGTTATCGTGCTGCTATGCAGTGCCGCGGGATTTGCGCTCTTCCAGGCGCATCAGATTCAATCACATCTAATGGACATCAAACAGAATTGGATGGAGTCAGTCAAAACGATTGCGGATCTTCGTCTGGCGCTCAGTACAGATCGTCGTTCCACGCTGGGTCTTGTCTTGTCTGATACCAAGAATGCCAAAGATACCAATGCTGCGATTCGAGCCGAAGCCTTGTATCAGCTGAGAAAGAGTGTCGATCGCTATGAGAAACACGCGCGCCCGGGCGAGGATCGTCAGTATTTCGAGAACGATAAGAAAGCAATCGCTGCGTACGCGATGATCAACAAAGAACTCTACACGCTTGCAATGTCTGATAATCCGGATCTTGCTACCGAGCGTGTGCTCGCCAACACCAAGATCTTTGCTGTTTTCAAATCCACGGAGGAGACGCTCACCGCCCATATGGACTTCATTCAGAAGCAGGCAGATCAGGCTGCGGAAAAGGCCATTCATGACTATGATGTGGCCTTGATGCTGACGTTCACCGTAATATGTATCGCTATCGTTGCTACGGTATATGTCTGCAACACGGTTGCGACGTCGATCGTCTTCCCGTTGAATGACGCCGTAAAGATTGCTGAGGCAGTTGCGTCAGGGGATTTGACGTCAGAAGTCAGGGTACATTCCGATACTGAACTTGGCCAATTGATGCGCGCGCTTCGCAGCATGAATGAGAGTCTCGTGGATATCGTAAAGCAGGTCCGGTCCGGCAGTGAGGCGGTATTGACCGGCGCATCCGAAATCGCCGCGGGGAACGAGAATCTGAGCCAGCGCACCGAGGAACAGGCGGCGTCTCTCGAGCAGACGGTAGCTTCGATCCAGCAGTTGACGGCGACGGTGCAGAACAACGCGGCGAATGCCAAACAAGGCCTCGAACTCGCACAGACTACGTCCGATCTGGCAAACAGCGGTGGAGAGGTCATGAAACACGTTGTGACCACCATGAGCGGCATTGCCGATCAATCGAGGAAAGTCGCCGACATCATTGCGACTATCGAGGGCATCGCTTTTCAGACCAATATCCTAGCCCTTAACGCGGCGGTCGAAGCCGCACGTGCTGGCAACGAAGGCCGTGGCTTCGCCGTCGTGGCCCAGGAAGTCCGCACGCTGGCTCAACGCTCGGCAACGGCGGCCAAAGAGATCAAGGAATTGGTCAGCAATTCGGTCACCCGCGTTGTCCAAGGATCTCAACTGGTGAACGATGCCGGGTCCAAAATCAACGACGTGGTGAGTGAGTTCACCCGGGTCTCGACTCTGATGGAGGAGATCACCCACGCATCCGATGACGGCCACCGCGGCATCATGGAGATAAATAAGGCGATCGGCGAAATCGATACAGTGACCCAGCACAACGCAGCCTTGGTCGAAGAGGCCGCTGCTGCAGCCCGTGACGTTCATGCAGAAGCAGAGCGCCTACAGACACTGGTTACTAACTTCAAGATCGCACGCGCCATCTAAATCAGAGTCTCCAGGCACAAAAAAAGCCATCGATGAGGGATGGTTTCCTTGATATCGACGAAGACTGCGGTACTGCGGACAACTTATTGCAACAGAACCGAGAAAAAGCCTTCGATGTTAATTAACTGCATCCCAAAAGTTCGACACGGATCCAACCTTTGGGGTGTCTTTCATGGCGAAGTACGATAAGCGGTTCAAACTGAAGTTAAGCAACACGCATTTGCGCGGGGGGAGTTGGGCGGCCAGTATTGGCAGCCCGCCACGAGATCGGCTACTCGATGTTGCGTCGCTGGGTTGATGCCTATCGTTTGCACGGCGACGCAACGCTATGCCCTAAGCGCAGTCGATACGACGTTCACTTCGCGGGCCGAAGGTGCTCAGGCTCACGTCGCGTGAGGGGCTTTCCCTGCGCGAAGTCACGGCTCTGTAGGACATCCACGATCCTGCCAGGGTCTCGCAATGGGTGCGCCTATATGATGAGGGCGCTGCAGATGCTCTGATGCGCCGCCGACGATGGCGTCCAAAAAATGCCCAAGACCCGGCGTGACCTGCCTGTTGAAGAGAAAGCTGCCGATACGCGATCACGCGAAGAACAACTCAGGGAACTCGTGTATCTGCGGATGGAGGCGGCGTATCTGAAAAAGCTCGATGCGCTGTCCAGGGGAAAAAACCAAACAGCACAAAAGAAAAACACGCAAATCGTGAAGGGCTGCGGACTGGGCATCCGCTTGCCGCACTACTGAAAATCGCGGGACTGGGCGGTGAGCGCGTATCACCGCACGGATAATGCTGACAACGCCATGAAGCCACCATGAATGCCAACATCGTGTCCAGCGGCAAGGTACCCCCCGCGTCACAATGGTTGTCGCCTGGATAAAATTGGAATCTGGGGGCGATAAAGAGAGAACAAGTTGGCGCGTTACGGAAAGACATTCAAGGACAGGGCAGTGGCGCGGTTGCTGCCGCCGGAGAGCGCATCAGTGGAAGAGGTTGCGCGAGAGATCGGTGTGGGCGCGCAGACGCTGGAGCGCTGGCGCAGTGATGCGCTGTCCATGCCCGCTCGCGAGCGGGCCTGGACAGCGGCCGCGCGTTTCGAAGCGGTGTTGAGCACGGCAGCGATGGACGAGACGGCCCGCAATGCGTGGTGCCGCGAGCATGGCGTGTATCCGCAGGAACTGGCGCAGTGGCGGCAAGCGGCCACGCAGGCGCTGGCCGAGCCCGAAGAGGCCCGTGCGAGTCCACAGCAGACGAAGCAGGACCAGCGTCGCATCAAGGAACTGGAACGCGAACTGCGGCGCAAGGAGAAAGCACTGGCCGAGGCAGCCGCATTGCTGGTTCTTTCAAAAAAACTCGGGGCGATCTTCAACACGGACAAGGGCGAGGACGAATGATCGGCCTCGAAGATCGCCAGTTCCTGGCCCGGGAAATCGATTCGGCAAGACTGGCTGGCGCACGGTTGCGCCTGGCCTGCGAGGTGGCCGGAATCGACGTGCGTACCCTGCAGCGCTGGAGGGCCAATCAAGGGCTCGTCACTGGCGACGCCAGGCCCGGCGCGATGCGCCTGCTGCCCGCGCACACCTTGAGCCCGGAGGAGCGGGAAAACGTGCTGCGCGTAGCCAGCGAGCCGCGCTTTGCCGACATGCCACCGGCGCGCATCGTGCCGATGCTGGCTGACGAAGGCGTGTATATCGCCAGCGAATCGACCTTTGCACGCGTGCTGCGCGAGCATGGGCAGATGAGGCGCCGTGGCCGTGCCAGAACGCCTTCGAGCGGCCGGCCGCCGACCACGCACGTTGCAACCGCGCCGCGCCAGGTGTGGTGCTGGGACATGACCTATTTGCCGGCAACGGTCACAGGGCGATGGTTCCACCTGTACCTGATTCTGGACCTGTACAGCCGCAAGATTGTCGGCTGGGAGGTGCACGACAGCGACGCGGCCGAACACGCTGCTCATCTCGTACGTCGTACGGCGCTCTCCGAAGGCATTGCCGCCCTTGAGGCCCGGCCGGTGCTGCACGGCGATAACGGGGCGACGCTGAAGGCCACTACCGTGCTGGCGATGCTGCACTGGCTGGGCATCAAGCCGTCGTACTCGCGCCCCCGGGTCAGCGACGACAACGCCTATGCCGAGGCGCTGTTCCGAACCGCGAAGTACCGGCCGGAGTTTCCGGTCACAGGCTTCGAGGACCTGAGCGCTGCTCGCACCTGGGCTGCCGGCTTCGTGCAGTGGTACAACTTCGAGCATCGTCATAGTGGCATCCGCTACGTGACGCCTGCGCAGCGTCACGCCGGTGACGATCGTGCGCTTCTCGCCGCTCGGCATGCACTGTACGAGAGGGCCCGCGAGCGCAATCCGGCCCGCTGGTCGCGCCACACGCGCAACTGGACACCGGTTGGTGCCGTGACGCTTAACCCCGAACGCGACTCAGTCGTCGAGATGGCGTCGATCAGCGCAAATAAACAGCCTCTGGCTGCATGAGTGAGGCGACAACTTGCTTGACGCGCGCCGGGTACCGTGGGGCCGAACACCTCCTGTACACGACGTTCCAATCAAATGAGCGTAAGGGGGCACAGATTGCGGCCCTCCTTTCGTTTTTAGGCCCCTCTAGCGGCCAGTACCCTCACCAGTCCTTCCAAAACCACTGAACGCCCTTGATCATAGGCTGCAAGCAGATGAACTCTGTCCCGACTTTCCAGTGCCTGCACCAATCGCGCTTCGATATCTGCCCGGCGATGTTCCGGACTTGCCGAGACATCCGCGGCCAGCGCACGATAGCGATCCGACAAACGCATCAAACGCAGGATTTCTAGCTTGATCACCTTGTGTGGAGACAGTTCGAAAATCGTGTCGTGGAAAGCACGGTGCTTTTCGATCCAGCCATCGCGATTACCCGCCGCCAGCAACTCCGTGAGATCTGTAAGCATTCGCTTGAGCAGCGTCAGCTGCTCGGGCGTAGGCCACTCGATCGTGCTCAGCAGTTCTGCCTCAAGCAGTTGACGCATCCGATATAGTTGTCGGGCCTCATCACTTGACAACTGTGCGACAAAGAATCCACGATTCGGATCGTGCTCAATGATGCCTTCTGCCGCCAAGAGCTTCAGTGCTTCCCGGATCGGAACGCGGCTGATCCCGAATCGATCAGCAAGTTCCGACTGCCGCAGTTGGAGGCCCGGTGCTAACACCCCTCGATTAATCAGCTTGCGCGTCTCTGCGGCCACGTGAGCCGGAAAATCAACGGTGTCCGTTTCGCGAAGTGCGGTGACCATCTACTCCCCACCAAAACGAAATACATTTTGGTCTTATATATCAAGATTCGAACTTCCGAGTATCTCTCGTTGGCAAAATGAAGAAAAGCCCTTTTCTGTTCAGGATTCCGACAGCAGATCACTCACGGTGCCGTTTTTTTCGTTTATTCCCGGGCCGCAAGCACTATCATCAACCCGTCAAGAACCACCGTTCGCCCTTTCTCATAAGTTGAGAGCAGCAATTCCCGGTCTTTGCTTTCCAAAGCGTTCACGAGTTTTGCTTCGATATTAGCGTTACGATTTTGCGGATGCGCTGAAATATCGGCAGCCAGCGCCCGATAACGATCGGTGAGTCGCAACAATCGTAGGACTTCCCGTTTAATCACTTTATTAGGCGAGAGGTTGAAAATCTTATCGTGAAGTGTGCGGTGTAATTCGATCCACCCCTCACGATTACCGGCTTGAATCAATTCTTCAAGCCGGGACAGTAAGCCCTTGAATTCCCTGATCTGCGCGGATGTGGGCCATTCAACCGTCATGAGCAACTCTGCTTCGAGGAGTTGGCGCATCCAATACAACTGTCGGGCCTCACCGCTCGACAACTGAGCGACGAAAAATCCACGATTCGGATCGTGTTCGATGATGCCTTCCGCCGCCAGTAGTTTCAATGCCTCACGCACCGGCACACGGCTGATGCCGAAACGTTCCGCGAGGTCCGACTGTCGTAGTTGAAAGCCGGGCGCGAGCGTTCCCCTATTGATCAGTTTTCGCGTCTCTGACGCCACCTGAGCTGGAAAGTCAATGCCATCCACTTCCGGGACGGTAGCGATAGGAGTTCGGCCTGGTGTCGGAATCGCATTCATTTTAGTATTATATCTGAGAATCTTCGCCTGACAACGTTGTCAGGCGATTCGGTGATCGACCGTTAGAAGGTCTTATAAACTCCCGGCCAGGAAAAGCGCAGAGCCTGGCCAACGGAGATAATCGGGTGAGGAATGGTACTTCTGCGCGCCGTATAGCTGACGTTGATGAACGAGAACGCGCCACAGCGTCGCTATGCCCCGCGCGAGATGTTCAACACTCCTTGCTGGGTTGTGGGCTGGTGCATCGTGACGCTTGTTGCTTGCCCAATGACTTTCGAGCGTGGGAGTCGTCGAACAGCAGACGCAGCGCTGGGTTGAGGAGGCTGTCTCGATGCGATAGACAATGACCTGTGTTCGATCGTCCGGGTCGCGCAGGAGCGCAGTGGTAAATCGAGCGCGGTCTTTGTGGACGGTCGACCTACGCGAGAGCGCCACGTGCGGGTCACGACGGCTACAAACGAAAATGCGGCGGCGAGGTCCACGCGAACGCAGCTTTGCTGGCTCAACTGCGTCCGCTGGCTGAGCCAGACGCGCAGTCATTTATACCCTGGAATTGGCTTGCGCAAAAAACTTGGTTACCACCGCCCGCAAATTCGCCACGCTGCACTGTCAATGTGGAGAAGCGTGAAGGACTTTATGTCCGCATAGATGAAAGTACGTCTGTTCAGAGACATTTCGGCCAGTGCCAGATGTAGCAGTCGAGGCCCCAAACAGAAACTTCCCCGTTCGTCCTGCGCCACCGATCCGGTGCTGCGTAGGCTACAAATGTATCGGTAGGCTGGTACTGCGCGACATGTTCAAGTGTGTCGAAATCTCCTGCTGGCGAAGTGCGAAACATTCTTCCACGGCACCGGTGGCGCATGCGTGATCCGAATGCCAAACGCCGCCAAGATCACGCTTTCATTGCAACCTGGTCACGCAAAAGCCAGCTCATTACGACCTTGGGTTTAAGCGTCTTATCCAGCTTCGCCATGAAAAACCCCAAGGGTCGGATTTATCTCCAATTCTTGGGGTTCAGTGCAACGATAGGGGTTTTCTATGTTGCACCGTGGTTTCAGATCAGTACACGAAGCCGGGCATCACTTCGCTCGCAGTGGGAACATCCTTGATCTCGGGGATACGCGCCGAACCAAAGACCACCAGGGGACGCATCTGACCTTTCTTGATGTACGGGGCTGCGACATCGTACGGAACCGGGATCACCTGCACCTTCGCTTTCATCAAACCGTCGATTTCCTCTGCGGTATCCTTGTACGATAACTTGACCATGCGAACACCGTTACGCTTTTGCAATGTGGTCATCGCGGTCAGGTCGCGCGTACCGTCAGCCGTCGTACCGAAGGTGTAGCAATCCGGATTATCTTTCAGGCGACTAATCAGATCCGCGTAGTCCTTGATGTCGGTTCCGGACACGCCTTTGCCGATTTCAGCGACCAGAACAACACCCGTGGGCGCACCAACCGGGGCTGCCGCTGCCGGCTTAGCCGCAGGTGCAGCAATAGGTGCAGGTGCCGGTTTGGCAGGTGTACTCGCGAGGGCGACGCCCGAGATCAGTGCGCCCGCTGCGAGGACTGCCGAGAGGAAGAGTTTCCGGTTCAGTTTCAAGATCAATTGTCTCCAAGTATTCTAAAGGATGCCTGAAAGGCGGCTAACAATAATGCATTTTGTGATTAACAAAATCGCATCATATCTTGCGTGCGGAATAATGCGGGCCGTACCTCCTTAGTCTCTAGTTCCAAGTGCAACACCTTGAATGAGGTAGGGTGTTGCGATGAAGAAGAACTACAAGCATTTGAGTGCGGAAGAACGCGCGGCGATCATGATCGAACATCAAAAGGGCGGCAGCATAAGAACTATTGCGGGGCTGCTGGGGCGCAGCGCTTCGACGGTGTCGCGCGAACTGGCGCGTAATTGCAGCGTGGACGCGCCGCGCTACTGTGCGACGCAGGCGGCCTCGGCCTATCGGCTGCGTCGTCGGCGCTGCGTACGGCCGCGCAAGTTGATCGAAGGCAGCGCGCTTTATCGGCATGTGCATGATCACCTGGTCTACTGGCGCTGGTCGCCGCAGCAAATCGCTGCCAAACTGCGGGCCATGTATCCAGACGACCCAAGTCAGCACGTCAGCCACGAGACGGTCTATGCTGCCATTTACACGTATGCACGTGGCTCGCTGAAACCAGCCATGATCGCAGCCTTGCGCCAAGAAAAACCGGCGCGCGGAAATCGGCGCACGACGCTTGCTGGCGGCAGCTATGTTCCCGAGGATTTGCGCATCCAATATCGCCCCGAGCAGATCGAGCAACGGCTGTTGCCGGGGCACTGGGAGGGCGACTTCATCAAGGGTGCGTTTAATCGTTCCGCCGTGGGCACGCTGGTCGAACGCAAGACGCGCTTCGTGATTCTGTGCCGCATGGATGGCTGTACGGCCAGGAATGCGCTGGAAGGCTTCTCGCGGCAAATGAAGAAGTTGCCGGCCTTTCTTCGCGAGAGCCTGACCTACGATCGGGGAACGGAAATGGCCTGCCATGTCGAGCTCTCCAGGCGGCTCAATATCGATATCTGGTTTGCTGATCCGCATGCGCCCTGGCAGCGCGGCAGCAATGAGAACACCAACGGCTTGCTGCGTCAGTTTCTGCCAAAGGGCACAGACCTTTCGACGCTCTCGCAGACCCAACTCAATGACATCGCCAAATTGCTTAACGGGCGGCCTCGCCAGACGCTCGGCTGGGACTCCCCCGAGGAAGCAATGGCTAAAGAGTTAGAGAAGGCTGGATTAGCTAAACGTTGCACTTGACTCTTGAGACTGCCCTCCATCTGAAATTTTTGGATTAGTCGGACCCCCAGTTGGAGATCCACAGTAAATCATGGAAATCGACGGCTCTATTCGCCTGAAATTCGCCGTAAGAGCCTTGGGAATACAGCAGCGGCGTCGTTGCGTCGCCATTAATGGCAGTGCCTTCGACATGCCCAAAAATCACGGCGTGGGTACCAATCTCAATGATGCGTTCGACGCTGCAATCGAAATTGACCATAGTATTGGCCAAAGCCGGAGCCCCCGTCTTAATACGATTCCACGTCCCTGCCTGAAACTTTTCTTGCGGCGAAATGGGTCGCGAGAACCGCTGCGCCAATTCCCGCTCACTGCGCGCCAGAACGTTGACGACGAAGTTGCCAGTGGCCTGCACGTGCGCCAGAGACGAGTTTGCACGATTGATACAGACCAGCAGAATAGGAGGCGCTGCACTAACAGACGTCACAGCGGTTGCGGTCATGCCGGCAAGCGGTCCGTCCGTGTCCGAACCGGTAGTGATCAAACATACGTGCCCGGTCAAACAGCGCATGGCGCGTTTGAATTCGGATTCTTCTATGCTCACCTCACCCTCCAATCAAAAAACCAGACGGAGAAAATGGAGGGGTGGCGTTTTTTCGGGGCGCCACCCATGCTATAGACGCGAGTCTCAGCCGGTTTATTGATCCCAACCGAAGATACTGAGCGTGCTCTCGCCCGCTTCCATTCGCTTCATCTGCTGTGCTTCTGCTGCTTCGCGTGCTTCGGATGCAATGATCACCTCGGCGATTCGCTCACGCGGGATGCACACGACGCCGTCTTCATCACCAACGATCAGGTCACCTGCATTTATAGTGACATCGTCGAATCGAATCGGGGCGTTGATCCAACCTCTGGCGCCGAAATCTTTTCCTGTGCCACGGATACAAAGACCGCGAGCGAAAACGGGAAACCCGATCTCGGACAGCAGTCGCTGATCACGAACACAGCCGTTAATGACGAGACCGGCAAGCCCCCGAACCTTTGCGGCCGTTGACATGATCTCGCCCCAGTACCCGTGTTCATATGCTTCGCTTACGGAGACGACCAGGACATCACCTGGTTGTGCTCCGTAAATCGCACGGTGAAGCCAAAGGTTATCGCCACCGGGCGAATGGACGGTCACAGCTGGGCCGCAAATCTTGAAGCCGGGCGCGACAGGCTTAATTTCATAAGGCAGGACGCCGATCTTTCCGGCAGCCTCGTGAAGCGTTGCTGCCGGCAATTTCGCGGCGGCGTCAAGCAAATTGACGTCCGGTCGCTCGATAGCGAGACGCGTGGTCTCATGACGATTGAAAACCGGGCCCGTCATGCCTCTTCTCCAGTCCGACGCGTTTGCAGTTGATGGTACTTGAACTGTTTGCGAGCCTCGTCTAGCCGCATACCCGTTGCCACAGACCGTCGGATTGCATTTTCCGCGGCATCGATTTCTTCAGCAGCAGCAAGCACGCGTTCTTCGTGTTCCTTCGGAATCGAGATCACGCCGTCCGCGTCACCGCGCAGCAGATCGCCCGGAGCAACGCGCACGTTACCGATATTCACCGGAACGTTGGTGGCTTCGACCTGCACGCGATCCTTGCCCGTGCGCATCCAGTTATCCTTGGAGAAAACCGGGTAACCGAGCGACAGGCACAGGTGTACGTCACGATTTATGCCGTCGATTACGGTACCAGCGATACCACGGCGATGAGCGATCTCGGTCAGGATGTCGCCCCATACCGTTGCGTCTTCGCGACCACCGTTGTCGAGGACGATGACCGAACCCGGCGGAACGTCGTCGATGAAGTCACCCACGGTGCCTGCGGGCGAAGCGGCGGGGCCGTAGAGAATCGTGAATGCCCGACCGGCCATTCGGAACGACGAATCACGCGGCTTGATCTTGTAGCACTGACCGTTCAGGCCCAATCGGTCCAGTGCGTCGCTCAGGGTCGCCGTTTCGAGTTTCGCTGCGCGGGCAACATTCTTGTCTTGTTCGATTTCGGACATGGTTAATCCTTAAGCATAAATTCGTAGTTGCCACCCATGACTTCATGGATCGGCGTGTCCGCCAGTAGTGCCTTCGCCATCAAGGCTTCGCGTGCGACGATCGATTCAGCAGTCTCGACCACCCTGGCGATGTTTGCCTTGCTGATGAAAATCACGGCGCTGCTGTCGGCGATCACGTAGTCGCCGGCTTCCACTGCGGCCCCGAAGACTTCAATGGGGACGTTCACGCCCTTTTCGACGATACGGCCACGAGCGGTGAGCGCCGTGAACTTGTTTGTGAACACCGGCAGGCCCATCTCGCGGGATTCGTCGATATCGCGAACCGGACCGTCAGCGATCACGCCCGCGATACCGCGAACCTTGGCACCCAGCGACAGGATGCCGCCCCACGAACCGGCTTCAATACCGGTGCGCTGCTCGACAACGATCACATCGTCGGAGTTGCCGAGTTCGATCGCGGTGGTGCCCAGATGACGCGGCGGGCCGGGAGGCGGATCACCAACACCGAGTTTCATCGTGATAACGCGACCTGCGATGCGCTTCGTGCCTGAGGCTTGGGCGACGCCGCTCACGACGCCGGACAAGCCGAGTTTATCGAGTGCGTCCGAGACTGCGCAGCAGTCCAGCCGACGAAGGCGGTGGATCAATTCGTCTTTGGTTGCCATATATTTGATGTTTCCTTATTCGGACTGCGGCTTCCAGTACACAAAGCCCATGGCGTTGCCGGTACCGGCTTCGCTGCGATAGCAGGGCACATAGTCGACCACCGTCATGTCGAAGGCGAGTTCATCCATCATGCCGGCGACGGGAATCCAGTTCTTGATTTCCGATGTACCCGCCTGGAAGATTTCTTCGCCCAACGCGAATACCGGCGTGAGGTCGTGGTTCTTCATCGCGTCGAGAATCAGATTGTCGACGCGCTCGTCAATGACGAAGTGCGTCAGACCACCGGAAGCGATGACAGCTACACGTGCGTCCGAATCCCACGATTCGATGGCGCGAGCAATCGATGCACCGAAAGCGTGGCAGCGTGCGACTGTCGGTTGATTCGGCGGATAGAACGTATTGACAAACACCGGCACGGTCGGAACGACCTGGTCTTTCATCAGCTGGCGGAACACGAAGCCGTATGCATGCGGCGTTTCCGTTTCTGACAAGCGGCCAAGAGCGGCCACGTCAAAGTTGTCGGCGATCGCGTTCTTGATAATGTGCTTTGCAAGCTCTGGAACGCCTTCATGCGTGGCAGTTTCCGGCTTGTAACCCGGCATCGAATGGCGCACGCCCGGAGGCATTTGCATCAATTTATCGTGACTGATCATGTTGTTCACGATCGTCGGGCCGTGCATGACGCCGAATGCGGGAATGCAATCAGTGGTGAAAATTTCCATCTGATCGTTGCCGACAATGACAACGACGTCAGCTTTGGCCTCAGCCAGCACCCGCGCCATTTCCTCGATAGCCGCCCGGCACTGGGCATGGCGCTCCTTCCACTTCTCCGGCGTGATCTGATCCGCGAGGTTCTCGCTACGGCGATATTCAACGAGTTCATCGAAGGCCCATTCGCGGCCTTCGAAATCATGCTTGCTCAGTCGATCATCAGGTACGCGAGCGCCCCAGGTCTCCGGTGGCGTGATGAGCATGGGGCCATGCGAAGTTCCCATTCCCAATACGATTTTTGCCATGATTTCGAGTCCTGTGGGCGTCGGGATTATTCGTAATCCGCGAGGTTGAGCTTAAAGAAGTCGCGAGCGTTCCCGAAGAAGATTGCATCCTTCTCTGCTTTCGACAGCCAGTCGAAGCTTTCGATATACGGCTTGATGTCGTCGAAAGTGCGGCCGGTGTCCGGGTTGATAGCCGAACCCACGCCCGGGCACTCAGCGCCGAACATGCAGCGGTCAGCGCCAACCGTCTTGATCAGTAGACGCAGCGATTCTTCGGAGTAGAGCACGGTGTCGTAGTACAGATTTCGCATGCCCTCGAGGAAGTTGCGGCCGGCACGCGAGGCGCCCGACTGGAAACGGCCGATCTGGTAGGGGATCGAACCGCCGCCGTGCGACACCATGATCTTCAGATTCGGAAAGTCCTTGAAGACGTTCGAATTGACGAGGTTGAACACCGCGATCGTTTCTTCGTTAATGAAGTGAACGGTGTACGGCGAACGAGCCGACTGCGAGCCAGTAGCGTGGATGTGCGCCGGTACGTCGAGTTCGCACAGTTTCTCGTACAGCGGGTACCAGTAACGATCACCGAGACCGGGGGCTTCGACGCCGCTGTTTTCGAATGGGTCGGGATTCAGCAGTACGCCCTTGAAGCCCAGTTCCTTGACGCAGCGCTCCAGTTCCGGCAGCACGACCTCGATCGGGTCGCCCGACACTTGCGGCAGGCCGCCGACTCCGATGAAACGCTTCGGCAGCAGCTTGACAGTGCGCGAGATGATGTTGTTGGTTTCTTCCGTGAACCAGTGCACGAGCTTGCCCGGCTTCTGGCTGTGCATCATCTGGAACGGACGCGGCGACATCAGCTGGACGTTCGTGCCGACGCGGTCGAGCATGTCGAGGTGGCCAACCGGCGCCATTTCCTTCTTGTTGGCGTAGTGCAGGATTTCCTCGTCGGTCACCTCCGGCATCTTGCGACCGTGTTCGCCCCGATGCGACAGAATGTGTGCCTTGTAGACCCACAATTCTGCGGGTGCGCTGACGTGACCGTGGCAATCAATAATCACTTACGTGTCTCCTTGATTAACGTGATGGTGGGTGCCCGTAGGCACACGGGTGTTTGTTACAGATCGAGGACGAGACGATCGCCCTTGCAGCCAGAACAGCAGATAATCATCGTCTTGTTCGAAGCCTTTTCGGGCTCCGACAGAATGGCGTCGCGGTGATCCGGCTCACCTTCCAGCACGCGGACTTCACATGCACCGCATACGCCTTCTTCGCACGAGTATGAGATCGGTACACCGGCTTCGCGCACGACGTTGAGAATCGTCTTGCCTTGAGGGACGGTGAGCGTCTTGCCGCTCTTACGCAGTTCAACGACGTAGTTGCCATCGAGTGCGGCTTCGTGTTTGGCACTGAAGTACTCGACGTGGACTTGTTCAGGGGGCAAAGTCGAGCAAGCCTTTTCGAATGCTTCGAGCATCGGGCCCGGGGCCGCAGCAATAGAAATGGGCCGACGCCGGCTCCCGCTTCACCACGTCTTCGATATTCAGAAACGTGCCGACTTCTGCGTCGACGTGAACGAGCGAACCTTCGAACGTCTTCAATTCTTCAGCGTAGGCGACGTCAACCCGGTCTCGGCACGAATAATAGATACGCGGCGACTTTCCGATTTCCTTCAGGCGACGCGCCATACACAGAATAGGCGTGATCCCGATACCACCGGCAACCAGAATCGTGTGCTTAGCGTCTTCGTCGAGGGGGAAGTTGTTGCGCGGGGTTTCGACCTGCACGAGGTCGCCGACACGCATCGTTTCGTGGATGTAGCGGGAGCCACCACGCGACTGCGGGTCGAGTTTGACGCCAATCACGTACGAACGCTGCGTCAGGCTATTGCTGGACTCAAGGAGGGAGTACTGACGCGTCAATCCGTTCGGCAGGATCAGTGCGACGTGCGAACCCGCGTCAGCGGCGGGCAGACGCTCGCCCTCGGGGTCTTCAAAGGTCAGAGCCAGCGTGTTGCGCGCTAAATATTGACTCGCCGTCAAGCGCAGAGTCATCACTTCATTAAGTTCAGTCATCTCACCTCCAAAATCATAGAACGCGCGGAACCCTGCGAATGGGGGGCAGGCATCACACATCACGCTTCCTCAGTCACCAATCATTGAAAGTTTCTTGCCAACCGTTTGACGCGTAATTCTTTTTTGCATATTATTTCGTCTGAGCGGGAAAAAGTCAAAGACAGGCGACATCACATGGGGTATTCCCTAGGGAGGAGAAATGATTGCAGTTTTGACCACCAACGGTGGAACCGTTACGCACGGTGATGGCGCGGCAACGACGCTACTGGTTGCTACGATTCGCGGCATGCTCGTATTCGAGCGTGAAGACGCCAGTGCCCCGTGGGATCTCACGCGCACGACGCTGGAAGATCGCCACGTGAGCGCGTTGCTCTATGTTCCGGGTGCGGGCCTGTTGTTCGCGGGCGCACACGGCCAAGGCAGTCTCGTGGTCTCGAAGGACTTGGGCCTGACGTGGGAACCAGCCAACAATGGCCTGAAGAGCACGCATATTTATACGATGGCGCAGCAGGAGCGCGACGGGAAGACCGTCCTGTTCCTGGGCACTGAGCCGTCCGCGCTTTATCGCAGCGACGATCTGGGTGCTTCGTGGGTCGAAATTCCCGAAATGATGACGGTGCCGGACCAGGACAGGTGGACGTTCCCGCCGCCCCCGCATATCGCACACGTCAAGAATATTTCGTTTCACCCGGCCGAACCCGAAACGCTTTATGTCTGTATTGAACAGGGCGCGCTTCTCAAGACTACCGACGACGGCAAGACGTGGAACGAGCCGCGGTCGTACGAATCGGAAAACGACAAGTTCTACCACGACAACCACCGCGTGGTGATCCGCCCGTCGAATCCGAAACAGATCTTCATGTGCGGCGGCGAAGGCCTGCATTACAGCGCAGACGCTGGCGAGACCTGGGTTCACCTGATGACGCGTCAAGACCTTATCGGTTATCCCGACGCCATGTTTATCGACCCGCGCAACGAGAACGTCCTGTATCTCGGTGGACCGGGTAACGCACCGCGCGATTGGGGCGCCCGTAAGTCGGCGAACGCAACTGTTCTCAAGAGCACCGATGGTGGCGTTACCTGGAAACATATGCGTAACGGTCTGCCCGAGGAAATTATCGGCAACATCGAGGGTATGGGTATGTACCGTTGGGATGACAAGATCATGCTCATCGCCGGTACGGCAACGGGCGAAATCTATGCGACGGAAAACGACGGCGAAAGCTGGTACGTCGTCTCCGAAGACGTTCCGCCGATCTCGAAGGGCGGTCACTATCGCTGGTTCCTCGACGCCAAGGAACGTATGACCGTCGAAGATCGTTATGGTCGCAACGAACACTGAGCGATATCTAAGCAAAAACCATTCTGCACGCCGGCCACGTTCCGGCGCACCAAGTCCTCCCAGGAGAATGTCTTGAGCCGTATTAACAGCCGCGAGGAAGCCCTCGATATTGCCCGTGGTTTGCATGACGCGATTCGTTCACGCGTCAAACAGACCGAAAGCGACCGCGTGGTGCCCAAAGAAACGATCGATGTACTGCGCGAAACGGGTCTTTTCAACATCATCACACCGAAGACGTTTGGCGGTTCCGAACTAGGTTTCACTACGCTCGTCGAAGTTACGGCAGAAATCGCATCGGCCTGTGGCTCGACGGGTTGGGTTTTCGGCGTTCTGGCGGGTCATAGCTGGATGTTGAATCTGTTCCCGTTGCAAGCACAGCAAGACGTGCTTGGCAAAGGCCACGTATTGACGGCAACCGTGTTCCGCTTGGGCGGCACGATTACCGAAGTCGACGGCGGCTACAAACTCGTGAACGGCGACGGTCGCTTCTGTTCGGGTATCGACCACGTGCAATGGGTCATCATCGGAAACGCCGTGCAGCGTTCCGATGGGCCGCCTGAACCGCGCTTTTTCGTGATCCCGCGTTCGGATATCGAAATTGTCGATGACTGGCACACGGCTGGCCTGCGTGGCACCGGTAGCCGCACGATCAAGGTCGCGGAAGCGTTCATCCCGAAACATCGTTCGGTGTCGGTCAAAGACATGATGACGGGCAACGTCGAAGGCGCTGACGCAATGCGTGCCCCGATCTACCGGATGCCTTTCCAGAACGTCACGCCGTTCTCGCTCATCGGCGCGCCGCTGGGCATGGCACGCGCAGCACTCCGTTCGTTCGCTGAGGGTTTGGCGCCGCGTCTTCAGGCAATGCCGGCCGCTCAAATGGCGGAACAGTCGGCTACGATCGAACGCCTGGCACACGCGACGGCAGATCTCGACGCGGCCTACGCATTGATTCTCGAAGACACGCGCCGCGTCGATACGGCAGAAAGTGCAGAGTCACTGACGGCGCTCGAATGGTCGCGTATACCGCGCGACTGGGCGTATTCCGCTCAAACCGCTCGTCGCGCCGCCAACAGTGTCTTCGAAGCTGCCGGCGGCACCAGCATTTACAACGCTTCGGAGCTCCAACGTATCTGGCGCGACGTCAATTCCGCCGCCCAGCACTTTGCTTTCACGTGGGATTCGGCGCTGACGGCATTTGGCCGCCATGCGCTCGGCCTCCCACCTTCGCAGTTCGGTCCAGGTCCCAAGAAATAAGGATGAGCCATGAACGTGGATGATATTCACTCGATCGAAGATTACTCACCGCAAACGCTGCGTGAACTGATCGGGCGCGTGGAGAAGTCGAGTACGTTCGAGCACATGATTTACCGCGAATCCGAGCTCGATGAAGTCTGGCGGCTGCTCGATAACGATATCGTCGCTGCTGCACGGCAGGGCTCGAATGTGCGGGAAGTGCAGAACCTTGCTGCTCTGCGCAACCTGATTGTCGAAGCGCACGATTTCATTGGCAACGACAGCAACACCGTAGACGCGCGTGATCGATTGCTGAAGGCCGTCGAACTCGTTTAACGCTAGTGGGAGCGCATTTATCTCCCGCGCATATTCACAGATAAACAAAATCTAGGAGCAAACCATGCTTTCCCGCGAAGATAACGACGTTCTGACCCAGGTTGGTAAAGGCACGCCGAACGGCGACATGATCCGCCAATTCTGGATTCCGATGATGCTGGCGTCCGAAATCAGCGAGCCGGGCGGCAAGCCCGTGCGTGTGCGTCTGTTGGGCGAAGACCTTGTGGCGTTCCGCGATAGCGACGGCAAGGTTGGCCTGCTCGAAGAACAGTGCCCGCACCGTCGTGCGTCGCTCGCGCTGGGCGACAACTCGGACGGCGGCCTGCGTTGTCTGTATCACGGTTGGAAGTTCGCCGTCGATGGTCAGTGCATGGACACTCCGACGGAGCCGGAAGATTCGAAGCTGTGCTCGCGTATCAAGGCAGTGGCGTATCCGACTCGAGAAGTCGCTGGCGTGATCTGGACGTACATGGGCGATCCCGCGAAGGTTCCCCAATTCCCCGACTTCGATTTCCTATCGTACCCGGCGGAAAAGGTTGTTGCGTTCAAGGTACTCGAAGACTGCAACTACGCCCAAGCCGTCGAGGGCACGATCGACTCCGCACACGCAGGCGTCCTGCACCGTGAACAACCGTGGGCAGCGCCGGCCAAGTACGAACACGAACGCGATCTGCGTCCGAAGATCGAAGTCGAGTACACGCACTACGGCCTGCGCTATGCAGGCGTGCGCAATTTCCGTGAAGAAGGCAAGTTGCACGCCCGCGTCACGCAAGTGATCCTGCCGTTTTTCACGCTGATTCCGCCCGATGGATTCGGCGTGCGCAAGAACCGTCGCATGGCAAATGCATTTGTTCCGCGCGATGACGAATCGACGTGGCATATCCAGTGGTTCTTCGACGAAACGCAGCCTGTCGATATCGAATATCGTATTCAGGAAGGCGGTCACTGGCTCGATGAAAACTTCCGCAAGGAGCTCAACATCGACAACTGGTACAAGCAGGATCGCGAGGCCATGAAGACGACGTCGATGTCGGGCATCAAGGGCATCCTGACGCAGGACCACGCAGTCAGTGAAACTCAGGGCCGTATCCTCGACCGCACGAAGGAACACCTCGGCACATCGGATGTCGCGGTCGTTGCATGGCGTCGTCAGATGATCCGTGCGGCTCGTGCTTACTCGGAAAGCGGCGAATTGCCCAGCGTGCTGACGACCACGATTCCGTGGAATGAGATTCACGCTTCGACGGTGATTTTCCCGAACGATCGTACGTGGAAAGAAGAAGTACCCCTCAATCCGGAAGTCGCTCTGAAGGCCTGAGGTCCACATGATCGTCGATAGTCACGCGCATGTTTCGCCTCATTGGTATGAGCCTGTCGAGACGTTGATCGACCAAATGAATGAGTATGGCGTTGATATGGCCGTTCTCACTCAGATGATCGGACAGACGGATAACCGATATCAGCAAGACTGCGTCAAGCGATATCCGGGCCGTCTGTCGAGCGTGGCTTGGGTTGATGTCGAAGCCCCGGACGTTGCAATGACGATCGAAAACCTCGCAGCCGGTGGCGTGTCGGGTATTCGGCTTCGCCCCTCCTCGTGTCTTCCGGATGGTCGTCTTCCGGAAGCATGGCGTGCAGTCCAGGAAACTGGATTACCCGTCAGTTGCGTGGGGTCGGCGGAAGCATTCAACGCGCCGGGGTTTATCGAACTGGTTGCGAGGTTGGCAGGGACGACCATCGTCCTCGAACATCTGGGTGGCACCAGCATGCCCGTCACGACAGATGAGCAGTTAGCTATTCGTCGCCAGGTGTTCAAGCTCGCCGCCTTTCCGAATGTCATGCTCAAGGTTCCGGGGCTCGGCGAATTGATGCCTCGCGACCCGAAAACGTGGCATCTGGGCCGTCCCTTCGGGGACGCGGCGTCGCCGCTTGTCCACGAGGCGGTAGCCGCATTCGGCGCGAATCGCCTGATGTGGGGTTCCGATTTCCCAGTCGTGAGTTCTCGCGAAGGCTACGGGAATGCATTGGATCTCACCCGTATTGCACTCAATGGAATACCTGATGAGGATCTCAACGCGATCTTCGGTGGTAACGCACTTCGCGTATTTGGGAAACTCTGAGATCGAAAACGAGCAGGAGACAAACACATGACGAAGAAGGTACTGGCAGCAGTTAAGACGGATGTCGAAACCACGGAAATTCGTGAATTCGATTATCCGACTGTCAAGCCTGAAACCGGAATTCTGCACATCGAAGCGAGTGGCGTAGGTGGCAGCGATCCCGAGCTCTACCGCAAGGCCGGCCACGTTCCGGTCATCATGGGCCACGAAAACGTCGGGACCATCGAAGAAGTCGGTGAAGTCGCGGCCAAGCGTTGGGGCGTGAAGCCCGGCGATCGCGTTGCTCTGCACGAATATCTCCCGTGCTGGCACTGCGAATGGTGCATGAAGGGAGATTTCCGTCTGTGTATGGACGTCGATTTCTTCAATGTGAAGGATCGCCTGAATACCGATCGGTTCGGCATGTCCACCGCCAACAAGGCACCGCATTTGTGGGGTGGCTACGCACAGTATATGCATCTGCCGCTCAACACGGTGTTGCATAAAATTCCGCAAAACATGCCGGCAACGCACGCAACACTGGCAGTGCCGTTCGGTAACGGCGTGCAGTGGGCGTGTCTCGACGGCGGCGCAGGTCCCGGTAAGGTCGTACTCGTCTGGGGACCGGGCCAGCAGGGCTTGGGCTGCGTGCTGGCGGCAAAGGCCGCAGGCTCATATACGGTGATTCTGGCCGGCATGACGCGCGATCAAAGTCGTCTCGATCTGTCGCTGCGCCTGGGCGCCGACTATGCAGTCAACGTCGAAACGCAAGAGCTCGAAGCCGAAGTGATGCGTATCACCAAGGGTCGGGGCGTGGACGTCGTGGTTGATACGACCGGCGACCCCAAGGGCGAGATCGTCAAGCAGTCGATCGCACTGGCGGCAAAAGGCGCCTATCTGAGCCTGAACGGCCTGGAGCAGCACGTACCGATCGGCGAGATCAAGAAGCGCTATCTGACGGTTCGTGCACCGCGTGGCCGTAGCTACGCAGCGGTCGAATTGGCACTGCGCTATGTAGGCTCAGGCCGCTATCCGATCGATGAAGTGTGCTCGCACACGTTCGGCCTGTCGCAGGTGCACGACGCAATTCTGGCCACCGCAGGTCGGGGCATTCAAGGTGCGATCCACGTGTGCGTGGACCCGTGGAAATAATGCCGCAGATCATTGGTTAAATTGAATTTAATAGAGGTAACGTCATGATTGACAGCCACGCACACCTTATTTCGACCGACCGCGAGAAATATCCGCCGTCGCCGCTGAGCGGCGTTCTGGAAGAAAACGCATTCGACAATCCGGTAACGGCTGAGCGCTTGATCGACTTGCTCGGCACATTCGGTATCGATAAGGCGCTCGCGGTCCAACGCGCGCACCTCTACGGCTTCCACAACGACTACGTCGTGGATTCCGCACAGAAATATCCGGACCGTCTGCGTTCGCTGTGCATGCTCGACGCACTGGCACCGAACGTCGAAGAAACGGTGAAATACTGGGTCGGCGAGCGCGGCTCGGTCGGCATCCGTCTGACGGAACCGAAGAAAGGTGCAGACAGCAGTTGGTTCGCTTCGACGCAAGCGCGTCGTGCATGGGCAGCAGTGACGGATCTCGGCGGCAGCGTGCGTCTGCACTTCTACCGCTGGAATCGTTTGGCAGCACTCGAAGCGCTTCAAGACGTGGTGACGGAGTTCCCTGATACGCCGGTTATTCTTGACCACTTTTCAAATATTGTCGGCGAGGGCCCGGGACCGGATTACGGCGTGGATGAAGCACTGCTGAAATTCGTCGACAGTCCGAACGTCTTCTTGCTTTATTCCATGATCAACCTCGGCAAGTTGAAAGCGCTCGAGCTGCCGTCCGCGCCGGTTGTCGAGCGTGTGGTGCGCTCGTTCGGTGCCGATCGTGTGATGTGGGGTTCCGACATCGCTCAATCGAAGGGCGACTACAAGGACATGGTCCAGCTGGCGAAGGACTCCGTCTCCACCCTGTCGGCCGAAGATCAGCGCAAGGTGCTGCATACGACGGCTGAGCGCGTCTACTTCAGCTAATGAAGTTGCAAACATAAACGGCGTTCTGACTGGAACGCCGTTTACGTGCATTTCAGGGTTATCCCGAGTCATGTCGCGCGAAGCAACGCGATAAGATGCCATGAATACTGAATTGAATACTATTTAGGATGCCAGTCCGGTTGAGTCACAGAGGTCGCATGCGCAAACTGGCAGGTCTATTGTGTCGCACCTTGTTCCGATTTATCCGTTCCCGATTCCTTTCTCAGGAGACTGACAATGAAATTCCTCCGGAACTGCTGGTATATGGTTGGATGGTCGAGCGAGTTTTCGGCTACTGATATCGTCCCGTTCACGGTGATGAACGAGGCACTGGCGCTCTACCGCAAGGAAGACGGCACGCTCGTAGCACTCGAAGATCTGTGTCCGCACCGCCTGGTTCCGCTGTCGGTCGGCCGTAAGGAGGGTGATGAACTGCGCTGTATGTACCATGGTCTGAAATTCTCCGCCGACGGACGCTGCACCGAAATCCCGGGCACCGATCGTATCTCGTCGAAGGTCTGCGTTCGTAGCTACCCGATCGAAGAAAAACATGGTGCTGCATGGGTTTGGATGGGTGACGCTGCAAAGGCTGATCCCGCGCTGATTCCGCCGATCGAAGGTCCGGACAGCGCTGTCTTCGCGATGAAATGCTCGAAGAAGGTATGGAAGGGGAACGCGGAAATTGTCGCTGACAACTTGCTCGACCTTTCGCACGCACCGTATGTTCACGAAGCGACGTTCGGTGCCAACAACAAAGTGTCGCTCAAGATTCAGAAAGATGGTGAAGCAAAGCGCGGCATCGATACGGTCGAGCGTGGCGTCGTTGCTGACCGCTGGCACCTGGGACGTCAGTCGAATCCATACTTCGGTGAAATCCCTTCCGACGACAACGTCGTCAGCACGTTCCTCGTGCCGGGCGTCTTCATCCTCAAGATCCATTCGTACGCCCCGGGCGTTCAGGATCGTCTCGTCGATGGCAGGCCCACAGAAGAGCCGATCTTCCGCCGTTGCACATGCCAGATGATCACGCCGATCAACGATACGGAATCGATGTTCTTCTACAACTTCGGTCCTGATCACGAGCATGCCGATCTCGCAGATCACGCTTTCGCGATCGCCGAAGCCGCATTCGCTGAAGACAAGGCAATCATCGAGACGCAGCAGGCAACGATCTCGAAAACGCCGGGGCGCAAGATGATCATGTTGGTGATGGATCAACCGGTGCTGCGTTACAACGAAATCTACAACGGTCTTCGCTCGGCGGAAGAGGCTGAGCGAGCCGCTGCTGCCCCCGCAGCCTAGGTAGATCGAACCGCGCTGGTATGTTTTCTGAGACACGAGGAATAACGAAAATGGAATTGAATTGGACCGAGCCCCGATGGGATGACCAGGCCGATATGGTTGTTGTCGGCTACGGCGGCGCCGGCGCGGTGTTTGCGCTTGAAGCTGCTGAGCAGGGCGCCGACGTGCTCATTCTCGAAAAGGGTGCGCAGGGCGGCGGCAACTCGGTCTGCGTCGCGGGCGGTCTGATCATGACCTCTGTCGACGAAGAAGAGTCGTTCAAATATCTGAATTGGCTGTGTGGAGGCCAAACTGATGAAAGCGTTCTTCGCCATTTCGTGTCGAGCCTCAAGAACATACCCGCCTGGCAGCACAAACTCGAATTGCCGCTCAAGGACAACCCGCAGCCGTTCTCGGCACCGGGATTTTTTCCCGAATTCCCGGGGGCTCCCGGCGGGGAAAGCATCAAAGGCATGAGCGTCGTCGCCGCACCGGGCGGAGCTGGCCTCTGGAATGCGATCTCCGCACAAGCGGAGAAGGCGGGTGGCCGCGTCCAGTGCAACACTCGCGTCACCAGGTTGGTTCAGCACCCGGCCACGAAACGGATTCTCGGTGTTGAAGCCGAACATGACGGCAAGACGATCGCGGTGCGTGCTCGCAAGGCAGTCGTGTTGGCCAGTGGCGGCTTCGAGGCGAACGACGCCATGTGCAAACAATTCCTGACTGCTTGCCCGATCTACTTCCTTGGTAGCCCGAATCTGACCGGGGACGGCATTCGAATGGCGCAGGAGGTTGGCGCGCAACTCTGGCACATGAACGCCGTAGCGGGCCCCCTGAACATGGGCATCAAGACGAAGGAAGGCTACGTCTATGTGACTTACGACCTGAACAAGGTCGCGGGCTTCGGCTATAAAAGCGGCGCCTTCAAGGACGGCGGCAGTCTGTTGTGGGTCAACCGCCAGGCGAAGCGCTTCCATAACGAAACGGTGGACACGTCGGTTGTCCAACATGGATTGGCCAATCGCGATACCTGGTTGGCAACGACGCCGGGCACCCCGGAATTCACGAACGTGCCGGCATTCCACATTTTCGATGAAAAGGTGCGTGCGGGCGGTGCGGCAATGACGACGCTGAATTCGCGTGTGCCGCCGTGGTCGCAAGACAACCTCAAGGAAATCGAAGAAGGCCTCGTCATCAAGGCCGATACGCTTGAAGAACTGGCGTTGAAGTGCCAGTGGCCGGAGATCCAGGGTGTGTGCAAGGCCGGCCGCCTCGATCCGGCCGCACTTCGCGAGACGGTTGAGCGTTACAACGATCAGTGCCGCAACAACCTTGATCGCGATTGCGGGCGCGAAACGTTCCTCGTGCCGCTCAACGATGAAGGCCCGTACTACGCGATCGGGCCAATGCTCCCGACCTATTTGAACACGCACGGCGGTCCGAAACACGACGCAGGTCAGCGTGTTCTCGATCATCAGAACAAGCCGATTTCCGGTCTTTATGCAATCGGAGAATGCGGATCGCTATGGGGACCGTATTACAACTCGATGGGCGATATCGCCGAGTTCATCGTATCTGGCGTGACGGCGGCAAAGACCGCACTCGCCGATAGTGGGCGGGAGAAGGGCGCTAAATAGTTGTACGGATAATTAGCAAGGAGACACCGTAGTGAGTGAGATCGCAGATGTACAAACGAAGTTGGCCCCCGCCGACAACGTGGAAGATTCAAAGACGACCAAAGGTGCATGGTGGATGCTTATCGTTTTGACGTCCACCTACGTCATCTCGTTTATCGATCGGGGCGCGCTTGCTCTCGTTGTCGGACCGATTAAGGAAGACCTCGGAATTTCCGATCTTCAGGTCAGTTTGTTGCTTGGCCTTTCCTTTATGTTGCTGTATAGCATGCTCAGTATTCCGATGGGCATTCTGGTCGACAAATACCAACGGAAGACGCTCCTCGGCGGCGCGATCATGGCATGGTCGGTGGTTCAGATGCTTTGTGGTCTGAGTACGACCTATCTCCAGTTGTTCTTCACACGTGTTGGTCTCGGTGTTGGTGAATCGGCGCTGGCACCCGGATCGCAGTCGATGATTCGTGACGCATTTCCGCCGCATCGTCGCAGTATTGCTTTCGGTATCTACAATATCGGTCCGATGTTGGGTACTGGTTTGTCCATGGCTCTCGGTGCCGTCCTGTTGAAGGCAGCTTCTGCAGGCGCATTCGATACACTACCTGTCGTCGGCGGCATGAAGCCCTGGCACTTTGTACTGCTGGTGCCGGGCATCATTGGGGTTCCGTTCGCGATTCTGCTTTGGCTGCTGCGTGAGCCGCCCCGTCGTTTCCAGACCGATATTTCCGATGTGACGTACAAGCAGACCATGTGCTTCGTCTGGAAGAATCGTGGCGTGTATGTTCAACTCTGGGCTGCGATTTGCCTATACGGTATTGCCATTGGTTCCCAGATGGCATGGCTTCCGGAAATCATCGCTCGCACGCTACATGTTGCCCGTCCGGAAATCGGTAAGGCGATAGGCGGCGTTGCACTGCTCGCTTCCCCACTCGGTCTCCTGATTTGCGGCGGAATCGCGGACCGGTTGCGCAAGCGCGGCATGGTCGATGCGCCTGTTCGGGTAGCGGCAGTCACAACGGCAATCGCCGCAGTCGTTACGGCATGCTTCCCGCTCGTCCATACGATGAGCGCGGGTATCGTCCTCTACTTCGTCCAAATGTTCATGTTTGCGATGTTCGCGGTGGCAGGCGGTGCAACGAATGCCGAGTTCACGCCGGGTAACATGATGGGCAAGATCACCGCCCTCTATTACTTGATCACGAATCTCGTCGGGTTGGCACTCGGCCCTACCGTGGTGGCGCTCGTTGCTAAATTCTTCGACGGTGCGAATGCACTTGGCGCCTCGTTCGTCATCTGCTACGTGGTCTCCGTGGCATTGGCAGTGATTCTGCTGATCCGTGTCAGCGGTGCATTGCGTCGGCCAGTTGTGCAATAACTCGTCGTCGCGTCGGGGCGTCATTTCTGACGTCCCTTCCCACGAATATCTATAGGTTTAAATCAAGTGAAGATAACCCGCGTTGAGTGCATTCCGATTTCGATGCCGCTGAAGAAGCCGATTAAGCTTCCGAATGTCACAATCACATGCCTGAATACGCTTTTCTTGGCTATTACAGCCGACAACGGTCTCGTCGGCTATGCGGAGTCGGGGGACACTTCATCGTGGTATCGCGGTGAAAGCCAAGCGTCGATGACGGCGATGATTTCCGATATTTTCGCGCCACGAATTTTGCTTGGTGAAGATGCGAGCAATATCGAAAAGATCGTCGGCATGATGGATCAACTCGCACGCGACAACAATCAGGCGAAGGCGTTGGTCGACTGTGCTCTGCATGATCTGAAGGGCAAATCTTTGGGCGTGCCAGTCTACAGCCTGTTGGGTGGCCGCACTCGCGAGAAGATTCCGCTCGGTTGGGTATTGTCGGCGGGTGAGCCCGAAAAGGTGGCCGAGCTCGCGATCCAGGTCCGCGAAAATGGCTTCTCGGCGTTCAAGCTCAAAGTCGGCCGTCATACGTTCAATAACGACGTGGCTACGGTCCGCGAAGTGCGAGCCGCGCTCGGTCCGGATGCCAAGATCATCCTGGACGCGAATGGCTCATGGAACTACGAGCAGGCGTTGGCGACGATGAAGCGCCTCGATCAATACAACCTCTCATTCCTGGAGCAGCCACTGGCGCATCAATACCGCGACAGCCTGTCGAAACTGCGCGAGCGTATCACCACACCGATATACGCAGACGAGGGAGCGCAAGAGTTGGGCGATCTCCGCGAAATCGCCGAACGCCGTTCGGCCGATGGCGTCGTTCTCAAGATTCAGAAGGTCGGCGGGCTGGTCAAGGCACAGCGATTCCTGGCCGCATGTCGCATGTACGACATTCCTGTCTTTTGCAGCACGCTGATCGGATCGGGTGTCGAATCCGGGCCGAGCACGCATCTCATGGTCGCAAACGAGTGGGCATGCCAGTTCATGAGCGAAAGCATGGGCCCTCTCGCGATCCACGCAGCATGGAACAGTGGTGATATCCCCGTCGATCAGGACTTGGCTATCGGCGGCCAGCGCTTTAGCGGCGGCTTTGCGTATCCGAGTGAAGGCGTCGGATTCGGATTTGCATTGAATCAAGAATTACTGGCCAAGATTCATACGCCGGGACAGCAGCATCGGGTTGTCGAAGCGTAATAGCGGAACACAAGGCGGCGGGCTCGATTCCGGCGCGTTGCATAACCATAATCCAATATAGGAGATATTCGATGCACGGACTTAATTCGCCACCGTGGAAATATGCTGTACTTTGGCTCCGGGTTTATTTCGGCGCCGATCTTTTGTGGTCGGGTTTCCGCTATCTTTCGACAGGCTGGGTTCCGTTTATTCCAGGCATCGGAGGCCAATACGTGCAGGCGCTCGATGCCATTCACATGTTTTATGCCGTTAAAGCAGTGGAAATGCTGGCCGGCATCCTGTTGCTGACGAACCGATACGTGTTGCTCGGCGCAATTCTCGAGTTCCCGACATCTATCTCGATTTTCTGGATTAATACCTTTATCGTTGCGACTCCACGTCAATTGTTCTCGGGTCCGAATCAACTACTAATGAATGGCCTCATTCTGGTGGCGTATGGCGGCTATATGGCAAGTGTGTTTAAGCCAAACAAGCCGCTCGCGCTATGGGAGGGCTTCAAGGTCGACGTCTGGAAAGAGCATTTGAGGCTGAGTAAAGGCGCCGAATCGACGTCCACTATTAAGAAATCAAGCGATTTCGCATAAGGGAGATCGAAGATGAAAAGTAACCGGAATCTTTATATTGGCCTTGCATGCTGCGTCATCATGACGTGCTGGGTATTCTTCGGATCCACAGGACTGGGCTATACAGAATATCGAGAATTGCGCGCACGCGATATGTTTGGCCTGGCAATTCCATGGATCTGCGTCATCACCGTTTTAATTCGGGATCGACGCAAAGGCATCATTTAACGGGCTCTCAGGCAGTGGTCTGGACCACCGCCTTTGGGGTATGCCTGCCGCAGGCATATTTCGTCGCTGTACTGCACTAATTTTTTGGAAATATTTCCTTATGCAAAGCGCTAATTCTTCCCCGTGGAAGTACGTCATTACGTGGCTTCGGCTGTATTTCGGCGCACACCTTTTCTTCTCAGGCATTCGATTCGTGATCGACGGGTACGTACCGATGGTTCCTGGTCTTGCTGGTCAGTATTTGGCCGGTGCCGATGCAATCGGTATGTATCATTGGGTCAAGTATATGGAGGCGATTTACGGCTTCCTGCTTCTGACGAACCGTTTTGTCTTACTGACGCTGATTCTCGAAATGCCGACGACGGTTACGATTTTCTGGCTGAATACGTTCATTTCCGCAACGCCGCGTCAATTGTTTTCGGGCCCGCAAGAACTGCTGATGAACGGTTTGCTGCTGCTTGCGTATAGCGGTTATATGGCTGCATGCTTCCGCCCGACCCTGAACCCTATGTGGCTGTGGGACGGTTGGAATGGTTTCAACCTGAAGGGTAAAGGTGGTCTATTGCAAACCGACCCAACTTTGGTCGGTGTGTCTGTCGAAGAAAAAGTATCGGCTTAAGGAGCACTCGCATGAAAAAAAATACCTGGATCGCAATCGCCATCTGTATCGCGCTGACGCTGCTGGCCATCGACGGATCAACGGGTTGGGGTTGGGCGGACTACCGTCCGCTGCGTAACTTCGATTACTTCGGTCTCGGCATCTCCTGGCTGCTTTTTATCGGCGTGCTCATCCGCGACAAGATCAAAGGTGAAGCCTGAGCCTCGGTTGTGGATCTATAAAAGAGCCCGGAGACGACTCTCCGGGCTTTTCTATTTGAAATGTATCGCTAAAAGGTGCTGTTGAGAGTTCGAAAGTGGATGCGCTGAAGCTCGCAGAATACGAAGCTGCTGAGCCAGCAGAAGATGCGTTCGACCATTTAGCGGCTCCGCAACAGAGCGAAGGTTTTTTCGCGACCGGTAGCCTGACGACTAACGCTGGATGCCTTGCCCGACTCGGCCTGGCAAGCTCTTCGCCGGTGAGCTGTCACCGGCGAGCGCCACCGGACAGTCTGACCGGCGGCTTTCTGAACTCGACGCGCCAGTTGGCCAACTGGCACGTCTGCGGCTCGTTGGCTGCCGTCACATGCACGGGGGGCAACAGCGCCAAAGTGTCCATCGCCATATGGACCTTGAGAAGATACGTGCGTCAAATTCGTGTAGAACTATAGAGGAATAGAAACGCGAGGAGCGCGGCGAGCGGTACCACCTCGCATTTCCTATGAAATTAATCTACCAGCGCCTCGTATGTACGATACTTGCGCAGCCCACATTCACGGCCAATGCCACCACGGACTTGGCCAGCGCCGACCTCCCCATATGTCGGCTTCAGGCTCACATCAAGTTCACGAGAATTCGGCACCGAGAGCCAGAGGCGGAACAGATGGCGCTTCCTCGCTTCGTCGGTGTAATCCTCAAACGCCGTACGTCCATGGACACAGACATGGTTATTGACGAACTGCATGTCACCGGCCTCGAACATCATGGACACTGCAAACTCTTCGCTTTCGGCAAGTTGGGTGACCAGGTCGATGGCCTCGCGTTGCTTATCCGTCAGATGGGGAACGCCTTCCATCCCTTGGGCGAGATTGATCTTCACGGGAAGCCACAAGCACGAGAGCTTGTTGGCTACTCGCGAAAACAACGGCTGCTGGAAGTAGGGCGGATGACCTGCACTAAACGGAGCTGGGATTGTAGTTTTCCAGCAGAACGGCTGGTAGAGCACCTCCAACAGATCTGGTCGGGTCCGCGCGATTTCGTTATGTATTGCGACGGTACTGGCAATTCGTGACAGTCCGCCAGACTTCGCCGGACGCACGACAAACAGACCGACTACGTCGCAGGTATCGACATGGAATCCACCGGCGGCGTTGGTATTGTAAAGTCGACCATCGCTTGTACCAAAATCACGGACATCGCCGAGAAAATCTCCTTTATAGCTTTGGCAAACGGCGGTCCCGAGATGCAATCCGATTCCCCAAAAGATATAACGGAGATCGTCGACTGATTTGCCTTCTGTTGGAAATCCGCGAAGGACATACAGCCCGTATTGATTCTCCAGTGACTCCTTTAGGTGAGACAAGCGGACGCCGACGTTCGGAAGCGGAAAATCTTCCATGGTCAACGTATCGATTGTCTTTCCGAGGGAATAGGCATGCGCTGCTGCCCGTTCGATCTCGTCAATTTCATCCGGCGTCAACGAGTGAATCCAGTCTGTTGCGGACCCCATAGCGGCGCCGCGCCAGTCGCAGGGGTCATCAATAACAGTATTCATATGATTCTCCAAATATAAAAGCGGGATGACGATCAGTCATCCCGTGAGTCATTCAGCGAACTCTAGACGGGCGATGCTTGGGATTCCGTAACCTGCTGTTCTACAGATCGTTTCGGAATATGAGTCTTGAGCAAACCAAGCGCGATAAACGTGACAGCAATGGAGATTGCAACGCCCAAGAAAAGATACGGCGCACCAAAACTCTTGATCACCCACCCAGTAATCGAAACGGAGCAAATGGCGCCCGCGCGCGAGACGGCGACCACCCACCCCACTCCGGACGCACGAAATTCGAGGGGGTAGATATTGGTAGAAAGAGGATATTCGCCGAGTTGAATGCCTGCGATCGAAATGCCGGTCAAGCCCATGCCGACAATCAACGCCAGGTCCTCAAGCGGTGTCGAGGGGCCGTTCACGTGGTTGATTGTGAGCGCGAACAATCCGAGGGCAACGAATACGCCGAGCAGAGCAGTATACTGCAGCGATTTTCTGGAACCTAACCGGCCAAGCAGCCAGCCGCCGATCAATGCGCCGATTGCGCCGGCAAAATTCGAAACCATCAGGCCGTGAACTGCGACATAGAAACTGAAGCCCATGCCCGTCAGTGCCGAGGAAGCCCAACTGGAGAAAGAGACGGCCGCAAACTGATTGGACGCCCCGCTGACCCAAAGACAAAGCGTATCCCGGAGATATTGCGGCGAAAATAGCATGCGAACACCAACGCGACCGAACTTGGGACGTTCAACGAAGAATTGGCTTTCGCTTGATACCGTAAGGTCCGGGCGCAACTTTTGTAGCGTGGTCGCGAGTTCCTTATTTCTTGATTTTCTCAGCGTAAGAAAGCCGGGAGATTCCGGCACGAGTCCGAAAAGTACGAAAACGAGAAGTAGCGGCACTACACCGCCAAACATGACGACACCGCGCCAACCGAAATGCGGCAAGACCAATGGAATCAGCAGACCATTCAGCGATGCACCGAGCGGGAATCCGATAAATGCCGTGGCCATGACCTGACTGCGAATGCGCTGTGGCAACAGTTCGGACAGGAGTGATGCGATATTCGGAGTTGCGGCACCAAGTCCGACGGAAGCAATCAGGCGAAGTGCGATGATAGCCTGCATGCTGGGTGCCGCCGAAATCGCAACCGTTGCACTACCAAAAAGAATCACACTTGTGATCAATGCACGGCGACGGCCCCACCGGTCACCAAGCGAGCCACCGATAAATCCACCGCAAGCGCCACCGATCGGACTGACAGACAGCGCCAGCGTCACGAGACTACGACTCGCGCCGAAATGCTTGGCCACGACCGGCATCAGGTAGCCGAGTGTCGTGAAGTCCATGCCGTCAATCAATAGCGTAAAGAACAGACAGATCGACACCGCGATCAAGAGGCCTTGAAACTTCGCGCCTTCGATCATCTTATCGACGTCTACTCGCCCTAATATATTTTCAATCACGGGTATCCTCTGTTAGCAAATAGTCCAAAATGCTAAATGGATTAAAACTCAACGGACCAGTAGCAGCGGTTTTCCAAGAAGGAACGATCCACGTCCAGGCCGAACCCAGGTCCGCTAACGGCCAGGCTACCAACTCCGTCGGGACGCGGCACCTTGTGGAACAGGCAGTCGCCCCAGTCCAATACTTCTACGGGCAGATGATCGTCCACGCCGCAGGCGATATGCGCGGAGTAGTACGGATAGGCATGGGAGCCGACGCGAGTTCCGATGCGGTTTAGAATGCGGGCGGCTTCGAGTTGACGCAATGGACCGCCCAAGAGTCCCATATCGAGCAGCATATGGGTAGCGCCTGACTCGGCGAGGAGCAGCAGCTCGGAGACGTTCGTGCTAATCTCACCAACGGCAACGGGCGAGGCGACCGATACACGGTTAAGTTCTGGATAGGCAACGGGATCTTCTACCCAAAACAGCGGGGCCGAAAGTCGCTTGACGAAATCGTTCGCCTGTTGCGGCGTCCAGCGACGAAGCGCGTCGATCGCCAGGTTGTCCGCACCGAACATCATGAGCATGCGCTCGACGCGCTTGATATCTACCTCGAAGGGCTGGGCTCCGACGATCATTTTCGCGCGAGTGAAGTTTTCTTCGAAGCAGTGAGTGGCCGCCGCTTCAAGATCGTCGTCGGCTGCAAATGCGAGGTGGTAACTGCTATAACAGGGCACCGGACGAGCGAAACCGCCCCAAAGATGCGCAACCGGAACATCGAGGATCTTACCTAAGAGGTCCCACGCTGCAAGACTAATAGCGCATGCTGCCGCGCGAGTCGCGTTATCCGAATCCCGACCGAAATGCCGTTCTTCGCTTCTTTCGATAGCGATCAGGGTGGAGAGTTTAATGCTCTGTGCTCTCAATAGCTCTTGAGCGGCATGCGCCGCATCCAACGAAGCCTCGCGCGTCATGTGCTGCACATGGCCGAATCCGCACCGGTCATTTCCATCGCGGATCAATGCATAGAACACGGTTACATGATTGCGGAAACCGGATAGCGCGCGAAAAGGCGTAATCGGAATTTCAGCGGCCCCAATGGAAATCGCGATCTTCGTTCCGAGAAGACTTGCAACGTCGAGATTTTCTACCATTTGTTGCTCACACGACAGAGAAGAGGGACGCGACAGAACGTACTGAGAATCGATCTGCGTCTTGACAGAGGCGTACAGCCTTGGCCGTGTCAAATCCGAATCCGTCGAGATTGTCTCGAAACTTCTCGACGATCTGCGCCCTTGTTACGGGAGAAGCTCCGTGCTGGCTACCGGTAAATGAACGCCCGTCCTGGGTCTGCAGAGTAATCTCTGTAGACCATCGTCCGGGGCCCGTATTTAGCGGCAGGATGCTAATCCTTTTCATCATCGACTGGACGACGGGGTTTGAGATGTTTTCAGCCTCATACCAATCGCGATAGGGACGAACGCGAAGAATCGCGAGTGCCAGGCCGTATCGCAAGTCGGTCCACGCTTCGATGGGGGTGCTGACATCTTTCTCGTGATGAAGATAGTGTGTTCTTGTCAGGACCTCGACATGATCGAGATCGCCTATGGTCAGATCATTATTGGAAATGAGACCGAGCAACAGCTCGATGATCGGTACAGACCCGGTGCCGACAGGGTAGGGCTTGAATTCGACAGTATCGAGTTTCCAGACTTCACCGAGCCCCGTGAGAAGATGGTCCCAGTCACAGCCCTCGGCGCCGGATAATCGCCAAAACGGATAGTCGCCCTCAAGGACAGATTGATCGCCGGTAAAGCCGCGGCGGGCCAGCAGTGCAGCCTCGACTCCATTGCGCGCCGCCAAACCGATATGATCATATTTGGTCATCGCATCCTGGGACTTGCTGAAGAACCGCCGGAGGGTCGGTATCTGTGCGGAGTAGGCTGCGATACCGAACGCGTTCAGAAATTCGTTTTCAGAAAGGTTCAAAAGGCGACCGGCGGCGACCATAGCACCAATCGTTGCAAAGGTATGTCCCGTCAGCGGAGCCTTCGATTTAGTCGGCCTGCGAAGGGCGGCACCGAGACGGCCCCCCATTTCCATTCCAAGCGCAATAGCGGTGATCAAGTCGTCGCTGGAAGAGTCGATGGCTTCCGCTACTGCAAGGGCGGCAGGTACAACGACGACTGCCATATGTCCTTCAGGACCGAATGCATCGTAATCAAGGGCGTTTCCGAAGATCGTGTTTGCGAAAACGGCGCTCAGTAGGCTGACGGGCTTATGGCCCACCATAGTGGCTTCCAGAGGTCCGTGCTCTCCAGCACAATAGTCGGCGACGATCCGTCCAACTTCTGTTGTTGAGCCGGCAACCGCACAGCCGATCGTATCCAGCAGAATCGATCTGACGCGACGTTGTGTTTGCTGTGGCAGATTTTCGATCCCAACGCCTCGCGCCATCTTCACGATTTCGAGTGTGGGATTGTCGATCGGTGGCTTGAAAGCCTCTGCATTTTCGTTTGGCGCCATGACGCTTTCTCACTCTATTTAGAACGTATTACGACGGGGCCTCCACGGCCGCCCCGGGGCTTCAGCAAATCAGAACTTATGCAAGATACCGACACGCAACACGAGCTGCTTGTTCGTCGTGGACGGCGATTCTCCATTTAGGACAGCGACCTGACCATCGCCGCCCGTTTGTTGATACACAAGCGTGGTGAAGAGTTGCGAGCGTTTTGACAGAAGATACGCCGATGACACAGCAAAGACGTCCCACTTGTATTGGTCCATGGTCGAGTAGGAATAGGCGCCTTGGACGATGACGTCGGGCATGACGTTATAGCGACCGCCGACTTCGTAACTCGACATCGTTTCCGTGATGTTGTGGAACGCCATTTTCGTCTGCGTGAACGTCGCCGTAACCTTGAGGTCTTGGGTCCGATACATCGCGCCGACACCCAATACATTGCTGTGATCGAGGAGGAAACTTCGCGCCGAAAAATTCTGGCCGAACATGCGATGAACCCCAATGTCAGTCGCCGGGCTAATCGTCGTGCCGTTGATGCTCTGATAACTGAGGTACAGGTTATACGGACCGTTGGAGTAGACGAGGTTGCCGCCGACACCTCGGCCCGTGTTCGTCGTCCCGGAGTCGGGCGAGCCGAAACTGTAGAACAGCATCGCGCGCGTGTTGGCAATCGGCTCACTTTGGTACTTGATCGTATTGTTCAGCGTCAGACCGGTACCGCGGTCGTAATTGCCGGCGTGCGCCGCCGTCGTCGAGTTGTCGATCGCCGTGGTGAACGGCACGATACCGTAAGCGGCGTCATACTGCTTGCCCAACGTGAGCACACCGTACTTCTTGTCCGACAGGCCAACCCAGGTTTGACGCGTGTACGAACCGCCAGTATTCAACTGGATACCGGTTTCATATCGGAAGACTGCCGACAGGCCGCCGCCCAGATCTTCTGTTCCGGTCATCCCCCACATGTTCGGCCAACGCTTTTGGCTGGCTAGTGACCAGAGCGAGTGCCCATTGGAGTTGGAGTTGTAGCTCAGGCTGTCATCGACGATGCCGTACAAGGTTGCGCTGGATTGGGCATAAACCCAGTTGGTGCCCGCGAGTAAAGCGACTGCGCATAGCGCGCTGTACCTGGTCCTTTTCACGAGAGATAGTCTCCTGATCGTTTTAATGGGTCTTCGCGGAAAAGAGTGATGAAAAATCTCCATTTTTCAGATTCGAGGCAGCATGCAAGTGAGGATCTTCAGGCGCAGATACTGCTCATCTCGCAATCCGTACGCGCGTCGTTGGATGACCCGAATCTTGTTATTGAGTCCCTCAACGAAGCCGAGCGGCACCTTGTTTTCTGGCTTGCAATAGGAAGCAATCCCCTCCCAATGACGCTCGACCATCGCGGCAAACTTCTCATAGGGCTTCAAACGCTGCCACCTCAGGCTGGATTTCCAGTTCTCGAAGAAGCGACGTGCCCAGCCTTCGCGCTCGTAGTCCCACAACTGCCCGAACGACTCCTTGAGCAGGTACGCGGTATTCAGCCGTCGGTTCGCTGCGAGAAGCGTCTTCAACGAGTTCCTGCCTTCCATCGACAGGTTTTCGCGATGACTAAGCAGAACGTACTTCTGGCCTTTGATGTAGCGCCGCTGCTCGCCTTGCAGGCGAGCGTATTCGCTCTTGCGCACTTCATCCAGGGCTTCGTTGAGCTGCTTTATGACGTGGAATTTGTCGTACAGGATGGCCGCATGCGGCACGCGTTCCTGCGCGACGTTGTAAAACGGCCGCCACATGTCCATCACGACAAGCCGGATGCCGCGGGCCTTTTTCTCGCCCAGCCAGTCATAGAACTGATGCATGCTGGCCTCCTTTCGATCTTCGCCACCGAACCAGATCGCACGGCCCCGTATCAGGTCGCTCACAACAATGCGGTACGTCTGTCCCCTGCCAATCGAAATCTCGTCGATGCCGATGACCTTCGGCCCAGGCGTGCCGAACCGCTCCAGTTGCGCCCGCATGTACTGCATCTCGAGGTCCTTGACCGTGTGCCAGTGCAATCGCAGTTCGTCGGCCACGTCCTTGATCGTGCTCTCGCGACAGCGACGACCGACGTACCACGCGAAGCGCTTCGTGTAGTGAGGGTTGTCCGCCAGAAAGCTCAGTCGTTCGCCTTTCACGCTGCCATCGCATCGACAGCGGACCCGACGAGCTTCGAGTTCCAGGTAAATCCGTACGTCGCCGTTCGGCAGATCTCGAACGCGACGCACCGTGCGATCGTGGATCGAGCACCGTCGACCACATCCCTTGCAGGCCGTTTTTTTGAGCGCCGAACCAGCGTGACTACGCGTGCCATGCGATCACCGAAGACACCGCGCAGCGCTTCGCAAGGACGGAATCCGTCGAACCGGTATGCGTCAGAAAGACGCTTGAGTTTGCGTGAAGTAGCCATCGCGAAATCATGCCCGATTTCGCGAGGCCATCAAGACGCGCGAACCCTTACCCAGATTGGCTCTCCGACGTTTTCATCATGAAAAACCATCACACTTTTCCGCGAAGATCCGTTTTAATTTTGACGCTTGTCCGAAGGGCAGGACTGCCGAACGACACTTCGCGGCTTGCGGAATCGAATATGTTCGCTACCAAATCGAAAACACGTCGAATCCGTAAGTAGCCTGCTTCTGATTACCGCAGACACACTCGATAGCGAGCTCTTTATGCCGGCAATATCGTAGGCAAGAAGATATACCATGCACGCACGGCCCGGCCCTCAAGGTTTAACCTGGTTAACATTCCCGAGGAGTATCGGAATTTGAGCGAATTTTTTCGCCAAACCTGCGCCTGCCCCCGGAATGAGCTGTCAGAATTAGAATGGGGGTTTTCCCTGTGTCCACGCGGCGCGACGATATACTATACTTTAGATAGGCTAAATTGAATACAAAAGCTGCGGGCGATTTTCTTTCGTTGAGCCCGCGGGGAGTATGTTTGGTTCGCCACCGGGAACTCTGCTCGAGCAGCACACTGCGACCCGAGTAAGCGCCTGGTTCGACAGTTTGCATGGATGTGGGGCGTCGCACTTCTGGGGGTCTTGTTCATCGTGCAGATCGCTCACGAGTTCCACTTCGGCCCGCATTGGCACTGGTACGCGGACACAGGCAAGCTCCGGCATGAAATCTTTACCGGAGTTCATGGAGAGGCTTCCGCAAAGGTGCCAGTACATGATGGTGTGGCACACCAGGTACTGCTCCTGATGTTGATGTTCAAGCCGGTGATCGGCCGTATCGTCGACTGGAAGGCGTTGTCGAGCATTTGCTGGCCGGACGTCGCGTAAGTCTGTAAATCGGATATACGAAATTGCAACTGATTACCCCAAGTGAGGGTTCGCTGCCTCGCATAGGTGACGTAGTCTTTTTATCTGTATCAAAGGAAAGTACGATGAAGATGGCACACGAATCACCGTGGAAGTACCTAGTCATGTGGGGGAGGTTGTATTTCGCGTTCCACTATCTTGAGTCAGGACTTTATTACGTAATTTTTAGATACGTGCCGGATTTCAGCCACGCAGGCAAAGTTGGTGCGTATATCGGTGCGATGGCGGACGTCGGGTTCTATCAAATGATCAAGTATGTTGAGGTCATACTCGGTACGTCGCTGCTACTCGATATAGGGGTGCCGCTTGCGCTGATCGTCATGGCGGGTATCAGTACGACGATCGTCTTTCTGAATCTCTTCGTCTCGCCTGATCCGCGTGAATTGTTCACTGGCCTTCAGGAGTTGTTCCTGAACGGCGCACTCTTGCTGGCATACGGTGGATACTATGCAAATTTTTGCCGTATAAAGGCGCAGCCGTTTTGGTTTTGGGACGGGATGAAACGCGAAGGACTTGAGCCGAGGGGTGAGTCGTGAAGAGGGATTTCGTTGTTGTTTTTATGGTTGTTGTGGCGGTCACGCTGATTGTAATTTCCACTTCGACAATTTTCTTCGTGCGTCATCTACGTCTTTATGATTATGGTCCGCCCCTGGGCGCCGGGATCATTGTTTTGGCGATGATGATCCGGGCCGCGGTATCAAGGCGATATAAAGATTGACGCGCCGTCCACAGCGCACCCGTACCTTCACTTCACCGTCTCGAAGGACGCTGGAAACATGACGAAGCGATTTACACGTTCCAAGTCGATATGGTCGCTAAAGCATATTTGCAATCACATTACCGGGGCGCTGCTCGGAACGCTTTTGATTGCACAGCCGATATGGGTACATGCACAGCCGCTGCAAACGCTTACGATCATGGAATATCGGTCGCCCCTGAATTCGGATCAACCGACAGTGCGCGGCATGATCCGGTTCGCGGAACTCGTCAACGAGGAGTCCAACGGACGCCTGGCAGTGACAGTAAGTCGAGCGACGGTTCCTGGATCGCCCGAAGACCAGATCAAGGCATTGCAAAAGGGGGGGGGCCTGGTGCTCCCGATATGATGCTGCTGGTTACGCCGGCGCTGCGTCATCTCGAACGCGAATTCGAAATCATGGACCTTCCGTTCGTGGTCGACAGCGATCGCCAGGCGCATGAACTGCTGGACGGTCCCTTTGGCCGGGAATTGCTGTCGCGTCTCCAAGGCCATGGACTGACGGGGCTCGCTTGGTGGGAAAACGGATTCCGGCAGATCACGACGTCGGGGCAGCCATTCAAACACGCTAATGATCTGACTGACCGTCCGGTTCGTGTGATTCCGGAACCGGCGTTTGTGGAGACGTTTAAGGCCTTAGGTGCCAAGGTCGTTGGTCTTCCGTATCCCGATCTATATCCGGCTCTGAAGTCGGGACGAGTGGAGGCCGAAGACAACTTTTACTCCCAAATCCTGGTTGGCCATCTGTATGATGTTCAGTCGAGCGTGACGGTGACGAATCATTCCTATAGCGCGATTGCAGTCGTTGCTAACTCCGCAATATGGCAAAGGTTGTCGGTTGGGGACCGGAATGTTCTGCAACACGCAGCGGTGGAAGCAGGGCGCTATGAACGCGACCTGGTTCGAGAACAGGCCGAGGCAGATAGAGCCACACTTGCACATCATGGAATGATCGTTCAGAGCCTCTCGCCAAAGGAAATTGCAAGGATGGAATCTATGACGGAGCCCGTCAGAGAGCAATTCTTCCGGAACTACGATCCCATAATTCTCGATACCTATCGGCGTCAGATAGCAAAGCGTTAGATAATTCGGTGAGTGACGAAAATATAATCCTCGGGGCAAAGCAGGACGCCAAAACGGCGTCGCCCTCTCGGCAGACGCGACTGATTCCTATGATCGTCGCTGTGCCGATGTTTTTGCAGGCAATCGATACGTCGATATTGGGCACGGCACTTCAATCGATTGCTACGTCGTTGAACGTCGAGATACTTCACCTCAACTTCGCCATCACCGCGTATCTTTTAAGTTTAGCGCTGTTTCTGCCCGCGAGCGGTTGGCTCACGGATCGCTTCGGTACCCGCCGTGTTTTCTGTTCGGCAGTTGCGATATTCTCGGTGGCGTCGGCACTGTGCGGAGCCGCAACTTCTATCACTCAAATAGTTCTGTTCCGGGTATTGCAGGGCCTTGGCGGCGCAATGATGGTGCCAGTCGGCCGGTTGATTCTCTTGCGCAGCATTCCGCCTGCACATTTGGTAATGGCGATGGTCTGGTTTACTGTGCCTGGGACCATCGGTCGTGTCTTGGGACCGCTCCTCGGAGGCTTCATCGTCACGCTGGCGTCATGGCGCTGGATATTCCTGCTCAACATCCCTTTCGGCGTGCTGGGGATCTTGTTGTCACTAAAGTTTGTGCCGGATTCGCGATCAGAAAAAAGGGAACCGTTTGATGTCACCGGCTTTGTTTTGATGGCGATCGGACTTTCTGGAGTGGTCTGCGGCCTGGAAACTATCGGGCACAATTTTGTTTCTCTGAGCGCTACAATTTTTATTACAAGCATTGGTATCGTGGCATCAATCGCCTATTGGATCTATAGCCGAGATCGTGCTGACGTGATCATTCCGCCCAGCCTATTCCGATATAAAGCATTCAGTATCACAAATATCGGCGGTATGCCATTAAGAATAGCGGTCGGATCGTCTCCGATTTTCGTTCCGCTGCTTTTGCAGGTCGGTTTGGAATTCACGCCTATTCAGGCCGGATTGACGAGTGCCTGGCTTTCGGTTGGAGCCTTTGGGATTCGGCCAATTATGCGACGGGCGATTAATAGATTCGGATTCAAACCTCTTATGATTGCAGCGACGGTACTGTCAGGTGCCGCATTTGCTGCTTATGGTTTGTTCTCGCCCGGAATGTCGATTTATTTCATGTGCGCCGTGCTCTTCGCGGCTGGCATCTTCAATTCGCTTGGAATGGTCACGATGAATACGGTCGGATATTCCGGCGTCCCGAAGGCCATCATGAGCAAGGCAACAGCACTTTCAACTATGATGCAGCAGACGTCGATGAGTATTGGTGTCGCACTATGCGCTTCCTGCTTGACGTTTAGTGCGCGGGCTCACGGGCATAGTCCGGAGCATTTGACGATGAGCGATTTTCCGATGATGTTCTTTATCGTCGGGGCGTTGAGTTGTCTGTCAATGCCTGCGTTCCTCCGTCTTCCGAACGATGAAGGTGCCGAGCTGCGGTAAGTGATCTCGGTTAAAACGATGAGCGCCGGATGCGCACCCGCAGTCAGCGACAATTTCGGGCGGAGTTTAGGCTAGCCATTATGATGGCCACGATCGCGATGTGCGCTTCGCATGCTTCACATTCGGCCCGATCTGCTTGTCGACTAGACTTTGCGGACGATACCGTCGGGCCTAACCGTTAAGAGAAAAAGCCCAGGCACTGAACTGAGCCCGGAGAACCGGATGGTGCAAGGAGGCGGAATACCGAAGGGCTGGGCGCTACACCGGAGGCGAACTGTATGCAATTGAGCCCGCGATCCGCGGCAAGCCACGGACGTGCGAAGACGTGTCTGTCAGGAGCAGGCGGGGTCCGCTACTCGACGCCCTCGAGACCTGGCTGCGCTCGACATTGAGTCATATTTCGCAGAAAGGCGATACCGCCAAAGCCATCAACTACGCGCTCAACCAGTGGCCCGCGCTTACAATGTACGTCGACGAGGGGATAGTCGAGATCGACAACCATGCCGCTGAACGCGCCCTGAGAGCGGTAGAGCAGGAAAGGAAAGGCGGATTCATCCGGTCGTCGCAATCTTTGATCATGTTGGTGTTTATGGGGCGACCAGCGGGATGGATGCATAAGCTGACGCGGCGAGGGGCGATGCGCTCGTCAGGTGCACCGTCGCGTCGGCGTGAGATCGAGCGGCGACTCTGGAAGCAATTTGCAAGAGACATTACAAACGCGAAAGCAGAAGATCTGTTTTCACGGATTCAGTTTGACCTCGTTCGCCTTTCCGAATTGCAGGGGGATGAACGGTGCGGATCATCTCGCTGACGGTCATCGAGAAGCAGTATTGCCGGAATGCGAAACTGGCGAAGCAGATTTCAAGCGTCCCGACGTTTTCCATAGCGTCGCATGTCGTGAAGAAGCGACGACGGTGCCCGACATCCACTCCGTCGCATTGAAGACGCGACGCGGGCTTCCCGCCCTTCACGTCCCTTTGTGATGGACGGCAGCCAGAAGATTGCGCCGCGTATTCCTTTGACAATTGCGGCGTGGCTCGATGCTAGGCGATCCATCAAACACCTCGGGCCGGCCATGGCCGCAAGGTCCAAATTCGCGCCTGGACGAAGGACTGCGGCGAAGCCGGCGGTCTGTCGAAGCTTGCCTCGGCGGCGCAGGAAGTAGGGCACCAAGTCGGCGCGCCGCTTGCTGGAGCCACATTTCGAGGGTCTCGCCGGTACACATCAGGCAGAATGAATGTTGTTTCGATCTGCCTTTTTTTTGTCAAGACAGCGCCTATACTCTCAGGGATATCCCCGATAAAAAAGGCCTTGCCATGACCTCTCTTCCGCGTATTGCGCTCGGCGCCCTTGCCGCAGCGTGCTGCTTTGCGTCCGTTGCGGCGCTCGCCCAACCGTACGATTCGACAGCGCCGCTGACGCGCGCCCAGGTGCGCGCCGAGGTGATCGAATGGCAGCGGGCGGGCTACGATCAGTCCGACGATTGGTCTCACTACCCTGAAAGCGCGTTACGCGCAGGCGCGATCGTCGCACAACGGCGTGCAGAGACTGCCACTCCTGCGGGTGGCGCGCGCCATTGACCGCGGCGATCCTCGACTGGAAAGACCGCTCGCGTGAACCGCGCCCCTGTAGTTGGATATTGATCCGGCCTTTGGATGCAAAGTACAACGAGCAGTTTCGGCGGCAGATAGTTCAGTGGTATCTGGAGCCGGGCGCGAGCACACGAACGTCGGCCGCGCGTTATGGCATGGGTGGCAGGGCGATCCGACCCGGGGGCGAGCTACCGGGAACATCGCCTGGCCGGCCAGTGCACTAAGGTCATTGGCCACGATGCCCGGTTTAGGCCGTCGGTGCTTTGCCTGCAGCAGCGCATCGAGCCTTTTCAGGGACGCTACTCTGGGGACGAGCGTCCGGTACGCGGACCTCACAGTCGAGCTCCGGAGCGACTATGATCATCACGGGCGCGTTACGGCGATGTGCATGTCATGGAGGCGATCCGGCAGGCTGGACAGTTGATCAAGTACCGCGCCGGTGGCCCGTCCAGAAGTGGGTTCCGATCTAGCCGGCTTTAACGTCGACGGGCCGAAGCTTCTATGTGTCGCCGGTGATGGATTCATACAACGGAGAAATCGTTGCTTCCGGATGGATCAGCGACTCAGCTACGAACTGGCCAGCGGAGGTTGAAGAACGCACAGACCGCACTCCCACGCAAGGAGTGGCCACTGCAGCGTTCAGACCAGTGCTGACACCGCTGCACGTCAGCCTATCGTCAACTGCAGGACCGCCGCAGCCACGTGCAAAGCATGTCCCGCAAGGGCGATTGCCTCGATAAGGCGGCCATGGCAAGCCTCTTCGGCGCGCTCAGTCTGAATCCGCCGGGCTCGAACGTTTTGCGTGCGCCGGTCAATTGCACGCGCGCTGGATAGATACATCCACTACAACAACCACGAACGCGTCAGGAAAAATTAATGGCCTAAGTCCTATTCAGAAAAGGACTCAGGCCTTGATGGCCCGCCAGATTTTAACTGTCCGACTTCGCGGGGTCAGTTCGTTCGGCGGGTTTTCAATTGCAACAGCAACTACGCTCAGAAGCGCGTCGACATGCCCAGACCGATAGCCGTCACATTCGAGTGCTGACCGGTAGTAGCCAAGCCCCCCGGGGGGTAAATCGACTGACTTGCGATACCACTATTCCAGAGCTTCTTGACGAAGCCATAGAGCATAGTGGATTTCGAAACCGAGTAGGTGTAGCCGATAGCAGCGGAACGGATGAACCAGTCTCCGACTTTAACCGGCGTCGTGATTTGTGTGCCGCTCGCAGTGAGATTCTGGTCGCTCAGCTCGCCATACGAGACGCGGACCGTGCCGAAAGGGCTGGTCGGGACCGTGAAGCCAACCTGCCACCCCTTGTCAACGAAGCCTGGATCGTTGGTACGGATTTGGCCCGAGGCATACAATTCCATGAAATTCAGGTTGTAGCGGATGCCAAGGACATTTTCGTACGTATTGCGAGCCACGGCAGCTTGGTTCTGAAGGCTATGGCCGAAACCGTATTCCGTGATCAGGGGGCCGTTTTCATACCGCAGCGTCGCGAGTTCGAAGTGCCGCTGGTAGGCTTGAGCCGTCAGCGGATCGGAGGGATCACCCCAAGAATAGGTTAGCGTGCCGGTCAAGCCGCGAAATGTCGGGCTCGTGTACTGAATCGAATTGTCCGACCGTGCCGGGTCTTGCAGCATGTTGAACAGCCACGGACGCGGATTCTCACCGCCGATCGAACCCAGCGGGGATCCCGGTGCGAGCAGTATCGGGTCGAACGTGCCACCCCAATCGTAACCCATCGTCTGGAGGCGACCGGCGATCAACTCGCCGTACTGTGCGCTATGCAGGCCGACAAACGCACGACGACCAAACAGACGGCCGCTTTGGCCTGAGGTGCCGTTGTTGATATTGAAGCCACTTTCGAGGGTGAAGATTGCCGATAGACCGTTACCGAGATCTTCCTGGCCCCTCAAGCCCCAGCGCGAACCACCTGCACCACCGCTGTTCATGCTGATGACGTGCTGCCCATTGGAGTTGGCAAAATAACCCATGAACACATCGGCCACGCCATACAGTGTGACACTGCTCTGCTGCGCTTGAGCCATCATCGGCGCGAATGCTGCTGCGGCAATTGCGCCGCAGGTAATAAGTTTACGCACTGGAAGCCTCCAAAAATTGATATTGGTCGTAGGGCGGGCTGCCGACCCACCGTGACACGCCGAGATATGGGGTGTACGAATTCAAAATGATATTCTTTGTTGCATAAGTTGTGTGGAAAAAGCACCAAAATGTTGCTTAAGGGTATCCACTAGATGACAGTCGCGTGATCCATTTGGCATGACTTTGTTACTTAGCGATGCAAAGTAATGTGCAATAGGGACTCATTTTTCTTAGGGTCGGAAGTCAAAATCGGGTTTTCCCCACGTTTACAAGGCTTCTTGTTTGCCTATAGCATTAGATATGCTAAATTGAATACAAAACGCGGACCGGGGCAGCGGGCTCAAGGTTCCTATTGCAATGTGCCAAGGAGAAAGGATGTCAAACATTCAGGGTGGTCTTTCGTCGCCCGAGTTCATCGCGCAAGCAGATGGATGGCTCGATAGTTGGACGGGACGTGTAGCAGCAATGCTTGTCGGATTCATTTTCGTCGGCTGGATTGCGCACGATCTCCATTCGGATCCACGTTGGAAGTGGCACGCAGGCACCGGCAAACTTCCCCATGAGGTCGTTCACGAATTTATGGACATGGCCTATGCGCAGGGCCATGGGAGCGAGGCCTACAAGGAATACTTCTCGGCTAAAGCGATTGATACCGCGCCCCAGACCGTCGATCACCGGGATGGCGAGCCGATCCCCGATCACGTGAAGAAGATTATCGTTGAAGGCTTTGACGTCGCTGTCTACCACACGATTGGCGCCGCGCGCGGTCAGGCCGCACAAGACGTCGTTGATGTATTCCAGCTCGACGGGTCGGGCTGGATCATTCGACGTGATCGTCTCACGGCTCCGGTGCAAGAACAGGCGGCGAACACTGAGGTTGCCGCGCAAAAGCGGGGCTCCAAATAAGCGGGTCGTAAACAAAACGGTGAAAGCATATATGTCTAACGATGATCGTAGGACGACGGCTCAACTCGTCGGCAAAATTATTCTGACCTTCTGTCGCCTGTATCTCGGCGGTTGGATGGTGGTGAGCGGCACCAGCTATTGGCGCACCGTACTCGGGATGGGACCAATCTTTCCGCAGCCGTTCGGCACGCTCCATGCGTCGAATGAATTGCTTGTCACGATGGTTCACACGCACTTCTTCCACATCGTGAAGACGCTTGAGATCTTGGGCGGCCTGTCTCTCGTGCTTGGCCTCTTCGTGCCGATCGGCCTACTGGTCCTGCTGCCGGTGTCGTTTGTGGTCTGGTACAACGCAATCATCCTGAACCATCGTTTCGATAAGATGTTCACGCCATACATGGGCGTCGGGTGTCTCTACATCAACCTGGTGCTGTTGGTCTGGTATATCCGCTACTACCTGCCGATGATGACGTTCAAGACGACGATCGGCCGCATCAGCGACTGGAAGAAGTTGTCCAAAATTTTCAAACCAGATGCTGCTGATCTGGTCTGAATTCGGATTTTGAAGTGAGGGATTTAGCTATGCTGCTTCGGCAACGTAGCTCTTTTTTTGTGTAAGTATCTCGCGATATTCCCGAACAAACGACAAAAAGGTTACTACTTCTTAAATCGGTTTGTCATTCAGCCGAGTTTGTAGCGACATTCGGGGTGCATTATTTGCCATGCTGTTGATCGTGCAATAACGAAGTTCGGATTCAAGCCGATCATGGTCCTGTCCGCGTCTGTGCAGGCGATATCGGCGCAGCGTCGGGACTTGGGCGACTTCGCGCGATTGCAGGCATTCCTTCAAGTGTCTGACGAAGAGGGCGCACTCAGTTACGGTAAATGATATGAGCTATTCTTTTAAATCACAGTCCAACACACATCCCGGTTCAAATGACTACGGTCAAGACCTTGCAAATCACTTCGGTGGTTTCGACCTGGAATTTTACGACCGGCGCGTGGCCCATCAAGAAACCGAACTGCAGGAGACGCCGCGAGGTGAAGCGCGAGAAATCGAACAGGGCGTAAAGTTCACGCTCGCGCGTGATCAATGGTAAGCGCGCGATTTAGCACACCGAGTTCATAGGGGTATACGGAAGGCGACATGCAATACGGCAGCGCATCGATCGGCAAGGCGCTTCGAATGCGTCGGCCAGATCAAGCTCAACGAGCGGCTGCGGTGAGCTTTGCGTAGTTGAACGGCAGGAGGTCAGTCACGTCGGCACGCGGTTCGCGTTGCGGTAGTTCGGTGAGTACGTGCACGAAGTAGGTGGGCCGGCCCCCGCGAAAACCGGACACAAGGTAACGCTTAAACTTTGAGGTAGTCTTACGCCTATGTTTAAGCCCAGCTCTAACGTGGAACCCATTGAAGTTCTGACCCAACCCGAACAGCGCCGTCGGCGCTCTGTCGAGGAGAAGCTCGCGATAGTGCGCGAGACCTTCGAGCCCGGAGCAACCGTTTCCGGAGTCGCCCGTCGTCATCAGGTGAATGCAAACCAGGTATTCGCCTGGCGCAAGCTCTATCAGGACGGAAGCCTGTCAGCAGTCAGTGCCGGCGAGCAGGTGGTGCCGGCGTCGGACCTGGCCGAAGCGATGAAGCAGATTCGTGAACTCCAGCGGCTGCTGGGCAAGAGGACGATGGAAGTGGAAATCCTCCGCGAAGCAGTGGAGTACGGCCGGGCAAAAAAATTGATTGCGCGCTCACCATTGCCGCCGGGGGGACGACCGATGAAGACGGTCTGTGAAGTCCTGGGTGTGTCGCGCTCTAATCTCGCGGTGAAATCAAAGCGCGACGCTGAATGGGTCGACAGGCGCAAGACGCCCGCCCGCGACGACATGCCGCTCGTGGCGGAACTTCAAGGGCTGGTTGCTGATTTGCCTACTTACGGCTACCGACGCGCCTGGGCCCTGCTACGGCGAAATCGGGACGCACATGGGCAGCCTCGCGTTAATGCAAAACGGGTTTATCGGGTCATGCATACCCATGGTCTGCTGCTCGAACGCCGGCCGCGCCATCCCCAGTCAACTCGCCGGCACGACGGCAGGGTCGCGGTGGACCAGAGCAATGCGCGCTGGTGCTCGGACGGCTTCGAGTTCCGTTGTGATGACGGCTCGCCGCTGCGCGTTATCTTTGCACTGGACTGCTGCGACCGGGAGGCCATGAGCTGGGCTGCGACCACCGGGGGCTACACCGGAGACATGGTGCGTGACGTTATGCTTCAGGCTGTGGAAAACCGTTTCGATGGTGCACTGAAGGCCGACAACGAAATCGAATGGCTCAGCGACAACGGTTCCTGCTACATTGCCGAGGAGACGCTCACCTTCTCGAAAAAAGTGGGCCTGAAACCTATCACGACTCCGGTCAGAAGTCCGCAGAGCAACGGGATGGCCGAAAGCTTCGTCAAAACGATGAAGAGAGGGATGCCCAAGCCGGACGCGAGAACGGCGTTGCAGAACCTGGCCATCGCGTTTGACCACTACAACGAGTCGCATCCGCACAGCGCCCTGAAATACTGCTCACCACGCGAGTTTCGCCAGCGAGCAAATTCACCAACCTAAGCGTGACTGCATGTCCGGTTATGCAGGGGCAAGTCCAAAACCGTGGACCCCACCATGCCCGGCATTCCCCGGTTAGCAGGCCTGCGACGCCGACTAGACATTCATAGCTCTGGTTGAAGACTTGTCCCGCGTGCTGCGAGGCAAGATCTCGAAGACGATCCTGGACGTCAATCAGCATCGAGGGGCCGTAGGGTGCGTCTCGCTGGCGCGCGCGAAGATTGGCTTCAGACAGTTCCCCATGCACGCGCTGCTCAATCTGCTGGAGTCGCTCGGGGAACTTTTCAGGGTATCGGGTTGCTTCTTCGAGAAGGTTATATTCGGCCGCACGTGCACGCGCAAGCATGTAGTCAACATCCTCTGACAATCCAGCTGCAACGAGCTTCTGTTCCAGCACGCTGGTCTTCAGGCCCGCATTGAGATCGATCGTCGGTTTGCCCGGAAACCGGAAGGAGGGTTTCCCGGCTGACGAAGGTACAGCCAGCAGCGCCTGTGCGATGTCGACACGCTTGGCCAGCAGGACTGGATCGGGATCCACAGGATCGATGAGTGCACGCAGATGCCTGATGGGGTCGCTCACCTGAAGGGATGCGGCCCGATGGACGAGTGCAACCAGGCTGTCCCTGAATGTATCGAGCTGTTCAGCAATGAACTCGCGGCAGATCGGCAGCCGGGCAATGTGTTCGTGTGACAACGCGGCATCGAACTCGCCACGCGACGGACCGAGAATCAGATCCATGCGGTGCAGGGTGAGCAGCAATTCGTCGACCTCACAGCCACAGGCGGCCAGTAGTTCGTCGAAAGCGCCGTCAAAGGGCGATGATATTTCGGCCCTGCTGGGACACTGGCGGATATGCTCGAGGAATAGACGTGGACTGCGCCCGCGTCGTTTCTGGTCTGTACTCGCCGGCGTTGGCTCGTCGAACTCTGTATTGGAGACGAAGTAGACGTGACCAATCCGGTCGCCGAATTCCGCTATGAGATCAACGAAGCGCCCGATCGACCTTGTCAGTTCGCTATCGGCCAAGTCCCAGGCGCCGCGTTCCGGGCGTGATGTCTTGATCTGGTATGCATCGAAGATGCCCTGGCCGTTCTCGGCGAGAAAGTCCTCATGATGTTCGCACCACAGCGCGGTGTACGGTCGCGTCCCAAGCCGGGCCGCAACCATAAGCATGACCCCGTACGCATGCTGATACCGGAAATTGCGCTCCGTGGCGTCGCCGGGGTCGCTGGTATTGCGTTTCGTTGCAGGGTTGGCCGCGCTCGGTGCACGCACTGTTGATTTGGCCTCGCCGCTCGGTCCCATGGGAATTCTATATTTGGATTGGGGTAAACCTCATCGCTCTCGCGCAGAACAGTATCAGGAAACAAGCAAATGCGGCAACGATTCCAGGGGAGATGCCAAGCAATCCGGCGCAGCATTCCACAGTCGTGCGAGTGTGCTGCCCGGCAGAGCCCGTAGTGCTGGTGACGACGTTGTCGTATCCATATCGCATACGATCCCGTTATTTTCGTTTTTTCGTTTCCGAAAGAAATGCGAAACCCGGACGCGACGCGGGTTTGAGGGACGCGACGACTGGGCGCCTTGACGTGACGGTAGCGGTTGGTCTATTCGAGACTACACGTCCCATCAGGTTCTTTGATTTCCGAAATTTTAAGAACTTCAGGGCTCCAACGAAGCTGGGCTACTGGTACGAGGACTATGAAGAGCGACAGATCTGCCGTGAATTGTTGCTCCATCTGCCGGAGGTCATCGCTAAGCCAGTGCGCGAAGGCGAAACCGGTTATATCACGACACAAGCGATGGTCGAGTTTATTCGTCACAAACTCGCGGGCGATTTCGGTGGTGTGATTTTCTCCTCCGTTCAGCATGCGGGTGGTACCAACTTTGTTGTTTTCAGCGATAGTGCGGTTTCGGCGCTGCTGGACGATCTTACTCACGAGCCGACGTTCCCAGTGAAGCTTCACGACAGGCCGCAGTTCTTTCATATTGACGCGGTGGCGTATACGTCGAAACCACTAAAGGTCGAGTCTTCCGCTTCGGTTTGATAGCTTCACCCGCAATAAATGCAGGCGGATTGCCAGATGGTCTTGTGCTGTCTTGTTTGGGGGTAGCGGTTCTCGTATCAAGAGGTCACGTCAGAAATGCAAACTATGTATCTAACAAGCGAACGAACCCACTACAAATCCGCCGGGTACGAAGAAATCTCGACACATTCTGGAACGGGGTCATTCGTCCTTCTGAACCATGCAGCGGAGAGAGCGGTCAAGATCTCTCAAGACGAAGCCTACGATCAGTTTGTCCGATTCGTCCATACCCAGTCATTACCTTGCTTTCCGAGAATCGATTGTCATCGAGCGCCGCTCGGACCTTTCATCTCAGGATCGAATGATCCATACACTGTAACGGAAACTGAACTGTTGAAAGACCTCGATGCGGCGACCCAAAGGCAGATTTATGATTGGATACAATCCGTGTTGCTTTTTGTACATGGAGCTCCGGGAGCGAGCGCGCCAGTTGGCGATCCGTATGGCCTGCTAGCGGGTTTGCAAGCTATGAGCATATGGCTCAAGCGCGAATGCACGGGAATCGGTATTGACAACAAACCCGGAAATGTACTTTCTCGTCATCGCGGCGGCAGTGTGGAGTACGTTATGACTGACGGCTTTGCTTGTTGTTGAGCCATTGAACGCTTTACGTGCGTGGCGAGAGGATCGAAGACACGCGGACGGTGGCGTGTGCTCGCGCGAAGGACAGACCTAATAGAGGCGCGAAATCGGTCGCTCCCGGCCAGCATGCACGTCGGGCAGGGGAAGATAATGACCGGCCTATGCAGTAGTACGTGGAGCGAAACAATTCGCGATCAAACGGGGCAGGGATTCTCAGTTTCTATCTGCTCCAGCGGTTCGCGTTGAAAGTTGACCTCTGTGTCCGTCGCTTGGCACATGCAGGACCCGTTGGATGCTTTTTGGAAAAAAATGAGTCTGGAGTCAGCCGGTCCAATGTTACGCTGACTTGCACAATGCAAGGATTGATTTGTTGTCAGACTTTGATGTCGAGTTTCTCGAGAGCATTTCTCACTGCAGCTTGACCTGGATGCTTGTCGCCGGACCGTACGTGCCTGAACGAAAAAGCATTGCCAGGGCATGGAGCTGTCAGATTTTTTACGATACCGACGACATGCCTAATCTCGGATAGCAAGTAATTCAGCCAGTCGAGAAACGTAAGTTCATCGTGAAGTTCGAAAACCAGACCTTGGAAACTTTCTTCCGCACCAGTTTCCGTGCCATCATCTGCTTTCGCAATTCGCGGACGCCTCTGAATTTCAACGATGTAAATTACCTTTTTGGGGCTAACAACGCGCGCTACAAGTATGCCGCGAGGAAGGCGGTGTTCGACATCGAAGAAAAGCCAGTTGCGCTTCTTCGTTGTAATGTCCTTGTCGTCTTTGTCAAACGGTGTAAGCGCGACGAGTTGTGGTGGCTCGCTGCTTCTGAAACCATTCTCGTGCGTGTACCATTCAACGCTGCGAACCTGATCGGGATGTGACGTTGGGAGTTTTCGGAGAGCATTCCACATGTCACGTAGTGTGCCTTCGGATTCCATTGCCACATGCGCGTGAATGGAAGCATGGCCGGTGTCAGTCCCGGCACCGCGGACTTCTCCACTTGAGAACGAGTCTGGATTGCGCCCATCGCTGCGTTTCCCTGCGGATGTTTCCGCTTGGTAGCGGCGATAATCCTTAACTGCCCGCTTTTCTCCCAATACTTCGAAGTCGTCTTCGACCACGTCGGTCGACGCGGCCCCGAACTGCGGGGCATTAGCATCAGTGAGGTCCACGATCTCTGGGGGGCGAACGATGTGACGGCCCGGTGCTCCTTTCCACGCTTCTCCGATGCCGCTGCCTGTCGCCGGATTTTCCACTTTGTTCGAATTTTCCCTATCGCGCTGTAGTGGAATGCCGCTTGGTTCTGTCAAGCCATCGACGCGAAGAGCCAAAAACGTCCGGCCATTGTTTATCCAGTGGCCACGGACCTTGATCGTTGCTGTGCCCGAGAACCACGGGCCTATTTTGGGGAAAGCGTACGAGTCGCCGCGGTTGAATGCAGTGCTGATCTGAGTGAAAATGCTCTTTGCTGCGTTTCGCGCGAAATCGTCGTGCAATGCATGGGCGAGGAATACCGTGTCTCCGTTGTGCAGACGCTTGCGTAATCTGATCGGCCAGTACCCTGGCTCGACCGCTGTCGCGTCGAATGGAGCGAAAAAGCGGTTCGCAGCTTCTTCCCAACGATACGTTGTAAGTATGCGAGGCACTTCCTGGGAGCGGCCATAACATCGGGTCAAAAACTCGATGCATGGGACAAGAAGATTGCCTCCGTTGGGCAAGCGGAAGCTAATCAACCAATTCCTGTCGCGTTGATACCGGAGCGGGTAGTCGGAGCCGGACAGGGGGCTCGGTTCACCTTTATACAAACACTCGTCAGGAGAGGTAAAACTCCATTCCCCTGGAGTAAACTCGATCTCGGCACGCAGATCGTCTTGTTCAGCTTTGCCAATACAAACTCCATTCAAACTCCATTTTGCCAAACCGTCCCAATGCGCAGAATGCCCAAGTGGGTCAACGCCACGCTAATTTGCTGCCATGCTCGGGGTACATTGTCCTTGTCGAGCGTTCGGAGGAACACTGCGACTTTGGGCACGCTTTCATCGCGGCGGTTCTGAACTATGCCGCCGAACCACCAAACCACGACTTTCCCTTGTATCGCGCGGAGATCCTCACTAGGTCTGACATTTCCGGAGACCGGTCGCAAGACGATTGCCCCACTGGGAGGACGATGCTCAACGGGCGGACTGGCTTTGGTAGTTTCGGCGGGTGTATCGAGCGACATTGGGGACAAGATATATTTTCCAGACAAATTCATTGTGCCACAGGGACGGAACAGCAAAGACTTCGAGAAGGAGTGCGCAGCGTACTTCCTGAGGCGTCTTTCAACTGCCTGAGCGCGAAGATAATCACCTTGCTTTCCCTCGACCTCGACATCTGCCTTCCCGCCGTATGCGCTTGCAAAGGCCGATCGACGTGGGTGAAGAGTTGGCGCAGTAGTTATTTTTAGCGCTCCGTCAACGCGGTGACGTCACCATCTTGATGGTTTTGACTGCCAGAAAATCGTTCGCGATACCCGGGGAGACAAGTGCGGTCGCGCGACCGCTCTACGCCTATGAGTGCAATAACTTCATCCGCATTTTCCGAGGGAATCCGCATGCGGCCATCGCGTAGGGCGTGATATAGCGCGTCTACAGCATGTTGGACACCAAGTGTGGCGATGACCGTCGGATGCCAAAGAAGGTCTAGCGACCAGTGCGGCACTAACGCTGGCAGCAGTGTGCCGGCGCGTATTCGCCCCCTTCGTTCATCAATAACCGGTCGAAGTTGCCTGGAGGCGGCGATGGCAATCGTCGCGGCCTCACCATCATCCAGCGACGGAGACGTCGAAGTAAGTTCGTGGAAAATCAGATACTCAGCGTCGGTTAGACCGACGACAGTAACGATTCGATCTGCCACAAGCGCCTGCAGAAAGGTGTACTCGCCATTTTTACGGCTTCTCTCATGTTCCAGTTCTCCCGCGACGATTTCGGGAACGAGAATGTCGTTCGGGATGGCCGAGAGGATTCGTTCACCATATTTGCACGCGTGAAGGTTAATCAGTACGCTGGTGTCGAGAACCCATTGGTTCACGATATCAATCCGGGAGCTTGAGCAGTTCATCCGTATCCCTTTCCTCAAGCTCGATTTGATCGATAATGCCGCGTACTTCCACTCGGCCTAACTTTAGTAACTCCGCCAATTGTCCTTCCGACATTAATTCGCGCTTCCAGGCGGCATGTGCCATCAAGCTCAGGCGGTGGGAGATGGGACGGTCGGCATCGCTTTTCGCCGGATCTCGGCGTTCAGTCATTTCGCCGAGAACCTCCCGAGCGTGCTCATCGGTGATGCCGCCATTGTTCTCGAACCAGACCCAGGTACCTTTCTTGGCAAGCCCTAATTCCTCGAGCCGGAGGCAGCACGCCTGTCGCGATATGTTGTACTGTTGGGCGAGGAGAATTATTAGACGGCGGGTCGTCTTGCCAGTGATCTGCTTCAATTGGCGGAAGCTTTCCGAGAAACTCTCGGCCGGCGTCAGGAAAGTACGACCAAAAGCGTTGGCATAGCGCTCGTCGCGTGACAGGAATTTCTCATCTTCTTCGAGCACCTCCGGAGTCTGACGCGTCCCATAGAAGTGGCCGAGCTCATGCGCCGCGGACTGGATGCGCCGGGGTAACGGATGACTAGCGTTGAGAAGAATGCAGGCACCAATGCTTTCATCGTAGTTGAAGAGGCCCGCAATCTTCGAGTTGGAAGCAAGGCGACGCTGATACAGGCGGATGCCAAGATCCAGCTCGATTACCGAGAAAATGTCGGCAATCGGTCCAGAGCCAAGACCAAGCCAGTCGCGCAATTCCTTGGCATGCTTTTCGGCAAGTGCCGTGACGTCGCCCTCATTGAGGCCGCGCTCCGGCGGATAATTTCGTCGGCGCTGAATGCCCAGTATATTCTCCATTTCAACATCCGCTTTAATCAAGTCGTTGAATAGCCGGATAGCATCAGCGGTTTGCGCGTCTTCTGTTTCACGCAATTTTCGAAAGCGAGGCAATAAGTCGACGTGAACGGCTTCCCGGCGGAGCAGAGCGTTCACTGATACGCCGTAGTGGCGGCCGAGCAACTGGATTTCCTGAATACGCACGCGGCGTACGCCCTTCTCGATGGATACGAGAGTGGGGCGGGAAACGCCGATGATTTGGGCTGCATCCTCTTGCCGAATGGCTGCGTTCTCTCGTGCTATTCGCAGGCGGCGTCCAATTTCCTGTGAGGTCAGCTCATTTAGATCAGCCATAGCGTCCTCCATCCATCCAGTTGTTCAGGAAGCTTTGTTGCCCTTGAGCGGACAGAAATGCTCGCCATTCTTTGGCATGTGATGCCAACATCCATTTCAGTTTTTTCAAAGTTTCCTCATAGGTTTCCCCGGTCGCGATCGCGATTTGCGAAGCGTACGCGCGAAGACCGTCGTCGGGTCGACCGGCCATGTCCGCAAGATGCTGCAGATGGCGCGCACCGACGCTTCCATATTCGATCATGATGTCTCTATCGGCCTTCTGAGGGATGACCGACAAAGCATCTCCCACATCGGAGGCGGCAAGATCGAACACAATATAGGTGTCGCGAGTCTCTGTGACTCCGGCGGCATGCAGACTCAAGCGCCTCAGCAGGCAGGCAGCGCACAGGCCACACTGTTTCTTCTCACCTACATTAACTACTCGGCGTGTTTGCCAGCAGGATCGAGTATTCGTCAGATGCTCTTTAGACTTTCCAGGTATGTGCAAGAATGCGCTTAGTGTTTGGCCTTTCGTGAACCAAAGGCGCGGTTGCTCAAAACTGACCTGGTAGTTTTGCAATGCCCTGATGAACTGCTCCATCTTTCGAAAGAACGTCGGATGGTTGCGATAGTCAGGGTAAACGTTGTACAGCGGAAGCAGCACCGGTCCAAGCGCTCCCTGTCCGCTCTCTGGAACGACAATCCGAGTCACGTTCGAGAGCTGCGTGGCAATCGCTGTTACCGCTGCGAACTGAAATCCGCGTGAGCGGAAGCTACTCTCGCTGCCACGGTATTCCTTGGTCTCGAAGGGAATCTGAGTGAAGTAGCTATCGCCGTCCTTGGGGCGCTGGTAATTTCCAGCGACCCGGATACAAAGGGCTTCGTCCCTTGCGCCGCTCAAGGCCGATACTGCGCGCGAGTCCAAACCATTGCTGTAGGCAACAGCAAAGGTCTTGGTCTTACCAAAGTCCAAAGGTATCTGTCGCGAGCCGATTGGCGAGGGCGCCTTCGTTTTCACAAAGGTGAATTGCCACGTGTCGCCGGTCAGATGGTTCAAGACGCCCTGGAGGCTGTTCAGAACCTCCGGCTGCTGCCAACTCTCGGGGGCGGCAACGGGAAGAGTCACATGTAAGATGCGCCGCCAGCCCAGCGGCCGCTTCCAGCGACGATCAGCGAACTCCACGGCGGCACAGAGAACGAGCATATCGTAGTGAATTGGCTTGCACCCCTCAACGTCGAAGCTATCGAGAGCTGACGGATCAAAGCGGATGTGCTGGCCGATTTCCGCGATTTCGGCATCCTTCGGGACGGCACGACCGCGCTTCTGCCCATTCTCGAGGACAACCAGACGCTTTTCCGATCTAGCTGGTTTTTTGACGCTAGTGCTCATTCTTCAGGGCCCTCATCTACGCCGCTTTTCTTATGGAGCGCTTCGCCAAATGCGCGCTTGTTACCGGAGGCCAAAGCAGCGCAGAGCTCATCAGGCTTCATGGCAGAAAAGGTTTCGTGGTTTCGCTCAAGGCCCTTTCGATAATCCTCGCGCTTCATGTCTCCAAGATCGCGGGCACGAATGCAGTGTTCGTCGAGCCGATTCTTAGTGGTGCCGATCCATTCTCTTGCCGTGTTCCCCAACGCTTGATCAAGTGCTTGCTTCGTCGAAATCTGATCCCTGAGATTCGCGATCAAATGCCTGTTCAGAGACTCGGACAGAAACGACCTGGGGTGGCGATCAAAGATCGTCTCGATCGCTGCCGCAGGGTCCAGATCCATTTGGGGGCGCTGGGCATGTGCTCTGAGTTCGCCGAAAAGGGGATGGAAGGTCTTCATGTCTACGTCGCGAATCATGCTGTGGCAAGCCTGCGCCATGCGCTCTTCAGCGCTCGTGGCGTCGCTAACCAGCTTTTGGCCGTATACCTTCCAACGACTAGTTAATGCGACATTTCTGAATGGTCCGTCAGACATAGCGCCCTCCAATGTCAGCAATGTACGATTTAAATCTGACAATGTCAACTTATGCGTAAAATATGCTGACATTGCGCCTAGCCGAGGTCACGGGCGAAGAAATCGCTGACGATCGGCCTTGACGGTGGCGGAGGCGAGTCTCGCTGGGTCAATAAGAACCGCTGGATCAGCGACGTGCCGTTAGCGGAGTCGGATCCCAGGTCGGTTTTCTGACCGCTGGTGGTGCTGAGACCGGGTGGGCCCGCGCAAATGAGATGTAGACGTCGAAATAGCAGCCGGCCAATATGAGATCGACATCGGTGAGGCGCAGCCCGGAATCGTGGAATTGAGCGTGGCGGTGCAAGAATTTGCCACTATTATTTTGATTGCGGCGGCTGTAGCGCTTCGAGAGCGTTTGCTTTGTCGCAGAGAAGCTTCCCCGCTTCTGAGGGCGTAGCATAGCTTCCGCAGGCTCTGCCGGGACCGTGTTGGAACGTGCCTGACGGTATCGACGACGGTATTTCGACAGAAGCCGTCCTCGAATGCTTCGTGTCTGCGATCTTTCAATGGAAGCACGGGTCGATTCTCCGATACAGTCTCGTCAAAGCTGACAACTGCTGCTTGGAGTTTCCGGTATCACTGACGGTATCGATCCAGCGTGACAAGGCGGAAACGCTGTCCCGACTGGGCTCCCGCCTTGGGATTGACAATCGAGTGGGGAGGGTGCCCAAGACGAGCGAGAAGGCGTTGAATGAGAATGGGCGGTGCTCCAAGTAGCGAGGGCGTCGTCATCGGTCGGCTCAATTACGGCTTCGCGCTGCAGAGCCGGTCAATGTAATCAGCCCACTCTTGCATAACGCGGCGACGGTCATCGTCGAAGGTTGTCCTGTCATACGCCTTCTGCACGTCCCCTCGTTTTGCGTGCGCGAGTTGCGCCTCCAAAATGTCGATGTCGATGCCTAGCCGCTCCGTCCCCACGGTGCGTAGCATGCCGCGGAATCCGTGAGTTGCATGCTTTCCCTGGAAGCCCAATTCGCGCAATGCCTTGCTTAGGGCATCCCGGTGCAAATGCGGCGTCTTCTGGCGCGCCGGTGAGGGGAAGACGTAGTGTCCGCGGCCGGTCAGAGCCTCGAGTTCCTCGAGCAACTCAACCGCTTGCTTCGGCAGTGGCACGATGTGCTCGTGCTGCATCTTCATCCGGCCGGCCGGGACGTGCCATTCGGCCACATCGAGATCCACTTCGTCCCAGGGTGCGGCTGCGACCATCCCCGGACGCAGACCGGTAAGCATGGTCAGTTTCAGGGCGGCCCGCGTGATCGGCGATTTATAGGTGTTAATGGCTTGCACGAGCGGCGCGATCTCGGCGGGTTTCGTGATTGCCGGAATATGCCCTTTCTTATGCCGTGGGATGACGCCGCGCAGCGACAGCGGAATACCGTCTTCTCTTAGACCGTGTTGTATTGCGTAGGTCACGATGCCGCCGACGTACTGGCGCGCTTTCGTGGCGAGGTTCGGCGCGTGCGCCGCAATCGCTTCCAGCACGGGTTTGACCTCGGGCGTAGCCAAGGTCGAAATCGGCTTATTGCCAAGCGCCGGACTCAGGTACTCGCGCACCACGAACTCGGCCTTCCGGTACGTCTCATCGGCCCACTCCTTGCGCTTGAATGCGAGCCACTTCTGAGCCACAAGCTGAAATGCGCCTTCGGCTGCGCGCTTGCGCGCCGCTGACTCGGCTCTCCGGTGCTCGACGGGATCGGTGCCATCGCGGACGAGGTTGCGCGCGATGGTGGCTGCTTTACGCGCATCCACGAGCGAGACGTCAGGGTAGGGACCAAGGCTGAGGAAGTTTTCCTTGCTGGTGCCTGGTCGCCGATATCGCAACAGCCACGTCCGGGTACCGTTTGGCCGGACCCTCAGTGCAAGACCATTTCCATCAGCGAGCAGGTAAGGCTGCGCGCGCGGCTTGGCGGCGCGAAAGACCAATTCCGACTTCGAATCGACGCGTCTGGGCATGAGAAAGCCCCCGAATCTGGTATACGCAACAGTATACGTAAAAATGATCGACGTCAGCGGAACGTAACGGAACTGCAGGCAACAAAAAACCCCGTAAGACCTTGATCTTACGGGGTTTCTCGGACCACTACGGCTTACGCCGGAACAACTGATGGTGCCCAGGAGAGGACTCGAACCTCCACAGTGTTGCCACCGCTAGGACCTGAACCTAGTGCGTCTACCAATTTCGCCACCTGGGCAGGTGATGAACAGCAAAGACCGCAATTATAGCGACAGATTCCGACCTGTCAAGCGATTTGCCGAACGCGATTCAACCTCGCGGCGAGCCCGGCGCACTATGCGTCCCAACCACCGCCGCAGGCCCGCGTGGCGCCCGACACGGGTGTTAGAATGCCTCGCAGTAGTTCGTTGGCACGATGCACATCCGGCGTCCCGACGCGAGTGTCACTTGCGATCAGGCAGACGCGCGTCGGCTGGCGTCGAACGAGCCGGACCCAGGCAGTTTCCGGTGCAAATCGCAGTGGAGCAGAAGAGCAGAAAGCAGCAGGTGCAATGACCGAGCCAGCGCAGCCGCCGTGCAGATGCAGCCGAGCGCGACTGCGCGCATTACGCAAACGCCTTCCAGGCCGGATCACATCGCCGACCGACGTCCATGCAACGAGAAAAAATCATCGACAAGCCCTTGAGCAAATTTCCGTATCCGATTCCAAGCCGCGAAGAAATCCTCGGCGTGCTGCGCACGAGTGAAATGCCGCTTGCCGCGAACGACATCGCCGAAGCCCTGTCGATCAAGCGCCAGGAGCGCGAAGGATTTTTCAAGCGTCTCGGCGCAATGGAGCGCGACGGCCAGATCCGGCTCGATCAGCGCAATCTCTATCAACTGACCCATCCGTCGAACTTCGTCGCGGGCCGCGTCCAGGGCCATCGCGACGGCTACGGTTTCCTGATTCGCGACGACGGCCAGGACGACCTGTTCCTGCCCAACGGCGAGATGCAGAAGGTCATGCACAACGACCGCGTGCTCGCGCGCATCGTCGGCTATGACCGGCGTGGGCGGCCCGAAGGGCACATCGTCGAGGTCACCGACCGCGCGAACAAGCGCGTGATCGGCCGTCTGCTCAACGAGAACGGCGCGCTGATCGTCGCGCCCGAAGACAAGCGCATCGGCCACGACATCCTGATCACGCAGAACACCCGCAAGGCGAAAGTTGGCCAGGTCGTGGTGGTCGAGCTGACCGATTTTCCGAGCCGTCATTCGCAGCCGCTCGGCCGTGTGGTCGAAGTGCTGGGCGATATCGACGACCCCGGCATGGAAATCGAAATCGCGGTGCGCAAGTACGGCGTGCCGCACGAGTTCGGCGAGGCCGCGCTGGCCGAAGCGGCGAAGCTGCCCGACGAAGTGCGCCCGGCCGACATTCGCCATCGCGTCGACCTGCGCGACGTGCCGCTCGTCACGATCGACGGCGAGGACGCGCGCGACTTCGACGACGCCGTCTATTGCGAGCCGGTGCAGGTGGGCCGCGGCGACGGTTTCCGCCTGATCGTCGCGATCGCGGACGTGTCGCATTACGTGCTTGCGCAAAGCGGGCTCGATACCGACGCGATCGAGCGCAGCACGTCGGTGTATTTTCCGCGCCGCGTGATCCCGATGCTGCCGGAGAAGCTGTCGAACGGACTGTGCTCGCTGAATCCGCAAGTCGACCGCTGCGTGCTCGTGTGCGACATGATCGTCACCGCGCGTGGCGACGTGAAGGCGTATCAGTTCTATCCGGGCGTCATGCATTCGGCCGCGCGGCTCACCTACACCGAAGTCGCCGCGGTGCTGAAAAACACCAAAGGCCCGGAAGCGACCCGCCGCGCCGCGTTGCTGCCGCAACTGCAGAATCTGTATGGCGTCTACAAGGCGCTGTTCGCGGCGCGTCAGAAGCGCGGCGCGATCGACTTCGATACGACGGAGACGTACATCGTCTGCAACGCGCAGGGCAAGATCGAGCAGATCGTGCCGCGCACGCGCAACGATGCGCACAAGCTGATCGAGGAATGCATGCTGGCCGCGAACGTGTGCGCGGCGGACTTCCTCAAGCGCAACAAGCATCCGGGCCTGTTCCGCGTGCATGCGGGCCCGAGCGCGGAAAAGCTCGAGAACCTGCGTACCTTCCTGCGCGGCATGGGCCTGACGCTCGGCGGCGGCGACACGCCGCACGCGAGCGACTACGCCGCACTGATGGCGCAGATCCGCGACCGGCCCGACGCCTCGATGCTGCAGACGATGCTGCTGCGCTCGATGCAGCAGGCGGTCTACAGCCCCGACAACATCGGCCACTTTGGCCTCGCCTACGAGGCCTACGCGCACTTCACGAGCCCGATCCGCCGTTACCCCGACCTGCTCACGCATCGCGCGATCTACGCGATCCTGCAGGGCCGTAAGTATCAGCCGCAGCCGCCGCACGGCGTCGAGCTCAATACCGCACTGTCGCCGCGCGCCCGCGCGATGCAACAGGCCGACGAGGAAAAGCGGGGCGCCCGCGGGCGCGCGAACAACGTGGCGATCTGGGAAGAACTTGGGCTGCACTGCTCGGCGAACGAGCGCCGCGCGGACGAAGCATCGCGCGATGTCGAAGCGTGGCTCAAGTGCTATTTCATGCGCGACAAGCTCGGCGAAGAGTATGGCGGCATGGTCAACGGCGTCACGTCGTTTGGTATTTTCGTGCAGCTCGATTCTCTGTTCATCGAAGGCCTCGTGCATGTGACCGAACTCGGCTCCGACTACTTCCAGTACGACGAGATCAAGAACGAGCTGCGCGGCGAGCGAACCGGCATTCGCTACCGGCTGTCGGATCGCGTGCGCGTGCAGGTGAGCCGCGTCGATCTCGACGCGCGCAAGATCGACTTCCGCCTTGTGCGCGATACGCCGATCAAGCCGCCTTTGGCACGCGGTATCGCGGCGGACAAGGCAGAAGGCGCTGGCCCGCGCGTGCGCGTGATGCCGCCGGTGGAAAGTGGCGCGTCGGTGCCGGGTCCGCGGCGCAAGAGGGCCGCGCCCGCGCAGAGCGCGGCGGTCAAGGAAGCGCGCGTGGCGAGGAAGCACGGTGTCGCGACCAAGGCGGCGTCGAAGCAGGCACGCAAGAAGCGCTGAGGCTTTCACAGCGCCGGGACCGCGCGCAGCGGGCACGTGAGCACGTGCCGGTTGCGCGCGGTCTGCCTTTTGGTTTCATATTCATCACAGTGGCGCGCGTTGAACGCGCGCCCCATCAAAGGTTGTTCAGTCATGGCACGTCATAAGGTCTTATACGGTTTCCACGCAGTGACCGCGCGTATCCGGCACGATGCGTCGACGGTCGAGGATGTCTATTACGACGCGACGCGCAAGGACCGTCGTATGACCGAATTCCTGCACGCCGCGAAAGACGCGGGCGTGCGTCTGATCGCCGCCGACGAAACGCGTCTGTGGGGCCTCGCGCGCACGGAACGTCATCAGGGCGTGGTCGCGCGTGCGGGCGATCTGCCGCTTGCGCAGAATCTCGCCGAACTGCTCGACGGCATCAGCGGCTCGCCGCTGATCCTCGTGCTCGACGGCGTGACCGATCCGCACAATCTCGGCGCCTGCCTGCGCGTCGCCGACGCGGCCGGCGCCCACGCGGTGATCGCGCCGCGCGATCGCGCGGTGGGACTGAACGCGACCGCCGCGAAAGTCGCGAGCGGCGCGGCCGACACGGTCCCGTACATCACGGTCACGAATCTGGCGCGCGCGCTGCGCGAACTGAAGGACGCGGGTGTCTGGGTGGTCGGCACGGCCGACGACGCGCAGAAGAGTGTCTACGAAACGGAACTCGACGGGCCGGTGGCGCTCGTGATGGGAGCCGAAGGCGAGGGCATGCGACGCCTGACGCGTGAAACCTGCGATGTCGTCATGAACATTCCGATGGCGGGAACGGTGGAGAGTTTGAATGTATCCGTGGCTAGCGGAGTGTGTCTGTTCGAGGCTGTGCGGCAGCGGGCGGTGAAGAAGTAGTTTTTCTGTCGTCGTTCTTGTTTGTTGCCCGATTGTGGGCGCCCGGAACGCGGTGGTGGTTCCGGGCGTTTTGCTTTGAGTGCGGAAAATACAGCTATTTGCGCAGGAGGCGCTTTAGTGTAGCCCCACAATTTGGCGCAAAAGCCAGTGTCGTATTCCCTTTCGAAAGCGGGATCAAGGTCCATCGGGTGCGCATTCATGAATAGATCAATTTCGCCGATCAATTCGTGATGGCGATGGATGATTCCTGTGTCTCAATGTGTCCAATCGTGTCCGGCAAACAAACGTGGTCCGCGGCACAAAGCCACCCAAACCCGGCCTTCTCCGCGCCACTCCGGTAAACTACGGGTTTTTCACGCTTTTCCCGCCTCTCCCATGACTCAAGACGAACTCAAGCAACTGGTCGGCCAGGCCGCCGCCGATTACGTGAATGCCAACGTGCCGCAAGGCTCGGTGATCGGCGTCGGCACGGGCTCCACCGCGAACTGCTTCATCGACGCGCTGGCCGCCACCAAATCCCGCTATCGCGGCGCGGTGTCGAGTTCGCTCGCCACCACCGCGCGTCTGCAATCGCACGGCTTCAAGGTGCTCGACCTGAATGAGATCGACTCGCTGCCGGTGTACGTCGACGGCGCCGACGAAATCGATCACAGCGGCGCGATGATCAAGGGCGGCGGCGGCGCGCTCACGCGCGAGAAGATCGTCGCGTCGGTGTCGGAAGTATTCGTCTGCATCGCGGATGCGAGCAAGGTCGTCGAGACGCTGGGCTATTTCCCGCTGCCGATCGAAGTCGTGCCGATGGCGCGCACCGCGATCGGCCGGCGCGTGACGGCGCTCGGCGGCGTGCCCGTCGTGCGTGTGACGAAAGAGGGTGTGCCGTTTATCACCGACAACGGCAACGAGATCATCGACGTGAAGGGCTTGAGCATCAGCGACCCGCGCACGCTCGAGGCGCATATCAACGCATGGCCCGGCGTCGTCACGGTCGGCCTGTTCGCGGGCCGCGGCGCGAGTCTGTGCCTGCTCGGCACGGACACCGGCGTGCAGACGATCACGTACGGCCAGAATTAAGCGAATTGCGTTTCTGTTCGCTCTGACGCGTGTGAGCCGCTCCAACGGTTCACACGCGTTTTTTGTTGCGGTCGTGCCGCACGATCCCGCTTATACCGCCCGCCGCGGCGGCAATCGCGCGCACCTGGCGGAAAATGCCCGGCACCGTGCGCAGACAATTAGCCGCCGATGCCCGCCGCGCGATGCCCGACACGCGCGCGTCGCCGATCATCCGCGCGCCAGGCGCTGCGAAGCGCACGCGCAACGGACCGTCCGACAGCAGCACCACTGCGTCGCGCGCCGTGCAGCGCACGGCGAAATTCCCCCAAGGCGAACCCGGCCCTCCCAACTGACTGCTCCGATCGCCAAACGGCACGCGAGGCACGCGAGGCACGCGAGGCACAGCGGCCGTCGAGGTCGCTAGCCCGTCGTTCGCGCAGCGCTCCGATCGTAAAGGTGTGGGCAGGACTGGCGAGCAGGCGTGAGGCGATACGTCAGGCGTAGTGCACATACGAAAGCGCGGGAATGAAGCCGTGTTTTTGCAGACGCGAACGGACTCTCCGAATTACTCGCGTACTGTCGCACGTCGAATGTGGGCACGCGCACGCACAGTCAGGAACGTGGCACATACACTCTTCTCTGAGGCCAGGTGGCGATTCGTGACAGACAGGACGGAATATGAAAGTGGCGATCGTGCACGATTGGCTGGTCGCTCCCGGCGGCGCCGAGAAAGTGCTCGGGCAGATCATCGAGTGCTTTCCCGACGCCGACATTTTCAGCGTCGTCGATTTTCTCGAAGATCGCACGCCGCTTGCCGGTAAGCCGGTCACCACGTCGTTCATCCAAGGCCTGCCGTTTGCGCGCAGCCGTTATCGCGCCTATTTGCCCTTGATGCCGCTCGCCGTCGAACGGTTCGATCTGTCGAGCTATGACCTGATCATCACCAGTTCTTGCGCAGTCGCGAAGGGCGTATTGGTCGGCCCTCATCAGACGCACATCAGTTACGTGCACTCGCTGATGCGATATGCGTGGGATCTGCAGTATCAGTATCTGCGCGAAGCGAATCTGCTGCGCGGGCCGAAGTCGTGGGCCGCGCGGGTATTGCTGCATTACCTGCGCGGCTGGGACGCGCAGTCGACGAATGGTGTCGATCGTCTGATCGCGAATTCGCAATCGGTCGCGCGGCGCATGATGAAAACCTATCGGCGCGATGCCGCGGTGATTCCGCCGCCCGTCGACGTGAACGAATTCGAACTGCGCACCGAAAAAGACGATTTCTATCTGACCGTGTCGCGGATGGTGCCGCACCAACGCATCGATCTGATCGTCGAGACGTTCAACGCCACGCCGCAGCGCAAGCTGATCGCGATCGGCGACGGGCCGCAAATGGCGTCGATCCGCGCGAAGGCAGGACCGAACGTGACGGTCCTCGGCTATCAGCCATTCGGCGTACTGAAGGAGTATCTGGCGCGTGCGCGAGCCTTCGTGTGCGCCGCCGAGGAAGATTTCGGCATCGTGCCGCTCGAAGCGCAGGCCTGCGGCACGCCGGTCATTGCGTTCGCCCGGGGCGGGGCGCTCGAAACGGTAGTGCCGGTCGGCGACCCGCACCCGACCGGCGTTTTCTTCGCGCGTCAGACGGCGGTGTCAATGCTCGACGCGATCGACCGCTTCGAGCGGCTGAGCGCGTACATCACGCCGGCGGCCTGTCGCGCGAATGCCGAGCGGTTTTCGCCTCAGGTGTTCCGGCGGGCGTTCATGGCCGAGGTCACGCGCACGATTGCGGCGGTCGCTCAGGGTCTGCCGGCGATGGAACTGGGGGAGCCGGTGAGGTGGGCGCAGCCCGATCTCGCGACCCGGGAACTCGGCATCGCCAGCGACACGGCGCCGAAAAGCAGGTGGAGGCAATGAGGTGAGGGTGTTTCGCCGTTCTCGCCTCGGGGAGTTTTCGATAGGAGAGAAAGAGGTTTTCGTCGTCATGCAGTGATTTCGCAACGGGCAGTAACGAGCCGTTCTGACCAACGCGTCCGGGCGGCTCTTGGTGTGGGCGCGTCCGCTTCGCGCTTTGTGTCGGCAGCGCGTATCGCGTATCGCGCGATAGGCGCCGCGGGTGCAAGGCCAGCCGCGGCGGGTCATTGTCAAGCAAGCAGTATTGGACTTCAAAAAACCACATCGGGGTGCGCGCCACGCGCTATGGGCGAGATATTCGCTGGCGCGGCATGCCTCGCGTGGCCATAACGACCTGAAGCAGACGTTCGCTATCGTGATCGCTGAATTTCCTCACTGCGAAGTTCGCCGTGCCGGCAATTCGGCGTGTCACGGCGATTCACTACAACAGGCAGTCGTCATTCGCGCGTCACCGATTAACGCGCCGACGGCTTTTGGACGAGGACGAATTAAAACTCATGAATGCCGATCGCCTTCCGGGACCCTTTCCCGACATCTCCGCAACGTGGGCTGCGCTGAAGAGCCAGTTGCCGATCACGCCGATTCGCACCGAAGAGGATTATCACCAGATGGTGCGAGTCGCCAATTCGCTGTCCGATCATCTAAGCGGCAACGACAACGATCCGCTCGCCGATCTGCACGCGATCGTGACGGAACTGGTCGGTCATTGGCAAGCGCGCAACCTGACGATTCCAAAAGCGGAGCCGCGCGAGGTCCTGCGCCATCTGCTGATCACGCATGGTCTCAAGCAGAAGGATCTGGCCGGCATCGCGTCGCCGACCGTGGTCAGCGATATTCTCGCGGGGCGCCGCGCGATCAGCAAGAAAGTCGCCAAGGCGCTCGCGGTACGGTTTCAGACCGATGTCAGCGCGTTCCTGTAGAGGCGGTGTCGCGCGGCGGACCCGTCCATGACGTGGTCCGTCGCGGCTGCTCATCTTGCGTCAACCACGGCGGCTGTCGATCGGGCCGCCGGCGTTGGCGCTTCTATTCGCAGCGGCGTGTACGCGTTGTTGCCCGGTTGGGTGTTTTTCTCGAATGGAACGCAGGCGCATTCCGGCGATCCTTCAGCGCACCGCCTTCAGTACCCGCACTTCGCATGCGCCGCAGTGCCGGCACGATGACCGACACTCCCGGATGCGATTGCCTCGATGGCGTGGTCAGAACGCGTTGCGGCCGACAAAGCCCTTGAAAATCGTGATGAAGACGATCTTCATGTCGAACCAGAACGACCAGTTCTGGATATAGAAGAGATCGAACTTCACGCGCGCTTCCATCTTCTCGACCTTGGTGGTCGCGCCGCGATAGCCGTTGACCTGGGCCCAGCCGGTGATGCCGGGCTTGATGCGGTAACGGTGCATGTAGCCGTATACCTGGTCCTTGTACAGATCATCGTGTTCGACCGCATGCGGACGCGGACCCACCACCGACATCTGACCGAGCAGCACGTTCAGAAACTGCGGCAGCTCGTCGAGACTCGTGCGACGCATGAAGCTGCCGAGCTTCGTCACGCGCAAGTCGTTGCGGGTCGCCTGCGTGATCTGGCCGTGCTCTTCCTGGTGCACGGTCATCGAGCGGAACTTGTAGATGCCGAACGGCTGGCCGTCGACGCCCTTGCGGATCTGCCGGAAAAACACCGGTCCCGGCGACGTGAGCTTGATGCCGATCGCGAGCACGGCGAACACCGGCGCGAGCACGATGAGCGCGAGCACGGCGAACAGGCGGTCGAACATCAGCTTGGGCCACATCTGCGGCGACGAGAATGGCGTCGCGCTCAGATTCAGCGTCGGCAAACCGACGACATCGACGATCGCTTGATTGAACAGCGACAGACTGCGCACGTCGGGAATGAAGCGCAGATTGACGAAGTCGTGTCTGAAGGTGCGCGTGAAGCGGTAGATCGTGTGTTCCTCGGAAAGCGGCAACGCGAGCCACACTTCGTTCACGCGGTCATTGCGTACCTTCGTCGCGAACGCTTCCAGATCCGTCAGCACGGGTAGGCGGGTCAGACGCGCGCCATACGCGTCGTGGCCTTGCACGCTGGTGTCGAACACGCACACCGGTTTGAAGCCCGCTTGCGGCGCATGCTCGAGATGCGCGAGCAGCGTGCGCGCAAACCCCGGTGCGCCGACGATCGCGACGGTGCGCGCGTTCATGCCGCGGCGACGTACGAAGCGCAGCACCACGTGCATGATGCAGCGTGTCGCGATGATCAACGCGCCGGAGATCAGCGTCGAGTAGCCGAGCCACAGGCGCGACACCGCATCCGTCCGATGCAGCGTGAACGCGAGCAGGAGCGCGGTCGCGACCACCGTGAGCCACGCGGCGGCGATTCGCGCGAGCACCGGCGCGAGCGCCTTGCCGCGCCACGTCTCATAGACCCCGAAGCCCGGAAACAGCAACAGAACCAGCACACACTTGAACGCGATCAGAAGACGCTCGGTATCGGCGAACGCGATCGGCGCGGAAAAGCGCATCCAGTGGGCGAGCAGACCGCCTGCAATCACGAACAGTGCGTCGAGACATCGAGCAGTAATCCTGAACATAGGCAAATCGACCCCGGTCATCGAGCCGCGTGCCGCTTATTCGACGGTCTCGGCCTGGCGCAGTCGCGGCAGCAGACGATCGAATTCGCGTTTCACGAGGCCGTAGCATTCGCACGCGCGGGCTTCGAGGCCCTTGCGGTCGAGCACCTTGATATGACCGCGGCTATGATGAATCAGGCCTTCGTCGTGCAGCTTGCCGGCCGCTTCGGTGATGCCTTCGCGGCGCACGCCGAGCATGTCGGCAATCAGCTGCTGCGTGACGATCAGATCGTTCGACGCCACGCGGTCCACCTCGATCAGCAGCCAGCGGCACAGTTGCTTGTTGAGCGAGTGATGGCGGTTGCACGCGGCGGTCTGCGCGACCTGGGTCAGAAGAGCGTGCATATACAGCAGCATCAGGCGGCGCAGAAAGTCGGAGCGCGCGAACTGCTGCTTGAGCGCCTGCGCGCTCATCCGGTAGGCGAAGCCCGCGCATTGCACCTGTACGCGGTTGGGCATGGTTTCGCCGCCCGTGAGGACCGGCACGCCGGTCATGCCTTCGCGGCCGACCGCGGCGATCTCGACGGAGCTGCCGTCTTCCATCGTCGAGAGCATCGAGATGATCGCGGTGGTGGGGAAGTACACATGATGGATCCGTTGACCCGAGTCGCATAGCAGTTGCTCGGTGCGCAGATGAACCAGTTCGAGGTGGGGAGCTAGTGCCTGCCATTCGTGCGACGGCATTGCGCCCAGCAGATGGTTACCGTGCAAATCGGATTGAAGTGTCAACATGATCGGTCCTCGCATGAAAGTCGCGCCTCGCGCGACTCTCTCCGTTTATTTGATCCGATGCCCGCATCCTCGGGAGTGGGCTGCCCGGCGAGCAGCCTGGATGAACACATCGGCCCCGTTTTAGGCCTGTCTGCCACCGCCTCTGTTGTTGCGCTCGTGTGCGGTGACACTCTGTTGCGTGGAGGTAGTAGCGAGGACCGTGCCAACGTTAGGGAAAACGCCTGCTGATGCGGCGCAGCGAAGAAACCCGGAGCGCGTCGGGAGAGTAAAAGCGGCTTTTTGTTTCAGTTCTGCACACCCCTGCCGGATGGGGAATGCATCGTATGAAAGCTTCGGGTTTGGGCGAATCCCTTGATATCAAAGGCTTCACGGCCAAAAACTGGGTGCTGTCGAAGCTGTCTCAGATTTGAACCTGGCGCCGCATGCACGTTTTGAAGCGCTCCTCGTGAAGTGCCGGAAATGATTCAGAAGTGTTAAATGGAGTGCGTGCGCTGTCGCACGTAAGGCCTCTCAAAGCAGGCAACAGTCGCGTTCGAGCCAACAGTGAGCGAGCCGGGCAGACAGTTCGAGACCTGCGAAGCGAGCTTTGGGGCGCTTCGCGTACGTGCGACTAGTTCGGAATGACCACTAGCCGTAGAAGATGGCGGATAGCGCATTGATCGCGCGGACTTCCCCCTGGGGTGCCCCGCATGTTTCATCCACTTTAAAGGCCGCGTTTGATGCAGGAGCAACGAGTTCTTGCGGCGACGCCGCGAAGGCGGTCGGCAGCAGCGGTTCGAGCGCATGCAGCGGCACGATACAGCGCCGGTTCGGCGCGAGATGGAACCAGTCGCGCACCGCGCGATAACGAGGGTCAATGATATGAACGAAGCGCGCAAAGCGCTTCGTTTCGATCGCAAGCTGCCAGCCGCTGCCGTCGTCACGACGTTCGACCTCGACGGTCATACCGAGGTCATCACGCGCGTGCACGCTACGCTCGGGCAGATGAAACGCTTCGGACACGATCTCGCCACTCGCGGCATCGTAGAGCGTTGCAATCGTGACATCGTGCGCGCGTGGGCCGAAGCGGTACGCATGCGTGAAATCGAAGAACTGGCCCAGATGCGCGGCCGCACTGATGCGTTGCAGGCTGCGCGGGGCAAGCGTCAGCGCGCGTCGCGCGGACGTGACCTTCACGCTGCCGTCGCGCAGACAGACCAGTTCGAGTTCGCCGCAAAACGTTTGTGCGCGCTCGTTGATCAGATGAATATCGAGGCCGTTCAGGCCTTCGTCGGTGAGCGTGATCTGCAACGGCTGCAGTGTCTGCGCGAAGCCGTGCAGCGCGCTTTTCGGCCGTCCCGTCGCGTCGATCACGCCCCAGCCCGCGCCCGCGCGCAGATCCTGCAACTGCCACACGAGGCCGCCGCCGCACGACGAGCCCGCGCGCCGCCACTCGGCGAACACGTCGCCGATCAGCTCGGCAACCACCGCGCGCGACAGATCGAGATAACGCGCCGCATCTTCATAGCGCAAGCGCGCCGGCTCGACGCCGTAAAGCGCCTGCAAATAATGATCGCGCACGTCGTCGAAATCCCAGCCTGCGCCAGGATCGCGCGGCACGGCGGCTTTCCAGCGCGGATCGTGCGTGTGGATCGTGCCGAGCGCGTCGTGCAGCGTCGCCTCGTCGGGGACGTTGGCGAATGCCAGGCATTCGGCCGCGAAGCGCACCTGCGCGCGGCGCACGTCGGCGAGCGGGCGCTGATACGCGCCGACGCCGTAGTAGTGCGTGACGCCCTCGTTGGTCGAGAACGGCCACGCGCCGCCCGATGGCGAATTGCTGACATAGGGCACGTCCTCACGTTCGCGCGCGACGAGCGCGGGCAGCAGCTCGGTAAACAACGCTTGCGCGCGCTGCGCCGCGGGCAGTCCGAACATCGCCGCCTGCTGGTCGACCTCGCTGCCGCCGCACAGCACCGCGAGCGAGGCAAAGCGACGCGTGCGGCTCAGGAACTGGCTCGCTTCGCGCTCGATCAATGCGCTGAACGCGGCATCGTTCGGGTAGTCGAAATTCGCCAGCGCGAAGTCCTGCCAGATCAACAGGCCGTACTCGTCGGCGAGCGCATAAAACAGATCGGACTCATAGAGCATCGTGCCGCCGACGCGCAGCATGTTCATGCCAGCGGCGCGCGCGAGCTCGAACGTATGGCGCAATTGCGTTTCGGTGCCTGCTAGCGTGACGAGATCGGCGCTGGTCCAGCATGCGCCGCGACAGAATACGGGCACTTCATTCACGCGCAAGGCGAAACCCGCAGCATCGGCGCCGCGGTCCACTTCGATACGACGAAAGCCGATCGAGCCCAGAGACTGAGAGATCACGTTGCCGTCGACGAGCTGCAACGTCAGAGGATATAAAGTGGGCTCTCCATGCGTATGCGGCCACCAGCGTTTCGCGTGGGGCACGCGCACGTCGCCGGTGAGTGTATATGCATCGTGCCATTGCAAAGACGAAACATGGTCGCCGCAAGAAAGTGTCGCGCGGCAGGCCGCGACGTCGTGGGGGCGTACGAAACGTAAAGTCAACGAAACAACCCCATCCTCTTGCTGGAGCCGGCTGGTCAGATCAATCGTGTCGAATGCGTGCGGCGCGTCGCCGAGCATTTCGATCGGACGCCACGGGCCGACCGTCTGAATCGACGGACACCAGCCGGGCATATGGCCGAGCAGCGTGGTGCGCACGCTGCGAAGCGTCGGCGGCGACACGAGCCGCGGCCGCCAGCGCGCACGCGAGCGTTTGGCCGCCAACGCTGGCGTCAGTGAGCGAAAGCACAGCACGAGCGTCGCGCGGCCATCGAGGTCGATATCCAGATCATGGGCGATGAACATCGATGCGGAATCGAGCCGCTTCACATCGTCGAGCCACACTTGCGCGAGCGTCGCGAGTCCATGAAAACGCAAGCGGCGCCGCCCCGTACCGATCAGCGTGACGCGATACCAGTGATCGTCGAATGCGAGCGGTGGCGGGTGATCGACATCGAGCAGACCGGCGGCGAGCCGCGCGCTCGCGACGGTGCCGGGCACCTGCGCGGCGAGCCAGCCTTGCGCGGGCAGATCGGCCGGCGACTCATAGGCGTGCGGCGGGGTGCTCAGACAGGCCCAGCCGGTGTCGAGCCGTTGCGGCCATAGCGAGGGCGCGGCGCGGGCAGTGCCTGCATCATGCGCTTGCGCGATCGCGCCGGTCGCGCGCGCACGGCCAGCATCGCCCTCGTCAGCGGGCGGATCGAGTGTCGATACATCCACGGTCAATTCCCGGAAAAACCGCGCGGCACGAAGTGCGCGCAACCACGCATCACCGTATTAGCGCACCAGAGCGGCCAGCGGTGGCAGCGTTTTTTCATAAGCGCTTTCAAGCACGTCGAAGCAGTCTTCGCAGGTATCGAGACGGCCGCGCGCGATCGCGCGAATGAGCCGGAACTGCATCACCATCGACTCCGACGCGATGCTTTGCGCGGCGGCCGGTATCGTCGGCGGGATCTCGAAGCCTTGCGCGAACAGCCACTGCAGATACTTCGACAGGAACTCGAAGTTCGCGCCGAGCTGCCGCATCAGATTGAACGAGTACAGATGGAAGTACGCCTCGTCGCGCTCGAACAGCGTATCGAGATGCGCGGGAAACGCGGCACGCCATTGCGAAATCGGATTGGTCAACGGACGCCGTTCCAGATGCGCGCACAGCAGTTCCGCCGACGCCTCCGCGAGCGCGGTGCCTTCGAGCGCGGGCCGCGCCTGCTTGGCGAACTCGACGTAGGGAAACAGCAGATCGGGCTGCGCGGTGAAATGCGGCAGCTTGCGAAACACGCCGTCGTAGTCGTCGCCCTCGAGCCGGTGGTAGCCGGTGTTGTGGAAATAGCCGAGGCGGCGCGCGGCGGTGTCGACGAAGTCGATGCCGATCGTGGTCTTCGGATGCTCGCGGCGATACGAGGTCGCGCGCGTATCGGGGAGGTAGTAGCCGTCGACCTCGACGAGCACGGTGTGGCCGCGCAGCGTCTGCGCGAGCACGCGTTCTTCGAGCGAGTCGTAGATCGCGAGCTCCTGCACCTGGGTGCCATACAGATGTTCGAGATCGTCGAGCGGAAACTTGAAGAACGTGAACTGATCGCCTTCGAAATCCTGCGTGACCGTGAACGCGAGCGCCGCACGCGGATCGAGCCCGAAGCCGTGCAGCAGCTCGATCCACAGATCGACATAGCAGTTGGTCTCCTGCCACACGCGTTCGCCTTGATGCAGCGCGTGCGCTACGTGCTCGCGCAACTGCGTGCCGGCACCGGGCACCGCGTGGGTCTGCTGATGCGTCGGCGGATCGCCTGCGCGTCGCGGCAACGACGAGTTGGCGAGCGCGCCGGCAAGCGCCGAAGTCGGCGATGGATTCATGCGCGCTCCCCGGCGACGGTCGCCGTTGGCGTCGCCTGCGTTGCCTGCAGCGCATCCGCGACGCGGGTCTCGGTATCGCCCCACAGCAGCGCGCGCACCTCGTCGGGCCACGCGTCGACGTCGAGCCCATGATGACGGAACAGCGCGAGCGTGATGCGTTCCATGCCGAAGCCGACACAGCCCGTATGCGCGGTCGCGCCGTCTTCGCAGGCGATCTTCCAGATCGCGCCGAAGTGGTCCATGTGATAGTTGAACGACAGGCAGGCCGTCTTGCCGCGCGGATCGGCGACCGCGATCAGCAACTCGAACTTGAGCGCCTGCGCGCGCTGACTATCGGCGACGATCTTGCCGCCGCGGCCGAAGAACGGATCGTTCGCGAGATCGACTTCGACCGGCAAGCCTAGCAGCTTCACAAGCAGCGAGCCGCGCTCGATCCACATCTGCCGGAACGCCATCACCTGCTCGGGGCTGCCGAGACGCACGTATTCCCGTTGACGGAACATCTGCATGCGGCCCGGATCGAGCGACGGCTCATGACGGAAGCAGTACGACAGCACGTCGACGGTGCGGCCGTCGGCGGGCAGCGCGCCGCGCCGCGCCATCACCGGATAGATCGGATAGCAGGCGGCCGGCGTCAGCACGACGCGCGTCGGTTTCTGTTGCGCGAGCCACGCGTCGCCGCGGTCGTCGTCGCTGTCGGCCATCGCATCGTCGAGCGCGCGCAGCAGACGGTGGTGGCCCATGTCGTCGCCGCAAAACGAATGGATGGTGCCCGCGAGATTCGGAAAGCTCTTCAGGTATTCGCTATCCTCGAAGTCGGTGCGGCGCATCGCGGGCGGAAAACGCAATACTTCGGCTTGCTGATCTTTACCCAGCTGCGTAATCGCGAGGTTCAGTCGCTCGATCACATCCTCGAAAACCTGGCTGCGGCCATACAGTCCGTTTTCACCGGTGTCGATCAGCAGGCCGGCGGCCAGCATCTCGTCGCGCAGCGTGAGCGAAGGCCCCACGTCCGTGGCGGCGGCGGCCGCGGCGATAGCGGCGGTATCGGTCATCAGCTTCATTCAGGGTCTCCCCGGCGCGGCAGGACGTTGCGCGAGCAGCAGACTCGCGGTGTTCTGCGCGATACGGTCGTTATTGATCATCAAGGGCGCCGAGTGCAGGTCGCGCAGATGGCGGCCGACGCTATAGGGCGTGCCGTTCTTGTAGCCCGCCATGCCGCAAATCATCAGCACTTCCTGTACCACCTGCAGCGCGGTGGTCGAAATGCTGGTCTTCAGCGTGTTCATGTCCGACGCGAAACCGAGCATCGCCGCGAGCGGGGCGTCCGCCTGGGTCGCGCCCTCGCGTGCCTGATGCGCGGCGCGCGCGGCCTCCAGCGCGACCGATAGACGCGCCTGCATCATCTGCAGCAGCCCGACCGCTTCGGCGAGCCGCAGGCCCGCCGGCGGCATCGTGCCGGGCTTCGCGCGCGCCTGCGCGCGGAAGAACGCTTTCGCGCGATTGACCGCGTCGACGGTGATGCCGGTCCATACCGAGGCCCACAGCGTGTGCGACACGGGCAGCATGGTCTGATCGGCGATGTCGGCGAACGGCGTCGCGAGGATCTGTTCGGCCAGTCCCGTCGCGACGAGCCGGAAGCCCTCGCTGCAGGTGCCGCGCATGCCCATCGCGTCCCAGCCGCCACGCCGCTCGAGCTGCGTATCGGCGCGCAGCGCGACGATCAGCACCTGGTCGGACGCGGCCGCGTCGGCGGTGCGCCGCGCGGTCACGAGGATGCCGTCGGCGTGCGCGCCGTACGAGATCGTCGGGGCGAGCTTTTCGATCCGAAAACGCGCGCCATCGAGCTCCACCGAGCACGCGCTCGTGCGCATGTTGCCGCCGATCGTCTCTTCCGACGTCGCCGACGCGAGCAGCCACTGCTGCTCGGCCAGTTGTGCAAGCAGGCTCGCTTGCCAGGCGGAGGCGCCGCGATGAGAGTCGATGCACGCGACCTGGATCTGATGCATCGCATAGATCATCGCGGTCGATGCGCAGCCCTGCGCGAGCGTTTCGCAGATCGCACCGATATCGGCAAGCGACAGGCCCGCGCCGCCGAAAGCGGTCGGCACCATCGCCGACAACAAACGCTCGGCCTTGAGCGCGTCGAACGCCTCGACCGGAAAGCGCGCCTCGCGGTCCACGGCGTCCGCGTACTGCGCGGCGATCGCCGCGCAACGATGCGCTGCAGCACGCCATTCGGGACCGGTATCGAGCGCGCTCAGCGTCCCGGTGGCAGCGCCCTGGCCAGCGCCGGTCCGTGCGTCGGTAGTCGAGTTCGAGGCCGCCCCGCAGGCCGCTGCGGCGGCCTGATCCAGCAGCGGCGCACTCATGCTGCCGCCTTGGCCTGCTGCAACTCCGTCATCGCGGCGGCCATCGAGTCGAGGCTCGAGAACAGACGGCGCGTCAGCATACGGTCAGGAATTTCGACGTTGAATTCGTCTTCCATGGCAAGCATCAGATGCACGGTCGCGAGCGATGAGAGTCCGGCAGCATAGAGGTCGGCGTCGTCGGCGAGGCTTTCCAGCGGGACATCCAGGCGTGCGGATTCGGAAAGGATGCGTCTCAATGCAGTTTTCATGCAGTGCTCCCTTATGGTCAAAGGTCTGCCGATGGGTGCCGAGGTCGAATGACGTCGGCACCTGATTTTCGTGTGTAGTTTCGTGCGGTGCGAAGACCGCGGCGTGCGTTCGCGATGGTGCAGTGCAGTGTTGCAGGCGGGCCTGCGTGAAGCCATCTGCGATACCGGGCGAACGTGGCAAGGCTGCGCTTCGTTGGCTCGTATTTAAGGATCGTCAACCCCGAGCGTCAGTGCGATGGCGCACGGAAGCACATCTTTAGCGCACGTTACCGTGTAGTCGATGATGAGGGACCGTCATGGATCGGCCTGCCGTCGCGCACGGCAGGCATCGCCGGGCCCGCCGAAAATTTTGACAGCCGGGGGCGTGATGAACTGGAAAACGCTGGAGTTCGATCAGCTATCTGCACGTGAGTTGTATGTCGTGCTGCGTGCGCGCAGTGCGGTATTCGTCGTCGAGCAGTCGCATGTGTGCCTCGACGCGGACGGTCGCGACGAGCAGGCCTTGCATGTGTTCGCGGTCGAAGACATGGCGCGGCCGATGCCGGTGCTCGCCTATGCGCGGGTGCAGCCCGGCGATTCCGAAGATCCGGAAGTGACGATCGACAAGGTGCTGACGAGTCCGCTGCGGCGCGGCGACGGCACCGCCGAGATGCTGATCGAGCGTGTGCTCGAAGCGGTCGCCCAACGCTGGCCGGGCCGCGCCACGCGCGTGAGCGCACCGCTTGACTTGCGCGGGTTCTACGAGCAGTTCGGCTTTCGCAAGACGGAGGGACCGTACCTCGAACACGGTATGCCGTTCATCGGTCTCACGCGTCAGGTGCGCGGCGCTCAGGCGCGCTTCGGTCCGAGGCGCCGCGAGCGCGACGGCGCACCGTTCGTCAATACGTTCGAACTGTTGTGATGCCGGGTCGGTTGGGTACGTGTTTTCAGCCTTGGCATCCAGGTCCACCGACCGTGAAGAAGCGGTGGACCGGCGTCATTGATTGCGCGCGCCGGGACTCAGCCTCGTGCCCGTCCGGACGACGGCGCGCAACGCAGCCAGAGCCTGTAAAGCGCGTCGCGCAACTCGCTCGACCCGCGCAGCGACATGCCGAAGTTCGCCGCGCTCAACGCGAGCGCGACGACGATCGCCAGCAGCAACGCGCTGATCGAATCCGCGAGCGCGAGCGCGACGAGCAGAAACGCGAGATGCGCGAGCATGTTGCGCACGATCGTCCATGCATGCAGCCCTGAGAACGCGAGCAACACCGAGTAATCGAGCAGCACCTTCAGCACGACGACGACCGCCGCGCCCATGATGCCGAACCAGTGGATGCCGCACCATAACGCGCCGGTAAAGAACGGCAACTGAAGCCAGCTGACGCTCGCCACTGCCACGGGATGGGTCTGCGCCTGCAACAGGCTGCCGAGGATGCTCGACTGGCCGCTCAGCCACACGCCGAGGATCAGCACGCTCGCGACCGGCGCCGCGGCGGCGAGCTGCGGTCCGAGCCACAGCAGCAAAAACGGCTTCAGGGCGAACAGCGCGATGATCACGCATGGCGTAAATGCTCCATTGAGAAACGCGAGCGCGTTGTGCGCGAGCGCATCCGCATCCTCGCGCGACGCCGCCGACAGTCGCGGAAACAGGGTGCGCACCATCGCGAGCGGCAGCAGGTTCAATCGATTGATCAGGTTTTGCGGCGTCGCGTAGTAAGTGACGAAGCGCGCGCCGAGCAGTCCGCCGATGAACACGCGGTCGAGCGTCGACGCGATCATGTTGGCGCCGGAAAACATCAGCAGCCAGCGGCCGTTGCGGAACAGCCCGATCATCAAGCGCCATTGCGGCATCCGCATACGGCGAATGCCGAGCGCGCGAATGGCGGCCACGCCCAGCATCAGGCCGCCGACGAAACGCGCGATCACGGCGGCTGGAATCGCGATCGCCAGTGACGGCGAAAAGCAGAGGACCGCCGCGATCGGCAGCAACTGGAACAGCGCGGTGCCGAGCGTCTGGTTGATGTTGTAGCTCGTGAAGCACTCGACGCCGGTAATCGCGCCCGCGAACACCCAGGTCACGTTCGCGATCGGCACAGCGACCGCGATCCACGGCAGGCTCGCCATCACTTCATGCTGGAACGTCGGCTCGATTTTCACGCCGTAGGTGATGTAGACAATGGCTCCGGCATAGATCAGCGCGCCGCCGATGATGCCGGTACCGAGATTCATGAACCACGCACTCCAGAAAATCGGTTCGATCGAATCGTCGCTGGCCGCGCGAGCCTTGGCGATCTGGTTTTCGGTCGCCAGACTGGTGCCCAGATCGAGGACGCTGAAGTAGCCGATCAGCGCCCACACCAGATTGATCACCCCGTAACGCTCGGCGCCCAGCAGATGAATGTAGGTGGGCACGGTCACGAGGGAAACGAAGGTCGGCGCGACGGCGCCGGCAAGGTTGATGAAGATGTTCCTGACGATGCTTCGTTCCATGTTCCATTGCCGGGCCGGTGAGAAGGGCCGCGCGGACATACGCGGCGGCATCAACGCGTCGCAGGTCTTGCATCTTGCCCCCGGGCGCCGCGTGACTGTGTGGGTGGCCGTACAGATAGCCGCGATCGGCAGGGGGTTAAATGGCAAAGCTCATAGGGTAGCGCAGTGGTTAGCCACGAGCCGGCCGCGCGCACCGCATTGCGGAGCATTCCTAAGCGCGCCCGCGCCGTCTCCATCACGTAATGCTCGCGGCACGCTGCACGCAGCCGCCGGCATCGACCACAGCGCATGACCGACGCGATCCGCCGCGCGTCGGTCCACGCGCGGGGCATGCTGCACTGCACAGCGCGCTCATCGACACACGCCAGCGCAGCGCGATTCGGAACCCAAACTAATGTGGCGCGACGCACATATGCGCGAGAGCACCTTTGTTGTAATCATTTGAAAAGGAAGAGTAAGGAGCGGACCGTGAGACCCATCGTCTTCGACGGCAAATTCGGCTGGTTGCATCCAGCGAACGGCCCGGATGGCGTTGTGATGTGTTCCCCGTTTGGCTACGACACGCTGTGCACGTATCGCGGCATGCGCCGGCTCGCCGAGCGCCTCGCCGCGCGCGGCATGCCGGTGCTGCGCTTCGACTACCCGGCGACCGGCGATTCAGCCGGCGACCCGACCGACGCCGGCCTGTGGCGCGCATGGATCGACAGCGTGAAGCAGGCGGTCGCGCAACTGCGCGAGGCGACCGGCGTCGAGCGTGTCAGCGTGTGCGGTCTGCGTCTCGGCGGCATGCTGGCCGCGCTTGCCGCGCAGGAACTTGGCGATGTGCACGGTCTCGTACTGATGTCGCCGGTGCTGTCGGGCAAGACTTACCAGCGCGAATTGCGCGCGCATTACCGGCAGTGGTTGAACGATCCGGCCGCGATGGATTGCGTGGTCGAGCCCGATACCGACGAGTTCGTCGAAGCGTATGGCTTCCGCATGTATCGCGACACGCTGCAAAGCCTGCACGCGGCGGATCTGTATCGCGCGACGAGCCGGCCGGCCGCGCGCGTGCTGCTGCTCGATTCACTGAACCCGGCTCGCGCCGGTGCGCTCGCCGCGCATTACAGCGAACATGGCGTCGAGCTCGAGCGTCACCCGTTCGACGAATACAGCCGCTTCATGATGGAACCGCTCGAAAGCGAAATACCGCACGCCGCGTTCGAGACCATCGAGAACTGGCTGCTGGCGGGGAGCGCGCAAACGGCCCAAACGGCCCAAACGGTGGCGCGCGTGCCCGAGCGAGGCGAAGAGCCGGCGGGCGGGCACTATGTCGCGCCGAGGCTGCACGAGACGCCGGTATGGCTGAACGAGGGCAAGGTGTTCGGCATCTACTGCCGGCCCGACGGCGCCGCGGCGGCGCGCGCCCCGGCGGTGCTGCTGCTCAATACCGGCGCGGTGTCGCGGATCGGCAATGGGCGTTTCGGCGTACATTTCGCGCGGCGTCTCGCACGCCAGGGGATCGCGTCGCTGCGCATCGACGTCCGAGGTGTCGGCGACAGCATGCCGTCGTGCGACACGTTGAGCCTCGACGCGCTGTACTCTCAGTCGAGTGTCGGCGACGCCGCGTACGCGGCGCGCTGGCTTGCCGCGCGCGGTCATGCGGGCGCGCTGCTGCTCGGCATCTGCTCGGGCGCCTACACCGGCCTGCATGCGGCGATGCGCGAAGCGGCGGTGATGGGCGCGGTGATCGTCAACGTGCAGAAGTTCAGATGGCGTAACGTCTGCGACGAACACGGCAAGCCGATGATCCCGGTGTCCGCGTTCGGCTCGACGCGCAACTACATGCGCTCGATGAAGCAGCCGGGCAAATGGCTGCGCGTGCTCAAGGGCGAGACGGGCGGCTGGGGCCTCGTGCGCGAGCTGGTGGTACGCCAGCTCGCGCGGACCGGCGAAACGCTGGCCGACCGGATCGAGCAACTGTGTGGCCTCGAATTCGGCGCGCGTGACGAGCGGCATCTGTTCGCGAACCTGGAAGCACGGGGCGTCGACACGCACCTCGTGTTCGGTGTGCTGGACGAAGGCGTCGAGGAACTCGAGCGCTACTTCGGCGTGCGCGGCACGCGGCTTGCGCGCTTCACGCGCATTCACGTGGCCTTCTGCAAGCACACCGATCACGCAATCCTGTCGTCGGTGGCGCAGGAAAACATCATGTCCTACGTCGAGAACGTCTATCGCGGCGGCTTCACGAAGCTGCGTCAGCCCGACAGCGCGGCGCTCGACGGCGAGCTGCACAGGCACGATGAGCATCGCGCCGCGGGGGCGTTGCGTCCGTTCGGAGAAGCATAGGGAGCACGCGGACAGACAGGGGCGCCCAGGCCGCAGTGTGTGTCGCGCGCATACGACTGAACACGCTTGCGACCACGAGGCACTTGCTGGCGTCATGCCGGCCCGTGAACAGGATCTGGATTCGACAGGATCGCAAATGAATCGAATGGTAGAACCAGGTAATTCGCCCGCGAATCCGCCCGCGCCGCAGGCTGGGACCGCCGCCGCGCTGCGCGAACTGACCGTGCAACCGGTGATTCTCGCGAGCGGCTCCGGTGCGAGGCTGTGGCCGCTGTCGCGCGAACGCAATCCGAAGCAGCGGATCGGGCTGATGGGCGACCAGTCGCTGCTCGAAGCGACGCTGCGCCGGCTCGACGACGCGTTCGACCCGGCCGCGCCCGACGCGGCCCGCACCACGCCGCCCGCCGCGCCGCTGGTGGTCTGCTGCGAGGCACTGCGGCTACCGACGCTCGAGCGCCTCGAGCAGTACCGCAAGCCGGTGCGCATACTGCTCGAACCGATGGCGCGCAACACCGCTCCGGCGCTGACCGTCGCGGCGCTCGCCGCGCGCGCATCGGCCGCGGCCGGCGACGATCCGATGCTGGTCGCGCTGCCCGCCGATCATCCGATCGCCGATCAAGCGGCGTTCGGCGCGGCGCTCAAGGAAGCGCTCGCGCATGCTTCGCGGGGCGCGATCGTCACGCTCGGCGTGCCGCCGCAGCGCGCGGCGACCGGCTACAGCTATATCCGCACCGCCGCGGCCTTGGGAAACCGGGGCGCGCGGACGATCGAGCGCTTCGTCGAGAAGCCCGATGCCGAGCTGGCCGAGCGCTACTTCGCGTCGGGCGAGTACTGGTGGAACAGTGGCATGTTCGTGGTGCGCGCGTCGGTGTGGCTCGACGCGATCGGCCTGTGCCGTCCGCTGATCGCGGCGGCCTGCAAGGACGCATTCGCGGGCGCGAGCATCGACGAGGCCGGCGCGCTGCATCTCGCGCGCGACGCGTTCGCCGCGTGTCCGTCCGACTCGGTCGACTATGCGGTGATGGAGCGCATCGGCACCGACGCGCGTCTCGTCGGCGTGACGGTGCCGCTCGACGCGGGCTGGTCGGACACCGGCGCCTGGGACTCGGTGTGGGACGCGTCGAGCAAGGACGGCGACGAGCGCTTCCTGCTGTCGGAGAATCAGTCGACGTTGATTCCGCTGGGCGTCAGGCATCGGCTCGAAAATGCTGGCAAGACGCCGCTGGAAATCATCGAGGTGCATTCGGACGGCGATCCCGGCGAAGACGACATCGTGCGCTTGCACGGCTGATGGACGCCGAGCTGTTCGGCGTCAGCGTGCTGTCGGAGGCGCAGGAGCCGATCTTTGTTGCGCCGGAACACGCAGGCGTCCGACCACGTCCGTGCAAATCAGACAATTTCATCACGCCAACGTGCGAATGCGCACAATTCAAACCCCACAACGCAGGCACGCTTTGACGAGCGAGCTTTGTGCCTGGCGAAACAGATGGCGTTACACGAACGAAACAAATCTTCAGAGGGATAACCCTGTCAGGAAGTGTCCCACTGGCGCATCCGTTTCGAAGCTTGCAACGTATCGGAAAACGATTCTATTGGCATAACAGATACGTACGGGCCCTTCAATCAACAGGCCACGCGGGGTCAACACCGCTTCGGGGATATGTCATGGAACACGCAAACAAGGATCGCTCGTTGGTGAGCAAAGTCATGGACGGGCTCGTCAGCGGCATCGTCGAGGAAAAATACGGCGCGATTCTGCCGCCGCAGGATGTGCTGTCGAAGGAATTCGATGTAAGTCGCACCGTGATGCGCGAGGCGCTATCGATGCTGCTCGCGCGCGACATGCTCGACGTGCGGCCGAAGATCGGCACGCGCATCCGGCCGATGAGCGACTGGCGCATGATCGACGAGGACGTCGTCAATTGGCGTTTCCGCGCAAAGCCCGATCCGATGTTTCTGCGTGACGTGATCGAGTTTCGCATGCTGATCGAACCGCGCGCGTCGGCGCAGGCGGCCGCGCGCGGCAGTGCCGCGGAAGTCGCGGCGATTCGCGAGGCGTTCGAGGCGTTTCGCATGATCCGTCCGGGCGAGGCCGGCTATCAGGAAGCCGACGAGCTGTTCCATACGCGCATCGTGATCGCGAGCGGCAACCAGTTCTTTAAGCAGATGGCGGCGATCATTCGCGGCGCGCTGTCGACCCTCAATCCGATCGTGCACGACCGGGAAGGGCTGTGGGAGAGTGCGATCGCATCGCATCAGCGCGTCATCGAAGCGATCGAGCGGCGCGATCCGAAGGAGGCCGAGATCGCTGCGCTCGCGATGATCGATTACGCGGCCGAGGAGGTCGGCGGGCGGTTTTCCGCGGAGCCGCCGGCGCGGGTTTGAGCGTGATTGCGAGCGCGGGCTGAGCGTATCTGTCAATGTCCGGCCGCGGGAGCGGCGGGGTGGGGTGTCGAAGGTCGGTGCGCGGCAGTGATGCCGCATGGTTCGATCGGCCGGGTTCGCCGCGTTCGCAAGCGGCATCGGTGACAATAGCGGCTGTTCCGAACCGCATGGACCTTTGCACACACGATGACAGATACGACAGCGGCACCGCACGCAGCCAGCACCCAACCGACCGATCGGGCAGCGCAGGGCACCGCTTCATCGCGCGAGATCCGCTGGGGGATCGTCGGCACCGGCCGGATTGCGCGCCGCTTCGCGCAAGGGCTCGCGTTCGTGCCGCGGACGCGGCTCGCGGCGCTGTGGTCGCGTCGCGTGGAACCGGCCCAGGCGTTCGCCGATGAATTCGGCGGCGCCGTCTGCGACAGTTTCGACACGCTGCTCGCGAGCGGCATCGACGCGCTCTATATCGCGACGCTGCAGGACAGTCACGCCGACTATGCGATCGCCGCGTTGCAAGCGGGGCTGCACGTGCTGTGCGAGAAACCCGCGTGTATCAATCGTCCGCAGCTCGAGCGCGTGCTCGACTCCGCGCGCGCTTCGCAACGGCTCTTCATGGAAGCGATGAAGCCGCCGTTCTATCCGCTCTACAGAAGGTTGCGCGAGCGCCTCGCGGCCGAGCCGATCGGCGAGGTCGGGCTCGTGCGCGCGGGCTGCTCGGTGCCGGGCGTGCCGGCCGATCATCCGTCGCTGTCGTTCGAGCATGCGGGCGGCGCGCTGCTCGATATCGGCATCTACGAGATGTTTCTCGCGGTCGACTGGCTCGGCGCGCCACGCGACGTGCAGACCTTCGGCCGGCTTGGCGCGACCGGCGTCGATACGTTCGCGAGTCTGAACAGCCAGCACGAGCGCGGTGGTATCGCGCAGCTATTCTGCGGGCTCGATCTGCATGGCAAGGGCGATGCGCTGCTGATGGCCCAAGGCGGTCACGTGACGCTGCACGAGCCGTGGTGGAACCCGTCGCGCGCGACGATCCGTTATGCGGATGGCCGCGTCGTCGAACTCGACGAACCGTTCGAAGGCGGCGGCTTGAACTACGAGACCGCGCACTTTTGCGAGCTGATCCGCGCGGGTGTGCTGGAGAGTCCGCTGATGCCGCACGACACGTCGCGACAGATGATCGCGATGGCCGACGCGGCGCGCGCGGCGTTGGGGCTCAAGTTCGCAGGGGAATGAGCCGCTGGGGGCAACGAAAAGGAGCGGGCGGCGCTCAGTGCCGCGTCGGCAGCGACAGCCGCCGCTCGTACCAGCGCTGCGCCCACTCGAGCACCTGACACAGCACCCAGTACACGGCCGCGGCCGCAAGATAAAGCGGCAGCGGCTGGTAGGTCGACGCGATGATTTCCTGCGCGCTGCGCAGCAACTCGGTCACCGTGATGACGGACACGAGCGAGGTGTCCTTGATCAGGCTGATCAGGCTGTTCGACAGACTCGGCACCGCGATGCGCAGCGCCTGCGGCGCGATCACGTAGCGCAGCGTCTGACGCCGCGACAGCCCGAGGCTGTACGAGGCGAGCCACTGGCCCTGGTGGATGCCCAGAATCGCGCCGCGCATGCTCTCGGACAGATACGCGGCGACGTTCGCCGACAGCGCGATCACGCCGGCCGGCGTCGGATCGAGCGAAATGCCGAAGCTCGGCAGACCGTAGTAAATCACGAAGATCTGCACGAGCAGCGGCGTGCCGCGCATCACGCTCACATAGACGCGCGCGATCCAGTTCAGCGGACGGCTGTGGCTGATGCCCATCAGCGCGAGCATGGCGCCGCCGATCAGGCCGAAGATCATCGACAGGATCGCGAACTTGATCGTCAGCAGCGCGCCTTGTGCGAGCACCGGCACCGATTGGAGCAGCAGGGATGTGATGGACATGGGCAGTGTTCTTATTGACGCACAAAGCGCACATCATAAACTTTGGCGCGCGTTCAGGCGCGGGCCGCGCGATGCGGCTCGGGGTATACGCGGCGCGCGGTTCGGCTCCCGCGGCTCCCGCAACTCGCGTGGGCCGCAAAAGCGCGAAGGGCGGCATCGTGATCGATGCCGCCCTTCGTTCGACTCCACGCGTGTTACTTGATCGGCTTGCTGACGTCGATGCCGAACCACTTGTCCGAGATCTTCGTGAAGGTGCCGTCCGCTTCGAGCTGGGTCATTGCGTCGTCGATCGCCTGCGCGAACTTCGGGTTGCCCTTTCTGAACGGAATGCCCGACGGGTTGCCCGGGCCGACGTTCGCGCCGGTGCGCAGCGGCAGGTTCGAGTTCTTCAGCAGGTACGCGAGCATCAGACGGTCGTTCAACGCCGCGTCGAGCCGGCCGGCGGCCAGATCACGCAGGTATTCGGGTGCGCCCGGGTAGGTCTTCACGTCGATGCCCGGCACTGCCTTCGCCATGTCCATGTAGTTCGTGCCGAGACCGACGCCGAGCTTCTTGCCCTTCAGGTCTTCGAGCGAGGTGAACTGGCGCGTGTCGTTCTTGCGCTGGATCAGTTGCGCCGCCGAGTACGTGTACGCCGGCGAGAAGTCGAGCGTCTGCTTGCGCGCGTCGGTGATGCCGACCTGGTTGACGATCACATCGAACTTGCCCGCCTGCAGACCGGCGATGATGCCGCTCCACTCGGTCGTGACGAACTCGGGCTTCACGCCGAGCCTGGCCGCGACCGCCTTGGCGATGTCGACGTCATAGCCGACCAGCTCGCCCGACGGCGCTTTCGAGTTGAACGGCGGGAAGGTGCCTTCGAGACCGATACGCAGCGTGCCGCGCTGCTTGACCTGGTCGAGCAGGTCTTCCGCGTGCGCGGTAACGGCGCTCAGCGACATGCCGATCAGCGCGGTGGCGAGGAGCTTCTTCAATAGGCCGAATTTCATCGTGTTCCTTGTACGTCTGATGTTTTGACGGTCGAGAGCATAGCAAACGAGCCTATCGCCACCTAAATACCGTTTGTTTATGTCTATATGCGGCGGCGCGGATGCCTAGCGCAACGCCTGCGCGCATTCGGCGACGAGCGCCGGACCGCGGTAGATGAAACCAGTATAAAGCTGCACCAGCGACGCGCCGGCCGCGAGCTTCGCGCGCGCGTCGTCGCCCGAGAAAATGCCGCCGACGCCGATGATCGGCACGGCCTCGCCGACTTCGGCGCGCAACTTGCGGATCACCTCGTTCGACGCGTCGAACACCGGCTTGCCCGACAGGCCGCCGGCTTCGTCAGCATGCTGCATGCCGGCGACGGCGGTGCGCGAGAGCGTAGTGTTGGTCGCGATGACGCCTTCGAATTTGTGGCGCAGCAAGGTGTCGGCGATCGACTTGACCTGCTCGTCGTCGAGGTCGGGCGCGATCTTCAGTGCGAGCGGCACGAGCTTGCCGTGCATGTCGGCGAGTCTTTGCTGCTTGTCCTTCAGCGCGGCGAGCAGCGCGTCGAGTTCGTCGGCGCCCTGCAGCTGGCGCAGGTTCTTCGTATTCGGCGACGAAATGTTGACCGTCACGTAGCTCGCGAACGGGTACACGCGCTCGAGGCAGTACAGATAGTCTTCAGCGGCGCGCTCGATCGGCGTGTCGGCGTTCTTGCCGATGTTAAGACCGAGGATGCCGCGATAGCGCGCGGCCTGGACGTTCTTCACGAACTGGTCGACGCCGGCGTTGTTAAAGCCCATCCGGTTGATCACCGCGTTCGCCTGCGGCAGCCGGAACATGCGCGGACGCGGATTGCCCGGCTGCGCGCGCGGCGTCACGGTGCCCACTTCGATGAAGCCGAAGCCGAGCGCCGCCAGACCGTCGATGCACGCGCCGTCTTTGTCGAGGCCCGCCGCGAGTCCGACCGGGTTTCGGAACGTCAGGCCCATCAGGGTGCGCGGCGAATCCGGCACGCGCGACGCGAGCGCGCCGGCGAGGCCGGTGCGACCGGCGGCGCCGAGCATGCGCAAAGTCAGATGGTGAGCGTCTTCCGCGTCCATGCGAAAGAGTTGGGCGCGAACGAGCGGATAAAGGGAGCTGAGCACGGGATGAAGCCGGACGGCCGGAAAATGGGAACCCGCTATTTTACCGGCTTTGGGCTTTGATGAGACTGGTGGGGGCGTTGCCGGCGACGCAGGACCCGGCAACGACTCGACGGACGGCGCCTCGACTACGGCCTGAGCGGCCCGCGTCGTCCATGCATCGCGAAATCGACCGGCGGCAGGTCGATGCTGGCCGGATCGAGCACGCGCCACGCGCCGTCGATCAAGCCTTCGAGCGGCCGGAAATTCGCCTTGTACGCCATTTTCGGGCTTTCGCGAATCCAGTAGCCGAGATACACGTAGGGCAGGTTCAGGCTGCGCGCCTGCTCGATCTGCCAGAAGATGTTGTAGGTGCCGAAGCTCGCGTGCGGCAGGCTCGGCTCGAAGAACGTGTACACCGACGACAACCCGTCGCCGAGGATATCGATCATGCTGATCATGCGCAGCGCGCCCCGCGCGTCAGGTCGCCCGTCAGGTCGCCCATCGGGCTGCAGCGGCGGTGGCTCACGAAACTCGACGAGCCGCGAGTTGATCCGGCTTTGCAGCAGGAACTGCTCGTACTGGTCGCGGCTGTCGCGATCCATGCCGCCGCCCGCGTGGCGCGCCGACTGGTAGCGCATATACAGCGCGTAATGCTCCTCGTCGTAGTGCAGCGGCGCGACGGTCGCAATCAGGTCGCCGTGCTTTCTCCATACACGCCGCTGCGTGCGGTTCGGCTGAAAACGCTCGACCGGCACGCGCACCGGCACGCACGCGCGGCAGCCGTCGCAATACGGGCGATACGTGAACACGCCCGAGCGCCGGAAGCCCGCCTTGACGAGGTCGGTGTAGACGTCCGAATTGATCAGGTGACTGGGTGTGGCGACCTGCGAGCGCGCGATGCGGCCGTCCAGGTAACTGCAGGGATAGGGCGCCGTTGCATAAAATTGCAGCGCGGAAAGCGGAGAAAGAGGCAGCTCGTTGGGATGAGTCACGTTGGCAGCTCTCGAAGCGTCTCTGGTAATGCAAACCCGGCACGCCCGGCGGTTGATGCCGCTATTCGATGGGCGGCGGACCGGATTCGGCCTGATTTTTCCTACGCCGCCTGCGCGAGGATGTCGAGCAGGGTGGTCTTGTCGAAGCGCCACGGGATAGCCGGCGCGCCGACAGACGCGCGAACATGCGCGACAAACGCCTTGCGCGCTATCTCGCGGCCGCCGAGCGACGCCAGATGCGACGTGTTCTGCTGGCAGTCTATCATTTCTATTTCGTGACGTCGCAAGTGGCCGACCAGCGCGGCCAGCGCCATTTTCGAGCCGTCGGTGACGTCGGTGTACATCGATTCGCCGAAGAACATCCGCCCGAGCGACACGCCATACAATCCCGCTACACGCTTGCCCTCGAGCCAGGTTTCGATGCTGTGCGCGTCGCCCAGGCGGTGCAGCGACGAATAGGCTTCGACGACGTCGGCGGTGATCCACGTGCCGCGCTGACCGTGGCGCGGCGCCTGCGCGCAGGCGCGCATCACGGCGGCGAAATCGTGATCGACGCGGATTTCCCACGCGTCGTCGCGCAACACGCGCTTGAGCGTCTTGCGCAGCGATGGCGACACCTTGAACTCGGCGGGGCGCAGGATCATGCGCGGATCGGGGCTCCACCACAACACCGGCTGGCCGTCCGAATACCATGGGAAGATGCCGCGCCGATACGCGTCGATGAGGCGCGACGGCAGCAGATCGCCGCTTGCCGCCAGCAGACCGGGCGCGCCGCTCGCGGCGCCGAGCGCGCGCTCGACGGGCGGAAACGGGTCGTCAGCTCCGAGCCAGGGAACCATGCGCGCCGCTCAGCCTTCGCGCAGGGAGCGGAAGATGTCGCCGGTATGCAGGCCGAAACTGCCGGCCGCGCGGTCGGCGAAAAAAAAGCGCAGCGTCTGGCCGACGGTCGGAAACGCGATCTCATCCCACGGAATCTCGTGCTCCTCGAACAGCTTCACTTCGAGGCTTTCGTCGCCGGCGACGACGTCGAGATCGAGCAGCCGCGCCATGTAGAACAGATGTACCTGATGCACGTGCGGCACATTCAGCAGCGAAAACAGGTTCTGCACCTCGACGCGGGCGCCGGCTTCCTCGAGCGTTTCGCGCGAGGCGGCTTCGGCCGTCGTTTCTCCCATTTCCATGAAGCCGGCGGGCAGTGTCCAGTAACCGTAGCGCGGCTCGATCGCGCGACGGCACAGCAGCACCTTGTCGTCCCACACGGGAACGGTGCCGACCACGTTACGCGGATTCTGATAATGCACGGTGCCGCAACTGCCGCATACGAAGCGCTCGCGATTGTCGCCCGGCGGAATGCTCAGACTGACGCCGTGGCCGCAGACAGAACAGAATTTCATTGGAAAGGGGACGAGAAAGGGTGATAGGAGTTTATCACCGGGGCGAGGGATTACTGAGGCGCCGACAGGGGCTGCGCGAGACGACGTCCAAGGCGGCGAGCGCCGTCGTGTCCGACATTGATTGACAGTCGATTTTTGGATGCGCTGATGGCATCGGTCCTGATGGTTGAGATGGAGGCCACCGCGTCCACCGCAGTCATCTTTTCTCTCTTGTACATTGCCCCGTAGCTTGGCGCGTCATTCAGTTGACGCGTTTTTTTCGCCTGAGGGAGGGGCGGTCAAGGGGATCACCAGACCAAGGCCACAAAAACAAAAAAGGGTTACACGCCGATGCGTTGTAACCCTTCAATGATTTCGGTTGGTTGCGGGGGTAGGATTTGAACCTACGACCTTCGGGTTATGAGCCCGACGAGCTGCCAGACTGCTCCACCCCGCGTCCGTCGAAGAAAAGATTATAGACCAGCCAGACGGCCAGCGCAATAGCCATGTAAGAATTGGCTTCATTGCGCTTCGCTCTGCCCGCGCGACGTCGCTTATCGGAAAGGCTCTGGAAAGCCGTGCGCGGACGCTGCGCTAGAATTCAGATTCTCCACGCGGCTCGCCGGATCTTCACGACGGCGGCCCCTTTGACTCTGATGCCCCGACCCGTTCTGAACCCCATGGATATCGCTCACGACCTGCAGGTCATCGCCATTCAGGAAAAAACCCTCGTGTTTCCCCGCTTCGATGCCGACCGCGCGTGGCAAGTCGGCGCGTATCTGCACGAAGTCGCGAAAGCGCGCGGCATTGCCGCTGCGATCGACGTGCGCACGTTCGGCCAGCCGCTGTTCTTCAGCCTGCTCGACGGCGCGACGCCCGACAACGTCGACTGGGCGCGCCGCAAGGGCAGCACCGTCGCGCAATTTCGCCGTAGCTCGTACGCGATCGGTCTGAAAATGCAGCTCGCGGGCGCGACGCTCGCCGACAAGCACGGACTGCCGGCCACCGAGTACGCGTCGCACGGCGGCGCGTTTCCGCTGGCGGTGGAAGGGGCGGGCGTGATCGGTTCGATCACGGTGTCCGGTCTGCCGCAGCGCGCCGATCATGAACTCGTGGTCGAAGCGCTGTGCGCGCATCTCGGTCACGACTACGGCAAGCTCGCGCTCGCGAAAAACTGACGCGATGCGCGTACCCCCGTATGCGCTGCTCGCGATCGCGATCGTCGCCGAAGTGATCGCGACTTCCGCGATGCGGGCCTCGGACGGCTTTTCACGGCTGCTGCCGTCGATGGTCGTCGTGCTCGGCTACGGCATCGCGTTCTATTGCCTGTCGTTGACGCTCCGAAGCATTCCAGTTGGCATCGTCTACGCGATCTGGTCCGGCGCGGGCATCGTGCTGATCACGCTGGTCGCGCTAGTGCTGTACCGGCAGGTACCCGACGTGCCGGCGATCATCGGGCTGGGATTGATCGTCGCTGGCGTCGCGGTGTTGAATCTCTTCTCGAAGATGCAGGCGCATTGAGCGCCCGCGCCAGCCGCCGCGATTGCCGCCAGGCACGTAAATCGGCTTACTTGCAGCGCACGATCATCGAGCGGCCCTTCACGTTCGCCGACGCCACGTTCGTGACGCTGCCGCCGGCAGTGCCGCCTTCGTCGTTGTCCTTCGACACGATGTCGTAGCCGGTCGCGCCGCAGGCCTTACCCGCTTGCACGTAGCACGAGGCCCAACTCGAGCCGGCGTCGGCGCCGCTGCAGTTGACCGCGAAGCCGGTCTGGCCGTTGGGCAGATTGATCAGCGTGGTCGTGTTCGACGACGCGCAGCCGCCCAGTCCCGCGGCGAGCAGCAGCGCGGCGGGCAAGGCGGCCGACAGCGACGCGCGACGCACGAGGGCAAGCGCGGCGCTGGATCGGAGGCGGTGGAATCGGCCGGCGCGTCGCGGTTGCGTCGTGAATTGCATCGTGTTGTGTCCTTTCATTCAGATAGAGGGGGCTGCCGGGTCGGGTCGGCCGCTGTGGAGCGCGAGGGCGCGCGTCACGGCTCAGGTCATTTCGACCGTGATGCCCGCTGCGTTGAGGAGCCGCCGGGCTTCCGCGCCTTCTTCAGTGGCTGCGTCTTCCCAGATGCCGATCGCTTTCGGGATGTCGATGCCGTGACTTTCGGCGTACTCGAACCAGCGGTTCGCCGCATCCGGCTCGGGCAGTTCATGATCCTGCAGAAAATATTTTCCCATATTGCGCTCGCTGGCCTCGAAATGGCGTCGTAACAGGTACCGTGCGACAGCATGGAGCATGCCGGTATGGACCGTTCGACCAGCGCGCGCGGCTGAAGTGCGGCGCGGTTCTTTGGCGCGGTTCTTTGGCGCGGATCTTTTGGCGCGGCGCGGGGGGCGCGTCTCGCGAGCAGAACTTATCGCGCTGCAACGCGCCTTATCGTTGTGGGACGGCTGCCCGCACACACCCAGTGCAGCGGCGCGCCGCATGCTGAAGCATCAGGGCGGCGCCGTTGCGACTGGCGCCAGCTCTGCAACCGCAACAGGAGGACGAAGATGGCTGAACGGGTCAGTGGCCCTTATCGCGGCTATTACATCAGCGCCGCCGCGCGCCTCGTGCCAGGGGGCAGCACGTCGGGCCCGTCGGGCGACGCGCACACCAAAGCGGACGGTACCTACGTCGGCACGGTCAGCCTCGCCGAGCTCGGCCCGGACGATCCGCACCGGATGGAAACGCTGCTCGAGCTCGGCGACCGGCAACGCTTCGACAGTGAAGAAGAGGCGCTCGCGTTCGTCGAACGGGCGGCCCGCGAGTATGTCGACCGATTGCTGGATGGGCCGTGAGCGTGTCGGCGATTTCCGTGCAAAGGGCTCGCCAAGGCAGCGCGCGATGCCCTGAATCAGGCGCCCGCGCGCGCTGGACCGTGATCCGGCGGCGCGAGTACCATAGCGGGACTTGCGAGGATCGGCGGCGCGCAGGGCCTTCCGCGCAAGCTACGTTCCCGCCGCCAACTTCTGACGAGGCGACCATGAAGATCCGTTTTCCCGAAGACGCGCCTGCTTACCGCGACTCCAACCTGACCGTCGTGTTTTCCGCGCTGGTGGACGGTGAGCCGGTGCCGTGCGCGATCTCGGTGGAAGCGCTCGAGGATCATTTCGGCGCTTACAGCGAGAACCTCGACGGCTGGCTGCGCGCGTTCGATGCGGGCCGGCCGCGCATCGAGGCCGTTGCGCGTGAGCATCTGCAGATCAGTAACGGCACACCCGTGCTGCTCAAGAGTGGCCACTTTCCGCCGGGGCAGATGGCAGGCTAAGCGGACCTGCCGACGGACCGTCGGCGCCAGAGGCCGGGTGCAGGTCCATCTCTGCGGTTTTCACTTCACCTACGCATCGCCAACGCCTTGCCGCTAATTCATGTCGCGTGCCGGCACTACCTCGCGCGCCGCTTCGAAGCACCGCCTGATCCCTTCCTGATACGACGTCTTCCTGAGCGGCCCGATCAACGTCGCGAGCGCCGAATCATCGAGCACGACCGGCTCGGTCATCAGATAGTTCATCTCGACCAACTCGCGCATCAGCGGATTGAATAGCCCGAGCACGCGCAGCATGCCCTTGCCGGCCACCATCAGCTTCGGCCCGGAGCCCGCAAGCGCGTAGGCCTCGCGAGCCACCTCGCGCTGCGTGATCGTGCCGGCGCCCGCGAGATGCCACCAGCGACCGTAGGCTTCGGGCGTGCGCGTAAGTCGTTCGATCACGGGACCGACATCCGGCAGATAGATGAATTCGTGCGGTACGTCGACGGGACCGAGCACCTGCGCGCGCTTGCCGGTAGCGGCGCCAACGAAGACACCGTGCAACAGGCTGCGCTCGACCCCCGGTCCGTAGAAATCGGGCAGTCGCAATACCAGCGTTTCGAGACCTTTCTGGCCATGCGCGGCCAGCACGAGCTTTTCCTGTTCAAGCCGCATGCGGCCCTTGAACGTGTGCGGCTCGCGCGGATGATCTTCGCGGACCGGGTTGCCGCGCGCGCGGCCATACGGATACACGGTGCCGATCAGAATGAAGCGCTCGACACCGGCGGCCGTCACGCCAGCCAGCGTTTTCTCCATCAACGGCGGGTGCTGCGCGAACTGGTCGTAGGGCACGCCGACGAGGTAGATCACGGTCTGAAGACCTGCGGCCGCGGCGCGGATCGAGGCGGGGTCGTCGGGGTTCCAGGTGACGATCTCCGCGTGCGGGTCGTCACCGAAAGTCCTTTGCAATACCTCGCGCGAGCGGCCGACCACCCGGTAATCGCGGCCCGCCGCGCCAAGCGCCGTCGCGATGCTTTGACCCGCAGCGCCCGCTGCACCGAATAAACCGACCTTTCCCGTGGCTTGCATGACGATTCCCTCAGATGGCGGCGCGACATCGTCGCGCGCTCGTGGCTGCTCGATTTGACAGATGAAAATTTACTGAACATTGTTCAGTAAACGATGTTCAGTTTAAATTGACTTTTCAGTTTGTCAATCTGAAAATTGCGAGTCATGGGAATCGCCGAACGAAAAAACCGCCAGAAGCAGGCACTGCGCGAACGCATCCTCGATGCCGCGCGGCGCATCGTCGTGGGCGAGGGCTTTGCCGCGCTGTCGATGCGCAAGATCGCTGACGCGATCGAATATTCGCCCGCCACGTTGTATCTGCATTTCGCGAGTCGCGACGACATCGCGCGGGCCTTGTGCGCCGAAGGCTACGCGCAGTTGCTCGCGACCTTCGTGCCGCTCGTGCAGATCGCGGACCCCGCCGAACGGCTGAAGGCGCTCGGGCGCGCGTACGTCGCGTTTGGCGTCGAGCATCCTGAAACGTACCGGCTGATTTTCATGGAGGACCCGAGCTATACCGGCGCGGCGCTCGGTGGCGGGGTGGGCACTGGCAAACACGACGGCAACACGGGCGACACAAGCGCGAACGCCGGGACCGCTGGTTCAATCGCCTCCCTGGGCAACGCCGCCGGCGGCGTTGCCGACGACGATCCCGGCGACGCCGCGCTGCACATCATGATCGACGCGCTCGACGAGTTGCGAGCAGCGGGGCGTCTGTCGGCGTCGGTCGCATCGATGGAGCCGGCCATCTGGGCCGAGGCGTTGTGGGCGAGTCTGCATGGCATCGTCGCGCTGAATCTCACGTGCCCGGTGTTTCCGAGCGTGCCGCTCGAGACGCTCGTCGGCGTGACGCTCGACGCATGGCTCGGTGTGCCGCAGGCCGTGGCGGCGGGCGCATCGAACAGCGCCGCAGTCCGCGGCAAAAAAACCGTCGCGCGGCGCCACGCCAAGTCGGCCGGCTCCACGGACCCGGCCCGCGAGCTCCCCACCAAACGCAAAGCGGCAGGCCCGTGATAACGTTCGGTTCCACCTCATGCCGCGCCGCCGCGCCCAGTTCTCCATGTCCACGTCCGCCTTGCCCGCCACTAGCGACGAAATCGCGACCCACGTAGCCAACCGCATCGGTCTCATCGAACTGGAGCGGCCGAAAGCGCTGAACGCGCTGTCGACCGGCATGATCCGCGCGATCCACGCGGCGCTCGACCAGTGGCGCGAGGACCCCGAGGTGCTGGCCGTCGTCGTGCGCAGCCGGCACGAGCGCGCGTTCTGCGCGGGCGGCGACATCCGCTTCATGTACGAAGCGGCGCAAACCGGCGACCAGGAGGCGCGCGATACGTTCTTCAGCGAGGAATACCGGCTCAATCACGCGATCTTCGTGTATCCGAAGCCGTATATCGCGTTGATGAACGGCATCGTGATGGGCGGCGGCGTGGGCATTTCGCAGGGCGCACATCGCACCGGCGGCCTGCGCGTCGTCACGCCATCGACGAAGATGGCGATGCCCGAAACCCGTATCGGCCTCTTTCCGGATGTCGGCGCGAGCTGGTTTCTCGCGCGCACGCCCGGCGCGATCGGCCGCTATCTGGCGGTGACCGGCGCGACGATCGGCGCGGCCGACGCGCTGTACGCGGGCCTCGCCGATGCCTACATCGACGACGCGGCGTTGCCCGCGCTCGTCGATAGGTTGAGCCGCGAACCGTTCGAGCGCGGTGCTGATGTGGTTGCGTGCGTCGAGCGCGAGACGCTCGCGTATCAGGTCGCGCCGCGGCCCGAGGAGAGCGCGCTCGCGAAGGCGCGGACGTTGATCGACCGGCATTTCGCGCTGCCCGACGTCGCGCGGATACTCAAGTCGCTCGAACAGGAACGCGAGCGCGGTGGCGACGCGGCGGAGTGGGCCGAGCAGACGATCGCGGTGCTGCGCGAGCGCTCGCCGCTGTCGATGGCGGTCTCGCTCGAAGTGGTCACGCGCGCGGAAGGGTCGATGGCCGACGTGCTGCGCACTGATCTCGATCTGACGCGCTCGAGCTTTCTGCGCGGCGATACGGTGGAAGGCATTCGCGCACGCATCATCGATAAGGACAACGCGCCGCGCTGGCGTTTCGCGCGCATCGAGGACGTCAACCGGGCCGATGTCGAGCAGATGTTCGACAGCCCGTGGCCGGCGAACGAGCACCCGCTGGGCGCTCTGCGCGGCTGAACGCGCGGCCTCGCGAACCCGCCCGCGCGAATCTACGCGTTGCGCGAATTCATGTTCGCCGCGCTTATTCCTCTGCCTCGCTCGCCATGAACGCGCGCATGAACACGAGCGCACCCCAGCCCCACATCGCGTTCGCCGTGAAGCCCACCGCGAGGCGCGGCAGCATATTGCCGCTCGGCCAGATGCCGCGCAGCGGATCGACGACGAACACGCTCGCCGCCGTCAGCACGATGCCGCCGAACACGAACGCGGGTACCCACGGCGCGCGCCGATGCGGCGCGACGCGCAGCAGCCAGGCCATCAGCACGGCCCAGCACGCGCTCCAGATTGCGTTCGCGATGAACTCAGGCAGGCCGAGCGGCAAAAACGGCGCGGTCGAAAAACCGCTGGGGTCGATCATGCCGGCAGCGTGCATCAGCGCCAGCGTCGATTCGCGAAAGAACAAAGAAGCCAGAAAACCGGCGACGAACGGCAGAATAATTTTTTGCATGCATTGCACCGGCAACGTACAGGCGACGCGACTCGCAAGACCTGTACCGGGTGATTGGAAACGAGCGCCATTATATCGACCGGGGTTCGGCGGCCGGGGCCGCGTGTATAAAGCGCAACAACTGTATGCGGTAGAACCGGGCTAATCACGAAAGCGGAAATCCTAAGCTCAATAAAATCGTTCAAAAGCCGCGGACCGCTCCATAGACTGTTTCCTCATGCAGACGGCTCGGGTGTCGCCGTCATCCGATAAATCGAGCGCATCACGCGCACGTTGGTCGAGGAAAGCCGTCGCAATGTCGAGCCTCACACCGAATCTCCGTTGTCGCAGGGCTCACGCGCGGTCGTGTTCGCGGTGTCGTCCGCCAGGCGCATAGCCTTCATCGATTTGACGCAGTTGCCGATGGCCTGAGTCCATCGTCCGTTTCTCAATCCTTCAACGCGTCGCAGCGCCTTGCCGGTTGCCGGCTCGATGCGCGCGGCCGGCGCTCGCGCTCACCGTTTTCATTACGTCAGGGACAGACAGGAGTAACAACATGAATGTGTTCTGGTTCATTCCGACTCACGGCGACAGCCGCTATCTCGGTACGTCCCACGGCGCACGCGCAGCCGACTACGACTACTTCCGGCAGATCGCCGTCGCCGCCGACACGCTCGGCTACGAGGGCGTGTTGCTGCCGACCGGCCGCTCGTGCGAGGACGCCTGGGTCGTCGCGTCGAGCCTGATTGCCGCGACGCAGCGGCTGAAGTTCCTCGTCGCGATTCGCCCGGGGCTGTCGTCGCCGGGACTCGCCGCGCGTATGGCGGCGACGTTCGACCGGCTGTCGAACGGGCGTCTGTTGATCAACGTGGTGACGGGCGGCGACGCGGCCGAACTGGCCGGCGACGGCGTGTTCGTCGATCACGACACGCGCTACGAAATCACCGACGAATTCCTGCATATCTGGCGCAAGCTGCTCGCCGCGTCGCACAGCAACGAAGCGATCGATTTCGACGGCAAGCATTTGCGGTCGAAGGGCGGCAAGGCGCTATATCCGCCGGTGCAAAACCCGCATCCGCCGCTGTGGTTCGGCGGCTCGTCGGCGGCCGCGCACGATATCGCGGCCGAGCACATCGACACCTATCTGACGTGGGGCGAGCCGCCCGAAGCGGTCGCGAAGAAGATCGCCGACATTCGCGCACGCGCCGCGGCGCGCGGCCGGCAGATCCGCTTCGGCATCCGTCTGCACGTGATCGTGCGCGAGACCGAGGAGGAAGCGTGGGCCGCGGCCGACAAGCTGATCAGCAAGCTCGACGACGACACGGTCGCGCGTGCGCAGGCGTCGTTCGCGAAGATGGATTCGGAAGGGCAGCGCCGTATGGCCGCGCTGCACGGCGGCAAGCGCGGCGGGCGCGAGCAGCTCGAGGTCTATCCGAACCTATGGGCGGGCGTGGGGCTCGTGCGCGGCGGCGCGGGCACCGCGCTGGTCGGCAGTCCGGAGCAGGTGGCCGCGCGTATGAAGGAGTACGCGGCGCTCGGCATCGAGACGTTCATCCTGTCGGGCTATCCGCATCTCGAGGAATCCTACCGCTTCGCCGAACTTGTGTTTCCGCTGCTGCCGCAACGCTTCAGCAAGATTGCCAACGGGCCGTTGTCGGGGCCGTTCGGCGAAATCGTCGGCACCAGCTATCTGCCGAAGGCGGCGAGCGCGAGTTGAGCGCGCGCATAGCGTGGGTCGCGCGGCTTGCGCGACACGCGCACGACGATCGACAGGCAAGGAGAAAAGCCAACATGAGTGATACCACTTTGAGCGCGGGAACGGCGGTAACCCCGCAGCCCGCGTCCACGGCGCGCGCTGCCGCGCTGCGCCGTTTCGGCGCGCATCTGCTGCCGTGGCTCGCGCCGATCGCGATCCTGCTCGCGTGGGAAATCGCCGCGCGCAGCGGAGCGCTGTCGACGCGCGTGCTGCCCGAGCCGCTCGCGGTTGTGAAGGCCGCATGGTCGCTGATCCAGTCCGGCGAAATGTGGGCCGACGTGAAGGTCAGCACCTGGCGCGCGGTGTCGGGCTTCGCGATCGGCGGCGGCATCGGTTTCGTGCTCGGACTGGCGACGGGTCTCTTCAAACCCGCGGAAATCGTGCTCGATTCGACCGTACAGATGATCCGCAACATTCCCGCGCTCGCGATGATTCCGCTCGTGATCCTGTGGTTCGGCATCGAGGAACAAGCGAAGGTGTTCCTCGTCGCGCTCGGCGTGTTCTTCCCGGTCTATGTGAACACGTTTCACGGCATCCGTTCGGTCGACGCGAACCTGATCGAGATGGCGCGCAGCTATGGCGTCAAAGGTTTCGCGCTGTACCGCCACGTGATTCTGCCGGGTGCGCTGCCGTCGATTCTGGTCGGCGTGCGTTTCGCGTTCGGTCTGATGTGGGTCACGCTGATCGTCGCCGAGACCATTTCCGCGCAATCGGGCATCGGCTACATGACGATGAACGCGCGCGAATTCCTGCAAACCGATGTGGTGGTGGTCGGCATTCTGCTGTACGCGGCGCTCGGCAAACTCGCGGACATGCTCGCGAAGAGCCTCGAGCGCGTGTCGCTGCGCTGGCATCCGGCCTATCAGCGAGGAGCAAAAGCATGAGCGCAACGACGCTATCGACGACGTTCGGCGGTATCGCGGGCAGCGATCTCGAGACCGAACTCGCGCAGCCGCGGCTCGCGGATCACGACGCGAACGAGGCTGCGCTGGTTGAGCGGGACGGGGCGGCGGTGGCGCATTGCGGCTCGCAACCGAGCTTGCAACCCGCCACCGCGCTGGCCCGCAGCGACGCGCGTCCCGCGAGCGACTACGCGGTGCAATTGCGCGGCGTCGGCAAGCGCTATGGCGAGCGCGAGGTGCTGTCGGGCTTCGATCTGTCGATCGAGCGGGGCAGCTTCGTCGCGATCGTCGGCCGCAGCGGTTGCGGCAAGTCGACCTTGTTGCGGCTCGTCGCGGGTCTCGAAGAAGCCAGCTCGGGTGTGCTCGAAAAGCGCGCCGGGAACGGCGGTCCGCTCGACACCCGCATCATGTTTCAGGATGCGCGTCTGCTGCCGTGGAAAAGCGTGCTGCAAAACGTGATGCTCGGCCTGGGCCGCGGCGCGCGCGACGATGCGCGCGCGGTGCTCGCCGAAGTCGGCCTGCTCGAACGCGCGAACGACTGGCCCGCGCAACTATCGGGCGGTCAGCGGCAGCGCGTCGCGCTCGCGCGGGCGCTCGTGCATCGTCCGCAATTGCTGCTGCTCGACGAGCCGCTCGGCGCGCTCGATGCGTTGACGCGCATCGAAATGCACGCGCTGATCGAAAGGCTGTGGCGCGAGCATCGCTTCACCGCGCTGCTCGTCACGCACGACGTGCACGAAGCCGTCGCGCTCGGCGAGCGGATTCTGCTGATCGAGGAAGGCCGCATCGCGCTCGATCAGCCGGTCGCGCTCGCACGTCCGCGCGCGCGGGCGTCGGCGGGCTTCGCCGCACTCGAAGACCACGTGCTGCAACGCGTGCTGAACAACGCGCCGAACGACGACACGCTGGCGCATCGCGCGTATCAGCCCTATGACCCGGATGGCTTGCCCGAACCCGGTCGTCTCACGCGGCCGACCGAAGTGCGCTGGGCCGTCTGAGTTTTCCTGGCAAATCGATCCGATTCCGTTATCAACTGCTTCTGTGGAGTGATCTGAAATGAGCATTTCCGCCATCAACGTGCGCAATCAGTTCAAAGGCAAGGTCAAGGAAATCATCCGCGGCTCGGTGGTGTCCGAGGTCGACGTAGAGACGCCGTTCGGCATCGTCACGTCGGTGATCACGACGCGCTCGGTCGACGAACTCGAACTGAAAGTCGGCTCGGAGGTGGTCGCGCTCGTGAAGTCGACCGAGGTGTCGATCGCGCGGCTTTGATGACGCTCCGCCAGTGCGAGCGGCGTGCGCAACGGCTATTTCGCGTTTGCGCCGCTTGCGGGCGGCTCGTGCGACATGTGGTCGTTGGTTGGCTTCGCCGGCCGCTTGATCGGCATGTTGTCCGGGTTGCTCGAACTGCCGGCGCCCGATGCCGCCTCGGGCGGTTTGGCCATCGGCGCATGGCTGTCCGGCGGCGCGCTGGGCGCCGTCTGCGCGACGGCGCTCGCGCCGCTCGCGAAGAGCGCTGCCAGCGCGGCGGCGGTGGCCGTCAACGTGGCCCAATTGCCTCGCTTCATGTCGTTCTCCTTCGATGTCGCGTGCCGTCTGCAGACACGCGGCTGTGTGCACAATTAGCTAGTAGCAGGCCGCGTTCCGGGGCCGCTGCTGGCGCGTTGAGGCGTGCTCCTAACGGTCATGCCGGTTTCAGACGCCAATTGCCGGGCTCGACGCTCCGGGGAGCGGGCTCGTCAGGCGCACACCTGCATCCGCCGATGAAACTTGCTACGATGAATTGAGCATTCCGACGGAGACGGCCATGTCGAAGTCCTTGAGTCCTGAAGCGGTGGAAGCGTTGCGGCGTCTGAACGACGTCGGCGTCGGACAGACGGCGCCCGAAGTCGCGCAGTCCGTTGCGGCGGAGTTGCTGGCATGCGACCTGGTTGCCGAAGCGGGCAGCGGTGGGGTCGAAATCAACTGCAACGGCCGGCAGTATCTTTCCGGCGATTGCAACTGATCCGCTGATCGGCGGCCGGCCGCACGGCCGGTGTGTAGAGCGAGGCGGCGCGTCGCGGCTGAGTCGCGAGCAGGTGATTGGCCAGCGCGACGCCAGCTGGACGCGCGCGTCCGCCTACCCGCGATCAGCGAAACCACGGAGACGAGCATGGAGCCGAAGGGCGTCGACATGGGCGACTATCAGGCGCGCTATGGCGACTACGACATCGAGGTGGCGGTGGAACAGGTACTGACCGGCGTCAAGGCGCATTTCCGGGTGCTGCGCGACGATTCGACGGTGGTCGACTGGCAGCTCGTGCATATCGATAGCTTGTGGTCCACCGAGCATGCGGCCGCCGAGGCGGCTTTTCGCGCGGCGCGCGAGTTGATCGATGCGGGGCTGGCGAGTTAGACGCGGATAGTCGCCTCGCGACGGAAGGGGACGTCGTGTTCGGATGAGGCAAGGAAGCGGCAGGCGCACGAGACAACGGTTGCAAACCGAAGGCTACCCGGGCAACGTACCGGGTACCACGGCTGCCGTAAATGCAACTGGGCGCCGGCATCGATACTGCATGCGCGGCGCCCAGTTTGATCGCTGCCTTCAGAGGCAGCGGATCTGACGGTACTGCTGGCGGCTTAGTGGCCGAAGAACACCGATTGCGGACCCGACGTGGGTTCGCTGCGCGTGCCCGATTGCGTCGACACGCTATTCACGCCGCCGTATGCATTCGATTGCGCGTTGGCGCGTTCGGCAGCGACGGTCTGCGCGTTCTGGCCTTGTTGCGAAGCCGGCGCGCCAACCGACGGACGGTAGTACGGTGCCGGACCATAGCCGCTGGCGAAAGCGGGAGCGGCGATAGAGGCGGAAGCGGCAACCAGCAGGGCGGCGATAAACTTGGTCTTCATGGTAGGACTCCGATAACGTTTCGACTGCATTTCAGGAAGATGTTGCAGGAGCCAGTGAACCAGGTGTCTGCAACGTCGATGGAAGCCAGTGTATACCCCTACTATTGAAAATTTGTGCCGATAATCTGAAATTACTATTCCCGACGAAGAAACAATCGTTCAGACGTACGCGCCGCAAGGCGGACCGGTGATCCGGCCCTGTTGGCCAAGCGGTTTTTGAGAGGCGGAAGAAGGCGGGAAGGGGTGATTGCGGTGCGGAAAACCGCACAGACATCATGGAAAATGCAGAAGGCCGTCAGCAAAACAAAAACGGCGTTGTGATTGCTCACAACGCCGTTTGCTTGAATTCTGTGGGGTGGCTGATGGGACTCGAACCCACGACGACAGGAATCACAATCCTGGACTCTACCAACTGAGCTACAGCCACCACTAACATCCGCTTGACTTACTCTAAAAACCTGTCTCGCCGACGAAGAAACGAGATTATAGGGACTAGGTGGTGGTTTGCCTAGTCCTTTATTCAAAAATTTCGATGGGCTCGCGCAGATGCTGTCTTGCTTCGTCGAAGATGGTCAGATCACGGGCCGCAAGTCGCTTGCTGTCGGACAAAACTCGACGCCAACCACGCGCACCCGCTTCGCCGCGATACAGCCCAAGCGCATGGCGCATGATCGCGCCGAGATAGGTGCCGCGCGCCATTTCGGTCGCGCAATACTCGATCAGTTTCGCTTCGACCTGCTCGCGCGTCAGCGGCGCCTGCGCGGAGTCGTAGAAGCGCGCGTCGACATCGGCGAGCAGGTAGGGGTTGTGATACGCCTCGCGCCCGAGCATCACGCCGTCGACGTGCTGAAGATGCGCGTCGACTTCGTCGAGCGTCTTGATACCGCCATTGATGACGATTTCCAGCTGCGGAAAATCGCGCTTCAACTGATACGCGTAGTCGTACTTGAGCGGCGGAATCTCGCGGTTTTCCTTCGGGCTCAGGCCCTTCAGTATCGCGTTGCGCGCATGAACGATGAAGACCTCACAGCCGGCTTGCGCGATCGTGCCGACAAAATCGCGGACGAAGCCGTATTCCTCGACCGTATCGACGCCGATGCGGTGCTTGACCGTGACTGGCACCGATACGACGTCGCGCATCGCCTTCACGCAATCGGCGACGAGTTGCGGCTCGTTCATCAGGCATGCGCCGAACGCGCCGCGTTGCACGCGCTCGGATGGGCAGCCGCAATTCAGGTTGATTTCGTCATAGCCCCATTGCTCGCCGAGCTTGGCCGAACGCGCGAGATCGTCGGGCTCGCTGCCGCCGAGTTGCAGCGCGACCGGCGCTTCGTCGGGCGTGAATGCGAGATGACGCGGCACGTCGCCGTGCAGCAGCGCGCCGGTCGTCACCATTTCCGTGTAAAGCCAGGTATGGCGCGAAATCATTCGATGCAGCGAGCGGCAATGACGATCCGTCCAGTCCATCATCGGGGCAACGGACACGCGGCGGGGGCTGGGAGTGCGAGGTAAAGACATGGAGCGGCCAGGCGGCTTGAATCAAAACAATAATTTTACCGCAAGGCCAGAAACCGCCGGGCGCTGGAGCCATATCACTGTCGCGACAGAGGCGGGCACCGGTTCGTCAATGCGTCAATGCGTGAATGCGTCAATGCTTTAATGTCCATGTCCCCCCGTCCCGCCGCCACTGCTCCACGAGCTGCTGCCGCCGTGCATGCCGCCGTATCCGCCACCGTGCCATCCGCCGTCCCCGCCATGCCATCCGCCGTGCCCGCCACCGCCATGCCATCCGCCGCGCCCGTGCCAATACCCATGTCCGTAATAGCAGCACGACCCTCCGAAACCGCCATAGATACCAACCGAGCCGTACGCCGGTCCGTAGTAAGGCGGTCCATACGCGTAGGGATAGTAGGGTTGCGCATAGCCGTAGTCCGCTGGCGGCGCGACGACGCATCCAGTGATGCTCGCTGCCGCGGCCGCTAGCAGCGTCATCGATGCAATGAGCCTGGTCACGATTTTCTCCTTCACGTAAACCTCAGAAAAACCGCGCGCAACTGAGTTCAGCCGCGTTTGTGTCCGAGCGTTACCCGCGCCGGCGCGGCGGTGCGCGCTCGGGGCTTCGACCACGCGAGCCGTTGCCGCGACGTTCGACCGTTTCGCCAATCTTCTCGCGTATTACCGAGCGGTGTTGCGGTAACACTTCGTTAACGATCTGATACGTTACTGACGGGCGTGGCTGCTAACTTCCATCGGACGATTCGTCGTTTAAGTCGGAAGCGATTCGCGTGCCCGCCCCGTTCGATCATCTGCTCAAAGGCAACGTGCTGTATCGCCAGGGCATGCGCGACAACGAGGCGGAATCGCTTGGCGCGCTCGCGCGCTTTGCCGACAAATACCCGTTCAACTTCATCAACGTCGGCCTCATTCATCTCGCGCTGCCGAACGCGCGCATCGATCATGGCCGCCACTCGCGATTACAGACCTGTCTATCGATTTTCTCGCGCATTTTTACGACGTGCCGTTCGGCTGCCACCTCGGCGAGCTGGGCCGCTGTCAGCGCGCGTACGATGCGTTGATAACGCGCTGGCGGCGCGTTCTACTCGCGGGCGTGATGATCGAGATCGAGCACGAGGAGCTGGTCGACGCTTGCGAAACGAACGTGCGTCGCATGCTCGCGCATTGCGGGCTCGAGTGAGACGAACGTTGCCTCGCATTTCGCGAGACGATGCGGCGTGTCAGTACCGCGAGTTCCGCACAGATGCGCCGACCGTTGTATCGAACGTCGATGCGGCGCTGGCAGCCGCGAGGCGGATTGCGTGAACCGCTATGGGAAGGTCTCGGACCCCACCTGGCGGCGGCCGACGCTCAACGCGCGATCACCGACACGTGATGCAGCCACGGGTACACGCCGGCAATGAACGCCGCGTAGATCGCGGCCATCGTCACGCCGGCGGCCGTGCCCCAAATGTCGCGCGAGGCCGCGCCCTGGCGAAAATGCACAGGCAGTCCGACCACGACGTAGCCGATCACGAAGAACAGGATGACCGCGCGCACCGGCGACAGATCGTGGCCGATGAATTCGAGCAACGCCGACAGGCTGAATTGCGACATGGATATGCAGGGAGTCACGAAGGCGGGGGATCGCACGGCGCCGGAACACATCGAAATTGTTCAGCGAATGACGACTGATCCGCTTCACTCTCGACGTTTCACAGCGCGACGACCTATGCCGATTAAAGGCCACGCAAACGCGATCCGCAAGAAAAAACCTGTATGAATTTGTACTGTCCTACATTGCTTGCAGTTTGCCTGCGCCGCGACTTTCAGCCGGCCTGGCAACGCTTTCACGGCGACGGTCTCAACGCTCCAGGGGCTTCGGTTTGCGCAAGGGATCGAGCAGCGGTTTCAAGCCGTTGTGATCGATCTCGTGCATCAACGCGAGCAGACGGCCAATCTCGCCGGGCGGAAAGCCCTGGCTCGCGAACCAGTTCAGATAGTGGCCGGGCAGGTCGGCGATCACGCGGCCTTTATATTTCCCGTAGGGCATCACGCGCGTGACCAGCAATTCGAGGTGTTCGTGATTCATGGCAACGAAGTCATGATGAAACGCGCATCGAGAGCGCAAAGCGCGCAACGCGCAAGCACCAGGCGGCGCGCTGCAACGCATGGCCCCGCATTCTAGCCTTGCTGCAGGTAATGCGTCGGCGTGGTAACGTCTGCGCTTTCCGTTCACCTCTTCAACAGGACAAGTTAGATGGAATACCGCAGACTCGGCGACTCCGACGTGCAGGTTAGCCTGATTGGTCTCGGCACGATGACGTGGGGCGAGCAGAACACCGAGCAGGAAGCGCACGCGCAGATCGACTACGCGCTCGATCACGGCGTGAACCTGATCGACACCGCGGAAATGTATCCGGTGCCGCCGCGCGCCGAAACGCAAGGCTCGACGGAGCGCTACATCGGCACGTGGCTCGCGCAGCACAAGAGCGCGCGCGAGAAGATCGTGCTCGCCACCAAGATCGCGGGCCCCGCGCGTCAGCCGCACAATCCGCGTCATATTCGCGGCGAGGGCAACCAGTTCGATCGCAAGAACCTGACCGAGGCGCTCAACGGCAGCCTCGAACGTCTGCAAACGGACTACGTCGATCTGTATCAGCTGCACTGGCCCGATCGCAGCACGATGACGTTCGGCCGTCCGTCGTATCCGTGGGTCGACGACGCGTACACGGTGCCGATCGAGGAAACGCTGACGGTACTCGCCGAATTCGTGAAGGCTGGCAAGGTGCGCCATATCGGCGTGTCGAACGAAACGCCGTGGGGCATCGCGCAGTTTCTGCGCGCGGCCGAAAGACTCGGCTTGCCGCGCATCGTCAGCATCCAGAATCCGTACAGCCTGTTGAACCGCACGTACGAAGTGGGTCTGTCCGAGTACGCGCATCGCGACAACATCGGTCTGCTCGCGTATTCACCGCTCGCGTTCGGCTGGCTGTCGGGCAAGTACGAAGGCGGCGCGCGTCCTGCGGGCGCGCGCATCACGCTGTTCGAGCGCTTCCAGCGCTATAGCAAGCCGCAAGCCGTGCAGGCGACCACGCGTTACGTCGAGCTCGCGAAGCGCCACGGCATGACCCCCGCGCAATTCGCGCTCGCGTTCGTCAATAGCCGGCCATTCGTGACCAGCAATCTGATCGGCGCGACCTCGCTCGAACAATTGAAGGAAAACATCGCCAGCGCGGACGTGAAGCTGTCGCCGGAAGTGCTGGCGGAAATCGACAGGCTGCACGAGCTGCAGCCGAATCCGGCGCCTTGATGTCGAGGTAAGCGCGACGCGCTTGCCGCGGTGGCCCCGGTCGATTGCCGGGGCGGCCGCGCAAGGCGCGGCGAATCACTCGGCGTCGGCCGAACTCAACCCGCGGCCTTTGTCGTATCCACCGTCTCGCGCTTCGCCGCAAGCGGCGAATTCTCGCCGAGATCCCAGAACAGTCCCGCCATCATCTGCAGGCCCTCGCGCACCACCGGAGCCAGAAGGTGCTCGTTCGGCGCATGCTGCGAGCAGGCCGGATAAGAATGCGGTACCCAGATCGTCGGCAGACCGAGCGTGTCGGCGAATACCTCGTTCGGCAGCGTGCCGCCGAGATTCGGCAGCAGCGCGGTCTTCTTGCCGGTGGTTGCTTCGAGCGACGCGATCGCCCACGTGACCCACGGATCGTCGGGATCCAGCCGCGTGGCTGGCGCGCCGCGTTCGACGTCGATTTCGACCAGCTGAAAACCGTGCGCATCGAGATGCGCGCGCAGGTGCTCGCCGAGGTTTTCCCAATCGGTGCCGACCACGAAACGCAACTGGCAGACCGCGAACGCCTTCGGCGGAATCGCGTTGACCGGGTTCTCCGGATTGCCCGCCTTGAAAGCCAGCACTTCGAAGCTGTTCCAGCCGAACACGCGCTCGGGCGCGGAAAGACCCGGCTCGCCCCAGTTATCGTCGACGGTGGGGTCGCCCGGACCGTTGCCCACCGTGATGTCGGCAAGTGCGCGGCGCACGGCCTCGGGGATCGGCGGCGGACGCAGGCCGTCGACTGCGATCACGCCGCGCGCATCGACGAGACTCGCGAGCGCGTTGGCGAGCATCGTCGCCGGATTGCGCAGCAAGCCGCCCCAGTTGCCCGAGTGATGCGCGCCGTCGCGCAGCTTCAGCGACAGCCTGAAATTGACCGCGCCGCGCGAGCCGAGAAACACGGTCGGACGACGCGCTGCGAGACGCGGACCGTCGGAGGCGATCAGCACGTCGGCGGCGAGTTCGTCGCGATGCGCATGGCAGATCGCGTCGAGCCCCGGCGAGCCGGTTTCCTCGCCCATCTCGATCAACAGCTTCGTGTTGAAGCCGAGTTTGCCGTCGCGCGCGGCGAGCGTGCTCGCGAGCGCGGCGAGGTTGATCGAGTGCTGGCCTTTGTTGTCGGCGGTGCCGCGACCGAACCAGCGCTCGCCTTCCACGGTCACCGCCCACGGCGTCAGCGGCGCGCGCCACTGGCTGTCGTAGCCGCGCACGACGTCGCCGTGGCCGTAGATCAGCACGGTCGGCAGATGATCGCCTTCGTGACGGTTGGCGATCAGGAACGGACCGAAGCCATCGACCGGGTTATCGACGATGCGCGTGCTGAAGCCGAGGCGCTCCGCTTCGGGCTGGATTTCGTCGGTCAGATAGGACAGCAGCAGTGCGCCGCGATCGCTTTCCTGGCTTTCGGTGCGAAAACCGACGCGACGGTTCAGATCGGCGAGAAAAGCGCCGGATTCGAAGTGCCGGGTGGCAAGCTCGATGGCCTGGTTGCGGCTCATGTCGATGTCTCCGATGCGGGGGATGGGTGAAGGGGCGGAGGGCCGCGAGGCTCGATGGCTCGATGCTCGGCGCGGCGTTCAGGCGAATCGTCTGCAACGTGATTGCGACCGATTCTAGAAGCGCGCCATTTTTGTCACAATGATCATGTTTCGAAGCTTGCCTTGCCGGAAAAGCAAAGCGTCGCGCGTCGGCTCGAACCGCGGCACCCGCCCACCCAGGGCACCGTTGCAACTGATTCGATCGAGGCGTCCAGGATGGCACGTTCACTGCATGGCATCGCGTTGCGTTATTTCGTCGAAGTCGCGCGCGGCGGCTCGCTGAGCGACGCGTCCGAGCGGCTGCACGTCGCGGTATCGGCGATCAGCCGGCAAATCGTGCGGCTCGAAAGCGAGCTCGGCGTGACGCTGTTCGAGCGGCGTCCGCGCGGCATGACGCTGTCCGAGGCCGGTGAGCGGCTGCTTGCGTACGCGCAACGCAGCCTGCTCGAAGCCGAGCACGTGATGAAAGAGATTAGCGGCCTCGCGAGCTTGCACGGCAGCCGGATCAAGATCGCGACCGCCGAGGGCTTTGCGGTCGACTTCCTGCCCGCCGCGATTGCGGATTTCCACGCCGAGCACCCCGGCATCGATTTCACGCTGACCGTGATGTCGCCGGCCGACGCCACTCGCCACGTGCGCGACGGCGACGTCGATATCGCGCTGTCGTTCAGCCTCGCGCCGGAGAAGGGCGTGAAGGTCGAGCACGCCGAACGCGCGCCGGTGTTCGTGCTGCTGCGCGCCGATCATCCCCTTGCGGCGCGCGCGAAACTGTCGCTCGCCGAGGTGAGTCGCTATCCGCTCGTGTTGTCGGAGACGGGCACCACGATTCGCCAGTTGATCGACATCACGTGCGCGCTCGAAGGCATCCTCCTCGAGCCGGACCTGATCTGCAACAACAGCGGCGCGAGTTATCGCTACGCGCAGCGATCCGGAGCGATCATGTTCACGGGGCTGCTATCGGTGCGCGACCGCTATGCCGACGACGGCTTCGTCGTGATTCCGCTCACCGACCCGCAGATGCGCCAGCGCAGCATCCAGGTGCAGACGATGGCGGGGCGCGAGTTGCCCCCGTCGGTGCGCACGTTTCGCGACCATCTGATCGCGCGGATCGCGGATGCGAAGCCGGCTGGGGCGCAGGCGTCGAAGCTCGCCGGTGGACGCGGTAAACGTACGCCGCGGCGCCCGCGAGCCGATGCATGAAATGCGACACATGCCACCCACTAAGTGGCAAATGTTCTCCCGGAATCCGAATCACGACCTAAACTGTGGTGGACGGCAAGGACGGCCCTGAGAAAACGACCCTGATGGTGCGCGCCACGATCAGGGGAAACGCGGAACAATGACAGTCGAACCGCGGACCTGCCGCCCAGCCCGCGATGCTGCAATGCACACAAGCGGCACTAGATGGACCCAAATAGAAACGCGGCGCGTCGTCCCGATGGCGCGTTGCCCACGACAGAGCGATAGGACCAACACAGCCATGGCGCAACAGAAAACCAATCCAAAACTCGAGCAGGCTCTCACGCGCGGTGATCTCGCGATCCGTCAGGCGAACTCGGCGCGAGCGACCGCCTTGTTGCGTGCGCTTGCCAAGATGATCGTCGATGCGTCGGCGACCATCGGCGTGGAAGCCTTCACGCTGATTCACGACGGCGACAAGATCTACGATCCCGCCGATGGTCTATGGCCACAGGCGCTGCTGATTTCGCTCGACGGTCCGGTCGAGGACGCCGATCCCGACGAATTGCGCACGGTGCGGCTGATCGCGGATGATCCGGTCACCGTGTTCCGGGTGGAATGGCAGCGCGCCGATGGCAAGATCGGGCGTCACGAGGGCGGCCCGTTCGCGACGGTCGCGTTCATCTCCGACGTCGATATTCCGTGGACCGATGACGAGGACTGAGCGCGCACAACGATAGCAAACACGCCGTGCGACGACCGACGCGGCGTCGTCTTGCGCGGGTGCAGGCGCAACGCGCCGCCCGCGCGTTCGGCTTACTTCATCATGCGACGCCGAAACAGGATCGCCGACACGATGAAGCCGCCGACTGCATAAGCGGCCAGCACGCTCACATGGAGCGCCGCGTGCTCCATCGGCCGACCGAGCATCGCCGGGCGCATCAGATCGACCGCATTGGCGAGCGGCAGCGCGACAGTCACCGCTTGCGCGGCGCCGGGCAGTTGCGAGATCGGAAAGAACACGCCGGAGAGCAGCAGCATCGGCGTGAGCACGAGCGTCTGATAGAACATGAAAAAGTCGTATGACGGCGCGAGCGCCGTCACGATCATCGCGAGGCTCGCGAACGCGAGACCGGCCAGCACGATGACCGGCAGCGCGAGCAGCATCGACGGAAAACTCGCATAGCCGAGTGCGCCCGCCACCAGCATGATCGCCACACCCGACAACACCGATTTGCTGGCGGCCCACACCACCTCGCCGAGCACGATATCGCCGAGCGTGAGCGGCGTATGCATGATCGCCTCCCACGTGCGCTGCACGTGCATGCGCGAAAAGCCCGAATACATCGACTCGAAGCTCGCCGACATCATCACGCTCGACGCCACCGTGCCCGCCGCGAGGAACGAGATATACGACACGCCGTCGACGTGCCCGACCATCAGCCCGAGTCCGAGGCCGAGACCGAACAGATAGATCATCGGATCGGCGAAGTTGCCGAACATCGACGCGATCGCGAGCTTTTTCCACACCAGGTAATTGCGGCGCCACACCGCGATCCAGTTCGTGGCATTGGCGGGGAAGGCACCGAACGGTTCTTGCGCCGATGGCGTGCCGTCGTGGGTTTCGTAAGTACGTGCGTCCATCAAGTGTCTCGCTATGGGTTCAGTCCTGCATTTCGCGACCGGTGAGCCGCAGAAACACATCCTCGAGATTCGCCGGCCGATGCAGATAGCGCAAATCGGCGCGCTGCTTGAGGCGCATATGCACGGGCTGCGCGTCGTTCACATAACAGAACAGCGTCTCGCCGCTGATCTCGGTGCGCTCGGCGAGCGGCGCGAGTTCGTCGCGCAACGCAAACGGATCGGGGCCGTAGATCTCGATCACGTCGCAGCCGATTTCGGACTCGATCAACTCGCGCGGCGCGCCTTCGGCGATCTTGCGGCCTTCCTCGATCACGCACAGGCGATGACAGAGCCGTTCGGCTTCTTCCATGAAGTGCGTGGTCAGCAGAATGGTCTTGCCGCGCGCGAGCAGCGAGCGCAGCCGCTCCCAGATCAGATGGCGTGCTTGCGGATCGAGACCGGTGGTCGGCTCGTCCATGATCAGCACGTCGGGATCGTTGATCAGCGCGCGCGCGAGCGTGAGGCGCCGCTTCATGCCGCCCGACAGTTCGCTCACGCGCGCGTCCGCCTTGTTCTCGAGGCGAGCGAATTCGAGCAGACCCGGCACCGCCGCGCGACACTGCGCGGCGCTCATACCGAAGTAGCGACCGAATACGAGCAGATTTTCGCGCACCGTGAAATCGGGATCGAGGTTGTCGAACTGCGGCACCACGCCGACGCGCGAGCGCGCGAGGCGCGCGCGGCCCGGGATCGGCTCGTCGCACAGCCGGATCGCGCCGGCGTCGGGCGCCGCAATGCCGAGCAGCATGCGCAATGTCGTGGTCTTACCGGCGCCGTTGGGGCCGAGCAGCCCGAAGCATTCGCCGGTGTTCACATGAAATGACAATCCGTCGACGACCGTTTTTTCGCCGTAGCTTTTCCTGACCTGATGGAATTCGATGGGGGCGGTGGGCATGGCTCGAGCAAGGCTCCGGAAAAAGACACAACGTACGCGCAAGACACAACATACCTGCGATGCACGCATTGCGCACGCGAAGCCGCTTACTCCAGGTATCGGATCGCTGATGCGAGCGGGTGTCCGGGAACGCGTCATGCGTGGGGTGCGATGCGCTCGTCGGTGTCGATTGGCGCCGCTGATTGGCCGTGGCACGACTGGCACGTCAACCGGTCCGCAGTGTGTCGACGCAGCGTTCGCAAACGAAGTTTTGCATTGCGGCATCCGTGTGCAAACGCTGCGTCGGGTCGCCCAACGCTTGTGCAGACTGGATCGGCATGCACCGAGTATGCACTTAGCGTTTTCCATCCCTTGCAAGCCGAATTGCGGCGCACCATGATTGATTCAGACCGCGCTTTCCGCGCGAATGGAGAAAACAGATGGCGAGCTACCAGAAAATCCTGTTGTGCTACGACGGCTCGCGCGAAGGCCGGAAAGCCCTGCGTTGCGGTGCCGATCTGGCGTTGGAACTGAAGGCGGAAACGCATCTGCTGTCGGTCGTCGACATGCGTTCGAGCATCGCGCAGAGCGCGGGCCTGTTGACGGACGTCGCCTGCAGCAGCTTCGAAAAAACGGCCCGCGAGATTCTGCAGGAGGGCGTGAACTGGCTGACCGAGCGAGGCGTGAGCGCGCAAGGGCATTTCGCATTCGGTCATCCGATCGACGAGATCGCCAATCTTGCCAACGAGTTGCAGGTCGACCTCGTGGTGGTGGGTCATCGCTGCAGGACTGGTTTGTCGCGGTGGTGGATGGGGGCGGGCAACACGCCGCTGCTCGACCGCGTGTCGTGCAGCATTCTGGTGGCGTGCTCGTCCGCGCAGGAGCAGCAGCAGGCGGCTGCGGCGTAATGGGCTAGTGAGGGACGCGAACTCGCGCGCCCCGTCATCTAGCCCAGATGTGAGTAGACCCTGTCGCGTGGCCGGCCCCGATGGCCAGCCACGCATCCCATCCGGCCAGGCTTCAATCTCACTCGTTCAGATTGATCGCCGCGAGTTTCCACGTGACCAGACCTTCGCGACGAAAGATTGCCGAATAATTCGCGTTACCTTCGCCACGCCGGTACGTGATGACAAACTCGTTGAGACTGCGATAGCCGGCCGTGCTTTGACGCCCGGGCGGCGGTGCGCTCGCCTGCGTGGTGGTGTCGCCCGCGGCTGGTGCGGCCGGCGCTTCGCCGCCCGCGGCTGGCGGCGCGGACGGTTGCTCGCCCGGCGTGCCACGCGGCGGCATGCCGTTCAGCAGCGCCGCGACGCCGTCGGGTGTCGCATAGGCATCGACGAGCGGGCCGATCAGCGTCACGCCGATCACCGCGCCGATCGTGGCCATCTTGTTGCCGGCATCCGCCTCGAGCCGGCGTGTCAGCATGGCGCCCACCTGTTGCTTCAAGCTATCGCGTAGCGCGGGAAAGTCCACGTACTGATTGACGGTTTGCACGTCGCGCGCATCGGCGGCGCGTTTGAGATTGTTCACCGCGAGATACGGTGACGCATAAATAAAGCCCAGCGCGGCAATCACGATCACCACGATCAGCGTGATCAGCAGCGGCCGGGTGGCGCTGCCCTGTATGCGTTTCCGAATTGTCATCGAATGGGACTCCACGTCAGTGATGATCTAACGTCGACCACGGCGAGGTCGGAACGATCCCATCCCACGCGAATCTCTGAACATCCGAAGTGCTTGTTGCATGCGTACTCAGGATTCGCTCAGGCTTCGAACACCGCGCCGTGCACGTTGGCTTCGTCGGCTATGCAGCGATCGATCATACGGCATACGGCGTCGACCGTGCCGACCATGATCAGTCGCGACGGTCCATGATAGACCCGCACCGGCGCGCGACGCGCGGGCTCGGCGATGTTCAGCGCCGAATTCAGCGACACGCGCGCGAACGCCGGCAACGACGACGGTAGACCGGAAGCTTCGGCAGCCGCGTCGAACAGCGACGGCGTGCGCGCAGCGGGCGCCTCGATTAGCGCGCAGGGCGTGAGCTTGCGCAGATGGCGCAGACGGCCGAACTGGCGAAAGGGCAACAGGCGGGCAAGGCGTTCCATGAGTCTCTCCAGGCGATTCGGCGTAGATGCGGGCGTAGATGCAGGCGTAAATGCGGCTTGGGTCGGACAAACCGGCGCAAGCGTTCTGGCGACAGCGAAAGATCAGAACTCGCTGGGGCGGATCAGCCCGACCGCGATCCCTTCGAGCGCGAAATCGGCGCTGCCGGTTTCCACGAAGATGTTGTCGTAATCGGGGTTTTCGGCGATCAGTTCGATGCCATTCGGCCGGCGCTTCAGACGCTTGACCGTCACGTCGTCGCCAAGCCGCGCAATGATGATCTGGCCGTCCTTCGCTTCGGTGCGCTTTTGCACCGCGAGCAGGTCGCCGTCGAGAATGCCCGCGTCGCGCATCGACAGGCCGCGCACCTTCAGCAGGTAGTCGGGCTTGCTCGAGAACAGCGCCGGGTCACACGCGTAGTGCTGCGAGATATGTTCCTGCGCGAGGATCGGGCTACCCGCCGCGACCCGGCCGATCAACGGCAACGACAACTGCATCAGGCCCGCATGCGGCAGGGTGAACTGATACGGCGCGTCCTCCTGCCCGGACAGCAGACGGATGCCGCGCGACGCGCCGGCCGCGAGTTCGATCACGCCCTTGCGCGCCAGCGCGCGCAGATGCTCTTCCGCGGAATTGGCCGAGCTGAACCCGAGTTCGGCGGCAATTTCCGCGCGAGTGGGCGGAAAGCCGGTGCGTTCGATCGCGCGGCGGATCAGATCGAAAACCTGCTGCTGTCGTGCGGTGAGTTTTGTCATGGCCACTGTATGTATGAACAGGTGACTGTATTTTTATACAGTATTCGGCGCATTTCAAGCTTTACTTTAAGTTCGGCGCAAGAGTCGCGCTGGGGCGTCGTTTGTCGGCGACATGGCGGCGTTGTCGGCGTCCCAACCGCCGGCGCATCTGTCGTTACCACTTTTAAGCATTAAAAAATGAAGAAACATTATTTTTAATCATGAAAGCGCTTCGATAGACTGGCCTCCGGTTGGCGCTCATGTGCACGTGACCGCGACGCAGAACAACACCAGACGCTCATCAGCGGACATCACGCGGAGAAAAATTGAAATGAACCATCGGCATATGGGGCTTGCGGCTCGAACCAGAAAATTGATCGCGGCGCTCGCCGTGGGCGCGGCGGGTGCGTTCGGCATGTTGGGCGCAAGCGGCGTCGCGCACGCCGACACCACGCTGTTGAACGTGTCCTACGATCCGACGCGCGAGCTGTATCAGGACATCAATCAGGTATTCGGCAAGGAATGGAAGGCCAGGACCGGCGAAGCCGTCACCTTCAGGCAGTCGCACGGCGGCTCGGGCGCGCAGGCTCGCTCGGTGCTCGACGGACTGCAGGCCGACGTCGTGACGCTTGCGCTCGCCTATGACATCGACGCGCTCGCGAACAAGGGGCTCGTCGACAGGAACTGGCAAAAGCGTCTGCCGGACAACGCATCGCCGTACACGTCGACGATCGTGTTTCTGGTGCGCAAGGGCAACCCGAAGCACATCAAGGATTGGGACGATCTGGTGAAACCGGGCGTGTCGATCGTGACGCCGAATCCGAAGACCTCGGGCGGCGCGCGCTGGAACTACCTGGCCGCGTGGGCGTACGCCGAGCATCAACCGGGCGGCAACGACCAGAAGGCCAGGGAGTTCGTCGGCAAGCTGTACAGGAACGCTGGCGTGCTCGATTCGGGCGCGCGCGGCGCGACCACGAGCTTCGTGCAGCGCGGTATCGGCGACGTGCTGATCGCGTGGGAAAACGAGGCGTTCCTGTCGCTGAAGGAGTTTGGTCCGGACAGGTTCGAGATCGTGGTGCCGTCGGTGAGCATTCTGGCCGAGCCGCCGGTCGCGGTGGTCGACAAGGTCGTCGACAAACACGGCACGCGCAAGCTGGCCGAAGCGTATCTGAACTTCCTGTATAGCGAGCAAGGTCAGGAGATCGCCGCGCGCAATTTCTATCGTCCGCGTTCCAGCAAGGTGCCCGCCGATCTGACCGCGAAGTTTCCGAAGCTGAAGCTCTACACGATCGACGATTCGTTCGGCGGTTGGACCAACGCGCAGAAGACCCATTTCGCGGACGGCGGCGTGTTCGATTCAATTTATCAGCCGCAGTAAGAACCACCGCCCGAATCACAGCCAGGGAAAAAGGGCGCGCCCAATGGGCGCGCTTTCGGCTAACCGGGGTCCGGTGGCCAGCGGTGCGGCAGTACCGCAGTACGGCAGCACGGCAAAACGAACAACCGCGCGAGCATCAACCATGAACGAGTATCCAGCATGACCACGTTGACCTTCCGCAAGCCGAGCGCATTGCCCGGTTTTGGCCTGACACTCGGCATCACGGTGGCTTATCTGAGCCTCGTGGTGCTGATTCCATTGGCGGCGACCTTTCTGAAAACCGCGACGCTCGACTGGGATCAGTTCGTGCGCGCGGTCACGTCGCCGCGTGTGCTCGCGTCGTATCGGCTGACGTTTTTCTCGGCGCTAGGCGGCGCGCTGATCAACGCGGTGTTCGGCTTTCTCGTCGCGTGGGTGCTGGTGCGCTACACGTTTCCGTTCAAGCGTATCGTCGATGCGGTCGTCGATCTGCCATTCGCGTTGCCCACCTCGGTGGCGGGCATTTCGCTCGCGGCCGTGTATGCGGGCAACGGCTGGATCGGCCAGTTCCTCGCGCCGCTCGGCATCAAGATCGCGTTCACGCCGGCGGGCGTGCTGGTCGCGCTGACGTTCATCGGCCTGCCGTTCGTCGTGCGCACCGTGCAACCGGTGCTCGAGGAGTTCGAGCGCGAGCAGGAGGAGGCGGCCGCGTGTCTCGGCGCGTCGCGCTGGCTCACGTTTCGCCGCGTCGTGCTGCCGGCCGTGTTGCCGGCACTGCTGACCGGCTTCGCGCTCGCCTTTGCGCGCGCGCTCGGCGAATACGGCTCGGTAATCTTCATCGCCGGCAATGTGCCGATGAAGTCGGAGATCACGTCGCTCCTGATCATCACGAAGCTCGAGCAATACGACTATGCGGGCGCGACGGCGCTCGCGGTCGTGATGCTGGTCGTGTCGTTCCTGATGCTGCTGTCGATCAACACGCTGCAGTGGTATCTGCAGCGGCGCACGAGCCGCGGCAAGACGGGATCGGCGCCAGTGGCCACGAGCGTCGCCGCTATCGGTGGGGGTGTGCAATGAGCCGCGTTCCGACCCACCCGGCGAGCGTGGCGCGTCGCCCCGATCCGGTCAGCGAGCCGGCGGTCGTGCGCTGGCTGCTGATCGGCCTCGCGCTGCTGTTTCTCGCGCTGTTTCTGGTCGTGCCGCTCGCCGCGGTGTTCTACCAGGCGCTGAACAAGGGGCTGCGTTTTTACTTCGAAGCGCTCGCCGATCCGGATGCGCTGTCGGCGATCAAACTGACGCTGCTCACCGCGGCGATCGCGGTGCCGCTGAACCTCGTGTTCGGCCTCGCGGCGTCGTGGTGTATCGCGAAGTTCGAATTCCGTGGCAAGGCGCTGCTGACCACGTTGATCGATCTGCCGTTTTCGGTGTCGCCGGTGATCTCCGGTCTGATCTACGTGCTGATGTTCGGCGCGCAGGGCTGGTTCGGCCCGTGGCTCGAAGATCACAACGTGCAGATCATCTTCGCGGTGCCGGGCATCGTGCTCGCGACGATCTTCGTCACGTTCCCGTTCGTCGCGCGCGAGCTGATTCCGCTGATGCAGGCGCAGGGCAACGACGAGGAAGAAGCCGCGCACGTGCTCGGCGCATCGGGCTGGCAGACGTTCCGTCGCGTCACGCTGCCGAACGTCAAGTGGGGTCTGCTGTACGGCGTGATTCTGTGCAATGCGCGCGCAATGGGCGAGTTCGGCGCGGTGTCGGTCGTGTCGGGCCATATTCGCGGGCAGACCGACACGATGCCGCTGCACGTCGAAATCCTCTACAACGAGTACAACTTCTCGGCCGCGTTCGCCGTGGCCTCGCTGCTCGCGCTGCTGGCGCTGGTTACGCTGGGGCTCAAGCTGCTGGCCGGGCGTCATATGTCGGCGGAACTGTCGGCGGCGCGCGAAGTGCCTGCGTATGCGGGGCACGTGTCGCCGTCCGGCGCTTCGCAGGCCAATAGCGCGCAGTCCGCTTCGCATTCGTTTTTCGTCAACGCCACGCCTGCGTCGCAGCGACATCCGCTCAAGCAAGGAGAGCTGTAAATGGGTATCACCGTTCGTAACCTGCAAAAGCGCTTCGGCGATTTCGTCGCGCTCGACAACGTGTCGCTCGACTTTCCGCCGGGCGAACTCGTCGCGCTGCTCGGGCCGTCGGGTTGCGGCAAGACGACGTTGCTGCGTGTGATCGCCGGCCTCGAATACGCGGACGGCGGCCGGGTCGAGCTGCAAGGCCAGGATGTCGCGGCGGTCGGCGCGCGTGAGCGCGAGGTGGGTTTCGTGTTCCAGCACTACGCGCTGTTCCGGCATATGACGGTGTTCGAAAACGTCGCGTTCGGGCTGCGCGTGAAGCCGCGCAAGGAACGTCCGTCCGAGAAGGTGATTCGTGAGAAGGTGCATGAGTTGCTGAAGCTCGTGCAGCTCGACTGGCTCGCGCAGCGCTATCCGTCGGAGCTGTCCGGCGGCCAGCGCCAGCGCATCGCGCTCGCACGTGCGTTGGCCGTGGAGCCGAAGGTGCTGTTGCTCGACGAGCCGTTCGGCGCGCTCGACGCGAAGGTGCGCAAGGAACTGCGCAGCTGGTTGCGTCGCCTGCACGACGATCTGCATATTTCGACGATCTTCGTCACGCACGATCAGGAAGAAGCGCTCGAAGTGGCGGACCGCATCGTCGTGCTCAATCGCGGGCATGTCGAGCAGGTCGGCAGCCCACAGGAGGTGTACGACCATCCGCAGACGCCGTTCGTCTACGAGTTTCTCGGCGCGGCGAACCGTCTGCACGGCAGCGTCGATGCGCAAGGCTTCGTCGTCGATGGCGCGGCGCTGCCGGTCGCTATCGCGGCGGGTTTTAGGGGCCCGGCGTTCGCCTATGTGCGGCCGCACGATCTGCAGTTGTATCCGCAGGCGGCGGGGCATCGCGAGGGCATTGTCGTCGACGTGCGGCGCGTGGTGACGCTCGGCGGTTCGGTGCGCGTCGAGCTCGCCGGTCGCGAGGGCAATCTGCTCGAAGCCGAACTCGATCGCGAAACGTGGCGTGATCTGCAACTCGCGGTCGGCGACGGCGTGACCGCGGTGCCGCGCGCGCTGCGGGTGTTTCCGGCGCAGTGAGATGGCGGCGCCGCTGTGCGGCGCTGTGGACAGGAGAGAACGTATCAGCCGTACCGCGTGGATCGCCTGGCATGTGCGGCTCCAATAACTCAACTCTGGCGGAACCGGAGACACAACGATGAATTTCCAGCAATTGCGCTTCGTGCGCGAAGCCGTGCGGCAGAACATGAACCTGACCGAAGCGGCGAACGTGCTCTACACGTCGCAGTCGGGCGTATCGAAGCAGATCAAGGATCTCGAGGACGAACTCGGGGTCGACATCTTCATCCGCCGCGGCAAGCGTCTGACCGGGCTCACCGAACCGGGCAAGGCCGTGCATCAGTTGATCGAGCGGATGCTGCTCGATGCGGAGAATCTGCGCCGCGTCGCGCGTCAGTACGCGGATCAGGACAGCGGCCACCTCGTCGTCGCGACCACCCACACGCAGGCACGCTACGCATTGCCGAAAGTGATTCGGCAGTTCACGTCGGTGTTCCCGAAAGTGCATCTGGCGCTGCGCCAGGGCAGCCCGCAGCAGATCGCGCAGATGATCATCAACGGCGAGGCGGATATCGGCATCTCGACCGAGGCGCTCGACCGTTTTCCCGACATCGTCACGTTCCCGTGCTATTCGTGGCATCACGTCGTGGTGGTGCCGAAGGATCATCCGCTCGTCGGCCGTGCGAATCTGACGCTCGACGAGATCGCCGAATTTCCGATCGTCACCTACGACCAGGACTTCACCGGCCGCTCGCATATCGATCAGGCGTTCGCGAAAGTGGGTGCGTTGCCCGACGTCGTGCTGACCGCGATCGACGCCGACGTGATCAAGACCTACGTCGAACTCGGCATGGGCATCGGCGTGGTCGCGGCAATGGCCTACGACCCGAAGCGCGACAGCGAACTCGTCGCGCTCGACACGCAGCATCTGTTCGAGGCGAGCACGACGCGTGTCGGCCTGCGCAAGGGGGCGTTCCTGCGCGCGTACGCCTATCGGTTGATCGAGATGTTCGCGCCGCAGTTGAGCGAGGCAGACATCGCGGCGCAGTTGCGCGAGGCGGCTTAGGGCTGCGAGCAGCTTAGGGTGGGACTTGCACCCGTCGTCAATACTTGTGGTGATGAGTGCAGTTGGGCACCGCATGAGATTTAAGCCCGCTCGCGCGTTGCGCACGCTCGCGCAAGCCGAACCCGCGTCCGGTCTTCCACGCATGGCGACGCGAAGCGCATCGCTTACAATCGCCGCCATGAATACCTCGACTTCTCCCTCTCTCCCGATTCCCCCCGGCCATAGCACCGCGTCGACGCTGCCGCGCATCGCGGTGCTCGCGACCGGCGGCACGATTGCCGGCGCGGCCCCGGATGCGGCCAATACGTCGGGCTATCAGGCGGGCGTCGTCGGCGTCGATCAACTGCTCGCGGCGGTGCCGGCGTTGTCTACGGTCGCGCGAATCGCGCCCGAGCAGATCGCCAGCGTCGACAGCAAGGACATGTCGCTGCCGCTGTGGACCACGCTCGCGCAACGCATCAACACGGTGCTCGCGACGGACGACGTAGACGGCGTGGTGGTCACGCACGGCACCGATACACTCGAGGAAACCGCCTATCTGCTGCATCTGACCGTCAAGTCGGACAAGCCGGTCGTGCTGACCGCGGCGATGCGCCCAGCGTCGGCGCTCTCCGCCGACGGTCCGCTGAACCTGCTAAATGCGGTGACGGTCGCCGCGCACGCGGCGGCACGCGGGCAGGGCGTGCTGGTCGCGTTCAACAACCGGATTCATAGCGCGCGCGACGTCGTGAAAACGAGCACCTATGCGGTCGATGCGTTCCAGTCGCCCGAAATCGGCGCGCTCGGCTGGGTGCAGGATGGCCGCGTCGAGTTCCAGCGCGGCGTGGTGCGCGCGCATACGGTCGCGAGCGAATTCGCAATCGATGCGGCGTGGCCGCAGGTGGAGATCGTCACGAGCTATGCGGGCGTGTCGCGGATCGCCATCGATGCGCTGGTCGCCGCGGATGTGCGCGGCATCGTCGTGGCGGGTACGGGCAATGGCTCGATCCACCAGTCGTTGCAGCAGGCACTGGCGGATGCCGCGTTGCGCGGCGTGGCGGTGGTGCGCTCGTCGCGCGTGGGTTCGGGGCATGTGATGCGCAACGGCGCGGCGGCCGACGATGCGCTCGGTTTCGTCAGCGCCGGTTCGCTGAATCCGTACAAGGCGAGGGTGCTGCTGATGCTGGCGCTGGCCGCGGGCCACACTGCGCCGGCGGCGTTGCAGAAGGTGTTCGATACGTATTGATTGGCGAATCCGACAGCCGGACACCCGACGACGACGTCTGACCGACCAAGGCTTCCCCGTCACCGACGGGTGCCGCTGCGGACCCCACTTGCCGCTCTCAGCCCAGAGCGGCGCGATTTGCCCGTTGCGCCGCGCCGGCAACCCAAGCTGCCGTGCAACGAACGGGCGCCCCACCTGTGTTCACCGTGAGCTCGCCGATGCCGAAGCGGCAACCGGCGGAATCAACGGCGAGCTGAACTGAAGAGGAAGCACGAAGACCTCAAGCCGCCTTCGCTTCTTCACTGTCCGGCGCCTGCGCGACCTCATGATTCGCCATGATTTCGAGCGCGCGCACCATCGCCGAGTGATCCCACGCCTTGCCGCCGTTCGCGGCGCAGACGCTGAACAGCTGCTGCGCGCTCGCGGTATGCGGCAGCGCGATGCCGAGCTTACGCGCGCCATCGAGCGCGAGATTCAAGTCCTTCTGATGCAGCTCGATGCGAAAGCCCGGATTGAACCTGCGCTTCGTCATGCGCTCGCCATGCACTTCGAGAATCCGCGACGACGCGAAGCCGCCCATCAGCGCGCGCCGCACGCGCTCTGGGTCGGCGCCCGAGCGCGACGCGAACAGCAGCGCTTCCGCGACCGCTTCGATGTTCAGCGCGACGATGATCTGGTTCGCGACCTTGCAGGTCTGACCCGCGCCGTTGTCGCCGATCAGCGAGATGTTCTTGCCCATCAGCTCGAACAACGGCTTGGCCAGCGCAAAGGCTTTCTCGGGGCCGCCGACCATGATCGTCAGCGACGCATCCCGCGCGCCGATTTCGCCGCCCGATACCGGCGCATCGAGATAGTCGACGCCGAGCGCGTTGATCTTTTTCGCGAACGCCTGGGTGTCGAGCGGCGAGATCGAGCTCATGTCGATGACGAGCTTGCCTTTGGTGAGGCCGGCGGCGACGCCGTCGTCGGCGAACAGCACGTTGGCGACGTCCGGCGTGTCCGGCACCATGATGATGACGATGTCGGCGGCCTGCGCGACCGCGGTCGAACTGGCGACCACGCTCGTGCTCTTCGCGATGTCGTCCGGGACCGGATACGCGCCGTTCACGAACAGCGAATGACCGCCCTTGATGAGGTTGCGCGCCATGTGCGCGCCCATGATGCCGAGTCCGATGAAGCCGATCTTTGCCATGTGTGTGAATCTCCAGGGTTATAGGGGGCGTGCGTTGAGGCTTCAGGGTTCCATCAGGAACCCCAAGGCGCCTCAAGCCGCCTCAAGCCGCCTCAAGCCGCCTCAAGCCGCCTCAAGCCGCCGCATGCGCCGCGCCACGCACCTGACCTGCCACGCTTTGCACCCAGCCGAGGCCGGCATCGGTCGTCGCGCGCGGCTTGTATTCGCAACCGACGTAGCCGTCGTAGCCGAGCGAGTCGAGCAGCGCGAACAGATACGGATAGTTGATCTCGCCGGTGCCCGGTTCGTGCCGCCCGGGGTTGTCCGCGAGCTGGATATGCGCGATCTGCGCGAGGTTCTTTTCGATCGTCGCCGCGAGTTCGCCTTCCATCCGCTGCATGTGATAGATGTCGTATTGCAGGAACAGATTGTCCGAGCCGACCTCGCGAATCACGTCGAGTCCATCGCGCGAACGGTTCAGCGCGAAGCCCGGAATGTCGTACGAGTTGCATGGCTCGACGAGCAGCCGGATGCCGGCCTTCTTGAGCTCGCGCGCGGCAAAGCGCAGGTTGTCGACGATCGTTGCGCGGGCGGTGTCGGCGTCGACGTTCGCGCCCGGAATGCCGACGAGGCAGTTCAGTTGCGGCACCTTCAACGCGCTTGCGTATTCGATCGCGCGGCCCACGCCTTCCTGAAACTCGGCGACCCGATCGGGCAGGCACGCGATGCCGCGTTCGCCGGCTTCCCAGTTGCCGGCCGGCAGGTTGTGCAGCACCAGCTTGAGGCGGTTCTGTTGCAGACGTGCGCTCAATTCGGCGATCGAATACGGATAGGGAAACAGGAATTCGACGGCATGAAAGCCGGCGTTGGCCGCTGCCGCGAAACGGTCGAGGAACGGCACTTCGTTGAACAGCATCGTCAGGTTCGCTGCGAATTTAGGCATGGTGCTTTTGTCTCTCAGGTCGGTCAGGGAGTGGCGCGCTGGTCGTGATGAGGCGAGGGCGCGGAGCATGAACTCAGCCCTCGCGCATCGAGCGCGCTGAATGCTGCGAATACCGCGAAGACGCAACGCTCAATCGAGCAGGCTGATCGCCGTCGGCGCGTCCTCGCGCTTTTCCGCGAGTTCCTCGAACTCGTTGATCGCGTCGATCTCGGTGCCCATCGAGATGTTGGTCACGCGTTCGAGAATCACTTCGACGATCACCGGCACGTTGAACTCGGCCAGCATCGACTGCGCTTTTTGCAGCGCTGGCTTCAGCTCTTCCGGCTTGAACACGCGAATCGCCTTGCAGCCGAGACCAACGGCCACCGCGACGTGATCGACGCCATAGCCGTTCATCTCCGGCGAGTTGATGTTCTCGAAGCCGAGCTGCACGCAGTAGTCCATTTCGAACGCGCGCTGCGCCTGGCGAATCAGCCCGAGGTACGAGTTGTTCACGACGACATGCACGTACGGCAGCTTGAATTGCGCGCCGGCCGCGAGCTCCTCGATCATGAACTGGAAGTCGTAGTCGCCTGAGAGCGCCACGATCGGCCGTTGCGGGTCGGCTGCGCGCACACCGAGCGCGGCCGGAATCGTCCAGCCGAGCGGGCCGGCCTGGCCGCAGTTGATCCAGTTGCGCGCCTTGTACACGTGCAGGAATTGCGCGGCGGCGATCTGCGACAGGCCGATCGTGCTCACGTAGCACGTGTCGCGGCCGAACACCTGGTTCATCTCTTCGTAGACGCGCTGCGGCTTCATCGGCACGTTGTCGAAGTGCGTCTTGCGCAGCATCGTGCGCTTGCGTTGCTGGCAATCGGCAACCCACGCGCTGCGATCCTTCAGCTTGCCCGCGGCCTTCCATTCGCTGGCGACTTCGACGAACAGTTCGAGCGCGGCCTTCGCGTCCGACACGATGCCGAGATCCGGGCCGAACACGCGGCCGATCTGCGTCGGTTCGATATCGACGTGCACGAACTTGCGCCCCTTCGTATAGACATCGACGCTGCCGGTGTGACGGTTGGCCCAGCGGTTGCCGATGCCGAGCACGAAGTCGGACGCGAGCATCGTCGCGTTGCCGTAGCGATGCGAGGTCTGCAGACCGACCATGCCGGCCATCAGCGGATGGTCGTCGGGAATCGCGCCCCACGACATCAGCGTCGGGATCACCGGCACGCCGAGCGTTTCGGCGAACTTCACGAGCAGGTCTTCGGCTACGGCGTTCAGCACGCCGCCGCCCGACACGATCAACGGCTTGTCGGCATCGTTGAGCAGCGTGAGCGCTGCCTCGATCTGCTTGCGGGTCGCCTTCGGCTTGTAGACCGTCAGCGGTTCGTACGTGTCGATGTCGAATTCGATTTCGGCGAGCTGCACGTCGATCGGCAGATCGACCAGCACCGGGCCCGGGCGGCCCGAGCGCATCAGATGGAACGCCTGCTGGAACACACGCGGCACCAGCGCCGGCTCGCGCACGGTCACGGCCCACTTGGTGACGGGCTTGGCGATCGATTCGATATCGACGGCCTGGAAGTCTTCCTTGTACAGACGCGCGCGCGGCGCCTGGCCTGTGATAGCCAGAATAGGAATCGAGTCGGCCTGCGCGGAGTACAAACCGGTGATCATGTCGGTGCCGGCGGGGCCCGAGGTGCCGATGCACACGCCGATGTTGCCCGGCTGCGCGCGGGTGTAGCCCTCGGCCATGTGCGATGCGCCCTCCACATGGCGCGCGAGCACGTGGCTGATGCCGCCGGCTTTGCGCATCGCCGAGTAGAACGGGTTGATCGCGGCGCCCGGCACGCCGAACGCGGTATCGATGCCTTCTTTTTCGAGCACCAGAACGGCGGCGTCGACGGCTCTCATTTTGGCCATGAATGTCTCCTCAAGGTCGGGAATTACGTCGGTTGAGGGACACTGTAGGCCTGCGCCAAAGGTTTGATAAGATCAGTCCGGGTCGCTTATTCCGAAACAAAAAGTATGGAATGACGTGAAGCCCGGCGCACGGCCGGCATCAGCCCGGCAAGAGACAGGTGGGAGACGAACATGGACCGCTTCAAACAGATCGAAACCTTCGTGCGGGTCGCCGATGCGGGCAGTCTCGCGGCGGCGGCGCTGGAGGAAGGGGTGTCGCCGGTGATTCTCGGGCGGCGCATCGATGCGCTCGAGAAGCGCCTCGGCGTGAAGCTGATGTATCGCACGACACGGCGGCTCGTCGTCAGCGAGGACGGCGCCGCGTTTCTCGAACGCTGCCGCGGGCTTCTCAGCGAATGGGATCAGGCGGAAAACGAACTGAGTGCGGGGCGCCGCGCGGTGAACGGCCATCTGATCGTATCGGCGCCCGCCGCGTTCGGGCGTAAGCACGTCGCGCCGCTCGCGCCTGCATTTCTGCACGACAAACCCGAGTTGCAGATGTCGTTCAATCTGACCGACCGGGTCGTCGATCTGGTGCGCGAGGGCTACGATCTGTCGATCCGCATCGGCGGCGCGGTCGATCCGAACTTCGTCGCGGTGAAGCTCGCGTCGAACCGGCGCGTGGTGTGCGGTACGCCCGACTATTTTCGCCGTCACGGCAAGCCGAAGACGCTCGAGGATCTGCCGGCCCACAACTGTCTCGCGTTCAATCTGCAAGGCGGGCAGAACCGCGGCTGGTATTTCCGCCGCAACGGCAAGCTCGCGACGGTGCGGGTGGGCGGCTCGCTCGACTGCAACGATGGCGAACTGCTGCATCGCTGGGTTTCGGAGGGGCTCGGACTCGGCTGGCGTTCGACGTGGGAAATCCAGCGGCAGCTCGCGCGCGGCGAGCTCGAAACCGTGCTCGACGATTATGCGCTGCCCGATTACGACATTCTTGCGGTCTATCCGCAGCAGCGCTTCGTGCCGGCGCGCGTGCGCTATTTCATCGACTATCTGAAAGACGTGTACGCGAGCGACGACTACTGGAACCGGCCATCGTACTAGCTGGCGAGCGGGGCGCGCAGGCGATCGCGGTCTTTCTTGCGAATGCTCGCCTGAGTCGGGAATAAACTCGGGCTATGGCCAGTTCTGCTGTGAAAGACACGTCAGGAACGACACCACGCGGGACGCGCGACAGCGACCCGCAGGACGCAGCCGCCATGCCCTTGGAGGGGCCCACGTGGTCCAGACCGATTCAGACGCCGATGCCGATGCAGCGAAAAGCCGCCGCTTCCAGCAGCTGGCGTTGCCGCATCTCGACGCCGCGTACAACCTCGCGCGCTGGCTGTGCGGCAATCCGAACGATGCCGAGGACGTCGTGCAGGAAGCGTTCATGCGCGCGTTCCGCTTCTTCGAGACGTTTCGCGGCGACTCTGCGCGGCCGTGGCTGCTCGCGATCGTGCGCCGCACCTGGTACACGGAATGGCGCCGTCGCGCGCCGTCGCACGACATGCTCGAATTCGACGAAACGATGGACGACGCGACCCTCGACGGCTGGAGCGCGGGCGGCGACGATCCGCAGACGCTGCTGATCCGCGACGAGGATGCACGCCAGGTACACGACGCGTTGGCGCGTTTGCCGGTCGAGTATCGCGAGGTGCTGATCTTGCGCGAGCTCGAGGAGATGGCATATCGGGACATCGCGGTGGTGGCCGATGTGCCGATCGGTACGGTGATGTCGCGGCTCGCGCGTGGGCGGCGCAAGCTGGCGGAGGTGTTGATGGCGCAGCAGCGAGGCGGGGGGGAGTCGGTTGGCGGGGGGCGCAAAGGCGGGCAGGGTGACCGGCGCGGGTCGACGCAAGCGCCGCTGGAGCAGGGGGCGCAGTCCGGGCGAGTCGTGCAGTCGGCGGCAGTCGCGCCCTCGGGGTCGTCCACGCCCTGCGCGCCGTCCGACCGGCCACCGCGAAGTTCCGGCGACGGCCGCGCGGCATCATCGGCGGTCGTGCCCGCCACCGCAACAGTGACGCAACTCCGGGCGTTTGCCGACGGCCGGCCCCTCAACATTCCCGGCGCTGCCGCCGACCCCGCTCAGGAGACGCCGGATGGACTGTAACGAAGCTCGGCCGCTCCTCGAGGCGAATGCCGATCACGAACTGCCGGCACCCGATGCGCGCCGGGTCCAGCAGCATATCGAGAGCTGCGACGACTGCCGGCGCGCGAGCGACAACCTGCGCGCGCTGAGCGGCGCGCTGCGCGCGGCGCCGTATCATCGGGCGCCGCAGTCGTTGCGGGCGCGGATCGTGGCGGGCTTGCCCGGCGCGGTCGAGGGAGGAACTGCGGGGTTGGCCACGACGGCGGCGCCTGAAGATGCGGAGGAGGAGTCTACCGGCAGCGCTAGCGCCGGGATGACCGACATGGCGACGTACGAACCTCAGCGTCAGCGTCGTTGGGCGCGGCGGCCCGCGTGGCTCGACCGGTGGCTCAGTGGCTTCAGCGGTCCGGGTCGCTCGGGCGATTCACGCGGCCGGCTAATCGGCGTCAACGGACCGCATGCCGCCGGCGGCGCCAACCGCGTGGTCGCGCGCGGCGGTCTCGCGGTGCTCGTGATCGCGCTGTGTGTGGCCACCGCTGTCCTGACGCTGACGCTGCGCCGTCCCGCCGAATTCACGCCATTCACCGACGAACTCATCGAAAGCCATGTGCGCGCGCAGGTTTCCGGCCGCGACATCGACGTAATTTCGACCGACCGTCACACGGTCAAGCCATGGTTCAACGGTCGGCTCGACTATTCGCCGCCGGTCGAGGACCTCGCGGCGGCCGGCTTCGCGCTGGAGGGGGGCCGGCTCGACTACCTCGCGCACCAGCGGGTCGCGGTGCTCGTGTACCGCTACGGCAAGCACGTGATCGACGTGTATGTGTTTCCGCAGTCCACGATGCGTGGCATTGACGGCGCGGCGCCGGCATCGCTCGCCCACGACGGCTATTCGATCGCGCACTGGGACGCGGCGGGCATGACCTGGTGGGCGATCTCGGACGCCGCACCCGATGCGCTCAAGGGACTCGAAGCGGCGCTCAGAGCGCGTTTGCAGAGCGGCAGCCAGCGCACGGAAGCGGGTTGAGGGGCAAGGACGGCCCGACTTCCGCGACCCCCCACCCTAAGCTCTTGAAAACACATCCGATTCCGCCGCCGAATCGGCGGAATTCCTTGCAACCCGTCCCCATTCGGGTTAGACTCTTGGGCTTCTCACTTGCCGCACCGGTTCCGACGCCCGGGCGGCTTCTATCCAAAAGTCAGCACAAGGAGTGTGTAATGCGTCATTACGAAATCGTCTTTATCGTGCATCCCGATCAAAGCGAGCAGGTGCCCGCCATGATCGAGCGTTACAAGGGCACGATCACGTCGCACGGTGGTCAGATCCACCGCGTCGAAGACTGGGGCCGTCGCCAACTGGCCTACATGATCGAGAAACTCGCGAAGGCTCACTACGTCTGCATGAACATCGAGTGCGACCAGACCACGCTCGACGAGCTGGAACACGCATTCAAGTTCAACGACGCCGTTCTGCGTCACCTCATCGTCAAGATGAAGAAGGCCGAAACCGGCCCGTCGCCGATGATGAAGGAAGTGCAGCGCGAAGAAGCCAAGAAGTCGGCAGCAGCTCAGCCGACCGAAGCGCAGGCTTAAGACTCGTTATTAAGCTGCCAGACACGCAGCGTCGCTCCGCTCACGTACACGAAGACATAAACAGGTACATGAACCGGCTGCAACTTACGGCGAGCGTCGTCGAACGCGAACCGGTGCGGTACACCCCCGCCGGCGTTCCGATTGCAAGCTGCACGTTGCACCACCGCACGGAAGTCGTCGAGGCGGGCATTGCCCGTCAGGTCGAACTGACCATGCAGGCGGTCGCCGCGGGCGAAGCGAGCGGTAAACTCGAAAACTGTCAGATGGGCGTCGAAACGCTCTTCACAGGTTTTCTGGCTAAAAAGCACCGTAACGCGCGAACTCTGGTATTTCACATCACAGCATTGCAGGACATTGGAAAGGACTAATCATGCCCCGCCCGACTGGTAAGAAATTCGACAAGCGTCGTCAGCAACAGAACCCGCTCTTCAAGCGCAAGAAGTTCTGCCGTTTCACGGCTGCTGGCGTCGAGTACATCGACTACAAAGACATCGAAACGCTGAAGGACTTCATCGGCGAGAACGGCAAGATCACGCCGGCACGTCTCACGGGTACCAAGGCGCATTATCAACGCCAGCTGGACACGGCTATCAAGCGCGCACGTTTCCTCGCGCTGGTGCCGTACACCGACCAGCACAAGGCCTAACCCGACGACGCGATAAGGAGCATCCGAATGCAAATCATTCTTCTGGAAAAAGTCGTCAATCTGGGTAACCTCGGCGACATCGTGAAGGTCAAGGACGGTTACGCACGTAACTTCCTGATCCCGAACAAGAAAGCTCGCCGTGCAACGAAGGAAGCCCTCGCTGAATTCGAAGTGCGCCGCGCAGAACTCGAAAAGCACGCCGCTGAAAAGCTGGCAGCCGCTCAGGCTCAAGGCGAAAAGCTGGCAGGCCAGACCGTTCAGATCAAACAGAAGGCTGGCGTCGACGGCCGTCTGTTCGGCTCGGTGACGAACGCTGACATCGCCGAAGCGCTCGGCAAGCAAGGCTTCGCAGTGGAAAAGGCGCAAGTGCGTCTGCCGGAAGGCCCGCTGAAGATGGTTGGCGAGCACCCGGTTCAGGTTTCGCTGCACACCGACGTTCTCGTCGATGTGACGGTGGCCGTGATCGGCGAGCACGTCTAAGCCGACCGCATCAAGCATCAGGCAGGATCAGCCAGCGTATTGCTGGTGAAGAGCAGGGGCCGGGAAACCGGCCCCTGCTTTTTTTGTGCCCGACTATCTCTCGTATATCACCGTATTTGCGTTTTTTCCGCTCGCAGCCGTCGCCGGATTGCCCGATAATTCCTCCCCATGAACGCACCGTCCAAAGATCCCCAACTCGAGTCGCTGAAAGTCCCGCCGCATTCGATCGAAGCCGAGCAATCGGTGCTGGGCGGCCTGCTGCTCGATAACGCGGCCTGGGACCGCATCGCCGACTTCCTCGCGAAAAGCGACTTCTACCGCTACGACCACCGCATCATCTTCGAGCACATCGGCAAGCTGATTGCGGCCACGCGGCCGGCCGACGTGGTCACCGTCTACGAAGCGCTCGGCACCTCGGGCAAGGCGGAAGAGGTCGGCGGCCTCGCTTACCTGAACGCGCTCGCGCAGAACACGCCGAGCGCGGCCAACATCCGCCGCTATGCGGAAATCGTGCGCGACCGCGCGGTGCTGCGCCGGCTCGTGTCGGTCGCCGATGAAATCTCCGCCGATGCGTTCAACCCGCAAGGCAAGGAAGTCCGGCAATTGCTGGACGAAGCGGAATCGAAGGTGTTCTCGATCGCCGAAGACGGCGCGCGCGGCACCCAGGGCTTTCTCGAGATCGGGCCGCTGCTGACCCAGGTGGTCGAGCGGATCGACACGCTCTATCACACCGCCAATCCGAGCGACGTGACCGGCACGCCGACCGGCTTCGTCGATCTGGATCGTATGACCTCGGGCATGCACGGAGGCGAGCTGATCATCGTCGCGGGCCGTCCGTCGATGGGTAAGACGGCGTTTTCGATGAACGTCGGCGAATACGTCGCGGTCGAGTACGGACTACCCGTCGCGGTGTTCTCGATGGAAATGCCGGGCACGCAGCTCACGATGCGTATGCTGGGCTCGGTCGGCCGGCTCGACCAGCATCGCATGCGAACCGGGCGCCTGACCGACGAGGATTGGCCGAAGCTCACGCATGCGGTGCAGAAAATGAGCGAGGCACAGATCTTCATCGACGAAACCGGCGGTCTGAACCCGATGGAACTGCGCTCGCGCGCGCGCCGGCTATCGCGCCAGTGCGGCAAGCTCGGACTGATCATCATCGACTATCTGCAGCTGATGAGCGGCTCGTCGTCGGGCGAAAACCGCGCGACCGAAATCTCGGAAATCTCGCGTTCGCTGAAGAGCCTCGCGAAGGAGCTCGACGTGCCGGTGATCGCGTTGTCGCAGCTGAACCGCGGTCTCGAGCAGCGGCCCAACAAGCGGCCAATCATGTCGGACCTGCGCGAATCGGGCGCTATCGAACAGGACGCCGACGTGATCCTGTTCATCTACCGCGACGAAGTGTACAACCCGGACAGCCCCGACAAGGGCACCGCGGAGATCATCATTGGCAAGCAGCGGAACGGTCCGATCGGTCCCGTTCGGCTCACGTTCCACGGCCAATACACGAAGTTCGATAACTTTGCGGGCGCGCAGAACTTCTACGGCGGCGAGTGACGCAAGGCGCCGTGGGCTGTTGTAACGGCGCTGTCGCGAGTGCGGCAATGATGGCGGAACGGTACAATATGGCGCTTTTATGTCAGCCATAACGTGACCCATTTCCAGGATCCCAATGTTCGGTCGATTCATGCCCACCGAGGGCAAGTTCTTTGAAATCTTCAATGCGCACGCAACGTGCATCATTTCGGCAAGCCGCGAACTCGAGCTCCTGATCGACAATCTGCAGGACGCCGAAACCCACAAGCAGAACGTACAAAAGGCCGAGAAAGCGGCCGACAAGCTCACGCACGAAGCCATCGACCTGCTGCACAAGACCTTCATCACGCCGCTCGACCGCGACGAGATCCACAAGCTGATCACGACGATGGACGACATCCTCGACCTGATGGAGGACGTCGCCACCGCGATCTCGCTGTATGACGTGCAAGCGGTCACGTCGGAGGCGAGCCAGCTCGCGCATATCTGCACGGCGACCTGCGAGCGCGTGCAGTTCGCGGTCAGCCTGCTGTCGGACATGAAGCAGGCGAGCCAGATCCTGAAGGCCTGCGAGGACATCGACCGGCTCGAATCGGAGGCCGACAGCGTGCTGCGCGCGGCGATGTCGAAGCTGTTCCGCGAGGAAGACGACGTCAAGGTCCTGATCAAGCTCAAGGCGATCTACGAGCTGCTCGAAACGATCACGGACAAGTGTGAGGATGTGGCCAACATCATCGAAGGCATCGTGCTGGAAAACGCATAATGCAATCGATACAACTCGCTATCTGGGTCGTCACCGGCCTGGTTGCCATTGCTTTGGTGTTCGACTTCATGAACGGTTTTCACGACGCGGCGAATTCGATCGCCACGGTCGTGTCGACCGGCGTGCTGAAGCCACAGCAGGCGGTGGCGTTCGCGGCGGCGTTCAACGTCATCGCGTATTTCGTGTTTCACCTGAAGGTGGCCACGACCGTCGGCAAGGGCACGATCGACCCGGACATCGTCGACCACTACGTGATCTTCGGCGCGTTGGTCGGCGCGATCGCGTGGAACGTGATCACCTGGGTCTACGGCATTCCGTCCAGTTCGTCGCACGCGTTGATCGGCGGCCTCGTGGGTGCGGCGCTCGCGAAGTCGGGCTGGGGATCGCTGAACTGGGATGGCCTGATGAAGACCGTCGCGTTCATCTTCATTTCACCGCTGCTCGGCTTCGTGCTCGGCTCGTTTTTCATGCTGCTGGTGTCGTGGCTGTATTTCCGCACGCCGCCTAGCAAGGTCGACCGTCGCTTCAGGCGTCTGCAATTGTTTTCCGCTGGCCTGTACAGCCTGGGTCACGGTGGCAACGACGCGCAGAAAACCATCGGCATCATCTGGATGCTACTGATCGCCACCGGCTTCGCGTCGATGAAGGCGGACGCACCGCCGCTGTGGGTGATCGGCGGCTGCTATCTGTCGATGGGTCTCGGTACGCTGTTCGGTGGCTGGCGCATCGTGCGCACGATGGGCCAGAAAATCACGAAGTTGAAGCCGGTCGGCGGCTTCTGCGCGGAGGCGGGCGGAGCGATCACGCTTTTTACCGCCTCGGCGCTTGGCATTCCCGTCTCTACCACGCATACGATCACCGGCGCGATCGTCGGAGTCGGCGCGACGCAGAAGCTGAGCGCGGTGCGCTGGGGTGTCGCCGGCAACATCGTCTGGGCCTGGATTCTGACGATCCCGGCTTCCGCGGTGCTGTCCGGCGGGGCCTGGTGGCTGGGCCACCACTTCCTGTAATCACCATGCGATGCATGGCCTGCGCTGCCGGGTTCGGCTGAGTTTGGCTGAACAGCACGCGCGGGCCTTCGGCTACATGCCGCCCATGGCATCGCACCGGTGTCCCTACGCAGTTCGACTAAAAAGCGCGTTGCACGACGCGTTCAGATCAGCGGCGCATTCGCACCATCCATCGGAATGATCGCGCCCGTCACATAGCTCGCGCGGCGGCTCGCGAGGAACAGCGCCACGTCGGCGATTTCCTCCGGCTTTGCATAGCGCCCGAGCGGCATCCGGGCCTGGCCGCGCGCCAGCGCTTCGTCATTGCCGATGCCTTGCTGCGCCGCTTCCAGCCGGACCGCTTCCTCGACGCGCTCGGTCAGCGTCGAGCCCGGATTGATCGCGTTGATGCGGATGCCATAGCGCGCGTAGTAGTGCGCGAGGCCGACGGTCGCGAGCATCAGCGCCGCGTTGGCCGCGCCGCCTGCGATATGGATGTCGCTCGCGACCTTGCCGCCCATACCGATGATATTGACGATCGTGCCCGGCTCGGCACCGCCGTTGGCTTTCGCGCGCTCGGCCATACGGCGCAGCACTTCCTGCTGCGGATAGATATACGGGAAATACTTCGCTTCCATCGTCGCGCGGAATGCGTCGGCATCGAGCGTCTCGGGGTCGTACCGGCGCGCTGCGCCGGCACTGTTGATCAGCACGTCGATCGGGCCCACGGCGGTGCTGACTTCCTCGACGATGTCGGCGGCGCTGTGCGCTTCGTGCAGGTCGGCGCGCGTGCGGTGCACGTGGAATCCTTCCTGTTTCAGCTGTTCGTAGGCGCGCGCAAGGTTGGCGGGGTCGCGCGACACGATCGCGACCTTCGCGCCTTCCTGTGCGAAGGCGCGCGCGCACGCGAAACCGATGCCTTTGCTGCCGCCGGTGATGAGCACTACCTTATTTCTGAGCCCGAGTTCCATGGTCGTTACCCGCCGTCGAAAGAATATCGATGACGATAGCAGATCACGGCGTCAGAAGTTGCCGTTCGCGAAACGGGCGATCGGGTCGTCGCTGCTTTGCGTGGGTGCGGGCACGCCGTGGGAAGCCGTCGACGCACGCATGAGCTGCACGGATCCAGTGCCTTCGGTCTGCTGCATCTGCCGGGCCTGGCGTTCCGCGATGGAGGCGGGTGGCGGCGGTTCGAATGCATCGGCGGCGGCGTCGATCGGGTCGGGCGAAGGTTGGGCAAGGGTGCGGGCGGTCGTCGCGGACTGCATCGGTTGAGCGGGCGAACGAGCGCCGCTTTCAAACGTGCTCGTCTGAGCCGCGGGGACCATCGTCGCTGCCACGGCGCCCGCTGAGCGTGCCTGCAGCTGCGCGGCGCCGAGGCCCGACGGCGGCGGCTCGAATTGATCGGCTTGCACGACGGGCGTGCCGCCGCCTGCACGGGTCGCCGGCGTCGCGCTCGCGACCGGCCGGGCGGTTGCCATCGACGCCGGGCTGGACAGCGCCGTCGGGCCCGCGTAGGTCGACGCTGCCGGAACTGCCACGGTTGTTGCCGTGCCCGTCGCCGCGGCCGCAGCACCTCGCTCGGTTTGCGGCGCCGCAGCCTGATAGCTCGGCGTATCGAACGGCGCCGGCGTTGCCGCCGGTCCCGCCATCCGGCGGATGCCGTCGAAGCGCTTCGCCCAGTAGGGATTGGTCAGATAGTCGAGCCGCACGGTGCCGCCCGTCGATGGCGCGTTGACGAAGCGCAGCTTGCCCACGTAGATGCCGACGTGCGAATGCGCGCGCCCCGTCGTGTTGAAAAAGATCAGATCGCCTGGCGCGATTTCGTCCGGTTCGATCGACTCGCCGCGCCCGCTCATCTCGGCCGTCGTGCGCGGCAGGTTCACCGACGCCGCGCGCAGCACGACGTACCGCACGAGCCCGCTGCAATCGAAGCCGCTGTCGGGCGTATTGCCGCCCCAACGGTAGGGCACGCCGACGAGACTCATCGCCTGAATGGAGATTTCCTCGCGGCCGATGCTGTGATCGACGAAGTGGGGAAAGCCGGGCGGCGGCGCGCGATAGGCGCCGTTCGCGACGACGCTGCCGCCTGGCCCGCGCGACGTCTTCTGCGGCGCGCCGGCACAGGCGGCGAGCAGCAGGACGGGCAGCAGCGATAAGGCGAGTCGGCGCATGAAGACGGCACGGGCGGTAAGCGCCCATTTACTCACTGAGGATGTCGGGATGGTAGCCGCCCAACAAGGCTGCGGCAAGAATTGTTGATAAATTACTTGAAGTTGGTGCGCTAAGTGTTGCCTGCGTGGAACGCCGGCGCAATAAAAAGGCCGCGTCCGGAACGAACCGGACGCGGCCTGCGATCAAAAGCCGGAAAAAAAACCGGCGAACGACGTCTAGAGAATCTCCGACGCGTAGTCAGCGAGGCGCGAGCGCTCGCCGCGCGCGAGCGTCACGTGTCCGCTGTGCGCCCAGCCCTTGAAGCGATCGACCACATAGGTCAGGCCCGAACTGCCCTCGGTCAGGTAAGGCGTATCGATCTGCGCGATGTTGCCAAGGCAGATGATCTTCGTGCCCGGACCCGCGCGCGTGACGAGCGTCTTCATCTGTTTTGGCGTCAGGTTCTGCGCCTCGTCGATGATCAGATACTTGTCGACGAACGTGCGGCCGCGCATGAAGTTCATGCTCTTGATCTTCAGGCGCGAGCGGATCAGCTCCTGGGTCGCGGCGCGGCCCCATTCGCCGGCGGCGTCGTCGGTTTTCTGCAGCACTTCGAGGTTGTCGTCGAACGCACCCATCCACGGCTGCATCTTTTCCTCTTCGGTGCCCGGCAGAAAGCCGATGTCTTCGCCGACCGGCACCGTCGCGCGCGTCACGATGATCTCGTTGTAGCGCTTGTCGTCGAGCACCTGCGCGAGGCCCGCCGCGAGTGCGACCAGCGTCTTGCCGGTGCCGGCCTGGCCGAGCAGCGTGACGAAGTCGATGTCCGGATTCATCAGCAGGTTCAGCGCGAAGTTCTGCTCGCGATTGCGCGCCGTGATGCCCCACACGTTGTTCTTGTGGTGGCCATAGTCACGCAGCGTTTGCAGCAGCGCGGTCTTGCCGTTCAGTTCGCGCACCAGCGCATGAAACGCGGGCTCGCCGTTCTGCGGCTCCAGATAAACGAACTCGTTGACCAGCATCGATGCGCACAGCGGACCCGTCACGCGGTAGTACGTGGTGCCGGTTTTCGTGTCCTGCCAGCTTTCCATGCCCTTCGCGTGCCTGGTCCAGAAGTCTTGCGGCAGCGCGCGGATGCCCGTGTACAGCAGGTCGCTGTCCTCGAGCACCTGGTCGTTGAAGTAGTCTTCGGCGGGCAGACCGAGCGCATGCGCCTTGATGCGCATGTTGATGTCTTTCGACACCAGCACGACCTGGCGATCCGCGCGATCGCGCTGCAGCGCGCGCACGACGCCGAGGATCTGGTTGTCGGCCTTGCCTTCGGGCAGACCTTCGACCGGCTCGATCGCGGTCAGCCGGGTCTGGAAGTACAGCCGCCCGGACGCCTCGCGGCTGCCCAGACGCGCGAGCGAAATGCCGTCGGCCATGTCGCCCGCGTTCGCGACGAGCGCGTCGAGCGTGCGGCTCACCTGACGCGCGTTACGCGCGACTTCCGACATTCCCTTCTTGTGGTTGTCGAGCTCTTCCAACGTCATCATCGGCAGATAGACGTCGTGCTCCTCGAAGCGGAACAGGCAGCTCGGATCGTGCATCAGCACGTTGGTGTCGAGCACGAAAAGCTTCTGCACCTCGGCTGGCGTGGCGCCCGTGCCACGTTTCTTGCGCGTGGCGGCAGGGCTCGCTGCGGCGGGCGCGGCGGCTGTTTCGTCCGTGCGCTGCTTCGCGGCGGGCGCGCGTGCGACGACCGGCTGCGCTTCTGTCGCGTCGGCTTCGAACTGCGGGCGTGCGGACGGAACCGGCTGCAACAGAGCGGCGGTCTGCCTGGTCTTGCGGCCGCGCGCGGGCGCGGGTTGCGCGGCGGGCGGCGACTCGACGGCGGGCACGGGCCACAACGTAGTGGCGGCGTTGGCAGCGTGCGCCATCGGTGTGGCGACATTGACGCGGCCGTAATCGGCCGACTCTGCGGATTCCCCTTCACGCGCCTGTTTTTTCGCGGCGGAGCGCGCGGGCGTGACGGCTTTGGCCTTGTATTCGTCAGGCGACAAAAGATTGCCGAGCTTGTTGGGGGGAGTAGGCAAAGGCATGGTTTCCCTCGAAATGATCGGGTCACATATCGTGCGCCGCCCGTCGCATTCTGACGATGCCCTCACGGGACATCGAGTCTGCGCGAGGAGGCGCGCATTCGGTCTAGAGATGCCGGTTCGCCTGGTTTTCGATAGGCTCCTTGACGGAAGCGCGCGAACCAATGAACGAACGGTCGCGCGCAATTAAAAAAGCCGCCGCCCCGGCATTCGGGGCAAGCGGCTCGACGATGATGCTCACGTTGCGCCTCACGCTCCGAACGGCACCGGTGGATCCGGTCAGGCGGCCGTCAGGGCTGGCGCAGCGGAGAACAATGTGGGGTGGACAGGCACTCATTGCGGGCCAATATAACGCGCATCAAAGCGCTTGTACAGCCTCCAGAATGTCGTCGACGTGGCCCGGCACTTTAACGCCGCGCCACTCGTGGCGCAGCACGCCATCGGCGTCGATGAGGAACGTGGAGCGCTCGATTCCCCGTACCTCTTTGCCATACATTTTCTTCATTTTAATGACGGCGAAGAGGGCGCACAGCGTTTCTTCCGGGTCGGAAATCAGCGGGAAGGGTAGTTCGAGCTTAGCCTTGAAGTTGTCATGCGAACGCAGGCTGTCGCGCGACACGCCGATCACTTCCGCGCCGGCTTTCTTGAACTTCGGATACAGATCGCGGAACTGCAACCCTTCGGTCGTGCAGCCCGGCGTGTTGTCCTTCGGATAGAAATACAGCACCACCTTCTTGCCCCGCAGCTTTGACAGCGTGATTTCGCCGCCCGTCGCGGCGGCGGTGAAGTCGGGGATGGGTTGGTCGACTGCGATGGACACGAGGTTCTCCGGTTATTGGGGCTGGCGTCGCTAGGTGCCGCGGCGTCGGCCGGTCTGTCGTCGAGGTTGTTGTTGTTCGGGGATACGGTCGGCGCGCGGTTGTCCGATCGTCAGACCCGGCAAGGAAGCGGGCAACAGGCGGGCAACGGGCGGGCAATGGGCGAGCAACAAGCGGCGCGCCTTCCAACGACTCCCGCGTCGCGGGCCTTCAGGGCTGGACGATCAGTTCGCCGGAGCGTCCCGGAATCTCGCCCCACGCGACAGGGTACGATGGCAGCGTGTCGCGGTCTAGCGTGGCGTAGTAATCGCCCATCGTCGCGAACGTGTGGCCCTGGGCGCGCCAGCCTTCGAGCAACTGTTCGAAAACCGGCGCGAGTTTCTGTCCTTCGAGTTCCGCGTGCAGCGTGAACACCTGGTCGTGCGGATTTTTTTCAGTTTGTTTCAGCATCCACGCGGCGACGTTGTGCGTATCGACACCATCGACACCGAGCACTTCGTCGAGCGTCGGGAGCGTGGTCGGCATCTGCACGTGCTTCAGCGTCCTGCCGTCGACCACCGGCAGATATGGCGAGTGGCCACGGCCGTCGGAAGCGTAGCGCATGCCCCACGCGTCGATCTGCTCGAACGCGTGGCCGTTCATCTGCCAGCCCGCGGCGCCGTGCGTGACGGGCGGCGCGCCGAATATCTCGATGAACCGCGCGTGGCTCCGCTGCATCTGCGCGACGGTCCACGCGCGATCTTTGGCGCGCACGTTGTCCTGCCAGTACACGTGATCCCACGTATGGATGCCGCACTCGAAGCCGGCTTCGTGGATCGCGCGCATCTCGACCGCGGCCTTCGCGCCGATGTCCGGACCGGGCAGCAGCACGCCGTACATCAACTGCCTGACGCCGTAATGCTCGACCACCGACGTGCGCGACACCTTCTTCAGAAAGCCCGGCCGCAGCACGCGGCGCATCGCCCAACCGGTGTGGTCGGGCCCGAGGCTGAACAGGAAGGTGGCGCGCGCCTTGAAGCGGTCGAAGATGCGCGCGAGATTCGGCACGCCTTCGCGGGTGCCGCGCAGCGTGTCGACGTCGATCTTCAGGACGATGCGAGCCAAGGACGCGCCCTTATTGCTGTTCGACGAGTGCGCGGGCTTCCGCGACGTGGCCGCGATACGCTTCGAAAATCTTGCGCAGCGCTTCGTCGAAAGTCGACGTGGGTGCCCAGCTGAGTTCCTGCTTCGTGTTGTCGATCTTCGGCACGCGGTTCTGCACGTCCTGATAGCCGTTGCCGTAGTACGCGCCCGACGACGTTTCGACCAGTTGCACCTTCCTGGCCAAGTCCGCGTATTCGGGGAATTCGGCCGCGAGTGCCAGCATCTTGTGCGCGAGCTCACGCACCGAGAAGTTGTTGATCGGGTTGCCGATGTTGTAGATCTTGCCGGTGGCGACGCCGTTCTTGTTCTCGATGATCTTCATCAGCGCGCTGATGCCGTCGTCGATGTCCGTGAACGCGCGCTTCTGCGCGCCGCCATCGACGAGGCTGATGTTCTCGCCGCGCACGATGTGGCCGAGGAACTGCGTGACCACGCGCGAGCTACCTTCCTTCGGCGTGTAGATCGAGTCGAGGCCCGGGCCGATCCAGTTGAACGGACGAAACAGCGTGAAGTTCAGGCCTTCCATGCCGTAGCCCCAGATCACGCGGTCCATCAGCTGCTTCGAGCACGCGTAGATCCAGCGCGGCTTGTTGATCGGGCCGTACGACAGCTGCGATTCTTCCGGATCGAACTGCTCGTCCGTGCACATCCCGTAGACCTCGGAGGTCGACGGAAACACCAGATGCTTGCCGTACTTGACGGCTGAACGCACGATCGGCAGGTTCGCCTCGAAGTCGAGTTCGAACACGCGCAGCGGCTGCTTCACATACGTTGCGGGCGTGGCGATCGCGACGAGCGGCAGAATCACATCGCACTTCTTGACGTGATATTCGACCCATTCCTTGTTGATCGTGATGTCGCCTTCGAAGAAGTGCATCCGCTCATGATTGACGAGGTCGCCGAGACGTTCGGTCTGCATGTCCATCCCGAACACTTCCCAGTCGGTGGTTTCGAGAATGCGTTTGGACAGGTGATGGCCGATGAAGCCATTCACACCCAGAATCAGGACTTTTTTCATGAATGAGATTGGATGAGCTGGGCGAATTCCGCCGGACTGACGGCAGACTCGCCGCCGTCGTGCTGGTGCCGCAATTCGTGGATGTTGATCGCGCGGCCGTCGCCGCAGATCGCGAAAACGGCATTATCGCTTACGTGCAGGCCCGGGGGCAAATCCGAGCGGAGCGCGCCGGGCGCGGCCAGACGCGCGCGCGCGACGATGAAACGGCGCCCGTTCAGCTCGGTGAAAGCGCCCGGATACGGCGGCGCGACCGCGCGGATCAGGTTGTAGACCTGTTGCGCGGACTGATTCCAGTCGATGCGGCCGTCTTCCGGTTTGCGCCCGCCGTAGTAGCTGCCATGCGCGAGATCGTTCGGCAGATGCGGCGCCTCGCCCGCGAGCAGCGCCGGCAGCACGCGCCACAGCGTTTGCTCGGCGGCGACCGTGACCTTGTCGAAGACCTGCGCGGCGGTGTCGTCGGGCAGGATCGGCACCGGTGTTTGCGCAATGATCGCGCCGGCGTCGGGCTTCGCGGCCATTTCGTGCAGCGTTGCGCCGGTTTCGCTTTCGCCGTTGAGCACCGCCCAGTTGGTCGGCACGCGGCCGCGATACTTCGGCAACAGCGAGCCGTGCATGTTGTAAGCGCCCCGTGCGGCGATCGCGAGCAGGTCGAGCGGCAACATGTGGCGGTAGTAGAACGAGAAGATGAAGTCCGGCCGCGCGGCGCTCACCGCGGCGCGCAGTTCGGGGCTCTTCGGATCGGCCGGCGTGACGACGGCAATGCCGTGCCCGGCTGCCACCGACGCGACGCTGCCGAACCAGATGTTCTCGCTCGGGTTGTCTTCGTGGGTCACGACGAGCGCGACCTCGACGCCGCGCGCGAGCAGCACCTGCAGGCAGCGCACGCCGACGTTGTGATACGCGAATACGACGGCGCGCGGCTTCATGGATGGTGTCCCTGGTCGGCGACCGGCACCGGCTGCACGCCTTGCACGACGGTCTGACGCGGCGCTTCGGCGACGGCCCCGCCGTCGCGTTGCTCGAGAATGGTCTGCACCAGATAACGCGGCCGCGCACGCACCTGCTGATAGATCCGGCCGATGTATTCACCGAGCAGGCCGAGCGCGAAGATGATCACGCCGAGCAGGAAGAACGTGATGGCGAACAGCGTGAACACACCTTGCACTTCCGCGCCGATGATGAAACGGCGAATCAGCAGCAGGACGAACAGCGCCGCGGACCCTAGCGACAGGATCACGCCGATGAACGACAGCCATTGCAGCGGCACCACCGAGAAGCCGGTGACGAGGTCGAAATTCAGACGGATCAGCGAGTACAGCGAGTACTTCGACTCACCGGCGAAGCGTTCCTCGTGCGCGACCTCGATTTCCACCGGATTCTGCGCGAACGTGTACGCGAGCGCCGGGATGAACGTGTTGATTTCGCCGCAGCGGTTGATCGTATCGACGATATGGCGGCTGTAGGCGCGCAGCATGCAGCCCTGGTCGGTCATCTTGATGCGCGTGATGCGCTCGCGCAGATGATTCATCGCGCGCGACGCCTTGCGGCGCCACAGGCTGTCCTGGCGCTGCCGACGGATCGTGCCGACGTAGTCGAAACCTTCGCGCATCTTCGCGACGAGCTTGCCGATTTCCTCGGGCGGATTCTGCAGGTCGGCGTCGAGCGTGATCACGATGTCGCCGCGCGACTGCTCGAAGCCCGCGAGAATCGCCATGTGCTGGCCGTAATTACCGTTCAGCAGGATCACGCGCGTGGTGTCGGGGCGCGCGCGGAACTGCCCGGCGAGCAGCGCCGCGGATTTGTCGCGGCTGCCGTCGTTGATGAAGATCACTTCATAACCGGTGCCGAGCGCGTCGAGCGCCGGATAGAGGCGCGCGAACAGCGCGGCCAGTCCGGCTTCCTCGTTGTACACCGGAATGATGATCGACACTTCCGGTGCGACGGCGCGATGTTCCGAATAAGTCATGTCCGCTTATTTTCCGTAGTGTTCGCAAATTTCGTTGACCGCGCGGCACACGCGCTCGACGTCGCCCTCGTTCATCAGCGTGAAGAGTGGCAGCGTGACGGTGGTGGCGCCGAAGCGCTCCGCGTGCGGGAACATGCCTTCCTTGAAGCCGCGCGCGCGGTACAGGGAAAACAGGTGCAGCGCCGGGTAGTGCACGCCCGAGCCGATGCCGCGCTCCTTCAGCTCGCCCATGAAGCCGGCGCGGTCGATCGACAGTTTTTCGAGCGGCAGCGTGATCTGGAACATGTGCCAGTTGCTGTTTTCGAAGTCCGCGGGCGGCAGGCCGACGCCGAGCTGAACGGCCGCGCCGCCTTCGAGTTGCGCGAAGTACGCGCGCACGAGCTTCTTGCGCTGCGCGATGAAGCGCTCGAGATGCGGCAGCTGGCCGAGGCCGACACGCGCGGCGACGTCGGTCAGGTTGTACTTGCCGCCGAGCACGTCGCAGTCCATGCCGTCGAAGCCGGTGCGCGTGATGCCCTGCAGCCGGTACTTCTGCGCGAGCACCGCTTCTTCCTCGTTGTTCAGCACCAGCGCGCCGCCTTCGACCGAGGTCAGGTTCTTGTTCGCGTGGAAGCTGAACGACACGATGTCGCCGAGCTTGCCGATGCGCTCGCCGTTCCAGGTGGAGCCGAATGCCTGCGCGGCGTCTTCGATCACGCGCAGCTCGTGCGCGCGGGCGATCCCGTACAGACGGTCCATGTCGACCGGCAGGCCCGACAGGAACACCGGCAGCAACGCCTTGGTGCGCGGCGTGATCGCTTTTTCGAGCAGGTCGAGATCGATGTTGCGCGTGATCGGGTCGATGTCGGCGAACACTGGCGTCGCGCCGGTTTCGAGGATCACGTTGCAGGTCGACACCCAGGTGGCCGGCGTCGTGATCACTTCGTCGCCGCGACCGACGCCGGCGATGCGCAGGCCGATTTCGAGCGTCGCGGTACCGGAATTGAAGGTGCGCACCGGGCGGCCGCCGCAGAACTCGGACAGCGCGGCCTCGAACTTCTGGTTCTGCGGGCCGGTGGTGATCCAGCCGGAACGCAGCACGTCGGCGACGCCCTGGATCGTTTCCTCGTCGATCTCGGGTTTGACAAACGGCAAAAACGGGACTTGTGACTGGCTCATGAATGCATCGCTCGATTGAAAGGGGCGCGGCCCGACGGGCGCGAAGTAAACCACAAACTACCCGCAAACCCAAGGCCGCGGCTTAAAAAACGCAACCGCTCAGCTTACCGCTGCCTACCTTACGTCACGCTTAGGCCGCGCGTGTGCCGCGCCGGTTCCTACGCGGGGCGCCGCGCCTAGCTGCGCGCGAGCACGACCACGCCGACGAGAATGATGCCGATGCCGACCAGCTTCTGCACCGACATCACTTCGCCAAACAGGTACCACGCGGCGATCGCGTTGACGACGTAGCCCAGTGACAGCATCGGATAGGCGATCGACACGTCCACGCGCGAGAGCCCGATGATCCACACCGCCACGCTGATCACGTAGCAGGCGAGCCCGCCGATGATCGGCGGCTGGGTTGCCAGCTTGAAGCCGATGGGCAGGATGTTCGCACGGGTGAATTCGAAGTGTCCAACGGCATTCGTGCCGGCCTTGAGCAGCAGCTGCGCGCCGGCATTCAGCGTGACGCCGGCCAGGATGCAGAACAGGGAAATCGGGTTCATCGAACGGTCTGGTTCTCGAAAGGGTTAGGGCTTTGCCGCGGGTGCGGAGACGGGGCCGGCGTGGCCGATGCCGCGGGCCTCACTTCCGCGACTGCCGAGGCGGCGTTAGCGGGGGTAGCGGGCGCTGCTGCCGCCGCTGCGGCCGGGGCGGCGGCGGGAGCCGCGTCGGCGAGCGGCTTCATCACCACCACGCGGCGCGGATCGCGCGCGATCACCTGCATCGGCACGCCTTGCTTGACGAGGCGGTCGTAGGTCGGCGGCGGGATCAGCGCGAGCGCGTAGCGATCGGCCTTCCAGCGCTCGATCCACGCGTCGACCGTCGGCACCCATTTTTGCGGCTCGACGGACACGCCGAATGCGAGCTCGTCCGGGTGCGCGACCATGATCATCGTGTGGCCGACGTAGAACGGCAGCGTGTGGTCGAGCACGCCGACCGAGTAGAACGGCGTGTCGGGCGGCAGCTTCGCGAGCTCGGCCTTGATCGCGGGCGCGAGCGGCGCGCCGGAACTCAGGCGCCCGAACACGTCGTGGCCGGTGCCCGCGATGGTGCCGAGCAGCAGCCAGCCCGCGCCGAACGCGGCGAGGCTGCCGAGACCGACTCGCGCGTTGGCGCCCACGCCGCCCTGGCCGCGGCGGTTCAGCCACAGCGCGAACAGCGTGAGCACGAACGCGACGGCTAGCGCGGCGAGCACCCACACGCGGTATTCGGCATACAGCTCGGCCGGATTGCGCGCAGTGCCGAAGCGCGGCAGGAACAGCGCCGCGAACGCGGCGACCACGAAAAACAGCGCGTAGCCCGCCAGATGCCGGCGCAGCTGCTCGCGCGTGACGAGCGGCAGATACATGCCGATCAGCATCGCGATCGGCGGCGCGATCGGCAGCGTGTAGGACAGCAGCTTCGAGTGCGACGCGCTGAAGAACAGGAAAATGAAGACGATCCACGTGAGCATCAGCGTGACCGGCGCGAAGCCGTTCGGCTGACGCGGCTGGCGCCACGCGTGGCGCACGCTTTGCACGGTTACCGACAGCCACGGCAGGAAGCCCACCAGCAGTACTGGCACGAAGTAGTAGAACGCGCCGGGGCGATTCTGCTCGGGCGTCAGATAGCGCTTGAACTGCTGAACGACGAAGAAGAAGTTCAGGAATTCCGGATTGCGCTGCTGCACGAGGACGAACCACGGCGTCACGATCGCGAGAAAAACGATCAGCCCGCTCACCAGATGCAGACGCTTCCACAGCGCCCAGTCGCGCGCGATCAGCGTGTAGAGCACCAGCACCGCGCCCGGCAGGATCAGCCCGACCAGGCCCTTCGAGAGCACCGCCAGCGCCATCGACGCCCAGCACACCCACATCCAGCCGCGCACGCATGGGGGCCGCAGATTCGGGCGCTGGGCGAGCAGCAGCGCGCACAGCGTAAGCGCCATCCAGAGCGACAGGCCCATGTCGAGCGTATTGAAGTGGCCCATCAGGTTCCAGTACGGCGAACAGGCGAGCACGAGTGCCGCGAACACGCCAGTCGCCGCGTTGAACACGCGGGCGCCGGTAAAGCCGATCAGCAGCACGCCGGCGAAGCCCGTCAGCGCGGTGTAGAGACGCGCCTGCCATTCGCCGATGCCGAACCACGCGAACGTCAGCGCGTTCGCCCAGGTTTGCAGCGGCGGCTTCTCGAAGTACTTGTAGCCGTTGTAGCGCGGCGTGATCCAGTCGCCGGTCAGGAACATTTCGCGCGCCATTTCGGCGTAGCGGCCTTCGTCGCTCGGCAGCAGATGGCGCCAGCCGAGCGGCACGAACCAGATCACGGCGAGAACCAGCACCAGCAACAGGATCGCGGTGCGATTGAGCGGTAGCCTCGACGGCGTATCGTTCATGAAATATCAACCCTTCTTGTTATCGACGGCGCGCACACGGGCGCGCCGCGGGGGGCCAGAACCGGGCCGGCCGGGTGCGCCGGCGCCGGGCACGCTCAGGCCTCGATCAGCAACGCGGCCGCGACCTTGCGGCCCTCGGCCATCAGAATGTTGTAGGTGCGGCAGGCGGCCTTGAAGTCCATCGTTTCTACGCCGATGCGTTTCGCGGTCAGCGCGGCGGTCAGGCGCGGGTGCGGAAAGCGCAGCCGCTCGCCGCTGCCGAACACGACCACTTCGGGCGCGGCGTCGACCAGCATCGCGAAATGCTCGGCGCTCAACTGCTCGAACGACGAGACGGGCCAGGGAATGACCGGCGCGTCCGGCAGCACGAGAATACTGCCCGCGTGACGCACCAGATTGATTTCGACGTAGTCGGCGCCGTAGCCGGTAACGGTATTGAGCGCGCCGCTGGAATCCTGATGTAATTTCAAATTGGTTTTCCGAAGTCGTCGTGAGACGTCATGCGTGTTGCCGGCCTGGCTGCACGTCGCACAGGCCGCGCGGTTCGACGCGTGTGGCACACGAGAAGGCCGAAAAGGCTTGCCGATGCGGGTGGTGCATTGCGGAAGTCGGCCAAAATCCGCTAAATTATAACTTTTTAGCCGCCTTGCGGCGCCCCTCGCTCAAGTGCCGCCACAAGCCGCGCTGGGCGCATCGCCGTGGCCCACCGGCCACCTGGGTTGGCATCGCCCGCTTTCGCTGCGTTTTTTTTCCACGCCGGAACCCGGAAAGCCGGGGCCGCTCGACAGTTCGACCCCATTTCGCGACTGGCCGCCGTTGCCGCCGTCGCGTCCGAATTCCCCGTAGCGGTGAATCCGAGCGGCCCGGCGTCGTCAGCCAGGCCCCGTTTGCCCAAGGTTTGCCCCAGCCATCAACCAGGATGAAGTGCCCGCCGTGAAACCAATTCTCAAATCCAACAAGTTGCTGAATGTCTGCTACGACATTCGCGGGCCCGTCCTCGAACATGCGAAGCGGCTCGAAGAAGAGGGTCACCGCATCATCAAGCTGAACATCGGCAATCTGGCACCGTTCGGCTTCGAGGCGCCGGACGAGATCATTCAGGACATGATCCTGAACCTGCCCAGCTCGTCGGGCTACTCCGACTCGAAGGGCGTGTTCGCCGCGCGCAAGGCGATCATGCACTACACGCAGAAAAAGGGCGTGCACGGCGTCGAACTGGACGACGTCTACCTCGGCAACGGCGCGTCCGAGCTGATCGTGATGGCGCTCCAGGGCCTCGTCAACGACGGCGACGAAGTGCTGCTGCCCGCGCCCGATTACCCGCTGTGGACCGCCGGCGTGAGCCTCGCGGGCGGCACGCCGGTGCACTACATCTGCGACGAGTCGAATAGCTGGATGCCCGACCTCGATGACATCCGCGCGAAAATCACGCCGAACACGCGCGCGCTGGTCGTGATCAACCCGAACAACCCGACCGGCGCGCTGTACTCGGACGAACTGCTGCTCGGCCTGATCGAGATCGCGCGCCAGCACGGCCTCGTGATCTTCGCCGACGAGGTGTACGACAAGATCGTCTACGACGGCAAGACGCACACGTCGCTGGCGTCGCTGTCCGAAGACGTGCTGACCGTCACGTTCAACAGCCTGTCGAAGAGCTACCGCTCGTGCGGCTATCGCGCCGGCTGGATGGCCATTTCGGGCCTGACCGGCGAGAACCGCCGGCTCGCGAAAGACTATCTGGAAGGGCTCGGCATCCTCGCGTCGATGCGGCTGTGCCCGAACGTGCCCGGCCAGTACGCGATCCAGACCGCGCTCGGCGGCTATCAGAGCATCAACGACCTGATCGTGCCGGGCGGGCGCCTGTACAAGCAGCGCGAGCTCGCCTACGACATGCTGACGGCGATCCCCGGCGTGAGCTGCGTGAAGCCCGAGGCGGCGCTGTACATGTTCCCGCGCCTCGACCCGAAGGTGTATCCGATCCAGAACGACCAGCAGTTCATCCTCGACCTGCTGCTCGAAGAGCGCGTGCTGCTCGTGCAGGGCACTGGCTTCAACTGGAAGACGCCGGATCACTTCCGTGTCGTGTTCCTGCCGAACGTCGACGACCTCGCGGATTCGATCAACCGGATCGCGCGCTTCCTCGACGGCTACCGCAAACGTCACACAGCCTGAGCCGGGGTCGCGTACGATGTGGCGCCTGATGTGTCAAATGAGGCGCGCCGCTCGTGCCACCCCCGACACCCTTTTCAAACCTCTACTAGAAACACACGCTGCATGGAACCGATCAAAGTTGGACTGCTGGGCTTCGGCACGGTAGGCAGCGGGACCTTCACGGTACTGCGCCGCAATCAGGAAGAAATCAAACGTCGCGCGGGTCGCGGCATCGAGATTGCGCGCATTGCCGTGCGCAACCCGGCCAAGGCGACCGCGGCGCTCGGCGGCGAAGCCGGCAGCGTGGCGCTGACCGATGACTTCAACGCGCTCGTCGACGATCCTTCGATCGCGATCGTCGCGGAAATGATCGGCGGCACCGGCATCGCGCGCGACCTCGTGCTGCGCGCGATCAACAACGGCAAGCACGTGGTCACCGCCAACAAGGCGCTGCTCGCGGTGCATGGCACGGAGATTTTCGAGGCGGCGCGCGCGAACGGCGTGATGGTCGCGTTCGAGTCGGCGGTGGCGGGTGGCATTCCGATCATCAAGGCACTGCGCGAAGGGCTGACGGCGAACCGCATCCAGTACATCGCGGGCATCATCAACGGCACGACGAACTACATCCTGTCGGAGATGCGTGACCGCGGGCTCGATTTCGCGACCGCGCTGAAGGCCGCGCAGGAGCTCGGCTACGCGGAAGCCGACCCGACCTTCGACATCGAGGGCGTCGACGCGGCGCACAAAGCGACGATCATGAGCGCGATCGCGTTCGGCGTGCCGGGTGCAGTTCGACCGCGCGTACGTCGAAGGCATCAGCAAGCTCGCCGCGATCGACATCAAATACGCCGAGGAGCTCGGCTACCGCATCAAGCTGCTCGGCATCACGCGACGCACCGACAAGGGCATCGAGCTGCGCGTGCACCCCACGTTGATTCCGGAAAAGCGCCTGCTCGCGAATGTGGAAGGCGCGATGAACGCGGTCGTCGTGCATGGCGACGCGGTCGGCACGACGCTGTACTACGGCAAGGGCGCGGGCGCCGAGCCGACGGCTTCCGCCGTGGTCGCCGATCTCGTCGACGTGACGCGTCTGCACACGGCCGACCCCGAGCACCGCGTGCCGCATCTGGCATTCCAGCCGGACAGCCTGTCGAACACCCCGATCCTGCCGATCGAAGAAGTCACGAGCGGCTACTACCTGCGCCTGCGCGTCGCCGACGTGACCGGCGTGCTCGCCGACATCACGCGCATTCTGGCGGACACCGGCATTTCGATCGACGCGCTGCTGCAAAAGGAATCGGAGCTCGTCGACGCGAACGGCAAGGGCGAAACCGACATCCTGCTGATCACGCACGAGACGGTCGAAAAGCAGGTCAATGCCGCGATCAGGTCGATCGAGGCGCTCGAGACCGTCGTCTCGCAAGTCACGAAGCTGCGCATGGAAGCGCTGAACTAGGCCGAACTATGAACTACCTCTCCACGCGCGGCGCCGGAGCCGGCGAGCGCCATACCTTCTCCGAGATCCTGCTCGGCGGTCTCGCGAAAGACGGCGGCCTGTATCTGCCGGCCGACTATCCGCGCGTCACCCCGGACGAACTCACGCGCTGGCGCACGCTGCCGTACGCGGATCTCGCCTTCGAGATCCTGTCGAAGTTCTGCGACGACATTCCCGCCGACGACCTGCGCGCACTGACGCGCAAGACCTACACGGCCGCGACCTACTGCAACGTGCGCGACGACGAAAGCGCCGCGCAGATCACGCCGCTGAAGACGCTCGGCGTCGAAGACGGCGCGCCGCTGTCGCTGCTCGAACTGTCGAACGGTCCGACGCTCGCGTTCAAGGACATGGCAATGCAGCTGATCGGCAACCTGTTCGAGTACGCGCTCGCGAAGCATGGCGAAACGCTGAACATTCTCGGCGCGACGTCGGGCGACACCGGCAGCGCCGCCGAATACGCGATGCGCGGCAAGAAGGGCATCCGCGTGTTCATGCTGTCGCCGCACAAAAAGATGAGCGCGTTCCAGACCGCGCAGATGTACAGCCTGCAAGACCCGAACATCTTCAACCTCGCGGTGCAAGGCGTGTTCGACGACGCGCAGGACATCGTGAAGGCGGTGTCGAACGATCACGCGTTCAAGGCGAAGTACAAGATCGGCACGGTCAACTCGATCAACTGGGCGCGGGTCGTCGCGCAGGTCGTCTATTACTTCAAGGGCTACTTTGCCGCGACGAAGTCGAACGCCGAGCGCGTGTCGTTCACGGTGCCGTCGGGCAACTTCGGCAACGTGTGCGCGGGTCATATCGCGCGCATGATGGGTCTGCCGATCGAGAAGCTCGTCGTCGCGACCAACGAGAACGACGTGCTCGACGAGTTCTTCCGCACTGGTATTTACCGCGTACGCAAGGCGGCCGAGACGTATCACACGAGCAGCCCGAGCATGGACATCTCGAAGGCATCGAACTTCGAGCGCTTCGTGTACGACCTGCTCGGCCGCGATCCGGCGCGCGTGCTGCAATTGTTCCGCGACGTCGAGGAGAAGGGCGGTTTCGATCTCGCGGCAAGTGGCGACTTCCCGCGCGTAAAGGAGTTCGGTTTCGTGTCGGGCAGCAGCAGCCACGACACCCGCGTCGACACGATCCGCGACGTGTTCCAGCGTTACGACACGATGATCGACACGCACACGGCCGACGGCGTGAAGGTCGCGCGCGAGCATCTGCAGCCCGGCATTCCGATGATCGTGCTCGAGACCGCGCAGCCGATCAAGTTCGGCGAGACGATCCGCGAGGCGCTGCTGCGCGAGCCGGAGCGGCCGGCGGCGTTCTCGGGGCTCGAGTCGCTGCCGCAGCGCTTCGAGGTCGTGCCCGCGGATGCGCAGCGGGTGAAGGACTTCATCGTCGCGAATACCGGCGAATAAGGGCGAGCGGGCCGCGTGAGCCGTTTTACGGCTCACGCGGGATGCCGCGTCGCTTCACGTTGATCGACGCCCACGCCCGCACTACGAGAAAACGCTGGCCGCACCCTCCGCGGCCACGCATCGAAAAACACCAAAAGTTCCCCATAACGCCCGGCCGCCCAGGCTAACGGCATCGGCCGCTACAATGTTCTTTTAACCTGCGGCTTCCACCCTCCAGATGTCCACACCCACGCCCCGCGCCCCGATGCTCGCCACTGCCGATGCGCTGGCGATCCTGCTCGACGCCGCGCGCGCGCTCGACGGTATCGAAACGCTGCCGACGCTCGACGCGCTGAATCGCGTGCTCGCCACCGACGTGACGTCGCCGCTCGACGTGCCGCCGATGAACACGAGCGCGATGGACGGCTACGCGGTCCGCATCGCCGATCTCGCGCACGGTAGCCGCCTGCCGGTCTCGCAACGCATTCCGGCCGGCCATGCGCCGACGCCGCTCGCGCCCAACAGCGCGGCACGCATCTTCACCGGCGCGACGGTGCCCGCCGGCGCGGACGCGGTCGTGATGCAGGAGCAGACCGAGGCGGCTGGCGACGAGGTGACGATCGTGCATCGTCCGCAGGCGGGCGAGTGGATCACCGCACAGGGCGCCGATATTCGCGCGGGCTCGGTGATCCTGCCGGCCGGCACGCGGCTCACGCCGCAGGCGTTGGGGCTTGCCGCGTCGGTCGGATGCGCGCGGCTCGAGGTGCGCCGCCGCGTGAAGGTCGCCGTATTCTTCACCGGCGACGAACTGACGATGCCCGGTGAGCCGCTGAAGCCCGGCGCGATCTACAACTCGAATCGATTCACGCTGCGCGGCCTGCTCGAGAAGCTCGGCTGCGACGTGACCGACTATGGCATCGTCGCCGATCAACTCGACGCGACCCGCGCGACGCTGCGCGAAGCCGCCGAGGCGCACGATCTGATTCTCACCTGCGGCGGCGTGTCGGTCGGCGAGGAGGATCACGTGAAGCCGGCGGTGGAGGCCGAAGGGCGTCTGTCGATGTGGCAGATCGCCATGAAGCCGGGCAAGCCGCTCGCGTTCGGCGCGGTGCGGCGTGGTGCGGGTGGTGCGGGTGGTGCAAATGGGGGCGAGCCGGCCGAAACGTTTTTCATCGGCCTGCCCGGCAATCCGGTGTCGAGCTTCGTGACGTTCCTGCTGTTCGTGCGTCCGTTCGTACTGCGGCTGGCCGGCGTGCAGGCGGTCGCGCCGCGCGCGCTGTCGCTGCGCGCGGACTTCACGCAGGGCAAGGCCGATCGCCGCAACGAGTTCCTGCGCGCGCGCGTCAACGTGGCGGGAGGGCTCGATCTGTTTGCCAATCAGAGTTCGGCCGTGTTGACGTCGACCGTGTGGGGTGACGGTCTGATCGACAATCCGCCGAACCACGCGATCAGCGCCGGCGAAACCGTGCGCTTCATTCCGTTTTCCGAACTGTTGAACTGAGGCCGGTCGTGCGCGGCATGCGCGGCGTAGACCGGCGGTATCCCGATGAAGATCGAACTCCGATATTTTGCGAGCGTGCGTGAAGCGCTCAATACGTCCGACGAAAGCGTCGAGGTGCCCGACGGCATCGCGACCGTCGGCGATGTGCGCGCGTGGCTGCGCGTGCGTGGCGGCATCTGGGCCGAGACGCTCGCCGAAGGCCGCGCGCTGCGCATGGCCTGCAACCACGTGATGACCGGCGCGAGCACCCGCATCACCGAGGGCTGCGAGGTCGCGTTCTTTCCGCCCGTCACCGGCGGCTGAACCGCGCTCTCGCACATCACGTTCACGCCAGCGACAAAAGCCCTCAGGAGCCGTCCATGCCCGTTCGCGTCCAGACCGAAGACTTCGACCTCAGCGCCGAGGTGGCCGCGCTGCGCGCGCGCAATCCGAGGATCGGCGCGCTCGCGTGCTTCGTCGGCACCGTGCGCGATCTCAACGAGGGCAGCGCGGTCGAGACGATGGAGCTCGAGCATTATCCGGGCATGACGGAGAAGTCGCTCGAGGCGATCGTCGAGCGTGCGCGCGAACGCTGGCCGGGCATCGAGGTGCTGATCGTGCATCGCGTCGGCAAGCTGTATCCGCTCGATCAGATCGTGCTCGTTGCGACGACGGCCGCGCATCGCGGCGACGCGTTTGCGTCGTGTGAATTCGTGATGGACTATCTGAAGACCGAAGCGCCATTCTGGAAGAAGGAGAAAACCGACGCGGGCGAGCGCTGGGTCGACGCGCGCGTGACCGACGATGCCGCGCTCGCGCGCTGGGGAATCGATTCGGGAAATCGGACTCCGGAGTAAACGAGTCGCGGGCCGCGGAGTTGCGACGGCGCACGCGGCGTCTTTGTGTGAGGGGCGTCGGCGCCGGCCGACGTTCACTCGTCCCGCGAGCGTCCGATGATCGGCACCGGGAACGGCTCCCCAGCCGGCCGCGACGGATGCTCGCCATCGTCGTCAACGTCGCCAACTCGCGGCCGACGCTTCGGCGCCACCCGCTCGAGCAGCGCCTGCTGCTCCGGCGGGATCTTGTAATCCCAGCCGAAACGGCTCAGTTGCAGACTCTGCGCGATCCGCAGCGCCGGCTCCATGAAACGGACCGCCGCGGCCGGCTGATAGCGCGATTCGACCGTATCGAGGAACAGATACAGCCAGCGGCTGAAATGCTGCGGCTCGATGCCTTCGAGCGGCTGATGCGCCTGCTGCACGTTGCCGCGATACTGCTTCGCGCCGAGCACGAGGCTGCTCCAGAATGCGCACATCTTCGGCAGATGGTCGTCCCAGCGGCCCGCGAGCTTCGCGTCGAAGACCGGACCGAGCAGCGGGTCGGCACGCACGCGATCGTAAAAGCCATAGACGAGGTCGCGGATATTGGCGTCGGTGGGTTCGGCCGCGCGTTCGACCGGCGGCGCGGCGGGGAAAGACGGATTCATGCGGATTCCAGAAAATTGCGGTTGCCGATGACGGCTGAACTGAACCTTGACCCCCCCGTTTTTCTAACAAACGGTTGATGCGGAAAAAGCTACTATTGCTATCCGAAACAGTATTGCAGCGCGATTCGGGGAACGACGCCCGCCGGCCAGTCATGCCAGCCAGTCATGCTAGGGCGTAGCGCTCGTTCCCGGCAACCCTTGCCTCGACGCGGTTATCGGGACGTTCAAGGCGCTTGCTCGCAGCCTTTCAAGCTATACCGGGAGCTATGAGACTTACCGACTATACGGATTACGCGCTGCGCGTGCTGCTGTACCTCGCGGTGCGGGGCGACGGATTATCGACGATTCAGGACATTTCGCAAGCCTACGGCATCTCGAAGAACCATCTGATGAAGGTCGTGCAGCAGCTGGGCGAGCTCGGCTGGGTCGAAACCGTGCGCGGCCGCAACGGCGGCTTGCGGCTTGGCGCGCAATCGCTATCGCTGAGCGTCGGCGACGTGGTGCGGGTCACGGAAAGCGACTTTGCGCTGGTCGGCTGTCTGCCGGACCGGCAGGGCCAACAGCGGCCTTGCGTCATCACGACGCAGTGCCGGCTGCGTGGCGCGTTGCAGGCGGCGAACCTCGCTTTTCTCGCCGAGCTCGATCGTTTTACGATCGGCGAAGTCGCGCAACCGAAAAGTCCGCTCGCGGCGTTGCTCGGGTTAGGCTCCACGATTCAGATGGTGCCGCTGCCGATTACGGTGGTATCGGATAGCACGCGCGGCGGCAGTCCGGCGACGCTGGGCCACAAGAACTAGAACATCCGGCCGGCTCCCGGGTGCGCAAACCCGCCCGGCCGCGCCACTGGGGAAGGATCGCGGCAGTTCTTGCGCTCAAATGTTAAATAGTTGCGACCGAGGCCAAAAAAGCGCTTGAAACCCTAATAAAACGCCTCATTTTGGTGGTAATCGAAATTGGAGGTCTCTTGATGAGAATCGACAAACTCACCACTAAATTCCAGGAAGCGCTCGCGGACGCCCAGAGTCTGGCGGTTGGCCACGACAATCAGTACATCGAACCCGTCCACGTGCTCGCGGCACTCGTCGCGCAGCAGGACGGCTCCGCTCGCTCGCTGCTGTCGCGCGCCGGCGTGCATGTACAACCTCTACAAACCGCACTGAACGACGCGGTCACGCGGCTGCCCCAAGTGCAAGGCACCGATGGCAACGTGCAGATCGGCCGCGAACTGACCGGTCTGTTGAACCAGGCCGACAAGGAAGCGCAGAAGCTCAACGACACGTTTGTCGCGAGCGAAATGTTCCTGCTCGCGGTCGCCGACGACAAAGGCGAGGCCGGCCGTCTCGCGCGCGAGCATGGGTTGTCGCGCAAGGCGCTCGAAACCGCGATCGCCGCGGTGCGCGGCGGCTCGCAGGTGCATAGCCAGGACGCCGAAAGCCAGCGCGAAGCGCTGAAGAAATACACGATCGACCTGACCGAGCGCGCCCGCGCAGGCAAGCTCGACCCCGTGATCGGCCGCGACGACGAAATCCGCCGTTCCATTCAGATCCTGCAGCGCCGCACCAAGAACAACCCGGTGCTGATCGGCGAGCCGGGCGTCGGCAAGACCGCGATCGTCGAGGGGCTCGCGCAGCGCATCGTCAACGGCGAAGTGCCGGAAACGCTGAAGAACAAGCGCGTGCTGTCGCTCGACATGGCCGCGCTGCTCGCGGGCGCCAAGTATCGTGGCGAGTTCGAGGAGCGCCTGAAGGCGGTTCTCAACGACATCGCGAAGGACGAAGGGCAAACCATCGTCTTCATCGACGAGATTCACACGATGGTCGGCGCCGGCAAGGCCGAAGGCGCGATGGACGCGGGCAACATGCTGAAGCCGGCGCTCTCGCGCGGCGAGCTGCATTGCGTCGGCGCGACCACGCTCGACGAATACCGCAAGTACATCGAAAAAGATGCCGCGCTCGAGCGCCGTTTCCAGAAGGTGCTGGTGGACGAGCCGTCGGTCGAGGCGACCATCGCGATCCTGCGCGGTCTGCAGGAGCGCTATGAGCTGCACCACGGCGTCGACATCACCGACCCGGCGATCGTCGCGGCCGCCGAGCTGTCGCATCGCTACATCACGGACCGCTTCCTGCCCGACAAGGCGATCGATCTGATCGACGAAGCCGCGTCGAAGATCAAGATGGAAATCGACTCGAAGCCGGAGGAGATGGATCGGCTCGACCGTCGTCTGATCCAGCTGAAGATCGAACGCGAAGCGGTGAAGAAGGAGAAGGACGAAGCGTCGCAGAAGCGTCTGCAGCTGATCGAAGAGGAAATCGAGCGGCTCAACCGCGAATATTCGGACCTCGATGAAATCTGGACCGCGGAAAAAGCGGCGGTGCAGGGCAGCGCGCAGCTGAAGGAAGAGATCGAGAAGACGCGTGCGGAAATCGTGCGTCTGCAGCGTGAGGGCAAGCTCGAGAAGGTGGCCGAGTTGCAGTACGGCAAGCTGCCGGGTCTCGAGGCGCAGCTGAAGGAAGTCACGCGCGCCGAAGCCGAGGAGCAGAACAGTCCGAAGCGTCCGCGTCTGTTGCGCACGCAGGTCGGCGCGGAAGAAATCGCCGAGGTCGTGTCGCGGGCCACCGGCATTCCGGTGTCGCGCATGATGCAGGGCGAGCGCGAAAAGCTGCTGCAGATCGAGTCGAAGCTGCATGAGCGCGTGGTCGGCCAGGACGAGGCGATCAGCGCGGTCGCCGATGCGATTCGCCGCTCGCGCGCGGGTCTGTCGGACCCGAACCGTCCGTATGGCTCGTTCCTGTTCCTCGGGCCGACCGGCGTCGGCAAGACCGAGCTGTGCAAGGCGTTGGCGTCGTTCCTGTTCGATTCGGAAGAGCATCTCATCCGTATCGACATGAGCGAGTTCATGGAGAAGCACAGCGTCGCGCGTCTGATCGGCGCGCCGCCGGGTTACGTCGGCTACGAGGAGGGCGGTTATCTGACCGAGGCCGTGCGCCGCAAGCCGTATAGCGTGATCCTGCTCGACGAAATCGAGAAGGCGCATCCGGACGTGTTCAACGTGCTGCTGCAGGTGCTCGACGACGGCCGCATGACCGATGGCCAGGGCCGCACCGTCGACTTCAAGAACACGGTGATCGTGATGACCTCGAACCTCGGTTCGCAGGTCATCCAGGCGATGGTCGGCGAGCCGCAGGAAGCCGTGAAGGACGCCGTGTGGGAAGAGGTGAAGCTGCACTTCCGGCCCGAGTTCCTGAACCGGATCGACGACGTCGTCGTGTTCCATGCGCTCGATCGCTCGAACATCCAGTCGATCGCGCGGATCCAGCTGCAGCGTCTGCACGAGCGGCTCGCGAAGCTCGACATGCAGCTGGTGGTATCGGACGCGGCGCTCGAGCACATCGGCAAGGTCGGCTACGACCCGCTGTTCGGTGCGCGGCCGCTGAAGCGCGCGATCCAGCAGGAGATCGAGAACCCGATCGCGAAGCTGATTCTGGCCGGCAAGTTCGGTCCGAAGGATGTAATTCCGGTCGAAGTGGACGACGGCAAGCTGCTGTTCGAGCGCGTCGTGCACTGAAGGCGATGGCTTGATGATGCGAAGGGACGACGGCAGGCGAGTCGTTCCCACCAACGTTAAGAAACCGGCAACGAAGGTGACTTCGTTGCCGGTTTTCTTTTGCCCGCCGATTTCAAACCGGTGGCATCACCGTGGAGCGAAGGTCTCTGCAAGCCGCCAGCGCATGGCGCACAGCGTGCTCAAGCGTTGCCCTTGTTGCCGAGCAGCGCCGACAGGCCGCCGAGCGCGCCGAGCACCGTGGTCGCGTTCAGCTTGCCATCGGCCGGCACTTCGCCTTCCGGCGTGGCCGCGTTGACGACGTGCGGCAGGATCTGCGACAGCAGACCCGTCACCTGATCCGGCTGGACGCCGGCCTTGGCGGCGAGACCGGTCACGGCTTCCGAGCCCAGCACGTTATGCAGCGCGTCGGGTGCGATCGGCTGGTTTTCGCCATTGCCGACCCACGACGACACGACGTCGCCGAGGCCCTTTTCCTGGAAGCGCTGGATCAGGCCGTTCAGGCCACCAGGCTGGTTGTTGACGAATTCGAGCGCGGCGGCGATCAGCGCTTGCTGGCCGCCGCCTTCTGGCGATTTGCCAAGCAGGGAACCGATGGTGTCGAGTAGGCTCATGGCGGTCTCTCTTCAATGCCGGCGCGTATGACGGCCGGGCGGGTGACGTCGACGCGCGGTTGCGCGTCGCGGTGAAACGCAAGGGCGGCAGCCCCGCCGGGCTCAAGCGCCGGACGCAGCCGCGGCGGATGCCGCCTTGCTCTTCTTCGCTTTCTTCTTCGAAGCCTTGGTGCCGGACGCGTCGGCCGGTGCGCTAGCCGCGACGGCCGGAGCCGAAGCGGCTGCCGCTTCGGATGCTGCGGCCTTGTCCTTCTTCTTCGACTTCGACGGCTTCGCGGCCGAGGCGGGGGCAGCCGCGGCCGGCGCTGCCGTCGTGGCAGCGGGCGCGGCGGCGGTGGTTGCCGCGGGAGCCGCCGGTGTGGTCTTCGTGGCCGGCTTGGTGGACGTCTTCGCGCCGGTCGGCGGTGCCGACGAGCCGTTGATCGTGAGTCCGGCCGCTTCGAGGTTCTCGACCGATTTCTGGCCGATGCCCTTCACACGCGCGGCGAGATCGTCGGCGTTCTTGAACGGGCCGTTTTTGGCGCGTTCGTCGACAATCGCTTTCGCATGCACGGGGCCGATGCCCTTGACCGATTCGAGCGCGGCCTGATCGGCGGTATTCACTTCCACGGCCGCGGCAAATCCGGCCGACAGCGACAAAGCCACAGCGACGCAAAGCATGAAAAGCTTCTTCAGCATGGCAAGCACTCCATTGAGGGCAAAAAGTTAGCCGGGAACGGACGACCTATCCTGTCAGCGGGCGCTGCGTTTAAGCATAGGACAAATCGCAGGCCCGATTTGAGATAGCGGACGATTTATACCGATCGATTGATGACAAGTAAATCCACCACACAATATTTAAAGCTTTTGGCGGCATGCAGTGCCGGTGAATTTATCGGTCGATATCGATCGCGATAACTCGTCTGCGATAAACAATGAGCAACGCAAAGGAATGACAGCGTCCGACGCTTGACTTAGAGTGCACTCGAAGTCCTAACCTGAGTCCGTCATGTCGAAACACTCAACCGCGCTCACCATCGGTCAGGTCGCCGGAACGATCGGCGTGTCCACGCACACGCTGCGCTATTACGAACAGGCCGGCCTGATCCGGCCGGTCGGACGCACGCAGACGGGGCACCGGCTGTACTCGCCGGCCGATCTCGACTGGTTGCGCTTCGTGATGCGTCTGAAGGCAACGGGCATGTCGATCTCCGGCATGCAGCAGATCGCCGCGCTGCGCGCGCAAGGCCATCCGACGATGCGCGCACGCCGCGACCTGCTGGTTGCGCATCGCACCGCGCTGCTCGCGCGGATCGCCGATCTGCAGAGCAACCTCGGCGCGATCGACGACAAGATCGCGTACTACGAGGCGGCCACGAGCGGCGCGCTTGAGCCCGATCCGGCACGACAGGACGACGAAGCCTCGTCGCCCTCACATCCCGATAAGGACTCGCAATGGACTACGCACACAACGACCGCTACGCGCGGGGCTGGGACAAGCTCAGGGAAATCGACGGTTCGGCGGGCGAGCAGGTAATCGCCGCGCTCGCGCCCGTCGCGCCGGAATTCGGACGCCTGTTGATTGAATTCGGCTTCGGCGACATCTACAGCCGGCCGCAGCTCGATCTGCGCACGCGTGAGATTGCGACGATCGCGTCGCTCGCGACCCTCGGCTGCGCGCAGCCGCAGCTGAAGGTACATATCGAGGCGGCGCTGAACGTCGGCTGCACGCGCGAGCAGATCGTCGAGGTGTTCATGCAGATGGCGCTTTATGCGGGCTTTCCGGCCGCGCTCAATGCGCTGTTCGCGGCGCGGGAAATTTTCGAGGCCAAGGATCGGGAGGGGCAGGCCGCATACGCGGCGTGAGCGGGCTGAGCTGCGTGGAAAAGGAAAGGCGGATGCAGAACAGGTCGTCTCTCACCCCGGCTTGGGCGCAACTGACGGTCCGGTCGGTGCTATTCGTGGCCTTCCCAACCCTCCATCCCCTCAAACAGCCGAATCAACCAGCGCCGCCGCGGCCTCGCGCAAATAGCGCTGGCTCACGATTCGCCAGTACACGAGCAAGCCGAGCCCGGCAATCGCGAGACTTGCGGTATTCGCGACCCAGAAGCCGCGCGCGCCGGTCAGCCAGGGCGGCGTGAGGCCGGTCGTATCGAAGCCGAGCGCATAGCCGCCGCCGAGCCCGACTCCCCACAGCGCCACCGCATAGATGATGGTCGGCACGACCGCGACCTTGTAGGCGCGCAGCACGAACGCGGTCGAGATCTGCAACGCGTCGAACAGGTGGTAGCAGGCGACGATCAGCACCAGCGGCAACGCCTTCGCCGCCACCTGCGCGTTCGTCGTATAGCCGTCGACGATATATGGCCGCAGCACGAGCACGAGCGCGCCGTAGCAGCACGCGATCGCAACCGCCATCGCGATGCCGTGACGCGACAGCGTGCGCGCCGCCTGCGGCCGATGCGCGCCGAGCGCCTGCGCGACCAGCGTCGACGACGCGATGCCGATCGACAGTGGCGTCATATAGAGCACCGCGCCGACGTTGCCGGCGATCTGGTGCCCGGCGAGTGTCGTCGTGCCGAAACGCGCGATGAAAAGCGCCATGAAGGTGTACGACGTGACCTCGATCAGATACGACAGCCCCATTGGAATACCGAGCCGCAGTTGCGCGGCCTGGCGCTTCCAGACCGGCCAGCAGAAGTGCGTGAAGATGCCGAGTGCCTTGAAATCGTCGACGCGCGCGAGCAGCAGCATGCCGAGCGCCGCGAGTGCCCAGTTGAGCAGCGTGCTCGCGAGCGCGCAGCCCGGACCGCCCAGCGCGGGCACGCCGAGGCCGCCGAAAATGAACCAGGTATTGAGCGGAATTTTCAGCAGCAGCGCGGCGACCTGCAGGAACATCACGAGCCGCGGTTTGGCGAGCGCATTGGCAACGGAGCCGTAGACCCGGAAGGCGAGGCCGGCGGGCAGCCCGAACGCGAGAATCCGCAGGTACGCGAGCGTGCGCTCGTGCAGCGCGTCGGGCACCCGCGACAACGCCAGCAGCGGTCCGGGGAAGAACAGGATCAGAAAGCCGATCACGGTCAGCGCGGCGGCAAGCCACCATGACTGGCGGACCTCTTCGCCGATCTCGCCGTAGCGACGCGCGCCGTACAGCTGCGCGGTGATCGGCTGCAGCGCGGTCAGGATGCCGGTCAGGCCGATATAGACCGAGACGTAGATCGACGAGCCGAGGCCGAGCGCGGCCAGATCGACGGCCGAGTAGCGCCCGACCATCGCCGTGTCGATCACGCCGAACGCGATGATGGCCAACTGGCCGATCAATACGGGCCACGCGAGCGCGGCGATCTTCCGTACGTCGGCGAACATGGTCAGTCGCGCTTCTTGTGCCAGTTGCGGCGCTTGCCGGGCGGCGGCTTGGGACGGTCGATGCGCACGTACAGGCGGAAGCGCTCGTCGCGGTCGGCGGCGCGGCGGCCTTCCCACACGAGCTTCCAGATGTAGTCGGGCATCGCGCTCGGGTTGCCGTAGTCCTGCGAGTCCTGACGCAGGATTACGTCGCAGTCCTGGTCGAACGAGAAATGCATGTCGCCGAAATACGCGAATGTCGCGATCTGCGCATTGCCGAGACGGACCGGCGCGATGCACGTGTAGTCATCGGGCAAATGGGCGGCGATCTGCTGCGCGACGTCGCGATAGGTCCGGCTGTAGTTGACGACCGGCAGCCACAGCGTCATCAGCAACACCCACATCAGCGTGGTGCCGGCGCTCGACAGCACGACGCTGCGCCACAGCACCTTCGGATGACGCGCGAGGCGCCAGCGCACCAGCAGGAACCAGCACACGGTCACCGCGACCGCGCACACGAACGACAGAATCTTGAACTGCGGCACGAAGCCGGGCGCGAGTCGCGCGAGATTGCGCGCGAGCGGATGCGGGAAGCCGGTCAGGCCTGCCACATACACGAGCCATACGAAGCTGCCGAGGATCGTGAAGCTCAGCAGCGCGAACCAGTCGATCGCGTTGATCGCGCCGCGCTTGAGCGTCGGCAGCGCGAAAGTGGCGAGCACCGCGAGCGGCGGCAGCAGCAGCATGTAGAGTCGGTTCGACTGATGGCTTTGCAGCACGACGAGCACGAACAGCGGCCCGATCACCGACAGCGGAATCGCCACGTGCGGCGCGCGCCGCAGTCCCTGCCAACTGAACCACGACCACAGCGCGAGTGGCCAGGCGGGCCATGTGAAGAGCGGCAGGTTTTTCAGCGCATACGCGGCGACCGAGCCGGGCGGGCCCGCGAACGAACTCAGGCTCACGTGCAGCCACTGGTTCAGATACCAGACAGCGTCGTCCGGGAACGCGGTGAGCGCGATGATCGGCCACGACACCGCGAGCACGAGCGCCACGGGCAGACCCGCGAGCAGCAGCCAGCGCGATCGCGTTTCGCGTACGATCAGCGTCATCGCGAGCGTGCCGAGCAGCAGCGCGCCGACCAGCACCGGGCTGCTCGCGAGTGTGACGAGGCCGATCGCGAGACCCCAGATCAGCGCGCCCTGAATCGGCTTGTCGACCATGCGCACGAGGCCGTACACGAGCATCGCGATGCAGACGAACTGCGCGAGCTGCGGCGTGGTCTCGTGACCGCGCTCGGCGAGGCCGAAGCACGCGAGCAGGATCAGCAGTGCGCCATCGGCGAGCGTGCGGCCATAGTCGCGCGGTTCCGGCTCGCCGCCGAACGCATATTTGAATGGCTGCACTTCAGCACGGCGGCCGAGCAGATACGCCGCGTACCAGACGAACGCACAGCCCGCGCAGAACAGCAGGCCCGTGAACACGCGCGACGCGTTGCTCGCGTCGACCCACGGTGCGAGGACGCGGATCGCGCTCGCGCCGAGCCAGTAGCCGAGCGGGCCGTCCTCGGTCAGATATTTGCCGACCAGATTTGGCAGTAGCCAGTCGTGCGCGCCGCCGTTCGCCATCGTCCACATCACACCAAAGCCGGCTGCGTCCTCGTTCTTCCACGGATCGCGGCCGAACAGGCCGAACGAGGCGTAGACGATACAGATGGCCAGCAGCAGCCAGCGCGGCAACGCACTGGTCGCAGAGGCGGTGAGGCGAACGACAGGTCTCATGCGGTGTGTGGAGTCTGGATAAACGATGCAGCCGGAGCGGCCCGGCAGGTCAGGGCGCGAGGGCCCGTTTCGAGCATCCGGCATTGTAGTCGTGCCGTGCGATGCACGTCACGGCCGGTAACGCCCGGCAACGTCAATGGACAAGCTGTAACACAGTGTCGCGAAAGCGCGGCGTGCTCCTTCCGGCTGAAGGCTTCGCGCGGCGTGCGACCCAGCGGGCGCACAAGCGCAGGCGACAAAAAAGGGCAGCTCGCGCTGCCCTTTCTGTTTGCTCCGTTGCCGGCCGGCAGCCGGCAACGTTGCGGTATTACTTTACTGCCTTGCCCGAAGCACGTGCGCCGAACTTCTTGTTGAACTTCTCGACGCGGCCGGCCGTGTCCATGATCTTTTGCTGGCCGGTGTAGAACGGATGTGATTCCGACGACACTTCGATCTTCGCGAGCGGGTAGGTCTTGCCGTTGAATTCCGCGGTTTCGCGCGTCTGGATGGTCGAGCGCGTCACGAACCTGAAGTCGTTCGACATGTCGACGAACAGGACTTCGCGGTAATTCGGGTGAATGCCTTCTTTCATGGTCTTTCCTTTAATCTGGCGGTAGCCAACCCGCGTGCAGCCTCGAATGGGACTGCCTTCAGGCGCGAGCCACTTGCCTACGGTCGAAAAACCGCGATTATGCCAGAAAATCAGTCGCTTGGCGATTTTTCTGCCAGCGGATTCTATTGCGGCGCAAGCGGCGCCCACATTCGCGGCGTCTCAAATGGGCGTGAACGTCAAACCGACGCGCGCTGGATCTTGCCGGTAGTAGCGCGCGAGCAGTCGGTACAGTTCCGGATACTCCGCCTCGAACGCTTGGGGCCGCACGAACAGCGCCTCGCTGCATACAGCAAAAAATTCCGACGGATGGTCCGCCGCATACGGATCGATCAGCGACTCGCGTTCGAAACGCGCCCAGCGTCGCTCGGGCACCGCGTCGACTTTCGCACAGAAGTGATCGTATGCATGGTCGAACACATCGGCCCATGCCTGCGCATCGAGCGGCGCGTGCCAGCGGCGCATCAGCGGCGGGTGGCCATCCGCTTCGCCGTTGAGCATGTCGATTTTGTGCGCGAACTCGTGGATCACGACGTTGTATGCGTCGCTGCCATCGGTCATCTGCGCGTCTTCCCATGACAGCACCACCGGGCCGCCTTCCCACGCCTCGCCGCTGGCGTCGTGCTCGATCTCGTGCACGACGCCATCTTCGTCCTCAACGGTCTTGCGGATCACGAACTCGCCCGGATAGACGATCACGCCGACCCAGCCGCGATACAGATCGAGGCTCAGGTTCAGCACCGGCAGGCACGCCTGCGCGGCGATGCCGACCGTCATCGCATCGGTCAGCTCGAGTTCGTGCGCGGTCGAGAACTCCTTCTGCGCGAGGAAGAGAGTCGTCAGCTCGCGCAGCCGCGCGAGATCGGGCGCTTCCAGATGCGTGAGAAAGGGTAGGCCGGCGAGTGTCGCCTGCCACAAGGAATCGTCGATCGCGTAGTCGCGCAGCGCGCGCTCGCGACGCCGTGCGCCCAGCCAGTTCGTGAGTTTCGACAGCATGCTTGGAGCCCACCTTCAGTCGATCTGTTTTTGCTACGCGGCGAACGGGCCGCCGCATATCGCGACGCCGATCAGAAAATAGAAACAGTCGAACGACGCGAGCAAACTGGCCTGCTGCGCAATCGACCGGCTGATCGACGCGATCGCGAGCGCGTGCGCTTCGCTCGCCGCATGACCGGCGGCGGCGGAGCCGCGCGCCAGCGTCGCGAGCGTGTTCTGGTAGACCGGATTGTACGGATTCACGGACTCCGCGAGGCGACTTTGATGCAGCGCGAGCCGGTGCTGCTCGACGATGATCACCGAGGCGGTCGCGAAGGAGATGGTCAACTGCCGGACGGTGTTTTTCAGCCGGTAGCCGTGCGTGAACTCTTCCTCGATCAAGAAGATGCGGCACGTCAGATTCGCGACCGGCGGCACGATGAACAGCAACAGCAGGCCCCGCAGCAGCAGCGGCGGCAGGGCGAGCGCCGCCTCGCCGACGTCCGGTGACATGCGTGTGATCCACCCGGCGGCGAACGCGGCCACCCCGAAGCCCGGCACGATGATCCACTTCTTGCGCGGCAGCAGCTTCGCAAAACGCAGATAGACGAACAGCGCGCTCGCCGAAATCAGCGACGTGGCGCCGACGAGCCGCCCGGTGTTCTCGACGGGATAGCCGAGGCCCCTCCGAGAAACCGCGTGTACGTTCACGCTGATGTTGAGGCGGCGCATTGTCTCTGCGGACGATGGACGAAAAAAAACCGCTCGCAGTTTGCGAGCGGTTTTTCATGCGTTGCAGTTGCCGACTAATACGGCCAGCACGAACGTCGCGCGTTAGCTGCCGCCGCCACGACGCATCATGTCGAAGAACTCGGAATTGCTCTTCGTCTGGCGGATCTTGTCGAGCAGGAATTCCATCGACTCGACTTCGTCCATGTCATGAATGAACTTGCGCAGTACCCAGATCTTCTGCAGCGCTTCGGGCTTGATCAGCAGCTCTTCGCGGCGCGTGCCCGACTTGTTCAGGTTGATTGACGGGTAGACGCGCTTCTCGGCGAGACGGCGCTCGAGGTGCACTTCCATGTTGCCGGTGCCCTTGAACTCTTCGTAGATCACATCATCCATGCGGCTGCCGGTTTCGATCAGCGCCGTGCCGATGATGGTCAGCGATCCGCCTTCCTCGATGTTGCGCGCCGCGCCGAAGAACCGCTTCGGGCGCTGCAGCGCGTTCGCGTCGACACCACCCGTCAGCACCTTGCCCGAGGCCGGTACCACCGTGTTGTAAGCGCGCGCGAGACGCGTGATCGAGTCGAGCAGAATCACGACGTCGTTCTTCATTTCGACGAGGCGCTTGGCCTTCTCGATCACCATTTCGGCGACCTGCACGTGACGCGCGGCGGGTTCGTCGAACGTTGAGGCGATCACTTCGCCGGCCACCGAACGCTGCATTTCCGTCACTTCCTCCGGACGCTCGTCGATCAGCAGCACGAACAGCACGACGTCGGGATGGTTCTGCTTGATCGCGTGCGCGATGTGCTGAAGCATCACGGTCTTGCCCGACTTCGGCGACGCGACGAGCAGGCCGCGCTGGCCCTTGCCGATCGGCGCGATCATGTCGATGATGCGGCCGGTCACGTTCTCTTCGCCACGCATTTCACGTTCGAGCAGCAGCACCTTGTTCGGGTGCAGCGGCGTCAGGTTTTCGAACATGATCTTGTGCTTCGAGGCCTCCGGCGGCTGGCCGTTGACCTTGTCCACCTTCACCAGCGCGAAATAGCGTTCGCCGTCTTTCGGCGTGCGCACTTCGCCTTCGATCGTGTCGCCCGTATGCAGATTGAAGCGGCGGATTTGCGACGGGCTGATGTAGATGTCATCCGTGCTGGCGAGGTAGGAGGTTTCCGGCGAACGCAGGAAGCCGAAACCGTCCGGCAGCACTTCGAGGGTGCCGTCGCCGAAGATCGTGTCGCCCGCTTTGGCTCGTTTTTTTAGAATGGCGAACATCAATTCCTGCTTGCGCAGGCGGTTCGCGCTTTCGATCTCGAGGCCATTGGCCATCTCGATCAATTGGGACACGTGCAGAGTCTTAAGCTCGGATAAATGCATACGGAGAACCCGCAGGAGAAGGTGCGACGAAATGAAATCTGGGAGGAGGGTGAGCGGAACCGCTCAAAGACTTACACGTCTTTTCGACGTTTTGTGGATTCTAGCATAGCACACGCCAATTTAAGCCAGTGCGGCAGCGTGGCATCTTTGTTGCAAAGCGTGTTGCCAGCTGACAACACGCTTGACCGGCGGGCGCTGTGGTTTGCTCACCCGATGCGCCCGATTCTCCAACTGCCTGCGGCGCGCGATGGACCCGCGAGCGCCGCGGCGTACTGCTTGCTTTACAGGTTGCCGTCGAGGAACGCGGTGAGTTGCGACTTCGACAGAGCTCCGACCTTCTGAGCGGCAACGGCGCCGTTCTTGAACAGGATCAATGTGGGGATGCCGCGCACGCCAAACTTGACCGGCGTGGACTGATGCTCGTCGACATTGATCTTCGCGACTTGCAGGCGATCGGCGTAGTCCTTCGCGACCTCGTCGAGGATCGGCGCGATCATCTTGCACGGACCGCACCATTCGGCCCAGAAATCGAGCAGCACGGGTTTATCGGATTTCACGACGTCCTGTTCGAACGATGCGTCGCTAATATGCTTGATTTGTTCGCTCATTTATGAATACCTCTGTCGGTTCGAGGCCCGCCTGAATTGCTCGCCACGATACGTCAAAAACTGGGAAAACTTCTGTTCGCTTTGCCGCATCCGGGAGCCTCGCCGCGCATGCCTGTGAAAATCAGAAAAACCGCCGGATTTTCACGCAATGCACGGAAAGAGTCGCGTATGCGGGTCTTTCAACTGGCAGTGTAGCTTAATTCGCTATGCGTTGCCGATGGCGATAGTACTCATCAAGGCAGTGGGGCTAATAGGCCGCCGCCGCAGCGTCGGCCGGTTTCTGCGGCTCACGGCGACCGCGTTGCAATCTAAATGGAGTCGCGCGCGGCGAACTCAAGTGCCGCGCGTGGCGGGCGTCGCCGCGGTGGCCGGGAGGGTGTCTGGCGGCGTGCAGAAAGCGGCCGCAAACCGCGCGAAGCCGTTCGAAGCGGAGCGTCGTTCGCGCTTTGCCCGTGTCAACAGTCGCACAATGCGCGCGGCAATGATAGAATCCTTCGTGACGGGCCTCCTCGCATGGAGGGATGGTCAACCTGGTCAGGTCGGGAACGAAGCAGCCACAGCCGTTTTCCACCAGTGCCGAGGGTCGGGCTCGTCACCTTTCCTTGCTTTTTTCTCCGCGGCCGTGCTCACGGCTTCTGCGCAGTTTCTCCTCAGTCATTCCCAGCTTTTGTATTGATCGTTCGCCGTCTTCGGATGGAGCGTCGTCGTGGCCGTTTCGCGCATTTCACGCGTCTTCCCGAATCGGTTTTGCGCGCCATTGTTACTGATACAATTTCCGGATGACCTATCAAGTTCTCGCACGCAAATGGCGGCCGAAGGATTTCGCTTCGCTCGTCGGACAGGAGCACGTGGTGCGCGCGCTCACCCATGCGCTCGACGGCGGCCGTCTGCACCATGCCTATTTGTTTACAGGTACGCGCGGCGTCGGCAAGACCACGCTGTCGCGCATCTTCGCGAAGGCGCTCAATTGCGAGACCGGCGTGACGTCGACGCCGTGCGGCGTATGCCGTGCGTGTCGCGAGATCGACGAAGGGCGCTTTGTCGATTACGTCGAAATGGACGCGGCGAGTAATCGTGGCGTCGATGAAATGGCCGCGCTGCTCGAGCGCGCGGTGTACGCGCCCGTCGATGCGCGCTTCAAGGTCTACATGATCGACGAAGTGCACATGCTGACGAACCACGCGTTCAACGCGATGCTGAAGACGCTCGAAGAGCCCCCACCGCACGTCAAGTTCATCCTCGCGACCACCGACCCGCAGAAGATTCCGGTCACCGTGCTGTCGCGCTGTCTGCAGTTCAATCTGAAGCAGATGCCGGCCGGCCATATCGTGTCGCATCTCGAACGCATTCTCGGCGAAGAGAGCGTGCCTCACGAGGCGCAGGCGTTGCGCCTGCTCGCGCGCGCGGCCGACGGTTCGATGCGCGACGCGCTATCGCTGACCGATCAGGCGATCGCCTATTCGGCGAACCAGGTCAGTGAAGACGCGGTGCGCGGCATGCTCGGCGCGCTCGACCAAAGCTATCTGATCCGCCTGCTCGACGCGCTCGGGCAGGGCGACGGCGCGGCGGTGCTGGCGGTCGCCGACGAGATGGCCTTGCGCAGCCTGTCGTTCTCGACGGCGCTGCAAGATCTGGCGAGCCTGCTGCATCGGATCGCGTGGGCGCAGTTCGCGCCTTCGTCGGTGCTCGACGAATGGCCGGAGGCGGCCGACTTGCGCCGTTTCGCCGACGCGTTGAGCGCCGAGCAGGTGCAACTGTTCTATCAGATCGCGACGATCGGCCGAAGCGAACTGGGCCTCGCGCCCGACGAATACGCGGGCTTCACGATGACGCTGCTGCGCATGCTAGCATTCGAGCCGGCGCCGACAGGCGGCGGTGGCGGAGCGGCGGGAGCCGCTGGCACGCAGAGCGATGCGGGCGGCGCCGGCGCCGGTGCGCAGCGCTCGGGTGCACCGACGGTTGCCGCGCTGCGCGCGCTGTCACCGTCGTCCGCGACGGCCATGGCAGCTGCTGCGCCCGTTCGTGGACCTCAGGTAGGCGTTGCCGGCGAGGAGCAGGGCGACGCGATGAAATCGACCGCGCCGACTGCAAAGCCGATCGCGAAGCCCGCAGCCGACTCCGCGCAATCTGAAGAAGCACCGCAATCGCCCAACGCCGAAATCGCCCGCGTGACAGAAGCGCCTGCCATTACGGCAGCCCCGCTGGCGCCGTGGGAAGACGCGCCCGCGAATGCCGTCGCCACGATCGCCAGCTCCAGCGCGCCGGTCTCGAACGAAGTTTCCGACATCGCACCTTCGTCCGCACCGAGCGCGCTTGCAACTACCGTGCCTGGTCGCGCGGAAGAGGCCACGTCACCGGAACCGGAAGCGCGGCCGGAATTGGCGGCGCCCGCTTCAACGGCGGCACCGGCGGCCGCAGCCGACTCCGCGCCGCGCCGCGCGGGCGGCGCCAGCGCCGCGCTCGACGTGCTGCGCAACGCCGGCATGAAAGTATCGTCCGACCGTGGCCGTGCTAACACGGACGTGTCCGCGAAGCTGGCCGCACCCGCCACACCGAAGCCGGCCGCGCCGCGTGTGGTCGTGCCGGTGCCGACGCCCGGTGCGTCACACCGCGTGTCGCAGGACACCGCCGCGCAGGCTGCACCCGCTCGCGACGCAAACAGCGGCGCGAGCAGCAATGCGCAGCAGAACAGCCCGTCGATCTCACCATGGGACGACATGCCGCCCGACGACTACCTGCCGTTGTCGGCCGCGGACGACGCGTACTTCATTCCGCCAGACGACGACTTCGTGCCGGTGTTCGACCGCGGCCCCGACGACGTCCGCATGGACGGCGCGGCCGCGCAGGCCGCCGCGCCGGCGCCGGTCGCCGATACGCGCCCGCTGCCGCCTGCCGTGCCGCTCGATCCGCTAGGTTTCACCGGCGACTGGCCGGCGCTCGCCGTCGATCTGCCGCTGAAGGGCATCTCGTATCAGCTTGCGTTCAACAGCGAACTGATGGCGCTCGACGGCAGCACGCTGAAGCTCAACGTGCCGGTGCCGCAATACGCAGAAGCGTCGCAGGTCGCTAAACTGAAGGCAGCGCTCGTCGAGCGGCTCGGCCAGAACGTCGACGTGCAGGTCGAAGTCGGCCCGGCGCGCCGTACCGCCGCCGCGCACGACGCGAAGCTGCGCGCGCAGCGCCAGCAGGAAGCCGAGCGCGAGATCAGCGCCGATCCGTTCGTGCAGTCGCTGATTCGCGAGTTCGGCGCGAGCATCGTGCCGGGCTCGATCCGCCCGATTACCCCGGACGCCGCCCCCAACGGCGCGTCGCCGGCCCACTGATCCATCGTTCGCGGCGTCGTCGCAGCGCGGCGCCGGAATGCCAGATTCCACGCTATCTAGAAGGAGCACGTCCATGATGAAAGGCCAACTCGCCGGGCTGATGAAGCAAGCCCAGCAGATGCAGGAAAACATGAAGAAGATGCAGGAGCAACTCGCGCAGATCGAAGTCGAGGGGCAGTCGGGTGCCGGTCTCGTCAAGGTGACGATGACCTGCAAGAACGACGTGCGCCGCGTGTCGATCGACCCGAGCCTGCTCGCCGACGACAAGGACATGCTGGAAGATCTCGTCGCCGCCGCGTTCAACGACGCCGTGCGCAAGGCCGAGGCGACCGCGCAGGAAAAGATGGGCGGCATGACCGCCGGCCTGCCGCTGCCGCCGGGTTTCAAGCTGCCGTTCTGAACCTGTTCTGATTGAGAACGGGCTGAAGCGGGTGAGCGACGCGGCGGTTCATTGCCGCGGTGCGAACGCAGACGCTCGCCGCCGCGCGCCGCGTGCAGGCTGGAAACATCGAACCTGCAGCCGCGCGTGAAAGCGTCGTCACGGCGTGAAAGCGCGGCCCGGTTCGAGCAACACCCCCGCATCCCAATTCGCCCACCCGAGCACCACCCACGTCGACGCCGATCCGCATGAAACAACCTTCCGCCCTGTCGGCGCTCGTCGAAGCGCTGCGCGCGCTGCCCGGTGTCGGGCCGAAGTCCGCGCAGCGCATGGCGTATCACCTGATGCAGCACGATCGCGAAGGCGCCGAAAAGCTCGGGCGCTCGCTGTTGTTCGCGACCGAGCATCTGCGTCACTGCGAAAAGTGCAACACATTTACCGAAGCGCAGATCTGCGAGGTGTGCCTCGACGAGGAGCGCGATCCGTCGCTGCTGTGCGTCGTCGAAACGCCGGCCGACCAGATCATGCTCGAACAGACGATGACCTATCGCGGCCTCTATTTCGTGCTGATGGGGCGGTTGAGTCCGCTCGACGGCATCGGCCCGAAGGAAATCCATTTCGACCGGCTCGTGAAGCGCGCATCGGATGGCGTCGTCAAGGAAGTCGTGCTGGCCACCAATTTCACCAACGAGGGTGAGGCCACCGCACATTATCTCGGACAGACGCTGAAGGCGCGCGGCCTTGCCGTGACGCGTCTCGCGCGCGGCGTGCCGGTGGGCGGCGAGCTCGAGTATGTCGACGCGGGCACGATCGCGCGCGCGATGCTCGACCGTCGTTCGATGTAGCCACGCGGCTTTCGTTGGCCGCCGCCATATCCGTCCAGGCACGCATCGTCGCAAGTCGTTGCAAACCAGACAGACCGGGTACACAACGATGCAGAACCAAGGAGACTCATGAGCGCCACCCCCGAATCAGGCGCGAGCGCCGCACCGCATGACGCGTGCGGTCCGCTCGCCGGCGTCAAGGTGCTGGAACTCGGCACGCTGATCGCCGGGCCGTTCGCCGCGCGTTTTCTCGGCGAATTCGGCGCCGACGTCGTCAAGATCGAAGACCCCAAAGGCGGCGACCCGCTGCGCAAATGGCGCAAGCTGTACCCGGAAGTCGGCGGTACGTCGCTGTGGTGGGCCGTGCAGGCGCGCAACAAGAAGTCCGTCACGATCAACCTGAAAGCCGAAGAGGGCAAGGAGATCGTGCGGCGCCTCGCGAAAGAGGCCGATATCGTCGTCGAGAATTTCCGGCCCGGTCTGCTCGAAAAGCTCGGGCTCGGCTACGACGTGCTGTCCGCCGAGAACCCCGGCCTCGTGATGGTGCGTCTGTCGGGCTACGGCCAGACGGGCCCGTATCGCGACCGGCCCGGCTTCGGCGCGATCGCCGAGTCGATGGGCGGTCTGCGCCATATCACCGGCTATCCGGATCTGCCGCCGCCGCGCATCGGCATTTCGATCGGCGATTCGATCGCCGCGCTGCACGGTGTGATCGGCGCGCTGATGGCGCTGCATCACAAGCAGATGAACGGCGGCAAGGGGCAGGTCGTCGACGTCGCGCTGTACGAGGCCGTCTTCAACATGATGGAAAGCGTGGTGCCGGAATACGGCGTCTACGGCATGGTGCGCGAGCGTACCGGCGCGTCGCTGCCGGGCATCGTGCCGTCGAATACGTATCCGTGCCGCGACGGCAGCATCGTGATCGGCGGCAATAGCGATCCGATATTCAGGCGCCTGATGATCGCGATCGAACGCGACGATCTCGCCAACGATCCGGCGCTCGCGCATAACGATGGCCGCGTGCTGCGCACGCAGGAAATCGACGCCGCGATCGGTGCGTGGCTGTCCACGCGCACGATCGACGAAGCGCTCGCGGTGCTGAACGCGGCCGACGTGCCGGTGGGCCGCATCTACAGCGTAGCCGACATGTTCACCGATCCGCAGTTCATCGCGCGGCAGATGATCCAGCGGTTCAAGTGGCAGGACGGCAAGGAAATCACGCTGCCCACGGTTACGCCGAAGCTGTCGGCGACGCCCGGTGAGACGCGCTGGCTGGGGCCGGAACTGGGTGAACATACCGATGAAGTCCTGCAATCGCTAGGTTATGATGCTGACGGCATCGCGCGGTTGCGGGCGCAACAGATCGTCTGATGCGCACAGCGCGACGCATAGAGAAAGGCGCGTAAAGCGCGGCGCTGACGCACGATTCGCGCCTTGCGACCGGCAGCCCCACACCGTGGCCAAGCGCTTGCGCAACGCGCACACGGGCGGTCAAAAAGCCGGACGACAAAAAATCTGGAGACAACGGACCATGCAACGCAGAACCTTCCTCGCCGGCGGTGCGGCGCTCGCGGGCGCCTCGCTCGCTGCCACGCCGTTCGCTTTCGCGCAGGGCAAGCCCGAGACCACCAAGGTCGCCATCGCGGTCGGCGGCAAGAACCTGTTCTACTACCTGCCGCTGACGATCGCCGAGCGCCGCAACTACTTCAAGGACGAGGGGCTCGAAGTCGAGATTTCCGACTTCGCGGGCGGCTCGCAGGCGTTGAAGGCGGCAGTCGGCGGAAGCGCCGACGTGGTCTCCGGCGCGTTCGAACACACGCTGCTGTTGCAGGCGCAAAAGCAGATGTTCCGCGAATTCGTGCTGCAGGGCCGCGCGCCGCAGATCGTGCTGGCGGTGTCGAAGAAGACGATGCCGAACTACAAGTCGATCGCCGATCTGAAGGGCAAGAAGATCGGCGTGACCGCGCCGGGTTCGTCGACGTCGATCATGGCGAGCTTCGTCCTCGCGAAAGCGGGGCTCAGTCCGAAGGACGTCGCGTTCATCGGCGTGGGCGCCGGTGCCGGCGCGATCGCCGCGCTGCAGTCCGGGCAGATCGACGCGATCGCCAATCTCGATCCGGTCGTCACGCGCCTCGAGCGCGCCGGCGACGTGCGCGTCGTGTCGGATACCCGCACGCTCACCGATACGCGCATCGTGTTCGGCGGCGACATGCCGGCGGGCTGCCTGTACGCATCGCAGTCGTTCATCACGAAGAACCCGAACACCACGCAGGCGCTGACCAATGCGATGGTGCGCGCGCTCAAGTGGCTGCAGAACGCGAGCGGCAGCGAACTGATCAACACGGTGCCGGAGAGCTATCTGCTCGGCGACCGCGCGCTCTATCTCGACGCGTGGCAGCACGTGCGCGAAGCGATGTCGCCCGACGGCCTGATGCCCGCCGACGGTCCCGCGACGTCGCTGAAGACGCTGAAAGCGTTCGATCCGGTGATCCAGAACGCGCAGATCGATCTGTCGAAGACGTGGACCAACGACTTCGTGAAGAAGGCGCTCGCGACCGTCAAGGCATAAACGACGCGGCGCGCGCACAGGCGCATCGAATGGGACGTGGACAGGGCGATTCGCCGCGTCCACAGCCGTCGCCCCAGCGTCGCCGCGACAACTCCCCGCTAACCCGATTCCCGAAGCGAGCCGTACGATGACCGTTGCTGCCCTGGCGCTCGAAAACATCACCTGCACGTTCGCCGCGCGTGACAACCGCGCACAGCGCTACACAGCAGTTAAGGACACGACGCTGCGTATCGAGCCCGGCGAGTTCGTGTCGGTCGTCGGGCCGACTGGCTGCGGCAAGTCCACGCTGCTGAACATCGGCGCGGGGCTGCTCCAGCCGTCGTCGGGCGGCGTCAGCGTGTTCGGCGAACAGCTCAGTGGCCTGAATCGCCGTGCGGGCTATATGTTCCAGGCAGATGCGCTGATGCCGTGGCGCTCGGCGCTCGACAACGTGATGGCCGGCCTGTCGTTTCACCGCGTGCCGGCCTCGGAAGCGCGCGCGAAGGCCGAAGAGTGGTTGAAGCGTGTCGGTCTCGGCGGCTTCGGCGACCGCTATCCGCATCAGCTGTCGGGCGGCATGCGCAAGCGCGTCGCGATGGCGCAGACGCTGATCCTCGACCCCGACATCATCCTCATGGACGAGCCGTTTTCCGCGCTGGATATTCAAACGCGGCAGCTGATGGAAAACGAGCTGCTCGATCTCTGGGCCGCGAAGCGCAAGGCCGTGCTGTTCATTACGCACGATCTCGACGAAGCGATCGCGATGTCGGACCGCGTGGTGGTACTGTCGGCCGGGCCTGCGACGCATCCGATCGGCGAGTTCCGGATCGATCTGCCGCGGCCGCGCGATGTCGCCGAAATCCGTTCGCATCCGCGCTTCGTCGAGTTGCATGCGCAGCTCTGGGGTGTGCTGCGCGATGAGGTGCTCAAGGGTTATCAGCAGCAACTGACCGCTGTTTAAATGTGCCGCGCATCCCCGCCTGCGCATCGAAAAGAAGACGTGTTCAATAATCGTCCAAGGCAAACCAAGTCATGTGGAAGACGTTGCGCCCGAGCCGGGCGAATCTGGTGATCTGGCAGTGGCTGCTGCTCGTGCTGTGCTTCGTGCTGTGGTACGTGCTGACGAGCCCGACGCTGATACCGCCGTTCTATTTCGACGATCCGAACAAGGCGGCGTTTTTCTTTGGCGAGCCGCAGAAAGTACTGCAGCGGATCTGGGAATGGTTCACGGGCGGCGAGATCTATCTGCATCTGTGGATCACGCTCGTCGAGACCGTGCTCGCGTTCGTCTTTGGCACCACGATCGGGCTCGGCGTCGGCCTGTGGCTCGCGCTCGCGCCGACCGCGAGCGCGCTGTTCGATCCGTACGTGAAGGCCGCGAACTCGATGCCGCGCGTGATTCTCGCGCCGATCTTCGGCGTGTGGTTCGGCCTCGGCATCTGGTCGAAGGTCGCGCTCGGCGTCACGCTGGTGTTCTTCATCGTGTTTTTCAACGTCTACCAGGGCGTGAAGGAAGTGAGCCCGGTCGTGCTCGCGAACGCGCGCATGCTCGGCGCGAACCGCAAACAGCTGCTGCGTTTCGTCTATCTGCCGAGCGCGATGAGCTGGGTGTTTTCGAGCCTGCATACGTCGGTGGGGCTTGCGTTCGTCGGCTCGGTGGTGGGCGAGTATCTGGGCTCGGCGCGCGGCGTCGGCTATCTGATCCTGCAGGCCGAGGGCACCTTCGATATCAACACGGTGTTCGCGGGGATTCTGGTGTTGACCGCGTTCGCGCTGATTCTCGATGCGATCGTCGGGACCGCGGAGCGGCGTTTGATGAAGTGGCAGCCGCGCACCGGGGATACAGAGAAGCTGTGAACGTGGATCGCAAGCGGCGCGGCGGCCGAAATCGCAGTCGGCCGCCGCGCCGTTCTTGATGCTGCTTTATTGGTCGTGCTACGGCGTGATGACCACCTTGCCGATCACGCGGCGCTCGGCCATGTCGCGCAACGCGCGGCCGGTGTCGTCGAGCGAGTAGCGGGCCGACACGTAGGGCTTGAGCTTGCCTTCACGAATCCAGCCGGTCATCTGCTCGAATGCCGCGCGATTGCGCTGCGGCTCACGCTTTGCGAAGTCGCCCCAGAACACGCCGACCACGCTTGCGCCCTTGAGCAACATCAGGTTCAGCGGCAGCCTTGGAATCTCGCCATTCGCAAAGCCGACCACCAGATAACGCCCCCTCCAGCCGATGCTGCGAAACGCCGGCTCCGCATACACGCCGCCGACCGGGTCGTAGATCACGTCCGGACCTTTGCCATCGGTGAGCGCCTTGATGCGCTCGCGCAGATCCTCGGTGTTGTAGTTGATCGTCGCGTCCGCGCCGTGCTTCACGCAGGTCGCGAGCTTTTCGTCGCTCGATGCCGCCGCGATCACGCGCGCGCCGAGCGCCTTGCCGATTTCGACCGCCGCCAGCCCGACTCCGCCGGCCGCGCCGAGCACGAGCATCGTCTCGCCCGACTGCAGCGCGCCGCGATCGACCACCGCGTGATGCGAGGTGCCATACGCGAGCGTGAACGCGGCCGCGAGTTCGAACGACACGTCATCGTCGAGCGGCACGCAGGCCGCGGCGGGCGCAAGCGCCTGCTCGGCAAAACCGCCGGAGCCGGTGAACGCGGCCACGCGCGAACCAGGCTTGAACTGCGTGACGCCTTCGCCCACCGCGCGCACGATGCCCGCGGCTTCCGAACCGGGCGTGAACGGCAGCGGCGGCTTGAACTGGTATTTGTTCTCGATGATCAGCACGTCGGGAAAATTGACGGCCGCGGCCTTCACGTCGATCACGACGTGGCCAGGCGGCGCTTCGAGATCCGCCAGGTTGTCGACGACCAGGCTCTCGGGCGGCCCGTACTGCTTGCAGCGAATCGCGCGCATCGTGTCTCCGTATCGTTCAGGGTTGGCACTGTTTTCGAGTGTAAAACAAAGCGCACGACCGTGCGATTTATTGCGCTGCGGGTTACAACTTGCAGCGCGCTTTCGATGCGTCGCGCGCGCTTCTCGCGCAAGCCGTATTGCATTGCACAGCGCGAAGCACGCACAGGATCCGATTTCATCGACGAGCGCGCACGGCCGCGCATTCAGTGCGAAGCAGCATCTTTGCGTTCGATACAAGCATTCGCGCACCTGGAAAATACTGGCTCGCACGACGCTTGTGCACGCCACGCAGACACGCCGTCCATGTCGTTCGCGTGCCATCTTTCCTCGGTTACAATCGGCGCATGCGAATCCTACTCAGCAACGACGACGGTTATCTGGCGCCGGGCCTCGCCGCGCTTTACGAAGCGCTGAAGCCGATCGCCAACGTCACCGTGATGGCTCCCGAACAGAACTGCAGCGCCGCGTCGAATTCCCTGACGCTGTGGCGGCCGCTGTCGGTCCTGCGTTCGGCGAACGGTTTCTACTACGTGAACGGCACGCCGACCGACTCGGTGCACATCGCACTGACCGGCATGCTCGACCATACACCGGACCTGGTCGTGTCGGGTATCAACAACGGCCAGAACATGGGCGACGACACGCTGTATTCCGGCACCGTCGCAGCCGCCACCGAAGGCATCATGTTCGGGGTGCCGGCCATCGCGTTCTCGCTCGTCGACAAGGACTGGGCGCATCTCGAAGACGCGGCCCGCGTTGCCGCCGAAATCGTCGCGCATTATCTCGCGCGGCCGTTGCCGGGACATCCGCTGCTGAACGTCAATATCCCTAACCTGCCGTATGACGAACTGCGCGGCTGGCAGATCACGCGACTCGGCAAACGTCATCCGTCGCAGCCGGTGATCCGCCAGACCAATCCGCGCGGCGAACCGATCTATTGGATCGGCGCCTCGGGCCAGGCGCGCGACGCGAGCGAAGGCACGGACTTCCATGCGGTGGCCAACGGCGCCGTGTCGATCACGCCGCTGCAGCTCGATCTGACCTACACGCAAATGCTGCCCGCGGCGCGCGACTGGCTGCGCGCCGGGAGCGGCAGTTCATGACCGGCGAGCGCGCGAAGCGCTTTCCGTTAGGTCTCGAGGACCTGGTGCGCGAACCGCGCCGGCCCGAGGGACGTCCGGGTGAGATGCGCGCGGCGGCGCTCGCGGCGAGCGCGGCGTTGAACGCACGGCAGCAGTCGGCGAAACCGACGCAGGGCGGCGCGGCCGCACGGGCGCAAGCGAGGACCTCAGCTGCTGCGCAAGCTACGCCGGCGACGCGACCCCAGGTGATTCCCCAGGCGAAGACGCAAAGCTCTCCGTTTGGTACGTCAACGGCGGCGACCGGTGCAATGCCGCCAAAGCCGCAGGCCGCGCCAGTCGCAAAGACAACGGCGAACTCGTTGGCTGGTGCATTGGCGGGGCAGCCTGTCAAGCAAGCACCAAAGTCGTCGGTCAAGCCAGGCAAAAACTCGACGCATGCGCCTGGCCACAGCGCACGCGCGACGCCATCGCCACTCCAGTCGCAACTGCAGCAAAGCGCGAAACCCGCGCCGAACGCCGCGTTGGCCGGTGCAATGAGCGGCGCGATGAACAACGCCTTGGCGCTGACCTCGGAACGGGTTCGCGAACGCATGGTCGAACGCGTGCGAGCCAATGGCGTCAGCGATCAGCGTGTGCTGAACGCGATGGCGGCGGTGCCGCGCCACATGTTCGTCGATCCGGGTCTTGCGGCCCAGGCGTACGAAGATGCCGCGCTGCCGATCGGTCATCACCAGACTATCTCGAAGCCGTCGGTGGTTGCGCGAATGATCGAACTCGCGGCGGCCGGGCGCGCGCTGAACACGGTGCTCGAAATCGGCACCGGTTGCGGCTATCAGGCGGCGGTGCTGAGCCAGGTCGCGCGCGAGGTTTATTCGATCGAACGCATCAAGCCGCTATCCGAGCGCGCGAAGACGAATCTGCGTCCGCTGCGCATTCCGAATATCCGGCTGCATTACGGCGACGGGCGGCTCGGTTTGCCGTCGGCGGCCCCGTTCGACGCGATCGTGATCGCGGCGGCCGGGCTCGACGTGCCGCAGGCGTTGCTCGAGCAGCTTGCGATCGGCGGACGTCTGGTTGCGCCGGTCGGCTCGCAGGAAGGACAGAGCCAGGTGCTGACGCTGATTGAGCGCCTCGGCCCCGCGCAATGGCGCGAGTCGCGGCTTGATCGCGTTTTCTTTGTACCCTTAAAATCCGGAGTGATTTGACACCGATGAGTATGTTGCGCGCGATGCAGAGAACCACCCCGAATACCCCCCTGACCGTAACCCAGCGCAGCGTGTGCGTGCTCGCCTTGTCCCTGTTGATGACGGCCTGTGCATCCCGGCTCGACCAGGCGCCCGTCGTCGACCGCTCCGGCGGCGGCACGCTCGCCACCGCGCAGGGCGCGGCGCAACCGGCGGTGCCGCTCGGCCCGCCGCCGCCCGGCTACTATCGCGTGAAGCCGGGCGATACGCTGTACCGCATTGCGCTCGAAAACGGCCAGAATTACCGCGACATCTCGACGTGGAACAACCTGACTAACCCGAATCAGATCGAAGTCGACCAGCTGCTGCGCGTCGTGCCGCCGGGCGCGAATACCGCGGCCATGACGCCGGGCGTGTCGACCGCGCCGATCGGCAGCACGGGCGCGGTGCAAACACCGCTGAACAACAACGCGCCGGCCGTGGTCGGCGCCGCGATGCCGCCGCTCTACGGCGGCGCGACGAACGGTACGCCCGCGAATGGTGCGGTAGCTGCGCCTCCGGCCAATCCCTCTGCGGCGAGCGCCGACGTCGGCAGCGCCGCGGCAGGCAACGTAGCATTTGCATGGCCGGCGCGCGGTCCGCTACTCAACACGTTCAACGACTCGACCAACAAGGGCGTCAATATCGGCGGCTCGGCGGGCGAGCCGGTTAAAGCGTCAGCCGATGGTCGCGTCGTCTATGCCGGAAATGGGCTGCGTGGTTACGGCAATCTCATTATCATCAAGCATGATGCAACTTATCTCACCGCGTATGCACACAACCGCGCTTTGATGGTAAAAGAGGGGGACGCGGTTACGAAGGGGCAGAAGATCGCAGAGATGGGCGATAGCGATTCCGACCGTGTGATGTTGCATTTCGAAGTTCGCCGACAGGGTAAACCAGTCGACCCACTGAAGTATTTGCCGCCGCAATAAGCGATACGACCATGCCGAAATCGAAGCGCCGCCCGCCGCAAGCCGAGTCTGAGACGATCAGCGAAGTCACGTCTGCCGCAGTGGACGAAAGCGGCGCTTCGGAAGTGGAAGAAGAGGTCGCGGAGGAGCGCGATCTCGACGAACGCCAGAGCGGCCTCGACGACAGCGAGAGCGCTGACGCGCGCGAAACCACCGGCGAGGCTCCGCCCGACGCCGACGATTTCCGCGCACTGCTGCAGGCCGAGCTCACGGCCGACACGATTCAGCATTATCTGAATCGCATCAGCGTGAAGCCGTTGCTCACCGTCGAGGAAGAGCAGAAATATTCGCGCCTTGCCAAGGCCGGCGAGTTCGAAGCGCGGCAGGTAATGATCGAGCGCAATCTGCGGCTGGTCGTCAGCATTGCCAAGGGTTATCTGAATCGCGGCGTGCCGCTGCTCGATCTGATCGAGGAGGGCAACCTCGGCCTCATGCACGCAATCGAAAAATTCGATCCGACGCGCGGCTTCCGTTTCTCGACCTACGCGACGTGGTGGATCCGCCAGAGCATCGAGCGCGCGATCATGAACCAGGCGCGTACGGTGCGATTGCCCGTGCATGTGATTCGTGAGCTCAACCAGGTGTTGCGCGCGAAGCGCCATCTGGAAAAGAACTCGATGAATTCGGGGGAGGCGGCCGAGCGCCGCGACGCGAGCATCGACGACATCGCTTATCTGACCGGCAAGACCACCGACGAAGTCACCGACATCCTCGCGCTGAACGAGCACACCGCCTCGCTCGATGCGCCGCTCGATCTCGATCCGGCGAGCAGCCTGCTCGATCTGCTGTCGGACGACCAGAGCCAGTCGCCAGACGCCGAAGTGCAGCATCGCGAACTCGAAACACTGACACGCGCATGGCTCGCGCGTTTGTCGGACAAGCACCGCCATGTGATCGAGCGGCGCTTCGGTCTGAATCACATCGAGCCCGCCACGCTCGAGGAGCTGGCCGACGAAATGGGCCTCACGCGCGAGCGTGTGCGCCAGATCCAACAGGAAGCGCTGGTGCGGCTGAAGCGCTTCTTTGCCTCAAACGGTGTCCGCAAAGACGCCGTTCTCTGACCTGATGACACCGATTCTTGTTTTCGACATCGAGACGATTCCCGATGTCGCCGGCATCCGCCGGCTTGAAGATTTGCCCGCGTCGATGAGCGACGCCGACGTCGCCGAGCACGCGTTCGCCGCACGCCGCGAAAAAACTGGCAGCGATTTTCTGCCGCATCACCTCCAGCGGGTCGCGGCGATTTCCTGCGTGTTCCGTGACAACAACGGTTTTCGCGTGCGCTCGCTCGGTACGCCCGAGGACGGCGAGGCGACGCTCGTGCAGTCGTTCTATCGCGTGATCGAAAAGTACACGCCGCAACTCGTGTCGTGGAACGGCGGCGGTTTCGATCTGCCGGTGCTCAACTACCGCGCGCTCGTCAACGGCATCCCCGCCTACCGGTTCTGGGATCTCGGCGAGGACGACCGCGACTTCAAGTGGAACAACTACATCAGCCGCTACCACGCGCGACACACCGATCTGATGGACGTGCTCGCGATGTACCAGGCGCGCGCGAACGCGCCGCTCGACGCGCTCGCGAAGATGTGCGGCTTTCCGGGCAAGATGGGCATGGACGGCAGTCAGGTGTGGCAGGCGTTCCAGCAAGGGCGTATCGAGGAAATCCGCAATTACTGCGAGACCGACGTCGTCAATACGTACCTGCTGTATTGCCGCTTCCAACTGATGCGCGGTGGCTTTTCGCCGTCGGAGTATGCTGACGAGATCAACCTCGTGAAGAACGCGCTCGCGCTGGAAAGCGCGCCGCAATGGGCCGAGTATCTGGCGGCGTTCGAGCAGTAAGCGCGCGCGAGCAGAGCCTCCGCCGGGGAGCCGCAATCCGGGCCGCGATCCGCACTCGCTCCGCGTGTGGTCCGCACCGCATCGCAGGCAAGCCCGGCGCTTCGTCTACAATCCCGCCTTTCCCCATAGTTTGTCAGGAAGTCCGCAGGTGTCCCGAACTGCCCCCCAACGTCGCTCGCCGCGGCGCTCATCGAAGCATGCCAGGGCGCACGCCCCGGCGCCGGCGCCCGTCATTACCGGCAACGAACCGCTCATCGAAATCGTTTCGCTCGATATGGAAGCGCGTGGCGTGGGCCGCACCACGAGCGAAGACGGCACGCCGGGCAAGGTCGTGTTCGTCGAAGGCGCGCTGCCGGGTGAACTCGTCAGTTATTCGACGCATCGCAGCAAGCCGAAATTCGAGCAGGCCGAGGTCGTCCAGGTGTTCCGCGAAAGCGTGCTCCGCACGACGCCGAAATGCACGTACTTCAACATCTGCGGCGGCTGCTCGATGCAGCATCTCGACATGCGCGCGCAGGTGGCGGTCAAGCAGCGCGTGCTCGAGGACAGCCTGCAGCATCTGGCGAAGCTGCGCCCCGAAACGGTGTTCCGGCCGATTCACGGGCCGTCCTGGGGTTATCGCTATCGCGCGCGGCTCGCGGTGCGCTATCTGCCGGAGCGCGGCGGCATGCGCATCGGCTTTCACGAGAAAAAGAGCAGCTATATCGCCGACATGAAGACCTGCGAGGTGCTGCCGCCGCACGTGTCGGCGATGCTGATGCCGCTGCGTTTCATGGTCCGCAAGCTGTCTATCTACGACCGCGTGCCGCAGCTCGAGCTCGCGGTCGGCTCGTCGGTCACGGCGCTCGTCGTGCGCAACCTCGAACCGCTGACGGCCGGGGACGAGCAGGTGCTGCGCGAGTTCGCGGACGAGCACAAGGTGCAGTTCTGGATCCAGCCGGGCGGTCCCGACACGGTCACGCCGCTTTATCCTCTCGACGTGCAGCTCGACTACACGCTGCCCGAATACGGCATCCGTATGCCATTCAAGCCAACTGATTTCACCCAGGTCAATCACGCGATCAACCGCGTGCTGGTGAGCCGCGCGCTGCGCCTGCTGGCGCCGGCACGCACCGACCGCGTGCTCGACCTGTTCTGCGGGATCGGCAACTTCACGCTGCCGCTCGCGCGAATCTCGCGGGAAGTGGTCGGCATCGAGGGTAGCGAAGTGCTGACCCAGCGCGCGCTCGCGAATGCGGAGCTGAATGGCGTCGCCGGGCATACGTCGTTCGCGTGCCGCAACCTGTTCGAAGTCACCGCCGACGACTTGCGCGCCCTCGGCCAGTTCGACAAGTTCCTCGTCGATCCGCCGCGCGAAGGCGCGCTCGCGATCGCGAAGGCGCTCGCGGAGATCGCGCAGAGCGGCAACGGGCCGCTGCCGACGCGCATCGTCTATGTGTCGTGCGCGCCGGCCACGCTCGCGCGCGATGCCGGGCTGCTCGTGCATGAGGCCGGCTATCGGCTGGTGGGCGCGGGCGTCGTCAATATGTTCCCGCATACGTCGCACGTGGAATCGGTTGCGCTGTTCGAGCGCGATTGAGTCTCGCGGCGCGCATAAACGAAAACGCCACGACCGAGGTCGTGGCGTTTTCGTTTTCAGACGAAGGTCAGTGTGCCGTCGGCGCGTGAGGCATTAGAACTGCCACCACGACTTCGCCGTGCCGGGCCGTGCGTGGCCGGTCACGTACGGGCTGTCGGGGAAGGTGCCGGCCAGCACGCGACGAGTGTCGTCGGCGAGTTGCTGGTTGTTCAGCTTCTCGTACGACAGGATCATGATGTGCAGCGCGTCTTCGATGGCCGGCGCGTTCTTGTACTCGCGCAATGCGAGCTGCGCACGGTTGATGGCGGCGACATAGGCGCCGCGGCGATAGTAGTAGTCCGCGGCGTGGACTTCGTGCGATGCAAGCGCATTCACGATGTAGCGCATGCGCTGCGCGGCGTCCGCCGCGTACTTGCTGTTCGGGAAGCGGTCCACCACGACCTTGAACGCGTCATACGACTCGCGCAGTGACTTCGGATCGCGCTCGCTCATATCCTGGCCCGAGAAGCGGCCGAACAGACCGAGGTCGTCGTTGAAGTGGATCATGCCCTTCAGGTAATACGCGTAGGCGATGTCCGGATGATCCGGGTGCAGCTGGATGAAGCGGTCGATGGCCTGGTCGGCGGCGGCGTTTTCGTTGTCTTTCCAGTTGCAGTACGCGACGTTGATCTGCGCCTGCTGGGCGAAGTGGCCGAACGGGTCGCGGCCCTCGAGCAGCTCGAAATACTTCGCGCACTTGCCCCAGTCACCACCGGTCAGTGCGTCGTTCGCCTCCGTATATAATTTGTTGTTGTTCCACGCTGCCGTTTCGTCGGTCTTCTCCGGCAGGCCGTGGCAAGCCGCAACAGCGACGACGGCCGCGGCGCACGCAATGTATCCGGCCACTTTCCGGGCCGCCTTCTTGATGGCCGCCAAATTGATCGCCGCTTCAGTGATGGTGTTCAAGGCTCGCATTTTCCAGTCTAGCTTTACGTCCAGGTGACCCAGATTCAATGACCCGCTCAAATACTCCAGGCGCCGCAGGCGCCGGGAATGGCAACGAAGATTATAGCGTAAGCGCCGACCCGGCCGACGCGTTGGGCGTCGATTCCCTCGACGACGATTTCTCCAGCGACGCGCTCGCCGCAAGCAGCCCGCAAGGCTCTGCGGCCGCGGCGGCACCCGTGCCCGTGCGCGCGGCCGACGAAGCGCCGCGCAGCGTCGTGGTACCCGACGAACTGGCCGGCGAGCGCCTCGACAAGGTGCTCGCCAAAGTATTCCCGGAGTTCTCGCGCAGCCGTCTGCAAAGCTGGATCGAGGCGCAGCGGGTGCGCGTCGACGGCAAGGCGGCGAAGATCCGCCAGCCGGTGCCGCTTGGCGCAACGATCGAGCTCGTGCCCGATCTGCTGCCCGAGCAGCTCGCCTTCACGCCCGAGCCGGTGCCGCTCGACATCGTCTACGAGGACGACACGCTCGTCGTGATCAACAAGCCGGCCGGCATGGTCGTGCATCCGGCGGCTGGCAACTGGAGCGGCACCGTGCTGAACGGGCTGCTCTACCGCTATGGCGAGTCCGCGGCGGGTCTGCCGCGCGCGGGCATCGTGCATCGGCTCGACAAGGAGACCTCGGGGCTGATGGTGGTCGCGCGCACGCTCGAGGCGCAAACCGACCTCGTGCGCCAGTTGCAGGCGCGCACGGTCAAGCGCCGCTACCTCGCGCTCGTGTGGGGCAACCTGCCCGACGAAGGCACGATCGACGCGCCGATCGGCCGCGATCCGCGCGAGCGCACGCGCATGGCCGTGGTGACGGGCGCGGCCGGCAAGCCGGCGCGCACGCATTTCCGGCGCGTGGCCTCGGCGATCTGGCAGCGTCAGCCGGTCACGGCGATTCACTGCGATCTGGAGACGGGGCGCACGCATCAGATTCGCGTGCATTGCGCGCACATCGGTCATCCGTTGCTCGGCGATCCCGTGTACGGACGCGCGCGCGGCAAGCGCTCGGTCGCGCCGCTGCCAGACGGCTTCGCGCGCCAGGCGCTGCACGCGTGGCGGCTCGGCCTGATTCATCCGAAGACCGGCCGCTCGATGCAATGGCGCGCCGACGTGCCGGCCGACATCGGGGCGTTGTCGGCCGCGCTCGGTCTGGGTCGCGACGACGCGGGCGAGTTCGACGATGCGTATGGCGAGGATGAGGACTACGATGCATCGGTCGACGACGGCGCGTACGATGAAGGCAGCGACCACGACGAGGACGATCACGCATGAGCACCAATCTCCCGGAGCTGGGTTTTGCCGATGTCGTGCAACCCGCATGGAACGTGTCGCCGCGCGTGCGCGCGCTCGTGACCACCCGCGACGGCGGCGTCAGCAACGCGCCGTTCGGCCGCTGGCGCGATGGCGCCGAGCAACCCGGCGGGCTGAATCTGGGCACGAAGACCGGCGACGATCCCGCCGCGGTCGCGAGCAATCGCGCACGGCTCGTCGCGCTTGCCGGAGTTCGCGAGGCCGCGTGGCTCGAACAGATCCATGGCGCCGGCATCGTCCGCGCCGAGGATGCGATCGCGCACGCGCGCGACCATGGTGCGCCGGCGCGCGCCGACGCGAGCGTCACCGATGGCGCGGGCATCGCGTGCGTCGTCATGGTCGCCGATTGCATGCCGGTGCTGTTGTGCGACGAAGCGGGGCGCGCGGTCGGCGCCGCGCATGCCGGGTGGCGCGGACTCGCGGCGGGCATCGTCGAGCAGACCGCCGCGCGGGTCGCGGCGCTGGCGGGTGTGCGGGCGAGCGAGCTGCATGCGTACCTCGGGCCGTCGATCGGGCCCACCGCATTCGAAGTCGGCGCAGACGTGCGTGACGCCTTCATGACCGGTGCCGACGATGCACAACGCGACGCGACCGCGCAGGCGTTCGTCGCGCATCCCGCGAATGCCGGCAAATATCTCGCCGATCTGCCGGCGCTGGCGCGCCTGCGCCTGCAGCGGCTCGGCCTTACGCGCATCAGCGGCGGCGATCTGTGCACGGTCACGTTGCGCGAGCGTTTTTATTCGTATCGCCGTGATCGCGAGACCGGTCGCATGGCCGCGTTGATCTGGATCGACGAACAGGCGCAATCAATTGCCGATTAATTCGGGATGGCGCGCGGGCGCATCTTGTCATACTTTTAAAATCGAGCCGTGGTTTTATTTCGCGTGAATGCGCACCGGGTCGTTATTCGCGAATCCCACTGCCGACCCGTCGCTGACGGCCCGTTCCCCGGCCTTCACGCGCATTTTTTGTTGCGCCGCCGGAAGGCCCGCCGATAGCGCGAATCGCCCGCCAGCTGTGTGGGCGACCGAACGAATAAATTTGCTTAAGTGCCATGCGCCATAGGAGTTTTTCGGATTTACCCGCGGCAGGCATCATTTGATTCGTTAAAGCGCGATTTGCCATACAGGGAAAACGATAATTAAAAAACTATCGCACTGCGGCAAAATCGGGAGCAAGCATTGACATGCCTTGTGATGGGGAGCAAGAATGTTCCTTCTAAGCTCCTCGTCGTTCATGGGACAGGGCGTGACGAAGTCGCGAGCAATCGCCACGTGCGCACGGAACTGCCTCTCAACCCGTCCGCAAGGACTTACCGGTCAAAAGCAGGTATGGCAGCATCTCATTCCTCAGCTTCCCCCAGCACCGACTCCTCGAAGGAGCAGACGCAGCAGGCCGGTTCGAGCGGTGTATCGTCAGCCGCAGGCATGCAGCAATTTCTCGACGCCTGGATGAACGCCTGGCGTTCGTTCGGCGCGCAGCCCACTGGCACGGCATTTCAGATGCCCTCAATGCCGCAGATGCCGGACCTCGCGCAGATAACGGCGGGCTTCCCGCAAATACCGGCGTTTCCCGGCATGCCCGACTTCAGCAAGCTGGCCGCCGGTGCGTTGCCGTCGTTGCCGGGGCTGAGCATTCCCACCGCCGCGATTCCGCCCGAGCGTTTGCAGAAGCTGCAGACCGACTATTCGCGCGAGGCGATGGAGCTGATCCAGCAGGCCACCACGTCGGCGATCAAGGCGCCCGAGCTCAAGGACCGGCGCTTTAGCGCGGACGCCTGGAGCGCGGCGCCCGCCTACGCGTTCACCGCCGCGTGGTATCTGCTGAACGCGCGCTATCTGCAGCAGATGGTCGACGCGCTCGACACCCAGCCGAAAACCCGCGAGCGCATTCGCTTCGCGGTCCAGCAGTGCACCGCGGCGGCCTCGCCGAGCAACTTCTTCGCGCTGAATCCCGAAGCGCAGAAAACGCTGCTCGACAGTAAAGGCGAGAGCTTGCGCCAGGGCGTGATGAACCTGCTCGCCGACATGCAGCGCGGCAAGATTTCCCAAACCGACGAATCGCGTTTCGCGGTCGGCGAGAACCTCGCGAACACCGAAGGCTCGGTCGTGTTCGAGAACGATCTGCTGCAGCTGATCCAGTACAAGCCGCGCACGGCGACCGTGCGCGAGCGGCCGCTCCTGATCGTGCCGCCGTGCATCAACAAGTACTACATTCTCGACCTGCAACCCGAAAACTCGCTCGTCGCGCACGGGCTTGATTCGGGCCATCAGGTGTTCCTGATTTCGTGGCGCAACGCGGATCAGTCCATCGCGCACAAGACGTGGGACGACTACATCGGCGAGGGTGTGCTCACCTCGATCGACACCGTGCGCAAGATCAGCGGCCGCGAGCAGATCAATACGCTCGGCTTTTGCGTCGGCGGCACGATGCTCGCCACCGCGCTCGCGGTGGCTGCGGCGCGCGGCGAACATCCGGCCGCGTCGATGACGCTGCTCACCGCGATGCTCGACTTCTCCGACACGGGCGTGCTCGACGTGTTCGTCGACGAGGCGCACGTGCAGATGCGCGAGCAGAGCATCGGCGGCAAGAACGGCGCGCCGCCGGGACTGATGCGCGGCGTCGAGTTCGCGAACACGTTCTCGTTCCTGCGCCCGAACGACCTCGTGTGGAACTACGTCGTCGACAGTTACCTGAAGGGCCGCACGCCGGTACCGTTCGACCTGCTGTACTGGAACAGCGACTCGACCAGTCTGCCTGGGCCGATGTACGTCTGGTATCTGCGCAACACGTATCTCGAGAACAAGCTGCGCGAGCCCGGTGCGCTGACCACCTGCGGCGAGCCGATCGATCTGTCGAAGATCGACGTGCCGACCTTCATCTACGGTTCGCGCGAAGACCATATCGTGCCGTGGCAAACCGCGTATGCGTCGGCGCCGCTGCTCACCGGGCCGCTAAAGTTCGTGCTCGGCGCGTCGGGCCATATCGCCGGCGTGATCAATCCGCCCGCGAAGAAGAAGCGCAGCTTCTGGAAGCTCGATACCGACGCGAACACGCTGCCCGAAAGCGCGGACGAATGGTTCGACGCGGCGACCGAAGTGCCCGGCAGCTGGTGGCCGGAATGGACCGACTGGCTCGATCAGTACGGCGGCAAGAAAGTGAAGCCGCGCGCCAATTTGGGCTCCGACGAATTCCCGGTCATCGAGCCGGCGCCGGGCCGCTACGTGCGGCAACGGGAGTAGGTTCACGCACAGGCTCGACGCGCGCGGACGGCATTGCTGTCGACGTCGGCATAGTGCGCAGTCGGCCGGTGCATAGGTGTTTGGCAGGTGAATGAGCGTCTGGTTGATGAAGGCGTGAGAGCAACGCAAGTTGCAACGCAATTTTTAACGTAACGGGCTGTGGCGCAGTTGGCCGGGATGCCCGGAGGATATGGAAATGACTGATGTTGTGATCGTATCGGCCGCTCGTACTGCAGTGGGCAAGTTTGGTGGGTCGCTGGCGAAGATTGCCGCACCTGAACTCGGCGCGCTCGCGGTGCGCGCCGTGCTCGAACGGGCCGGCGTGAAGCCGGAACAGGTGAGCGAAGTTATTCTGGGCCAGGTGCTGACGGCGGGCTCCGGTCAGAACCCCGCGCGTCAGGCGCTGATCAAGGCGGGTTTGCCGGCGGCCGTGCCGGGCATGACGATCAACAAGGTCTGCGGCTCGGGTCTGAAGGCCGTGATGCTCGCGGCCAACGCGATCATCGCCGGTGACGCGGACATCGTCGTGGCAGGCGGCCAGGAAAACATGAGCGCCGCGCCGCACGTGCTGCCGGGTTCGCGCGACGGTTTCCGCATGGGCGACGCGAAGCTGATCGACTCGATGATCGTCGACGGCCTGTGGGACGTCTACAACCAGTACCACATGGGCGTGACGGCCGAGAACGTCGCGAAGGAGCACGGCATCACGCGCGAACAGCAGGACGCGTTCGCGGCGCTGTCGCAGAACAAGGCGGAAGCCGCGCAGAAGGCGGGGCGCTTCAACGACGAAATCGTGCCGGTCGAGATTCCGCAACGCAAGGGCGAGCCGCTGCGCTTCACCACCGACGAATTCGTGCGTCATGGCGTGACGGCCGAATCACTCGCGAGCCTGAAGCCGGCGTTCTCGAAGGAAGGCACGGTCACGGCGGCCAACGCATCGGGTCTGAACGACGGCGCAGCCGCGGTGCTCGTGATGTCGCTGAAAAAAGCGGAAGCGCTCGGCCTCACGCCGCTCGCGCGCATCAAGGCATACGCGAACGCGGGTGTCGATCCGAAGGTGATGGGTATGGGCCCGGTACCGGCTTCGCGCCGTTGCCTCGAGCGCGCGGGCTGGACGCCGGCCGATCTCGACCTGATGGAAATCAACGAAGCGTTTGCCGCGCAGGCGCTCGCCGTGCACAAGCAGATGGGCTGGGACACGTCGAAGATCAACGTGAACGGCGGCGCGATCGCGATCGGCCACCCGATCGGCGCGTCCGGTTGCCGGATTCTCGTCACGCTGCTGCACGAAATGCAGAAGCGCGATGCGAAGAAGGGTCTGGCGTCGCTGTGTATCGGCGGCGGCATGGGTGTCGCGCTCGCGGTCGAGCGCGTTTAAAGTACGCTGGGTACGCCGCGCGCACTCGCGACCGGTCGCGCGCGGTCTTCGCCAGCACAGGCATCTGGCCGCGCGGCACGCCAACTGGCGGTGCGGCGCGCTGCAACAGGTGACTCGTGTGCAGTGCGCGTTGCCAGACGGTCGCCCGGCGGCAACGCGAACCAGCATCAGGTGAGGCACGAGGCCGCCGGCAGGCGCCTCGACAACGATAACGGAGTGTGGTTTATGACACAGCGAATTGCGTACGTAACGGGCGGCATGGGCGGCATCGGCACCAGCATCTGCCAGCGTCTGCACAAGGAAGGCTTCAGGGTGATCGCCGGCTGCGGCCCGAATTCGCCGCGCCGTGCGAAGTGGCTCGACGAACAGAAGGTACTCGGCTACGACTTCGTCGCCTCCGAGGGTAACGTCGGTGACTGGCAATCGACCAAGGACGCATTCGACAAGGTCAAGGCCGAAGTCGGCGAGATCGACGTGCTGGTCAACAATGCCGGCATCACGCGCGACGTCGTGTTCCGCAAGATGACGCACGAAGACTGGACGGCGGTGATCGACACCAATCTGACCAGCCTGTTCAACGTCACCAAGCAGGTAATCGACGGCATGGTCGAGCGGGGCTTTGGCCGGGTGATCAACATTTCGTCGGTGAACGGCCAGAAGGGCCAGTTCGGCCAGACCAATTATTCGACCGCGAAGGCCGGCATTCATGGCTTTACGATGTCGCTCGCGCAGGAAGTGGCGACCAAGGGCGTGACGGTCAACACCGTGTCGCCGGGCTACATCGGCACCGACATGGTCAAGGCGATCCGCCCCGACGTGCTGGAAAAAATCGTCGCGACGATTCCGGTGCGCCGCCTCGGTCAGCCGGGCGAAATCGGCTCGATCGTCGCGTGGCTTGCGTCGGAAGAATCGGGCTTCGCCACGGGCGCCGATTTTTCGCTGAACGGCGGCTTGCATATGGGCTGAGCCATCGGCGCGCCGGACCGGAAGGCGGCGCGCTTCGGCTCAGATGGTTTCGCCGGCGTCCCGGCTGCGCAATGGATCCCGTTGCACAGCCCGGACGCCGTTTCCGCGTTTGCTTAACTCGAGCTTAAAGGCGTTACATGACTACTACTACAAAGAAAACGGCCGAACGACTGATCAAGAAATATCCGAATCGTCGGCTCTACGACACCGAGACGAGTACCTACATCACGCTGACTGATGTGAAGCAACTCGTGCTCGATCAGGAAGATTTCAAGGTGATCGATGCCAAAAGCAACGAGGACCTGACGCGCTCGATCCTGCTGCAGATCATTCTCGAAGAAGAGAGCGGCGGCCTGCCGATGTTCTCGTCGTCGATGCTGTCGCAGATCATCCGGTTCTACGGTCATGCGATGCAAGGCATGATGGGCACGTATCTGGAAAAGAACATCCAGGCCTTCATCGACATTCAGGCGAAGCTTGCCGACCAGTCGAAGAATCTCTATGAAGGCAAGGCGATGAACCCCGAAGTCTGGTCGCAGTTCATGAACATGCAGGCGCCGATGATGCAGGGCATGATGACCAGCTACATCGAGCAATCGAAGAACATGTTCGTGCAGATGCAGGAGCAGATGCAGAATCAGGCGAAGACCATGTTCGCCACGTTCCCGTTTACGCCGGGCGGCGCGGTCAATGCGAGCAATGCGAGCAATGCGAGCAATGTGAGCAATGCGCCGGCCACGCCGCAGGCCAATCCGGAGACGGAGAAGAAGTGAAGGAGTGAATGGCGGCGAGCTCGCGGGAGTGCAGCCGCCGACGCGCTACAATGGCGGCCCGCGCGTGGGGACGCTTTTCCGTCGGAACCGGATTCCGGCCGCGGCTCGATGTCCGTTGCGTCCACTGCCGGCACACCGCTGCTTGCGCCGTTACCATTTCTTCCGCTGGGCCCGTCCTATGTTTCAGACCGTCTCCCTGATCGCGTCAGCGTCTTCCGTTGCGAAGGCCGCGCGGCTCATTCTGCTCTGACTCCCTGTTCAGCCACACCGCTCATGAGCCGGCTGTTTCTCGCCCCAATGGAAGGGCTCGCTGACTATGTGCTGCGCGACGTGCTGACGAGCGCGGGCGCTTTCGACGGCTGCGTGTCCGAGTTCATCCGCATCACAGGCTCGCTGCTGCCAACCCGCGTCTACGAGCGCGAGGCGCCCGAAATCCTGCACGCGAGCGTGACCGCCAGCGGCACGCCGATGGTGATCCAGCTGCTCGGCAGCGATCCCGAGTGGATGGCACGCAATGCCGCGTACGCGGCCATGCTGTCGCCCTACGGTATCGACCTGAACTTCGGCTGTCCCGCCAAAGTCGTCAATCAGCACGGCGGCGGCGCGATGCTGCTCGCGAACCCGAAGTTGCTGAACCAGATCGTCTCGGCCGTGCGCGCCGCGGTGCCTGCCGATATCGCGGTGACGGCAAAAATGCGCCTCGGCGTGTCCGACACGTCGCGGGCGATCGAATGCGCGCAGGCGCTCGCGGACGGCGGCGCGGCCTCGCTCGTCGTGCATGCGCGCACGCGCGACGACCGCTATCGGCCGCCGGCGCACTGGGAGTGGATCGCGCGCATCGACGACGCCGTCGACGTGCCCGTCATCGCGAACGGCGAAGTCTGGACGGTGGCGGACTGGCAGCGTTGCCGCTCGGTCAGCGGCTGCGCGGACGTGATGATCGGGCGCGGCGCCGTGTCGGATCCGTTCCTCGCGCAGCGAATCCGCGGGCTCCTCGACCCGTGTCCATCTGCCGACGAATGGCAACAGGTGCTGGGTTCGATCGTCGGCTACATGAACAAACTGCGGGCGCATGGCACGCTGACCCATGAGCACGGCCGCGTCAAGAAGTGGCTCAGCTACCTGCAGCGGACCTGGCCGCAAGCCGCCGAACTGCATGCGGCGATCCGGCGAGTGCAGGACTCTGACGAAATTCTTACGGTAATCGGCCAGGCGCTGGCGGCCGGAGACGCGTCGGCGCCGACGCGTCAGCACGTTTCCAGCGACGAAAATAGCGAGCTGAATCAACCTGGTCCTGCCGAACCCATCCCCGTTTGAAGACTAGAATTCAAAGACTTACGAGCGGTGGCGGTGGCGAACCGCTACAATTCAGGGTTTAACGTCTTCAAGCGGTTCCCCATGTCTTCCACCCCCTCGAACGCTCCGGCCGTGCCGGGCGCCACGCCGAAAGTCGGTTTCGTCTCTCTCGGCTGCCCCAAGGCCCTCGTCGATTCCGAGCAGATCATTACCCAGTTGCGCGCCGAAGGCTACGAAATCTCCGGCACCTATGACGGCGCGGACCTCGTGGTCGTCAACACCTGCGGCTTCATCGACGAAGCCGTGCAGGAAAGCCTCGACGCGATCGGCGAAGCGCTCAACGAAAACGGCAAGGTGATCGTCACCGGTTGCCTCGGCGCGAAGAAGAGTGCGAGCGGCTCGGGGCTGATCGAGGAAGTGCATCCGAAGGTGCTCGCGGTGACCGGCCCGCACGCGCTCGGCGAGGTGATGCAGGCGGTGCACAGCCATCTGCCGAAGCCGCACGATCCGTTCGTCGATCTGGTGCCCGCCGCGGGCGTCAAGCTCACGCCGCGCCACTACGCGTACCTGAAGATTTCCGAAGGCTGCAATCACCGCTGCACGTTCTGCATCATCCCGTCGATGCGCGGCGATCTGGTGTCGCGCCCGGTCGCGGAAGTGATGCTCGAGGCGGAGAACCTGTTCAAGTCCGGCGTGAAGGAACTGCTCGTGATCTCGCAGGACACGAGCGCATATGGCGTCGACGTCAAATACCGCACCGGTTTCTGGAACGGCAAGCCGATCAAGACGCGCATGACGGATCTGGTCGCCGCGCTCGGCGAACTCGCCGCGCAATACGGTGCGTGGGTGCGTCTGCATTACGTGTATCCGTATCCGAGCGTCGACGAAGTGATTCCGATGATGGCCGAGGGTCCGTACAAGGGCCACGTGCTGCCGTATCTCGACGTGCCGTTCCAGCACGCGCATCCGGAAGTGCTGAAGCGCATGAAGCGCCCGGCCAACGCCGGGAAGGTGATGGAGCGCGTCAAGGCCTGGCGCGAGATCTGCCCCGATCTGACGATCCGCAGCACGTTCATCGCCGGCTTTCCGGGCGAGACCGAAGAGCAGTTCGAGACGCTGCTCGATTTCATCCGCGAGGCGGAGCTCGATCGCGTCGGCTGTTTCGCGTATTCGCCGGTCGAAGGCGCGAGCGCGAATGAACTCGACGGCGCGCTGCCCGATGAAGTGCGTGAGGAACGTCGCGCGCGCTTCATGGAAGTGGCCGAGCAGGTGTCGGCCAAGCGCATCGCGAGGAAGGTCGGCAAGACGCTGAAGGTGCTCGTCGACGAAATCAACGCGGACGGCGGCATCGGCCGCACCGCGGCGGATGCGCCGGAGATCGACGGCGTCGTCTATATCGCGCCGTCCGCCAAGGCGTCGAAGCGCTACAAGGTCGGCGATTTCGTATCGGTGAAGATCACCGGCGCGGACGGCCACGATTTGTGGGGCGAGGTCTAAGCGATGACGCACAGCGCGGCCGCACAGCCTGAAGCTCACACACCGGACATCCTCGCGCTCGGCGAGGCGATGATCGAATTCAACCAGTCGGCGAAGGATCAACCGAACTACCTGCAAGGCTTCGGCGGCGACACGTCGAACTTCTGCATCGCGGCCGCGCGCCAGGGTGTGAGGACCGGCTTCGTGTCGGCGGTCGGCGCCGATCATTTCGGACGCCTGCTGGTCGATCTGTGGGAGCGCGAGCAGGTCGACACGTCGTTCGTGCGCATCGATGCGCAGGCGTCGACCGGCGTCTATTTCGTGTCTCACGGCCCCAACGGCCACGCGTTCGACTATCTGCGCGCGGGCTCGGCGGCGAGCCGCTATGCACCCGCCGATCTGCCGCGCGACGCGCTCGCGGCGGCGAAGGTCGTCCATCTGTCCGGCATCAGTCTCGCGATCAGCGTCAGCGCCTGCGACGCCGCGCTCGAAGCGATCGCGCATGCGCGCGCGAATGGCGCGCGCGTGAGCTTCGACACCAATCTGCGTCTTAAGCTGTGGCCGCTGGCGCGGGCGCGCGCGGTGATGCTCGAGGCGATCCGCCAGACTGACATCTGCCTGCCGAGCTGGGACGATGTGACCGAACTGACGGGGCTGACCGGCCGTGACGAGATCGTCGATTTTCTGCTGTCGCATGGGCCGGGCGTGGTCGCGCTGAAGCTCGGCAAGGACGGCTCGTATATCGCGACGCCGAACGAGCGGCGCGTCGTGCCGGGCCACGTCGTCGACGCGGTCGATGCGACCGGCGCCGGCGACTGCTTCGGCGGCGCCTTTATCGCGCGCATCGTCGCGGGCGACGATCCATTTGCCGCCGCGCGCTACGCGAACGTTGCCGCCGCGCTGTCCACGCAAGGTTATGGCGCGGTCGCGCCGATTCCGTCGCGCGAGACCGTCGAGCGGCGGCTGGCGAACTAGGTTTTACGTAAGCCGCGCGCGGCGCAGCATGGCCCGCGCTGGTGCAATCATCCAGGCAGACTGGAGAGACAACAGGAGGGACAGGCGATGCAACGGGACGTAGTGGTGGTAAGTGGTGTGCGCACGGCAATCGGCACGTTCGGCGGCAGCCTGAAGGATTTCGCGCCGACCGATCTCGGCGCGCGCGTGGTGCGCGAAGTGCTCGAGCGCGCGAGCGTGTCGGGCGACGAAGTCGAACACGTCGTGTTCGGCAACGTCGTGCACACCGAGCCGAAAGACATGTATCTCGCGCGCGTCGCGGCGATCAACGGCGGGGTCGCGCAGCATACGCCCGCGCTGACCGTGAACCGGCTGTGCGGCTCGGGCTTGCAGGCCATCGTGTCGGCCGCGCAAAGCGTGCTGCTCGGCGATGCCGATATCGCGATCGGCGGAGGCGCTGAAAACATGAGCCGCGCGCCTTACTCGATGCCGGCCGCGCGCTTCGGACAGCGCATGGGCGACGCGCGTCTCGTCGACATGATGGTCGGCGCGCTCAACGATCCTTTCCAGTCGATCCACATGGGCGTGACCGCCGAGAACGTCGCGCGCAAGTACGAGATCTCGCGCGACGCCCAGGACGCGCTCGCGCTCGAGTCGCATCGTCGCGCGGCCCACGCGATCACGAGCGGCTACTTCAAGGAACAGATTCTGCCGATCACGATTGCGTCGAAGAAGGGCGACGTCGTGTTCGACACCGACGAGCACGCGCGGCTGAACGCAACCGCGGAAGACTTCTCGAAGCTGAAGCCGGTGTTCGTAAAGGACAACGGCACGGTGACGGCGGGCAACGCGTCGGGCATCAACGACGCGGCCGCGGCCGTCGTACTGATGGAGCGTAGCGTCGCCGAGCGGCGCGGCGTGAAGCCGTTGGCGCGACTCGTGTCGTACGCGCATGCGGGCGTCGATCCGGCGTATATGGGCATCGGCCCGGTGCCGGCGAGTCGCAAGGCGCTCGAGCGGGCGGGTCTCACGGTCGCCGATCTCGACGTGATCGAGGCCAACGAGGCATTCGCCGCGCAGGCCTGCGCGGTCAGCAAGGAGCTCGGCTTCGATCCGGCCAAGGTCAATCCGAACGGCTCGGGCATTTCGCTCGGCCATCCGATCGGCGCGACCGGCGCGCTGATCACCGTGAAGGCGCTGTACGAGCTGCAGCGCATCGGCGGGCGCTATGCGCTCGTCACGATGTGCATCGGCGGCGGGCAGGGGATCGCGGCGATTTTCGAGCGTCTGTGACCGCGCACGGCAGGCCGGCGCGACATAGGTAGCAAGCAGGAACCAGCAACAAGGATCGACGGGATGCAGGAAGCGAAAGTGACGAAGGGTTCGGCAACGCGCACGTTGCGCCTGCGCGCCGGCGTGGTGGTGAGCGCCGCCGCGCTGTTGTGCACGGGCACGGTGCTGTGGATGCCGTCGCAGGCGTGGGCGGAAAGCGATGCGGTCAAGGCACTGGCCGCGCCGCCGCCGATCCAGCTGCCGCTGAAACCGAGCCCCGAGTTCGCGAAGTTTCCGCGCTACGTGGGCACGCTCGGCGCGCGGCCGATCGTGCTGCGGCTCGGGCCCAAGACCGACGATCCATCAGGCGTGCACGGCGAGTATCAGTACACGGATAGCGGCGAGGTGATTCTGATCGCTGGCGATCGCGACGGCGATACGCTCGAAGTCGAGGAATCGAACGACGGCACGCATATCACCGGCAACTGGGTCGGCAAGTTCGCGGCGGACGGCTCGCTCGAAGGCGACCGCATGAACGTCGACGATTCGAACCCGCAGGAATTCAACCTGAAGCCGCTGGCGGCAGGGCAGGCGGTGCCGGTGACCGGTTCGGCCGGCGGTGCGGCGGCGAGGCCTGCAGCCCCCTCACCGCAACCGGCCGCGGCCAACGGCGCAGCGGCGGCTCCCGCGCCGGCATCCGCTGCCGGGGGGCACCCAGTGGGCGGCGTCAGCAACCTGCAAACGGGCTACTGATGCGCACGCGCGCCGGGCATCCGGAATCGCGCAGCGCGGCCGTTGCTTCAGGCTCGCTTCACTATGTTTTTCATCGAGCTTCACATGACTGAATCCAAATTCAAACATGGCCTGCAGACCCGCATCGTGCGTGCCGAGGACCAGATCACGCCGGGCTTCGAATCGTTCTCGACGCCCGTCACGCGCGCGTCGACGGTGGTGTTTCCCGACCTCGCCGCGATGCGCGCGCTCGACTGGAAAAACGACGCGCAATGGCGCTACGGCCTGCATGCGACGCCGACGCAGATCGCGCTCGCTCAGCGCCTCGCCGCGATCGAGGGCGGCAATCATGCGCTGCTGCAGCCGTCGGGGCTGTCGTCGATCTCGAACGTCTACTTCGGGCTCGTGAAGGCCGGCGACGACGTGCTGATTCCCGATAACGTGTACTCGCCGAACCGCGACCACGGCGACTGGCTCGCGCGCGATTTCGGTATCACGGCGCGCTACTACGATCCGCTGATCGGCGCGGGCATCGCCAGTCTGATCCAGCCGAACACACGCCTGATCTGGATCGAGGCGCCCGGCTCGGTGACGATGGAAGTGCCCGACGTACCGGCCATCACGGCGGCGGCGCGCGCGCGCAAGATCGTCACCGCGATCGACAACACGTGGTCCGCGGGCCTCGCGTTCCGGCCGTTCGACCATGGCGTCGACATCTCGGTGCAGGCGCTGACCAAATACCAGTCGGGCGGCGGCGACGTGCTGATGGGCGCGACGATCACGGTCGAGCGCGACGTGCATGTGAAGCTGAAGGCGGCGCGCATGCGCATGGGCATCGGCGTGTCCTCGGACGACTGCTCGCTGATCCTGCGCAGCCTGCCGAGCATGCAGTTGCGTTTCGCGCAGCACGATCGCGTGGCGCTGTCGCTCGCGACGTGGTTGAAGAGCCGGCCGGAAATCGTCGCGGTGTTGCATCCGGCGCTCGCCGACTGTCCGGGGCACGAAGTGTACAAGCGCGATTTCAGCGGCGCGGGCGGACTGTTCTCGGTGGTGTTCGACGAACGGTACAGCGCGGCGCGGATCGACACGTTTTGCGAGTCACTCGAACTGTTTTCGCTCGGCTGGAGCTGGGGCGGCGCGCATAGCCTCGCGATGCCGTACGACATCGCGTCGATGCGCACTGCGGCGCAGTGGCCGCGTCGCGGCACGTTGGTGCGCTTCTATATCGGTCTGGAAGACGAGGCGGACCTGCGTGCGGATATCGAGCAGAGCCTGGCCAAGCTGGCTTAACACGCGTTAGCCCTGTTCGACACGTTGTTCGAGAAGCCCGCCGGGATGTGTTCCCGGCGGGCTTTTTTGTTGCCCTGAGTATCAGGCAGACCCGACCGTTCGGCCGAATGTTCGATGCCGCGGCGCGACGCTACGATCGTGTGCTTGCCGGATAACGTTGCGGCGCTCGGTGGAGGGGCTTGGATGAATCTTTTCTTCTGGCTGTTGCTGAACCTTGCGGTGCCGATTGCCGCCGTTATCGATCACCGGCAGACCGAGTCCGTGGTTGGCGCGCTATCACGTGGGGCGATAGGCACGTCAATTTTCATGACCTGCCTGGCGGCGCTTCTATCCGCGGCCCTGCACATTTACCTCAATTAGTTTTATTGGATAGTGCAGCTCTTATACTTGTTCTGTCTTGTGGAGGAGCTTATGAAACAATTTATCCTGTCATTGGAAATAGGCAAAAATCACGATCGCATCATGAAGGGCGTGTTGATCTTCAGCATCCTGATTTCCATCGGCATGTTCGCGCTGTTCCTGCCGGCCATTTTCAACAGATAACGCAACGGTTCGCGCGGCTCGCTAGCGCGTCGGTCGTTGTGCCGGCGCGAGCGATAACGGATCCCTCGAGCGCCAGCCTCAAACCAACCGCAGCAAACCGTCCAGTCCAACGAAATTGAACGACACGCTGGCTGCTTCCCGCACCACCGGCTTCGCCCGGAATGCAACGGAGAGTCCCGCTTCGGCCATCATTTTCAGATCGTTCGAGCCGTCGCCCATCGCAATTGCGCGCGACGGTTCGATGCCGAGCGTCGCGCAGGTTTCGCGCAGCGTGCGCGCTTTCACCTCGGCATTGACGATCTCGCCCATCACATTGCCGGTCAGCTTGCCGTCGATGATTTCAAGCGTGTTCGCGCGCGTGAAATCGAGCCCAAGGCGCGTCTTCAGCTTCGCGGTGAAGAACGTGAAGCCGCCCGACACGAGCAGCGTTTTCAGGCCCGCCTGTTTCGCGCCGGCCAGCATGCGTTCGGCGCCCGGCGACAACCGCAGCCGCTCCTCGTACACGCGCTCGAGCGCGCTGGCGTCGAGCCCTTTCAGCAGCGCGACCCGACGAATCAGGCTCTCGTTGAAGTCCTTGATCTCACCGCGCATCGCAGCCTCGGTGATCGCCGCGACTTCGGCTTTGAGCCCGCAGAAATCGGCGATTTCGTCGATGCACTCGATCGTGATCAGCGTCGAATCCATGTCCATCGCGACGAGGCCGAAGTCGCTCAACTGGCGGCCGGTTTCGACAAACGCGTAGTCGAGTCGATGCGCATAGCAATACGCTTCGACGTCAGCGCGTTGCGCGAGGTTCGCGTCGGCGATGCGAATCGCGTGCTCGTCGATGACGGCGGCGTGCGAGCCGCGTGCGAGCGCGACGAGCGTTTTGTGGTGGTCGGCGGAAAGGGGGGCGACGCTTTGAATGACGAGGTTCATGGACGACCGGTGACGCAGGAAGAAAGAGGCGCGTGGCGCGCGGAAAATCCCGCTATTGTATCGGTTCTGTGCGTTGGCCCGTCGCAGGCGGCTGGTCGTCGCGTTGGCTGAAGCCGGCGATCGGCGCATCGCCGTAACGGAGCAGGCCGAACGAATACGGTCACACGAACCCACCACCCCACACGGGCGCAACAAGACGCCCCACGGAGACAACGCATGACCCCGGCAACCGCCAGCGAGGCATCCTCCCTTGCCCGCGACTTCGATCTGCGTCATCTGAGCCCGGCGTTCTACGCCGATCCCTATCCGGTCTATCACGCACTGCGCAGCTATGAGCCAATCCGGCGCATGCCCGACGGCTCGCTGTTCCTGACGCGCTTTCGCGACGTGCAGGCGGTCTACCGCGACCCCAAGACCTTCAGCTCCGACAAGACCGTCGAGTTCCGCCCGAAATACGGTGACTCTCTCCTCTACGCGCATCACACCACGAGTCTCGTGTTCAACGATCCACCGCGCCATACGCGGGTGCGCAAGCTGATCGCCGGCGCGCTGACCGCGCGCGCGATCGCGGCGATGGAGCCCGCGCTGATCCGGCTCGTCGACGGCCTGCTCGATGCGGCCGCGCAGCGCGGGCGTATCGATCTGATCGGCGAATTCGCGGCGGCGATTCCGGTCGAGGTCATCGGCAATCTGCTCGACGTGCCGCACGATGAACGCGCGCCGCTGCGCGACTGGTCGCTCGCGATACTGGGCGCGCTCGAGCCGTCGCTGACCGACGCGCAGTTCGAGCGCGGCAATCGCGCGGTCAGCGAATTCGTCGACTATCTGCGCGGCCTCGTCGCACGACGCCGCCGCGAGCCGGGCGATCCGCAGCACGACGTGCTCACGCGGCTGATCCAGGGGGAGGGGCCGGACCAGCAGCTATCTGAAGCCGAACTGCTGCAGAACTGCATTTTCATCCTGAACGCCGGGCACGAAACGACCACCAACCTGATCGGCAACGGGCTCGTCACGCTGAGCGAGTGGCCTGACGAGCGTGCCGCGCTGCTGCGCGAGCCGGAGTTGATCGGCACCGCGGTCGAGGAGTGCTTGCGCTTCGAGAGTTCGAACCAGCTCGGCAATCGCATGGCCACCGTCGATACCGAGATCGGCGGCGTCGCGCTCGCGCGCGGCACGCCGGTCACGCTGTGCATCGGCGCGGCCAATCGCGATCCCGAGCAGTTTGCCGAGCCGGACCGCTTCGATATTCGCCGCGACCCGAACCGGCATCTCGCGTTCGGGTTCGGGATTCATCAGTGCGCGGGTCTGTCGCTGGCGCGGCTGGAGGCGCGGATTGCGATCGGGCGCTTCGTGCAGCGCTTCCCGGCGTATCGCGTCGATGGTGAGCCGACGCGGGGCGCTCGCGTGCGGTTTCGCGGGTTTGCGTCGGTACCGGTCCTGCTCGAGCCTTGATGCGGGCGCCGCGTAGACCGCGCGCACGAGGAAAACCGTAGGTTTTGCCGCCTCGTCGCAAGACTTACAACCCCATGACAGCACGCCGCCGAGCCGACCCGCTCCTGCTTTACGCGTGGCAGCAGTGTCGAGCGCGCCGAAACGCGGGCACGCTTGCTGCTTCGCCTGATATCTCACGGCCATGGGACAGGGGAGCGCGCGATGGCACACATGATCTGGAGGGGCGCAATCAGTTTCGGGCTCGTCCACGTACCGGTGCAGCTTTATCCGGCGACGCAGTCGGAGAAGGTCGGCTTCAATCTGCTCGACAAGCGCACGATCGATCCGATCGGCTACAAGCAGTTCAACAAGCGGACCGGCAAGGACGTGAGCCGCGACAACATCGTGCGCGGCTTCGAGTACGAGAAGGATCGCTACGTCGTGCTGTCTGACGACGAAATCCGCTCGGCGAACCCCGAGTCGACGCAGACGGTCGACATCCTCGCGTTCGTCGACGCCCCCGACATCTCGTTTCTCTATCTCGATACGCCGTATTTCCTGACGCCCGACCGCAAGGGTGAAAAAGTCTATGCGCTGTTGCGCGAGGCGATGACGGCGTCGGGCAAGATCGGCGTCGCGAGTGTCGTGCTGCACAACAAGCAGCATCTGGCGGCGCTGATTCCGCTCGGTCCGATGCTCGCGCTGAACACACTGCGCTGGGCCGACGAGGTGCGCAATTTCGACGAATTCAACGTGCCGCCCGAAGGCATGAAGGCGGCCGGCGTGTCGGCGAAAGAACTCGACATGGCGAAAAAGCTGATCGACGACATGAGCGAGACGTGGGACCCGATGCAGTATCACGATACGTTTCGCGACGACATCATGGCGCTCGTCGAGCGCAAGATCCAGGCGGGCAAGACCGAGGAGGTCGTCGAGGTCGAAACGCCGCACGAGTCGCGCAAGTCCGCCGACATTCTCGACCTGTCCGATCTGCTGCGCCGCAGTCTTGGCCGCGGCAAGGGCAAGCAGGCCACCACGGGCCGCAAGCGCGCCGCCGACGAGGACGAGGATCAGAGCGATAGCGAGGCCGAGTCCGATGAAGAGGCGGCCGCGCCCGCGCGCAAAAAGCCGCGCGCGGCAAGCACGGCGCGTAGTCGCAGCGGTAGCGGCGGCACCGGGCGCGCGACGTCGAAAACCACCGCAACGTCCCGCAAACGGCGCGCGGCGGCCTGAGCGCGCGGCCGAGCCGTCTATGGCACCAAACGCACCGGAGTCATCGCCATGAACGACCGGCTCGAGCACTATCATCGCAAGCGCCGCTTCGAGGACACGCCGGAGCCGGCCGGCGCGACGACCCGCAAGCGCGCCGCGAGCAAGACCGGCAAGCGCGCGACACATGCCGCGCCCGATACGCTCTCCTACGTGATCCAGGAGCACGACGCGCGGCGTCTGCACTACGACTTCCGGCTCGAACTGAACGGCGCGCTGCTGTCGTGGGCGGTTCCGAAGGGGCCGAGCCTCGACCCGTCGGTCAAGCGGCTCGCGGTGCACGTCGAGGACCATCCGGTCGAATACGGTACCTTCGAGGGCGAGATTCCGCCCGGCAACTATGGCGCGGGAACCGTGATCGTGTGGGATCGCGGCACGTGGGAGCCGGCGGGCGGCGCGGCCGAAGCCGCGCGGTCGTATGCGGCCGGCAAGCTCAAGTTTCATTTGCACGGCGAGAAGCTGCATGGCGGCTGGACGCTCGTGCGGAGCCACATGCGCGGCAGCGGCGACAAGGAGCAATGGCTGCTGATCAAGGAGCGCGACGAGGAAGCGCGCGACGAAAGCGACTACGACGTGCTGAAGAAGCTGCCGGGCAGCGTGCTGGCCGACGGGGCTTCGAAAGGCAGGAAAACGAAGCAATCGAAAGCGCAGACGAAAACCTCGCGCGACGGCAAGGCCACGAGCGCGGGCAAGCCGGCGAAATCCGCATCCTCGCGCCGCGCAGCCGATCCCAAACGCCCCGACATCGTCGCGACGCGCAGCGCGCAGTCGCTACGCGAACTCGCCGCATCGCCATCGATCGAAGGCGCGGTCAAAGCCGCCTTGCCCGCGAGCCTGAAGCCGGAGCTGGCGACGCTCGTCGACAGCGCGCCGCCAGGCGATGACTGGCTCTACGAAATCAAGTTCGACGGCTACCGCGTGCTCGCGCGCATCGACCACGCGTCGAAAGCGAAGGGCGGTCCCGTCAGCGTTTTCACGCGCAACGGCAACGATTGGACCGCAAAGTTCAGCAAGCAGATCGAGGCTCTCGCGGCACTCGATGTGCAAAGCGCGTGGCTCGACGGCGAAGCGGTCGTGCTCGATGAACGCGACGTGCCGAACTTCCAGTTGCTGCAAAACGCGTTCGATGCGCATCGCCCGCAGGACATCGTGATCTATCTGTTCGATCTGCCGTTTCTGAACGGCTACGACCTGCGCGACGTGCCGCTCGAACAGCGCCGCGCGATTTTGCGGGCGCTGCTCGAAGGCGTCGACGATCGCGTGCTGCGCTTTTCGAACGACTTCGCGTTCAGCGCCGACGAGCTGCTCAAGAGCGCGTGCGACATGGCGCTCGAAGGCATCATCGGCAAGCGGCGCGACAGCAGCTATGTGTCGGGCCGCTCGCCGTCGTGGATCAAGCTGAAGTGCCGGCGCCGCCAGGAGTTCGTGATCGGCGGCTATTCGGAGCCGGGCGGCAGCCGCGTGGCGTTCGGCGCGCTGCTGCTCGGCGTCTACGACGCCGATGGCCGGCTGCAGTACGCGGGCCGCGTCGGCACCGGCTTCGACGCCGCGCTGCTGCGCTCGGTCAAACAGGCGCTCGACGCGCACGCGAGCAAGCGCATGCCGTTCGCGAGCACACCGCGCGAGCGCAGCCGCACGCCCGTGCATTGGGTCGAGCCGGTGCTCGTTGCCGAATGCAACTTCGCCGAATGGACGGGCGACGGCATCGTGCGCCAGGCGTCGTTCGTCAGCCTGCGCGACGACAAGCCGGCGCGCCAGATCGTCAGGGAAACCGCTCGACAAGGAGCCGACGTGCAACAGCAAACCGAAACCACCACCGCCGATACGCCACGAACAGGCGCGCCGAAAAAGCGCGCAACCAGCAAGACCGCGAGTGCCGCCAGGCCCGCCGCCAAGGAAAGCGCACCCGCCCGAACCACGGCAACACGCTCGCGTGCACAGAGCGAAATCGCCGGCGTGCGCATCTCGCATCCCGATCGCGTGATCGACAAGAGCAGCGGCGCAAGCAAACTCGAACTGGTGCAGTACTACGAATCAATCGCCGAATGGATGCTGCCGCATCTGCGCGAGCGGCCCGTCGCGCTGGTGCGCGCGCCCGAGGATATCGGCGGTGAGCTGTTCTTCCAGAAGCACAGCCAGAAGCTGTCGATTCCGCACGTCACGCAGCACGAGGGACTCGATCCGGGCCATCCTCCGCTGATCACGATCGACACGCTCGCCGCGCTGGTCGGCGCCGCGCAGATGGGCACCGTCGAGTTTCATACGTGGAATGCGGTCGCGTCGAATATCGAAAAGCCCGATCGCATGGTGTTCGATCTCGACCCGGACCCGTCGCTCGGCTGGGAACGCATGGTCGAGGCCGCGCAACTGACCCGCTCGCTGCTCGACGAACTGGGCCTGAAGTCGTTCTGCAAGACGAGCGGCGGCAAGGGCTTGCACGTGGTCGTGCCGCTCGCGAAGCAGGCCGGCTGGGACGAAGTGAAGGATTTCTCGCAGGCGGTCGCGCAGCACATGGCGACGACGCTGCCGCAATACTTCAGCGCCAAGATGGGCGCGCAGAATCGCAAGAAAAAGATTTTCATCGACTATCTGCGCAACAACCGTGGCTCGAGCACGGTGGCCGCATTCTCGGCGCGCGCGCGGCCGGGGCTCGGGGTGTCGGTGCCGCTCGCGTGGGACGAACTGGAGAGCACGACGAGCGGCGATCAATGGGGCATCCGCAACGTCCACGAGCGCGTGGACCGCCTCGGAAACGACCCGTGGGCCGACTACGCAAAGACGCGTCAGCGCATCACCGCGGCGATGAAAAAACGTCTGGGCGTCGCGTGATGAGCGCGCGTCCGGGGAGCTGAATCCAACCCGCGAATGCGCCGTGCGTACTTGGCGCGCGAACGCGCTTCGCGAAGGAGCAATGCAATGAAGACCCTGCCGCAATCGACCGATGGCGACCCGCAAGCCGACCCGCACGCGAACAAGGATCCGAAGTCGTTGCAGGAAGCCGCGGCGCCGCTGCCGCATGAAGCCGACCAGCATCCCGAGTCGCAGCACGAGGACGAGCCGCGCCATGTCGGCAAGCAGGCGCATGACGACATAGAGCATGGGCAGCAGGATACCGACCGCCGCGGCGGCGGCGAGTATCAGCAACGCACGCAGAACGACGCGCATGCCGATGTGAACTCGGATCGCAAGCAGGGCGGCGCAAAGGTCGGCAAGCGCTGACGCGGCGTAGCGGGCATCGCGCCTACGCGCCCGCCAGACCAACCGGCTCGCGATCCCAGTACGGCGGATCGCCAAAATGCGCGGCGACGAAGTCGATGAAGGCGAGCGTCTTCGGCGGCACGAACGCGCGGCTTGGGTACACGGCCCAGATCGCGACGTCGTCCGCGAGAGGATAGCTGTCGAGCACGCTGACGAGTTTGCCGTTGCGCAGATAGGGCGCCACGTCCCATGTCGATTTAAGCGCGATGCCGAAGCCCGCGAGCAGCGCGTCGCGAATCACCTCGCCGTTGTCGGTGACGAGGCGGCCGCTCACGCGCACGTCGAGGGGGCCGGCGGGCGTCACGAAGCGCCAGTCGCGCTGCGCCGACAGGATGATGCACTCGTGCCGCGCGAGATCCGACGGATGATGCGGCGTGCCGCGCGCGGCCAGATAGGCGGGGGCCGCGCACAGCACGCGGCGGTTGACCGCGAGCCGCCGCGCGACCAGCGACGAATCCTTCAGCACGCCGACGCGAAGCGCGACATCGATTCCCGCGTCGACCAGATCGACCACCTGATCGGTCAGGCGCAGATCGACGCTGACCCCCGGATAGCGGCGCAGAAACTCGCTGATCACCGGCGACACATGCTGACGCCCGAACGACGACGGCATCGACACGCGCAGCCGTCCCTGCGGTGCGGCCTGCGCGTGGCCGACCGATGCGCGCGCTGCGGCGGCCGCGTCGAGCAACGCCTCGGCGCGCGTCATGAACACTTCACCGTCCTGGGTGAGGCTGATGCGGCGCGTGGTCCGATGCAACAAACGCGCGCCGAGGATCTTTTCGAGTTGTGCGATCCGCGCGCTCGCGACCGCCGCCGACAAACCGAACTCGCGCCCGGCCGCCGACACGTTGGCGAGCAGCGCGGCACGCACGAACAACGCGACGTCGAGCAGATCGAGCCGTTCGCGTTCGCTGGGCACGGACCGGCCGGCCGGGCTTGAATCGTCCATTATTCTGAAAAACCAAAAAATGTTTCAGTGATTATGACTGTTTTATCAGAATAAGAACCATCCTACGATACGAGTCATGCGTGCACATCAACCGAACCCACAAGGAGCAGCCATGAAAGCCGTCGGACTCTACCGTTATCTGCCCATCGATCACGCCGAAGCGCTCGTCGACGTCGAGATCCCGAAACCCGAAGCGACCGGCCGCGATCTGCTGGTCAAGGTCGAAGCCATTTCCGTGAACCCGGTCGACACCAAGGTGCGCGCGCCGAAAGACACCGTCGAAAAGACGCCGCGCGTGCTCGGCTGGGATGCGGCCGGCACTGTCGTCGCAGTTGGCCCCGAGGTCACGCTGTTCAAGGTCGGCGATCCGGTGTTCTATGCGGGCAGCATTACCCGGCCGGGCGCCAACAGCGAATTTCATCTGGTGGACGAACGGATCGTCGGACACAAGCCGGGGTCGCTCGATTTCACGCACGCGGCCGCATTGCCGCTGACCGCGATCACTGCGTGGGAAGCATTGTTCGATCGCCTCGGCGTATCGCCGCAGGGCGCCGACGCCGGCCGTACGGTGCTGATTTTCGGCGGCGCGGGCGGGGTCGGCTCGATCGGCATCCAGCTCGCGAAGCAGCTCGGCAAGCTGCAGGTGATCGCGACCGCGTCGCGGCCCGAATCGGCGAAATGGGCACGGGAGCTGGGCGCGGATCACGTCGTCGATCATTTCGGCGATCTGCCCGCGCAGATGAAGGAGATCGGCATCGAGCAGGTCGACTACGTGCTGATCTTCAACGACACCGACCGTAATTTCCCGGCCGCCGCGCAACTGATCAAGCCGCAAGGCGGCGTCTGCACGATCGTCGAGAACAGCGCCGCCGTGCCCGTCGAATTGCTGAAGGCGAAGAGCGCCGCGTTTCACTGGGAGTTCATGTTCACCCGCTCGATGTTCGGCACGACCGACATGATCGAGCAGCACAAGCTGCTGACCGAGGTCGCGCGGCTCGTCGATGCCGGCACGTTGCGCACGACGCTCGGCCAGGACCTCGGCCGCATCAACGCGGAGAATCTGCGTCGCGCGCATGGGTTGCTCGAAGCAGGACGCGCGATCGGCAAGCTGGTGCTGACCGGCTTCTGAGATGAAATCGACGCGCAGAAAGCGCGTCGCCGCAAGCGGGTTAACACCCGGGCCGACACGACACGCGCGGCAGCGCGCTTGGCGTTAGACTGACGACGCAGCATGCCAAAACGGTTGCGTGTCTTGCGGCGAGGCCAGCCGGTATGAACCGGCCGGCCCTCGGCAGTGCGTGAACAGTGCACAGGCAGTCGCGTCGACGCGAGCGCGCAGCGGCACAACAACGAGGTGACAGTATGAGCTTCAGCTTCAAACTCTCCGCCGTTTCCGTTGTCGCTTCTCTCGCCTGCGCGCTCGTGCCGGCTGCTCGCGCAGCCACGCCGATCACGGTGACCAACAAGGCCCCGCTCGACGGTCCGATCCGCTACACCGTCCACGTCACGTCGAAACAGTTCGGCAATTCCCAGGAGACCCGCACGATCCGCTCGGGCGAATCGGACGACTTCACGTGGAAGACCGTGCCGCCCGGCGGTCCGGTGGCCGCGACGGACGCATGCCCGGACTATGCGTCGCTGCCGGTCGACGAGAATGGCGCGATGATCCGCCAGACGCAGATCCGCTTCTCGCCGGTGGTGTCGAGCGACGGCACCGCGGCCGTCCAACTGAGCTTCCAGGCGCAGACGCCGCATGGCGTGAAAACCGTGACGAGCGGCGGCAAAACGCTCAAGTGTCCGAACGATGTGAGCGTGAGTCAGATCGTGCGTTTCACGATGCCGGTCAACGGCACGACGAAAACGCTGACGCTGACCGACGGCACGGAGATCGCCGTCACCGCGAAGCGGTGAAGGTTCGAGCGTGCGGCGTGATGGCCGCGTGCGCGAGCGTAGCACGCGCTAGCGCGTCATCCTTATGCGTCATCCTTATGCGTCATCCTTATGCGTCATCCTTTGTGTGCCGCACGCTCGACGAGCCGCGTCGGCAAGAACTGATGCTCGGCCGAAAAGAGCCGCCGGTACGTGAGCAGCACCGCGCCCACGGTCCCCAGCGCCGACGCCGCGGCGATCAGAAACATGATGACGATCTGATAGCGCACCGCCTGCAATGGCGATTGCCCGGCCAGCACCTGACCGGTCATCATGCCCGGCAAACTGACGACGCCGACCACCGCCATCTGGTTCAACGTCGGCATCATGCCGGCGCGCACCGCCTGGCGCGCCGGCGCCTGGGCGGCCTCCCAGCGTGTCGCGCCGAGCGCGAGCGCCATGTCGACGCGGTCGCGCCGCGCGGTCAGCTCCTCGGTCATCCGCTCGATGCCGAGCGATACACCGGTCAGCGTGTTGCCGAGGATCATGCCGAGAATCGGAATCGCATATTGCGGCGCGTACCACGGATGGATGCGGATCACGACGAACAGTCCCACCGCGGCCACGAGCCACGAGCTGACCCAGATCGACAGCACGCTGTCGGCGCGTTGTCCGGCATAGGTGTGGCTGCCGCGCTGCGCGCCGGCGAAACCGGCGATCAGCGTCATCACGATCATCAGCGGCAGCACCACGTACCAGCGAGCGAAACTGAACACCCAGCCGAGCACATAGCCGATCGCGAGCAACTGGACCACGGTGCGCACCGCCGCCCATGCGAGCTTGCGCTCGAGATCGAGCTTCAGCGCGACCGACACCGCGCCATTCACGACGATCAGGAGCGTCGCGATCGCGACGTCCCACAAGCTCAGATTCTGCAGGCTCATTGGCGGGGCTCCCGACGCTGGTCCGCGGGAGCGCGTTGGTCCGCATCGCGCCGCACGCAAGTGTGTTCGGCCAGTACGCCGGCGCGCATCGTCAGATGCCGTTCGCTCATGCGTGCCGCCTGCTCGACATCGTGCGACACCCACATCGATGCGTGAGCGCCCGGCGCGGCATCGAACCACGCCTGCACGAGCGCTTCGATCGCGCGCGACGACGCCGGATCGAGCGAGGCGGTCGGCTCGTCGAGCAACAGCACTTCGGGCGCGAGTTGCAGCACGCGGATCAGCGCGGCGATCTGCGCTTCGCCACCCGATAATTCGCTTGCGCGCTTGCCGAGAAAGTCCTCGCCGCGGCCGGCCTGCATCGCGAGCCTGGCCGCGCGCGTGCGATCGAAGCGCGCGTCGCGATATGCCCGCAGCTCAAACGGATAGCGCAGATTGTCTTCGACGCTGCCGTCGATCAGCGCGGGCCGCTGCCGGATATACGCGATTGCGCGCCGGTAGCGCGGAATCCGCGCACGCTCGAGCGGCGCGCCATGCCACAGGATGCGCCCCGCATCGACCGGATCGAGCAGCGCGAGCGCGCGCAGAAACACGCTCTTGCCGGAGCCGGACGGTCCGGTAATCGCGACGCGCTCGCCGGCGCGCAGGGCGAAGGTGGTCGGCTGCAACAGCGTCTGGCCGCGCTGCGCATCGCGCCGTACGATGCCGTCGGCGAGGACGAAGGGAACATCGGTCATGGTTGGAACGCCGTGGGGAGGGTGTGCCGGTGGGGCTGTCGGTAAAGCGTGCGCCATGATAAAGCGACGAGGCGCAACAGCGCACGACCGACGCGGCGATTCATGCTCGCGCGCCAGGTACGATAACTGCTGCACGGTGCACAACGTGGAACAACACGCGGAGCTTTTCAATGGCAGGGTCGAGCGGCACCGGACGACGGGTCGGAAAAATCTTTGCATGGCTGCTGGCGGCGCTCGTGATCCTGATCGTCGCGCTCGTGATCTTCATCCTGAGCTTCGACTGGAACCGCGCGCGGCCTTACATCGACGACAAGGTCAGCCAGGCGATCGGCCGGCCGTTTGCGATCAACGGCGACCTGAAGGTGGGCTGGCGTCATGCGGTCGGCGAGACCGGCTGGCGCGGCTGGGTGCCCTGGCCGCGCTTTTCGGCGGCCAACATCGCGATCGGCAATCCCGACTGGACCAAACAGCCGCAGTTCGCGACGCTCGACGAAATCGACTTCGAGGTCGAGGTGCTGCCGCTGCTCGCGCACGACATCGAGATTCCGGCGATCAACCTCGTGAATCCGTCGGTCGATCTGGAACGTCTTGTCGACGGGCGCAATAACTGGACCTTCAAGCTGCCGTCGTCGAGCGGACCCACCGAGTGGAAGCTCGATCTGCACGATATCGCGTTCGCGAAGGGCAACATCGCGCTGTCGGATCAGCAGAAGAAGGTCGAGGTGCAGATGGTCGTCGATACGCTCGGGCAGCCGATCCCGATCGGCGACGCGCTGAAGCAGCAGGAAGCGGCCTCGCGCAGCGCGTCGGCTCAGGCCGTCGGCCGGGCGGGCGCGCGCCAACTCGCCGCGCAGGCCGAGGCAGAGGCGGCCTCGGAGGCGAAGGCGGCTTCCGCAGCGGCGGCTTATGAAGCGGCGGCGCAGGCGTCGGGCGCATCGGGCGCGTCCGCAACGTCGGGCGTGGCCGCGAGTTCCGGCGCGCTCGCGACGAGCGGCGCCGCCGCACCGGCCGAAACCACCAGCGGGAGCGCCGGCCCGGCCGCGGCTGTCTCGGGGGCGAGCGGCACCGCACCTGGCGCCAGGCGCGCGACGCCGCTTTATGCGATCGGCTGGACCGTCAAGGGCACCTACAACCGCACGCCGGTGTCGGGCAACGGCAAGCTCGGCGGCGTGCTCGCGCTGCAAGACGCGAACCGGCCGTTCCCGGTGCAGGCCGATGTCAAAGCCGGCGATCTGCATATCGCCTTCGTCGGCACGCTCACCGATCCGGCGCATCTCGGGGCGCTCGATCTGCGTCTCTGGCTGCAGGGCAACAGCATGGCGCGCCTCTATTCGCTGACCGGCGTGACCTTGCCCGAGACCCCGCCGTACGCGACCGAGGGTCGTCTGATCGGTCAGTTCAAAGCGAGCGGCAACGTGTTCACGTATGAAAACTTTACAGGCCGGGTCGGCGGCAGCGATCTGAACGGTTCGTTGACCTATACCGGGCGCGAGCCACGTCCGCTGCTGCAGGGCGAACTCGAGTCGCATCTGTTGCAGTTCTCGGATCTCGCGCCGGTGATCGGCGCCGATTCGAACGCGAGCAAGGCGAGGCGCGGCGACGCGGCCGCGCAGCCGAGCAACCGCGCGCTGCCGGTCGAGGAGTTCCGCACCGAGCGCTGGAAGGCGATCGACGCCGACGTCAAGTTCACCGGCCGGCGCATCATCAAGAACGCGAACCTGCCGATCACGGATCTGTACACGCACGTCGTGATGACCGACGGCGTGCTGTCGCTCGTGCCGCTGAAGTTCGGCGTCGCGGGCGGCTCGCTCGCGTCGGACATTCATCTGGATGGCAGCGCGGCGCCGCTGAAGGGGCGCTTCGCGATGTCGGCGCGGCACGTCAAGCTGAAGCAATTGTTCCCGAGCTTCAAGACGATGCAGAACGCGCTCGGCGAGATCAACGGCGATGCGTCGCTGTCCGCGACCGGAAATTCGCCGGCGGCGCTCGCGGCGACATCGAACGGCGAGTTGAAGGCGCTCGTGACCGACGGCACCGTGAGCCGTCTGCTGATGGAGGCGGCCGGGCTCAACGTCGCGAACGTCGTCTATGAAAAGCTGTTCGGCGCGCGCGACGTGAAGATCAACTGCGCGGCCGCCGATTTCGTCGTGACCGACGGCGTGCTCGAAGCGCGCGTGTTCGCGCTCGATACCGACGACGCGGTGATCAACATCGACGGTCACGTGAATCTGCGCGACGAGACGATGGACCTGGGCGTGCATCCGCATACGAAGGGCTTCCGGGTTTTTTCGCTGCGCTCGCCGCTGTACGTGAAGGGCACCTTCAAGGATCCGCACGTCGGCGTCAATGCGGCCGCGCTCGCGTTGCGCGGCGGCGCGGTGGTCGGGCTCGGGCTGATCAATCCGTTCGCGGCGCTGATCCCGCTGCTCGCGCCGAGCAACAACAAGCCGCTACCGTGCTCGCAATTGCTCGCGCAAGCGCGGCAGATGCCGAAGGCGCCGCCGCCGGGCGTCAAGCAACAGCCGAAGGCGCCGATATCGCTCGAGGGCGCGCCGGTCAACAAGTCTTCGGGCGGCGCGTCGTCGCCAGCCGCGGTGGATCGTAAGCCCGCGACGCAGTCGCCGGCGAGCGCGGCCGAATACAAGGGCGGTTGAAGCGCGGCGAGCGCGTCGATGATGCGATCGCCGAATCAACGGCATGATGCCGCGTGAGGAACTGCGCGCGGTTGCCGTCGAGCCAGGGTTTCGATGAAGCGAAGGGAACGACCTGTCAGCAGCCCTGAACTTCAGGGTGCCCGATTGGGCCTATCTGAGCGAACGTGGTGTTGCATCGCCCGACGCATCCTGGCGACGCACGCCGCGCCGGGTACCGATTCGTGTCGCGCCGAACTCCGTCAGAATCTTGCCGCGCGCACGGCTCGCGAACACGAGGAAGCCGAAGCCGTCGGCCTCGTACCAGTAGCCGCCGTTCTCGAGACCATCGAGCGGCTGCTCCAGCGCGTTGGTAATGGATTCGAGGCAGCGCCGCCGCAATTCGGCTGGCGCGGGGTAGGGCGGCTGTGCGCCGCGCACACTGCATAGAAGCACGTCGAGTCCGGGCAGCACGTGTGCATAGAGCACCGGTTCGTCCTGCGCGCGAGCCCGCGCAATCTTGGTGTCGAGTTGACCGAACGGCTTGAAATGCCGCAGAACCGCGAGGAACGACTCGTCGCCGTCCACCTTCGCGCGTCTACGCTTTTTCGGGAAGGACATAAAAATTCGCCTGAAAAAGAATTGCAAGAATCGCTGCGTCCTCATGCGACCACTCCCGGCTTTCGCGCGCCGCACGTCGATGTTTTATAGCATACGACAAGGCCGGATTCACGATGATTCGACGCTACCGCATCGCCCCACCGCCTCCCGCACGAATCATGCCGAACCGCCTCGCCGCGCGCATTCGCATCCCAGCACACCTTGTCTCCATCATAGACGCAGGCGGCGCGGAAAAAACATCCCATCCCAATAAAAAAGTCATTTTTGTGTGGTCGAGCGCTTGCTGGCGCGTCGTTGAAATATCTCCGATTCACGTCGATAATGGCCCGTCCAGCCGCGCGGCGCCCGCCTTGCAGGGCGCGACGGGTGCGCGCGAGCCCCGCCGTTCGAGTGACAGCCTGAACCACAGCCTGAACGCCCTGACGGAACCATGAAACTATTCACCAAAGGTCTGCTGCTGATCGCGATACCGAGCGTGGTCGAACTCGCGCTGCTCGGGGTCGTCTTCGATGCCCAGGAGCGGACCGCACAGGCCGCGCGATGGGTCGACAACAGCAAGCAGATCCTCTACGAGTCGTCGGCCATCGTCGATCCGCTGCTGCGTCAGGCCGCGCGCGTGCGCACGGCGATGGTGACGGGCAGCGCCTCGCTGATCGACCGCCATGCGGTGTGGGTCGACCTGAATGACCGGCTCGCGAAGCTCGATGCGCTCGTCGCCGAAACGCCGGCTCAGGCCGAGCGCGTGCGCAGCATGCGGCGCGCGATCGACGCGTATCGCGAACAGAGTGTCGCGATCTCGCAGGCGTTGCACGAGGGCCGCAGTCTACGCCCCTATATCGCGCTCGAAACCGGCGAGTTGCCGGAGCAGATCGCCGTGTTCCGCGACGAGTTGGCCCAGTTCGGCGCGGCGGCGTCGGAGCTCGACGTCGAGCGCTCGAGCGCGCTCGGCGAGCGGCGCGAGCTTCAGCAGCGCGCACTGATCGCCGCGGTGTTCGGCTCGATGCTGATCTGGGCGGTCACCGCCTTCGTGTTCGCGCGCGGCATCGGCCAACGCCTCGAAGTGCTGACCGATAACGCCGAGCGGCTCGGCAGCGGCCGGCCGCTCGCGGCGCCGTTGTCGGGCAGCGACGAAATCGCCGCGCTCGACACGGTGCTACATCAGACCGATGCGCGTCTGCGCGAGGCGGAAGCCGGGCAGGAGGCGCTGAAGACGGAGCTCGAAGCACGCGCGCGCGAACTGGCGGCCGTCAATGAGGAATTGCGCCAGGAAACGCAGGACAACGAGATGTTCATCTACAGCGTGTCGCACGATCTGCGCTCGCCGCTCGTCAATCTGCAGGGGTTTTCGAAAGAACTACACGTGTCGTGCGACGAACTCGACGTGCTCGTCGGACAGGCTCGTCTGCCGGAGAACGAAGCACGGCGCATGACGCAGATCCTCGATGGCGACGTGCGCGAGTCGTTGCACTATTTGCGCACCGCGGTCGCGCGCGCGGCGGCGATCATCGACGCGCTGTTGCGCATCTCGCGCGCGGGACGGCTCGAATATCACTGGCAGCGGGTCAGCGTCGAGCGCACGGTGGCGCGAGTCGTCGATGGGCTGCAAGGCACGATCGACCAGCGCGCCGCGAGCGTCACGGTGCGCGAGCTGCCGCCCGCATGGGGCGATCCGGCGGCGGTCGAGCAGATCTTCGGCAACCTGATCGGCAATGCGCTGACTTTCCTCGATCCGGCGCGCCGCGGGCGCATCGAGGTCGGCGCGCTCGCGCCCGAACCCGTCGACGAAAGCGAGCCGCGCGCGGTCCGCATGCGCATCTATTACGTCCGCGATAATGGGCTCGGCATTCCGGCCGTGTATCTGTCGAAGGTGTTTCGCGCGTTCCAGCGTCTGCACGGGGATGTCGCAAGCGGCGAGGGGATCGGCCTCGCGGTGGTGCGGCGCGCGGTCGAGCGGCACGGCGGGCGCGTCTGGGTCGAATCGGCCGAAGGCGCCGGATCGACCTTTTTCGTGGTGCTGCCCGAGCAGCCGGCGCGCCTCTGAGCGCCGCGCACGCCGGCGCGGGCACCGTCGCTGCCATTCTCCCGGCGGCATGGATGACGAATCGTTGGCACGGAGAGCCTATGAATCACGCGCAAACGGTCAGCATCGTTCTGATCGAAGACGACGACGGCCACGCGACGCTCGTCGAGCGGAATCTGCGCCGCGCCGGCATTTCGAACGGCTTCGTGCGCTTTCGCGACGGCCAGCAGGCGCTCGATTACTTCTTCGGCCCCGCGGCCGCTGAGCCGTTGACCGACGCCGACGGCCATCCCTATCCGCCGCGCGAGAATCTGGCGAATTTCGTCGTGCTGCTCGATCTGAAGATGCCGCGCGTCGACGGCTTCGAGGTGTTGCGGCGTCTGAAGGAAGCCCCCGAGACCGCCGCCGTGCCCGTGATCGTGCTGACCACGACCGACGATCCGCGCGAAATCGCGCGCTGCTACGAACTCGGTTGCAACGTCTATCTCTGCAAGCCGGTCGAATACGATGCGTTCATCGAGGCCGTGCGTCGGCTCGGCTTTTTCCTGCAAGTGGTCAAACTGCCGCCGGGGCAGCGGTTCGCGCCGCCTTGAAGCTGTCCGAAAGCCGTTCATGACAAGATGAGCACCGTACCGAGCCGGAGAGCACCTGCATGATCGAAGAAGTGTCCACGCCGCACGCCGCCTATGTGCTCGTCGTCGATGACGACGAGGGCATCTTGCGGCTCGCGCGCAAGTCGCTCGAACGCGCCGGCTGCCGGGTGACGATCTGCGCCGGCGTCGAGGCGGCCCGCGAGCGGCTCGCGAGCCGCGCCCCCGATCTGCTCGTGCTCGATTATCAGCTGAGCGGACCGGAGACCGGGCTCGATTTCTTCCGGCGTCTGCGCGCGGAGGGCGTGCGCATTCCGGCGATCCTCGTGACCGGCTTCACCGACGAGTCGCGCGTGATCGAGGCGCTGCGCGCGGGCGTGTCCGACGTGGTGCCGAAGTCCGGCGACTATCTCGACTATCTGCCAGAGGCCGTGGAGCGCGTGTTGTCGCAGGTGCGGCTGCAACGCGCGTCCGACGAAGCGCGGGTGCTGCGCGATCGCGAGCTGCATTACCGCACGCTGTCGGAGACGTTGCCGCATCTCGTGCTGACCTGCGACGCGGCCGGCGATTGCGACTTCCTGTCGAAGCAGTGGTACGACTACACCGGCTTGCCCGAACATGGCTCGCATGGTCTCGCGTGGCTAGAGGCCGTGCATCGCGACGATTGCGAGCAGATCCGGCAAAGCTGGCTGAAGGCCGTCGCGAGCCGCAGCGGCGACTATCGGCAGGAGATGCGGATTCGCCGCCATGACGGCGAGTACCGCTGGTTCGACGTGCGCGTGGTCGCGATGCGCGATGCCGATGGCAACGTCAGCAAATGGTTCGGTAGCTGCACCGACATCCACTCGCAGCGCGAGGCGATCGAGGAGCGCGAGCGACTGCTCGAGTCCGAGCAGGCCGCGCGCCAGGCCGCCGAAGAAGCGAATCGCGCGAAGGACCGTTTTCTCGCGATGCTGTCGCACGAATTGCGCACACCGCTCACGCCGGTGCTCGCGGGCGCGAGCGTACTCGAGATGATCCCGGAACTGCCGGAGCAGGCGCGTGCGAGCGTGCGCATGATCCGCCGCAACGTCGAACTGGAGGCGCGGCTGATCGACGATCTGCTCGATCTGACGCGCGTCGCGAACGGCAAGCTGCGGCTGTCGCTGGAGACCGTCGACGTACACGAGGTGATCGACAGCGTGCTCGAACTCTTTCGCAGCGAAATCCAGGTCAAGCAGCAGGACGTGCATGTCGAGAAGCACGCGACGCATCACTACGTGCTCGCCGATCGCGCGCGGCTGCAACAGATGCTGTGGAACCTGATTCGCAATGCCGCGAAGTTCACGCCGGACGGCGGCCATATCTATGTGCGCACACGCGACGAACGCATGCAGGTGCAGATCTCGGTCGAAGACACCGGCATCGGCATCGAGCCGGAGCAGATCGGCAAGCTGTTCAATGCGTTCGAGCAGGGCGACCAAAGCATGACGCGGCAGTTCGGCGGCCTGGGTCTCGGTCTCGCGATCACGAAGGCTTTGACGGACGTGCACGGCGGCACTGTGACCGCGCGGAGTCCCGGTCCGCATTGCGGCGCGACCTTCACGATCACGCTGCCGACCGCCGCCGCGCGGGCCACCGCGCCGCCGGTCATCGTGCCGAGCAACCTGCAGCCGGCGAGTTCGCTGTCCGTGCTGCTGATCGAGGACCATGCCGACACCGCCGACGTGATGGCCCAATTGATGCGCGGCCTGGGTCATCAGGTGACGGTGGTCGGGCGCGTCGACGATGCGCTTGCGGCGACGCAGTTGCACAGGTTCGATCTGGTTGTCAGCGATGTCGGATTGCCCGATGGCACCGGTCTTGATTTCGTCAAGGCGTTTCGCGAATATTCCGACGTGCCAGCCGTCGCGCTGACCGGCTTCGGCACCGACGAGGACGTGCGCCGCTGTTTGAGCGCGGGCTTTACATCGCATCTGACGAAGCCTGTCAATTTCGGCCAGCTCGAAGCGATGATCGAAAGCGCGGCGCAATTGAAGGCGCAAAAGGAAGGGTAAGGCTCGATAAAGCGCAGCGCGCTCAAAGCAGCGTGAAAACACAAAGGCCTGTTGCGACGCCGATCGCAACAGGCCTTTTGATTTCACTGGCTCAGGCCGTCCAACCCGAGCTTGATTCGACGATTAACGCTGCTGGTTGTTCAGCGAATCGCGGATCTCGCGCAGCAGCAGCACGTCTTCCGGCGGCGGCGGCGGCTCCGCCGGCGCGGCTTGCGGCTCCTTGCGCAGTTTGTTGATGAACTTGACCATCAGAAAGATGATGAACGCGAGAATGATGAAGTTGATCGTCGCGGTAATGAACGAACCGTAACCGAACACCGCCACGCCACCCGTCTGCAGGTCTTTATACGATTCGGGGTTGCCTTTGTAAGTGGCCGGAATATGGCCCAGGCGAACGAACAGATTGGAGAAATCGAGGCCGCCGGTAGCGACCCCGACAACCGGCATGATCAGGTCTTTAACCACGGAATTGACAATGGTGGAAAACGCGCCGCCGATAATCACACCGACCGCCAGATCCATCACGTTGCCTTTGAGGGCAAATTCTTTAAATTCCTGGATCATGCTCATACCTACACCTCCCTGATGTGAATAGCCGAATCATACCAACCTGAAGCGGATAGGCTAGTGCTTTGGCCGCAAGGCAACAAGCGCATCTGCTGCGCGTCGCTAATGAGGAAACTGTGACTCGCTATGGCGCGCGCGCTCCAGATGCGCGGCAAAACTGACCGGGTCGATATTGGCGCCGCACAGCAGCACGCCCACGCGTTTGCCCTGCAACTGTTCGCGCAGCGGTCCGAGCAAGCCGGCCGTGGCGGCCGCGCAAGCCGGCTCGACCGCGAGCTTCAGCTGATTGAACAGGATCAGCATCGCCTCGCGCAACTGGTCGTCGGACACGGTGACGATCCGATCGACATGGCGGCGGCACAGCTCGTAGCTGTATTGCTCGGTATGCGGCGACATCAGCGAATCGGCGATGCTGTGCATGTGGCCCATTCTGACCGTATGGTTGGCGGCAAAACTCTTGCTCATCACGTCCGAGCCTTCGGGTTCGACGCCGTACACGTGCACGTTCGGATTCGCGAGCCGCAGCGCGGTGGAGACCCCGGCCGCGAGTCCGCCGCCGCCGATCGGCACGATCACCGCTTCGAGGTCGGGCGTTTGCGTGGCCCATTCGTAGCCGAGCGTCGCCGAGCCGAGCACCGTGCGATAGCCGTTGAACGGATGCACGAAATAGCGGCCTTCCTCGGCCTCGACGCGGCGCACCAGTTCGAACGCTTCGGCGAGATCTTCCGCATAGACGATGTCGGCGCCGTACTCGCGGCACAACGCGACGCGGGCCGGATTCGCCGCGCTGAACAGCACGACCTTGGCGCTGACGCCGAGCCGCATCGCCGCATAGGCGACCGCCACCGCGTGATTGCCGCCCGACACGCAGGTGACACCCGCGCTCTTTTGCGCGTCGTCGAGCGCGAGCAGGTTCGTGAAGGCGCCGCGTGCCTTGAAGCTGCCGCCCGCCTGCAGCAGCTCGAACTTGAAATTGACGACGGTGCCGCGCAGCGACGAGAAGTCGAGCCGGTCGAACACCGGCGTGCGCGCGACCCAGGGCGTCAACGCGAAGTGCTGCGCGGCGATGTCGTCGAGCGTGGGGATCGGCTCACCGTCGATCGTGTGATCCGTGTGCTGCGGCATGGCGCTGGACATGGCGGTCGCTCCGGAGTCGTCGATGTCGCTGAGGCCCGTGGCTCGGCGCGCAGGTTCACTGCGGCTGCGCGCCGCTGCAACGAAACGGGCTAAGCGGCCTCGACCGACATGCTGTGGATGAACTTGCGCAAGAAGCGCTCGCACGCGACGAGCTGCGCGAGCTCGACGAATTCGTTCGCCTTATGCGCCTGCTGGATGTCGCCGGGGCCGCAGACGATGCTCGGAATCCCCGCGTTCGAAAACAGGCCGGCCTCGGTGCCGTATGCGACCTTGCGCTTGTCCTGGTCGGCCGTCAGCGCGCGTACGAGCTGCGTGATCGCGGCCTGTTCAGACGAATCGAGTCCGGGCGCCGCGGCGATCTTCGTGATCTCGATCGCGGCCGACGGGTGCTCGCGCAGCATTTTCGGCAGCAGCGTTTCGCGCGCGTAGCTGTCGATGCGCGCGAAGATCTGCTCGGGATCGAGCGTCGGCAGATTGCGGAACTCGAACTGGAACTGGCATTCGGCCGGCACCGTGTTGATTGCGTTGCCGCCCGTGATCGTGCTGGTCTGCGCGGTGCTGAACGGCACGTCGTACAGTTCGTCGAAGGGGCCTTGCGCGCGGAACTGGTCGGCCATGTCGCGGATGTAGCAGATCAGGCGAGCCGCGTACTCGATCGCGTTCAAGCCCTTCGGCGTCAGCGACGAATGCGCGGCCTGGCCGCGTACGCAGCACTGATACGCGTTGATGCCCTTGTGCGCGATGATCGGGCGCATGCTGGTCGGCTCGCCGACGATGCAGCCGTCCGGCTTCACGCCGCGCTTCATCAGATCGGCGATCAGAAGCGGCGCGCCCACGCAGCCCACTTCCTCGTCGAACGACAGCGCGAAGTGGATCGGCTTCGCGAGCTTCGTGCGCTGCATGTCCGGCACGAGCGCGAGCGCCGCGCCGATGAAGCCCTTCATGTCGCAGGTGCCGCGGCCATAGAGCTTGTCACCGCGAATCTCCGGCTTGAACGGATCGCTGTCCCATTGCTGGCCGTCCACCGGCACGACATCGGTGTGGCCCGACAGCACGACGCCGCCGTTCGTTTCGCCGTCGTGCGCGGGAATGGTCGCGAACAGGTTCGCCCATTTGCCGCCCTTGCCGTGCGTCAGCGTCGCGTCGATACCGACCGCGCGCAGTTCGTCGCGCACGGTTTCGATCAGGCCGAGGTTTGGATTGCGGCTCACCGTGTCCATCGACACGAGACGGGTGACCCAGGGCAGAGATATCGGAGAAGCGGGGGACGTGGAGGAGGCGGACGACTGCAACGATTGCGCTGTTTCAGCGACGTGAGACATGACATGACTCCAGCGTTTTGTGTCTATCGATCATATCCCAAATTGCATTTTCGTCAGGATGTCCAAAAAGCCGGGCACGCGTTGGCGCAGTGCAGCATCGACGCAAAAAAAACGGGGGACGTCCCCCCGTCTTTTGCGGTTTTCACGAGCCTGTGCGCGCAGCGTGCCGCGCTCAGCGAGCCGGCGCCGCCGCCGTGCCGCGGCTCGGCGAACCGAGCGCGCGCAAGGTCTCCTTGACGGTCGCGACGCGCACCGCGAGATCCGGGCTGCGCGTTTCGATTCGCAGCTTGTCCTGACCCGCGAGCTTGATGTGCTTGTGCTTCTGCACCATCTCGATGATCCGCATCGCGTCGACGGGCGGATTGGGGATGAACTGCAGGCCGATCACCGCTTCACCGGCATCGATCTTCGAAATGCCGAGCGGCTTCGCGGCGAGCCGCAGTCGATGCGTCTCCACCAGCGCATGCGCCTGCGGCGGCAGCTTGCCGAAGCGGTCGATCAGCTCTTCCTGGATGCCGTCGATCGAATCGTTGTGTTCGCAGTTCGCGAGGCGCTTGTACAGCGACAGACGTTCCTGCACGTCGCCGCAATAGTCCGACGGCAGGATCGCCGGCGAATGCAGGTTGATCTCGGTGGTCGCGGCGAGCGGCGCGGTGAGGTCTGGCTCCTTGCCGTTCTTGAGCGCCCTCACTGCGTCGTTGAGCATGTCGGTATAAAGCTGGAAGCCGATCTCGTGAATCTCGCCCGACTGCTTGTCACCGAGCACCTCGCCGGTGCCGCGAATTTCGAGGTCGTGCATCGCGAGATAGAAGCCCGAGCCGAGTTCCTCCATCTGCTGGATCGCTTCGAGCCGCCGTTGCGCCTGCTTGGTGAGCCCCTGCGGATCGTGCACGAGCAGATACGAGTACGCCTGGTGATGCGAGCGGCCGACCCGGCCACGCAGCTGATGCAATTGCGCGAGGCCGAACTTGTCGGAGCGGTGGATCAGGATCGTGTTCGCGCTCGGCACGTCGATGCCGGTTTCGATGATCGTCGTGCACAGCAGCACGTTCGCGCGTTGCGCCACGAAGTCGCGCATCACCCGCTCCAGTTCCCGCTCGTGCATCTGTCCATGCGCGACCGCGATGCGCGCTTCGGGCACCAGCTCTTCGAGCATCTGCCGGCGATTCTGGATCGTCTCGACTTCGTTGTGCAGGAAGTAGACCTGGCCGCCGCGCTTCAACTCGCGCAGCATTGCTTCGCGAATCACGCTGTCTTCCTCGCGCCGCACGAAGGTCTTGATCGCGAGGCGCTTTTGCGGCGCCGTTGCGATCACCGAAAAATCGCGCAGGCCTTCGAGCGCCATGCCGAGCGTACGGGGAATCGGCGTCGCGGTCAGCGTCAGCACGTCGACTTCCGCGCGCAGCGCTTTCAGCGCCTCCTTCTGACGCACGCCGAAGCGATGCTCCTCGTCGATGATCACGAGTCCGAGCCGCTTGAACTGCACATCGGACGACAGCAGCTTGTGCGTGCCGATCACGATGTCGACCGAGCCTTCGTTGATCTGCCGGATCGCCGCGTTGGCTTCTTTGGTCGACTTGAAGCGCGACAGCTCGGCGATGCGCACCGGCCAGTCGGAGAAGCGGTCGCTGAAGGTTTGCGTGTGCTGCTCGGCGAGCAGCGTGGTCGGCGACAGCAGCGCGACCTGCTTGCCGCCCATCACCGCGATGAACGCCGCGCGCAATGCGACCTCGGTCTTGCCGAAGCCGACGTCGCCGCATACGAGCCGGTCCATCGGCTTGCCGCTCGTCATGTCGCCGATCACGGCCGCGATCGCGGCGGCCTGGTCCGGCGTTTCCTCGAAACCGAAGCTCTCGGCGAACTTCACGTAGTCCTTCGGTTCGAGCGCGAACGCGTGGCCCTCGCGGGCGGCACGGCGGGCGTACAGGTTGAGCAGCTCGGCGGCGGTGTCGCGGATCTGCTGCGCGGCCTTGCGCTTGGCCTTTTCCCACTGGCCCGAGCCGAGCGAATGCAGCGGCGCGCTTTCCGGATCGGCGCCGCTATAGCGCGAGATCACGTGCAATTGCGCGACCGGCACGTAGAGCTTGCTGTCGCCCGCGTATTCGAGATGCAGGAACTCGGTTTCGCCTTCGCCGAGATCCATCGTCACGAGACCCATGTAGCGGCCGATACCGTGCTGCGAATGCACGACCGGGTCGCCGAGCTTCAGCTCGGACAGATCGCGCACCATCGAATCGACGTTGCTCGCCTGTTCCTGGCGGCGGCGTCCCGCGCGGCGCGCGAGCGGCCCGTACAGCTCGGTTTCGGTGATGATCGCGATGCCGTCGCCCGGGAGCGCGAAGCCGTTCGCGAGCGGCGCGACGCCGAGCGAGAAACGCGCGTCGCTCTTGAGCCAGTCGGCGAAGCTGTCGGCCGAGGCGGGCTTCAGCTGGTTGTCGGCGAGCAGTTGCAGTAGCGTCTCGCGGCGGCCCGCCGATTCGGCGGCGAACAGCACCCGGTTCGGCGTCGTGCTCAGATACGCGCGCAGCGCCGAGACGGGATCGTCGGCGTGACGATCGATCGCGAGGTTCGGCAGCGCGATCGACCAGGCGCCGTCGCCGTTGCTGGGCAGCACGAGCCGTGCGAACGGTTTCGCGAACGTGAAGAAATCCTCGTCCGACAGGAACAGCTTCTGCGGTTCGAGAATCGGCCGGTCGCGGTCGTGCGACAGGAAATTGAAGCGCTGCTTCGTGTCGTTGGTGAAGCGCCGGATCGCCGCGTCCAGATCGCCGACGAACCCGAGTTGCGAACCGTCGGGCAGGTAATGGAAGAGGGTGGCCGTCTCCTCGAAGAACAGCGGCAGATAGTATTCGATACCCGCCGCCGGCACGCCGTTGCCGATGTCTTTATAGATCGACGCGCGGCTCGGATCGCCCTCGAAAGTCTCGCGCCAGCGGCTGCGGAATGCCGTGCGCGCGGCCTCGTCGAACGGGAATTCGCGGCCCGGCAGCAGGCGCACGTCCTTGACCGGATAGAGGCTGCGCTGCGTGTCGGGGTCGAACGCGCGGATCGAGTCGACCTGGTCGTCGAACAGGTCGATCCGGTAGGGCAGCGGCGAGCCCATCGGGAACAGATCGAGCAGCGAGCCGCGCACGCAATATTCGCCGGGACGCACCACCTGGCTCACGTGCTCGTAGCCGGCGAGCGTCAGCTGCGCCTTCAGCTTCGCTTCGTCGAGCCGCTCGCCTTGCGAGAACGAGAACGTGTAGGCGGCCAGAAACGATGCAGGCGGCATCCGGTACAAGGCCGTCGTGGCCGGCACGAGCAGGATGTCGCAGCGGCCTTCGCCGAGGTCGTGCAGCGTCGCGAGACGCTCGGAGACGAGGTCCTGGTGCGGCGAAAACGTGTCGTAAGGCAGCGTCTCCCAGTCGGGCAGGAGGCGCACGCGCGCGTCCGGCGCGAAGAAGCCGATTTCCTGCGACAGCCGCTGCGCGTCGAGCGCGCTTTCGCAGACCACCGCAAGCAGCGGCATCTTCTGGCGATACGCGAGATGGTAGCGGGCGATCAGCAGCGCGTCGGACGAACCGCGCGTGCCGTCGAAGGCGAAACGCTGGCCGGCCTTGACGAGCGCGACGGGCGGGGTGGACTGCGAGGATGCGGCGATGTCTGGCATAAAGGAGAAAAAGGGCGGCTCTGGGCTCACGCGACGGCCAAGTTTACGCGTGTATGGGCGTGGATGCGAAGGACCTATTATAAAATCCGTCCTTTACTTTGACCTGGCGGCATCCGTACTCGTGACTTCCCGTCTCTTTGCCCTGATCCCGTGCGCAGGCACCGGCAGCCGTTCCGGCGCCGCGATGCCCAAGCAATACCGCACCGTCGCCGGCCGCGACATGCTGCATTACTCGCTCGCCGCGTTCGACGCGTGCAGCGAATTCACGCAGACGCTCGTCGTCATCGCGCCCGACGACCAGCACTTCGACGCCCGCCGCTTCGGCAATCTGCGCTTCGCGGTGCGTCGCGTGGGCGGCGCGTCGCGCCAGGCGTCGGTGCTCAACGGTCTGCACGCGCTCGCCGAGTTCGGCGCCCACGACGCCGACTGGGTGCTCGTGCACGACGCGGCGCGGCCGGGCATCACGGCGGCGCTGATCCGTACGCTGATCGGTTCGCTCAAGGACGATGCGGTCGGCGGCATCATGGCGTTGCCGGTCGCCGATACCTTGAAGCGTATCGACAGCGCGTCGGCCGATGGCCGCATCGCCCATACCGAAGCGCGCGACGGCTTGTGGCAGGCGCAGACGCCCCAGATGTTCCGCATCGGCATGCTGCGCGAGGCGATCCTGCGCGCCCAGGCCGACGGCCACGATCTGACCGACGAGGCGAGCGCGATCGAATGGTCGGGCCACGCGCCGAAGCTCGTGCAAGGCAGCCTGCGTAACTTCAAGGTCACGTATCCGGAAGATTTCGATCTGGCCGAGGCGATTCTGAGCCGCCCCGCCGGTTCGTGAAACCGCGCATGAGCACATTGGAAAGATTTAGAAAGGCTTTAAAGAAGCTTTAAAGGCTTCAGCACTTGAGGACGTGACACACATGGATTTCAGAATTGGGCAGGGCTACGACGTGCATGCGCTGGTGCCGGGGCGCGCGTTGATCATCGGCGGCGTGACGATTCCGTACGAGCGCGGGCTGCTCGGTCACTCGGACGCGGATGTGCTGCTGCACGCGATCACCGACGCGCTGTTTGGCGCGGCCGCGTTGGGCGATATCGGCCGCCACTTCTCCGATACCGACGCGAAGTTCGCCGGCGCCGACAGCCGCGTGCTGCTGCGCGAATGCGTGGCGCGCGTGAAGGCGGCCGGCTTTGCGATCGGCAACGTCGACAGCAGCGTGATCGCGCAGGCGCCGAAGCTCGCACCGCATATCGAAGGGATGCGCGCCAATATCGCGGCGGACCTCGGTCTGCCGATCGAGCGCGTGAACGTCAAGGCGAAGACGAACGAGAAGCTCGGTTATCTCGGCCGCGGCGAGGGCATCGAGGCGCAGGCCGCGGTGTTGTTGGTCAGGAGCTGAACGGGTTTTTTGTTTGGGTGACGGGCGGTGCCGCTTACAGCGTCGCGCCGCCAATCGTCCGATTGCTCGGACACAGCTCGTCCGTTTGCAGGCCGTCGAGGATGCGCAGCACTTCTTCGGGATTACGGCCCACGTACAGATTGTTGACCGACACGTGCTGGATCGTGTTGTCCGGATCGACGATATAGGTCGCGCGCAGCGCGACGCCCGCTTCCTTGTCGCGCACGCCGAGCTGGTCGATCAGCTCGCCTTTCACGTCGCCGAACGAGTAGTGGTTGAGCCTGTCGAGCTCCTTGTACTCGCGGCGCCATGCGAGCTTCACGTATTCATTGTCGACGCTGCCGCCGAGCAGCACGGCCTCGCGGTCCTCGAACTCCTTGACGAGCTTGCTGAATTCGACGATTTCCGTCGGGCAGACCAACGAAAAATCCTTCGGATAGAAGTAAATGATTTTCCATTTGCCTGGAAACGACTGCTCGGTGATGTATTCGAACGCCGAGACGCCGTGTTCTTCGTGATGGTTGAAGCCCGGCTTGGCGGCAATGACGGTGAACGCTTCGAGTTTATCGCCAACGGTTTTCATGCAAAGGCTCCTTCGGAAGTCGCAACAAGCGGCGTGTTTCGAATGGCGACGGCGCGCGGTGCCGCGCGTCGTCGGCTCACGCGCTTTTCGCGAGCGGAAACTCGATCGTCACTTCAAGCCCGGGTCCGGGCGAGCGGTTGCGCAGCCGTAGCGCGCCGCGATAACGGGCGACGAGCCGCTGCACGATCGCCATGCCGAGGCCCGTGCCGTTGGCCTGGGTGCGCGCCGAATTCACACGATAGAACGGCCGCGTGACGAGCGCGAGCTGGTCTTCGGGAATGCCGGGGCCTTCGTCGACCACCGAGAGTTCGACGCGCGAGTGCGACACGCGCGTTTCGAGAATGACGCGCGGCACACCGTCGCCGTCGCTGAGGCCATATTTGCGCGCGTTCTCGAGCAGATTGCCGACCACGCGACGCATGTCGGTTTCATCGGCCTCGATCACTGCCGACGGAGCGAGCCGCGTGATCAGCCGCATGCTGTCCTCGCTTTGCATGCGTGCGGCGAGTTCGCTCGCGATCACCGAGAGGTCCACCGGTTCCGGCACACGCTGCACGGGACGCGCGTAGTCGAGGAAGCGGCCGATGATCATGTCCATTTGCTCGATGTCGTCGACCATCGCGTCCTTGGTGGCCTGATCGGACGGGCTCATTTCGGTCTCGAGCCGCAGCCGTGCGAGCGGCGTGCGCAGATCGTGCGAGATGCCCGCGAGCATCAGCGCGCGGTCCGCCTCGAGCTGTTCGAGGTCGCGCACCATCTGGTTGAAGCTTCGATTGGTTTCGGCCGCCACACCCATGCCGCGCTCGGGCAGCGGCTCGGGCGATTGCCCCGAGCCGACCCGGCGCGCGGCCATCGCCAGACGCGCGAACGGCCGGTTCACCAGACTCGTGATGAACGCCGCGCCGAACAGCGACAGCGCGAGCGCGAACACGCCCCAGCCGGCCCATTGCAGGCCGGTGGCGTTGTCGAGCTGATCGCGGTCGAGCGCGACCCAGTAATCGTCGTCGTCGATCTTGAAGCTGATCCATACGCCGTTGATATCGTTGACGCTCTGCGCGATTATGGTGTCGTCGCCGAGACGGCCGCGGATGTCGTGCTCGATCAGGCGATTCAACGATTCGTCGGGCTGGAGTTTGTATTTGTCGGTGGCTTCGCGCGGGTACACGCGCACCCCTTCGTTGCTCTCCAGATCCTGCAGCAGCGCGCGCCGCAGGTCGGGATCGGAATAGAGGAGTGCGGTGCGCGTGAGCTTGACGATCGCGACGAGTTGCAGAGCCACGCGCTGCGCGCGCGGCTCACGCTCGATCACGCGAAAGCTCTGGAACCACGCGGCGAGACTGACTGCGATCAACAGCGCGATCAGCAGAAAGGTCCGCCAGAAAAGGCCGCCGAACGCGAGCGTCAGGAGGCGCCGGTCGATCCGCATGGGCCCTTCTTATGTGACACAGAAACGAAAACGGAGCACAAACTCAGGCTGCACCGTCGGGGATGAAGACGTAGCCGAGGCCCCACACGGTCTGAATGAAGCGCGGGCTGCCCGGATCCGGCTCGATCAGCTTGCGCAGACGCGAGATCTGCACGTCGAGGCTGCGGTCGAAGACCTCGTATTCACGGCCGCGTGCGAGTTCCATCAGCTTTTCGCGCGACAGCGGCTGACGCGGATGACGCGCGAATACCTTCAGCACCGAGAACTCACCGGTGGTGAGCGGAATTTCCTGGCCGGCCTTGGTCAGCGTGCGGGTGGCGAGATTCAGCGCGAACTCGCCGAACTCGAAGACCTCGGTGGTCTCGGACGGAGCGCCGGGCAACTCGGACGGCGACTGGCGACGCAGCACCGCGTGAATGCGCGCGACCAGTTCGCGCGGATTGAACGGCTTGGGCAGATAGTCGTCGGCACCCATCTCGAGGCCGACGATGCGATCGACATCCTCACCCTTGGCCGTCAGCATGATGATCGGCGTGCGGTCGTTGCTGCCGCGCAGTCGCCGGCAGATCGACAGGCCGTCCTCACCGGGCAGCATCAGATCGAGCACCAGCAGATCGAAGCGCTCGCGCACCCAGAGCTTGTTCATTGACGGCGCATTTTCGGCGACGTAGACGTTGAAGCCTTGTTCGCCGAGGTAGCGGCGCAGAAGATCGCGCAGGCGTGGATCGTCGTCGACGACGAGGATTTTCGAAGGGTTTTTGGTTTCCATGGTCGGCATCTTAGCGCGATTAGAAAGTGGTGCGCGGTTACACCATTTCTGGGGTTACAGTCGGTTACAAAATTTACCCGCGGTGTGGCGCGACGTAAAGTATGCGCGTTTAGACTGCTTTACTGAATGCGGCTGTTCGGTGGATACTTCACTCGACAAAACTCTCGCACCCGGCTGTTACCGGGGTTTGTATACGCATCTGAGGTAGCCGGTTGCCGCGCCACGAAGGGAACAACATGAAGGGAGGGGTTTGGCCAAACGTGCGCCTGAGCGTGATTGCACTGGCGGTTGCCGGTACGCTGGCAGGCACACTGGGCCCGACGCTCGCTCATGCGCAGCCGTCCGCGGATAGAGCGGCGAGCGAGCATGCGCCCCGCTTGGGCAATGGCAGAACCAGCCGCCACAACCCGAGCATCGATCGCCCTGCCTCTGACGCGATGCTGCGCACCGCGGTTCCCCCCGATCTCGATCAACGTCGCCGCGACGGGCATATGACGCCCGAAGAGCGTCGGCTGTTGCGGCAGCACATCGAAGACGCCGTGCGCGAGTTGTACAAGCGTTAATCCCAGCGCGCGCATTGCCGCGTGAAAAATCCCGTTGCATCTTCAGCGTCCACTTTCTGATCCGCTGCTCCGTTGAGTCGCCAGCGCCGGCGCGTTTTTGTGCGCGTCTTCGTGCATACAGGCGCCTCGGCTCACGATGTCACGCTACTCACGAGCGCGCCGCGAAGCGATATCGCGACCTCCCGACTGTATTGGAGCCGATCCCAACGCGCGCCGAGCGCAACGCATGGACGCCGGATCAGCGTCACATCTCCGACACGCCGGACCCGGCACGCGTCGAGCCGATCGCCATGCAGTTTCGCGCGAGCGGTTATGACATCGAGGTGACGCTACGCGCGCTCTTTTCTCAGCGATGCGTTCTGGAGCGATGGCAATCGCGCGGTGCTGGTGAAGTCGCCGGTCGAGTTCGTGATCGGCGCGCTGGGCGCATTCGCTGTCGGCTACGACGACACGGCGCCGTTCGCCGCGCAGATACGCGCGCTCGGCGAGAACCTGTTCTATCCGCCGAACCTGTCGCATTTTCGTTCGATCGAGATCTGGGATACCGCGTCACGCTCCGACCGATATCTGCGCGACGGCTGGCTCACGCGCGCGTTCGCGATGAGGCCGGTGCCCATCGGTTTCGCGGCCGACAGCGTCGTGATCGGCAGCGCCGAAATCGGGCCGCTCGCAAACGGCGCGCGCGATCGCGCTGGTCAATCCCGCGCAGTTCGTCAGGGCCTCTCGACTCGCGACGTCAGTGTCCTTGCACGAGCGCAATCCCGCGCTCGCGCCTATTCCCGACGTCGAAAACGACATCGTGAAACCGGCCGGTCGTCTGCGTGCGACGCAAGGGCAGCCTCAGTTGAAGACCGCGTTTCCGGGCGGCGCGTTCGGCAGTTCGATCAAAACGGCAATGCAGGTGCTGGCCGCTTCGGACACGCTGAAGATAGCTGGCGCCGGACGCGCGCCACTGGAGCAGCCGTTGAGCGGGCAGGGCGTGGCCGTGATCCGGCTAACGCTGAACGGTTTCGATACGCACCAGAACCAGCCGGGACAACAGGCCGAGTTGCTCAAACAGTTCGCGCAAGGGATGGTGGCGATGCAGGCCGCGCTCGTCGAGTTGGGCCGGTGGAACGATACGCTCGTGATGACGTACGCGGAATTCGGGCGCCGTCCGCGCGAGAACCAGAGCAACGGCACCGATCACGGCACGCTGGCGCCGCACTTCGTGACGGGCGGTCGCGTGCAGGGCGGTTTGTTTGGCGTGCCGCCGATGCTTGCGCGGCTCGATGGGAATGGCAACCTGCCGGTCGGCGTGGATTTTCGCCAGCTTTATGCGACGGTGCTCGGGCCCTGGTGGGGGTTGGACGCGCCCGGCGCTCAGGCTACTTCGCGCGCCACGCGATCCATAGCTTGCGGATCGGCGTCAACGCGATGCGTTGATGCAGCACGTGATAACCGTCGCGCTCGATTTCATTGAGCAACGCCAACGCGAGCGCCGCGAGCGCGAGCAGCGTGCGCTGCGCGCGCCGCGCGCTGGCGGGCACCGCGGCGAGCGCGGTCTGCACCGCGTCGCGCGCGCGATTCGTTTCGAACCGCATCAGCTCGGTGAAAGCGTCGGTGTATTTGCGGTTGATCAGATCGGCGGCGGTGACGTTGTAGCGTTGCATCTCGTCGATCGGAACGTAGATGCGGCCGTGCCGGGCATCGTTGCCGGTTTCGGCGACGAACTGCGCGAGCATCAGCGCCTCGCCGAGCGGAGCGGCCCACGCCGACGCATGTGCGGCATCGTCGGCCGATCCGGTTGCAGCCGCGCGCGACACCAGCGAAGCAAAATTGCCACCGACACCCTGCACATAGCGCCGCAGGTTCGGATAGTCGAGATAGCGTGCCTGGTCGAGATCCATCTCGAAGCCCGCGAGCAGTTCCTGCAGAGCCCGACATTCGGCCTGCGCGTCGGGCAGATAGGCCGCGAGTGCCTTGGACACCGGATGCGACGGCGAGCCGGCGGCCAGCGCGGCAATTTCTTTCTGCCACCACGCGAGCTTCGTGCGGCCGACCGCCGGATCGCTCGTCTCCTTGACCGTTTCCTCGAACTCGCGACGCAATGCGAAGAGCGCCGTCAACAGCGGTTGACTGGCGGCGCGCGCCTGGCGAAGCGCATAGTAGGTGCTCGATCCTGGGGGCGCCGCTTTCTGCTGGCAATAGTCGTCGAAATTCACGGGATGAGAGTGTGGGGAAGGACTGGCGAGAAGGGCGCCGACGTCCGTCGCGGCGCCCGTCTCGACGAGCCGAAAATTGTAGCATCGGCGTCGCGCGCGCAGATACCGCCGGGTGCAGACAAGCGCGAATCAATCGGTTAGAATCTCGCGCTTACACTTTCGGGCACGTGTTCAGCGCGCTTGGGAGTGCACAGGACAATCGGGCGCGACGCATTGCGGCGTACCCGGCTGCGAGGGTGGCGAAATTGGTAGACGCACCAGGTTTAGGTCCTGACGCCCGCAAGGGTGTAGGGGTTCGAGTCCCCTCCCTCGCACCACTTATTGGTAGTCAAGAAAAACCCCGTCAAGTCTTTGGACCGACGGGGTTTTTTCTTTTTTGCGCGGTCTTCTGAAAGGCCTCAGTGTTGCTCCGCTGCCTTTCATCGCGACCGCGCGACTCAGGCACCCGGCGTTCCCGGCGCTTCCTGCGAGCCCGGCAATTCCGCTTGCGCGGCGCCTTCGAGGAAACGGCGCGTCGACTCGAACGCCTGCAGCATCTGGTCCGGCCATGGCGTTTGCAGCATCACCGCCTGATGATTTTCAAATGCCGACGACAGCAGTTTCGCCAGTTCCGGCGAACGAAGATGACGCAGTACGACGCTGACCGCGATCGCGCTCGCCTGGCTCGCGCCGGCGGTCTGGAGTTCCGACGCGGTGAGTGCCGCGACCTGTTTGTTGATGTCCACTGAAGCGTCCCTGGATGAAAAAGAGGGTGAAGGCGCGTTGGCCGAGGCTCAATTTTGACACGCGCCGCCCAATGCCGTGAAACGGCGCTTTTCAAACACGGCCGGTTCGCCGCGCGCTATCACTCCCGCGCGTTCATGGCACGGATCACCTTGTCGAGCGCCGCGCCGAACGCGGCCCTTTCCTCTTCGTCGAGGCACTCGAACATATCGCCGTTCCACTTGCGCGCGATCGGCATCACTTTGCGATAGAGCGCGCGGCCTTCCTGCGTCAGCGAGACCAGCACGACGCGGCCGTCCGCGGCGCTCGCTTCGCGCTGCACGAGTCCCTGCCGGATCAGCGCTTCGGCCGCGCGACTCGCCTGGCTTTTGTCGAGATTGGCATGGCGTGCCAACTCCATGATCGAGAACGGTCCGAACGATCCCACCGTCGCAATTACCCGCGCTTCGGGCAGCGTCACGTCGAGCTTCGCCGCGTAGCGCGCGCTGATGCCGCGCTCGGCCAGTTTGTTCAGTACATGCAGACGATACGTGAGGAACTGCTCGAGCCCGGCTTTGGCGGAGTCCTTCATGGTCACCCCGTGATGAGTGGAACGGTCGTGGCGCTGTGATTGTTGCGGCAACCGTTTCGCGGGTCAACGCACGCCGTATTTCAGGCGCGTCAGCTGCTCGGCTTCGTTGGCGAGCAGGCGCGCCGCGTCGCGAATCGCGACGTCGAGCGTGATCGGCCCCGGCGCCGGAGAAAAGCAGCCGCCGAAGTATTCGGCAAGACGCGGCAGCGCGGCGGGGTCGATCGCGCCGGACAGCAGCGTGGCGGGCACGCCCGCGGCACGCGCATGCGCGCAGGCGATGAACGGCGCCTTGCCGTGCAGCGTCTGTACGTCGGAACGGCCTTCACCGGTGATCAGCCAGTTGGCGCCCGTGAGCGCGGCGTCGAGGCCGATTTGCCGCGCGACGGTTTCCGCGCCCGGCTCGAACTGCGCGCCGAGCATGTGCAATGCGAAGCCGAGGCCGCCCGCCGCGCCCGCGCCCGGCAGGTCACGCGCCGTGCGGCCGAGCGCGGCTTCGAGCAGATCGGCGAAGCGCGCGAGCGCCGCGTCGATCGGCGCGACCTGTTCTGGCTTCACGCCTTTTTGCGGACCGAAGATCGCGGTCGCGCCGTGCGCGCCGCTCAACGGATTGTCGACGTCCGACATGCCGACGAACTGCGTGTCGGCAAGCCGCGCGTCGAGCAGCGACGCATCGACCCGCGCGACGCCCGCAAGCTGCTCGGGTGTGCCTTCGAGTACGTTGCCTTGCGCGTCGAACAGTTGCAAGCCGAGGCCAGTCAGCAGGCCGGCGCCGCCGTCGTTCGTGCTGCTGCCGCCGAGCGCGACGAAAAAGCGCCGCACGCCGGCATCAAGCAGCGCGCGAATCGCTTCGCCCACGCCGCGCGTGCTGCGCGCCTCGACCGGCACGCCCATGCCGACGGGGTCCGTAATGCCGACGATTTCCGCCGTTTCGATGATGGCGCTGCCGTCCGTGAGCAGGCCCGTCAGCGCTGCACGCGTCGGACCGGCCGCGCCGCGCACGCTAAGCGTGCGGCGCTCGCCGCCGCTCGTGAGCATTGCGTCGAGCGTGCCTTCGCCGCCGTCGGCCATCGGGCAGATGCGCACGCTCGCGTCGGGGCGTGCGCGCTGGACGCCGGATGCGATCGCTTGCGCGACCTGTTCCGCGCTGAGCGAGCCTTTGAATGAATCGGGAGCGACGACGACGACAGGCGAGGACGACGAATTCGGCATGGTGTCTCTGAGAGGTTTGAGTCGTTGTAAGCGGTTGCCGGAGCGGATGAAGCGACCGGCTGCCGGTGACCGGCGGTGGCGGCCCGACCGAGTGCGTTAGCTTATCAGCATGGGGGCGTCGGCTGAATATGTCGAAAGGCATAGGCGGGATCGCGGCCACGACGCGTCGGCCGCGAGCGGGTGCGAGCGTCCACGCGAACGTTCTGTTGCATGACGAAAGAGCGCCGAGGAACGCATGACGCTAACCGGATAGCGATGCCAGCGGCAAATCGCGCTCGCTGTGTCAAAACTAACCGAAAATGGCCCTCAAAACGCCCGGAATGCAGGGAAAGCTCGATGCAATCATCGAATCCCGGCTAGGCGCGCAAATAGTTTGCTAAAATATTCGGCTCTTTGGACTCAACCGTGCTGCCGACGGCCTGCAAGCCCGCGGCGCAGGTGCGTGATCGATGCAATCGGCGCAAATCGATGCGAAGCGACATCGACGGGCAGCACGGAGAAGATAACTGATTCGCTCGAATAATTTTAGGACGATTGAAGCCATGGCTAACGTTGTTGAAAACCTCGGCAAGCTCGAACGCCGCGTGACGATTTCCCTGCCGAAGGATGCCGTGCAGAAGGAAGTGGATTCGCGTATCCGTCAACTCGCGAAGAACGTGCGCATGCCGGGTTTCCGCCCGGGCAAGGTGCCGCTCAAGATGGTGACGCAACAGTATTCGGGCCAGGTGGAAGCCGAAGTGCTGAGCGACAAGGTCGGCAAGGAATTTTTCGACATCAGCCGCACCGAAAACCTGCGTGTCGCGGGTCAGCCGAGCTTCGCGCCGAAGACCGACGCTGGTGAAGGCAGCTACGCGTTCGACGCGACCTTCGAGGTGTATCCGGAAGTGAAGCTGGGCGACGTCGCCACGGCTGAAATCGAGCGCACCATGACCAGCATCAGCGAAGCGGAAATCGACCGCACGCTGGACATCCTGCGCAAACAGCGTGTGCACTTCCACGCTCGCGGCGAGGCAGGCGAGCACGGCGACGGCGGCGCGGACACGGCCGCCAAAGACGGCGACCGCGTGACGGTCGACTTCGTCGGCAAGATCGACGGTGAAGCATTCCAGGGCGGTAGCGCCGAAGACTTCGGCTTCATCCTCGGCGAAGGCCGCATGCTGCCGGAATTCGAAAAAGCGGCGCTCGGCTTGAAGGTCGGCGAAGCGAAGGAATTCGACCTGACGTTCCCGGACGACTACCACGGCAAGGAAGTGGCGGGCAAGACGGCGCAATTCACGATCACGATGAAGAAGATCGAATGGCCGCATCTGCCGGAAGTCGACGGCGAATTCGCGAAATCGCTCGGCATCGAAGACGGCGATCTGACCAAGATGCGCGCTGAAATCAAGGACAACCTCGAGCGCGAAGCGAAGCGCCGCACGCAAGCCATCGTCAAGAACCAGGTGATGGACGCACTGCTGAAAATCTCGGAGCTCGACGTCCCGAACGCGCTGATCGAGCAGGATCAGGAGCGCCTCGTCGCGATGGCTCGCCAGGATCTGGAACAGCGCGGCGTGCCGAACGCGAAGGACGCGCCGATCCCGGCCGCGATGTTCAAGGAGCAGGCCGAGCGCCGCGTCAAGCTGGGTCTCGTGCTGGCCGAACTGGTGAAGTCGAACGAACTGCAGGCGAAGCCGGAGCAGATCCGTGCCGAAGTCGATGAATTCGCGAAAAGCTACGAAGACCCGAAGGAAGTCGTCCGCTGGTATTATTCCAACCAGCAACGTCTTGCTGAAATGGAAGCGTATGTCGTTGAAGCCAACGTCGTCGACTTCGTTCTCAGCAAGGCCAAGGTGACGGACAAGGAAGTGAGCTTCGAGGAACTGGCAAGCGCAACGGCGCAAGCGTAAGCGTCGCTGCAACGGCGTGCCGGCTGTCGGAGCGACCGACGGCCCGCACGCCGTTTTTTTGTGCCATGAATCTGTGTGACGTACCGGATCCGGTCGTGCGGCGCACACGAAGACGGCACTTGAATACGGGCTCGTCGCACCAACCTGTGTCCAGCAGCTAATATTCAGAATATTTCCAGACAAGGATCCATTGCATGACCTTTCGCGCCCAAATGCTGGACACGTTGACCTCCCAGTCGTCCCGGGATCTCGAAGCGCAGGCACTCGGTCTGGTGCCGATCGTCGTGGAAACGAGCGGCCGGGGCGAGCGCTCCTATGATATTTATTCGCGTCTGCTGAAGGAACGTATTGTGTTCCTCGTGGGCGAAGTGAACGACCAGACGGCCAATCTGGTGGTTGCGCAGATGCTGTTTCTGGAAAGCGAGAATCCGGACAAGGACATCTACTTCTACATCAACAGTCCGGGCGGCTCCGTGTCTGCCGGTATGGCGATCTACGATACGATGCAGTTCATCAAGCCGGACGTCTCGACGCTGTGCATGGGGCTTGCGGCGAGCATGGGCGCGTTCCTGCTCGCGGCCGGTGCTAAGGGCAAGCGTTTCGCGCTGCCGAATTCGCGCGTGATGATTCATCAGCCGCTCGGCGGCGCGCGCGGCCAGGCATCGGACATTGAAATCCAGGCGCGTGAAATCCTGTACCTGAAGGATCGGCTGAATCATCTGCTCGCGCACCACACCGGTCAGCCGGTCGAACGTATCGCGCGTGACACCGACCGTGACAATTTCATGTCCGGCGATGACGCGCAGGCGTACGGCCTCGTCGACCAGGTGGCGCACAAGCGTCCCTGATCTGGTACGGTTTTGCCATGCTGTTTTGCCCACTGTTGCGGCAAAACCGTCATCGGGTCGGTTGTGAATGTTCAACTTCCGTCCGGGCGTCTGCGGCAAGCGCCGTTATCGTGCTCACTAGCCCTGCCGCACCCAAACTGCGTGGCGGGGGCAAACGGCGTATTATCTAATCCGGTGTCCGGAGGCTCACACATCTATGGCGGACAAGAAAGGTTCTAACAGCGAAAAGCTGTTGTATTGCTCGTTTTGCGGCAAGAGCCAGCATGAGGTCAAGAAACTGATTGCTGGCCCGTCGGTATTCATCTGCGATGAATGTATCGATCTGTGCAACGAAATCATTCGTGACGAGGCTGCAGGCGCGGGCATCGAGGCCGGCTTGTCCAAGTCGGATCTGCCGACCCCGCAGGAAATCCGCGAAATTCTCGACCAGTACGTGATCGGTCAGGAGCGCGCGAAAAAGATCCTCGCGGTCGCGGTCTACAACCACTACAAGCGCCTCAAGCATCTCGACAAGAAGGACGAAATCGAGCTGTCCAAGAGCAACATCCTGCTGATCGGCCCGACCGGCTCCGGCAAGACGCTGCTTGCGCAGACGCTCGCGCGCCTTCTGAACGTGCCATTCGTGATTGCCGACGCGACCACGCTGACGGAAGCCGGCTATGTCGGCGAAGACGTCGAGAACATCATTCAGAAGCTGCTGCAGAATTGTAATTACGAGGTGGACAAGGCCCAGCGCGGTATCGTCTACATCGACGAAATCGACAAGATCAGTCGCAAGTCCGACAACCCGTCCATCACGCGCGACGTGTCGGGCGAGGGTGTGCAGCAGGCTCTGCTGAAGCTGGTCGAAGGCACGATGGCGTCGGTGCCGCCGCAAGGTGGCCGTAAGCATCCGAACCAGGACTTCATCCAGGTCGATACGACGAACATCCTGTTCATCTGCGGCGGTGCGTTCGACGGCCTCGAGAAGGTCATCGTCGATCGCACCGAGAAGACCGGCATCGGTTTCGGCGCGAGCGTGAAGAGCAAGCAGGACCGCGACGCCGGCGAAGTACTGCGCGAAGTGGAGCCGGAAGATCTGATCAAATTCGGCCTGATTCCGGAGCTGATCGGCCGTCTGCCGGTGGTCGCCACGCTCGGCAAGCTCGACGAAGCGGCGCTGATGAAGATTCTCGTCGAACCGAAGAATGCGCTGGTCAAGCAGTATCACAAGCTGTTCAGCATGGAGCGCGTCGAGCTCGAAATCCGTCCGGCCGCGTTGCAGGCCGTGGCGCGCAAGGCGATCCGCCGCAAGACGGGCGCGCGGGGCCTGCGTTCGATTCTGGAACAGGCGTTGCTTGATGTCATGTACGACCTTCCGCAAATGAAAGGTGTCAGCAAGGTCATCATCGACGACAACGTTATCGACGGCGACGGCAAACCGCTGCTGATCTACGAAGACGCGCCGAAGGTCGCGGGTTCGAACTGATCGGCTTTCGAGTTCTGCAAAAAGGCCGTTCATGGCGACGTGAACGGCTTTTTCGTTTATCGTGTGGTCAGGCTGGTTGTTCTCAACTATGGAGTCACTGAACCTTCGGAGTCACTGAACTTTTCCCACACGCGGAGGCTTGCAATATTTTCTGCTGGCCTCACCTATCGAACGAACTGATTCCACTCATGGGGAAATGAAATGTCAGGAACCCAACTCCTCCCGCCGGAACGCATTACGCTGCCGCTGCTCCCGCTGCGCGACGTAGTCGTTTTCCCGCACATGGTGATTCCGCTCTTCGTAGGCCGCCCGAAGTCGATCAAGGCTCTCGAAGCAGCGATGGAAGGCGGCAAGCACATCATGCTCGTCGCCCAGAAGACGGCTGCGAAAGATGAGCCGACCGAAAAGGACATGTACGAAGTAGGGTGTATCGCCAACATCCTGCAGATGCTGAAGCTGCCCGACGGTACCGTGAAGGTGCTCGTCGAAGGCTTGCAGCGCGCGAAGACGCTTTCCATCGAAGAACAGGAAACGCAGTTCTCGTGCGAAGTCATGCCGCTCGAACCTGACCACGCCGACAGCGCTGAAACCGAAGCGCTGCGTCGCGCGATCGTGTCGCAGTTCGACCAGTATGTGAAGCTGAACAAGAAGATCCCGCCGGAGATCCTGACCTCGCTGTCGGGTATCGACGAGGCAGGGCGTCTCGCCGACACGATCGCGGCGCATTTGCCGCTCAAGCTCGACCAGAAGCAACACATCCTCGAGATGTTCCCGGTGATCGAGCGGCTCGAGCATCTGCTCGCGCAACTCGAAGCCGAGATCGACATCCTGCAGGTCGAAAAGCGTATCCGCGGGCGCGTGAAGCGTCAGATGGAGAAGAGTCAGCGCGAGTACTACCTGAACGAACAGGTCAAGGCGATCCAGAAGGAACTCGGCGAAGGCGAAGAAGGTGCGGATCTCGAAGAACTCGAGAAGCGCATCACGGCCGCCCGCATGCCGAAGGAAGCGAAGAAGAAGGCCGACGCCGAGCTGAAGAAGCTCAAGCTGATGTCGCCGATGTCGGCGGAAGCGACGGTCGTGCGCAACTACATCGACACGCTGATCGGCTTGCCGTGGCGCAAGAAGAGCAAGGTCAACAACGACCTGTCGAATGCGGAGCGCGTGCTCGACGAAGACCACTTCGGTCTCGAGAAAGTGAAGGAACGTATTCTCGAGTATCTCGCGGTCCAGCAACGTGTCGACAAGGTCAAGGCGCCGATCTTGTGCCTCGTGGGGCCTCCGGGCGTCGGTAAGACTTCGCTCGGTCAGTCGATCGCGCGCGCGACGAACCGCAAGTTCGTGCGCATGGCATTGGGCGGCGTGCGTGACGAAGCCGAGATTCGTGGCCACCGTCGCACGTACATCGGTTCGATGCCGGGCAAGATCCTGCAAAGCCTGACCAAGGTCGGCGTGCGCAATCCGCTCTTCCTTCTCGACGAAGTCGACAAGATGGGTCAGGATTTCCGCGGCGATCCGTCGTCGGCCCTGCTGGAAGTGCTCGATCCGGAACAGAACCACACGTTCGCCGACCACTACGTCGAAGTCGACTTCGATCTGTCGGACGTGATGTTCGTGGCGACGTCGAACTCGCTGAACATTCCGCCGCCGCTGCTCGACCGGATGGAAGTGATTCGTCTGTCCGGTTATACCGAAGACGAGAAGGTCAGCATCGCGCAGCGTTATCTGCTGCCGAAGCAGAAGAAGAACAACGGCCTCAAGGATGGCGAGGTCGATGTGACGGAAACTGCGATCCGCGACATCATTCGTTACTACACGCGCGAAGCGGGCGTTCGCTCGCTCGAGCGTGAAATTTCGAAGATCTGCCGCAAGGTCGTGAAGATGCTTCTGCTGAAGAAGGCGGAAGGCGCGGTGAAGGTCGACGGCAGCAACCTCGACACGTTCCTCGGCGTGCGCAAGTACGACTTCGGTCTGGCCGCGAAGGAAAATCAGGTGGGCCAGGTCACGGGTCTCGCGTGGACGGAAGTGGGCGGCGATCTGCTGACCATCGAAGCCGCGGTGATGCCGGGCAAGGGCAATGTGATCCGCACGGGTTCGCTCGGCGACGTGATGAAGGAATCCGTCGAAGCGGCGCGCTCGGTCGTGCGTTCGCGTTCGCGTCGTCTTGGCATCAAGGACGAAGCGTTCGAGAAGCAGGACATTCACATCCACGTGCCGGAAGGCGCAACGCCGAAAGATGGTCCTTCGGCTGGTATCGCGATGACGACCGCGCTGGTGTCGGTGTTGACCGGTATTCCGGTGCGCGCCGATGTCGCGATGACGGGCGAAATCACGCTGCGTGGCGAAGTTCTGCCGATCGGCGGCCTGAAGGAAAAGCTGCTGGCGGCGCATCGCGGTGGCATCAAGCTGGTGCTGATTCCGGAAGAAAACGTCAAGGACTTGACGGAGATTCCGGACAACGTGAAGAACGCGATCGAAATCGTGCCGGTCCGCTGGATCGACAAGGTGCTCGAACTTGCGCTCGAGCGTGTACCGCAGGCGTTACCGGAAGAAGAACCGAAGCCCTCGGCGCCGGTTGGGGCTGAACCGGGCAAGGATGCCGCGACGGACGTCGTCAAGCACTAAGGTTCGATGCGCATCAGAATGCGCTGACGCCAAAGCATTCTGCAGCGGTGTCGTTCGCTGCAGCAAAAAACCCGCGGTCAAGAGCCGCGGGTTTTTTTGCCCGCGCGGCTTCGTCGCCAGGCCGCATCGCCAGTCTTTCCGCTGCAACATACTGTGACAAAAGCGCCCCTCTAAAATAACGCCGATCAGGCTCAACCCCGGTTGACACAAGGGTTTCGGCCGCTTCTAATGAGGCGGCCTGGCGTTCGCGCCGGCCGCGTGGCGGGAGGTGCTGGAAAGCACTGTCACGATTGCCAATAAATATTCACGGGGGTTTGAATGAACAAGACGGAATTGATCGATCACATCGCACAGCAAGCCGACATTTCGAAGGCCGCGGCGGGCCGTGCGCTCGATGCAGTCATCGCGGGCGTCAAAAACACGTTGAAGAAGGGCGGATCTGTGACGTTGGTCGGCTTTGGCACGTTCGCGGTCGGCAAGCGCACCGCGCGCACCGGACGCAATCCGCGCACGGGCGCCGCGATCAAAATCAAGGCAGCAAAAGTTCCTAAATTTAGGCCTGGCAAAGCTCTGAAGGATGCGCTAAACTAGTGCGCTTGCTGCTTGAGGAATTGCTTAACCCGACTGCATGAACGATTCACTGGGAGGGCAGCGGCAAGGCAGAAAACACATCAAGCACTGAATCACGAAACGGGTGCTTAGCTCAGTTGGTAGAGCGGCGCCCTTACAAGGCGTAGGTCGGGAGTTCGAGCCTCTCAGCACCCACCAGTTTCAGATTCGGCTGCAGTGTTTCCAGTCGCAAAAGTGCAGTATAAGGAGTGGTAGTTCAGTCGGTTAGAATACCGGCCTGTCACGCCGGGGGTCGCGGGTTCGAGTCCCGTCCACTCCGCCAGTATCCACGAAAGGCGAACTCCGGTTCGCCTTTTTTGTTGCCCGCTGTTGTAAGATCGGGCGTTCTGTTTTTGGCACCCCTCACGCATGCTCGATTTTTTCCGCAATCACCAACGCCTGATGATGTTCATGCTCATCCTCGTCATTTTGCCGGGGTTGGGTTTCGTGGGTATTCAGGGTTTCCGCGGCTTCTTTGACGAAAGTGCAAACGTCGCGAGTGTCAACGGTCACAAGATCACCCGTGTCGAATACGACGACGCGATGCGCCAGCAGATCGACCGCGGGCGTCAGATGCTCGGCGCGAAGTTCGACATGAAGTCGTTCGACACGCCGGAGCGCCGTCGCCAGATGCTCGACGGCATGATCGAGCAGCGTGTGCTTGCCGACGAAACGCAGCGTCTGCATCTGAGCGCATCGGACGAAGCGGTGCGCCGCGCGCTGCTGTCCGATCCGGTGATCTCGTCGCTGAAGAATCCCGACGGGTCGATCGACCTCGACCGCTACAAGCAACTGCTCGCGATGCAGGGCATGACGCCCGATCAGTACGACGAGCGCGTGCGCTACAACCTCGCTATGCAACAACTGCCCGCGAGCATCGAGGCGAGCGCGTTCACGTCGAAGACGCTTGCGCAGCACTTGACCGAGCTCGCGCAGCAGCAGCGTGAAGTGCAGGGCATCGCGTTCCATCCGCACGATTACGCGGCGAAGATCCAGCCGACCGATGCGCAACTGCAAGCGTACTACGACGCGCATCGCAACGACTTCGCGACGCCCGCTACGGCGACGATCCAGTACCTGGTGATGTCGCCGGCCGCGCTGAGCGCATCGGTGCAGCCGAGCGACGCGGACCTGAAGAAGTACTACGACGACAACATCGCCCACTTCCGCACCGAAGGCGAAGTGCGCGCGAGCCATATCCTGATCGCGGCACCGAAGGACGCGAGCGCGGCCGACAAGGCCAAAGCGAAGCAGAAGGCCGAGGAGTTGCTCGCGCAGCTCAAGGCGCATCCGGACCAGTTCGCGCAGATCGCGCGGCAGAACTCGCAGGATCCGGGTTCGGCATCGAAGGGTGGCGATCTCGGTTACTTCGGCCGCGGCATGATCGCGGGCGGCCAGGCGTTCGACGACGCGGTGTTCGCGCTGAAGAAGGACGAAATCAGCGGCATCGTCCAGACCGACTTCGGTTTCCACATCATCAAGGTCACCGATATAAAGCCGGCGGTCACGAAGTCGTTCGACGAAGTGAAGGACCAGATCGCCAGGGAGCTGAAGACGCAACTGGCGAGCAAGGCGTTCACCGACAGCTCGGAAGGTTTCACGTCGCTCGTCTATGAAAAGGCCAAGAGCCTGCAGCCGGCCGCTGACAAATTCAAGCTGCAGATCCAGACCGCGACGGTCACGCCGCAGCCGGATCCGAAGCTGCCGCCCGACAGCCCGCTGAACAACCCGAAGTTCCTCGCTGCCGTGTTCGCGAACGACTCGGTATCGGCGCACAACAATACGCAGGCCATCGACGTCGGCAACAACACGCTGATCGCCGCGCGTGTGACCGACTACAAGCCCGCTGCCGTGCCCGCATTCGACGCGGTGAAGGACGCGGTGCGTCAGAAGGTGATCGCCGTGCAGGCGAACGAAGCAGCGCACAAGGACGGCGTCGCGAAACTGGCCGAGTTCGAGAAGTCGAAGGCGACGGCCGGTTTCTCGTCGCCGCTGAAGGTGTCGCGCAATGACGCGCAGGGCGTGCCACCTGCCGCACTGAGCGCAATCTACAAGGTCGATGCGCAAAAGTTGCCGGCCTACGTCGGTGTCGATCTCGGCGACGACGGCTATGCGATCTATCGCGTGAACCAGATCGTGCAGCCCGCGGCCACCGACGCGCAGCATCTCGCTGTCGCGCAGCAGCAGATCGCGCAGGTGGACGCGCAGTCGGAGACCGAAGCCTATCTGAAAGCGCTGCGCGAGCGCTCGAAGGTGAAGATCTACGGTACGCTCGACAGCGCCGCCCAGTCGGCCGATCAGTAAGCCGCAGTAAGCATTACCTGCTCGTCCAAAAGCAAGCCCCGCATTTGCGGGGCTTTTTTTATCTACAGCCAGGTGGCAGCTTTACAGACAGCCGCTGATCGCGCCGGTGGCGTTGCCACCGCCAGCGCCGCCGGCGCGAAAGCCGACCCACGTGCCCTTACCGCTATACGAAGGACGGACCACCGCGGCCGCGCCGTTGGGCGGCTGCTGGCCCGGGACGTAGACGTCCATGGCCTGATCGTTGGCGAGGATGTTTTGCGAGATCACCTGTTGTTGCGAACTATCCGCCCATTTCTGCGCGATGCAGGTTGCGACGGCGCGAGGCGGCTGCTGGCTTTGACCCACCGACTGAACGCCGGCCGGCGGTTGAGCCGCGCAAGCCGAGATGGCAATGGTCAAAGCGATTAACGGTAAATATTTCAACGTTATCTCCTCAGAAGTCGCTCAAGAATGAGCCGGGTGGCAGGGATTGCCCATATGTCGAACGGCTCGGCGATCCATGTTCCCCCAGGTTCCGGAAACAAGTCGTTAGCAGGTCTTTCAGTGCGGCGAACTTGTGCGAAGAAGTGGCTTGACAGCGGGCCACACGTTGTTGAGTAGCAGCGGCTGTGCCTGCTGCGTCGGGTGGAGCTGATCGGCCTGGAACATGTCCGGTTTATCCGCGATGCCGGCGAGAAGAAACGGCACGAGCGGCACATGGAACTCCTTCGACAGCTGGCCGTAGAGGCCGTGGAACTTTTGCGTATAGTCGGGGCCGTAATTGGGCGGCACGTACATGCCGACGAGCACGACCTTCGCGTGGCCTTGCTGCGCCTGTTCGATGATCGTGCGCAGGTTGTCCTCGGTCGTCGAGAGCGGCACGCCGCGCAACGCGTCGTTGGCGCCGAGCTCGACGATCACGATGCTCGGTTTGAGCCGTTCCATCAGCGCGGGCAGACGCGCGCGTCCGCCGCTCGTCGTGTCGCCGCTGATGCTCGCATTGGCGACGCTATAATCGATGCGCTCTTCGGCCAGACGCTGACGCATCAACGCGACCCAGCCCGTATCGCGGGGCAGCCCGTACTCAGCGGAGATGCTGTCGCCGAGCACGACGATCACCGGCTTTGCGGGTTCGGGCGTATTCGCCGCGTGAGCCCGCAACGGTAACGAAACCAGCGCGGCGGCCATCATGGTCGCGCCGAATGCCGCAGACAGCGCCGCGGCGCGAGGGGCGATGGCGCGCACTTTCAACCTACGCTTCACCATGCCAAACAGAACTGATCCAGTCATTGAAGTGCGGGGCTTGTGCAAGAGGGTTAAGGATGCTGCGGGCGAACTGACGATTCTCGATGACATCGATCTTGCCATCGATGCCGGCAGCAGCGTCGCGATCGTCGGTGCATCCGGGTCGGGCAAGTCTACGCTGCTCGGCTTGCTCGCGGGATTGGACAGCGCGAGCGCGGGCTCGGTTCGGCTGCTCGGGCGCGAACTCGGCGAGCTCGACGAAGACGGCCGCGCTGCGTTGCGCAGCGGCGCGGTCGGCTTCGTGTTCCAGTCGTTTCAGTTGATGCCGCATCTGACCGCGCTCGAAAACGTCACGTTGCCGCTCGAACTGCAAGGCGGCATCGGCACACGCGAGGCCGCCGCGCGTGCGCGTGAACTGCTCGAACAGGTTGGGCTCGGGCAGCGTACCGGTCATTATCCGAAGCTGCTGTCGGGCGGCGAGCAGCAGCGCGTCGCGCTCGCGCGCGCGTTCGTCACGCGCCCGGCGATCCTGTTCGCCGACGAACCCACCGGCAGTCTCGACGCGGCCACCGGCCACGCGGTGATCGATCTGATGTTCGAGATGAATCGCGCGCACGGCGCGACGCTCGTGCTCGTGACACACGACATCGAACTCGCGCGGCGTTGCGATACGACGGTGACGATCGAAGCGGGGCGGCTCGCTTGATGGCCCGGCCGATCGCGGGCTTGCACGCGCGTACCTCGAGCATGTCGTCGTCGAAGCAAAAACAAAGCGGGCCGTAGCCCGCTTCGTTCTGTTTGTGGCGCGTTATCGCCCGCTATCGTGCGCTCCAGACTTCCATTCAGCGCTTCAACGCAGCCCGGGCCCGCGCGATCAGCGCCGACGTCGACGAGTCATGCTTCTTCACGTCGGTACTCGCCGCGCCCAGATCGGCCTCGACCACCTTGCCGAGGATCTTGCCGAGTTCGACGCCCCACTGATCGAACGGGTTGATGTTCCACACCGACGCCTGCACCAGCACCTTGTGCTCATAAAGCGCGATCAGCGCGCCGAGCGTGCGCGCGGTCAACGCGTCGAGCAGCAGCGTCGCGGTGGGGCGGTTGCCGGGGAACGTCAGGTGCGGTGCGAGTTCCGGCTTGTCGGGGCCGGCCACCTTCTTCGCTTCCTCGAGCGTGCGACCCAGCATCAACGCTTCGCTCTGCGCGAAGCAGTTCGCGAGCAGCTTCGGATGATGGCTCGCGAGCGGATGCTCGGGCGTCAGCAGCGCGATGAAATCGATCGGCACGATCGTCGGGCCCTGGTGCAGCATCTGGAAAAACGCGTGCTGACCGTTCGTGCCCGGCTCGCCCCACGTGACTGCGGAAGTCGCATAGTCGACGAACGCGCCGTCGAGACGCGCGGACTTGCCGTTGCTCTCCATTTCGAGCTGCTGCAGATACGACGGCAGGAAATGCAGCGCCTGCGAATACGGCGCGACCAGATAGCTCTGCGAGCCGAAGAAGTTGCGATACCAGATGCCGATCATGCCGAGCAGCACCGGCAGGTTCCTGTCGAGCGGCGCGGTGCGGAAGTGCTGGTCCATCTCGTTGGCGCCGGCGAGCAGCTCGTCGAACTGTTGCGGACCTACCGCGATCATGATCGATAGACCGACGGCCGACCACAGCGAGTAGCGTCCGCCGACCCAGTCCCACATCGAGAACACGTTCTCTTGCGCGATGCCGAACTTGACGACTTCGGCGGTATTGGCCGACACACCGACGAAGTGCTTCGCCAGCGCGCTTTCCGGGCAGCCTTTCTGGATGAAAAAGTCGCGCAGCGAGCGCGCGTTGGTCATCGTCTCCAGCGTCGTGAAAGTCTTCGACACGATGATCGCGAGCGTCTCTTCGGGATCGATCTGCTGCATCACGCTGTACAGATCGGCGCCGTCCACGTTCGACACGAAGTGCGTCGAGATCTCGGGCGTCGCGAGATGATGCAATGCGTGCACGACCATCTTCGGCCCTAGATCCGAGCCGCCGATGCCGATGTTTACGACATGACGGATCCGCTTGCCGGTGTAGCCGGTCCATGTGCCGCTGCGGACCTGCTCGGCGAACGCGGCCATTTTCTTGCGCTCGGCCTGCACTTCGACGAAGAACGGCGCCTTCGGGTCGGTTGCGCGCAAGGCCGTGTGCAGCGCGGCGCGGCCTTCGGTCGGGTTGACGACCTCGCCCGCGAACATCGCGTCGCGGCGCTTCTCGACGCCAGCTTCGCGGGCGAGTTGCACGAGCAGTTGCAGGGTTTCGTCGGTGATGCGGTGCTTCGAGAAATCGGCTGAGAGACCGCCGCCCGCGAACGTGAAGCGTTCGGCGCGCGTGGGAGCGGGATCGTTCTCGGGAGCGAACCAGTCGCGCAGATGCGCATCGCGAATCGTGTCGTAATGCGTCTGCAGCGAGGACCAGGAGGGGAGCGAGTTCTGGGTCATAGCGTCCGTCTAACCAAGGGGCACGAAGGAAGGCGCGCGCATGAAGCGTGGCCGAGAATGATGCGGCGATGCAGTCAGAGCGATGCCACGCGGCCCGGATCGGGACAGGTGCCGACGATACTTCGCGAAGCGGGTGAACTTCGCGAACACGCGAGGCGGCGCCCGCGCCCGCTGGAGTATCGCCGCGACCCGCGATCGACCCGACGCGCGGCGCAGGCAATCAGTATAGCGGGGATGCGCGACGGGCAGCAGGGCGTTGCGCGCGCTCGCGATGATTGGGATCGCGATGTTTCATCGGTGTGAACGAGCGCCGCGAATGCGATTCGTATTCAGAGCAATCGCGCGCGTCAAGCAAGCGGCGCCGAATAGAACAGCCGGTTCAACAAGGTACGCACCATCGGTGCGAGCTCGCCGGCCGTCAGCCCGGCGGGGCCGTGGCCCTGCGCGGTCAGCGCATCGGCGGCGAGGCCGTGCAGATAGACGCCCGCGAGCGCCGCCTCGAAGCGTGGCAGATGCTGCGCGAGCAGCGCGCCGATGATGCCGCCGAGCACGTCGCCGGTGCCGCCCGTCGCGAGCGCGGCGTTGCCGGTCGGGTTCAGCGCTAGGCGGCCGTCGGGCGCGGCGATGATCGTGCCGACGCCCTTCAGCACGACGACGCTCGCAAAACGCGCCGCGAGCGCACGCGCGGCCGCGAGACGGTCGCGTTGCACGCTCGCCGCATCGCTGCCAAGCAGGCGCGCCGCTTCGAGCGGATGCGGAGTGAAAATGCACGGATCGCCTTGCACGCCGCGCGCGGTGACTTCCGCGGCGAGCGCGGGATCCTTGGCGACCAGGTTCAGCGCGTCGGCATCGAACAGCTTGGGCACGTCGAGTTGCAGCACGTCGTGCAGTACCCGCGTCCCGCGTTCGCCGTGCCCCATGCCGCAGCCGATCGCGAGTGCGTCCATCGAATCGAGCGGCAGCGTGTCGATCGGATGCAGCATCAGTTCGGGGTGCGGCGGATCGTAGGGCGGGGCGCCTTCGCCGAGCAGCGCGACGTGGACCTTGCCCGCGCCGGTGTAGAGCGCCGCGCGCGCCGCGAGAATCGGCGCGCCGCACATGCCGGTGTCGCCGCCGACCACCGCGAGGCTGCCGAAGGTGCCCTTGTTGGTCGCGAAGTTGCGTGGGGGCATGAAGGGGCCGAAGAGATCGGGCGCGCTGAGCTGGATCGCCGCACGTGAGGCGCTGGTGGCAGCGTCCTGGCAGCCCCCGCCGTTGATCCCTGCCACGAGCCCGATCGGTGCGACCGTCACTCGCCCGGCGAGATCGCGGCCTTGCGCGGTGAAAAGCCCCGGCTTCGCGCCGATGAACGTGATCGTGTGCGTCGCATGGACCGCCGCCGCGCCGTTGCCGCCGATCACCGCGCCGGTGTCGCTGTCGAGCCCGCTGGGCACATCGAGCGCGAGCACGGCGCCTTGTGTCGGGCGCGTCTTCGTGCGCTGCGACAACTGCCGCGCGAGCGTCGCGAAGACGCCGTCGAGCGGCCGCGCGAGACCGATGCCGAACATACCGTCGACGAGCCAGCCATAGCCGTCGAGCGAGGCGGGCGGCGCCGCGTCGATCGGCACGCCGGCGGCGCGCGCGGCGTCGAGCGCCCAGCGCGCGTCGGCGGGCTTCACTTCAACCGGCATACAGACTTCGACTGCGATGCCGGCCTTGTGCAGTTCCGTCGCGACGACCAGCGCGTCGCCGCCATTGTTGCCGGGGCCGGCGACCAGCCACGCGCGCTGCTGCGACTTCGTCACCGACGTATCCGCGGCGATCCGTTCGAGCAGCCAGCGCGCGGCCGCATGACCGGCGCGCGCCATCAGCGTGTGCTCGGGCAGGGCCGCGGCGGCCTGGGATTCGGCGATCCGCAAGTCGGTCAGTGTCAGCAGCGGCAGCGCAAGCGGCTGCGAGTCGGTCAGCGGATCGAAAAGGGAGAGCAGCGAGTTTTCTGCGTCTGTCATGGCGAAACCTGGCGGTGCGCCCGCGGCGCGGCGGGCAGACTTTGGAATCGCTATGTTAGTGCCGATAGGCGCACGGCGTGCGGCTGTTTCGGTGCGCGCGGCGGAAGCGGCGCGATGAACGCGGGGTATCGACAGCGGGCTGTCAGCCCGCCATACCCGCCTGGAACCGCACGAAACCTTACTGGAACCGCTCCGGCCTCAATGCAGCGAGCGTGTCTTGCGGCAACGTCGGCGTCTGTCCCGACATCAGCTGTGCAACGAGCTTGCCCGCGCCGCAGGCGAGACCCCAGCCGGCCGGGCCATGCCCGACGTTGATGAACAGCCGCGGATGCAGCGCGTTGCCGATCACCGGCAAGCCATCGGGCGACAGCAGTTTCACGCCTTCCCACGGCAGCGCCGCCGAAATGCGCGCGGCGCCCGGAATCCAGTCGTGCGTCGCCTGGCCGAGCAACGCGAGCGCCTCCTTGGTCAGCGCGTCGCCGAGCGGCTTGTCGATCTGGCTCGCGCTTTGCAGCACCGCGCCGCCCGCGATCCGCAGCCGATGGTTCATCCGGCTGATGCCGATGCGCTTGACCGCATCGACGATCGCGACGTGCGGCGCGCATTCCTCGTGCGCGATCGGCGCGACCAGAGAATGCAGCCGCAGCGGATGCAGCGGCAGCCTGAGCCCCGCGCGTTCGAGCAGCGCGAGGCTGCCGTAACCGGCGGCGACCACGACGGCGTCGGCCTGGACCACGTCGATCTCGCGCGAGCGGGGCGCGCCGTCGCGCGGCGCCAGTTCGACCGCCGCGCGCTGACTGTCGAGACGAATGCCGGTCACCTCGCAGTTCGGCATGAACTGCACGCCGCCTTGGGTATCGAGCACCTGTTTGACGAGCTTGGTAAAAAGCGGACAGTTCGCGGTGCGCTCGTGCTCGAACAGCACGCCGCCGGCGAATTCAGGATCTGTGGGGACCGCATGCTCGAACGCCGTGCATTCGGCCGGGCTCAGCACGTGATGCGGCACCTCGAACCGGTGCAGCAGATCGAGCGCGGCTGCGTTCAGCTCCCATTCGTGCGCGCTGCGCACGAGGTACAGCAGACCGCTCGCCTGTTCGAATTCGAGGCCGAAGCGGGCTTCGACGTCGGCCATCGCATCGCGCGAGGATTCGATCAGCGGCCGCAGCAGCGCGTACTGGCGCGCGAACGCCTCGGGCTCCTGCCATGCTCCGAGCTGCTTGATGAACTGCCGCGCGGCGCCGTTGAAGCCGGTCTTGCTGATCACGCCATTTTTCGCGTTGTAGCGGCTCGCCATGAAGGTCGGGCCGAACCAGACGTCGAGCGGCGTCGGCAGCACGTTGCCGCCTTGTCCGTAGGTGGCGCCTTGCGCGACGGTCGCGTGACGCTCGACGACGCATACCCGGTGGCCGGCCGCGCGCAGGTGATAAGCGGTGGCGACGCCCGCTATCCCGCCGCCAATGACGATGACATCCATGCTCTGATTCGATGTGCCGGCGGGCGGCTCGCGCGCGTTCCCGCTGGCTGTGACATGCGGCGCGCCGCCGGGTGAAACCCGGGTCGCGTGCGCCGATCTGGTGAAACGCGAATGATAGCAGTCAAAACACCCGCGCGGCGACGCGACGGGCACCGCGGCGACGCCCTGCGCGGGCAGGCGCGGGCCGCCGCCCACGCACCCCGGAGCCCGCTGGAAGCCCGTTCCCGGGGTATAATCCCGGACTTCCTTTCCGCCTCACGTCGCCTGCATGCGCGGCTCCCCGGCATCAATGAGCGACGCAACGTCAAGTCCCATGGCCCACTTCTCGTGTTTCCCCGGCGCTTCGGCCCTCTCCGATTTCCGTCAAACCCGCCTGCTCGACACGCTCACGCGCATCGACCCGAATATCACCGGCGTGCGCGGGCAGTATCTGCACTTCGTCAATGCCCAGACCGAACTGTCCGCTGAAGACAGCGCGAAGATCGAGGCGCTGATGCACTACGGCAATCCGTTCGAAGAGGGCAAGGAGCGTGGCGCGGTCGAGACCTTCCTCGTCGTGCCGCGCTTTGGCACCGTGTCGCCGTGGGCCAGCAAGGCAACCGACATCGCGCATCTGTGCGGGCTCACGCGGGTGCGCCGCATCGAGCGCGGCGTCGAGTACTCGGTGACGCTGAAAAGCGGCCTGCTCGGCGGCAAGAAGACGCTGTCGGACGAAGCGCGCGCGGCCGTCGCCGCCGCGCTGCACGATCGCATGACCGAGAGCGTCGCGCCGTCGCGCGACCATGCGTTGCATCTGTTTGACGAATTGCCGGCCAAGCTTCTGCAAACCGTCGACGTGCTCGCGAGCGGCCGCGCCGCGCTCGAAACCGCCAACGCGGAACTGGGCCTCGCGCTCGCCGACGACGAAATCGACTATCTGGTCGACGCATTCACGAAGCTCGGCCGCAATCCGACCGACGTCGAGCTGATGATGTTCGCGCAGGCCAACAGCGAACACTGCCGCCACAAGATCTTCAACGCGGACTGGACGATCGACGGCGAGAAGCAGGACATGTCGCTGTTCAACATGATCCGCAACACCGAGAAGCTGAACCCGCAGGGCACGATCGTCGCGTATTCGGACAACTCGGCGATCATGGTCGGCGGCATGGCCGAGCGCTGGTTCCCGCGCACGCCGGCCGACCTCGGCGCGAGCGAATTGCCCGAGCACTATGGCCGCAGCGTCGAGCTCACGCACACGCTGATGAAGGTGGAAACGCACAATCATCCGACCGCGATCTCGCCGTTCCCGGGCGCCGCGACCGGCGCAGGTGGCGAAATCCGCGACGAAGGCGCGACCGGCCGCGGCGCGCGTCCGAAGGCGGGCCTCGCGGGCTTCACGGTATCGAACCTCGAACTGCCGGACGGCGTCGAGGCGTGGGAAAACGCCCGCGACACCGCTCAGCCGCTCGCGCAGCGCAATCCGGCCGACCAGCACGAAGCGTACGGCCGCCCGGACCGCATCGCCTCGCCGCTGCAGATCATGATCGACGGCCCGCTCGGCGCCGCCGCGTTCAACAACGAATTCGGCCGGCCGAACCTCGGCGGCTATTTCCGCACCTACGAGCAGAACGTCGCGGGTCTCGTGCGCGGCTATCACAAGCCGATCATGATCGCGGGCGGCATCGGCAATATCTCCGACCAGCACACGCACAAGCACGATCTGCCGGAAGGCTCGCTGCTGATCCAGATCGGCGGCCCGGGCATGCGCATCGGCATGGGCGGCGGCGCCGCGAGCTCGATGGCGACCGGCACCAACACCGCCGAGCTCGACTTCGACTCGGTGCAGCGCGGCAACCCGGAAATCGAGCGACGCGCGCAGGAAGTGATCAACGCGTGCTGGCAGCTCGGCGACAAGAACCCGATCCTCAGTATTCACGACGTCGGCGCGGGCGGTCTGTCGAACGCGTTCCCCGAAGTGGTGGACGGTGCGGGCAAGGGCGCACTGTTCGAACTGCGCAAGATCCAGCTCGAAGAAAGTGGTCTGTCGCCGCGCGAAATCTGGTCGAACGAAGCGCAGGAGCGCTACGTGCTGGCGATCGCGCCGGCGGATCTGCCGGTGTTCGAGGCGATGTGCAAGCGCGAGCGCTGCCCGTTCGCGGTGATCGGCACGGCCACCGCCGAGCGTCAGCTGAAGCTCATTGATTCCGAACTGCAGGAAGGCGCGCACCAGCCAGTCGATATGCCGATGGAAGTGCTGCTCGGCAAGGCGCCGCGTATGCACCGCGACGTAAAGCGTGCCGAGCGCAGGCTCGAACCGGTCGACGTGACCGGCCTCGCGCTGCAGGACGTCGCGCAGAGCGTGCTGCGTCATCCGACGGTCGCGAGCAAGTCGTTCCTGATCACGATCGGCGACCGCTCGGTCGGCGGCACGACCGCGCGCGATCAGATGATCGGTCCGTGGCAGGTGCCGGTGGCCGACGTCGCGATCACGACAATGGATTACGCAGGCTTCAGCGGCGAAGCGATGACGATGTCCGAGCGCACGCCGCTCGCCGTCATCAACGCCCCGGCCTCGGGCCGTATGGCAGTCGGCGAGGCGATCACCAACATCGCGGCGGCGCCGATCGCGTCGCTCGACAAACTCAAGCTGTCGGCCAACTGGATGGCCGCGTGCGGCGCGCCTGGCGAAGACGCCGCGCTCTACGACACGGTCAAGGCGATCGGTATGGAACTGTGCCCGGCGCTCGGTATCGGCATTCCGGTCGGCAAGGATTCGCTGTCGATGCGCACCCGCTGGGAAGAGAGCGGCGTCGCGAAGGAAGTGGTCGCGCCGGTGTCGCTGATCATCTCCGCGTTCGCGCCGGTTGAAGACGTCCGCAAGCATCTGACGCCGCAACTGCAGCGCGTGAGCGAAGTCGGCGAGTCGGTGCTGATCGCGATCGATCTCGGCCGCGGCAAGCAGCGTCTGGGCGGCAGCATTCTCGCGCAGGTCACGCAGCAGGTCGGCGACACGGTGCCGGACGTCGACGATCCGGAAGATCTGAAGCGCTTCTTCAACGCGATCCAGGCGCTCAATAGCGACGGCAAGCTGCTCGCGTACCACGACCGCTCGGACGGCGGCCTGTGGGCGACGGTCTGCGAAATGGCGTTCGCGGGTCACGCGGGCGTATCGCTGAACGTCGACATGCTCGTGCTCGACGCGCACCACGAATCCGATTACGGCGACGCGAAGGACTGGGTGAAGCAGACCAGCGGCCGCCGCGACGACCGCACACTGCGCGCGCTTTTCAACGAAGAGCTCGGCGCCGTCGTGCAAGTGCGCGCGGCCGATCGCGACGCGGTGCTCGCCGCGCTGCGCGAGCATGATCTGTCGGCGTGCTCGCACGTGATCGGCAAGACCAACGAGCGCGACGTGATCGAGATCTATCGCGACGCGAAGAAGCTCTACGAGGCGCCGCGTGCCGAACTGCATCGCACGTGGAGCGAAGTGAGCTGGCGCATCGCGCGTCTGCGCGACAACCCGGCTTGCGCCGACGCCGAATACGACGCGCTGCTCGACGCGGCCGACCCTGGCATCACGCCGGTGCTGAGCTTCGATCCGGCCGACGATGTCGCCGCCCCGTTCGTCCCCCAAGGGGACTTCCTTCGGGGCGTCCCCCAGGGGGACTTCCTTCGGGGCGTTGGCAAGGGCGCGCGTCCGCGCGTCGCGATCCTGCGCGAGCAGGGCGTGAACTCGCATCTGGAGACGGCCTATGCATTCGATCGCGCCGGCTTCGACGCGCACGACGTGCATATGAGCGACCTGCTCGCGGGCCGCGCGAACCTCGCCGATTTCGCGGGTGCGGTCGCGTGCGGCGGCTTCTCGTACGGCGATACGCTGGGCGCCGGCGAAGGCTGGGCCAAGACGATCCGCTTCAACGCGCAACTGGCCGACATGTTCGCCGCGTTCTTCAGTCGTGGCGACACGTTCGCGCTCGGCATCTGCAACGGCTGCCAGATGATGAGCAGCCTCGCGTCGATGATCCCCGGCGCCGAAGCATGGCCGAAGTTCACGCGCAACAAGTCGGAGCAGTTCGAGGCACGCTTCTCGCTCGTCGAGGTGCAGGCATCGCCGTCGCTCTTTTTCGCCGGCATGGAAGGCTCGCGCATTCCGGTCGCGGTCGCGCACGGCGAAGGCTTTGCGGACTTCTCGCAGCAGGGCGACAAGTCGAAGGTCGCGGTCGCGATGCGCTATGTCGATCACCGTGGTCAGGCGACCGAGCAGTATCCGTTCAACCCGAACGGTTCGCCCGAGGGCATCACGTCGGTCACGACGGCCGACGGCCGCTTCACGGTGCTGATGCCGCACATGGAGCGCGTGCATCGCGCGGTGCAGATGAGCTGGCATCCGCAGGGCTGGGGCGAGATCGGCACGGACGCGAGCCCGTGGCTGCGCGCGTTCCAGAACGCGCGTCGCTGGCTCGGTTGATGAGTCGAGGGGCTGCCGCCCGCGTGCGGCGGCTCCTGTTTGCGGCAGCCACGCACGCCGCCGCCGCAAATCTTGCAGCAACAAAAAAGCCGCCCACGGGCGGCTTTATCGCATTCAGGCTTCAGAGCCAGGCGGACTATCCGAAGACAATCCGCCCGCCGACCCCTTACTGAATCTTCGCGTTCTTGCGCAGATTCTCTTCGAACGCCTGCAGCTTTTCCTGCTGGATCTGCTGCACGATCTGCGCGCGCACCTGCTCGAGCGGCGGCGGCGTGACGGCGCGGATGTCGTCGACACGGATGATGTGCCAGCCGAATTGCGTATGCACCGGCGTGTCGGTCATCTGGCCTTTCTGCAGATGCGTGGCCGCGTCCGCGAATTCAGGCACGTAGGCCTTCGGATCCGACCAGTCGAGATCGCCGCCGTTCTTGCCCGATCCCGGGTCCTTCGAGTACTGCTTGGCCAGGGCCTCGAAGCTTGCGCCGGCCTTGATCTTCGCGATCAGCTCCTTCGCCTGTTGCTCGTTGTCGACGAGGATATGGTGCAGGTGATATTCCTTGCCGCCCGCATCCTTGACGAGCGCGTTGTAGCGCGCGGTGATTTCGGCGTCGGTCGGCTGATTGTTCTTTACGAAGTCTTCGATCAGCGCGCGCAGCACGACAGTTTGCTGCGCGACCGCGATTTGCGCCTTGACGTCCGGACGGTTCGGCAGCCCGCGACGCAGCGCTTCCTGCATCAGGATTTCGCGATTCACGAGCTCTTCGCGCACGGCCTGCTGCAGTTGCGGCGTGTCCTGCTGTCCCTGGTGAACCAGTTGCTGGATCAATGCATCGGCGCGCGACTTCGGAATCGGCGTGCCGTTCACCACGGCGATGTTCTGTGCGAATGCAGGTGCGGCCGCGAACGCAGCCAGCAATACCCAGTGGCGGGTTTTCTTCAAGGTCATCGAAAGGTTCCTAGCGGGGCAACAAAGCAAATTCTTCGGGCGTATACGCCGTGATGGCAAGGGCATGAATGCCGCGCTGCATGGCATCGGCCAGCGCATCATACACCATGCGATGCCGCGCCACGCGGGGCTTACCGGCAAACGCGACGGCCACGATCGTGACACTGAAATGACCGCCGGCGGCGGCACCAGCGTGGCCCGCGTGCTGCGCGCTGTCGTCGGTGATGCGGATCGATTCGACGGGCGCGAGCGCGGCCGCGAGGCGCGCCTCGATGAGCGCGGCGCGCTCGGCGGTGGTGGCGTGCATGAACAGGTCGCTCATGTCATTCCTCCTTCATGTACTTCGACAGCCACAGGCTCTGCCCGACGATGAACACAAGCAGGCAGCCGGTCGCGCCGAACAGCTTGAAATTGACCCACTGATCGGTCGTGTAGTGATACGCGACGAACAGGTTCAGCAGACCGAGCAGCACGAAAAACACCGCCCAGATCAGGTTCAGCTTGCCCCAGATCGCGTGCGGCAGCGTGATCTGCTTGCCCATCATCGCTTCGATCAGGTTCTTGTTGAAGCCGAGCTGCGACACGATCAGCGCGACGGAAAACGCCCAGTACAGCACGGTCGGCTTCCATTTGATAAAGGTGTCGTTGTGCAGCACGAGCGTCGCGCCGCCGAATACGACGACGACGCCGAGGCTCACCCACAGCATCGGGTCGACCTTGCGGTGGCGGAACGCCACCCACGCGATCTGCACCAGCGTGGCGACGATCGCCACTGCCGTCGCCGTGAAAATGCCCCAGATCTTGAAGGCGACGAAGAACAGGATGATCGGGAACAGATCGAACAGGAATTTCATTATCTGATCGGGAAGTCGGAGAGTGAGTCGAACGTTGAAGCGCGCCCGCCTGGCGTGCAAGGTGCGCGGTGCCCGCTGGCGAGCGGGACTGCCGCATTGGAAGGGCGCCGCGCGCACTTCCAATGCGGCGCCGAAGGCGGGCAGGGATGCTGTCGCGCCGCGTTACTTGGGCTCGAATTGTAACGCAGCTGAATTGATGCAGTAACGCAGACCGGTCGGCGCCGGTCCATCCTCGAACACGTGGCCCAGATGCGCGCCGCAGTTCTTGCACTGCACCTCGATGCGCAGCATGCCGTGTGAGCGATCGGTCTTCTCGGCGATCACCTCGCCGTTGATGGGGCGGAAATAGCTCGGCCAGCCGCAGCCGGCGTCGAACTTGGTGTCCGATTCGAACAGCGGTGTGCCGCAGCACACGCAGTCGTAGACGCCGCGTTCCCAGTGATCGTCGTAGCGGCCCGTGAACGGGCGCTCGGTGGCCGCATGGCGCGTCACCTGGTATTCCATGTCGGTCAGCTGCTTGCGCCACTCGGCGTCGCTTTTCTGTACGGCTGGGGCGTCATGCTTGAGATCGTCGGGGTTGCTCATGGTCGGGTTCCTGTCTCGGGTTTGTCTCGCGGGTTTGTGCTGGTTCGTGCCGGTGTTTTCTGGAGGCACGGCCGTGGCGATTCAACCGCGCCGGCGCGTCATGACGAACAGCTCACTTCCAGTGAGTTCGCCCAGTCGGGCGGCAGGCCCGCATACGACGCGTATTCGGGCTGCTCGTCGAACGGGTGACGCAACACGGCCGCGAGCCGTTCCACCTCGGAGAAATCCTTCTCCTTCGCGCGTTGGATCGCCGTTTCCGCCAGATGGTTGCGAAGTACGAATTTGGGGTTCACGCGATTCATTGCAATGGCGCGCGCAACGTCGTCGCGTGACTCTTCGGCGAGCCGCGCGCGATAGTCGTTCGCCCATGCGTCGAAGGCGACGCGATCGAGGAACAGGTCGCGCACCGGCGTATCGCCGCTTGCATCGTGTTTCGACAGGCGCGCGAGATTGCGGAACGTCAGCGTGAAATCGGCGCGGTTCGCGTGCATCACTTCGAACAGCCGGTTGACCAGCGCGTCGTCGCCGTCGTGCGCCTGTTCGAGGCCGAGCTTCGCGCGCATGCGGTTTTCGAGCGCCGGCGCGAAACGGTCCTTGAAGCCGGCGAGCACGTGCTGCGCATCTTCGACCGCCTTGTCGGCGCGCACGCTTTCGTCGTGCTTCTCGCCGAACAACGGCAGCAGTCCCTGCGCGAGGCAGAACAGGTTCCAGTACGCTATTTGCGGCTGCAGCCGGTAGGCGTAGCGGCCCTGCGTATCGGAGTGATTGCAGATGTGGCCGGCATCGAAGCCATCCATGAAACCGAACGGGCCGTAGTCGATCGTCAGGCCCAGGATCGACATGTTGTCGGTATTCATCACGCCGTGACAGAAACCGACCGCCTGCCAGTCGACCATCAGATCCGCGGTGGAGCGCACCGCCTCGGCGAGCAGCGCCAGATACGGATCGTCGGCCTCCTTGCAATGCGGATAGAAGCGCTCGACGACGTGATCGGCGAGCGCGCGCAACGCGTCGACACGATCGTTCGCGTAGAAGTGCTCGAAGTGGCCGAAGCGCACGAAGCTCGGCGCGACGCGCGTGACCACCGCGGCGGTTTCGATCGTCTCGCGCCGCACCGGCTGGTCGGAGCCGATCACGCACAATGCGCGCGTGGTCGGAATGCCGAGATGATGCATCGCCTCCGAGCACAGATATTCGCGGATCGACGAGCGCAGCACCGCGCGGCCGTCGCCCATGCGCGAATAGGGCGTGCGACCCGCGCCTTTGAGCTGCAGTTCGTTGCGCTCGCCGTCGTGTTCGAGCTCGCCCAGACCGAGCGCGCGGCCGTCGCCGAGCTGGCCGGCCCACACGCCGAACTGATGCCCCGAGTACACCGACGCATAAGGCAGCGTGTCGGCCGGCCAGTCGCGCGTCGCGTTGCCGCAGAACAGCTCGATAAAGCCCGGATCGCGCTCGATACCCTCGGGCATCCCGAGCCGCGCGGCGGTCTCGACCGAGAAGCCGACGAGATAGGGTGCGTCGAGCGGCGCGGCGGGCAGGCGCGTGAGGAACGTGCCGCCGAGCCGCGCGAACGCGTTGGCTGGGGGAGTGGCGAGTGTGTTGGAAAGATCCGTCAAAGCTGCGGATAGCCCTGCAAAGCTTGGGGAAAACGACATGTTGAGCGCCTCTGGATTAGCCGATATTGTAAGTCCGCGCCCGCGGCGCTGCTGGGCGGCCGCCTTCATCGTTCGGACCATGCTGCTGCGCTCGACGCCGCCACGATCTTGCGCCAACCCATCGACCCACTGACAAGCCGAGGAGACCCCGCCTTATGACGACGCCGCTGCTGGGCCAGATGATGGACGTGCCGCTCACCGTGTCATCGTTGCTCGCGCATGCCGCGCGGCATTTCGGCAGCACCGGGATCGTGTCGCGGCGCATCGAAGGCGACCTGCATCGCTACACCTATCGCGATTGCGAGAAGCGCGCGAAGCAACTCGCGCAGGCGCTCATCGCGCTCGGAGTCGAACCGGGCGAACGCGTCGCGACGCTCGCGTGGAACGGCTACCGGCATCTCGAAGCGTATTACGGCACCACCGGGTTCGGCGCCGTGTGTCACACGATCAACCCGCGGCTTTTCCCCGACCAGATCGCCTACATCGTCAATCATGCCGACGACGCGTACGTGCTGTTCGACACGACGTTCGCCGCGCTGGTCGACACGCTCGCGCCGCAGTGCCCGCGCGTGCGCGGCTGGATCGCACTATGCGATGAAGCGCATCGGCCGCCGATGCAAACGTCGGTGCTGTGCTACGAAACGCTGATGGACGGGCAGGACGGCCGCTTCGACTGGCCCGCGCTCGACGAGCGCCGGGCGTCGTATCTCTGCTATACGTCGGGCACGACCGGCAATCCGAAAGGCGCACTGTATAGCCATCGCTCGACGGTGCTGCACGCGTTCGGCGCGGCGTTGCCCGACGCAATGAACCTGTCGGCGCGCGACTCGGTGCTGCCCATCGTGCCGATGTTCCATGTCAACGCATGGGGCCTCGCGCACGCGGGGCCGCTGACCGGCGCCAAGCTGGTGTTCCCCGGCAAGGATCTCGACGGCAAGTCGCTGTACGAACTGATGGAGAGCGAACGCGTCACGTTCTCGGCCGGCGTGCCGACCGTGTGGCTCGGTCTGCTGAACCACCTGCGCGAAACGGGCGCGAGGTTTTCGTCGCTCGAGCGCACGGTGATCGGCGGTTCCGCCTGTCCGCCCTCGATGCTGCGGATACTCGAGGACGACTACGGCGTGCAGGTGATCCATGCATGGGGCATGACGGAGATGTCGCCGCTCGGTACCTTGTCGAAGCTGACCTGGGAGCAGAGCCAGCGGCCGCTCGCCGATCAGCGCAAACTGCTCGAAAAGCAGGGTCATGCGATCTACGGCGTCGACATGAAGATCGTCGGCGAGGATGGCCGCGAGCTGCCTTGGGATGGCGTCGCGTTCGGCGATCTGCACGTGCGCGGGCCGTGGGTCATCGACCGGTATTTCCGCAAGGAAGACTCGCCGCTCATCGACGGCTGGTTCCCGACCGGCGACGTCGCGACGATCGACCCCGACAGCTTCCTGCACATCACCGATCGCTCGAAGGACGTGATCAAGTCGGGCGGCGAATGGATCAGCTCGATCGACGTCGAGAACGTCGCGCTCGCGCATCCGGCGGTCGCGGAAGCCGCGTGCATCGCGTGCGCGCATCCGAAGTGGACCGAGCGCCCGTTGCTCGTCGTCGTCAAACGCGCGGGGCAAGAGGTCACCCGCGACGAACTGCTCGCGTACTACGACGGCAAGGTCGCGAAGTGGTGGATCCCCGACGACGTCGTGTTCGTCGACGACCTACCGCACACGGCGACCGGCAAGCTGCAGAAGCTGAAGCTGCGCGATCTGTTCCGCGACCACGTGCTGCCGTCCGCGCTCGAAGACGGCCGCAGCTGTCCGCTGACCCCCGAGTCTCAGGGGAAACCCCACTCTGGAATAAATTGAACGTTCGTTCTTTTTTGGTGTATCGTGCCTGCTGACCCCGGAACCGTCGCTTGAAAAAGTCTGACCATAAGCAGGCTCGATGAACCGGACGGGCGGCGCATCATGCGCCGCCTCAATGCAGGATCGCACGGAGGCACGCAGATGGCAGTGAACTACACAACTCATGACGGCGTGGCCGTCCTCACGCTGAACAATCCGCCCGTCAATGGGCTCGGTCTGTCGACGCGCGCGGGTATCGTCGAAGGGCTCGAGCGCGCGCAGAACGATCCGGCCATCAAGGCCATCGTGCTGACGGGCGCGGGCAAGGCCTTTTCGGGCGGCGCCGACATCACCGAATTCAATACGTCGAAGGCGACCCAGGAGCCGACGCTCGCGACCGTCATCAAGGCCGTCGAAGGCAGCGCGAAGCCGGTCGTCGCGGCGATCCACAGCGTCGCGATGGGCGGCGGCCTCGAACTTGCCCTCGGCGCGCATTACCGCGTCGCCGCGGCCGGCGCGCAGATCGCGCTGCCCGAAGTGAAGCTCGGCATCCTGCCGGGCGCGGGCGGCACGCAGCGTCTGCCGCGCGCCATCGGTCTGGAAGCGTCGCTGAACATGATCGTGTCGGGCGCGCCGGTGCTCTCGGAAAAGCTCGCCGATTCGGGGCTGTTCGACGAAGTCGTCGCGAATCCCGCCGAACTGGCCGAAGCCGCGCTCGCGTTCGCGCGCAAGGTCGGCGCCGCGGCCGGCCCGCATCCGAAGGTGCGCGAGCGCAAGATCGAACATCCGAATGCGGCCGGTTTCATCCAGTTCGCGCGCAATAGCGTCGCGGCAATCGCGAAGAACTTCCCGGCGCCGCATAAATGCATCGACGCGGTCGAAGCCGGTGTGAAGGACGGCTTCGACAAGGGCCTCGCATTCGAGCGCGAATGCTTCATCGCGCTCGTGCAGACGCCGGAGAGCCGCGCGCTGCGTCACGCGTTCTTCGGTGAGCGGGCGGCGAGCAAGATTCCCGACGTGCCGGCAGATACTTCGGTGCGCGACATCGAGCGGGTGGCCGTGATCGGCGCCGGCACGATGGGCGGCGGCATCGCGATGAACTTCCTGAACGCGGGCATTCCGGTCACGCTGCTGGAAACGAAGCAGGAAGCGCTCGACCGCGGTCTCGCGACGATCCGCAAGAACTACGAGGCGACCGTCAGGAAAGGCAAGCTGAAGCCCGAGGTGATGGAACAGCGCCTCGCGCTGCTGAGCTCGACGCTCTCCTACGACGACCTGAAGCACGCCGACATGATCGTCGAAGCCGTGTTCGAAGAGCTGGGTGTGAAGGAGCAGGTGTTCCGCCGGCTCGATGAAGTCGCGAAGCCCGGTGCGATCCTCGCGTCGAACACGTCGACGCTCGACGTCGACAAGATCGCCGCGTTCACGAAACGTCCGCAGGATGTGGTCGGCATGCACTTCTTCAGCCCGGCCAACGTGATGAAGCTGCTCGAAGTCGTGCGTGGCAAGGAGACCGCGAAGGACGTGCTCGCCACCGTGATGAAGCTCGCGAAGAAGATCAGGAAGACCGCGGTGGTGTCGGGCGTGTGCGACGGCTTTATCGGCAACCGGATGATCGAGCAATACGTTCGTCAGGCGCTCTTCATGCTCGAAGAGGGCGCGTTGCCTGCGCAGGTAGACAAGGCCATCGAGAAGTTCGGCTTCGCGATGGGTCCGTTCCGCATGAGCGACCTCGCCGGCAACGACATCGGCTGGGCGATCCGCAAGCGCCGCTATCTCGAACACCCCGACATGCACTACTCGAAGATCGCCGACCGTCTGTGCGAGATGGGCCGCTTCGGCCAGAAGACCGGCGGCGGCTGGTACGACTACAAGGCGGGCGATCGCACCGCATACCCTTCGGGCGTGGTCAACGAAATGATCGGCGAGTACTCGAAGGAAACCCACTCTGAGCGCCGCAAGATCAGCGACGAGGAAATCGTCGAGCGTCTGGTGTTCGCGCTCGTCAACGAAGGCGCGAAGATTCTCGAGGAAGGCATCGCGTCGAAGGCGTCGGATATCGACATGGTCTATCTGACCGGCTACGGCTTCCCGTTGCATCGCGGCGGCCCGATGCTGTACGCGGACACGGTGGGGCTCTATAACGTCGAGCGCGCGATTCGCCGCTATGCGGCGCGGCCGAACGGCGACGCGTGGAAGCTCGCGCCGAGCATCGCGAAGCTCGCGGCCGAAGGTCGCGGGTTCAACGGCTGAGCGCGGCTGGCTTCAGCCCACGAATTGAGCGATGCGGGTTTCCCCCGCATCGCTCGCATCAAACGACAGAGGCGGCGCGGTGATGCGCTTTTGAACGCACGGCAGTGAGCCGGCGCGCCACTTTTGACACTGCAATTGGAGACATGCATGACTGACGCCGTAATCGTATCCACCGCCCGCACGGGTCTCGCCAAATCGTGGCGCGGCGGTTTCAACATGACGCACGGCGCGACGCTCGGCGGCCACGTGACGCAGGCCGCGGTCGAGCGCGCGAAGCTCGATCCGGCGCGCGTCGAGGACGTGATCATGGGTTGCGCGAATCCGGAAGGCGCGACGGGCGGCAATATCGCGCGGCAGATCGCATTGCGCGCGGGCTTGCCGGTCAGCGTGGCGGGCATGACCGTGAACCGTTTCTGCTCGTCGGGATTGCAGACGATCGCGCTTGCGTCGCAGCGCGTGATCGCCGGCGAGGGCGACGTGTACGTCGCGGGTGGCGTCGAGTCGATCTCGTGCGTGCAGAACGAGATGAACCGCCACATGATGACCGACGGCTGGCTCACCGAGCACAAGCCGGAAATCTACTGGTCGATGCTGCAGACCGCCGAGAACGTCGCGAAGCGCTACTCGATCTCGAAGGAACGCCAGGACGAATACGGCGTGCGCTCGCAGCAACGCGCGGCGGCCGCGCTCGAAGCCGGTAAATTCAAGGACGAAATCGTGCCGTTGACGGTGCTCGCCGGCGTCGCCGACAAGGCGAGCGGCCGTCTCTACACAAAGGAAGTGACCGTCAGCAGCGACGAAGGCATTCGCGCCGACACGACGCTCGAAGGCGTGTCGAAGATTCGCACCGCGCAGCCGGGCGGCGTGGTCACCGCGGGCAATGCGAGCCAGTTCTCGGACGGCGCATCCGCTTGCGTCGTGATGAACGCGACGCTGGCCGAACGCGAAGGGCTGCAGCCGCTCGGCATCTTCCGCGGCTTCGCGGTGGCCGGCTGCGAGCCCGACGAGATGGGCATCGGGCCGGTGTTCGCGGTGCCGAAGCTGTTGAAGAAGGCCGGCCTCAAGGTCGAGGACATCGGCCTGTGGGAGCTGAACGAAGCGTTCGCGGTGCAGGTGCTCTATTGCGCCGACCAGCTCGGCATTGCGCACGACCGCCTGAACGTGAACGGCGGCGCTATCGCGGTGGGCCATCCGTACGGCGTGTCGGGAGCGCGGCTCGTCGGCCATGCGCTGATCGAAGGCAAGCGGCGCGGCGTGAAGTTCGTCGTCGTGACGATGTGCATCGGCGGCGGGCAGGGCGCGGCGGGTTTGTTCGAAGTGGTTTGAGCGGGCGTGGGCCGGCGTCATTACCAGCCCGTGTCCGACGACGGCAGGCTCAGCGTCCCCTGATCGGTGAATCGCGTCGTACCGGTCACGCCACCCGCGAGCTTGCCGCGCAGAACGTACGGAACCTGTCCCGACTGCGCGGCGCCGGCTAGCGCAAAGGCTTGACGAACCGCGGCGAAAGCCGGCACGGTCAGCGGCACGGTGACGACGGTTTCACCGAAGCGCGGCACGGTGCCGCTCTGGTCGCTGACGCCGGAGGCGAACGGCTTGCCGTTCAGTTCCAGATCGAGCGACACGCCGTTGAAGCTGACCGCGGAGTCGTTGGGATTCTGCACGCGCAGCTTGACGTTGAAGCGCATCTCCATGCCCTGGCCAGCGATCGGCTCGATGCCCGCCACATTGACGTGCAACGGGTCGGCGCCGAACAGGCCCGCGCAGCCAGCGAGTGTCAGCGTGACAGCGACGCCGGCGGCGAACAGGCGCCACACCCGTGAGACCAAGCCCGGCTGCAGCGCGCGAAAGAATGACATGACCTGCACCTCGAACGAAGCGGGTTGGTCATGCATTGTAACGGGCCACGTGGCGCGCGCAGCGACGTTTCAGGCGGCGCGCCGCCACCGTGTGCGCACGACGCAAGCGAGACGCCGAGCGGCTTGCAGAACGAAACCGCGCGCGCTGTGTTCAGCGTGTGCAGGCAGCACGATGAACGCAGCGCGATCGGCCTGCGTCGCGCGGATCGACACGACGCCACGTTGCGAGGTCACAAACCGCTCGCCTTCGTGCAACGTGAGCGACGTGAGCGGGGCGTCGTTGCCGAGCCAGGCCAGCGAATGATCGCGGAAGACGAGTTGCAATGCACCTTCGACCGCGATGATCGAACTGCGCGCGCGCAAGTCGTGCAGGGCCATCTGACCGGCGGCAAGATGCGACGCCGCGGGGCGATGCAGTTCTGCACCGGGTAACAAGCGATCGTGGTATGGACGCACAGGCATGACCGATTCCTTTAAACCGTCTTCGTGTCACACAGCTTAGGGAATCCGTCCGGATGAAAACAGGCGCAGCTGTCGACAATCTGAACCGGTACAGTGATGCGTTTCGTCACGCTGTATCGGTCCGAATCACGTCGATGTGTATCTGTCGCGGCGCGCGGACTATCCGCACCATCGGCTCATGAGCGAACCCATCTTCACACCGCAAGGTCCCTCGACGGACCGGCCAGCCGAGCGCCAGCCGCTTTACCGGCAACTGGCCGACCAATACCGCCGCGCGATCGGCAACGGCGCGCTGCGCCCGGGCGAGCGCATGCCGTCGATGCGCGCATTCATGCAGCGCCACGGCGTGAGCCTCGCGACGGCGACCGAGAGCTATCGCGAACTGGAACGCGCCGCGCTGATCGACGCGCGGCCGCGCGCCGGCTATTTCGTGCGCGTGCCGCCGACGGCTGCGTTGCCCTGCGCCGCCGAGCCCGATCTCGCGATGCAGCCCGGCGCCGCCGCGCAGTTCGTCGGCATTCACTCGGAGATTTCGGCGCTCGTGTCGAAATTTCAGCGCTATCCGCACGCGCTGAATCTCGGCGGCGCGACCGCGTCGCCCGATCTCTATCCGACCGATGCGTTGCAAAAGGCCGCGGTGCGCGCGTTGCGCCGGCGGCCCACCTTGCTGACAGCCGTCGGGCCCGATCAGGGTGATCCGGCGTTGCGCGCGATCATCGCCCGGCGCGCGCTCGAGGCCGGCAGCCAGATCGGCGCGGACGACATCATCATGACGCACGGCGGCGTCGAAGCGATGAACCTCGCGTTGCGCGCGGTGACGCAGCCGGGCGACACGGTCGCGGTCGAATCGCCGTGCTTCTTCGGTTTGCTGCAGGCGCTCGAAAGTCTCGGTCTGCGCGCGCTCGAAATTCCGACCAGCCCGAGCACCGGCCTCGCGATCGAGGCGCTGGCGTTCGCGCTGCACACGCATCCCGACATCAAGGCGGTCGTGGTGGTGCCGAACCTGCAAAACCCGCTCGGCAGCGTGATGCCCGACGCGCACAAGGCGAGCCTCGTCGAACTGTGCGCGCGCGCCGGCATCGCGCTGATCGAGGACGATCCCTACCGCGAGCTCGTCGATGCCGCGCCGCCGCCCCGCTCGCTGAAGGCGTGGGACACCGATGGCACCGTGATCCATTGCACCTCGTTCAACAAGACGCTGGCGCCTGGCATGCGCGTCGGCTGGATCAACGGTGGCCGGTGGCATCCGCGCATCGGTATGCTGAAGTTCGCGCAGTCGCGCCACAACGAGCAGTTGTCGCAAGTCGTGCTCGCCGGGTTCCTGGAGACGAGCGCATACGAGCGCCATTTGCGGCGATTGCGCGAGAGCTTGCAGCTGCGGCGCGAGCGGATGGCCGCGGCGGTGGCGGCATCGTTTCCCGACGGCACGCGGTTCACGCCGCCGCGCGGCGGGATGTTTTTCTGGATCGAATTGCCGCGTCACGTATCTTCGTCGGCCTTATTCGACGCCGCGTTGCATGACGGTATTCGCATCATGCCGGGCACGGTATTTTCGAACGCCGGGCGTTTCGATCACTTCATTCGGCTCAGCTGTCCGAGTGCGGATCTGGATCTGACCGACGAAGCGGTGCGCAGACTAGGGCGCCTCGCGGCACGGATGGCAGCCCATGCGTCAACGCGATAGCGGGTATCATTTCCCGCCGTACGCTCGACACGCGCCGTCGGCTACGAAATCTGATATCTGAGCCATGACCGATCCATCCACCTCATCCAGAACGGGCCATGCATCGTTGCCCGAAAGTCCCTTCATCGACCGTCTCGGCGCACAGTTGTTGTCGGCCGCCGACGGCGTCAGCGAAGTCGTGCTGCCGTTGCAACGCGATCATATGAACACGTGGGACGTCGCGCATGGCGGCGTCACGATGACGCTCGCCGACGTCGCGCTCGCGATGGCCGCGCGCAGTCTCGCCGGCGACGGCGTCGGCGTCGTCACCGTCGAGATGAAGGTCAACTTCATGCAGCCGGGACGCGGCGAGTTGCGCGCGACCGGCCGCGTGCTGCATCGCTCGACGACGATGGCCTATTGCGAAGGCGAGATCCGCGACAGCGAAGGTCACTTCGTCGCGAAAGCGCTCGGCACCTTCAAATACATGCGCCGCCTCGCGGTGGGCCGCGATGTCACGCGGCAGCGTCTGCGCAGCGACCCGGCGGCGAAGCCCGGTCCGAGCGACTGAGCACCCAACAACCCAAGGAGACGACCGCATGGCCCAGATCAATCGCCAATTGCTGCTGGTTTCGCGCCCCCAAGGCGAAGTCACGCCCGATAACTTCAAGCTCGTAGAAACGCCGCTCGCGCCGCTCGCCGACGGCGAAGCACGGGTGCGCAACCACTATCTGTCGCTCGATCCGTATATGCGCGGACGCATGAACGATAGCAAGTCATACGCGGCGCCGCAGCCGCTGAACGAAGTGATGATCGGCGGCACGGTCGGCGAGGTCGTCGAGACGAGGAATCCGAAGTTCGCGGTCGGCGACAAGGTCGTCGCGATGTTCGGCTGGCAGGAGTACGGCACCTCCAATGGCACGGGCATGCAGAAGGTCGACGACACGCATGTGCCGCTGTCGGCGTATCTCGGGCCGGTCGGCATGCCGGGCGTCACCGCATGGTACGGGCTGAACCGCATCATCGCGCCGAAGGCCGGCGAGACGGTGGTCGTCAGCGCGGCGAGCGGCGCGGTGGGCAGCGTGGTCGGTCAGCTCGCGAAGGCGGCGGGCGCGCGCGCGGTCGGCATCGCGGGCGGCGCGGACAAGTGCCGCTATGTGGTCGAGACGCTCGGCTTCGACGCGTGCGTCGACTACAAGGCCGGTAACCTGTACCAGGACCTGAAGGCCGTCACGCCCGACGGTGTCGACGGCTACTTCGAGAACGTCGGCGGCGAGGTGCTCGACGCGACGCTCGCGCGCATGAACGCGTTCGGGCGCATCGCATTGTGCGGCTTCATCGCGGGCTATGACGGCCAGCCGCTGCCGCTCAAGCATCCGTCGCTGATGCTGACGCAGCGGCTGCTCGTGCAGGGCTTCATCGTCAGCGAACACATGGACGTGTGGCCCGAGGCGCTCAAGCAACTCGGCTCGCTCGTCGCGCAGAAGAAGCTGCAGTATCGCGAGACGATCGCGCAAGGGCTCGAAGCCGCGCCCGAGGCATTCATCGGCTTGCTGAAGGGCCGTAACTTCGGCAAGCAACTGGTCAGGCTGATCTGAGCGCGACGTCATCATGCAACGGCAAGCCGCCGCTCAACCAGGGAGTCACAGGATGTTCGAATTCGCGGGCAAGGTGGCGGTGATCACCGGCGCGGGCAGCGGCTTCGGCCGCGCGTTCGCGCACAAGGGCGCGGCGCTCGGCATGAAGCTCGTACTCGCGGACGTCAACGCCGACCAGCTCGCGCAAACCGTCGACGCCTTGCGCGAAACCGGCGCCGAGGCGATCGGCGTGCCGACCGACGTATCGAACGCCGCGCAGGTCGAGGCGCTCGCGCAGGCGGCGCTCGCCGCGTTCGGCAAGGTCCACGTGCTGTTCAACAACGCGGGCGTCGGCACCGGCGGCTTCCTGTGGGAAAGCTCGGCGAACGACTGGTCGTGGGTGTTCGGCGTCAACGTGATGGGTGTCGCGCACGGCGTGCGCGCGTTCGCGCCGATCATGCTCGCGCAGAAGGAGCCCGCGCATATCGTCAATACGGCGTCGGTGGCGGGGCTGCTGGCGCCGCCGGCAATGGGCATCTACAACGCGTCGAAGCATGCGGTGGTGGCGCTGACCGAGACGCTGTATCACGACCTGAAGCTCGCGCAGGCCGGCACGGGCGGCGAGGTCGGCTGTTCGCTGCTGTGTCCCGCCTTCGTGCCGACCGGCATCGCGGAGGCCGAGCGCGCGCGTCCCGACGAGTTGCGCAACGCGGACCGGCCGACGCGCTCGCAGATCGCGGCCGGCAAGCAGTTGCAGCGCGCGGTGCAGTCGGGCAAGCTCACCGCCGACGATGTCGCCGACATCGCGTTCGAGGCGATCGCCGCGCGGCGTTTCTATATCATCACGCATCCGGGCATCATGGCGACCGTGAAGCTGCGTCACGAGGATATCGAGCAGTTGCGCGAGCCGTCCGATCCGATGTCGCTGAAGCCTGAGGTGAAGAACGCGCAGTAGCGGCCGGCTGCGCGGCCGGTGCGCCGGCTCCTGACAATCATTGGCGCACTGCGCGCCGCCCGATGCGCGACGCGCACCGCGTTGCCGAAACCATGCCGCTGAATCCCACGATCGAGCAGGTGCTCGACATGATCGCGCGGGCCAAACGCCCGCAGTACCACCAGATGAGCGCGCAAGCGGCGCGCGCGTCGTACGAGAAAAGCGCGCCGATCCTCGAGATCGCGAGCGCGCCGATGTTCTCCGTCGAAGATCTGCGCGTGCCGACGCGCGACGGCGCGACGATCCGCGCGCGCTTCTACTTCCCGGTCGAGCCGGGCTGGGCCGAGCCGCTGCCTGCCTTCGTGTACTACCACGGCGGCGGCTTCACGGTCGGCAGCGTCGATACGCACGATGCGCTGTGCCGGATGTTCGCGCGCGACGGCCAGTGCGCGGTGCTGTCGGTCGATTACCGGCTCGCGCCTGAGCACAAGTTTCCGACCGCTGTCGACGATGCCTTCGACGCCCTCAACTGGCTACACGGGCACGCGGCCGAATTCGGCATCGACGGCACGCGGCTCGCGGTGGGCGGCGATAGCGCGGGCGGCACGCTCGCGACGGTTTGCGCGGTGCTCGCGCGCGACGCCGGCCTCGCGCTCGCGCTGCAATTGCTGATTTATCCGGGCACGACCGGCCATCAGCAGACCGACTCGCACTCGCGCCTCGCCGACGGCTTCCTGCTGTCGGGCGACACGATCCAGTGGTTCTTCGAGCACTACGTGCGAGATAGCGGCGATCGCGACGACTGGCGTTTCGCGCCGCTCGACGGCGAGCGCGGTGCGCCGGATTTTCGCGGCGTCGCGCCCGCGTGGATCGCGACCGCCGAATACGATCCGCTCAGCGACGAGGGCGATGCGTATGCGGAGAAACTCCGTGCGCTCGGCAATCCGGTCACGCTCAAACGCTACGCCGGCATGATCCACGAGTTCTTCAAGATGGGCGGCTTCGTGCCCGAAGTCGCGCAGGCGCATGCGGACGCCGCGGCGGCGTTGCGCGCGGCATTCGGCATCGGGTGAGGGCGGTGATCGCGAAGCGATGAGCGGCCGGCAGCGAATGCGCCGGCCAGGCGGTGCTCAAACGATCACGCCACGCTCATCCGGTCGCGCTCGACATTGAACGCGAAGCTGCGTTCGAAATCGCCGGGCCGCACGATCCGGTGCGAGCCGTTGTCGTCGCTGCGCTCCGCGACCGCGACGCCGATCACGTCGCCATAGGCGGCGACGCGCAGCGCGGTGGTGCTGCGCGTGCCATAGTCCGGCGATTCGATGAACGCCGCCGACAGCACGCGTTCGCGTTCGAGCGGAATACCGGTCGACGGCAATTCGTCGTCGCGCGCGAGCCGCGGATCGCGCATCAGATCGATCAGGCGTTCGAGCGGCGGCATCGGATCGCGCGCGAGCAGCGCGCCGAGCTCGCCGCGCTTTTTGACCAGCTTCGGCCACGCGGTATCGAGCACCGCGTTCGAGATGCCGTGCGTGCCCGGCGCGAGCAGCGCGGGGCCGCTGTTTGCGTCGACGGCGCCGCGATTGCAGTACCACGCGAGCTCGCGACGCGTCCAGTCGCCGACCAGCAGATTGAAGCCGTTGTAGATGTCGCCTTTTTGCGCGACGTGCCGCAGATACGCGAGCGGCGTCTCGTGTGGATTGCCGTCGGCGTCGCGCGCGGCGCTCGTGAGCCAGTCGCTGACGAGCGTGCCGCGGGTCGGCGCATCGGCGCGCATTTCGCCCGGCGCGCGGTAATTGGTCAGCGCGGCGAAGCGGCCGTCGCGCGACAAGCCGAGCCACGTGCCGCCGCCCACGAGGTCGCGGCCCCCCAGCACCTCCGGCGCGTCGCGCCACCAGCCGATCGGCTCGGCCGTGCGGCGGAAGAACTCGTCGCGATTCGCGGCGAGCGTGAACAGCGGACCATCGAGCGCATCAGGTCGCCAGTCGAAAACGATCAGGCACATCGGGGAGCATCTCCCGTTCAGAGCATGGGGCGGCCGCCAGATGCAGCGACGCAGGCGGCAAACGAAAGCGGCAAAAAACAGACGAGAATAAAGCAGTCAATAAAAAACGGCGCCCGATTGCGCCGCTTTTTACCCTCTCCAACGATCAGACTTCGGCCGGCAGCCCGTAAGGCAGCGTCAGGAAGCGCAGCGCGGGGCCGTCGGCCGCGCCGACATGTACGCTGCCGCTGTCGAGCGCCGTGAGCTTGGTCTCGACCAGCAGATCGACGCCGCCGCCTTGCGCCGATGCCGCGTTGACGATCATCCCGCACGGCTGGCCCGGATCGTCCGAGTGGAACAGCTCGGTGCCGGGCCGCACCGTGTCCAGCTCGCCGGCGACGTTGGCGAGCGACGTGCGCCGCTTGATCGTGCCGCGATACTGGCTGCGCGCGACCACTTCCTGACCCGGATAGCAGCCCTTGCGGAAATTGACCGCGCCGAGCACGTCGAAGTTGACCATTTGCGGCACGAACTGCTCGACGACCGGCTGCGTGATGCGCGGCTCGCCCGCGCGGATGTCGAGCCAGTCCCACACGGCCGGCGACACGCGCTTTAGCCTGCCGTCGAGCGACGGCAGCAGCGCTTCGATCTGCGCTTTCGGGCCGATCCACAGATAGCGCAGCCGCTCCAACGCATCGGGCACGCGGATCAGTGTGCCCGCTGTGCCGTCGACCTGCACGTGCACACCGTCGGGCAGCGCGTCGAACACGCCGGACAGCGCGCCGCGCACGTCGCCCGCGAGGCCGACCACCGCGAGCTCGCCGCTCGCGTCGGCGAGCTTGGCCTTGGCGCGCAGCACGAACATCGACAACCGCTTTTGCACCGCGGCCTGCACGTCTTTCGATACCAGCAGGCGGATCGTATCGCCGCTGCGCCAGCTGAGGAGCGACGCGAGCAGCCGGCCCTTGGCCGAGCAGTAGCCGCAGAGGCGCGCGTTCGCGGCGTCGAGATGCTGGACGTCGTTGGTCAACTGGGCGTGCAGGAAGCTCGCCGCGTCGTCGCCGGTCGTGTCGATCACGCCGAACTGCGGCAGCGGCATGTACGCGCCATGCTCGAGCACGGCGGTGAATTCTTCGGCCGACGGGCGCGGCAGGATGGGCAGGGCGGCGGGCGCCGCCGCGGCGGGAGTGAGACCGGAAGCGTTACCTGAGGCGTTCACGAGCGGTGTGTTCATGGATTCCGGGAACAGTCAATTCTGACTTTGGCTAAGGCAAACAGTCATTATATTCAGTCCAGCCCTGTCGCGTTTCGCAAGTCCCTGGCGAATGAAGGCTTTCCGAGAGCCTGGCGCAGCAGGGGATTGCACGTTATCACCCTCCGGCTGTGCCCATGTTGTGACCATGTTGGGGTGTTCTGCCAGAGGGTCCGGCGCAAGATGGGCGGGCACCCGACGTGCCGGATCTGCTGTCCGCTGCCGCGGTCACAGACGAGCCGCCGCCGGGGTGGCTGCGGCGGGGCCACTGAGTAAGGCGGACGAGCCACTGTCATTCCGTGGGCGGCTTGGCCGGTGCCCAGTCCATCGGCTGCTCAGTCGTGATTTTCAGCCGTTCGCGCAATTCGGGATGCGCGATTGCCTGAATCAGAATCGCCATTCCTCCAAGCTTCCGAGCGTCTTCGTCTGTCACTGGCAACATTGAATTTTCCGGAGCATCCGGTGGGATAGTGATTGCCAGCGCTCGATCAATCGCCGCTTGCACATGAACCCGTGAAACTGTGCACATCTTTAATTGCTGAGTATCGGCGTCATAAAAAATGACGCTAGCCCGATCCGGTTTAGTCATCTCAATATCCCCTGCATGCCTGGAATTTATCGAATGCTCGCTGTGTGCAGAGCGCATAGGTGCGTGGATCTTGATACATTGCTCGGGCCACCTGACACTGCTCCATGTCTGAATGGTAGTCCGCGAAACACTCAGCCTCATCCATCTCGGAACGGGGCGTGGAGTCTCCCAATTGCCGCAGCTCGTGCTCGGGTCTTTCGCGGCGGCGTGCAGGTCGCCCTTGAACCGTCGTTTGAAACTGTCAATAACGGTCAAAAGCGGCAGGAGCCGAAAAGGCGTTTGGTCGGGAATTGTCGAACCTTTGGAACTCTGACCTATGTTGTGACAGCGTACGACTCGAGTAGCATCAGACCGACGCCAGCGGATTTCATATTGTTTTTTCCGGCCGTGACCATCTGGTGCCCGCATCTATACAATACAGGTCGCAAAAGGCCGAAAGGGCTGCAAAACGGCACAGTCTCAATGTTGACCGACGCAAGACTTTCCCGTTAAAAATCAGTTCGTTGCCATCTAAACGCTAATTCTTTCCTGTCGTGTCCCTTCTGAAGAAATGTTTCGTCGCCGGCGCGCTCGTCGTTGTGCTGGCCGCGGCGGCCATCGCCGCTGGATACTACTGGGCCACCCGCCCGCTCGAATTGACCCCGGCGCAACTCGACGTCACCGTCAAGCCGCACAGCAGCCTGCGCAGCGTCGCGCTGCAGCTCAATCGCGGCGGCGTGCCGGTCGAGCCCGAGCTGTTCATCGCGATGACGCGGTTGCTCGGGCTGCAAAGCGAGCTGAAGTCCGGCAATTACGAGTTCAAGAGCGGCATCACGCCCTACGAGGTGCTGCAGAAAATCGCGCGCGGCGACGTCAACGAATATGTGGCGACGGTCATCGAAGGCTGGACCTTCAAACATATGCGCGCTGAACTCGACGCCAATCCCGCGCTGAAGCACGACACGCTCGGCATGAGCGACGCCGATCTGATGAGCGCAATCGGCGCGCCCGAGGCGTCGATCGGCAACGGCGAAGGGCTGTTTTTCCCGGATACCTACCTGTTCGACAAGGGCACCAGCGACCTCGACATCTATCGCCGCGCTTACCGTCTGATGCGCGTGCGTCTCGACGAGGCGTGGCTCTCGCGCGCGCCGAACCTGCCGTACAAGTCCCCGTACGACGCGCTGACGATGGCGTCGATCGTCGAAAAGGAAACCGGCAAGGCGTCCGACCGGGCGCTCGTCGCCGCGGTGTTCGCCAACCGTCTGCGCGCCGGCATGCCGCTACAGACCGACCCGACCGTGATCTACGGAATGGGCGACAGCTACGCCGGCCACATCAGGAAGAAAGACCTGCAGACCGACACTCCATACAATACCTACACGCGGATGGGCCTACCGCCGACGCCGATCTCGCTGCCGAGCGTCGCGTCGCTGCAGGCGGCGATGAACCCGGCGCAAAGCAACGCGCTGTACTTCGTGTCGCGCGGCGACGGCAGCAGCATCTTTTCTGACACCCTCGGCGAACACAACAAGGCCGTGGACAAATACATTCGAGGGCAATGATGGCGCGCGGCAAATTCATTACGTTTGAAGGCATCGACGGCGCGGGCAAGACCACCCATCTGGGCTGGTTCCGCGAACGGCTCGAGGCGAAGCTCGCGCCGAGCGGCCGCTCGGTCGTGATGACACGCGAGCCGGGCGGCACGCCGCTCGGTGAGCAGATCCGCGATATCGTGCTGCATCAGAAGATGGATCTCGAAACCGAGGCGCTGCTGATGTTCGCGCTGCGCCGTCAGCATCTGGCCGAAGTGATCGAGCCGGCGCTCGCGCGCGGCGATTGGGTGCTGTCCGACCGTTTTACCGATGCCACTTTCGCCTACCAGGGCGGCGGCCGCGGCTTGCCGCGCGACAAGCTGGAGACGCTCGAGCGCTGGGTGCAGGGCGGTTTCCAGCCGGATTTGACCGTGCTGTTCGATTTGCCGCCCGCCGTCGCCAACGAGCGGCGCAGCGCGGTGCGCAATCCGGATCGTTTCGAGAGCGAGTCGGCGGCGTTTTTCGAGCGCACGCGCGCCGAATACATGCGCCGCGCCGAAGAAGCGCCATATCGATTCGCTATCATCGACTCTTCGCAGAGCATCGTTCGAATTCAGAAACAGCTTGAGGAGTTGATTGCAACCCTATGATTCGAAATAGATATAATCGCTTCTTATAATCTCGTGCGAAGTTCACTCGACATCTGAAGTAGCGCCTACAATCGATTGATTCAAAAAGACAAACGATGATCTATCCGTGGCAAGCCGATGACTGGAATCGCCTGCAGCAGCTGCACGGCCACTGGCCGCACGCATTGTTGCTGCACGGCCAGGCGGGCATCGGCAAGCTGCGTTTCGCGCAGCACCTCGCGCAGGGTCTGCTGTGCGAGGCGCCGCAACCGAACGGCGAGCCGTGCGGCGCGTGCGTGGCCTGCAACTGGTTCGCGCAGGGCAATCATCCCGACTACCGCATCGTCGTGCCGGAGGCACTCGCCGCCGAAGCCGGCCTCGCGAACGCCGCGAACGGCGCCGACGACAAGGCCGAAAAAGCCGATGGCGACGAAGGCAAGAAGACCCGCACGCCGAGCAAGGAAATCAAGATCGAACAGATCCGCGGTCTGCTCGACTTCGTCGGCATCGGTTCGCATCGCGGCGGCGCGCGCGTCGTCGTGCTGTATCCGGCCGAGGCGCTCAACGTCGCGGCCGCCAACGCGTTGCTGAAGACGCTGGAAGAGCCGCCCGCGGGCGTCGTGTTCCTGATGGTGTCGGCGCGCGTCGACCGTTTGCTGCCGACCATCATTAGCCGCTGCCGTCAGTGGCCGATGAGCGTGCCCGCGCCGGACACCGCCGCGCAGTGGCTGGCCGCGCAAGGCGTCGACGACGCCCGCGCGCTGCTCGCCGAAGCGGGTGGCGCGCCGCTCGCCGCGCTCGCGCTCGCCAGCGACGAAAACCGTCCGCTGCGCGACTGGACGCTCAAGCAGCTCGCGGCCGGCGCCGGGTGCGACGCATTCGCGTGTGGTGAGGCGCTGCAGAAGCTCCCGGTGCCGCTCGTGCTCGGCTGGCTGCAGCGCTGGATGTACGATCTGCTCGCGCAGCGCACCGCCGGCGCGCCGCGCTATTTCCCGCAGGCGTCGGCCGCGCTCACCCGCTGCGCCACCCAGGCCGACGCCAACGCATTCGCGCGTTTTCTGCGCACCGTCACGCGCCAGCGCGCGGTCGAGAACCATCCGTTGAACGCGCGGCTCGTGTTCGAGGAACTGTTCATCGGCTATCGCGCGCTGTTTGCGTGAGCCCGCAGCCGGACAGCCTGCCGTCTTTTTTTCATTCAAGCCAACCGCCATGAGCCTTTCCTACCGCGACGCCACGCTCGACGATCTGCCCGCGATCGTCGCCATCTACAATTCGACGATCCCGTCGCGCCAGGTCACCGCGGACCTCGAGCCGGTCAGCGTCGAGAGCCGGCATGGGTGGTTTCATGCGCACAGCCCGCAGAAGCGGCCGCTGTGGGTGGTCGAAGATCCGAAGCAGGCGGGCCGCGTGATCGCGTGGCTCAGCTTTTCCGATTTTTATGGCCGGCCGGCTTATCAGCGCACCGCCGAAGTCAGCATCTATCTCGACGAAAGCGCGCGCGGCCAGGGACTCGGCAAGCAACTGCTGGCGGCGTCGCTCGACGCGGCACCGGGTCTTGGCATCGATACGGTGCTCGGCTTCGTGTTCGGTCACAATGAAGCGAGCGTGCGGCTGTTCCGCGGCTTCGGCTTCGATGCATGGGGCACGTTACCGCGCGTCGCGGTGCTGGATGGCGTCGAGCGCGATCTGGTGATTCTTGGCAAGCGTCTTGCGCACGCCGGTTGAGCACGCTGTGCAAGCAGCGCCACCTGAGCTGTCCCAAGCGGCCCCGGCCACGCCATCGCCCAGCCGCAAGCCCCTTTTTCGCAGGACCTGACCATGTTTGTCGATTCACACTGCCACATCAACTTCGAAGGACTCGCGGACCGTCTGCCGCAAGTGCTCGAAAACATGCGCAGCCATTCGGTCTCGCACGCGTTGTGCGTGTCGGTGGATCTTGAAACGCTGCCGTCGGTACTGGACATCGCCAGCCGCTATGACAACGTGTACGCGTCGGTCGGCGTGCATCCCGATCACGAGCACATGCGCGAGCCGAGCGTAGCCGAGCTGGTTGAACTGGCCGGGCACCCGAAGGTCGTCGCGATCGGCGAAACCGGGCTCGATTACTACCGCCTCGAAGGCCGCTCGATCGCCGACATGGAGTGGCAGCGCGAGCGCTTTCGCACGCACATCCGCGCCGCGCACGCGACCAGCAAGCCGCTGATCATCCACACCCGCTCGGCGTCGGAAGATACGTTGCGCATCATGGCCGAGGAGCGCGCCGGCGTGCCGGGCGGCGTCATGCATTGCTTCACCGAACCGTGGGCCATCGCCGAGCAGGCGCTCGCGCAGAATTTTTACATTTCGCTGTCGGGCATCGTCACGTTCAAGAGCGCGACCGATGTGCAGGACGTCGCGCGCCGCGTGCCGCTCGACCGTCTGCTGATCGAAACCGACTCGCCGTACCTGGCGCCGGTGCCGTATCGCGGCAAACCGAATGAACCTGCGTACGTCAGTTATGTCGGACGCTTCATCGCGCAGCAACGCGAGATGCCGGACGAGGCGCTGGCCGCCGCTACCACGCAAAACTTCTTCAGACTGTTCGGACTCGCCGCACCGGCCGGAATCTGAGCCACAAAGCCGCGTAACATCAAAGGGATAGGAAGATTTCCTAAAGTACCATATGACAAATATTTCGACGTCGTCCGCTGATTTCCAACCGCTGTCCGCCGGGTCGGCCGCCCGGGCTCTCGCGCCGGCGCGCCGTCTCGCGTGCGCCGCCGCGCTCGCGTGCGCGGCGCTCGTCGCGGTGCCCGCGCATGCGGCGCCGATCGACTCGCTGATCAAGTCGGTCAAGTTCGACGACGTCGACGGCGTCAACAAGCTGCTCGCGAAGGGCATGGACCCGAACAGCGTCGACAATCAGGGCATCCCGCTGCTCGTGATCGCCGCGCGCGAGAAATCCGACAAGGTCGCGGCCGCGTTGCTTGCGAATCCAAAGACCGATATCGAGATTCAGGACAAGGCCGGCGAAAACGCGCTGATGATGGCGTCGCTGGTCGGCGACCTGAACTTCGTGAATCTGCTGATCGCGAAGGGCGCCGAGGTCAACAAGAAGGGCTGGGCGCCGCTGCACTACGCGGCCGCGAACGGCCACGACGACATCGTCAAGGTGCTGCTCGACCACTCGGCCTACGTCGACGCGGGCTCGCCGAACGGCACCACGCCGCTGATGATGGCCGCGCGCGGCGGCCACGTTTCCACCGTCAAGCTGCTGCTCGACAACGGCGCGGACCTGTCGGTGAAAAACCAGATCGGCATGACCGCGCTCGATTTCGCCAAGACCTACAAGGAGCCGGACGTCGTCGAAGGGCTCACGGCGCGCATGCAGCAGACGCAGCAGCAGAAGCAATGACGTTTTGTCGGCAGGCGGCGCGGTGCGCCCGCGAAGCGTCAGGCGCCTCGCCATGCCGTGCCGCTTTGCAGCCGTTTTGCCCGAGCTGCGCGGCTGCCGGCCTGCTGCCGCCGCGTAAAACAGTGCAGAATGACGACTTCGGCGCGCCGCGTAGCGCGCCGTCCGGACGCGGCAGAAAGACCGCGTGAATAAACAACCCTGGAAAGGAACACCATGCTGCGGGCTTTGATTTTCGCCGGCGCGCTTGCCTTGCCGCTTTCGGCAGCCGCGTTTACGGGAGGCGACCTCAACAAGCTGTGCACCAAGACGGACGTGGCTTCGCGTAGCGCCTGCGCGGCCTACATCGAAGGCGCGGCCGACGGCATCTTCAACACGATCGACGCGATCGGCGGCACCACCGGTCCGCGCGTCGGCCAGTACTTCTGCCTGCCGCCGGATGCGCGCTCGGCGCAGTTGACCGACGCGGTGCGCAAGTACATCGCCGAGAACCCAAACGCCGCGGGCTACAACGCGAGCACGGCGATTTCGCTGGGTCTCGGCAAGGCGTTTCCCTGCAAGAGCGGCGGCTGATCGATAACCGCGGCGCATCGAAGAACCCGTTGTAACGCCCAGGCGCGGTCGTGCGCCCCGGATGTCAGTAGTCGCGCAGGCGCGCCGCCGCTCATCGAGCCCGGAGGAAGATGCCCGTTATGCCTACTATCGACGACTTCTACCGCGTGGCGGCCGCGCCGCTGCATACGTGGCTCGGCACGCTGATCGTGACGGCCATCGTGGCGATCGTGGCGAGCGGCATTCACCGCTTCGGCGCGCGCGTCGTGAAGCGACTCGCGCGGCCGCACGCGCTGACGAGCGTCGTGCTGCGCTACATCGACAAGCCGTCGCTGTTCGCCCTCGTGATCCTCGCGTTCGCGTGGGTCTGGTCCGAGGCACCCGACACCCTCAACTTCATCGAACCGGTGCGCGACATCACCGGCATCGCGCTGATCGCCGCGCTGACGTGGCTGTCGGTGCGCTCGGCCGCGGCGATCGGCGAAGCGATCATCCGCGCCCATCCGCTCGATTCCGCCGATAACCTGCAGGCGCGCCGCATCCATACGCAGGCGCGCGTACTCGCGCGCTCGGTGATGATCGTGATCGTGATCATCGGTGTCGGCGGTGCGCTGATGACCTTGCCCAACGTGCGGCAGATCGGCGCGAGCCTGCTGGCGTCGGCGGGTGTCGCCGGTCTGGTCGCCGGTATCGCGGCGCGGCCGGTGCTCGGCAACCTGATCGCCGGTTTGCAGATCGCGCTGTCGCAACCGATCCGCCTCGACGACGTCGTCGTGATCCAGGACGAGTGGGGACGCATCGAGGAGATCACCGGCACGTACGTGTCGGTGCGGCTGTGGGATCAGCGCCGTCTGATCGTGCCGCTGCAATGGTTTATCGAAAATCCGTTCTCGAACTGGACCCGCAGCAGCTCGCAGATCATCGGCACCGTGTTCCTGTTCGTCGATTACCGGATGCCGCTCGCGCCGCTGCGCGAGGAGCTTGCGCGCATCGTCGAGAACGCGCCCGAGTGGGACCGTCGCGTGCAGGTGCTGCAGGTGACGGACTGCACCGAGCGCGCGATGCAGTTGCGCGCGCTCGTCAGCGCGCCCGATTCCGGCCTTGCGTGGGATCTGCGCTGCCGCGTGCGCGAAGGGCTGCTCGATTTCGTTCATCGGCATTACCCGGAATACCTGCCGCGGGCGCGTGCCGAGGTGTCGGCGGAGCTGGAGACCGGTGGCGCTGGCCCGAGCGACTGGCTGCCGCGCAGCCGGCAGGCGCCAGCCGGCAGCACCGCCGCGCATACCGAAGCCGATCCGGTGGCGAGCCGCATCGATCGCACTGGCGCGGGCGAGGTCGCGCAGAAGGCTAAGGAGCAGGCTTAGCCGGGCGTTGCGGATCGCGAATCGCGCGTGGCGAGCGGCGAATGGCGACCGCCCTCGGCAAGCCCGGCGATGCGCGGGCACGCCGATTGCTGTTCAGGGGCGCGCCACGCCTGCCCAGGCGTCGCGGCGCATCGCAAGAATGACGGAGGACATGCACTATGGGCCGATTGATCGTCGTGTCGAATCGCGTCGCGACGCCGACGGAGACCAAGGGATCGGCGGGTGGACTCGCGGTCGGCGTATTCGGCGCGCTGAAGGATGCAGGCGGCGTCTGGTTCGGCTGGAGCGGCGACGTAGTCAGCGAAACGGTCGCCAACGCTGGGCCGATGCTCGAGCAGGACGGCGCGGTGACCTTCGCAACCGTCGGCCTCACGCGCAAGGACTACGACCAGTACTACCGCGGCTTCTCGAACGCGACGCTGTGGCCGGTATTCCACTACCGCAACGACCTCGCGCGCTACGAGCGCGAGGAGTACGCGGGCTACCGGCGCGTCAACGCATGGCTCGCTCACAAGCTGGTCAAGCTGCTCGAACCCGACGACATCATCTGGATTCACGACTACCATCTGATCCCGTTTGCCGAGGCGCTGCGCAGCGAGGGCGTGACGAACCGCATCGGTTTCTTCCTGCATATTCCGTTTCCCGCGCCGCAGATCCTGCTCAACATTCCGCCGCACGAGGAACTGGTGAAGTCGATGTCGTGCTACGACCTGCTCGGCTTCCAGACCGCCACCGACCAGCAGGCATTCCACGACTACGTGACGCGTCACGCGCGCGGCACGGTGAGCGCGGACGGCATCGTCGAGGCGTTCGGGCGCAAGCTGTGCACCGGCGTCTACCGGATCGGCGTGTTCCCCGACGAAATCGCCGAGCAGGCCAAGCGCTACGAAAGCCGCCAGCACGTGCTCGAGCTGAAGCAAAGCCTCGAGGGGCGCAAGCTGGTCATGAGCGTCGACCGGCTCGACTATTCGAAGGGACTGGTCGAGCGCTTTCGCGCGTTCGAGTTGCTGCTCGAACGCTCGCCCGAATGGCGCGGCAACGTCACGCTCGTGCAGATCGCGCCGCCTACGCGCTCGGACGTCGCGACCTATCAGAAGATCCGCCAGGATCTCGAATACGAGGCAGGGCGCATCAACGGCCGCTACTCGGGGCTCGACTACACGCCGATCCGCTATCTGAACCAGCAGTACGACCGCTGGAAGCTGATGTCGCTGTTTCGGGAGTCGCAGATCGGCTTCGTCACGCCGCTGCACGACGGCATGAACCTCGTCGCGAAGGAGTACGTGGCCGCGCAGAATCCCGACGATCCCGGCGTGCTCGTGCTGTCGATTTTCGCGGGCGCGGCCGCCGAGCTCTCTGGCGCGCTGCTCGTCAATCCGCACGATGCGATCGGCATGTGCGAGGCCTTGCAACGTGCGCTGCAAATGCCGCTCGACGCGCGCCAGCGGCGTCACGAGATCGACATGGCCGCGCTGCGTAAGAACGATCTCGGAGTGTGGCGCGACAGCTTCCTCCGGGATTTGCGCAGCATGCCAGTGCGCGGGTCGGGCGAGGGCGGCGGCCACAAATGACGGCGCGGCGACGGCCCAAAGCCCGCGCAAACCCGGCGCGTGGCCGCGTGTCACCGGATGTAAGCCGCTTGTAACAGCACCGAGCAATTGCAAGACCTGCGGCTTTTCGACCGATGCCAGGGAATAATTCCCCGTAGCGACGATGCATGCGGCGCGCTTAGGGACCGCGTTAGGGACCGCGCGCATTGTTCCGACGTCATGGCGCTGTCATACTCGGCGTCGCCGACGGCATCGCGATTGCGCGCCAGCCGCCGGCTCACGGAGACACAATATGAAGATTGCGCAGATCGCCCCGCTGACCGAATCGGTGCCGCCGAAGCTCTACGGCGGCACGGAGCGCGTCGTGTCGTACATCACCGAAGCGCTGGTCGAGCAAGGCCACGACGTGACGCTGTTCGCGAGCGGCGACTCCGTCACGAGCGCGAAGCTCGAAGCGGTGTGGCCGCGCGCGCTGCGGCTCGATCCGGGCATTCGCGACCGCGTCGCGCCGCATATGCTGTTGATGGAACTCGTGCGCCGCCAGGCCGAAGAGTTCGACGTGCTGCATTTCCACCTCGACTACTACTCGTTCTCGGTATTCAAGCGGCAGGACACGCCGTTCGTCACGACGATGCACGGCCGGCTCGATCTGCCCGAGCAGCAGCCGGTGTTCGACACGTTCAACACCGCGCCCGTGATCTCCATTTCGAACGCGCAGCGTCATCCGCTGCCGCAGGCGCGCTGGCTCACCACCGTCTATCACGGCCTGCCGGCGCAGCTCTATACGCCGCAACCGGTCGAGCAGAAGTACCTCGCGTTTCTCGGTCGGATTTCGCCGGAAAAGCGCGTCGATACGGCGATCCGCATCGCCGGCCGCTGCGGCATGCCGATCCGTATCGCCGCCAAGGTGGATGCGGCCGATCGCGAGTACTTCGAGCGCGATATCCGGCCGTTGCTCGACCTGCCGTACGTCGAGTACATCGGCGAGATTGCCGATCATCAGAAGGCCGAGTTTCTGTCGGGCGCGCATGCGCTGCTGTTTCCGATCGACTGGCCGGAGCCGTTCGGTCTCGTGATGATCGAGGCGATGGCTTGCGGCACGCCGGTGATCGCGTTCAACCGCGGCTCGGTGCCCGAAGTGCTCGAAGAGGGCGTGACCGGGTTCATCGTCGAGGACGAGATCGGCGCGGTGGCGGCCGTGAACCGGCTGCACAAGGTGTCGCGCGCGGGCGTGCGGCGGCGTTTCGAGGAGCGCTTCACGTCGCACCGGATGGCGCGTGAGTATGTGGAGGCCTATCAGTTGGTGATTCGCGCACAGAAGCGCTCGAGGTTCAAGGTGGTCGATTCGTCGGGCCGTTGACGCGGGATCGTTGGGACGTGTCGAAGCGAAGGACGGCGGTGCGCGATGCGCGGCGCCGTTTTTTTTTGCGCGCGAGTTTTTCCGTTCCCGAGCGTCGGCATCGGCATCCATAACAAAAAGACCGCGCGACGACCCGCACAGGGTCCACCGCGCGGCCTTCGCCGCGATGCGCGCGCAAGTGATCAGTGAAGCGCGCCGATGAGCGCGCTCAGATCTTCAGCCGCGTGACCTTCGTGCCTTGCAGCGAGACGTCGCCCATCAGGCCCGCGTTCGTCAACACGAAAACCTGCACCGGCGCAGTGGCCGTGGTCGTGTCGACGGCGCCATTCGCGCCGATCTTCACGAGCGCGACCGATGCATCGACGCCGGCCGACCAGCCCTCCGCGTTGCGGAATTTGTCGAGCGAATCCTGCGTCATGAACAGGAAGATGATCGCCTTCGACTGCGCGCCCGCCTGCAGGCCGAACGAGCCCGACGCGGTGCTGTAATAGCCGACCGTCGCGCCGCCCACCCGCAATGCGCCTTCGCCATACTGGCCGCCGACGATCAAGCCCGCCTGCAGCACCGACGGGAACACCAGCACGCCGCGCGCCTTCGACACCAGCTCGCGCGAGCCCGGCACGGTCGTGAATAGCTTGGACAGCGTGCCGTCGACGCTGGCGTCGATCGACTGTCGTTTCGAGGCGTCGACATGAGCATTTTCCGGCGTGTTGCCCGTCGTCGTGCAGCCGGCGAGTGCAAGGCCTCCGAAAGCAAGCGCAGCGGTCGTCTTCAACATGAAGTGTCGTCTTTGCATCGTTTTTCTCCGTCATGGATCCGGGGCGCAACCGTGGTGGTGTCGCCTGGTTGCCTTTGAGTTATAACACAGGCTGGTGCAAAAGGCGCGTTGCGTGACAACGCGAAAAGCCTTATGGGACAAGGGTTTGAGCCTGATCGCAAAAAGTCTTCCCAGTAAATTTGACCGGCCTTGCGCGCGACTTCCGAGCACGCGTCGAGCGACGATCCGAGGGGCGACGCTAAACAGCGCCCGAGTCGCGGCGATTGTGGGGACGCTTCGGCGTGGCCGCACGATGGGCCGGTTTTTACCGATTTTCGCGTTGCGCGGCGGCCCATCGACATGGCAATGAGAGTGTTGTTTCGGCGCAGCAAATTGCGGCGAAGTGCAAGCGGCGCGGCCGCCGCTCACCCATGATTCGCCGGACTCTTGACCGCGGGCGGGCGCCGCAGCGCGCGGCGCACCATGCCGATGATCGCGCCGATCGCGAACAGCATAGCCGCCGGCACGATCCAATAGCCGACGAATGCGTGCCACAGATAGGCCAATAGCGTCGAGCGGCGCACGCTGTATTCGTTGATCGCGTCCTGCTGGCGCGGCGCGTTGGCGGCCAGTACGTCGGCCGGGCAGCCGGCCGCCTTGGCCTCGTCGGGCTTGCCATGGCAATGCGCGGGCGCCCCGGCGATGCGCTGCGCCTGGGTGAAATTCCAGGTGGTCAGCGCGCGGTCGAGATCGACCGCGTTGTACGACATTTCCTCGCGGATCTCGTTGACCGCCACGATCGCCACAGGCACGGCCCAGAATATGATGACCAGCAACCACCGCCTTAACCAGCGGTTTTTGTGCTTCGATACCATCCTTGCCTCCGATCGATGCTCAGTAGCACCAACGACAAGATGGCGGCCCGCGTAGTTGTTTGGTTCTATATGAGTGAGGGTGGGCCGTCTCCGCAGCCATCATAGAAGAAAACGGCGCGTTGCGGCGGGTGGACGACGAAGCGGGGGGACTCGATCGGAGCGCCGCGTGGGCGCAACGATGCGCCGGCGCGGCGTCGATCGGAGGGCGCCGGCGTGGGGGACGGCTCCGCCTTTCGCTCAGTTGGCCGGCGCCGAGGAGGACAGGCAGGTCTTCATGAAGGCCTTGCGGTCGTCGCCTTTCTTGTCGGCCGCCTGCTTGTTGCACACCTTCATCTTGTCCTGCTGGCTCATCGGTGCGGCGGCGGCCGGCTTCGCGGAAAGACAGGTTTGCATGAACGCCTTGCGCTCGTCGCCTTTCTTGTCGGCGGCCTGCTTGTTGCAGTCGGCCATCTTGGTTTGCTGGCTGTTCTGCGCAAACGCCGGCGATACGAGTACCGCGCCCAACACCAGCGTAGCGATAGCGGATTGAATTTTCATGGGACACTCCATCGGTGGTGAAAACGTTTCTGATCGTTCATGCGCGCGGGCGACGACGGCATTCATGGGCCCATCGGCGCATCCATTATGGCAAATGCCGTCTGCGAGAACGGCTCAAAATGCATTCCGGTTGACAGCGGTCCGCGCTCGTTTTCCCTGAGCAGCGTGGCGCAACTGGCGCCGCGGCGTTTGAAACAATCGAATGAACGAGAGCGCGAATTTTGTCATGCAATGCAGATTGCTCGTGACGTTTATTTCAAGCTTATTGAAACGAAATTACGGTTTCCGCTATTTTGATATATGGTTAACAGGCAATGAGAATTTTCATATTGCTGCGAATGCAACTGAATAGAAAATAGGCACGAAATTCGGTAGTCGCCGTTATCCTCGACTGCGCTCCGGTGCATGCCGCTCCCTGCCAACCCTCAACCTCGCGAGGAGACTCACCATGCATTACCTGTTGATGTACGAGTTGGTACCCGACTATCTGGAGCGGCGCGGCGAGCATCGCGACGCGCATCTGAAACTCGCATGGGCCGCCGCCGAGCGCGGCGAACTGCTGCTCGCCGGCGCGCTCGCGGAGCCGACGGACGGTGCGGTGCTGCTCTTCACCGGCGCGTCGCCTGCGGTGGCAGAGGCCTTTGCTACCGCCGATCCGTACGTACTCTCCGGACTGGTTACGCGTTGGCGCGTGCGCGAATGGACCACGGTCGTCGGCGAGCACGCATCGAAACCAGTGCGCCCGTAACGTCGTTCGAAGCGACTTCGTCGCTTCTGTCACGCCTCGAACTCCGCGCATGCGCGGCCGCCGCGTGTGCGCCTCCGGTTGCCTCCATGTCACCGCGCGGGCGCGTCGCAGTCCGTTCGCCGACGCTCGAAACCGATGTCACATCAACCATCAAAGCGCATAGAAATGCATGCTGGATCGGCAATTACATTTCTAAAGCCCATTCTGTTCGGTGATGCGGTATTGTGCTTTGCAATAGACAGATCCGATGCCGGATAAGCAGCGGCTTCTGTTACGGCAATACGAGAATCGACGCAGCGAAACCGACAAGATTGTTTCTATCCGTAACACTTGTCTCAACTGTACTCATGCAAAGATTGGAATGGTATGCTTCGTGCACAAATTTTCCCACGCACGAGTGAGACCGCGTTTTGTGCTTCGTAATAGGGAAGAGCCGCACCACGTGTGGGCGGGCTGCTCCAGCGAGCCGAACGGACCAAACAAATTTGTGCAACCGAGGGCCGCACACGGGTCGTGAACGCTGAGAATCCGTGGCAGGCCCAACGCCGCGGCCAGGCCAGGCCGCGTGGAGAAAATCCAATGTTTTTCGATGAGCTAAACAACGACGAATGGGCGCTGCTCGCGCCGCTCGTCTCCGACGAGCCGGCCGTCCGTCTGAACCGGCGCGGCCGGCCGCGCGCCGAACCGCGCATCGTGACGAATGCCGTGCTGTGGATCATGACCACCGGCGAGCCGTGGTCGAAGCTGCCGGGCCGCTATCCGTCCGGTCCCACCTGCCGCCGCCGCTTCGAAGAGTGGCAACTGAACGGCACACTGCTGGAGATGGTCCGTCTGCTGTCGCAGAGCGGGCGCACGTTCGCATACATTCCCCAACCGGCGCCGCCCGTTACGGCCAGACCTGCGGCACCGGTTGCGCAAACCCCGAGCCCGCGCGAAGACAATAATCTGCGCGGCGTGTCGTGGAAGAGTCCCGAGTCGTGGCAGGCGCCCGGCGTTGCGAGCGCGTTGAGCCAATGGCGTACGGCCGATCCGATCGGCGACATCACGCGGCAATTGTCGGGGCTTGCGCCGGCGAGCGCGGTGGCGACATCGGCGTTCGCGACGTCCGCAGTGGCGACGTCCGCGACGGCGGCGCAGATGCGCGTCGAACCGGCCGCATCCGGCACGGTCGAGCCCGTCGCGGTCGACGACCCGCGCCCGTCGCTGACGATAGGCCTCGCCCCGCGCGGCATGCAGGTCGCCGATTCGCGCGGTTATCTGATCTACGTGGTGGTCGAGGAAGTGCCGAATGCGATGTATCGCGGGTGGGCGGAGATCATCAGGGACGGCAAGCGCGTCGAGCGCTCTGGCCTCGTGGGCCCGCGCTTCGCGGATGCGCAGCACGCGCAGCAGTTCGCGCTCGACTGGGCGCGTCAGTGGATCGATCGCGAATGCGCGACCGACGCGGCGGCCACGACGATGGTCCACGCAACGGCCGCGCCCGCGTCGGCGAACCTTGCGCAGCGGTCCGCGGACCGTTCGTTGTCAGGCCTGCGTCATGCGCCGGAACCGGCATCGGTCAATGGCATCGCGAATCACCCGGGCAATCACGGCGCGCCGTTGCACGGGCCGCTGAAGCCATCACTGAATGCATTGCGCGGGACGCTGCGCCGCTATCCGTCGGACACCGCGACCGCGGGCGGGGCAAGCACGCCCACGGTGACGACCGACAGCGGCACCGCGGAGCACTTATCCGCAACCTACAAAGAACTCATCTCATACGTGGGATGAGCCCGGCGGTCCCCGCGGCCGCTTTGCGCCGCCGCCGGTTCCCGCTTCGTCATTGCGACCGGTCGCGCCTCATTGCCTTCCGTACGTATCGTCGAAGCGCACGATATCGTCTTCGCCGAGGTACGAACCCGACTGCACCTCGATCATTTCGAGCGGCATCTTGCCCGGGTTTTCGAGGCGATGCGTAACGCCGAGCGGAATATAGGCCGACTCGTTTTCGGACACGATAAAGCGTTCGTCGCCGCGCGTGACGAGCGCGGTGCCGCGCACGACGATCCAGTGCTCCGCGCGGTGATGATGCATCTGCAGCGACAACCGCGCGCCCGGCTTCACGACGATCCGCTTGACCTGGAAGCGCTCGCCGGTGTCGACGGAATCGTAGTTGCCCCACGGCCGATGCACCTTGCGATGATTGGCCGCTTCGAGCCCGCCATTCTCGCGAATCCGGTTGACGATCTTCTTGACGTCCTGCACGCGTGATTTGTCGGCGACCAGAATCGCATCGGCGGTCTCGACGACGACGAGATCCTGCGTGCCGACGCAGGCAATCAGTCGTCCTTCGGAATGCGCGAAGGTGGAGTTCGCGCCTTCGAACATCACGCGGCCGCGGCTCACGTTGCGATCGGGGTCCTTCTCGCTGATGTCCCAGATCGCGTCCCACGAACCGACGTCGGACCAGCCGGCCGCAAGCGGCACGACCACGCCCGACGCGATGCTCTGATCGGCGCCGAGCTTTTCCATCACCGCGTAGTCGATCGAATTCGACGGCGAGCCGCTGAACGCATCGCGTTGCAGCCGGAAGAAGTCGCCGTCCGCCGTGCTGCCCGCGAAGGCCGATTCGCATGCTTCGTAAATGGCCGGCTGAAAATGGCGGATCGCTTTGAGCCACGTCGATGCGCGCACGATGAAAATACCGCTGTTCCACCAGTATTCGCGTGATTCGACATAGCGCTGCGCGAGTTCCAGATGCGGCTTTTCGACGAAACGGTCGAGGCGATGCGCGACCGGGCGAGCCGCTGCTGCGGTCTGCGCATCGTCAGAACCGAGCGGCGCGCCGATGCGGATATAGCCGTAGCCGGTTTCGGCACGCGTCGGCACGATTCCCATGGTGACGATATGGCCAGCGGCCGCATGCTGTACGCCGGCGGCGAGCGCCGCGTGAAATTCTGCGCTGTCGGTGACCGCGTGATCGGCGGGCATCACGACCATGATGCCGTCTTCATCCTGCGCGGCGACGGACAACGCGGCCACCGTCAACGCGGGCGCGGTGTCACGGCCCACGGGTTCGAGTATCAGCCGGCTCGGCTTGGCGCTCGTGCGCAATTGTTCGGCCGTCGTGAAGCGCTGTTCTTCATTGGCGACGACCACGAGCTGGCCGGCAAGCGGATAACCGGTTTCGAGCCCATCGAGACGGCGGGTCGTCGATTGCAGCAGCGACTCTTCGCCGAGCAGGCCGATCAGCTGCTTCGGATGCTGCTCGCGCGACATCGGCCACAGCCGGGTGCCCGAGCCGCCCGCGAGAATCACGGGATGAACCTTGAGCTTGACGCTGGTTGCGGTTGAGGGCATGGGCGATTGGGCGGGGGTGGGCCGGGTGCCGGCAGGCGTGACCGGGGCCGGAGCTGTCATGGTGAACTCTCCTCGAGGCTGGATGAATGCGTCGAGTTTTATCACGAAGTCACGAATCAATAAAAGCGCGTTAAATACAATTCCGATAAACGGCGTATCAAATTTATTCGAAATTCACCAAAAAATGTCTCGTCGATTTATTTATAAATAAAAATTACCTGAAAAAAATCAGCAAGCATTTTTTTCTCTTAATGATGCGCAAGAATGACAGCGCGAGTGGCGCCAGAGCTTCGCGCCAGAACTGTTGGCAAAGCGAAAGCTTCTACATGAAAGCGCTCGAATGGGCTGCCCGGAATGTTATGTCGGGCCGCATTGCGGCAACAATTGCCGCACAAAATGCATAAAAAATGGCGAAATTTTGACCGATACAATTTGAGATTTTTTGCGGTCTTGTCGTGGGAATTTTAATACCGCTTTATTGAGGTATGAACAAGGGTATTCACTCATTCGCATTCGGAATTTGCGGTCTGGCCATTCAGGCTCATTCAGTCCAATCGCGCCGCCAGGCAGATCGGAAATAAAAAAGCCCAACGATGAAACCCGCATGCAACAGCCATTTCAACCAACCGATGGATCGCACTTGACTGACGAACAGAGGGGCGGCGCATGCTGAGCGTTCTAGCAAGAATCATCGACATCGCCATGGTCGCGCTCGCCGCGGTGCTGGCGGCGGGCGTGCACAGCGGCAGAGTGGTATGGCTCGACGATATGCAAAGCGTGTCGCTCGCGTTCGGCTGCCTGCTCGTGGTGGTGTTCTTCCCGCCGCTCGGCATCTATCAGTCGTGGCGTGGCAAGCCGCTCTACGATCTGCTGTCGCGCGTCACGGGCGGCTGGCTGATGGTCGAAGTGACCGGCGTGCTGATCAGCTTCAGCGTGCACCGCGCCGACAGCCTGTCGCGGCTGTGGCTCGTTTACTGGGCGCTCGCGTCGATCGTGCTGCTGGTCGTCACGAAGGTGATCGTCTATTCGATCCTGCGCGGGCTGCGCCGCGAGGGCTTCAATCAGCGCGCGGTCGCGATCGTCGGCGGCGCGCCGTACGGCCGCTTCCTGATCGAACAGATGCGCGGCCGTCCCGAAGCTGGCTTCAAGCCCGTCGTCGTGTTCGACGAGGACGGCACGATCAATCCCTACGAAGACCCGGACGCCGCGCACGCGGTCGCCGGCGTGCCGGTCGAGCGCGACTATCAGCGCATGATCGAACTGGTACGGCAGCGCGCGATCCGCGAGTTGTGGCTCGCGCTGCCGATCTCGAAGGAGAAAGCGATCCATCGCTTCGTGATGGATCTGCGCAACGACTTCGTGAACATCCGCTTCATCCCCGACGTCGGCAGCCTGACGCTGTTCAATCAGCCGATGGTCGAGCTGCTCGGCGTGCCCGCGATCAATCTGGCCGCCTCGCCGATCACCGATCTGCGCGTGCTGCCCAAGCGCGTGTTCGACAGCCTGTTCGCGTTCGGCGCGTTGCTCGCGCTGTCGCCGCTGATGCTCGCGATCGCGCTGATGGTGAAGCTCAGCTCGCCGGGGCCGGTGTTTTTCCGCCAGCGGCGCAAGGGCATCGACGGCCGCGAGTTCGAGATCTTCAAGTTCCGCTCGATGAAGGTCCACACGGAAGCGGCCGGCAAGATCACCCAGGCGACGCGGCGCGATCCGCGCATTACCGCGGTCGGCGCGTTCCTGCGCCGCACCAGCCTCGACGAACTGCCGCAATTCATCAACGTGCTGCGCGGCGAGATGTCGGTGGTAGGTCCCCGTCCGCATGCGCTCGAGCACGACGACATCTACAAGGATCTGGTGAAGGGCTACATGCACCGCTACCGGATCAAGCCGGGCATTACCGGCTGGGCGCAGATCAACGGTTATCGCGGCGAAACCGATCGCATCGAAAAGATGATGGGCCGCGTAAAGCTCGATCTGTACTACATGCAGCACTGGACCTTCTGGCTCGACATCAAGATCGTCGTGCTGACGCTGTGGAAGGGCTTCGCGGGCAGCAACGCCTATTGAACGCGGGGTGCCGGGCCGCGCCGATGCCACGCATCGCGCGAGCGCATTCCTGAATCAACTTTTTTACCGAGGTGCAATCCATGAACCTGACGATCATCGGTAGCGGCTATGTCGGCCTCGTGACCGGCGCGTGTCTGGCCGACATCGGCCACGACGTGTTCTGTCTCGACGTCGACGCGCGCAAGATCGACGTGCTCAACAACGGCGGCGTGCCGATCCACGAGCCGGGGCTGCAGGAGATCATCGCGCGCAATCGCCGCGCCAGGCGCCTGACGTTCTCCACCGACGTCGAGGCCGCGGTCGCGCACGGCGACATCCAGTTCATCGCGGTCGGCACGCCGGCCGACGAGGACGGTTCCGCCGATCTGCAATACGTGCTCGCGGCCGCGCGCAACATCGGCCGCCATATGACCGGCTTCAAGGTGATCGTCGACAAATCGACGGTGCCGGTCGGCACCGCCTCGCGCGTGCGCGAAGTGGTGGCCGCCGAACTGGCCGCGCGCGGCGTCGAGCCGATGTTCTCGGTCGTGTCGAATCCGGAGTTCCTGAAGGAGGGCGCGGCCGTCGAAGACTTCACGCGGCCCGATCGCATCGTGCTCGGCTGCGACGAGGACGTGCCCGGCGAAAAGGCGCGCGAACTGATGAAGCGCCTGTATGCGCCGTTCAACCGCAATCGCGAGCGCACACTGTATATGGACGTGCGTTCGGCCGAATTCACCAAGTACGCGGCCAACGCAATGCTCGCGACACGTATCTCGTACATGAACGAGCTCGCGAATCTGGCCGATCGCGTCGGCGCGGATATTGAAGCGGTGCGCCGCGGCATCGGTTCCGATCCGCGCATCGGCTATGACTTCCTCTACGCGGGTTGCGGCTATGGCGGCTCCTGTTTTCCGAAGGACGTGCAGGCGCTGATCCGCACCGCGGCCGACCACAATGCGAACCTGCGCATTCTCGAAGCGGTGGAAGCGGTCAACGATGCGCAGAAGCAGATCCTCGCGCAGAAGATAGTCGCGCGTCTCGGCGAGGATCTGTCGGACCGCACGTTCGGCGTCTGGGGTCTCGCATTCAAGCCGAATACCGACGACATGCGCGCGGCGCCGAGCCGCGAGCTGATCGCCGGGCTGCTGGGCCGCGGCGCGCGCGTGAAGGCCTACGACCCGGTCTCGATCGACGAAGCGAGGCGCGTGCTCGCGCTCGATCTGAAGGACGTGCCGCAGCAGCATGCGCGACTTTCGTTCGTGAGTGAAGAGATGGAAGCGGCGAGCGGCGTCGATGCGCTCGTGATCCTGACCGAATGGAAGGTCTTCAAGAGCCCAGATTTCGATGCGCTGAAGCGCATGCTGAAGACGCCGCTGATTTTCGACGGCCGCAATCTGTACGAGCCGGACGTGCTGCTCGAACTCGGCATCGAGTATCACGCGATCGGCCGGCGGCATGCGTTGCGCAACGCGCCGGCGCGTGTCGGCGCGAAAGGTTCGATGCAGACGGCGGACCTCGCCGCGACGGCAGCCTCCGGCCGCTGAAGCCACCGCGATCGCCGCGCGAGAGAGTCCGCCATGTTCGACAACGTTCTGATCGTGTGCCACGCCAACGTGTGCCGCTCGCCCGCCGCCGAGATGCTGTTCAAGGCGAGCCAGGCGCGCGCGCCGCGCTCGGGGGCCGCACCTATCGCGTTTCATTCGGCGGGCATTCGTGCGGTGAACGGCCACGGCATGGACCCGGTGATGCGGCGCCTGCTCGAAGAGCGCGGCGTCGCGGCCGGCGTTCACCACGCGCGGCGCCTCGAGCGCTCGCTCGTGCGCGCGGCCGATCTCGTGCTGGTGACCGAGCGCGCGCAGGTGAGCAAGGTCGAAGCGCTCGATCCGTCCGCGCGCGGCAAGGTCTATCCGCTCGGCAAGTGGGAAGCCGATTCGGACGTCGCCGATCCGCACGGCGGCGCGGAAGACGAATACAGGGAGAGTCTCGTGCTCATCGAACATCTGGTCATGGGATGGCTGAAAAAAATATGCTGAAGAAACTCCGCATCGAAAACTCATTCGCGAGCTTGCGCACGAAGCTCGCCGCCTCACTTCTGCTGACGTCCTTTCTGTCGGCCTGCGCGACCGCACCGGGCAATTACCTCGACACGTCGCGGCTCAAGGACAACGATCATGCGCCGAGCGAAACCTATCCGGTCCATCTGATCGACGCGAACCTGATCATGGCGCAGGCGCAAGCCGCCGCCGCGAAAATCCAGCCGTTGCCGCCAGCGGCGCTGTCCGATCCGTCGCTGTACGTGTACCACCTCGCGCCGCAGGACATTCTCGGCATCACCGTGTGGGATCACCCCGAGCTGACCACGCCGCAGGGCAGTACCTTGTCCTCGGGCGGCAATACCACGCAGACGATCGCGGGTGCGTTGCAGCAACCGTATACGGCCGCGCTGCCGGGCCAGGCCGATCCGTACGGCCAGACCATCGCCGCCGACGGCACGATCTTTTTCCCGTTCGTCGGCCGCATCCAGGCCGCGGGCAAGACCACGACCGAGCTGCGCGATCAGCTCGCCGCCCGCCTCGTGCCTTATATCCGCAATCCGCAGGTCGACGTGCGCGTGCTGTCGTATCGCGGCCAGAAGGTCCAGGTCACGGGCGAAGTGAAGCAGCCGGGACCGCTCGCGGTCAGCGACGTGCCGCTGAAGCTGGTCGACGCGATCACGCGCTCGGGCGGCACGAACCCGGACGCCGACATCCAGCGCGTGCGACTCACGCGCAACCACAAGCTCTATGTGCTCAATGCCGATCGCATGCTCGATCAGGGCGATACCACCCAGGACGTGATGCTGCAGAACGGCGACGTGGTCAACGTGCCGGACCGCACCGACAGCCGCATCTTCGTGTTGGGCGAAGTGAAGACGCCGATCCAGGTGCCGATCGCGCGCGGCCGCATGACGATCGCCGACGCGCTCACGCAAGGGGGCGGCATCCTCAACACCGACGCCAATCCGCGCCAGATCTACGTGATGCGCGGCATGCGCGAGCATCCGACCACGCCCGAGGTGTTCCGCCTCGACATGACGCAGCCGGACTCGATCATGCTGTCCTCGCAGTTCCAGTTGCAGCCGCTCGACGTCGTGTACGTGGGCACCGCCGCGTCGACCACGTTCAACCGTGTGTTGCAGCAGGTGCTGCCGAGCGTGCAGACGCTGTTCTATCTGAAGCAGCTGACGCGCTGAACGTTTGGCCTGTAACGTCCCGCGCCGCTGTTGTCCGGGCGGTGCGGGACGTGCAACGAAAGCAGAAGTACCGCTGACGCGAAAGCCGAAGCCAACGACACGGGATGGAACAGTGAGCAATCAACTCTCTCCACACATGGCTGGTCCGATCAAGACCGAAGAAGAAGACGTCGTCCTCGGACAACTGGTGCAGGTGATCCTCGACGACATCTGGTGGCTGCTCGCGATCACCGCGATCATCGTCGCGATGGCGGTCGCGTACTGCTACCTCGCCAAGCCGACTTATTCGGCCGATGCGCACGTGCGCGTCGAGCAGTCCGACAGCATGTCGCAGGCGCTCACGCAAACGCAGACCGGCGCCGCGATCACCAGCGGCTCGACGTCGCTGCCGACCGACGCCGAGATCGAAATCATCAAGAGCCGTGGCGTGGTCGCGCCGGTCGTGCAGCAGCTCAAGCTGAACTTCAGCGTTACGCCGAAGACGATCCCGCTGCTCGGCAGCATCGCCGCGCGCCTCGCCACGCCGGGCCAGCCCGCGCGCGCGTGGCTGGGGCTCACGTCCTACGCATGGGGCGGAGAAAAAGTCGACGTCGATTCGATCGACGTGACGCCGTCGCTCGAAGGCGAGAAGCTGCTGCTGCGCGTGATCGACGCGCAGCACTATGAACTGTTCGCGCCGAACGGCTCGCTGCTGCTGCGCGGCCAGGTCGGGCAGCAGGCGCAGGGCGGGGGCGTGACGATGGTCGTCAACACGCTGATCGCGCGCCCCGGGCAGGAGTTCACCGTCGTGCGCTCGAACGATCTCGATGCGATCACCGCGTTCCAGTCGGCGATCACGGTGCAGGAGCAGGGCAAGCAGACCGGCGTGATCCAGATCTCGCTGGAGGACAAGAGTCCCGAGCATGCGGCGCTCGTCGCCAATGCGCTCGCGCAGTCGTATCTGCGCGAGCACGTGTCGAACAAGCAGGCCGACGCGAGCAGGATGCTCGACTTCCTGAAGAGCGAGGAGCCGCGCCTGAAGGCCGATCTCGAACGCGCGGAGGCCGCGCTGACCGCTTATCAACGTCAGTCCGGCTCGATCAACGCGAGCGACGAGGCGAAGGTCTACCTCGAAGGCAGCGTGCAATACGAGCAGCAGATCGCCGCGTTGCGTCTGCAGATGACGCAGCTCGCCGAGCGCTACGGCGACGACCATCCGACGCTCGTCGCCGCGCGTCAGCAGATGGCCGAATTGCAGGCGCAGCGCACCAAATACGCGGACCGCTTCCGCAATCTGCCGGCCACCGAAGTGAAGGCCGTGCAGTTGCAGCGCGACGCGAAGGTCGCCGAAGACATTTACGTGCTGCTGCTCAATCGTGTGCAGGAGCTGTCGGTGCAGAAGGCGGGCACCGGCGGCAACGTCCATATCGTCGACGCCGCGCTGCGCCCCGGCGCGCCGGTCAAGCCGAAGAAGATGCTGATCATCTCGGCGGCGGTGATTCTCGGGCTGATCGCGGGCACCGGTTTCGTGTTCCTGCGCCGCAATCTGTTCAAGGGCATCGACGACCCCGATCACGTCGAGCGCGCGTTCCATCTGCCGGTGTTCGGCCTCGTGCCGCAAAGCGCCGAGCAGGTGCAGCTCGAAAACAGCTATGCGCGGGGCGGCGAACGGCTGCGTCCGGTGCTTGCGAACGCGCGGCCGAAGGACGTGACGATCGAAAGTCTGCGCAGCCTGCGCACCGCGATGCAGTTCACGCTGATGGACGCGCGCAACCGCATCGTGATGCTGACGGGGCCGATGGCCGGCGTCGGCAAGAGCTTCCTCAGCGTGAACCTGGCGATGCTGCTCGCCCATTCGGGCAAGCGCGTGTTGCTGATCGACGGCGACATGCGGCGCGGCACGCTCGAACGTTACGTGGGCGGCTTGCAGGAAAACGGCCTGTCCGAGCTGCTGAGCGGCCAGATCTCGCTGGAGGAAGCGATTCGCGGTTCGAGCATCGAGGGCCTGAGCTTCATTTCGTGCGGCCGCCGTCCGCCGAATCCGTCCGAGCTGCTGATGTCGCCGCGTCTGCCGCAGTATCTCGACGGCCTCGCGAAGCGCTACGACGTGATCCTGATCGACACGCCGCCGGTGCTCGCGGTGACCGATGCGTCGATCATCGGCGCGTATGCGGGCTCGACGTTCTTCGTGATGCGCTCGGGCATGCACAGCGAGCTCGAGCTGGCCGATGCGCTGAAACGCCTGCGCTCGGCGGGCGTCCACGTGCAGGGCGGCATCTTCAACGGCATGCCGGCGCGCTCGCGGGTCGGCTACGACCGCGGCTACGCGGCGACTCAGGCATACCTGAGCACGTGACGCGGGCTCCGCGCTCCAGCACCGACTTCTGCACGACAGGAACAGAGGAGATCACGATGAAACTGACGGTACTGGTACCGACTTATCGCCGCCCGGCCGATCTGGCGCGCTGCCTCGCGGCGCTCGAGCGGCAATCGCGCGCGCCCGACGAAGTGATCGTGGTCGCGCGCGTCGACGACGACGCGACCCATGCGTGCCTGCGCGATCCGTCCACGGGCGGCCGCCTGCCGCTCGTGATCGCGCCGGTGGACATCCCCGGCCAGGTCGCGGCGCTGAATCGCGGGCTCGACGCCGCGAGCGGCGACGTGATCGCGATCACCGACGACGACGCCGCGCCGCGCCGCGACTGGGTCGAGCGCATCGCGGCCGCGTTCGAAGCCGATGCGCGCCTCGGCGCGCTGGGCGGGCGCGACTGGGTGCACGAGAAAGGCCGCGTGCTCGACGGCGAGCGGCCGCTGGTCGGCAAGGTGACCGCGCACGGCAAGATCATCGGCAATCATCATCTGGGTGTCGGTGCGGCGCGCGAGGTCGACATCCTGAAGGGCGCCAACATGAGCTACCGGCGCGAAGCGGTGCGCACGATCCGCTTCGACGCACGTCTGCGCGGCGCGGGCGCGCAGGTGCACAACGACATGGCGTTCAGCCTCGCGGTGAAAAACGCGGGCTGGAAGCTCGTGTACGACCCGCAGATCGCGGTCGATCATTTCCCGGCCGAGCGTTTCGACGACGACAAACGCGACGCGCAGACGATGGCCGCGCTGCGCAACGCCGCGTTCAACTTCCATCTGATCCTGCGCGATCAGTTGCCGCCGCTGCGCCGCGAAGCCGCGTGGTGGTGGTGGACGCTGGTCGGCACACGGCTTTATCCGGGCCTCACGCATGCGGCGCTCGCGCTGTTGTCGAAGCAGGCGCAGTTGAAGCTGTCGCGCTGGCGCGAGGTTCGCGCGGGCGCCCATGAGGCGCGGCGCGCGCTGTCGAAAAGCGGAGTGTCCGCATGAGTACGAAGGTTCACGTTCATCTCTTTTACGGCGCCGATCCGCGGTTTTATCGCAAGGGCGACGATATCGGCTGCCTGTACGGTTATCACCATGCGCAGTCCGAAGCATTCGCGCTGACTTATTCGCAGGACGCGCGCGAAAGCCGGCCCGTGCGGCTCGTACGGCGCGCGCTGAAGGCCGCGCTCGGCTTCGATTTCATCCATACGTGGCGCAATCGCGCGCAGATGCTGCGCTCGGACGTGATCTGGACGCATACCGAGCAGGAATGGCTGGCCGCCGCGCTGATGCTGCTGCTGTGCGGGCGCAAGGCGGGGCCGGGCGCGTCGCCGCTGCTGCTCGCGCAAAGCGTGTGGCTGCTCGACAAGTGGCCGTCGTACGGCATGGTGCGCGGCTGGTTGTATCGCAAGCTGTTGACGCGGGCGGATCGCTTGACCACACTCGCTAGCGAAAACGCCGGGTTGTGCCAACGCTATTTCCATCGCGACGCGACGCCGCTGCTGTACGGCCTGAACACGCGCGACTTCCCGGTCACCGCGCCGACGCAGTGGACGCCGCGCACGCCGCTGCGCATCGCGGCGATCGGCAACGATCGCGACCGCGACTGGGAGACGCTGATCAAGGCGGTCGGCAACGATCCGCGTTACACGGTGAAGCTCGCGACGCGACGGCGCATTCCCGCGTCGCTGCGCGCGTCGAATGTCGAGATCGCGCTGTTTTCCGGCATCAAAAAGCAGCACGAGCTGTACGACTGGGCCGACGTGATCGTCGTGCCGCTGCGGCCGAACTCGCACGCGTCGGGTATCACGGTGATGCTCGAAGCGGCGGCGCTCGGCAAGCCGATGGTCGCGACCGACGTCGGCGCGCTGCGCGACTATTTCCCCGCCGACGAAGCCGCCTACGTGCCGCCGTTCAATCCGCAGGCACTGCGCGATGCGCTCGACCGGCTCGCCGCCGAGCCTGACGAGGCGCTGCGCCAGGCGCAGGCAGCCGCGGCCGGTCTGCTCGCGCGCGATCTGACCACCCAGCACTACGCGATGCAGCACGTGCGGATCACGCGCGAGATGCTGAGCGCGCGCGGGCAGGCGAGCGCGCATGCCGGCGCGGCCACGCACGCGCAGCCCGCCGCACCCGGGCGCGAATCGCGCGGAGGCCTATAAGCGATGTCGACGATTCCGCGCGCGAACCCGTTGCCGCCGGCAGGCGCGGCCAACGCCGGCCCTGCAAAAGACGCCGCGAGCGGGCTGCTGTCAGGCGGCCCGCGAGAATGGCTGCCGCCGCTCCTGCTGTGGCTGATCGCCGCGGTGCTGATCGTCGCGCATCAGGGCACGGTGCTCACGCTGGCGTTCCCGGTGCTGGCGATCCTGACGGGTCTGTGGCTCTACTTCAAGAGCCCGGCGCGCTACATCGGCTTCATGTGGTGGCTGTGGTTCCTGAGCCCCGAAGTGCGGCGTCTCGCCGACTGGTCGAAGGGCGCGTTCACGCCGACGAGCCTGATCCAGGTCGCGCCGCTCGCCGTCACGATGATCAGCGGGCTGTCGCTGCTGCGCTACTACCGGCTGCTCGCGCAGCGCCGCGGTTTGCCGGTGCTGCTGATCCTGCTCGGCTTGATCTACGCGTTCCTGATCGGCGTGATGTCGAGCGGCCCGCTCGCGGCCACCTACGACCTCGCGAACTGGCTCTACCCGATCCTGATCGGCTTTCACATCATGGCGCACACGCGCCAGTATCCGCAGTATCGCGACACGATCATCAACACGTTCATCTGGGGGATGCTGGTGATGGGCGGCTACGGCCTGATCCAGTTTTTCATCATGCCGCCGTGGGACGCGCTGTGGATGCTCGGCTCGCAGATGAACTCGCAGGGCGACCCGGTGCCGATGGGCGTACGCGTGTTCAGCACGATGAACTCGTCGGGCCCGTTCGCGTTCGCGATGATGGGCGCGATGGTGTTCGTGATGGCCGCGCAGCATCGCGTGCGCTGGATCGCCGCCGCGCTCGGCTTCTTCTCGTTCGCGCTGAGCCTCGTGCGCTCGACGTGGGGAGGCTGGGTCATCGCGCTCTTGATCCAGCTCGTGAAGTCGAACAACAAGGTGCGCGTGCGCATCGTCGCGAGCGCGGTACTGCTCGCCGGCTTGTGCGTGCCGCTGCTCGCGGTCGGCCCGGTGGCCGAGCGGATGCAGGCGCGGCTAAACACGATCGTCAATCTGCACGACGACCAGAGCTACGCGGCGCGCAACGAGTTCTACGCGACCTTCGCGAAGACCGCGTTTACCGACGTCTCGGGCGAGGGCATGGGCGCGACCGGCACCTCGACGAAACTGTCCAACGACGGCGGCCAGCTCGGCCAGTACGGCAACTTCGACAGCGGCGTGATGAACATTCCGTTCGTGCTCGGCTGGCCCGGCACCTTGCTGTACATGTCCGGCATCGTGTGGCTGCTGACCCGCGCGGTGCTCGGCTCGTTCAGGCTGCGCGACGACAAGTTCGTCTCCGCGTGCCTGAGCCTGTGTCTTGCGACCTTCGCGATGCTCGTGTTCACGAACTCGCTGGTCGGCACCGGCGGCCTGCTGCTTTTCATGGGCGCTTTTTCGATTCTTTCCGCGGTTCACCACGAAAAAATGAACCGCGCACGCACGCTATTTCTCCACGGAGGCACGGATTGAGAGTCGCCATTGTCACGCACGTAGTGCGCCATAACGACGGCCAGGGGCGCGTCAACCACGAGATCGCGCGCGCGGCGCTCGACGAGAACATCCGCGTGACGCTGGTCGCGTCGCACGTGGCGCCCGAGCTGCTCGCGCATCCTAACGTGCGCTGGGCGCCGGTGAAGATCGGCCGCTGGTGGCCCACCAATCTGCTGCGCCAGCAGGTGTTCGCGGCGAAGAGCGCACTGTGGCTGCGCGCGCATCGCCGCGACTACGACGTGCTGCACGTGAACGGCTTCATCACCTGGATGCGCGCCGACGTCAATACCTCGCATTTCGTGCATAGCGGCTGGTTCGCGAGCAAGTACTACCCGTTCGGTCTCACGAAGGGCGTGTGGTCCGCGTACCAGTCGGTCTATACGCGCTGCAATGCGTTGCTCGAGCGCTGGGCGTACCGGCGCTCGAAGGTGATCACCGCGGTGTCGCAGAAAGTCGCCGACGAAATCCGCGCGATCGGTCTCACGCCGCGCAACCGCGTGGACGTCATCTACAACGGCGTCGACACGCAGGGCTTCGCGGCGGCGAGCGGCGATCGCGCAAAGTTCCGGCTACCAGACGATGTGTTCCTGCTGCTGTTCGTCGGCGACCTGCGCACGCCGCGCAAGAATCTCGGCACCGTGCTCGCCGCGTTGAAGCATCTGCCCGAGCATGTGCAGATCGCGGTGGCCGGCTTTCTGCCGGGCAGCCCGTATCCGGACGAGGCGAAGGCGCTCGGCATCGCGCATCGCGTGCATTTTCTCGGGCTCGTGAAGGAGATGCCGGTGCTGATGCATTCGGTCGACGCGTTCGTGTTCCCGTCGCGCTACGAAGCAATGAGTCTGTCGCTGCTCGAAGCGATGGCGGCGGGGCTGCCCGTCGTGACCGCGCGCACGGCCGGCGGCGCCGAGATCATCACGCCCGAGTGCGGCATCGTGCTGGACGATCCCGACGACCCGCAAGCGCTCGCTCGCGCGGTCGCGCAACTCGCCGGCGACGACGGCGCGCGCCACGCGATGGGCCAAGCCGCGAGCGAACTCGCGACCGGCTTCGGCTGGGCGCGCATGGCCGCGCAATACATCGCGCTGTACCGGCAGTTGGCGGGGCAGCAGGAAAACCGCCGGCGCAGCCAGACGGAAGCGACGGTCGTCGCGCAGAACGATGCGCTGACGCTGAACCATCTCGCCGGACAGAAGAGCGTGGAATGACCGCGCGAAGCGCGCCATCCACGTCTAGACATAGCAACTCACCGCAAGCAACACACAGGGGCACACCATCATGACGACTGGCTCAATCAAATCGCTGCAGATCGGGATGCACTGGTTTCCCGAACGCGCGGGCGGCCTCGACCGCATGTACTACTCGCTGGTCGGCGCGCTGCCGGGCGCGGGCGTCGCGGTGCGCGGCGTCGTCGCCGGCTCGCCGAAAGTCGCGGCCGATACCGGTGGCGCGATCAACGGCTTCGGCCCCGCCACGCAATCGCTGCCGCTGCGGCTAATGGCGGCACGCCGCGCGCTACGCCACGAAATCCGCACGTCGCGGCCCGATGTGATTTCGTCGCACTTCGCGCTCTATACGTTTCCGGGGCTCGACGTGACGCGCGGCATTCCGCAGGTGTCGCATTTTCAGGGACCGTGGGCCGACGAGAGCCACGTCGAAGGCGCCGATTCGTTCGGCCAGCGCGCGAAGCGTTATCTGGAGCAGTCGGTATACGCGCGTTCGTCGCGGTTGATCGTCCTGTCCGACGCGTTCGGCAAGATTCTCACGACGCGCTACGGCATCTCGCCGGAGCGCGTGCGCGTGGTGCCGGGCTGCGTCGATGTCGAGCAGTTCAATCTGCCGATCACGCAGGCCGAGGCGCGTCTGCGTCTGCAATTGCCGCAGGACCGACCGATCGTGCTGGCGGTGCGACGGCTGGTGCGGCGCATGGGTCTCGAAGATCTGATCGATGCGGTGAAGCTGCTCAAACGCAGCGCGCCCGACGTGCTGCTGCTGATCGCGGGCAAGGGTCGGCTCGAAGGTGAGCTAGAGGCGCGCATCGCCGACGCGGGGCTCGAACACAACGTGAAGCTGCTCGGCTTCGTGCCCGATCAGCATCTGGCGGCGCTGTATCGCGCGGCCAACATCAGCGTCGTGCCGACCGTCGCGCTGGAAGGCTTCGGGCTCATCACGGTCGAATCGCTCGCGTCGGGCACGCCGGTGCTGGTGACGCCGGTCGGCGGATTGCCCGAGGCGGTGGCGGGTTTGTCGCCCGACCTGGTGTTGCCGGAGACCGGCGCAGCTGCGATCGCCGCGGGTCTCGCCGGCGCGCTGAACGGTACGCTGAAGTTGCCCGATGCGGATGCATGCCGCCGCTATGCGCGCGAACGCTTCGATAACGCGGTGATCGCGAAGCGCGTCGCGGCGGTGTATGCCGAAGCGATTGCGGGGAGCGTGCTGCATTGAAGCGCAGCGGCCGCGGTTCAATCGAATGAAAAAAGGGGCGAGGCTCGGATCGCTGCGTTCGGGCCTCGCGTTCATGTCGCCGCAAAACCGGCAAAAAAAATAGGCCACAAATAACGGCACTTTCCTGTTGAACTTGAGCCCGGATCAGCCCTTGGCCGCGATTTTCCGACCTTATTTTTCAAATCCCTGAAACGTGGCGCCCGGCGTCGACTTCGTCACGTTTACGTCACACATCCGCGACGATAATCCCCGCGCCCGAAAGTACAAAAACACACGGGCGTCCCGCCAGAAAGCGGGGACCTTGTATTTTCAGATCTCGGGGATTTTCAGATGACCATCCGCCACCGCATTACGCTTCTCGTCATTCTGATGCTTGTCGCGCTATCCGCCATTGGCGGATACGCCGTGCTTCAGACCCGCAACAGCGCCGCCAACGTCAGGCAGGTCACCCAGGGCGTCGTGCCGAGCGCGCTCGCGTCGGCAGACCTCGTATCGCAGGTCAAGGACGTGCAGCTCGCGATGATGACGCTCGTCTATGCGCCTGACGCGAACATGGTCTCGCAGGCTCAAGACCTGCTGAAGAGCAAGGAAGCGTCGTTGCAGGCGGCGCTCGACGTGCAGGCGAAGGCCGCGCAAGGTCAGGCCCAAACCGGGCTCGTGAGCCAGGCGCGCGACAGCCTCGCGAATTATTTCAACGCGGTCAACGACACCGCGAAGATGAAGGCCGACGGCAAGAACGAACTGGCGCAGGCCTATCTGTTCGCGAACGTCGCGCAATACCGCGATGAACTCGAAGGCATCGTCGAGACGCTGCGAATCGAAAAGAACCGCCAGAAAGATGCCGCGATCGACGAACTGAACAGCGCGCTCGCCACCACGACGACGGCGATCGGCGCCGCGACCGGCGCGGCCATCGTCGTGCTGTTGCTGATCAGCGCGCTGCTGTATCGCCAGATCACCCGGCCGCTGAGCCGCATGCAGGTGGAGATGAGCGAGATCGCGGCGAGCCAGGACTTCACGCGCCGCGTGCCGGTCGGACGCATGGACGAGATCGGTCATTCGATCGTCGCGTTCAACGGCATGATCGAGAAGATCCAGCAAAGCTCGCTGCAACTGAAGCAGAAGACCGCCGATATCCAGGCGATGCTGCAAAACATGCAGCAGGGGATTCTGACGGTGGTCGAAGGCGTGGTCGTGCATCCGGAGTACTCCGCCTATCTCGAGGCCATCTTCGAGACGCGCGAGATTGCGGGCCGTCCGTTGCTCGATCTCGTGTTCGGCGGCACCGAGATCAACAGCGATGCGCTCTCGCAGATCGAAGCGGCGCTGCAGGCATGCATCGGTGAAGACAGCATGAACTTCGAGTTCAATCAGCACCTGCTCGTCAACGAGATCGCCAAGCCGATGGCCGATGGCCGTGTGAAGACGCTCGACCTGAGCTGGTCGGCCATCACCGACGAACACGACGTCGTGCTGCGCTTGATGCTGTGCGTGCGCGACGTGACCGAACTGCGCGCGCTCGCCGCCGAGGCCGGCGAACAGAAGCGCCGGCTGGAAATGATCGGCGAGATTCTCGCGGTGAGTCAGGAGAAGTTCCATCACTTCGTCGAAAGCGCGACGGGCTTCATCAGCGAGAACGAACGGATCATCCGTCAGCATCACGAGCCGAGTCACGAAGCCGTCGCCGAGCTGTTCCGCAACATGCACACCGTCAAGGGTAATGCGCGCACGTACAGCCTTCAGCATCTGACCGGCATCGTCCACGAAACCGAACAGCGCTACGACGCATTGCGCCGCGCTGACAGCAGCGAAGCGTGGGACCAGCAGCTTCTGATCGAGGATCTGCAGCGCGTGAAGGCCGCGCTCGAAACCTACGCGACGATCAACGAAGTGAGCCTCGGCCGCAAGGGGCCGGGCCAGAGCGGCGCGGTGGATCGCTACCTGATGGTCGATCGCGAGTCGATCCAGAAGCAGCTGGATCTGCTCGAAAGCGCCGATCCGGCCGACCGGGACGCGCTCGTGTCGATGCGCGAATCGTTGCAGCGCGAACTGCGTCTGTTGGGCACCGAATCGGTCTACGAAGCGCTCGCGGGCGTGTTCGACTCGCTGCCGTCTCTGGCGGCCGAACTCGGCAAGGAGGCGCCGGTCGTCAGCATCGACAACAACGGCTACCGCGTGCGCAGCGAGGTCAGCCATACGCTGCGCAATGTGTTCACGCACCTGCTGCGCAACTCGGTCGACCACGGCATCGAGCCTGCCGCCGAGCGTATCGCGAACGGCAAGGACCCGGCCGGCGTCATCGAACTGGAAGTGGGCGTCGACCATCACGCGCTGCAGATCACCATCAGCGACGACGGCCGCGGTCTCGCGCTCGCGAAAATCCGTGGGGCCGCGATCGAACGCGGCTGGATCGACGCCGATGCCGCGCTCAGCGACGAAGCGATTGCCGAGATGATTTTCCGTTCCGGCTTCTCGACCGCGCAGACCGTCAGCGAGATTTCGGGCCGCGGCGTCGGCATGGATGCCGTGCGCGATTTCGTGCGGCGCGAGCATGGCCGCATCGAATTGCGTTTCACCGACGATCGTCGCGGCGCGGACTATCGCCGCTTTCAGACCGTCGTGTCGTTCCCCGAGGACTGGGCGGTGGACAGTCTCGAGGCGTCCGCCGATGCAGCGCGCGAGCGTGACGCGGATGCGGTAGCAGGCCGACGGCCTGATGGATTGAACGAAGCGATGGGAGCAGGTTGTGCTTGAAAGCTATCTTTTGGCCGCAGGCGTTGGCGGTATTCTCTGCGCACTCGCGACGGGAATTTTTTATCGTCGGAAGCTTCGCGCGGGTGCGCAGGCGCAACGTGTCGACGCGCTCGCGCGGCAGTGTCTCGAGCAGCAACTCGACGCGGCGGTCCGGCTCGGCGAGCAGGCCGACAGCGAGCGCGCCGCACTGGAGTCGATGCTAGCCGATCTGCGCGCGCAAGCGGGGCAGTGCGCGCACGATCGCGAAGCGTTGCAGGCGTCGCTCGACGCCGCGAGTTCGCGAAGCGACGAATGGCTGCAGCATGCGACGCGGATCGCGCACGAGGCGGGCCGTCTGAAGACGCTGACCATCACGTTCGAGCGTTGGCACGAGCAGATGATTTCGCTGATGTCGCAGAACCGCGACATGCACAAGAAGAACCAGGAGCTGTCGGCGATCGTGCAGCACGTGCTGATCGTTTCGCTGAATGCGTCAATCGAAGCGGCGCGCGCCGGCAGCGCGGGTCGCGGCTTTTCGATCGTCGCGGGCGAAGTGCGCTCGCTGGCGTCGCGCTCGCAGGAGTTGTCGAAGAGCTATCGCGAGAGCCTGCATCGCAACGACCTGACGACGGCGGCGACGTTCCAGGACATCCAGGCCGGCGGCAAGATGATCACGGCGTCGCTCGGCGGCGTCGAAGCGCTGGCGACCCAGTTCCAATCCCGGCTCGAGCAGGCCGCAGCGTGATTACCGATCAGGCGAAGCAAAGCATCGCGGACATCTTCTGTCACGCGGCCCGCGCGAGATTGGCCGCGACGCCGGGCGATTCGTGCGAGATCACGGCAGTGCCGAGGTGGGATCGCGATCATCCGGCCGGACCTTGCGCGATGGCGTTGACGATCTCGTCGATCGGCTTTCGTCTGCTGTTCGTGCTGCATTTCGGCAAGGACGACGCGACGCACGCCTACTACGCCAGCGGCGACACGACGCGTTCGCTGTCGGAAACGCTGATGGAACTCGGCAACCTGTGCTGCGGCTACATGAACCAGCAACTGGTCAATCATTTTCCCGATCTTGGCATGTCGACGCCGTATGAATTGAACAGCGCCTGTGTCGAGTATCTGGACGAGTTGCGGCCCGATCACGTGTGGGCGTACGAGCTGACGATCGGCGGTGCGGCCCGGCTGGGTGTCACGTTATGTCTATGCGCGCAGGCGCCCCTCGATTTCAAGGCTGAACTCGCCACGGCCGACGAGGCGGAAGGCGAACTCGAACTTTTCTAGCCCCTCAACACTGCATTCGCAGACTGAAACACGATGAATACCAGCAAGCCCGTCAGCAAGGTGCTCGTGCTCGACGACTGTCCGGCACACGCGCAAGCGCTGAAGCTCTTTTTCGACGAACACAACCTGATCGCACTGAAGGTGCGCGACAGCAACCGCCTCGGCTCAGTACTGGCCACCAATATCGATCTCGGCGGCGTTCTGCTGGCGGATAACTACGGGGGCTCGGTCGAGCAGGCGGCTACGAGCGCCGCGCGCATCAATGCCTTGCGCCCCGAACTGCCGGTGATCCTGCGTTCGAGCGGCCACGCGCCGCTCGAACGGCTTCCGAAGCCGTTGACGAACGCGGCATGCGCGCATTTCAATGCCGCCGATCTGACGGCGCTGCGTGAAGCCGTCGATCGATACATCTTCAGCCTCGACTTCCCGAACGCGCTCGTGCGCGGTATCGCGGAGATCACGCAAGCGCGGCTCGCCACGTTGTTCGACGGCGTCACGGTGCAACGCGACACGCCCAGTATCGTGCGCGATCGAATCATCTTCGGCGAGGTCTTCAGCCTGATTCCGCTCGAAGGCAGCTGGTGTCGCGGCTATATGTTGATGCAGGCCGAAGAGGAGCCGCTGCTCGGCATGATCGATCGCGATCGCGCGGCACGCGAGCCCGGCATGGGCGCGGGGCAACCGGGCTTTCGCGATCTGAACGACGTGCTCGGCGAATTGACCAATCTGATCTGGGGGGCATTCAAAAACCGCTTCCTCGATCAGCAGAACGCTCGCGATGCAAGTCAGGTGCAGGTGCAGGTGCCACTGCTGGTCAATCACAAGCATCGCTACATCTCGTTCGGCTCGGACAATCCGCAGTTGCGGTTTCAATATCGATTGAGCGACACCGCGAGCGGACAGTCGGTGTCGATCGACCAGCGCTTCGTTTTCAACCTGAGCTGGTCACCCGAAGATTTTTCTGAAAACGCGGTGGATGTCGACGATCTCGTCGAGTCCGGCGAACTCGATCTGTTTTGATACGACGCGTCGGTGACGCAAGGGAATGGTTATGGCAAAGATTCTGGTGGTGGACGATTCGAGCACGGTACGCGATGAAGTCGCGGGTTTTCTGGCGAAAAACGGTCTCGACGTCGCGACGGCCATCGACGGCAAGGATGGCCTTGCGAAGCTGAAAACGGATTCGAATATCCGCCTGATCGTCAGCGACGTGAACATGCCGAATATGGACGGCCTGACGATGGTCGAAAAAATCCGCGGCGAACTCGCGAACAAGACCGTCAACGTGATCATGCTGACGACCGAAAGCAGCCCCGCGATGAAGGAGCGGGGCAAGGCCGCCGGCGTGAAGGGCTGGATCGTCAAGCCGTTCAAGGGCGATGCGGTGCTGGAGACGTTCCGGAAACTGGCGGGTTGACGGGGCAGTGTGCGGCGAGCCCCGCCGCACACGGATGCCGTGTTAGAACGTCTCGTGGTGCTCGTTGCGCGCGATGTCCGCCTGCACCATCATCTGGCAAAGCTGTTCGAGCGAGGTTTGCGGTTGCCAGCCGAGCGTGTCGCGCGCCTTGTCCGCGCAGCCGATCAGCAGGTCCACTTCGGCCGGCCGATAGAACTTCGGATTGACGCGCACGAGCGTCTTGCCGGTCGCGACGTCGATGCCGGTCTCGCGCTCGTCCTTGCCCGCCCATTCCAGCTGATAGCCGGCCGCCGTGAACGCCATGCGCACGAAATCGCGAACCGTTTCGGTGCGGCCGGTCGCGAGCACGAAGGTGTCGGGCGCGTCGGCCTGCAGCATGCGCCACATGCCCTCGACGTATTCGAGTGCGAAGCCCCAGTCGCGCTGCGCGCTCAGGTTGCCGAGTTCGAGCACGTCCTGCTTGCCGAGCTTGATCTTCGCGACCGTGTCCGAGATCTTGCGCGTGACGAATTCGAGGCCACGTAGCGGCGATTCGTGATTGAACAGAATGCCGCTGCTCGCGAACAGGTCGTACGACTCGCGATAGTTGATCGTCGACCAGTGCGCGAACAGCTTCGCGACGCCATACGGGCTGCGCGGATAGAACGGCGTGCTTTCGCGTTGCGGCACCGCCTGCACGAGGCCGAACATCTCGGAGGTCGACGCCTGGTAGAAGCGTGTCTTCGGGCTCAGGATACGCAGGCCTTCGAGCAGATTCAGCGCGCCGACGCCGGTCACTTCGGCGGTGGTCACCGGCTGGTCGAACGACACGCCGACGAAGCTCTGCGCGGCGAGGTTGTACAGTTCGTCGGCCTGCGTGCCGTCGAGCAGGCGCAGCGTCGAGCCGAGGTCGGTGAGGTCGTGTTCGACGAGACGCAGATTCGGATGATCGAGCACGCCAAGCTCACGCATGCGCCAGAAGTTGACCGAACTCGTGCGCCGGTAGGTGCCGGTCACGTGATAGCCCTTGTCGAGCAGCAGCCGGGTCAGATAGGCGCCGTCCTGTCCGGATACGCCGGTGATGATCGCTTTGCGTGGTTGGCTCATAGCTTGCCTTCTAGTTTGTGGGAGAAAAGAGAACGGAACGCGCGTAAGGGCCTGGCTCAATGCGCGTTGTCCAGCAGCCGCCGCACCACCGGTTCGACGACCCGATAATCCTGTTCGGCCTTCAGCCGGTACAACTCCGGCTTTGGATGCGCGCCGTCCGACATCAGCGACTTCCAGTCGGGCAGGCTGCTCACATACGCGTATTGATCGACGAGCGGCACCTGCTGTTCGGCGGCCACGCGTCGCGTCATCGCTATCATCGCGGCGAGCCGTGCGTTGAGCCGGTTATCGGGCATCGGGTTCGAGGTCTGCAAGACAGGCTCCTTGCCGAGCGCTCGCGCGGTTTGCACGAGCGACGTCTCGGCCGCGTAAAACTGCTCGGGCGTCTGGTTGTGCATCACTTCGTTGATGCCGTAGTTGATCAACACGATCCGCGCGGGCGAGGCGGCGAGACGTTCGCGCCACGGCAGTCCCGCCGTCGGCCCCGCGCGACGATTGCCGGTGCCGTCGCGCAACTGCCAGGCCATCGTGCCGCCGACGCCGTAGTTCGTGACGCGCACGCGCTCGCCGTCATGCGCCTGCAACGCTTGCTGCAGATACGTGACGGCGTTGCGGGCTTGCGGGCCGCAGTGGCCATCGCTGCAGGTGATGCCGAGCGTGGTCGAGTCGCCGTAAGCGTCGATCAGCAGTTGCGTCGGCGATGACACTGCCGGCCCGGCCACGGCCGCGCGCGTTGTCGGCGCGATCAGCATCAGCGCCGACACGACACCCAGCACGTGGGCAGCAACAACGGCCAGGCGGTTCATGCGCGGCCTTGCGGTGCTTGCCGCGCAACGTGGGCGCCGGCGCGGGTCGTCTTTCTCGACCCGCGCGCGCCGAAAATCAGGCGCTTCTCGAATGCGAACCACGTGATGCTCGCGTACACCAGCGTGATAGCGAGCGCGATCGCGGCGCTCAGATAGCGATTCAGATGCAGCGGCCACACCATGTACAGCACGCTCAGGTGGATCAGATAGATCGTGTAGCTGATGGTGCCGATATAAACGAGCACGCGATTGCACAACAGCCGCTTCACGATGCCCTTGCTCTGCAGCGCGATCACGACGATCGATGTGCACAGCACCAGCGACACGCTATACAGCCCGGCATTCGACAACGGCGTATTCGCTGCGCGAAAACGCGGGTAGTGCAGATGCAGCCATGCCAGCACCGCGAGCGCGGCCAGAGCGCCGAGCACCGCGAGTCCCTTGAACGGTTCGAGCGCATTGCGATCGCGCCGCACGGCAACCGCGAGCAGCGCGCCGGCCGCGAGCAGATCCATGCGGAACGGCGTCAGGTAGTAGATCGGCCAGAACGAATCGAACCACGGCGTCGCGAGCGCGCGCAGCAGCGGCACCAGAACGATCAGCGCGGCCGCCACCAGCCCAAGCAGACGCTCGGGCACGAGCAGGATCACGAACGGCCAGAAGATATAAAACTGCTCCTCGACCGCGAGCGACCACAGCACGTTGAGGCTGTCATGACCGCTTTGATTGAGCGCATCGCCGATATTGGTCGCGAAGAACGCGTACCAGTACCAGTGCCGCGCCCACGCGAGGCCGAACAGCAGCGACGACACGGCCATCAGCAGCAGGTACGGCGGCAGGATGCGGCGCGCGCGCCGCGCATAGAAATAGCTGAAATACGACTGCTGGCGCGACTTGCGATCGAGCAGGATGCCGCTGATCAGAAAGCCGCTCAAAACGAAGAACAGATCGACGCCCATCCATAGCGGCGCTTTCAACGCGTGCTGCGCGAACACCGCGAGCACGGCGATCGCGCGCAGACCGTCGAGCTGCACGATGCGGGAATGGGAGGGCGCGAGGGGCAATGCGCTGGCTGTCATGAACCGTCCATGGTGTAAAGCGGATGAGCCGGGCGAAGCGCCGCGCGGTTCGCCACGGATTGCCAGCGAACAGGCGCGCGCTTCGCGTCGCAACTGAAGTGCAATCGATTCTAGGGAAAAGAAACTCGAGAAAAAACCCGTTGGAATGGGCTAATTGAATCAGATTGAAACAGGGTATTTCTTTGGCCATTCTCGAAAGATTTATATGTTTATGTGGTGAGCATCGGGCAATCCGTAATAAATGCGCATTGCGTGATATCACATCGGTAGGAACGGGGGATCGTCGCGACAGAGGCGACTGACGGCGAGGCTTGCGCTTTGATCGATTTTTAAAATCGTTTCTTTTGCGACGTATAAGCGGACGAATATTTTTGAATTATTTTCGATTTTCGTCACCGCATTTTTTCCGCGTAACTTAGCCGTGCGGACGGCTGCCTTCAGGCGCCGCGCTTCAATCGGTTGCGCTTCGTTTCGCTTTGCCACATCACTGAATTTCGCCCCGAGCGGGCGCAGGTCCGCGTGCATCGCGTTGACCGGACATCGACTGGAGGTTCCGCCTTGCGCCGTATCACGTTCAAAAGCTGGTTCGCCCTGACAGCCTGCGCTGCCGCCGTCGTCGCCGCATTGGCCAGTCTGCCGGCTCGCGCCGAAACCGCTTTGAACGCGAAGACCTCATGGATCGGCAACAGCTTCGGCTTTGGCGATGGCACATGGACGCAGATCGATATCACCGCGATCGCGGTCACGCCCGACGGCAAGGTCTATACGAACGCGCCGTGGGACGAAAGCGGCGCCGAAGCGAGCGTCTATCAGGACGGCAAGATGCTCGGCTTCGCGGGCGGCACGCATGGCTGGGGCAACGCCGGCGGCAATGCGATCGCGGTCAACCGGAAGTATGTGTTCGTCGCGATCGCGGTCGGCAATGAAAAGGGACGCCTGGTCGAGCCGGGCGTGTGGCCGGACAAGGGTAAGCAATGGTTTGGTATCTCGCGGCGCTTGATCGACGAGCCGAAGCGCGTGGCACCGTTTCAGCCCGCCGCTAAAAACGCGGACCCGCACGCGCAGCTCGCGGCCGGCTTTCTGATGATGAACGAAGTGCCGACCGGCACGAACGCCGAGATCGGCGGGCTCGCCGCGAACGACACGACGCTGTTCGCGGCCAATACCGCGCGCAATCGCATCGAAGTCTACGATGCCGAGTCGATGCAGCAGAAAGCGACGTGGAACGTGCACGAGCCTGGACGTATCGCGCTCGCGCCCGACGGCACGCTATGGGTGCTCAGCGGCACGCGCGGCGATCGCGCGCCGGGTATCGAGCATTACACGGCGACCGGTCAGCGCATCGACGAGACCATCACGCTGCCGGCCGATACGGTCGCGGTCGGCCTCGCCGTCGATGCGCAAGGCCGCCTCCTGATCGCCGATAACGGTCCGCGCCAGCAGGTGCTGTTCTTCACGAAGCGCGACGGCCGCTACACGGAGTCGGGCACGCTCGGCGAGCGCGGCGGCATTTTCAGCGGCGTCGCGGGCAAGCCCGGACCATTGCGATTCAACGGGTTGACCGGCGTGGGTGTCGATGCGCGCGGCAACGTGTACGTGTCGACCAATGGCATCGGTCCGCGTTACGAGCCGATCGGCGCGGGCCTCGGCGCGACGCTCGAAAGTTATGCGCCGAACGGCAAGCGCAACTGGCAGGTCGAGGGGCTGCTGTTCGTCGACGGCGCGTGGATCGATCCGGCCCGGCCCGACAGCGTCTATACCGGCAACAAGCGCTTCGAACTCGATTTGTCGAAGCCGTCTGGACAGGACTGGAAATACGCGGGGTTCCTGTCGAATCGGTTCAAGTACCCGGACGATCCGGTGTTCCATACCGACCAGTATCCGGGTCTGCCGATCGCGCGACGGTTGAAGGGGCACACGTTCCTCTATCTGACCGACATGTATGCGGATCACCTGAAGATCTATCGCTTCGATCCGCAGCATGACGGCGAGACCGCGATTCCCTCGGGATTCATCGCAGGTCGCGAGCGCGCGGTCGCGAAGGTGCCGAATGCACCGCCGGGCGGTGACTGGATCTGGCGCGACACGAATGGCGACGGGCGCTTCGATCGCGACGAATACACGCTGAACACGAGCGGCACGAAGCTCGCCGGCGGCTGGGGCTGGTGGGTCGACATGGCCGGCGACATCTGGCGTACCCGGGATACGAAGGGCATCTATCGCTTCCGTTTCGGCGGACTCGATGCGAAGGGCAACCCGGTCTACTCGTACTCGAACCTGACGCAGTACCCGGTGCCGGCACCGTTCAGCGAACTGCATCGCGCGATCTATGAATCGGACACGGACACGATGTACGTGAGCGGCTATACGGCCGATATGCCGACCGCGCAGGGCTTCTGGAAGGAAGTGGGGCGCGTGCTGGTGCGCTATGACAAGTGGTCGAGCGGCAAGCCGGTGCAGCGCTACGCGATCACGCTGCCGTGGCAGACGCAGAGCAAGCCCATCGCGACGATCATCGGCGTCACGGTCGAGGGGCAATACGTGTTCGGCGTCGAGCCGGTCGGCGCGGTGCACGTGTGGGACAAGGACAGCGGCAAGGAACTCGGCGTGATCCGGCCGGGCCCCGAAGTGGGCCGCGCGTCGGGTTGGGTCGACGTGCCGAACGGTATCAGCGCGACGAAGCGCGGCGATGGCGAGTACCTCGTCTTCGTCGAGGAAGACGCGCGCGGCAAGGTGCTGATGTATCGCTGGAAGCCTTGAGGTGCGTTGGCCTCGCTGACGCAGCCCCGCACGCAATCTAACCGCAAAACCGAAGGGATTCGATGGACAAAGGCATTCTCAGGAACGTGGCGATCAACTTTTTCGGGCTCGTGCTGCCGACGTTCGTGTCGCTCGTGACCGTGCCGTCGTATATCCGGCTGCTCGGCGTGGAGCGCTACGGTGTGATCAGTCTCGTGTGGACGCTGATCGGCTACTTCGGGATTCTCGATCTCGGCATGAGCATGGCCGCGCAGAACCATATTTCGAAGGCGCGCGCGTCGGGCGATCAGCAGGAAAGCGCGCGCGTGTTCTGGAGCGCGACGTGGCTCAATCTGACGACCGGCGTGGCGGGCGGTCTGATCATCTACTTCGGCGCGTTCCTGTACACCGCGTATTTCACGAAGGTATCGCCCGAGTTGCAGCACGAAGTCTATATGGCGCTGCCGTGGCTCGCGGTTGCGATTCCGATCGCGAACGTGTCGTGGGTGTTCGCGGGCGCGATCAATGGCGCGGAACGCTTCGGCGTCTACAACACGAACCAGACGATCGGCACGTTCCTGTTCCAGCTGCTGCCGCTCGGTGCCGCGTGGTGGCTCGGCGCGACTTTGCAGAACGTACTCGCCGCGGCAGTCGTCGCGCGGATTCTCGCGGCGTTGCTGCTCGGCCGCTACGCGCTGAAAGTGCTTGAAATACGCAGCATTCAGCCGCCGCGGCTCGGCGTCGCAAAGGGGCTGTTCAACTTCGGCGGCTGGATGCTGATCGCGAGCGTGACGACGATGGTCGCCGATTCGCTCGATCGCGTCATGCTCGGTTCACGGCTCGGCGCGCGTTTCGTCACGTACTACACGGTGCCGCAGAACCTCGTCACGCGTCTGAACATCGTGCCGACCGCGCTGGTACGCACGCTGTTTCCGCGGCTTTCCGCAGTCGGCCGCGCCGACGCCGACACGATCACGCAGCAATCGCTCGAATTTCTGAACGGCGTGTTCACGCCGGTCGCGCTCGTCGCGATGCTGGTGCTCGAACCGTTCCTGCATCTGTGGGTCGGCAACGAGATCGCGACGGTCGCGGCGCCCGTGGGCCGCATCATGATCGTCGCCGTGTGGCTCGTCGGCCAGGCGAACGTGACGCGCATCCTGATTCAGTCGCAGGTCAATCCAGCCACCGCCGCGCGCATCGGCCTCGTCGAGTTGCCGCTTTTCGCCGGCGCGTTGTGGCTCGGTATCACGCATTTCGGGCTGACGGGCGCGGCGGTCGCGGTCGCTGCCCGCGCGCTGTTCGACTACGCGGTGCTGCTGCGTTTCGCCGCGATCCGCGCGCGCCAGATCGTGCTCGACATGCTCGCTCATCTCGCCTTCCTGCTCGCCAGCCTGTGGCTCGCCAGCTTCCTGCCGAGCCTCGCGCTCGCGATCGCCGCCGGTGTGCTGATGGTCGGCGCGAACGTCGCGTGGTCGATCACGATGACGCCCGCCTTGCGCAATCTTGCGCGTTCACTGCTATTGCGACTGAATCCGAGGAAAAGCGCATGAATCATGACGTCCTTGAAAAAAAACTGTTGAGGCCCGCGACGCGCAGCGCGCTCGACGAGCTGACGAGCGTGCCCGGCATCCAGCCGGCACCGCGCCGTACCGCACCGCGCGCGAGCAAAAGCGTGCGCATCGCGATCGTGCACGACTGGCTCGTCACCTACGCGGGCGCGGAGAAAGTGCTCGAGCAGATCATCGCGTGCTTTCCCGATGCGGACCTGTTCAGCCTCGTGGACTTTCTCGACGATCGCAGCTTCCTGCGCGGCAAGCCGGTGACGACGTCGTTCATCCAGAAGTTGCCGCTCGCGCGCAGCAAGTACCGCTCGTATCTGCCGCTGATGCCGCTCGCGATCGAGCAGCTCGACGTGTCGGCGTACGACGTCGTGATCTCGAGCAGTCACGCGGTCGCCAAGGGCATTCTGACCGGTCCCGATCAGGTGCATATCAGCTACGTGCATTCGCCGATCCGCTATGCGTGGGATTTGCAGCATCAGTATCTGCAGCAGTCGAAGCTGACCAACGGCCCGAAGTCGGCGCTGGCGCGGCTGATTCTGCATTACATGCGCAACTGGGATATCCGCACGTCCAACTCGGTCGACGGCTTCGTCGCGAACTCGGCGTTCATCGCGCGACGCATCAAGAAGGTGTATCAGCGCGACGCGCAGGTGATCTTCCCGCCGGTCGATGTCGAGGCGTTCACGCTGTGCACGCAGAAGCAAGACTTTTATCTGACCGCCTCGCGCATGGTGCCGTACAAGAAAATCGATCTGATCGTCGAGGCGTTCGCGCGGATGCCCGAGCGCAAGCTCGTCGTGATCGGCGACGGACCCGACATGGCGAAGATCCGCGCGAAGGCGGGGCCGAACGTCGAGATCATGGGCTATCAACCGTTCGAGGTGCTGAAGGACCGCATGAGCCGCGCGAAGGCATTCGTGTTCGCGGCCGAAGAGGACTTCGGCATTTCGGTGGTCGAGGCGCAGGCTTGCGGCACGCCGGTGATCGCGTACGGCAAGGGCGGGGCGCTCGAAACGGTGCGCGATCTGTCGGAGCCGAAGCCGACCGGCATGTTCTTCGATGAACAGGATACCGCCTCGATCATCGCTGCCGTGAATCGTTTCGACGAGCTTCGGCACCGGTTCCTGCCGGAGAATTGCCGCGGCAACGCCGAGCAGTTTTCGGCCGCGCATTTCCGCGAGCGCTTTTTCTCGCAGGTGCGCGCGGCGGTGCCCGCGTTGCGCACGGCGACGCTGCCGGCCTATACGCCGTATCGGCCGGCCGTGCAGGGCGCCGCGAACGTGCCGCGCATTCTTGCCGTCGATCAGAGCGGCGTGCTCGGCGGCGCCGAACTGTCGCTGCTCGAAATCGTCAAGGCGCTGCGCTCGCGCATCGAGGTCGTGCTGTTCGACGACGGGCCGTTCAACACCGCACTCGCGAAAACCGGCGTCGAGGTCACTGTACTCGATGCCGGCGCGCTCAAAAATGTGCGCAAGCAGGGCGGTTCGATGCCGAAAGGTCAGGCGTTGAAGGGACTCATCTCACTCGTGCGTGCCACCGCGAAACGCGCGCGCAAGGTGGATGTGATCTACGCGAACACCCAGCGTGCGATGGTGATCGGCGCCGTGGCCGGCAAGCTCGCGAGACGGCCGGTGGTCTGGCATTTGCGCGACATCGTCAGCGCCGAGCATTTCGGCGGCAAGCAGCTTGCGATCATCAAGTGGTGCGCGCGGCTCGGCCTCACGCACGTGATCGCCAATTCGGCTGCGTCGGCGCAGGCGTTTGCGAAGCTTACGCGGTTCGACAGCAAGCGCATCGACGTCGTGTTCAACGGGATCGCCGCGGAACCGTTCGACGCATTGCGCACGGTGCCGCAAGCGGTGCTGCGCGAGCGCCTGAATCTGCCGCGCGACGCGTTTCTCGTCGGCTCGTTCAGCCGGCTTGCGCGTTGGAAGGGGCAGCATGTGCTCCTCGAAGCGATGGTGCTCAATCCGCAGATGCATGCAGTGCTGGTCGGCGCGGCGCTGTTCGGCGAGGACCAGTATGAGAGCGAACTGCGCGCCTTCGTCGCCGCGCACAAGCTTGGCGAGCGCGTGCATTTTCTCGGCTTCCAGCACGATATTCCGGCCTGCATGTGCGCGGTCGATGCAGTCGTGCATACGTCGATCACCCCGGAGCCGTTCGGTCGCGTGATCGTCGAGGGGATGCTCGCGCAGCGGCCGGTCGTGGCGTCGCGCGCAGGCGGCGTGCTCGAAATCATCGACGACTACGAGAACGGCGTGCTGTGTACGCCGGGCGATGCGCATGCGCTCGCCGATACGCTCGCCGAATTGCGCTCGAACGGCGAGTTGCGCGACAAACTGGTCAGGAACGGCTATCGGACCGCGCAGGAGCGCTTCGGCACGCGCAGCTATGTGGATGGGGTTGCGCAGATTCTGACCGGCGTGGCAGCGCGGTGACGAGGTGATTTTTACGCGAGGGTAGACGAGGGCTTGGCCAGTCCTTGCTTGGCGTAGCGGAGCGAAAGTCTCGAACGACTTTCGCTCCGTTTTTTTTATTCCTCGCGCAGCGACAGGTTGATTACTCGCTCAGAAGGCGCTTGAGTTCGTCAAGGAATGAAGCAGTAGTGTGGCCCCACAGATTGGGATCAATCCCTGCGCCGTAATCTCTTTCGAACGCAGAATCGAGGTCGGACGGATGCTCATTCATGAATGAATTTATTTCATCAACTATTTCCTTTTGATATTCCAGTGGGCTATCATTTCTATAGCATGAGACAATTTCAGAGATTGTGTTTCCCCACAAATCAAAATCCTCATTGAAATACGCACCGAAAAGCTCGTACATTCTAGGGTAGCGATCTGATAGCATTGGCTATCCTTAGCCCACGTGGGCGGTAAATATGTAATACGGCATATTATTATATTCCTGAAACTTCAAAATTACGGTGACTTCGTTCATCTTGGTCAGTTCGTTGGTTTTTCTCGTTACCCCGTATCCTATATCGCCACAAACTTTCTTGACCAATGTAAGGGGAATGCGGTTTTTCGGAGATTGTATCCAGCTCTGTATTTTCAAGGCATTTGAGTTCATTACATCAGATATCGCCAACTCTGCCACCTGAAGATTATAAAACGATGAAACAACCCTTTTTTGGGGTTCCCGTTTAAGGCGTTCCCGTAGCCATGCCTCGTCCTTCTCAACATGCTTCAGAATCGTATGCCCGCCAAGCCTTGGATTAATGGCCTTCGCCTCATGCATTTGCAGATTGATCCTGCCGTGTTTGCCATGCGCCGCTGTGTATTGCAGAAATTTCGACGGCGCTTGATCGTAATGACCGGTATTAACGAGCGCGAAAAACTCGTTATTTCCACTTCTATGATTGAAGATGAAATCAACAACCGCATCGTACTCGTACTGAAACAACGGAACAAAAATTCTGCTATTTACAATTCGCTCGGCTTCGCGTAGATCATGATGAAGCAGTTTCAGCGCCTGCGGTTCGGTAATTCCATTTCCGTAAAGCGCTTCGGAAGGTGCGCCGGATATTGGTCCGATATGGACCAGATGTCCGTATCCGATCGTGGAATTTCCGCCGCCGCCACCTCCATCCTTATCGTACAAATGCGACCGAAAGGCCTCCCACTGCGCAGTGAACTGAACTCCAGCTTGGGAAACATTCCACGGCTTGCCGATCCTGTCCGACTGGAGAATTACAAGTGAATTCGGGTTTGTATCTGTTAGTGCTGCTCCCAGTGCATCACGCATTACGCCTCCCTATGACCAATAAAGACGTGAATGGATCTCGCACCATGTGTCTGATAGCGCTTGGTGCGTCCCTGCAAATCGGTAATACCGTGAACAAGTGCGCCCGATGGAAGTTGGGCGGTGTAATACGTATTAGGGAGTGCATTACCTCCAGCATCGGTTAGCGTGAACCGCTGATCGAAACGATTCCGTGAGCGTCCGCGACAATCGCACGCCCATGCGTAACCGAGGGCTTCGGCCATGTCGTAACCGTTTGAATACGACTTCAACCTATCGAACGGAAACCATTCGCCGGTTTCGGCGTTCAGCGCCATTGCAGACGGCATTGGCGGGAAGTTTGAGTAGATTGAATAGGTGATACGGCAAACTTGGCACTCTTCTTAGTCTCTAGTTCCAAGTGCAACACCTTGAATGAGGTAGGGTGTTGCGATGAAGAAGAACTACAAGCATTTGAGTGCGGAAGAACGCGCGGCGATCATGATCGAACATCAAAAGGGCGGCAGCATAAGAACTATTGCGGGGCTGCTGGGGCGCAGCGCTTCGACGGTGTCGCGCGAACTGGCGCGTAATTGCAGCGTGGACGCGCCGCGCTACTGTGCGACGCAGGCGGCCTCGGCCTATCGGCTGCGTCGTCGGCGCTGCGTACGGCCGCGCAAGTTGATCGAAGGCAGCGCGCTTTATCGGCATGTGCATGATCACCTGGTCTACTGGCGCTGGTCGCCGCAGCAAATCGCTGCCAAACTGCGGGCCATGTATCCAGACGACCCAAGTCAGCACGTCAGCCACGAGACGGTCTATGCTGCCATTTACACGTATGCACGTGGCTCGCTGAAACCAGCCATGATCGCAGCCTTGCGCCAAGAAAAACCGGCGCGCGGAAATCGGCGCACGACGCTTGCTGGCGGCAGCTATGTTCCCGAGGATTTGCGCATCCAATATCGCCCCGAGCAGATCGAGCAACGGCTGTTGCCGGGGCACTGGGAGGGCGACTTCATCAAGGGTGCGTTTAATCGTTCCGCCGTGGGCACGCTGGTCGAACGCAAGACGCGCTTCGTGATTCTGTGCCGCATGGATGGCTGTACGGCCAGGAATGCGCTGGAAGGCTTCTCGCGGCAAATGAAGAAGTTGCCGGCCTTTCTTCGCGAGAGCCTGACCTACGATCGGGGAACGGAAATGGCCTGCCATGTCGAGCTCTCCAGGCGGCTCAATATCGATATCTGGTTTGCTGATCCGCATGCGCCCTGGCAGCGCGGCAGCAATGAGAACACCAACGGCTTGCTGCGTCAGTTTCTGCCAAAGGGCACAGACCTTTCGACGCTCTCGCAGACCCAACTCAATGACATCGCCAAATTGCTTAACGGGCGGCCTCGCCAGACGCTCGGCTGGGACTCCCCCGAGGAAGCAATGGCTAAAGAGTTAGAGAAGGCTGGATTAGCTAAACGTTGCACTTGACTCTTGAGACTGCCCACCCACTGGGGTTGGTCAGGCGCCGTCGTGCTGAGGGCCGACTGTTTGCTACGGGGAATTATGATGCGACTCACTAAGATAACGGTTGCAGTGATCCTATCATGCGGCACGTCGGCCGCCTTTGCAGACGCGACTTGCGAGGCATCCGCGAAAACGCGCGATGACTATCTGGCGTGTACAAATGCCGACACGAAAAGCATGCTAAGTGACGCTGAAAAACTCTATCGAAATCTCCACGCCAACGCTAAGGGCGAAGCGCTCGCGGAACTCGCGAAAAATCACAAGCTGTGGGAAGAAAAATTGCAATCCGATTGCAAGTTATTTGGGATGGCATTCAACGACTGGAAAGGCGGTTATATGCCTGATACAGACTTCCAGGTGGCGGCCTGCAGGCAGGATGCGGCAAAACAGAGGCTCGAATTTTATGAATGGTTGTCTTGTCCGGACGATATGGAATCGTCGGAGCATCCGGAATGCTCAACGGTTAAAACGATTCTTGGACGCAAGAAATAAATCGAAATTGAGTTGAGTCCGATCTGTAACGAGAGGGAACTGCGCGTGGATGTGCGACAAGCTGTTGAACTGCGTACGGACACTCGTTGAGGACGTGCCGCTTGCAGAAGGGAAAACGCGTTCAATTCCGGTGAAGGATCATCCGAATCTGATCGTCGTGGCTTGGCGTGCAGGGAATGGGCGATGAGTGATCCGATCAATAAGGATCTGCGATTGCTTTTCCAGTGCTGCCCACGGAAGCACGATTTTCTGGACGCTTAACCCCGACTATCTGAAAGCGACAGGCGCCAAAGCATACCGATGACAATCACTACGATACTGGTGGCGGCTATGGCCGCCCTATCTGGCAGCGCACATGCGGCTCAGTCTTACGACAGCTACGAAGCCTTGTACGTTGCCCAGGCGGGGGCAGTGTTTGGCGACCCGATCAAACGAAACGGTGACCCGACCGATCAAAACGCCGGCGTGGTCTATTCCTACCCAGGCGAGCCAGGCACTTTTATGAAGCTGCAAGCCAAACTGGAACGGAAAACGCTAAACATTGAACTCTGGAAGGATCGCCTGGCAGTCGACGGCAAATCCTATCGCTTTGCGCACGCTACGACATTCCCCGGCGAGCATGTGTCGGAAATCTTTCCGCAATCAGCCAACGTATTCATTGCAGCGCGAACCGATACGCATCCGCCCTTACTCTGCGTGGAAGGGCACGGCAACGGTTCGGGCGAAGCCGGAAGTCGATACCGGCAGATCTCGCTGCTGGTCAACCCTCTAGCGCGCAAGCCGACGTTTCTTCATCTGCCGAGTTTACTTTCGTCATGTCGGGCCGTCGTGGCGACGAAGGAAGGGAAGCTTGCCTTTCCGAATAACAGTTACGTATTCGACGATGCACAGGCATCCCGCGTTGGCCTGTTAGTGTCGTACTACACGTTTAAGAATCAGCGATTTGTCCCGGTCCCGGCTCTAAAGCAACTCCGGCTCAAATTTACGCATCCAGAGATACCGTTTCAATTTTCCATTCAGGACGAGCACCAGGTATCGACGTTGCTATTCAGCGAGATCAAATGATGGTGAAGCACCCGAACGCGCGGGATTGATCCAATGTCAACGTTCTATCAGCGCCCTTTAGGCTTAAAACTCGCCGACCACCTCATCGCAGGCAACTCAACGAGCCGATAGAACACATAGGCGGCCGGCACCGCGACCAGCATATAGCCGAACGACGGCCAGATCGACATCTGCAGCGACGAACGAAACAGCCACGCCGACAGCAACACGAAAATCGGCAGATGGATCAGATACAGCGAGAAGCTGAAGTCGCCGACGCGGGACAGCAGGCGCGACAGCGCGTGCGACCCTGCGCGAAGCAGCGCGAGCACGCCGCTCGCTTCGCGTTGCGGGTCCTTGCGCGCATCGAGTGTCTTGTACAGATAGCACGCGAAGCCGAGCGCCCATATCTGGAACGCGCCGTACTGGCCGAAGTGAAACGCGACGCAGCCTGCCGCGAGCAATCCCGCCGCGAGCACGTACAGCAATGCGGGCGCACGCGTGCGTACCGCGCTGCGCGCTTTGGCATCGGCGATCCACGCACCGAGCGTCCAGGAGAACCAGTACGACGTGAAGAACTGCAGATCGTGGCGCTCCAACCCGTACGCGGACGCAACGTTGATCGCGCCGACGAGCGCGAGCACGGCGTTCATGCCGATGCGTCTGCGTAGCGCGAACAGCAGCGGATAGATCGCATAGAACTGCACTTCGAGCGACAGCGTCCACAGCGCGCCGTTCGAGCCATACGTTTTACCCGCCACACCCTGCAGCGAAAACAGGTTGACCAGAAACGGATGCCAGCCGATGTCGCGAATCTTGTGACTGACGGGCGGCAATTGCAGGCTCAACGAATCGAGCGCGAAGGTCAGTACGAGCGCCGCGAGCAGCACCGGGTAGATGCGCGCGAAGCGCCGCAGCCAGAAGTTGCCTGCATCGAGCCGGTAAGCGGGATTGCCCGCGAGCCGCAGCGCGCCGCCGCGATGGATGCAGTAGCCACTGATGACGAAGAACATCGGCACACCGGCCGAGCCCCATGCGATCGGAAACGTCAGATACGCGGCGAGACTACTGGGACTCAATGAATGTCCGACGCTCTGATGAAACGCCTGCATGCCGACCCACACGATCTGGCGGCAATGAAAGTAGGCGACCAGCAGCGCGGCGAAGCCTCGCATCGCGTCGATCGCGTGCTCCTTGCCGGCGCTATCGACACGCGCGTCGCTGCGCGCATGCGCCGTGGCCGGGTTTCTCTCCGGGCCCGGCAGCGGGGAGAGGGGCAGGGATGAGCCGGCGGCATCCAGTGCTGGGTCGCTCATACGCGGTCCTTATCTGAAGCGGAAAAAAGAAAAAATTGCGCGGAACAAGCCTTCGAGCGGGCGTCTTGCGCACCCGCGACGCATCCATCCTAGAGCACCGCAATCCTGAAAAATGATTAAAAAATTCCATTTCGCATTGAATCCGACATCGATTTTGTGACGAATTGTAATTGCGAGCCGACGTATGGGGTATCGAATTATTTATCGCTTTTGTCGTGCTAATTTAAAGCAAGGATTTTCTGACCCCGAGGTGAAGTCATGAACCTGCATTTACTGGCCGGCGTGGCCGTCCTGCTGATCCTGGTGGCCGCCTCCGCCTACCGCGATGCCTTGCGCAACGAGCCGATCCGTCGTTACCGGATGAACCCAGGCAAGCTGCCACCGGTCGACGAACAGGAATGACGTGCTGCCGAAGCCGGTCATCGGGTCGCCAGGCGCCCCTGCCAGGGGTCGTCCGAAAGGTAAGACTTTCGGATTTGCTCGATCACCAACTGGTAATAGATACGTAATAATTTCCTCAATTTGTCACAATATCGCATTTCGATTAATACGTTAATTATCCGAATTAAATCGGAGAAAAACGCTTGCGTGAACCTCGCAGTTTTTCTGCTAGTCTTGCGCCGGCATTGATTGGCCGCCAGGTCCGAGAACACACCAATTTCTAACCGATGTGGGAATGCCTACCATGCTGAAAGTCACCAAAGCCGTGTTTCCCGTAGCGGGCCTCGGGACACGATTCCTGCCGGCTACCAAAGCAAGTCCGAAGGAAATGCTGCCGATCGTCGACAAGCCGCTGATCCAGTACGCGGTCGAAGAAGCGATCGACGCCGGCATCACCGAGATGATCTTCGTGACGGGCCGCAGCAAGCGCGCGATCGAAGATCACTTCGATAAATCCTATGAGATCGAGTCCGAACTCGAAGCGCGCAACAAGCAGAAGCTGCTCGACCTCGTGCGCAGCATCAAGCCGGCCAACGTCGACTGCTTTTACGTGCGCCAGGCCGAAGCGCTCGGTCTCGGCCATGCGGTGCTGTGCGCCGAAAAACTGGTGGGCGACAGCCCGTTCGCGGTGATTCTCGCCGACGACCTGCTGCATAGCGCGAAGCCCGTGATGAGTCAGCTCGTCGATACTTTCAACCACTATCACAGCTCGGTGATCGGCGTCGAAACGATCGCGCGCGAGGACAGCCGCTCGTACGGCGTCGTCGACGGCCGCGAGTGGGAAGACAACGTGATCAAGCTGTCGGGCATCGTCGAGAAGCCAGCGCCGGATGAGGCGCCGTCGAATCTCGGCGTGGTGGGCCGCTACGTGCTGATGCCGACGATCTTCAAACATATCCGCGCGCTGAAGCCGGGCGCGGGCGGCGAGCTGCAACTGACCGACGCGGTGCAGTCGTTGCTGACCGAGGAGCAGGTGCTAGCGTATCGCTACTTCGGCACGCGCTTCGATTGCGGCAGCAAGCTCGGCTATCTGAAGGCGACCGTCGAATTCGCACTGCGCCATCCCGAGGTGAAGGCTGAATTCGAGGCGTATCTGCAAGCCTTTATGAAGAACGAAGCGTCGGGTGGCGAGGCGGCGCAATTGACGGCAGAAGCCGCGTGAAGTGACACGACCTGGAAGAAAAAACGGGCGCCGCATTGCACGGCGCCCGTCGTCGTTTCGGCCGGACGGCCTCAACCCTGCTTCTTCACCTCGAGCCGGAACTTGTGCAGCAACGGCTCGGTATATCCGCTCGGCTGCTGGCGCCCCTCGAAGACGAGCGCCTGCGCGGCCTTGAACGCGATCGTGTCGAAGCCGGGCGCCATCGACTGGTAAAGCGGATCACCGGCGTTTTGCGCGTCCACCACCTTGGCCATGCGCTTGAACGTCTCCTCGACGAGCTCGCGCTTGATCACACCGTGATACAGCCAGTTGGCGATGTGCTGGCTCGAAATACGCAGCGTCGCGCGGTCTTCCATCAGGCCGACGTTGTGAATGTCCGGCACTTTCGAGCAGCCGACGCCCTGGTCGATCCAGCGCACCACATAGCCGAGAATGCCCTGCGCGTTGTTGTCGACCTCGGCGCGGATTTCGTCGTCGCTCCATTGCGCCTTTTCGACGACCGGAATCGTCAGCAGGCCGTCGAGCAGTTCGTCGCGCACCGTCGCATAGTCGGTGCGTTCGAGTTCCTGCTGGACCGCCTGCACGTCGACCTGGTGATAGTGCAGCGCGTGCAGCGTCGCCGCGCTCGGCGAGGGCACCCACGCGGTGTTCGCGCCGGCCTTCGGATGGCCGATCTTCTGCTCTAGCATTGCGTGCATCAGGTCGGGCATCGCCCACATGCCCTTGCCGATCTGCGAGCGGCCGCGCAGGCCCGCGCTCAAACCGACCAGCACGTTGCTGCGCTCGTACGACGTGATCCACTTGCTCGACTTCATGTCGCCCTTGCGCATCATCGGGCCCGCTTCCATCGCCGAGTGCATCTCGTCGCCGGTGCGATCGAGGAAGCCCGTGTTGATGAACGCGACGCGCGCCGACGCTTCGGCGATACAGGCGAGCAGGTTCACGCTGGTGCGGCGCTCTTCGTCCATGATGCCCATCTTGATCGTGTTGCGCGGCAGCTTCAGCAGGTCTTCGACGCGCGCGAACAGTTCGCTCGCGAACGCGACTTCGGCCGGTCCGTGCATCTTCGGCTTCACGATATAGATCGAGCCGGTGCGCGAGTTCAGCTTGTTCTGGCGGTCGCGCAGCGCGCACAGCGTGGTGATCACCGCGTCGAGAATGCCTTCCGGAATCTCGTGGCCGTCTTTCGTCAATACGGCCGGGTTCGTCATCAGATGGCCGACGTTGCGGATGAACAGCAGCGAGCGGCCATGCAGCTTGACCTGCGACTTGCCGTCGGCGCCGATGTATTCGCGATCGGCATTGAGCCGGCGCGTGAAGGTCTTGCCGTTCTTCGTGACCTCTTCGGTCAGGTCGCCGTTCATGAGGCCGAGCCAGTTGCGATAGAGCTGCACCTTGTCGTCGGCATCGACGGCTGCGACCGAGTCTTCGCAATCGATGATCGTGGTGACGGCCGCTTCGACGACGATGTCCTTCACATGGGCCGCATCGGTCTTGCCGATCGAATCGTTCGCATCGATCTGGATCTCGACGTGCAGGCCGTTGTGCTTGAGCAGCACCGCCGACGGCGTGCTCGCGTCGCCCTGATAGCCGACCAACTGCGCGGGTGTCTTCAGCGCCGTGGTGCCGCTTTTCAGCGCGACGACCAGTTGGCCGTTCTCGACGCTATAGCGCGTTGCGTCCGCGTGCGAGCCGTTCGCGAGCGGCGCGGCCTGATCGAGGAACTTGCGCGCGTACGCGATCACGGCTGCGCCGCGCACCGGGTTGAAGCCCTTCTGCTTTTCCGCGCCGTCCGTTTCGGGGATCGCGTCGGTGCCGTACAGCGCGTCGTACAGGCTGCCCCAGCGCGCGTTTGCGGCGTTCAGCGCGTAGCGCTGGTTCGACAGCGGCACGACGAGCTGCGGGCCGGCCTGTCCGGAGATTTCGCTGTCCACGTGGTCGGTCGTGGCCTGGACGCTTGTGGGCACGGGCACGATGTAGCCGATGCCTTCGAGAAACGCACGATACGCGCGCAGATCCCGCACCGGGCCGGGATTGGCCCGATGCCAGTTGTCGAGTTCGCTTTGCAGGCGGTCGCGCTCGGCGAGCAACGCCCGATTTTTGGGCGCCAGCTCGTGCACGAGGGCGTCGAATCCCGACCAGAAGGCGGCGCTGTCGATTCCGGTGCCGGGCAGGGCTTCGGATTCAACGAACTGGTCGAGGTTGGCGGCGACCTGCAGTCCGCCGCGCGGGTTCATCTGAGTCATCGACTGCTCCATCTGTTATGGGACCGACGAGGGGGCATCGGTCCGCGTTGTGTCTCGGGATTGCTTTGGCGCTCGGCGCTTTACACGCCGAGCGCCTGAATGCCGGCTTTCGCGATCTGCGCATCCTGCTCCGACTTGACGCCCGACACGCCGACCGCGCCGACCACGTGGCCGTCGACGATCACCGGCACCCCGCCTTCGAGCGTGCCCTGCAGCGGTGCGCTGAGGAACGCGGTGCGGCCGTTGTTGATCATGTCTTCATAGACCTTGGTTTCGCGCCGGCCGAGCGCCGCGGTGCGCGCTTTTTCGGTCGCGATATACGAGGTGGAGGGCGCCGCGCCGTCGAGACGCAGCACCGCGAGCGGATGGCCGCCGTCGTCCGCGACGACGATCGCGACAGGCCATTTGTTCTTCTCGGCTTCCGCACGGGCGGCATCGACAATGCGGGTCGTCTCGGCGACGGTCAACACGGGTTTGCTCAGCATAATGAATTTCCTGTCTCGGTGATGGGAAGGTGGCGTCTACAGCTTCTTTCGGTAACCGGCGACGCGGCGCTTCAGAAGATCCTCGGGGCTCCGTTGCAAGCTTCTTGCGGCTCTCCGGCGCGCGGCTGATCCGACGATTTTACTTCCGCGCGAGGCAGCGCGAAACGGCGGCCTCGCCAGGCGGCTCTGCCCGTGCGCTCGACAGTGCCGCCGCAACGCCACGCGCCGGGCGGTTCACAAGCGCGGCCTGGTTCAGAAATAACGAGGTAGACCAGCCGATGAGCTGGTTTTCGAAGCCTTCAATGCGGCCAGACAATGGTCGCACCGCGAGCCGTAGCGGGGGCGACGGCTTCGGTTCATCGTCGGATGACAGCGGCCAAGCGAACGAGGCCCGGTTCACGCTTTCACGAGTGATCCAGACCCGCGCATGGGCGACGCGAACACCGCTTAGCCGCCCACGAACCAGTCGAAACCAGTGGAAGGCAGCCGAAACTGGCTGATACGCCCGAAGAAACGTTCGATCTGCGGTCGACCTCTATCAGGTCGGTTTCCCGCACTCGCCGACAATGAGGCCAACCGGGGCAGCAGCATTGACTATGATCGCGCTGTCAGTCCGGACCACACGATGACGGCTCGGCGGTGCGACCCAGTCAGCGATCGGGGGGCGTTGATGAATGGCGATCGCGGAGAAATCCTTGCACCCAGTTTTCGGGGCGACGTCCGAGGTCGGGTGCGCGATGGCAAGGTGGGCGAAGCCCAAACATATTCCAGCGCATAGTGCAGGCAGCGTACGCATGGTGTGTCCTCCTTGTGCGAGAGAACCAGTAGAGTGCCAGTCAACTGTCTGTCAGCTTCGATCAGTGGGGCTCTGCAGCGATCGACCTTGCTCCGCGTCGGCAGTGGCGGATCGATCGTTGGCTCGTTGAAGGCACGACAGGCCTGGTACGCTTTCAATCTATGCAGTGGCGATTAAAGCAGGCTTAAAGGCTTTCCCCGTGCCGGCACGATGATCGCCCGTTCTCTCCACGGTGCGGGGACGCCTTGTGGCAGGTGCATGCTATCCATACGCTGAAGGCCCCGGCAAACGAAGAATCTCGCGGATGTGAGCGCCGATGGCCGACCCGCATTGCAGGCCGCGGCGTCAATATCAATCGGACGATCCAGCAGTCCCGCCGAAAAGGGGTATCTGTTGAACCTGAAACTGCCCCAGCGCCCAACCGAATGACTCGATTTCCCGCTTATGCGGCATCGCGAGCTTCAACAGGCACCGCTCGCCTTTTTCCGTCAGGTGGACCTGCACGAGTCGCCGGTCGGAAGCGTCGGGGTGACGCTCGACGAGCCCGGCGGCTTCGCAGCGGGACACGAGCGCCGCGGTGCCGTTGGGCGCTGCCTGCAACCGTTCAGCCAGTTCGCCGATACTGGCCCAGGAGCGGTCGGGAAATCCCCTGACGTGAAGCAGCATCTGATATTGCAGAGGCGTGACTCCTTCCGCGTGAGTAATTTCTTCCGAATACCGCAGGAACCTGCGTAACTGGTAACGGAATGCCGACATGGCTTCGAGATCCTGCTTGTTGGGCATGCCGACCCGGATGTGCGGTGATGTTTGCTTCACTTTGCTACCTGGTATTGCGTGACCGTAGCAGGAACTTCCCGCGTCCTCGACCGTATGCCGCGGCTATGCCTCCTCGCCTTTTTCATCCTGTCCGATAACGACGCTCGTCGACGACGCAAACATGTAACGCGGCACATCCAGATTCTGGGGCGCGGGTTTGTCTTTGAACACTCGACCGGCCAGGTCGTAAGTCGAGCCGTGACAAGGGCACAGAAAGCCCCCGGGCCAATCGTCGGGCAGACTGGGTTGCGGCCCGGGCTGGAAGCGGGGCAGCGGGGTGCAGCCGAGATGGGTGCAAACGCCGATCACAACGAGTATGTTGCGATGATCCGGGCGCGACCGGTATTCGTTGTTGCAGTAGGCCGGTAGCGGTATCGAGAACGGATGCACGGTATGCGGGTCGGCGACCATCGGGTTGGCCTTGAGCACGGCCGTCAGCATCTCGTTGGTTCTGTTGACGATGAAAATCGGCTTGCCGCGCCACGCCACGGTCATCATGCTGCCAGGCTCGAGTCTGCTGATGTCGGCGCTGACTGGCGCCCCGGCTGCCCTCGCACTCGCTGGCGGCGCAAACGAGTCGACAAAAGGAACGACGACCGCCACGCCTCCTATGGCGCCGACGGCCGATGTGGCGATGAGCCATCTGCGGCGGGTTTCGTCGAGAGGCTCGCTGGAACCGTTTTTCATGGCAAGCTCCGAGTCGGTTCGGTTGCCCATCGCGACTTTTCACGAGTACCGGTTACCGAATGCACCGCCGCGGTCGTCACGCGCCGGAAAGCCGGCGAATCGGATCGCGTGCGGCCAGAAAGGCGAGACGCCGGTCTACATCGACCACAGGAACACTTCATGCACATGCGACGACGGAGCGATATTCACGTCCCTGCGCTCCGTCTTGCCGTTATATGTGGCGCTTACGCTATACCGGCCGTGAGGCAGCGACGCCAACAGGAAAGGACCCTTTGCGGTGGTCTGCAATATCGTATTGCCGTGCATGTCGGATAGCGTCACCGGGATATTCGCAAGGTACTCGTTGCCGCTAGCCGCCTTGCCCGCAAACTCGAGCGTGAGTGGATACCTTGGCATGACCTCCTTGATAGCGGTGGATTGGCCAAGGCCGATCCCGCCGCTCAGGAACGTAACCTCACCCTCGTGCTGTACCGCGGGTAAAGGCTGAGTTGCCGCGAACGCGTATTGGACGCTTGCACTCAGTGCGAGTGCCGTCAAGCCAACTTTGACGATTGCGTGCTGGTTCATTTCGAGCTCCTCGTAAGGTGTGGCGATGAGGTACGCGCCGCCACTGCGCTGCCAGGGTCTATTTACATATATAAACAGACCCTAGCCCATGTCGATGGTGACGAACATGCGCTGTCCGTCGCGTTGGACCAATAGCGCGACCGCGTTACCGCTGTTCGCCGCTTTCCGCCGGAACTGGGCGGGACTTGCTACATGAGTGCTGTCGACCATCAGGATGATGTCTCCCGGTTCGATGCCGGCGAGCGCGCCGGCCCCCGTGCTTTTTTCGACCAGGACACCACCTTCGACACCTGCGTCGTGTCGCTCCTGTGCGGTCAAACCGCGCACGGTCAACCCATCGGGAGCTGCGACCTGCGCAATGGCCGGGATCTCGGCAGGAGTGGCATTCAGACTGCCAAGCGCGACTGTCGTATCGTGCGTGGCGTTATCGCGCCAGTACACGAGATGGACGGACGTGCCCGGTTTGAGATCGGCTACTGTGACGGGCAACTGGGTCGAATCTGGAATATCAACGCCATTGACCTTCATGATGACGTCGCCTGGTCTGAGACCGGACCTGGCAGCCGGTCCTCGCGGGTCGACCGAGCTGACGAGCGCCCCTTGCGGCCTGTTCAGACCGAAAGATTGCGCAAGCGGCCAGCTGACATCCTGAATCGTGATGCCGAGGCGTCCGTGTTCCGCCTCGTGGTGCAGTTGCAACTGTCGGGCAACTTTCATCGCTTCATCGATCGGCAGCACGAACGCGGCTCCTTCAACGTCGCCGATCTCTTTCGTGATAGGCATTTCGATCCCAATGACGTTGCCGTTCAGACTGAACACCGGGCTGCCTGCATCGCCCGCATTTTCGGTCACGTCAGTCTGGATAAGCGGTACATACGACTCGCCTGGCAAAGGCCGCGACATGTTGCTGATGATGCCTGCCGTCACCGTGTCGTTCAGTCCATAAGGGGAGCCGATCGAGACGACCCACTGACCGGCCTTGTTCGCGGACGGTGAGCCAATTTTGACTGTCGGCAGTTTGGTGGCGGGAATCTTGAGCAGCGCGATACCGCTCGCTGGGTCGTCGCCGACCACCTTGGCCTTGAACTTGCGACCGTCCTTTAGCGTCACGCTGATTCGGGTTGCTTTGGTTATCAGGCTGGAGTCGGTGAGAATGTAACCATCGGCGGCGATGATGAATCCAGAGCCGCTGCGTTGCGATGCCAGGCCTGCCGCGCCAGGAGGGGCGTAGGCGAACTGCTGGAACTGCCGGGTAAAAGGATCGTCTTCGCTGCCGGCCGGCGGCCAGAGGGGAGTGAAGGTGGCGACGGGTTGAGCCGCTGTCACGCTGATATTGACGACTGCTTTGCCTTCTTCGCTGACGAGGCGCGAGAAGTCCGTCACTATCGCGGGCGCCGTGTCGTGGCCTGGAAGCCTGGCAGCCGGCACATTCGCGCCAGAGCTTACGTTGTTCGGAGGGGATTGCGCCATGCAGCCCGCGGACACCGCCACGGTCAGACATTCCACGATCAGGAAGTACTTGAGGTTGTCGCGTCGCATCACATGCCCCCCGACACGAGCAGTTGAGTCGGTTGAGTCGGAGTAACGCGTCTGTCCGATGCGTTCTCCATGCTGCTGTGATTCGACTCTAGGTCGCCACTTTTAAAACAAGCTTAAAAAAGCCCGATGAGAGGGTCCGGCTCGCACGTCCCCGTCAACGCTAATTTCGGTACTATACGGATCTACTTTCAGTCCCCGATTTTCGCCGGAACTGCGCTCCCGACGCGCGTGCAACCATGCCTACCATCAACGAACTGTTCGTCTATCCGATCAAATCCTGCGCGGGCATCGCGCTCACCGAGGCGCGGCTGTTGGCGACGGGCCTCGAATACGACCGCAACTGGATGATCGTCGATCCCGAAGGCGCGATGTTCACGCAGCGCGCGTATCCACGCATGGCGCTGATCAAGGTCGAACTCGGCGCAGAGGATCTGATCGTCAGCGCGCCGGGCATGCGTGAGCTGCGCACGCCGCTCGATGCCGCGCGGCTCGCCGCGGCACCCAGGGTCGCTACCGCGGTGTGGCGCGACGCGGCCTACGGGCTCGACACCGGCGCAGAAACGGCGGCCTGGTTCACGGAGTTCCTCGGTCTGCCCGCGCGCTTGCTGCGCTTCGATCCCGAGCGGGAACGCGTCGTCGATCCGGACTATACGGACAGCACGGGGGGCGCCACGACCTTTTTTGCCGATGGCTTTCCGCTGCTGGTGGTCGGCCAGGCCTCGCTCGACGATCTGAACGCGCGCCTGAACGGCAAAGGCGCACCGTCGATCGGAATCGATCGCTTCAGGCCCAATATCGTGCTCAGCGGCCTCGATGCCTATGAAGAGGACTATGTCGAGACACTCGCCGTCCGCGCGAATGCGGACTCGAGCGCGCGCGTCGAGTTACGGCTCGTCAAGCTGTGCACGCGCTGTCCGATGCCGACCATCGATCAGGCGCGCGGCGCGCCCGATCCCGACTGGCCGAACGAGCCGACCGACACGATGCTCGGTTACCGAGTCAGCGAACGCTTCGACGGCGCGGTCACGTTCGGCAACAACGCGCTGGTCGCGAGCGGGGCGGGGGCCTGGCTGCGCGTCGGGCAGCAGGTCGACGCGGAACTCGGGTTCGGCGATTGATGGGATGAAAGGCGGGCGAGGCCCGCTTCGATCGCCGATCAGGCTGCCCGCGCCATGGCCGACGCGGGTAGTGTTTGCCCCTCTCGATTGCCGCGAGCTTCGCGTTCCCAGCAAGGCGCTTCGACGCTCTCGCCAACCGCATTGCCCACCAGAATCACCGCCGGACTGCCGAAGCCGGCGCCGAGCGCATCGGCGGCGAGCCGATCGAGCCGCGTCAACAGGCGCCGCTCGCCGCCGCCGCCGGCCCACTGCACGACCGCGGCCGGCGTTTCGGCCGGCAGGTGCGCGAGCAACGCAGCGGCGATGCCGTCGATGCGCCGCATGCCCATATAGATCGCGAGCGTCGTGCGCGTCGCGGCGAGCGCGCCCCAGTCCGGCTCGCCGTGATCTTCGGTGTGCGCGGTGACGAAGCTCACGCCGTGGCAATGCCGCCGATGCGTGAGCGACATGCCGAGGCCCGCGGCGGCCGCGAAGCCCGACGAGATGCCGTTGACGATCTCGACCGCGAGGCCCGCATCGCGCAGCACCGCGAGTTCCTCGCCCGCGCGACCGAACAGCAGCGCTTCGCCGCCTTTGACGCGCACCACGTGCAGACCCTTCAGCGCATAACGCCGCATCAGCCGCTCGATGAACGCCTGCGGCGTCGAGCGGCAGCCGCCGCGTTTGCCGACGCGAATCACGCGCGCCTGCGGCGCGAGGGTCACGATGTCGGGATTCGCGAGGTCGTCGAGCAGCACGACGTCGGCGGCCGCGAGCGCCTTGACGGCCTTCAGCGTCAGCAAGTCGAGGTCGCCCGGGCCGGCGCTCAGCAGCGTGACCTTGCCGGTGTTGGTGTTCATGTCGGTGTCCTTATGCCGTTGGTTTCCGTTGGCCCGAAACGAAAACGGCGCCCGCCCGTGAAGATCACGAGGGGACGCCGTTGTCCGTTGCATTGCCTGTCGACGGTTGAGTCTGCGCGTCGCGACGACGTTGTCGCGATGAGGTTGCGCAAGAGCAATGCAAGGACCACGCCATCGATCCGATCAAGGCGCGCAAGCCGTTGCCACACATTGCGATTCACGCGGAAAACATGACGGCGATCGCACGCCCGTGCGCCGTCGTTTCGCACGTCGACAGTGCTGCGTCGCACCATCCCTGTGCCTGGCCGCCTCAAAACGCGTCGCGCGCGGGCTCCGGTCCGAAGCCGCGCGACTTGCCGCAAATCCCCGCCACACCGCGCTTTCGGGCGCATTTATCGAAATTGGCACAGCCCTTGCGATAAGCGTTGCCATCGGACCAACGTGGGTTCGTCGCGCTTGCAGCACAACTGCACGCGCCCCGCAGCACCCAACAGGACAACGGCGTCCCCCGAATTCGGCCCCTCGGCTGGATTCGCGGGACGCCGTTTTTATTTCCGCAATCGCTTTCGCCAGACACCAGAGGACAGCGCGCTCATGAAAATCATCGTTATCGGCCACGGGATGGTCGGCCACAAACTGGTCGAATGCCTGGCGCAACGGGCCGCGCACGATCTCGACATCACGGTGCTGGGCGAAGAATCGCGACCGGCCTACGATCGCGTGCATCTGTCCGAGTTCTTCTCGGGCAAGACCGCCGATGACCTGTCGCTCGTCGAGCCGGGCTTCTTCGAGCGCCACGGCGTGCAACTGAAGCTGAACGCGCGGGCGGTCGCGGTCGATCGCGACGCGCGCACGGTGACGGTCGCGACCGGCGAAACGCTGCCGTACGACCGCCTCGTGTTCGCGACCGGCTCCTATCCGTTCGTGCCGCCGGTGCCGGGCCGCGAGCGCGGCGACTGCTTCGTCTATCGAACGATCGACGATCTCGAAGCGATGCGCGAATGCGGCGCCCGCTCGAAAACGGGCACGGTCGTGGGCGGGGGCCTGCTCGGTCTCGAATGCGCGAAGGCGCTGCGCGACATGGGTCTGCAAACGCACGTGGTTGAATTCGCGCCGCGCCTGATGGCGGTGCAGGTCGACGACGGCGGCGGCCGCGTATTGCGCGGCCGGATCGAAGAGCTTGGCGTCACGGTGCACACGCAGAAGAACACGACGGCGATCGTCGACGGCGAAGCGGGCACGCACCGCATGCAGTTCGCCGACGGCAGCCATCTCGACACCGACATGATCGTGTTCTCCGCCGGCATCCGTCCGCGCGACGATCTCGCGCGCGCATGCGGCCTCGAACTCGGCGCGCGCGGCGGCATCGCCATCGACGACGCGTGCCGCACCAGCGATCCGCACATCTATGCGATCGGCGAATGCGCGCTGTGGCGCGGCCAGCTGTTCGGGCTCGTCGCGCCCGGCTACGAGATGGCGCGCGTGGTCGCGAAGCAGTTGCTCGGCGACCCGGCCGAATTCGCCGGCGCCGACATGAGCACGAAGCTCAAGCTGATGGGCGTCGACGTCGCCAGCATCGGCGACGCGCACGGCAATACGCCGGGCAGCCGCACCTACCAGTTCAGCGACGAACGCAAGCAGATCTACAAGAAGCTCGTCGTGTCCGATTGCGGCAAGCATCTGCTCGGCGGCGTGATGGTCGGCGACGCGAGCGAATACGGCACGCTGCTGCAGATGATGCTGAACCGCATCGAGCTGCCAGCGTCCCCCGAATTCCTGATCCTGCCGCAAGCGGACGGCAGCGCGAAGCCGGCGCTCGGCGTCGAGGCGTTGCCCGCGGCCGCGCAGATCTGCTCGTGCAACAACGTGTCGAAGGGCGAGCTGTGCGCAGCCGTGTGCGCGGGCGCGACCGACATCGGCGCGTTGAAGAGCGCGACCGGCGCGGGCACCTCGTGCGGCGGCTGCGTGCCGCTCGTCACGCAGGTGATGAAGGCCGAGATGAAGAAGCAGGGCCTCGCGGTGAACAACCACGTCTGCGAGCACTTCCCGTATTCGCGCCAGGAGCTGTATCACCTCGTGCGCGTCGAGGGAGTGCGCAGTTTCGGCGCGCTGCTCGCCAAGCATGGCCGCGGGCTCGGTTGCGACATCTGCAAGCCGGCGGTCGCGAGCATTCTCGCGTCGTGCTGGAACGAATTCGTGCTGAAGAAGGAGCACGCGTCGCTGCAGGACACCAACGACTACTACCTCGCGAACATCCAGCGCGACGGCACCTATTCGGTCGTGCCGCGCATGCCGGGCGGCGAAGTGACGCCCGACGGCCTGATCGCGGTCGCGCAGGTCGCGAAGAAATATGGCCTCTACACGAAGATCACCGGCGGCCAGCGTGTCGATCTGTTCGGCGCGCGCGTCGAGCAATTGCCGTCGATCTGGGAAGAGCTGATCGCGGCCGGCTTCGAATCGGGCCACGCGTACGGCAAATCGCTGCGTACGGTGAAGTCGTGCGTCGGCTCGACGTGGTGCCGCTATGGCGTCGGCGATTCGGTCGGTCTCGCGGTCGAACTCGAGAATCGCTACAAGGGCCTGCGCACGCCGCACAAGATCAAGTTCGGCGTGTCGGGCTGCACCCGCGAATGCGCGGAAGCGCAGGGCAAGGACGTCGGCGTGATCGCGACCGAGAAGGGCTGGAATCTGTACGTGTGCGGCAACGGCGGCATGAAGCCGCGTCACGCGGAACTGCTCGCCGCGGACCTCGATAAGGCGACGCTCGTGCGCTATATCGACCGCTTCCTGATGTTCTACGTGCGCACCGCCGACCGACTGCAACGCACCAGCGTGTGGCGCGACAACCTCGAAGGCGGGCTCGACTATCTGATCGACGTGATCGTCGACGATCGCCTTGGCGTCGCCACCGAGCTCGAAGTGGAGATGCAGCATGTGGTCGACACGTACGAGTGCGAATGGAAAAAGGCCGTCACCGATCCCGAAACGCGCAAGCGCTTCCGCCATTTCGTCAACAGCGGCGAGTCCGATAGCAACGTCGCCTTCGTCGAGGAGCGCGGACAGATCCGGCCGGCAACGCCCGCTGAGCGGCAGGTGCAGCGCATCGGGATTCCCGTTGTCGTCGAGACGGTTTGACCTCATCCGATTCCCGCTTAACTCAAAAGGAGCCCAGTCATGAAGAACGAACGCTTGCCCCGCGCCTGGACCGCGATCTGCGCACTCGACGACATCGTGCCGAACACCGGCGTTTGCGCGCTCGTCAATGGCGAACAGGTGGCCGTGTTTCACGTCGATGGCGGCCAAGTCGAGTCGCCGGCCGAGCCCACGGTCTACGCGATCGAAAACTTCGATCCGGGTTCGCACGCGGCGGTGCTGTCGCGCGGACTCGTCGGCAGCCTCGGCGAGCGCATCGTGGTCGCGTCGCCGATCTACAAGCATCACTTCGATCTGCGCACCGGCGAATGCCTCGAAACGCCGTCGTATTCGGTCAGCGCATTTGCCACGCGCGTCGAAAACGGCCAGGTGTGGGTCGCGGTTTGAGGTAGCGGCCTTTGTCCATCGTTCTGATGTTTCAACCCGATCATTCGCGCATGTCTGCTACCAGCGTAAAGAGCGTGTGTCCGTATTGCGGCGTCGGCTGCGGCATGGTGCTGCACGTCGAGGACGGCCAGGTCGTGAAGATCGCTGGCGACAAGGAGCATCCGGCCAACCTGGGCCGGCTCTGCACCAAAGGGCAGTCGGCCCACGTCGCGCTGCGCAAGTCGGGTCGTCTCGAAGGCGCGTTCGTGCGTCGTGCGCGCGACGAAGACCCGGTGCCGCTGCCGATGGCGCAGGCGCTGAGCGATACCGCCGCGCGTCTGCGGCGCGTGCTCGACGAGCATGGTCCCGATGCGCTGTCGTTTTACGTGTCGGGGCAGATGTCGCTCGAAGCGCAGTATCTGGTCAACAAGCTCGCGAAGGGCTTTATCGGCACGAACAATATCGAAGCGAATTCGCGTCTGTGCATGGCGAGCGCGGCGAGCGGCTACAAGCTGTCGCTCGGCGCGGACGGTCCGCCCGGCTCGTACGAAGACTTCGATCACGCGGATCTGTTTTTCGTCAGCGGCGCGAATATGGCCGACTGCCACCCGATCCTGTTCCTGCGCATGATGGATCGCGTGAAGGCGGGCGCGAAGCTGATCGTCGTCGATCCGCGCCGCAACACGACCGCCGGGAAAGCCGATCTGTTCCTGCAGATCAAACCCGGCACCGACCTCGCGCTGCTGAACGGTCTGCTGCATCTGCTGCACGAAAACGGCGCAACGGATGCGGCTTTTATCGCCGAACACACCGAAGGCTGGGACGCGATGCCCGCGTTTCTGGCCGGGTATACGCCGGAGAACGTCGCCCGCATCACGGGCCTCGCCGCCGACGACATCCGTCGCGCCGCGCAGATGATCGCGTCGGCCAAAGACTGGATGAGTTGCTGGACGATGGGCCTGAACCAGAGCACGCACGGCACGTGGCACACCAACGCGCTGTGCAATCTGCATCTGGCGACGGGCCGCATCTGCCGGCGCGGCAGTGGACCGTTCTCGCTGACGGGCCAACCGAACGCGATGGGCGGCCGCGAAATGGGCTATCTGGGCCTTGGTCTGCCGGGGCAGCGTTCGGCGCTGGTCGCCGCAGATCGCGCGTTCGTCGAAGCACTGTGGGGCATCGCACCGGGCACGCTCAAGGCGGACGCGGGCAACAACGGCACGATCGACATGTTCGCGCGCATGGCCGCGGGCGACATCAAGGCGTGCTGGATCATCTGCACGAATCCGGTCGCGACCGTCGCGAACCGGCAGACCGCGATCGCCGGTTTGCGCGCGGCCGAACTCGTGATCGCGCAGGACGCGTTCCTCGATACCGAAACGAACCGCTACGCCGACGTGTTGCTGCCCGGCGCGCTGTGGGCCGAAGCCGAAGGCGTGATGGTCAACTCGGAGCGCAATCTGACGCTGATGCAGCAAGCCATCGAACCGCCCGGCGCGGCGCTGCCCGACTGGCAGATCATCGCGCGCATCGCGTGTGAAATGGGCTTTGCCGATGCGTTCAGCTATGCGAGCGCCGACGAAGTGTTCGCCGAACTCACGCGCGCGGCGAATCCGGCGACCGGCTACGACCTGCGCGGCGCGAGCCATCGCCGCTTGAAGGACTCGCCACTGCAGTGGCCGATCGCGTCAGCCGATTCGTCCGAGCGCAATCCGCTTCGCTATCTGAATGACGGCGTGAGCCAGACACTCAGGGAGTCGGAAGATGGCGGCCACCCGCGCATTGCTTTTCCGACCGCGAGCGGCAGGGCGAAGTTTTTCGCGCGTGCGTATCAGCCCGCGGCCGAGTTGCCCGATCGCGAGTTTCCGATCGTGTTGAACACGGGCCGTCTGCAGCATCAGTGGCACACGATGACCAAGACCGGCAAGGTCGCGATGCTGAACAAGCTGAACCCGGGACCCTTCGTCGAAATTCATCCGGACGACGCGGCCGAACTCGGGATTCGCGCGAAGGACGCGGTCGAGATCCGTTCGCGGCGCGGCCGCGCGGTCCTGCCCGCCGTCGTCACCGATCGTGTGAGCGCGGGTCAGTGCTTCGCGCCGATGCACTGGAACGACGTGTTCGGCGACGAACTGTGCATCAATGCGGTGACCAACGACGCGGTCGATCCGGTTTCTCTGCAGCCCGAACTGAAAGTCTGCGCGGTCGCGCTGAGTCCGGTGACGGCGGATCGCGACGCGAGCACTCGCAATGACGACGATGCGCTCTCTACCCCCGCCGACGCAGCGGTTTTAGCGCCCAGCGCCAAGGATCAACCCATGCCTCGTATCGAAGCCCTCACCACTTTGCTGCAACTGCCGCCCGAGCCCGCGCCCGTGCCGTCGCTCAGCGACGCGGAGCGCGCGTATCTGGCGGGTTTCGTCAGTGGCCTGCGTTCGGCCGAAGCGCAAGGTCTCGTCAACGTGCCGGTGCTGCCGCACAGCGCACCGTTCGATGCGGTGAAGCGGCTCTATGTCGATGGTCTGCTTGCGGGACTGTATAGCCGCAGCGCGACGACAGCCCAGACGTCGACCGCTGCCTTGCGGCCGAATCTCGCGCAGGAAGAGCCACGCGAATCGGGCGTGCGCATCGTGCGCGTGCGGCCGAAGGTCACGCTGTTGTGGGCCTCGCAAACCGGCAACACCGAATCGCTGACCGAGCGTTACGCGACGCGTCTGATGGAATCGGGCTTCGAAATCCGCACCGCGTGCATGGCCGACTATTCGTTCGCGACGCTCGCGAAGGCGCAATACGTGCTGCTGATGACCAGCACGTTCGGCGACGGCGATGCGCCCGACAACGCGCAGGACTTCTGGACGCAACTGAACGCCGCCTCGGCGCCGCGCCTCGACGGCGTGCGTTTCGCGGTGCTCGCGCTCGGCGATCGCAACTACGATCAGTTCTGCGGTCACGGCCGCCGTCTGGACGAGCGGCTCGCCGCGCAGGGTGCGCTGCGTCTGAGCGAGCGCGTCGATTGCGATACTGAATATCAGCAGGGCGCCGATGCATGGCTCGAACGCGTGATCGTCTGCATCAAGCAGGCGGATGCCGCGCTGTACGCGGTGCCGCCGGGCGGCATGATCAACGCGGTGGTGGGCGCGGTGCCGACCAAGGCGCGGCCGGCCGCGTCGCGCGTCGTCGGCAATCTGCGCCTGAACCGGCAGGGCGCCGCGAAGGATACGCGCTACGTGTCGCTGCAAACGGGCGGGACGAACCTCGAATACGAAGCGGGCGATGCGCTCGGCGTGTGGCCGAGCAACTGCCCCGAACTCGTCGACGAACTGATCACGCTGAGCGGTTTGCACGCGGAGGCATCGGTGCACGTCGCGGGTATCGGCGACATGCGGCTCGCCGATGCGCTCGGCAAGCACTACGAGATCGCGCGGCCGAGCGCCGAGGCGCTCGCGTTCGTCGCGGCGCGCAGCGGCAATGGCGCGCTGGGCGATCTGCTCGCGCCCGAACGCAAGGCGGATCTGAAGCAATGGCTATGGGGACAGCAGCTCGCCGACGTATTGCACGAGTTTCCGGTGAGCCTCTCAGCCGCCGAGCTGACCGGCATGCTGAAACGCCTGCAGCCGCGTCTGTATTCGATCGCATCGAGCCCGAAGGCGCATCCGGGCGAAGTGCATCTGACGGTATCGGCGGTGCGTTACAGCAACGGGCGGCGACACCGCAAGGGCGTGTCGTCGACGTTTCTCGCGGATCGCGCAAGCGACACCGACGTGCCCGTGTTCGTGCAGAAGTCTGCGCACTTTCGTCCTCCTCATCAATCGGACACGCCGATGATCATGGTCGGACCGGGCACCGGCATCGCACCGTTTCGCGGCTTTCTGCACGAACGGCAGGCACGCGGCGAGCGCGGACGCAACTGGTTGTTCTTCGGCGAACAGCATGCCGCGACCGACTTCTACTATCGCGACGAACTCGAAGCGATGCGCGCGAGCGGTCTGCTGACCCGGCTCGACGTCGCGTTCTCGCGTGACCAGGCCGACAAGATCTATGTGCAGGACCGCATGCGCGAACACGGTGCGCAACTGTGGGCATGGCTCGAAGACGGTGCGCATTTCTATGTATGCGGCGACGCGAACCGGATGGCGCGCGATGTCGATGCGGCGCTGAAGGACGTCATCACGACTCACGGTGGCATGAGCGAAGAGAAAGCACTCGAATACGTGAGCCGTCTGACGCGCGAAAAGCGTTATGCACGCGACGTGTATTGAGCCGCCGATGCGTTGCAGAAGATGCCTTTAAAAAGGCCTCGTAACAGACAGCCCGATGGCATGACGCTTGCGTGTCGAGTCCCAGTGAAAACTCTGGGCGACATGCCGGCGCAAAACACAAGTAACGCAGCAACTGGACTACCCGTCATTTTATTTACTGAGGATCTCTGATGAAAAACGTGATGCACTCCCTGCGAAGCGGTGATTGGCGCGCACTGGTCGCCTGCTTTCTGTATTTCGACACGGGCTTCACCGTCTGGGTGCTGTATGGGCCGCTCGCGCCGTTCATCAGCAAGAGCATCGCGATGACGCCCGCGCAGCAGGGTCTGCTCGTCGCGGTGCCGGTGTTGTCCGCGGCGATTCTGCGCGTGACGCTCGGCAATCTGTATCAGTCCGCGCACGGCAAACGCATTGCGTTGATGGGCGTGCTGCTGTCGGCGGTGCCGACGATCGTGCTGCCGTTGCTGCAATCGGTGCCGTCGTACGAAATGCTGCTGGTGCTCGGCGTGTTCCTTGGCGTCGGCGGCGCCAGCTTCGCGGTCGCGCTGCCGATGGCCGGCAGTAACTATCCGCCGAAAGTGCAGGGCCTCGTCTTGGGGCTGGCCGCGGCCGGCAACATCGGCGCGGTGCTCGACGGCTTCCTGTTCCCGCAACTGGCGACGCGCTACGGTTGGCAGCTCGCCGCGGGCGGCGCCTTGCCGCTGCTCGCGATCGCCGCGATCACGCTGTACTTCTGGGCCAACGACGCGGGCGTCAAAACCGGCAGCGTGCTGCGCGCCTTCGGCAGTTTCGCGACGACGCTGGTCGGCCTGATCGCGCTCGTGCTGCTCGTCGAAGCGGGGCTATTCGGCGCGGGCAAGACCGGCGTGCTGCTGCTGCCGGTGATCGGTGCGCTGCTGGCGATCGCGGTGCTGCCGCAACGCTACCGCTCGGTGCTCGCCGAGCGCGATACGTGGGTCATCATGCTCGTCTATAGCATCACGTTCGGCGGTTTCGTCGGTATGTCCTCGTATGTGTCGCTGCTGCTGACCAACCTGTATCAACTGTCGGAAATCGACGCGGGCCTGTTCATGGCGCTGCTCGCCGCGACCGGCGCGATGGTGCGCCCGCTCGGCGGTCTGATCGCCGACCGCGTGTCGGGCGTGCGCGCGCTGACCGTGCTGCTGGCGATCATCGCGGTTTGCGATTTCCTGTTCGCGGCGGCGATGCCGTCGCTCGCGGGCGGCATTGCGTTGCTGCTGTGCCTCTATGTCGCGTTCGGACTCGGCAATGGCGCGACGTTTCAGCTCGTGCCGCATCGCTGGGCCGGCCGCACCGGGCTGATGTCCGGCATCGTCGGCGCGGCGGGCGGCATCGGCGGCTTCTATCTGCCGGTCGTGATGGGCATCGCGAAGGAGAGCACCGGCAGCTATCAAATGGGCTTCGCGACGTTCGGCACACTGTCGGCTTGCGCGTTCCTTGCGATCGTCGCGCTGCGCCGGCCGTGGATGGCGTGGTCGATGCAAACCGGCGTCATGCACGCGCATGCGACGGAGTAAGGCGCGGCGCGCGGCGTCCGGTCGTGCCGGCGCCGCACGCATCACGCTCTGAACAAAGCGCAGTCGAATGCTTGCATATCGGAGGCGGTGCTTCTAATATGCAGTCAGGAGGCTGCATATGAACTCATCGACCGATCGCATCGAAAAGCAGGTTCTGTTGAAGGCGCCGCGCTCGCGCGTCTGGCGTGCGCTGTCCAACGCCGAGGAATTCGGCAAATGGTTCGGCGTGAATCTCACCGGCAAGCAGTTCGTCGCGGGGCAATCCACGCAGGGGCACATCACCTATCCAGGCTATGAGCATCTGCTGATGAACGTGCTGGTCGAGCGTGTCGAGCCCGAGCATCATCTGTCGTGGCGCTGGCATCCGGCCGCGATCGACATCACGATCGACTACACGCCTGAGCCGACCACGCTCGTGGAATTCGATCTGAGCGACGTCGAGTCGGGCACGCTGCTGCGCGTCGTCGAATCGGGCTTCGACCAGTTGCCGATCGGGCGCCGCGCGCAAGCGTTCCGGCTGAACGACGGCGGCTGGGAGCAGCAGATGGTCAACGTCGAGCGATATGTCGGCGCGAGCTAGGGCGGCCCCCGCGAGGGCGGGCCTCAAGGCGGCGACACTGCGCAGTTCGGCGGCGGTGTTCGCGGCGCTCGGTGACGAGACGCGTCTGCGGCTTGTCGCGGCGTTGTGCGCGGGCAGTGCGATGTCGATCGCGCAGCTGACGGCCGGCACCGACATCACGCGGCAGTCGGTCACGCAGCATCTGCAGGTGCTGGCCGACGCGGGCCTCGTGCACGACGTGAAGGTCGGACGCGAGCGCCTGTGGGCGTTCGAGCCCGCGCATCTCGACGCGGCGCGCCGCGCGCTCGACGCGATTTCGCGGCAGTGGGATCAGGCGCTGCTGAAGCTGAAGACGATGGTCGAAGAATGAAGGGCGGGCGTCCGTGGTGATTGCACGAACCGAGCCGGCACGCGGATTGGCCGCCTGCCGGTAGGCGGTACGCGATGGCGGGTGCCGCATTTTTTACCGACTGCGAGCGGCACATCGTGCGCGGAAGCGCGGAACAACGCAAAAAGGGGCCAAAAAATTGGCCCCCAATCCACTGTAAAAAAGGAAGAAAAACGAGCCCGCGACTAATCGGCGATCCGCTTGTCGGCCAGCGCGTTCTGGCAGTCGGCCAGAACCTGCCGGACGAGCCGGGCTTGCGGGTCGAGTTCGTCGGTATCGAGAATTTCTTCAACTGCGTCGCGCGCCCAGTCGGTATCGACGAAGCGCGCGTGGCGCCGCGCGATTTCGACCGCGGTGGCCGACAGTTTCGCGACGCACAGCCAGTCGGCTTCGCGCGCGCGGCGGTCGAGCCACTTGTGCGCGGACTGCACGTGAAACGCCGCGTCGGGCCAGTCTTCGTTCAGATAATAAGCGCCGAGGCTTCCGCATGTGAGCCAGCACAACAGCTCCAGGCGGTCACGGGGACTCAGATGTTGGCGTACATCACTCATGGCGACGCTCGCTGCAGTAAATGGCTTCCCGGTGAGGCCGGCGGGCGCCGTCCTCCGCTTTTTACACACGCTTTTTACAAACATTAGCATGCGGAATTCCCGGGCGGCAATTCCTGACCACCCTTAGCGTGCGGTGCCGCCACAGGTGGGGTTTTCGGGCGGTGCGTCAGCGTGGTGCGCCGGCGATCTGATTGCCCCGGGACGACCCGCCGCAGCCGAAGCGCCGGCGTTTACCGGCTCGCAGCGGTTCCCGGCGCGCTTCAACCTTCGCCGCGCGTCGCGACAATGAAAAACCGCGGAAACGGCAGCAGCACCGTGCCATCGGCGAGCGCCGGGTAGGCTCTGACGATTTCGTCGCGATAGCGTTGCACAAACGCGCCGCGTTCGGCGTCGTCGAGCGCGGCGAGAAACGGCCGCAGCGCGCTGCCCTTGAACCATTCGACCACCGCGTCGGCGCCCGCGAGCGGGTGGTGATAGACCGTGCGCCACACGTCGACGCGCGCGCACAGCGGCTTGAGCAGCGCGTAGTACCAGTTTGCGTCGTAGCGCATGGTGCGCTCGACACCGTTCAGCTTCGTCGCCCAAGGCCCGTCGATGGCGATTTCGCGCAGCAGCCGGTGCGCCGGTTCGTCGAGATTGTCGGGCATCTGCACGGCGAGGCTGCCGCCCCTGGCAAGTTTGGCCACCAGCGCGGGGAACAGCCGCTCGTGGTCCGGCACCCATTGCAGCACCGCGTTCGCGAGGATCACGTCGTAGGGGCCGTGCGCGTCCCACGTCGAAACGTCGCTGATGTCGAAGCGCAATTGCGGCAGCCGCCGACGGGCCGCCGCGATCATGTCGGCGGAGCGGTCGATGCCGCTGACCGACGCGCCCGGTACCCGCTCGGCCAGCACCTCGGTCGAGTTGCCCGGGCCGCAGCCGATGTCGACCGCGAGCCGCGCGCCGTTCAAGGGCACCGCCGCGAGCAGATCGCGGACCGGCCGCGTGCGCTCGTTCTCGAACAGCATGTACTGCTTCGCGTGCCAATCACTATGCTCGTTGGTGGTTTTGTCGGTCATCTTTTGCTCCTTCGCGGGGTTCGTTGCGGCCATTCTCGGCCGCTGACAGACCAGAGTAAAATGAATTTATGATCCCGATTACTTCATTTTTCTAATGAAAATCGACACGCTCGGCGTGCAGGCTTTCGTCGCGATTGCCGATCGCGGCAGCTTCCAGAGCGCGGCGGATTCGCTGCACGTCACGCAAACCGCGATCACGCAGCGGCTGCGCAAGCTCGAAAGCTATCTCGGCGTCACGCTGATCGAGCGCACCACGCGTTCGATGGCGCTCACCGAAATCGGTCGCAATTTTCTGCCGCAGGCGCGTCGGCTGCTCGGCGAGCTGGCGGACGCGCTCGTCGAGATCCGCGAAACGGGCATCGCGCGACGCGGCGACGTGTCGATCGCGTGCGTGCCGACCGTCGGCGTGCAGTATCTGCCGCGCATCCTGCAGGCGTATTCGGCACGCTATCCGCACAATCGCATCAAGATTCTCGATCACGCGTCGTCGGCGGTGGAGGAGGCCGTGTTGCGCAGAGAGGTCGAGTTCGGCATCAACATCGCGCGCGAGCATCATCCCGATCTCGCCACCGTGCCGCTCACCGAAGACCGCTACGTGCTGATCTGCCACGAGGACCATCCACTCGCGAAGCGGCGGCGCATCGCATGGCGGCAGTTGCAGCCGTTCCCGCTGATTTTCGCCGGCGAGGTCAGCGGTAATCGCGCGCTGCTCGACGTCGCGCTGGAATCGAGCGAGCTCGCGCTGCGTTCGTTCTACGAGGTGCAGCGCAGTTCGACCGCCGTCGGACTCGTCGCGCAACGCGTCGGCGCGGCCGTGGTGCCCGCGCTCGCGCTGCAGAACGGCGCGTATCCGAGCGTGCGCACCGTCGAGCTCACGCAGCCCACCGTGTCGCGCACGCTGGTGCTCGTCGCGCGCAAGACCGCGCAGTTGTCACCGGCCGCGCAGGCGCTGTACGACATGATCCGCGAACAGGCGACGCTGAAAACCGGATGACGGCGCGCCGCGCGCAAGGCAAACTGGCTGGCTTCCGAGTTTCATTCCTTCAACCCGTTCGATCCACGCGGTACCCAACGACTCATGCTGCAGATACTCGGCAAGACCACCTCGATCAACGTGCGCAAGGTGTTGTGGACCTGCGCGGAACTTGGGCTTGCGTTCGAACAGGAAGACTGGGGCTTGGGCTTTCGCTCGACCGAGGTCGCCGAATTCCGCGCGCTGAACCCGAACGCGATGGTCCCCGTGATCCGCGACCGCGACTTCGTGTTGTGGGAATCGAACTCGATCATCCGTTACCTCGCGAACCGTTATCGCGGTGACGGGCTGTATCCGGCCGATCCGGTCGAGCGCGCGCGCTGTGATCAATGGATCGACTGGCAGGCGAGCGAATTGAACCGCTCGTGGAGCTACGCGTTTCTCGCGCTCGTGCGGCACTCGCCCGAGCATCTGGACCCGCGCCAGATCGCCGCGTCGTGCGCGAACTGGTCGAAGCATATGGCGATCGTCGAGCAGCAACTTGCGCGCACCGGTGCGTATATCGCGGGCGACGCGTTTTCGCTCGCCGATATTCCGATCGCGCTGTCCGCGAACCGCTGGCTCGAAACGCCGCAGCAGCACGACGATTTGCCGGCGCTGGCCGCTTATATGGCGCGCCTGGCCGGGCGCGACGGGTATCGCAAGCATTGCCGAAACGGCACGCCGTAAGCGTTGAATCGCGCGCTTCTGCAATCTGTCGGTGCTTACAGAATCCGCCTTCAATGCTTACGCTCTGCTTGCGGATTCCCGCGCTCGACGGCTGCTGCGCGGTGCACCCCGCGTCGCCTACAATGGCGGCCATCTAGCGACATTGAAGGTTCAACGATGCGGTTAACGAAATTCGCGCTGGCTTTGCTGGCGGCGTGCTTCACTCTGAACGCGAGCGCCGAAATGACGGCCGCGCAATACAAGCGCTGGGCACACGCCGACAACAACTCGATCTATGCGGCGTACATCACCGGCACGATCAACGCGTTCGGCTGGGCGAATGGCGATCTGGTCGCGAGGAAACAGCCGCAGCTGTTCTGTCCGCCACCAACGCTCGCGATCGGCAACCAGACGGTCTATCCGTTGCTCGATGCGTTCTTCGCGAACCATCCGGGCATTTCCGAGGATTTTCCAATCGGGCTCGCGATTCTGCGCGCGTTGCAGGGCGCGTATCCGTGCTGACGTGTTGAAGGAGTGAGGGGAGGGAGGCGAGGAGGGGCAACCTCAGGGGCGAACTCGCTAAGCGGGCCCGCCCCCCGGTGGATCAAACCTGCACGAGATTCGGAATCTGCACGTCCGGATTGACGTCCGCGTCGTAATCGACGCCCTTCATTTCAAAGCCGAACAGGCGCAGGAAATCGGTCTTGTAGCCCGCGAAATCGGTGAGCTCGTAGATGTTGTCGTTGCTCACCTGGTTCCACAGCTCCTGCACGCGGCCTTGCACCTGCGGATCGAGTTCCTTGTAGTCGGCGCGCAGACGGCCTTCGTCGTCCAGATGCGGCTGGCTGCCATAGAGGCTGTCCTTGTACAGGCCGTAGACCTGCTCGATACAGCCTTCGTGCGTGCCTTTTTCCTTCATCACCTTGAAGAGCAGCGACAGATAGAGCGGCATCATCGGAATTGCCGAGCTTGCCTGCGTGACGACTGCCTTCAGCACCGCGACGCGCGCATCGCCGCCCTTGGCCGCGAGCTTTGAGCGGATGCCGAGCACTTTCTGGTCGAGATCTTTCTTGGCCGCGCCGATCGAGCCGTTCCAGTAGATGTCGTGGGTGATCTTCTCGCCGAGGTAGGTGAACGCGGTGGTCCTGGCGCCGTCGGCGAGCACGCCGGCTTCGCCCAACGCGTCCATCCACATCTGCCAGTCCTCGCCGCCCATCACCGCGACCGTGTGCGCGATTTCTTCCGGCGTCGCCGGTTCGAGGACGGTTTCCTTGATCACTTCCTTGTCGGTGTCGACGCCGCGCAGATTGACAGCCTTGCCGATCGGCTTGAGCACCGAGCTGAACACTTCACCGGTCTTCGGGTGCTGGCGCTTCGGCGCCGCGAGGCTATAGACGACCAGATCGACCTGGCCGAGATCGCGCTTGATCACTTCGATCGTGCGCGCCTTCACTTCGTCGGAGAACGCGTCGCCGTTGATGCTGGTCGCGTACAGGCCTTCGGCGGTGGCGAACTTCTCGAACGCCGCGGTGTTGTACCAGCCGGCCGTGCCAGCCTTGGTTTCGCTGCCGGCGCGCTCGAAGAACACGCCGAGGGTCGACGCGCCCGAGCCGAACGCTGCGCTAATGCGGGCGGCGAGGCCATAGCCGGTCGACGCGCCGATCACGAGCACCTTCTTCGGGCCGTTGGCGATGGGGCCGCGTGCCTTCACATACTCGATCTGTTCCTTGACGTTGGCTTCGCAGCCGGTCGGATGGGTCGATACACAGATGAAGCCACGCACACGTGGTTTGATGATCATGAAGCACCTCTTGTCGGAATTGGCGACATTATAGTGGCCCCGCCGGAGCCGCACTCCATGCCGCGAACGAGGCAAAAACCGGCGCACCCCCCACATCTTGGTACGATTGCGCCTTTCCCAGCCGACGACAGCAAGTGAAGCGCCTCTTTTCCTCCTTTCTGGCGGCCCTCGACAAAGGGCTGACGCTCGCGAACCCGCTGTTCGCGAAGGCCGCATGGCATCTGCGCCATCCGACCCGCCGCACGTTCGCGTGGGGGCTCGCCGCGCTGCCGGTGCTATTCGTACTGTACGTGCTGCTGCTGATTCCGTTCACGCCGAGCATCGGCGACATCCGCAAGGCCAAGATCGAGCAGCCCGCGCAGATCGTGTCGGCGGACGGCAAGCTGCTCGCCGAGTTCAAGCCGTCGAACCGCGAGTGGGTCAAGCTGAAGGACATCTCGCCGAACGTCGTGAACGCGCTGATCGCCACCGAGGATCACCGCTTCTATCAGCATTTCGGGCTCGACTGGCGGCGCACCGCTTCGGCCGCGCTGCACACGTTCTCCGGCGACCGCCAGGGCGGCTCGACGATCACGCAGCAGCTCGCGCGCAATCTGTATCCCGACGAAATCGGCCGCGCGCCGACGTTGACGCGCAAGCTGAAGGAAGCGATCACCGCACTGAAGATCGAGGCGTTCTACACGAAGGACGAGATCCTCGAAACCTACCTGAATACGGTCCCGTTCCTGTACAACGCGTACGGCATCGAGATGGCTGCGCGCACCTATTTCGACAAGTCCGCATCCGACCTGAACGTGCTCGAAGCGGCGACGCTGACCGGCATGCTGAAGGGCAACGCGTACTACAACCCGGTGCTGAACCCCGAGCGCGCCTTGCAGCGGCGCAATACGGTGCTCGCGCAGCTGGTCAAGTACGGCAAGCTGACACCCGCCCAGTACGACACGCTCGCCCGCAAGCCGCTGCGTCTCGACTTCGAGCGCCAGATCGAGCCGCCCGGACCCGCGCCGCACTTCACGCAGCAACTGCGCAAATGGCTCGTCGCGTGGGCCGATCGCAACGACTACAACATCTATTCCGATGGACTCGTCGTGCGCACGACCATCGACTCGCGTCTGCAGACGATGGCGACCCAGGCGGTCACGCTGCAGGGCAATCAGTTGCAGAACATCGCGAACTCCGCGTGGGGCACGCGCGCGGGCTGCTCGGCGGACAAGGACCTGCTGCGCACGTTCCTGCGCGAAACGCCTGACTTCCGCGCGGCCAAAGACACGGGCCTCGCCGACGACGACGCGCTGAAACGCCTGCTCGCCGATCGCAAGCTCGTGCAGAGCGTGTGCGACACGAAGACGCGCGTGCAGGCCGACTTCCTCGCAATGGACCCGCGTACCGGCGAGATCAAGGCGTGGGTCGGCAGCCGCGACTTTGGCGTCGATCCGTTCGATCACGTGCAGCAGGCGCGCCGTCAGCCCGGCTCGACCTTCAAGCCGTTCGTCTACGCGGCGGCCTTCGAGGCCGGCGCGAAGCCGGACGACAAACTGCCGGACAATCCGGTTCAGATCCAACTCGCCGGCGGCGAAATCTGGAAGCCGAACGACGAGGACGAGCCGAGCGGCCGCATGATCAGCCTGCGCGACGCGCTCGCCTATTCGCGCAACCGCATCACCGCGCAGGTGATGGAGTCGGTGGGTCCGAACAGGGTCGCCAGGCTCGCGCGCGCGATGGGTGTGCGCGACAGCCAGCTCGACCCGGTGCCGTCGCTCGCGCTCGGCACGAGCCCGGTCACGCTCAAGGAAATGGTGTCGGCGTACGGCACGATCGCGAACCTCGGCGGCTACGTCGAGCCGCTGATGGTCACGCGCATCGAGGACCGCAACGGCAACCTGCTCGCCGAATTCAAGCCGGCCACGCCGAGTCGCGAGCTGCCCGCCGACACGGCGCGCACGCTCGTCGACGTGATGCGCGACGTGATCAGCCGCGGCACCGGCGCGAGCATCCGCACGCGCTTCGGCGTGCGCGGCGATGTCGCGGGCAAGACCGGCACGACCCAGGGCAACGCGGATGGCTGGTTCATCCTGATGCAGCCGCAACTGGTGGCGGGGGCGTGGGTCGGCTTCAACGACAGCCGCGTGACGCTGCGCAGCGATTACTGGGGGCAGGGTGCGCATAGCGCGCTGCCGATCGTCGGCGATTTCTTCCAGCGCGCGCAGCGCTCGCGGCTCGTCGACAGCCACATGAAGTTCGATACCGCGCAGCAGCCGGGCTGGTTCGCCGAGCGCGCCGAACGCTTGCGCGACTGGATCGGGCACCTGTTCACGCGCACGCCGGCGCAGCCGGACAAGCAGATCGTGGCGCGTGCTCCGGCGCGGCGCGCGCCGGTGGCGTCGGTGCAGCCGCCGACGTCTGCCGTGGCGGCACCGGCGGCGGCGTCAGAGGCAGCGGGTGCGTCCGCGGTGCAGGGCGAAGCGCGCGCGTTGCCGCCGTTGCTGCCGGCGCCGGGGTCGGGGTCGGCTCCCGCGCCGGCGCCGGGTAATACCGTCGACGGTGAAGCGCACGGCGGCGGTGCGGCAGCGCTCGCGCCAACCCCGACGCCGGACGACATCGTGCCGCCCGATGCGGGCGGTCAGGGCACAGAAGGGTCGAATAACGGCAGCGGGGCGAATTGAAGGCGACCCGGGCGGGCTGCCCGGGTGCGTATTGAACGGCGCGTGGGACTAGCGCTAAGACCTCGCGACCCCCGCTTCACCCGGCGGTCGCGCATGCGGATTGCCATGCGTCGTCTCGAGCGACGTGTCGTGATGCAGCAGCAACACCGCCGCCATGCCGATGAGTCCCGCGCCCGACAGGCATAGCAGCCCGGCGCCGAAGCCGCCGGTGCTGTCCTTGATCCAGCCCATCGCGAACGGCCCGAAGAAACCCGCCAGGTTGCCCAGTGAGTTGATCGCGGCGATGCCGCCCGCGGCCGCCGCGCCCGACAGGAACGCGGCCGGCAAGGTCCAGATTACCGGCAGGCAACCGAAGATGCCGAAGCCGGCAATCGATAGCGCGATCATCTTCTGCACCGGATTGTCGAGGCCGGCCGCGGCTGCGATGCCGGCCGCCGCGACGAACAGCGCAATCGCGACGTGCCAGCGGCGTTCGAGGTGGCGATCCGAATGCCGTCCCCACAAAATCATGCTGACGAGGCCGACCACGTACGGCAGCGACGTCACGAAACCCGTCTGCAGATTAGTGAGGCCGAACGACTTCACGATCTGCGGCAGGAAGAAGCTCAGGCCGTAGTTGGTCGCGTTCGCCCCGAAATAGATCAGCGCGATGGCGAGCACGCGCGGATTGATCAGCGCCTCCTTCACGCTGAAGTGGCGCACCGCCTCGCGATGCTCGCGCTCCTGCTTCTGCCGCGCGATCAGCCAGTCGCGCTCCTCGGCGCTGAGCCAGGTGGCGTCGGCGGGCTTGTCGGTCAGATACAACAGCACCGCGACCGACAGCAATACCGCCGGCACCGCCTCGATCAGATACAGCCACTGCCAGCCGCCGAGTCCGCCGCGGCCGTCGAGCGACAGCAGCGCGCCGGAGATCGGGCCGCCGATCACCGTCGACAGCGGAATCGCCGCCATGAAGTAGCCGACCACGCGCCCGCGATACGCGGCCGGAAACCATAAGGTCAGCAGAAAGATGATGCCGGGGAAAAAGCCGGCCTCGGCGACGCCAAGCAGAATGCGCAGGCCGAAAAACACGTGCGCGGGCGAGAGCCCGGTGAAGCGCGCGATGTCCGGGATAAACGCCATCGCGCCCGCGAGAATACCCCACGTAAACATGATCCGCGCGATCCAGCGGCGCGCGCCGAATCGTTCGAGCAGCAGGTTCGACGGCACTTCGAAAAAGAAGTACGCGATAAAGAACACACCCGCGCCGAAGCCGAACGCGCTCGCGGACAGATCGAGCGCCTTGTTCATCTGCAAGGCCGCGAAGCCGACGTTGACGCGATCGAGATAGGCGATGAAATAGCACAGGATCAGGAACGGCACGAGCCGAACCGTGACGCGCTGAAGGGTACGTGCCTCGAGATCCATATATGTCTCCTCCGGTTCGGCGACCGGTGTATGCCGCTATGTGGTGGGGTCCGTCTGCGGTTCGAAATGCCGGTCCGTCGAACAGGCATCGTTACAGACTAGACGCTCAAAAGGGATTCCGGAAGGTCTTTTGTGAACCATGTGGTCCGCTCATTGCCGACGCCGTCGCGGCGTGGCGCTCGCGTCCATTGTTAGGACTCGCGCAACAGTGTTTTCGGTTGTATCGGCTGATCTTGGGCGAACGATTCCGGATAATTGCTGCCTGACTAATCAGTTAAAAATGCAGGTGATCCACGATGTCGAATCAGGGTTCGGACAAGCTCGCTGAGGCGCGCAAAACGGTGCGGGTACCCGAAGTCGCGTCCGTCGCGCGAGCGGAAAGCACGCAAAGGAAGAGGGCGCCGCTGCCCACGCGCATGCGCGCGGTGGCGGCGGTGGCGCTCGCGTGCGCGAGTCTCGTCGGGTGCGCGTCGAGCACGGATGTGGTCGCGAGCGGCAAGCCCGGCAGCTACACGGTCGCCGCCAGCGCGACCGGAGGACGCATGGCCTGGGCGCGCGCGCACGAACTCGCGATGAACGAGGCGCGCGACTACTGCGATCGTCTCGGTATGCAAAGCAGCGTGAATACGGAGACGGTCAGCGGCGTCAGCGCGATGACCGAGCACGGCTCGTCGGTCAGTTTCGAGTGTCATCCGCGGTTCTGACGCAGCGTTGCGCGCGGGCGGCGGGTGCCGCCGCCCCATGACGATCACTTTTTATCGAACGTCACCAGGTGTAACCACTTATCGCGACTCGCGTGGTGACATGCCGCCGGGACGCCGGCAGTCCTCAGTCTTCGCGTGGTTTGGCGTTGGTCGAACGTTTGACGAACGGTGCGCCCGAGAAGCCCACCGTCGCGCGGCCCTGCACGGGTGATGTTTCGCGGGCGCGGCGGGCAGGGCGCGCGGACGTTTTTTCTGTTCGCGCCGTCTCGATCTGCCGCGAAAGCGTGTCGATACGCTCGCGCAACAGGTCGGTCGCCGCCACCCGTTCAGCCAGCAACGCATCCTTTTCCGCAAGCTGCCCGCGGGTCGCGGCATGCCGCGCAGCGGAGGCAGCCAGTTCTGCCTTTGATGCGGCCAACTCGTCCCGAATCGCGTCCCGCTCGGCCCGCGATTCGGCTTCGAGCGTCGCCGCCCGCTCGTGACTCGCCTGGAGCTCCTTGCGCAGACGTTGCGCCGCCGCTCGTTCACCGTCGATTTCGAGCAAGGCGCGCTTTTCCGCCGCGGCGAGCCGCTGCTCGTTCTGCTCGTGCGAGCGGCGCAGCTTCGCGAGTTCGTCGGCGAAATCGCGGCGGGCATCGGCGAGCGCGGCGGCTCCCGCCGCGATTTCTTCCTTCGATGTCGCCAGTTGCGCCGTCAGCATGTCGTTGGCGGTCTGCAGCTCGACGATGCGCGCGTCGAGTCTGGCAATCCGCGCGCGCAGGGTCGCGACATCGTTGGCCGCCTGTTCGGCTTTGTCGACGGCGTCTTGACGCTGCCTGTCGTGTTGCTTGGCCTTTTCTTGCGCGGCGGCGATTTGCGCGTCCGCGTCCTGCCTGAACACGTCGAGCGCGGCGTTCGCGGCGTCGCTCGACAGACGCCACAGCTGGGCCGCCAATTCGCCGGCAGCCGCTGCGACCTCGGGCGGCAAGTCCGGACGGCCGACGTCCACACGCGTCTTGTCGCGCACGTCGGTCCAGAAATCGCGCAACGCCTTGGCCGGCGCGCTCATGCTGCCTTTGCGCACCAGCTGGTACAGGCGGTTCGCGGTCGGTGTTTCGCCGTAACGGAAAAACAGCAACGCGCAGACCTCGCGATAAAGCGTCTGCGTGTCGGACGCGTTTTGACGGACGACTTCGATGTCGGCTTCGAGGGTCATGTGGAAGCGGCTTTGGGGAATATGGATGTGTTGATAATACAACGTAAAACGCACCATATACTACACAATTCAATCTTAAACACGACATTAGTACTATAATGTCGTGTTTAAGATTTGGCTGCGAGTTGTCGATCGTTAGCGTCCGTCTGTTTGCACAATTTTGTTACCGACAGCTGGAAAGAGTCCGCGAAGCCTTGGCGAAGTACCAGCTTCTGGACGCGCAATCGTCGCCATTGGCACAGGCCCAGGCGGACCTCGAATTTCACGACACAATTCTGGTGGCAGCAGGCAGCCATATATTGACGACGATCACGCGACAGGTACTGGCGGTCACCATCACCCACCGGTCACGATACGCGTACACGCCTGAACAACTGAAGCAGGCGCAAACTCAGCACGAGTCAATATTCAATGCGATCAGCACTGGCGACTATGCGTTGGCCAAGTGGCTGATGGCCGAGCACGTGAACAAGTCTAGCGATCTGGCTGCTCAACATCTTTCGTCGTTCGCGTAGTCTTGTGCGACCCCACGGGGAACACCACGTTCTCCCGTGGCTCTGCGGTAGTCTCGCCCTGGGCGCTCCCTCATCTGCGCAGTACGCAGCGGGATGCATCCGACAGCAGCAATCCGGCTAACCCGAACTTTGGCCCCTCAGACAGCCGGAACCGGGGTGATCGCCCTTTTCCTGCAGTTTGATACGGTTAATCAGCGCGGGTTGCAGCTGATCCGCCTGGTCTCATTGCGGTCATCCGAGCCATCGTCGTACAGTTCGTATTCGTCAGCGCATCCCGTCTTGAACGCACGTACGCGCGGTGCGAAGGTGTAGCCATCGTAACGACGGAGCAATGCGATGGAGAACACCAGCGCTCAGCGCGACAAAGGACGCGGCGAATGCGCGCACGCATGCGCACCCAGCGCGGTGGCCGCTTCATCTTCCGGCTCCGCGGACAGATCCCGCTTGAAAGTCTCGGCGAGGAAAAACGCGCACACCAGGCTCAGCAACCCCGTCGCCGCGATATAGATCGAAATGGGCAGCGTCTGGCCATACGTGGCGAACAGATAAGTGGCGATCAATGGCGTCGGCCCTGACGTGATGATGCCGGCGATCTGATACGGCAGCGACGCACCCGTATAGCGCACCCGCGTACCGAACAGCTCCGCAAACCACGTCGATTGCACGCCGTACACGGACGCCTGGCTTAACGCGATACCGCAGACGTACGCCACGAGAATCAAGGTCGGATTGCGTGTCTCGAGCAACGGAAAGAACGCGAATCCGTAGATCGCCACGAACACCGCCCCGAACATGAAGACGGTCCGGCGTCCGATCAGATCCGACAGTTTGCCGAACAATGGCAGCGTGATCAGCGCGAAGGCGCAGCCGAGAATGATGGCGTTCAGCAGGAGTCCGCGCGGCAGGCCGAGCCGCGTCGTGCCATAGACCAGCACGAACACATTGATCACGTTGAAGGTGATGTCGACCGCGAAGCGCGTGCCGATCGTCAGCACGAGGTCTTTCGGATGCCGGCGCAGCAATTCGATCAGCGGCGCCTTGACGACCTGCTTGCTCGCCTTGATCTGTTCGAATACCGGCGATTCCATGACGCGCAGCCGGATAAACAGGCCGATCGCGATCAGCGCGACGCTCAGCAGGAACGGCAGGCGCCATCCCCAGGTATAGAACGCGTCCGACGGCAGACTCGACACGGCTTTGAACACCGCGGTCGAGAGCATCAGCCCGAGCGGCACGCCCAATTGCGGGAACGCGCCGAAGAAGCCACGCTTGCTGGCCGGCGCCGTTTCTACCACCATCAGCACCGCGCCGCCCCATTCGCCGCCCACGCCAAGCCCTTGCAGAAAGCGCATCGCCACCAGCAGGATCGGCGCCCAGACGCCGATCGAGGCGTAAGTCGGCAGCAGCCCGATCACGAAGGTGCCGACGCCCATGATCGTCAGCGTCGCGACGAGCGTCGCCTTGCGTCCGATGCGGTCGCCAAAGTGCCCGAAAAACACCGCGCCGAAAGGCCGTGCGAGATAGCCGACCGCAAAACTCCCGAACGCCGCAATGGTGCCGACCACCGGATCGAACGAGGGGAAGAACAGCCTGGCGAAGACCAGCGCCGAAGCGGTGGCATAGAGAAAAAAGTCGTACCACTCGATGGCGGTCCCGACCACCGAAGCGACCAGCACACGGTTGACGGCCGAGCGGCTGATAACCGGCGCGTTGCCGGATGAAACGGGCGATGTGTTCATGTCTCCTCCCTTCTCTGGGAATCTATGTTTTGAACTGCTGCGTGTCGGCGGCGCGGGTCCGCCGGCACGTTACGATAAATTCACTGTGCTCACCAGTGCAGTTCCATCGGGAACTGGTCAAGCGTTTCGACGCCGCCCGAGGTCAACCGCACGATACGTTCCGTGCGCAAACCGCCGACGTTCGGCACCGTAATGGTCGCCTTCAGGGTAAAGACCATGTTTTCCTGCAGCACGGTCCTGTTGCCCGGCCCGATCCACGGCGCTTCTTCTTCCGGGTCCATGCCGGTGCCGTGACCGGTGCCATGGCCGCGCGCTTCGCTCGAGTATTGCTCGTAGTTCGATTTCACCAGCGCCTGCTGGATCACCGCATTCAGTTCCATGGCCGCCATGCCGGGACGCGCGGCGGCAAGCCCCGCTTCGACCGCGCGCGCCGCTGCCGCGACGATCGCCATCTTCTCGGGATTCGCCGGACCGTAGGTAAAACCGCGTCCGCCATCGGCCACGTACCCACGATAACGCGCGCCGATGTCGGTCATGATCAGGTCGCCCGGTTGCAGGATGCGGTCGGTGGGGCGCGCCAGGTTATACGCCGAGCGCGGACCGGATTGCACCATCGAATCAAACGCGGTCCGGTCTGCTCCTCCCGCGAGCATCGCGCGGTCAGCGATCAGAGCGAGTTCACGCTCGGTGTAGGGACGGCGGTCGGCGAGCGCGTCGCGAATCGCTGCCATCGCCGAATCGGTCAAGGCGGCGGCTTTGCGCATCAGTGCGACTTCGGCGTCGCTCTTGATCGCCTTGATTTCGGCCAGCACCATCGTCGGTTCGAGCTTCAATTCGTTGAGACCGGCGTTCAGGCGCTGCAACAGGTCCGCGGGGATATAGGCGGCGCCGGCGAGGCCGACCGTGCCGCTGCGATGCCGCGCCGAAAATGCCTGCACCTGTTGCGTGACTTCACGCAGGCTGCGCACTTCGAAGGCGGTCACGCTCGTCGCGTAGTCGAAGCATTGATCCGACACGAACAGCACGGGGTCGCCGTCCACGGGCAGCAGCAGGATCGCGTTGGCAATGTCCGATACGCCGTCGAGCGGGCGGAATTCGGTAAAGTAGCCGATGTTCGCGCCACGCCAGCAATCGCCGAAGGCAAGCAGGCCGACCAGCCCCGCCTTGTCGAGTGCGCTGCGGACCTTGGCGACGCGGCCGAGGAACTCGTCGGTGGTGATGCCTTCCGGCGGGATGTCTGTGGTACGAGTGTTCATTACTTCTTCGTCTCCTGTGTGGCTGCAGGATGCAGCCCGCCTCAATGCCCATGAAGGGAATTCGCCCCGCCTTGGAATGCAGGCCGTCCTCTGCATAGTAGAATCGACCGATATGCTTTGATAATGAAAAATAACGCAAAACCTATATCGATACGGAATACATGGAGGCGACATCGTGACCTCGGCAATTCATCCGGACACCGGCGCAGGGGCCATCGCGACGAGCCGCTTCGACCCCACGCGTCTGAAGACACGTCAATTGGCCCTGATCATTCAGCTCGATACCCATCGCTCGGTATTGCGGGCGGCGAACGCCGCGCACATGACGCAGCCCGGGGCGACCAAGTTGCTGCGTGAACTGGAAGAGACGATGGGTGTGGAGCTGTTCGAACGGCATCCGCGCGGTGTCGAGCCCACCTGGTACGGCGAGGTGCTGATCCGCCATGCACGCAGCGTGCTGGCGGAGTTGCGGCACGCGTACGACGAAGTGTCAGCGCTCAAAGCCGGCCTGACCGGGCAGGCGATGATCGGCACCGAGGTCACGGCGGCCACCAACCTCGTGCCTCAAGCGGTGGCGCTGCTCAAGAAGCGCTTCCCGCAGATTCGCGTCAACATCGAGATGGAGTTCAGCGAGGTGCTGGTGCAGCGTCTGCAGGAAGGCAAGCTGGATATGATCGTCGCGCGAATCCGCAATCCGGACGACCTTGCGGAGCTGCACTATGCGCCGCTCGCAGAAGCACAGCACGCGCTGTTCGCACGCGTTGGCCATCCGCTCGTCAAGCGCAAGGCGCTGAGCTGGGACGAACTGGCGCCGCAAACGTGGATCTTGCCGCCAAAAGGCAACGTCATGCGCAATCAGTTCACGCAACTGTTTCTCGAACGGAAGCTCGCGTTGCCGACGGATGTGGTCGAGAGCTCGTCGCTGCCTGTCATCACGAGTCTGCTGCAAATGAGCGATATGATCGCGCCGCTTGCGCGCGAGCCGGTGCGGCCTTATTGCATTGCCGGTGCGCTCGAACCGCTACCGTTCGAACTCGATCTGAAGCTCGGACCGGCGGGCATCGTCACACGGCGCGGCGACAGGCTCTCGCCGGGCGCGCGGGCGATGCTGCAAGCGCTGCGCGAGGCCGCCGGATTCGACACCCAAGGCCCCGACGCCGACAGCGATTGACTTACCGCAACGGGACTCAGCGCGCGCCGTCCACCGCGACCCTTGCGCCGGGTTGTAGTAACCATTCATGAGCCGGCTCGTTATGTACGTGCCAGGCGCGGCGCGGGCCGGCCATCACGTTCAGGTAGTAGAGGTCATAGCCGTGCGCGGCGGCAACCGGGTGATAGCCGCGCGGCACCAGCACGACATGCTTGTCGTACGCCGCGAGCGTTTCGTCGAGACTGCGGTCGTCGGTATAGACGCGCTGAATCGCGAAGCCCTGCGGCGGCGAGACCCGGTGGTAATAGGTTTCCTCGAGATAGGTCTGCTGCTCGCCATTGTCGGTATCATGCCGATGCGGCGGGTAGCTCGACCAGTTGCCCGCCGGCGTCACCGATTCCACCACCAGCAAGCTCTCCGCCGGCTCGGTTTCCGGAAGGATGTGGCGCACGTGACGCAGATTGGCGCCAGCGCCACGGGTTTCCTGCCTGACCTCGTCAGGTGCAATGAAGCGCGGCGGCAGGCCACCCTTCGCGGGCGCGGAACAGATGCCGAGTTCGACGTCGTGCGTGGCCACGACCGTGTAGCGCGTATGCGGCGGCACATACATGGACCACGGCGCGCCATCGAACGGCGATATCCGTGCGCCGATCGCGCGGCTCGCGAGCCCTTCGCATCCGACTATTGCGCGCCCCCTGACAAGCACGACCACGACTTCGCGATCGCCCGTCTCCCGCGTAAGCCTGGCGCCGGCGTTCAGGTCGAAAACGTCGAAGCCGACGTATTTCCAGCCGGCGCTCGCCGGCGTGATATGGATGATCTGGCCGTCTTCGGCATGCTTTGACGGTCTGACGAGCAGGTCGCTCATGTCTTCCTCCCGTTATTTAGGGCTGCTACTCTGTCTGCAGAACGTGGCGGTCGCTGCGGCTACGTGCATGGCCGTGAAGCGGTACAAGCGCCCATGGCTTTGACGACGCCTTGTGCGCGAATCGCCGCCAGATGGCGTGCGACCTGCGTGACGAAGCGCGGCTGTGCGCGCAGATCGCATCCGAAAATCGACTCGATTTCGAACAGTGTTTGTACCGCATCGATGGCATCCGCGTGCAAGGTCGAGCGGACCGCCTCGGCCAGTGTGTCGGCGAGCGGGTCCGCGATGGCGTAGGTGCGGCCCGTCTCGTCCTGACCGCTGAGGTACGCGATCCAGCCGGCCAACACAAATGCGAGACGTTCGGTCGGCGCGCCGCTTTTCAGGTTGGCGCGCACGCTTTCCAGCCAGCGCTGCGGCAGTTTCTGCGAGCCGTCGGTCGCGATCTGTTGCAAGCGGTGATCGAGCGCAGTGTTGCGAAAACGCGTGAACAGTTCAGCGCGATAGCTGGCCAAAGCGGGGCGCGACAGCGTCGGCTCCACCTCGTCGCGCAACATGTTTTCGACAAAGTTCCGCACGGCCGGCGCCGCGATCGCCTGATCGACGGTGTCGTAGCCGATCAGCGACCCGAGGTACGCGAGCGCCGAATGCGCGCCGTTCAACATCCGCAATTTGGCCTGCTCATAGGGACGCGCGTCACCCACGAGCGTCGCGCCTGCGCGCTCCCACGCCGGCCGCGGCCCCGCGAAGCGGTCCTCGATCACCCATTGCGAAAACGGCTCGGTCATCACCGGCCACGCATCGTCGGCACCAAGTTGCTTCGCCACGTGCATGCGATCGGCGTCGGTGGTGAGCGGCACGATCCGATCTACCATCGTGTTGGGAAACGCGCCCTCTCGCTCGATCCAGTCGGCCAGCACAGGATCCGCTTCGCGCGCGAACGCCAGCGTCAACGCGCGCATCGTGCCGCCGTTGGACGGCAGGTTGTCGCACGACAGCACGGTAAACGGGCCCAAACCGGCCGCGCGGCGCAGCGCCAGCGCGCGCACGACGAAGCCGATCGCGCTACGCGGCGCGGCGGCCTCGCGCAGATCATGAACAATCTCGGGATGATCGAACTGCAACGCGCCGCTGGCCGGATTGCGGCAATAGCCTTTCTCGGTGATCGTCAGGCTGACGATATGGCAGCGCGGATCGCTCATCGCATCGAGCACGGCGGCGGGCGACTGCGGCGCGACCAGCGAAGCGATCAGCGCACCGACCACCTGGAACGAATCCGCATCGCCGTTTCGCACATTCACGGTATACAGATGGTCCTGCGCAGTGAGCGCCTCCGACGTGTCCGCACGCCGCAACGAAACGCCGACGATGCCCCAGCGCTGATCGCCAGCGCGCAATGTGTGCTCGGTGTACACCGCCTGGTGCGCGCGATGAAACGCCCCGAGGCCCAGATGGACGATGCCCGGTGCAAGGCTCGTGCGATCGTAGGCGGGAACGACGACTTCGCCAGCGGCGCGCGGCGCGAGCGAAGCCACGACGGCATTACTCAGCCGCATGATAGGCCGGATGTTTGGCGAGGCCTTCCCAGATGCCGTTCAGGTAGACCGCACCCAGCGCGCGATCGAACAGCCCATAGCCGGCGCGGCCCGTTTCGCCCCAGATCATTCGCCCATGGTCCGGCCTTGCATAGCCTTCAAAGCCGGTTTCGAAATAGGCTTTGACGATTTCCGCCATGTCGAGCGAGCCGTCGGCCGAACGATGCGAGGTCTCATGAAAGTCGCCTGCGGCATTGGTTTGCACGTTACGCAGGTGCGCGAAATGAATCCGGCCACGCGCGCCGAACTCGCGCACCAATGCCGGAATATCGTTCTGCTGGTCCGCGCCTAGCGAACCGGAACACAGTGTCAGGCCGTTGGCGGAATCGTCGACGATCGCCAGCACGCGCTGCAGGTCAGCGCGATTCTTCACGATGCGCGGCAGGCCGAAAATCGGACGCGGCGGATCGTCGGGGTGGATCGCCATCTTGAGGCCGGCTTCTTTGGCCACCGGAATGATCGCGCGCAGGAAGTAGTCGAGATTGGCCCAGAGATCGGCTTCGTCTAGCGCTTCGTAGTCGCGCAGCAGGACTTTCAACTGTTCGGGCCGATAGCTCGCGTCCCAGCCGGGCAACTGGATACCCTGGCTGACGTCGAGCTCGCGGATCGCTTGCGTGTCGAACGCGAGCGTCGTCGAGCCATCGGGCAGGTGCATTTCCAGCGAGGTGCGGGTCCAGTCGAAAACCGGCATGAAGTTGTAGCAGACCACCTTCACGCCGCAGGCGCCGAGGTTACGCAATGTCTCGCCATAGTTGGCGATGAGCCTCTCGCGCGTCGGTCGGCCCAGCTTGATGTCCTCGTGCACCGGCACGCTTTCGATCACTTCCAGTGTCAGCCCGTGAGCCTCTATCTTCTGCTTCAGCGACAGGATCCTGTCGATCGGCCACACCTCGCCCACAGGCACGTCATAGATCGCCGAGACGACCCCGACCATGCCGGGGATCTGGCGGATATAAGCGAGCGGCACAGGGTCCGCGTCGCCATACCAGCGGAAGGTCATTTTCACGATCGAGTCGCCTCCTCGTACGCTCGCCTCGCCTTCGACGCAGGCAGCGCATCAATGAATGGTCGGTTCGGCCCTTCCGTATTGGCCCACGGCGGCGAGGCGGCGTCTGGACGCCTTGCGCCTGGGTTCACGCGTCGGGGCGCAGCCAGGAGTCTGCATACTAGCGGGGATCGATATGCCTTTATAATGAAGAATAACGCTTGATCTATACCATTATGGAATACATGAGGCTGCGCGGTTGCCGCTCGCCTGCTGCCAGAAACAGTACGCGCGACTCGTTCAAGCCATCTGCAGCCTGCCAGTTCTACTCGTTGGTGACGTACGCTATCCTCATCATGTCGTCTTTGTACGACTCAACCGCCTTACCGCGACAGCCCCCCTGATCGAACGGCGCAAGGTGATTAGCTCGCTACCGACTCACGACGACAGATCCGCCAGCCGCCCTAACCACAGACCTTCAGGCACGTTCCGCTCGAGGAATATGTTGCAGGCGAAGTCCGCGTTGCGCTCGGGAAAGTCTTCGCGGTAGTGACCACCCCGGCTCTCGCGCCTGACAAGCGACGCCGAAGCCATCAGTTCACCGACCTGGATCAAGTTCGCCAATTCGATGCCCCGCATGAGCTCAGCCGGCGTGCCGATCACCGTGTCCTGAAACAACTGGTTTCGCGTCTCCCTGCAGACACGCCTGAAGGTCCGGAGCCCGGCTTCCTCGCGCACGATCAGCAAATACCGGTTTGCACACTGCTGAATCCGTGCTTTCAGTTCGTCCAGCGTGTGCCTGCCATTTCGGCGGAATTGCTTGGCGACCGTGCGGTTGTCGTCCAAGGCCCCGGTCATCGCGCGGTGCGTCATCTTTTTCGCGCGTTCGGCCGCGGCCAGGCCCGCCCGGCGGCCGAAGACCTGGCACGTCAGGGCCATATTGCCGCCGAGACGGTCTGCGCCATGTGGACCCGCTGCCACCTCACCCGCAGCGAACAGACCCTTCAGATTGGACTGTGCGTTTTCGTCTATAAATAATCCGCCGTTGATCGCATGCGCGGAACAGGTGATCTGCACTCGGTCCCGATAAAGGTCGACGCCGTGCTCCTTATACCATTGGCAGGTTAGCGGCCACATCCTTGCGATGCTTCGGCTCTTGTCGGCCAGTATCGATTCGAGATCGCATCCGGCGAAGTCGAGAAACACGCCTCCTTCAGCCGTGCCGCGGCCATCGTTGAGTGCCTTCTGAATCGAAATTTCGACGTAGCGTGAGATGTCGCTCGAGCTGAACGGAAAGTGCCGCTCTTTTTGCCGAATGACATCTTCCTGAGCCAGCCCCGTCGGCAGATAGTCAGGGACGAACGCCCTGCCATCGCGGTCGGTGAGATTCGGGTGCGCGTCCCACAGGTAGTTGCCGAACAGGTTGACGAAAGGCGTCAGCACGCTCACACCGGCCTGCATGAACTCCATGTTGACCAGTCGCGCGCCCGCGCGATAAGCCATTGCATAGCCGTCGCCGGTAATGTCCGATGGATACAGGTTTTGGGCGAACAGCTGACTTGCACCCCCGGTGGTAAGAATCGTCGACTTGGCACGGATCAGCATCGGGTTTCCATCCGAATCGATCGCGTATGCGCCGAGACATTCGCCGTCCTGCGACAGCAGGTCGACGATCATCAACCGGTCCATGACCTTGATGCCGCGCCGGGACGCTTCGGTCCCCAGCGATTTCACGATTGGTTTGAAGTGCTCATGAATCACATGCGAGCGCGGTTTGGAAGAAAAGCATGCGCGAAAAACCAGGTAGTGGTCGTCCTCGCGCTCAAACTTTACGCCGTATCGTTCGAGGTAGCGCAGAGACTCATGCGCTTCGTTCGCGAGAATCGCGCTCAAGCGCGGGTCCGCCATGCCTTGAGCGGCATGCAGGATATCGGCGAGAAAAACATCAGGATTATCGCTGTGATCCCCTGCTCCGTCCGGCACATTGAAGGCGCCTACTTCAGCTACGCTATGAAACGTCGCGCCGCTTTTGCGAAATGCCCCTTTGATCACAACCAGCACGTCAGCGCCACTGGAATCCGCCTCGAGCGCGGCCCGCAGCGCAGCGCCGCCGCTGCCAACGACCAGCACATCCGTACTGACTTCCCTGCACCTGTCACTCATGCCTGCTTCCCCTGTTTTCATCGACGCGTACGGCACGCTCGCCGCATGGATGGCTTCAAACCCGCTTCACGCGACTCCGCCTTTTGCCGCGGCCGCCGCAACGGCCTCGGCGTCCTCGGCAACGCCGATTACGCCGTCCGCCAGCAGCGAGTCGATCATCGGCCGGTTCATTCCCACCCCTGACAAGATGTCGATCGTGTGCGCGCCCAACCGTGGCGGCGGCATACGGATAGCTGGCGCGCTGCCGTTGTAGCGCACCGGGTGATTGACGAGCGTCACGGGGCTGCCGGTTGCACCCTCGACTGTCTCGAAGCTCTTCAAGTGGCGCACCTGCGGATCGGCGACCACCTGCGCATAGTCGTTGACGCGCGTGTGCCAGACATGATGCCGTTCGAATAGTGGCAACCAGTGCGCCGTCGTGTCCTGCGCAAGCCGGCGCGCAAGCCGGTCGGAGATTTCCTGCTGCTCGTCGAATGCGCGCTTCGCGGGAATCCGTTCCTTTTCCGGGATCCCAAGGATCCGATAAATGATGTCGAGAGGACTCAGCGACAGTGCGATGAAACCGTCCGCAGTTGCATAAATGCCGTACGGTGCGGGGAAGTACCAACCTGATACACGCCCCGCCTGTCGCACGTCGTCATGGCCGTCGCCGTTCAGGAAACACGTGAGAGACTCCTGTTGCAAATCGAGCGCAGCCGCCAGCAAGCTTACGTCGACCCGGCAGCCCTCGCCCGTACGCTCGCGGTTGAGCAGTGCCGTCAGGATACCGTTCGCATACAGCGCAGCGCCGTGATGATCCACGACAGACACGCCCACCGCGCGTGGACCGTCCTCCCGGCTTCCGGTGATTGTCGCGATACCCGACATGGCCTGAATGATCAGGTCCTGCCCCGGCCGGCTGGCATAGGGTCCATCCGGACCGAATCCCGAGCCGGATGCATAGATGATGTCCGGCTTGACTGCCTTGAGTGCCTCGTAACCCAATCCCAGCTGTTCCATCACACCGGGACGGTAATTCTCGGCGACCACGTCGACCTGAGGCAGCAAGCTCATGACGATATCGATCGCCCGAGGGTCCTTGAGATTCAAAGCCAGACTGCGCTTATTGCGATTACCCATCAAAAGCAGCATCGTCTGCCCATCGATGGCGCGGTTCGCGCCGCCCCACTTGCGCTGAAATGCGCCGTCGACGGGTTCGACCGATATGACGTCGGCCCCGCAATCGGCGAGGTGCTGCACGCCCAAAGGCCCCATCAGAAAATGATTGAAGCTGAGAATGCGGATACCATTCAGCCCGTTCATATAATCTCCGTTACGTCGTGAGTCCGGCTGTCGGGGTGAGGTGGAACAGGGTTCTACTGAACTCCGCGTTCGCCCTGAACATTCGGAAGGCCGCGGCGTGGATATCTGCATCGATGCCGGTCAGAACTAAAGGAAAGCGTTGCCGATCGCGTCGAGAGGCGCATGCGCGAGGCACCAATGGTCAGCGACCCTTGAAGCGCGGCGGCCGCTTTTTGACGAATGCGCGGTGGCCTTCGGCGCGATCCTCGGTCTTGAACACGTCGAGATTCGCCTGATGCTCGCACTGCAGGCCTTGTTGGAGGTTGGTCTCGAACGAATCGAGCACGGCGCGCTTGGCCAGTCGGACCGCGAGCGGCGCGCGGGCGGCGATCAGCGACGCGATCTCGACGGCGCGTGCGATGCTGCGTGCCGGCGCGACGACCTCGGTCACAAGTCCGTGGCGCTCGGCCTCGGCTGCCGTCAGCGGCTCGCCGGTAAGCACGAGTTTCATCGCCAGTGTCTTGCCGAGCACCCGCGGCAGGCGCTGGGTGGCGCCATCGCCCGGAAGCGCGCCGATGACGATCTCTCGCTGCGAGAAGGTCGCGTCGTCCGCCGCGACGACGATATCGGCCAGCATCACCAGCTCGTGGCCACCACCGATGGCGAAGCCGTTGACCGCGGCGATCAGCGGCTTCGGAAAGGTTTCAATCGCCTTCCAGCTCGCGAGGCGCACCGGGTCCGCATACGCTGCGACCCCGCGTGCCGCCATGTCGGCAATATCCGCACCGGCGCTGAAGAAACCCTCGCCGCCGGTGAGCACGACAGCCCTGACTTCGTCGCTGACTTCGGCTGCCGCGAGCACGCGCGCCAGTTCCACCAGCAGCGGCACACACAGCGCATTGCGCTTGTCGTGATGATTCAACGTGATTAACCAGACGAAGCGAAGTGGTTGTTCCAGCTTCAGGTACTTCAGGTCCTCGAATGCGGCCAGCGGGACCGGCGCCGCGCCGCTTCGCTCGACGTGAGTCGTGTTCATGATGAGCCTCCGTTCTCGTGTTATTTGATTGCCAGCAAGTTCGGCAGGAAGCGTGGGATATGCGGGAAGACGATGATCAGCAGCAGGTCGACCGCCAGCGCGAAGATGAACGGCAGGATCGCCCGAGTCGCTTTTTCGACGGACACGCCGCCGATGGACGCAGCCGTAAAGAGGCAAAAACCAATCGGTGGCAGGTTGATGCCGATGGCTGAGTTGACCAGTACGATGACGCCGAACACCACCGGATCGATATGCATTTGCACGACGAGCGGCAGGAACACAGGGATCACCACCGCAATACTCGAGATCGTTTCGAGTACGGTATGGGCTACCAGAAGGAAGAGATTGATCAGGATCAGCAACACGAACGCGCTGGTCGTCACGGCCAGGAAGCTGTTGGCGACGTGTAACGGAATTTGCGCCTCAATCAGATAGCGGCCGAGCACGAACGCGAGCCCGAGAAGAAACGATACCCGCGTGGTATTGATGGCCGTGCGCGTGAGTATTTCCCCGAACTGCGACAGCTTGAGCGACTTGAAGATGAAGGCGCTCACCAGCGTCACATAGAACGCCGCGACGACGCCTGCTTCTACCGGCGTGAAGACGCCGCCAAGGATCCCGCCCAGAATGATCACGGGCGTCAGCAATGCCCAGATCGCCTGTCTGAAAGTCGTCCACAGCCGCCTGGCGGAAAACGCTTCGACCGCCGTATAGTTCTGGCGCACCGCAGTCAGGTAGTTCACGAGCATGAAGGAAACGACCACCAGCAGCATCGGCACTATCCCCGCGACGAACATCGTTCCGACCGAAACGTTGGCGGTGTAGGCGTACACCAGCATGCTCATCGACACGGGCGACAGCAATCCGAGTGAGCCCGCTGCCGACTGCAGCGCGACTGCGAACGCGCGTGAATATCCCTGCTTGACCATCCCGGGGATCATGACCGAGCCGATCGCTGCGGTATCCGCAGTCGCCGAACCGGAGAGGTCGGCGAAGAACATACTCGCAACGATCGTCACCTGTCCGATGCCGCCGCGCATGAAGCCGACAAGCGCCTGCGAAAAGTCGATGATCCGGCGCGAGACGCCGCCCGCATCCATGATTGCGCCTGTCAACATGAAGAACGGGATGGCCAGCAGGCCGACGTTATTCAGGTTCGAAAACAGCTGCTGCGGAATCACCAGCAGCGGGGTTCCATTCAGCGTCAATGCAATCGTCGCCGCAATGCCGATGCAAATGGCCACCGGTACACCCAAGCCGAGGAACCCGGCGCCTAGAGCGAGTGCCCACATGTTGATTCACCTCAGATATGTTCGGAGACGCCCTGCAACAGAGACTGCCTCGTTTGCGCGCCGGGCGCGAGATGAGAAACCGCGATTCGGACCGCGGAATGAAAGACCAGCAATGCGCCGCAGACGGGAATCGAGAGATATGGGTACACCATTGAGATCGGCAGAGAGGTCGCAGTTTCGGTGCCCATCAGCTCCAGCATGTCGCCACCGTACATAAGGAAGACCACGCCGAGCGCGAGGACTACGCAGTCGGTAAGGTCCGTCAGTGTCTGCGCGAAAGCGGGCGGACAACGGTCGGCCAGTACCCGCACCTCCGGATGAACCCGCAGCTTGGCTCCTGCCGCCGCACCGAGGCACGTGAGCCACACGAACAGATAAGCCGCGAGTTCGTCGGACCACGACAGCGAGTTGTGCAGGATGAAGCGGAAGACCACCCCGAGGCCAGCGACGAACACCATCATGAGAAGTAGTCCACCGCATAGGAACAGCGTGATCTTCAGGACCAGGTCATCGATAAACAGGAGATTATGGGCAAGCTTTTCCATGGCACTCTCCCTTCATTTCGAAGCGACAGCGGACTTGTCGGCCGCCTTGATTTCCTGATAAAGCGCCTGGCCATCGGGAATGTCGCTGAGCAGGCCCTCGCGCGCCCTTGCGGTCGCGGCGGCCCACGGCACCGTGTTTATCTCGGTCACCTGGGTGCCATTCTTCTTCATCGTTGCGAGCGCGTCGTCGTACTCGTGCTTGTATTCCTTCATGTCATAGTCCGCGGCGACGGCGGCAGCGGCATGAAACGCCTGCTGCTCGTCAGGCGAAAGACGCGTCCAGGCGCTCTTGCTGATTGCCAGCACCACGGGCAGGTAGTTCACGTGGGTCAGGTAGTAATGCTTCGCGACATCGGAAAATTTGTCCTGGATGAACTGCTCCGGTGACGTATCGCCGCCGTCGACCAGGCCTTGCGAAAGCGCCAGAAATAACTGGTTATAAGGCAGCGGCGTCGGATTTGCGCCCAGTGCCTTATAGCCCGCGATATAGCCGCGACTCTGCATCACTCGAACTTTCATATCCTTCATGTCATCGAGCGAGCCGACGGGCTTTTTAGCCGTGAACAAATTGCGTTCGCCCACCGACAGCCACGTCAAGCCGATCATGTTGACCGCCGGCATCATGTCGAGGAACTTGCGGCCGACCGGTCCTTGCAGAAGCCGGTTGGCGTCGTCGATGCTGCTGAAGAGATAAGGCGTATCGAAGATCTGCCACTGCTTGATCGTGTTTCCGATCGGCGCCTGTGCGGAAATCATGAGCTCCTGGGTGCCGGTGCGCAGCGCTTGTGCCATCTGCACTTCGCCGCCGAGCTGTGACTGCGGAAAGATCTCGATCTTGACCTTGCCGTGGGTTCGCTGCGCGACCTCCTTCGCGAACACTTGGGCAGTCAGCTGATAGTGGTTGTCCGGGGCGAGGGTGTGGCCCAGCTTCATGACGATCGGCTCGTCCGCACGGGCAACGCTTGCGACAACGACGCCCGCTGCGAGCAGCGTACCCACCATCATGGTGCGCCATGCGCGGCGCGCGCTGAAGAATGATTTCATTTCGTCTCCTTCCGTACTGGAATGTAATTTTCGCGCCGCGTCAGGCCGATCCGTCTGCAGGCGCTCCAAGTATTCGTGAGTGCACGCAACGGGCGTTAGGACCGGCCGACCGATTTCTTGTACTTTTTTACGGCGTCTTCGATAGCACGCGTTTGCCAGACTGCCTGGCGATTTATCCGGCGCACACGAGGCGAAAACCCTTGGTGGTATTGACTGATAGCTGACCGGGGGCAATCCGCGGCCGCTTGCGGATCGGCCGAAGACTGCAATCACTGCGTGCATACAGTCAAAAAAGTCCAAGCATTCGCCCAAACCGTCCTAACGGTCAGCAACCCGCACTCATTAAATTTGAGTCACACCCGCCGGCCCCAATCAACAAAGAACAGGCCGGCTCCGCAACCGACTCTCACTTCCAGAACCACCATGGCCAAACGCCCGCACATGGATTGTTACGCGGTCGGCGACACTGCCGATTTCGCCAAGACCGTAACTGAATTCGATATCTACGGCTTCGCCGGGATCGTCGGCGATTTCTATGCGGTGCATTTGAACGAGGAATTCGCCAAAACCACGCGCTTCGAGAAGCGCATTGCGCAAGGATGTCTGTCGGTCGGCTTCTTATCGACCGTGATGGGCTATATGGCGCAAAAGGCGCCGAGCCCCGGTGCGGTTTCTTACCGATACGACATCACGTTCAATGCGCCGGTATTTATCGGCGACACGGTCACCGCCCGCCTCACGCTGCGCGAGAAGGACGACGATCGCAACATGTGCGTTTTCAGGGCAGACGTCACGCGCCAGGACGGCACGCTGGTCGCATCTGGCGATACCTATCTGAAGGTGCTGTAACGCAGCCCCCTGCTTCAACCCATCTCCCGCTTTTTCACAGAGTCGAACATGCCGCATTGGTTAAACGAACAACACACCGCGATACGCGACGCCGTGCGCCGTTTCGCGGAAAACGAAATCGCTCCTGTCTCGGAAGAGCTTTGGGAAGCGGAAGCCTTTCCTTACGACATCTGGAAGCGTGCCGGCGAGCTCGGCTTCGCCGGCCTGCCTTATCCGGAGAGTTGGGGTGGCGGCGGTGGCGAATGGCTTTCCTATGTAATCGTGTTAGAGGAACTCGCACGGGTAGATTGCGCAATCGCCAACTCTCTAATGGCCAATTCGACGGTCGCAAGCCTGCTTTCCAACTATGGCACCGATGAGCAAAAGGATCGTTATTTGTGCCCTATCCTCGACGGCCGCAAGGTCGGCGCGATCGGATTATCGGAGCCCAACGCGGGCTCCGACGCGGCCAACATCGCGACGCGTGCGACGCTGGAAGGCGACCAATACGTCATCGATGGATCGAAGACCTTCATTAGCAATTCCGGCACGGAAGTGACCGGGCCGGTCGTCATCGCCGCGGTAACGGGAACGCGCCCCGACGGCCGCAAGGAAATTTCTAACTTCATCGTGCCCAACGGCACCCCCGGTTTCAGCTACGGACGCAAACTGCGTAAGATCGGCTGGCGCGCATCGAGCACCTACGAGTTGTTCTTCGAGCGCTGCACGATCCCGACCGCCAACCTGCTCGGCGAACGCGGTGCGGGCTTGCGACAGACGCTCGCCCAGATCAGCACGGGCCGAATCCTGATCGGCGCGCTCGCGCTAGGCATCCTGCAGGGTTCACTGGATCGGTCGATCGCGTACATGAAGGAGCGGCGCGCATTCGGCAAGCCGATCGCCGAGTTCCAGTCGCTGCAGTTCAAGATCGCTGACATGGCGGCCCACGCGCACGCCGCGCGACTGATGCTCTACGATGCCGCCGCGCTCAAAGATGCAGGCGTTCGCTTCGATCAGCAGGCGTCGATGGCCAAGCTCTTCGCCACCGAGCGCGCGATGGAGGCGGCTCATCAGGCGTTGCAGATACATGGCGGTTACGGCGTGATGAGCGAGTACCCAGTGTCGCGCGCATTCGGCGACGCCAAGGTGCTGGAGATCGTCGAGGGCACCTCGGAGATTCAGAGAATGATCATCTCGCGAAACCTGCTTGCCTGAACCCTCAGTCAAACAGATACGGACACGCGGTCGGGAGACAAGTCATGCTGGAAGGCATCAAGGTGTTAAGTTTTACTCACTTCTTGCAGGGCCCCGCCGCCGTGCAGATGTTGGCCGACGTCGGCGCGGGCGTGATCAAGATCGAACCGCCGGGCGGCGCGTTCGAGCGCAGTTGGACCGGCTTCGATGCGTATGTCGAAGGTGTGAGCATGTTTTTTCTGCTCGGCAACCGCAATCAGCGCAGCATCTCGCTGGATCTGCGCGACGAGCGCGCGCGCGAGATCGTCTGGCGGCTGATCAAGGAAGCCGATGTCCTGATCGAAAACTACCGGCCAGGCGTCCTGCAGCGCATGGGCTTCGGTTACGACGATGTCCGCGAGATCAACCCGCGGCTCGTGTACTGTTCGTGCACCGGCTACGGGTCATCGGGACCGTATCTCAAGCGGCCAGGGCAGGACCTGCTGCTGCAGGCCATCAGTGGCATGACGATGCTCTCCGGCGAGGCCGATTCCCCGCCCACGCCCGTCGGATCCGCGATCGTCGACCAGCACGCGGCGGCGTTGGCAGCCTTCGGCGTGGTCGCGGCCTTGCAGGCGCGTGAACGCACCGGCAAAGGCACGCTGGTCGAAAGCAACCTGCTCAACGCGGCGCTCGATCTTCAGATCGAGCCGTTCACCTACTACCTGAACAAGGGACCACTCTGGCCGCGCACGAACCCGCCGACCGGCAGCCGGTTCCATCCGTCGCCCTATGGGGTTTACAGGACTCTCGACGGCTGGATCGCCGTTTCGCTCACGCCCACTGAGAAGCTGGCGGCGGCCTTGTCTCAGCCCGTGCTGGCCGGGTTTTCGCACCCAAAGGACAACGTGCGCCGCCGCGACGAATTGAACCGCATCGTTTATGACGCGCTGACTGCGCGCACGACGGCCGACTGGATGACGACCTTCGATGAGCACGACATCTGGTACGCGCCCGTGAACGACTACCATCAGGTCGAGGCCGACCCGCAAGTGGCGCACAACCGCATCATCATGGAGGTCGAGCATCCGCAGGCCGGGCCGATTCGTTTGCTCGCACATCCGGTTCGATACGACGGCGCAGCACCACCGCTCACCCGTCAGCCGCCGCGGCAAGGCGAACACACCCGCGAGGTGCTCGCCGAACTGGGCTACGAGCCGGACGAAATCGATACGCTGGTCGAAGCGGGCGCGGCGCTGACCGGGCGGAGAACTGCATGAACACTCATCTGAATCAGTGCCACGAGATGCTGCGCTTTGACGATATCCAGATTGGCCGCTGCCAGGTACTCGTGCGTACCATCGCGGAAAGTGACGTGAACGCTTTCGGCCATCTGTCGGGCGACCTCAATCCCTTACACATGGATCAGCACTTCGCGGCACGCACGCCATTCGGCCACCGCGTGGCGCACGGCCTGCTGACCGCGGCATTGGTGTCGACGACCCATACCGGGTTGACCGGTCCCGGCTTCGTCTACGTCGGGCAGGAGTTGCGCTTTCTCGGACCCGTCTTCATCGACGATACGATCAGGATCCATGTGACCGTAGTCGAGAAGAAACCCGCCAAGCGCATCCTCGTGATGGACACCATGGTTCGCAATCAGGACGGCAAGCCGGTGCTGACCGGACTGTCGGCGCTGAAGGAATTGCGTTTCCAATGATCTGACAATCGGCAGGCGAGGCCAAACCTTTGCGGGTTTTCGACAACAGCCGTCACGCCGATTTGCTATTTACAATTACACTACGTTCGATGCCGACCGGCGAAGGAGAAACAGCACGCTTGATTTAGCCAAGGAGTGAGCTGGCTAAGCGAGCCAAACAAGTGAGCTGGATGCAGGAGACAAATTAAATGCTTAGAGGTTGTGGTTGTCAGTTGCCGGTCTTCAAGATCGCCAACTATGAGTATGGGTCGCGAATCAAGTCGATCGACTTTCATTTCGCACCCCTCGAAGATATGAAATCGACGTTGCCGTATCCTCATCGGCACGAGTTCTATCACATCGTCTGGGTCGTGTCGGGCAGCGGTCACCACATCATCGACTCGATTCGCTACGAGGTGCGGCCCAATACGCTGTTCTTCATGGCGCCAGGCCAGATCCACGACTTCGCATTGTCCGAAGATACAGTCGGCCACGCGATAAGTTTCTCGTCCGAATTTTTCGCCTTCAAGGTTCAGAACCGCCATTCGCAGACGGAAATTCCGGTCTACGATTTCGAGCGAATTCCGAACACGGTTTATATGAGCGACGCACAAGCTCAGGACCTTCATCATGTGCTGGATGGAATCGATGCGGAATATCAGGGTGAAGAGGCAGGCTACGAGGACGTCATCTGGTCATATCTGCGCGTTCTGCTAATCAAGTCCGTGCGTCTGGGCGGCGACGCCGTGACCGACGTCAATTCGTCGCGTAGCGTGCTGTTGTCGCGACGCTTCAAAAGCCTGCTGGAAAAACATTTCACCACGGTCCACGACGTCGCTCGCTACGCATGCCTGCTGAACGTCACAGAACGCGCGCTGAACGATGCGACGCGCCAGGCGCTCGGCAGCACGGCGGCCAAGCTGATTCGTGAACGCGTGATGCTGGAAGCGAAGCGTCTGTTGCTGCATTCGGAGGTCAATGTGGCGGAGATCGCAACACAGCTTGCCTTCGACGACCCGGCCTACTTCAGCCGATGTTTCCGCAAGCACACGGGCCGCTCGCCAATCGACTTCCGCCGCAGCCTGGAGAAACTGAGCATTTGAAGCAGTGGGACGATAGGCGTCCGGCTGCGACGTAGGAAAGTCCAATATAAGCCGCGCTTCGTCCTAACCGCTGGAACCGCCGCGCTCCTAGAATTTGCGTGCCCCCGTCACTCGGGAAACGCGAAAGTCATCAGGAGACCAAGGCGTGAATGCTTCGTACCAAGACCAAGGACTGTCCTCTGACCGGTCCGCCCTCTTCACCGATATCCTCGATCGCATTGCGACCAAAGTTGCAGAGGACGAGCCGACGCTCGGCGTCGAATTCCCCCAGATCACAGCGCCCGACGGAAAGTGGGTCCGGCTTCCGGCGTCGCTGTCCGCAGGCTACAGCGGTTCAGCGTGGAGCCACGGCAATTGGTTTTGCGGGTTCTGGGTCGGACTTTTGCTAACGTCGTATTTGCACACCGGCAACGACAAATACCTCTCGTGGGCCCGCGAGCGCATGCGTCTCGTCGCGCAGCGCGCGCAGGATCCTAACACGCACGACATCGGCTTTATCTTCGACAGCAGCGCCGTCCCGGGCTACGAAATCACCCGCGACTCGTGGTACGCGCAAATTGCGATGGAAGCCGCGGACAAACTGCGCGCGCGTCTTGTCACCACGCGCAGCGGCGCCTATCTCGCTTCCTGGGGCCCGCTTGACGATCCGCGCGGACGCAGCGCCTCGGCTATCGACACGATGGCTAATCTATCGTTGCTTTACTGGGCGGCGAACCATTCCGGGGACGGCAGTTATCGCCTCGCCGCCGAAGCGCACTCCGTCATGACCGCCAAGGCGTTTATCCGCCCCGACGATTCGACGTATCACGCGGTGGAGTACGACGTGACAACAGGTGCGCGCCAGCGCGGCTACACGTTTCAAGGCGCATTCGACGAATCGGCGTGGAGCCGGGGCCAGGCGTGGGCCGTCTATGGCTACGTGAACACGGCGCGTGAAACCGGCAAGCGCAACTGGCTAGACCTTGCCGGGCGGCTAGCGGCGTACTATCTGCGCCGGCTCGATGGACGTCCTGTGCCACCGTGGGATTTCGACGCCACTGGCGCGGACGCGGAAATCAAGGATACTGCCGCAGCAGCGGTGATGGCGTCAGCGCTGATCGAGATGGGCCGTCTGCATCCCGACCCTGCTGATGCGGTTCGCTGGCGCGAACACGGACTCGCGATGCTCGAAGCTCTATGTCGTGACGAGTTTGCCTACGAACCTGCGCAGCGGGGACTTTTGAGGAATTCCTGCTATTCGAAGCCGCACAATGAAGGCGTCGATGGCGCGACGATGTTCGGCGATTTCTTCTTCGCGGAAGCACTGAGTCGCGTGATGCTGCCAGGCAGGCTTCGGCCGGCCGACCCGCAACGCGTATCGCTCGCTTGAAGCGTATCTCCCCTCGCGGTTCCCAACTCTCGCTAGCCAGGCCGTCCATGATATCGAACGATCTTCCGCATTTTGTACCTACTGACCTACCCGATGCCCTGCTGGTCGGACGCATCTGGCGAAACGCGCCGATAGACGGGCCGTCGGTGGTCGTTGTTCGTGCCGGTCAGGCCTTCGACATCACGGCGTCGGCGCCGACGACCTCCGACCTGTTCGAGCACGTGGACCTCGTCGAGTTTGCGCATCACGTCGAGGGCGAGGCGCTCGGTCCCGTCGAGAACATCGGCCGCGCATTGCTGGCGCCGTGCGATCTTCAGGCCATCAAGGCATGCGGCGTGACCTTTGCCGTGAGCCTGCTCGAACGGGTCATTGAAGAACAGGCTAACGGCGACGCGACTCAAGCCGACACGGTCCGGGCGACGATCGCGCAACTGATCGGCACTGATCTCTCCAGGATTCGCCCCGGCACGGCAGCTGCCGACTGTCTGAAGCGGGAACTGGAACGGCGCGGCGCATGGTCGCAATATATGGAGGTCGGCATTGGGCCGGACGCAGAGGTGTTCACCAAGTCTCAACCGATGTCGGCGGTCGGCTACGGCGCGGACGTTGGGCTGCACCCGGCCTCCCGCTGGAACAATCCCGAGCCAGAAATTGTGCTGGCGGTAAACAGCCGCGGAACGATCGTCGGCGCAACCCTCGGCAACGACGTCAATCTCCGCGACATCGAGGGCCGCAGTGCGTTGCTGCTCGGCAAAGCGAAAGACAACAATGGCTCATGCGCGATCGGTCCTTTTATTCGGTTGTTCGATGAACGCTTCACCATGGACTCGGTGCGGGCGGCCAGCGTGTCGCTCAGGATTGAAGGCGCGGACGACGGATTTATTCTCGAAGGCGTGAGCCACATGCGCGAGATCAGCCGTGACCCAGAGGAACTTGTGGCCCAGACTGCCGGGCCGCATCACCAGTATCCAGACGGCTTCATGCTGTTCCTCGGCACGATGTTCTCTCCAATTGAAGACCGGCATGCTCCGGGCAGCGGCTTCACGCATCACCTCGCGGACAAGGTGACGATTGCAACGCCGGAGCTCGGCGCACTTGTCAACACCGTGCAGTCGTCAACCGAAATCGCGCCATGGCGATTCGGCGTACGCGCTCTTTACGAGACCCTTGCAAAACGGCGGGCGCTTACCCGCGCCATGGCGTAGGTACCATTCACGTGGACCGCCTCCGCGGATTCCAGCCTCGCCAAGCTACAAAGACTTTGTTCGCGAATCAGCGGAACGGGATACTAAATTTAGAAGCCCGGCGTCAGGACGACTTTCCCTGACGCCGTCCTGCCGTTCTGCAAATCGTCGAACGCCTGGCTTCCGGCATCGAGCGGCCGCACGTCGAGCCAATCCAGCGAACCGAACGCGCCTTCGTGCAACGCCGAAACCGTCGCGCGAAGATCCGCCATCGTATAGGTGTACGTACCCAGCAGCGTGATTTCAGCGAGCGTCAGCTTGCGCATATCGATTTCGCTTGCCCAGTCCTGGAGGCCGATGTGCATCACGACGCCGCCAGGCTTCACCGACGATAACGCGAGCGCGCGTGTCGGCTTTGCGCCCACGGCATCGATCACGAACTCAAACCGGCTTTCAGGCGCCGGCGCGTCCAACGGATCCCATGTCTCGCACTGCGCATGCTGCTCCGCCGATCGTCGACGCAGCGGATTGACCTCCGCCATTTCAACCGACCGGCAGCCGTACGATTTCAGTAACAACGCCGACAGCAATCCAATCGCCCCGCCGCCAATGACCAGCGCGCGGGTTTCCGGCAACGGTCTTTGCAGCGCGCGCATCGACAGATTCAGCGCATGCAGCGCCGTAGCAGCCGGCTCGGTCAGCGCGGCGTGCGTTGCGGGCATCTCCTGCGGAATTTCGACAACGCATCCCGCAGGCAACGACATATATTGGGCAAATGCACCCGGACGCGTCATGCCGACCATCGTCCGATTCGCGCACAGATTGTCGCGCCCCTGCACACAATATTCACAGTGCCCGCAGGTGATCAACGGATTGCCCGTGACGCGCAAGCCTTTCATCAGATGCGGTGCGCGCGTCTCCACGATCGTGCCGGCGAACTCATGACCGAGAATGAGGCCGGGTTTGCGTCGCGGATCGTGGCCGTGGAATGCGTGCATATCGGAGCCGCAAATACCGACCGCATCGATCCTGAGTATCACCTCGCCGTCGGCTGCCAGCGGTTCGGGCCGATCCAGCAACTGGAGCTCATTGGGCTGCGTGTAGACAAGTGCTTTCACAAGCGTTCTCCGTCGTGCAATTGCGTTACCGCCTACCGCGCGGTGTAGCCGCCGTCGACCATGATGGTCTGGCCCGTGACGTACGCGGACGCGTCACTCGCAAGAAACACCGTGACGCCATACAGATCGTCGAGTTGTCCATTGCGTCCGATGCACGTGTTCTGCGCGTGCATGTCCGCGACGCGCGCGTCGTTGAAAACGGGAGCCGTCAGCGCAGTGGGGAAAAAGCCCGGCCCAATCGCGTTGCACGTGATGCCGTAGCGTGACCACGCCTGCGCGATAGCACGCGTCAATTGCACGACACCGCCCTTCGCCGCGCCGTATGGCGCGCTATCGTTGAATGCACGGTATGACTGCAGCGACGCGATGTTGATGATGCGACCATGTCCGCGCGCCTTCATCGAGGGTGCGAGCGCCTGCGTCATGAAGAACGGCGCGCCAAGATGCAGTGCGAGCTGCTGTTGCCACGCTTGCGGCGTCACTTCATCGAATGGTTGACGCAGATTGACGCCCGCCGCGTTGACGAGAATGTCAATCTGGCCGTGCTGTGCCGCTGCATCGAGCGCGCAGGCGCGCGCCGCATGCGCGTCGCTCAGATCGCATGCGTGCATGTGCGCATCAATACCGTCATCCCGCAGCCGCATTGCCGCTTCGTCGAGCGCATCACTTCGCCGCGCCACCAGCACGACGCGCGCACCCGCCCCGCCCAACGCGCGCGCCATCGCTTCGCCGATGCCCGAGTTGCCGCCGGTCACGAGCGCGGTTCTGCCATTCAGGTCGAATAGTCGAGCGATATTCAACGGTGTCCTCCTTCGTCGTACCGATTGCACATGCCGATGGCGTTCATACCTGTACCGGTTCGCCACGCACGAATGCTTCGTCGGGAAAGTACTTCTGCAGGCGGTCGTCAGCGGTACGGGCGTGGGCTTCCATGCCTTCGAGCCGCGAGATACGCGCCGTCACTTCGCCAATGCGCTTCGCCGCATCGCGCGTCATGCGCTGCCACGTCAGCGTCTTCACGAACTTGTGCACCGAGAGCCCCCCTGAATAGCGCGCTGCGCCCTTGGTGGGCAGAACGTGATTCGGACCGCTCGCCTTGTCGCCGAATGCGACCGTCGTTTCTTCGCCGAGAAAGAGCGAGCCGTAGCACGTCAGATGATCGAGCCACCAGTCCAGATCGGCAGCCTGCACTTCGAGGTGTTCCGATGCATAGCGGTCAGACACGTCCACCACTTCCTCTCGCGTGTCGCACAGGATCACTTCGCCGTAGTCGCGCCACGCGGCGCCTGCGGCATCGTGTGCGGTCGGCGGCAACGCATCGATGAGTTGCGGAACCCGCTCAATGACCTCGTCGGCGAGCGCCTTCGACGTCGTGAACAACCATGCCGGCGACTCGTGGCCATGCTCGGCCTGGCCGACCAGATCGCTCGCGACCATCGCCGGGTCGGCACTGGCGTCGGCGATCACCGCAACTTCCGACGGCCCCGCGAAGACGTCGATCCCAACCTTGCCAAAGAGCGCGCGCTTCGCCTCCGCGACGAACTTGTTGCCCGGCCCCACCACAACGTCCGCCTGCTTGCCGGTAAAAAGCCCATACGCCATCGACGCAATCGCCTGCACGCCTCCCAGCGTCATCACGACATCGGCGCCTGCCGCCTTGAACGCATACAGCACATACGGATGGATGCCGCCTCCGCGAAACGGGCTCGAACAGGCAATCACCGTTTTCACGCCCGCTGCCTTGGCAGTCGCAACGCCCATGTATGCCGACGCGATATGCGCGTACCTGCCAGCAGGCGCATAACAGCCGACCACGTTGACGGGCACCACTTTTTGCCCTGCCGTCACGCCTGGATACAGTTCGACCGAGAAATCCCCAATCGAGCGCCGCTGTGCGAGCGCGAAGTCGAATACCTGTTGCGCGGCGAAATCGATATCGGCCTTCACGTGCGCGGGCACTTCGAGCGCACGCCGTTCGATCTCATCGGCGCAGACGATGATCGGACCGTCCCAGTTATCGAGTTTCTTCGCATACGCACGCGCGGCGTCTTCGCCATGCGCCTGAATCTGCGCAAGCATTTCACCGACGACCTGTTGCGCCGTCGCGGTCTCGGTTTCCGGCGTCTTGGCTGCTTTCTTCAGGTAAGTCACGCTCATCGCCTTCTCCTTCATCGATGTTAAAAATAATGCAAGCGCTTGCAGCGAGGGGCTTTTAAAAGGCCACACCGTGGCCTTTTTGCGCGATCGCGACCGCGCGTTATTTGCTGCCGTCCATTGCGAACGCCGCGAGTTTAGGGTCGCCCAACACACGCTTCATCGCGCTGTCGTCGATATAGTCTTTTGCTTCGGGGACGGACGCGAGCGCGCCCGATGCATGCATGAACTGCGCGATCTTCGTGAACGAATCGTCGGCCTGCGATGCGCCTTTCGTGCGGTCCATCGCGGCGAGTTGCTGCTTCAGGTCGAAGGTCGGGCGCGTAGCGAATTCCTTGCGCATCGAATCGTCGCTGATGTTGACGCCGCCCTCCTGGTAAAACTTCTTCATCATCGCGACGGCCTGGTCAGGGTGCGCCTTCATCCACGCCCATGCATGCAGATAGACGGCGAGAAACTTTGCCACCTCATCGGGATGCTGCTTCTCGAATTCGCCACGCGTGACGAGCGCGCCGGGCACCGATGCGCCGCCGTCCTTACCGGAGCACAACACGCGCGCGCCCGCCTTCTCTTCGAGCGTATAGTCATACGGCGCCCACACGCCCGCGTAATCAGCATTGCCCGACGACACAGCGGAAATGATCTCGGCCTGGCCCATGTTCTTGAGCGTCACGTCAGCCTTCGTCAGCCCATACTTTTTCAGGCATGCCTGTACCGCGTAATCACCCGTCGAGTTGGACGTCAACACGATGGTTTGGCCTTTCAGCGACGCCGGATTGCGGCGCACCGCGTCATAACGCGCCTTGCTCGCCATCAGAACGTTGCCCTGCGATTCGTCGTTTGTCAGGCCGATCACCTGAATGCCGAAGCGCTTGTAGCCGAGCACCGCCGGCACGGAACCCGTGCCGCCCACGTCCCAGGATTTCGACGCCGCCGCCGCAATCTGCGGCACGCCTGCGGGAAACACCGAAAACTCGGGCTTCAATCCGACCTCTGCCCACCACCCTTTTTCGGTTGCGACATAGAACGGCAACGCCCAATACAGCGCGGGCTGATAGCTGACCCTGATCGGAGTGAGATCGGCGGACCACACCGTGCCCGGCAACGCCGCACTGCCCGCGCAGAGCAACGCAATGAAAGGGATCGCGCGCAGACGTTTCATGTTGGTCTCCTGTTTTATGGGGTATTGCGCTCAGCCGTTGGAACCGGTGGCAGTTTTATGCAGCTTCATGCAGCGACACGTTCGACAGCGCCGTGTTCGTCGCGCAACGACTTCCAGATATGCGTGCGCAACCGGACGAACGATTCGAGATCCATCACGTCTTCGATCCGCTTGCACGCGTCCCAGCCATGCTGCTCGCGCACGGACTTCACATCGATCACTTCTTTCACGCGCCCCGGCCGGCCCGTCATCACGACGACGCGATCCGCGAGATATACCGACTCTTCGACCGCGTGCGTGATGAACAGCACCGTGCGCGGATTCACGCGCGTGAGCCGCACCAGTTCTTCCTGCATGACGACCCGGGTTTGGGCATCGAGCGCGCCGAACGGCTCGTCCATCAGCAGCACGCCGGGGTCGAGCGCATACGCGCGCGCGATCGCGACACGCTGCTGCATGCCGCCCGATAGTTGATGCGGATACGCCTGCTCGTAGCCGCGCAGATTCATCAGCGACAAATAGCGTTCGATCGTTTCGCGTCTTGCGTCGGCGGCCATGCCCTTCGCGCGCAAGCCGAGATCGATGTTGTCCCACACTGTCTTCCACGGGAACAGCGCGAACTGCTGAAAGACGACCGCGCGATCGGGTCCTGGCCGTGTCACCTTGCGGCCCGCCACCGTCACGCTGCCCGAAGTCGGAAACTCGAGACCCGCGACCATCCGCAGACACGTCGTCTTGCCACAGCCCGACGGCCCGACGATCGCAACGAATTCCTTGTCGGCGATTTCCAGTTCGACGTGTTCCAGCGCGACGACGCTCGCCTTGTCGCGCCTGAACATGCGGGACACATCATTGAAACGAATCATGCTCATCGTGCGCTCCGTCACGGTTGAGGGAGTGAAGCCACGGTGCTAGTGCCGGGCCACGCGCCGGTTGCGCATCGCGTACGCTTCGATGCGTCCAAGCAGCAGGTCGATTGCCGCGCCCACCATACCGATTGCGATCATCGCGCTCATCACCGTCGCAGTGTCGATTGCCGCTTGTCCCTTGACCATCATGTAGCCAATGCCGCTCGACGCGACGATCAGTTCGGCGCCGACCAGCGACATCCAGCCCAGTCCCGCCGCGACGCGCACACCTGCGATCACCGACGGCAACGCGCCTGGCAGCAGCACTTCGCAGACGATCATCCGGTTCGACGCGCCGAGCATGCGCGCCGCTTCGAGCAGCCTGGCGTCGACCTGCTGCGCACCGCGATAAGCATTGACGACGCACGGCGCAAACGCACCCGCAAAAATGATCAGGACCGGGCCACCGATGCCCGTGCCGAACCACAACGCGGCAAACGGCACCCATGCAATCGGCGCGATGAAACGCACGGTTTCGAAGAGCGGCGTCACGCAGTAGTCGAGCCAGCGGAACCAGCCCATCATCAGACCGAGCGGCACGCCCAGCGCGACGGCCAGCAAAAAGCCCATCAGATAGCGTTGCAAGCTCGACCACAGATGCACTTCGAGCGTGTAACCGACAAACGGATGCGTGAGCAGATCGGCAAACTTGTGAACGACTGCAAGCGGCGTCGGTAGAAAGATCGCGGGGAAGAGTTCTGCTGCCGATGCCAGCCACCAGATGCCGAAGAATGCGATCAGCCCCGCGGCATTCAGCGTCCAGAGCGGCACGTTGCGTCGAGCCACAGCACGCCCAGGCTCGCTGACCATCTTGCGCTGGCGCAACGTGCGTGCCGCACTGCCGGACTCGCGATCGACGCCGACGGGCTCGATGTCAGGATGCGCGACACCGCGCAGATGACCCGGTTTCATCTGTTCGCTCTCCAAGGCATGAGTTGCCGTTCGATTTGCCCAAGCGCGACAGTCATCAACCATCCACACAGCGCGACCGTCAGCATCGCAACGACGATCATCGCCGGATAGATGTCGAGCGAGCCTTGCGTCAGCAGATGCCCGAGACCTCTGACCGCACCGATCAGTTCGCCCGCCACGAGCGTCGTCCATGAAGCCTGCAATGAGAGGCGCAAGCCTGTGAAAATCATCGGCAGCGCGCCGGGAATCATCACTTCCAGCACGAAGCGCGAACGCCGCAAACCCAGCATCTCGGCGGCCTCGAGCATCGGCACGTCGAGATTGCGCACGCCCGCGAAACTGTTGATCACGCATGGCACGAACGCCGCGAACCAGATCACCATCACCTTCGCGGAGTCGCCGAGTCCAAGCCAGACGATCGCGAGCGGAATCCACGCGAGCGGCGGAATGGGTCGCAACAGCAGAAAGATCGGGTTGAAGAACGCTTGCGCACGCGCCGAGTAGCCCATCCATAGGCCGAGCGGCACGCCCGTCACTGCCGCCGTCGCGAAGCCGTATAGAACGAGCTTCACGCTCTGCACGATGTGCTGGTCGAGACGGCCGTCGGCATAACCGACCGTCACCACCTGGGCAAGCGCCTGCCAGGTATCGAACGGAGTGGGGAATCTCGACGCTGCGACGATGCCTGTGAGAGCCGTCAGCACGTACCACGCGGCGAGCGTTGCAGCGAGCGTGCCGATGCTGCACAGGAAGCGCGGTGAACGGATTGCGGGGAACACATTGTCTCCTGCCTGTTCAGCGGCGTGAAATGCAACGCGCCGCGCAATGAAATGTAACCGCTTGCATTTGAATATAGACGCTATGATCACGGGTCACATCGGGATTTATACCGATTCGAATGATGTTGTACTGTCGTTCGCTTGCAAGCGGGCACTACAATCAATTGAGCCTATCCAAACCTGTCTGATCTGCCGCAATGAATACCTTGCCACGCGCCCGTATCAGCGATGTCGCCACACTCGCCGGCGTCTCGACGGCAACTGTGTCGCGCGCTCTCTCCAACCCCGACATGGTGAAAGCGGACACGCGCGCGCGCATCCGTGATGCGATCGCCACGCTGGGATATGTGCCCGACGGCGCGGCGCGCGCGCTTGCGCTGGGCCGTGCGCGAATGGTCGGCGCAATCGTGCCGACGCTCGACAACGCGATCTTCGCGCGTGCGGTGCAAGGCTTGCAAACCACACTGTCGAATTCCGGCTATCAGTTGCTGATCTCCGCGCACGAGTACAACCTGTCCGCGGAAATCGAAGTCGTGCGCGCGCTGCTGGAACGTGCTGTCGACGCAATCGTTCTGGTCGGCACCGACCATGCGCCGCAAACCTATGAACTGATTCGCGCGAGCCACGTCGCGCTGCTGCTGACCTGGTCGCACGCCGAGCGCCCCGGCGCAGCCGGCAGCGGCGACGCAGATACACCGCCGTCGATTGGCTTCGACAACCAGTTGATCGGGCAACTGGCCGCTGAACATCTGCTCGAACTCGGTCATCGCCGCTTCGGCGTGATCTCGGGCTTCACGCGCCATAACGACCGCGCGCGTCAGCGGATCGAAGGCTTCCGGCGAACCCTTGCACAGCACGAGATCCGTCTGCCTGATGCGAACATCATCGAACAGCCGTTCGGCTTCGAAGGCGGTCGCGCCGGGCTCAAGCTACTGACGCAATTGCGCCCTGCTCCAACCGCCATTTTCTGCGGCAATGACGTGCTCGCGCTGGGTTGCCTGTTCGAAGCGCAATCGGCCGGTATCGCCGTGCCGCAGCAGTTATCGATTGTCGGTTGCGACAATCTGCCCATCGTCTCGCAGATCACACCAGGTCTCACTACCGTGCTGTTGCCCACTTACGAACTCGGCGAACGCGTCGCGCGCGCACTGCTGCGCTGGCTCTCGGACGGCGTGCCGCCGCAGCGCGAGTGTCTGCCGATCGAACTGATCGTGCGTGGCACGAGCGGCCCGGCGCCCGCGTGAAGTGCGCCTGGTTCCTTTCGGCGCATTCGCGCATTACGCGACCAAGGTCTGCAACTGTGTGAGCAACGCATCGGGAATCTCGATTCCATCGCGGCTTGCCGCGTCGGCCAACGCATGCCGCCGTTGCCCTGGCAAACGGACATCCGCATCCTGCAACATCGCCGCGACAAGCGCCTCGACCCGTTCTACGTACATCTCATTGCCCGCCAGCGCGCCCGGATCGATGGCCCAGAACAGATGGCCGATCCGCGAGCGTGCCCCCTCCTCGGTCAGGAACGAGCCCGCTTCATAGCCGAAGTTCGCGCCCGCCAGCGCCGCCGCCAGCAGTTCGACCATCAGCGCGAGCATCGCGCCTTTCGCGCCGCCGAACGGCAGCATCATGCCGTCGAGCGCCGCCTTGGCGTCGGTGGTCGGCGTACCGTCGCGGGCGGTCGCCCAGCCGGACGGTATGGGCTTGCCTTCGCGCGCCGCAACCATGATCTTGCCGCGCGCCACTTGCGACAGCGACAGGTCGACCATCAATGCGTCGCCATTGCGGCGCGGAAACACGGCGGCAATGGGATTGGTGCCGAATAGCGCATGACGCCCGCCCCACGCGGGCATCGCCGCCGGGGAATTGCTGAACGCAAGGCCCACCATGCCCGCCGCGCCGATCGCCTCCAGGTGATATGCGCCGACGCCGAAATGATGGCTGCGGGTCACGCTCGCCACTGCGCTGCCGTGTTCGCGCGCACGGCCGATCAAGGTCTCGACAGCAAGCGCGCAGGCGGGAAACGCCATGCCATCGGCGGCATCGACGAGCACGGCGGCGTTGCGCGTCGCAACAATGGAGGGCTTCGCCTGTGGATCGACGCGCCCGTTGCGCAACTGCGCGACGTACATCGGCAAACGCGAAACACCGTGCGACGACAACCCGCACGAGTCCGCATACACCAACGCGCGGGCCGTGGCCGTCGCGGTCTCCGGCGTTGCGCCCGCGTTGCGGACGGCGCGCGTCGCGAGTTCGAGCAGTTCGTCGGCTGAGACTCGCGTCATCGTGAAATTCCTTCGGTTACGTGTGAATCACGCTGCGCAAGCAGGGCCTCCGTCACGCGCGCCGCAACGAGCGTGCTGACACGTTCGTTCGACTGCATGGTCAGCCCCGCAATGTGCGGCGTGAGAATGAGGTTTGGTGCGTCGGCCAGCGGGGATCGGGCGGCGAGCGGCTCGTCGTTGAAAACGTCGAGCGCCGCGCCGCCGATGCGGCCTTCGCGCAACGCCAAGGCAAGCGCCGCTTCATCGACGATCCCGCCGCGCGACGTGTTGACGATGATCGCGTGGCGCTTCAGCGTCGCGAGTTGCGATGCGCCGAGCAGATTGCGCGTGCTGTCGACGAGCGGCACATGCAGCGTGATCACATCGGCGGCACGCAACGCTTCGTCGATGCTCACGCGGCGTGCGCCGGTCGCGGCCCAGCACGCCGCGTCGACCGGCTGCAGCGGATCGTAGGCGAGTACCTGCATGCCCAGCGCACGCGCGAGCTGCGCAACGAGTTGCCCGATGCCGCCGAAGCCGATGACGGCAAGCGTGCTACCCGCCGCTTCACGGCCATTCGAAAGCGCCGCGCGCGGCCATTTGCCCGCCGCGACCTCCATGCTCGAACGGTATGCACCGCGCAGCAGCATCAGTGCCGTGGCGAGCACGTACTCGGCCACCGCGCGTGCATTCGCACCCGTCGCCGGGAACACCGATACGTTGCGTTGCGCGCATGCGTCCAGATCGATGTTGTCGAGCCCGACGCCCAGACGCCCGACTACGCTCAGACGCGGCGCGGCATCGAGCAGCGCGGCCCTTACCTGCGTGCGATTGCGCACGATCAGCGCGTCGGCATCGGCCAGCAACGCGTTCAACGCAACGGGTTGATCGACGAGCGACGCATCGGCATGCACGTCGAAGTGCTCGCTGAGCGCTGCGACTGCGCAAGCGTCGATGAATTCGCTGATGACGATCTTCTTGCGCGTCGCGCGCGGATTGGTATTCAGGTTCGTGCTCAATTCGAGCGCTCCTGTACATACGCGGGCGGCGCCATGTCGTTGACATCGCTTGCGTTCGCTTGCGGCTCGCCGCGTTGAACTTCCGGCGGCGCGGCCAGCAGTTTGCGCGCGGCCTGCACATCGAATGCGCCTTCCCAGCGGGCGACGACAATCGTCGCCACCGCATTGCCGATCATGTTCACGATCGCGCGAATCTCATTGAGCACGCGATCGATACCGAGTATCAGCGTAATGCCCGCAACCGGAATGATGTTGTGCGTCGACAGTGTCGCCGTCAGTGCGACCAGCGCCGCCCCCGCCACGCCCGCGCCGCCCTTTGACGTCACCATCAATATCGCCAGCAGCCCGATCTGTTGCAGTAGCGTGAGATGGGTATTGGTGGCCTGCGCGATGAAGAGCGAGGTCATCGTCAGATAGATCGCGGCGCCGTCGAGGTTGAACGAATAGCCCGTCGGCAGCACGAGCCCGACTACCGGCTTCGGACACCCAAGCCGTTCGAGCTTTTCCATCAAACGAGGCAACACCGATTCCGTTGTAGACGTGCCCAATACGATCAGCAGTTCCTCACGCAGATACTTGAGCAGCGGCCACAACCCCACGCCCGCCCAGCGGCAGATCGTGCCCAGCACCAGGGCGATGAAGAGAAAGCTCGTCAGATAGAAGCACACGATCAACAGACCGAGTTGCTGCAACGTCGAAATGCCATATTTTCCGACTGTGAACGCCATCGCGCCGAACGCGCCAAGGGGAGCCAGGCGCATGATCATTTCGACGATCCGCATCAGCGCTTCGCCGCTCTGTTCGATCACGCGCGACAGGAAGCGGCTGCGCCGCGACATGATCGATAGCGCGATGCCGAACAACACCGAGAACAGCAACACCTGCAACAGATCGCCCCGCGCGAACGCGCCCACGACCGAATTCGGCACGATCTCTTCGAGGAAGCTGGTGTTCGACTGCGCGTGAACTTCCGTCACGTAATGGCTGACTGCATGCGTATCGAGCGTCTTCGGATCGATGTTCAGCCCGGAGCCGGGGTGCAGCAGATTGGCGACGACAAGGCCGATGACGAGCGCCACCGTCGTCACCGCTTCGAAGTACACGATGGTTTTGAGGCCGACGCGCCCGACCTGCTTGAGATTCTCCATCCGGGCGATGCCGACGGAGACGGTACAGAAGATCACCAGCGTGATCAGCATCTTGATGAGCCGGATAAAGGTATCACCGAACGGCTTCATCTGGACGCCGAGATCCGGCCAGAAATAACCGACGAGAATGCCTGCCGCAAGTCCGATCAGAACCTGCACGTAAAGATGTTTTAGCACGCGCAAGATGGTGTCTCCTCCACTCGCTGCTGCTGGAAAATGGAACAGCGCCGTGCGGCGCGTGCCGGGCTTCTCGGGCCCGAGACGTCACGCGTGCGCGCGCTGCTGCGAAAACTCCCTTGAATACAGGGGATCCAAAGCTGACGCGAAGCTAACTGTCATCGCAGCCGCCTGCGCGATCAGGATTCGTGCGCTATGCAGCGCGGCCCGTCGCGAGGACGGGCCCGGAGAAATTACGCGCTTTCGAACAGACGCGTCAACACGAACTCGCGGTGGCCCAGCGCTTCCGCCGACGTAAAGCGCCCGTTCGCGGTGCGCAGCATCGATTCCAGCAGTTTGTCGCCAGCCTGATCGAGATTCTGTTCGCGCTGCAACAGTCCCGACACATCCACGTCGATATGCTCGCTCATCGTGCGCACCGTACGCGGGTTCGCGCAAATCTTGATGACAGGCACGATCGGATTGCCGATCACGTTGCCCTGCCCGGTCGGGAAGAAATGCACGGCAAAGCCCGACGCGGCGCACAGCGTCACCATCTCGGCCGCGGCTGACGACGAATCCATGAACCACAAGCCCGGCCCCGTCGGTTCCTCGGCCTTGTCGAGCACGCCGTCGACTCTGCACTTCTTGCCGATCTTCTGGATATTGCCCAGCGCTTTTTCTTCGATGGTCGTCAGGCCGCCCGCGATGTTGCCTTTGGTCGGCTGCGACTCCGACAGATCGTCGGTCTTCCAGCGGTTGATCATGTCCTGATAGCGGTCGAACATGAACTGGAAGCGCTCGCGCACCTGGTCGTTCGCGCAACGCGCGGCAACGATCTGCTCGCCGCCCGTGAGTTCGGACGTCTCGCCGAAGACGAGCGTCGTGCCCAACCCATAGAGCTTGTCGAACGCATTGCCGACAGTCGGGTTCGCGCCGCAGCCGGACGTGGTATCGGATTCGCCGCACTTCGTGGATACCCACAGGTCCGAAATCGGGCATTCTTCGCGATCGAGCGACGTGGCGTACTGCACCATCTCTTTCGCGGTTTTCGAGGCACGCATGATCGTATCGTGATCGCCATGCAGTTCGATGCCGAAGCCCATCACCGGCTTGCCTGACTTCGCAATGCCGTCTACGACGCGTTTGGTCCAGCCTTCCTCGATCCCGATCACGACGACCGCCGCGACATTCGGGTTGCAGCCGGCGCCGATCAGCGTGCGGAAATGCAGATCGAGGTCGGCGCCGAACTGCAGGCGGCCGTATGGATGCGGTAGCGCCATCGTGCCTTTGATGGCCGTTTCGACGGCCAGCGCGGCGGCGTTCGACAAATCGTCGACGGGCAGGATGATCACATGGTTACGCACGCCGACGCGTCCATTGGAACGGCGAAACCCGCGGAAAGTGGTGTTCTGGTCAATCACGCTCATGGTGGCTCTCTTCGATCTGGCTCTGTTGAGTGGGGAAGCTCGCTCGCAATGTCGATGCGCGAGCTGGTCGATCCTCGCGCCGGCTACCAGCGCTTCGTCTTGATGTTGTGAACATGCGCATGTTCACCCGCGCGGATCGGCGCAACGACCTTGCCGATGTCCACGCCGTACTTGAACACCGTGTCGCCGACCGCCATGTCTTTTAGCGCCACCTTGTGACCGATCGGAATGTTCTGTCTCGCCGAGATCGTCACGAGCTCGTCGTCGTCCATGATCCACGCGTTCAATTGGGTCCCCGCCTTGATGCCTTCGACAACCGCCACACCGACGGTGTCTTTCGCTTCGTGCAGCACGATATGAATCGTTTTGCGGTCTGACGAAGGGCTGGCGGAAGATCCTTCACCGGATTGTTGCGGTGCACCTGCTGCGGTGTGGCTCATCAGTTGTCTCCAGTCTGTTGGTACGGTTTGGTTCGCCTGCGTGAACCCATCTTAGGCGGCACATTTGCATATGTCAACCAGATCATCTATATGTGTTTGATGAACCGTATGAAGTAGAATCAATTGAAAGACAGCAGCAGTGAAGATGCAACGACAGGATGAGATCGATGAATACGTTGACGACGGGTATCAATCTACCGAACGGCGTGGCCGCCACGCCGGCAATCGGCGGCACGCGCTACAAGGAAGTGAAGAATGCGATGCTGGCCGCGCTGGCCGCGCACGAATGGAAGGGCGGCGAAACGATTCCTTCGGAAAAGCGGCTGGCCGAACGCTTCGGCGTATCGATCGGCACGCTGCGCAAGGCAATCGACGAACTGGTGGCCGACAACATTCTGGTGCGGCATCAGGGGCTCGGTACTTTCGTCGCGCAACACCAGCGTGATCGTCATTTCTTCCGCTTCTTCCGCATCGTCCGCCAGGACGGCGACAAGACCTACCCGAGCGTAACGCTCGTGCAGTTCAGGAAGGCCAAGGCTACGCGCGATATCGCGACGCTGCTGAAAGTCGAAACGGGCGCGCGCGTGTTCACGTTCATCAACCGTCTGGCGCTGCATGGCGAAACGGTGATGATCGACAACATCACCGTACCCGAGGCGCGTTTTCCGGGCCTGACGGAAGCCGCGCTGCGCAGCCGGCCGAGCACGCTGTACAACTTCTATCAGGATGCGTTCAACATCAACGTGCTCGGCACCGAGGAACGCGTGCGCGTCGCGGTAGCCAATGAACTCGAAAGCAAACTGCTGGAAGTGCCGCACGGCACGCCGCTTCTTGAAGTGCGGCGCGTCGCGTATTCGTATCATCAGGCGCCCGTCGAAGTGCGGATCTCGCATGCGAACACCGCACGCTACGAATACGTCGGTGCTTCGGCATCGCACGAAGAGCCGCTCTGACAAGGCCAGAAGCCAAGCGCGGTGCGCAGCGCCAAAAGCCGCCGGCCGCGCGCCGCACATGTCACGTTTTCCCGCATTTGCAATCAACAGCACGATCACCTACACTCGCTACTCATACAGATGAGTTAAATCACACGGCGCTGAATTCGCTGAATGCCACAGTCACCGAAGCAAGGCATTTCACGCGCAATCCGGTTGCCCACAACACACCATCTGTGAACCTGATTCCGGCCGCGTCGCGCAAACCGTTTTGTCGCGAGCAGGCCGGCAACAAGGAGACACTCACGATGCGTACCCCGCCTCATCGTCATCCCGCTCATGTCCTTCATGTCGCGCCTTGCCGCGTGACGCATGCGTTGCGCCGGCCGCAGCCACGCGAGACCGAATAGGCACACGCAGCCCCCCCATCCGGTTTATCCGGTGTCGCATTTCAACAGATTGGCCGTGCCGTTCCTGTCGCAAGGAGTGTCCAGCGATGAGCCTTCGTAAAGTTGCCGTATTTCTCTCAACGCTGCTCGCTCTCGGCGCAGCTCTCACCAGTGCGCCCGCCCGCGCCGAACTGTCGGAGATCCGGATCGCGCGCCAATACGGCGTCAGCTATTTGCCGCTGATGCTGATGCAGGATCAGAAGCTGGTCGAAAAGCACGCCGCGCAACTGGGCGTGCCGAATCTGAAAGTGTCATGGGTCGAATTCGCGGGCGGCAACGTGATGAACGACGCGCTGCTGTCCGATTCGTTGCAGATCGCGTCAGGCGGCGTCGCGCCGCTCGTGCTGCTGTGGGCGCGTACGCGCGGCACGCCCGTCGAGGTCAAGGCGCTGTCGGCGATCAATTCGATGCCGCTGCTGTTGAACACCAACAATCCGACGGTGAAAACGTTGAAAGACTTCACCGGCAAGGACAAGATCGCGCTGCCCGCAGCGAAGGTGTCGATCCAGGCAATCACGTTGCAAATGGCCGCGGAAAAGGCCTTCGGCGCCGGCAACCAGGGGCAGCTCGATAAATACACTGTCTCGCTGGCTCATCCCGATGCGCAGCAGGCGCTGCTGTCGGGCAATAGCGAAGTGACCGCGCATTTCGGCTCGCCGCCGTTTCAGGAACAGGAATTGGCCCACCCTGGCGTGCGCACCGTTGTGAATTCGTATGACGTTCTGGGCGGCAAGTCGACATTCAATCTGGTCTGGTGCATGACGAAGTTCTATCAACAGAATCCGAAACTCGTGCAAGCCTTCATGGCCGCGCTCGACGATGCCGAAGCGCAGATCACCAGGGACAAGCACGCGGCCGCACTCGCCTACCTGCGCATCAGCAAGGACAAGAGCAATGTCGCCGACATCGAAAAGATGATTTCGTCGCCCGATGTCGCCTTCACGACCACGCCCGAAAACACGCTCAAATACGCGGATTTCATGGCACGCACGGGCCTGATCAAGACCAAACCCGCCTCGTGGAAGGACATGTTCTTTCCGACCGCCCAATCGCTTCAAGGGAGTTGATCATGCATCGCACGCGTGCTGGAGCCACCCGCGCCACATCCTCGCCGAGCGGCATGCCGTTACTGGATGTCGCCGGCGTAACGCTGCAATACAAGACGCCGCGGCATCTCGTGATGGCAACGTATCGCGTCGACTTTCAGGTATTCGAAGGCGACCGTTTCGTTTTGCTTGGGCCATCGGGTTGCGGCAAGTCGACGTTGCTCAAGAGCGTCGGCGGCTATCTGCTGCCGACGGAAGGTTCGATCACGCTGAAGGGCAAGACGGTGACGAAGCCGGGCCCCGACCGGATGATGGTCTTTCAGGAATTCGACCAGTTGCTGCCGTGGAAGACGGTCAAGCAGAACGTGATGTTTCCGCTGCTCGCTTCGCACCGGCTGTCGGCGCGCGAAGCGGAACAGCGCGCGATGCATTACATCGACAAGGTCAACCTCACGAAATTCTCGGACAGCCATCCGCATACGTTATCGGGCGGCATGAAGCAGCGCGTGGCGATTGCGCGCGGCATGGCGATGGAACCGGACATCCTGCTGATGGACGAGCCGTTCGCCGCACTCGATGCGCTCACGCGCCGCAAGATGCAGGACGAACTACTGACGCTATGGCAGGAAACGCGCTTCACCGTGCTATTCGTCACGCATTCGATTCCGGAAGCGATCAAGGTCGGCAGCCGGATTCTGTTGCTGTCGCCGCACCCGGGGCAGGTCAAGGCAGAACTCGATACGGCGGCGGCAGGCGAATCCGCTGCCACGCTCGAAAAACGCATCCAGCACATGCTGTTCGAAGACGAAATCCACGAGGCAGAGAATGTCTGACGCTACCGCACACGGTTCCGCATCCGTCCATCCGCCCCGTAACGACATGATCACGCACGCGCCGCGCGGCGAGATCATTCGCGAACCCAGCGATGCACAGCATTTCAGCGTCGTCGAAAAGCCGCTGTCACCGTTCGAGCGCCTGTACAACCAGAGCTGGCTGCGCAAGTTCCTGATCCTCGCGCTGCTCGCGCTGGTCTGGGAAGGCTACGGACGCTGGCTCAACAATCCGTTGCTGTTTCCCACTTTCAGCGCGACCGTCGACGCGTTCTGCACGAGCATCGCAAACGGCGAACTGCCCGGCAAGGCATGGGCGTCGATCCACGTATTGCTGCTCGGCTACGGCTGCGGTCTGCTGCTGGCCGCGTTGCTGACGGCCGCCGCGATCACCTCGCGCATCGGCACGGACTTTCTCGAAACGATGACCTCGATGCTCAACCCGCTGCCCGCCATCGCGCTGCTGCCGCTCGCGCTGATCTGGTTCGGGCTCGGCAACGGCAGCCTGATCTTTGTGCTCGTGCATTCGGTGACATGGTCGGTCGCGTTGAATACGCACTCGGGCTTTCTGTCGGTGAGCAACACGCTGAAAATGGTCGGGCGCAACTATGGGTTGCGCGGCGGGCGCTACGTCGCCGCGATTCTGGTGCCCGCTGCGTTCCCGAGCATTCTGACCGGCCTGAAGATCGGCTGGGCCTTCGCGTGGCGCACGCTGATCGCGGCGGAACTCGTGTTCGGCGTGAGTTCGGGTTCCGGCGGCCTCGGCTGGTTCATCTACGAAAACAAGAACCTGCTCGACATCGCGAACGTGTTCGCGGGTCTGTTCACGGTGATTCTGATTGGCCTCGCCGTCGAAAACCTGATCTTCCGCGTACTCGAACGCCATACCGTGCAACGCTGGGGCATGCAGTCGTGAAGCATGACGTGCACGCACGGGAGGCTCGTTGCTAAGCGCCGACATCGCGCTGCTGGTGATTGGAGGCAGCGCGGTCGCGGGCTTCGTGTCCGGGCTGGCGGGATTTGCGTTCGGTCTCGTCGCGATGGTGTTCTGGGCATGGGCGCTGCCGCCGCAAGCGATCGGGCCGATGCTCGTGGTCGGCTCGCTGGTCGGACAGATGCTAACCGTGCATACGGTGCGCTCGCAGATACGGCCGAAGATCATCGGTCCGTTCATCGCAGGAGGCATCGTCGGCGTGCCGATCGGCGCGACGCTGCTGCCGTTCATCGATCCCGTCGGCTTTCGGATCGGCGCCGGTCTGCTGATGATCGTCTATTGCGGCGTGATGCTCGCCGCGAAAGATCTGCCGACGGTGACGGCAGGCGGTGCCTGGGCGGACGGCGGCGTCGGTGTGGTCGGCGGCATTCTGGGCGGCATTGCGGGGCTCGTCGGTCCGGCACCGACCATATGGTGCATGCTGCGCGGTCACAACAAAGATACGCAGCGCGCGATCTGCCAAAGCTTTTTCATCGCGATGCAATCGCTGACGCTCGTCACGTATGCACTGACGGGCCTGATCGGCAAGCAGACGCTAGTACTCTTCGGCTGGATGCTGCCGTCGTCGCTGCTGTTTGCGTGGCTCGGCTCACGGCTTTATCGGCGTCTGTCGGACACCGCGTTTCGGCGGGTGCTGCTTGCGCTGCTGTTCGCTTCGGGCGTGGCGCTGCTGGGCTCATCGCTTGTTCACGCGATAAAGTAATGCCGATGCGGCAACGTCAAACTGAGTGAGCGTCATGAGTGCGATTCGCTATTTCGTCACGTTTCTGTCCGTCGCGCGTCACGGCTCGTTCGCCGCAGCCGCCGACGAAGTGTGTCTCACGCAGGCCGCCGTGAGCCTGCAGATGCGTTCACTGGAACGCGATCTCGACATGGTGCTGTTCGAACGGGGCGCGCGCTCGGTCGCATTGAGCGAACAGGGACGCACGATCGTGCCGCTCGCCGAAACGCTGGTCGCCAACTATCGGCGGATTCTGGCCACGGCGGGCCGCGACGAACTGGCGGGCGTCGTGCGGGTCGGCGCGCTGGTGTCGTCGCTGATGGGCGCGTTCGCCGATGCGATGCTGAATCTGAAACGCCGCTACCCGCGCCTCGAACTGAAGCTTTTCACGGGCCTGTCGAGTGACTTCACGCTACGCGTGGAGAACGGAGAACTCGACGCCGCCATCGTCACGCAGTCGCCCACCGGCTTTCCCGCCGCGTTGAAGTGGACGGTGCTGTATCACGAGCCGATGGTGCTGATCTCGTCGGCTGACAATCCGCGCGCGCACGTCGACACGCTGCTTCGTGAGCCGTTCATCCGTTTCGACCGGCAGACGTGGACAGGCATGCTGATCGACGACGCGCTGCGCGGCCTCGACGCTTCCGTGCACGACATCATGGAGTTGAACTCGCTCGAATCGATCTGCGAAATGGTGAAGCGCGGTTTCGGCGTTTCGGTAGTGCCGCGTCTCGCGAATGCGAACTGGAATCACGAATCAGGGCTGCGCGTGACCGAGTTGCCCGAGCGGATCGCGCCGCGCCGCGTCGGCCTGCTGGAACGGCGCGAACACGGACGCGAAGCGTTCACGGCCGCCGTGAAGCGTCACTTCACGACGGCGGCCGACGTTTCCGCCAGTGGCAATGATTCGTCGAGCAGCGACTGACCAGGCTTCACGCGCGTGAACTGCACGCGCCGGCGGCTGGTTTCGAAGGCGTTCTGCTGAAGCCGCAGGCATACATACTCGGATGTGTCCAGATCTCCGGCGTCGGGAAAGTCTTCGCGGAAATGCGCGCCGCGCGAATTCTCGCGCAGCAACGCCGACTCGGTGATCGCGCGGCTCACGAGCGTCAGGTTGTGCAGGTTCATCCAGTCGTGCCACGACAGGTTGAAGCGCAGATCGCGTCCATCGACACCCGTGCGGTCCAGCCGTTCGCCGATGTCGATCAATGCGCTTCTCGCGCGCAGCAAGCCCTGCTCGTCGCGCAGAATGCCGACGTCGCGCCACATCAACTCGTACAGGTCGTCGCGTATCGATTCGAGATCGCCCGCAGGCTGGCCGAGCGGCCGCGTGCAACGTTCGATGGCGCGCTCGATCTGACTGGCATCGGCGGTGGCGAGGCGCCCATGGCGCGGCACCCAGCGCGCGAGCGTCTCACCCGCAATGCCGCCGAACACCGTCGAATTCGCGACGCCGTTGCCGCCCAGCCGGTTCGCGCCGTGCACGCCGCCCGCATCCTCGCCCGCGACGAAGAGGCCCGGCAGCGTCGTCGAACAGTCGGTCTCGAACAACACGCCGCCCATCATGTAGTGCGCGGTCGGCACCACTTCGACCTGGCCGCCCGCCAGATCGAAGCCGCAATCCGCGCAGCGTTCGACCATGCCCTTGAAACGCTGGCGCACGCTGTCGGGCCCGAGATGATCCATGCGCAGATAGACGCCGCCGTTCGGCGTCGTGTTGCCCGCGCGCAGTTCACGGTAAATGCTGCGCGAGACGATGTCGCGCGTCGCGCGCTCGCCGCGCGGATCGTAGCGGTGCATGAAGCGCTCGCCGTCGCCCGTCAGCAGATAGCCGCCCGCGCCGCGCAGCCCTTCTTCGAGCACGGTGCCCGTCATGCGCGTATGAGTGCCCGCCAGCAAGCCCGTCGGGTGGAACTGCACCATCTCCATGTCGCGCAACGTGAGGCCGGCACGCAGCGCCATCGCCATGCCGTCGCAACTCTTGTCTGCGCTCGGCGTGTGGTACTTGTACATCGTGGGGCCGCCGCCCGTCGCGAGCAGCACGGCCTTCGCGCGCACGAAGACGAATTCGCCGCTGCGAATGTCGATCATCAGCACGCCGGCCAGTGCGCTGCCGTCTTCGGACTCGATGAATTCCACCGCGCGATGTTCTTCGAGCCGCTCGATCCCGCGCGCCCACACCTGTTCGGCAAGCCGGTTGATGATCTCGATGCCAGTCTGATCGCCCTTGTGCACCGTGCGGTCGAAGGTTTGCCCGGCGAATGCCTTCTGCTTCAGCGTGCCGTCCGGGTTGCGGTCGAAGAAGCAGCCCAGTTCGTTTTCGAGTTCGTTTATCCGCTCGACCGCGCGTGTCACCAGCGTCCACGCGAGTTCCTGGTTCGACAGCCATTTGCCGCCTTCGATCGTATCCATGAAGTGACGTTCGATCGAATCGCCCTGTGCTAGCGCGACGTTATAGCCGCCCTGCACCATGCGCGTACAGCCGCATTTGCCGAGCAATCCTTTCACGGCGATCGTGATGCGCAACTGCGGCGCGTCGGCCTGCGCATGCAGCGCGGCAAACAGGCCTGCGCCGCCGCTGCCGAGAATCAGGATGTCGGTATCCACGTGCTTCATGGTCGGTTCCCGTGATGAACGACGCTGCGTTCGTTCAGCTTCTGATGCCCAGCGACGCGAGCACCGCTTCGCGCCGCTCACGCGTGCTCTGCTGGACCTTCGTGTAGACGCTGTCGCCGTGACTATCCATCGCGACGAGCAGCGGGCCGAATTCGCCGATCCTGAAGCGCCATAGCGATTCGGGGTTCAGGTCGTCGAGATCGACGTCTTCGATCTGTTCGATCCATGTCGTCTCCAGCGCCGCCGTGCCGCCGACGATCGCGAGATACACGCCGCCGTATTTTGCGAACGCATCGCTCGACGCCTGCCCGAGCCCGCCCTTGCCGATCACGATGCGCACGCCGTATTGCGCCATCAGCGCCGCGGTGAAGCGCTCCATGCGTGCGGACGTCGTCGTGCCGACGCAGACAGGCTCGTAGCCCGCCGGATGTGCGTCCGAGCGTGGCACCTTGCGCACGTTCGGCGCGGTGTGAATCACCGCATGGCCGCGCAGATCGAAGCGAGTCGTGCGGCCACGGTCGAACATGTGGATCTGCGTGGCGTCGCGGATGCCGAACAGCGTGCCTGTCAACGTAACGGTGTCGCCCGTGCGCAACGCGCGAATCTGCGCTTCGCTAGCGGGCATGGACAGCGTGTGATGAGTCATCGATCGTTCCTTGACGGTGTGCGTGCCGATGCGGACAGCCCGCGTGTCAGTAGCCGTACTCGACGCCCGCCGGCGTCAGCGTGGCGCGCGCGCGGCGGGCCGAATGACACTGCATGTTCACGGCGACCGGATTCATCGTGATATGCGTCGCCGCCAGTTCGAGGTGGACCGCGAACGACGTCGCGTCGCCGCCGAGCCCCTGCGGGCCGACGCCCAGGCGGTTCACCGCGGCCGACAGTTCCTCCTCCAGCGCGGCCGCCGCCGGATCGTCGCAATGCGTACCGAGCGCGCGCGTCGCGGCACGCTTGGCGAGCCACACGCACAGATCCGAGGTACCGCCGATGCCCACGCCTACAATCGTCGGCGGACACGTCTTGCCGCCCGCATCGACCACGCAGTCGATCACGAAGCGTTTGATCGCGTCGACACCTTCCGCCGGAATCGCCATTTTCAGAAACGAGTTGTTTTCCGAACCGCTGCCCTTCGGAATCATTTCGATCACGAGCGTATCGGCTGTCGAGTCGAAGTCGATATGGATCGCGGGCATCAGCACGCCGCAAGACGAATATTCGTTTTTCCGCGTCAACGGATGCACGACCGACGAGCGCAATGGATGCTCGCGCGTGGCCCGTTCGCAGCCGCGCCGGATCGCTGCTTTCAACGCGACGCCGTCGAGCGCGAGGCCCGTGCCGATCGTCACGTTGTAGATCGGCAGCCCGGTGTCCTGGCACAGCAGGTTGTCCTGATCTTCGGCAATCGCGATATTGGTGCGCATTGTGCCCAGCACGCGGCGCGCGGTGTCGTCGGTTTCAGCGCGTTCGAGGCGCGCGATACCGTCCTTGATGTCGGGCGGCAAATGCTTCAGCGCGCGTATGTACAACTGCTTCGCGACCTCTTCGATCTGCTGCATGTCCATTGATGAATCTCCGTCGGGGGACCGTGCGTTCACGACGTGAGCGACAGCGCAAACGCCAGCCCGATGACCAATGCGCCGCCCGCTGTCGCCGCGATCAGGTTCTTGCGCAAACCGCTCCATGGCCGGTATTCGATGAGCAGAATGCGCACGCCGCCGAACAGATGCGCGGCCAGCAACGTGACGAGGCCCCACTCGGCGAATACGAAGGCGGGTTGCCTCGTCACGGCGAGAAACGACTCGAACGATGCTGCACCGTGCAAAGCGGTGCCGAGCGCCCAGAAGTGCAGCGGCAGAAAGAAGGCGAGCGCGAGTCCGGACAGACGGTGCACAAGAAAGGCCCACCACGCGGGATGGTTGCGCGCGCGCGAGTCGGCGCGCCGGCCAGGGGTGCGGTGTCCGGCGTGGTTCGTGTCTGTTGCCGGTTTCGCTGCGCGTGCCATGTCGCTCATTGCGGCCCTCCTACCAGCGCGAAGACCGCGCGCAGACCGGCAATCGCCAACGCAATGCCGACGATCACGCTCGCCACCCCGACGCTGCGCCCGCGCCAGCCGAGCCACTCCTCGGCGATCCTTCTCAAGCCGACAGGCACATGCGCGGACGACGCAAGCACGAACACGGAATAGAACACCGCCCACGCCGTATTGCCGTGCAGACGCGCGATCACGTTCGCCGCGCTCAGCCCGCCATGCACGACGATAATCATGGTGACAAGATGGACGGCCACGCATAAGGTCAGCACCATCGCCGACAGGCGCTGCAACCGCCAGCCGCTCATCATCGCGGTTCTCCTTTCGGCGCATGGCCGCGAAGCCGCTTCAGGCCAGCAATGCTGGCCGTCGGCTGCAGCGACTTGGGACACCGTTCGGTACACGAGCCGAGCGTATGGCACGAATGACAGCCTGCGTCGTTGGAGACGGCTGCGACGCGGGTTTGCTGCTGGATGTCGCGTACGTCGTTGACGAGCGTCCACGCACGGTTGAGCGCGGCGGGTCCGAGATAGTCGGGGTTCCATGCGACGACGTCGCAGCTCGCATAACAGACACCGCAGCCGATGCATTCAATCCCCGCGTCGGCCGCCTTGCGTTCGGCGGAGGCGGGATCGACGCAAGCGGCAGGTTCGTTACGCGTGTGCTCGCCCTTGAAATAGCCCTTCGCATCGCGCCATTTGTCGAAGAAGGCGGTCATATCCGTCGCCAGATCCTTGATGACGGGCAGGTGATTGAGAGGCGCGATTTCGAGCACGTCACCGGCGTGCTTCATGACTTTGGTGACGTGCGTGCGGCAGGTCCATCGCGCGCGGCCGTTGACGGTCATTGCGCATGAACCGCACATGCCGACCCGGCACGCAAAGCGATAGGACAGCGTCGCATCCAGATGGCGCTGGATGTGGATCACCACGTCGAGCACGGTCTGACTTTCCATGCGCGGCACGTCGAAGCGCTGAAAGCTGCCTTCGTCGTTACCGCGCCAGACGTCGACCTTGAGTTGCGGGGGAGTGGTTCGCATCGTGACCGTTGAGGTTCGAATGATTGCGAAGCCAGTCTAAGGGGCGCGCGCCGCCCGTCAAAGCCAAAGATTCTTGTTGCAAGCTCAAGGTTTTTTTATGCTCGCGGGCGTGCGAGTGCCTGTGAGAACGCTCTTGAAACCGCCCCACCAGGCTTGTCATTTCAGAGTGTTCGAAATTCCGCGCTAACATATGTTCGATTGCCCAATTGGAGTGCGTACGCACTCGTCGACGCCTGGGAACGCCGCCGCGTCCGCGGGTCTAGTGGATCCTGAGTTGCCGCAACACGCAACTAATCCACGAAGTCGGACAGCTTTAGTCAAACGGTCTGCAGAATGAGAAAACGATTACCTCCGCTTAACTGGTTGCGCGCATTTGAATCCTCTGCCCGGCATCTCAGTTTCACCCATGCGGCGACAGAGTTGAGCCTGACCCAGGCGGCGGTAAGCCAACAGGTGAAGGGACTCGAGTCGCAGTTGGGGGCAGTCCTCTTTAAGCGCTTGCCAAGAGGACTCGAGCTCACTGAGGCCGGGCTAGCCTATTTGCCGGTTGTCCACGAGGCCGTAGAGCGACTGGCGGCCGCAACTGAAGAGATCTTCGGGCAAGGTCACGGCAGAGTCCTTACCGTTCGGGTCAGCCTGGTGTTTTTTACCCATTGGCTGGCAATGCGCTTACCCGACTTTCGTGAACGCCACCCCGAGGTCAATCTGCGTATCACCAGCAACATATGGGGGGGCGATTCGAGCGTGACCGACGTCGAAGCCGATATGGAAATCCGCTATGGACATGGAGAATGGACGGGACTCAAGGCCGAGCGGCTGACCTGGGATACGTTGCTGCCGGTCTGCGCCCCATTCTTGCCCTCCGAACAGGCGCCACTGGCTACGCCGAAGGATCTCCGTTACCACGAACTACTCCACGTCCTCGGCTACGAGGAGGGCTGGGGATACTGGTTGAAGAAAGCAGGCGCGGGACAGGTCGACTCTTCGAAGGGAATGCAGTTCGATACCTTGATCTCTGCTTTGAGAATGGCCGAGCTTGGTCAAGGGGTGGCCTTGGCGCGCTCGTCGCTGGTCCAGTCGATGCTGGACACCGGGCAACTGATAGCGCCTTTCGAATCCCGGCTTACGACCAGTGAAGCTTTCTACCTGGTCTATTCTCCTCACAGCATCGTCAACCCTGATGCCGCGGCGTTCGTGGCCTGGCTGAGTGCGAAGGCTCAGGAGGGGCGTGCGCGGAACTGATCAGGCAGGTTGACATCGCACGTCCATTTCGCCGGGCTGCCAGTGATCGACTGGTCATTTTCCGGCGCATTCACTCCGCCGGCCTCAGCCATAAATAAAATAGCCCCATCCTCGGTTTTTTTATTGCTTTACCGGCTCCCCGTTGTATCCGACAGTGATCCCCAGTTCGTCGCCAAGGCCCCTCGCCTCGCATTCGAAATGCGGTTGATTGGTGCTGGCGGCGACCCACCACAATGATGACCTGCGTTTCGGAAGATCCGCAGGTCCTGGAGATGAGTCGGTGAGCCATGGGAAAGCATGATCAACTGCCTTTTAGCGGCGTGAAAGTCATCGACTTTGGCCAGTACATCGCCGGGCCGGCCGTGGCGATGATCCTGGCGGATCTCGGCGCCACCGTCATTCACGTCGATCCCCCTGCTGGGCCGCTTTGGGACAGCCCGGCCAATGCCGTACTGAACCGCAACAAGTATTGCTTGCAGCTTGACCTGAAGTCCGCGCAGGGGCTCGAGGCGGCCATGGCATTCATCGCGCGTGCCGATATCGTGATCGAGAACTTCCGGCCGGGCGTCATGACCCGGTTGGGTCTGGACTTCGCCGAGCTGCGTCGTCAAAGGCCCGAGCTCATTACGCTGTCCATCCCTGGCTTCGCCAGCAACGACCAGTTGCGTCGTCACTGGCGCGCCCTCGAGCCGATTATTGCGTCGGCCTCCGGGGTATTCACCGATATGGGTCAGAACCGCGTACTGATGGGGATAAACCCGAGCTTTTCGCCGCTGCCGCTTGCCTCGTCCTACGGCACCATGCTGGCTGTCTCCGCGGTGGCACTCGCTCTGCAAGCGCGGGAGCGCACGGGAGTGGGTGATCAAATCGAGGTGCCTCTGGCCGCGGCGGTGATGGAGGGGCTGTCTTACAACTCGATCAAGATCGACGGTTATCCCGAACGCTACAAGACCTTGCGCGAAAAGGAAATTGAGCGGCGGCGCTCGGAAAATCTTCCGATGAACCTCAGCTACGAAGAACTGCAAGAATATCTCGACCCCTTTTACCGCACCTACGAGTGCGCGGACGGTCGCAAGTTCTATGCGGTCTGCCCGTCACACCGCTCGCACGCCAGGCGTTGCCTTCAGGCGATGGGCTTGTACGAGGAAATGCTATCTGCCGGGCTGCCGACAGTGAGCGACCCCTACCTTCCTATCTCTCAGTGGGAGGGGGACGCGTCACTCGGTGTCTACCCGTTGCCTGACCATTGGGCCCGGCGCATTTCGGCACGCATGAAGGAGGTGTTCCTGACCAAGACAGCGACCGAGTGGGAAAAAATTTTCGGCGAAGGCCGGTTTCCCGGTGCGCCCCACCGATCGACTCAAGAATGGTTGCATGACGAGCACGCCAACGCCGCGGGTCTGGTGGTCGATGTCGACGACCACCAGTACGGCAATATGAAACAGCCCGGCGCGATCGCCTGGCTGGAAGACAGTGCCGACTTGATGCTCTCGCCCGACTCACGCCGCACGGTGAGTCTCGAAGAAGCCCTGGCCATCCTGGATAAGTGCGCGCCCACGGCACTGCCGCCCCCATCTGAACAGCATGTTGGCGGCTGGCTTGACGGTGTGCGTGTCCTCGATCTGACCAATGTCATCGCGGGTCCGCATTCGACCTCCTACCTCGGCCGGTTCGGCGCCGAGGTTATCAAGCTCGACCCCGTAACGCCCAACTATGATCCCTGGAACACAGTGGTCTTTGGCATGTCTTCGGGCCGCGGCAAGCAAAGCGTCCTGGTCGACCTGAACCACCCCGACGGACGCGAGGTGTTTAACCAATTGGTTCGTTCGGTTGATGTGATCGTGATGAATGCACCGGATCGTCAACTGGCACCTTTGGGTCTTGACGAAGCCAGTCTCCAGGCCGTCAACCCTGGCGTGATCTTCTGCCAACTGGATTGCTTTGGGGGACCGCGTCGCGGCCCGCGGACCGATTATCTCGGTTACGACGACTTGATCCAGGCCAGCACCGGCATCATGCTGCGCTTCGGCGGCGGCATGGCAACGCCAGAGGAACACGCTCACGTCGGAACCATTGACGTGAATTGCGGGTTCGCTGCAGCGCTCGGCGTTGCCGCCGCGTTATATCGCAAAGCCAGAACCGGCCAGATCAGCCGTGCCCGGACCTCCCTGGCATCGCTCGGCAACCTGGTGCAGATTCCCTTCTGCTACGACTACCCACGGCGGGCCCCGTTCGATGAGCCTTCCGGCCGTAGCGCCCAGGGCTTTGGCAACCTGTCACGCTTCTTTCGGGCCGCGGATGACTGGTTGTATGTGGACGCCAGCGAAAAGGAACTGGACAAGCTAAACGCCGTAGAGGGGCTGACGGGCATCCGCGACGCGGCAGATCCCGCAGCGTTTCTCAGCTCCGCGTTCGTCACGGCCTCCGCCGAAACCTGGCAGACGCGGTTGCAAGCGGCCAATGTGGCGGCAGCCATTCCGGACAATATCGACAACTTGCGCCAACGCTACAGCCGCCCTGCAGACAATCGTCCGGGTATCGATAACGCCAGCTATTCATTCAGTGTGTATGCCGAGCATCCGAGTGGACGACGCGTCATCCAACTCGATCCTTTTGCGATTCGCCCTCACGTTGCTCCGATCCGCGCACTGGCGCCAGCAGAAAAGTTTGGTGCCTCGACCCGAGGGGTTCTGCGCAAGATGGGCTACAGCGATACCCAGATTGCGACGTTGATTGCGCGAGGGGCGGTCGGCGAAAGCTGGTGCGAAGAGTACTTGCCCAGCTGAACACGTCACCGTTGCGGGCAAGCCGGAACAAATCGCGACCGCTCCGCTGATGGGTGGGCGCGGCCGATAGCAGCAAGCACCCTAGAAGAAAAAAGGCCGTAGCGAAAGGGTGTTCGAATATTTATAAGATTGGAGACGAAGATGCACGTACGACACCGCAAGCTCCCGGGTACCGAAAACACCCGGCGAGGCGCAGAAATCGTTATCGAGAACCTCAATCGAGCTACGCAGCACATGGCGCGAAAACGCCCATGGCGAGGCACGGGGAAGGAGGTACCCTGTGCGCCGCCCTGTCGCCGCAGCCGATCTGCAGACACAGCACTACCGCCTGCGCTGCCAGGTGCCTTCCGCACCGAAAGACATTGAGGGTAACGATCATGCAAGACCAGGGCAACACATTTGTGAGCTTCCGCAATGTTCGGAAGACATACGACGGAGAAACACTCGTCGTCAAAGACCTGAATCTCGACATCCAGAAGGGGGAGTTTCTCACCTTGCTTGGTCCGTCTGGCTCGGGAAAGACCACCTGTCTCATGATGCTCGCCGGGTTTGAATACCCAACCGATGGAGAAATCTGGCTGGATGGTCAGTTACTTAATCGTATTCCGCCGCATAAACGCGACATTGGAATGGTATTTCAGAACTATGCACTCTTTCCACACCTGACCGTCGGACAGAACCTCGAGTATCCCCTCAAGGTTCGCAAGATGCCGCCAGACGAGCGGGCCGCGCGCGTCAAGCGGGCGCTCGAGATGGTCCACATGGAAAAGCTGGGTAAGCGAATGCCAGGTCAGCTCTCAGGCGGTCAGCAACAGCGAGTGGCGCTTGCGCGTGCGTTGGTGTTCAACCCAAAGCTTGTGCTGATGGACGAACCGCTTGGCGCGCTGGACAAACAGCTGCGCGAGCACATGCAGATAGAGCTCAAGGCATTGCACGAATCTCTTGGCCTGACCTTTGTGTACGTCACACACGATCAAGGTGAGGCGCTCACGATGTCTGATCGAGTAGCGGTCTTTGATCAGGGGGTGATCCAACAGCTCGACCAGGTCGACTCGCTCTACGAATCGCCGAGGAATCTGTTTGTAGCCAACTTCATTGGTGACAGTAACCGGGTGGAAGGCACCGTCGTAAGCCGGGATGGTAACTATTGCGAATTGCGCATTGCAGACGGTACGACCGTACGCGCGCTGAATGTTGCCGGGCTCAATGTCGGTAGCCGCGCCACAGGGGTGATCCGTCCCGAGCGGCTCTCGATTGGACGGCAATCCGAACAGCAGCGCAATGTCATCAACAGCGAAACGCTTGGGATGATCTACTTCGGCGATCACGTCCGGCTACGCTGCCGCTGCCCCGGAGAAACAGAGTGTTTCGTGAAGGTTCCGCTCGGGCAGGACGGGGCGGCCCATGTCCAACCGGGAAATCGCATCGCGTTGTCGTTTCATGAAGATCATCTAAGAGTTTTCAATTGACCACGCGTAGCGAAATCACCTTGTGCCAAGGAGAACGAAATGAGGTTCTTTAGAAATACGGTCGGCGTGGCTGCCATGATGTGTTGTTCCGCTTTCGCATTGGCCGACAGCCTTACGACGGTCAATTACGGTGGCGCCGTGGGGAATGCCGAGAAGGCTGCCTGGGTTGAACCGTTCTCGAAAGCGAGCGGTATTCCGACGATTGCGATTGAGTACACGGGCGAAATGGCCAAAGTCAAAGCGATGGTCGACGCCAAAGATGTCACGTGGGATGTCGTTGAAGTCGAGTCGGCAGACATCGGACGCGGCTGTCAGGACGGACTCTTCGAGAAGCTCGACTGGTCGAAGATCGCGAAAAAGGGTGATCTGGTGCCTGGATCGGTGACTCCCTGCGCTGCCGGCACATTCGTGTGGTCGACCGTGCTGGCATACAACCCGACGCTGACGAAGGGCACGCCACAGGGCTGGAAGGATTTTTGGGACGTCAAGAAATTTCCTGGCAAGCGTGGCATGAAGAAGGAGGCGCGTTATAACCTCGAGTTCGCACTGATGGCAGATGGCGTTCCGGCGAAAGACGTGTACACCGTGCTGGGCACGGAGGCTGGCGTCAATCGGGCGTTCAAGAAGATGGACGAGCTCAAGCCACACATTCAGTGGTGGGAGGCTGGCGCACAGCCGCCGCAGTTCCTGGTCGCCGGTGACGTTTCGATGTCCACCGCGTATAACGGCCGCATCGACGCCGCAATGCGGGCGGGGAACAAGAACCTGGGTATCTCGTGGGACCAAAGCATCTATGAGCTGGACTTTTTCGTGATTCCGAAGGGCTCGAAAAATAAGGATGCAGCCGAGAAGTACATTGCCTACGTGCTCGAACCTCAGGCTCAAGCTGCGTTCGCGCGGCACATTCCGTACGGGCCAACCAACAAGAACGCTTTAAAGTTGCTCGATGCGGCCACTCTTGAAAACCTGCCTAACTCGCCGAAGAACGGCAAAACCGCTATCCCCAACGACGTAGAGTTCTGGACCGACCACGGCGACGGGCTGGAACAGCGCTTCACCGCGTGGGCAGCGAAATAACGCGAATCGCGTACCCATCGCTCGAACGCATGGGTACGCGAAGGAGAGAGACATGAGCGCGGTAACTACTCAGCAGCAGGATTGGCATTTGCGTGAGCTCAAGCGATCGCTTAGGAACGTGAATTTACGTAAGCAAATGGCGGCGCTGGCGCTGGTCGCTCCTCTTGCTATTTTCATTTTTCTGGTATTCGTAATGCCCGTTGCATCCATGATTTCGCGGTCGATTCAGAGTCCGGAAGTCGTTGACGCGTTGCCACACACGACGGCGGCGCTGCGAAACTGGGATCGGAAATCGGCAGTTCCGGATGACGCTTTTCGCGGGCTGATGCTGGATATCGAGCGCAACGGCGGGAACAACAGTTCGGGTACCGCTGCCGGCCGACTGAACGGGCAGAAGGCGGGTTTCCGTTCGTTGTTTTACAAGACTTCGAGCGCACTTCCGTTCGGCGACGATGATTCAGCGCTGCCTGCGCACGAGGTGCGACAAAAGCTGATCGAAATCGACAGGCGTTGGGAAGATCCCGCTTACTGGCAGGTAATCGCTAAAGATTCATCCCGATACACAAGCCAGTATCTCCTCGCGACGATGGACTACCGTCGCAATTCTGCCGGTGACATCGTTCCGGTTGATCCAGGCGCCTCGGCATATCGGGAGGTATTCATGCGAACGTTCGTGATTAGCGGCCTGGTAACGCTCGCCGCGCTGCTCCTCGGCTACCCCCTGGCATACTGGATCTCCAGTCTGCCGGCGGGTAAGGCAAATCTGCTGATGATCCTGGTGCTCCTTCCCTTCTGGACTTCGATCCTCGTGCGGATCTCCGCCTGGATCGTCATCCTTCAAGGATCGGGCCTCGTCAACAAGGCGTTGCTGTCGCTGGACCTGATATCGTCTCCATTGACACTGCTGTTCAACCGGACGGGGGTGCTGATCTCGATGACTCATATCCTCCTGCCGTTCATGATTCTGCCGCTGTACAGCGTCATGAAATCAGTGCCAGCCAGCTATACGAAGGCAGCGATCTCGCTGGGTAGTCACCCGTTCGGCGCGTTCTGGAAGGTCTACTTTCCGCAAACGCTGCCAGGAGTCGGCGCCGGCGGACTGCTGGTATTCATCACGGCTTTGGGCTACTACATTACTCCGGCATTGCTGGGCGGAGCCGGCGACCAGATGGTGAGCTACTACATCGCCTATTTCACGAATGTGGCCTTGAACTGGGGCATGGCGTGCGCACTGGGAGCGGTTCTGCTTCTCGTGACGTTGATACTCTTCGCTGTTTATCGAAAGATCGTTGGCAACGAACTGAAGGTAGGTTAGGACCATGAAAACGACCGTATTGCGTTTTGCACCTTATACATCGGCTCCCGAGATCGCGTGGCACTACTTTTTGCGATCGACCAATGTCATGATCCTGCTTTTTCTGGTCTTGCCGATACTGGTGATCATCCCGCTTTCTTTCACGGACAATACATTCCTGGTCTATCCGATACACAAGTTCTCGTTCAAGTGGTACCACAATCTGTTTACGTCCATTGACTGGCTTCGTGCCGGAAAAAACAGCTTCATCGTAACCCCGCTTGCCACGATCCTGGCCACTGTCCTCGGGACGTTGGCCGCGTTGGGCCTCAACAAGGCGACGTTCAAAGGCAAGGGCGCGCTGATCGGCATTTTGATCTCGCCGATGATCGTGCCGGTGATCGTCACTGCCGTCGGGATGTATCTGTTCTTTGCGAAGTGGGGGTTAGCCGGGTCGTACCTTGGTCTGATTTTGGGTCATACCGCTATCGCTGCTCCATTCGTGGTGGTCACTGTCAACGCCACCCTTGCCGGGTTCAACCAGAATTACGTGCGCGCGAGCCTGAGCCTCGGTGCGTCGCCCGTCAGGACGTTCTTCTCCGTCACCCTGCCGATCATTGCGCCGGGCGTTATTTCTGGAGCCCTGTTTGCATTCGCCACGTCGCTCGATGATGTCGTCATCACGATGTTCATCGCGGGTCCGACACAAGGTACATTGCCGTTGCAGATGTTCATCGGCCTCCGGGAAAACATTACGCCGACGATTGCTGCCCTTGCGACAATTCTGATTGTATTTTCCAGCCTGCTTCTGGTGACGATGGAGTGGCTGAGGTCCAGAAGCGCGGCGCGACAGATAGCGACGTGACATTGCTTGCCGCGGCACCTGTCGCCTTATGCCCGTGGAAGCCGTCAGGCATGGCGCAGTGGTACATCCTTGCATGGTTTATGTTGTCCGGATGTATCACTTCGCCATGCCTGACCGCCTGCGTTTACCGTCAAGGAGGTCAAGCATGGCTTTTTCAGCCCTTTATCTGCAGCAGAATGACAACGGTTTTTCGGCCGGGGTTACCAGCCTCGATGACCGAACCCTCGACGAGCATCCCCTCGCAGCCGGCGAAGTGCTCATTCGTATCGCGCACTCGACGCTTAACTACAAGGACGCGCTAGCGGTCACGAACCGCGGTCCGGTCGTACGCGCCTGGCCAATGGTCGCGGGTATCGATGGCGCCGGCGAGGTGGTGACATCGACAGATTCTCGCTGGAAAGCGGGAGATATTGTCCTCGTCAACGGATGGGGCCTCGGCGAAACACACTGGGGGTGCCTCGCAGAGAAAGCCCGCCTGAAGGCCGACTGGCTGATTGCGGTACCGCCGGGACTATCAACGGCCGAAAGCATGGCAATCGGGACGGCCGGTTACACGGCGATGCTATCCTGCCTTGCGCTGGAACAGGCCGGTGTCAAGCCGGCCGACGGTGAAGTCCTCGTGACCGGCGCGAGCGGCGGTGTGGGCAGCGTGGCAATCTCGCTATTGAGCAGTTGGGGATTTACGGTCGTGGCATCGACGGGCAAGCCGGAGCAGGCGCATTTTCTGAAGCGTATCGGCGCCGCCGATGTGGTCGATCGGGACTCGCTGTCGGCAGCCGGCAAGCCGTTGCAGAAAGAGCGCTGGGCGGCGGTGGTGGATTCTGTCGGCTCGCATACGCTTGCCAACGCATGCGCACAGACGAAATATGGCGGCGCCGTAACGGCATGTGGTCTCGCGCAAGGCATGGAGTTCCCGGCGAACGTTGCGCCTTTCATTCTGCGCGGTATAAAACTGTTGGGCATCGACTCGGTTATGTGTCCGATCGCTCATCGTCAGATAGCGTGGAATCGGCTCGCTGCGGATCTGGATCGAGCAAAGCTCGCCGAACTCACGCACCGGATAGCGTTGCACGACGTGCCGGAGGCAGCCGTGCAAATGATGGATGGAAAGCTGAGCGGTCGCACGGTTGTCGACATTTGCCGCAGCGCATGATGTCGGGCGCTTCCGTTCGGATTTGAAGGTCTGCGACTTCAGGACCGGTGGTGTGCTCTCCCGTGCCGGGATGTGGCAGCACGGGAGCTGTAGCGGGTTTTGCAGTGGAAAGACTACCTCGCCGTCGGCATCGCGAATTCGGCACCTTGCTCGATACTCTCCGGCCAGCGTTGCATGATTGACTTCTGACGCGTATAGAACCGGACGCCTTCTTCGCCATACGCGTGCGTGTCACCGAACAAGCTACGCTTCCAGCCGCCAAATCCGTGCCACGCCATCGGTACCGGAATCGGTACGTTGATGCCAACCATTCCAACCTCAATTCTCCGGCCAAACTCGCGCGCGATGTGTCCATCGCGAGTGTAACAGGCGACGCCATTGCCGAATTCGTGCGCGTTGACCAGGTCGACGGCCTCTGTAAAGTCCTTCGCACGGACGCAGGACAGCACCGGTCCGAAGATTTCCTCTTGATAGATGCGCATCTCGGGCGTGACGTGGTCGAACAACGTGGCACCGGTAAAAAAGCCTTCCTCGTGCCCCGGAACTTTGAGGCCACGTCCATCGACAACCAGCGACGCGCCTTCTTCGACGCCAATCGCGATGTAGTTTTCAATGCGTTCCAGCGCCTGACGTGTGACGATCGGCCCCATCTCGGCGTCGGGCTCCGTGCCGTTCTTTACTATTACGGAGCGTGCTCGATCAGCGAGCCGCGGAATCAGCTTGTCCGCAACGTCGCCTACGAGGACTGCGACCGAGATCGCCATGCACCGTTCACCCGCGGAGCCGTAGCCTGCGCCGACCAAAGCGTCGACGGCTTGATCAATGTCAGCGTCGGGCATCACAACCATGTGATTCTTCGCTCCGCCAAGCGCCTGGATCCGTTTTCCGTGCTTTGCTCCCGTCTCGTAGATGTAGTTGGCAATCGGCGTCGAACCGACGAAACTGATCGCTTTTACGTCAGGATGTTCGAGCAGAGCATCCACGACTATCTTGTCCCCTTGCACGACGTTGAACACTCCGTCAGGCAACCCGGCTTCCTGCAGCAAGCGGGCCATGTAGAGCGACGCTGAGGGATCACGCTCGCTGGGCTTCAGAATGAACGCATTGCCTGCGGCAATCGCGATCGGAAACATCCAGCAAGGAACCATGCACGGAAAGTTGAAAGGCGTGATTCCCGCGACAACGCCGAGTGGTTGCCGGGTCGTCCAGTTGTCGATGTCGGTCGACACCTGTTCCGTATGGTCACCCTTCAGCAATTGCGGAATGCCGCAGGCAAACTCGATCACATCGATGCCCCGTGCCACTTCGCCTTGCGCATCGCTGAACACTTTTCCGTGCTCGGCGGTCATGATCGCTGCCAGTTCGTCCTTGTGCTGGTTCATCAGTTCGAGAAAGCGGCGCATGACGCGCGCGCGACGGATGGGTGGCGTATTACTCCATCCCTGGAACGCCTGTTTCCCCGACGCTACGGCGGCGCTTACGTCGGACGCGTCGCCGAGGTGCAGCATGCGTGCCGGAGAACCGGTCGCGGGGTTGAATATCGGCTGCTTTCGAGTGCCGGTGCCTGGCACGCGGCGACCGTTGATGAAGTGAACCACGTCTGCGTCGTCGTTGAAGGGCTGCATTTCATACTCCTTGCTGGGATCGGAACAGGCTCTAAGGGCCACAAAAATGGGCGATGGGAATAGGGTTTTGCTTCCCGATGCCAAGAGTTGTTGTCGCATCTGAATGACCTTCACTTCGATAGCTCAGATGCGGTTTTTTTGAGGGGGGAATTTGCTTACCAGAGACCGCGGTAGAGCTCGACCATTTCCTCGACCGTGGGCACGCGTGGGTTATTGCCAGGCGAGCCGGAGGCCAGAGCCTGCCGTGCCATGGTCGGCATCAAGCTGAAGAAGCGCTCGCGGTCGATACCAAATTGTTCGGGCGTCGGCACCTGAAGGTCATCGTTGATCGACCGCAATTCAGCGAGCAACCTGGCGTTGGCGGCCTGCGTACTGTCCTGCCTGTCGGCCACGCCCATGGCACGAGCGCAATCAGCGTAGCGTTCTTCCGCCGCCGGGATCGAGAACGCGGTCACACTGGGCAGCAGCATGGCGTTGGACAGCCCATGGGGAACGTGGAAAAAGGCGCCGATCGGTCGACTCATGCCGTGCACCAGCGCCACGGACGCAGCGGAAAACGCCACACCGGCGAGCGTCGAACCGAGCATCAGGGCTTCGCGGGCGGCTGTATCCTGGCCGGATCGATAGGCTTTACGCAGATTGGGGCCAATCAAGCGCATGGCCGCCAGGGCCTGACTGTCGCTGTACAGGTTGGCTTTCTGGCTGACGTAGGCTTCGATCGCGTGGGTCAGCGCATCAATACCCGTATCGGCGGTGACGCGCGGCGGCAGGCTGAGGGTCAGGTTATAGTCGACCAAGGCTGCCACGGGCATGAAGCCGATGCCCACACAGAGCATTTTTTCGTCGTTCTGCTGGTCAGTGATGATCGTGAAACGGGTCACTTCCGAGCCGGTTCCCGCAGTGGTGGGCACCGCGATAATGGGCAACCCAACCTCGGTAACAACGCGCGGAAACTTATAGTCGCGCATTTCTCCACCATGCTTGGCAAGAATGCCAATCGCCTTGGCGCTGTCGATCGGACTGCCGCCGCCCAGTGCAATGATACTGTCGTAGTCTCCTGCGCGAGCCTTCTCCACGCCAGCTCGAATCGAGTCAACCGTGGGCTCGGGGACCGTATCAGCGAAAATTTCGGCTGTCATGCCATTGGCGGCGAGATTTTCCTGAATGCGCCCGGCATAGCCCAACTGCACCATCATCTTGTCGGTGATGATCAGAGGTCGACTGCAGCCGAGAGTCGCCAGAACCGTGGGAACTGTCTCGCTGGCGTTGGCGCCGACCTGGAGGATGCGCGGCAAAATCACATGGTTAGACATATCGAATCCAGTATGAATGTCGGTTAAAAATAAAAAGCAATCCGGGATCTAATCATTAATTGAAGTCTTCATCTCGATGCCTTGTTTTTCTGATAATTTAGATAACCAGACATCGATATCTTTGCTATTGGGAATGGTGAAACTTGCCGGAGCGGTATGGTTTTCGGTGTTCGTTAATTCCCAGTTAGGCATCACCTTTTCGAGAGGTCCCTGCAGGCGTGCATCGCGATGACGCAATAAATCCAGCGTCATTAACAGAGATAGCGGCAAAGTGATATGCCCATGGCCGGGCCGACCGTGCGTTGCCCGAAGTGAATGGCCCTGACTTCGTAAGCCGATAGTTGATTAAGCTTCCACATGACTCATCGTCTCGTCTCCCGGACCCGCAGATTTGCTGCAATGCAGGTCATCATTGTCGTCGGTAGCCGTCAGCACTGATCAATCGCGTTTCGGCTGCAAGCTGCCGTGGCGGCGCGCTGAGGTTACTGTCGGTTAGAACGAGGAGCGGGTAAAGCAATAAAAAAGCCGATGATGGGTCCGCTTTACTTATGGCTATGCCCGTCGGGGCGAGGTGGAAGGCTATTTTTGCCCGTCCCCGCCGAACTGAGCGATCTGAAGAAGCAGTTACATTGATCTCGTCCACGTCATGTGAGCGGTCGCCGCGCGCGAGAGCGACCTACGGCGGGGACATCTGCGCTGATCCGCCCCGCCGCCCTCGATCGATATGACAAGCAGTTCTTCTCCGCTTCGAACACGATGTCGGTCGCGACGTTCGGCTGGTGCGAGCAGGAATGCTTTACTTGCGTATAGGACTTCAACGCCTGATGCCCTCCAGTGGCGCCACACAGACTGAACGTTCGGCGCTGCAATGGCCGTTGCCAAGCCGGATCTTGAGGCGGGTGCCGCGCCTCACAGCGATCTAGCGCCGCTGTCTCAGCAAGTCGAATTGGCGCTGTTGTCTCAGCGAATTCAGTTCGCGCTGCTGCCTCATCAAATCCAGGTCGCGCTGTTGTTTCAGTAATTGGAGTTGTTCGTTCTGGAGTTCGATCTGTTGCTTCTGCGCTTCCAATTGCGCTCTATAGGCCCCCGTGCTTTGGTCAGCCAGCGCTTCCTGCGGGTAAGTCTGCGCGTAGGCGAGGGAACAGCCAGCCGTCAATGTCGCAGCAACGATAAGTGCTTTCATGATGCCCCCGGGCGGATGCTCTTTTGAGATATTTTAGGCCAGAAAGGTGGGGCATCGGCGGGACCGACGTGGCTGTCGGCGTCGTGCCCGGATCGGTGATTGCGTATGTTGAGCGAGCGGCGTGCGTGGCAATGAGAGGCCGGCATCGGTAGAGTCGAGATGTGACGCGGTGACTTTAGGCTGGGTTTGTCTGTTGCCGCCTCTTTCGTCTGGCGGTGCCCGAATAACCTCACCATGGCTCCGTTTTCACATCCCGCTCATCGAACCCAGCGTGCAGATCTCCCGCACTGGGCTCTCGGACAAGACAGCACACCTTCACACACGCCAGGCTACGCCCCCACGTGCGCTCAGACGTACGAGACCGAAGTGCCCGTAAAGGTGCGGGAGTGGATAGCCCCCGCCCTTGCGTCGCCTGAGCTTATGTTTGTTGCGTAGCCACCGGCGCAACCGCGTTGCGGTGTAGCTGTCAAGCGCACGATAGGCGCGGCTAACGCTTCCTACCTGGAAGTAGTTCGCCCAGCCGCGTAACGTGCGGTTCAACTTGCCCACCAGCGCCGTGGTCTCTTGCCATGCCGTCTTGAGGGCGGTCATCGCATGGATCTTGTCGACCATGCGCCGGATACTCTTCTTCGACGGCCTCATGCCCATACGGGCCTGACCAGTCGTCGCTGAGTACATCCGCCCAAACGTAAAACCCAGGAAGTCGAATTCGCCTTCCGGCACCTTGCAGATTCGCGTCTTCTCCTCGTTGACCGTCAGCTTCAGCTTGCCCATGATCGCGCGCAGTCGCGACAAGGCTTCTTCAGCCTTACCCCGCTTGCACAGGATCACGAGATCGTCCGCGTAGGTCACGATTCGACTGCCAAGACTTCGCTCAAGCCCGAGCTTCTTCCATGCCAGCACAAACCGGCGCATGTACACATTTGCCAGCAGTGGTGAGACGGGTGAACCCTGGGGAATGCCGCGTCTACTGTCCCTGGCCTCCGTCGTACGTTTCTTCCGGCCTCGGTCATCGGTTTCTTCAACGGGGCATTCCAGCCACATCCTGATCAGATGCAGCACGCGCCGATCGACGATGCGTCGCGCGAGCGACAACATCAATTCGGCGTGGGGAATACTTCCGAAGGAAGCCACGACAGACTACCCCATCCCACGACGTTCCTGAATCAGTCGTCATCACACGAGCTGGCCATCCGTTCGAAGGCCAGCGCCTACAGGTCATCAGCCGACGGCAACGCGCCGGCCGATTACACTTTCTGCTGATCCTGCCCGACGAGTCCCGCGGGCTTATTCCCATCGACTGGACCGACTTCCCAGCGTCCACAGCCAACGGCGTCACCATCGCCGCCGCTTCGCGAGCCGACGCCATCGGTTCACTCGCCGATCTTCTCCGCGCTCGCGCGATCATTGACGCTTTACTGCGCCAGACGGAACAGGAGAGCGACGATGCAACTGAACCTGCCCCTAGCGGACCTGCCGTCGGACGACGGCAGCCTATGGGAACAACTGGACCAAACGGCGCGCGACGCGGTGATCGACGCACTCGCTCGCGCAATCGCGAGGGTCGTGACGCAAAGCCGTCAGGGCCAGCGGGAGAACGATGATGAGTGAGGCCAGCAGCAAGATTAGTCCCAGTCATTTGCAGCGCACCGCGTTCGTCTACATTCGCCAGTCCAGCGCCAACCAGGTTGAGAACAACCGTGAATCGACGCAACGCCAGTACGCGCTCGCCCAGCGAGCCACCGCCCTCGGCTGGCCCGAGCAGCACGTCTGCGTAGTTGACGATGACCTGGGGCTTTCGGGGGCCACTACGGCAAGCCGCGGCGGCTTCGCACGCATGACTGCCGAAGTCGCACTCGGGCACGCCGGCATCATTCTCGGGCTCGAAGTGTCACGTCTGGCGCGCAACAATTCTGACTGGTACCGGTTGCTCGACCTTTGCACCATGACCGATACGCTTATCGGCGACGCCGACGGCGTGTACAACCCGGCGCTTTTCAACGATCGTCTGCTTCTCGGCCTGAAGGGCACGATGAGCGAGGCCGAACTGCATACCCTGCGTGCGCGTCTCGACGGTGGCATCCGGAACAAGGCTGCACGAGGCGAACTGCGACGAGGTCTGCCTACTGGAATGGTTTGGGGCGAGGCTGAAGGCGAGGTGCGACTGCATCCGGACGAAGCCGTTATCAGCGTGCTGCGTGCGGTGTTCGCCCGCTTTAGCGAGTTCGGCACAGCTCGCCGTGTCTGGCTATGGTTTCGCGCAGAGAACCTATCGTTCCCGCTGCAGCTCAACTACAGCACCCCTGAAGCGATCCGCTGGGTCGCACCGACCTACATCGCGATCTACAACGTGCTCACCAATCCGGTTTATGCTGGTGCCTACTGTTACGGCAAGAGCCGCAAAGAACGCTATGTCGACGAGCACGGTGTGCTCAAGACACGGATACGACGCCTGCCTCAGTCGCAGTGGTCCGTGCTCATCCGCGATCATCATGAAGGTTACATCGATTGGGCAACCTACGAGACCAATCAAATGCGTCTGGCTACCAATACCAAGCCCCGCCCCCACGAAGCCGGCGGCGCCGTGAGAGAAGGTACCGCCTTGCTGCAAGGTCTGGCAACATGTGGCCACTGCAGCCGCAAACTTGGAACTCACTATCGTGGAACCAACCAGACGCCTGGTTACCACTGCTCGAACAAAGGGATCGAGAATAGTCGCGGCGTCTACTGCCTTAACGTCGGCGGCCTGCAAATCGACGCGGCAGTTACTCAGGCCTTTCTCCATGCGGTTGAACCCGCAGGCCTTGAGGCTGCCGTACGCGCGGCTGAACGTCTCGAAGCTGATCATGATGCCGCGCTCGCGCAGTGGCGCCTGAGCGTTGAACGGGCGCAGTATGAAGCACAGCGTGCCGAGCGGCGATACCGTGCCGTGGATCCCGAGAACCGCCTCGTCGCACGCGGGCTCGAAGCGCAATGGGAGAAGCAGTTGTACGAACTCGAGCAGGCACAGCAGGAGCTTGCCCGTCGTGAACAACTTCGTCCGCGAACATTGAGTGCTCAGGAACGACACAACCTGCTCTCGCTCGGCCAGGATCTCCAGCGCTTATGGGAGGCGCCGAGCCTCGCCGTGCGCGACAGGAAGCAGTTGCTGCGCACGCTACTCGAGGAGGTTTCGATTACCGTCAATCGCGAACAATATCAGGCTCATCTGAAGCTGCGCTGGCGCGGCGGCAAGCTCACCGAATGCGATGTTGCACTACCTCGCTCGCGTCCTGCCACCATTCGCACCGACGAAGATACCCTGGCATTGGTACGTCGACTCGCGCAGCACTATCCCGATGCGACCATCGCAGGCATCCTCAACGCGCAAGGCCGTCTGAGCGCACAGGGCCTTCGTTTCAACCAGAACCTTGTTGGCAACCTGCGCCGTCACTGGAAGATTCCCTGCTTCGAACCACCGGCTGAACGGCCTGAAGGAGAACTGCTCAGCATTCGCCAGGCCGCCCGGGTACTGTGCACCGCACCGTCGACACTCCACCGCTGGGTCAACGCCGGCTTCATCGCTGGCGAGCATCCCACGACCGGCGCACCTTGGCGCATCCGCATCACGGAAGCGTTGCGTGGCCTCTTTGTTGATAGTACTCCTGATGGATACGTCGCCATGCAAGTCGCAACGCGACGACTTGGCGTTTCCCGTCAAACGGTGTTGCAGCGTGTAAAGCGCGGCGAACTCGACGCCGTACTGGTCCGTCGTGGACGAGCCAAAGGCTTACGTATCAAGGTCGTCAACGATCAGCCGGACTTCTTCGAACGCACTTCATGAACCAAGGGGCATTGCTATGAGAGATCCAAGTAGTCCGCGAGGTCGGCGTCAACGACGTCCGTACGACCGCGAAACAGCAGTTCCTCCACCTCGACCACCGCTTGCTGGGCATTGCGGCCCGGCCGATAGGCGTACTGCTCGGATGGAAGGTCGGCTTCGAAGATCGGTTCGAGCACCAGCATCGCTGCTGTCATGCACACCCGGTCTCGCAGGGTCGAGATGCCCAGTGGCCTCAGCTTGCCATTGGCCTTCGGGATAAACACTCTTCTGATAGGGTCCGGCCGGTAATTCTCCTGCCTGAGCGCAAGCGCCAGTTCGCCGAGCCACCTCTGCACCCCATACGCTTCGACCTCCGCGAAGTCTTGCCGATCGACACCCGGCGCGCCCTTGTTAGAGCGGCACTGGGCGTACGCATGCGCCAGCACATCCTCGCGATAGATCTTGTCGTACAGCGCGTAGAAGCGATATCCGGCTTCTGCCTTCGCTTTCGTGTGTAACGCCATCTGCAGCTTCTGAACACGAATCGGAGTTGATAGGTTGCCCAATCTCCACGTCCTCACTACGTATTGCGTCTGTCTTGAACTGAGGCCCCTTCCCTCCACCAGCATTACACCGGCTTCCCCGGTACTACGAGCCTCTCCGTCACCCCAAGGCGCCCGGCCTGTCCCTCGCGGGCGTCCGGTTGCTCATCCCTGAGCACGCCAGGGGGCTTCCCGTGTTGCGTACGCTTTCCTTGTGTGCATGCTGTCGCCACTACCCCGGCGCAGCGACTGGTGGCACTGCTTCGCTCATCCATCCAGTCGTATCAGATCCTATGTATCGGGACACCTGCGGGTAAACCGAACCGAGTCATAAAATCAGTTGATCGAACCTTGCTACGAGGAGAGGCATCATGCGCACCGATCAGACGTTCACGACCGGTAGTAATGAGGAGCTCGTGCTCGCGGTCTCGCTCGAGCTGGCCGCCGGCAAGTGGAAGGTCGCGCTGCACGATGGCCGGCGCGAGAAGCCCGCCGTCCACACGGTCGCGCAGCCGCTGGCCGCTGACCGCCTGCAGGCCGTGCTTGACGTCATCGAACAACAGAAGCTGAAGTGGTCGCTGCCGGCCGGCGTGCGCATCGTCGTGAGCTACGAGGCCGGCCAGGACGCGTTCTGGATCTGTCGCGCGCTGCAAACGCGCGGCATTGAATGTTACGTCGTCGATCCCGCCAGCATTCCGGTCGAGCGCCACAGGCGGCGCGCGAAGACCGACCGGCTCGATGCCATCAAGCTGGTGATCAACCTGCGTGCGTGGCTGCGCGGCGAACGCGACCGCATGCATGTGGTGCACGTGCCCTCCGCCCAGGATGAAGCATCGCGCCAGCTGATGCGTGATCGCGGCCAACTGCACAAGGAAGTGAACCAGCACTTCGACCGGATGCGCAAACTGCTGGCCACACTCGGCTGCTGGGATGAGGTCGACCACAGGGCCTTCGCGGGCCGGCTCGCCCGTGACGAGGTGCGCTGTCATGACGGCACGCCGCTGCCGCCCGAACTGCGTGAGCGCCTACTGCGCGAATGCGAACGGCTGGCGCTGGCGCAGCAGCAACTCGCCGCGCTGGAGAAGACGCGACAGGCGAGCGTGCCGGCGCCCGTGCGCCAGCGCAGCGATGCCCTGGCACGCCTGAAGGGCATTGGCGAAGTGGGCGCGTCGCGCCTCACGCTCGAACTGTTCTGGCGGGAGTTCAGCAACCCGCGCCAGGTGGGCGCGTGCGTCGGGCTGGTGCCGCAGCCCTGGGACAGCGGCGAGAGCCAGACCGACCAGGGCATCAGCCGGCAGGGCAACCGGCGCGTGCGTGCCCTGCTGGTCGAGATGGCGTGGTGCTGGCTGCGCCACCAGCCCGGCAGTGCACTGACACAGTGGTTCAACCAGCGCACGCAGGGCACGGGACCGAACCGCCGCGCGCGGCGCATCGCAATCGTGGCGGTGGCACGGCGCCTCGCGATTGCCCTGTGGCGCTACCTGAGGGACGGCGTCATCCCTGCGGGAGCCCAGTTGAAGTCCACCTGAGCTCCGCTTCGGCCTTCGCGTCGGGTCATGGAAATCCGCTGGACGAGGAGTCATGGGAGGTGCATATGGTCTGAAGCGAACATGCCCGTGGGGAAGGCGGGTTGCTCACGCAACCGATTTGTCAGATGGGGCATGTTCCCGCTCACGAGGTCGGCACAACGCGCATCGGATGAGGCTGGCCCCAGTGCCAGCGGATAGAAGTCGGTGGGACGTCAGGTCCCACGCGCGCGGCGATTTGGCTTCGGACCAGACGGAATATCGAATTGATCGCAGCAATGGAGGGGCCGAAATTCGCCCTGCAGGCTGGCGAACGCAATCACCTGCGCTCGCCAGCCCGGGTCAGGCTATTGTGCCTTCGCAGCGTCAAGGGTCGCTGCGCTCAGGCTTCACCTGCCCTTGACCCCGCTACGGCACTTCTTTATGGAGCACGCCCGATGTGCATCGATGTGTGATTTGCAGTCAGTTTCGCGCGAAACGCCTTGACAACTTGCTGCTCATAGAAGCCTTCCCCGAAAGGGTCGTCGGGTCGGCCTGCGCATCGGCATTTTCGAGGCTTACTCAGCGTTCACTCACGTTACGGCCTGCACACTCGCGCTGTCACCAATTCGTGACACGCTTATCCGAAGGCTTCAGCCATTTCGTTACCTCCATGACTGCTCCAGTTGCTTCCGGCTGGAGCGGTTGCCGGGCGGGGCTTGCACCCGCTGGAAAGCGCCGCCTTTGCACGGCGCACACCCAGAACTGCCATTCGTGTCGCAGCCACGTCAGCGGCCGTTGTCCAAGTCCAACGGCCATTCGCTCACGCTAGGTCGACTGCACCTTCTCGACCTGTTGCTGTCCGTGGTTGTCGTTCCCACCTAACGGCCTGTATCAACCTAAACCTCCCAGCCTCCACGATTTCCGTGGCGGTTCAGACGATCAATTCGACGGTCGGATGGTTTGAGGCATGAGCTTAATTTCGCGGATGTTTGACATGCGAATGATACCGAGAGCAGGCGCACACGGCATTTACCCGCCACGATTTCCACCTCGCGACTGCCAGTGCTTGCCGAATCCCGTGCAGTCGTTGACGATGACCGTACGTCGATGGCGCTCGCATTCCACGCCCTTACCTAACGTGCTACCACTAGCTGCCACCAATTTCGGCTTTACCGTCGCCGTTGTGGGTCTTCGCGCGCTTCTCTCTCAGGAGTTCCAACCATAGGTTGGGCGGTAGCGGAAGGCGGTGATGCTGGCACGCCATGGCAAGGATCGGCCAATGCCCCAGTCTGATGGCAGACAGCTTGTCGAAGGATGTAGTCCCCGCGCACTCGTCCCCCAGAATTCTCAGCGCGCTTCCGCCGTCGGCGGTGATCGGGATATTGCCTAGCGAGGTCCCGTGATTGTCGCCACCGGCGTAAACATGATCCTCACTGTCATCGGCAGCCAGCCAGAACTGCATATTGCAGTGAGCGAGATGTTTTTCTGCGAAACTGGCGATGTATTGGGCACTTTCATCCTCGCCGAACGAGGAGGCCCAGAGCGACAACAGAGGGTACAGAGTGCTGCCCTTCGTCTGCGCTTCACGATACTCGTCCGTGTTCTCGCGAGGATGGACGAGCAGCGCCCGGTAGTCGGCGTAGATGGTGGGATACCGGTTGTTCGACCTGAATGCGAACGTCGTCCGCTGAATGATGTTACCCGCGTAGTTGGCTGCTGCCTTGCTCCAATCGCCTAGCATCGTAAGGAATACGAGCACCAGTCCGATCTCGATCGACTGCTCATCCGCTACCGGCGTGAGAAGGATCGGGTTGTTTCTAATGAGTTGGACGATCTTCTGCGCGAGTTCGCTGGCTTCCGGGCAGTTCCAGTCGTCCCGAGACGTCGGCAGCGGATCAAATCCCGCCGCGAACCAAAGATGCCACAGCCCCCGCATTGCGATGCGGCCGAGCAATTCGAAGAGCTTGAGGTTGACGTCGACCGGCGATGCGGATTCGACCGCCATCGAGATCGCATGCTCCTTGTCGACGAACGGGAGGATCTTGCGTCCTAACAGCTCGTCCCCAATCAGAAAGTGAAGCTTGACCAGCTCCGCGAAGGCCATGCCGACCTCCTCGGCTGCCTTGGTCGACTTCCCGACGTCGTCGCGGATGAGGTTCCACGCCAGCAGGATGGACAGCTGGCTGGCCCTGTACGGACCTTCGACGTTCTCGGCGTCGCGGGCCCAGACGAACTGGACCCACAGGCAGATATAGATCTGCCGCACAATCGTCGCCCGCTGCCTCGGAGTCGTGTCCGAGACGTCGCAAAGCCCTCGCACGAGCTCGCGGAAATGCTTGAACGCCACCTGTGGCTCGTCGACCATGGCGACGGCCTTCTGGAAGCTGTTGCGCAGGGCCTTGTCGACCAGCTGCTCGCGAAGAACTCCGTCAACGAGCAGGGCGGCCATGTAGTCGCCGTTCCACTCCCCGAACGATATGCCGTCCCTTGTATGCCGCTTGGTGAACTGCGTGACGTTGTCGCGGACGGCCTCCTGAATCTCGCCTCCGAAGCAAAGGCAGATCACGATCTCTAGCTTCGCGTACGCTTCGGGAACGCGTGTCGGAATGTAGACGTCGAGGATGTCGTTGATCGAGCTGCGCAGCGCCTGAGGATTGCCATCCCAGTCAGCGCGGGTCAGATCTCCCTGTTTGATCGAGAACAGGAACAGCTTGCGACTGCCGTCGCTGTCTTTGCCGACGGCCGCTACGTCGACTCCATACTGCCGGGTTCCGACCGTTGGCCGGGAGATCACGGTATACCCGAGCTCGCTTAAGAGGTCTGGCAGGACGGCGTCGAGCTCCTTCCGCTCCTTCAGTGAGGCCAGATACTGTCTGAAGACCAGCTTCATCGCGGCGGCTCCTCCGACCGAAACGTAAGGAGCATTAGCTGGAGTCCGATGGGATCGACGATGTCGACCCGGGGCATCTCGAACGACGCCCCCACGCTGCCGAGCTCGGTCTCGATCCGGCGAGGCTTCTCGCCCGGTAGGTCGACCCAGCTCACCGCGCGATTTCCGTACAGCATGATCGATTCCGTCGCGATCTGTGCGACGATGGAATTCTTCCGCGCCTTCCTCATCGCGTCGGACATACTGTCGGTGCGCCGCTCCCACTCGAGCTGTCGCTCGTGTTCGGACGGGTGCAGCTCGGGCACCCGTCCGGGCGCCTTCAGGCCCTCGAGGTACGCATCCTGCGCGTCAAGCGCACGCCGCGCCGCCGGCGCGGCTGGATCCTTCGCATCATCGGCGACCGGCACGAGATAGTCCCTCGCTACGCCCGCGTAGTTACGCAGCACGGGATCGATCAGCACCTCTTCGACCTTGGCGGCCGTTGCCGCCGGCGCTGTCCGAAGCAGCGAGGTCAGCAGCGATGCCGTGAGAAGCGGCTTCAGGAAAAAGGCCGCTACCGCCTTGCGTGCCAGATACGGATACTCCGCATCGCTCAATCCGTAGCGAGAGAAGTCGACCGAAAACGCCCGCTCGTCCCGGCCAGCGCCAAACATGGCCCTGTCCATTGCACTGCACAGCCGGTAGTCGCCGTTGCGCAGCCATGCCACCACCCAATCCGCAAGAGCGTGGTCTGCATCTTCGACGACCATACGCACCATCGAATCCAGGCGCTTCAGTTTGATGGCGTCATCGGGGCGGGTGAGCAGGTCCTCGACGAATCCGCGAACCGCGTCAACCTCTCCCGCCTTGACAAGCTTCGAGAGCGCAATGTCGAGGAGGTCGATGGTCAGGTTGTTCTCGCCGGCAACCCCGCGAAGCGCGTGCAGGAGCTTCTCACGCAGATCCTCGCTCAAGGGCTCAGCTTCGAAGGCAAGGATTCTGGCCGCAACGTGCAGCGTCTGGCCCCCTCCTCCGGCGACCGCCGTGGCGGCGATCCGCTTGAGCTCCGCAACGCGCTCGGCTGGCGCGTCCTTGACCCTGTTCGCCGCCGCAGAAAGTAGTTGGCCACGGAACGCGTCGTCGTCGTTGGCATCCTGTGCCGCCGCGAGTGCGACGAGTAGACGGTCCCACTCGGCGGCGTCCGACATCTCGATCTGGCCCAACGCACTGAGCGCGCTCAACCGCTGCCGCTCGGTGCCGCTCTCCAGAAACGCATAGGCGCGCCTGGTAAACAGTGCACGGTCGACGTCGACGCCGGTCTTGATGGCGATGACAAGGTAGCTGTCTGCGTTCGGCACGCCTTCGTCGATTAACGCGAGCAGGTCCACGGGTCGCGTCGACTCGGCTCCGCACCACACGGCGAACTTGTCGATATGGAGACCGGCCGCCATGTCGTCGCCGCCGCCGACTCGAAGGACCTCGACGACGCGAAGCATCTCCCTGACCGATCCTGAAATCCTTGGGATTAGCCGTTCGTAGAGGTGCTGCCCATCGAAGAAGTGCATTCCCCGATGACGCTCGACCGCCTCTGGGGTAATGACCGCGAGCAGATCGATCTCGCCCGTGTTGTGCATCTCTGTGAGCAGTTCGATCGTAGCGCTGTCCTCGTCCAGCCAGACGCGGCCGTAGTCGTCGAACAAGGCGTCGACGAGCGTTCCATCAGCCGCCTTCGCCAGTATCTCACCTCGGTCCGGAACGCACACGTTACTCATCTCGGAAACACATCGAAAACGTCCGTCGGTTGCATCAGCACCCCGTCCGAATTGCGCATGTCGCGTCACCAGTCCGCCAGAGGCCGAGCGGCCACTCAACCCCGGCATCCGATCGAGATCGAATGGCCTCGTCATCGTCACCTCTACGATCAGGGGTAAGTCAGGTTCTTCTTCCATCGCAGCGACGTGATGCCATGCTTCCCCGCCACGCGCAGACGACGCTTGTTGGAAACACACACCGCATCAAATTGATGTGGCACACTGCAAACATTATAAACAGGAGAATGTGAATGGCGACGCGGCGGCGTAAATTCCCGAGTCCGGGCAATTCGAGGAGGGGCGATCCGATGGTGATGATCGATGCCGAAGAAGTCCTGGTACTTTACAACCAAGATAATCCAACGAAGCCCGCGCAGCGCATCACTGCAAAGGTTAAGGACTACATGGATCACCTGTCGCAACAGGAAGGGTGGGTGGGAACCGCGCATGTCAAAAATGCCAAAACAGGTCATGGAGCGGGCTTGTTGCTCGTGGCACCGCAGCAAACGGTCAATGTAAATGTGTTGATCGTGCCCGACGCACAGAAACAAGCGAAGGCGAAAGGCCTAAAAGCGGGTAACGATGACATCACGGATGTCTAAGCGGTTCCTCACAGCATGATTCGAGGGCATGTCCCGAGTCAATGCCCTCTATCGTCCAAGGCAAAGCTCTATATGGTGAGTGCGTCAGTTTGCCCGCGAGCTCGCGCGTTGCGTATGGCTTGAGCGATAAGCGAGCATCTTGTGCGCTCAACGCGGGTGACCGACGGTCGCGTATGTTCGCGGTCACCGCATCCGACACGTCGATAACGATCGCCCGATTCTTAGACCGTCCGTCTCGCTGTGGCTTATCCGTCACGCGGCGTGCTAGCGCTGAACGACGGAATAGGCCGATGGAACAAACCTCAAGATGATCTGCCGGATCGAGTCTTACCTGCGTGGCCGCTATCCGGTGTGGAGATGCTATGTGGGACTACCCAAGCCAGACCCGTTTAGCTAAAACGGAATTTCCAACCCTGTGCAAAGGAGACGGAAATGTCGGCGACCCAGACAGTCCCACAAGGCAATGATACGGCGATCCAAGTCCAGCTCTACATGAGCTTCGAACTCGGCGGCAAGTCGTGGAAGTTGACGGCCAGCGATGGCCGGCGCGGCCCGAGCCGTTTCAGCGTGCACGCCGGCGACACGGCTGCGGTGCTCGACTGCGTGCGCCGCGCCAAGGAGCGCTGCCAGCTCGAACCGCAGGCCCCGGTGCATTCGTGCTATGAGGCCGGCCGCGATGGCTGGTGGCTGCATCGCTGGTTGAGCGGGCAAGGCATTGACAACCTCGTGGTCGACCCGGCGAGCATCGAAGTGAACCGACGCGCCAGACGGGCCAAGACCGACCGGCTCGACGGCGATAAGCTGCTGGTGATGCTCAGGCGCCACCACGCTGGCGAGCGCATCTGGTCGGTGGTGCACGAGCCCACGCCCGAGCAGGAAGACGCGCGCCGCACGCACCGTGAACTGGCCCGGCTGAGCCAGGAGCGTACCGCCCACACGAACCGCATCCGCTCCCTGCTGGTGCTGCACAACCTGCGTGTGCCGGTCATCGTCGGCGGGCGCGACTGGGCGGCGTGGTGGGAGCGCCATCGCGAGCAGGTGCCGCCGGTGTTGCGCGGCGAGATCGAGCGCGAGAGCGCGCGGCTGGCGCTGGTCAGGCAGCAGCTCAAGGTGCTGGAAGCGGCGCGGCGCCAGGAACTGGCCGAGGGCAAGCATCCGCTGGTGGCGCAACTGGCACGGCTGCGCGCGATCGGCCCCAAGGGCGCCTGGGTGCTGGTCAAGGAAGTGTTTGGCTGGCGACGTTTCGCCAACCGGCGCGAGCTGGCCGGCAGCCTGGGGCTCACGCCGACACCCTACGACAGTGGCGGCAGTCAGATCGAGCAAGGCATCAGCAAGGCGGGCAACAAGCGAGCGCGCACGATGCTGGTCGAACTCGCCTGGCGCTGGCTGCAGCTGCAGCCCGACAGCCTCCTGACCCAGTGGTTCAACCGGCGCTTTGCCGGCGGCGGCAAGCGCATGCGGCGCGTGGGCATCGTGGCGTTGGCGCGGCGCCTGGCTATCGCGCTGTGGCACTACCTCGAGCACGGCGAGATTCCGGCCGGAGCCTCGCTCAAGCCGGCAGCTGCCTGAAATTCCGGGCAGCACGGGTACCACGCAACGCCTTCGCACGCAACACGTCATCATGATCCAGGGTCGACGCGCCCGGAACGTCGGCGGGTCACGGCACCCCGTGACCGTCTCGCAGAGATGGGGCGCGCCCATAACCGGGGTTTGCCAGCGCGCCTTGCGCGCATGCTGCATGAGGTGCAGGGTGTTGGCGCCCTGCACGGATAGAAGTTCGTTCGGGCACTGGCTCGAACGCTCATCACACCCCGACCCCGGACCAGGATGGCACAGCCATGTCGCGCCAAGGCATCACGCGCTCAACAACCTACAGGAGCCACCATGAAATCCAAGCCCTTCACGTGATCAAAAACGGCTTGACATACAAGTCCCCATAGAAGCCGACGTTCGAATGTCCGTCGGAGTGCGAGGCTCGAACGGCCGTAGATGGCCGACTATCGCCTGATGCGCCCAGCGTTTGCCACTCCGCAAGTGGCGCTCGACTTTCTCGCGCACGGTCGCTGGCGAAAGGTTGGTCTCAGGTAGTTCCGCGGCGCGCACCACCCTCACGAATAACCGGCAGCAGGCCGCTGCCGGTTTCAACTACACTCTCATCCGTCAATTTGCTGAATGCCGGCCAGTCGCCACGCCTGGTTGCCACGTGCGTCGCTGACCATGTTCCAGACTTCCTGGAACGGCTGGGCAGTCGGCGCATCGTCTTCCCGCATTTGACCGTAAAAGCGAACGCTAACCAGCGTTTCATCCGCATTGCGTTCTGTGCCAAGCACTTCCGCGTCAAGTTGCGTGACTTCCGTATGACTCACCTGGCGACCCCGAGCTTCGAGGTCCCGCTTGATTTGCGCGAACATCTCCGGCGTCGTCAATTCGAACAGGTCACCCTGCTCGTTCCGGTCCCATGCGCCTTGAAGGCGCATGAACAAGGTCTTTGCCGATACAAGAAACGCCGCCTGATCTTGCTCGAGTGGTAGTCCCGTTGTCCTCTCCGTGTCCGCTGCTCCCGTCGAACCCATCGCCGCGTTCGGCCAGCCCCGCAAGTTCGCTTCAGGCCGCGCTTGCGGGATCTGATTCAGAAACCGTGAGCCGTTCGTTTGCTGGCGGTTCACGGGACCGTGTCCATAGGCAAGATCCGGACGACGCCGGTTGGCGATAAAGCGGAACAGCATCACGCCGGCGAAAATCACCGCCCCGATCAGCAACGCATTCGACAGCATCTGCGCCAGCCCTTCGCCCAGGCCAAACGACGACAGTAATGCTGCAATCCCAAGGCCCGCAGCGAGACCTGCCAGCGGGCCCATCCAGCGGTTACCCGCTGCCGCAGCAGGCGCCTGCGCGGCCTGTTGTGCCGGCTGTGCCTGTTGTGCCTGTTGGCTTCGCTGCGCTTGTCCAGACGGCGACGCCGTCTGCGACTGCCGCCCGATGCTTTGACTCCCGCCTACGCGCTTCGCCTCGGCGTCGTTCGACGCCACGGCGCCCAGCGCCAGCAGTCCCGCCAGACCGAGCGCGGCTGTCCCGCGCGTGACTGCACCGGCAGCACGTCGTAATTTGTTGATGATTTGCGTGTACATAAAAACCTCTTTCGATGAGTCGCGAAACTGCCCGCAACGCGCTCCATTTGCGCGCGCAAATACATTACGAACAGTAATATTTTTAGCTACGCAAGCTCGCCGCTAGTTGTGCCTTCGATCCATCAAAAGCGGCGTGAAAACCGTTGCCGTGGATGTAGTGCTCCAGTTGCCGGATGGTGTGTTCCTGCTCGGAAATCAGGTTCTTGATCAGGTCGCCGATCGACACCATTCCTGTCACCTGCCCTGCCCTGATCACAGGCAGATGGCGAATCCGATGTTCTGTCATGATCGCCATGCACTCATCCGTCGTCTGCTCCGGACTGACATAACGCACCGCCGTCGACATGATGTCGCGCACAGGCGTATTCGTTGACGAGCGTTCCATCAGAACGATCTTCCGGGCGTAATCGCGCTCCGTCACGATGCCGGCTATGCGCCCGTCGTGCGTGGCGATGAGCGCTCCAACCTCCCGGTGAGCCATGATCGATATCGCGTTGCAAACCGAAGCGGATGCCTCGATCGACCACACTGTCCGGGAAGCTTTCGCACGCAGCAATTCTGCAACCGATGCCATATGTCACCTCTGTCAGCTGTCATGAAACGCCCGCCGACGCTTCGGGGCGAGGTTTTAATCTAACTGAGCTCATGCCAACATAAAATTCGTATTTTTATTGTTGATACTTCGAGAAAAACGTATCTTTCCGTAATCGGTGGAGGGTTCGTGAATTTCAAGCATCTCTATTACTTTTGGGTCGCGGCTCGCGCGGGCGGCATCGTGCGCGCGGGCGAGCAGTTGCACATCACGCCGCAAACGCTCAGTGGCCAGATCAAGCTTCTCGAAGAGGCGCTGGATAAGAAGCTGTTCAGGAAAACCGGCCGCACGCTCGAACTGACCGATGCGGGGCGCCTCGCGCTCGACTACGCCGACGAGATATTTTCGTTAGGTTCGGAACTCGAAAGCGCTGTGCGGCGCGAAAGCGAATCCGGTGCGCAAACGCGGTTTCGCGTCGGGATCGCGGATTCGGTCCCCAAGGCGATTGCGTACCGGCTGCTGGAACCCGCGCTGAGCGCCTCGGCGTCGCTGCGCATGATCTGTCACGAAGGCAAACTGCACGCGCTGCTCGCGCAACTGGCCGTGCACCGCCTCGATCTGATCATCGCGGACGCCCCCATTCCCGTCGACGTCAACATCAAGGCATTCAATCACCGCCTCGGACGTTCGACGCTAAGCTGCTTCGGAACCCAGGCGCTGATTCAAGGCAGCAAAAAACGCTTCCCGATGTCGCTCGACAAGCTGCCTGTGCTACTGCCCGGCACGGAATCCGCCGTGCGGCGCAAGCTGGATCACTGGCTCGCCTCGCACGCCATTTCGCCGCGCATCGTCGGCGAGTTCGACGACGGAGCGATGACCATGGCATTCGGCCGCGAAGGCCGCGGCCTGCTGTTCGCGCCAACCGTGCTCGAAAGCCAGCTGCAGACAGAGCACAACCTGACGATAGTCGGGCAGATCAATTCGATCGTCGAGGAATTTTTCGCAATCTCTATCGAGCGCCACATCAGCCACCCGGCTGTCGCGATGATCATGGACGCGGCGCGTAGCGAACTGTTCAACGTTTAGCGGGGCCGTTTCCGATGTGAACGCGACGTTCGAATGTCCTCGTGAGAGCGCGTGCCGGTGGCTGACGATGGCCGCACCCGGCCGGATGGCCACGCACTCGCATAAGCACCACGAATTGAGCAACGGCGATAAATGAATAGGCTCCAGCAAAACGGTGGGATTGATTCGAAGGACAATGCTCAGTCTCGATCAAACTTCAACGCTTCATTGGAGGAAATTGGGCCATGAAGAACTCGCCGCGGATCTGGCCGGCGCTTCCTGCGTTGATTCTTTCGCTCGCTGGCTGCGCGGCGGGCGGCATATCGCAAAGCTTGCCGCCATTAAGCGCTGCGCAATGCCGCGACCTGGCCGCGCTCAGGAACAACGCCCCTCCCACCCCTGAGCGAAGCCGGAGCGAACTGGCGGCCCTGAGGAAAGCGGGCTACGACCCATCACCATGGTTCGATCCACACTACCCGGAGGATCTGCAGGCGGCGCAGCGTCAGGTCGATCGTTGGTATCAGGCGGAATGCCAGCAGGCGGAACCCGACTAAGGCGCCGGCGTCGTCCGCGATACGGCTGCGCTGACGATGATCGCAATGCGATAGTTCCATTGGGCCGATCGCGCCTTGCGAGCCGAGAAATGGAACCGTGCAAAGGTCGCCCATCGACCCTTTATGTCATTCGACAACAGCTCTTGCCACCGTCTCTTTCTGAAGTACTGCGGTCGTTCGTTCACTACTTTACCAACGGATGTTGGTGGAAAGCCGGCAGTACGCTGTTTCGCGGAGATTGACTGCAGTCGCACAATCGATCTCGCCTTTATCGCGGCGACGTCCCGGCAATTCGTCGCCGCGTTCGCCGGTTGCAACCGACTGAGGGGCCCGATATGGCAATGCCAGGAAGCGAATTACCCGGCGGCCGCCAAGCTCCGGTGATAGGTAGCGCCCAGCGGTGCGTTGCTATCCGAGCCTTCCAGAACCAATCGAGCGGCATTGTTTTAGGGGCAGTCCGCTAGGCCTTGTCGCGCCTAGAGGCCGCTACCCCGGTAAACGGCATCGAAATCACGGGGACCCCGAGTCGCAATGCGCGCCTGCTGCCTGCGGATGATCGAACGCGCCGCGCGGGCCAGCGCGAGATCGAGTGCGCCGCGCCAGTCTCTTGCGATCGACGTCACGACGACAGGCGTCGCATCGGGCGTCTGCACCTGCACCTGGCAGCGTTTGTCGAGTCCGCCGCGCGGGCCGTTGATGTCCGACATGCTGACGGTCGCCTTCGAAATCAGCCAGTCCATGCGGCGAAACACGAACCGGATGCGTTGGCGCGCGAAGCTGCGCAGACGGACGGCTTCACGGTCGCGGGACTTGAACAGGACTTGCATGAGACACCTCCTTCGTGGGTACGGCTCAAGAGTACGGTGAGAAGGCGTCGAGGAAAAAGCAGAAATAACGGAAATGCAGCTTCGGAAAAACCGAACCTTCTTTTTCGTGATCACGAACGCGCTCACGCATGCGCCGCACTCAACACCTTTTGCGTCAAAGGAGCAAGAATGGCATGGACGGCCAGCTTCGAAATGCCATCCGTCAAGCCGACCGCGAAGCGCGCGACGGTCCCGCTGGCCGCTTCGCGCACTTCGTCGTGCAACGCGCGCCCGGCCGCGTCCGCGGCCCTGCACCTGCATCAAATGCGCTCGCCAACACGAGCAGGGCACCGCCGGGAACCCTGTCCGCTTACGCGCCGGCACCCGTCTCATCGAAGAATGAGGTTTTGTCCGTCCCGTTCGCTTTGGCGCGATACATCGCGCTATCGGCCTGGCGCATCAGGGCGTGTACATCAAGACGTTCGTCCGCGCTATTGGCACCGAGCATGCGCACGCCAATGCTGGCCGATACGGCGACGGGATGACCGCCGATCTCTCGAAGCCCATGAAGGATGTCGTGAATACCGTCGGCAATCGCGCGCGCGCCGGCGTCGCCATGCACGTGGCGGGCGAGCACCGCGAACTCGTCGCCTCCCAGGCGGGCAACCGTATCGCCGCGGCGAATGCGTGTCTGCAGACCGTTGGCGAAGCACTGCAACAGTTCATCACCCACCGCATGCCCATAAGCGTCATTGACGTACTTGAAGCCGTCGAGATCGATGAACATCAAGACAGACTGTCCTTTATCGTCGTCTCGCGCCGCAGTCGCTTTAGCGATCGCCTGCTCGAGGCGAATGCGGTTGCTGAGTCCTGTCAGAGGGTCCGTCGCAGCCTGCCGTTCGAGCCGATGCACGAGGGCCATCAAGTACACGGAAGTCGCCGCGATGCTGAGCATGATGCCCAATCCCACCGCGAGGTTTTCTCTCCACCACGGCTCGACGCGCATCAAAATCACGACGCCTGCAAGCGCAACTGCACATGAAAGTAGCAACGGCCGCTTGCCGTGGCGGCAACCGGCACCCACAAGGAACCAGAACACGACCCAGAGCAAGGGCAGCGCCACGCGCCCGCCGAGCGCCAAGGCAGTCATGACAAGCGCCTGGTCTGCAATGGTGGTGACCGTCAATCGAAGGCGCGGCCGAACTGTCGCGGCGGCCGCGGCTATGTATGTCACCACGCCGAATACCACGTATGCGAAAACCACACCCAGAGTGTCATACGCGGCGGCCGTGCGTTGGAGCGCGGCGACGGCGATATAGCCGATCAACACGACCGTGCCCAGGCATATCCGGAGGAGCGCCTGCTCCTTCTCAGGTTGTCCGCGAAAGACACCTAGAAACGTTTGCTCATGCCAACGCTGCGCGCCCGGCCGCTCCATGCCGTGTACCCCGTCAATATTGTCTTTTGCAGCGGGCATTCTATCGCTTTTGCCGGCGACCAATGCTTCTTGCCGCTCTCTCCGTCCGCTTCCTGAAAGCCGCCGTTCGAACGTCCGTTTGAGCGAACGGGTACCCAAGTCCTTGGGGTTGAGAAGCTAAGCGTGCTTTATTTTCCGCTTCCTGAAGCGACCCCTGCTGGAGGTTCACGCGCCTGCCGCCATGGAGCTTTGTCGCCGCAGCGAACTTGATGCGATGGATTGGGAGAATCCTGCGTCGGAGGGAGGCTGGATCCGCTATGCTGCTGAGTCAATCGAGCAGAAGGCAGCAGGCCATCAGAAGCAGCACAAAGGACGCGAACAGGCAGACGATAGCCGCGGTATGCAACAATTCGTCGTCGTGCGTGTAACACTCCTCTCTGTGGATTCGTTCGGCGATCAAGTGTGTAGAGTCGGTCTGCATGTCGTGCTCATGCATAGGTGGCCAGACTTTGGAAGTCATCGAACGAGTCTTGAAGACGCGTGGGGAACCGGCACCCTTCAGCACGAAAGCGCCGGTTTTGTTGCCCCTCCATCAAGGCCAATCGAGTGTCTCAGTGCTTACCAGGCATGGTCCCGCTCATGCCCATGGCCGGATCGCTAACCGAGTGCTTGCCGGTCTCCACCCGTCCTGCAAAGCGACGGTAGAACGCCTTATCGCTATCGCAGGTCACAGCAAAGTCGTACCACTGGCCACTGGACGCCAGAAACCAGTGAAGCGAGTCCATGCCTGTGCCTGCCAGTTGAACCTGCCATGGGCCATCGGTGCGGTAGGCCATCGGCGTAATCGTGAAGTTGCAGGCACTCTTGCCGGTATTCATCAGGTCGGCATAAACGTCGCCGTTGGCGATGTCGTAGCAGACGCGGATTTCCGGCGTGACCCCGCTGTCGGCAAGGCGGCTCAGGTCGCCTTTGAAATGCCGGTGATAACCGTTCGGGCCTAGCACCCAAAGATCATACATGCCGAGGTTGTCCTGCTGCGCGTTCCAACTGTCGGCCAGCGTCTTACCGTCCTCGACCACGTAGCGACGCGGCACGCGATTCAGCTTGTAGCGGTCATACACATGGAACACCGCGGCCTGGGTACCGGTATTGGAAAACAGTAATTCGACAGTGCCGTTGGCCGCGCAGCGCGCGCTTGTGTGCAACTCATAAGGTAGCGCGCGAGAGGGTCGCGTGCCGCTTGCCTGGATCGGCAACTGCATGTCCACCGGCAGCGGCACGGCTGGCAGGGCCTGTTGCGAGTTGCGCAACTGGTCGGCCTCGGCCCGGGTGCTGCGCCCGTTCAGCGTGGGTAACAACTCATTGTTGGGAGTTTTGAAGTTGAAGGCGCTAGTCAGGTCTCCGCACACGGCGCGGCGGTACGGGCTGATATTGGTCTCCTTCACACCAAAGCGCTCTTCCAGGAAGCGCAGCACCGACGTATGGTCGAAGACCTGCGAATTGACCCAGCCCCCGCGACTCCATGGCGAGATCACGTACAGCGGCACGCGCGGGCCGGGCCCGTAGACGCGACCGTCCTGCGCGGGCTGGTCCTTGCTGCCCTGCGGCGCCGGATAGGCGTGGTACTCGAACCGCATGTCATCATCGGACAGTGTGGTTTTGCCTGCCAACGTCTGATCGGGATTTCGTGACGGCGCCGACGGCGAGGGCATGTGGTCGAAGTAACCGTCGTTTTCGTCGAAATTGATCAACAGCACGGTTTTGCTCCACACTTCGGGCACAGCTGTCGGCGCATCGAGTACCTCTTGAAGGAACCACGCGCCCTGAACCGGACTGGATGGCCCGGGGTGTTCGCAATAGATCGATGGCGCATTGATCCAGCTGACCTGCGGTAGCCTGCCTTCGCGGATGTCGCGCTTGAACGCATCGAGGTAGCTTTCCGGCGTGGTGCCCGGCAGCGTGTTCGCGATGCCCTTGTACAGCGGGTTGGCTGCGTTGTCCGCGGCTGCATCGTAGGCGTGATAGGGCAAGGGCTGCCCGGTATCGGCATAGGGATTGCCCGGCGCTCCGCCACTGGCCACGGGGAAGCCCGAGGCCAGATTGGCGCGGCGAAATTGCTGGAAGGCGCCCAGCATGTTGTCACCCCATTCGTCCGGCATGTTCTGGTACGAGATCCAGCTCACGCCCGCATCTTCGAGGCGCTCTGCATAAGTCTTCCAGGTGTAGCCTGTATCGACCGAAGCCGCCAGGCCGTCGATGTAGTCCCACTCATTGTTGACGAAAGCCACGCCAGCGGCAGTGGGACCGTTCGTGCCCGTGATGTGGAAGGAGCGGTTGGCATCGGTACCCGTATGCATCGAACAGTGATACGCATCGCACAGCGTGAAGGCATTGGCCAGCGCGAACTGAAACGGGATTTCCTTTTCCTTGAAGTAGCCCATCGAGACATCTGTCTTGTAGGTGGGCCAATTCGACATACGGCCGCTGTCCCACGCGTTCTGGCTGTCCACCCACGTGTGATTGGCGCCCGATGCGCGCTGTGCGTTGTTGGCGCTGCCGTCAAGGTGATACGGGGTGAGTACAGCGCCGTTGCCGCGCTGCTGCTGCCAGACCTTGCGGCCGTTGGCCAGCGGAATGGTGAAGCGGTCACCGAAGCCGCGTACGCCCTTGAGCGTGCCGAAATAATGGTCAAACGAGCGATTCTCCTGCATCAGGATAATCACATGCTCGACGTCCTTGATGGTGCCGGTGGCGTTGTTGGCGGGAATTGCCAGCGCGCGGCGGATGCTAAGCGGGAAGCTGGCCAGCGTGGCAGCGGCAAAGCCGGCGCCACTAGCGGCTTTCAGAAATTTGCGGCGTGAAATCATTGAGTGTTCTTCTGCAGGCTCGGTCGTAGCTCAAGGCGCGCAGCGCTTGACCGGGCTGGGTTGTTCGGAGTCCGACTTGGTGGGCGTGCTTGTGGACGTGTTTGTGGACGAATCGGTACCGCCGCACGAGGCGAGCATGGCGGCCGCGATCAGGGAAGCGGCAAGCGTTCTTATGAGTCTTTGGATGGACATGGCGTCAACATTGTCTAATTTAAGAAAGCTTTATGTTTTATTTTAGAAAGAAAAACGTAATGCTGACGCGAGTGTAGGAAGGCAATGTGACCGCTGTGTGATCAGGTGGCGCGACTGAAGATGTTTAAAGAGGCAGGCAGAACAGGATGAAGCAGCAGACGCTGGCGATGGCAGCCGATCAAGGTGCGGGTTTCGAGACGCACCGCAAACGCACGCGCGACGAGTTTCTCGACACGATGAATGCGATCGTGCCATGGCCGCAGTTGTGCGCGGTGATCGAGCCGCATTATCCGAAGCGCGGCAATGGCCGCCCGCCAATTGGTCTGGAGCGCATGCTGCGGATCCACTTCGTGCAGCACTGGTTCAATCTGGCCGACTTCGCTTGCGAATAGGCACTCTACGACAGCGCCAGCCTGCGTCGCTTTGCCGGCATTGATCTGGGTTGCGAAGCTGTGCCCGATGCGACGACGCTGCTCAAATTCCGGCGCCTGCTGGAGACGCTCAAACTGGGCGAGCAATTGTTTGCCGAAGTCAGCCGGGTGCTGCAGGCCAGCGGCATGAAGCTCAAAAGCGGCACCATCGTGGACGCGACGATCATCGGCGCGCCGAGCTCGACGAAGAATGAGCAGAAGGCGCGCGACCCCGAGATGCATCAGACCCGCAAGGGCAAGCAATCGTGTGTGTCACGAACCTGAGCGCAAGCTTGGGATGCTGTACCGAAGATGGAAGTAGGTCTTCCGAAGTCGGCCTGCAGGGGCAGGCTTCAAACCGCCCGGTGCCGCTGCGTTCAAAAGGCGTGGTGGTGAGAGACTGTGGAAAAGTCACCCGTTGAAGGTGGCAGGCAAGTATTGAGAAGCGGTCCGCTGATAGTCAATGAAATATCAGCGGACCCACGGGCAATGGAGCGACTACGACTCCGCTTTCCCGGTATGCCCACGAAGAATGCTGGCGAGCAGTGCGCCGACCCCAAACTCCCAGGGCGCAATGCGATGCGAATGGTTGACCGTGTTGATGAGCGCACCGAATCGCGGGCTCGATATCGTCACCGTATCGCCGATCTGATGCGTGAATCCTTGCCCTGGCACGCTACGATCCGCGGTCGGTGCAAACAACGTCCCGAGATAAAGCATCATTCCGTCCGGGTATTGATGGTGAGAGCCCATCGCTTGCGCAACGAGTTCTGTCGGGTCCCGGCTGATGCGTTTCATGGAGCTCGCCCCTGTCAGAACATATCCATCTGTTCCTTCTACGCGTAGCGAAAGCTCCGCAGCCCGAACATCATCGAGACCGAATCTACTGTCGAAGAGGCGAATGAACGGGCCAATCGAAGCTGACGCGTTGTTGTCCTTCGCCTTACCGAGCAGCAGCGCACTCCGGCCTTCGAAATCCCGGAGATTGACGTCGTTCCCAAGCGCGGCGCCGACGATTTCCGCCCGGCTGGTCACTGCCAGCACGATTTCAGGCTCCGGGTTATTCCACTGCGAATTTTCATGAATTCCGATTTCGCTGCCGGTACCGACAACGGACATGGGCTGCGCTTTCGTGAAAATTTCCGCATCGGGACCGATGCCGACTTCCAGATACTGCGACCACATTCCTTCCTGAATAAGGGTCTTCGCGGAAAAGAGTGATGAAAAATCTCCATTTTTCAGATTCGAGGCAGCATGCAAGTGAGGATCTTCAGGCGCAGATACTGCTCATCTCGCAATCCGTACGCGCGTCGTTGGATGACCCGAATCTTGTTATTGAGTCCCTCAACGAAGCCGAGCGGCACCTTGTTTTCTGGCTTGCAATAGGAAGCAATCCCCTCCCAATGACGCTCGACCATCGCGGCAAACTTCTCATAGGGCTTCAAACGCTGCCACCTCAGGCTGGATTTCCAGTTCTCGAAGAAGCGACGTGCCCAGCCTTCGCGCTCGTAGTCCCACAACTGCCCGAACGACTCCTTGAGCAGGTACGCGGTATTCAGCCGTCGGTTCGCTGCGAGAAGCGTCTTCAACGAGTTCCTGCCTTCCATCGACAGGTTTTCGCGATGACTAAGCAGAACGTACTTCTGGCCTTTGATGTAGCGCCGCTGCTCGCCTTGCAGGCGAGCGTATTCGCTCTTGCGCACTTCATCCAGGGCTTCGTTGAGCTGCTTTATGACGTGGAATTTGTCGTACAGGATGGCCGCATGCGGCACGCGTTCCTGCGCGACGTTGTAAAACGGCCGCCACATGTCCATCACGACAAGCCGGATGCCGCGGGCCTTTTTCTCGCCCAGCCAGTCATAGAACTGATGCATGCTGGCCTCCTTTCGATCTTCGCCACCGAACCAGATCGCACGGCCCCGTATCAGGTCGCTCACAACAATGCGGTACGTCTGTCCCCTGCCAATCGAAATCTCGTCGATGCCGATGACCTTCGGCCCAGGCGTGCCGAACCGCTCCAGTTGCGCCCGCATGTACTGCATCTCGAGGTCCTTGACCGTGTGCCAGTGCAATCGCAGTTCGTCGGCCACGTCCTTGATCGTGCTCTCGCGACAGCGACGACCGACGTACCACGCGAAGCGCTTCGTGTAGTGAGGGTTGTCCGCCAGAAAGCTCAGTCGTTCGCCTTTCACGCTGCCATCGCATCGACAGCGGACCCGACGAGCTTCGAGTTCCAGGTAAATCCGTACGTCGCCGTTCGGCAGATCTCGAACGCGACGCACCGTGCGATCGTGGATCGAGCACCGTCGACCACATCCCTTGCAGGCCGTTTTTTTGAGCGCCGAACCAGCGTGACTACGCGTGCCATGCGATCACCGAAGACACCGCGCAGCGCTTCGCAAGGACGGAATCCGTCGAACCGGTATGCGTCAGAAAGACGCTTGAGTTTGCGTGAAGTAGCCATCGCGAAATCATGCCCGATTTCGCGAGGCCATCAAGACGCGCGAACCCTTACCCAGATTGGCTCTCCGACGTTTTCATCATGAAAAACCATCACACTTTTCCGCGAAGATCCCTGAATAAGTACGTGGCGCACCGCTTCGGCTTCGGCAGACCCCGGGCGAACGCTTGCGAGCCGATCGCCCAGTACTGACATGACACGCGCGCGCACTTCGTCGGCCCGGCTCGCGTCGCCTCCCGAGCGCTCCTCGATCACCCGCTCCAGAAGGCTTTCGACGAACGTCACACCGCTCGCCTTGACCGCCTGAAGGTCACATGGCGCGATGAGCCAAGGAGTCGACGGATCGCGCCGATCGAAGGCGGAATTGGCAAGAACCAGGTCCAGTGTCGCAAGTCTCGGCAGGTTCGCAGCGGCCTCCTTCAGCCGAAGGCCGATTCCTGGCTGCTCAAGCAGCGTGCTGGTCGTCAGCGCGAACGACGACACATCTACCAGTTCGCCCCCGATAACGGCAACAGGACACGGCGCGCCGATATCGGGGCACCACGCGCGCCCCACGAGCACCGCCTGCTCCAGATCGTCAGGCAACGCGGATCGGTCATTCAATGGCATCTAATCTTTTTCCAACCTGGTATGGGTTATTGCTGAGCATCAGTGCGGTGCACGCTCTACTTGTGCCTGACAACAGCGGCTCACATGATTGCGCTGATTTGCCAAGGCACGAATTCGTTTTGCCCGTAACCGTGCTGCTCGCTACGAGAGCGTTTCCCGGAGGCCACGTCGAGCAGCAGTTGGAACAGCACTGCGCCAAGTTGCTCGATCGTTGTGCTGCCTTCCAGCACTTCTCCGCAGTTCAGGTCCATATCGTCGGACTGACGTTGCCACAGCGCGGTGTTTGTCGCGAGCTTTACCGATGGCGAGGGCGCGCAGCCGTAAGCCGAACCGCGTCCCGTCGTAAAGCAGATCAGGTTCGCACCGCCGGCAACCTGGCCGGTCGCCGACACCGGATCGTAGCCAGGCGTGTCCATGAACACGAGACCGCGCGCCTTGACCGGCTGAGCGTATTCGTACACCTCGACCAGGTTCGTGGAGCCTGCCTTTGCGATGCCGCCCAACGATTTCTCGAGGACGGTCGTCAAACCGCCGGCCTTATTGCCCGCCGACGGATTGTTGTTGATCTGCGCGCCTTGCCGCTGCGCGTATGCTTCCCACCACCTGATGCGATCGACCAGTTTCTGTCCCACTTGGGGCGTTACCGCGCGGCGGGTCAATAAGTGCTCGGCGCCATAAATCTCCGGCGTCTCCGAGAGAATCGCAGTACCGCCGCGCCGCACGAGCAAATCGACGGCTGCACCCAGCACAGGATTGGCCGTGACGCCCGAATATCCGTCCGACCCACCGCATTGAAGGCCAATGGTGAGATGACTTGCCGAAACCGTTTCCCGCTTAACGTCATTCGCGTCGGGCAACATCTGCCGAACCAGTTCGATACCTTTTGCAATTGTCAGGGTCGTGCCACCGGTGTCCTGAATCGTGAAGGTTCGCAAGCGGTCGTGTTCCCTGAGCCCCTGGGTTTCGAGCAGCCGCGAAATCTGATTCGTTTCACAGCCCAGGCCGATAACCAGCACGCCCGCGAAGTTGGGATGGCACGCATAGCCGCCAAGTGTGCGCTGGAGGATCGCGAGGCCGTCGCCTTCGGAGTCAATAGCGCAACCCGAACCATGGGTGAGCGCGACGACGCCATCGACGTTCGGAAACGCGGCCAACGCTTCAGGACGAATGTCACGGCGGAAATAGTCGGAAATGGCTCGCGCGACCGTGGCGGAGCAGTTCACCGAGGTAAGGATGCCGATGTAATTGCGCGTTGCCACACGGCCGTCTTCACGCACAATGCCGCGAAATGTCGCCGATTCAGTTGACGGGACAGTGGCACGTACGCCCTGACTGAATGCGTAGTCACGGGCGAATTCGCCCATCGCGAGATTATGGGTGTGAACGTGCTGCCCCGCGCGGATCGGCTGACTCGCAAAGCCGATGATCTGGCCATAACGGTGCACCGCTTCACCTTCACCGATGTCGCGTGTCGCCACTTTGTGACCGGGCGGGATCAATCCCGAGACCGTCACCGCTTCCTCATCCAGCACCGTGCCGGACATGAGCTGATCGAGGGCGATGACGACATCGTCAGCGGGATTGAGTCGAATGACGCGAACCGGTCCGACCGCGGTCGATGCGACAGACTTGCCCGCAACAGGGGACGACATGGAACTACTCCTTCGTTTCTCAATGCGTAACGACGGTTTCAGGATCGGCTGCACGACGTCGCATTACGCGCGGTGCAGCCGTGTTCAAACGACGTTTCAGCCAGCGCTCCACGGCGTCTTGCAGCGCGTGTACTCGAGTTGATAGAGCGTGGCGTCCGGCGCAACCGCAGCGGCCCCTGGCAAAGCAGTGAGCCCGGCAAGGAAAGCGTCCACTGTTGTGCGGACGTAGTCGGCACGGCATCCTTCGATCATCACGATCCATGTCGGCACCTGGGTGCCTTCCGAACGCGCCTTCTTCTCAGCAGTTTCGACCTTGCTGACGGCCTCATCGGCCAGACACAGGTGCACGCCCGTGATCCCGGGCCGGTCGGCGAGCGGCGGCAAGACCCGTTGACGCAATCCCTTCACGACATCGGCCCGCGCCGCGGAAGGCACGTCGAAGCGCACCGTCATGAGATTGACTCCCTGCCCAACACCTTCCGAATACGCCACATGGCAGATCGAGCGGGCCACGCTGCGAAACGAGGCGACGACCTGCTTCGTCCACGGCGTCGGCGAATTGAGCCGAAGCAGGTAGTCCTGCGCGCCGAGCACCTCCACGGTGTCGGCTTCGTACAGATTGAAGTACTCGGGGCCCGCATCCAGCGCAATGTAGCGCCGCCCGCGCCTGAACCCCGGAATCCCGGCGCGTTCCGGCATGTGCTCGCGGTTGTGCCACTCGTAGAATTCATCCTTCGCTTCCGGCAGCAGGTCATGCCAGATTGCGACGACGCCCGTTCCAGCAAGGCTCATATCTCCTCCTTCTACAGATCGAATCGTTTTATCGTGCCAACGGATATTCGCCACGGCCCCATGCCGTGCCAAGCGAATCCGCATACCGCACCACCTTCTGGCTCTGCTCGCCGAGTCCGCTGCCGCCGAGGGTCATGGTGTCGCCCGCTTTCAGAAAGACGGGCGGCTTCTGACCGAGGCCGACACCGGGAGGCGTCCCGGTAATAATGACGTCGCCAGCCATCAGTGGCATGAAGCGGCTGAGATACGCCACGATATGCGCGACGTTAAAGATCATCGTGCGTGTGTTGCCCGTCTGACGACGTGTGCCGTTGACGTCGAGCCACAGGTCGAGCACCTGCGGGTCGGGCACTTCATCGCGAGTTACGAGCCACGGGCCGAGCGGCGCAAAAGAGAAGCCGCTTTTGCCCTTGGTCCATTGGCCTTCGCGTTCGAGCTGATACGCGCGTTCGGAAACGTCATTGGCAAGGCAGTAACCCGCCACATGATCGAGCGCGGTGGCTTCATCGATCTGCCAGGCGGGTTTGCCGATCACCACGCCCAGTTCGACCTCCCAATCCAGCTTTTGCGCGTCTGCCGGCAAGATGACCGGATCGTTCGGACCGCTGATCGAACCCGTATGCTTGTTGAACACGACCGGTTCCCGCGGGATGGGCGTATCGGTTTCAGCGGCATGATCAGAGTAGTTCAGACCAATGCACACGAGGTTACGGACATTGCCGATACAGGCGCCCAGGCGCGTGCCCGCTTCCACGACGGGCAGGCGATTCAGATCGAGTTCGCTCAGCTTCGCAAGGGCCGCAGGCGAAACAGTCGTTCCGTCGATGTCGTCGACGACGCCGGTCAGATCGCGGATCGCGCCGCTTGAATCGATGACACCGGGATGCTCCTGACCAGGCTGGCCGAAACGGACGAGACGCATTTAAAGACTCCTATCAAGACAAAAAAAGTATCGGCAACGTGCCGAGATCACCGAAGCCGATATGCAACTCACTGCCGATCGGCAACTCGAGCACGCCCGCGTAAGAGCCCGTGATCACCGCCTGGCCGGCATGCAATCCAAGGCCGCGGACGCGGAGAAAATTGACGAGCCAAACGATCGGCGCGAGCACGGTGCGATCAGGGTGGCGGCCAGCAAAACTGACCGTGTCGTGTCCGGCGCGAGTCACACTGACGGTGAATTGGACCGGGAGATCGGCCGGCGTCGCGCCATCGCGCAACTCAACGCGTGGCCCAATGACAAGACCGGCGTTGAACAGACCGTCTGCCAGCAATTCAGGAAACGTCAGCGATTCTGGATGCGCATAGCGACTGCCCAGCAGTTCGAGCGCGAGGTGAACATTCCCGAGAGCGTCGAGCACCTCGGCTTCGCCATACGATTCGCGCCGTGGCGGCAGATCGCGAGCCAGCAAACAGGCGAGTTCAGGCTCTGCCCTTACCAAGGACTGCCCAGGCATGGCGCGAATGCGGCATTGGGCGCCTCGATGGATGACGGCGTCGTAGATTGGCGCAGCGATGAGTTTGCCCGCCGGCGGCAGCGCACATTTCCACGCGCCAGCCTGCCGGCCGAGCTGATCGCCCACCTGTTGCTGGATCGCGAAACCCTCGTCCAGATTCGCGGGCCGCAGCTCGATGGGAAGGCGCTCCACGAGCGTGCCTTGCCGGCGCGCCGCGACGAGGACACGTGCTGCCTGCTCATCCAACGCGGTGAGTCGCTCGAGAGCCTGAGCTGCGCCCGGCGCGTTCATGCCGCCTCGCTCGCATGTGCACCGACGCTCTGGCGCGGCCATACGGCACCCAGCTTCGCGGACGCTTGCTGCAATAGCGCGTAAAAGGCCTCGTAACGCTCCGGCTGAACCCGTGTGACCGGCCCGGCAATGCTCATGGTGCCGACCACCGCACCGTCAGGCAGCGCACGCACCAGCACCGCCAATGCGACGACACCCGGCTCGGCCTCTTCGACGACAAGGCCATAGCCACGCTGCCTGGTCCGCTCCAACTCCGGAATCAGCTGCTCGACGCTGGTAATGGCCTTCGGCGTCCATGCGCCCGCGGCGGACGCTTTTCCGAGTCCACCACGCAGGGCGTATTCGATCGCCTGGTCGTTCGGCATTCCAGCCAGCCACGCCTTGCCAACCGATGTGGCATGCAAGACGATGGGACTATGCATGGACGGCGAATACATCAGGCCCGGTGCCGCGCCCTGGGACGCTGCCAGCCATGCGAGTGTTCCTTCGTTGACCACCGTCAGCCGGACCAGCTCGCGGCACTGACCCGCGACCTCATCGAGGATCGGCTGCACCAGACCCGGCAGACCAAGCCCATGCAGGTACCGCTGACCGAGCAGGGACAGCTTCAAGGTCAGACGGTACTGGGAGGTCTGTTCATCCTGTTCCGCCCAGCCCTGCTCGCACAGTTGCGCGAGTACGCGATGCGCGGGGCCCTTCTCCAGCCCGAGTTCGGCGGCGATATCGGAGATGCGCATCCAGCGCGCCTCACGTGCGAGCAACTCGATCGCCTGCAGCGACCGGTCAACTGCTCCCTTGACAACTCTCATAATTGACGTAACATGATTCTTAATGGAACGGTGTTACAACAATAGACAAACAGCACCGGAAAGTCAATCACGATGGAGACAAGCATGAATCGGAACACCCGGGTTAAGCCTCACGGCAAGCGCCAGTCGAAGATCGCCGCGGCCAGCGGCTGGATCGGCTCGGCGCTGGAGTACTACGACTTCTTCATTTACGCGACCGCGGCGTCGCTGGTGTTCCCGCAGCTCTTCTTTCCGTCTGATAATCCAACGGTCGCCATCATCGCCTCACTGGCAACCTTCGGTGTCGGCTATATCGCCCGCCCGGTGGGCGCCGTCGTCCTCGGTCACTGGGGCGACCGCCACGGCCGCAAGACGGTGCTGCTCCTCTGCATGTTCCTCATGGGCTTTTCAACGATGGCCGTCGGGGTCCTGCCAACCTATAAGCAGGTCGGCATCTGGGCGCCGGTGCTGCTCGTGGTTCTTCGCCTCATCCAGGGCTTCGCGGTCGCCGGGGAGCTCTCCGGCGCCAGCTCGATGATTCTCGAGCACGCACCGTTCGGTCGGCGCGGCTACTTCGCGAGCTTTACCCTCCAGGGGGTGCAGGCCGGACAGCTCATGGCGGCAGCGATCTTCCTGCCTCTCGCGCATTTCATGCCCAGGGACCAGTTCACCTCCTGGGGCTGGCGGATTCCGTTCCTGCTCAGCATTGTCGTTCTCATCGCGGGCTACGTCATTCGCCGCAAAGTCGATGAGACCCCGGCGTTCGCCGAGGAGCGCGTGCACGGCGAAATTCCCGCCTCGCCAGTCGTCGAAGTGCTCCGGCAGAGCTGGGACGATGTCGTGCGCGTGGTCTGCATGGCGCTTACCGCCGTAATCGCCCTTGTCGCCGCGGTCTTCGGCACCGCCTACGCGGTTCAGCCGGCGTACGGCATCGGCTTCCCTCCCGGCATGTATCTGTGGATCCCTGTTCTGGGCAATATCTGCGCAGTGATCCTGATTCCCTTCGTCGGCAACCTCTCAGACAGGATTGGTCGCAGGCCGCCAGTCCTTGTCGGCACCCTCAGCGCCGGACTGCTCTCGTTCGTGTATCTGTACGCTATCAGCATCCATAACGTGTGGCTGGCGATGGTTCTCTCGGTGCTCATGTGGGGCATCGCCTATCAGGGCTTCAACGGCGTATTCCCGAGCCTGTTCTCCGAACTGTTCCGCACGCGCGTGCGCGTGTCCGGGATGGCCATTGGACAGAACGTCGGGACGACGCTTTCCGCGCTGCTCCCGGCATTCTTCGTCGCGGTCGCGCCCCCCGGCTCCGCCAATATTCCACTGAAGATCGGAGCCCTGACATTCGGCATCTGTGTCGTGGCCGCGATCGCCGCCTTTACCACGCGCGAGACGTACCGGGTCCGGCTCCACGATCTCGGCGACCGCAACGCGGTCCCTGTACCCAAAGGCGAATACGATCGTCTGCGCGCCGAGATGTTGCGTGAGGCGACCGGAACAGCCGACTCACAGGATCTGACGAACCAACTGCGCTCGTAGCCGAAAGCAAGGGCCATATCGGCAGCGACCGCCCGGCGCAACTTGCGCTGTTCGGACGAGCCGGGCAGGAACACGCGGCCGCGGCACTCGCCAATATCTGATGCCACACAGGAGAAAGACACATGCACAACCAAGGTACGCCACGTTACGATGGCCCGCGCGAACTCGCGCAATCCCTGACTCCGTTCGCACGTGTGAGCGCATCCGCAGCGGTCTGGAACAAGGAAGGGCTGCGCGCGGACTCCGAGTATCGCGACCTCGGACTCGCCGCGGTGACCAACGGTCGCATCGGCGCCAAGCACATTCGCGCACTGACCCCGTTCACCGATGCCACGGGCTGGCATTGGCACGACATGACTGCGCACTATCTGTATGTGCTGCGCGGATCGGTGACGTTCCGTTTCGCCGGCGTCGAGGGCGATGTGACTCTCAATGCCGGGGACGACCTCTCGCAACCCGCCGGCGTTCCGCACAATGTGATCTGGCGCTCCGATGACCTTGAAGTCATCGAGATTAACGAGCCCGCTGTCTACGGAACATGGGATCTCGCCGAAGCCCCGGCACCCTGGAAGTGAGCAGTAAGCTATGACTGCACCTTCCGTCAACATCGGACATGAGGCCGCAATGCATCCACATATCACGGGAAGAACGCGACTTTACGGGTTAGTGGGCGATCCGCTGACGGCAGCCAGGTCGCCGCAACTGCTGAACCAGCTTTTTATCGAACAGCGCGCGGACGCGGTCTGCGTTCCGTTTTGGGTCAAGGCGGAAGACCTGTCCGCATTCGTCGCCGGCGCACGAGCGTTACGCAATCTTTCCGGCCTGCTGGTCACAATGCCTCATAAGCAACGGATGCTGGATTTTGTCGACGAACTCCATCCCACTGCTTCCAGGGTCGGCGCACTCAACGTGATACGTTGCAACGAAGATGGACGCTGGGTCGGCGCCATATTCGATGGCGTGGGCTGTGTGCTTGGCATGCAATGGGAAGGCAATCATCCGGCGAATAAGTCCGTTCTTCTCGTCGGTGCCGGAGGCGCGGGCAGGGCTATCGCATTTGCAGTCGCGGCGGCGGGCGCCCGAACGTTAACCATATCCGACGTCGACGAGCAGCGGGCTGGCGAGCTCGCGGAATCCGTTGCTGCCGAAACCGGTTGCATCACGCATTCCGGACCTCCCGACCCGCACGGTTTCGAAGTCGTGATCAATGCCACACCGCTCGGCATGAACGCGAATGACGCCATGCCGGTAAATCCCGAGCGGCTCGCACCCGGCACCATCGTCGTAGACATCATCAATGCGCCAGAGCCGACGCAGCTTCGCCGCGCCGCGCATGCGCGCGGCTGTCGTACCCAGGACGGGGGGCCGATGCATGAAGGGCAGGCAGTGCATGCCCTACGCTTCCTTGGGTTCGATTACCACCCTGCTGGCAGGTCAGCACCAGACGACGGCGTGCTTTTCGCGCCTGCAACGAACGCAAGTCGTTAATGCCCTAACGCCTCTGGGAAAGCGCCCGGAATCGACAGTTTTACCAGTTTGAATGGAGGGAAGATGCGATGAACAGTTTCAACGTTTCCACATTGGTATGTGCGGCCAGCTTTAATGCGCGCATCGCGCAAGCACGGAGTCGATTCGTCGACGGTGCGAAGGGAGAACACGCATGAAAGTCGCATTGCTGGAGGCCAGCCATTGGCATGTCCCACTCTATCTCGATGCGCTCGAGGCGCCCGGTATCCAGGTGGTAGCCGTTTCAGATGCGGAGCAAGTAAAAGGACAGGCAATTGCCGCGCGCTTTCGGAGCACGTTGTACTCGTCGGCGTATGAGTTGCTCGAGCGCGAGGATGTCGATTTCGCGTTTGTGTTTGGGCGGCATTCCGAAATGCCGACGCTCGCGGAGGCGGTGATCGAACGAAAAATTCCGTTCGCGCTGGAGAAACCCTGCGGCGTAAACATGTCGCAGGTCACCGCGGCTGCGCAAACTGACCGAGGAAGCCAATCTTTATTGCGCCGTACCGTTGATCTTCCGGATGAGCGAGTTGCTCGGCGCACTGGAAGATGCGGAGGATTGCATACCGTCGGACTTTAACTACATGTCTTTCCGTTTCATTGTAGGTGCGCCTGGTCGTTACGAAGCTGCAGGCGCAGGTTGGGCACTCGATCCTGTGTTTTCCGGAGGCGGATCCACGATCAATGTCGCAACCCACTTCATCGATCTCTTCAGATTACTGACCGGCAAAGAAGTCGCGCGAGTCTCCGCCACCATGAACTCCCGAACGCATCGAGGCGCCGTCGAGGACTACTCGTTGCTGACAATGCAAACCGAAGACGGCGTGATCGGGCTCGTGGAGACCGGATACAGCTTTCCCAGTACTCAAGACGAGCAGCGCGAATTCTCCTTCACCCTTTCATCCGATCGCATGTACGCAAAATCGGGCCCCGACCGGATCGAGATTCGGGACCGGAACAATCTTGCCGCCGGCACTCGCAGTCGCCGTCTCCAGTTAGAGACCGACATTTACTACCCACTGTTCGTCAAGCGAGTGCTTGGTGAATGCCGCACAGGTGCAAGGCCGATCGCGTCCTTGCGCGACGCCGAGGCGATGATGCAGGTCATGGATGCGGCCTACGCTTCTGCTCGGCAGGGGGGTGCGCTTCAGACTCTTGAACCGATTTCCGGGTAATCCAGGCCATCGGATTGCGTCGCACGCCTATGCCGCTAACGAGATATTGCAATTTGGCCGATTATCCTGCACCGAAGGAAGGCGACTGGATCGCGCGAGACTTCCGTTTCCACACCGGGGAGGTGATGCCGGAGGTGCGGCTACACTACCGAACCATCGGCGACCCGTCCGGCGAGCCGGTCCTGGTCCTGCACGGCACGACGGGCACAGGCGCCAGCATGCTGACGCCCGCGTTCGCGGGAGAGCTGTTCGGGCCCGGACAGCCGCTTGATGCCAACAATTATTTCATCGTCCTCCCGGACGGAATTGGAGCCGGCGGATCGTCCAGGCCGTCGGACGGGCTGCGCACGCGGTTCCCGGCTTACAACTACGACGACATGGTGCTCGCGCAGTACAGGCTCCTGACCGAGGGCCTGGGCATCAGGTACTTGCGCCTGCTGATCGGCAACTCGATGGGCGGCATGCACGCGTGGATCTGGGCGGTGCGATATCCGGACTTCATGGACGCGCTGGTGCCAATGGCGTCGCAACCGACCGAGATGTCGGGCCGCAACTGGATGCTGCGCCGCATGCTCACCGAGATGGTCCGCGACGACCCGGAGTACCTGGATGGCAATTACGCCAGCCCGCCCCGCTCCTTGCGCATTGCCAGCGCGTTCTTCGCGCTGGCCACCAACGGCGGAACGCTGGCCTACCAGAAAGCAGCTCCGACAATGGAGTTGGCCGACAACTTCCTGGACACCCTGTTGGCCCAGCCTTTCACGTTGGATGCCAACGACTTCTTATATCAATGGGGTGCCTCGCGCGGCTATAACCCGGCACCCGGCCTGGAGCAGATCCGGGCTATGGTGCTCGCCATCAACGCGGCCGATGACGAACGCTATCCGCCCGAGACCGGTCTGATGGAGCACGCGATGCAGCATGTGCGCCACGGCCGGCTGCTTTTGATCCCTGCCAGCGAGGATACGTGCGGCCACGGTACCAACGGCCTGGCGCGTTTCTACAAAGCCGAGTTGCAGGAACTGCTGCAATCAGCCCCACGCCGCGCCTCCAGGTGATGCTGACCGGACAATACGGCGCCCCTTCGTCCGGCGCCTCGCTATTGAGCTGGACCTACACAACATGTCTTTCGAGCAACGACCATGTTCCGTTCGGCGATGGGCTGTTGCTGTCGCCGTGCGGCAGCGGGATGTGACGCATACGCTGCCCTCGCGTCCGCCTTGAGCGTCCGCCCGATGGTGTTGTCGCTGCGGTGCTCGTTTCTGCCGCTCGTGGATCAAGCGAACTGGCGCCAAGGCCCGTTGCGCCACAGAGGCGCAGCGGGACGAATGGAAGCGTCCCGCGAATGGATTTACGCCGGAGGGATTCCAGCATCTCGCGTTCAGGTTCATCGTTGGCCCGATAGCTCGGTATGAGCGCGGCGGGTGCAGTTGGATGCTGGATAAACGACACGCAGGTGGAGGGTCCACGTTGAATGTCGGGGTTCATTTCATTGACCTGATCTCATCCCTCACAAACAGATCCCATCACCCACGTCTCGGCGCAGATGCGAACGTATCGACCTGATGTGACCGTCGAGGAGCAAGCCGTGTTCACGTGCCGAAACGCTGCGGGACAAATCGGCGTGGTTGAAACGGGTTACCTGTATCCATCGACAGCGGAGGATCAGCGAGACTTCGCGTTTTCCATCTCGCATACCTCCTCCTACGTCCGGGGTTATGCCGACCAGCTTTACATCAAAGCGCGGGGCCAACAGCAACGGCGCGCCACGAAGGTGGAGTACAACACGGACGAGTTTTATTCGGTGTTCTTAAAGCGCAGCTGGGCCGATCTGGCGAATGGTTGTCCTCCCGTTGCAGGGTTGCGCGAGGCCGAGCATGCGATCGCTGTCGTCGAGGCAGGATACCGCTCTGTAGCCAACGACGGCGCACCAGAACCGGTCGACAATGCCTTCTGGGACCGTTGCCGCCTAACGGCTCTACCCGCCGCTACGCCTTGCGACGAGTTGTTGTGCGAGTCAAATTTCAACGCAGACCTTAACTCCGCCGCCAAGGGGCCGCTCTTCGCCGCTTGCGGAAGACCGCACCACGCGCGCCCGCCCTCGCCTCTCGACATTTGCCGATCCTGAACCTCTCGACGGATGCGATTGTTCTGGTTGGCAAGACGGTTGTTCACTTCGACGCGCCGGGGATGGTTGGCGGCCCATTGCCCCGCTTGCGCAGTCGATGCGATGGCGAGTGTCCCGGCCATCGCGACGACGACACTGCCAATCAAGGTTTTGCGGCGCGCGGCAATCGAAACTCGCGAAGCGATCGCTGCATTCCTTGTGGCGCGCGAAGTAGTATTCTCGCAATGCACGCGGTCGACCGATCATCTGACTTGAGGAGCCGGGCCAATGGGAAGCATCGACACACTTGTCGTGGCGGCATTCGCTTTTGTCGGCAGCCACTTTCTCCTGTCCCATCCGCTGCGGGCGGGTATGGTCCGGGCAATCGGCGAACGGGGTGCCATGGGCGTCTATTCGCTGATTGCGATACTGACGTTCGGCTGGATGGTCATGGCTTACGACAGGACGCCCGTCTCCGCGCCGCTATGGCCGGCAGGCAACGCGCTGTGGGCAGTTGTGACCGTGCTCATGCTGATCGCGTCGATCCTTCTGATGGGCTCCCTGATCCGCAACCCGGCGTTGCCCACCGGCGGCCGGCCCACCGCGTTTCCCGACGCGGCGCGCGGCGTGTACGCAGTGACCCGTCACCCGATGATGTGGTCGTTCGCGCTTTGGGGACTGTGCCATATCGCCGTGTTCCCGGTCACCCGGAACATCGTGCTTGCCGGGGCGATCATCATCCTCGCGCTGGTCGGTGCCGCGCTACAGGACCGCAAGAAACGGCGGCTGCAACCCGATCTGTGGCCCGCATGGGAATCGAAGACGAGCTATCTGCCGTTCGCGGCGATCGCCGCCGGCCGCGCGCGGCTGGGCGGGTTCGGCATGCACGCGCTGGTGGGCGGCGTCGTTTTCTGGCTCGTGGCGACGTGGGCTCATATCCCGCTCTCCGGTTGGCCGGCGGGCATCTGGCGCTGGCTCTAGCCGCACGGTTCCACGAGATTTGTTCTCGTGGCGCAAGACTCTTTGTCCACGGTGTGTGTTCGAATTCGCGGCGGATGCGCCTACAGTGCCCTCCATCGGGTCCATCGATTCGAACGGCCAGCAGGCCAGATCAATCACACTGTGAGACAAACCATGAGCACTTCCAAAGTCGTCATCGTCACCGGCGCATCGCAAGGCATCGGCGCTGAAACCGTCAAAGCCTTCCGCGCGCAGGGTCATCGCGTCGTCGCCACGGCTCGTTCCATCGCACCGGCCGTCGAGGCCGACTATGTCGCCGTGGCCGGCGACATCGGCGACGCCGCTACCGCCCGCCGCGTCGTCGACGCTGCCATCGAGCACTTCGGACGCGTCGATACGCTCGTCAACAACGCGGGCATCTTCATCGCGAAGCCGTTCACGCAGTACACCGCCGAAGACTACGCGGCGATCCTGAACGTCAACCTGAACGGCTTCTTTTACATTACCCAGTACGCGATCGACGCGATGCAGAAGCACGGCAGCGGTCACGTGGTCAGCATTACCACGACGCTCGCCGAAAAGGCGAACAGCAAGGTTCCGTCGGTGCTCGCGTCATTGACGAAGGGCGGCCTGAATGCCGCGACGCGTTCGCTCGCCATCGAATATGCGCGCGCCGGTATCCGCGCCAACGCGGTGTCGCCCGGCATCATCAAGTCGCCGATGCATCCCGCCGAATCACACGCGACGCTCGCCGGGATGCATCCGGTCGGGCGCATGGGCGACATGAGCGACATCGTCAATGCGATCCTCTATCTCGACTCGGCACCGTTCGTGACCGGCGAGATCCTGCATGTGGACGGCGGCCAGAGCGCAGGCCAGTAAGTGGTCTGGCGTCACCCGCACTCGCCCGGCAAGCCGACCCACACCGCACCCATGACGCGATTCATCGTCAGTGCGGGTGTCCGCACATTGCGCGCATGATCTGATTCGCGCGCTCGACGCCCCACTCAAGGAGCCCACCATGTCCGTCCAACAGAAACTCGCAGAACTCGGTCTCGAACTGCCCTCTCCTGCGCAACCGCTGGGCAGCTATACGGCTGTCAGCGAAGCCGGAAACCTGCTTTTCATCTCGGGACAGGTGCCGCTGTCCGACGGCAAAATGGTCTATTCGGGGCGTGTCGGCGAGAACCTGACGCTCGAAGAGGGCCGCAAGGCTGCCCAACTCGCCGCGCTCAACGTACTCGCGCAGATCTCGCGTCATCTCGGCGGTTTCGAGCGCCTGCATCACATCGTTCGCGTCGAGGGGCACGTCAGTTCCGCCGATGGATTCTACGGGCAGCCCGCCGTGGTCGACGGCGCTTCGGATCTGTTCGCTGCCGTGCTCGGCGACAAAGCGGGACATGCGCGTTCAGCGTTCTCGCATAGCCAGGGTCCCGCCGACGCCGCTGTCGTGATCGTCGTCATCGCCGAATTCCTGCCCGCCTGATCGACGCGCGCCAGGCGTGACGCACGCCCTTCCCGCTTGGCGGCGCGGGCCTCGAAACGCCTCCAAACGTGCTTGCCGCCAGCCTCCCGCTGATCGCGAGACGGGATGAAAGGCCCGGTGATCATCTCCGCATAGCTTTGTCCCGGCCCGACCATGGGAAACACATCGGCGTTCTGGTCGATCATGACTTCGAGGAACGCCGGTCCGGCGAATTCGATGAACGCCCTGAGTTTCTGTTCCAGTTCAGCGAGCGATTCGTCGGCGCGGCGCTCGGTTACGACGAAGCGGCTTCGGATGGCGGTGGCAATCGCGCCGCGGCCCATGCCTGGCGTCAGCGATCCGCCCGCCGCGATACGCGCGCGGGCGTCGTTGGAGTCACCACTCCTTGACGGCCACCTCGTAGTTGTCGTCGTAGAACGCGACGAGAAATTCCTCGGGCATCAGCCACGAGTCGACGCTCACGCTTTGCGTGCCAACGTCGACCGCGACTTTCGCGTCGGGATCGACCGACTTCATCGCATGCTCGAGCCTGGTAACATCATCCGCACGGATTTCAGTTTTCATCGAGAACTTCATGTTTCACCTCACCAGTCATCTACGTTCGAACCAGGCGGCGGCTCGCGATCAATCCGGGCTCGCCTGGACCTCGACCACCGTCCCGCGAGGCGTGCCGATCCAGTGAATCGCGGCGGCGAGACTGCCGAGCGCGATACCGAACGCGACGATGCCCGTCCAGCCATAGCGTGTCATCAACCAGCCGCTGACCGTCGCACCGAGCGCACCGCCGAAAAAGGTGGCCGTCATATAAAGACTATTGATACGGCCCTGCGCTTTCGGATCGACCGCGAACGCGCGCGTCTGGTTCGATACGAGACCGGACTGCACGCCGATATCGAGCACGATCACGCCCACGATCAACAGCGTCAGCGAGCTCGCCGCGCCCGACAGCAGCAGATACGCGAGCGTGACGATGCCGATGCTAGCGCCGATCACCTTGCGGAACCCGACCCGATCGGTCGCATTGCCGCCCAGTGAAGCGGCGAACGCGCCGGCCGCGCCGATCACGCCGAAGCCGCCTGCCCATGCGCTGCCGAGATGCCACGGTCCGCTCGCGAGAAGCGCGGCGAGATTGACCCAGAACCCGTTGAAGCAGGCCCACAGCAGGGCCTGGATCAGCATCGATTCGCGGATCGGCCGATTGTCCCGCGCGAGCGGCCACAGCGAAGCGAGCAGGCGCCCATAGGAGAGATTCGTCGACGGCACGCCGCGCGGCAGCAGCGCTGCGGCCGCGATCCAGACCGGCACCATGAAGGCCGCTTCGGCGACGTACACCGCGCGCCATCCATACGCCGCGCCGATCACGCCAGCGATGGTACGGCCGCTCAGGATGCCGACCATGATCCCGCTCACGACGGTGCCGACGTTGCGCCCGCGCTCGCTCGGCAACGACATCACGGCGGCGAACGGCACCAGCTGCTGCGGAACGCAGCTCACGATGCCGAGGCCGAACGACGCCGCGACGAGCGCCCAGATGCCGGGCGCGACGGCCGCGGCGACGCCGAACACGCAGGCGAGCGCGATCTGGATCAGCACCAGCTTGCGGCGATCGAACCGGTCGCCGAGCGGCAGCAGCAACGCGAGCCCGCTCGAAAAACCGAGCAGTGCCGCGGCGGCGACGAGATCGACCGTCGTCACGTCGACGCGCAGACCCGCGGCGACCAGCGGAAGGATCGGCTGCGTGCAGTAAATGTTGGTGATCACCGCGCCGGCGATGATCGCCATCATGACGATCTTGCCGCGCGATGCGAATGCGGGCGTGGCGGCACTATCGGCTGAATGGGTTGAATCGCGCATGACAAGCTCCTTGTTGTTCGTTCGCTCCGGTATTCGCAGCGACATGCCGCGATCCGGTTCCAGTATTGAACGGCGGGCGGCACGTTGCCCGTTATCCGCCGTAGGTCGACTCCCATCCCCCTCCCAGCGCTTTACAGAGCGTGATCAGATTGGTCGCGGCGGTGGCTTTGCTCTTCTGCAGATTGCTCTGCGCTTCGAGCAATTGCCGCTGCACGTTCAGCACGTCGAGATAGTCGAGCGCGCCCGCCTTGTAGCGTTCCCGCGCAACGGCCAGCGCGCGCTCGTTCATGCTGACGGCCGTGGCGAGCCGATCGCGGCGGCGTTGTTCGGCGTCGTAGGTGACGAGCGAATCGTCGACTTCCCGCCACGCGCGCAGCACCGTCTGCCGGTAGACGATGGCGGCTTCCTGTTGTTGTGCTTCACGCAGTTGCAGCGTGCCCTTCAGACGGCCTCCCTCGAATATCGGCAACGTAATCGAAGGCCCGACGACGAACTGCCCGGACGCCCAGCTGGCGAGATTCGACAGTTGAAGACTCTGAAACCCCGCGCTGCCGTTCAGCGTGATGCGTGGATAGAAATCGGCCTTCGCGACGCCGACGGTCGCGGTTGCCGCATGCAGGTCCGCCTCCGCCTTGCGGATATCGGGCCGGCGCTGCACGAGCTCGGACGGGAAGCCGATCGGCACCTGCGCGGGCAGCACCGGCACCTCGCGCGGTTCGGCAAGCGTCTGCCGCAGCGCACCGGGTTCCTGCCCGAGCAGCAGCCCGATCGCGTTGATCGTGGTCTCGCAGTGCGACTCCAGCGTCGGAATCAGGCTTTCGATGTTTTCCACCTGCGCGGCAGCGTTCGACACGTCGAGATCGGTCGTGACGCCTTCATGCGCGCGAACCCGCGTGAGCTTCAGCACATCGTTGGCGATGTCGAGGTTCTGTGTCGCGATCTGCAGCAGATCCTGCGTGTCGCGCAGCTCGATATAGTCGCGCGCCAGTTCCGCGCGCGCTCTCAACAGCACCGCGTTGCGGTCCTCGTATGAGGCCTGGGACAGCGCGCTCGCCGCCTCGACGCTGCGTCGCACGTGCCCCCACAGATCGATCTCCCACGACGCATCGAACCCGGCCTGATACAGGTTATAGGCGGGCGAGCCCGCCGAGCCGGGCAACGGAGCCACGCCCAGCGGCGCGCTGCCGGAAGCCGATTGCGGTTGGCTTTGCGTCGGCGTGACGCCGAGCAGCGACAGGATGCCGTTCTGGCTGCCGCGTTCGCGGTTGTACGAGGCGGCGCCGTCGAGCGTCGGGTATTCGGCGGCGCCGGCAACGCGCCGCTCGGCCCGGCTTTGCAGCAAACGCGCGGAGGCCGCGGCCACGTCGAGGTTGGCGTCGGCCAGCTGCTTTTCCAGCTGGTTGAGTACCGGATCGTTGAACAGCGTCCACCAATCCGGACCGAACTGGGATTCCACCGCCCGGCTCGGCGACTGCGCGGTTTGCGTGCGCTCGAAGACCTGCGGCGTGGCCGTCTGTGGACGTTCGAAATTCGGACCCACCGTGCATGCCGTCAGCGCGACACAGGTCAGAAGCGCTGCGACGATCGCGCGCGCAGAGTAGTTGCTCGTGTTCATTCTCTTTGCGCTCCCTCGGCCGTCGCTTCGCCGCTGTGGCCCACCACGACGTCCGCTTCGACCGAGAGCCCCACGCTCAATGCCGCTGCACTCGCCTGGCCGCGATCGATCGTGATCTTGACGGGCACCCGCTGCACGACCTTCGTGAAGTTGCCGGTGGCGTTGTCGGGCGCGATCGGCGCAAAGCTCACGCCGGTCGCCGGCGCGAGGCTATCGACACGGCCGCGGATCACGATGCCGGGCAGGCTATCCACCGTCACGCGTACGCCTTCGCCCGGTCGCATATTGGTGATCTGGCTCTCCTGGAAGTTGGCGACCACGTACGCGTCCGACAGCGGCACGATCGCCAGGACTGGCGCGCCGGGCGTCACGAATGCGCCGACCCGCGCCGAACGGCGGCCGACCTTGCCGTCGACGGGTGCGCGGATCTCCGTGTACGACAGGTTGAGCTTCGCCTGCTCGAGCGCCGCCTCGGCGTGTTCCAGCGCGCCCGCAACCTTGTCGCGCTGCGTGCGCAGCACGTCCAGATTCTGCTCGGTGGCCAGCAACGCCGCCTGGTCGTGCGACTGCTGCGCAAGCTGCTGCGCGAGCGTGCTCGAAGCGCGTTGTTGTTCCTGCGCCGTCCCCGCGCCGGCGTCGGACAGGTTCTGGTAGCGCGACGCGTTGGCCCGCGCAAAACCGATCGATGCGTCGTCGGCGCGCAGCGTCGCGCGCGCCTGCTCCACCAGCGACGGCTGACGCGCAATTTCCGCATCGAAGTTCGCCACCGATGCCTTCGCCGCGACCACTTCCGCCTCGGCGCTCATCAACGCCGCGCGAAAGTCGCGGTCATCGATGCGCACGAGCAGTTGGCCCGCTTTCACGTCCTCGTTGTCGTTGACCAGTACGTCCGTGATCTGGCCCGGGACGCGCGGCGCGACGAGCGTGAAGTCCGCGGTGACGTAGGCGTCGTTGGTGGACTCGGTATTCGGGCTCGCGAGCAGCCTCGTGCAGCCCCATGCAGCGAGGCCGACGACGCCGATGACCGCGGCAGCACGAAAGATCTTCAATGGGGATGGCATAGTCGATGACATGGGAATCGTTCCTCAATGCGAAGCAGGCGGCGTCGTGCTCCACGGCGGATAGATGCGCACCGGCAGCACTGGAACCAGCAGAAGAAGCGCAACGGCGACACACGCCATCACGCGGTACAGATCGGCGGAAGTCAGAACGACCGCCTGTTCGTGGATCCGGTGCGCGAGCTGACCCAGACCGAAGTCCGCGCCGACGCCCTGGTTCGCCATCAGTGGGCGGTTGCCCAGCTGGTCGACCAGCATGCTCGAATGGAAATGCTCGCGCGCGGTCCCCACACTTTCGATGAGCCCGCTCGCCACCGCCGCGGAAAACGTCTTCAGGGAATTGAACATCGCCGAAGCAAACGGACCCTCGGTGGGCGGCAGCCCCGTCGTCACGCCCATCAGGATCGACATGATCACCATCGGCTGCGCGACGATCTGCAACGATTGCAGCAGGTAGAAGTTGTCACGAATCCACTCGGAAGTCATGAAGCTTCCCATCGCGCAGGTCACGAGCATCAGCGCGAGACCTGTTGCGATCACCCAGCGGTGATCGGCGCGGCGCGTATTCAGCAAAGCGGCCGTCAGCGGCAGCGTGAGCAACAGCGGGATGGCCAGAAACAACGACAGCGGCGCGGTCTGCAGCGGGCGGTAGGTATGGACTTTCGCGAGATACTGGCCCGGTATTGCCGCCATACCCACCAGCAGGATCACAGTGCCGAGCAAGGTCGAAAGTCCATGCGTGAAATTCCTGCGCGCAAGCAGTTGAAGCTTGAAAAACGGCACCGGCTGACACCATTCGTTGACGAGAAATGCAACGAGCAGCGGCGCCCCCGCGCCGAACATCACGCGAATGAACCCCGAATCGAACCAGTCGAGACGATCGCCCTGCAAAAGACCGATCACCAGCATCGCGATGGCGGGAAATCCGGTCACGAAGCCGATCCAGTCGAACGAGCGAAACCGCTCGAGCTTCATCGGGTCCGCGGGAAGCCCCCGCTGAATCGCGATGCAGCACAGCACGCCGAGCGGAACGATCTGCCAGAACGCCATGCGCCAGCTGACGAACTCCGTCCACAACGCGGCGAGCGGCGTGCCGAGGGCCGGCCCGAAGGTCGCTGTCAGCGCATAGCCGGCGAGGCCATACAGCTTGAGATTGGGCGGCAGATAGCGCAGCGCCACGATGATCAGCATCGGCGGAAGACTTCCGCCCGCGATTCCCTGCAGGATGCGCAACACGTACAGCGTCGGCAGGTTCGGGGCGAACGGGCACAGCAAGCCGAAGAACATCGTCGCGAGTACGGCGCCGATCGTGAACCGCTTCAGCGTGAACGTGATGCCGAACCACGGCGCAAACACCATCGTCGCGACGTTCGCTGCTTCGAACAGCGAAGTGAGCCAGGTGCCGTCGTCATGTCCGATCAGGAACGCGCCCTGGAGATCGGCCATCGCGGCCGCGGTGACCTGCTCGTTCAGGATCGCCAGCAACGATGCGAACAGCATGCCGACGAGCCCGAGCGCAATACGCGCCGTAAAAGTCACCTGCGCAGGAGCCGTCCGGGGCGGCGCCGCTACCACGCGTACAGGATTGCGTTCCAGCGATCGCGGGATACTCGGCGCTTCCGTTTCAGTCGTCATAGGTTTCAACCCGCTCTGGTTTAGTTAGCTGTACTGCCCGACGCGGACAGTCAGCTGTCGGCTCACCGCTCTTCGTTGCTGTTCACCGATTGCTTAATTGTCAGAGATCGGGCCGATTTCTTAAAGCTTCGGCTAGGCGGGTTTTGGGCCATCCAGTACGGAAAATTGGCCAGGCCGTGCTGTGTCGACCGGCTGTGCGCCGCTCGCGCGGCATGGGCGGAAAAGCGTGCGTCGTGACGAACCATGGTGGTTCGTCACGGGCCATGCGATTCAGGCGCTGGTTTGAGTCAAGCGGAACGCTGATGCGCGACCAGCCGTTACAGGCTGCGTGGAACCGACCCGCAGGGCTCGGGCAAAAGCGTGAGACGCGGCTTAGCGCGCCGCAAAAGGCAGCAACGCCCGCCTATGGCGGCAATCGCCGTCTAGTCGGGAAGCGCCAGTTTCGCAGCCAACCGGAGCTCACGGTAGGCGCTCACGAGTGCATCGAGGCTGAACGATCGGTTCAGTCCGCTTGGGTTTGGCAGGACCCATGCGCGCGCACCGGCGAAATCACGGGCTTGCAAGCCCCATTCGATATCACGCTGGCCGGACATTTCGGCGAGCGCCACCTTGCCAAGAAACGCGATGAAGCGCGGCGCGTAGTGTCGAATCTTCAGTTCGAACTGCGCCGCGGCGGCTTGAATCTCCGCCTTCGACAGTTGGTCCGCACGAGCCGTGGGACGTAAGACCGCCGTGGTAAGACCGTATCCACGATTCAACAGTTGCCGGTCGTTCTCGGGGCGAAACTCCTCGTCCGTGAAACCGGCGCGATGGAGAACTCTCCAGAACCGGTTACCCCTGCCTTCGAAGTGGTGCCCTGTCGACGCCGCGCGTAATCCCGGGTTGATGCCGCAGAAGAGGATCGACAAGCCGGACTGAATGATGTCGGGAAGCAATTGCGCCGAATCGTCGTTGGTCAACGACGACACGTCCGCCAGCGCCGCGGTGGGCTCACTGTTGTGCACTCGCCTCCCCTCTGAATCGCATCCGATATTGCTTCGGCGTGACGTTGAGCCGCCGCGAGAATGTCGTGCGCATATGCGTGGCGTTGTGAAAGCCGCATTTGAACGCGACCGTCTTCAGCGGAGCATCGGTATCCTCGAGCAGTTTTCTCGCCGTATCGACGCGCACCTGCTCGACGAATACCGAGGGCGTCACCTTCGCGTGCTTCGCGAATACCCGCGACAATGTACGGCGGCTCACCGAGGCCGCGCTCGCGAGCTCCTCGATCGACAGCGTCCCGGTAATATGCTCGCTCACATATCGATAGACCTTGTGGAGGATCGGATCTTCGTCCTTGCCCGCGCCGATATAGGGGCTGTACTGCGACTGACCGCCTTCCCGCTGGATATACACGACCAGACGCTTCGCGACCCGCACCGCGAGCTCGTGCCCCCAGTCCTCGGCGACGAGCGCCAGACACAGATCGATGCCCGCGGTCACGCCGGCTGACGTGAAAAGCCGACCGTCGCGAACGAAGATCCTGTCCGGCCGCACGTTGGCTTGCGGAAATTCATTGGACAGCCGATTCGCGTCCGACCAGTGCGTCGTGACTTCCTTGCCATCGAGCAGCCCCGCACGCGCGAGCACGAATGCACCATTGCATACGGAGCCGAAGCGGCTCGCGCTGCGCGCCTGATTCTGCAACCAGGTCAGGAATTCATTCGAAGGCTGCGCATCGGGCAACTGAGGTCCGCCCGCGACCAGCAGCAGGTCCCATTGAATGTCACGGTCGGCATAGCCAAACGAAACCGCCAGTTGCATGCCATTCGAGCAGGTCACGGTGCCCGCTTCGCGTCCGACCAGCGAGACCTCGTAGCGCTGATGCTCGGGAAGAAACGTGTTCGCCTCGGCGAACACATCGAGTGGGCCTGCTACATCCAGCGCCTGCACACCATCGAATACAACAATGGCGACTTTCATGCCGTGACCTTCATGGTGGAAACTATGTTTGCGATGCCGTGGCGCAGCTTACCGCATCATCGGCCGCTGATGCCGTCAGCGCCCGGAAAAACTATTGTGTCTGGGCGTAACAAATCTCTCGCCGCAACGATGCCCGACACGAGGTAAGCCAGCACTGCGCGCGTGGCCCAAAACTTCGACTAGTTGGCAGACGAACGCACCATCCGCGCATTTCCGCCACAGCATCGATTAACTAGACTGTCTACACGACTGCGACTTGGGATATCACCCGGGCGTGCCGGGAGGTCTCCCGCCAAGGACGGCGCTTGTGACGCGCGTCGATGCCTGGCTGTTCGGTGGGTGGCTACAAGCAACGATAGTCGTCACTCCATATGTTGCGGCCGGCTCACGGCCGCACAGCGAGCAAGGGCAGATTCATCATGTTGAAGGAACGTCAGAGCTCTTTCCTGTTCGGGGGCAACGCCCCCTACGTCGAAGAGCAATATGAGCTTTACCTGGCTGACCCGAATGCGGTCACAGCCGAGTGGCGGACGTGGTTCGACGCGTTGCGCGACACCCCCGCCATCGATGGCAGCGATCGTGACGACCAGCCGCACGCACCGGTGATCTCCAGCTTCGTCGAGCTGGCTAAACGAACGCCGCGTACCGTCGTCGCGGCCAGCAACGAAGCCGGTAGCGAGCCCGATAAGCAGGCCAATAAGCAACCCAATAAGCAGGCCAACAAGGAGGCCGCCGACGCGCTGGGCCTCGCGAGAAAGCAGGTGGCGGTGCAAACGCTGATTGCCGCGTTCCGGATGATCGGCACGCGCGTGGCCGATCTCGACCCGCTGGCGTGGACGCCGCCACGCTCCTACGCCGAATTGACGCCGGCCTACTACGGCCTGACGGCCGCCGACATGTCGACCACGTTCAGCACCGCCGACACGTTTCTCTTCGAGGACGACGCGACGCTGAAGGATATCGTTGCCGCGCTCGAGCAAACGTACACCGGCACACTCGGCGCCGAGTTCATGCACCTCGCCGACGCGCAGCAGCGGCGCTGGTGGCAGCTACGGCTCGAATCCTCGCGCGCCACGCCGTCGCTGCAGGCCGCTGAGAAACTGCGGCTGCTGGAGCGTTTGAGCGCAGCCGAAGGGCTCGAAAAACACCTGCACGCGCGCTATGTCGGACAAACGCGCTTCTCGCTCGAAGGCGGCGAGTCGTTGATCGTGCTGCTCGACGAACTGGTCCGGTATGGCGCGTCGAAGAAGCTGCGCGCGCTCGTGATGGGCATGGCGCACCGCGGCCGCCTGAATGTGCTCATGAATGTCGTCGGCAAGCCGCTGCGCGCGCTGTTCGACGAATTCGACGGCAAGGACGCCGAAAAACTGACGGACGGCGATGTCAAGTATCACAAGGGCTTTGCCAGTTCGGTCGAGACCGACGCCGGACCGGTCGAGGTGACGCTCGCGTTCAACCCGTCGCATCTGGAAGTCGTCAACCCGGTCGTGCAAGGCATGGCGCGCGCGAAGGCGGATCTCGCCGGCAGCGCCGACGGCGACGACGTGCTGCCGGTCGAAATCCACGGCGACGCGGCGATGAGTGGACAGGGCGTGGTCATGGAAACGCTGAGCCTTTCCTACACGCGCGGACACGGCACGGGCGGCACCGTCCACGTCGTCGTCAACAACCAGATCGGTTTTACGACTTCCGATCCGCGCGACACGCGTTCGTCGTTCTATACGACGGACGTCGCGAAGATGATCGAGGCGCCGATCCTGCACGTCAATGGCGACGACCCTGAAGCGGTCGCGATGGCGGCGCGGCTCGCCCTCGACTATCGCAGCAAGTTCAAGCGCAGCGTCGTCATCGATCTCGTCTGCTTTCGCAGGTACGGGCATCAGGAACAGGACACGCCCGGCATCACACAACCGCTGATGTATCGCTCGATCGCGGGTCATCCGGGCGTGAGGACACGCTACGCGAACCGGCTGATCCAGCAAGGCGTGCTGAAGGCCGACGAGGCGCAACGCTACGTCAGCGCGCGTCGCGAACTTCTCGAGCGCGCGCACGAGACCGTGGGTTCCTATGCTTCGCCGCTACACGAGGAAGCCGGCGAGCGCTCGCGCTCAGCCGCGCAAACCGGCCCGGCCCGCCACCTCGCCCCGTCGGCCGACGATCTGCGCGGCCTCGCGCAGCGGATCTCGACCGTCCGCGCGGACCTGACGCTGCATGTGCTCGTCAGGAAGATGATGAACGGGCGTCAGGAGATGGCATCCGGAAAACGCCTGCTCGACTGGGGCATGGGCGAACATCTGGCATTCGCATCGTTACTCGCGGCCGGGGTCGGTATCCGACTGAGCGGGCAGGACAGCGCACGCGGGACGTTCAACCACCGGCACGCCGTTCTGCACGATCAGACACGGATACATCGTCCCGATGGGGTCTATGTTCCACTCGATCATCTCGGCGCAACCCAGGGCCGGTTCACCGTGACGAACTCGATTCTCTCCGAGGCCGCCGTGCTGGCATTCGAGTATGGCTATTCGACGGTGAATCGCAATGCGCTGGTGATCTGGGAAGCGCAATTCGGTGATTTCGCCAATGGCGCGCAGGTCGTGATCGACCAGTTCATCGCGGCGGGCGCGGCCAAGTGGGGACAACACAGCGGCCTGACGCTGTTCCTGCCTCACGGGCAGGAAGGCCAGGGTCCCGAGCACGCGTCGGCGAGGCTCGAGCGCTACCTGCAATTGAGTGCGCAAAACAATATGCGGGTTGCGGAACCGACCACGCCCGCGCAACTGTTCCATTTGCTGCTGATGCAGGCCCGCGCCTTCGAACGGCGCCCGCTCGTCGTGATGACGCCCAAGTCGCTGCTGCGCCACCCGGAGGCGACCAGCACGTTCGACGAGTTGAGTCACGGCGAATTCCGCGAGGTTCTGCCGGACACCCAGATCGACGCGTCGCGCGCGACTGATGTGGAGCGTGTGATCGTGACGAGCGGCAAGGTCTACTTCGAATTGCTCGCGCATCGCCGCAGCGCCGGTATGACCGACACCCCGATCATCCGCGTCGAGCAGCTCTATCCGTTTCCGGCGCAACAACTGGCCGCCGAGCTCGCTCGCTATCCGAACCTGAAGAGCGTGGTCTGGTGCCAGGAGCAAGCGCGCAATCAGGGCGCATGGAATTTCGTCGAGCCGCTGCTACGCGAGATTCTGCCTGCCGGCACGACGCTGCTGTACGCGGGACCTGATGCTTGCGCATCGACCGCGCCGGGATCGCATGCGGCGCATGTGGCGACACAATCCGCGCTCGTGTCGCGAGCGTTCACCGGCTGAGTGCGCATGCGTGTCGCGATGATGCTCTATGCGGGATTTCAGCTGCTCGAGGTCAGTGGTCCGATGGATGTGTTTCATCAGGCCAACCGCCTGTATGGCGGCGTCCTCTATGAGGCGCATCTGATCGGGCCGTCGCCGGGGCCGGTGTTTTCGTCGAACGGGACGGCCGTGGGTACGACCGAGTGCCTGTTCGATACGCGCCCGCCCTTCGATATTGTCGTGGTGCCTGGCTCCCCGGTGGTCGGTTCTGCCCGTGAGCATCGCAAACTCGTGGACTGGTTGAGCGATGCGGGACCAAGGACCCACAGGCTCGCCTGCATTTCGAACGGCGCGTTTCTGCTTGCAAGAGCCGGTCTCGCCGATCGCCGCTGGCTGACCACGCATTGGCGCGACGCTGACCGCCTCGCGGCCGAATATCCGCTGGTCCATGTGATGTCGAATCCTGGCTGCCTGAAGGATGGCAACCTGTACTCGTCGGGCGGCGCGAGTGCGGGCATCCATCTCGCCCTGTCGCTGGTGCGGGAAGACCTCGGCGAACATGCCGCGGGAACGATCGCCACGGCGTTGCTGACGCCGCCGGCACGAAGCGCCGGGCACACACGGAGTAATTGATGATCGACACGAACCTGATTCACAAGGCTCTCGCGAATCCGCTGCGGCGCGACATCCTCGCGTGGTTGAGAGCCCCCGCCGAGACCTTTCCGAACGGCTATCTCAACTATGGCCGCGGCGTACCCGTGCACGTCATCCAGGCGCGCAGCGGTCTGGCCCAGTCGACGGTATCAATGCATATCGCCGTGCTCGTCGAAGCGGGACTTCTGGTTCCGAAGCGAGTCGGCCAATGGATTTTCCTGTCGCGCAATGAAGAAGCGATACGGACATTTACGGAACAGGTTCGCGTGCATTTGTAATGGACAAGCTCAACATGATGCGGATATTCGTCCGCATCACCGAAGAAGGAAGCTTCACGGCAGCGGCCTCGCGCCTGAACATTCCGACAGCCAACGCGTCGCGGGCGGTCGCGCAACTCGAGACGCATTTGCGCACGCGTCTGCTGCACCGAAGTACCCGGCGCCTCGCGCTGACCGAGGCGGGCGAGCGATATCTGGACCGCTGCCAACAGATACTCACCTCTGTCGACGAGGCCGAAGCCGAGGCAGCCAATGCGCAAGTCAGACCCTCGGGGCGGCTGCGCGTGCATGCGTCGCCAGGCTTTGGCACGACCTATCTGGTGCCGGCAGCGGTCCGGTATCAGGAGCGCTATCCTGCCGTGTCGGTCGAGCTGACGTTATCGTCAGGCACGCCGGATCTTCTCGACGATGGCTACGACCCGATGCTTCGATTGAGTGCGACGCAGCTGCCCGACTCGGGGCTCGTTTCGCATCGGCTCGGAGAGGTCCACAGCGTGCTCTGTGCAGCGCCCGCTTATCTGCACGCGCGCGGTACGCCGCACACGGTACAGGACATTCGGGGTCACACTTGCCTACAGCTCGTTATGTCGATTTTCCCGCGCGATCGCTGGCATCTGGACGGACCCAACGGCCGTGAAACGGTCGAGCTTCCGAAGGCGGCGGTCGAAGTCAACCTTCCTGACGCGCTCGGTGTCGCGCTGCGCGAAGGGGTGGGTATCGGAGCGCTGCCGATGTCGAGCGCGCTGCCCTTGCTCGACAGCGGCGCACTGGTGCGCGTGCTGCCGCAGTATCGGCTGCAGAAACTGACGGCCTTCACGGTCCATGCGTCGCGCCAGTATCTGGACGCCAAAATCAGGACTTTCGTGGATTTCCTGCGCGAGGCCGTACCGACGGCATTGGCCGAGGACGAGGCGGCGCTCGGCCGTTGAGCCCCGCCTCGGTGACCTGCCGCTTCACGCTGTGTCGCGACAGGCTGCGCTCGACGCGCTTCAACCCGCATTTGCCTTGTGTTCGTGCGACGCCACGCGTTGCGATTGCGATTGCGATGGCGATGGCGATGGCGATGGCGATTGCGGTTGCGCGGCCATCGCGCGGGAGATCATTTCGTTTTGCTTGATGATCTTGTCGATCTCGGCGTCGGCCTGCGCATCGTAGTGCGCGAAAACATCGGTGCGATAGCGCGTGTTCTGCGCCGCGCCCAACTGCGAACCGGATTCGTCGCGCGTATCGGCGTCGACCGCCATCGACAGGCCGATACGCAGCGGATGCGCGGCCAGCTCGGCCGGGTCGAGCGCGATGCGAACCGGCAGCCGCTGCACGATCTTGATCCAGTTGCCGGTGGCGTTCTGCGCCGGCAGCGTCGCGAACGCGCTGCCGGTGCCGGCCGAAAAGCCCTCGATACGCCCGTGATATCGCGCGCCGCTACCGTAGACGTCCGATGTCAGCGTGACCCGCTGGCCGATCCGCATGTGCTTGAGCTGCACTTCCTTGAAGTTCGCGTCGACCCATACGCCGTCGAGCGGCACGATCGCCATCAGCGGCGTGCCGGGCGCGACGCGCTGGCCGACCTGAACCCGGCGCTGCGCGACGTAGCCGGTCACCGGAGCCGGCAACGTATCGCGCGCATAGGCGAGCCACGCGGTCCGCACTTTCGCGGCGGCGGCCTGCACGTCCGGATGCTGTTCGACCGTGGTGCGGTCGGTCAGCGCGTGGTTGGCTTCGCCCTGCTGGCGCGCGGCGTCGAGCGCTGCCCGCGCGACGCTGACCGCGTCGCGGGCGTGCGCGATGTCTTCGGCGGACACGGCGCCCGTGTCCGCGACGGCCTCGCGACGATGCAGGTCGTCGCGGGCGCGGCCCAGATCCGCTTCGCGCTGAGCGACGTTCGCCGCGTAGAAGTCGTTGTTGACATACAGGCCGCTCACGCGTCGCACGGTCTGGCCGAGCTGCGCTTCGGCATCGGCGAGCGCAAGTCTCGCATCGGCCGGATCGAGCGTGACGACGGGGTCGCCCTGCTTCACGATCTGCGTGTCGTCGGTGTTGACGGCGATCACCGTGCCGGTGACCTGCGGCGTCAGTTGCACGAGATTACCGCTGACGTACGCGTCGTCGGTCACTTCGTGATATCGGCCCTCGGTCAGGTAGTACCCGCCGTAGGCCGCGCCCGCGAGCACGACCGCAGCGCCGAGCAGCGCGATCAGGCGTTTGCGGCGTGCCGGCGGCGTGGCCTTGTTGTCATCTTGGGGCGTGGCAGGCGCTTGCCCGCCCGTCTTCTGTTCGTCTTCCCGATCCGCCAGTTCGCGGTCGGTCGTGATCGAATCGCTCATTGCAGTTCTCCTGATAGGTTTTCCGACCTGCCGTTCAACGTGCGGCAACCGCGGCATTGGCTTGACGGGTCGGGACGGCGGCGACGTCCGCGTGATGGTCGGCGCTGGCCGACGTATCGACATAGCCGCCGCCCAACGCCGACGCGAGCTCGATCTGCTGGTCGCGGCGGTTCATCTTCAGATTGGCGATCGCCTCGTCGGCGTTCAGCGCGGTGACGTCGGCATTGAGTACGGTCAGCTGGTTGGTGAGGCCGGCCTTGTATTGCGTGGTCGCCAGTCGATCGGCATCGCTCGCGGCCTGCTGCGCGGCCTGCGCATCGCCGAGCTGCGCGTCGCTCGAGCGGATCTGCGCGATCTGCGCGGCCACGCCGCTCAGCGCGCCGATCAGCGTCTGGTTGTAGGTCGCCACCGCATAGTCGAACTGGGCGTAGCGGCCCTTCAACTGCGCGCGCAACTCACCCCCATCGAAGATCGGCAGATGGATCGCCGAGCCCACCGAGGCCGTGCGACTCGCGGCGCTCAAAAGGCGGCCGAAGCCGAACGCGTCGAAACCGATCGCGGCGCTCAGGTTGATGTCGGGATAGAACTCGGCCTTCGCTTCCTTCACCTCGTGCGTGATCGCATCGACGCGCCAGCGCGCCGCGACGATGTCGGGCCGGCGGCCCAGCAGATCAGCCGGCAGGTTGTCCGGCAGACGCACGTCGTCGCCGACGCCGAGCGTCGGCCGCGTGATCGCGAGTCCCCGGTCGGGACCCTTGCCAAGCAGCGCCGCCAGTTGATACCGGGTGGTCAGGATGCTGCCGTCGAGCGCGCTGACGCGGGCACGGCTCGTGAACAGATTCGCCTCGGCCGTCTTGCGCTCCACTTCGGTATCGAGGCCGTTTGCGATGCGGCTCGCGGTGATGCGGTCGATCTGCTCGCGCCGCGCGACTTCCTGCTGCGCGATGTCGCGCAATGCGTAGAGCCGCGCCAGCTCGTTGTAAGTGCGGGCGATCGAGGTGTCGAGCGTGAGCCTGACGACTTCCACGTCGGCCTCGCTCGCGGACGCCTCCGAGACAGCCGCGCGCAGCGCCTCGCGGTTCTTGCCCCACAGGTCGAGATCGTAAGAAGCGCTCAGCAGCCCCTTGTTCTCCGTCTGCCATGAGCCGGCGTACGGCGGCGGAATCAACGCGGTGCTGCTGTACTGCTGGCGCGTCAGCGTGTACGACGCATCGACGCGCGGCAGCGTGTTCGCCTTCGCCGTTTCGCTGTAGGCTTGCGCCTGCTCGACTCGCGCGCGCGCCTGGCCGAGCGTCGGGCTACCTTGCAGTGCCTCGGCGATCAATGCTTTCAGTTGCGCGTCGCCGAACTGGTCGACCCAGTCGGCGGATGGCCAGTGCCCCTGCTCTTGCGGGAGGCTCTGGGACGTTTCCAGCTGCCGTGGTTGATCGATCTGCTTGTCGCTGTGGATGCCCGCATAGTTTGCACATGCCGCCAGCACCGCGAAGGAGATCACCGAAACACCGAGCTTCAGCGAACGGGCGACGGTGTTTGCCCTAGAAGTCTGCGTTTTCATTTTCTGACAAATCAGATTAATGGTGAAAAAAAGCGCGGCACACGGCCGCGCCGTTCAATCGCCTGTGAACTTGCGAAGCAGGCGGTCCAGCTCGGCAAACTCGGCCTTCGTGAATTTGCGCAAGCGGGCGTTCAACACATGCGGCGCGACTTCCGGAATCCGCGCGGCGACTTTCTGCCCCTCCGCGGTCAAGGTCAGATTGACCACGCGGCGATCTTGCGGGTCGCGCGATCGTACCAGCAGCCCCTTCGATTCCAGCTTGTCCAGCATCCGCGTCATCAGGCCGGTGTCGATTCCGAGCAGCTTCGACAGCTCGAAAGGCGTGGTTGCCACACCCTGCTTCAGCGAAAGCAGGATGCCCATCTGCTGGCCGTTGATTTCGAGGTCCTTGAGCGCCGCGTCCATTTCCGCGACGACGACGTTACGGGCCTTGACGAGCCTGAAGCCGATACTGTTCGTAAGCATGAAGTTCTTCGTCGTGTAATGGTCCATGGCGGTGTCCTCCTCGTTGATTTGAACAATATCTGCATTATCAGATAATGTCAAGAAGAGGATGGTCTGTTTCATTTTCCGTCCGAACCAGGTTGCCAAATTGGATTCAATGTCCGCCGGCGGCTGCCGCGCCCGCGGCACCACCCTTGGCCGGCTTCGTCACCCAGATCAGCGGGATGATGACGACAAAGATCACCGCCGAGATCCAGAAGATGTCGTTCAGGCCGAGCATCGTCGCCTGCGCGTTCAGCGAGGCTTCGTAAAAGGCCGTGGCCTTGGGAACGCCCGCGTCCAGCGCCGCCTGCAGGTGCGCGATCGCGCCGGTAAAGCCAGGATCGTCCACGCTCGATTGTTCGGCAAGTCGCGCATGGTGCAGAATCGTGCGGTCGTTCCACGCGGTGCTCATCAGTGACGTGCCCACCGCGCCGGCAAAAATCCGCGCGAAGTTGGACAGACCCGCCGCCGCCGGAATCTCCTCCGGCTTCAGACCCGACAGGATGATCGCGGTGAGCGGCGTGAAGAACAGCGCGGTCGGAATGCCCTGCAGCAAGGTGGGCAGCACGAGCGTCCAGGCGTCGACGCCGGTCGTGTAGTTCGAGCGCATGAAGAACACGCCGGCGAATCCGACGAACGCAAGCGTGGCAAGCACCCGCATGTCCGAACGAGGCATGATCTTGCCCATCACCGGGGCGAGGATCACGGCGAAAATGCCGAGCGGCGCGGTCACGAGCCCCGCGTCCACCGCCCGGTAGCCGAGAAAGCCCTGAATCCACTGCGGCAGGATCACGAGATTGGCGAAGAAGATGGCATAGGCGACCGAAATCGCAATCGTGCCGCCGAGAAAGTTACGTCTGGCGAAAAGCCGCAGGTTGACGATCGGCTTTTCCTCCGTCAATTCCCAGATCAGGAAGAACAGGAAGCTCACCACGGCGACGATCGTCAGCGCCCAGATCACCGGCGAGCTGAACCAGTCGAGGTCGCGGCCCTTGTCGAGCATGATCTGCAGCGGTGCGACCCATGCGATCAGCGAGATCAGGCCGACCTTGTCGATCGGGAGCTTGCGGGCCGGCGTCTCGCGGTCGCGGTAGATCGACCAGATCGCGCCCGCGGCGAACAGGCCGACCGGCACGTTGATGTAGAAGATCCACGACCAGCTGTAGCTGTCGGTGATCCAGCCGCCGAGCGCCGGGCCCGCAATCGGCCCGACCGTCGCCGTCATCGCCCACAGCGCGAGCGCGCTCGAGCTTTTTTCCTTCGGAAACGAGCCGAGCAGCAAAGCCTGAGAAAGCGGCACCAGCGGCCCCGCCACGGCGCCCTGCACGACGCGGGCGGCGAGCAGCACCATCAGGTTCGGAGCGAGACCGCACGCCGCCGATGACAGCACGAACAGCAGGATTGCCCAGACGAACAGCTTGACCTGGCCGACGCGCTGCGTGAGCCACCCCGTCAACGGAATCGACACCGCGTTGGCCGCGGCAAACAGCGTGATGACCCATGTGCCTTCGTCGATCGACACACCGAGGTTGCCGGAGAGCGTAGGAATCGCGACGTTGGCGATCGACGAATCCAGCACATTCATGAAAGTGGCGAGCGCCACCGCAAACGTGCCGAGTGCAAATTTTGCGCCAGTCAGCTGGGCCGGCGCGGCTGGGTTGCTCGATGGATTCATGTTGCGTCCTCGTCTCGGTTCGAAGCGCCCGTCAGTGGCGCGTTATTATCTGCAATGTCAGATAAATGGTTAAAAAAAATGCCGCCTCAGCGGTCCAGCAGCCTTGAAAGAAGCTGGCTCAACGCGTCGAAATCGGACTTCGAGAGATGCGAAAGCCGCTCGCTCCATGCTCCTTGGACAACCTGTGTGTTCCTGGCGGCGACGATCTGCCCTTCCCGCGTCAACGACACATCCACGAGGCGACGATCCCTGCCGTTGCGGGCGCGCTCGATCAATCCGCTGTTTTCGAGCTTGTCCAGCACGCGGGTCATCCGGGCCGGGTGGACACCCGCCAATTTCGACAGTGCGGCCGGTGTTTTCACGCTGCCGCGCGCCAGCGTGAGCAGAACGCCGCGCTCCTGCAGATTCAGTCCTGCATCCGCGAGCCCCGCCCTGAGTTCGCTTGCAATCAGCTGACGCGCCTGACCCAGCACGGACGCCAGCTTCTGCGTGCGCTCAAAGTCTTCGTTGATCGAATCATCCATCGATCGCCTCCTCGATATCTGACTTCAATATATTTGACTATGCAGATTGATGCAAGCAGATTTCCTCGCCGTATGCGCTACATGGTGTAAAAACTGAATTGAACCGCCGGCGAATATCGCCGCGATTCCTTGGGGCTAAATTCTTTCCGGCACGGATTCGGGCGCTGCCCGCTCTCCCTTCAGGAGGACGAAACGATGACTGACAAACCGCTTACGCTGGGTCTCGATCACGTCGGACTCACCGTCCGCGATCTGAACCTCACGCGCGACTTCTTCGTGAAGTGTCTGGGCTGGCAGCAGGTGGGAGAGAGGCCTGCCTATCCGGCTGCGTTCGTGTCGGACGGACATGTCGTGGTGACCCTCTGGCAGGTCACCGATTCAAGCCGCCTCGTCGAATTCGATCGCAAGGTCCATGTCGGACTGCATCATCTTGCGCTGCGCGTGGGCAGCGAGGAAGCACTGCAGGACACCTTCGCGCGCGTGTCCGCCTGGCCGGGCGTCAAAGTCGAATTCGCGCCCGAAGACCTCGGTGGCGGGCCCAAACGCCACACGATGGTGTACGAGCCGGGCGGCATCAGACTCGAGTTCGATCACGACCCACGAACGCAGACATCGTGAACGCGGATGCGCGCGACAGACCGACCGGCACCGACAGGACCACTGCCGCTACGCGCCATCACTCACCGCTTGTTCCTGCGGCTCACAACTGTTAGTCCGCGCCTTGTGTGCAAAAGCGGAGCACGACCGCATAAATTAGTAGCCATTGGAGCCATCAGTCCGATCACAGATTGCTGATCCAACCTACTTCGAGGTTCACTATGAGTCAGTCTCCCAAAGTCATCGTGGTCACCGGTGCATCGCAAGGCATCGGCGCCGAAACCGTCAAGGCATTTCGCAAGCTCGGCCATAACGTGGTCGCGACATCGCGCGGCATCAAGCCGTCCGACGATCCCAAGCTCGTCACCGTGGCCGGTGACATCGCCGATCCGGCCACGGCTCGACGGGTGATCGAGACGGCCGTGGCGCGCTTCGGTCGTGTCGACACGCTCGTCAACAATGCGGGCATTTTCGTGGCCAAGCCGTTCACCCAATACACCGCGGAAGATTACGCGACGATCACCGGCATCAATCTCGCGGGCTTCTTCCACATCACGCAGCTCGCGATCGCCGAGATGGAAAAGCATGAGCGCGGGCACGTGGTCAGCATCACGACGAGCCTCGTGGATCACGCGATTGACGGCGTACCGTCCGTGTTGACGTCGCTGACCAAGGGGGGCCTCGCCGCCGCGACCCGCTCGCTCGCGATCGAGTATGCGAAGCGCGGAATTCGCGCCAACGCGGTTTCGCCCGGCATCATCAAGTCACCGATGCACGCGCCCGAAACGCATGCGGCGCTTGGCGCATTGCATCCAGTGGGTCATATGGGCGAGATGAGCGACATCGTGAATGCGATCCTCTATCTCGACTCGGCACCGTTCGTGACCGGCGAGATTCTGCATGTGGACGGCGGCCAGAGCGCAGGCCACTGAGCGGGCCATGCGATGAAGCGGCGCGCGCCGCTCAATGCGCGCGCGTGCTCGGCGCGGGCGTCGCGGGTTTGGCCAACTGCTCGACGAGAAATTCGACGAAAGCCCGCACGCGCGAGGTCAGGTAGCGCGCGTGCGGATAAAGCAGGATGAATGGTCGCGTGCGTCCGCCCGCTTCGCGCAACACTTCCACGAGCCGACCTTCGCGCAGGTCGTCCTCCACGACGAAGCGATACGTCTGAAACAGGCCCGCGCCGGCACGCGCGAGCGTCACGCCGGCGAGCGCATCGCCCGACGTTCCATAGCTTCCCGTCGTCAGCACGTCGCCATCTTCAGGCGAACCCTCGAAGGTCCAGGCGAGATGACGCCCGCTGCTCGGCAGTTCGAACTGGATGCACTCGTGCGCCCGCAGGTCCTCGACGGTTTTCGGCATGCCCGCGCGCTTCAGATAGGCGGGCGCCGCCACCACGACCATTTCCGCGTCTTCGAGCTTGCGCGCGACGAGATTTGAATCGGCCAGTGCGCGACCGCGTATCGCGAGATCGAAACCTTGTTCCGCAAAGTCGATGTTGCGATTGCTCAGGTGCGTCTCGACCTGGACTTGCGGATAGCGCTCGCGAAACGCCGGCAATATCGGCAACACGCGATAGTGTCCATACGGCGTCGGCATGCTGATGCGCAGCACGCCGGCCGGCGTGGTCTGCTCGCCCGTCACTTCGCGCTCGGCGTCCATCAGTTGCGACAGGGCTTGCCGGCACTGCTCGAAGTAGCGCCGCCCCGCGTCGGTCAGACGGATCTGGCGTGTAGTGCGCACGAACAGGCGCACGCCGAGCCGTTCCTCGAGCCGCGCCACCGAGCGGCTCACCGCCGCCGGTGTGACACTCGCGGCATTGGCCGCCAGCGTGAAGCTACCCAGCTCCGCCGCGAGGCAGAAGAGCTCGATGCTGCCCAGCAGGAGATCGTCGAATTTGCGTTGCATGCCTGTCCGCCTTTGTTTTGTTGGCTTGAGAACCCGTCGATCGCGGCCGCGCTGGACCGAATGCATGGGGTGCGGAACTGAGGCGGGAAGCTAATCGGACATCGGCCCGCGCATGCCCACGCGTGCCGATGTGTTCCATCTGTGCGCTGGTATTGAAGCTGGACTGCTAGTTCCACACCGATTGCAACCGCTCGATACTTTCTCGCGTTTCGCGTTCCAGTTGCGCCATCAGTTCGCCGGCCGGCAACGAGCGCGCAAGCGGCGCGGCCTGGCCCGCCCATTGCGCGCCGTAGCCGAATTCACCCTTGGCCTTGGCGGCTGCATTGAGCGCCTTGCCCGCGTCATAGGTGATCGGATAGGACGGCGTGCGCGGGGCTTGCGGGTCCTCGCCGAGCGCGGTGAAGCGATTGACGATGCTGCGCGCGAGCCGCCCCGAAATGACCGACGTGAACGTCGTCGAGCGTGCTGCATCGCTGAGCAGCGCGCGGCGATAGCCGTCGTCGATCGAGGTTTCCGGGCACGCGACGAACGCCGTGCCCAATTGCGCAGCCTGCGCGCCCAGCGCGAGCGCGGCCGCGATGCCGGCGCCGTCCATGATGCCGCCCGCCGCGATCACGGGCAGGTCGAACTCGCTCGCGAGCAGGCGCGTCAGCGCGAACGTGCCGAGGCGTTCGTCGCGCCCGGTCGTGTCGAACACGCCGCGATGACCGCCCGCTTCGATGCCCTGCGCGACGATCGCATCGACACCCGCCTCGACGGCCGCCGCCGCTTCGTCGAGATTCGTCGCGCTCGCCAGCAAACGGATGCCCGCGTGCTTCAGTTGCGCGATCACCGCATCGGGCGGCAAGCCGAAATGGAAGCTCACGACGGCCGGCTTCTCCGCGAGCAGCATCGCCTGCATCGCGGTGTCGACGACGAAGCTCGTGTAGATCTCGCTGAGCGCTTGCGGCGGCGTCGCGCCGTATTGCCGGAACACCGGTTCGAGCCAGTCGAGCCATGCACGCTCGACGGCCGCATCGGGTGTCGCCGGGCGATGGCAGAACACGTTGACGTTGAAAGGCTTCGTCGTTAGCTCGCGAGTCTGATGGATCGCGCGGCGCGCGTTCTCCGCGTTCATCGCGGCAACGCCGAGCGAGCCGAGACCGCCCGCGTTCGACACCGCGGCGGCCAGCGCCGGCGTGGTGACGCCGGCCATGGGCGCCTGAATGATCGGCTTGTCGATGCCGAGCGTGCGCAGTAACGCGCGATTATCCGCTTGTGTGCTCATGTTCCCTCCCCACCGGATGCGTTAAACGATTCGATGTGCCTGCCAGCTTGCCAGCATGTCAGGCCCCAGCGCGGCGGTGCGCCCAGCCCGCGAGGCCGCCGCAAGCGATCAGCAGCGCGCCGGTCACGAAGAACACCGCGTGCAGCCCGAGATGAACGCCGATCACGCCGCCGATCACCGGTCCCACCACCTGGCCGCTGAATTGCGCCGATTGCAGATAACCGAGCATGCGGCCGGTCCTGCTTTCATCCACCGATTGCCGCGCCAGCTTGCCGATCGAGGGCAACAGGCCCGCGAGCGTCATCCCCATCAGCACGCGCAAAGCCGCGAGCTGCCACCAGTGCGTGACGAAGGCTTGCGGCACCATCGCCAGCCCCGTGAGCACGAGGCAGACAACGATCACGCGCCAGCTCCCGAACCGGTCGGCCAGCGCGCCGAGGCGCGCGGCCGTCAGCATGCTTCCGAGCGCCGAGCATGCCATAACCACGCCGGCCACGCGCGCAAGATGCGTGGCATTCACGCCAAGGCCGCCGATATACACGGTGATGATCGGCTCGATCGACATGTTGGCGAGCAGCACCATCATCGCGGTCACGAGGAGCGCGGCCACCACCGCGTAATTGGTGCGTCGGGCGGGCGCGTCGGCGGTGCCGCGCGCATGAGCTTTCGCGTCGCTATCCGGGTGAAACTCTTCCTTCACCACGAAGATGGTGAGCAGCGCCGCCGCCGCGATCATCGCGCCGCCCGCGAAGAACGTGCCGCGAATGCCGATCCAGTCTGGCAGCACGCCGCCGATGAGCGGCCCGACCAGATTGCCCGCGAGCGCGCCCGTCGAAAGTATGCCGAGCGCCCAACCCGCGCGCTCGCGCGGCGCCTGGGTGCCCACCATCACCGTGGAAGCCGATGCATAGCCGCCCACCAGACCAGCGATCAGGCGCAGCGCGACCAGTTCGTAGACATTGTGCGCCACGCCGATCAACGACATCACCAGGGCCATACCGATCGCCGCGCGAACGAGCATGGGTTTGCGGCCGAAACGGTCGGCCAGACGCCCCCACAGTGGCGCGGTAAGAGCGGTGCCGAGGAAGGTCGCGCCGAAGGCGATGCCCGACCACTGGATCACCGCGGACGGCGAACCGACACCGAGTTGCCGCACATAGAGCGGCAGGAACGGCAGCAGCATGCTCAGGCTCACGAGCGTCGTGAACGAGCCGAACACGCAGACGACGAGATTGCGACGCCAGTACTGGACGTTGCGCTCCGCATAGCCGCGCGGCCGCGCGTCGTGCTGCGCATACGGCCGCGCGAGCGCCGCCGGTGCAGAAGAATGCGTGGTATTCATTTCGCGCTCCGCGCGGAAAACAGCTCGACGGCGAGTGCGAGCAGAAGCGCCACCGCGCCAATCGCGTAGAGCGCGCGATAATTGCCGCCGCTCGAAGCGAATACGAACGAAAGACCGTAGGCCGCCAACGCCTGCATCACGGCGAAGCTCGTCGTCGCGCGGCTCCATGCGTCCTTGACGGCGGACGGATGGTGCGCGAGCAGCTCGTTCACGCGACCGAGCGCCAGCGGCACGATGCCCGGCGTGAACGCGCCCACGACAAAGGCGGAGACCATCAGCCCCGTCGGCCCGAATAAGCCCGCGGCCAGGATCGCGACCGCAGCGGCCTGCACCAGATACGCGACGCGCAGCGCGCGGCCGAAACCCGCGCGATCGGCGAGATGCCCTGCCGCGAGCGGCCCGACGATCGCGCCCAAGCCGTACAGCACCCAGAACTCGGCGCCCGCATCGACGCCGCGGCCCAGCCCGCGCGCCACGAAATCGACGAGGAACAGCATGTGCGGCACGAGCCCCACGGCGTTCAGGCCATATTCGACATAGAGCGCGCGCAGGCCGGCGCGGGGATACGCAGGCGCTGTTTCGAAGCGCGAATGAGCACCGGCGTGCGCGGGCGCCGCGTGCTCGGGCCAGCCGTTCCACGCCACGGCGGTCAACACGAGCGAAACGGCCGCGAGCCCGAGCCAGGTCCACGTGAGCCCCTGACGCAACAGAATCGGCACGATCGTGCCCGAGGCCGCGATGCCGAGCCCGATCCCCGTGAAGATGCCACCGCTCGCGAAGCCCCGGCGCGCCGCCGGCACGTGCGCGAGGATCGTGGGTGCGGCGAGCACCATCAACGCGCCGCCCGAGAGCCCCGAGGCCAGGCGCCAGATGAAAAACCACAGGAACGACACGGGCACCGCGCAGGCCACGAAGGCGATGGTCGCGAGCAGCATCATCGCGCGCAGCACGGTGGCGGGTTTCGCCACGCGTACCATCGCGCCCGCCAGCAGTGCGCCGGCCAGATAGCCGCCGAGGTTCGCCGCGCCGAGATAGGCCGCGGTCGAGGCGGGAAACCAGTGCGCGCCGATGATAGCCGGCAAAAGCGGCGTATAGGCAAAGCGCGCGAGACCGATGCCGATCAGGCTCGCGCTGGCCCCGGCGAGCGTGCCCCGCCAGACGTTGTAGCCGGCCGGAGCGGCCGGATTCGAGATGGCTTGCTGCATGACGACTCCCATGGACCGGTGCTGTTAAGCACCCGATGAATATGGGAGCCAGTCTAGAACGACTCGCATCTCGGGAGAATCACCGCACTGCGTAAATCATTCTTCCGCGCGGCGATCGAATCAGCGTCGATCGGCGTCGGTGATTTGCTGAGCCCGCTCGAAATACTCGCGCAGCAGCGGCGTGGCGAAATCGACGAAACCGCGCACCTTCGGCACCGCAAGGCGCCCGTGCGGCGTCACCAGGTTGACGGGCAACGGCGCATGCTCGCTGTCGCGCAGCACGATTTTCAGCGCGCCGGCCTTGACCTGCTCGGCCACGTGATAGGAGAAAAGCCGCGTGACGCCATGCCCGGCCACGGCCGAAGACAGCGCAGCGCGAATCGTGTTGACGATGAAGCGCGGCGTGAACCGGACGACCTGCGGCAGCGCCGTTAGACGGGCCGCCGGAAAGCTCCACGAATCGAGCCCGAAATGCGTCATCGAGATGATCGGATGGCTGGCCAGATCGGTGGGGACATCGATGGCCGGGTGCGTGGCGAGATAGTCGGGCGAAGCGACCACCACCCGCCTCACCTCGCCGACCGGAATGGCGACGAGCGTGGAGTCCTGTAGATGAGCGATGCGCAACGCCACGTCGATGCCCTCGTCGACGAGGCTCACGGGCCGGTCGAGCAGGTGCAGGCGGATCGACGCCTGGGGATGGCGATCGAGAAACGAATCGACAATCGGGCACAGCACCTCCTCGCCCACCGCCACCGCCGCCGTCACGCCTAGCAGTCCGCGCGGCGCGGAGCGCTCGTCGGCTGCGAGCAGGTCCGCCTCCTCCAGATCCGCGAGGATGCGCCGGCACGCCAGCGCATAGCGCTCGCCCGCCTCGCTGAGCCGGATCGTGCGCGTGGTGCGGTGTAGCAGCGGCGTGCCCGTGTGCGTCTCCAGAAACGCGATGGCCCGGCTCACAGCCGCGGGCGAGCGGCCCAGCCGACGGCCTGCGCCCGTCAGACTGCCCTCGTCGAGCGTGGCGACGAATACCTTCATGGCGTCGATACGGTCCATTGCGTGTTTGAGCTTGAGATTGGGCCTAGGTGGCGCCGCAGTCTTTTAGGGCGGTGAGTTCCGGCACGATCTTAGCGGAATACGAGAAGCGACAGCGTGGCATGCACGGCTGCACAATCGTAAGACTGAATGTGGCGCTAGTGCGGCGCTTGGCATACCCTGAAGAAGTTGTTCAGCAGATCCTGGTACGCTCCGCTGCCGCTAGCGGGCTGGGTACGTCAAATGTCGCGAGCACCCATTCGGGTGCGAAGGTGCGCGAGCGCTTTCCTGCAGACTGGCGCGCGCTTCAGCCGGACCTTCGCCGCAACAAAAAGGCGCGCCCGTGACAGCGCGCCATCCTCGCGTGTCAGTCGATGGTCAGCCGCTTGCGATCGCCCGACGCCTTTTTCGGCAAGCTGAGCGACAGCACGCCATCCCTGTACTCGGCTTCGCGTTCGCCTCCTCGACCTCGCCGCCGAGCGCGAACGAGCGGCTGAAGGTGCCGGCGTAGCGCTCGCGGCGGATCACCCGCCGCGACGACGCGTCGTTGATCCACGTCAAGCGTGCCCGCCCGACCCGTCACGCGCAAAACCTGAAAAACCCGCTATGCAGCAGCACGGGCCTGGCGCCGATCTCGTCGAGCAGACGCCGGGCGGCCTGTTCGATCTGGGAACGGTGCGCGAGGAACGCCTGGAGCAGATCGTCTTCCCGCAGCGAGCGCGCGCCGAAATGGTCTTCGAGCGCCTCGGCCGTGATCGCGCACTGCACGGGCCGATCGTCGACGAGCGCCGGAAACGCCAGCACCAGATCGCGGGCGCAGTATTCGGGCATGCAGGACGGAAAGGAAATGTGCATGGTGACGCCCCCACGGGCATGAAGTGCCGCATCGGCGGATGCGAGGTAGCGGACCCGCCGCGACGTCTCCAGCTTAATCACGCAATCCACGGCGGATTTGACGTACGTCAAGGCGGAGTCGCGCACGGTCCGCGCAGGCCCCGTTTGCCGCGGCCCTGTCAGCGCGAACGGGTCATTCGCCCGTGCGCGTCACGGAACCCGCAGCGGCGTCGCTGCGTCGAGCGGCGGCGTCGATCGTCTGCCGCAACGCCTTCAGTTCAGCGTGCAGGCGCACGATTTCATCGTTCAGATGCTTGATATCCCGATGCATCTCGCGTCGCAACGCCCTCTCTTCCTTGCCGATGAATGCCGCGGCGATGCTCGCGAAGACCAGCGACAACATGCCGTAGCCGAGCAGCACGACAAATGCCGCGAACACACGCGATGCGGGCGTCGTCGGCGCGATGTCGCCATAGCCCACCGTCGCGCTGCTTTCGAACGCAAGCCACAGCCCTTCGGAGTACGAGTGCACGTGTGGTTCGAGCCAGTAAAATCCGGCGCCGGCCATCGCGAGCACGAGCGCGCCGGCGAGCAGCAGCCACATCAACCGGTTCGGCGTGACGAATTCGCGCAGCGACAGCACGATGCGCAACGCGACGACACCCATGAACGACAGCCGCAGCAGCCATTCGACGGGCTGCCACGGCGGCGTTCCGAAACCGGTGCTGAGCGCCGCGCCCAACGCGATGAGCAGGTCGAGCCAGTTGTTCGCGAGCAGCGTCTTCGGCCGTCTGCTCAGATGGGCCAGCCAGGTGAACGACAACGCGAAGCCGGCGAACATGCCGACGTATAGTGTCCGCGACAGGCTCAGCGCCAGCGGGGTGCGCACCGTCAGTTCGACGTAGAACGCGGGGATCGCGCAAAAGCTCAGCGCGCACAACCCCCAGCGCAGGTGGCGCCATGCCCGCACGGCGCGCGGACCGTCGTGCGCGCTGGCACCGCCCAATCCGTAGCCGCCGAGGCCGTGGTCGATCATGTGGTCCGTCATCGCGCGAATGGCTTCCGGCCTGTCGGGTTTCGGGTTTCGCGCGATACCGTCGTGGTGCCGCAAACGCACCGAGGCCGCGCGATCATCGTTGCAGGCTAACCGACCCGCGGCTGTCAGCCTTGATGCAGATCAGTGCTGGTGCAATGCGTGCGCGATCAGCCTGTCAGAGCGGGTGCAGCACCGTTTGCGCGACGCCGGCCGCCACACACAGCACGACGACCGCAAGCGGGGGCACCTTCCAGCGCAGCAACAGCAAAAAGCCGATGCACGCCACGGCGAAATCCGTCGCCGACAGGACCGCGCTCGTCCACACCGGCGAATAAAGCGCGGCGGCCAGCAGGCCGACCACCGCGGCATTGACGCCGGCAAGCGCCGCCGCCATCGCCGCACGCGCGCGCAGCGCCTGCCACCACGGCAATGCGGCGAGAACGAGCAGCAGACCCGGCAGAAAGATGCCCACTGTCGCCAGCAGTGCGCCGCTCCAGTGTCTGGGTGGCAGCGCCATCATCCAGCCGAGAAACGCCGCGAACGTGAACAGCGGTCCGGGTACGGCCTGGGCCGCGCCATAGCCGGCCAGGAAGTCGTTGGGCGCGACCCATCCGGTCGCGACGGTTGCACGCTGCAACAACGGCAGCACCACGTGGCCGCCTCCGAACACGAGCGCGCCGGAGCGATAGAACGCATCGAATACGCGGATCCCTTGCGAGGTCCCGCTTGCCGCCCATAGCGGCAACGCGAACAGCAATGCGCAAAAGACCAACAGCGCGACGATGCCTGCCGTGCGCGACACCTGAAAATCGCCGGCCCGCAGAGGAATGGCGCGTGGCGCTTGCACCGCCGTGGTCCGGCACAGCGCGACACCGAGCACGGCGCCGGCGCCGATCACGATCAGTTGGGCGTAGACGGTGCCAGGAACACTGAGCAATCCGAGCGATGCGAGCGCGATCGCCGCGCGGCGGCGATCCGGACACAGACGCCGCGCCATGTCCCAGACAGCCTGCGCGACGACGGCCACCGCGACGAGCTTCAGGCCGTGAATCACGCCCATGCCGAGCGCGCCGCCCAGGTCCGGCGCGATCGCGGCAAAGGCCAGCATCACGAGTACCGACGGCAGCGTGAAGCCGCACCAGGCCGCTAGCCCCCCACCCCACCCGGCCCGCAGCAGCCCGATCGAAAACCCCGCCTGGCTGCTCGCGGGTCCCGGCAGAAATTGGCACAGGCCGATCAGGTCGGTGAAGGCTTCATCGTCGAGCCAGCGGCGCCGCTCGACGAACTCGCGCCGGAAGTAGCCGATGTGAGCGATCGGACCGCCGAAACTGGTCAGCCCGAGTTTCAGAAAGACGACGAAAACCTCGATCACGCGCGTGAGCCGTGAGCGGCGCGGCGACGACAAATCAGTATCCATGGATGTGCGGGTTCGAGCGCTGCCGATGTCGAGAGCCGGCGGGCAAGGGGCCGTCGGCGGGCCTCGTGTTTGACGACGCACAGTATAGAGGCCTACGGCGCGACCACGCGCCGCACCCGCGCTTGATCTGGGTCAATCGCGCCCCTTGCTTCCCGCAACACACTGGTCGCGACATCCAGAACACAGTTCGAGTCATGCGAGCAGCCGCGCCGCCGATCGTTGGATATCGGCAGTCGCGGTGTGCCCGTCCCATATCACTCATTCAAGCCAGCGAGGAGACTATGTCCACTGTCGCCATCAACCATCAAGCGCCGGAAACGGCGGCCCCGCCGCTTCTGACGGACACGGCCATCGACGGCATGGCCGCCTACGAAGCGCTCGTCAACGAAGCGCGCAGCGACCGGACCGGCTTCTGGGCGCGGCTCGCGCGCGAGCATCTGAGCTGGCACCGGCCCTTCACCAAGGTACTCGACGAATCGAACGCACCGTTCTTCAAATGGTTCGACGACGGTCTGTTGAACGCCTCGTACAACTGCCTCGATCGTCATCTGCACGACGGCAATGCCGACAAGACCGCGATCATTTTCGAGGCCGACGACGGCAGCGTGACGACCATCACCTACCGGCAACTGCATGCGCGCGTGTGCCGCCTCGCGAACGCGCTGCGCGCGCGCGGCATCGCGTGTGGGGACCGCGTGATGATCTATCTGCCGATGTCGATCGAAGGCGTCGTCGCGATGCAGGCCTGCGCACGCATCGGCGCGTTGCATTCGGTCGTGTTCGGCGGCTTCTCGGCGAAGTCGCTGCATGAACGGATGGTCGATGTCGGCGCCGTCGCCGTCATTACCGCCGACGAGCAGATGCGCGGCGGCAAGAACCTGCCGTTGAAATCCGTCGTCGACGAAGCGCTGAAAATGGCAGGCACCGACGGCATCCATACCGTGATCGTCTATCGGCGTACGGGCGGCTCGATCCTGTGGGACGAACCGCGCGACTGCTGGCTGCACGAACTCGAAGCGGCCCAACCCGACACCTGCGAGCCCGAATGGGTCGGTGCCGAGCATCCGCTGTTCGTGCTGTACACGTCCGGTTCGACCGGCACGCCGAAGGGCGTGCAGCACAGTACGGCGGGCTATCTGCTGTGGGCCGCCGTCACGATGAAGTGGACCTTCGACCTCCGCGCGGACGACGTGTACTGGTGCACGGCCGACATCGGCTGGATCACGGGACACAGCTACATCTGCTATGGCCCGACCGCGGTCGGCGCGACCCAGGTGATTTTCGAGGGCGTGCCGACGTGGCCGGACGCGGGACGGTTCTGGGAGATGATCGCGCGGCACAAGGTCAGCATCTTCTATACGGCGCCCACCGCGATCCGCTCGCTGATCAAGGCCGCCGAGACGGACAGCGGCGTGCATCCGCGCCGCTTCGACCTCGACTCGTTGCGTTTGCTCGGCACCGTCGGCGAGCCGATCAATCCGAGCGCGTGGGAGTGGTTTGCGCGCGAAGTCGGCGGCGGGCGCTGTCCGGTGCTCGACACCTTCTGGCAAACCGAAACGGGCGGCCACATGATCACGCCGCTGCCGGGCGCAACACCGCTCGTCGCGGGATCGTGCACGTTGCCGCTGCCTGGCATCGAGGTGGCGATCGTCGACGAAACCGGCTGCGAACTGCCGAACGGCCAGGGCGGGCTGCTGGTCGTCAAGGAGCCGTGGCCGTCGATGCTGCGCGCGATCTGGGGCAATCCCCAGCGGTTCCGCAGCGGCTACTACCCCGCGGACCTGGGCGGCAAGCTCTATCTGGCCGGCGACGGCGCGATCCGCGATGCGCAGACCGGCTACTTCACGATCACCGGCCGCATCGACGACGTGCTGAACGTGTCCGGCCACCGCATGGGCACGATGGAAATCGAATCGGCGCTCGCCGCGCATCCGCTGGTCGCGGAGGCCGCGGTCGTCGGCAGGCCCGACGAGACCATCGGCGAAGCCATCGTCGCGTTCGTCGTGCTCAAGGGCCCACGCCCGCAAGGCACCGAAGCAAGGCAGCTCGCCGACCAGTTGCGCGCGTGGGTCGGCAAGGAAATCGGGCCGATCGCCAAGCCGAAGGAAATCCGCTTCGGCGACAGCATGCCGAAGACGCGCTCCGGCAAGGTCGTGCGGCATCTGTTGCGTTCGGTCGCGAAGGGAGAAACGCTCGCGCAGGACATGTCGACTGTCGAAAACCCCGCCGTGCTGCGGCAGTTCGGCCACCACGAGTAAGCCCCCCCGGATCGATTCAGGAGACTTCACGATGAAACCCACCGCACCCAACCCCGCATCGCTCGGCCTTGCGGCTTTCGCGCTGACCACCTGGCTGCTCAGCATGATCAACGCAGGCTGGTTCAGCGGCGGCTCGCTCGGTCTCGTGCTCGCCGTCGCGTTCGCGTTCGGCGGCAGCATGCAGATCGTTGCCGGACTGATGGAGATTCCGCGCGGCAACACGTTCGGCGCCACCGCGTTTCTGAGCTATGGCGCGTTCTGGTGGTCGTTCGGGCTGTTTGCGTTGTTCCTGCACGAGCAGGTGCCGGCCGCGTTCGTCGGCTGGTATCTGCTGTTGTGGGGCATCTTCACGTTCTATATGTGGATCGCGACGTTCCGCTCATCGCGCGCGCTGCAGGGCGTGTTCGTCGCGCTGTGGGCAACCTTCTTTCTGCTCGCGGCCGGCGAATGGCTCGGTTCGGCGACACTGCGGCACGCGGGAGGCTATGGCGGACTGCTGACCGCGCTGCTGGCGTTCTATCTGTCGGCGGCGGAGATCATCAACGAGTCGTTGGGCCGCACCGTGCTGCCAGTCGGCGCGAAACCCGGGCTCGTCAAAATGGAAACGGTCGGCGCCGCTGTGGTGACGCGTTTTGCGGAGTGACTGATTGCGCGCATTCGGCGCTTCATCAAGCCCGTCGCGAATCCGACATGCGCGGCGGGTTTTGTCGTCTGGCCGTGCTCATTCAGGCGCGCAGTTCGCCCTCGATCGTGCAACGGGGCGCCATCCCATGCCCCTGGCTTTGCCACGTCCCCGGGACGGATACCACTTGTGGCGCGCGCACGTCCCAGCACGATGCCGATCACCGTTTCGATCTGCCTCGCCGAAGCGGTACGGCTTTCGATCTCACCGAGCTTGCTGGTCATCAGGGTTCCCTGCCGCTTGCGTCGCGCTCGCGCGTTCGTGCGTCGCGCGCTCGACGAGCGCGCGAATGCGCCCGCTCAGACTGTCCCGCAGCGTGTCGTCGAGCGCGTTGCGCAGCCACGCCGCGGGGGCCGCGTCAGTGTGCGCGTCGTCCGCCGAGCTGAGCTTGTCGCGCACCCACGTCGTCACCTCCGGCGCGACGCCGTCGAACACGCCGGCGGCGAGCGCCGCGAGCAGCTCGATCTGATCGGCGACGCGCAACGCGTTGAAACGCGGCTGCGTGAGCAGCGCGCGAATCCGCTTGCCCCGATCGATCTGCGCGTTGACGCGTGCGTCCGCGAGACCGCCGAAGCGGCTGAACATCTCCAGTTCGAGAAACTGCGCGTAGTCGAGCCGCAAGCGGCCCGCGACGTCGCGCAGCGCCGCATGCTGCGCCTTGCCGCCGACCCGGCTCACGCTCAGGCCGACATCCACGGCGGGCCGCTGGTTCGCGGCGAACAGCGCAGCGTCGAGCACGATCTGTCCGTCCGTGATCGAGATCAGGTTGGTCGGAATGTAGGCCGACAGATTGCCGGCGTCGGTCTCGGCGATCGGCAGCGCGGTCAGCGAACCGCCGCCGAGCGCGGGCGACAGTTTCGCCGCGCGTTCCAACAGTCTCGCGTGCAGATAGAAAATATCACCGGGATACGCCTCGCGTCCGGGCGGCTCGCGCGTGAGCAGCGCGAGTTCGCGATGCGTCGCCGCGTGCTTGGTCAGGTCGTCGATCACGATCAACGCGTGCTGGCCGCGATCGCGAAAGAACTCGGCGATCGACACACCCGCGAACGGCGCGATCCATTGCAGTCCGGGCGGCGCGGCCGCCGAGGCGACGACGAAGATGCAGCGCTCGAACGCGCCATGCTCGCGCACGGCATCGATCACGCGCTGTACCGCCGTCGCGCGCTGCCCGACGGCGACATACACGCAGATCACGTCGCTGTGCTTCTGATTGACGATCGCCTCGACGGCGAGCGAGGTCTTGCCCGTCGCGCGATCGCCGATGATCAGTTCGCGCTGCCCTCGCCCGATCGCGAACAGCGCGTCGACGACGAGCACGCCCGTCTGCAGCGGTTCGCTGACGAAGTCCCGCTCGATGATCGCGGGCGCCGCGCGCTCGACAGGCAAACGCGTGACGGCACCGAGTGCCTCGCCGTCATCGAGCGGCCGGCCGAGCGGATCGACGACGCGGCCGAGCAGCGCGTCGCCGACCGGCACGTCGAGCACGCTGCCGGTCCCCACGACGCGCATGCCGGCCCGCACCGCGTCGCCGCTATCGAGCAGCACGACGCTCGCGCTCGCCACGTCGAGCGAATGAATGAAGCCGCGCACGCCGCATTCGAGTTCGACGACCTCGTCGAGCGCGGCGTCGGGCAGACCCGAGACGAACGCGATGCCATCGGCGATCTGTTCGACGCGGCCGATGCTCGCCGCCCGCGGTTCGAGCGCGACGCGCGCGAGCGCGGCGCGTTTGCGCGCGAGCCACGCGTCGGCGGTGTCAGCGCGCGTGGCCATCGTCGCGAAGCAGTTCACCGTGAATCTGGTCGAGCTGATCGCGCCAGCTATTGCGCACCACGGCGTGCGCGCCCGACAGTTCGAGCCCCGCGAGCAGCGTGCGGTCGATGTCGGTATCGAACTCGAGGCGCTGTGCGAAGGCGGCCGCGAGCGCCGTTTCGCACGCGGCGCGCTCGTCCGGCGTCAACGCGCGCGGCGCGCTAACACGCAGCGGCACGTCCCCGGCAAGCGCGGCGCGCGCGCCGGGCGACAGCCGGCGCACGCCGTCCGCGAGTCCGTCGATGAACCCGGCGACGCGCAGGTCCTCGGGCGAGCGGTCGAGCAACTGGTCGAGCAGCTTGCCCGCGATGTCGACGGCGAGCTGCGCGGCCGCCGCCGACGCGGCTTCGGCCTCGCCCGCGCGCTCGCGCTGCCGGTCCGCGGCCGCCTGGGCGCGCAGCCGCTCGGCCTCGTCGTGCGCGGCGTCGAGCAGCGCCGCGTGCTGTGTGCGCGCGTCGGCCTCGATCGTCGCGAACGCCTGCGCGCGCTGCGCGGCGAGTTGCTCTCGTTCGACCCGCAGCGCCTCGCGTTCGGCCTGCGCCGCGAGCTTCGCGGCGTTCGCGTCACCCGTCAGCGCATTCGCGCTCGCCTGTCGCTCCGCGATGATCTTCGCAACCGGACGGAACAGGAAGCGCGCGAGCAGCCAGACCAGAATCAGCGCGTTGAGCGTCTGCAGCGCGAGCGTCGACCAGTCGATTTTCATCGCATGCCCTACTTGACGAACGGATTGGCGAACAGCAACAGCAGCGCGACCACGAGGCAATAGATCGCCATCGTCTCGATCATCGCGAGCCCGACGAACAGCGTGCGCGACAGCGTGCCCGCCGCATCGGGCTGCCGCGCGATCGCGTCCATCGCGGCGGCGACCGCGCGGCCCTCGGCGAGCGCGGGCCCGATCGCGCCGAACGCCACGGCGAGCGCGGCGGCGGCGATGCTGACGATTTCGATGAGGTTCATGCCGGTCCTTTCTGATTGTCGTGAACGGCGGCGCGCGACTCGCCGACGGCGGCGCCGATGAATACCATCGCGAGCACCGCGAAAATGTAGGCCTGCACCGCGCCGGTCAGCAGATCGAGCGCCATCAACGGAATCGGCACGAGCAGCCCGGCCAGCGACAGCACGATGCCGACCACGAAGACGCCGCTCATCACGTTGCCGAACAGGCGCACCACCAGCGAAAACGTGCGCGTGATCTGCTCGACGACGTTCAGCGGAATCATCACCCAGGCCGGTTCGGCGAACGTCGCGAGATAGCCGCGCCAGCCGCGCGAGCGCACGCCGCACACGAGCGTCGCGGCGAGCACGACGAGCGCGAGCGCGGCATCCGTTTCCAGGTGCGCGGTGGGCGGCTCGACGCCCGGAATCAGCGACGACCAGTTCGAGATCAGCACGAACAGGAACAACGTGCCGATCAGCGCGCGATACGGCGCGGGCTCGGTCTGCATCGTGTCGCGGATTTGCGTATCGAGCGTGCCGACCAGCAGTTCGAGCGCGGTCTGCGTGCGCGACGGCAGGATGGACAGCTTGCGCGTGAGCCACAGCGAGACGACCGTCACGACCGCCATGATCACCCACGTGACGACCACGGGCGTGGTGATCACGAGCGGACCGAGGCGTACGAGCGGCTCGGTGACGAGCGGCGAATGAATCACGACGTCGCTCGCCGCATGCCGAGCGCAACACCGCGTGCCCACAGGAAACCGCCGATGCCGCCGAGCAACGCGAACGCGCCCGCTTTCGCCAGCAGGACGAATAAAGCGGCCGTCAGCGCGAGCCGCGCCAGTTGCAGCGCGAAGGCGCGCAGCGCGCGTCCTCGCGCGAAGTACGCGACGTTCCAGCGCAGCGTCGCGAAGTGCAGCGCACCGCTCAGCAAGCCGACCGCCATTCCCGTGGCGGCAAGCGCGAGCGTGTCGGTGAAATGAAACGTGGTGGCGTCAATCACGATCTCTCCTTTGCTGTCGATGCATCCAGCGCCATGCGGACCATAGGCCGATGCCCGCGCCGATCATCAGAAGCGGCGCCGCAAAAAACACCCGCGTACCGGCGATGCGGTCGAGCCAGCGCCCGAGCGCGAGGCAAAGCAGGATCGGCAGCACGATCGTCCAGCCGAGAATGCCGATCTGGCCGAGTCGCGCGCCCAGCGACGGCTCCGGATTCGCGCGCCCGGTCCGCTCGCGGCTCGCCGCGCGCTGCGCGGCTTGCGCGACGCGATCAGCGGGTTCGCCTGATTCGTCGCGTTTGCCATCCGTTTTCCCGTTTGCCTTGCCGGCAGCAGGCCGCATCGTCATCCCGGTTCTCCACGTGTGGCTTGCGGGCGCAGATAGCGCAGCATCTGGCGCACGGCCTGCGCGTGCAGACGCGTCTGCTCCACGCGCGCGCGCCGCATCGCGTCGAGCTGCGCGGCACGCGCGCGGCGCACGTCCGCTTCGAGCGCTTCGAGCGAGTCGCCCTGCACCGCTTCGCGGCACGCAAGCGAGACGGCCGTGCCGTGCGACACGATCAGCACGCCACCATCGACGGCACAGTAATGCTCGCCGCCATCCGCCGTGCGCCAGCGCACCACCGATGCGCTCAACAGCGTGACCATGTCCGCATGCCCCACGCGCACGCCAAAAGCACCGCTTTCATCCTCGGCGCGCAACGACACGACCGGCAAGCCGTCGACCATGACGCGCGCCGGTGTCGCGATCGTCAGAGACAGGCCATGCCGGGGCATCGCACACTCCTCGTCACGCCGCGACGGCGCTCGCGGCCGTCGACCTGCCGCGGGCTTCGTTGTCGCGCGCCTCGTCCAGCGCGCCGACCATGTACAGCGATCGCTCCTGCCAGTCGTCGCACTCCCCGGCGAGAATCGCCTTGCAGCCGACGATCGTCTCGGCGAGCGCGACCGTTCTGCCGGGCTGTCCGGAGAACGCTTCGGTGACCGCGAACGGCTGCGTCAGAAAGCGCTGCAGACGGCGCGCGCGCTGCACGGCGCGGCGGTCGTCGATGCCGAGTTCCTCGATACCGAGCAACGCGATCACGTCCTGCAGCTCACGCTGATGTTCGAGCAGGCGTCGCACCTCGTTGGCGAGCGCCGCGTGCTCCGCGCCGACGACGAGCGGATCGAGCAGGATCGACGACGAGGCGAGCGGATCGATCGCCGGATACATGCCCTCGGCGGCGAGCGCGCGCGACAGCACGATCATGCTGTCGACGTGCGAGGCGATCGTCGTCACGGCGGGGTCGGTGAAGTCGTCGGCGGGGACGTAGACGGCCTCGATCGCCGTGACCGCCGCGTTGCCCACCGACACGATCCGCTCCTGCAACGCTGCTACCTCGCTCGCGAGCGTCGGCTGATAGCCGACCCGCGACGGCATGCGCCCGAGCAGCCCCGACACTTCCGCTCCCGCCTGCACGAAGCGAAACACGTTGTCCATCAGCAGCAGCACGTTCTGGCCGCGCTCGTCGCGGAAGTACTCGGCGATCGTCAGCGCGGTGAGCGGCACCCGCCAGCGCGCGCCAGGCGGTTCGTTCATCTGTCCGTAGACGAGCACGGCGCGCGGCAACACGCCCGAGCCGCGCATGTCCGACAGCATTTCGTGCCCCTCGCGGGAACGCTCGCCGACGCCGGCGAACACCGACATGCCACCATAGCGCGCGGCCATCGCGTGAATCAGCTCCATCACGAGCACCGTCTTGCCGACGCCCGCACCGCCGAACATCGCGGCCTTGCCGCCATGCGCGAGCGGCGTCAGCAGGTCGACGATCTTGATGCCGGTCTCGAACAGCCGCGTGGCGCCGCGCTGCGCCGCGAGCGGCGGCGCGGCGCGATGGATCGGCCTGCGTTCCACGGTCTCGGGCACAGGCTCGCCGCCATCGCGCATCACACCGGCGACGTCGAGCAGTCGGCCGAGCACCGCGTCGCCGACCGGCACCTCGATGGGGCCCGCGCCGACCCGCACGGCGGCGCCGCGCGCGAGGCCCGCGGTGGCCTGCAACGCCAGCGCGCGCACCGTGCGCTCGCTGGTGTGCGCCTGCGCTTCCGCGAGGATCGAGGTCCCGTCCGGCCGCGTGATCCACAGCGCGGTATCGACTGGCGGCAGTTCGTGCGCGTCGAACTGGACATCGACGACCGCGCCGCGCACGGTGCTCACGCGCCCGCTTGCTGCGACCGTAGCCGTGGGCGGTGCGGTGTTTTGACGGGCTGCGCTCTCTGCAATTGGCACGTGGCGCTCCAACGATCAGTTGCAAACCCCTTCACGCTGACGAATCGTCCAGCATCAAATCGGGACCGTCTATGACGCCTCGATCAACACCTTCAGCGCGCGCGTGCTCGACGCGCGGGAGAACGTTTCGTAAGCCGACAGAATATCGTCGAGCCGGAAGCGATGCGTGATCAGACGCGTGGGATCGATCCGCCCCGCCTTGACTGTCTTCATCAGCATCGGTGTACTGACGGTATCGACGAGACGCGTCGTGATCGCGATGTTGCGATCCCACAGTTTTTCCAGATGCAGATCGCACTTGACGCCGTGCACGCCGATGTTCGCGATCGTTCCACCCGGCGCGACCAGCTGCTGGCAAAGCTCGAACGTCGGCGGAATGCCGACCGCCTCGATCACGCAGTCGGCGCCTACCGATTCGGTCAGCTTCAGCACTTGCGCGACCGCATCGGCACGCGCGTTGTCGATGCAAGCGGTGGCGCCGAAGCGTTGCGCGACCTCGAGCCGGTTCGCGTCGGGATCGATCACGATGATCTGCGCCGGCGAGTAGAACTGCGCGGTCAACAGCGCAGCGAGACCGATCGGCCCCGCGCCGACGATCGCCACGGTGCAGCCCGGCTGAACCTTGCCGTTGAGCACGCCGCACTCGAAGCCGGTCGGCAGAATGTCGGACAGCATCACGAGCGCCTCTTCGTCGAGGCCAGCCGGAATGCGGTACAGACTGCTCTGCGCATGCGGAATGCGCACATATTCGGCCTGCGTGCCGTCGATCCGATTACCGAGAATCCAGCCGCCCGTCGTGCAATGCGAATACATGCCGCGCCGGCAGTAGTCGCAGCGGCCGCACGACGTGATGCACGAGATCAGCACGTGATCGCTGGCCGCGAGCCCGCTCACCGCCTCGCCGACCTGATGCACGACACCGACGCCTTCGTGGCCGAGAATGCGGCCCGGCTCGCAGGTCGGCACGTCGCCTTTGAGAATGTGCAGATCGGTGCCGCAGATCGTCGTGCGGGCGACTTTGACGATTGCATCGGTGGGCGCCGTGAGTTCGGGTATCGGCCGTTCGTCGAGCGACTTTTTGCCGGGACCGTGATAAACGAGTGCTTTCATGACGGACTTCTCCTATGGCCGGAATGAAACACGATGCGTGGCGGCAAACGTGTTCGCGCCTGAACCTGGTCGTGTCATGCGTCGGCTAGCGCCGGCGGGAACGTAATGCGTCACGCGCTTGCATCATGAGCCCCAGCGTGGCGGGCGGCTTGATCTGGGTCAAGCACTACGAAAACAACGCCGACGCGTCGATGTCGGCCATTTTCTCGAGTTCTTGCAGATAGAGGCCGGGAAAGGGGCTCGCGCCTGCCTGCACATCGGCCGCGAAGAAGCTGCACGCGCGAGCACCTCGGTCACGTCGCCGAAGTCGGAGATGATGGCCGCGCGCGAACTGGGCGCGCGGCGGAACCAGAGTGGCGTCGGATTGCTCGACCTGATCGGCTCGGATGATCGCCAAAAAAAATCGAAGACATCGCTATATCACGGCATACGGTTTGCCGATATTGGAGGTTGCGGGGACGCGTGCGCCGCGAGCAGCTGCTGATGGCGTGCTTCGGTGGCGTCGTCGGCGGGGAACATGCATTCGATGCGCAACTCCTGCGCGGCCACGTTTTGCGGTGTGCCCACGGTCGTGACCATCGAGAAATAGCGCAGCACCACGCCCTCGCTGATGAAGCCGAGCGGAACCATCGGCAGCGTCGCGGGTGTCGCGGACGAGCCATGATGCGTCTTCCAGTCGCGCGGCACGTCGGGATACGCAAGCAGTTCATCGAGTAGACGCTTCGTGTTGGCGCCGATTACATGACCGACCGACTCACGATACACGCGTTGCAGCAGACTTCGCGCGACCTCCTCCCACTCGGCGACGAACGGACGCATGCCATGTGGATCGAAGATCAGATGCAGCATGTTGCGCGGGCCTTCGCGCGCGGTCATGTCGATGAAGCAGTTGAAGAAGCGCGGGGCCGCGTCGTTGGACATCAGCACGTTCCAGTCGCGGTCCATCACGAGCGCCGGAAACGGCTCATGCTGACGCACGACCCGTTCGAGCGCGCGAACCACGCCGTGCATTTCCTGCGCATTCCACGGTGCTTCCGAATAGATCGGTGCATAACCCGCGGCAAGCAGCAGCGCATTGCGCTCGCGCAGCGGCACGTCGAGGGTCTGCGCAAGCGTCAGCAGCGTGTCGCGGCCCGGCACGCTGCGCCCGCTTTCGATGAAGCTGATCTGCCGCTGCGAGATGCCGGCCTCGAGCGACAGATCGAGCTGACTCACGCCACGCACGTCACGCCAATAGCGCAACAGACTGCCGAGATCGCCCGGCTGCACTTTCGGATCGTGACTTGTGACGTTCATGGTGTTGCCCTCCTGTTGATGCCTGAACGGGATCGCTTCAGCGCGCGGGCGCGTGCCACGCGAATTCGGCGAACTGCGTTTCGAGCGGCGGCTCGGTCACGCTGCCGGTGTAGTTCGTGATCGTCGACGCGGCGACCGCCGCAACCACCTCGAGAATCTGCTCCGCGCTGAAACCTGCCGCGAGGAAGCGTTGCCGGTCCTCATCGGCGAGGCGGCCGCGTTTTTCGATCAGCGTGCGCGCGAGCGTCGACAGCGCCGCGAGCTTCGTGTCGTCGGGCAGACTGCCGTGGCGGATCGCCTCGACATCGGCGCGGCGCAGGCCCGCGTTCAAGCCGAGCGCGGTATGAAACGCAACCGCCCATTCGCTCGCGTTCGTCACGGCGTTGGTGAGCAGCAGCGTCTGGATCTCCGGTTCGGTCAGACTGCTCGCATGCACGCGCTCGAACAGGCCGATGAAGCCGTTGATCAGCACCGGTGAAGCCGCCATCTTGGCCGCGATGTTCGGAATCAGGCCGAACGCCTGCTGCAGTTTGCGGAGCACGGGTTTCGATTGCTCGGGAGCGGACTCGATCGTGTGAACGGGATAGCTGGACATGGTATCTCCTTGACGTGTGCGCCATCGGAGCGACGGCGCGGTAGTCGAAGAGTAGAGGCAGCCGCGCGGCTCGCCAATTACATCGGATGTCATCGCCATCGGCCATGCGGCGGCGGCTTCTTTCTGGCGAGCCGCCTGGACGCGGAATATCATGTTGGAGTTTGTTCCCCTCTTGTCCCGTTCGTCACTGGAAAGGAAGAACATCATGCCCACAATGAAAGCAGTCGAAGTGAAGCAGGCCGGCGGCCCGCTCGAACTGGTCGAACGCGAAGTGCCCGAGGCGGGCGCGGGTCACGTGCGTATCAGGATTCAGGCTTGCGGCATCTGCCATAGCGATGCGATGACCAAGGAAGGCCTGTGGCCGGGCCTGGCCTATCCGCGTGTGCCCGGTCACGAGATCGCGGGCGTGATCGATTCGGTCGGTGCGGGTGTCGAGGGCTGGCAGGTCGGGCAGCGTGTCGGGGTCGGCTGGCACGGCGGGCATTGCGGCAAATGCGAACACTGCCGCCAGGGCGATTTCGTGCTGTGCAAGTTCGCCCTCATCCCCGGCATCAGCTACGACGGCGGCTACGCCGAATACATGGTGGCCCCGGTCGAAGCCCTGGCGCGCATTCCCGACGATCTGTCCGACGTCGATGCCGCGCCGCTGCTCTGCGCGGGCATCACGACGTTCAACGCGATACGCAATAGCGGCGCGCGCGCTGGTGACGTGGTCGCGATTCTCGGGATCGGCGGCCTCGGTCATCTCGGCGTGCAGTTCGCGCGCAAGATGGGCTTTCGCACGGTGGCGATCGCGCGGGGTCAGGACAAGGCCCCGCTCGCGCAGCAACTGGGCGCGCATCACTACATCGACAGCAAAACGGAAAACGTCGCCGAGAAGCTGCAGGCACTGGGCGGCGCGAAGCTGATACTCGCCACGGTGACGAGCGGCAAGGCGATGACCGCGACGCTCGGCGGTCTCGGCCTGAACGGCAAGCTCGTGATGGTCGGCGTGTCCGAAGAGCCGGTCGAAGTGCCGATCGTGCAGTTCATCATGGGACGCAACTCGGTGCAAGGCTGGCCCTCCGGCACCTCGGCCGATTCGCAGGACACGCTCGCGTTCAGCGCGCTCACCGGTGTCAAGCCGATGATCGAAGAGTATCCGCTCGCCGAGGCAGCGCAGGCCTTCGACCGGATGATGAGCGGTCACGCGCGTTTCAGGGTGGTGTTGAAGATGGTCTGAGTGGCAGCCTCCGGTGGGGCAATGGAAATTGCATGACCATTCTGGTTACGGGCAGCACGGGTGTCATCGGCACCCGGTGCTCGCACATCTGAAAGGCGGCGGCGCAGAAGCAGTGACGAGGCGAAGAAAAAGCGCGCTTGCCGGCATCCCGGCAAGCGCGCTCGATGACTTCGCAAATCCACCGTCAAAAACTGCGTCGACGTGGCAAAGAACCACTCGCCAGCACTGGCTGGATCAAGCCAGCTCGAAACGATCCAGATTCATCACCTTGACCCACGCGGCAACGAAGTCGCGCACGAATTTCTCCTTGCCGTCCTCGCTCGCGTAGACCTCGCCCAAGGCGCGCAGCACCGAGTTCGAGCCGAACACCAGATCGACGCGCGTACCGGTCCACTTGACCTCGCCGCTCTTCGTGTCGGCACCTTCGAACGTTTCCGCGGCCTCCGACACCGGCGTCCATTCCGTGCCCATGTCGAGCAGGTTACGGAAGAAGTCGTTGGACAGCGTTTCCGGCTTGCTCGTCAGCACACCTTCGCTGCCAGCGCCCACCTTCAGCACGCGCAGGCCGCCGATCAGCACCGTCATCTCGGGCGCCGTCAACGTCAGCAGTTGCGCCTTGTCGATCAGCAGCTTCTCCGCCGCCACCGGGAACTTGCCGCCCAGATAGTTGCGGAAGCCGTCGTGGACCGGCTCGAGCATCCCGACCGATACGACGTCGGTTTGCTCCTGCGACGCATCCATCCGACCCGGCGAGAACGGCACCGTCACCTGCTGGCCAGCGTTCTTCGCGGCCTGCTCGATACCGGCGCCACCCGCCAGCACGATCAGGTCGGCAAGCGAAATCTTCTTGCCGCCGGACTGCGCACCGTTGAACTCGCTCTGGATGCCTTCGAGCACCTTCAGCACCTTCGCGAGCTCAGCGGGCTGGTTGACGGCCCAGTCCTTCTGCGGTGCGAGCCGGATGCGCGCGCCGTTGGCGCCGCCGCGCTTGTCCGAGCCGCGGAACGTCGAGGCCGAGGCCCACGCGGTCGTGACCAGCTGCGACACCGACAGCCCCGACGCGAGGATCTTCTGCTTCAGCGCCGCGACGTCCTTGTCGTCGACGAGCGGGTGATCGACGGCCGGAATCGGGTCCTGCCACAGCAGTTGCTCCGACGGCACTTCCGGGCCAAGATAGCGGGCGCGCGGACCCATGTCGCGGTGCGTCAGCTTGAACCACGCGCGCGCGAACGCGTCGGCGAACTCGTCGGGGTTGGCCATGAAGCGCCGCGAGATCTTTTCGTAGATCGGGTCGAGGCGCAGCGACAGGTCGGTCGTCAGCATCGTCGGCAGCACTTTCTTCGATGGGTCGTGCGCGTGCGGATACGTGGCCTGCGCGTCCTTCGCGACCCACTGGTTCGCACCCGCCGGGCTCTTCGTCAGCTCCCACTCGTGGCCGAACAGGCTCTGGAAGTAGCTCATGTCCCACTGCGTCGGCGTCGCGGTCCACGTGACTTCGATACCGCTCGTGATCGTGTCGCCGCCCCTGCCGGTGCCGAAGCTGTTGCGCCAGCCGAGCCCCTGGGCCTCGAGACCGGCACTTTCCGGTTCCGGACCGACGTTATCGGCCGGCGCCGCGCCGTGCGTCTTGCCGAACGTGTGGCCGCCGGCGATCAGCGCGACCGTTTCCTCGTCGTTCATCGCCATGCGGCCGAACGTTTCGCGGATGTCGACTGCCGCGGCGAGCGGATCGGGATTGCCGTCCGGGCCTTCCGGATTCACGTAGATCAGGCCCATCTGCACCGCGCCGAGCGGGTTTTCGAGGTTGCGGCCGGGCGGATCGGTACGGCTCTTTTCGGTGCCGTGCAGCTCCTCGTCGGCGACCAGCACGCCTTCGTCGTCTTCCCTGCCGGCCGCTCCCTTGCCGTAGCGCACGTCGCCGCCGAGCCAGGTCTTTTCATTGCCCCAGTAGACGTCCTGATCCGGTTCCCATGTGTCCGCGCGGCCGCCGCCGAAACCAAAAGTCTTGAAGCCCATCGTTTCGAGCGCGACGTTGCCGGTCAGGATCAGCAGGTCGGCCCACGAAATTTTCTGGCCATATTTCTGCTTGATCGGCCATAGCAGCCGGCGAGCCTTGTCGAGGCTCACGTTGTCCGGCCAGCTATTGAGCGGCGCGAAACGCTGCTGGCCGCGCCCTGCGCCGCCGCGGCCGTCGCCGATACGGTACGTGCCGGCGGCATGCCATGCCATACGGATAAACAGCGGGCCGTAGTGGCCGAAATCCGCGGGCCACCAGGGCTGCGAATCGGTCATCAGCGCGGCGAGGTCTTTCTTGACCGCGGCGTAGTCGAGGCTCTTGAATGCCTCGGCATAGTTGAAGTCTTCGTCTAGCGGATTGGAGCGGTTCGAATGCTGGTTGAGCAGGTCGAGGCGCAATTGCTTCGGCCACCAGTCCCGATTGGTCGTCCCGCCGCCGGCGGTATGGATGAACGGGCACTTTGCTTCGTTTGACATGCGTTCTCTCCTTTGGAGGATGTCTCCGTTGTCGATCGGAGTCGGTGCCTGGGTACTTTCTCCAATCCCATGCAAGGTACTTGTTATGCGTTTGTCATCGTGTCAGGCTTGCGTGGCAATTTGACGACCCGAAAACCCGACAGTCGGCCGAATGGCTCGGCAGTGCACTCATGAAATCCAGGGTCGAGCGCAACGCAGCCGATGTCCGTAACGGCTGACTCCGGTCGGCGCTCCACTCCTATTCGAATATAGGCGAGGACAAAGTTCAATAGAATTCGAATACGGCAATGCCACTAATAGACGGCGACTATAGCGGGCGGAAAACGAGCGCCGCCCTGCATCACTATATGCCGATCGATCGTCACCGCGTCGAAGCTTGAGCGCACCCGGCTGTTTTGCGCCAGGCGCAGCCGACTGTGTGATAGGGTTTCGCGTTTCGTCCGCAACAGAGTGGGCACTGCTTTCTTTTCAGGCAAGCGCTTCTGAGAGCACCTGAGCGGAGCAGAATGACGCCAACCGGCGTGCGCCCGAGGAGTGTCCCGAACCGTGTCCAAAGCCGTGCCGAAAGCTGCCCCGAACGCTGAGCTCGCCACCGTCCAGCCCGTCGAATCGCTCGTCGTGCCGGAACTGCTCGATGGCCGCGACGGCACCAATCGCGGCGCGGCGGAAAACTCGCAGCTATCGGCGCGCAACGACCTCGACGCCGTGCGCGCCTGGCTGTCCAATTACGCGGACACCAAGACCACCTTCGACAACTACCGCAAGGAAGCGGAGCGGCTGCTGCTGTGGGCCGTCGTGCAGCTCGGCAAGCCGTTGTCGTCGCTGACGCACGAGGATCTCCTGCTGTTCAAGGCGTTCATCGCCGATCCGCAGCCGGCCACGCGCTGGGTGTCGGCGAACGGCGGCAAGTACGCGCGCGGCGACGCACGCTGGCGGCCGTTCAACGGGCCGCTGTCGCCGGCCAGCCAGCGCCAGGCGCTGATCATCCTGAACGCGATGTTCACGTGGCTCGTCAATGCCGGCTATCTGCGCGGCAATCCGATGGCGCTCCTGCGACAACGCGCGAAGCGCTCGGCGCCGCGCGTGACGCGCTATCTGTCGACCTCGCTGTGGGACGAAGTGAAGCTGTTCGTCGAGCAGCTGCCGCAAGATACCGATGCGCAACGCGCGTACTATGCGCGTTGCCGTTGGCTGACCACGCTGTTCTATTTGCAGGGCATGCGCATTTCCGAGGTGGCCGGCGGGCAGATGGGCCAGTTCTTCAGAAGGCTCGGCGCCGATGGTCAGGACCAGTGGTGGCTCGAGACGCTCGGCAAGGGCGACAAGGAGCGGATCGTGCCGGTGTCGGCCGAACTGGTTCAGGAGCTGCGCAGCTACCGCACGCTCAATGGCCTCGCCGCCCTGCCGACCCGCGCCGAGGAAACGCCGCTCGTGCTGCCGTTCAAGGGCCGCAACCGCTGCCTGTCGCGCTCGGCGATTCACGACGCGATCAAGGGCATCTTCGCGGGCGCGGCCATGTGGCTGCGTGCGCGCGGTCCCGAATTCGCCGATCGCGCCGACGAGCTCGAGCGCGCGTCGGCGCACTGGCTGCGGCATACGGCCGGTTCGCATCAGGCGGACGGCGGCGTCGATCTGCGCACGATCCGCGACAACCTCGGCCACGTTTCGCTGAATACGACCAGTCTTTACCTCCACACCGAGGACGACGCGCGGCATACCGAGACCGTTAATCGACACCGGATGAACTGGGACGACGCGAAGTCTGAAGACGGCAATGCGGGCGGCAATTAAGCGCGGATCGGGCGGGTGAAACGCGCCGGAATTTTTGCGTTATTTCTTTCTATTTCCCAGTTGGATCAATTCATCAGGCGATGCGCGCCGGGCACGCGTTTGCGCCTGCGCGTTTACCCGCTCGTTTCCCTGGTCGTCGATTCATATCTCAAGAATGCAAAACGCCGACCGTTAAACGGGCGTCGCTCGACAAATAACCAATACAAACCGGGGAATGAACTTGAAAACCATCACCAACGCGCTGTTGGCGTCGGCTGCGTGCGCTACCTTTCTCGCGGGCTGCGTGACCAGTGGGCAAGGCCGGCTCGTCAGCGCCCCGAACCGGGTCAACGAAGTGAGCGTGACCGCGTATCAGCCGTTGCCGACCGATGGGTACGTCGCCAACGTGGTCGATCGCGATGTGGTGATCGTCGGCGGCGATACGTATATCTGGGTCGTCGGCCGGGACGGCGTCCGGCATCGCCAGTTCTATTCTCATGGCGATCATCGCGCCGAGGTTTTCCATCGCCGTGAGGAACTGCATCGTGTGATGGCGAGCCATGACGGTCATCTGCCGGAGCATCCGGGCGGCGGCGCGCATCCGCCGCTCGGGCACCCGGGCGGCCCCGCGCCGGCGATGGCCGCGCACGGACAGCCGCCGCGAGCCGACAGGCACGCCGCCGGACCGGTCAGGTCTGCGCCCGCGACGGCCGCGCACGGACAACCGCGCCGCGCCGACATGCACGTCGCCGGGCCGGTCAGGCCCGCGCCCGCACCATCGGCAAAGCGGGTGTCGAAGGATCCGAAGAAGTCGTAACGTCGCTGATAGGCGCGCTGCCAAAGCGCCTTCCTGCATCGCCCGCTTCCCCCAACTCCCCGCCAATCCCACCCCATTGCCCGCTAGAATTGCCGGCTTTGCCCGCGTCGGGCGCGCCGCAAGGCAAAATACGGGTTTTGCGCGCGCCGCACGCGCGGCCGACCCGGTCGCGAAGCGTCCCCAAACCGTTCTCGGGCCCGGCGGTTGCATCGTCGCCCCCGGGCCGCGCGCCGACCCGCAACATCACAGCCCCGCCCGGCCCGTCAGCTTCGCTGCCCGGCGCACGCGGCGCGGCGAGGACCGCTCGTCCCCAACAGAGCAGATCAGGAGCCTTTATGAGCGATTCGAATCCATCCTTCCTCGGCCGCATTTCGCTGGCCGTCGGCACGTTTTTCAGCATTCTCGGCAATGGCGACTTCGCCGCCGACGTCCTGCGCCTGCGCAACGGCGAAAAGATCGGCGCGGCCCCGGCAGCCGCCCCCGCCGCCACGCCAACCCCGGCCCCTGCCGCCGCCCCGCAACCGAAGCCGCAACCCGCGCCGGTGCTGAAGGAGGCCGCCCCCGACGCCGCGCTGCAACTGCTCGGTCTGCTGCAACGCGACGCGCGCTTCATCGATTTCGTCGAGGAAGACATCAAGGCCTATAGCGACGCCGACATCGGCGCGGCCGCGCGCCTCGTGCACGAAGGCTGCCGCGCGACGCTGCGCGAGCACTTCACGATCCGCCCGGTGCGCGACGAAGCCGAAGGCAGCCGCGTGACGCTGCCCGCAGGCTTCGACGCGAGCTCGGTCCGTTTGACCGGCAACGTGGTCGGCAGTGCGCCGTTCAACGGCAGCATCAGCCATCGCGGCTGGCGCGTCGAGGATGTGCGTCTGCCGAAGCTGGCGGACGGTCATAACGCCAAAGTCATCGCACCGGCGGAGGTGGAGCTATGAGCGACGCACGCTATTCGATCGGCATCGATCTCGGCACCACGCACTGCGCGTTGTCCTACGTGGACACGCACGCGAGCGACGGCGAGAAAACTACCCAGGACGTGCTGTCGATCGCCCAGCTCACGGGCCCCGGCGCAATCGATAATCTGCCGCTGCTACCCTCGTTCCTGTACCTGCCGCATCCCGACGAACTGGCCTCCGGCGACCTCTACCTGCCGTGGACCGGCCAGCGCGAATTCGCGGTCGGCGAATTCGCGCGCAGCCGCGGAGCCGGCACGCCGATCCGGCTCGTGTCGAGCGCGAAAAGCTGGCTGTGCCATCCGGGCGTCGACCGGCGCGCGGGCGTTCTGCCGAACGACGCGCCGCCCGAAGTCGCGCGCGTGTCGCCGCTGGAAAGCTCGGTGCGCTACCTGACGCACCTGCGCGAAGCTTGGGACCACGCGAATCCGGATGCGCCGTTCGGCGAGCAGGACGTCACCGTGACGATCCCGGCGTCGTTCGACCCCGCGGCGCGCGAGCTGACGGCGGAGGCCGCCGAGGCCGCCGGCTTCACGCGCATGACGCTGCTCGAAGAGCCGCAGGCGGCGCTCTATAGCTGGATCCAGAAGAGCGGCGGCCAGTGGCGCAAGCAGGTCAAGATCGGCGACATCATCCTCGTCGTCGACGTCGGCGGCGGCACGACCGACCTGTCGCTGATCGCGGTGATCGAGCGCGACGGCAATCTCGAACTGCATCGCGTCGCGGTCGGCGATCACATCCTGCTCGGCGGCGACAACATGGACCTCGCGCTCGCGCACGTGGTCGCGCGCAAGCTCGCCGCGCAAGGCACCCAGGCCGACGCATGGCAACTGCGCGCGCTCACCTACGCGTGCCGCGCGGCGAAGGAAACGCTGCTCAGCGACCCCGCCACCGACACCGTGCCGCTCGTCGTGCCGAGCCGCGGCTCGAAGCTGATCGGCGGCTCGATCCGCACCGAGCTGACGCGCGCCGAACTGACACAGACCATCCTCGACGGCTTCTTCCCGCAGGTCGACAGCGCCGCGCGTCCGGTGAGCCGCGCGCGGGTCGGTCTGACGCAACTCGGCCTGCCGTATGCGCAGGACGCGGGCATCACGCGGCATCTGGCGGCGTTCCTCGGGCGTCAGGTCGGCGCGCTGGCGGAACTCGAAGGGCTGCGCGAGCATGACTCGCCCAACGCGAGCTTCCTGCATCCGACCGCGGTGCTGTTCAACGGCGGCGTGTTCAAGTCGGCGCTGCTGGTCGAACGGATCATGGGCACGCTGAACGGCTGGCTCGCGACCGAAGGCGCGGCGCCGGCCCGTCTGCTCGAAGGCGCGGACCTCGATCTGGCGGTCGCGCGCGGCGCGGCCTACTACGGCTACGTGCGGCGCGGCCGCGGCGTGCGGATTCGCGGCGGCACCGCGCGCGCGTACTACATCGCGATCGAATCGGCGATGCCGGCCGTGCCCGGGCTCGAGCCGCCGGTGCAGGCGCTGTGCGTCGCGCCGTTCGGCATGGAAGAAGGCACCGACGCCGAGCTGCCCGCGCAGGAGTTCGGGCTGGTCGTCGGCGAGCCCGTGCATTTCCGCTTCTTCGGCTCGTCGGTGCGTCGTCAGGATCAGGTCGGCACGCTGCTCGATTACTGGAGCCCCGAGGAGTTGCAGGAACTCGAGGAAATCGAGGCGACGCTGCCGGCGGCCGGCCGCACCGCCGGCGAAGTCGTGCCGGTGAAGCTGCACGCGCGCGTGACCGAAGCGGGCACGCTCGAACTCGAAGCGATCCCGCGCGGCTCCGACGAGCGCTGGAAAGTCGAATTCGACGTGCGCGGCAACGCGAATGCGTGATTGACATGAAGCGGTACAGCGTCGGCATCGATCTGGGCACCAGCAACACGGTGCTCGCGTACGCGCAAGCCGGATCGCAGCAGATTCGTGTGTTCGAGATCGAGCAACTCGTGAGCCCCGGCGAAGTCGCCGCGCGGCCGCTGTTGCCGTCGGTGCGCTATCAGGCGGCCGACGGCGAACTGAGCGCGGCCGATCTGCAGTTGCCGTGGTCCGGTGCGCGTGCGGCGTCGGGCCTCGGTAAGGACGCGACGCAGCCGGTCGTGGTCGGCCGGCTCGCGCGGCTGCTCGGCGCGCAGGTGCCGGGGCGGCTCGTCGCGAGCGCGAAAAGCTGGCTGTCGCACGCGTCGGTCGATCGCGTCGCGCCGATCCTGCCGTGGGGCGCGCCCGACGACGTCCGCAAGATTTCGCCGCTCGACGCGAGCGCGAGCTACCTCGCGCACGTGCGCGCCGCATGGAACCAGCACTTCCCGAAGGCGCCGCTCGAACAGCAGGACGTCGTGCTGACGGTGCCCGCTTCGTTCGACGAAGGCGCGCGCGCGTTGACCGTCGAAGCGGCGCGGCTCGCGGGGCTGCCGTCGCTGCGGCTGCTCGAAGAGCCGCAGGCCGCGTTCTACGACTGGCTGTTCCGGCATCGCGACACGCTTGCCGACGAGTTGGCGGACACCCGGCTCGTGCTGATCTGCGACGTCGGCGGCGGCACCACCGATCTGACGCTGATCGAAGTCGGCCTGTCCGACGACGGCGAGCCGCGCCTGACGCGCGTCGGTGTCGGCAATCATCTGATGCTCGGCGGCGACAACATGGACCTCGCGCTCGCGCATCTGGTCGAGGCGCGGCTGTTGGGTGGTGCCGGCGGCGGTGCGCAGGCGCCGCAACGGCTATCGGCGGCGAGCCTGTCGCAGCTGGTCGAGCGATGCCGCGTCGCGAAGGAGCAATTGCTCGGCGCGCAGGCGCCCGAGTCGGCGCCGGTCACCTTGCTCGGCGCGGGCTCGAAGCTGATCGGCGGCGCGCGCACGACGCAGGTCACGCGCGACGAGGTCGAGAAGATCATCGTCGATGGTTTCTTGCCGCGGGTGGCCGCCGATGAGCGTCCGGGCCGGCCGCGCGGCGCGATCGTCGAATTCGGCCTGCCGTACGCGACCGATGCGGCGGTCACGCGGCATATCGCGGCATTTCTCGAACGTTTCGCCGCGCAGTCGCGCAAGGCCCTGGGCGCGGATTCCAGCACGCCGGACGCATCCGGCACAGCCGCCCTGCCCGTTCCCGACACGCTGCTGCTCAACGGCGGCGTGTTCCGCGCCGACGCGCTGTCGCGGCGTCTGGCCGACACGCTCGGCGGGTGGCGCGGCGCGCCGCTCAACGTGCTGCACAACGACAACCCCGACGTCGCGGTCGCGCGCGGCGCGGTCGCCTATACGCTCGCGCGCGCGGGCTTCGCGCCGAAAATCGGCGGCGGTTCGCCGCGCAGCTATTTTCTGGTGCTCGACGAAACGCCGGCCGGCAAAGACGACGCCGAGCCGGACGCGGCGCCGGCGCAACGCGGCATCTGCCTGCTGCCGCGCGGCACCGAGGAAGGTCACGAGATTCTGATCTCGGACCGCACGTTCGCGCTGCGGCTCGGGCATCCGGTGCGCTTTCACCTGGTGTCGTCGAGCGCGGACACCGCGTATCAGCCCGGCGAACTGGTCGACCTCGCGGGCGGGGACTTCGTGCGTCTGCCGCCGATCGCGACGATCGTCCAGCCACGCGACGGCCATCGCGCTCGCGAAACCGCCGTGCGCATCGCGACGTCGCTGACCGAGGTCGGCACGCTCGACGTCCATTGCATCGAACTCGACGAGCCATCGCAACGCTGGCTGCTCGAATTCCAGCTGCGCCACGGCCACGCCGACGCGCAAGTGGATCTATCCGCCGAGGGCGCACCGCAACGCCACCCGGCGCTCGATCGCGCGATCGAACTGATCGACCGTTGCTTCGGCGCCCGCGCGCAAAACGTCGACCCGAAGGAGATCAAACGACTGCGCGCGCAGCTCGAACATCTGCTCGGCCCGCGCGACAGCTGGAACAGCGCGTTGCTGCGCGAACTGTTCGGCGCGCTGTGGGAGCGCGCGCGCCGCCGCCGCCGCTCGGCCGATCACGAACGGCTGTGGCTGAATCTGGCCGGCTATTGCGTGCGGCCCGGCTTCGGTTATCCGCTCGACGAATGGCGCGTCGAGCAACTGTGGACGCTGTTCGACGATGGCATCCAGTACGTGACCGACAGCCAGGTATGGTCGGAATGGTGGACGCTGTGGCGCCGCGCGGCCGGCGGCCTCGGCGAAGATGCGCAGCTGCGCGTGCTCGACGCGATGGACTATCTGCAGAAGGCCGCGCAATCGCGTCACAAGCTGCCGTTCGATGTCGCGAAGACCGGCTTCGCCGATATGGTGCGCCTGTCCGCATCGCTCGAACGGATTCCGGCCGAACGCAAGATCGAACTCGGCGAGGCGGTGCTCGCTCGCCTGAAAAAGCCCGCCGAAAACCATCAAAGCTGGTGGGCGGTCGGACGGATCGGCGCGCGCCAGCCGTTTTACGGCAGCGCGCATAGCGTCGTGCCGCCCGAGGTCGCCGCGCAATGGCTCGATGCGATCCTCGCGCTCGACTGGAAGAAGGTCGACCCCGCCGCCTTCGCGGCCGTCCAGATCGCCCGCATGACCGGCGACCGCTCGCGCGATCTGCCCGACGCGCTGCGCGCGAGCGTCGTGCGACGCCTCGAAGCGGCGAGCGCGCCGCGCGCCTGGGTCACGATGGTCAGCGAAGTCGTCGCGCTCGATAACGCCGACGAAGGTCGCGTGTTCGGCGAATCGCTGCCGGTCGGGTTGAAGCTGATCGGCGGCTAAAGCGTTTTGCGCGGCGCGAAGCTCAGCACCGCTCGTGCGGCGTCCAGATGCACAGCAACGCGCACCCAGGCGGATACCCGTGTGCGCGCATTGCTTCAGCACGCGCCGCTCAATTCGGCACGTTCACGGCGCCATTCGTTGCGGAAATCGCATTGACACCCGGGCTCGCCGCGATCGCCGGCAGGTTGGCCGTGGTCAGCGCCGGTGCGGCTCCGGGCACGCCGCCGCGCGGTATCGTGTGGATCACCTGCGACGGCGGCAACGGCGTGCCGTTCTTCAGATGAGCCCACATCAGGTTGAGCGCCTGAAGATTGTAGTAATGCAACGGCACGAAACGCGTATCGAAACCGGCGACGCCGAGGAACGCGTCAAAGTGCTGAGCGTTCGTGACTTCGTACAGCGCCAGCTTGCTCGCGCCGCCCTCGACCACCTGGTTCAGTCCGAGATACGGCCGCGACGCGTGATTGATCGGCACCAGCGCATCCGCGCATCCTTGCACGGTGATGGTCGGCTTGCCATGCAGATTCGCATTCACGCGAATTGCATCGACGCTGGCCTCAGACGATCGCTCGCGACAGCGGTGGCGGCACGAGCTCACGCCTCGCTCGATGCAAGCGCTCGAGCGTCTCGTGGAAAAAGTTCGACTTCAGCCTCGATCTCCACGGGAATGTTGAAGGGAAGCTCGGCCAGTCCCACCGCGCTGCGAGCGTGACCACCGCGCTCCTCGCCAAAGACAGCGAGTATCAGTTCCGAAAAGCCGTTGATCACCGCGGGCTGTCGGTTGAACCCGGGTGCCGAGTTGACCATGCCGAACACCCTCGTCCAACAGGCGATGCGCTCCAGACTTCCGAGCTCGCGCTTGAGGCTGCCCAGAATAGCGAGCGCGGTGAGACGAGCCGCCACGAAGGCCTGCTCCTGCGAGACCTGACTGCCCACCTTGCCAAGTGGCTCGGCCAGCGAGCCGTCCGCGTTGGTCGGTCCATGGCCCGAGATGCAAGCCCTGTGGCCGACTATCCGCACCCATGGGAACGGAAGCGTCAGGCCGGGAGGAAGCCGCAACGGTTCCGGCAAGACGTAGCCAAGTGCGTCCAAGCGATCTTCAACGGTCGACATATTCAGACTCCACGTGAAGGCCCGACGGCGTTTTTTCGCGCGCGCGCCTCGACAATCGCGCAGCGGCGTGGCTGCGGCACGTCGCTGCGGTGACAGCCATTTCAGATGCCCGCTTCCCTCACGCTCCGCCCTGCTTGCGCATCTGCCCGATAGCGCGAGCGCGTGCAGCCTCGGCCTCCCGGACGAGCCGGTACGCAACGTAATATTTAAAGACATTGCGCACGTACGTCGTTGGTTCGATGCCGATTTTCTCGGCGACTACGATTTCGACATTGTTGAACCACTTGTTAGGATCGAGACCGCGCGCCGCCGCTTCCTTGCGCATTCTGGCGATCTTTGCGGGTCCTGCGTTGTAGCTTGCGAATGCGAACAGCGAGCGGTCCCGTTCCGAGAAGTGAGCATCGGGAAAGTAACGGGCCATCAGCACATCGAGATATTTCGCTCCCGCATGTATGTTGGACTCCGCCACCCTGATGTCGCCAACCGCAAGTTCCTTCCCCGTGGCTGGCATCAACTGCATGATTCCGATTGCGCCAACGTGACTGCGGGCGCTCTGGTTCAGCTGGGATTCCTGATAGCCTTGAGCCGCCAGCAAAAGCGGATCGAAGCGGTACTTCGCACCGTATTTTTCGAAAAGACCGACCGTCTGCCCGAACCGCTTCAGCTCCGCTGACTCCGTATTGTTGGAGATCTGCTTGATGCGCTTCATTTCCTGCTGCAGACGGACTTCCGCGACACTCTGCTTCTTCACGTAATTCAGGTAGAAGTCGTTGATCGCGTCCCGCAGTTTGGGGCTCTTGAAGCGCACCGCCCAGCCGATGTAGCCTGCGTCGCGCACCGAAATATCGTTATGCACGACGATTCCAGCCAGTACCGGCGCCCATACCTTTGCCTTCCAGTCGTCCACGACGAGGATCTGGAGCAGCCCGACATTGAGCATCTCCATTGCGTCCTCGTCCTCGAGCGCGTCGGGCAGCGGCACGAGTTTCACCGGAGCTTTGCCTTCCTTGCCAAAACGCGCGTTCAACGCCTTCAGGCTCTCGTAATAGCTGCTGCTTGGCCGCACATGGACCGTCTTGCCGCTGAGATCGTCGAGCTTCGCGAGGGCCGGCGACTTCGGCCCGGTCACGACCACTTCGCGTACTGCTGTCCGGTCACGCGGCGCCACGAAGTCGACCTGCTTCAGGCGGACCTCCGTGACCGTCAGATTGCCCGCGGCGATGTCGCCCCGGCCCGCTATCAGCCCCGGGAGCAACTGGTCGCGAGTCGTCGGAATGATGACCAGGGTGAGCGGACGCTTGCCGAGCGTCGCCCGGTACTTCTTGTTCACATAACGCTCGAAGTCCCGCATGAGACCGGCGGTCAGCCCACGTTCGTGACCTTGCTCATTCAGATAGAGCGTTCGACTGTAGGGAACCAGCACGCGGATCAGACGCCGGTCGAGCATGGCGTCGAAATCGCCCGTGAACGGTTGATTGCCGAGATCGATACGGCGCGCCGCGGGAGCCGACGCCGCGGCGGTTGGGGATGCCGGGAGGGCCGACGAGGCGGCCGGCTGCGCGGCGACACTTTGGGCGGCGACGCACGCCGCGGGACCGACGATCATGCCTGAGCAGAACGCCGCGATGTACAGCAACGTTTGAATGATGCGCATCGTAAAACACCCTGCTGTCGCACCCGGCGACTGCGTCGACGTTCACTACGCGCATCCATATTGCCACGCTGGCAACGGCTGAAAATGGGACGATGGTCCTATAAGCAATGCGCCATGACTGAAGATAGAGCCGTACCGACGCAATCGCCAACGCCCGCTACGCCATCGTCACGCGATTTCGTCCTTGATGCTTCGAGCGATACAACGCACGGTCAGCGCTCGCGAAACCGTCGCGATGCGCGGGGCGCGACAGGTCGCTGATACGCGTGAGCGACGCGCCAATGCTGACCGTCACCACCCCAAGCGGCGACGCGCGATGCTCGATCGCGAGGTCCGCCACGCGCTGGCGCAGCGTTTCGAGCGTGTCTTCGAGCATCGATGGTTGCGCTTCGAGCACCAGCATTCCGAACTCCTCGCCGCCCATGCGCCCGACCACGATGCGCTCGCTGTCGGCGGCGGCCTGCATCACGGAGGCGACCAGACTCAGACAGTGATCGCCGGCCTGATGACCGTAGGTGTCGTTGTACTGCTTGAACCAGTCGACGTCGACGACCACCGAGCCCATCACGTCGCCGTCGCGCGCCTCCTTCCAGCGGCGCGCGATGGTTTCGAGCAGGAAGCGCCGGTTGTACAACTGGGTGAGCGGATCGATCGCGGTGGCCGTGCGCATCTTCAGATCGTTTTCGATCATCGCGCGCAGGTGGTAAAACACGCCGCGCCGGCCCGCGTCGAGCCGGCCCGGCGCCGGGTCCATCGCGCACAGCGCGCCGACGATCTCGCCGTTCGGCGCGCGCAATGCGATCGCCGCGTAAAAGCGCACGAACGGATGACGCTTGACGAGCATGCATTCGCCGAAGCGGCTGTCGTTGTGCGCATCCTCGATCACGAACAGGTCGGCATCGCGCACCGCGTAGTCGGCGAGCGAGCGCGCACGCGTGACGAGCGGCATCGCCATGCCGACCTCGGCGCGATAGTGCTGATGCTCCTCGTCGAGCAGCACGATCGCGGTAATTGCCGCGCCGGTCACGCTCTTCAGAATCTCCGCCGCATGCGTGAAGCACTCGCGCATCACCTGGTCGTCGTGCAACAGCCACTCGATGACCGAAGACTCGACCTCGGGTTCGCCGGCGGCGGTCGAGTCGACTGGCATCCGGCTGGCGAGGCGGTCGTTACTGTAAGCGAGTTGCACGGAAGGGTTCCAGAATGGGCTTAGCTTATGTCAACGGCATAGGCACGCGAAACTTGAGCACAGAATGTGGGACCGCGCCCAGGCGCCGGAGCGCATCCGGGAGCCCCAAAGAAAATGGGCCGGCTCTCGCGAGCCGGCCCATCGATCGATGCGACGTTCAGGTAATCAGACGCGCCGCCTTACTCCTTGTCGCCCTTCACCTGCGGCAGCGCCGACGTCTCGTTCGACGACAGCAGGCCCACCTGCGAGTAGATGCGCAGCTTGTCGCGCGTGTCGGTGATGTCGAGGTTGCGCATCGTCAGCTGGCCGATGCGGTCGCGCGGCGAGAACGTCGATGCGACCTTTTCCATCGACAGACGCTCGGGCTGATACGTGAGGTTCGGCGACTTCGTGCTGAGGATCGAGTAGTCGTTGCCGCGACGCAGCTCGACGCTCACTTCGCCGGTGATCGCGCGCGCGACCCAGCGCTGCGCGGTTTCGCGCAGCATGATCGCCTGCGGATCGAACCAGCGGCCCTGATACAGCAGACGGCCGAGGCGGCGGCCGTTCTCGCGGAACTGCTCGATCGTGTCTTCGTTGTGGATGCCGGTGACGAGACGCTCGTAAGCGATGTTGAGCAGCGCGAGGCCCGGGGCTTCATAGATGCCGCGGCTCTTCGCCTCGATGATGCGGTTCTCGATCTGATCGCTCATGCCGAGACCGTGACGGCCGCCGATCCGGTTCGCTTCGAGCAGCAGCTCGACCGCGTTCGGGAACGTCTGGCCGTTCAGCGCGACCGGCTGGCCTTCCTCGAAGCGGATCGTCACTTCTTCCTTCGCGATCTGCACGTCGTCGCGCCAGAACGCGACGCCCATGATCGGGTTCACGATCTTGATGCCGGACTCCAGGCTTTCGAGGTCCTTCGCTTCGTGCGTCGCGCCGAGCAGGTTCGAGTCGGTCGAATACGCCTTTTCCGCCGACATCTTGTAGTCGAAGCCCGACTGGCGCATGAACTCGGACATTTCCGAGCGGCCGCCGAGTTCGTCGATGAACAGCTGGTCGAGCCACGGCTTGTAGATCTTCAGGTCCGGATTCACGAGCAGACCGTAGCGGTAGAAACGCTCGATGTCGTTACCCTTGTACGTGCTGCCGTCGCCCCAGATGTTGACGCCGTCGTCCTTCATCGCGGCGACCAGCATCGTGCCGGTCACGGCGCGGCCGATCGGCGTCGTGTTGAAGTAGGTGACGCCCGCCGTCGAGATATGAAACGCGCCGCACTGCAGCGCCGCGATGCCTTCCGCGACCAGCTGCGCGCGGCAGTCGATCAGGCGCGCGCCTTCGGCGCCATATTGCGTGGCGCGACGCGGGATCGAATCGTAATCGTCTTCGTCGGGCTGACCGAGGTTGGCCGTGTAGGCGTACGGCACGGCGCCCTTCTTGCGCATCCAGTGCAGCGCGGCGCTAGTGTCGAGGCCGCCGGAAAACGCGATACCGACCTTCTGGCCGATCGGAAGACTTTCAAGGATTGTACTCATAAGCAGTAGCGTTAAACTCGACGTACGGGGAGATTTGGGGATAACAGCTAAGTATCGGGCAAGCCTGGCGATCAGGCAAGTTACGCGGGAGTATACCGTGAACCGCCGTCCGGCCTTGGATTTTGCCGGTCGGCGCGGCCTCGCGCCGCAATCTCGCTGCGCCGAATTTCCGGATTAATTCACGCTGTATTTGCGGTAACGGGGGCGGATTTATTATCGTCTAAGGGTAGCATCGCGGATTGCGTCAACGCACCGGCCGTTCACCCTTTTCATCCCGTTCATTCCCCTTGCCCGCCGCCCATGACCACGACCACCCCGGACGCCTCGCTGGTCACCCACGTGCGGCTCGCCGACGGCAAGCGCGCCGAGGTGTCGATCGTCGATGGCCGGATCGCCGCGCTCGGCGCCGCTCTGCCATGCGAGCCCGGTGTGCCGGTCGAGGACGGCGGCGACGCGCTGCTGCTGCCCGGTTTCGTCGAAGGGCATACGCATCTGGACAAGACCAACTGGGGCTTGCGCTGGTATCGCAACGAAGTCGGGCCGAAGCTGACCGATCGCATCGAAAACGAGCGCCGCTGGCGCGCCGAAAGCGGCACCGCCGCGCGCGCATGCGCCACGCCGTCCGCTACAACAAAGACGTTTTTTGGACTCGAATGATCAATCTTTTTCAGGCCATGCAGGCCTTCGTCAAGGTGGCCGATGTCGGCAGCTTCGCGCAGGCCGCCGGGCAACTGAACGTGTCGACGTCGGTCGTCACGCGTCATGTGTCGAGCCTCGAACAGCATCTCGGCATTCGCCTGTTTCAGCGCACCACGCGCAAGGTCGTGCTGACCGAGGCCGGCGCGCAATACGCGGACGGTTGCCGCGTGCTGCTCGCCGAACTGGAGGAAGTGGAGTCGCGCGCGACCACGGCCTCGCGCGACGTGGCCGGCGACCTGCGCATCGTCGCGCTCGGCAGTTTTTCGCTGTTTCGGCTAACGCCGCTGTTCGCCGAATATCAGGCGCGCTTTCCGCAAGTCAACCTGCGCGTCACGCTGACGGAAAAACGGGTCGATCTGCTCGAAGGCGGCTTCGATGTCGGCATCGTGACCGAGCATATGATCCGCTCGGAGTCGCTGGTGGCGCGGCGTCTGATCAACTCGCACGCGGTGCCGGTGGCAGCGGGCGCGTATCTCGCGCAGGCCGGTCATCCGCAAACGCCGGCCGAACTGGACGGGCATCGGCTGATTGCCGCGCCGTTCGACACGACCGGCCCGATGTGGATCTTCCGCAAGGGTGACGGCGATGCCGAAAGCGCGAGCGAGGACGGCGACGATAGCGGCGAGAGCATCGCCATCGATGCATCGTTCACGGTCAACAGCATGATCATGCAGAAGCAGGCCGCGCTGGGCGCGATGGGCATCGCGCTGCTGCCGCTCGAAATGGTCGAGGACGAGTTGCGCGCCGGCACGCTGGTGCGCGTGCTCGACGGCTATGCGGTGCTCAATGGCGACGTGGCCGTGTCGCTGGTGTATCCGAGCCGCGAGTTCGTGCCGCGCAAGGTGCGCGAGTTCATCGATCTCGCGGTCGGTTTCTTCAAGTGACGCTTCAAGGCCGCTCGCCGCGCGCGAGCCGCGCGTCGATGTCGTACACGACCGGCATCAGATCCGCGACGCTATCGATCACGTAATGCGCGCCCGCCGCCTTCAGCCTGGCCATCGCGGCGTTGCGGCGCGCGGCGAATTCGTCGGCCGGCAACGCCTTCACCTCCGCCTCGCTCATGCCGAACGCGTTGCCGCTCACCGCGACACCGACCGCCCACGTGCCGGCGTTGATGCCTTCCTCGATGCCGACCTCGGTGTCGTCGACCTTGATCGCCTCTTTCGCGCGCCACACGCCGAGCAGCGGCAGCGTCCGGTAGATCATGTACGGTGACGGCCGCCCTTCCGGCGTATCGCCGGTGCACACGATGCTGTCCGGCGCAAAGCCCTGCGCGGCCGCGCCCGGTACGATTTCGTCGATGATCTCGCGGGTATAGCCGGTCGTCGTGCCGATGCGGATATCGTTCCGACGCAAGGCGCTCGCGACTTCGGCGACGCCCAGGATCACCGCGCTGTAGCTCGCCGCGACCGCGATGTTCTTCGGCACGAACACGTCGTACACGGCGTCGATATCGGCGTCGGTCGGCGTATGGCCGTGGCGCTCGGCCCAAGCCTGCGCCACGCGCGGCAGCGCCATCAGCGCCGCGATATGCGGCCGCTTGGCCATGCCCATCGGGCCGCGCGCTTCGTCGATCGTGATCGGCACGCCGAACTGCTCGAAGGTCTCGACGAAGGCCCCCATCGGCGCGCGTGAACCGTAGTCGACCACCGTGCCGGCCCAATCGAAAATCACTGCCTTCACGTGTTTCATCTGCTTGACTCCCCAGGAATCCGAATGTATTGGGTTTGCCGTCGCGGGTTTGCTGTCGCGGCTCAGGCCGCCTGCGCGAGCGCCTTGCGTTCGTCGAGCGCGGCGGGCGGCGGCCCCGCGTGCGTGACGCCCATCGTGCGCAGCGCTTGCGCGCAGGCATCGACCACGCGTCGCATCACCTGCTCGTCGACCTGACCGATGCAGCCGATGCGGAAACTGTCGACCACCGTCAGCTTGCCCGGATAGATGATGAAGCCCTGCTCCTTCATCAGTTCATAGAAGCGCACGAACTCGAACGACGGATGCGCCGGCGAAAAAAACGTCACGATGATCGGCGAGCGCCAGCGCCCGTTGAGCAGCGGCTCGAAGCCAAGCTCGTGCATGCCGGCCACCAGCACGTCGCGATTGTTGGCGTAGCGCGCGAGCCGCGCGGGCTGCCCGCCTTCGAGCTGGTAGAGACGCAGCGCCTCGAGGAACGCGGCCACCGTATGCGTGGGCGGCGTGAAGCGCCACTGGCCCGTGCGATCCATCACGTCCCATTGATCGTAGAGATCGAGCGCGAGCGAATGGCTGCGGCCTTTCGCCTCGCGCAGGGCGCTCTTGCGCGCGATCACGAAGCCGAAACCCGGCACGCCCTCGATGCACTTGTTCGCCGACGACACGAACGCCTCGCACGCGATCTGCCGCACGTCGAGCGGCACCGCGCCGAAGGCGCTCATCGAATCGATCAGCAGTTTGCGGCCGTGCCTCGCGACCGCGGCTGCAATCTCATCGAGCGGATTGAGGATGCCCGAGCTCGTTTCGCAATGGATCGCGACCACGTGCGTGATCGATGGATCGGCGGCAAGCATGCGCTCGACTTCGAGGCCGCGCGGCGGCAGGTAGTCGCCCTTGTCGAGCAGTGTGCAGGCGCGGCCGAGATAGCCAAGCGTGATCGCCGCGCGCTTGCCGTACGCGCCGTTCGCGAGCACGAGCGCGTGGCCGTCGCGCGGAATCAGGCTGCCGAGCATCGCTTCGACGCAGTAGCTGCCGCTGCCCTGCAGCGGCACGCAGTCGTAGTCGCCCGCGGTGTCGCCGGCGATCGCCAGCAGGCTCGCGCGCAACTCGGCGGTCATCGCGCGGAAGTCGCCGTCCCACGAGCCCCAGTCGCGCAGCATCGCCTGTTTCGTCGATAGTGCCGTGGTCAGCGGGCCCGGCGTCAGCAGATAAGGCTCGCCGCCAGCCGGCGCGGCGCAGGGTGTGGTGCAACGGGTCGATGTTGCCGCGGCTGCCACGGCCAATGTCGCCGCCGAACCGCCGATCGCGCTTTCCATGTCCGCCACTCCGATATCGCTATGTCGATAGCTCACACGATACAGAAGCGTTGTGCATCGGCAAAATCGATATAATCGATGACGGTATCGCAAAAACTTATTTGCTGGCGAGGCACACGTGCAATACGCGCAATTGCGGGCGTTCCATGCGGTCGCGGAACATGGCGGCTTTTCGAAAGCGGCGCAGGCGTTGTCGCTGACGCAGCCGGCGGTGTCGGATCACGTGCGGCGGCTCGAACAGGATTACGGCGTCAAGCTGTTCGAGCGCGGGCCGCGCGGCGTGGAGACGACCGAACTCGGGCTGCGCCTGTTCAGCGTGACACGGCATATGCTCAGTTGCGAGCGGGACGCCCGCCAACTGCTCGAATCAGCGGGCGGGCTGGAGTCGGGTTCGCTATCGCTCGCGGCCGATGCGCCCGATCTCGCCGTCGCGCTGATCGGCGCGTTTCGCCAGCGGCACCCGGGCATCGTCGTCACGCTGTCGATCGCCAATGCGGCAGAGTGCATGCAGCGCGTGCTGTCGAGCGCGGTCGACGCGGCGATCACGGCCGCGCCGCAGGTGCATAGTCGCTTGCAGTCGCGCGTGTTGCGGCGCGATCCGCTGGTCGCGATGGTGCCGGCGAGCTACCCGGCCGCGAAGAAGCGCCGGCTGAGTTACGCGGAGCTCGTCGAACAGCCGATGATCTTCCGCGAGCCGCAATCGGTCACCCAACAACTGCTCGAAATCGAGCTCGTGCGCGAGTCGTTGCAAGTCGAGCCGGTCATGTACGTGGATGGCCGCGAGGCGCTGGAGGAAGCGGTCGCGCAGGGAATCGGCGTCGGCGTCATTGCGCGCGCAGAGTTCAACGAGTCGCGGCGGATCCGGATGGTGCCGCTGCTCGATTGCCGCGTGCAGATGATCGAATCGCTGACGCGGCTCGCCGAGCGGCCGGGTTCGAATCTGCTCGACGCGTTTTTTGCGGTGGAGTTGCCGGGAGCCGAAACAGAGGTCTTGGGGGGCGATGTTCAACGCGCGTAGCTCGCGCGCCGTCGCTGCGAGGAGCGGCGTGGCCTTCATGCTGTCGGCCCCGCCGCCCGCGAGCGCGCTCGAATTGTTCCGCGGGTTGCCACCAGCGTTGGCAACCCCTTCAGACTTAACGCGAGCCGCCGCTCGCGATCAGGCTCTCGCCCGTCAACCAGCGCGCGTCATCCGACGCGAGGAACGCGACGACATCCGCGATATCGTCGGGTTGGCCGATACGGCCGAGCGGCGTCGTGCTGATCGCCCACGTTTCGAAGTCCGAGCCGATCACGCCGGCGCTGTGGGTGCCCTCGGTCTCGACCATGCCGGGATTCACCGAATTCACGCGGATCTTGCGCGGTCCGAGTTCCTTGGCGAGCACGCCGGTGATCGCATCGACCGCGCCCTTGGTCGCCGTGTAGACCGCGGTGGTCGCCGGCGTGATGCGGGTCACGACCGAGCTCACGTTGACGATGCTGCCGCCTTCGCCCAGATGCCTGGCCGCCGCCTGCGACACGAGCAGCAGCCCGAGCACGTTGACATCGAAGTGCTTATGGAAGTGCGCTTCGGTGATCTCTTCGAGCGCCGCGAATTCATAGACACCCGAGTTGTTGACGAGAGCGTCGAGCCGCCCGTACGTTTCGATCGCCGTATCGATAATGCCGTTCGCGTCCGCGGCCTTCGACACGTCACCGCCAACCGCGACCGCCTTGCCGCCCGCCGCGGTGATATCGGCGACCACCTTGTCGGCGCCCGCGCGGCTCGACGCATAGTTCACCACGACCGACGCGCCTTGCGCCGCCAATGCCTTCGCAATCGCCGCTCCGATGCCTTTCGATGCACCCGTTACAACCGCTACCTTGCCTGTGAGCTTGCTCATCATCGTGTCCTTTCAATGGTTCGCGCCGGCATGCCTCGCGAGGAGCCGCGGAGTCCACGCCAATAAAAGCCGGAAATGCAGTGGCGCTGTCACTGATCGTTAATTTAGGCACGGCGCGAGGCCGGATAAAGCGGCTCGAGACGAATTGATACGCCGCTTCCGACGAACAATCGATTCGCATCAGACCTCGATGGCCCCGTTTACGCGTGGCTTACGACGATTGATGCTGTTTGGCTTGCGCCGCGGCGTCGGCGTCGCGCAAGCGCGCGCTGACCGACCGCAAGAGCGGCACGCGGCAGCAGAGACGTGCAACCGCTCAAGACTCCTACGGGCAGACGCCGCGATCAGGCGCTACACACTCAAAGCGCTTTTATTCACCGCGCTTTTGTTCGCTGCTGAGCAGCAGCGCGATGTGCGCGGCCACGCTCGCGAGCACCGCGAGCGCGCCGAGCGTATCGAGAATAATGGGCCACACGATCTCCCTCCTCCGCGATCCGCTGCTCCCAACGTCTTTTAAACGAATGCGCGCGCCATCGATTGCACACCGGGGCCGAGCAGACAGATAAAGAACCAGCGACGAAAACTCGCCGCACTGATACGCCCGCGCACGCGCTGACCGAGCTGCCGCAACCAGCGTGCCGAGTACGATGCCCGCCAGCATCGGCCATACGCGTTCGACGAGCGCGCGCACGCCCGATCCCGCAAACAGCTGCCACCCGTTGGTGACGAACGACGGCAACAGCATGCGCGAGCTGAATGCGCTGCCGCGCGCGGAAAAGGCGCTCGTGCGTCATCTGGCCGGCATTGAGCGGCGCTGTTGCTATCATTCGTTGCCCTCGCGCAGCGCCGCGGCGGCAGCACCGTACCGCAACCGGCAGCGCCCAAGGCGCAGCAGACCAACGCAACACCAATCGCCGACGCATCACATCTCAGAGGCATGCATGGAATTTCGCCAACTTCGCTACTTCATCGCGGTCGCCGAGGAGATGAACATCACGCGGGCGGCCAATCGTCTGCATATGACACAGCCGCCGCTGTCGCGGCAGATCCAGCAGATCGAGGAAAGTGTCGGCCTGCCGCTGTTCGAGCGCGGCTCGCGGCCGTTGCGGCTCACCGAAGCCGGCCGCATTTTCTACACGCAGGCGAAACGTCTGGTCGATGAAGCCGACGAGCTCGCGCCGCTCACGCGCCGGCTCGCGCAACTCGCGGAACGCATCGTGATCGGTTTCGTACCGTCGACGCTGTATGGCGCGCTGCCCGCAGTGATCCGCTCGTTTCGCGAGGCCGCGCCGCACATCGAGCTGTCGCTGATCGAGATGTTCACGATCGAGCAGTTGGCCGCGCTCAAAGGTGGCCGCATCGACGTCGGCTTCGGCCGGCTGCGCTTCGACGATGCGCAACTCGCGCGCGAAGTGCTGGTCGAGGAACGGATGATCGCCGCGTTGCCGCAGGACCATCCACTCGCGCGGCAAAAGAAGCCGCTCACGCTTGCCGCGCTCGCCGAGGAAACGCTGATCGTCTATCCGAGCACGCCGCGGCCGAGCTATGCGGACCAGCAGATCTCGGCAATGCACGATCAGGCGCTGGAGCCGAAAGCAATCCATGAAGTGCGGGAGTTGCAGACCGCGCTAGGGCTGGTCGCCGCGCAGGTCGGCGTGTGTCTCGTGCCGGAGAGCGTCGAGGGCTTGCGCGCGCATGGCGTCGCGTACCGGCCGATTCCGTCGGCAAGCGCCGCGTCGCCGATCATCATGAGCCGGCGCCTGCAGGACGAATCGCCGGCGACGCTGCTGATGTGCTCGCTCGCGCGGCAGTTGTTCAAGCGCGTTTGAGCGCCGCGTGCGTGAGCACGGCGATGCGGCGCCGCGCGCCCGGTCAATAGAGCGAACCGTCGACGGCAAAGCCGCCCCGCACAGGCGACAATGCCTTCACCTGGCTTCCCGCACGGAGTCTTCATGAAAGCGCAGCGTCCGCGGCCTCCGCACTTTCCCGCCGAACCTACGCGCGCCGAATGGCGCGAGCACCTGCTGCCCTACTTCATCACGGCGCTGCTGATCGCGTTCGCGATCGTGCTGATCGTCTGGATCGCCAATCCGGCGCCGCCGCGCACGATCACGATCAGCGCCGGCCCGCGCGACAGCTCGTTCGTCGTCACCGCGAACCAGTACCGCAAGATCCTCGCGCGCAACGGCATCCGCCTGAACGTGCTCGAATCCGAAGGTTCCGTGCAGAACCTGCAGCGGCTGCTGGATCCGAAGCAGCACGTCGATATCGCTCTCGTGCAGGGCGGGGTGGCCGAAGGGCTCGATACTTCGTCGCTGGTGTCGCTCGGCAGCGTGTTCTATGTGCCGATCGTCGTGTTCTATCGCGGCACGGCGCTCACGCGACTGGCGCAGCTCGAAGGCAAGCGGATCGCGGTCGGCCGCGAAGGCAGCGGCACGCGGCTGCTCGCGCTGCAACTGCTCGCGGCGAACGGCATCGAGCCCGGCGGCGCCACGACGCTGGTGCCGAGCGACGGCCTGCAGGCCGCCACGCAGCTGGTTGCCGGCGAGGTCGACGCGGCGATTCTGAGCGGCGATTCGGCCACGCGCGGCCTGATGCTGCGGCTATTGCGCGTACCCGGCATCTCGGTGATGAATTTCGACGAAGCGAGCGCCTATACACGCGTCTTTCCGTTTCTCGACCAGATCGACTTGCCGCCCGGCGTGCTCGATCTGAAGCGGCGCATTCCGCCCGAGACCGTTCACCTGATTAGTCCGACGGTCGAACTCGTCGCGCGCAGCACGCTGCATCCGGCGATTTCGGATCTATTGATCGAGGCGGCGCAGGAAGTGCACGGCGCCGCGGGCCTGTTGCAGCACGCCGGCCAGTTCCCGAACCCGGTCGAGCACGAATATCCGATCAGCGACGACGCGCAGCGCTATTACCGGACCGGCAAGGGCTTGTTGTATCGGACGCTGCCTTTCTGGCTCGCGAGCATCGGCGATCGTACGCTCTTCCTGCTATTGCCGGTTGCCGTGCTGCTGTTGCCCGCCATGCGCGTGATTCCGGCGCTGTACCGGTGGCGGGTGCGCTCGCGCATCTATCGTTATTACGGTTCGCTGATCGCGATCGAACGGCACGCGCTCGCCGGCGCAACCGACGAGGAGCGCACCCAGCTACTGGGGCAACTGGACGAGATCGAGGCGGCGCTGAGCCACCTGCGCATGCCGCTCGCGTATGCGGATGCGTTTTACGTGCTGCGCGAGCATGTGGGATTCGTGCGCAGCCGGTTGACGGCTGCGCCGCCCGTCATGGCCTCGTGATCGAGGCCATGACGGGCTGTGCCAAGGTTAGGCTTGGGAGGGGGGCGAGGCGGGAGCGGTGGCTTGCGGTTCGTGTTGCGCGCTGGTCTGCGCCTGGGTGTCCGCGCTCCCGGCGGCATCCGCCGCTATGGCTTCCGGCGACGCAGCAGCGGCATCCGCTTGGCGGGCCGCTTGTTCCGCGACTGCCGCTACCCCTGCTTCGGCCTGCGGCGCTTCAGCGGCCGCGCCCTCGGCCGGTGTACCTGCATCGGTCGGCGCATTCGCGCTTGCCGTCGCGGTGGCGGTCTTCTGCGCGCCCTTCGCCGCGCGATGCGCAAGCAGGCGCTGAGCACCCGCCGCTTCCTGCGCCGTGACCTTGCCGGCTTCGACGCCCGCCAGGTCGACGCGCGCCGCGCCTTCGACGAGGCTCTTCCAGTAGCGTCCGCCACGGCACCACGTCTTGATCGCGTCGCGCAGTTCGGCTTCGCTCAGCGACAGCTCCTTCGCATGCACGACGAGGTCTTCGAAAATGCCGATCTTCAGCGGCAGCTTCGGGGCCGGATTCTTCGGGAAAGCAACCGGGAAATGTTTTTGCAGACGACCGATCGAGCGCACCACCGGGTCCACCGGCTTGGCGTCCACCGCCGGCTTGGCGGGCGCGGTGTGGCGCGCCGGCTGCGGGCCGCCGGCTCGCGTACCCGGCTTGCCGTCCGGGCGAGCGCCGGCCTTTGCGGCCGGCTTCGCGCCGGGCCGGCCACCGGGCTTCGTGCCCGGATTGGCGCCACGCTCGGCATGTGAACCAGGATGTGCCGCTGAATTTGAAGCGGGCTTGCCAGCGGACTTCGAAGCGGGGCGCGCGGCCGATTTGCGATCGGGCTTGCCGGCGGACTCTGCGGCGGCGCGCGCCGCGGCCAGTTGCTTCTTCAGTTCAGCGAGTTGTTCGAAACCCATAGTGCACAACCAATCTGTCGATCCGTAAAAATGAGATTGTAGCAGCGTGCGCCTGCGCGCTTGTGACAACCCGAGCCGCAGCGACGATCGTCAATTCGCGGCCGTGACGGGCGCGTGGGCGGCGGGCGCGCGCAGCCCCGTGACCGACACCCGCAAACCGGGCGCCCCGACATTGTTGCTCAGCGACAGGCCGAGCTGATGCCGCTCGGCGATCCGCGCGACGATCGCGAGACCGAGCCCGCTGCCCTCGCCCTTCGACTCCTCGCCGCGATAGAAAGGGTCGAACACGCGTTCGAGTTCCGCCTCGGGAATTCCCGAGCCGCTGTCGACGACCTCGAAGCCCACGCGCTCGCCCGTGCGTCGCAGCACCACGTCGACACGGCCGCCCGGCGGCGTATGACGGATTGCGTTATTGATCAGGTTCCCTAACAACACGCTGATACTGTGCGGCTCCGCGAACACCGTATAGGCGTCGTTCGGTGTGCGAGCGTGTTCGCATTCGAGGCCGAGATCGATCTCGCGCAACTCCGCGAGCACGGAACAGTCGCTGACCGCCTGCTCGCCGATGCGGCGCAGGCTGACCGGCACCGTCGACGTGACCGGCTGCGCGTCTTCGCGTGCGAGCGTCAGCAGTTGCTGCACGAGGTGGATGATCCGGTTCACCCGATGTTCGACGCGCTCGAGCGTCTGCCCCTCGCCTCTCAGCGATCCATCGCGCGACGCCGCCTGCAGTTGCAGCTTCAGCGCCGCGAGCGGCGAGCGCAACTCGTGCGCGGCATCGGCGATGAACGTGCGCTGCGCCTGCGACGCCGTATGCAACCGTTGCAGCAGATCGTTCAGCGCTTCGAAGAGCGGCCGGATTTCGACCGGCAGGTTGCCGTCGAGCCGCAGCGGTTCGAGCGAATCGATCGAACGCGTCGCGAGCGCGCGCGACAGCCCGCCGATCGGCGCGAGCCCGCGCGCGACCACCAGCAGCACCAGCGCGATCGTCACCGGCAGCAGCACGCCGAGCGGCCACAGCGTGTGCAGCGCGAGCTGCAACGCGAGTTCTTCGCGCACCGAGACCGGTTGCGCGACCTGCACGTAGCGGTCTGTCTGCGCGACGCCGAAGATGCGCCAGTGGTAATCGCCGCGCGGCACTGTGTGAAAGCCCGGCGGCAGACGCTCGAACTCCGGCGCCCGCGCGGAGCGATAGACGAGCGTACCGCCGCGGTCCCAGATTTCGATGACGATGCGGTCGTCGGCGAGATCGCCGAGGTCGGGTTCCCGCCGCTCGCGGCTGCCCGCGCCGCTCAGCGCCGACGGCAGCGACAGCGCGACGGTGCGCAGTTCGTAGTCGAACAGCTCGCTCGCCTCGCGCCGCGCGGTATGGAAGATCGCGAAAGCCGCGATCATCGACGCCGCCGCCATGCCGAAGATCAGCCAGCCGAGCAGCCAGCGGCGAATCGACGTCATCCGCACCTCTTCAGGCGGTAGCCGACCCCGCGCACGGTCACGACCTGGTCCGCGCCGATCTTGCGCCGCAGACTGTGCACATGCACTTCGATCGTATTGCTGCCGACTTCCTCGCCCCAGCCGTACAGCTTTTCTTCGAGCTCGGCCTTCGTGAACACGCGGGTCGGCTCCTCGATCAGCGCCTGCAGCAACGCGAATTCGCGCGGTACCAGCGGCAGCGGCATGCCGTCCTTGGTCACTTCATGCGCGGCGGGGTCGAGCGTCAGTTCGCCGTGACTGTAGACCGGCTGCTTCTGGCCGGTGCGCCGGCGCAGCAGCGCGCGAATGCGCGCGGCCAGTTCGTCGAGATCGAACGGCTTGATCAGGTAGTCGTCGGCGCCGGCGTCGAGACCGCGGATGCGCTCGTCGACCGCGTCGCGCGCGGTCAGGATGATCACGGGCGCCGCGCCGCCGTTGCGGCGATACGCGTTCAGCACGTCGATGCCGTCTTTTTTCGGCAGGCCGAGGTCGAGCAGCACGAGGTCGTACACGCCGTTATCGAGCGACAGTTCCGCCGCGCGGCCGTCCTCGGCCCAGTCGATCGCGTAGCCGGCGCGGCGCATCGCGCCCAGCACCGATTCCGCGATCATGTCGTCGTCTTCGACCAGTAGCAGGCGCATGGCCTCTCCTCTCCTTGGTGCGGTTTTGGCCGCCGCATTATCGGCCGTCGCAGCTTAACGAACCCTTACGGGGGTACGGACGACGCGTCGATTTCGCACGGCCCGGCTCGCGCGATTCGACGTTAAGCCTGTCTTATCGTGCAGTTGCCGCTCGTGCTGTTGCTGCTGCCGGCGTTGCTGAAGCTGTTGATGAAAAAGCAGCCGGTGTGAGCGTGGCCAAAGTTTTCCACGTTTCGCGAAGCATGGCGCTACGCAAGCACATCCGCGAACCCGCCGAGCCGCCCCCCAAGCGCGCGGATCGCGGCGGCCACCCGTGGCGACAGCAGCGCCTGCAACTCGTCGGCATGCCGGTAGTCGTGCATGCCGTCGCTCAGCGCGTCGCCGGCCAGCGCCGGATGACAGTAGATTTCGCCGACACCATGCGGCAGATTCGCGAGCGCGGCGAGCCAGGTCGCCTCATCCATGCGCCCGCTCGCCGCGATGCCGACCACGTAGTCGTTGTGCGCGATCCCCGCGCGCTCGAGCTGCGTCTTCACGTGCGCGATCCACGGCCGCAGCCACAGCGGCGCGTTCGCTTCGAACGGCAAACGCATCGCCCTCATGCCGTAGTCGCGGCCGATGTCGAGGATCAGGCCGAGCACGGTCGGATGCAGATGAAAATGCTTGTGCGTGTTCACGTGGTCGAGCGTAAGGCCGGTCGCGGCGAAGGCTTCGAATTGCGCGCGAATTTCGTGCGCGAGCTGCCGGCGCACGTGCGGCAGAAAAAAGAAGCGCACACCGTCACGCACCATGTTGCTGCCGAAGCGGTCGTTCTCGTCGAGCAGCGCGGCGACCTGCTCGCGCGGCGCCAGCGCGGCGCCGTCGGCCAGCACCAGATGCAGGCCCACGCGCAGTTCCGGCAGCATACGCGCGCGCGCGACCGCGTCTTTGGCGGCCGGCGCGCCGACCATCAGACTCGCGGCGCGCAGCACACCGTTGCGATGCGCGCGCTCGACCGCGATATTGACACGCTGATGCAGACCGAAATCGTCGGCGGTGATGATCAGTCCGCGCGGCTGGGTGGGTTTTGCGCTGTCCATCACGTGAGGCTGTCCAGCCGGCCGCTGCGCTCGGCCGACGGCGTGCCGAGCTGCATGCGCTCGCCGCGCCACACGACGTGCGAACCGAACGCGCTGACGAGCCACTGGAGCGCGAGCAGCGTATCGCGCAACGGCACCAGCGGCAGATCGCGCCAGAACGTGCGCACGCGGCGTGCCGCGCGCAGGTGCAGCAGCAGGCGCGCGCCAACGCAGACCGCGGTGGCCGACGCGCTCGCGACCACCGCCGCGAAAGGCGCGTGAGCACACGTCGCGAGCGACACGGTCTGCCCCGCGCTCGTCAACAGCCACGGCGTGGGGAACGTGATCAGCAGCGACACGAAGCCCGGCGGATTGACCGAGCGGATCGTGCGCAGCCAGCGCGTTTCGCGCTGCCACAGCGCCGCGAAGGTCGGCTCGATCACGTCGGTCGCGACCATCACGCGCGACAGCACCGTTTGCAGACCGAGCGCGCGCACGTGCTCGGCGAGCCAGTAGTCGTCGGCGAGGCAGTTTTTCAGCGCTTCGAAGCCGCCGATGCGCTCCAACGTCGCGCGCCGCAACGCGAGCGTCGCGCCGAAGCCGAAGCGGCGCGAGCCCATTGCATGGGCGACCCGCACCGAGGGCGCGAACCACTCGTTGATGAACAGCGCACCGACACGCGGCCAGAAGCCGCCGACGCCGCGCGCGACGTACAGGCACGTGACCACGCCGACGTTCGGGTCCGCGAGCGGCGCGGCGACGCTGTCGAGATAGTCCGGGTCGACCGCGATGTCGCTGTCGGCGATCACGATCACGTCGTGGCGCGCGCGTGCCGCCATGTTGATCAGGTTGCTGACTTTCAGATTGCTGCCGTGTACGCGTGTGTCGATTGCAAGCTCGATGTCGCACTTCGGATAGGCGGCCTGCAATCGGCGCACCACCGCGATGGCGGGATCTTGCGGGGACGACACACCCAACACCAGCTGAAAATGCTGATGTCGCTGCTCGCAGAAGGTTCGCAGATTTTCGTAGAGACGCGGCTCGGCGCCGCACAGCGGCTTCAGCACGCTGACACCGACCTGCGCGAACCGCCCGGTTGGGCAATCGAGCGAATCCGTCAGCGAACGGCTGAGCGCGCGATTGACGGCCCTGCCCCCATGATGGTTCGATTTATGTCGGGCGGTGAAAAACGGCATGGCGAGCGCGGCGGCTGCCGTGTAGATCGAAGCGCTAACGCAGGCGGCTAACAGAAGCCATTGACATGCAATCAACGCGTGCGCCGCCATTGTGTGCCGTCCGTGTCCGTCAGTGCTCGGCCAGCACGAAAGGTTGCCCCGTTAGTCGCAGATGAAGCACGACGAGCCACCGGCGCGGACAATTCGCTGCGATCACGGCGGGCCATGCGCCGCGAGCAGCGCGAGTCGCGCAGTCGCGCCGCACCGCGACTTCGAAGGCGACCTCGGCAAATTCGCGCGCGATCACCACGCCGCCGATGATCAGCGCGAGCGCGAACAGCCTGAACGATGCCGAAGCGAAAAAAGCGTCAGAGACCGGCAATACCGGCAACGCCATGCACAGCAGCGCTTCGGTGCCCGCGGCCGTCAGAGACGCCACTAGCAGATGGGCTCGTAGCATGTCGATGGTGACTCGCTTCATAACGTGCCTCGTGCGCGGCCTTGCGGCCTGACCGGATGCTGGCAATGGCGGGACTCGTCGAGATCGTCCATTGACGCCATCGACCAGCATAAAGAATGCCTCGCGCGTCGCTCCATCGAAGTCCTTACGATCAGGTTGCGATGGTCTGACGACAACGTGGTCTCGCACATGCATTACGATCTGCGACGACCATTTATAGCGCGTCGATGGTATCGATTCAAGCTGAAGGAAACCTTAACCACGCGCATGGCATGAAGCGGCTAACGAACGGCGTGGTTACACTTCGGAACGCGGCAGATGGTTCGTCTATGTGCATCAATGCCGCTTGCTTCAAAATGCTCGACGTTATGCAAAGCCCCACAATGGAATATTTGCCTCATGCGCTTACTCCTCGTAGAAGACGACGAACTCATCGGCTGCGGTGTCGAGGCAGGCCTTCGTCAGGCCGGCTTCACAGTCGACTGGGCACGCGACGGCCACAAGGCCGGCCTCGCGCTCGACACGACTCAATATGCCTTGGTAGTACTCGACCTCGGCCTGCCGCGCGTGAGCGGCACGGAGCTGCTCAAACGCGTGCGCGACGCCGGCAATGACGTGCCGGTGCTGGTGTTGACCGCAAAAGGCACGGTCGTCGATCGCGTCGGCGGACTCGAAGCGGGCGCCGACGACTATCTCGGCAAGCCGTTCGATCTCACCGAGCTGGTGGCGCGGTGCCGCGCGCTGTTGCGCCGCGCACAAGGTCGCAGTATCGATCTGATTCGTTACCAGAATCTGACAGTGAATCCGGCCGCCCAAACGGTGCAGATCGACGAGGCGCGCGTGCCGCTCACGTCGCGCGAATGGGCGATCCTGCTGCAACTGCTGACCAATCTCGGCATTCCTCAGTCGCGCTCGCGGCTCGAAGAAAGCCTGTACGGCTGGCAGGAAGAAATCGAAAGCAATGCGATCGAGGTGCACGTGTCGAACCTGCGCAAGAAGCTCGGCGCAAGCCTGATCAAGACCGTGCGCAACATCGGCTATGTGATGGAGAAAGAATGATCGGTCCGTCGATTCGGCGGCGCCTCGTGCTGCTCGTGCTCGCGAGCATCGCGATCGTATGGGGCGGCGCGCTCGCGTCGAGCTACCGGCAAGCCATCCACGAAGTCGCCGAGTGGGAACGAGCGCGTCTCGCCGAACTCGCGCAGATGCTCGCGCTGCTCGATTCGACGAATCTGATGACGCTCGCCAATGCGCGCATCGACGTGCGCGAAGAAGAGAGAGGCGGTGAGCCCGGCGCGAGCGATCTCGACGACGACGACACGCTGCCGCGCGACGCCCTCTTCCAGGTGCGCGCGGCCAACGGCGCCATTCTGGCGGGCAGCCCGCAACTGCATGCGCTCGCCGCGTGGGATTTGCCGTTGCCGCCCGCGAGCGGCGCGCAGGACGTCACGTTGGGCGGCCAGCTCTATCACTCGTTCACGTTGCGCGAAACGGCGCTCGGTCACAGCGTGCGCGTGTTCGAACTGGCCAACACCCGCAGCGACCTGGTGAGCGGTGTCGCGAGCCGCATCGCGCGGCCCACGCTGATCGCGCTGCCAGTGCTCGCGGTGCTCGTGTGGCTCAGCATCGGCTGGAGTCTCGCGCCGCTGAAGGTGTTGTCGGCCGCGATCCGTTCGCGCGACATCAACCGCATGGACCCGGTCGGCATCGGCCGCACGCCGCTCGAGGTGCGCCCGCTCGTCGACGCGATCAACCAGATGCTGGCGCGTCTGCACCATGCGCGCGAGCTAGAGCGCGCCTTCACCGCCGATGCCGCGCACGAACTGAAGACGCCGCTCGCCGCGATCAAGGTACAGGCGCAGGTCGCGCTCGCCGAGCCCGACATCGCGCTGCAGCGGCTCGCGATGGAGCGCGTCGTGCAAGGCGTCGATCGCAGCGCGCGGCTCGCCGAGCAACTGCTGCTGCTCGCGCGGCTCGACGTGCAGGAGAAGCTGCCCACCGAGCCGCTGAGGCCGGCGGCGATCGCGAAAGATACGCTGCTCGCGAACAGGCGCAATGCGCAACAGAAGCACATCAATGTGATGCTGGTCGGCGACATGCTCGCCGAGATCGACGCGGAGCCCGTGCTGATCGGCATCCTGCTCGACAATCTGCTCGATAACGCGATCAAGTACGGACGCTCGGGCGGCACTGTCGAAGTGGCGGTGCGCCATGCCGACGAGCAGGTGCAGCTGATCGTGCGCGACGACGGCCCCGGCGTCGCGCCGGACGATCTCGCGCGGCTCACGAACCGCTTTTTCCGCGCGACCGGCAATCAGGCGACCGGCAGCGGGCTCGGTTTGTCGATCGTTGCGCGGATCGCCGAGCATTTCGGCGCGAGTCTGCAGCTAGGCGCCGGGATCGGGGACCAGGGGCTTGCGGTGCGGGTGTCGTTTCCGGCCTATCGCGCGACGCGCTGAAGGCGCGCGCCAATCGCTCAGCGCCGCTCGCCGCCCCGGTTCGCGTCAGCGACGCCCGAACGCTGCTTGGCCAGTTCGGCGCGCACGCCGTGCGGTGCGGCATGCGGCCGCGCGCTGCCGGACGCCTCGAACAGCTGCCACGCGATCAGGCCCGGCACGAATATCAGCAGATCGCGAATTCGCCGCGCGGCCGCGAGCGCGAGACAGGTGGCGGGGTCGAGCCCCAGTGCGCCGCCAATCAGTATGAAAGCGCCCTCCTGCACGCCGAGACCGCCCGGCACGAAGAACGCGGCGCTGCTGACCGCCTGGATCAGCGATTCGATCACGATCGCCTCGACGAGCGTCACGCGCGCGCCGAGGAAATACAGCGCGAGCCAGATTTCGAGCGAGGTCAGCACGCATTGCAGCGGCTGCCAGAAGAACAGATAGCGCAGCACGACCGCGCGGCGGCGCCAGATCACCTTGATCGACTGATCGATCTGCGCGGACTGGCCGACCAGCGCGGTTAGCTTGCCGCTCGTCACGCGGTTCGCCACGCGCGTGATGCGCTCGAACGGATTGGCATGCTGGACGAGCCCGAACAGCAACAGCACCGGCGTCAACGCGACCACGCCCCACGCGAGCTGCCCGGCGAGCCGCAGCGCGCCCGATTGCGCATTGGCGAACAGAAAACCAATCCCGACCATCGTGAACATCAGCTGGCTGATCACGGTCAGTTGCATGTCGACGATGGTGCTGGCCACCGCTGTCGACGGCCTGACGCCCCAGCGCTTGAACATACGGAACGACACGAGTTCGCCGCCGATCCGCGCGACCGGCAGCATGCAGTTGACCGATTCGCGCACCCACACCAGATGCAGCATCCTGCCGAAGCTGGGGCGGTTCGCGCCGCGAATCAGCGAGCGCCAGTCGCACGCGTTGGCGATCATCGGCAGCACATGCGCGAGCGCGGCCACCACGAGGCCCGCGCCAGCCGCGCGCAACGCGCTGAGCACCGCGCGCGGATCTTCGCGCCAGACGAGCCACAAAGAGATCAGCAAACCCGCGAGCGCAGCCGCGCGGCCCAGATGCTTCATCATGCGGGCACCTCGCACACGACCTCGGTATACGTGATGCGCCGCACGCCGCGTGTCGCCGGGGCGCTGCCGTGCGTCTCCAGGGCGCTCCCATTTCGCCCGTTCGAAGCTTCTTCGTTCATTGCCAGCCCAATCTGCCGTTCGTTCGTCATTCGTCCTGCGCCGCCGACAGCAGCCCATCGCCGTCGACCTTGAAGCTGAAGCCCCGCCAGATCACCCGCGACGAGCGGAAGCTCGCGACGAAAATCGCAAACGATACGATATCCCATAACGGCAGAAGCCACAGATCGCGGCAGCGTTGACGCAACGCCCGATCCGCGCGCCACTTCAACGCGAGACGCGCCACCACCGTCACTGCCGCAAGCAGCCACGCCCACGGCGCGCCGCCCGAGCACGCGAGCGCGAGCAGCGCGAACGGCAACGGATGCACGAGCGCCGTGCCGAAGTGTCCGAGCGGATCGATGCGGCGAATCGTGCGGCTCCAGCGCAGTTCGTGCGTCACGAGTTGCGCGGCGCTCGCTTCGACACACGCATGCGCGATTGCGAACGGCGGAATCGTGACCTGCTCGCCCGCCGCGCGCACCGCCGCGCCGATCTCGTAGTCCTCGGCCAGATGCTGCACGAACGGCTTGAAGCCGCCGATCCGCTCGTAGGTGTCGCGCCGCATCGCGATGGTCTGGCCGAAGCACGGCCGCGCGAGCCCGAGCGCGAGTCCGGTGACGACGCCCGGCAGGAACTGGTAGTTGGTTGCGATCGCCGACAGCCGCGGCCAGAAACCCGGATCGGGCTGGCCGCGATATGCGCAGGTGACGAGCCCGACGCCCGGCTGCTGCAATTCGCCGATCACGTTGCGCAGATAGTCCGGGCCGACGCACACGTCGCTGTCGGCGAACACGAGCACGTCGTGGCGCGCCTGCGGCACCATGTTGAGGATATTGCTGATCTTGCGGTTCGGGCCGTACAGACGCGCATCGGCGACGACGGTGATGTCCGCCTGAGGATGGAGACGCCGCAGTTCGTTGACGGTTTGCAGCGCGGGGTCGGCGCAGTCATGCACGCCGAACAGGAATTGCACGGGCCCGGGATAATTGTGCGCGCAGAAGCTCGACAGATTGTCGAGCAACGCCCACTCGTTGCCATGCAACGGTTTGATCACCGTAATGGGTGGAAAGCTGGAGGGTTCGGCTACATCCCTCGCGAAGAAGCGCCCGATCAGCGCGCTCGCGAGCACGGTGTAGCCGATGCCGACAACGGTCGCCGCCGCGCACGCGTACGCGAGCGTGACGGCGGCGAGGTGTGCGGCGCTCACGCCTCGTGCGCGCGCAGGAAGCGGAAAAATTCGACGCCTTCGCGCAGGCGCCGTTTCATCATGTCCCAGCTCGTCAGCATTTCGCGCAGGATCTCCCAGATCTTCGACGGCCGGAAATAAAAGCGTTTGTAGAAGTTTTCGAGCTGATGGTACATCTCGTCTCGCGACAGATGCGGGTAGCCGATCGCCGCCAGCTGCACGCCTTCCTTGCTGACGAGATTGATCACCTTGTTCTCCGCGAGCCAGCCGTTCTCGACCGCCTGGTTATAGAGCGTAGTGCCCGGGTATGGCGCGGCGAGCGACACCTGGATCGTCAGCGGATTGATCTCTTTCGCGTACTCGATGGTCTTCTGGATCGTTTCCGGCGTCTCGCCCGGCAAGCCGAGAATGAAGGTGCCGTGCACCTTGATGCCCAGCGTGCGGCAGTCCTGGGCGAAGCGCCGCGCGATGTCGGTACGCAAGCCCTTCTTGACGTTCAGCAGGATCTGGTCGTCGCCGGATTCGTAGCCGACCAGCAGCAGGCGCAAGCCGTTTTCCCTCATGATCTTCAGCGTCGAGTAAGGCACGTTCGCCTTCGCGTTGCACGACCATGTGACGCCCAGCTTGCCCATGCCTCGCGCGATTTCTTCGGCGCGCGGTTTGAAGTCGGTGAACGTGTCGTCGTCGAACATGATCTCCTTGACTTCGGGCATGTTGTCGCGAATCCACTTGACTTCCTCGAGCACGTTCTCGACCGAACGCACCCGATAGCGATGGCCGCCGACCGTTTGCGGCCACAGGCAGAACGTGCACTTCGAGCGGCAGCCGCGGCCGGTGTAGAGCGACACGTACGGATGCTTCAGGTAGCCGTTGAAGTAATTCTTGATGGTCAGATCGCGCTTGTAGATCGGCGCGACGAACGGCAGCTCGTCCATGTTCTCGAGGATCGGGCGCGCTTCGTTGTGCTCGATCGAGCCGTCGGGGGTGCGATAGCTCAAGCCGAGGATCTGCGCGAACGGCTTGCCTTCGGCGATTTCCTTGCAGGTGAAATCGAATTCCTCGCGACACACGAAGTCGATGGCCTCGGTCGCGGTCAGCGAATTGTGCGGATCGACCGCGACCTTCGCGCCGACCATGCCGATCAGCAGCGACGGCTTGCGCTTCCTGAGGTCCTGGGCGAACAACGCGTCGGTCGGGAAGGATGGCGTGCTGGTGTGGATCACCACCAGCTCGTATTGCGAGGCGATGTCGAGGGCGGCGTCGACGGACAGGCCGTCTGCCGTGGCGTCGAGCACGCGGCTGTCGGGAACCAGTGCCGCGGGTTGGGCGAGCCACGTCGGATACCAGAACGAGCGAACTTCACGCTTGGCCTGATAGCGCGAACCCGCACCACCATCGAAGCCGTCGTACGACGGCGCCTGCAAGAACAGAGTTTTCATGGATGCTCCAGCAAGCCTTTATAGGCGCTTTCGGTTTTCAGTCGGGAATCTATTCTGTTCCATTGCCCGAATGCAGGTCGGAAAAGCCTGTGCTCGACCTGCACGTAGCGGTGGCCGCGGTCCGGAAAGGCCACGGGCAGTGGCGCAAATAGTACGGAGCAAAGCTGAAGGAAACCTGAAGAATAATACTGCGTTCAGACCGCGCGCGGCATGCTCCGATGGGGCGATTTGTGTAATCGACGCGCTCGTGCAATCGTGTCGCATCGATGTCGTATCGGCGTGGTAAATGGATAGGTTCTCGCGTGGCGTGCGGGCGAGCCCCGCCGGCGCCGCCGATTCACGCCACCTTCACGGGCGCGAACGCTCGGCCCGACGCGTCGCTCATCGCGCGAGATGCCTCGCCCATTCGAGCCAGCCGAGATTGAGGGCCGCGTTTACCACTACGCCGAGCGCCGACGCGAGCGCGGCGATCATGGTCCAGAAGGCCGAGCGCCGCGCCGCGCGCGCCGACGTGTGGGCGGCGGCCGCAGCGTCGCGCGACGCGCTCGCCGCCGCCTGCGCGATATGCGACGACGCCTCCATGCGCGCGAGCGACCTCAGCGCGAAACCGCGCTCGTCGTCGCGCGTGGCGGCGGCCGCCTCATGCGCCGCGTCGTCGCGCTGCGTCTGCTCGAACAGATAGCGATGACAGAACGGCGTCAGCGGTTCGTCGGGATAGCGCGCGGCGAAGGTTTTCGCATAGGCGGCGCCGCCATTGCGCTCGATCTTCGCGTAGGCGGCGTCCTTATCCATGGTTGCCTCGCATGCGGACGAGCCGCCCGGCCGGCGTCACACGGGCTTGATGTCGGCCGCCTGTTTGCCTTTCGGCCCCTGCTTGATTTCGAAGCTGACTTTCTGGTTTTCCTGCAACGACTTGAAACCTTCGGATCGAATCTCCGAAAAATGGGCGAACAGATCTTCGCCGCCGTCATCGGGAGTGATGAAGCCGAAGCCCTTTGCGTCGTTGAACCATTTCACTGTTCCGGTTGGCATGGCGATGTCCTCGTGATGCGCTGTAGTAGCGGTTGAATGGATGAAGCGCTGCGTCCTGCAAGCGTTTCGTGCGGCGCTGACGCGGCGCCCCGGCACGACCCGCAAAATCGCTCCGGTGCCAAGCCTCAGCAAGCCGCATGCCGCGACCGGGCGCCTGCGGGCCGCGCCGGTGCGATTGCCCGCAATCAGATAAGATAAATGGTATCCGCAATTCATTCATGGCCGCGCAGGAATGTCGCCTCGTGCCGCACGTCCGCGCGGCCAGTTGTTGTCCCACTCACAGGAACCCAGCATGGCCATCTCGAGCTATACCGATACCCGTCTTCTGATCAACGGCGAATGGTGCGACGCCGCCAGCGGCAAGACCCTCGACGTGATCAACCCCGCCACCGGCCAGGCCATCGGCAAGGTCGCGCATGCCGGCATCGCCGATCTGGACCGCGCGCTCGAAGCCGCACAGCGCGGCTTCGAAGCCTGGCGCAAGGTGCCGGCCAACGAGCGCGCAACCGTCATGCGCCGTGCCGCCGCCCTCGTGCGTGAGCGCGCCGCGGACATCGGCCGCCTGATGACGCAGGAACAGGGCAAGCCGTTTGCCGAGGCGCGCGGCGAAGTGCTGGCGGCCGCGGACATCATCGAATGGTTCGCGGACGAAGGCCGTCGCGTGTATGGCCGCATCGTGCCGTCACGCAACCTTGCCGCGCAGTCACAGGTGCTGAAGGAGCCGATCGGCCCGGTCGCGGCGTTCACGCCGTGGAACTTCCCGGTCAACCAGGTCGTGCGCAAGCTGTCGGCGGCGCTCGCCTGCGGCTGCTCGTTCCTCGTCAAGGCGCCGGAAGAAACCCCGGCGTCGCCGGCGGCGCTGCTGCAAGCCTTCGTCGAGGCCGGCGTGCCGGCCGGCACGGTCGGCCTCGTGTTCGGCGATCCGGCTGAAATCTCGAGCTACCTGATCCCGCATCCGGTGATCCGCAAGGTTACGTTCACGGGCTCGACGCCGGTCGGCAAGCAGCTCGCGGCGCTGGCCGGCTCGCACATGAAGCGCGCGACGATGGAGCTCGGCGGCCACGCGCCGGTGATCGTCGCAGAAGACGCCGACGTCGCGCTCGCCGTCAAGGCAGCCGGCGCCGCGAAGTTCCGCAACGCGGGCCAGGTCTGCATCTCGCCGACGCGTTTTCTCGTGCACAACAGCATCCGCGAAGAGTTCGCCGCGGCGCTCGTCAAGCACGCTGAAAGCCTGAAGCTCGGCGACGGCCTCGCCGAAGGCACGACGCTCGGGCCGCTCGCCAACTCGCGCCGTCTGACGGCGATGGCCAAGGTCGTCGACGACGCCCGCAAGACCGGCGCGAAGGTCGCGACGGGCGGCGAGCGCGTCGGTACCGAAGGCAACTTCTTCGCGGCCACCGTGCTGACCGACGTGCCGCTCGACGCCGACGTATTCAACAACGAGCCGTTCGGCCCGGTCGCCGCGATTCGCGGCTTCGACAAGCTCGAAGAAGCGATCGCCGAAGCAAACCGCCTGCCGTTCGGCCTCGCCGGCTACGCGTACACGAAGTCGTTCGCCAACGTGCATCTGCTGTCGCAGCGCATGGAAGTCGGCATGCTGTGGATCAACCAGCCTGCCACGCCGACGCCGGAAATGCCGTTCGGCGGCGTCAAGGATTCCGGCTACGGCTCGGAAGGCGGCCCGGAGGCGATGGAAGCCTACCTCGTGACCAAGGCGGTCACGGTGATGTCGGTTTAATCACGGGTTTAATCACGCCAATCACGCGCTTCGGGAACGGCGCCGCGGTTTTGCCGCTCGCATCGTTCCCGAGCGCGGCTCAACCGATCTGCCAGGTCCACGAGTCTTCCGCTCGCGGACCTTTTTTATTGCCATGAACGATATTTCCGCCGAATCGATGCAGCCCACGCTGAGCGGCTCGTTCGTCGAGCTGCGGCCGCTGCGCGAGGAGCACGCGCAGGCCCTCGTCGACGCCGCCGCCGACGGGCAACTGTGGGACATGAAGCTGACCGTCGTGCCGGGCCCGGCGACGATCGACGCCTATATCGCCACCGCGCTCGCCGGCCGTGCGGCCGGCAAGGTGATGCCGTTCGTGGTCGTGCGGCGCGACGAGGATGACGAGAATGACCGTGCTGGCCGGATCGTCGGCAGTACGCGGTTCTGGAAGATCGATCGCGCGAACCGCAAGCTCGAAATCGGCCATACGTGGCTCGCCGCCTCGGCGCAGCGCTCGGTCGTGAACACCGAGGCGAAATATCTGCTGCTGTGCCACGCGTTCGACGTGATGCGCTGCGTGCGCGTGCAGTTCACGACCGACGAGCTCAACGACAAATCGCGCGCGGCGATCCTGCGCATCGGCGCGCAACAGGAAGGCATCGTGCGGCACGAGCGGATCATGCCCGATGGGCGCAAGCGCAACTCGGTGCGCTTTAGCATCATCGACGACGAATGGCCGGCGGTGAAAGCGATGCTCGAAGCGAAGCTGGCGCGCTGAGCGGCGCGCCGGCTTCCTGCTACCGACTCATTCAAACGGGCGCATCGCGCTGCTCGTTGAGCGGCGCCGCCTGCGTCGCGGTGGCGAACTCCTCGCGCAGCGCATCGCGCGCATGATGCCGGCGCACCCACAGCGCCGTGAGAATCGGCACCAGAATCGCGGTCACGAGGCAAGCGGTGGCGACCATCGCGGTCGCGGCCGGCACCAGCGGTTTGAAGCTCGGAATCATGTCGGCGATGATCGCCGGATTCGCGACCGCGGCCCCTGCCGTCGACGACGCCGCCAGCCCCGCCGCGCCATTGCCGCCGGCAATCCAGCGATCGGCGAGAATCAGCGGCACGCCAGTCACGACGATCACGCCAAGCCCCAGCACGATGCCCGGCAGACCGCTCGTGACGATCACGTTCAGATCGATGCCGTTGCCGAGCGCAAAGCCGAAAAACGGAATCAGCGGATGCACGCAGCGGCCGAACAGCTCGCGCAGCTCGCTATCGAAGTTGCCGAGCGCAAACCCGATCAGAAACGGCAGCACCGCGCCGACGAACAGGCGCGGCTCGAAGAACGCGACCCCCGTCGCACCCAGAATGATCATGCTGATCAGCGGCCCCGATTCGACCGACATCAGCACGAACGCGCCCGCCTCTTCCCTCGTGCCGTACTGTTGCATCACGGCCGCGTACAGCCCGCCGTTGGTCATGTCCATCGACGTGGTGATCGCGAGCATCGACAGTCCCGCGAACAGCCCGGTCTTGATGCCATCGATCGGAATGAAGCGCGCCGCGATCAGCGTGACGATCCACGCGACCAGCATCTTGGTGGCGAGCAGCGTGCCCGACTTGCGCAGCACGGTGCCGGTCGCGCGCAGGTCGATCGTCGCGCCCATGCAGAAGAACCATACCGCGAGGATCGGCACGGTGCCGGTAATCAGGCCGTTGGTGAACGAGCCGAAGTATTTGCCCGCGCCCGGCGCGAACGTATGCACACAGGCGCCGAGCAGCAGCGGCACCAGCATCAGACCGCCAGGAATGCGGTCGATGGCCTTCTTGATCTTCATGCCTCCTCCATGGACGGTGACGTCCCGTTGACGGGCCAATGACCCGCGTTGGTGTCCCGTTCTACGCCGGGCTCTCCCTGTCCGGCGCAATATAGCATCATGAAAGGAACGCCGTTCCGTTTTATTTACTAAACCTGACTATCGTTTACCCGGTCGTTCGCGCTATGTGTTGCCAGCCGCAATCACCCGCCGCAATATTTTCGGACCAGTGTTCCGAAATCAAGATTCTGCGTTACAGTCTCGGGCACGAGGAAGGCGGCGCCGCGCCCCATATACCGACAGGAGAACGATCAATGGACGTGAGACAGGCCATCAACAGCGAATACGCGAAGACGCTCGACACCACCGGGCTGCGTCGCGAGTTTCTGGTGGAGCAGATCTTCGAGCGCGATGCGTTGAAGCTCACGTATAGCCATAGCGACCGGATCATCGTCGGTGGCGTGTGGCCGGTCGAGCGCGCGGTCGAAGTGCCCGGCTCGCTCGGCAAAGCGATCGGCGTCGACTATCTGCTCGAGCGGCGTGAACTCGGCGCGATCAACATCGGCGGCGACGGCTGGGTCGACGTCGACGGCACGCGCTACACGGTGCGCCGCGAAGAGGCGATCTATATCGGCAAGGGCGCGCAAGCGGTCGCGTTCGGCAGCGCCGACGCCACCCGGCCGGCGAAGTTCTATCTGAACTGCGCGCCCGCGCACACCACCTATCCGACCCGCACGATCTCGCTCGACCAAGCGTCGCCCGAAACCCTCGGCGATCCGGCCACGAGCAACCGCCGCACCATCTACAAGTTCATCGTGCCCGACGTGCTGCCGACCTGCCAGCTGTCGATGGGCATGACGAAGCTCGAACCGGGCAGCCTGTGGAACACGATGCCCTGCCACACGCACGAGCGCCGCATGGAAGTGTATTTCTACTTCGACGTCGCCGACGACGCCGCCGTCTTCCACATGATGGGCGAGCCGCACGAAACCCGGCATATCGTCGTGCGCAACGAGCAGGCGGTGATCTCGCCGAGCTGGTCGATCCATTCGGGCGTCGGCACGCGCGCGTACACGTTCATCTGGGGCATGGTCGGCGAGAACCAGGTGTTCGGCGACATGGACCATCTCGCGGTCCGCGAGCTGCGCTGAGCGAACATGAGTCCGAACACAGTGAACACTTTCGATCTGACCGGCAAGGTCGCCATCGTGACCGGCAGCAACACCGGCCTCGGCGCCGGCATGGCCGTCGCGCTCGCCGCGGCCGGCTGCGACATCGTCGGCGTCAGTCGCGCGGACGCGGGCACGACCGCCGCGCGCGTCGAGGCGCTCGGACGCCGCTTCGCCGATGTGCGCGCCGATCTCGCGTCGACCGTTTCGGTCGACGACATCGTGCGCGCCGCGCTCGAAGCGTTCGGCCGCATCGACGTGCTCGTCAATAACGCAGGCATCATCCGTCGCGAAGACGCGCTCGAGTTTGGCGAAGACGACTGGGACGCGGTCATGGACGTGAATCTCAAGAGCCTGTTCTTCCTGTCGCAGGCCGCGGCGCGTCAGTTCGTGCGCCAGCAAAGCGGCGGCAAGATCATCAACGTCGCGTCGATGCTGTCGTTCCAGGGCGGCATCCGCGTCGCGTCGTACACCGCATCGAAAAGCGGCGTGCTCGGTCTGACGCGACTGCTCGCGAACGAATGGGCCGCGCGACGCATCAACGTGAACGCGATCGCGCCCGGCTACATGGCGACCGCGAACACCGCGGCGTTGCGCGACGACGCGCAGCGCAACGAGGAGATACTCGGCCGCATTCCGGCCGGCCGCTGGGGCGTGCCCGACGATCTCGCGGGGCCGGTGGTTTTTCTCGCCTCGTCGGCGTCGGACTACGTGCATGGGCATACACTGGCGGTGGATGGCGGCTGGCTCGCGCGCTAGGGACGGCACAAGCTCGCCACGAGTGCGCGCGACGCGCTATGCTCTCGCGCCGGCGAGCATCGGCTCGATGCGGCAGCGGCGAGTTGGCACAGACAGGGAATGACGGACATGGCGGCAACGGGAACACACAAGAACACTGCGAGGAACACTGCGCGCGACAAGACGCTCGACAAGGCGCTCGATAAGACCCGCGGCAAAGCCCGTAAGGAACCCGCCGGCGCAGCGTCGCTCGATGCGGACAGCGGTGAGCGCGGCGAATCGGCGTCGTCGATCGGGCGCGTGTTCGCGATTCTCGGCGCGATCGGCGACACCGGACAGATCGGCATCAGCGAGCTGTCGCAACGGCTCGGCATGTCGAAGACGACCGTGCATCGTGTGATTCAAACACTGAAGGCGCTCGGCTACGTGACCCAGGAAGTCGAAACCGAACGCTATCGGCTGACGATCCGTCTGTTCGAGCTCGGCGCGAAAGCGCTCGAAAGCGTCGATCTGGTGCGCGAGGCCGACATCGAGATGCGCCGCATCGGCCAGATGACGCGCGAAGCGGTACACCTGGGCGCGTTCGACGACGACGCGATCATCTACATCCACAAGATCGACGCCGACTACGGGCTGCGCATGCAGTCCAGGATCGGCCGACGCAATCCGCTGCATAGCACGGCGATCGGCAAGGTGCTGCTCGCATGGATGGTCCCGGCCGACGCGCGTGACGTGCTCTCGCACATCGAATTTCGCAAGTCGACGCAAAAAACCCTGACCTGCGCCGAAGCGGTGTTGAGCATCCTGCCGCGCGTACGCGAGCAGGGCTACGGCGAGGACAACGAGGAGCAGGAAGAAGGCCTGCAATGCATCGCGGTGCCCGTGTTCGACCGCTTCGGCCGTGTGATCGCCGGTCTGTCGATTTCGTTTCCGACGATGCGCTGCGGTGCCGACACGAAGCAGCATTACGTCGCGTTGCTCAAAGAGGCCGGGCTCGCGATTTCGACGCGGCTCGGCTATCGCGAAGCGACCGCCCCGGAGCCCGCGGCCGCGCAGTAGGTTGCGCGCGCGATGCGTTTTTACCTATCCCACCGAAGCTTAAGACAAGCTGATGACGCTACAGGTGTAGCGTCTTTCCATCAGGCTCGCCCGAGCTCACTACCGAACTTCTTACCCAGTCTGCAACCGAATGTATCTGCGCGGCATACATATGCCGAAAATCGATGCGCTTCTTTTTTCAGCAATCGAGGCGCCGAACCTTCGCTTCGAATCCATGCTTCGTCTGCCATTGAATGCGGTTTTTTTCATAGACCCTTCAAGGGTTTGACCGCGCGCTTGACAGTCGCCCGGCATGTCGACCCGTAACCCACGGCGCCTTCCCTCCTCGTTCATCGCACTCGCATCGACGTTTCGGCGCGAGCTCGGATCGACACGTCCTGTTACACACAAACACACCGGTAATCGCGCCGCTCAGTAGAGTTCGGTTCAAACGAAAGCGGATCAGATGAAACGCTTCGCACGACAGGCACTCGCATCACAGATTTCAGGGAGCAACATCATGAAAAAAATCCTCGCATTGGTCATTCTTGCCGCCACGCTCGGTGGCGCGTTGAGCGGCTGCATCGTCGTCCCTGACGATCATCCGCATCATGACCATTACTACGAACGTTATTGATCGGGCCATCACGCGCAGTAGGTGCGCGTCCGGCTCGCCACTCCATCACAGACATCCACACAACAAACAGAGAACAATCATGAGTCTTTCACGCAACCGCTGGGTATCGTTGACCGTCGTCGCGGGTCTCGCGATCGGCGCATCGACGGCCGCTTTCGCGCACGTCGATGTCGGCGTGAATATCGGCGTGCCGGGCATCGCGGTCGCGCCCGCCGTGGTCGAGGCTCCGCCGCCCGTCTATGTGCAGCCCGCGCCCGTCTATGCGCCTGCGCCGCCTCCCGCGGTCATAGTCGCTCCGGGCTGGTACGGCGAACGCTACTACGATGGTCATCGCTATTGGGAGCGTCGCGAGTGGGAGCGTCATCACAACGAATGGCGCGATGCACGCGGACCGCACGGCGATTGGCACGACAACGGCTGGCACGGTCATGGTCATGACCATGACGATCGCGGGCATGACCATTGATAGACGGCAGGTGGCGTCCATCGCGCCAACGTGTCGCGCCTGCATTCGCGCCACCCCTTTGACAGGAGCGACGACGTGCTACGCAATGATCCGAGACGAGTAACCGCGCAGGTCGACGGCGCGCACATTTGCGCCGAATACAGCGAGCTGACCGGCCAGTTGTGCCTGCGCCAGGACGGCACGCTGGTGCGCGAATGGTTTCCACCGCATTCGTGGATGGCGATCGCGTCGGTGGCCGGCGCGCGCCACTGGGGCACGCGGCCAACCGACGACGAATTGCTCGCGCTGCTGCACAACGAAATGGCGTTGCTGCGCGCGTTCTGAGTCGTCGCGCGTCTTTCGAGACGTAGCGGCACGCCCGACGCCGCGCTCATTCGATCGCTATGGCGCCGACGTTTTCATCGACCGATGCGTGATCGAGCGGCTCGCGCCGCATCATCAGTACCACCCCGCCCGCCGCGATCACGGCCGGCACCGCGAGCAGGCTGAACACCGCGCCGAAGTGCCAGCCGAGCCCCATCAACGCCGCACCGACGAGCGCGCCCGCCACGCCGCCGACGCGGCCGATTCCCAGCATCCACGCCACGCCCGTCGCGCGCGCCCGGGTCGGGTAGAAGCTCGCCGCGAGCGCCGACATCGACGTGACCGCGCTGGTCGCGACCGTGCCGGTCAGGAAGATCAGCGTCCCGAGCCAGACCTGATGGCCGACGCCCCGCCCGACCAGCAACACGAGCGCGCCGACGAGGACATAGGTGAACGCGATCACGCGATGCCCGGCGAAGCGATCCATCACCCAGCCGACGCACAGATTGCCGAGGATGCCCCCGAGCGGAAACAGCGACGTCATCAACGCGGCCTTTTCACCGGAGAAGCCGGTGTCCTTGAACAGCGTCGGCAGCCAGTTGGTCAGCAGATAGTAAATCAGTAGCCCCATGAAATAGGCGAGCCACAGCATCAGCGTGCCGAAGCGGTAGCGCGCCGACAGGATGATCGTGAGCGCCCCTTGCGAACGCGCGTCGCCGGTATTGCGGCACACGTCGACCGCGAAAAAACGGCATCCGTCGAAGCGGTCGTGGGGCGCGATGCGTTGCAGGATTCGCGCGATCCGTTGATCGGCGCGCTTACGCACCGCGAGAAATTGCGCCGATTCCGGCAGAAACAGTATCAGCATCACGCTCAGCACGAGCGGACCGGCGCCGCCGGCGACCAGCACGCTCGGCCAGCCTAAATGCGGAATCAGCCATGCGGATGCGAGACCGCCGATCGCGAGACCGCCTGAAAAGCCGCAGAACATCGCATTGACGGCGACCGCGCGAATCCGCGCGGGTGCGTACTCGGCCATCAGCGTGACCGCGTTGGGCATCGCCGCGCCGAGACCGAGGCCGGTGAAAAAGCGCAGCAAGGTCAGCGATTCGATCGAGCTCGCGCGGGCCGCCGCGAGACTCCACAGCCCGAAGAAGAACACCGACAGCACTAGCACCGTCTTGCGTCCGATGCGGTCCGCGCAGGGGCCGGCCGCGAGCGCGCCGATGCCGAGTCCCACCAGCGCCGCGCTCATCACCGGGCCGAGCGCGCTGCGCGCGATGCCCCACTGCTGCACGAGCGACGGCGCGATGAAGCCGACCGCGGCGGTGTCGAAACCGTCGGTGGCGACGACCAGAAAGCACAGCACCAGAATCGTCCATTGAAACGGCGAGAAGCGCTGTTCGTCGATAAAGGCCTGCACGTCTACACTGCGTTCGGAGCGGCTCATGTGCGTGCTCCTTTCAGCTGGTTCATTGCGATGTCTCCTTGAGATGAAGAGGTGTTTTTCTTATTGTTCGAATTGCTGTTCAACACGCGCTCGCCGCGACGACGGTCGCGACCGTGCTTGCGAGCGTCGCGCTGTCCGTTCGTTCATGCCTGTCTCCTCCTCGAACGGGCGGCTAGCGCAGCATCGTCAGCGTCCTGAAGTCGACTCGCCTGATGATGCGGCTCTCCTGCGCGACGATCAGATGCGCGGACGCCTGCAGATACGCGGGCCACTCCGGATCGGCATCGCGCGCGGTACGGCGCTGATCGTAGTCGCCGATGCTCTCGTAGCCCCACAGATGCACGACCTGGTTCAGCACGCCGATATCGCTCATGTAAAAGCCGACTGGCGCGCCCAGATACTTGAGCTGAATCGGCATCGCGAGCCGGTCGAAAACGTCGATGAACTCCGCCATGCCGCGCGGACGGATCGTGTAGATGCGATGATCGACGAAAGGTTTGCCCTGGCTCATGTGCCGGTCCTCAATACGGTTTCGGCTGCGCGGGGGTCCGCGTTGCTTGCGCTCTTCGCGCTGTTTGCGCTTTTCACGCTCGCGCCCGCGAGATGACGACCGGTGATATAGCCGAACGTCATGATCGGCCCGAGCGTGATACCCGCGCCCGGATAGTTGCCGCCCATCACGCTCGCGCGATCGTTGCCGACCGCGTACAGGCCGGCGATCGGTGCGCCTTTCACGTCGAGCACTTCGCCGGTGACGTTCGTCGAGATGCCGTCGAAGGTGCCGAGATCGCCCATCACGACCTTCAGCGCGTAGTACGGACCGTCGCCGATCGGCGCGACGCAGGGGTTCGGCTGGTGCTCCGGGTCCCCCAGATAGCGATTGAACGACGTCGTACCGCGGCCGAATTCGCGATCTTCGCCACGCACCGCGTCGGCGTTGTAGCGCTTCACGGTCGCCTCGAGCGCCGTGCCGTCGAGACCCGCGTTGCGCGCGAGTTCCGCGAGCGTGCGGCCCTTGCTCAGATAGCCGTTGCGCAGCAGCGGGCCGAGCGGCACGGGCGCCGGCTTCGCATAACCAAGCCCGTATTTGCGGATCGTCGCGTGATCGCAGATCAGCCACATCGCGGTTTCGCGTTCGTTCGCGCAGGCCTCGATCATCGCGGCACCCACGTCGTGATACGAATTCGCTTCGTTGGTGAAGCGCTTGCCCGCGCGCGTCACGCCGATCACGCCAGGCTTGTAGCGATCCACCAGATGCGGAAACACGCCGACGCTGCCGTCGCTCATCGGCACGCGCGACACCGGCATCCATGCGGCTGGCTGCGGAAAACGGATCGCCACCCGCGCACCGAGACGTTCGGCCATGCCGACGCCGTCGCCCGTATTGCCGCGCGGCACCGGCGACAGGTGTTCGCCGCCGCGCCGCAGATGCGGATACGCGTGGGCGATCCGTGCGACGTCACGCGAGAAGCCGCCGCACGCGAGCACCACGCCGCGTCGCGCGACGATGCGCATCTCGCCTTCCGGTCCCGCGACGAGCGCGCCGGTGACGCTGCCGTTCGCCACGGTCAGCTCGCGAGCGGCCGTGTTCGTATGGATCGGAATGCCGAGATCGAGCGCGGACTTCGCGAGCCGCGCGGCGAGCGCGTTACCGCTCGTGATCTGCACGCCGCGCCGGTACAGCGCAAGGTCCTTCAGATGGCTCGCGAGGCGCTTCGCGACGTACAGCGCGGAGGTGAGCGAACGCGTCGCATTGAAGAAGTGCTTCAGGTCCGCGTTCGACGAGTTGAACATCATGCCGATGAACGTGATCGTCTTCAGCGGCGGGCGCAATCGCGAGATGTCCTGGCCCAGCGCGCGCGCATCGAACGGCGCGGCGACGACCGAGCGGCCAATGTCGACACCACCGCCCACGTTCGGGTGATAGTCGGGATACAACGTCGGCACGAATTTGACGGTGGTTTCGCGCTCGAAGAAGTCGAGCATCTCAGGGCCCGTGTCGAGAAACGCGTCGACGGCGGCGGCATCGAAGTACGCGCCGGTTTCGCTGCGCATATAGGTCAGCGCCGCTTCGCGCGTATCGCTGACGCCGTTGCTCCTTGCGTGACGGTTGCCCGGAATCCACAGCACACCGCCTGAAAACGCGGTCGTGCCGCCGAAGAACGGCTCCTTCTCGATCACGACGACATCGAGACCGTGTTTGCGCGCGGTGATCGCGGTCGACAGCCCTCCCGCACCCGAACCGATCACGAGCACGTCGCACGTGAGTGTTGCGCCGCATGTTGCGTTGGTCATGATGGTCTCCTTACGCTCGGACCTGGCGGTCGGCCTGGGTGGCTTGCGCGGCCTGGTTGGCATCGAAGCCGGGACGCGGCACGAGGTCCATCAGCATGCTTTCGAAGCCGCCATCGACGACGACTTCGGCGCCGTTCACATAGGCCGCGCGTTCGCTCGCGAGAAACGCGACGACATCGGCGATATCGTTCGGCTCGCCGATCCGGCGGCTCGCCGTCATCGCGCTGCGCCGGCGTTCGATATCGCCGTGCTCGTAGAACGCCGCCGACAGCGGCGTGCGGATCATGCCCGGGCACACGGTATTGCTGCGAATACCGCGTGGTCCCCACTCCGCCGCGATCTGCTTCGACAGCATCGTGACACCGGCCTTGCCCGCGCTGTAAGCGCCGCTATAGGTCTGCGGATGATGCGCGGCCACCGACGCGACATGCACGATTGCGCCAGCGCCGCGCTTCAGCATGCGTTGACCGAATTGCTGCGAGCACAGCATGTAGCCGGTCAGATTCACGCGCAGCATCGCATTCCATGCATCGAGTCCAATCTCTTCGATGCCCCCCGGCCGCAACAGGCCCGCGTTGTTCACGAGCACATCGGCGACGCCGAGGCGCGCTTCGAGCTCCGACACCGCGCCGCGCACGCTATCGATGTCGCCGATATCGCAGGCGAGCGCCAGCGCTTCGACACCGCTCGCGTTCAGCGCTTGCGCGACGTTACGGCACTTCTGCTCATCGCGATCGAGCAGCGCCACGCGTGCGCCAGCGTCGCCCAACACCTGAGCAATCGCGCTGCCGATGCCGCCCGCCGCGCCGCTCACGACGCAGACGCTGCCTTCGAGCCCGAGCCAGTGTCGCGCGTTGGCGGGTGTGTCGCGCCGATCTTTCCGTTGATTCATTTGCTTAGTCCTCCCGATCTCCATGTTCACGATCGCGGCGAGCTTAGGTTGGCCGGCTTCACCAAACTGCATCATTCGACCGCGTCTTCGATGGAAAAAAGTATAGCCACGCGGTTCGGGACGAAATTGGACAAAGGCAGCACATCGCAGGACAATTCGAACATTGGAGACAAAACCGCATGAGGAATATCCCTAACTACGATCTGTACGGAGAGTCCGCGCGGCCGCCGTGGTACGACGCGTTCAATTTCGAATGGATCGTCGAGCGCAGTCGTCCGAACGACTGGCATATCGCCGCGCACCGGCACGATGCATTGCTGCAGATTCTCTATATCCGCAGCGGTTCGGGCCACGTGCTGATCGAAAGCGAAAAGCTCACGATCGACGCGCCATGCCTGATCCTGATTCCAGCGCAAACGGTGCACGGTTTCGTGTTTTCGCCGGAGATCGACGGGCTCGTGATTACGGCCGCGCAGCGCGCGCTGGAGTCGATTTCGAAAGCGGTGTCGCCGGGCCTCGTGCCGGTGCTGCAACGGCCCGCGCTGATTCCCGTGCGGCCCGCGGTCGGCGAGCGCACGTTGATGCCCTTGTTCGGTTTGCTGGAGCAGGAATTTCGCGGCAGCGCGCGCGGCCATATCGCCGCGGGCATGTCGCTGATGATTGCACTTTTCGTGCAGGTCGCCCGGCTGACCGATGCCGCGTCGAGCGCGGGCGCGACCGTCAACGACCGGCGCGCCGCACAGATCAAACGGCTACGCGAACTGATCGCCACGCATGTGCGCGAGCATCTGCCAATCGATTTTTATGCGGAAAAATTGGGGGTGACCGCAGCGCAACTGGGGCGCATCTGCCGTGAGGAGCTTGGCCATTCGCCGCTGTCGCTCGTCAACGATCAGTTGATACGCGAGGCGCAGCGCGATCTGGTCTACTCGGGTTCGAGCATCAAACAGATCGCGCATGCGCTCGGTTTCGAAGATGCGGCCTATTTCAGCCGCTATTTCCGCAAGCAGACCGGCGTCACGCCCAAGGAGTTTCAGGCGGCCGCGCATCGGGATCTGTCGATCAATTAGCGATCCCGATGATCGCGCGGTGCTTGCAGTAGCAGCTTACAGCTGCGCCTGCATCTGCGCGCCGGCGACGCCGACGTAGTTCTCCGCCAGTACTGTCGCGGCCGTGCGCGACGTCGTCACGTACTCGAGCTCGGCGACCTGCAGTTGCTGCTCGAACGCCGAAGCGCCTTCGATACGATGCAGCATGCTGGTCATCCAGTACGAGAAGTGCTCGGCGCGCCAGATGCGTTTGAGCGCGGTTTCGCTGTAACGGTCGAGCAGATCGGCGCGGTTTTCCTTGTAGAACGCATCGAGCGCCTTGCTGAGCACGTTCACGTCGGCGACCGCGAGGTTCATGCCCTTCGCGCCAGTCGGCGGGACGATATGCGCGGCGTCGCCAGCGAGGAAGAGGCGCCCGTACTGCATCGTCGTCGACACGAAGCTGCGCATGCCGACGATGTTCTTCTGAAAGATCTTGCCGTCGATGATCTTGTGGCCTTCGTCCGAATCGGCGCGCGCATGCAACTCGGCCCAGATGCGATCGTCGGACCAGTTGTCGACCGAGTCCTTCGGATCGCACTGGAAATACATGCGCTGGACGTTCGGCGAGCGCGTGCTGATTAGCGCGAAGCCGCGCTCGTGGCGCGCGTAGATCAGCTCGTCCGACGACGGCGGCCCTTCGCACAGAATGCCGAACCAGCCAAACGGATAGACGCGCTCGAAATCCTTGCGCAGCGTCTGCGGGATCGCCTGGCGCGACACGCCTTGTGAGCCGTCGCAGCCGATCACGAAGTCGCATTGCAGTTCGTGCTCCGCGCCTTCGTGGCGATAGCGGATCGACGGCTTATCGGTATCGATGCCATGCACCGACGTCTCCGATACGCCGAAACGCAGTTCGGCGCCCGCGGCGACGCGCGCCGCGACTAGATCCTTGATCACTTCGTGCTGGGCATAAACCGTGATCGCATGACCGGTGAGGTCGGTCAGATCGATGCGGCGACGCTTGCCTTCGAACGCGAGTTCGAAACCGTGATGCAGCGCGCCTTCGGCTTTCATGCGTTCGCCGAGACCGGTTTGCGTCAGCAGGTCCATCGTGCCCTGCTCGAGCACGCCGGCGCGAATCGTCGATTCGATCTGATCGCGCGTGCGCGTTTCGAGCACGACCGAGTCGATACCGCGCAAATGAAGCAGATGGGAAAGAAGCAGGCCAGCGGGCCCTGCACCGATGATGCCGACTTGGGTGCGCATGTAGTCTCCTGAATGCGGTGATGAAATTTGCGCTCAGTGTGACGATCGCGACGCCTATCCCGCAATGCGATATAGCGGATAGGCCGTATCGCGTTGCGCGATAGAAGGTGTAAGGCGGGAGCCGGCGCCGCGCGGATGTTTCGGCCGCAAACGCAAGACTGGCGGGGTTTTCCGCCGATTTGGACGACCCGCGGCTCGTGCTGCGGCATGGCGTGCCCTCAGGTAAACCCCGATCCGCTAAACGAGCTTCAATTCGCCAAGAAATAGTCGATAGACCGGATTCTTCGTCTCTTCCCAGCACGGATAGCCGAGCGTTTCGATGAAGCGCTCGAACGCCGCGTGGTCGCTCCCGGGCACCTGAATGCCGACCAGAATCGAGCTGTAGTCCGCGCCCTGGTTGCGGTAGTGGAACAGGCTGATGTTCCAGTTCGGCGCCATCGACGACAGGAATTTCATCAGCGCGCCCGGACGTTCCGGAAACTCGAAGCGAAACAGTCGTTCGTCGCGCGCGAGCGGCGAGCGGCCGCCGACCATGTAGCGGATGTGCTGCTTCGACAGTTCGTCGAAGGTCAGGTCGACGGTGGCAAAACCGTGCGCTTCGAAGGCGCCGGCGATCTGCGCCGATTCGCTGCGATTGCGGATCTGCACGCCGACGAAAATATGCGCCGAGTTCGCGTCGGCGATCCGGTAGTTGAACTCGGTGACGCTGCGCGTGCCGAGCAGCTCGCAGAAGCGCCTGAAGCTGCCGCGCTCTTCGGGGATCGTCACCGCGAAGACCGCTTCGCGCGCTTCGCCCACCTCCGCGCGTTCGGCGACGAAGCGCATGCGGTCGAAGTTCATGTTCGCGCCCGACGTGATCGCGATCAGCGTCTGGTTCTCGATGCCTTCCCGTTCGGCATACTGCTTGGCGCCGGCCACCGCGAGCGAGCCCGCCGGTTCGAGCACGCTGCGCGTGTCCTGGAACACGTCCTTGATCGCGGCGCACAACGCATCGGTGTTCACGAGCAGCACTTCGTCCAGATATTCGCGGCACAGACGGAAGGTTTCTTCGCCGACGAGCTTCACCGCAGTGCCGTCGGAGAACAGGCCCACTTCGTTCAGCGTCACGCGCTCGCCCGCCTGCAACGACGCGGCCATCGCGCACGAATCGTCGGTCTGCACGCCGATCACCTTGATCTCGGGGCGTACCGATTTCACGTATGCGGCGACACCGGCCGCGAGACCGCCGCCGCCGATCGGCACGAAGATCGCGTGAATCGGCCCTTGGTGCTGGCTGAGGATTTCCATCGCGACGGTGCCCTGACCGGCGATCACGTACGGATCGTCGAACGGATGCACGAAGGTCAGGCCGCGCTCTTCCTGCAGCTTGACCGCGTGACCATAGGCGTCGCTATACGACTCACCGAACTGCACGATCTCGACAGTCGGCCCGCCATGCGTGCGGATCGCGTCGACCTTGAGCTGCGGCGTCGTCACCGGCACGACGATGATCGCCTTCACGCCCATGCGTGCCGCCGATAACGCCACGCCCTGCGCATGATTGCCCGCCGACGCGGTGATCACGCCGCGGCTGAGCGCCTCGGCCGGAATATGCGCCATCTTGTTGTATGCGCCGCGCAGCTTGAACGAGAACACCGGCTGGTTGTCCTCGCGCTTCAGATAGACCGGGTTGCGCAGCCGCGCCGACAGGTTCGGCGCGCGTTCGAGTTCGGTCTCGCGCGCCACGTCGTAGACGCGCGCGGTCAGGGTCTTTTTCAGGTAGTCGTGAGACGGCGCGACGCGCCCGGCCGCTGCGGCGGCCTGTTCGAGTTCGTTTAACAGCACGGCAAGCTCCTGGGTGGCAACATTCGATGCAACAACGCATCAACGGCGATCGACATCGAACGATAGCAATCGCGGCATGTTCGCCAGGAGGCAGGCAGAGAATGAACCTGAAAGCGGACATAAAAAAACCCGCCTCGTTTGGCGGGTTATGTGTGACTGCAAGTCGACGCGCGCTAACCCACCATTCGATGAATGATGCTAATAATCAGCGCAATACGGATGTCGAGGCGGTTCATGTCGGCGATCTTCGTCGACTCGGCAAGCTTTGTCAATCTCCGCGCAGTGCGGCAGTGCCACACAAGAAAAACGGGGCGCACCGGCAAGCGCGCCCCGCAGAGACGACCAACACCGACATCAATCGCGCACGCCGCTCTGCTTTTTGAACGCCGCGAGAATGCGTTGCTCGAGCGCGTTGTAATCGCGGCCAAAGTGATGATCGCCGGTCGTGCGGATGACTTCGACGCCGGTTTTGTCGAGCGCCGGACACAGCGTGTCGGTCTCGCTCTCGCCATAGAAGCATTGAACGATCGACGGCGGCACATGCGTCAACTCGGGGCGCACGTTCAGCGCCTTGTCGCTCGCGGGCATGCCGAGCCAGCCGCCGACGCGGATCTGGAAGTCGGCGTCGGGCGCGAAGCCGAGCAGCGAAATCAGCGACACCTTATCGCGCTGCGCCTGCGGCAGACGGTTATACGCGAACGGCAGCACGTCCGCGCCGAACGAATAGCCGATCAGCGCGATATGCTGCGCGTGCCAGCGCTCGCCATAGGTTTGCATAACGCGCGCGAGATCGCGGCTCGTTTGCGCGGGCGGCTTCTCGCTCCAGAAATAACGCAGGCTGTCCCAGCCGACCACCGACACGCCATCTTTCTGCAGTGCCTGCGCGATCGTCTTGTCGAGATCGCGCCAGCCGCCATCGCCGGAAATCACGATCGCCATCAAGCCGTTCGGATGCGCGGCCGGCAATTCGATCAGCGGCAGGTCGGACACGTCGTCGGCACTGATCGAGACCGGCTGCAGATGCGGCGTCAGCAATGCAACGAGACGCGCGCGATCGGCATTGCCCGTGCTCGCCTTTTCGACGAAGCCCGGCACCTTGTCGCGAATCACGGTCGGGTCGGGCGGACACGGTTCGAAGCGCGCGTCGAGCTTGTGATCGGCGTCGACCGACACCGCGCCCGCGATCGTATTGGACGGCGCCTGCTCGAGCACGTGCATCGCGAGCGTCGCGCCCTGTCCCGTACCCGCGACGATCGGCGCGAAGTAGCGGCTCGACTGCGATTGCCGTTCGAGCTGATGGCTGAGCGCCTCGGCATCGCCCACCAACTGATGACAGGTTTCCTTTTTCGCGGCGAGGTTGGCCGCGTAGTGCGCGGTATCGACGCCGACCGTCATCGCGCCCGCTTTCGCGAGCGCATCGGCGCTCTGCTGATCGGCTGCGCTCCAGCCGCTTGCCTGCGAATACAGCACGACGAAGCCGCGCAGCGGCCCCTCGGGCTGCGTCACGCGCACGTCGCCATAGCGGCCGCCGGGCACGGTGGTGGTGGCCGCGTGCGCGAGCGCGCCGCAACTCAGAACGCTCGCCGCGACGGCGAGCCGGAACAACGGATGCAATGTCATGAACGCCGGCCTCCTGCCAGCAGCGACAGGTCCGCGAGCGTGAAGAACACGCCCGAACCGGATGCCGCGAGATAACGCGGCTCCCAGCGCGGCTGGAACTTGCTCTTGAAAGCACGCAGTCCGCGGAAGTTGTAGAAGCGGCCGCCGAAGCGCCACACGATGCCGGCCAGCCGATGCCAGCGTGACGCGAGCGGCGTCGGCTGCACACCGGAGAGCGGCGCAATGCCGAGACTGAGCGAGCGGAAGCCCGCCTCTTTCAGATGCAGCGCGAGCTGCGTGAACAGATATTCCATCGCATACGGCGACGCGCTTTCGACGTGACGCATCACGCCGACGGTCGCCTCGGTATTCATATCCGTCGTCATGAAGGTCACGAATGCGACCGGCTCGCCGTTCTGGCGCACCAGCATCACCGACTGCGCGGCCAGGTATTCGTCATGGAAAGCCGCGACCGAGAAGCTCTTCTCGCGCGCGTCGCGGCTGTCGAGCCAACCGTCGGAAATGCCGCGCAGCGTTTCGAGCGAGGCCGGCACATGGGCCTGATCGATCACTTCGACGCTAAAGCCGTCGCGCTCGCCGCGCTTGAGCGCATAGCGCAGATGCGCGCGATGCGAGCCCTTCAGATCGAAGTCGTCGAGCACGACGTGGGCTTCCTCGCCGAGCTTCATCAGCGTGAGGCCAGCGTCGAGATACAGCGGCAGCGCATTCGCGCGCACCTGGTAGAACGCGGCGCGGCCGCCATGCGCATGCGCGAGCGCGACGAACTTGCTGATGAGACCCGCCCACTCTTCGCGCGGCCCCACCGGATCGTGCAACGCGGCCCACGTGCGGCCGTATTTCGCGTACATCAGGAACGCTTCGCGCGACTCCGAAAACAGGAAGCTCTTGTCGCCCATCAACGCGAGACCCGCATCGCTGCGTTCCTGCGCGCGCACGATGCGCGCGGCGTCGTGCAGATCTTCGGGCGCCGGCTTCACGAAGCGGCCCGGCGCCGGACGCAGCAATTGCCAGAACGAGAAGGTCGCGGCGAACACGCTCGCGGCGAGCGTCGCGCGCAGCGCGCGCGGCGCGCGCTCGTCGAACGCGAATTGCCACCACAGATCGCCCGTGTACGGCACGTCACGGAAAGCGAACAGCATGACCCACGTCGCGAGCATCAGCACCATCGCGACCGACACGAGCCAGCCGGCCGTGAAACGCTCCGCGAACAGCGACGAATGACGGTTGAAGCGCTTGCGCGTCGCGAGCAGCAGCACGATCAGCATGCCGAGCACACTGGCTTCGACGAACGCGAGACCCTTGGTCAGCGACAGCGCGAGGCTCAGCAACGCGAGCGCGAGCGTCATCCACCATGCCGCATCGAGCCGCCGCAGCAGGCCGCGCGCGACGAACAGCAGCAGCACGCCGAGCACGCTGCATAGCATCTGCGAGCTTTCGAGCACCCACAGCGGCACCAGGTCGCGCAGCATATGAATGCGCTGCCAGAACGCCGGCGTCGCGCTCGAAATGACCAGCATGCCGCCGACCACGAACGTGACGAGGCTCAGAAACAGCGGCGCGAGTTCCGACACGCGCTCCGCCTGCAACATCGACAGACGATTCTTCAGCGCGCGCCTCTTCGAAGCCCGCGAGCAGCGCCGCGGAGACGATCAGCGGCACGCCGAAATAGATCGCGCGATACGCGAGCAGCGCGGCGACCATCTGATGCATCGGCACGCTGCCGCTCAGCGTGAACACCATCGCCGCTTCGAACACGCCGACGCCGCCTGGCGTATGGCCAATCAGGCCGAGCAGCATCGCGGCCGCGTAGACGGTGATGAAGCCGACGAAGCTCACGTTCGCATGCGGCAGCAACGCCCACAACGCGAGGCCCGCGGCGACCACGTCGAGCACCGCCAGCGCAACCTGCGCGAGCAGATCGCGGCGCGCGGGAATATCGAACGAGAGCCACTGCCAGCGCGTGCGGATCGGCCGGGTTTGCCGACGGCACGCGGCCGCGGCGAGCGCCAGCGCGAGCAGCAGCGCAGCGCCGCTCCAGCGCAGCGCGACTGGCGACAGATGCAGCATCGGCGCGAGCTGGCCCGCCATGCAGACCATGCCCAGCGCGGTCATCAAGACGAGGGCGAGCGCGAGCGACACGCTCGTAAACACCGTCATGCGGCCGATCTGCGCGGGCGTGATGTTCGCGACGCCGTACACGCGCGCGCGCACCGCTCCGCCCGTCAGCGCGCCGAAACCGGTCGCATTGCCGAGCGCCGAACCGGCCGTCGCGCCGACCCACAGCGCCGCGCGCGGCACGCTCGCGCCGAGATAGCGCAGGCCGACCGCGTCGCGCCCGACCAACGCGACGTAGCTGAGCGCGGTCGCGCCGAGCGCACCGCTCCACTCGCGCGCCGACAGCTGGCGCAGTTCGCGGATCACCGAACGGTAATTCACTGCCTCGGACAGATGCTGCAGCACGACCAGCAGCAACCCGCAAATGACGAGCGCGAGCACGGGCGACAGAAGGCCCCGGCTGCCAAGCGCTTTCGATGCACGGCCGAGCAGCGCGGGGAGGCGCTCGAAGCTGTGTTGAAGTTGGTGGGACATGGTCAATGCGGGCCTTGCGAGGAGCGGTCGCGGCGACGGATCGTCACGCGCGGTATCGCCTGTGGCGGCGATTACAAAGTGATAACGGCAAAACGTGCAAAAGGTTGACAGCATTAGCAATTTTGCCGTCGGTTCACTTGCGCGTCGCGTGTCAAAAGCGCGCGATTGTAATGCTTCCTCGCGTGATGGCGCGCGATTGTAATGCTTCCTCGCGTGATGCGAGGCATCGGGCCGGCGCAACCGCGGCATCAAGATCACGGCTGGGCGTGCCGTCATCAGGAGCGGAAGCACGATATCAGGAAGGGAAACGGCGATGGCAGCCGGGAATTGGGCTGACGGCGGGCGTCTATCTGGTGGGACTGGGGAGCCGACTCGCTGAACGTGCTCCGCTTGACGGGGCCAGAAAGCACAATGCCCGCTACTCGAGCGGGCATTGACACGACAGCAGGGGCTTGCGTGGCCCGCGCGGGAAACTCGCGCTTAGTTCGGGCGACGGTACGCTTCGGCGATCACTGCGCAGTTCTGCAGATGCAGGTTCAGCGCATGCAGCGCCAGCGCGCGCAGCTTGCCGAAGAACGTGTTGGCAGCGGGGGTGGAACGGACGGCATTCGATGCGGTGTTCATGGCGACTCCTGATCAGGGTTTATACCTACGGAATAACCCGATTATAGCGATCTCGTGCCGCAGCGCAACAAAACAATATTTTTTGGCGACGTCGTGATGCCAACGTCGCGTACCGGCTACGGAAAATTCGTAAAGGGGCGGCATCGGTCGTGCAGGTATTAACAATCCGCACCGTACAGGTGCATAATGCCCCCTTTGCCTGCGACGCTTCGCCGCAGGCTCGCCGATATGACCGTCGCCCAGACCCAAAAAGCTCTGATTGCGCCTCTTATCGTCGCGTGCGCGATGTTCATGGAAAGCGTCGACGCCAACGTGATCGTCACCGCGCTGCCGGCCATGGCACGCGATTTCGGGCGCGATCCGGTCACGCTGAAGATCGCGGTGACAAGCTACGTGCTCGGGCTCGGCGTGTTCATCCCGGTATGCGGCTGGCTCGCCGACAAGTTCGGCGCGCGCACGGTATTCCGCACCGCGATCGGCGTCTTCGTGACGGGTTCGCTGTTGTGCGCCGCGTCGAACTCGCTTGCCACTTTCACGGTTGCGCGTTTCATCCAGGGCGTCGGCGGCGCGATGATGGTGCCCGTCGGGCGCATCATCATCTTTCGCGTGGTGGAGAAAGCCGACTTCATCCGCGCGATGAATTACCTGAGCGTGCCCGCAATGCTCGGCCCTGCCGCCGGTCCGCTGCTCGGCGGCTTCATCACCACGTATCTGCACTGGCGGCTGATCTTCTTCATCAACGTGCCGATCGGCATTCTGGGCATCTATCTCACCAATCGCTATATCGCCAATACGCGCGAGCCCGACCCCGGCCCGCTCGACTGGATCGGCTTCCTGCTGTCGGCGGCGGGCGCGGTGCTGCTGTTGCTCGGCTTGTCGCTGGTCGGCGGCGAACTGATTTCGAACACGGACGCGTTCGGCATGTGCGCGCTCGGCGCGGCGCTGCTCGCGATCTACGTCGCGTATGCGCAGCGCGTCGCACTGCCGCTTCTGGATTTGCGTTTTTTCAAGGTGCCGACTTTCCAGGCGAGCGTGCTCGGCGGCTCGCTATTTCGCATCGGTCTCGGCGCGTTGCCGTTCCTGCTGCCGCTGCTGCTGCAGGAAGGCCACGGCATGAGCGCGTTCCAATCGGGGCTGATCACCTGCGCGTCCGCGTTCGGCGGCATGTTCATGCGCACGATCGCCTCCACGGTGCTGCGCCGCTTCGGCTTTCGCCAGGTGCTCGTGTTCAACGCCGCGCTATCGGGCATTTCGATCGCCGCGTGCGGGCTGTTTTTCCCGCACACGCCGACGTGGATCATCTGGGTCGTCGTGTTGCTCGGCGGCTTCTTCCCCGCGTTGCAGTTCACGAGCCTCAATTCGCTGACCTACGCGGAGATCGCGAGCCGCGACGTCGGCCGCGCGACGAGCCTCGGCAGCGTCGTGCAGCAGATGTCGCTCGGCCTCGGCGTGACGGTCGGCGGCATCGTGCTGCAGATTTCGCGCGCGCTGCATGGGCATCCGAGCATCACCTGGTCGGATTTCTGGCCCGCGTTTCTCGTGGTCGGGCTTTGCTCGTTCGCGTCGATTCCGGTCACGCTGCGCCTGCCGCGCGGCGCGGGCGCGGAGATTTCGCGAGGCGGGCGCGGCTGAGCCGGCTACCGTGTCACCGCGCGAGCGCCCCGCTCTTCACGGGTTCGGGCGCTCACGCGCGCTTGCGAATCACGCTCACTTCGCCATTGCGTTCGAGAATCGCGGCGGCCACGTCGTCCATCGAGCGCGAGCCGGTTTTCTGCCGCACGCTTTCCTCGATGTCGGTGCGCGTGACGAGCGCCGCGTGCATTTCGTTCGCGTGGAACTTGCCGTCGCTGAACACCTCGCGCTCGGCGCCGCCCACCAGCAGCTCGAAGCGGCGCGAGCGTATGAACGACCACGCGAGCACCCGGTGACACACGACGATCGCGAACGACGCGACCACGGTCGCGATAAACGGCGACGCACCGACGATCGCGCGGCTCAGCGTCGCGCCGAGCAGAATCACGACGACCGAATCGAACGGCGAGCGCTGCCCGAATGAACGGCGCCCCGATACACGGATCAGCGCGAGCGCGATCACGAACACGGCGATCGAGCGCATACCCATCTGCAACGGATCGAGCTCCCTGCCTTGGCCGAATAGAACGAAAAACGCGTCCATCATGTTCGCCCTCCCCGCGGCGGATTGCCGTGCGAATGTTCTGGTGTCCGGATAGTTGCGAGCGAGACGAGCCCGCGACGCGTCGCCGTCGCTCAGGCCAGCGCGCCGTCCGTCGCCCACGAGATGAGCGTATCGCCGAAACCGCCGCGCACGCGGGCCACGGTGCGCGCGCTCGTGGTCACGCGCGGCGCGGCGCTCCACGCGATGCGCGCGCCAGTCGCGATCAGGCGATCGACGAGCGCGGCATCCTCGCTGCACTTGAGCGGCGGAAAGCCGCCCGCGCGCCGATAGGCGTCGGCGGAAACGCCGAGATTCGCGCCGTGCACATGACGATGTCCGTCGGCGTCGACATACGTCTTGCGAAAATATTCGCGCACGCTGTGCGGATGCGCGCTCCAGTCGTCGACGGCGATCGAGCCGCACACCGCATCGGCGCCGAGCGCCAGTTGCGCGGCCAGCCAACCGGGCGACACGCGGCTGTCGGCATCGGTAAACGCCAGCCAGCGCGCGCCGTGCGCGAGCAGCAGCGACGCGCCGAGCGCCCGCGCGATCCCGACGTTGCGCGCCTTCAGCGTCAGCGTCTGCACGCCGTAAGCGCGCGCGATCGCTCCGCTGAAATCGCTGCACGCGTCGAGCGCGACGACGATCCGCACCTCCTCGCCGGCGAGCGCTTCGTGTCGCGACGCTTCGAGCAAGGCCGCGAGGCACCGTGCGAGCAACGTCTCTTCGTTATGCGCCGGAACGATCACGCCGATCATAGAAGCCCCTCGCGCTGCGCGACCGAACGTGCGTCACGCGACCACACGTCGATCAGCAAGTCGGCTTCGTCGTGATGCGCGAGACGCGCGAGACCGCAGCGTGCATCGAATAGCGCGTGCGCATGGTCGGCGGATTCGCGCGCTTCGGCGAACGGCCGGCGCCAATGACAGGCGAGCAGCGTGCCGTCCGGCGTCAGCGACCCGGCGATCCGCGCGGCCAGCGTTTCGAGTTCGCCCGCGTCGAGGTAGTACGCGAACTCGCTGATCACGATCAGATCGAACGGCCCGTGCTCCGTCGGCCAGTCGCGCGGCACCCTGCGCTGCTCGATCCGCACGTTCGATGCGCCCGCCACGCGTTCACACGCAAGCTCGACGGCGCGCGCGTGCAGATCGGCGGCGAGCAGCGCGTCGCAGCGCGTCGCGAGCCCGGCCGTCAACTCGCCGTTCGCGCAGCCCGGTTCGAACGCGTTGCGATAGCGCGCCCGCGGCAGCAACGCGAGCGTCAGCGAACGCTTGCGGCGTTCGTACCAGCCTTCGCGCAAACGCCACGGATCGTCGCTGCGTCGGTAGAGTTCATCGAAGTACGGCGCCGTCGAGTTCATCTGAGCGATCCTCCCAAGGCAGGGGGAAAAAAGTCATAGCGTCCACGGCGCGAGTGTTTGCGAAGACGCCTGATGCGATGCCGGCGCGGCAGTCGTGTCAGCGGCCTCGACGAGCCGTTCGCCGAGCGCTGCGAGGTCGCGTTCCGCGTGGCTTTGCCGCAGAAACACCGGCAGGTCGGCGAGCGCCCGCGCGAAGCGCGCGTCGCGGCACAACGGGCCCGCGCCGAGCGCGCGTGTCGCGTGCTCGATCACGGCGCTCGCGGCCTGCTCGACGGCCAGACGCGCGCGCAACACGCGCGTCGCTGCATCGGCCGACGGCTGCGCGTCGATCCACGCGGCGGTTTCGCGCAGCAGCGCGGCGGCCGACTGCAAGGCGACATCGGTCGCACCGAGATGAGCGAGCCGATGCGCGTCCGCGTGCCGGGCGCACGCGTCGCGCAGCGTGCGCGCGATCTGCGCGGCCGCGCCGTACCAGCACGCGGCGATACCGGCGCCGCCATGCCAGAAGCCCGCGCGGCGCAGATACGCATGCGGCGCACCGACGAGCGTCGCCACGGTGTCTTTGAACGTGACATCCGCGCTCGCGGTCGCCTGCATGCCGACGGCCTGCCACTTCGATGTATCGATCGAGATCGAGCTCTGGTCCAGCGCGAGCGCCGCGAGCACGGGCTCATCGTCGCGCCATGCGCTCACGAGCGCATGGGTGAGCGCCTGCGCGCCGGAGCACCAGGCTTTGGTGCCGGACAGGCGCACCTGCGCGCCCTCGCCGGCAACGGTCTGGATTCCTTCGTCGATGGCGCGCACCCGCGCGTGCGGCGCTTCGGCGGCCCACACGCCCCAGCGGCTTGCCGCGGGCGGCAGCGGACCATTGAGCTCGGCGAGAATCGCAAGCGCATCGGTATGGCCTTCGAACAGTTTGACGAGGCCGAGGTCGCATGCGGCAACGGCGGCCAGCGCGCGCCAGCGCACCAGCGTCTCCCCATGCCCCGGCCATGGCAACGTCGGCGTGCGATCGTAGCCGCGCTCGATCAGATCAGCGAGCAGTGCTCCGAGGGCAGCGGGATCGTTCGCATCGAAACGCGCGTCGCGCAGAAAATCGTCGAGCGAGATAGCAGGCTTGCCGGGCTGCGGCGCGCGGGCGCTCGCGCGTAGTGCGCGGCCACCGTGTTGATTTGAGACCTGCCGTGACTGGGCCTTGAAGCTGGCCGCGTGGTCGCGCGTGTCGAGCATCGTGCCTCCCTGCACCGGTTAGATCCACGGCCCGCCGGGCGGCGGCGGACTGGAACGTATGCAGAGTCGCAGCAAACACCGTGCCCCGGCTGGCGAGGCAGCCGCGCAGCGAAACAGCGGCTACGTCCAGCCGCTTCCGCTCAGGCGTCCATCCGCCTTCGCGAGCAACGCGTCGAGGACCGCCATCTCGACCGGCTTCACGAGGTGCGCATGGAAACCCGCGTGGCGAGTTCGATCGAGATCGCTCGCATGGCCGAAACCCGTCATCGCCGCGTACATCGTGCGCGACATCTCGGGCCGCGCGCGCATCGCCGCGAGCGTCGCATAGCCATCCATCTTCGGCATCGCGAGGTCGATCAGCGCGAGATGCGGCGAGAAGCGTGGCGAGATCTGCAGCGCCTGCTCGCCCTCGTAGGCGATACGCACCTCGTGGCCCTTCAGTTCGAGCAGCATCGCGAGGCTGTCGGCCGAATCGCGATTGTCGTCGACGAGGAGAATGCGCAGCGGCTGCACGTGGGGCGCGGCATCGATCGTGCCGCTCTCCGCGGTGTCGGACTGCGCGGAGGCGAGCGGCAGACTCAGCGTGAACGTGCTGCCGAGTCCCAGTCCTTCGCTGCTCGCGACGATGCTGCCACCATGCATTTCGACGAGCGACTTGCACAGCGTCAGGCCGATCCCAAGGCCGCCCTCGCCGAAACTTTGCCCTTCCTTCTCCTGCGCGAACAGTTCGAAGATCTTGTCGAGCGAGCGCACCGGAATGCCGCAGCCGGGGTCGCGCACTTCGAGCACCGCCATACGAAAGTCGACACGTCCCTGCATCTCGATCGCGCTGCCGTTCGGCGAAAACTTCGACGCGTTGTGCAGCAGGTTTTGCAGGACCTGCACGAGCCTCGTCATGTCGCCGCGAATCATCACGGGAGCGTCGGGTACATGCGCGACCACGCGCTGCTCGCGCGAGTCGGTGAACGGCCGCGCCGCTTCGATCGCGCGCGCGACGAGCTCGGCGAGATCGACGCGCGCAATACGCAGTTCGACCTTGTCGGACATGATGCGGCCGATATCGAGCAGATCGTCGACGAGTCGCGTCAGGTGCGTGACCTGGCGATCGATCAGATCGCGCGCCCGCGCGACCACCGGGCTCAGATCGGTTTCCATCTGCATCGTGCCGACCGCGTTGCGCACCGGCGCGAGCGGATTGCGCAGTTCGTGCGCGAGCGTCGCGAGAAATTCGCGCATGCGCTCCCCGGAGCGCTCCAGTTCCTCGCGCCGGCGCCGCTCGGTCAAATCGCGCGTGACCTTGGCGAAGCCACGCAAGCGTCGCGATTCGTCATAGACGGCCGTGATGATCACGTTGGCCCAGAACGTCGAACCGTCCTTACGCATGCGCCAGCCTTCGTCTTCGACGGCGCCGATCTGCCGCGCGATCGCGAGCTCGCGCGCGGGCTTGCCGGCCGCGGCCTCCTCGGGCACATAGAACTGCGAGAAGTGCCGGCCGACGATTTCGTCGTGCGTATAGCCCTTGATGCGCGCGGCGCCCGAATTCCAGCTGACGACGAAGCCTTGCGGATCGAGCATGAAGATCGCGTAGTCCTTCACGCTATCGACGAGCAGACGGAAGCGCTCCTCGCTCTGGCGCAGCGCTTCGAGGTATTCGCGCTGCGCGGTCAGGTCGCGCGTGATCTTCGCGAAGCCCGTGACCGCGCCCTTCTCGTTGCGTATCGCGGTGATCACGACGTTCGCCCAGAACGTCGTGCCGTCCTTGCGCACGCGCCAGCCTTCATCTTCGAAACGGCCGGTCAGCGCAGCCTGTTCCAGTTCGTAGGTCGGCCAGCCGCGCGCGACGGCTTCCTCGGTATAGAAGCGCGAGAAATGCTGACCGACGATCTCGCTCTGCGCATAGCCCTTCAGCTTCTGGGCGCCGGCATTCCAGCTGACGATGTTGCCCTTCGCATCGAGCAGAAAGATCGCGTAGTCCGAAATCGCCTGCACGAGCGACAAATAATCGATGCCGACGGGCGCCGACGGCGCGGCCTCGGCCGGCACTCGAGCGCGCTCGGCGTAGTCGTGGGAAGAAGAAGCTTCGAGCTGGGTCATGGCGGACACGTCATTGGAACTTTCGTTTTAAGCAAGCCTCGCGCCTGGCCGGCGGCGAAGCCGTCGCGCAAGCGCTTGCGCGGTCCACGGAGGGGGCCGGGATGCGCCGCCAAGGGCGCTCGCGCGCCGGCTGGTAAGGCGCCAAGCTTATAACGGCGAGCACCGCGATAGCTAGCGGGTCATGACGGAAAACGTCGCCGCGCTGCGGTTTCGGCTTTCCGTTTTGGCCTTCGTTGGCAAAAACAGGCGTGTCAATTGAAAAAGGTATTCACGACGCGGCGGGCTGCGCGATCGGCCGCTGAGAATCGGCACACGTCGCCAATCGAAACGGCTGCTGCGCTGGCGCGCCCGTCAAGCCGCCGCGCCGATCTTTTCCGCGAGCTTCGCGTCGTAGCTCGAATGGACATGCACGCGTTTCCTGTCGGGATACGCGTACGCGTACGCCTTGCGCAGCGCGAGCGACGCCTCGTGAAAGCCCGACAGGATCAGCTTCTGCTTGTTCGGATAGTTCGCGATGTCGCCGACGGCGAAAATGCCCGGCCGCGAGCTTTCGTAGTTCGAAGTATCAACGTCGACGCGCCCGCCATGAATCGTCAGTCCCCATTGCGCGATCGGTCCGAGATCGGCGACGAGTCCATACAGCGCGATCAGATGGTCGGCTTCGAGCTGTGTCTCGCCGTTGACCTGCCGCAGCGTCAGCGAACGCAGCGCGCCGTCTTCCACATCGAGCGCCGCGATCCCGCCGACGACGAAGTCCATCTCGCCAGCGTCGACCGCGCGCCGCATCAGCTCGACGCTCGAATCGGCCGCGCTGAAGCCGGCGCGCCGATGCACGAGGGTCACGCGCCGCGCGACCTTGCGTAGTGCCAGCGCCCAGTCGAGCGCCGAATCGCCACCGCCCGCGACGACCACGTTTTTGTCGGCGAAATCGGCGAGGCGCGGCACGCTGTAGTGCACGTAGCGCTGTTCCAGCGGCACGGCCTCGGGGAGCGGGAGCTTTTGCGGGACGAACGCGCCGTTACCGGCGGCGAGCAGGATCGCCGCGACGTCGAACACGAGGCCGCGCTGCGTGCGCACGGTCCAGCGTCCGTCGTCGCGCTGCTCGACCGTGTCGACGCGCTGTTCGAGATGAATCGGCACATCGAACGGCTTGCATTGCGCGACCAGTCGCTCGACCAGTTCGCGCGCGGTGCACGCCGGAATCGCGGGGATATCGTAGATCGGCTTGTCGGGATACAGCTCGATGCATTGGCCGCCGACCCGTCCGAGTATGTCGACGATCTGACAGGTGAGGCCGATCACGCCGGCCTCGAATGCCGCGAACAGAGCCACGGGACCGGCGCCGACGATCAGGACATCGGTGCGGATCGGCGAGGTGGGCACAGCGGACGGATCGGTGGCAACGGTCATGGGGCAGGTCTCCGGATCACGGTGAAAGGCGGCAATGGAAGCGTCGATGACCCACCATACCGAATCGGCCCGCACGCGGCAACGATGCCATCGTCGACGGTAAGGGTGCTGGGCGTGCCCGCTCAACGCCCGAAAGTGGCTACCTGAAAATACCTGGAATCGGCCATTCTTATGATCCAAACGACGGACTAAGCTAACACCTGTCCGATGCATCGCATCGTCAAACCCGCCCAGGAGCCCATCATGGAACAACGTCTCGACTTCTACAAAGCCAATCCCGCCGCGATCAAATCGCTGCTCGGCGTCGAAGAGCGCATCGGCAAATCGTCGCTCGAAAAATCGCTGACCGAACTGGTGCGGTTGCGCGCGTCGCAGATCAACGGCTGCGCGTATTGCGTCGATATGCATACGGCGGACGCACGCAAGGGCGGCGAAACCGAGCGGCGTCTCGCGACCGTCGTCGTGTGGCGCGAAACGCCGTTCTTCACGGACCGCGAACGCGCGGCGCTCGAGTGGACCGAAGCGCTCACGCTGGTGTCGCACGATCATGTGCCCGACGCGGTATGGCAGGCGGTGCGGCCGCATTTCAGCGACGAGGAACTGGTCGACCTGACGCTGCTCGTCTCGGCGATCAATGCATGGAACCGCTTCGCGATCTCGTTCCGGAAGATGCCGGCCTGAGCCTCGGCATGACGGCAGCATGAGGCGACGCACTGCCCCGCCTCACTCCCCGATCCACGACCCGCGCAGGTCGCTGTCATGCAGCAACTGCAGCAGCGTGCCCGCCGGGCGACTCAAGCGCTTCGCCGCCAGCGCGATGAATTCCACCGACGGCAGCGTCGGCAGTCCGGCCGCATTCAACGGCGGCGCGAGGCCGCGCGCGGCCAGATACTGCGGCCGCACGGTGATGCCGAGTCCGCCGCGCGCGGCCGCGATACAGCCGGAATGACTGCTGCTCGTGCAGACGATCTGCCAGCTCGCGCCGGCTTCGGCGAGCGCATCGAGCACGACCGCGCGCGTCACGCTCGGCTCGGCGACCAGAATCAGCGGCAGCGGCTGACCCAGATCGACGAGCGTGCCGGTCCGCGCCAGCCATTCGAGGCGCCCGGTGAAAAGCGGCACGCCGCGCCGGTCACCGAGCCGGCGCTTGCCGACCAGCAGATCGATCGCGCCCGCGTCGAGCAACTCGTAGAGCCTGCCCGTCATGCCGATCGTGATTTCCAGTTCGACGTCGGGATGCGCGTTGCGAAACGCCGCGAGCACGGTGGGGAGCGGGCCGAGCGCGATGTCGTCCGACGAGCCGAGCCGCACGCGCCCCTTCAGACGCGGCGCGCGAAACTGCGATTCCGCGCGCGACAGCGCCTGCAGGATCACGCTCGCATGCGCGAGCATCGCTTCGCCGTCGGGTGTCATCGCGAGCGAATGGGTGTCGCGCACGAACAGGCGCCGGCCCACGCTCTGTTCGAGGCGCCGGATATGTTCGCTGACGCTCGACTGCGTCAGGTCGAGCCGCCGCCCCGCTTCGGTGAAGCTATGGCAAGCCGCGACGGTCGAGAAGGTCTTGAGCCAGATTGGATTGAGCATGCGTGATTGTGGCGCTGCTTATCGGCATTGTCGATAACAGTCAGCGGGCTTAGTGGGGTTCCCGATTGACGAGGATGTCAATAAGATGACGGAATTCCGCCTGGCCCCGCTCTGGCGGCGCTTTGCCGCCGCCGCGCCCGCTGTCGAAAACATGACCAAGGATTCCTCTCAAACCGCCCTACTATGGATCGTCGCCGCCGGCTTCTTCATGCAGTCGCTCGACACGACGATCGTCAACACCGCGCTGCCGTCGATCGCGAACAGCCTGCGCGTCGCGCCGCTCGCGATGCAACCGGTCGTCGTCGCCTACACGCTGACGATGGCGATGCTGACGCCCGCCTCCGGCTGGCTTGCCGACCGCTTCGGCACCCGCCGCGTCTATTTCGCCGCCATTCTCGTGTTCGTGCTCGGCTCGATCTGCTGCTCGAGCGCGCACACGCTCGGCCAGCTCGTGATGGCGCGCGTGCTGCAAGGCCTCGGCGGCTCGATGCTGCTGCCGATCGGACGCCTCGCGGTGCTGCGCAGCGTGTCGGGCGAGCAATACGTGTCGGCGCTCGCGTTCATATCGATCGCGGGGCAGCTCGGCCCGATCGCCGGGCCAACGCTCGGCGGCTGGTTCGTGCAGGCGATCACGTGGCACTGGATCTTTCTGATCAACGTGCCGATCGGCGCGCTCGGTCTGTACGCGGTGCATCGCTTTCTGCCGTCGCATGACGAGGCGCAGGCGCCGCCGTTCGATGTGATCGGCTGCGCCCTGCTGTCGTCGTGCATGATCGCGTTTTCGCTCGCGATCGACGCGCCGGTCCCTTCGCATCGCGCGGCGTGGTCGGCGGGGCTGTTCGCGTTGGCCGTCGCCAGCGCGCTCGCCTACGTTCCGTACGCCAGAAACCGCCGCGATCCGCTGTTCAAGCTGTCGCTGTTCGGCGAGCCGAACTTCAGCGTCGGCCTGATCGGCAACCTCGTATGCCGGGTCGGTTCGAGCGCGGTGCCGTTCCTTGTGCCGCTGCTGCTGCAATTGCAGCTCGGCTACTCGCCGCTGCACTCGGGTCTGATGATGCTGCCCGCGGCACTCGCCGGCACGCTCGCGAAACGCTGGATCGCGCCGCTCGTGCGCCGCTACGGCTACGATACGTTCCTGCTCGTCAACACGGTCATCGTCGGCTCGGCGATCGTCGCGTTCTCGCTGATTTCGCTCGGCACACCGCTCGTGATCGAAATCGCGATCCTCGCGGTGTTCGGCGCGGCCAACTCGATGCAGTTCGCGGCGATGAACAGTGTCACGCTGAAGGACCTGTCGCACGAAGACGCCGGCATGGGCAATAGCCTGTTCTCGATGGTGCAGATGCTTGCGATCGGGCTTGGCGTGTCGATCGGCGGCGGGCTCGTCAATCTGTTCGCGGCGCAATGGTCGGCGGCGCTCGGCTTCCGGCTCGCATTCGTGTGCGTCGGCGCGATCACGCTCGTGTCCGCGTGGATCTTTCGCCACCTCGACGACCCGTCTGGCACGCGCGTGATTCGCGGCCAGGCTGCGCCGAGCGCGGGGCGTTGAGACGCGACGCGTTTCATCGCGTGCCGGCGCATGCATTCGAAAGGTCTTGGCGTTAGCATGTCGGGCATCCATGGCTACCAGGCAGGGAGCCCCCGATGCCATTCGATGAGCGCGTGCTGAACGGCATGGGCGTCCTGACTGCGATCGTCGATTGCGGCAGTTTCGCGGCCGCTGGTGAAGCGCTCGACATGTCGCAATCGGGCGTAAGCCGCTCGGTCGCCCGGCTCGAAGCACGCCTCGGTATTCGTCTGTTCGACCGCACCACGCGCTCGGTCACGCTGACCGACGAAGGCCGGCGTTTCTACGAGCAGATCGTGCCGCTGCTCGGCGGACTCGAGGAAGCGGCCGCCTCCGCCGCGCACGGCGCGACCGCGGTGCGGGGCCGTCTGCGCGTCAACATGGACCCGTTCTTTTCGCGGCTCGTGCTCGGGCCGCGCCTCGGCGGCTTCATCGACAAACACCCGGACCTGCAGCTCGAACTCGTCACGCGCGACCAGTTGGGCGACATGGTCGGGGACGGCTTCGATGTCGCGATCCGCTTCGGCGACCCGCCGGTGTCGACGCTCGTCGCCCGCAAGCTGCTCGATACGCGCATCCTGACCGTCGCGGCGCCGTCGTATCTGAAGAAGCATGCCAAGCCGGCGAATCCGGGCGAGCTCGAAGACGGCCGGCATATCTGCATCAAGTTTCGCGATCCGCTCACCGGTTATCCGTTCAGCTGGGAATTCCATCGCGGCCGCAAGCAGCTCGCGCTGACGCCGCAGGGGCGGCTGACCGTCAACGACATCGGCACGCTGCATAGCGTATGCATCGCGGGCCAGGGCATCGCGCAGATTCTCGCGCTCGGTGCGGAGTCGCTGCTTACGAGCGCAAGCTGATCGAGCTCTTTCCGGATTGGGGCGACGAGGTGTACCCGCTGTATGCGCTGTATCCGTCGCGGCACCATCCGCCGGCCAAGGTGCGCGTGTTTCTCGACTTCATCATGTCGCTGACGGGCGGCAGGCCGCGCCACGCGGTTGCCTGAGCGCGGAACGTTTGTTTGCTCCCGCCCGGGTCCGCCTCTTGCTGCCGGAGGTTTGTCTTCCCTCCAGGAGAGCAGCGATGAGCAAAACGACGGAAAAATCCCAAGGCGAAGCAAAAAGCGCGGCCGACAACGAATCGAAAAGCGAGGCCAGCGCCCAGACCGAGGATTTCGCGCATCCGCACCGCGCCGTGCATAGCGACAACGCGAAGAGCAAGATGCCCGAGCGCCACGACGAAGGTCACAAGCAGTCTCCGGCGGACCGTCCGGGCAAAAAGCCCGGCGAGGGCGAACCGTCAGTCGGTTGAAAAAATAGAACCCTATATCGGAGCGGCCCTGGCTGCGTCGTGCATCCGGGCCGCATCACTTTTCCCTTCCAGCACCTTTCTGTAAGCAAACATTTCTTCCTCATTTTTACCGAATATTTTTTTGACGCCTTGGACTATTTTGCTGCTTGCAGCAAGGTGTGCGCCCTGCGAACCGGCTGCCGCTTTCCGCCGGTTTTTGCCGCTTCCGATCGATAAAAGGCGTCATCATGTCCAACGCGTCAAGTTCTCCCCTCGCCCGTGCGGCGCTCGCCCATGTGTCCATCTGCGTGCCCACCTGCAATCGTCCCGACCTGCTGATCGAATGCGTCGACTCGTGCCTCGCGCAAAGCTATCCGCATGTCGAAATCGTGATCGGCGACGATTCGACGGACGCGCGCTCGCGGCAACTGATCTTGCAGCGTTACCGCGACGAGCCGCGCGTGCGCTACGAGAAGCACGAGCCGCCGCTTGGCCAGGCGCGCAATGTGTCGAGCCTGTTCGAGCGGGCGCGCGGCGACAAGATCCTGCTGATCCACGACGACGATCTGCTGACGAGCGACGCCGTCGACAAACTCGTGTCGTTATGGCAGCGCTATCCGCGGCTCGATGCGGCATTCGGTGCGCAATACGAAGCGGATCACGACGGCGCGATCGATCTCGCCGCGAGCGCGCGCCTGAACGAGGCGTTCCGGCGCACTGAGGCCCGCGAGGGTCTCCAGCCGCTCGCGGGCCGCACCGGCCTGATCCAGATGTTTCCGAACAATGGCTGGATGGCCGACGCGCGGCTCGTCAAGCGGGTCGGCTACGACGCGCGGTATGGCGTCTGCTGCGACTACGTGTTCGGCACCGAGCTATGCCTGGCCGCGCGCGAGGTGTTTTATCTGCACGACTACGTGTCGGTGTATCGGAAGACCGCGACGTCGGTCTCGCACAGCACGCGCGGCACGAGCATGGCCGCAACGTTGAGCGCCTATGCGTTCGTGAAGTCGCTGCGTCTGCCGGCGCCGCTCGAACCGTCGCGGCGGCAGGCGCTGCGGCGGCTCGCACCGATCGTGGTGTCGATTCACGCGAGCAACGGCGAGGCGCGCGCGGGCTGGCGCATCGCGCGCGCGCATCTGTTCGCCTACAACTACGGCTTTAGCGCGCGGCTTTACTACCATCTGCTGATGCTGGCGCGCGCGGCCTGGCGTGGCCGTCTGCCGATGCCGCGCGCCGCGGCCGATGCTGTCGCCGGCGTAGCGGCGACGCCTTCGATGGCGACGGTCGCGGCGGTTGGCGCGGCCACGGTGAATGAGGCCGCGAGGGTCGATGCGTTCGTCGACAACGGGCCGAAGCCGGTATGAAATGCGACAGGCGCGTCGCGACCGATCGACGGCATCGCCGGCCGCGCGGTGCAGATTCATCTGCGCAGCGGCGCGAGGATGGATCAGGCCGAGAGCTTGCGCGACCTGCTGCATGCGTGGCGGACACGGATCGTCGTCAGTTGAGCGAAGCGCGCTGCTCCTCGCTTGCGGATTGACGCGCAAACGTCGATGCCATGAAAAACGGCGGCCCGGTTGCCCTGGACCGCCGCCTGAACGCTGCCATCGCGGCACGACGTTTCGCCGTGTCCGACTAGCGGTTCACGGCTCGTGCCGCAGATACCCTTCCGACGAGGGATCGCGCATGCGCAGCGACACGATACCCGCGAGTGCACACAGCGCCGTCACGTACCAGAAGAACATCGTCTCGACACCGGCGGACTTCAGCCACAGCGCGACATATTCCGCCGAGCCGCCGAAGATCGCATTGGCGAGCGCATACGACAGCCCCACGCCAAGCGCACGCACTTGCGGTGGAAACATTTCCGCCTTGATCAGGCCGCTGATCGACGTATAGAAGCTGACGATCGCGAGCGCCACCACGACCAACGCGAAGGCCGCATACGGGCTCGTCACGTCTTTCAGCGCATGCAGCAGCGGCACCGTGCCGAGGGTCGCGAACAGGCCGAAACACAGCATCGAGCGGCGCCGCCCGATGCGGTCCGACAACGCGCCGAACGCCGGCTGCATCAGCATGTAGACGAACAACGCGGCGGTCATCACCGAGCTCGCGGTCTTCGCGTGCATGCCGGCCGTGTTGACCAGGTACTTTTGCATGTAGGTGGTGAACGTATAGAAGATCAGCGAGCCGCCGGCCGTGAAGCCGAGCACCGTCATGAATGCGGTCTTGTGCTCCCACAGCCCGCGCAGCGTGCCCGCTTCCTTGCGCTGGCGCATCGCCGCGGTGGTGGTTTCATCAAGGGATTTACGCAGATAGAGCGCGATCAACGCGGCGAAGGCGCCAATCACGAACGGCACACGCCAGCCCCACGCCTTCAGCTCTTCGGTCGTCAGCGTCTGTTGCAGGGTCACGAGCACCAGCAGCGCGCACAGTTGGCCGCCGATCAGCGTCACATACTGGAACGACGCGAAAAAGCCACGCCGGCCCTTCAACGCGACTTCGCTCATATAGGTCGCGCTGGTGCCGTATTCGCCGCCCACCGACAGCCCCTGCAACAGCCGCGCGAGCAGCAGCAACGCCGGCGCGAGCGCGCCGATCTGCGCGTAGGTGGGCAGCATCGCGATCACCAGCGAGCCGCCGCACATCATGAATACCGACACCATCATCGCGGTGCGGCGACCACGTTTGTCGGCGAGCCGCCCGAAGAACCAGCCGCCAATCGGCCGCATCAGGAAGCCCGCGGCGAACACGCCGGCCGTGTTCAGCAACTGCGTGGTCGTGTTGCCGCTCGGGAAGAACGACGGCGCGAAGTAAAGCGCCGTGAACGAATACACATAGAAGTCGAACCACTCGACGAGATTGCCCGATGAAGCGCCGACGATTGCAAAAATGCGGCGCCGCGTGTCGTGCGCCGAGGCCACGACGTATTGTTCGGTTTGGTCGTTCATGCTGGTGTCTTTCCTTATTTAAACGAGGAGGACGGTCGTGGTGCCGCCTTGATGTCGCGCGCCCAGCCTGAGCGGCCGCCGCGGGTGCGCGAATTTTACATAAATGAAAGCACAGGAAGGTTTTTTGTCAGCATGGCCTGATGAAAGCCCTGGGTCGGCCGGATTTGCGCACCAATAGAACAAAGCCCCTGCCAGTTGGGGACTGGCAGGGGCTTGACGGGCGACACGGACCGCTCAGGCGGGAGTCAGGCGGCGCTCATATTCTCACGGACGGCGGCATATACCGGCAGTCGTAGCGTTTTCTGACGGTACCGTTTTCGTCGACGCTCTCGAGGTACACGTCGAACTGCCACAAGCGCGCCATGTGCTTGAGCACCTCCTCGCTATCCGACGACAGGTGCCGGTTGTCGCTCATGAAATGCCTCAACGTCAGGCTGCGATCGCCGCGTGTATTGACGGCCCACACCTGAATGTTCGGCTCGCGGTGATGCATGTCGTACTGCCGCGACAACGCCTGGCGCACGTACTGGTAGCCGCTATCGTCGTGAATCGCCGACACTTCGAGCGCGTCGCGCATGTCGTCGTCGAGCACCGAGAACAGGCGCATTTCGCGGATCAGATGCGGCGACAGATACTGCGCGATGAAGCTCTCGTCCTTGAAGTTGCGCATCGCGTAGTGCATCGCGGGCAGCCACGGACTGCCGGCCAGATTCGGAAACCACTTGCGGTCTTCGTCGGTCGGCGCTTCGCAGATGCGCCGGATATCGCTCATCATCGAAAAGCCCAGCGCATACGGATTGATGCCGCTGTAATACGGTTTCGTGACCGGCGGCTGATAGACGACGTTGCTGTGTGAATGGAGAAACTCCATCATGAAGCCGTCTTCGAGCTTGCCCTGGTTGTACATCGTATTGAGCAGCGTGTAGTGCCAGAACGTCGCCCAGCCTTCGTTCATCACCTGGGTCTGCCGCTGCGGATAGAAGTACTGACCGATCTTGCGCACGATGCGGATCACCTCGCGCTCCCACGCTTCGAGCAGCGGCGCGTTTTTCTCCGCGAAATACAGCAGGTTTTCCTGCGGCTCGGGCGGATAGCGCCCCTCGACCTCTTCGGGCAGCGGCGTATGGCGCGTGGGCAACGTGCGCCACAACTCGTTGACCTGCGACTGCAGATACGCCTCACGTTCGCGACGCGCCGCGAACTCCTTCTGGAGCGACAGCTTCTGCGGCCGCTTGTAGCGGTCCACGCCGTAATTCATCAGCGCGTGGCACGAGTCGAGCAATTCCTCGACGCGATCGAGCCCATAGCGCTCCTCGCATTCCGCGATGTAATTCTTTGCGTAGACGAGGTAGTCGATGATCGCGTGCGCGTCCGTCCATAAGCCGAACAGATAGTTGCCCTTGAAGAACGAGTTGTGACCGTAGGCCGCATGCGCGATGACGAGCGCCTGCATCGTCATCGTGTTCTCTTCCATCAGATAGGCGATGCAGGGGTTCGAATTGATGACGATTTCGTACGCGAGCCCCATCTGGCCGCGGCGATAGCTTTTTTCGGTAGCAAGGAAATGTTTGCCGAACGACCAGTGACGGTAGTTCACCGGCATGCCGACGGACGCATAGGCATCCATCATTTGTTCGGCGCTGATGAGTTCGAGCTGGATCGGATATACGTCGAGCTCGTATTGCTCCGCAACACGGGCAATATGCGAGTCGTACTCTTCGATCAATTCGAAGGTCCAGTCGGACGGGCACGGCAGAGGCCGTCTATCGGCTACGTTCATACGGACTTCCCTTTGCCCTCGTTGGGCGTTCCGGTGTGTCCCGTGCTGCAGCATCGCGGACTGCTCCGGCGTGAGCGGCTCCCGTGCTGGCCGCTCCTGCCTCGGCATGCCCCGACTGTCGCTGCGGCACGCCTTTGTTGCGCTGCGGCGCGGTCATACGGCGGGTCGCCCCTGGGTCACCCCTTGTCGTACGAATCGCCGCGCGCTTCGTCGTTCAGGCGCTTCGTGCGCCACCAGTATCCCATCAAGAAGTCGCCGCCTGCTTCTCGAACAGCTCGCGAAACACCGGATAAATATCGGCCGCGGTTTCGACCTTCTTCATCGCCATGTGCGGTTGCGACAGCGCCAGTTGCGCGTATTCGAGCCACAGATTCTGCTCTTCGGGCGTCACCTGAATATACGCAAAATACCGCACCTTCTCCAGGATGTCATCCGAGAGTATTTTGCGGCACTTCGGCGAGTCGTCGGTCCAGTTGTCGCCGTCCGACGCCTGGGCGCCGTAAATGTTCCATTCAGTCGGCGAGTAGCGCTCGTCCATCACCTTGCGCATCAGTTCGAGCGCGCTCGACACCACGGTACCGCCGCTTTCGGTCGAGTGGAAGAACGTGTCTTCGTCGACTTCCTCGGCGCGCGTGTGGTGGCGGATGAACACGACTTCGATGCGCTCGTAGTTACGCTTCAGGAACAGGTACAGCAGGATGAAGAAGCGCTTCGCGAGATCCTTGCGCTGCTCGTCCATCGAACCGGACACGTCCATCAGGCAGAACATCACCGCCTGGCTCGACGGCGTGGGCTGCTTCACGCGATTCACGTAGCGCAGATCGAACGGATCGATGAACGGGATCCGCCAGATGCGTCCTTTCAGATGGTGGATGTCGTCCTCGAGCAGCTTGATCTCGTCGCGGCGATCGGCGGGATCGGCCTTCAACTCTTCCAGCTGCCGCTCCATTTCGTGCAGCTGGTTGACGAGCGGCGCGCCGAGCGCGATGCGCCGGCCGAGCGCGCTGCGCAACGAGCGCACCACGTCGATATTGTTTGGCGTGCCCTCCGCGGCCCAGCCCGCGCGGACGCTTTTCCACGTCGGCACGGCCATCAGATGGGTCTTGACGAGACGCGGCAGTTCGAGGTCGTCGAAGAAATACTGCATGAACTCTTCGCGGCTCAGCTCGAACACGAAGTCGTCCTGACCCTCGCCCTCGTTGCTGGCCTGACTGCCTCCGCCGCCGCCACCGCCGCCTTGCGGGCGCTGGATCTTGTCGCCGCGGATGTAGTCCGAGTTGCCGGGATGCACCATCTCGCGCCGGCCGCCCGGTCCATGACGGAACGACGGCTCCGCGATGTCCTTGCGCGGAATGGTGATGCTCTGGGTGTTCTGGATGTCCTTGATGCTGCGATCGCGCACCGCCTCCGAAACGGCACGACGAATATAGCTTTTGACGCGGCGCAAAAAGCGCTCACGGTTCGCAATACTCTTGTTCTTGCCTGCCAACCTGCGGTCGATGATTTGATGAAGCACGCCCGGTCTCCCGTCCATGCAACCGCGATTCCCTGCGGCCGCACTAATATTTCGGGTGCGCGAGACGCCCGCCGCGCAGTGCAATGCTATGCGGCTTGCGCCTCGCCGGTTGCCCGTACGGTCGAACCGTACGGGCGGCACACCATGAGTATCATGCGCGCATCACGACGACTTGCGCACGCGCAGATACCAGTCGCACAGCAAGCGCACCTGCTTCGGCGTATAGCCCTTCGCCACCATGCGATTGACGAAGTCTTCATGCTTGCGCTGCTCTTCGGCCGAGCCTTTCGCGTTGAACGAGATCACCGGCAACAGCTCTTCCGTGTTCGAGAACATCTTCTTTTCGATCACGACGCGCAGCTTCTCGTAGCTGATCCACGCGGGGTTCTTGCCCGCATTCGCGGCCCGCGCACGCAGCACGAAATTCACGATCTCGTTGCGGAAGTCCTTCGGATTGCTGATGCCCGCGGGCTTCTCGATTTTCTCCAGCTCGGCGTTCAACGCGGCACGGTCGAAGCTCTCGCCGGTGTCGTGGTCGCGGAACTCCTGATCCTGGATCCAGAAGTCCGCATACGTGACATAGCGGTCGAAGATGTTCTGACCGTACTCGGAGTACGACTCCAGGTACGCGGTCTGAATCTCCTTGCCGATGAACTCCGCATAGCGCGACGCGAGCACGTCCTTGATGAAGGACAGATACTTCTGCTCGGTTTCCGGCGGGAACTGCTCGCGTTCGATCTGCTGTTCGAGCACGTACATCAGATGCACCGGATTGGCCGCGACCTCGGTCGAGTCGAAGTTGAACACGCGCGACAGAATCTTGAACGCGAAGCGGGTCGACACGCCGGTCATGCCTTCGTCGACGCCCCCGAAGTCGCGATACTCCTGATACGACTTCGCCTTCGGGTCCGTGTCCTTCAGATTCTCGCCGTCGTAGACCTGCATCTTTGAGAACAGGCTCGAGTTCTCCGGCTCGTGCAAACGCGTGAGCACGGACAACTGCCCCATCATCTTCAGCGTGCCCGGCGCGCAGACCGCGCTGGCGAGCGACGAGTTGCGCAGCAGCTTCTCGTAGATCTTGACCTCTTCGCTATAGCGCAGGCAGTACGGCACCTTGACGACGAAGATCCGGTCGAGCAGTGCCTCGTTGTTACGGTTGTTGCGGAATGCCTTCCATTCCGATTCGTTCGAGTGAGCGAGGATAATGCCGTCGAACGGAATCGCGCCGAAGCCTTCCGTGCCCTTGAAGTTGCCTTCCTGGGTCGCCGTGAGCAGCGGGTGCAACACCTTGATCGGCGCCTTGAACATTTCGACGAACTCGAGCAGGCCCTGATTGGCGAGGCACAGGCCGCCCGAGTAGCTGTACGCGTCGGCATCGTCCTGCGCGTACTGTTCGAGCTTGCGGATGTCGACCTTGCCGACCAGCGACGAAATGTCCTGATTGTTCTCGTCGCCCGGTTCGGTCTTCGAGATAGCGATCTGGCGAAGGATCGACGGATAGCGGCGCACCACGCGGAACTTGCGGATGTCGCCGTTGTACTCGTGCAGGCGCTTGACCGCCCACGGACTCAGAATGCCTCGCAGGTAGCGACGAGGAATGCCATATTGCTCTTCGAGGATCGGACCGTCTTCCTCGTAGTCGAACAGACCGAGCGGCGATTCGTTGACGGGCGAGCCCTTGATCGCATAGAACGGCACGCGTTCCATCAATTGCTTCAGACGTTCCGCGATCGACGACTTGCCGCCGCCGACCGGTCCTAACAGATACAGGATCTGCTTCTTTTCTTCGAGCCCCTGGGCCGAATGCCGGAAGTAGGCGACCACCTGCTCGATCACCTCTTCCATTCCGTAGAATTCACGGAATGCGGGGTATACCTTGATGACCTTGTTCGCGAAGATACGCGATAAACGCGGATCGTTGCGAGTGTCGATCTGTTCCGGTTCTCCGATTGCCGTCAACATGCGTTCGCCCGCAGTGGCGTACGCGGCGGGATTGTCTTTGCAGAGCGCGAGATACTCCTCGAGCGAGAGTTCGTCCTCCCGTGTTTTCTCGAAGCGGGTCGCGAAACTGCTGTAGATATCCATGCTACCTCCTCGCCGAAGTCTGGGGCGATGTCGTGCGCGGCGCGCTATTCGGAAACGACATCGCTCGAATTCATCCTAAACCCTTTTAAATTTTTTTTCACGGACTACGTTGCGAAAATCGCGCCGTAACCGCCACCGCTACAATCCTCACTTGGAAACAGAGATTCGACCACCTACAATTTTTTTTACTCGTGCAGCAACCAGTCACATCATCTGCTGCCCCGCTGTATCGCTACTTTCTTCAGCACCGCATCGCTATTCAGTGCTCCTGCAGGACTTCGGCGGACCGCTGCATCGCGTCAAGTCACCGCGTTGCTATTGCACATCCCGTACCCGCACCGTCGACCCTCCATCAAAATGCGGCTGTCTGCGCACGCACACTTCGTCACCAAAGGCATGCACGTGACGAACTCGCGGCGCTCTCATAGGTATACGGAAGGACGCGGCAAAGTTGCAACAAATGCATTCGAACAGTTTGACGATTCAAAGACTGCCACCGTTTCAAATTCGCCAAAAATAAAAACGGCTGCACGCGGGCAGCCGTTTGGAATCAAGCGTTGTAATTTGCGGTTACAAGCGCCGCAGCATCGATCAGGTCAGTTCAATTTCCACTTCACCCAATCCGTCGATATGACCACGCACGATGCCGGGTTCGTCGATCTTGTGCGCGCCGACGTATGAACCGGTGGTCAAGGTCCAGTTGCGCTCGATCGTGATGCCCATCGCCGCGCAATGGTTGACGAACCACACGAGCAGCTCGCGCGGATCGCCTGCCGGATTGCCGGTCACTTCCGGTATCAGCGAGCGGCCGTTGAAACTCAGCTCCAGTTCCGGCGACACGAAGTCGAAGCCGCGCGCGAGGCTCGCATAGACGGCCGGATGGCCGGTGATCAGCGCGCCGTTGTTCTGCGCGTCGGCCAACTGCGCGAGCGGCGCGACGTTCGGCCATTCGGCGAAGCGGCTGTCGACGATCTCGATGGCCGGCAGCACGGCGCCGACCTTCGACAGTACCTCGTCGCGCGCATACGCCTGAGCGCGCGGCTCGATCGTCACGTCGAAGCGGAACGCGATCTCGAGCTCCACCAGCACGCGAAAGAATCCGTCATGCGCGAGCCTCGCTGGCGACGGCATCACCAGCGAAGCCGGAATCGGTGCGCCCGACGCGGCGCCGCCCGGCGACTTCGCGCCGATCTTCCACGCGCCGGTCGACTCGCCGAGGCCCACGATCACCGCCTGCTGGATCGCGTAGGCGGTCGCCGCGTCGGGCGGCAGGCTGTCGGGTGCGGGCGCGTCGATCGGCCGGCGCTGCCGGCGCGCCTCGACGAGGCGTTGCGCAAGATCGTATCGCGTCATGTCGGTTCTTTGTGGCTGGCGCATGGCAGGGTTCGCAGGACGTAGCAATATGTGGGAACCACCTGTTGGAGGTGCGGGCAGCCGCGCGCCGCGCAAACGGATCGGGGCCGTGCCCGTCAATGTACCGGATCGCGACACGCGCCGGTGAAAGGCGGCGGCGCGCAAACGTTAATTCTTGCCGCAGCTGAAAAAAACCGCGCATGGGGTGTCCAGGCGCGGCTTTTCGCGAAGCGATCGTCGCGGGTGCGACGCGGATGCCGGACAGCTAGCGAACGGGAACGCGAACGGCTGTTGCGCCGAACGTCGCGTCTCGACTCACCCGACGCACGACAGCGCCGCCGCCCATGTACACCTGATCCGAGCCAGCTCAGAAGGTCTCCCAATCCTGGTCGCTGCCGGCCGTCGCCGCGGACCTGGCCGGCGCGCGCGTGGGCGTGGGCGTGGACGCGGCCGCTACCTGCGGCGCGACAGCGCCCCCGGCCGGGTTCGATGTCTTCGCCGGCAACGCCGCCTGCGCGGTAGCCGGCGCGAGCTTGCGTGCGCGTGTAGCGACCGGGCGCGTGGACACCGGGCGCTTCGGCGCCGCAAGCGCCGACGCCGCTTCGTGACCGCCACGGCCGCTGTCGTCGACCTGGAACACCGCGACCGCGCTGCGCAGCCGCGCCGCCTGCTCTTCGAGCGACGACGCGGCGGCGGCCGCTTCCTCGACGAGCGCCGCATTCTGCTGCGTGACCTCGTCCATCTGCGTGACCGCGCGCGCGACCTGGTCGATGCCGCCGCTCTGCTCCTCCGACGCCGCCGCGATCTCGCCCATGATGTCGGTCACGCGCTGCACCGCGCCGATGATTTCGCTCATCGTGCGGCCGGCCTCGTCGACGAGCGCCGAGCCCGACTGCACGCGCTCGACCGACGTATCGATCAGCTCCTTGATCTCCTTGGCCGCCGCCGACGAACGCTGCGCGAGGCTGCGCACTTCGCCCGCGACGACCGCGAAGCCGCGCCCCTCCTCGCCGGCGCGCGCCGCCTCGACGGCTGCGTTCAACGCGAGGATGTTGGTCTGGAAGGCAATGCCTTCGATGATCGAGATGATGTCGGCGATCTTCGCCGAGCTCTGGTTGATGTCGCCCATCGTGCCGACCACCTGGCCGACCACCGCGCTACCCTTGTTGGCGATCTCGGACGCGTTGGCCGCGAGCGCGCTCGCCTGGCGCGCGTTGTCGGCATTCTGCCGCACCGTGCCGGTCAGCTGCTCCATGCTCGAGGCGGTTTCCTGCAGCGCCGACGCCTGCTCCTCGGTCCGCGACGACAGGTCGATGTTGCCCGCCGCGATCTGGCGCGTCGCGGTCGCGATCGACTCGCTACCGCCGCGCACGCTGCGCACCGTTTCGGTGAGGCTGCGCTGCATTCTGGCGATTCCTTCGAGCAGTTGCCCCATTTCGTCGCGCGATGTCGCGATCACCGGACGACGCAGATCGCCGGCCGCAATCGCATCGAAGTGGCCGAGCGCTTCGTCGAGCGGACGCGCGATCGAGCGGCTCAGCGTCAGATACGACAGCGCCGCCGCCAGCACGCCGACCACCAGCGCGCCGATGCTGACCACGCGGAACGTCTGGAAACTGCTCTGCGCGGAGTCGAAGCCCTCCCTGGCCGAATCGAACTGGTATTTGCGCAGTGCGTCGTCGGCGCCGACGAGGTCGTTGAAGACGACCTGCAGATTCTTCGCGTGCTCGACCAGCTTGCCCTGATCGTTCGCCGTGATCGCCACCGCGAACGTTTCGAGTTGCTGATGCAGCGCGTTGCGCTTCGCGGCGACGTCCTGCGCAAGCCGGTCTTCGTCCGCGTCGCGTGGCAAATCGAGATATTTTTTCCACCACGTGTCGGACGTGCCCCCGAGCATGCGCCCGCGCTCGATGGTGGTGGCCGCTTCCGGCGTGCCGACCAGGAACGCGGCGCGGTCGAGCGCGAGTCGTTCGCGCGCCGCGTAGATTTCCGCGTTGCCGATGTTCACCGCGCCCGGCATCGCGTTGGTGAACGTGTCCTCATAGGCGTCGTTCGAACGGCTCATGCCGAACAGACCGAAAACGCCGATCGCAACCAGCAACGCGGCGAGGAACGCCATCGTGAGGCCAATTCGCGCCTTGATCGTGATGCCTTTATTCAACATGCTTGGTCCTGTGTGCTGTACTCAATGAGAGGCTGCTGCCTACGCAGCGTGGGAGCGGCGTGTGTTGGGTCCGGCGCTTTTTTGAAAGAGCGCTCTAATTTCGTTTACGGCAGCGCATTCATAGACTTGAAGCATTTAAAAGTATGAACAAAGACGTTGTAAGACGTTGAAAGCAAGTTGACTGGAAATGAGTGCGTTCGCGGCGCGCAGGGAAACGCGGCGATATTCGTCAAAGCACGATTTTTGACGTTGTGTTGGCGGGAATGGGTGGAGATGCGAGCCGTTCGGAGTCGCCCGAAGCGGTGGCAGGACAGTTCGATCAGGCAGCGTGCGCGGTGCCAATGCCGCCGCGGCGTCAGTCCGATGCGTCGACCTCGGAGCGCGTCGGAATCGATGGCTGTGCGCCCGCGCGCGTCACCGATAGCGCGGCGGCGCGCTGCGCGAAGCGGATCGCCGCATCGACGCTCGCGCCCTGCGCGAGCTGCGCCGCGAAGCCGCCGATGAAGGTGTCGCCGGCCGCGGTCGTATCGACCGCCTCGACGCGCGGCGCGTCGTACAGCGTCGCGGCCGCGCCTTCGAGCGACGCGTGCACGCCGCGCGCACCGAGCGTGACCAGCACGTTGCGTGCGCCGGCCGCGCGCAATGCGGCGGCGGCCCGTGCGGCGTCCTCGGGCGAGTCGACGGGCAGACCGCTCAGCGCGGCGGCTTCGAGTTCGTTCGGAATCAGGTAGTCGATCAGCGGCGGCCAGTCGGCCGGCAACGGGCCGGTGGCGGGCGCCGGATTCAGGATCACGGTCTTGCCGAGCCGCCGCGCCGCCGCCAGCGCCGCGCGCACCGATTCGGGCGGGGTTTCGAGCTGACAGACCACGACGGCGGCGGCGGCGAGCGTCGCTTCGTGTCGCGCGATGGTGGCCGGCGTGACCTCGCCGTTGCTGCCCGCGACGATCACGATCGTGTTCTGGCTCGCATCGTCGACGACGATCAGCGCCACACCGCTCGGCTCCCTGCCGGTTTCGAGCGCGGCGCAGTCGATGCGCTCCGCTTCGAGGCCCGCGCGCAGCTGCGCGCCATTCGCATCGGCACCGACGCAGCCGAGCATCGACACCTGCGCGCCGAGCCGCGCGGCCGCGACCGCCTGGTTGCCGCCCTTGCCGCCCGCGACCTGCGCGAAGCCGCGGCCGGCCAGCGTCTCGCCCGGTTGGGGCAGGCGTGGCGAACGCACCACGAGGTCCATGTTCAGACTACCGACCACCGTGACGCGTGCGCGCGTTGGGTTGCTTGCCACTCGAGTGTCCTCCGTTGCGCGACGGGTCGCGTCGCTATTGCGCGCGCGTCCTTCGAGCGCCCCTCATGCGTCCTTGATCCGGCGCATCAGGCCGCCAGATCCCGCCGTTCCTCGCCCGCCCATGTCGCGGTGGACTCCCGCACGATCAGCCGCGGCGACACCACGCGGCGGCGCGCAGGCGCTCGCGTGGTGCGGTTCGACGACGCCTCGGCGATCCGGTCGATCAGCGTCTGCGCGGCCGTGTCGCCAAGCGCGCGCACCGACTGTCCGACCGTCGACAGCGACGGGAACGTGAAGCGGCCCAGCTCGATATCGTCGAAACCGATGATCGAGCAATCGCGCGGCACGCTGATATTGCGCTCCGCCGCCGCGCGCAACGCGCCGATGCCCATCATGTCGTTGCCCGCAAAAATCGCCGACGGCCTGACCGTATCGAACAGCTGCGCGGCCGCGCGATGTCCGCCCGTCCCCGAAAAATCGCTTTCGACGATCGCATCGGCCGGAATCTCGATGCCACGCTCGGCCATCGCGCGAATGAAGCCGTGCACCCGCATCGCGCTGACCGCGGTCTGCACCGGCCCCGTGATGCAACCGATCCGCACATGCCCGAGCTCGAGCAGATGCCGGGTGGCCAGATACGCGCCCTTCTCGTGATCGATCTGCACGAGGTCCGCGCTGACTCCCTCGATGTTGCGGTCCACCACCACGAGCGGCTCGCGCGCGTCGGCGAGCGCCTGCGCGAGCACAGCGTCGTCGCCGGCCGACGCGACGATCAACCCGTCGATGCGTTTTTCCTGCAGCACGCGCAGATAGTTGCGCTGCTTCGCGGGGTCATCGTCGGAGTTGCAGAAGAACACGCAGTAGCCATTGCGCGCGCAGCCGTCCTCGATGCCGCGCGCGAGCTCCGCGAAATACGGGTTCGTGCTGTTCGGCACCACCAGTCCGATCGTCGCGGTCGCGCGCGACTTCAGCGAGCGCGCGACCGCCGACGGCACATAGTGCAGTTGACGGATCGCGTGCTCGACTTTCGCGCGCACATCGGCCGACACCGGCCGCGAGTTGTTCACGACGTGCGATACCGTCGTGAACGACACGCCCGCCACCGCCGCTACATCCTTGATCGTCGTCATAACCTGTTGCTCTCCTGTCGAACGGAGTTAGCGCTTTAGCGCTTACTCCGGTCCCATGCAAAACCCCGTTAGGTCTGTTGCTCCCGCCGGATGCGCCGCATGGCGACCCACGGATGTCTTCATCGAAGACAGACCACGCTCATTCATCGTTGCGCGGCGGCTCCCACCTCAGGCGCGTTTGCGACGGCTGCGGTACGTATCGAGCACCACCGCCACCACGATCACCGCGCCGGTGATCATGCGCTTGGTCGGCTCGTTCGCGCCGATCTGCGCGAGACCCGCCGCCAGCACCGAAATGATCAGCACGCCAAAGAACGTGCTGATAACCGAACCACGCCCGCCCATCAGACTCGTGCCGCCGATCACGACCGCCGCGATCACCTGCAGCTCCAGGCCGACACCCGCATTCGGATCGGCCGCCTCGAGCCGCGAGATCTGGAACAGCGCCGCGAGTCCGGACAGCGCGCCCATCAGCGCGAACACGATCACCTTGTACGGCCGCGGATTGACGCCCGCGAGCCGCACCGCTTCCTCGTTGGTGCCGATCCCGACCAGATAGCGCCCGAATACCGTGCGCGTCAGCACCAGCTGCGCGATCACCATCACCGCGACCGCCATCAGAAAGGCCGGCGAGATGCCAAGCGCGATCGGGTTCGACAGAAAATCGAACGCATCGCCGATATACGCGGTGCGCGAATTGGTCATCTGATACGCCATGCCGCGCGCCGCCTCGAGCACGCCGAGCGACACGATGAACGACGGAATTCGCCAGCCCACCGTCACCGCGCCGGTCACGGTGCCGGTCAGCGCCGCGACCGCGACCCCGAGCAGCGCGCCGGCAGCTGGCCCCCAGCCCCACTTCAGCGTCACCACGCTGACCACCGACGCCCCGAGCGCGAGCACCGAGCCCACCGACAGATCGATCCCCGCGATGATCAGCACGAAGGTCATGCCGACCGACATCACGACGAGATCCGGAATCTGGTTCGCGATCGTGCTGAACGTGTCGTAGGTCAGAAAGTGCGAACTCAGCAGCGAGAACAGCACGATCATCGCGAGCAGCGCGCCGGCGAGGCCCAGGTAGTTCGAAAAGCCGAGCCGCGTGCCGGCCGGCTTGCCGCTCGCGAGCGGCGCCGACGGATCGGCGGGCGGCGTCACGGCGGGCGCGTCCGGCGCACCGCCTTGCTTGCCGTCCTGCTGGCCATCCTGCTGGCCGCCCAAATGGCCGTCCTGTTTGACACCCGCTGCCTCGCGCCACGATTGATCGGTCATCACAGACTCCCTGCTTCGTTGACGCCGTGCGTGTGCAGCAGCGCGTCACGGCCGCGGTAGCCGGCGAACGCAGCCGCGAGCAGCGCATCCTGGCTCCAGCTCGCGCGCTCGAACACGCCTGTCATGCTGCCCGCCGACATCACGCCGATCCGGTCGCAGATCAGCATCAGTTCGCGCAGATCGCTCGACACCACGACGAGCGCACGGCCGTCGCGAGCGAGCGCGCCCATCAGGCCGTAAATATCGAACTTCGCGCCGACGTCGATGCCGCGCGTCGGTTCGTCGAACAACAGCACGCGGCAGTCGCGCGCGAGCCAGCGGCCGATCACGACCTTCTGCTGGTTGCCGCCCGACAGCTCGCCGACAACCTGCGCGGGCCCCGAGCTGCGAATCCGCATCGCGGCGATCTGCTTGTGCGCCAGCGCGTTCTCGCGCTTCGCGTCGACCACGCCGTGCCGCGCGACGCTGCCGAGATTGCCGAGCGACAGGTTGGCCGCGATCGGTTGCGGCAGCAGCAGGCCTTCGCCCTTGCGGTCTTCGGTGATCAGCGCGATACCCGCGCGTACCGCGTCCGCCGGCGAGTCGATTCGCACCGGCGTAGGCGGCGCGCCCGGCGTCGCGGCGAGCGACACGCTGCCGCGGTCCTTGCGGTCGGCGCCGTAGATGAGCCGCATCAGCTCGGTGCGGCCCGCGCCGATCAGTCCGCTCACACCGAAAATCTCGCCCGCGCGCACCTCGAACGACACGTCGCGCACGACCTTGCCGCGCGCGAGCCGCTCCACTTTCAGGAGCGGCGCGCCGATGTTGCGCTCGCCGAGATCGATATGCTCGCCGAGCTCGCGGCCGACCATCCACGTGACGATCTGCTCGCTCGTCAGGTTCGCCATCGCGTCGACATGCACGAGGCGGCCGTCGCGCAGCACCGCGACCCGTTCGGCGACCCGCGCCAGTTCCTCGAGCCGGTGCGAGATATAGACGAGCGCGACGCCGCGAGCCTTGAGCCGCCCGATCTGCTCGAACAGCAGATCGACCTCGCGCGCGGTCAGCATCGCGGTCGGCTCGTCGAGGATCAGCACGCGGCAGTCGTCGATCAGGTTGCGGGCGATCTCGACCATCTGCTGATGACCGATGCCCAGTTCGCCGACCAGCGTGTCGGGATCGATCGCGTCGAGCCCGACCTGCGTCATCGCCTCGCGCGCGTTCTCGCGCAGCTTGCCGCGATCGATCCAGCCGAAGCTGAACGCGCCCGCACGCGGCAGCCGGTTCAGGAACAGGTTCTCGGCGACCGACAGCGTAGGCAGCAGATTCAACTCCTGCATGACCATGCGCACGCCGAGCGCCTCGGCCTCGGTGCGGCTCGCGGGCGCGTACGGCGCGTCGGCAAGCCGCATCGTGCCCGCGCTCGCTTCGACCAGCCCGCCGATGATCTTCGACAGCGTGCTCTTGCCCGCGCCGTTCTCGCCGGTCAACGCCAATACCTCGCCCGCTCGCAGCGACAGCGATACGTCGGCGAGCACCGGTTCGGCATAGGTCTTGCCGATGCCGCTGACGCTCAGTACGACAGGCAAGGCGTCGTGGTCGGTCGAATCCATCGCGCTCCTGGTTACATGGCGCTTCTGGCGCCTTCGTGGCGCCCCACTACGCGGAATGCACAGCTGCTCATGGCCGCGCTCCCTCTCACCAAGCGAGCCGCCGTCATGACGCTTATCTCTGGGATTAACGGCGGTGCGGCGGGATTCTTGAGCGTTCGTTGAATAAAAGCGGATCGCTGGGTGGTGGTTTGCCTCTAAAACACGCTATCCATAATTCGTGGTGATTTTTGCGGCTTCCCGTGCGTTTTTCCGGCTGCGCCCGGCTCGTGCTTCACGCCGGGCGCGGCGCGCTTACTTCAGGGTGTCCTTCGTCACCAGAACGACCGGCGTTTCGACGACGCCCGACAGCTGCGACTGCTTCTTGTTTTCGCTCAATGCCTTCAACGCGGTATCGATCCCGAACACGGCCTGCTTCGCCGCGAACTGGTCGGCGGTGGCGAGCACGCGGCCGTCCTTCAGCATCGGATGGATCGCGTTGATGTTGTCGTAGCCGACCACCAGCACCTTGCCCTGCTTGCCGGCCGCGCGCACGGCCGACACCGCGCCGATCGCCATGTTGTCGTTGCCGGCGAGCAGCGCCTTCAGGTTCGGATACTCGTTGAGCATGGCCGATGCGACCGCGTTGCCCTTGTCGATTTCCCACTCGCCCGACTGCACCGACACGACTTTCGCGCCGACTGCCTGCATCGCGTCCTTGAAGCCCGCGGTACGCTGCTGCGCGTTGGTGGTGGTCGACACGCCTTCGAGGATGCCGACCTCGTCGCCGGCCTTCAGGCGCTTCGCGAGGTAGTCACCGACGAGCCGCGCGCCCTTGCGATTGTCGGGGCCGACGAACGGCACGTTCAGGTCTTTCGACTTCAGCACGTCCGGATCGAGCCGGTTGTCGATGTTGACGACGATGATGCCCGCGTCGACCGCCTTCTTGACGACCGGCACCAGCGCCTTCGAATCGGCCGGCGCGAGCACGATCGCGTCGACCTTCGACACGATCATCTGCTCGACGATGCGGATCTGGTTGGCGGTGTCGGTTTCGTCCTTGATGCCGTTGGTGATCAGGTCGAACTTGCCGGGGTTCTGCTTCTGATAGTCTTTCGCCCCGGTCTCCATGGTCAGGAAGAACTCGTTGGCGAGCGACTTCATCACGAGCGCGACCTTCGGCTTATGAGCCGGGGCGTTCTGCGCGTGGGCGGCGGAAAAAGGCAGGACGGCGGAGGCGGTGGCGAGAACTGCGGCGGCAAGAATGCGACGACGGGTTCGATGGCTCATGCGTATCTCCAAGGTTGTCAGGCTCGCGGGCGAGCCGTATTTTTTGTGATGCGCAAACGTTTGCGAGGCCCATTCTCAGCGCAAGCTCTTCGGAATGTCAACGATTCGCGCTGTTGCAACGCACCGGCGCGCAACATCTGCGGCGCCGCAATGCGCTCGATCGATCCGGGCAGCGTGTGGCAAGGTTCCCTCGCTCAGTTCGTGCAGTCGATGACGCCTGTGCGTCGCGTGCGGCGCGACCCACAGGCCGCTTATGCTGGCCTGGTATCGCGCGCGCCGCAAGTGAAACCCCGAGGAAATTGAACGGCGCGCCAGCTACAGCCAGCCGGCCTTGCGAAAACGCCGGTACAGCACGCAGTCGATCGCCAGCATCACCGCCAGCACGACCGGATAGCCGAACTTGAAATGCAGCTCGGGAATGCGCTCGAAGTTCATCCCGTAGATGCCGGCGATCATGGTCGGCACCGCGAACAGCGCCGCGAACGAGCCGAGCCGCTTGGTGATTTCGCTCTCGGCGAGCGAGATCATGCCGAGGTTCACCTGCACCGCCGTGACGACGATTTCGCGGCGCCCCTCGATGGTTCTGACGATCCGGTCGAGGTGGTCGTAGACGTCGCGGAAGTACGCCTGCATGCCTGCGCAAACACTCGGAATGCGGCCGCCCGTCAGTTTGCCGACCGCTTCCTGCAGCGGCACGATATGGTGCTGGAGGATCACGAGCCGGCGCTTCATCGAGTACAGGTCCTGCACGATCGCGCGCGAGGCGGCCGAATCGTTCTTCTCGAAGATGCGGTCCTCGAGCGTTTCGAGCTCGGTGCTCATCGCCTCGATGATCGGGAAATAACGGTCGACCACGTCGTCGATCAGTGCGTACAGCACGAACGCCGAGCCTTCCTTCAACAGATGCGGCTCGCGCTCGCAGCGCGTCCGCACGCTCTGGAAACCGGTGCGCGTGCCGCGGCGCACCGACAGCACATAGTTGGTGCCGGCGAACACATCGACTTCGCCGATCACCAGCTCGCCTGTCTCATCCATCTCGACCGTGTGCATCACGGTGAAGACCGAATCGCCGTACTCCTCGATTTTCGGGCGCTGATGACCGTGTTGCGCGTCTTCGATCGCGAGCTCGTGCAGATTGAATTCGTCTTTCATGGCCGCGAGTTCCTCCGGCTCCGGGTCTTTCAGTGCGACCCAGACGAAGCACTCGCGCCGCGAGACGTAGTCGCTGATGCTGTCGATATCGATGTCGGCGAGTTTCCGGCCGTCCTGATAGGCGGCGCAATTGATCAGCATGTTCGGATTACCTTGCATACAAAAGCAGACCTCGCCACCCTCTCACGTAAGCATTGCGTAAGACGGTCGACGGGTCTGCATGAACGGACAAGCACGCTTCCAGCCGGCTTGAATCAGCCGCCATGTTAAGACGTGCCGCGTGAGCCGCGCGTTTCCAATTGTTAATGCGCGACGACAGGCTACTGCGCGACCCGCTGCAGGCCGATGCGGTGATCGTCGTTGAACGTGACCGAGGCGCGGTTCGTGTAGCGCGGGTCGGCCGTCACGACGAAGTTCAGCTCGATGACCGGATCGAACTGCGTCGATACGCCGATCCGATGCGCGCCGGGCCGCAGATAGAACACCACGTGCTCGCCGTTCATCAGGTCGGTCACGCGCTCGCCGTCGATATAGACGAGCGCATTGCGGAACCGCACGATCACGTCGCGCGAACGCTCGCGCCGCACGTCCACCGCGACGAGGCCGGGGCCCGGCGCCGTATAGCCCTGTCTGACGATGCGCTCGGCAGGCACCGGTTTGAACGGTACCGGCTCGGCCGGCGTCGACGCGCAGCCGGCCAGCGTGAGCACGCTGAGCGCGACGCATGCGGCCAACGCGGCGCAGCGTGCGGACCCGGCCATCCGTGCGGCTCGGCAGCGGCAAGACAGGCGCCTCGGCATGCTGGTTCTCCCCTGTGCTCTCGATTGCGGCCCGCGTTTCCGACTACGCGGTGTGGGTCGTCGCTCCGTGTCCGCCGGTTCGGCGGACACGGTACGCTCGTACGCATCACCGTTGCGCATCATAGCAACGCGCGGACATACCGCCAGCCCCGGCGCACGGAGCTCGGGCGCCGCGCCTCTTGCATGGCGCGGCGTTCTTCTTCATGATCGGTGCAGGCGGCCGCGCTCGCGGCTGGCCATCGTCGGTTGCCGGCATGCCTGTCGATCCGCGTCGCCGGACGCACGATCAAGGAGACTGCGATGTGGTATTTCACCTGGATTCTCGGCGTGGGTGTGGCGCTCGGCTTCGGCATCATCAACGTGATGTGGCTCGAGGCCAACGGCACGTTCGCGCGCGACCCGCGCCCCGATGACGCCGCCGCGCCGCGTGAGGACAAGCCTGCGTGACTTCTCTGGTTTTCTTTTGCGGTCATGCGGGCACGGGCAAGACGACGCTGGCGAAAAAACTGCTCGGCCCGCTGATGAAAGTGAGCGGCACCCCCTTCTGCCTGCTCGACAAGGACACGCTGTACGGCGGCTATAGCGCGGCCGCGATGGCGATGCTGACCGGCAATCCGAACGATCGCGACAGCCCTCTTTTCCTGCAGCATCTGCGCGACCCCGAGTATCGCGGCCTCATCGATACGGCGCGCGACAATCTCGAACTCGGCATCAGCGCGTTGGTCGTCGGCCCGCTGTCTCGCGAGGTGCGCGAGCGGCGGCTGTTCGATCATGCGTGGCTCGGCGTCGCGTCGGACGTGAGGTTGCGTGTCGTGTGGGTGCGGACCTCGGAGGACGTGGCGCGGCAGCGGATCGTCGCGCGCGCGAATCCCAACGATGCGTACAAGCTCGCGCACTGGGACGACTACCGGCGGCGGCGCTTCGAGCCGAGCGGCGCGAGCCGCGAGGGTCTGCTGATGTTCGACAATACCGCGCCCAGTTCGGCGGACCATGAAGCGCTCCTCGCGCAAATCGTGGCTGGATGACGGCCCTCCCTTCTGTCTGGCGAGTGCCGCGCCGGCCCGATGATGGCTGAAAAACGGAAAATCCCCGTACGTCGCCGACGTACGGGGATTTTCATTCGACGCGAGCCATGCCGGCCTCAAACGGTCGCCATCGCCTCCAGCGACTGCCCTTCGTACAACTTGCCGAAGCGGTTCGCCAGAAAATCGCCGAGCGACACCTGCTCCTGGCGCACGAAGCCCTTTTGCGGCAGCTTGCGCTCGCGGAACAGATCGAGCACCGCGCACATCGCGCCGGCGGTCGTGATCTGAATCGCGCTCATCGGCACCCCGCAGACGGTCTTCGCGAAGATCTTGCGCGTGAACACCTCCTGCACCAGCTGACCGTCGCGCATGCCGCTCACGGTGATGAACACCAGCACGACATCTTGCGCGGTCGACGGCACCGAGCGGCGCATGATGGTCTTCAGCGTATCGCGGTCGCTCGACAAACGCAGGTCTTCGAGCAGGAACTGCATCAGGTTGCGATGACCCGGATAGCGCACCGACTTGTAGTCGAGCGATTCGACGCGGCCCGCCAGCGTTTCGCACAGCGTGCCCAGCCCGCCCGACGTGTTGAACGCTTCGTACTCGGTGCCGTCGAGCGAGAAATGCTCGAGGCCTTCGAGCGGCTGCACCCATTGCGTGCGGCCATCGCGGATGGCCTCGCACGGCTGGCAGTACTCGTTGATCAGGCCGTCGACGCTCCACGTCAGGTTGTACTTCAGCGCATTGGTCGGAAACTCGGGCAGCGCGCCGACGCGCATCTTCACGTCGCGGATTTCCGTGAAGCGATTCGCGAGCTCGTGCGCGGCAATGCCGATGAAACCCGGCGCGAGACCGCACTGCGGCATGAATGCGTGATCGGCATCTGCGGCGATCGCGCGGATCGCGTGCGTCGCGCGTACGTCCTCGGTCAGGTCGAAATAATGGACATCCGCGCCCTTCGCGGCCGATGCGACGTTGACCGCGAGGTAGTACGGCAGCGCGTTGATCAGCACGTCGAAGCCCTGGATCGCGGCGCGCAGCACGGCGGCGTCGGCGGAATCGATGCGGCGGGTGGGAATGCCCTGGGCGGCGAGCTTGTCGAGCGCGTGCTGATCGCGGTCGAACGCGACGACTTCGTAGTCGCCCGTCTCGCGCAGCATATGGGCAATGGTGTGACCGATCAGACCTGCGCCAACGATAGCTACTTTCATCTGCTTCTCCTTGTTATCCATGTGCTGTCTCTGAGCTTGGGAAGTGCGCCGCGTGTTGCGCGCGGCGCCTGCGGGCCGAACCCCTGAATGACAGTGTAGGAAGAAGCAAAAACAGTTCATACGCGCAAAATGCTGCGGTATGACCATGCGGTTCGACGTTCTGACGAATCGGTCAAACGATTTGTCGAAACAGCGTAAAAAAGGCGTCAACGATGAACTCTCTCAGCACTCGCGAAGAGGTTACGCCGCGCGCCGACTCACACCGTGCCGCGGTCGATCTTGCGCGCGAGAATGATCGACGTCGTGGTCCGCTCGACGCCCTCTAGTCCGCCGATCTGATCGAGCAGATCGTTGAGCCGCTCGGGTGAATCGGCGCGCAGCCATGCCACGTAGTCGAACTCGCCGCTGACCGCGCACAGCATCTGGACTTCGGGCATTTTGCCGAGGCGTTTCTGCACGGCCGGTCCGTGCTTCGGCGCGATGATGATGCCGACATACGCGACGATGCTCGAATCGAGCACGTCCTGGCCAAGCCTCACGCTGTAGCCGGCGATCACGTTGCTGCGCTCGAGCCGCGCAATGCGCGCGATCACGGTCGTGCGCGCGACGCCGAGCTGCCGCGCAAGATTCGCGACGCTCTCGCGCGCGTTGGCTTGCAGCAGTGCAACGAGGTTGCGGTCGAGGTCGTCGAGCTGGTCGAGGCGCGGAGGTCTCATCGAAGGGGAAGGAAGTTGGTGTGGAAGGAAGTTGGTGTGGAAGGAAGTTGGTGTGGAATGTCGCGGATTATCGCGCGTCTGCACGCAGCGGCGCCATGTCACGCGCTACGGTCACAGATGCACGGCACACTGTGGGGCGGCCCCGGCGCAGTATGCCGGCGCGATTGCCGCTCAGGCGCGAGCCGTTTCGCGTTCGTTTCGGTTGTAAGCGTTTGTCGCACACGCACCGTATTGTAGGGTTAACGTGTTACTAATAGCGGCGCCGGGCGAATGCGGCAGCCGCTTGCGGTGCGGCGCCATTCGCCGCTGGCGCGGGGCAAGACGCTCGCCGCGCGCCGTGTCTCAATAACGAACAGACATCAGGAGTTTCGATGAAAAAAGCACTGGTTATGCTGGCTACGGCCGTTTCGATGGGCGGCGCGTTCGCCCAAACCGCCGCGCCGGCCGCCGCGCCGGACACCACGGCCTCGGCCTCCGCGGCCAAGGCCGGCCACGAACGCAACGTCGAAGACCGCATCGCTTATCTGCACTCGCAACTGAAGATCACGCCCGCGCAGGAAACGCAATGGAAGGCGTTCGCCGACGTCATGCGCAGCAACGGCGAAACGATGGGCCAGTTGTTCGAGCAGCGCAAGGCGGCTACCAACGTGAGCGCGCTCGACGACATGAAACAGTACGCAACGATCGCGCAGGCGCATGCGGACGGCATGAAGAAGCTCGTCGATGCGTTCGATCCGCTGTATAGCAGCCTGTCGCCGGAGCAGAAGAAGCTCGCCGACGCGACGTTCCACCAGGGCGGCCCCGAGGGTCATCATCGCGGCCACCATGGCAAGGGCGGCAAGCCCGCGGCAGCCGCGAGCGACGCGACCGTCAAGCCGTAATGAAAGAGCGCCCGCGGCGGGGGTTGCCCCGTTGCGGGCGCGGGTCCGTTCGGATGCGGTTGATTTCGGCAATTCCGATGGCGCCCGAACAGCGGCTTTCTCACCACGTCTCAGCCTTTCGCCTTCCCCCGCCCGGCTCATGCATCTGGCATTATTCGGGGCGCGCTGTCTGGGCCGGCTACCCGTCCCAGCGACTCGACGCACGATCGCCGCAAAGCGGCAAGTCTCGCCGCAACGCTCACCCCCTAATCTTCCACCCGCTTCATGACCGAACTCAGGAATCTCGATTTGCGTGACGATCCGCACGCCCAACGCGTCGTCAAGGACGAAACGGTAAGCGTCGAATTCGCCGCCGCCGAAGGCCAGTTGATGAGCCTCGAAGGCCCGAACCGCTATGTGCGCGGCGATGCGCTGATCACCGGCTCGATCGGCGAGCGCTGGGTCGTGTCGCGCGAGCGCTTCGATGCGAAGTACCTGCCCGCCGATGCCGCGCTCGCGCACGGCGAAGCCGGCGCCTACCGCAACCGCCCGGCGGTCGTACTCGCCCGCCGGATGGACGAGTCCTTCTCGCTCGCGCGCTGCGCGAGCGGCGGCGACGTGCTGCACGGCGCGGCCGGCGACTGGGTCATGCAGTACGCGCCCGGCGACTATGGCGTCGTGCAGGCCGCGCGTTTCGCGAAGGTCTATCGGCTCGCGGATTGAATCCGCTTCGCCCGCGCTTCATTCGCGCGTCACGCGAACTCTTCGCCGAGATCGACCGTGACTTCGCGCGGGACCGCCTCGCCATTCGCGTACATTTCTTCGAGCGAGCCCAGGCTCGCTTCGACGTACGCGCGCAATACCGCAAAGCTGCGGCCACGCAACCGCGCCGGCATCGCGCGATAACGCGCGAGCGCCGCCGGCGCGATCGCGACCGTCATCGCGATACGGCGCGCGGTGGAACCGAAGCGCATTGCTACCCAGTGAACCGTCAGTGTGGGCGTGCCATCGTCGGCGGCACGCTCGATGAACTGCGTCTGCTCGGGAAACAGATCGCTGATGACGCGGGCGAGCTCGTCGAACTCCGGATGCGCGCAGTCGTATTGGTAAGCTTCCATGAAGGCTGCCGGGAAAAGAAGGTCCTGAAACGTAGGCGCATTTTAGAGAAACGCTGAAAGGATAGCGAGGCGCCTGCCGTCCAGCGGCTCATCCGCTCACGCCGCGGCCGGCCGCCGGTAAATCCGTATCAGCAGTCCCGCGACGAACACCGCCGCCACCGCATAGATCGTATCGGCCGCCGCGAGCGGCAGCAGCCACGCCTGCGTCATTGCCGCAGGCACGTCGATCAGCGCGTGCACCCCGATCGCGAGCGGCAGGATGCCGCGCGAGCCGGCCCGCACGCCGCGCCACATCAGCACCGACAGGCCGATCTGGAACACCAGCGCCGCGACGCGTTCGAGCGCGAAAATGCCGGCCAGTTGCGGCGTCAGGCTCGCGAGAATCAGATGCACGCGCATCACCGCTTCGGCCGGCAGATTGCCGAGGTAATCGCCGAGCCGGCCACGGTTTTCGAGGACCGCGAACACGAGCCACTGGAACTGCACGAACACGCCGACCATCCACGCTTCTGCGCCGCCGTGGCCGAGGCCGTAGCTGAGCGCGGCGCCATCGTCGGCGCGCAATGCGGCGGTGCGCGTGTCGGCGGTCGTGCTGGCGGCGGGGCTCGCGCCCGCGCTTGCAGCGACGCCGGCGGGCGCGTCGACGTTCGCCTTCTTGCGCACCGCCGGCCGCGCCGCCGCGCGCTTCATGAGCAGCCGCATGCCGAAGAACCGCCCCACTTCCTCGCAAACGCCCGCGGCCAGCGCACCATAGACGACGAACGCGAGCGGCTGCGAAAGGAACGCCGCGGTCGTCTCGTTGCCACGCAACAGATAGTCGTGCAGTGCACGCTCGATGACCATCGCGAACAGCGCGAACACCGCGACGCCGGCGATCGCGTCGCGCGGCCGAAGCGCGAGCGGACGGCGCAATTGTCGGTAAATCAGAAACGGTAAAGCGGCGATGACGAGCGTGGCGAGCGCGAGACTCGCGAGGGTGAGCGGTGGCACGACCATGAGTATCCTTGCGGGGTTCCTTGCAATCCCCGGCGCGCAACCGCTGCGCGCCGCAGCCCGCATCATCGCAGATTGGCCGGAAATCAGCGTGCGGTCGACGCACGCACGATCAGCTCGCCGGGCAGCAGGCAGTCGCGCGCGCCCGTCTGCGCGCCTTCGATGCGCTCGTGCAGGAATTCGACCGCGCGATAACCGATGTCGTAGGTCGGCTGGCGGATCGTCGTGATGCCGGCGAGCTCGGCCCAATCCGGATCGTCGATGGAAAGCAGCGCGACGCGGCTCTGCCAGTGCGCGCCGTAACGCGCGTTCAGATGCAGCGCGAGACGCAACGCGACCGGTGCGTTGGCCGCGAACAGCGCGACGCGTGGGGAGGCGCCGGCGGGCTCGGCACCGGCCCCGCCTGGCGAGTCGATCGCACGATCCAGCTCCGCGAGAGCGCGCTCGAGCGCAGTTGCATCGGCGAGATCGAGCACCAGCGTACGACCGCGCGCGCGGCCATCGTCGCGCATCGCCCGATCGAATGCTTCGACGCGCAACTGCCGCGAGCTGACCTGCTCGAACGGCTGCACGACGAACCAGATGTGCTCGAAGCCCCGTTCGAGCAGATGCCGCGTACCGAGCGCGGCGGCCGCGCCATTGTCGAGACCGACCATGTCGGCGACCAGCCCCTCCACGCGCCGATCGACCAGCACCGCCGGAATCCCGCCGTCGCCGACCGGCCGCAACGTCTCCTCGCGCACGCCTAGCGCGTTGACGATCACACCTTCCACGCGATACGTGGTCAGCAGTTGCAGATAACGCCGCTCCATCTCGACTTCGTTCGCCGCGTGGCAAATCAGCGGCATCAAGCCGAGCGCGTGGCACGCGGCCTCGACGCCTTGCAGCACTTCGACGGAGTACGGATTGGTCAGGTCGGCGACCAGCATGCCGATCAGCCGGTTGCGGCCGCGCTTCAGGCCGCGCGCCATCTGGTTCGGCTGATAGTCGAGCCGCGCGATCGCGGCTTCGATGCGCGCGCGCAGCTCGGGCGACAGCGCGCTGAACTCGCCGTTCAGATAGCGCGAGATGCTGGTCTTGCCGGTGCCGGCTTCACGCGCGACATCGGTGATCGTCGCGCGGCGCGTCGGCGCGCTCGGGGGACCAGGCGGCATGCTGGCCGGGGGCGGGGTCGTGCTCATTCGCTCATCGCTCGTGCCGGTCCGAGGACGGGAGCTTGCGCGCCGCCCTGCGAATCACTTCGCCAGGACGTCACGGTTGACGATGTTGGTCGTCAATGTGCCGTCGAGCGCGGCGACCAGGTTCTCCGCCGCGTTGAGCGCCATCGCATGACGGGTCTCGTGCGTCGCCGAGCCGATATGCGGCAATGCGACCACGTTCGGCATGGCGAGCAACGGCGAGTCGGCAGGCAACGGTTCGGAGTCGAACACGTCGAGGCCCGCGCCGTGAATCGTGCCGTTGCGCAGCGCCTCGATCAGCGCCGGTTCGTCGACGGTCGCGCCGCGTGAAGCGTTGATCAGGATCGCGCTCTTCTTCATCGCGCGCAGTTCGGCGGCGCCGATCAGATGCCGCGTCTCTCGCGTGAGCGGCACCTGCAGACAGACGAAATCGGACTGCGCGAGCAATTCAGCCAGCTCGACGCGCCGCGCGCCATACGCCTGCTCCGCTTGGTGGTTCGCGCTGCGGTTCGTATACAGCACCTTCATGTTGAAGCCATGCGCCGCGCGTCGCGCGACCGCGCCGCCGATCCGACCCAAGCCGACGATGCCGATCGTCTTGCCCTGCACGTCGAGCCCGAACTGCGCGGGCCCGATGCTCGTGCGCCACTGCCCTGCCTTGACCCAGTCGGCCAGCTCGACGACGCGCCGCGCGGACGCGAGGATCAGCGAGAACACGGTATCGGCGGTCGATTCGGTCAGCACGTCCGGCGTGTGCGCGAGCACGATGCCGCGGCGCGTGAGGTCGGCGACGTCGAACTGGTCGTAGCCGACCGAGATCGTCGACAGCGCCTTCAGCCGGCTCGCGCCTTCGAGCATCGCCGGCGTGATCTGCACGCTCGCGCCGATGCCGCCGTCGGCGTCGCGCAGCGCGGCGACGAACGCATCATGCTGTGACGGATCGACCTGCACGACCTGCGCATGCTGTTGCAGATAGGCGAGCACATCCTCGGGAAGCGACTTCCAGGCGACGATCTTGTTCATCAGCTAATTTTCCTTGCGACGGTGGGACGAGCGGGGCCACGTTGTTCGGCGGCGGCCGGCTTGACGGCGAGCGTGAGGATCACCGCGGCGACGAGCGCCACGCTCATGAATGCATACGATGCCGCGGGCGACCCGGTCGCGCCGTTCAGATAGCCGACCACGTACGAGCCGACGAACGAACCGAGCGCGCCCATGCTGTTGATCAGCGCCATCGCGCCGCCCGCGACGTTCTTCGGCAGCAGCTCCGGAACGATCGCGAAGAACGGTCCATACGGCGCGTACATCGCCGCGCCCGCGATCACGAGCAACGCATACGAAACCCAGAAATGCGCGGAGCCGAGCCCGTACGACGCCGCGAACGCAATCGCACCGATCAGCAGGAACGGCCACACGAACACCTTGCGGCGGTTGAGTTTATCCGATGCCCACGAAGCTGCAAGCATCGCGATCGTCGCGGCCAGATACGGCAGCGCCGACAGCCAGCCGGTTTCCACCATGCCGAACGACGAGCCGTTCTTCAGGATCGACGGCAGCCACAGCACGAAGCCGTACACGCCGATGCTCCAGCAGAAATACTGCGCGCACAGCTTGATGACCGCGGGCGTGCGAAACGCCTCGCTGTAGTTGCGCACCGGCTTGATCGCGGCCTGCTCCGCGCGCAGCGTCTGCGCGAGCGCGTCTTTTTCCTCTTGCGTGAGCCACGACACCTGCTCGGGCTTGTCCTTGACGAGGAACCACCAGCAGATCGCCCAGATGATCGCGGGCGCGCCCTCGGCGATGAACATCTGCCGCCAGCCGAACGAATGCACGAGATAGCCGGACACGACCGACATCCACAGCACTGTGACCGGATTGCCGAGGATCAGGAACGTGTTCGCGCGCGAGCGCTCGCTCTTGGTGAACCAGTTGCTGATGAAGATCAGCATCGCCGGCATTACCGCGGCTTCGACGACGCCGAGCAGGAAGCGGATCGCCATCAGCGACGGAATGTTGCTGACCATGCCGGTCAACGCCGCGCAGCCGCCCCACAGAACGAGGCTCCAGAACACCAGTTTCTTCACGCTGCGGCGCTCGGCATAGATCGCACCCGGAATCTGGAAGAAGAAATAGCCGAGGAAGAACAGCGCGCCGATCAGCGACGCGAGCCCCTTGCTGATGCCGAGATCCTGGTTGATGCCGGCCGCCGACGCGAAGCCGAAATTCGCGCGATCCAGATACGCGAGGCTGTAGGTGATGAACACGATCGGCATGATCGTCCACCAACGGCGAATCGCAAGTGATGAGGTCATGGAAGTCTCCTTGGACGGCGTCGTCCCGAATCAATGATGAAAAAATCTGGGCGCGCTGTGGGCGCTCTTGTTGTCGTCGATGCTGGTTGTGGATGCAGCGCTATCGATGCGGTCCGATCCGCGTCAGGCCGCGCTTGCGATGTCCGGTACCTCGGCCAGCTCCAGCGCGTCGAGTTCGGCGCGGCTCGGCAAACCTTCCGAATCGCCGATCACCTGGATCGCGAGCGCGCCGATCCGGTTGCCACGCGCGACCGCCTGCGCGAGCGTGCGGCCTTCGAGCAGCGCGCTGATCACGCCGACCGCGAAACCATCGCCCGCGCCGACCGTATCGACGACGCTCGCGACCGGCCGGCCAGCGATCGTCGCGGCATCGGTCGCGGTGCGGTAATACGCGCCCTGCGCGCCGAGCTTGACGATCACGCCGCGCGCGCCGCGCTCGAGATAGAACTTCGCGATGTCCTCCGGCTGCGTGTGGCCGGTCAGAATCTCACCCTCGCCGATGCCGGGCAGCACCCAGTCGGCGAGCGCGGCGAGCGCGTTCAAGCCTTCGACCATCGCCGCGCGCGAGGGCCACAGCGTCGGACGCAGGTTCGGGTCGAACGAGATCGTCCTGCCCGCAGCGCGCATTTCGCGGGCCAGATGGAATGCGAGTTCGCGCGAGCTTGCCGAGATCGCCGGGGCGACGCCGGTCAGATGCAGATGACGCGCGGGCAGCACGTAATCGGCGAGGTAGTCGTCGAGCGACAGATGGCTCGCCGCCGAGCCCTTGCGGAAGTATTCGACCGCCGGGTCGCTGCCGTCGTCGCTCTTCGACTTCAGCTGGAAGCCGGTCGGATGGCGCGCGTCGGTGCTCACGCATTGCTGGTCGATGCCCTCTTTCGTCAGCGTGTCGCGCACGTACCGGCCGAACGAATCGTCGCCGACGCGGCTCATCCAGCCCACCCTGAAGCCGAGTCGGGACAAGCCGATCGCGACGTTCAGATCCGCGCCGGCGATGCGCTTCGTGAAGTGCCCGACGCCCGCGAGCGGGCCGGCTTCGGCGGCGACGAACATCGCCATCGCTTCGCCGTAGGTGATCACGTCGAGCGCGGGGTAAGGGTGCGTCATGCTGGGCTCCTGGTGGTGCTTCTGATGCGGTGATTCGTGTTGCGTGGAATGCGTTCTTTGCTGCCTGGGTTGCTGCCTGGGTTGCTGCCTCGTCTGCTGTACGGCTTCGACCGAGGCGCTTCGTGATGCCGCGTCGCGCGTCTACACGCGCGCAAGCCAGCTCACATAACGCGCGGCATCCGCGTCGATCCGGCTCGGATCAAACGGAAACTCGATGCCGCGCGGCACCTCGCGCGGCAGCCGGTCGAGGAGCGCGCGCAATGGCGCGTCATCCTCGGCCGGCGCGCTCGCAAAGCGCCGCGCGCCCTCGCCCGTGGTGGTCTTGCAATGGATGTACTCGACGTACGGCGCGAGCTGCGGCGCGATGGATAGCGGCGCGACGTCGAGCCACGCCCAGTTGCCGGTATCGAAGGTCATGCCGAGCACGCCAGCGTGGCCTTCACGCGCGAGCGCATCGAACAGCCCGACGAACTGCGCGGGCGAGCCGCCCTGCGCCAGTTGCCCGTTTTCGACGACGAGCCGTGGCTGCGCACCGCCCGTGGTGCCCGAGCCGCTCGCGACGATGGCCGCGCCGTGAGCCTCGCCCGCGAAGCCGCCGAGTTGCAGCTTGACGAAGCGCGCGCCGAGCGCGGCCGCCTGATCGAGCGCGACACGCAGTGCGTCGGTATCGAGCTGGCCGTCGGCCGCGTACAACGATGCCGGCGTCGAGAACACCGACCACAGCCCGAGATCGGCCAACGCCGCGCCGAGCGCGCGCAGCCGTTGCGGGTCCGCGTCCGCGTCGCTCGCGAACAGCTCCCGGCGCACTTCGAAACCCGCCGCGCCGGCGCTCTTTGCCGCCTGCGCCCATTTCAGATGGCCGTCGGCGCGCACGGCGTTCACGCCGAACGCGCTGGCGACGACCACGATCTCCACTGCATCAGCCATATCCAACTCACGCAATCCTGAAGCGAAACCGCTTTTGGAACCGGTTCCAACCAAACTTCGAAAAAAAGCGCCGAGGCGCTGCGATGTGCGAATGGTGCTCGGGACAGCCATCGCGCACCATAGAGGAAATCCCCAGGCGCGGCCGGCATACGGCGAGCGTAAAGCGAAGCGCGCCGGACACGGCAGCGCCCCGCGCGGGTTCGGATTCTCGACCCCATACGCTGCCAGCGCGGTAATCAGCCGCCCTCGTCCGCGACGCACATCGCCAGAAACTGCTCGACCACCCGCGACGGCGCGCTCGCATGCGGCACCAGAATCGACAGCCGCCGCGTCAGCGGCTGCGGGCTCAGCGACATGAGCCGCAGCGCACCGTCCTCATGCCGCATCGACATCGCCGACACGAAACCGACACCCATCCCCGCCCGCACCGCCTCCTTCACCCCTTCGACCCCCGCGATTTCGAGCGCCACGCGCATCGGCACGCCCGCGCGCGCGAACTCGCGCTCGACCGTCTGCCGCACGCCCGAGCCTTCCTCGCGCAGCACCAGCGGATACGCGCCGAACGCGGCCAGCTCGATGCGCCCGCCATTGTCCGCCTGCGCGAGCGGATGCGAGCGCGGCATGATCGCGACGATCTCGTCCTCGCGCCACGCATGGACGACCGTGTCCGGCGGCAGATCGGCGCCGGCGGGCCCCTCGATCATCGCGATGTCGACCGAGCCGAGCGCACCGACGATCTCGGCCGTGTTGCCGTTGGCGGTATGCACGCTCACGTGCGGATAGCGGCGATGGAATTCGGCGATCAGGTACGGCAGCAGGTAGCTCGCCGGCGTCGTGCTCGCGCCGATCCGCAAGGTGCCCTGTTCGAGACCGCGCAGCGCGTCGCGATAGGCATGCGCCTGCCGCCAGGTGTCGCGCAGCCGCGCCGCATAGGCGGCGAGCTGTTCGCCGGCTGGCGTCAGCCGCACCCCGCGGCCATCGCGCTGATACAGCGGCTCGCCGAACTCGTCCTGCAATTGCCTCAGCTGGCCGGACACCGCCGGCTGCGACAGATGCAGCGCCACCGCCGCCCGGCTGATGTTGCGATGCTCAGCGACGGCGGCGAACGTTATAAGTTGATCCGGGGTCATCTCGATTAAATATCCGTTGAGCCGATACTTCACATTCTAAATCACGATTTTTCATATCGATATATCTACTTTAGGATTAGCCCCATTGCTGCTTATGCAGTCCCACGCAAGTCCGTTACGAAACCACCGATCATGTCCACACCCACCGCCCCGCTCGCCGCCGCCTCCCCCGCGCTGTCCACCCGCGGCCAGCTCAACGGCGTACTGTTCGTCGCGCTGTTCGCCGCCGCGGTCACGCGCATCGCGGCGATTCCGGCGATTGCCGGCCTTGGCCTGAGTCCGCTGATCGTCGGCATCGTCGCGGGGGCGATCTACGGCAACGCGCTGCGCGACAGCATGCCGGTCAGTTGGGCGGCCGGCGTGAATTTCTCGGCGCGCAAGCTGCTGCGCATCGCGGTCGCGTTCTTCGGCTTGCGTGTGAGCCTGCAGGAAATCGCCCAGGTCGGCCTGCCGGGTCTCGCGGAGTCGGTGCTGATCGTCGTCAGCACGCTCGTGATCGGCACCTGGGCCGGCATGAAAATCATGAAGCTCGATCGCGACACCGCGCTCCTGACGGCGGCCGGCAGCGCGATCTGCGGCGCGGCCGCTGTGCTCGCGTTCGAATCGACGCTGCAGTCGAAGCCGCACAAGAGCGCGATGGCGGTCGGCAGCGTCGTGCTGTTCGGCACGCTGTCGATGTTCCTCTACCCGGTGCTGTTCAACGCAGGCTGGCTGCATCTCGACACGGTCGGCGCCGGCCTGTTCTTCGGCGGCACGATCCACGAGGTCGCGCAGGTGGTCGGCGCGGCGAGCAACGTGAGCCCCGAAGCGACGCACATCGCGACGATCGTCAAGATGACCCGCGTGATGCTGCTCGTGCCGGTATTGCTGGTGGTCGGCCTGTGGGTGAACCGCGCGACGCGCGGCGCGACGGATGGCGGCACGGACGGCGCCGCCCCGCGCAAGCTGGCGATCCCCTGGTTCGCACTCGGCTTCCTCGCCTGCGTGGCGATCAACTCGCTGCATGTGCTGCCGGAAAGCGCCACCTCGACGCTGAACCTGTTCGACACCTTCGCGCTGACGATGGCGATGACCGCACTCGGCATGGAAACGCGCTTCTCGCAGATTCGCGAAGCGGGTCCGCGCGCGCTGACCACCGGCCTGATTCTGTATGTATGGCTGATCGCCGGCGGACTCGGCATCACATGGACCGTCCAGCACCTGTTCCACTAAGCCGTCGCCGGCTCTCCCGCCTTCCCCGACACCCCGCCGCGCGCGGGGTTTTGCGCTTTCCGGCGCACCATCCCGGCCGATCACACGGCATACTCGTTGCTGCGAACTTTGCCCCCCAACCCGCCCGTGCGCGACGTCCGATGGCAGCGGTGAAACCGCCTTGCCGCGACGCGTCCGGGCGACCGGAATGAGGATCGATCGATGAGCCTGGAACTGTACTACTGGGATGGCCTGCAAGGCCGCGGCGAATTCGTGCGGCTCGCGCTGGAGGAAGCCGGCGTCGACTATGTCGAAGTCGCGCGCGGCAAGCCTTCGAAGGGCCTTGGCACCAAAGCGATGATGGCGGTGATGCAAAGCCCCGACGAGCCGTATCCGCCGTTCGCGCCACCGTTTCTGAAAGACGGCGATCTGGTGATCGCGCAGACCGCCAACATCCTGTTCTATCTCGGCCCGCGGCTCAAGCTGGCGCCGGAGGTGGACAGCCTGCGCTATGTCGCGAACGGCCTGCAGTTGACGATCGCCGACGTCGTCACCGAAGCGCACGACACCCACCATCCGCTCGCGAGCGGCCTCTACTACGAGGAGCAGAAAGACGCGGCGAAGGTGCGCGCGCACGATTTCATCGACCATCGGATTCCGAAGTTCATGTCGTACTTCGAGCGCGTGCTCGCGCAGAATCCGGCCGGCGACAGCTTCATGGTCGGCGACACGCTGACCTATGTGGACCTGTCGATGTTCCAGCTGATCGACGGTCTGCTGTACGCGTTTCCGCGCGCGCTGAAGCGCTTCGGCGAGCACTATCCGCGGCTCGCCGCGCTGCACGACGCCGTGATCGCAAGACCGAACATCGCCGCGTATCTGGACTCGGACCGGCGCATCGGCCATAACGAAAGCTGCATCTTCCGGCACTATCCTGAACTCGACAAGGCGGCGACTTGAACCGCGCCGCCCGCCTCCGCCCGCTCGCCGCCCCGCGCCCGCCATTCGAGGCGGGCGCGCTGCTGTTGCGCCGCGGGTTTTTCAACCTTCCTTCACGCCCCGTACCGACGACGTGCTTTCATTCCTGCTGAAGCTGCGCACCCGCGCCCAAAGCGTTTTCCGCCTCTCAGAAGCCCATACGGTGCTGGTCTGGGCCGTTGTGGTCGGCATTGCCGGCGCGTTGGCGACCATCGTGTTTCGCAAGGGCATCGAACTGCTGCAGTTGGCGATTGCCGGCCGCTCCGGCAGCTTCGTCGACATGGCGCGCAGCCTACCGTGGACCATGCGCATCTGGCTGCCGGCCGCGGGTGGTCTCGTCGCCGGCATTTTCCTGCTGATTGCGCAGCGTCACGCCGACACGAAAACGCACACCGACTACATGGAAGCGGTCGCGATCGGCGACGGCGTCGTGCCGGTGCGCCTGAGCCTGTGGCGCAGCGTGTCGTCGCTGTTTACGATCGCGAGCGGCGGTTCGATCGGTCGTGAAGGTCCGATGGTGCAGCTCGCGGCGCTCGCCTCGTCGCTGATCGGCCGCTGGGTCCACTTCGATCCGCCGCGGCTGCGCCTGCTCGTCGCGTGCGGCGCGGCGGCCGGTATCACGTCCGCGTACAGCGCGCCGATCGCGGGCGCGTTTTTCGTCACCGAGATCGTGCTCGGCTCGATCGCGATGGAAAGCTTCGGGCCGGTGCTGGTCGCGGCGGTCGTCGCGAACATCACGATGCGCGAGTTCGCCGGCTACAAGCCGCCCTACGAGATGCCGGAGTTTCCGACCGTGACCGGTCCCGAGGTGCTGCTGTTCGTCGCGCTCGGCGCGCTGTGCGGCGCGGCCGCGCCGCAGTTTCTGCGGCTGCTCAACGCATCGAAGGCGGCCTTTCGCAAGCTGCCGGTGGCGTTGCCGGTGCGGCTCGCGCTCGGCGGTCTCGTGGTCGGCATCATTTCGGTCGCGGAGCCCGAGGTGTGGGGCAACGGCTACAGCGTCGTGAACTCGATCCTGCATTCGCCGTGGACATGGTCCGCGCTCCTGCTGGTGCTCGTCTGCAAGCTCGCGGCGACCGCGGCGACGGCCGGCTCCGGCGCGGTGGGCGGTGTGTTCACGCCGACGCTGTTCGTCGGCGCGGCGGTCGGCTCGCTGTTCGGCCAGGGCATGCACGCGTTGTGGCCGCATGCGACGTCGGCCGCTTACGCCTATGCGATGGTCGGCATGGGCGCATTCCTCGCGGGCGCGACCCAGGCGCCGCTGATGGCGATCCTGATGATCTTCGAGATGACGTTGAGCTATCAGGTCGTGCTGCCGCTGATGCTGTCGTGCGTGGTCGCGTATTTCATCGCTCGCGCGATCGGCAAGACCTCGATGTACGAGATCACGCTGCGCCGCAATCGCGAGGAGCAGGAGCGCTCGCGATTGCGCGCGACGCAGATGCGCGAGCTGATCCGCCCCGCGCAGACCGTCGTGCCGCCGAACGCGACCGTGCACGACATGACGCGCGTGTTCCTCGAGTATCCGGTCAAGTATCTGTACGTCGCGAACGACTCGGGCGCGTTTCTCGGCGTGGTCGCGCTGAAGGACATCACGTCCGATCTGCTCGAGCGGCGCGAAACGTCGATGAAAACCGCCGCCGATTATCTGCAGCCGCATTTCGACGTGCTGACGCCGGACATGTCGCTCGCCATCGCGTTACAGCACTTCATGGCGTTTCAGGGCGAGCGGCTGCCGGTGATCGAAAGCACCGCGCATCCGAAGCTCGCCGGCGTCGTCTACAAGACCTCGCTGCTCGATGCGTACTTCCGCATGAGTCCGTCGCGCTAGAGCTTTCGAAGGCTTCGCGGGGCGCGATGCAAAGCGCCGCGGATTCTCTACAATGGACAGACCCGCCGGCCCTTCACGCGGCCGGCACGCGTGAGCCCAGCTTGGGCGCAGCGACAGCGCCCGCCGTAGCGTCGGAGCGAAGATGAGCGAACCGTCCCCCGAGGCCGTACGCCGCGATCAGGCCGGCTGGATTTTCGTGCATATCGAAGGCGAGCCGTACGATCGCGGCGAGCAGCACGGCCAGTTGCTCGCCGACGAAATCAGAAACGCGATCCGCACCGCGCGCTATCTCGCCAAATGGGACACCGGGGAGGAGTTCGACACCTTCGTCAATGCTGCGACGAGCCAGTTCGCGAGCAAGCTCGACACCGAATTCGCCGATGAAATCCATGGCATCGCCGACGGCGCGAAGCTGCCGTTCGCCGAAGTGCTCGCGTGGAACGGCTACATGGATCTGCTGCAAAGCTGGTGGCCGACGCACGCCGCGCAGGCGCAGCCGCATCTGGGCGCGAAACTGTGGCGCGGCCGGCGCGGTCACCACTGCAGCGCGTTCATCGCAACCGGCAACGCGACGCGCGACGGCCGCATCGTGATGGCGCACAACTCGTGGGACCGCTACGCGGCCGGCGACGCGTTCAACGTCGTGTTCGACATCGTGCCCGACCGCGGCAACCGCATCCTGATGCAGGGCCTGCCGGGCTGCATCTCGAGCCTGACCGATTTCTGGGTCACGGCGGCCGGCCTGATGATCACCGAAACGACGATCTCGAACTTCGCGGGCTACAACGCGGCCGGTGCGCCCGAGTTCTATCGCTCGCGGCGCGCGTCGCAATATGCGAACAGCATCAAGGAATGGTGCGACATGTTCTCGCTCGCGAACAACGGCGGCTACGCGAACAGTTGGCTGCTCGGCGACACGAAGACCGGCGAGATCGCGCGTTACGAACTCGGGCTGCACTATGCGGGCTTCGAGACCACCACAGACGGTTTCTACAGCGGCTACAACACCGCGACGGATCTGAAGATCCGCAACCAGGAATGCATCGGCGAAGGCGAGGACTATACCGACGTGCGCAAGAACGGCGCGCGGCGTCTGCGTTTCATGCAGCTCGAGGAACTGCATCGCGGCAGCATCGACGTCGAGCTCGCGAAGCAGATGATCGCCGATCATCACGACGTCTATCTCGATCGCAACGACAACCCGTGCTCGCGCACGATCTGCGGGCATCTGGAGCTCGATGACGCGCGCTTCGGCGGCACCGATCACGGGCCGTTCAATCCGTGGGGCGCGAACGACGGCAAGGTGATCGACAGCGAAATGGCCCGCGAGATGGCCTTCACCGCGCGCTGGGGGCATCCGTGCGGCCGGCCGTTCGACGCACAGGCGTTCATGAAGCGGCATCCGCAGTGGAACTGGCTGAACGGCTATATGCGCGACCGGCCGTCGTGGCCGTGGACGCGCTTCGATGTGCTGCGCTAGCGCATGGCGGACGCGCGCGCCTGTTCATGCGATGATGGAATCTACAATCCGGTTTTGTCGCAAATGTGCGCGCGTTGCAGTATTTGCCATCTAAGATGGTAAGGAGCCTGGGCCGCGCAGCGCCATGCCGTCCTCGGCTTGCACCGTCCTCTCGACGCGGGACGGCACAGGGTTTGCTCGATTGTCAGCGCCGCATGAGCTTTAGGAGGTCGGGCGATGAAAACCTCGACACTGTTAATCATGGTGACGCTGTCAGCCTCGTGCTTTGCCGCGCCGGTTCATACCGCCTCGGACAGCACGGATTCCATCACGCTCGCGCAACGCGCGAACGCCGCGCCGGTCGCGCCTCCGGCCCCAGATGTGTCGAGCACCGACGCCAGCCGTCCGCAGCACTGGGAGCATATTGCGCTGCCGAAGTCCCGACATCTGGAACGCAGCCTGACCGGGCAGAACGAGCATCTGACCACGTGAGGGCCGCCGCAACGGCCGGCGGCGGCGCGGCTACGACGGCGCGCCTGCCCCGGTTTGCGCCGGCTGTCATGACGATGGGGTGGCGATGCACGCGGGATTGCAACAGACTGCGAGAAACTCATCGCGGCGAGGCGCTGGCTTTTCGTGGCAGCAATAACGACGTGACTAACTCAAGCTCACCAGGAGCATGCGCATGACGGCCTCGGACATCCCCGGCGAATCGATCGATCTGCAGATCGCCGATCTTCTCAGCGAAGTCGAATTCCCGACCAACAAGGACGCACTCGTCGACGCCGCGCGCGAAGCCGGCGCGAGCAACGAGGTGTTGGCGATGCTCGATGGTATGCCGGAGCAGGATTATGTCGACATCGAGTCGGTCACGCGCCTGATCGGCGGCAACTATGGCCCGGGCCTGGGGATCTGAACCCGGATTCAGCCTCGCCTCAGCTCACACGTCAGAACTGCGACGACGCCGCGATCCGCGCGCGCGCCACCCGCGTCACACGGCGCGTCGTGCGGCTGTTTTCGAGCGCGTCGTCGGCGATCTCGCGCGCCGTCGGGGCGTCGGACCCGCTCACCCCGGCCACCACCCGCACCGGCGCCACGCTACGGGAATCCCGCGCCTGCGCGCTGTCCGGCTGGAAATGCTCGACCAGATGGTCGATGAACGTCCGCACCTTCGCCGGCAGATGTAGCCGGCTCGGATACGCAATCGTGATTTCGATGGGCGGCAGACTGTACGCGTCGAGCAGACGCACGAGCCGCCCCGCCGTCAGATCACGGCCGATCAGGTAGCTCGGCAGGATCGCCACGCCCATGCCGAGCAGCGCGAACTGCCGCAGCATCTCGGCGTTGTTCGCCGCGATCGCGTTGGTCGGCCGCACCCGCACTTCGCCGTCCGGCCCATTGAACAACCGCTCCTCGCCGCCCTGCTCGGCCGGCCTGCTCAGGCACGAATGCCTGAGCAGATCCTCGGGGCGCTTCGGCGTGCCGTGTTGCGCCAGATACTCGGGCGTCGCGCAAACCGTCATGTAGCCGGTCGTCAACCGCCGCGTGACGATGCTCGCGCTGCGCATGTGCCGCGCAGCCAGGATGCCGACGTCGAAGCCCTCTTCGACCAGATCGACGTGGCGGTCGGCGAGCGTGACGTCGGGCACGACGTCGGGATAGCGCGCCGCGTACGACTGCACGACCGGCGCGAGACTGTGCAATCCGAACACGACCGGCGCGACGATGCGCAGCGTGCCGACCGGCTCGTGATTGCGCGCCACCACCATCTGCTCGACGCTCTCGAGATCGGCGAGGATGTGGCGTACGCGCTCCAGATAGGTCGCGCCGGATTCGGTCAGCGAAAGACGGCGGGTGGTGCGGTTCAGCAGTCGCGTGCCGAGCCGCGCTTCGAGATCCGCGACGTGCCGCGTGACGACCGCGGTGGACAGATCCAGCGCGCCCGACGCGCCGACGAAACTGCCGAGGTCCGACACCTTGACGAACACGCGCATCGACTGCAGTTGATTCATGGACGACTCCTGCCTCGGTAAAGCCGGGCCGGCGCAACCGTTGCCGCCTGTGTCGACCCGCGCCGCATGGGCGCGCGCGGGTCCGCCCAACGCAACCGATTCTAGCGATAGGACATGTCCCAACCCTGACCCAGACATGACATTCCGGTCAGATTCGGCGCGGCGTGTCCATCGCGCCACTATTACGGCGTCTATCGTGGATTTTAGCTAGGTATAAACCCTAGTTTGCTGGTAAGATGGCGGCCAAAGAAAGTTACCGCTACACCGCCATGCCACATCGTTTTCGTCTGCTGGAAAAGATCGCGTTTTCGCTGGTTTGCTGGTCGGCCGCCGCAAGCTCGGCCTATATCGCTTACGAGCGCTGCCCCGATATCAAGGTTGCCCTGCACGCCGGGGAAAAATTCCTCGACGCCAGCGGCCAGTACGCGTTCGCGTGCGCGGCGCCCGCCGCCGAGGCCTGCGCGCGACTGCCGGTCGAATGATTTTTCCGCCTTGAACCGTATCTGATGCGCGATCCCTCCGGGTCGCGCATTCGCGCATCTGCGCCTCCAGGCTCAACGCCTACCGTTACGCATCGCGCCCGAACACCACGCGCGAGAAAAACCCCGCCAGCACCGTTTCGGCCATCTCCGCCGGGACATTCTGCGGATCGACCGTGTAGAAGAACTGCACGCCGTCGCACAGACCCATCAGGCCGATCGCGAGCTGCTCGGGCGGCATCGACATCGGCGTGCCCACGCGCTCCGAGAACTCGCGCACATAGGCGCTCAACTGTTCGATCTTTTCGTGCATGAACGCGTTGAAGCGCAGCCGGAAACGGCCGTCGCGCACCGCCAGCAGCTTCGCCTCGACCCACAACAGAAAACACTTGTTCTCACGATGCAGCGAGCTGTAGTAGCGCAGCACGCGCGCCTCCATCTCCTCGCGCGACGCCGCGCTTTCGAAGATCGCATGCAGGCCCGCCTGCATCGCTTCGTGATCGCGCCGCAATAACTCCAGAAACAGCTCGGTCTTGCTGCGGAAGTTCGAATAGAACGCGCCGCGTGTATAGCCAGCCGCCGCCGCGATGTCCTCGACACTCGCCGCGACGAAGCCCTTCTTCATGAAAATTGCCTGCGCGGCATCGAGCAGCCGCTCCCGCGTCTGGTCCTTGCTCTGCTCTCTTGTCAGTCTTTGACGTTTCATGGCCGCAAGCCTAGCACCCAAAAGAATTCAAATCCATCTATGTATTCAGATACATGAGTGTATTAAAATGCATTGCTTCATTCAAAGCCATCCCTGTATGCCATTAGCATGACGCGGCATGCGGGTCTTCGCTGGCGGGCCGCGCGGCTTGCCGTGTTCGTTCGCTGTCTCCAGTTGGGGTAATTGTGAAGCGTCCCGGTTCTCCCGCATCGTCAGCGATGCGCCAGCAGTCTCCCCCATCCTCTCACCGCGGTTTCTCCAGGCAGACCTGCGCGCTGGCGCTGGCAGGCGTGCTAGCGCTCGCGGCCTGCTCGAAGAAGGAAGCCGCGGCGCCCGCGCCGCGCCCGGTGGTCGCGCTCGCCGTGCATGCGGACGGCCACGCGCTGCAGGCGGCGTCGCTGCCCGGCGAAGTGCAGGCGCGCTATTCGACGCCGCTGTCGTTCCGCGTCGCCGGCAAGATCATCGAGCGGCGGGTACGGCTCGGCGACACGGTGAAAAGCGGCGAAGTCGTCGCGCTGCTCGACCCGGCCGATGCGCAGAAAAACGCCGCGAGCACGCAGGCGCAGCTCGACGCCGCACAGCACAACCTCGTCTATGCGCAGCAGCAGCTCGAACGCGACAGGGCGCAGGCCAAAGAGAACCTGATCGCGCCCGCGCAGCTCGAACAGACCACCAACGCCTACGCGTCCGCGCTCGCGCAGCGCGATCAGGCGCAGCAGCAGGCGGCACTCGCGAAGAACCAGCTGCAGTACACGACGCTCGTCGCCGGTCATGCGGGCGTCATCACGGCTGAACAGGCGGACACGGGCCAGAACGTGTCGGCGGGTCAGGCCGTCTACAACCTCGCGTGGAGCGGCGACGTCGACGTGCTGTGCGACGTGCCCGAAAGCGCGCTCGCCGCATTCGCGGTCGGCCAGAACGCGAGCGTCACGCTCGCCGCGCTGCCGGGCCGCAAGCTCGGCGCACGCGTGCGCGAGCTGTCGCCGGCCGCCGATCCGCAGAGCCGCACCTGGCGCGCGCGTCTGACCCTGCTCGATGCCGGCGCCGACGTGCGCCTCGGCATGACCGCCGACGTCACGCCGGCCGTGCCGCTCGCCGCGGCGGCCGCGCAGCACGGCGTGTTCACGCTGCCGGTCACCGCGCTGTTTCACGAGGGGCGCGAACCGGCCGTGTGGGTCGTGCGCGCCGCGGACAACACGCTCGAGCTGCGTCGCGTGACCGTCACGCGCTACTACGAGCGCACGTTCGTCGTCAGCGATGGCCTGAAAGATGGCGAAAGCGTCGTGCTGCAGGGCGTGCACACCGTGAGCGCCGGCCAGAAAGTCCGCGCGATCGCGCCGCTGCATCCCGAGGACTTCGCTTCATGAGCACGTCGCACGAAGAAGGACGCTTCAATCTGTCCGCGTGGGCGCTGCGTCATCAGGCGCTGGTCGTATTCCTGATCGCGCTCGCCACCGCGTTCGGCATCCTCGCCTACACGCGGCTCGCGCAGTCGGAAGACCCGCCCTTCACGTTCCGCGTGATGGTGATCCGCACGTACTGGCCGGGTGCCACCGCGCGCCAGGTGCAGGAGCAGCTGACCGATCGCATCGGCCGCAAGCTGCAGGAAACGCCGTACATCGATTTCGTGCGCAGCTACTCGCGTCCCGGCGAATCGCTGATCTTCTTCACGATGAAGGACTCGGCGCCGGTGAGCCAGGTGCCCGAGACGTGGTACCAGGTGCGCAAGAAAGTCGGCGACATCGCGTCGACCTTGCCGCCGGGCATCCAGGGCCCGTTCTTCAACGACGAATTCGGCGACGTCTACACCAACATCTACACGCTCGAAGGCGACGGCTTTTCCGCCGCGCAACTGCACGATTACGCGGACCAGCTACGCTCGGTGCTGCTGCGCGTGCCGGGCGTCGGCAAGGTCGACTATTTCGGCGATCCCGATCAGCACATCTACATCGAGATCGCGAACACGCAGTTGACGCGTCTCGGCATCTCGCCACAACAGCTTGGGCAGGCGATCAACGCGCAGAACACGATCGCTCCCGCGGGTACGCTGACCACCACGGACGACCGCGTGTTCGTGCGCCCGAGCGGCCAGTTCAACGACGTGCGCGCGCTCGCCGACACGCTGATCCGCATCAACAACCGCACGTTGCGTCTCGGCGACATCGCGACGATCAAGCGCGGCTACGACGACCCGGTCGTCACGCAGATGCGCTTCGGCGGCAAACCCGTGCTCGGTATCGGCGTGACGATGCAGCCGGGCGGCGACGTGATCCGCCTCGGCCGCGCGCTCGATCAGCAGATGACCCAACTGCGCGCCGCGCTGCCCGCCGGATTGAATCTCGTCGAAGTATCGAGCATGCCGCACGCGGTCGCGCGCTCGGTCGACGACTTCCTCGAAGCGGTCGCCGAAGCGGTCGGGATCGTGCTGGTCGTGAGCCTCGTGTCGCTCGGCGTGCGCACCGGCATGGTGGTCGTGATCTCGATTCCGGTGGTGCTCGCGGTCACCGCGCTGTGCATGTACCTGTTCGATATCGGCCTGCACAAGGTATCGCTCGGCACACTCGTGCTCGCGCTCGGCCTGCTCGTCGACGATGCGATCATCGCGGTCGAAATGATGTCGGTGAAGCTCGAGCAAGGCTGGAACCGCACGCGCGCCGCGGCCTTCGCGTACACCAGCACCGCCTTTCCGATGCTGACCGGCACGCTCGTCACCGTGTCCGGCTTCCTGCCGATCGCGCTCGCGAAGTCGAGCACCGGCGAGTACACGCGCTCGATCTTCGAGGTGTCGGCGATCGCGCTGATCGCGTCGTGGCTCGCGGCGGTCGTGCTGATTCCGCTGCTCGGCTATCACATGCTGCCCGAGCGCAAGCGCCATGCGCACGAGCCTGACGATCACGAACATGACATCTACGACACGCGCTTCTACACGCGTTTGCGCGGCTGGATCGGCTGGTGCATCGAGCGGCGCTTCGTCGTGCTCGCGATCACCGTGCTGTTGTTCGTGCTCGCGATGGCCGGCTTCTCGCTCGTGCCGCAGCAGTTCTTCCCGAGCTCGGACCGGCCGGAGTTGCTGGTCGATGTGCGGCTGCCCGAAGGCGCGTCGTTCGATGCAACGCTGCGCCAGGCGCAGCGCCTCGAACAGGTTCTCAAAGGCCGGCCTGAAATCGATCACTCAGTCAGCTTCGTCGGCACCGGCGCGCCGCGCTTCTATCTGCCGCTCGATCAGCAATTGCAGCAGCCGAACTTCGCACAGTTCGTGATCACCGCGAAGTCGGTCAAGGATCGCGAGAAGCTCGCGCAGTGGCTCGAACCGGAGTTGCTCAACAACTTCCCGGCGATCCGCACGCGCCTGTCGCGCCTCGAGAACGGGCCGCCGGTCGGCTATCCGGTGCAGTTCCGTGTGAGCGGCGACGACATCGCGACCGTGCGCTCGATCGCCGAACGCGTCGCCGCGACGATGCGCGCCAATCGCGGCACGCGCAACGTGCAGTTCGACTGGGACGAACCCGCCGAGCGCTCGGTGCGCTTCGAGATCGACCAGAAACGCGCGCGCGAACTCGGCGTGACGTCCGAAGACATCGCCAGCTTCCTCGCGATGACGATGTCCGGCTACACGGTCACGCAGTATCGCGAGCGCGACAAGCTGATCAGCGTCGATCTGCGCGCGCCGCGCGCCGAACGCGTCGACCCGTCGCAGTTGACCGCGCTCGCGATGCCGACGCCGAACGGCCCGGTGCCGCTCGGCACGCTCGGACATCTGCGCAACGACCTCGAATACGGCGTGATCTGGGAACGCGACCGTCAGCCGACCATCACCGTGCAGTCGGACGTGGCGGCCGGCGCGCAAGGCATCGACGTCACGCACGCGGTGGACCGCGCGCTCGCGCCGATCCGCGCGACGCTGCCGGTCGGCTACCGGATCGAGATCGGTGGCTCCGTCGAGGAAAGCGCCAAGGGTCAAACCTCGATCAACGCGCAGATTCCGATCATGGTGATCGCGGTGCTCACGCTGCTGATGATCCAGCTGCAAAGCTTCGCGCGCGTGCTGATGGTCGTGCTGACCGCGCCGCTCGGCCTGATCGGCGTCGTGCTCACCTTGCTGCTGTTCGGCCAGCCGTTCGGTTTCGTCGCGATGCTCGGCGTGATCGCGATGTTCGGCATCATCATGCGCAACTCGGTGATTCTCGTCGATCAGATCGAGCAGGACATTGCGTCGGGACACAAGCGTTTCGATGCGATCGTCGGCGCGACCGTGCGGCGGTTCCGGCCGATCACGCTGACCGCCGCGGCCGCCGTGCTCGCGCTGATTCCGCTGCTGCGCTCGAACTTCTTCGGGCCGATGGCCACCGCGCTGATGGGCGGCATCACGAGCGCGACGATCCTCACGCTGTTCTATCTGCCCGCGTTGTACGCCGCGTCGTTCCGCGTACGCGCCGACGAGCGCGAGCCGCAGACGCCGTCCGGTGCCGGCGCCACGCACACGGGTAACTGAGCATGAGCACGAGCATGACTATTCCCGCCCTCTCCCCCCAACGCCGCGCGCGCTTCGACGCGCTGGCCCGTACCACGCTTGCCGCGAGCATCGCCAGCATCACCTGCATGCTCGGCGCCTGCTCGTTCGGACCGAACGGCGACGCGCCCGCGATGCCGCAGCCCGCGCACTACGGTGCCGAGCCGCTACCGACGCAAACCGTGCCCGCGCAGGGCGTCACGCAGCAGTTCGTGACCGGCGCGCAGCCGGTGCCCGAATGGTGGAAGCTGTACCGCTCGGATGCGCTGAACGCGCTCGTCGACGAAGGCCTGCGCAATAGTCCGACGCTCGACGCGACCGACCGCAGTCTCGCCGCCGCGCGCGAGCAATTGCGCGCGCAGGTCGGCAGCTCGCTGCTGCCGACCATCGACGCCGGCGGCCAGGCCACCCGCAATCGCGCGCTCGCGATCCCCGAGATCGGACCGAACACGTTTCTGTACAACGTGTTCGTCGGCCAGTTGCAGGCGCACTACACGTTCGATCTGTTCGGCGCCGCGCGTCTCGCGAACGCGGCGCTCGCCGCGCGCGTGAACGTGCAGGTCTACCAGCTCGAGGCGGCGCGGCGCGCGCTCGCCGCGAACATCGTGACCGCGACGATCACGAGCGCCGCGCTGCACGCGCAGATCGATACGACCGAGCGGCTCGTGGTTCTCGCCAACGATCAGGCGCGCGATACCGAGCGGCGCTTCGCGCTCGGTGCGGTATCGCATGCCGATCTGCTGAACGCGCAGCAGAGCGCGGCGAGCGTGTCGGCGAGTCTGCCGGCGCTGAAGCAACAGTGGCTCACTACGCGTCACGCGCTCGCGGTGCTGCTTGGCCGCACACCCGATGCAGCGCCCGACGACATCGATCTCGCGCAGTTGCATGTGCCGGAGCAGGTGCCGGTGGTCGTGCCGTCGGAGCTGCTGCGCACGCGGCCTGACATCGAGGCCGCCGACGCCGCGCTGAAGGCCGCTGCGACCGATGTCGGCGTCGCCACCGCGCAGATGTTCCCGAGTCTGTCGCTGTCGGCATCGATGGGACAAGGCGGCTTTAGCTGGCCGGTCGCGATGTCCGGTGCGGGGGCCATCTGGAGCATCGGCGCGTCGCTGTCGCAACCGCTGTTTCACGGCGGCGCGCTGCTCGCGCAGCGCCGCGCGGCGCAGCACACGTATGAAGCGAGCGTGTCGCAGTACAAACAGACCGTGCTGGCCGCGTTTCAGAACGTCGCCGACACGCTCGCCTCACTCGAGCACGACGCGCAGTCGCTCGACGCCGCGAACGTCGCCGCGCGTTCGGCACAGGGCGTGTTCAACGAAACCTCGGCGCGCTATCGGCTCGGCGCGCTGCCCGTCGCCGCGACGCGTTCGAGCGAGCAGCAATGGCGCAACGCGCAGCTCGACGAGATCCGCTATATGAGCGCGCGGCTGACGGATACGGCGGCGTTGTTTCAGGCGATGGGGAATCCGCTGGTTGATCAGGCAGGCGCATCATCGGCTGCGGCGACTTCGGCTTCTGCGCCTGCATCGGTTGGGACGACGAACACGGCGACATCCAACTAAATCTCGGATTCCGTACGGAACGCGGCGCACTTATCCCCAGTTCGTGTTGATGAGCCTGTTGAAAACTGTCTGAACAACGGGCTAACGCATTGAACCTAATACGATTTGTTTGTACGGTGCAAAACGAATCAGAAGCAAGCCACAGGACACGTGCTCTGCAGCGCCTCAACGGTGTTTATCGATCACTGAATCGTGCTATCAGATCGATGCATGCTTGAGGCGCGAAAGAACTTGCCCACTCTTGCGAGCTTTTGAACTCGGGCTCAAGACGAGCAAGCGCCTCAGATAGCCACTGCGACCGTTGCGCTTCGAGAGGCAAATGATCGGTCTCTGATCGAATGACGACGAAGATTCTCCTTCGCTCTATCCCTGAGCGATAAGGGTCTCGTCGTGACAAATCAGCAAGGCGAGCAACACATTGCCTGGGAAGATATTCGCGAAATCGTCGCTACGCGGTCAGAACAATGGATTGGAAATTCGATCGTATTGCTCGTCCGGCTAGACGATGGCCGTACCATGACCGTGCCGGAAGGCGATTCAGCCTGGCATGATCTGACCATGAAGTTATCGGAGCATCTTGCCGGCGCGAAACGCTACGAGGAGTGGGCACTTCAGTCCGCTTTTTCCGACGATGTGCCTCGCGTCGAGGTGTTTCGCCGCTGACATGACGGTATGCGGCGAGAGCGGGCCGGTGCCCGTATCGCTTAAGAATCCGTGGCCCCCCGCGCACCCGCCATCCGAGACATCAAGGCTTGTTCGACTCGAACAGATCCATGATCTGCTTCTTCTCGGTCGTCGACACGCTCGGCGGCGGCACCACCGGCGGCGTCATGCCCGCCGGGCCGACCCCGCCCACCGCATCGGTCGCGCCGGCCATCGGATTGCCCGAATCGAGACCGATGCTCGCGACGAAGCCTTGCCCCGGCAACTTGTCGGTAAAGAACAGCTCGCCGTTCATCACCGTCACACCGTCGGGTTGCTGCGGCTCGGCCTGGGGCACACCGCGCAGCGCGCGCTGCATGTACTCGACCCAGATCGGCAGCGCGAGCTGCGCGCCGAATTCGCGGCTGCCGAGACTCTTCGGCTGGTCGTAGCCCATCCACGCAACCGCCACCAGCGACTGCTGATAGCCGGCGAACCAGCCGTCCTTCGCGTCGTTGGTCGTGCCGGTCTTGCCCTGCAGGTCCGAGCGCTTCAACACGTTGGTGCCCGCGCCCGTACCCGCGGTCGCGACCGAGTGCAACAGGCTGTTCATGATGTATGCGTTACGCGGCTCGAGCGTGCGCGGCGCGTCGTGCCCAGCGACGAGCGGCTGCGCGCGCGAGATCGCCACGCCACGCGCGTCGGTCACTTCGTTGATCAGATACGGATTGATCCGGTAGCCGCCGTTCGCGAACACCGAGTACGCGCCCGCCGACTGCAGCGGCGTGACGAGGCCCGCGCCCAGCGCCATCGGCAGATACGGCGGGGTCTTGTCGGCGTCGAAGCCAAAGCGCTGCGTGACGAAGTCCTGCGCGTACCTGGTGCCGATGAACGACAGGATGCGGATCGACACGAGGTTCTTCGACTTCTGCAGCGCGACGCGCATCGACATCGGACCATCAGGCTGATCGTCGTCCTTCGGCTCCCACGCGTCGCCGCCCGGCGTGCTCGGCGGGAAGTACAGCGGCGCGTCGTTGATGATCGTCGCCGGTGCGAGCCCCTTGTCGAGCGCCGCCGAATAGATGAACGGCTTGAAGCTCGAACCCGGCTGCCGCCACGCTTGCGTTACATGGTTGAACTTGTTCTTGTTGAAGTCGAAACCGCCGATCAGCGCGCGGATCGCGCCGTCCTGCGGCGTCAGCGACACGAGCGCGCCCTCGACCTGCGGTAGCTGCGTGATCTGCCAGTTGCCCTTGTCGTCGGCGACGAGGCGCACGATCGAACCCGGCTTGATGCGCAGCGTCGCGTTCGCGCGCGGGCTCAGCGCCGCGGCGACGAAGCGCAGGCCGTCGCCCGCCACCGTCACCTGCGTACCGTCGACCAGTTGCGCGACCACCTGCTTCGCGCTCGCGTCCGTCACCACGCCGGCGATGATCTCGCCGTTGTCCGGGTGATCGGTCAGCGCGTCGTCGATCGTCTGGTCGCGGTCGTCGCCCGCCTCGGGCAACTGCACGAAGCCTTCCGGTCCGCGATAGCCGTGGCGCCGCTCGTAGTCCATCACGCCCTTGCGCACCGCGCGATACGCGGCGTCCTGATCGGCGGAATCGATCGTGGTGGTCACGTTCAGGCCGCGCGTATAGGTTTCGTCCTTGTACTGCGCGTACATCATCTGCCGCACCATTTCGGCGACGTACTCGGCGTGCACGCTGTACTCGTTGCCCGGATTCTTCGTGTGAATCTCTTCCTTCACGGCCTGGTCGTACTGCTGCTGCGTGATGTAGTTCAGCTCGAGCATGCGTCGCAGGATGTACTCCTGACGGATCTTCGCGCGCTTCGGATTGACGACCGGGTTATACGCGGACGGCGCCTTCGGCAGGCCCGCGAGCATCGCGGCCTGGGCCAGCGTGAGGTCCTTCAGGTCCTTGCCGAAGTACACGCGCGCGGCCGCGGCGAAGCCGTACGCGCGCTCGCCCAGATAGATCTGGTTCATGTACAGCTCGAGGATCTGGTCTTTCGTCAGCGCGCGCTCGATCTTGTACGCGAGCAGCATCTCGTAGATCTTGCGCGTGTACGTCTTCTCGCTGGAGAGGAAGAAGTTGCGCGCGACCTGCATCGTGATCGTGCTCGCGCCCTGCGACGCGCCGCCATGCGCAAGGTCGGCGAAACCGGCGCGCAGGATGCCGACGAAGTCGACGCCGCCGTGTTCGTAAAAGCGGTAGTCCTCGATCGCGAGCACCGCTTTTTTCATCTGGTCGGGGATGTCCTGGAAGCGCACGAGGCTGCGCCGCTCCTCGCCGAATTCGCCGATCAGCACGTGATCGGCGGTGTAGACGCGCAGCGGCACTTTCGGGCGATAGTCGGTCAGCGCGTCGAGCGACGGCAATTGCGGCCCCATCACGACGAGCGCATAGCCGACGATCAGCGCCCCGACCACGACGACGGTCGCGATCAGGCCGAAGAACCACAGCACGAGCGACGCGCCGATCGAACGACGGCCGCGCTCGGGCTCGCGCGAAGCGGCATTGCGTCCAGGGGTGCGTTGGTGGGAGTCCCGGTCTTCACCGGCCGGAGAGTTCGAGGAATGCGGTCGTTTGATGATTGGCATGACTGGAATAATGGGCCCGCAACTGCGCGCCTGTCTGCACGCGCTCGCGGCGCGCGCATGGGTCGTATTCGACATCCTGGCAGGGACGTACGCCGCCCTGCGGACCTTGCCCCCGGCCGGCCGCACGGCACGCCACGGACCATGTCCGGCGCAACGTAACAGCGCATTTTAAAGAAATCGGCAGCGGTCCAAGGCAGTTTTTTTGTAAGAATTCCCTTTGCCGGCCGCCTTTTCCTGGTAAGGGTCTGTAATTTCGCGCAGCGCGCATTGCAGCGTGCGCGCGACGCGCAGCTTGTGCGGGGTTATCAACATTTTCTGTTGAAAGGGCTGTGGACAAACCGGCCGCAAACACTACAACTCGTTGATGCCACGGGATTTTCGCACCGCGCTTGTTCCGTGGCGGCGCAACTCGTCATATGATGAACCCCGCGCGCGTCCCTCGATGCGCGCGATGGGGACCCCAACGGCGGGATCCAACGGCAGTTCCGATGACGGGTTCCGACACCGTATCCGAAGGCACGCGCCGATCCGCCCATGCTAACAAGACTGCGAGTCGATCATGTCCAAGCCCAGTGAGCGCATCGTCGTATTCGTCACGACCGCGCAGAAACGTGCGATCACCGCGACTGCCGAGGATCTGGGCATCAGCGTGAGTGAACTGATGCGGCGCGCGGTGCTGAGCTTCGGCGCGACCAGCGAACAGGTCAAGGCCGCGAGCATCGTCGACCGGCTGCGCGCGCCGCGCGCGCCCGATCCGCTGAACGCGGCGCTGCAGCGCGTCGCGCGCGGTACGCGCTATGCGCGCGCCGCGCTGCCGGTAGCGCTGCAAGCGGATGAGAAAGACGCGGCGGCTCCGGCGGCTGCCGGCGCCGCCGATGCCGTGGCTTCGCCCTCGATGCAGCAAGCCGGTCGCCCCGCTCCCGTGACCGACGCTGTGGATGCCCCCGCCCCGCTGCTTCCCGCGGGCGTCGCCGCCGCGCTCGCCGCCGGGCAGGACGAACAGGCCGCGGCCACCGCCGAAGCCGTCGCGCGTCTGACGGCAGCACGAGCCGCCGAAAACGCGGAAAACGCCGAAGCGGACGCAATCGACAACGCCGCGTCGAAACGGCTGCCCGGCACGTCGGCGCGTCTGCGCAACTCACTCAAGCGCCGCCCCAACGACCAGGACTCCGACGACGACGAACCGCACAGCGACCCGAGCGCCGAAGGCGGCCGTTTCGCGTGACGCAAAGCGTGACGGAAAATTACTGCGCACCGAGCCGCAATCACTGCATCCGAGCGAGCAGGCGAGCGTACGCAACGAGTCCCCGTTGCATATCGTTACATCAGTGACACCTGCGTGAAACGCCGCTCGGTAACGCCCGCCCACACCCGCAAACAGCGGCTTTTCGCGAATCGTTCGCGCCTTCGGGTAGCGCATCGATTAAGCCATCTTTAAGACAGCCGGTGGTGTAATATCCGCCGTCAAGTCCATGCCCATCGCGGCTTTCCATCATCGAGGCAATCCTCAACCGGCATTGCGCCTCAACAAAAACGGACCGCGCTATTGCAATTGGCAAGTGCGCCCCGAACTCCGGTCCGAACGTTGCGCAGCATGGCGCACGGCGGCGTAAAGTAGCAGTAGTTCAAGGCAGTCAGGCGCGCACGCATCGTCGGCGCCGCTCACATTCTCTGGAGGTTTTCATGTCGCTTTTTGACAGCATTTCGCGCACGCTCAAAGGTCTTTTGAACGATGCGGCCGATTCGGTGCAGGATCCGTCGCGCGACTCGCGCCAGATCGTGCGCGAACTCGACGACAGCATCGGCAAGGCCGAAAACTCGCTGATCGAGATTCAGGCGCAGGTCGCCACCCAGCAAAGCAAGCGCGATGTTGCCGCGGACAAGGCGAAGAAGTATGAAGACGGTGCTCGCCGTGCGCTGCAGTCCGGCGACGAAGCGCTCGCGCGTGAAGCGCTCAGTGCGCAGGCCACGGCCGAAGCCGAACGCGATGCGCTGACCAAAGAACTGACTTCGCTGGAGCCGTCGGTCGCACAACTGAAGAGCCAGATCGAGGACATGCGCACGCGCCGCAACGACCTGAACGCGCGCTCGAACATCCTGCAAGCCAAGCAGCAGATCGCGCAGGCGAAAGATACCGCGGCCACCGCACTCGGCGGCATCGGCGGCAAGAACCTGTCCGAGGATTTCCAGAAGCTGGAAGATAAAGTCGCGCTGTCGAACGCGCGTTCCGACGCGCGTCTGAACTCCGCCGACGAAAAAAGCGGCAAGGCGCTCGACGACAAGCTCGCGGATCTGAACCGCGGGCCGTCCGTCGACGATCGGCTCGAAGCGCTGAAGAAGCAGCTCAATACGCCGGCGCAGTAAATGCTGGATGCCTGTACTTCCTCGCAGCAAGTACACCCAGCAATGACAGCAGTAGCAGTACATGCCGGTGCGCTCGCTTCTGAACGCACCGGCATACCGGCCGCCACAGGCAGCCACCGCAATCGACTGATGGAGACGGGCGCGCCCCGCCCGGTCCGCAAATGAAAAAACTTTTCGCAACCGCCTTCGCTTCGCTGCTGCTCGTGTCGGCCGCGGCGTTCGCGGTGCCGACCGCTCAGCAAATCGAATCGGCGATGTCGCAGGGCAACTGGCAGCAGGCCGACGCCGGCCTCACCGAAGTGTTGCAAGCGCATCCGAACAGCGCGCACGCGCACTATCTGTACGCCCAGGTGCTCGATCGCGAAGGCCGTTCCGCCGACGCGCTCGCGCAGCTCCAACAGGCAAAGACGCTCGATCCGCAGGTCCGCTTCACCGACCCGAGCCGCTTCGCGCAAACCGAAGCGCGCCTGCGCCGCGACGCGGAACGCGCGGGCGGCAACGTCACCCGTCACGCCGCGAATCCGTTCGCGCAGCAGAATGCGCCTGCTGTGCAGCAACAGTCGGCGATGATGTCGCAAGCGCAACAACGGCATGGTCCGGGGGTGGGTATGTGGATCGGTATCATTGTTCTGATCGCGGTGATCGCGCTCGTGCTGCGCTGGACCTTGCGCCGCGCGCGCAGCCAGGAAGACACGCGCGCCGACGAGGACCGCCGCGCACAATTGAAGCGCGCCACCGACATGCTCAACACGGTGCGTTCGATCAAGCTCGACGTGAAGCTGTCCGCCGCGCCGGGTCACGAGTTGCTCGAGAAAGACGTCGAAGCGACCGAAGAACAGTTGCGCGGCGCCGTCGAAACGCTGTCGAACGGCAAGAATCCGCTGCCGCCCTATGCACTCGATGAATTCGAGCAGCGCATCGCGAGCCTGCGCGCGCGCGCCGACGGCCGGCCCGATCCGACCGCCGCGTCCGTGGGCAGCGCTCAGCAATCGACGTACGCGCAGGAGGCCGAGCGCTTCGGCAACCCGCAAGCGCCTTATCCGCAACAGGGTCCCTATCAGCAGCAGCCGCAGGTCATCGTGCAGCAAGGCGGTGGCATGGGTGGCGGCATGGGCGGTCTGCTGACTGGCGTGCTGCTTGGCGAGGCGCTCAGTCATGGGCGTGACCGCGTAGTCGAGCGCGACGTGGTCGTCGACCCCGACGAACTGCGCCGGCGCGGCAACGACGGCGGAAACGGCGGCGGCCTCGACTTCGGTCAGGGTTCGAACGACTGGAACGATGACGGCAGCAGCGGCGGCATCGACATGGGCAGCAACGACGATTCCGGCGGTTGGACCGATACCTGATCGAACCCGATCGATCCGCGTCGAATGAAAAGACAGGCTCCTTCGCGGAGCCTGTTTTTTGCCTGCCGGTTTTGTGTACCGCCTTCGTTCAGGTCAGGCCCGCGCCGACTCCGCCTGGCTACCCTCGTGCTGCGCGAGCACGACCGCCCCCGCAAACAGCCGCACGATGAAACGTTCCGCGTAATCGATCAATGCGTCGCGGCGCGCGGCGTTCGCATCGATGTATTCAGCGGATAGATGAAACAGTTGCAGCACGATCTGCGTGCAGACTTCGTCGACGGTCTCGCGCGCGAGTCGCGGCATCAATTCGAGCTGCACGACGTCGTCCGCCATCTCCGCCGACACCTCGTGCAGGTTCGCGCGCACCGCTTCGCGCAAAGCCGGCGACGTGCCGTGGTATTCGGCCAGCGCGCTCAGGAACGCCTCGCGGTTCGCGAGCGCGAACGCGAAAAACGCGACGCACGCGCGCCGCGGCACGCTGTGCGGTTCGTTGTGCGCGGCGAGCCAGCGCTCGCGCCGCAGCATCGGCCGAAGCCGTCGGCTCACCGAGGCGACGGCTTCGTGCGCAAGCTCGTCGAGCGCGCTGAAATGGCGGTAGAACGTGTTCGGATTGAGCCCCGCCTCGCGTGCGAGCTCGCGCAAGCCGAGGCTCGCGAAACTGCGGCCGCCGGCGGTCAACCGCAGCGCGGCCTCGATCAGCTTGCGCTTGCCGGGCGGCAACTGCGGGCCAGCGACGGACGCTGCTTCGGGGACGGTCGTCATCGTGCGTTCAATCGTCGCGCGGTATGCGCGTTTAATAGCTGCACTCTAAACGATCTTGACGCGATGTGTACAGTTGTCTACCCTGCGCGTTAAGCCGTGTGTAGACAGCTGTAGACGCGCGATTTCGCCCCTGCCCGTCGCGCCGCGCGAGTCCAGCGCGCCGTAGCCGCTATCGTTTCGCCCGCCGCTTTCGCCCGTGCCGGAGACCGCCGTGACGCCTGCCCCTTCCGCTTCATCCACCGCGCTGCGCATTGCGATCGTCGGCAGTGGCTTTGCCGGCATCGGCATGGCCATCCGTCTGCAGCAAATGGGCATCACGTCGTTTACGGTCTATGAGGCCGCGAGCGGCATCGGCGGCACGTGGCGTGACAATACCTACCCCGGCGCGGCCTGCGATGTCCCCTCGCATCTCTATTCGTTCTCGTTCGAGGCGAATCCGGCGTGGTCGCGCTCGTTCAGCAGCCAGGCCGAAATTCTCGCGTATCTGCAGCACTGCGCGCGCAAGTACGGCGTCGATCGCTACGTGCGTTGCAATGCGAAAGTGAGCGCCGCGCGCTTCGACGAAGCGCGGCAGATCTGGCTCGTCGAGCTCGACACGAACGGCGCGCGCGAAATCGTCGAGGCCGACGTGCTGATCGCCGCGAACGGTCCGCTGTCGCGTCCCGCGCTGCCGCGCATCGCCGGCATCGAACGTTTCGAGGGCAAGCTGTTCCATTCGGCGCGCTGGGATCACGCCTATCCGCTCGACGGCAAACGCGTCGCGGTAATCGGCACCGGCGCGAGCGCGATCCAGTTCGTGCCGAAAATCCAGCCGCGCGTCGCGCATCTGGCACTGTTCCAGCGCACCGCGCCGTGGGTGATGCCGAAGCGCGACAAGCCGATCGGCCTGCGCGCGCAATGGCTGTTCCGTACGCTGCCGTTCACGCAGCGCTTCGTTCGCAGCGCGATCTATTGGCAGCTCGAGTCGCGTGGGATCGCATTCGTTGTCAATCCGAAGCTGATGAAGATGCCGATGAAGTTCGGTCTCAGCTATCTGCAGCGACGCGTCAAGGACCCGGCGCTGCGCGCGAAGCTCACGCCGAACTACCGACTCGGCTGCAAGCGCGTGCTGCTGTCGAGCGACTATTACCCGGCCGTCTGTCAGCCGAACGTCGACGTCGTGACGAGCGGTATCCGCGAGATCGTCGCGGATGGCATCGTGACCGACGACGGCGTGCACCACCACGCGGACGCGATCATCTGCGGCACCGGCTTCCAGGTCAACGACGTGCCCGCGCCGTTCGAAGTGACCGGCCTCGACGGCACCGACCTCAGCACGCTATGGCTGCGCGATGGCCCCGAGGCCTATCTCGGCACGAGCATCGCGAACTTCCCGAACTTCTTCATGATCGTCGGCCCGAACACCGGGCTCGGCCATAACTCGATGATCTACATGATCGAGTCGCAACTGCGATATATCGGCGATTGCCTGCGCGTGCTGCGCAAACAGAATGCGCGCACGATGACCTTGCGCGCCGACGTGCAGCGCGATTTCAACGCGCGTTTGCAACAGGAGATGCGGCACGCGGTGTGGACTAGCGGCTGCCACAGCTGGTATCAAACGCAGAGCGGCAAAGTCACCGCGATCTGGCCCGGCTTCACGTTCAGCTTTCGCAAGCGTACGCGCCGCGTGCGGCCGCAGGATTACCGCTTCGCGCGTTGAGTCCGCACAATGGCAGTCCGGCGCCGCGGGCATGGGCCGGCGCATTCGTTACCCGCCACCGCTCAGCAACTGCAACAGCTCCCACAGGAACTTCGCGATGATCACGATCAGTTCCCACAGCCGATAGAGCGGCTGCCAGTCCAGCACGCGCAGAAGGGACTCGATCATCGCTATCGTCAGAAGAAGTGAGGGCCGCGATTTCCAGTTCGATCACGCGTCGCGCGCGATGCCCGCGCGTCGCGCAAGCTCAAACCGCCATCACGGCCCGCCTGCGCTCCGCGCGCTGCATGAAGAAGTTCGCCGCGACGACGCCGACCGTGACGACCGCGATGAACAGCGTCGCGAGCGCATTCATCTCCGGATTCAGACCAAGTCGCACGCGCGAGAACACGACGAGCGGCAAGGTCGTCGAGCCGGGACCCGACAGGAACGCGGACAGCACCACGTCGTCGATCGACAGCGTGAACGACAGCAGCCAGCCCGACACCAGCGCCTGTGAGATCAGCGGCAGCGTGACGAAGAAGAACACGCGCAGCGGTGTCGCGCCGAGGTCGAGCGCGGCTTCCTCGAGCGACGGATGCAGTTCGCGCACGCGCGATTGCACGATGATCGCGACGTACGAAATACACAGCATCACGTGACCGATCCAGATCGTGAAGATGCCGCGTTCGGCCGGCCAGCCGATCCAGCGCGCCATTTCGATGAACAGCAGCAATAGCGAGATACCCTGAATCACTTCGGGGATCACCAGCGGCGCGTTGATCATGCCGGTGTACAGCGTGAAGCCGCGAAAGCGCCCCATGCGCGCGAGCACGAAGCCGGCCCACGTGCCGATGATCACCGACGCGAACGCCGTGAGCAGGCCGATACGCAGCGACAGCCACGCCGACGTGATCAGCTCGCCGTCCTGCAACAGCGCCGCGTACCAGCGCGTCGAGAAGCGCGTCCACACCGTCATCAGTTGCGATTCGTTGAACGAATACACGACGAGGCTGACGATCGGGATATACAGAAACAGAAAGCCGATGCCCAGAGCGATCAGCTGCAGCATGCGATTCGGCTTCATTGGCGGCCCTCCTCCAATGCCTTCGCCTGGGCATGCTGGAACAGCGCCATTGGCACCAGCAGCAGCAGCACCATCGCGCATGTGACGGCGGACGCCATCGGCCAGTCGGCGTTGTCGAAGAACTCATTCCACATCACGCGGCCGATCATCAGCGTGTTCGCGCCGCCGAGCAACTCGGGAATCACGTACTCGCCGACCGCCGGAATGAACACCAGCAGACAGCCGGCGATGATGCCGTTCTTCGACAGCGGCAGCGTGATCTGCCAGAACGCCTTCCACGGCTTCGCGCCGAGGTCGTAGGCGGCTTCCAGCAAGGTCAGGTCCATTTTCACGAGATGCGCGTACAGCGGCATCACGAGAAACGGCAGGTACGAATAGACCATGCCGATATAGACCGCCGTGTTCGTGTGATACAGCTCGATCGGCGAATGGATCAGGCCGACCGACATCAGGAAGTTATTCAGCAGCCCGTTGTTCTTCAGAATGCCGATCCATGCGTACACGCGGATCAGGAACGAGGTCCAGAATGGCAGCATCACGGCCATCATCAGCAGGTTGCGGGTGGCCGGATTGGAGCGCGCGATGTAGTACGCCATCGGATAGCCGATCAGCAGACACAGCACGGTCGAAATCGCCGCGACCACGACCGAATTCACATAGGTCGCGAAGTACAGGCTGTCGGTCAACAGAAACGCGTAGTGCGACAGATCGAGCGTGATGTGCAGCGCGCCTTCCGCGAAGGTGACGAGCTGCGTGTACGGCGGAATGCCGAGCTGCGAATCGGCGAAGCTGATCTTCACGACCAGCAGGAACGGCACGAGGAAGAACAGCAGCAGCCAGATGAACGGCCCCGCCACCACCGCGGTGCGTCCCCTGAACTTCAGACGCCGCACGGGCCACGCGAAAAACGACGAAAGCGCCTCTTTCATGACGTCAGCACCACGCCGGCCGATGCGCTCCAGCGCACGTAGACTTCGTCGCCCCAGGATGGCGGATCGATTTCAGTGAGCGCCAGGCTCGTCACGTTCGCGATCACGGTCTTGCCGCCGTCGAGCTTCACGTGATACAGCGAATAGCCGCCCATGTACGCGATATTCGTGACGACGCCCCTGCCCCAGTTGTAGGCGCCCTCCGGCGGCTTACGCGTGAGGGCGATGCGTTCGGGGCGCACCGAGATCGTCACCGGCATGCCGAGCGGACCGGTGATGCCGTGATTGACGTGCAAATGGCACGTCAGATCCGGCGTTTCGATGAACACGTGATCGGGCTCGTCCTCGACCGTGCGGCCTTCGAACAGATTGGTCGAGCCGATGAATTCCGCCGAGAAACGGCTGTTCGGGTACTCGTAGACTTCATGCGGCGTGCCGAGCTGCACGATCTGGCCTTCGCTCATCACGGCGAGGCGGTTGGCCATCGTCATCGCTTCCTCCTGATCGTGCGTGACCATCATGCAGGTGACGCCGACCTGGTCGAGAATGTTGACGAGCTCGATCTGCGTGCGCTGGCGGATCTGCTTGTCGAGCGCCGACATCGGCTCGTCGAGCAGCAGCAGCTTCGGCCGCTTGACGAGCGAGCGCGCGAGCGCAACGCGCTGCTGCTGCCCGCCCGACAGCTGATGCGGCTTGCGCTTCGCGAAGCGGCCCATCTGCACGAGTTCGAGCGCGTTGTGCAGGCGATCTTTCAGCTCGGCCTTCGGCACGCCTTCCTGCTTGAGACCGAACGCCACGTTCGCCTCGACAGTCATGTGCGGAAAGAGCGCGTACGACTGGAACATCATGTTGACCGGCCGGCGATACGGCGGCAGTTGCGCGAGATCTTCGCCATCGATCAGGATCTTGCCCGACGTCACGGTTTCGAGCCCGGCCATCATGCGCAGGAGGGTCGACTTGCCGCAGCCCGAGCTGCCGAGCAGCGCGAACAGCTCGCCCTTCTTCACCGTCAGATTGACCCCTTTGACCGCGACGGTCTCGCCGAACTTCTTCACGACATCGACGATCTGGATGAACTGCTCCGCTGCGTCTCCCGTCACGGCGTTCGAGCCCGTCGACGGCACCGCCGTCCCGGCCAGCGCGCCCGGCTGGTCACTACTCATCATAATGCTGCTTCACTCCGGCGTTTGACGAACAAAGCCCCCGGTGAACACCGAGGGCTTCATAGGCTGCTTATCTGTTTGTTGTCGCGCTTAGCGGCCGGACTTGAACTCGGTCCACAGCCGCGTTTGCAGCCGCTGGATTTCCTGCGGCAGCGGTTTCAACAGGAACAGCGTCTTGATGGTTTCCGGCGACGGGTACACGGCCGGATCGTTCGCGACGTCCTTGTCCACGTACTTGCGCGCTTCCATATTGACGCTCGGGTAGTACACGGCGTTGGTGATCGCGGCGTGCACCTGCGGCGTCTCGATGTAGTTGATCCACTCGAGCGCGGCTTCCTTGTGCTTCGCGTCCTTCGGAATCGCCATCACGTCGAACCACACCGGCGCGCCGCCCTTCGGCACGAAGTACTCGATCTTATACGGCTTCTTCGCCTCGATCGCGCGATGCTTGGCGATCACGACGTCGCCCGACCAGCCGTACGCGAAGCAGATGTCGCCGCCGACGAGATCGTTGATGTAGCCCGACGAGTTGAACTGCGTGATGTACGGGCGGATCTTTTTCAGCATCGCGAGCGCGGCGCGGTAGTCGGCCGGGTTCGTGCTCATCGGGTCTTTGCCTATGTAGTGCAGCGCAGCTGCGAACATCTGGTCCGGCGCGTCGAGCACCGACACGCCGCAGGCCTTCAGCTTCGAGATGTATTCCGGCTTGAACAGGATGTCCCAGCTATCGAGCGGCGCGTCCTTGCCGAGGATCTGCTGGACCTTCGTCACGTTGTAGCCGAGGCCGGTCGTGCCGTACGCCCAGGGCACCACGTACTTGTTGCCTGGATCGGCGCCGGCGACGAGCGCCATCAGCGACGGGTCGAGGTACTTCAGGTTCGGCAGCTTCGATTTGTCGAGCGGCTCGAAGATGCCCGCGGCGATCTGCTTGCCCGCGTAGTTGCTGGTCGGCACGACGATGTCGTAGCCCGAGTGACCGGTGAGCAGCTTCGCCTGCAGCGTGTCGTCGCTGTCGTAGTTGTCGTACTTGACCTGGATGCCGGTCTGTTTGGTGAAGTTCGGTATCGTGTCCTTCGCGATGTAGTCGGACCAGTTATACACGTTGAGCTGCGTATCCTTCGCAGCGGCCGTCAACCACGGCGCCGCGCACAAGATCAGCGCCGCCATATGCCCCACTATCCGCTTGTTCATCCCGTTCTCCGATCCTCTCGTCACTCAAGCCGCGCCGTCGCCCGCACGGTCCCCTGAAAACCCCGAAAACTACCACCAATTATTGCCCGCACAAAAAAAAACCCGGAGCTGTCGCGCAAACGGTACAGGCTCTGGCCGCACCCTTGCAAAATGGGCGCAATTTTAACGGGTTATCGGCCCGTGTCTACCGAAAAATACGCGGTCGTCGGCCGCGCTTTATCCGCGCTGGGCACAGGCTGCGAGGGTTTCGTCGAGTCGCTGTTATCTGGTTGTCAGCTCGGCGTTGGCTCGCACCTGGGCGGTGCGCCGCTCTGGCGCGCGCGAGTGCCGGACGGTGCTTGCCGGCGCAGAGCCGCGTCGGCGTCCGGCGCGCCTTTCATGCGCCGCGGCGCCGCCACGACGGCTCGAATGCTCCTATCATGATCTTTTGATGCGTATTGCGCGACGTCGTCGCGCGATGGCCGGCCAGCCGCTGCGCGCGTGCGATGGGCATGTGACTTGCAACAGGATGCGTTTCCCACAAGCTCTGGCACGATGAACACCAATCCTTTCGCGATGCGTCCCAACCGGCGCCGGCGCCTGCCGGGCGAGCCGATGCGTCCCGCGCACTGGTTCTCGTTCCTCGGCGCCGGCGCGCTGATCGCGGTCGGCTATATCGATCCCGGCAACTGGGCGACCGCGCTCGGCGCCGGCGCGGGCTACGGCTACCGCCTGCTCGGCATCGTGCTGCTGTCGAGCCTGATGGGGATGCTGATGCAATGGCTGTCGTCGCGCCTCGGCGTCGTGACCGGGCGCGACCTCGCGCAATTGTGCCGCGAGCGCAATGGCCGGCGCGCGACGCTGTTCCTGTGGCTGACGAGCGAGGTCGCGATCATCGCCTGCGATGTCGCCGAGGTGGTCGGCAGCGCGGTCGCGCTGCAACTGCTGCTCGGCGTGTCGCTGACGGTCGGCGTGCTGATGTCGGCGGTCTGCACCTTCGCGCTGCTCGCGCTCCAGCAGAAAGGCGGCCGCAGGCTGGAGGCGGTGATCGCCGCGCTGATCGGCTTCGTCGGCCTGTGCTTCGTCGTGCAGCTCGCGCTCGCGCGGCCCGACTGGCACGCGGCGCTGGCCGGCACCGTGCCGAGCCTGGAGCTGATCAGAAGCGCGGGCATGCTGTGGCTAGCGGCCGGCATCGTCGGCGCGACGGTCATGCCGCACAACCTGTATCTGCATTCGGCGCTCGTCAAGCATCACGCGCCCGACAGCAGCGACGCGCAGATCAAGGCCGCGCTGCACGTCGTCAATCTCGATACTTTCGGCTCGCTTGCGTTCGCGTTCGTGATCAACGCGGCGCTGCTGATCGTCGCGGCGGCCGTGTTCTATGCCAGCGGTCATCGCGACGTGACCGATCTGGCCGATGCGCATCGGCTGATCGCGCCGCTCGTCGGCAGCCGCTGGGCCGGCATCCTGTTCGCGACGGCGCTGCTCGCGTGCGGACTCAGCGCGACCGTCACCGGCACGCTGGCCGGTCAGACGGTGATGGAGGGCTTCCTGCGGCTGCGGTTACCGCGCTGGAAACGCGCGCTGCTCACGCGTGCGCTCGCGATCGGGCCGGCCCTGCTCGCGGTGGGCGTGTTCGGTCAGCATGGCTCGAATCAGTTGCTGGTCGCGAGCCAGGTCGTGCTGAGCTTGCAATTGCCGCTCGCGGTCGTGCCGCTGATCCGCTGCGCGTCCGATGCGGCGCTGATGCGCGGCTGGCGCGTGCACGGCGTGCCGCTCGTGCTGTCATGGCTGTCGGCGGCGTTCATCATTGCGCTCAATGGCGCGCTGATGTGGCAACTGGCGACTTCGGCGTGATCGCAGACGCAAAGGTCAGCGCAATTGACATGAAGTTCGCACGACGCTGAGCGGCGCATGCAAGGCGCACGGCGCGCATCGGTTAACATAGCGGGACTTCGCCTCCCCGCCTCAAGGTTTCCGATGACTTCGAATCTCCACGATCTTCCCGACAGCCCGTGCATCGGCGTCTGCTCCACGCTCTTCGACGAGGTCTGTAAAGGCTGCGGCCGCACCGCCACCGAAGTGTCGAACTGGGTGTTCCTCAGCGACGAGGAAAAGCGCGCGATCTGGACTCGGATCGAACGGGAAGGCACGGCGATGCGGTTTCAGAACGACAAGGTGTGAGGGTGTTCGTTGCGCGCTTGAGCGTTGATGCCGGTTGCGGCCATAAAACATGCCGGGACCTCCCGGCATTTTTTATGGCCCACGTTTTCTGATGCGAGCATCAGAAGCGCATGCCGACGCCGACGATCAGCGGATCAATTGTCGGGCTGCGACCGAGGGTCGCGTTACGCAACGTGCTATACGTTGGACAGAGCCGGCTCGCGGCCATAGACGCTTCAGATCCCGACGCAACTGAACCTGAAAACGCCTCGCAAAACTTCGGCTACATGACCACCGCCAAGGACTTCGTTCAGTGCCTCGCAGAATGGCGCCGCATGGCGAACGTGTTCAATCCATGGTCCGAGACCGACGAGCGCGATCAGCCCGGCATCAACGCGCCGCGGATTCGCCAGCAACAACTTGCGGCCTACCTGCAAGCCCGCCAAAGGAGTGTCGAGATCATCCTGATTGCGGAGGCGCTGAGCTGCCGCGGCGGGCGTTTCACAGGCATCGCGATGACCTCCGAGCGGATTCTGCTTGGCAACGATACGAAGCTCAACAGCTTCGCCACGGGATCGGACCACAGCCCACTACCGGACTACCTCCCTGGCCCGGCAGCCCGCACCAGTTGCCGTGATGCGCTGTCTCGAATGACGGACCGCGACTACGGGGTCTATGAGAGAACCGCCTCGGTCGTCTGGCAGACGATGCTTGCCAATGGATTCGGACCGACTGAGTTTGCGCTATGGAATGCGTTCCCGTTTCATCCGTTCGCGGACGAAGATGCCCAGAGCAATCGCCGCCCAACGAATCACGAGCTACATGCGACGGGCCAGATTCTGGCCGACTTCATCAGCCTGTTCCCTCGAACCGTACGGTTCGTTGCGCTTGGGCGGGAAGCGGAAAGCGCGTTGCTCAGTCACCCAATGCGGCCTCTACACGAACTCGTGCGGCACCCTACGGCGAGAGCGGCGAAGCCTGCAAGCGAGGCGCTTCAAGGAAAGGTTCGCCATATGGCCAAGCTGGATGAGGTGATTCGACGGCTTGCGTCGAGCCGGCATTAGTCCGGTGCTTGTCGCGATCGAATCATTGAGCGGTCTTCACTGTGAACGCATGTTCGCCTGGGGCGCCGGCTAGCCACCAAAAGCAAAAAAGGCCCACGCCGGCAAACTGCCAGCGTGGGCCTTTGCGAATAGCTGAAGACCAGCAACCAGGCGCTTATTGCACGCCCTGACTCGTCAGGAAGTCCTCATAGTTGCCACCGAAGTCGTTCAGCGTGCCATTGGTCTTCACTTCGATGATCCGGTTCGCGAGGCCGCTCACGAACTCGCGGTCGTGCGACACGAAAATCAGCGTGCCGTCGAACTTGTCGAGCGCGATCTGCAGCGACTCGATCGACTCCATATCCATGTGGTTGGTCGGCTCGTCCATCAGCAGCACGTTGTGGCGGCCCAGCATCAGCTTGCCCCAGATCATGCGGCCCTTCTCGCCGCCCGACAGCACCTTGACCGACTTGCGGATGTCGTCCGCATTGAACAGCAGCCGGCCGAGCGTGCCGCGCACCATCTGCTCGTCGTCGCCTTCCTTGCGGTACTGGTCGATCCAGTCCATCAGCGTGACGTCGCCCGGAAACTCTTCGTACGTGTCTTGCGGCATGTAGCCGACGTTGGCGTTTTCCGCCCACTTCACCGTGCCGTGGTCGAGTTGCAGATTGCCGAGCAACGAGCGCAGCAGCGTGGTCTTGCCCGCACCGTTCTCGCCGATGATCGCGATGCGCTCGCCCGGCTGCACGCTGATGCTGAAGTTATTGAAGATCGAGCGCTCGTATTTCTTGGAGATACTGTCGGCGACCACCGCGATGTTGTGCAGCTTCTTCTCGAACTCGAAGCGGATGAACGGGTTCTGCCGCGACGACGGCTTGAATTCCTCGATCTTGATCTTGTCGATCATCTTCAGACGGCTGGTGGCCTGGCGCGCCTTCGACTTGTTCGCCGAGAAGCGGCGCACGAAGTCCTGCAGATCGGCCACGCGCTCCTTCGCCTTCGCGTTGGCGGCCTGCTGACGCTCGCGCGCCTGCGTGCTGGCGAGCATGTAGTCGTCGTAGTTGCCCGGATAGACCTTCAGCGTGCCGTAGTCCATGTCGGCCATGTGCGTGCAGACCTGGTTCAGGAAGTGCCGGTCGTGCGAGATGATGATCATCGTCGAGTTGTACTGGTTGAGAACATCTTCCAGCCAACGGATCGAGTTGATGTCGAGGTTGTTGGTCGGCTCATCCAGCAGCAGCACGTCCGGCTTCGAGAACAGCGCCTGCGCGAGCAGCACGCGCAGCTTCCAGCCGGGCGCCACGTTGCTCATCGGGCCGTTGTGGTCTTCGATCGCGATGCCGATGCCGAGCAGCAACTCGCCCGCGCGCGCTTCGGCCGTGTAGCCGTCGTACTCGGCGAACTTCGCTTCGAGTTCGGCCGCGTGCATGTAGTCGTCGTCGGTCGCGTCGGGGTTCGCGTAGATCGCGTCGCGCTCGGTCATCGCGGCCCACATTTCGGCGTGGCCCATCATCACGACGTCGAGCACGCGCACGTCTTCGTACGCGAACTGGTCCTGGCGCAGCTTGCCCAGACGCACGTTCGGCTCGAGCATCACGTTGCCCGAGCTGGGTTCGAGATCCGAACCGAGAATCTTCATGAAGGTGGATTTACCGCAGCCGTTCGCACCGATCAGGCCATAGCGATTCCCTCCCCCAAATTTGACCGAAATGTTCTCGAAGAGGGGCTTCGGCCCGAATTGCATGGTGATATTGGCAGTAGACAGCACAGCGCGTCCCTTTGAATGTGATATCGGCGAAAAACCCAATATTTTAGCAGGTTTAGAGATTTCAACCGGACAGTTGGTCCGGCGCGGCCCGCGTCACCCGTTCGAGCCGCCGCGCGGCGTCTGCAGAATGTCGATGAAGGCCGAAAAATCCGCGTCGGCGAGCCCCATCGCGGCACCCAGTCGCAGCAATTGCTGGACCGTCGACGCGACCGGCATCGGCGTGCCTGTCTCGTAGGCGCTCCCCCGCCGCGCCGTCCGCCCCCCGCCCGCCTCGCCGAAATCCGCCACCCGCCGCGCCAGCGCGCGCGGCGTATCGATGACGTGTGCGCCCTCGGCTCGCAAGGCCTCGGCCTTGGCTCGCGTGCGGTTCCACACATGCACGCTATGACCCGCGCGCAGCAGGCGCCGGATCATCGGCGCGCCCATCAGCGCCGGGGCCGCAAAAACCAGTTTCCACGTTCGAATCTCGTCGGTTATCAGATTGAATGGCTTATGTTGCGTACAGATGATAGCGACCGCGCCCCGCGCTGAAGTCGCGCGATACCGGGCATGCGATGTGCAGTATCGATGGTTCGAGCGGCGACGTCTGGTCCGCCGCGCAGGCGATTGCAGTGGCGAGGACGCATCTGTCCGTCGAACTGCGCGAACCGTTGCCTATACTTTTTTCCATGCACGTTTCCGAGCAGCGTTTTACTGACCAGCGGCGCACACCAAGGAGGAACTCATGTCAGAACACGTTTACAAGAAGATCGAACTGACCGGTTCGTCGAAGAAATCGATCGACGACGCGATCACCACCGCGATTGCCAAAGCGTCGGAAACGCTGCGCAATCTGCACTGGTTCGAGGTCACGGAAACGCGCGGCCAGATCGAGAACGGCAAGGTCGCGTACTGGCAGGTAACGCTGAAGGTCGGCCTGCGCATCGAGGACTGAGCGGCGACCGCACGACACGCTTGCCCCTTGCCACGCGCAAGCCGCAAACAGAAAAGCTGCGTCCAGGCGGGGCTGGACGCAGCTTTTTTTCAACAACGGACCGCCCGATTTACTTCGGCAGCGACCCGTCGACACCCTCCACGTACCAGTTCAGGCGCTGCAGTTCCGGATCGGTCAGCGTCTTGCCTTCAGGCACCTTCACCGTGCCCGACTGATCCTTGATCGGGCCCGTGAACACGTCGCGCTTGCCGCTCGCGAGTTCGTCGCGCTTCGCGGCAACCTGCTTCTGCCCATCGGGCGGAATCGCCGACGTGTTCAGGTCCTCGAGGTTGACGGCCTTCTGCGGAATGCCCCACCACACCGGAGCGTTCGTCCACTTGCCGTCGAGCACCTGCTGGATCACCGCGCTGTAGTACACGCCCCAGTGCGCGACCACCGAGCCGAGATGCGCGTCAGGACCGAACTTCTTCATGTCCGAATCCCAGCCGAACGCGTGCACGTGCTTCTCCGACGCGGTCGCGAGCGTCGCGCTCGAATCGGTGTTCTGCAGCAGCACGTCGGCGCCCTGGCCGATCAGCGTTTCGGCGGCCTGCTTTTCCTTGCCCGGATCGAACCAGCTGTTGATCCAGATCACCTTCGTATGCACCTTCGGATTCACCGAGCGCGCGCCGAGCGTGAACGCGTTGATGTTGCGCACCACTTCCGGAATCGGCACCGACGCGACGAAGCCGAGCGTGTTGCTCTTCGTCACGTAGCCCGCGGCGACGCCGGCCAGGTACGCGCCCTGATACATGCGCACGTCGTAGGTGCCGAAGTTCGGCGCCTTCTTGTAGCCGGTCGCGTGCAGGAAGATGGTGTCCGGGAAGTCCTTCGCGACCTTCAGCTCGAAGTCCTGGTAGCCAAAGCTCGTGCCGAAGATGATCTTGTTGCCCTTGTTCGCGAGATCGCGGAACACGCGCTCGGAGTCGGCCGATTCCGGCACGTTCTCGACGCGCGTGATCTTGATCCTGTTGCCGAACTTCGCTTCGGCTTCCCGCGAGCCCTGATCGTGCGCGAAGGTCCAGCCGGCATCGCCCGGATTGCCGAGATAGACGAACGCGACGCCCGGCACGTCAGCGGCCTGCGCGGTTTGCGCGAGCGGCGCCGCAAGCGCCAGCGACGCCGCACCCCAAGCGAAAGCGGTCAGCAGATTTCTTCTCTTCATGTTTTCTCCCCTGTCGTGATGAGCGAATAGTTTGAGCGGATCGATAAAGGACCTGTGTCGCCGTCAGCCCGCCGAGAAAAACGGCTTGCCGAGCGACGCGGGTGCATTCAGGCGAATCGTGTTCGGATTGCGCGAGATCAGCGCGAGCACGACGATCGTCGCGACGTACGGCAGCATCGCGAGGAACTGCGTCGGCACCGGCACACCGATCGCCTGCGCATAGAACTGCAGCCCCGTCACCGCGCCGAACAGCAGCGAGCCGATCAGCAGTCGCCCAGGGCGCCACGTCGCGAACACCACGAGCGCGAGCGCGATCCAGCCGCGGCCCGAGGTCAGGTTCTCCTGCCACAGGTGCAGATTGACGATCGAATAGTAGCCGCCCGCGAGCCCCGCCATGCCGCCGCCGAACGCGACCGCCCCATAGCGCACGCCGACCACCGGAAAGCCGACCGAATGCGCGACCTGCGGCGATTCGCCGACCGAGCGCAGCACGAGTCCCGCGCGCGTGCGATAGAGGAACCAGCCGATCGCGGCGAACATCAGGAACGCGAGGTAATCGAGCGGCGTAAGGGTAAACAGCGCGGGGCCGAGCACCGGGATGTTCGACAGGCCGGGGATCGTCCACGTATCGATCGTCGCGCGCACCGCCGCCGACGTGTACGGCTTGCCGACGTACGCGGACAGCCCGATGCCGAAGATCGTCAGCGACAGGCCGGTCGCGACCTGGTTGGCGAGCATCGTCAGCGTGAGGAACGCGAACAGCAGCGACATCGCGAGACCGGCGCCGATCGCGGCGAGCACGCCGAGCCACGGGCTGCCGGTGATCGACGTGACCGCGTAGCCGCTGACGGCGCCCATCAGCATCATCCCTTCCACGCCAAGATTGAGTACGCCCGATTTTTCGGCGACGAGTTCGCCGGCGCCCGCGAACATCAGCGGGATCGACGCGGTGATCGCGCTCGACGTGAGCGCGCTGGCTTGCTGGATATCCATATCGAGTCTGAAAGCGGATTGGCGAGCTGATTGGCAAACTTAACGAGCCACTGCTGCGGCCGAGCGGCGCCGCACGCGGTAGTTCACGAACAGGTCGGCGCCGAGCAGGCAGAACAGCAGCAGCCCCTGGAACACGCCCGAGAGCGCCTGCGGCAATTGCATCGAGGTCTGCACCGCTTCGCCGCCGAGATACAGCAACGCCATCAGCAGACTGGCGAGCACGATGCCGAGCGGATGCAGCCTGCCGACGAACACGACGATGATCGCGGTGAAGCCGTAGCCCGGCGACCACGTCGCCTGCAACTGGCCGATCGGACCGGCAATTTCGCCCATACCGGCGAGGCCCGCGAGGCCGCCGCTAATCAGCAGCGACGTCCAGATCGTCTTCTTGTCGGAGAAACCGGCGTAACGCGCGGCGAGCGGCGCAAGTCCGCCGACGTTCATCCGGTAGCCCGCGAAGCTCTTGCGCATGAACAGCCAGACGAGCGGAATCGCGATTAGCGTGAGGAACACGGACGCGTTCAGGCGCGTGCCACGCAGAAATTTCCAGTGCCAGTCGCCATACAGCGTCGGAAACAGCGCGTCGCCGCTGAACATCTCCGACAGCGGGAAGTTCATGCCCTGCGGATCGCGCCACGGGCCGCTCACGAGATAGATCAGCAGTTGCGTCGCGACGTACGTGAGCATCAGGCTCACGAGAATCTCGTTGGTATTGAAGCGGCTCTTCAGAAACGCGGGAATCGCGGCCCACGCCATGCCGCCGAGGATGCCGGCCGCCATCATGGTCGGCAGGATCCACCAGCCGCTCGCCTGATCGAAATAGATCGCGACGCCGCTCGCCGCGATGCCGCCGAGCAGCATCTGCCCTTCGGCGCCGATGTTCCACACGTTCGCGCGATAGCCGATCGCGAGACCGAGGCCGATCAGGCACAACGGCGACGCCTTCAGCAGCAGCTCCGACCAGCCGTTGATGCTCGACAGCGGCTCGATGAAAAACCCGTGCATCGCCTGCAACGGGTCGCGGCCGACGAGGCCGAAGATCAGGAAGCCGATCGCAAGCGTCAGCAACGCGGCGATCAGCGGCACGGCGAGCTGCATCGTGCGCGACGGCGACGTGCGGGCTTCGAGTCGATAGGGAAGCATCATGGGTAGCGTGTATTTGTTCGGGTTCTGTTCTTCAGGGTCCGCATTCGCGTGCGTGGTTAGCGTCCTGGCGTGGCCGGCGGGCAACGCCTCGCCTCATGCATGCGCCGGTTGATCCGCCGCGGGCGCCGCGCCCTCGCGGTCGCCGAACAGCCCCGCCATCCAGCGGCCGATTTCCTCGGCGTTGGTCGCACCGGTCGCGCGCACCGGCGAAAGCCGCCCACCCGCGAGCACCGCGATGCGATCGCAGATATCGAACAGCTCTTCCAGTTCCTCCGAGATCACCAGAATCGCAACGCCGCGCGCCGACAGATCGAGCAGTTGCTGACGGATGAACGCCGACGCGCCGACGTCGACGCCCCAAGTCGGCTGCGCGACCACGAGCACCTTCGGCGCCTGCAAAATCTCGCGGCCCATGATGTATTTCTGCAGATTGCCGCCCGACAGACTTTGCGCGAGCGCGTCGGGGCCGCCGCAGCGCACGTCGAACGCGTCGATGCAGCGCTTCGCGAATGCGCGCATCACAGCCGTTTTGATCCAGCCCGAGTTGACCATGCTCTGCCGATGCGCGGTGAGCAGCGCGTTGTCGGCAAGGCTCATCGCCGGCACCGCGCCGCGGCCGAGCCGCTCTTCGGGCACGAAGCCGAAGCCGAGCGCGCGCCGAGCGCCCGCGCCGAGGCGCGCGGCCGGTTTGCCGCAGATCGTGATCGCGTCGGCCGGCAGGCTGCGTTTTTCAACGCGCTTCTCGCCGGACAACGCCGCGAGCAGTTCCGCCTGCCCGTTGCCCGACACACCGGCAATGCCGAAGATCTCGCCCGCATGCACGCTGAACGACACGTCGCGCAACGAGGTGCCGAACGGATCGTCGCTCGCGACCGACAACTGCCTGACGTCGAGCAGCACCGCGCCCGGCTTGTGCTCGCGCCGCGTGTAGTCCGGCAGCGAGTGGCCGACCATCAACTGCGCGAGCGATGCATGCGTCTCGTTCTTCGGCGTCACATGGCCGGTCACGCGACCGCCGCGCATCACCGTCGCGGTGTCGCACAACTCCTGGATTTCGTCGAGCTTGTGGCTGATGTAGAGGATGCTGCAGCCCTCGGCCGCGAGCCGGCGCAGGGTCGTGAAGAGCTTGCGGACCGCCTGCGGCGTCAGCACCGAGGTCGGTTCGTCCATGATCAACAGACGCGGATTCTGCAGCAGGCAGCGCACGATTTCGACACGCTGCCGCTCACCGACGGTGAGGCTGTGGACATGCCGCTGCGGATCGATGTCGAGCCCGTAGTCGGCCGACACCTCGCGAATGCGTTTGGCCAACGTCTTCAGATCGAACGGTTCGTCGAGCGCGAGCGCGATGTTTTCGCCGACCGTCAGCGTCTCGAACAGCGAGAAGTGCTGGAACACCATGCCGACGCCGAGCTTGCGGGCGGCCGCCGGACTCGCGATCTCGACCGTCTCGCCTTCCCAACGGATCTCGCCGGCGTCGGGTCGCACGGCGCCGTAGATGATCTTCATCAGCGTGCTCTTGCCCGCGCCGTTCTCGCCGAGCACCGCGTGGATTTCGCCGGGCGCGACGACGAGCGTGACGTCGTCGTTGGCGCGCACGGCCGGGTACTGCTTCGTGATGCCCGTCAGCGCGAGCCGAGGCACCGCCTGGCCGGTGAGTTGCGCGCCGTCGCTAAGTGGAGTGTCGCTCATGAGATTCCGTAGTGCGTTCGTGACGCTGCTTGCCGCCGGCGGGCGATCCGTCACCACAACCGGATGACAATACCTAATTCGCCCCACTCAGTCGAGTTGACAAAATTCCCGCAAACCCCCGCCGCTACAAGCTCTGCGGGTATATCGCCCTTGACGCCGTTTTTCGTCCATATTAAAACGCATATACCCCCACGTTCGTTCGATCAGCCTGCACATATATTCGGAGAATCCATGAGCCAGCAACGCGAGGCGATCGACACGTACCTGCTGCGCGTGTTGCACACGCTACTGATGGAGCGCAGCGTCACCCGCGCCGCCGTCAAACTGAACCAGTCCCAACCCGCCATCAGCGCGGCGCTGCGCCGTCTGCGCGACATCACCGGCGACCCGCTGCTGGTGCGCGGCAAGTCCGGCATGGTGCCGACCGAGTACGGTCTGCGCCTGCTCGAACCGGTGCAGAACGCGCTGCGCGAAATCGAGCGCATCAAGTTCCAGCAGCACAACTTCGATCCGGCCACGTCGATCCGCTGCTACCGGATCGGCTGTCCCGACTACCTGAACGTGCTGTTCGTGCCGACGGTCGTCGAACGTTTCCGCAAGGCCGCACCGAACGCGACGCTCGAATTCCATTCGCTCGGCCCCGCGTTCGACTACGAACTCGCGCTCGAGGACGGCAAGCTCGACATCGTGGTCGGCAACTGGCCGGAGCCGCCCGAGCAGTTGCATCTGTCGAACCTGTTCGTCGATCAGATCGTGTGCCTGATGAGCAACACGCATCCGTTCGCCAAACGCGGCGGGCTCACGCTCGACCAGTACCTGAACGCGCCACATCTCGCGCCGACGCCGTATTCGGTCGGCCAGCGCGGCGCGATCGACGTGCATCTCGCGCGCGAGCGGCTCAAGCGCCATGTGGTCGTCACGTTGCCCTACTTCAATCTCGCGCCGTACGTGCTGATCAAATCCGATCTGATCTTCACGACGACGCGCCTCTTTGCCGACTACTACGCGAAGTTCCTGCCGCTGACCGTGGTGGCCGCGCCGCTCGACTTTCCGCCGATGCAGTACTACCAGCTGTGGCACGAGCGCGTGCATTACTCCGACGAAGTGCGCTGGCTGCGCGGCGTGGTTGGCGAGGCGACCCGGACGTTGATCGACAAGTCCTGACGCCGCATGCGGCGCCGTTCGCACTGGCGCCGCCGCTCACGGATCAGCGACTCGCGGCTTGCGCGCGGCGCGGCGCGAGTGCCGCCCGTTCCGCTCGAGCTCAAGCGGCCGCCTCGTAAAGCTGCCGCGCGAGCGCGTTATGCCGCTCGATCACCGGCCCGAGTTCGAGCGTCGCCAACTGCCCATTCTTCACCACCACCTTGCCGTCGATCACGCTATAGCTGACCTGCGACGGCGCGCAGAATACCAGCGCCGCCACCGGATCGTGCAGCGCGCCGGCAAAATGCGGCTCACGCAGATCGAACGCGACGAAATCCGCGGCCATGCCGGGCGCGAGCGCGCCGATGTCGTCGCGATTGAGCACGCGCGCACCACCCAGGGTCGCGATTTCGAGCGCCTCGCGCGCGGTCATCGCATCGGGCCCAAAACCGACGCGCTGCAGCAACAGCGCCTGGCGCACTTCGGCGACCATCTGCGCACCGTCGTTCGACGCCGAGCCGTCGACGCCGAGCCCGACCGGCACGCCCGCGAGCCGCATGCGCTTGACCGGCGCGATGCCCGACGCGAGCCGCATGTTCGAGCACGGACAGTGCGCGACGCCGGTGCCGGTGCGCGCGAACAGCGCGATGCCCGCGTCGTCGAGTTGCACGCAGTGCGCATGCCATACGTCATGACCGACCCAGCCGAGATCGTGCGCATACTCGGCCGGCGTCATGCCGAACTTCTCGCGGCTGTACTCGACGTCGTTGAGGTTCTCCGCCAGATGCGTATGCAGCGACACGCCGTACTGGCGCGCGAGCGCCGCCGATTCGCGCATCAGGTCGCGGCTCACCGAAAACGGCGAGCACGGCGCCACGACGACGCGCAGCATGGAGTAGCGCCCATCGTCGTGATACGTCTCGATCAGACGCTGCGTGTCCTTCAGGATGTCCGCTTCGCGCTCGACCACCGAATCGGGCGGCAGGCCGCCGTCCTTGCGTCCCACGCTCATGCTGCCGCGCGCCGCATGAAAGCGCATGCCGATTCGGCGCGCGGCCGCGATGCTGTCGTCGAGACGGCTGCCGTTCGGATAGATGTACAAATGGTCGCTCGACGTCGTGCAGCCCGACAGCAGCAGCTCGGCCATCGCGGTCAGCGTCGATACTTCGATCATGTCAGGCGTGAGGTTCGCCCACACCTTGTACAGGTTCGTGAGCCAGCCGAACAACTCGGCGTTCTGCGCGGCGGGAATCGCGCGCGTGAGGCTCTGGTACATGTGGTGATGCGTGTTGACGAGGCCCGGAATCACGAGATGGCCGTGCAGGTCGAGTACCTCGTCGGCCGATTGCGGCAGTTGCGCGGTCGGTCCGACCGCGACGATCCGGTTGTCCTCGATATACAGCCCGGCGTCGCGCAGTTCGCGCCGCTCGTCATCCATCGTGAGCAGCACGTCCGCGTGCTTCACGAGCATCGTTTTACCGGGTTGTTTCAGTGCTTCATTCATCGTCATTCGTCTGTCCGCCTGATTGCCTGCATGCAAAGCCGTTCGAACGCGATGCGGCGGCACGCCACCGTGCCGTCGCGTTCCGTTGAACGCCATTTGCCCGGTTACCCAGCGTGAGTCGCCGTCTTCGGGGTTGTCCGTGCCAAAGGCCTGCCTTTGCACGGGTGTGTCGCGCCGCACAGCGCTTACCTTCGGTAGCCAAAATCCCGCTGACAACCCGCGCGGTTGCGATACCCAACTTCACACCGCCAATATAGTGGTGCATTTTTGGCGCCGGTACGATCGGCCGATGAGCCGGCGCGGCTTTCGTCTGGCTGTCCATCATGCGCGAACTATTATCTTTCCTATCGCTCGCGCTCGGGACAGAGCATCCTTTCTACAATGGCTGCCACGGCGCTCGCTTCGATTCGCCGACGGGTATGTAGCCACTGACGTGGAGCCTCGATCCGCCGCAAACGTAATGGATCGGGCCGCCGCCGACACCTCGCATTCACACAAGGACAATTGCGAATGGGCAAGCTCACTACCCACGTGCTCGACACCGCGAACGGCCGTCCCGGCGCAGGCATCAAGGTCGAACTCTTCGCGCTCGCGGGCGACACGCGCCGCGCGCTCAAAACCACGCTCACCAATCACGACGGCCGCTGCGACGAGCCGCTGCTCGAAGGCGACGCGCTCGTCGCGGGCGAGTACGAGCTCGTGTTCGGCGCGGGCGACTACTTCGCGTCGCTCGGCACGAAGGTGCCGGAACCACGCTTCGTCGATCGCGTCGTGCTGCGCTTCGGCGTCGCCGATGCCGACGCGCACTATCACGTGCCGCTGCTGGTGTCGCCGTTTTCGTACAGCACGTATCGGGGCAGCTAGCCCTGCTGGATGCGAGCCGCGTCCGAACCGGCACGAATAGACCTGGACAGGCACAACGCCCCGCGATACCCATAACAACCCGCGCTGCGTCTTCTATCCGCAGTCGGCGCGATGACCGGCGAGGTCGAACGTCATCGCGCGCGCAACGAATCAGAAGTGGAGGAGTTTCATGGAAGGCTTTATCACCGACTGGTTGAACCTCGCGATTCGCTGGTTCCACGTCGTCGCCGCCATTGCATGGATCGGCGAATCGTTCTATTTCGTCGCGCTCGACAACAGCCTGAAGCCGCCGACCGATCCGAACCAGCGCCGTCGCGGCGTGTTCGGCGAGCTGTGGCACGTGCACGGCGGCGGCTTCTACAACATGCAGAAGTACACGGTCGCGCCGCCCGAAATGCCCGAAGACCTGCACTGGTCGAAATGGCCGTCGTACACGACGTGGCTGTCGGGCTTCGGTCTCTTTACCGTGCTGTATCTGTTCTCGCCGAGCACCTACCTGATCGACAGGAACGTGCTCGACATGGGGCCGGTGGTCGCCGTCGCCTCGGCGATCGGCTTCCTCGCGGCCGGCTGGATCGTCTACGACTCGCTGTGCCGCATTCTCGGCACACGCGACAAACTTCTCGGCATCTGCGTCGGCGTTTATGTGCTGATCGCGGCGTATCTCGCCTGCCATATCTTCGCGGGCCGCGCAGCGTATCTGATCATGGGCGCGATGCTCGCGACGATCATGTCGGCCAACGTGTTCTTCGTGATCATTCCGGGCCAGCGCAAGATGGTCGACGCGATGCTGAAGGGCGACACGCCGAACCCGATCTACGGTAAGCGCGGCAAGCAGCGCTCGGTGCACAACACGTATTTCACGCTGCCGGTCGTGTTCGCGATGCTGTCGAACCACTACGCGATGACCTACACGCATCCGTACAACTGGGCGGTGCTCGTCGTCATCATGCTGGCCGGCGCGCTGATCCGTCAGTTCTTCGTGATGCGCCATCGCGGCCAGGTGTTGTGGTATCTGCCGATCGTCGGCGTCGCGCTGATGTGCACGGCGCTCGTGTGGACCATGCCGCGTCCGGTGGTGCCGCAGGCGCAGGCCGCCAACGCGCCGACGCTGAAGGTCGCCGACATCGCGCCGGTGCTGCAGCAGCGCTGCGTGGCCTGCCACTCCGCGCATCCGACGATGATGGGCAGCGCGCCCGCCGGCGTGCTGATGGATACGCCCGACGAAATTTCGCAGAACGCGCAGCGCATTTACCAGCAGGCGGTCACGTTGAAGGCGATGCCGCTCGGCAACGTCACGCATATGACCGACGAGGAGCGGATGAAGATTGCCGCGTGGTTCGAAGGTGGCGCGGCGAAGTAAGGACCTCTGTCCGGATCACGGAGCCGGTGCCGAGGCAGAGGCTGGAGTGCGAAGCGGGCTTGTCGCGAGAGCGGCAAGCCCGTTGTTGTTTGGGAAGGTGACGTGCGGAATCTGTCGCCCTCGGGCTACAAAAATCGGCAAAAATACATAAAATGTAGCCTTGCAGACACAAATACGAGCAACCCTGTTGTGTCTCTTGGGCTACAATAAATGCCAAATACGCTGAATTTGACGCCCTGAGGCTACAAATGACCAACCTCGCCGATGTCTCGGACATGCTGAAAGCCGTGCGACGCGACAGCAAACTATCGCAGGAAGAACTTGGGCGCCGCGCGGGCGTGGCCCGCACGACCGTCGCGCGGATGGAAACGCTCGCCAGGAACGATATGAGCGTGTCCGTGCTCGTGCGCCTGCTCGAGGCTGCCGGTTACGACCTCAAGTTCGTCGCGCATGGACATGGCCGCACGCTGGAAGACATCCTCGCTGAACAGCGCAACCCGGACGCGCAGCCATGAAGCTCGACGTTCAGGTGCTAGGCAAGAACGTTGCCACGCTGTTTCGCGAGCGCGACGACTATGTCCTCAAATATCACGGCGATGCGAGCGCGGCCGACTTCGTCAGCCTGACGATGCCCGTGCGCGAAGAGCCTTGGCGCTGGCCACGCGACCTGCATCCGTTTTTCCGGCAGAACCTGCCCGAAGGCTATCTGCTGAATCTGATCCGCGAGCAATTCGGGCCCTTGCTCGACGGAACCGACCTGTCACTGCTCGCCGTCGTGGGCTCGATGGGGATCGGCCGGGTCACCGTGACGCCCGAAGGCGTGGCGCCGGGCGCCGAACTCCAGGCGCTCGACGTCCAGCACATCCTGCACGGCGACAACACCGCCGACCATTTCGCGCAACTCGTACGTGAATACGCGCGAGCGGCCATTTCGGGCGTCGTGCCGAAGTTCATCGCGCCGCAGGCGCAGTCTGCCGCATCGACACCGTTGCAGCTCGGTAAGCCGACGATTCGAACGAGCCGTCACATCGTCAAAGGTTCGGACGACAACACGCCCTTTCTCGGTTTCAACGAGTTCCATTCGATGCGGGTGCTGGAGCGGCTGGGGGTGGCGCACGTTGCGCGCACGCGGATGTCGGACGATGGCAGGGCGCTCGTCGTCGAGCGCTTCGATGTCGACGCGCAGGGACTGCCGGCGTATGGCGTCGAAGACTTGTGCGGTCTGCTCGGCTTGCCACCGCACGAAAAATACAATTCGACGAGCGAGAAAATGCTCAACGCGGCAAGAGCGTATCTGCTCGATCGCGACACCATGCGGATGCAACTCCAGCAGCTCGGCTGGCATTTGCTGACGAACTACGTCGTGCGCAATGCGGACTGCCACACCAAGAACGTCGCACTGTTCTATACCTCGGTCGACGACGTTGCGTTCACGCCCGTCTACGATGTCGTGACGACCCAGGCTTATCCGCGCTTCGCAGCCAATCCGCCCGGGCTGCCTGTCGACGGCCGCAAAACCTGGGCAGCCGGTAAAACGCTGGAACGATTTTTCAACACGCGCATGGGCATCGCCCCGCGGCAATATGCGCAGATGGTTGAAGCGCTGTGCGACTCCGCTGTCGACGTCGGCCACGAGTTGATCGAAGCAGCGCGCAACGAACCGCAGTGGCGTGCGCTCGCCAAGCAGATGCTGTATGCATGGGACGACGGCATGACATCGCTGCGCTCGCCGAAGAAAAGCCTGCAATTCAGGGGGCTCAAGCCGGCCATCGAAGCAGCGGGATTTTCGGCGCCGGAGCCGCCCGAACGGTCAAGGGAAGTCATTGGGCATTCGCCGCTGCTTGGCAGGCGCAAGTGATCGCCATCCATGCAAAAAAGCCCACGACGTAACGCACATCGCGGGCCTGTTCTTCGAACCACAACGCTGCCGGCGACCCGGCAGCTGCATCGCCATCAAACCGCCACCGCGCTCAGCGCATCTTCCGTGAGCCACAGCGACTCCGCCAGATCCTGCTCGTTCAGATTGAGCCCCTCGCCGCCACGATCGACGACGATAAAGTCGCTCGTCTCGCCCAATGCGATCAGCGGATGGTGCCACACGCCTTTCGCGTAGTTGACGCCCTGCCAGCCAGTGGTGACGAACGCGCGGATCTTCTTCGTGTCGAGTTCGCCCGCGGGCGCGACGACGACCAGATACGGCTTGTCGTTGAGCGGCACGAACGCCTGGCTGCCAAGCGGATGACGCTCGAGCATCTTCACTTCGAACGGCAGCGTGCGCGGCTGGCCACGAAACAGATTGACGAGCGTGCGGCCGTGCTCGTCGGCCACGTCGACTTTCGCGAGGTCGTGATAGCGGATCGTCGTGCCGAGGTTGATCGGAATCTGCTTCGCGCCTTCGAGTTCGATCACGTCGCCGAATGCGGCGAACGCCGCTTTCGTCAGCGCTTCGATGGCGAGCGTTTTCATTCGAGCGTACCCCACAGACGCAGACGCGACACGCCGCCGTCCGGATAGATGTTGAAGCGCACATGCGTAACGGGCCCGAGCGCCGCGATCTCGCTCTCGAAGAAATGCTGCTCGTCCATCTGCAGTTTCTGTTCGCCGAGCAGCACCGGCCAGAACATCGCCTGCGTGACGAGCGAGCTGTCGGTCCCGCCCTTCACGTACGCGGCCTGGATCGAACAGCGATCCGGATAATTGCCCTTGAAGTGCGCGGTGTCGACTTCGATCTTGCGGATCACGCCCGGCTGCGCGAGCGCGATGATCGCCCAGTCGTTGCCCGGCTCGCGACGACGACGCGTTTCCCAGCCGTCGCCCATATTCACGCCGCGCCCCGGCATCAGCAGCGTCGAGGCCGCGCCGAAGTGCTGGTTGTTCGCGCCGACCAGATACGCGCCGTTTTCCATCGCCGCGAGATCGAACTGCTCGGTGCGGCTCGCGCCGGCCCAGTCAACCTGCGGCTGACCGTAAACACGCAGACGCGCGATGCCGCCGTCCGGATAGATGTTCACGCGCAGATGCGTGTACGCGCTCGCGTCGCCGACTTCGAGGTAGTGGTGGCTATTGCCCTGCAAGGTGGTCGACGGCACGAGCTCGGTCCATTGCGTCGCCTGATTCGGCTCGCCATCCGCAACGCGCGCCGCTTCCACCGACGCCGCCGGCGGGAAGTTGCCGGTGAAGTGGCTCGTGTCGAGGTCGAGTCCCTTGATCACGCCGGGCCGCGCGAGCTTGACGATGCACCAGTCGTAGCCGGTCGTGCGCTTGCGACGCGTTTCCCAGCCGTCCATCCACTTGCCGTTGTCGTCGTACTTGCCCGGAATGAAGACGGCCGGTTCCGGATTCAGCATGCGGTCCTTCGGCGCGAAGAATTCGTCGCTGGCCTCGAGCGCCTGCGCGCCCAGACGCGGGTCCGCCAGGTTCACGTAACGGCGCGTGAATTCCGGTGCGTTGGGGTCGAGAATCGGAAGTGCCATCTTTGTCGTCCTTGAGATCGATTGGTGCGGGAAAAACGTTACGGCTCGCTGCGTGACGCAGTGCGCGTCACGCGCCGATCAGGTCGTCGAGCCGCAAACGTGCAATGCGATAGATCTGATCGAGGCTCGCGCGCAGTTCGTCGGCGCGGCTGTTGTTCACGCGCGATTCGAAGTTCGCGATGATGCCGTGGCGGTCGTAGCCGCGCACCGCGAGAATGAACGGAAAACCGAATTTCTCGCGATACGCTTGATTGAGCGCATGCAGCTTGTCGAACTCTTCCTGCGTGCATTGCGCGAGACCCGCGCCGCTTTGCTCGCGCGTCGACTCGGCGGTCAGCTCGCCGCGCACCGCGGCCTTGCCGGCCAGCTCCGGGTGCGCGTTGATCAGCGCGAGCTGCTTGTCCTCGCCAGACGTTTCGACGATCTGCGACATCCTGCGATGCAGCTCGTCGATGCTCGCGAACGGCCGCTCCCGCGCCGCAATCTCCGCGACCCACGGCGAGTGCTCGAAGATGCCCGACAGCGCCGCGACGAACGCGTCGGTCGAGATCCTGTTGAGTTGGTCCAGGGTGTATTGCATCGCCTTCATGCCGCAGCCTCGCGGTTGTCTTGCTGGTAAGGATGAGTTTCGTGCCAGTGCCGGGCGATATCGACGCGCCGCGACACCCATACGCGATCGTGTTGTTCGATGTGATCGAGAAAGCGCTGCAGCGCCCGGAAACGCCCCGGCCGCCCGAGCAGCCGGCAGTGCATGCCGATCGACAGCATCTTCGGCACTTCGTCGCCCTCTTCGTACAGCACGTCGAATGCGTCGCGCAGGTAGGTGAAGAAGTGGTCCGCGGTGTTGAAGCCTTGCGGGGTGGCGAAGCGCATGTCGTTGGTGTCGAGCGTGTACGGCACGATCAGTTGCGGCACGGTCTTGCCGCCCGCCACCTCGACGTCCATCCAGAACGGCAGGTCGTCGCCGTAGTAATCGGAGTCGTACAGGAAGCCGCCGTATTCGGCGACCAGCCGATGGGTATTCGGACTGTCGCGGCCGGTGTACCAGCCGAGCGGCCGCACGCCGGTCACGCGCTCGATCGCCTCCATGCCGAGGCGCATGTGCTGCGCTTCCTGCTCCGGCGACATGTCCTGATAGTGAATCCAGCGATAGCCGTGGCACGCGATCTCATGTCCGAGTTCGACGAACGCCCGCGCAACTTCTGGATGCCGTTCGATCGCCATGCCGACGCCGAACACCGTCAGCGGCAGGTCGCGCCTTTCGAATTCGCGCAGGATGCGCCATACGCCCGCGCGCGAGCCGTATTCGTAGATCGACTCCATGCTCATGTGCCGCGCCGGATACGCCGCCGCGCCCACGATCTCCGACAGGAACTGCTCGGAAGCGGGATCGCCGTGCAGCACGCAGTTTTCGCCGCCCTCTTCGTAATTGAGGACGAATTGCACCGCAAGGCGCGCTCGCCCCGGCCAGTTCGGATGCACCGGGTGGCGGCCGTAGCCGATCAGATCGCGCGGGTAGTTCGGGTCGAGTGGCATGGTTTGACGGATGCGTAGTGACGGGACCAGGAATGCGCGTGAACGCGGTTCGAAACCCCTCGGCAACGGTGCGGGGTTCACACGTGTAGCCACGCAACGGGCGGCTTCGGCGGCTGCGGAAACCGCAGCGCCGAGTTGACCCAGTGTAGCGAAAACACCCCGGTGCGCCCATACAGCCGGGCAGATAGTGCGTGTTACAGCGAGTGTATGTGCGTGTCCGCCGACTCGGCGTTTACCCGCAGCGGACCGGGGCTGAACGACGCGAGCGCGCCGTCGTAGCGCTTCGCGAGCGGCCGCGCGTAGTCGCCGCGCTTGGCCGTCGCGAGACGCAGCGTCACCAGCGCCTCGGTCCATTTGACGGCCGCCGTCACGCCTTCGATCACCGGCGCGCCGAGCGCATCCTCGATCTCCGCGCACAGTTCGGCCATGCCCGCGCAGCCGAGCACGATCGCGTCCGAGCCGTCCTCGGCGAGCGCGCGCCGGCATTCGTCGAGGATGATGCGGCGCGCCGCCGAGCCCGGCTGGTCGAGATCGAGCACGGCGACGTCGGTCGCACGCACGTTGCGGCAGAAGCGCTTCATGCCGTAGCGCTCGGCCAGATGCCAGGCCATGCCGCAGGTGCGCGCGAGCGTCGTCACGACCGAAAAGCCCGGCGCGAGCACGCTCGCCGCGTGCATCGCCGCCTCGGCGATGCCGATCACCGGGCCGCGCGCCAACTCGCGGGCCGCATAGAGACCGGGGTCGCCGAAGCACGCGATCACGTAGCCGTCGCAGCCGTCCAGTTCGCCGGCCGCGACTTCGGCGAGCAGACCGGGCGTGGCGAGCGCTTCGTCGTAATAGCCCTCGATCGACGGCGGCCCCATCGTCGGATTGACGGCGATCACTTCGGTGCCGGGCGCGGCGACGTCGCGCGCGCAGCGCCCCATCGCCTCGGTCATGCGGCGCGTCGTGTTCGGATTGATCAGTTTGATACGCATGGCGACTCCTGTTCGACTCGTTATTGCAGCGACGAAAGCCCGTGAAACTCAGCGTGCGAGCATCCGGTAAAACAGCATGCCGAGTCCCGCGCCGATGAACCACGAGAAATTCGCGCAGCCGTCGAGCCCCGGCACCATCACGCAGATCACCGCGATCAGCGCGGCCGGCAGCAACGCGGCCACTGCGCGATAGTTGACGCCGTTGCGATACCAGTACGAGCCGCTCGGCGCGACCGTGTACAGATCGTCGAGCACGATCTTCTGACGCTTGACGAGGTAGAAGTCGACGATCAGGACGCCGTACAAAGGCCCGATGAAGCTGCCGAGCACGTCGAGCGTGTAGTGGATCACGGCCGGATTGTTGAACAGGTTCCACGGCGTGATGAACACCGACGCGACCGCCGCGAGCATGCCGCCCGCGCGCCAGCTGATCAGACGCGGTGCAACGTTCGAGAAGTCGAAGGCCGGCGACACGAAGTTCGCGACGATGTTGATGCCGATCGTCGCGATCGTGAAGGTCAGCGCGCCGAGAATCACGGCCATCGGATAGTCGATGCGGCCCACCGTCTCGACCGGGTCCGTAATCAGTTCGCCGAACACCGGCAGCGTGGCCGCGGTCGTGATCACCGTGACGAGCGAGAACGCGAGGAAGTTGATCGGCAGGCCCCAGAAGTTGCCGCGCTTGACGCTGCGAAAGCTCCTGCCGTAGCGCGAGAAGTCACCGAAATTCAGCATCGGTCCGGAGAAGTACGACACCACCAGCGAGATCGCCGTGATCATCACCGGTACCACTTCCATGCCGTGATATTTGACGCCGCCGAGGTTGATGCCGATGTTGCGCCAACCCGCGCGATACACCATGTAGCCGGCGAGAATGAACATCACGACGTAGACGGCTGGCCCGGCAAAGTCGATGAACTTCTTGATGGTCTCCATGCCGTGCCAGAACACCAGCGCCTGCAGTACCCACAGCAGCATGAAGCCCGCCCAGCCGAGCGTCGACAGACCGAGCAGACCATGCCGATGCACGTCCGCATACGGCAGCAGTTGCGGCACGAACTTCAGCACGACGATCACGAGCGCGCTCGACGCGAGATAGGTCTGGATGCCGTACCACGCGACCGCGATCAGGCCGCGGATCACTGCGGGGACATTCGCGCCGAGCACGCCGAAGGTCGCGCGGCACGCGACTGGATACGGCACGCCGTTCAGTTGGCTCGGCTTCGCGATCAGGTTGCACAGCACGTTCACGAGCGTGATGCCGATCAGCAGCGACACCAGCACCTGCCAGCTCGTCAGGCCGAGCGCGAACAGACTCCCCGCGAATACATAGCCACCCACGCTATGCACGTCCGACATCCAGAACGCGAAGATGTTGTACGCGCTCCAGTTCTGCGCGCGCAGCGGCGCGAGGTCCTCGTTGTAGAGCCGCTCGCTGTAGCCGGCCGGCATCGACGGATCGGTTTGAGCCGTGCCGTCCGGATAGTTGGAGATGGGGTGACTGCCTGGCGCTGCACTGAACTGAGCCATGATTCCTCCTTTGGATAGGGACCGTCGAAAGAGCATCGACGGACATTGCATCGGCCATGCCAGTTGCTCGCTTCTCGTCCCGCGTGGGTCGAAGAAGTCGGCGTCGTGGTCCCGGACCGTGCCGCGCGTGTCTCCGTACTGACGTACTTGTGGTTGTCGCATCGCCAGCCGCCGCGGCTTTCCGGCGATGCGTCGCTACCCGAGCTCCGTCGTCTCGCGGCGGACGTGCGTGTTCAGGCCGGCGGCGCTCATGCGAGGCCGCCTGGCCGTGCATCTATCGGTTCAGTTCAATTCAGTGCGGCGCGCACCACGAACGGGCGCTCGCCTGCTGCTTGCCTCAGCCTGGGGTGGAGTCGGCTTCGGCTGTCTAGGTGGATGCTTCTTTCGACGCAAGCGCGCCGAATACTTCATGCAGATCCGCTGCCCCGCGCGCGGGGCGCTCCAGCATCTTCAACTCGACGCTTTGCAGATGGTGCGACATCAGCGCGGCCGCCTGCTTCGCATCGCCGGCGTCGAGCGCGGCGAGAATCGCTTCGTGGTCCTCGAACGAGCACGGGCTGCGTCCGAGCGATTCGTACAGCGCGGAAATCAGCGTGGAACGCGCGACCAGCCCGTTCAGGCAATCGCACAACACTGAGTTGCCGGTCAGGTTCGCGAGCTCCGTATGAAACTCGCCCGACAAGCGGATCCATGCCGGAAAATCCCGCGTTTCGAATGCCTTGCGTTCCCGGCCGATCATGCCGCCGATGTTCTTCAGACGCCGCATGCCGTGTCCGCTACAGATCTTTTCGACGACGGCCAGCTCGATGATGCGGCGCATTTCGAACACCTCGTGCACCTCCTGCAACGACGGACTCGCGACGAACGCGCCACGATTCGGCTCGAGATCGACGAGGCGCTCACTCGCCAGCTGCGACAGGGCCTGGCGGATGGGGCCGCGCTTCACACTGAATACTTCGCATAGCTGAGCTTCGGTGAGCTTCGCGCCGGGTGCCAGCCGGTGCTCGAGGATCGCCGCGCGGATGCGCTCGGCGATTGCTTCGGGCTTCGAACTGTTCGCGACGGATTCGGTGTCGGACATGATTGGCGTCTCGGTATGTTGGTCATCATAGGACGGACACAAATATTGTCAACAATTTTTGCGTCGATTTTCGACAGTTTTTGTGCTGCGTGGCGTCAGCGGAAGGCTGTGAGCCAAGCTGCACGGCTGTCTGGCGGGAATCTTACCCGTTTTTTATAATGCCAAGACGAGTACTGGCAGCCAGTTTTTGTCAACAAAAACTGAAAACATTGGCGATGGGTGTGGGAGGTGGTGAGTGTGGAAATGCTGACAGTTAGTTGCGTTACTGACGCAAAAAAAGCGAGCGATCCGCCCGCCTCCGCCCCGCCCACGACGGCTTCAGCCAATGCTCGGATAGCCCGACGCCGTCAGCCTGAAGCCATGCGCATTGGCGACCAGATGCGCGGCCGCGCCGACCGGCAGTGTCACCATGTTATGAACGTGCCCGAACTGCAGCCCCGTCACGACAGGAATGCCGATCAGCGAGCGCACTTGCTCGACCATCGCGTGCAGGTCGTAGCCGTTGTCGTAGTCGTACGGCTTGCCGCCCGAGAAATCACCGAGCACGAGCGCCTTCTGCTGCGCGAGGATGCCGGCCAGATGCAGTTGATAGATCATCCGCTCGATACGGAACGGCTGCTCGTTGACGTCCTCCACGAACAGGATGCCGCCCTGCACCGGCGGCATGTACGGCGTGCCGACAAGCGACGCAACCACCGCCAGATTGCCGCCCCACAGCGTGCCCGTTACGTCGACGCTCTGCGCTTGCGGCGTGTCGCTCGCGACCGTGATGGTCGGCTGCGTCAACGCCGACCAGAAATGGCGCATCGTGAATTCGCTGAGCTGCTCGGCGCCGAAATCACTCATCAGCATCGGGCCGCCGAAGGTCTTCAAGCCGGCGCGCGCGAGCAGCGCCAGTTGGATCGCGGTGAAGTCGCTGTGACCGACCAGCGCTATCGGCTGATCGGCGAGCCGCCGCTGCAGCCCTTCGTAGTCGAGACCGTGCAGAATCCGCACCGCGCCGTAGCCGCCGCGCACGGCCAACACGACATCGGGCAGCTCACGCGATGGATCGGCGAGCCGGTTCAGATCGGCCGCGCGCTCGCCGTCGGTGCCGGCGAAGCGCTGGTAGCGGCGCTTCGCGGCCTCCTCGCCGTCGACTCGATGCCCCTGCGCACGCAGCCGATGCAGCGCGCGATGCAGCACCTCCGGATCATGCGGATAGCCGGATGGCGCAATCAGTTCGATGGTGCGAGATGCGGTCATGGCGAGACCCGTTGGGCGTTGTTGTTTTAGAGCGGCGTGGTTGGGGGCGGTTCGCTGCTGGAGGGTGTGGCGGTGTCCACGGCCGCTTCGGCCGCTTCAGCCGTTTCGCCACGCGCCGCCGCGCGGGCTGCGCGACTCGTCCGACGCCGCTCGGCAAAAAACGACCTGAGCGCGGCGCCACATTCGGCTTCGAGGACGCCGCCGCTGACCGTCGTGTGATGGTTCAACTGAGGATTCGCGAACGCATCGACCACGCTGCCGCACGCGCCGGTTTTTGGATCGCGCGCGCCGAACACGACACGGGCGATGCGCGCGTGCATGATCGCGCCGGCGCACATCAGGCAAGGCTCGAGCGTCACATAGAGTTCGCAACCCGGCAGACGGTAGTTTTGGAGCGACTGCGCGGCTGCGCGCAGCGCGACCATTTCGGCGTGCGCGGACGGGTCATGCGCGCCGATCGGATGATTGAAGCCCGTGGCGATGACTTCGTCGCCGCGCACGAGCACCGCGCCGACCGGCACTTCGCCGGCTGCGCGCGCTTCTTCGGCGGCGGCCTGAGCGAGCGCCATGAAGCGCAGGTCGCGTTCGGAGATGATGGCAGCGTCGGAATTTCCGGGAGGGATGGCGGCAGCGGCCATCGGGTGATCAGCCGCCGGTGCGAAGACCGCGCCGATGCAAGCGCCAACGGATTTCTCACCGGCCTCGGCTTGCGCAGAAGAGCCGATCGAGGCGGCACACGGGAGCGGCTCGTTCACTGCGAACCCGCGGCGGCTACATCGACATTGCCCACGCGCTCAGAGAGACGCTCCGCGATGCGGCGGCAATATTCGCGCGGCAGGACCATCGGGCCGCCGCGCAGCGATTCGAGCGCCATATCGAGCGCGAGCATGCGCGCCTGGAGACGACAACGGGTCGGCTGATCGCTCACGGCATTCAGCTCCGTTTGCAGATCGCGCAACGCGCGAAGCTGCTCGACGGCGGGCGGCACGAAGCCCGCATTTTTCAGAATCCGGTTGGCGACGCGCACCTCTTCAGGCACCAACGCATCGTCGTCGAGGGCCAGCGGCGCGCCCGCACCCGGCAAGTCGTCGAACTCTCCGCGCGCGGCGGCGGCGGCAATACGCTGTTCGACAAGCGCATCAAGCAATTTCATCTGCAATCCACAACGTTGCGGCCCGAGCATTCTATCAGGGAGCGCACGGGCGCTCCGTGCTCACTTGACGGCATAAAGGCGCCGATTTGCCGGCAACCCGGCATTTGACGGTGCTTCAGCGTGGACTTAGAGCGTGTTAGGCACTTTCTGTCAGACCTGGTAACCTGGCGGGATGATAGAACGCAAGCCATACCCGACAGATGTTTCGGACGAGGAATGGAGCTTCGCCGCTCCGTATCTGACCTTGATGAACGAAGATGCACCGCAGCGCCGATACGAACTGCGCGAAATGTTCAACGCGCTTCGCTGGATGGCGCGCGCGGGTGCATCGTGGCGCATGCTGCCGACCAACTTTCCGCCGTGGGAAATGGTCTACCAGCAAACGCAGCGCTGGCTGAACGCGGGTTGTTTCGAGGCGATGGTCAACGATTTGCGCTCGGTGCTGCGCGTGGCGCAACAGCGTCAGGGCCAGCCCAGTGCGGTCATTCTGGATGGACGCACATTGCAGTCCACGTGTGAAAGCGGGCCGCGTGCGGGCTACGACGGTTACAAGCGCAAGCGGGGCAGCAAGGTTCACATGGCTGTCGACACGCTGGGGATGCTGCTCGCGGTGCACATTACGCCGGCCAACGAGCAGGAGCGCGCGCAGGTGGCCGAGCTTGCGCGTCAGGTTCAGCACGTCACCGGTCAGACGGTGAAACTTGCGTTTGCTGACCAGGGCTATACGGGCGACACTGCTGCACAGGCCGCACGTGATGAAGGCATTGAACTGCAGGTCATCAAGCTGCCTGAGGCGAAGAAGGGCTTCGTGCTGCTGCCCCGCCGCTGGGTGGTCGAGCGCAGTTTCGGCTGGCTCAACCGCTTCCGGCGGTTGGCACGCGACTACGAGCGCCTGCCCGAAACCCTGGCAGGCCTGCACTTCGTCGTCTTCGCCATGCTTATGCTCGTTCATGCTGCACCGATTATGAAAAGTGCCTAACACGCTCTAGAGTAAGTCATCAAGTCACACAACGCGCGCGGCGCTTAACCGGCGCGGCACGTAGAGGTTCCCTCTCGTCGAATTTGACGCCGCCATGCCATTCAAACCGATCGGCCGTCCCAGTGCTCTTCCCGTCGCGGAATCGCATCCGATCTGCGCCGCGCAGCCAGTGCGAGGGGGCCAGCAAGCGTCTCGGCGGATCGGCGTGCGTAGCGCGCTGGCGGCGATTACCGCGGCCGCGCTGCTTTCCGGCTGCGGCGTTTTTTGCGGCGGCGCCGCGGCGAGCGGCGGCGCCTATGCCGGGGGCTGCGGGACGAGCGTGCGGTTCTAGCCGGCGCCTCGCGAAACAGCCGCGAATTCGTTACCGAGGTGGCCTACGCCCCTCCCTCAGCTCGGCCCCACCAACGGCCAACGCGCGAGGACGATATGTCTGGTCCGTCCCAGCAGGCTGTGCATCAGCGCAAACTCGCGCACATTCCAGCACGCCGCCTCGGCCGTACGGCGCTCGATCCACTGCATCCCGTACGCCAGCGTCATGTGCGGCGTAAAACGTGCGTCGGGCTCGATGCCGTCGTCGCGCAAGCCCGCTTCGAGCGCATCGTGAAGCGCCTGCAGTCCGTGCACACCGTGCTCGCCCACCAGCACCGCCGGCCCGAGCCGCGGCCTTTTCGCGAAGCTGGCGACCGCGTCGAATTCGACCGTAAATGGCGCCATGCTGACCGCCTCGGCCGCCCGTTTCGCCGCCTCGACCACATCCGCCGGCAAGCCGCCCGCGAAATTGCCGAGGTGCCTGAGCGTGACGTGCAAGCGGTTCGCCGCGAGCGGTTTGCCGCGCACGCCGCTGTGCCCGCCGCTACGCATGCGTGCCTCCACACAAAGCTGCTGCGCGAACTTCGCGATACCGGCCGCGGTATTGGCATCGGGATAGACCGCGAAAAAGAGCCCGTCGGTGGGCGGGGACGGCGCCTCGAGCCCGGGCAACCACAGTTGTTCAGGCATCGCGCCTCGTTCCTTCGCTGATTCTTTCCGTCGATCCGCACACCGCCGCGCAAGCGGCCCATTGCAGTCATGATACTGTATATTCATACAGTACGACAGGCCGTGTGCAACTGCGACGCGCTACAGATCGGCCGGCTTGCCGATGCGTTTGTACCAAAGCTCGATAAACGACTCGGCCGCCGGCGACAGCGAATGCTCGGCGCGTCGGATCAGATTCACGTCGCGTGTGACGAGCGGCGCTTCGAGCCTGCGCGCGACCAGATCGCGATGTGGAAACGACCCGAGTAGAATGCCCGGAAAAATCGCGATGCCGAGACCGGCCTGCACCATCGAAAGCCCGGTCGTCATATAGGACACTTCGTACTCGACCGCCTTGCGCATGCCGAGCGTGAACAACGTTTCGTCGATCAACTTGCGGATGCCGCTCGTCGACTTGATGCCGAGCCACGGATACTGCAGCGCATCCTTCCAGCTCACACGCCGCTTTTTCGCGAGTGCCGAATCCTTGCGGCAGATCGCGCACAAGTTGTCGCGCGCGAGGCATTGCAGCGTGATGCCCTCGGGGCGCTCGCTGATCGTGCCGATGCCGAACTCGACGTCGCCCGTCAGCGTCGACGCGGTCAGGCGATCGGGCGCGGCGTCGTCGACCGTTCTGCCAGATGTTCTGGCCGGCACGGCACGGGTGACGACGGAGATCCCGATACGCATGTTCAGGTCAGCACCAACAATTGTTGAGGAGCGTCGAGGCGATCTTGACGAAGGTGTAGCCGGTGACGCGCGCACTGGCGCCTACGCATCTCCATCGCAATATGTGGGTGGGCGCTGCGCACCACGTTGTCGATGTTCTGCTGAACGGCCTGAATCCGCACAACATTTAGCGCAGGAATCGAATCTCATTAAAGCCCGCGAAAACGCGGGCTTTGGTGTGTGGTGTTGCTAGATCGTGCCGTACGTGCGGGACGTCCAATCACGCCCACTCGATCGTCAATCAGCCGGCTGGAGCCTTGTGGGAACGGCGTTTCCGCCTGGTCACGCGGGGTCGATACCGTCAGTCATACCGAAATTCTGGCTCGGCAGTTAATGGGTTCCATTGCACGGCATTGGACAATCGGCACCCGCTCCGTTTAAAAAGCCAGCAAGACCGAGCATCTGAAGCCGATTCGATACCGTGAGCGAACCCCTGCGCGGGCGCCCACGTACACCGCCAGAAACACCGTGAGACTCATTCCAGAGCGGAGCCTTGCAAAATTGGGATGACAGTCGGAGTAGGATACTGGCCTTTTGAGCCAAAGTTCGGCGATCTCCTCAGGGGTGCCGAACCCGTCATCTCGCACCGATGCCCCTCGACTACCCTACCCTCGATGCGCTGCGCACGCGCCATCCCGCTTGGCGCCTGTTACGCTCCGACCACGCGCCGCTCGCTGTCAGCTTCCTGCACCGCGTGTTCGTCGCGCCAAACGTGCGCGTGGTGGCGGCTCCGCTTCTTGCCGAAGCACTCGAAGATGAGCTTTACGCGTTGCGCGAACAACTCGGCGATGACGCCTTCCCGAAGCCGGCGCTCGAGTATCTGAACGACTGGGCCAGCCCTGAAAAGGGATGGTTGCGCAAGTACTATCGCCAAGGATCCGATGAACCGCAGTTCGACCTGACACCCGCCACGGAGAAAGCGATCGCGTGGCTCGGCACGCTGACGGAACGCAGCTTTGTCGGCACGGAATCGAGGCTCTTGACACTTTTCGAGCTGCTGCGGCAGATGGGCGAAGGCAGCGAGGCGGACCCCGAAAAGCGTCTTGCCGAGCTCCACACGCGGCGCGGCCAGATCGACGAAGAAATCGCCCGCGTGGAGGCCGGTGACGTTCGGCTGCTCGACGATGCCGCGCTCAAGGACCGCTTTCAGCAATTCATGCAGATGGCGCGCGACCTGCTCACGGATTTCCGTGAAGTCGAACAAAACTTTCGGCTGCTGGACCGACATGTGCGCGAGCGAATCGCGCTCTGGGAAGGATCGAAGGGTGCGCTCATCGAGGAAATCATGGGCGAGCGCGACGCGATCGCCGATTCGGACCAGGGCAGCAGCTTCCGGGCGTTTTGGGACTTCCTGATGTCGAGCCGCCGTCAAGAGGAACTCTCGAAACGGCTCGAGCGCGTGCTGGCGCTGCCGGCGGTCATGGAAATGAGGCCCGACGCGCGCACGCGGCGCGTCCACTATGACTGGCTGGAAGCCGGCGAGCATACGCAGCGCACGGTAGCTCAGCTCTCGCAGCAGCTTCGACGCTTCCTCGACGATCAAGCGTGGCTCGAAAACCGCCGCATCATGGACATTCTGCGCGGTATCGAAACGAAAGCGCTTGCGCTGCGCGAAGCGCCCCCACCGGGCTCCGTCATGGAGATCGAGACCGCATCCACTGACATCGAGCTGCCGATGGAACGCCCGCTTTACGCGCCGGCGCTGCGCCCTCTCATTGCCAACGTCTCAATCGAAACCGGTGAGGCGAACCTCGATGCCTCGGCACTCTACACGCAGATCGTCGTCGATCGCGCGCGCCTCGCAGGCCATATCCGCCGATGCCTGCAAGATCGGCCGCAAGTGACGCTTGCCGAACTGACCGCTTCGCAGCCTCTCGAGCATGGGCTCGCCGAGCTCGTCGCCTATTTGCAACTGAGCGCCGAAGCTGGATCATTTCGCGCGACCGTCGATGAGACCATTTCCGATACGATCGAGTGGCAGGCGAACGACGCCAACGGAACACCAATCATTAAGCGCACGACGATGCCGCGTGTGATTTTCACAAGGTAGAGATGACGGAAGAACAGCAAGCCTCGTCGCCTGGTCGAGGCGATTTGTCGACAGTTGCCATCGCGCTGCTCAAGGGCGTGGTTTATCGTGATGGAAACGAGCGCCTCTGGGCCGCACTGCTCGAATTGCAGACGCACGCGCGCGACTACGTCGCCGTGCTTGGCCTCGAGCTCGTCGTGGACGAGGCGGAAGGCTACGCCTTCGTAAAAAGCCGCGCCGCGCATGACGCTGAAGTCGATGGGGAACAGGCTAAGCTACCCCGGCTCGTTGTCCGGCGTCCACTCTCGTTCCCCGTGAGCCTGCTGCTCGCGCTGCTGCGAAAGAAGCTGGCGGAATGGGATGCTGGCGGCGGCGACACGCGGCTCGTCCTTGCGCGCGAGGACATCGTCGAGCTCGTACGCGTATTCCTTCCCGCGAGCACCAACGAGGCGCGCCTGGTCGATCAAATCGATACACACGTGAACAAGATCGTCGAGCTCGGCTTCCTACGCCGGATGAAGACCACGAGCGGACCGCCCACATTCGAGGTGCGGCGCATTCTCAAGGCGTTCGTCGATGCGCAATGGCTGCTCGATTTCGACGCGCGGCTCGCGAGCTATCGGGCGCACCACCTTCAAGATTCGACGGTTTCTGACCAACAGGAGAGTCGCGATGAATGAGCCGCGCACGCTCGGCCTCGATTTTGCCGTCGACGACGCCCTGACGGGCTTTCGCCTCGAGCGGCTCGAGGTTTTCAATTGGGGAACCTTCGACCAACGAGTCTGGGTGCTGCGGGTCGATGGCCGCAACGGCCTGCTGACAGGAGACATCGGCTCCGGCAAGTCGACGCTCGTCGACGCCATCACCACCCTCCTCGTGCCCGCGCAGCGCATCGCCTACAACAAGGCGGCAGGCGCGGACAGCAAGGAACGTACGTTACGCTCGTATGTGCTTGGCTACTACAAGTCGGAGCGCAACGAGGTCACGGGGACGGCCAGGCCCGTGAGCCTGCGCGACCATAACAGCTATTCGGTGATTTTGGGCGTGTTTCGTAACGCCGGGTACGATGCCACAGTCACACTCGCGCAGGTGTTCTGGATGAAAGACGCACACGCTCAACCCGCGCGATTCTTCGTCTGTGCCGAACGCGATCTCTCGATCGCCGCTGACTTCTCGCGCTTCGGCACCGAGATCGCACAGCTGCGCAAAAAGCTGCGCGGGCTGGGTGCCGAAATCGAGGACACATTTCCGAAATACAGCGCCTGGTTCCGGCGGCGCTTTGGAATCGAAAACGAGCAAGCGCTCGAGCTCTTCCATCAAACGGTATCGATGAAATCGGTGGGCAATCTCACCGACTTCGTACGCAGCCACATGCTTGAGCCATTCGACGTTGCACCGCGCGTCGACGCACTGATCACTCACTTCGACGATCTGAATCGCGCGCACGAGGCGGTACTGAAAGCCAAGCGCCAGGTGGAACTGCTGACACCGCTCGTCGACGACTGCGATCGCCACAGCGAGCAAGGACACATTCTCGAAGGCTGGCGAGCGTGCCGTGAAGCACTGAAACCCTACTTCGCCGGGCTCAAGCTCGGCCTCATCGAGCGCCGCCTCCAATTGCTCGACGAGGATCACGCGCGTGCAATATCACGCAAGGCGCGGCACGAAGAAGCGCGCGACCAGGCGCGCCAGCGCGTGGACGATTTGCGCCGCGCCGTGGCCGAACAAGGCGGCGATCGCATCGCGCAGCTCGAGGTCGAAATCCGCCAGCACGAGCGAGAAAGCGCGCGTCGCCGCGAACGCGCGCAACGCTATGCCGCCATCGTTACGCTGCTCGGCGAAACCGAGGCCACGGATGAGGCCGCATTCGCTTCCCAACGCCAACGTCTGGCCGAGCGGCGCAGCTCGCTCGTCGACGACGAAGCGCAAGAGCAAAATGCGATTACCGAATGGAGCGTGGCCTTTCGCGAAGGGAAAGCGCAGCGTGATCTGCTAGAGGACGAAATCGCGAGCCTGAAAGCTCGACGTAACAACATCCCGAAGGAACAAGTCGCGATGCGGGCGAGCCTATGCTCGGCGCTCGGTCTGGAGGAAGACGCCCTGCCGTTCGCCGGCGAACTCATTCAGGTGCAAGAGGATGCGCGCGATTGGGAGGGCGCCGCCGAGCGCGTCCTGCACAACTTCGGCCTGTCGCTGCTCGTGCCCGACGAGCACTATGCGAACGTCGCGGCGTGGGTCGATCGCACTCATCTCCGGGGGCGGCTCGTCTACTTTCGCGTGCGCTCTGAACGCGCCGCGCGCGCAGCCGAGGCCATCGAGCTACACCGCCACTCGCTCGCACACAAACTCGCGATCAAGCCCGATTCGCTGTTCTATGGCTGGCTCGAGCGCGAAATCGGCCGCCGGTTCGACTATGCATGCTGCGATACGCAGGAGCAGTTTCGGCGCGAGATGCGCGCGATCACGCGTGCGGGCCAGGCGAAAGCGCTTGGCGAGCGCCACGAAAAAGACGACCGCCGCGCGCTTGACGATCGCAGCCGCTACGTGCTGGGTTGGAGCAACACGGCCAAAATTGCCGCCCTCGAAGCCCAACGGCGAGCGCTCGAGGTTCGGCTTGGCGAGATCGGACAGAAGCTTGGAGAAGCTCAAAGCCAGCACTCGAAGGTGCGCGAGCAGCTCGAAGCGCTTGCGCGCGTCGGCGAGTTCGTCGACTTCCGCGACATCGACTGGGGAAGCTGCGCGACCGCGATCGCACGTCTGGCAGACGAAAAAGCCCGCCTCGAAGCGGCAAGCGACGCCCTCGCGGAGCTAACGGCCCAATTGGACTCGGCGCAAGCGTCGTTGACAGAGAGTGAAGCGGCGATCTCGGACACCGACTCGGAACTGGGCGGTATCCTGGCCAGGCGGGAGGCAGCGCAAACGTTGCGCGACGAGACGCACGCGCTCGTTGCGCAAGTGAATGCCGAACTTGCCGAGCGAATCGAGGCGCTGCGAGCGGAGATTCTCGGCGAACACCAGCTTTCCGTCGAGTCATGCGACAACCGCGAGCGGGACGTGCGAGAGGCGTTGACAACCCGTATCGACAACGAAACGAAGTCGCTCGGCCGCCTTGCCGAAAAAATCGTCAAGGCCATGGCGGCCTTCAAGGATGCCTACAAGCTCGAAACGGCCGACTTCGATGCGAGCCTCGACGCGACCTCAGAGTACCGTGACATGCTCGCGCGGCTGCAAGCGGACGATCTGCCGCGCTTCGAAGCGCGTTTCAAAGAGCTGCTCAACGTCAATACGATCAACGAGATCGCCAACTTCCACGGCCAGCTCGCCCGCGAACGGCAAACGATCAAGGAACGTATCGAACGCATCAACGAATCGTTGCGACAAATCGACTACAACGCGGGCCGATACATCGTCCTCGAGAGTCAGTCCAGCCCCGACGCAGAGATCCGCGAATTCCAGAGCGACCTGCGCGCTTGCACCGAGGGCGAACTCACCGGCTCGGACGATAGCCAATACTCGGAGACCAAGTTCCTGCAAGTCAAACGGATCATTGACCGGTTCCGCGGCCGCGAAGGGTTGACCGAGCAGGACCGGCGCTGGCGCGCCAAAGTGACCGACGTGCGCAACTGGTTTCTGTTCGCCGCCAGCGAGCGTTGGCGTGAGGACGACAGCGAATACGAGCACTATTCGGACTCGGGCGGTAAATCGGGCGGCCAGAAGGAAAAGCTCGCCTATACGATCCTTGCCGCGAGTCTCGCCTATCAGTTCGGCCTCGAATGGGGCGCCGTGCGTTCTCGATCGTTCCGCTTCGTCGTCATCGACGAGGCGTTTGGACGAGGCTCCGACGAATCGGCGCAATACGGTCTCACATTGTTTCAAAAACTGAACCTGCAACTGCTGATCGTCACGCCGCTGCAGAAGATTCACATCATCGAGCCGTTCGTTTCGAGCGTCGGATTCGTTCAGAACGAGGGCGGACGCGCCTCGAAGCTGCGCAACCTGTCGATCGAGGAGTACCGCGCGCGCAAGGCGGAGTTCGAGCAATGAATTGGACCACGACCGCCGAACTGCGCGTTCGCCTCCAGCGCCTATGGGAGCGTGGCGAATGGCTGCGGAGCCTCGTAGACGGCACCGAGGGGCTGTTCCCGCTACGTCTAACGATAAAAGGCCCGAACTCTTCCGAATTGGCCGAACGCTTCGACGCGGTACGCGCATGGATCGCGGAGATTGCCGCGACACCGCGCGTACGCATCGAATGGCGCGAAATCAATCATCGCATTCTCGGCCTGCAGCGTTTGCCACAAGCAGCTTGGGTGGACAGTCTGGACGATGCGCTCGCGGTCGCCGGCAAGCGCCGCGACGCAGCGCAGTTCGAGCGGCTGCTCGAAATCACACGCTCCCGCCAGCCGAAGCTCACCACGTGGCTTGCGCAGCGCCCGTTGCAAGCACTCGAATTCGCAGGCGATTGGGAACGACTGCTGGCAGTCGTCGATTGGCTGCAAGCACATCCGCAGCCGGGCGTATATCTTCGCCAGGCCGAAATCGCCAACGTCGACACGAAATTCATCGAGGCGCGGCGCGGCGTCCTCGCCCAATGGCTCGATCTCGTGCTGCCGTCGGAGTCAATCGACAGCAGCCGGACAGCCGCCGCCCAATTCGCTGCTCGCTACGGGTTCCGCGAGAAGCCGCCTCGGATTCGATTTCGCGCGCTCGATGACAGGCTCGCCGTTCTGCCCGGCATGGGCCGGCCCGACATCGCACTCGACGCTGACAGCTTCGCGCGCCTCACACTGCCATGCCGCCACGTGTTCATTACGGAAAACGAGATAAATTTTTTGGCGTTTCCCGACGTTCCGCAGTCGATCGTGCTCTTCGGGGCGGGCTACGGTTGGGAAGCTCTCGAGCCGGCGCGATGGCTCACGGACTGTGCGCTCCACTACTGGGGCGACATCGACACGCACGGCTTCGCCATTCTCGATCAATTGCGCAGCCGGTTCCCGCATGTTGGATCGTTCTTGATGGACCGCGCGACGCTGGTGGCGCATGAAGCGTTCTGGGGAGAAGAAGGCGATCAGGTCACGCGCGATCTGCCGCGGCTCACGGCCAAAGAGCGGGAACTCTTCGATGACCTCCGCGACAACCGGATTCGCCATGGATTGCGGCTCGAGCAGGAGCGCGTGGGATTCGGGTGGGTCAGGGCGGCGCTCGAAGAGCGGGCTTGCGCTTAGAACTTCCCCATCTCGCCGCCAGGTACAACTCGAATACGACTCGAAGCAGGCCGCCTCGAAGATGCCTTCCCCGACTCCCACGTTCAGCGACTTTAGTTTGCGCTGCCGTCGCGCAGCAGAGCATCCGAGATCGTCGACAGCACCTCAGCCAGTCGTCTTGCCGTCTCGGGAGATGGCAGCGGCAACCTGAGACTTCGCGCGCCCGTCACGGCATCGCGCTCGACCCACGGGTGTGCGGCAACCGCGCCATCGCCCGGCTCATTCAACGCCGACACCAGCGCCGCGCCGAACTGCAGCAACCCTGACCACGGTTCGAAGGACGCGCCTCGTTGCGCTGTATCGATGGTCGAAGCTTGAGGCCGCTCGCCGGTACCGGCGAGGTCGGTTTCCACGACGCTCGCGTCACGCGCCGCGTCGCCGGACACGACTGCGCCGCTCGCGGCTTCCTCCGCCGCGGCCATGACCTCGCTCTCTCCCATGCGCCCCGCGACGTTTTCGACATCCTTCATGAAGCGGGTCAGGCGCGAACCACCGAGCAGAATTTCGCTGGCGCCGCCATCGAGGATGCCTTCCGCCAGCGAGCGCTTGAAAGCCAGCACCGACAGCATGCCCTCCTCGATCGTTCCCTTCGCGATGTAATTGACGACTTGTACCGGCTTTTTCTGGCCCAACCGATAGATGCGCGCGATGCGCTGTTCCAGCACCGCCGGGTTCCACGGCAGATCCATGTTCACGAGCGTCGACGCGTGCTGGAGGTTGAGCCCCGTGCTACCTGCGTCCGTCGACAGAAATACCCGACAGTCCGAATCGTCCCGAAAGCGCTGCACCAGCGCGGGCCGATTTTCCGACGGCACGCCGCCATGGAAGCTGACGTAGCCGATGCCGAGCTTCTTGAGCCGGCGAATGACTATCTCATGCGTGCGCGTCCATTGACTGAACACCACGACTTTCTCGTCCGGCTGCGTGAAAAGCGACTCGAACAACGTCGCCAGCTCGTCGGCCTTCACGCCATGATCGGTTTCCTGGTCCAGCAGATAGGTGCTGTTGCACGACATGCGCATGTTCTGCAAAGCACAGGTGAGGCGCCTCTGGTCCTGATCCGACAGAAACCTGGTGTTGCGCCAGCGCCGGACGATTTTGGCCACGATGTCCGCGTTTTCCGTGTGATACGCCATCTGCAGCTCGGTCATGGGCACCAGCAGATTCTGGTCGGTGCGCCCGGGCAACTGCAGCAGCACCTCGGACTTGCGACGCCGTATCATGATCGGTGCCAGGGTCTGGCTGATCTTCTCGAGGCCCGTGTATCCCGTCACGCGTCCCGCCTCGTCCTTGAGCTGATGTTCGTGCAGCAGCTTCCACGTGGGCCCGAGACGGTGCTGGTCGACGAATTGAACGATGGAAACGAGTTCCTCCAGCTTGTTTTCGAGAGGCGTTCCCGTCAGCACGACGGCATAGGGGCTGTCGATTCGCTTGAGAGCCTTCGCCGCAATGGTGTTCCAGTTCTTGATGCGCTGCGCCTCGTCGACGATGACCAGCTCCGGCGCCCACGCGGAAATCATGTCAAGGTCCGATTTCAGCTTCTCATAGTTGGTGATCTTGTAGAGATCCTGGGCCGCATATTCGCCCCGCCTCTGGGCAAGGCCGCCCGCGACTACCCTCGAAGCGTGGCCGGAGAACCGCGTGATCTCGCTCTGCCACTGATACTTGAGCGAAGTCGGGCAAATCACCAGCACTTTCGACACGCCAAAATGCCGGATCAGGATTTCCGCCGCCGCGACGGCCTGCACCGTCTTGCCGAGGCCCATTTCGTCGCCGATCAAGGCGCGCCCGGCACGCACGGCGAACAATGCGCCTTCGGCCTGGTACGGATAGAGCGGCACCTTGAGCAGCTTCTTCAGCGAGGGCGTCGCCCCTCCTTGCGGAAACTGCCCGTCGAGCATCCTGGCACGGCGCGCCGCATCGTTTCGGCCAGCGATGAAGTCGAGCGCGTCGTCATGGGCGCGCAATTCGTGCCCGGCCTTCGCCACCCTGGAGAGAAAGCGCCCGAGATCTTCGAAACGGTCCTCCGGCAGATGCCATCGCCGAGACTCGTCGAACAAAGCGGCGGCCGCTTTGGCTACCTTTGCCGGACAATCCGCGCCGGCGCGAAAATGGACCGCTCGCCCTCCCTCGTTTCGCAAATACAGCTCCGAGAATGCGGGCTGATAACCACGGGCGAAGGCCGCCTTTGCGCCTCGCTTGCGCAGCAGTCGCGACAAGGTAAATTCAATGTGCTTGCAGGTGCCGAGTTCGTTGGTGGCGTAATCGGGACAGTCGCAAAAGTTGTCGCCCGGGCAGGTCCCACGAATCGACACGCGATAGCTGAAGTTCGACTCCGGATTGCCGACGCGGAATTCGGAGAAATACGTCTCCGTCCCGAGATTCTCCAGCGAGAACGCTTGCTCTTGCCCGAATTGCCGACGCAAGGCGCGCTGCCAGTCGGCGGGCGACATGTGATCGGGGGCGTGGATGCGGGAAAGCTTCGAGGATCGACGTGACTTGGTGGAAGAGTGTTTGCTAGTCATGACTTGACGTGATATTTGCGCGACCGACCCGCTCCAACAATGCGAAGTCCAGCGGGTCTCGGATTGCCTCCCACGCGGGCAGATCCAGTCAATCCGCCAACGGCTGAATCCGCCCCTCGGATCGAGTCCGTAAGGCGTCCTTGATTGCCTACCGGCTCGGTAAAAAAGAGGCCACACAGTATATCCCGGGCCTCGTCCTCCATCGCCCGCAGATTCGACACACAAGGTGGCACTCAGCACCGGCACTACCACATTCCCGGGCAATAGTTTCGGCACGTAGCTCTACCCGTCGATCCAGGCACTTCTCGATCCAGTCGCCAGGCTGAAACTTGACGGATTCTGCCACGGCGCGTATTGACATCAGATATACATTGCCCTGCCATACGTATATCTATCGTATATACAGTATGGAGTGCATCATGCGCGACGCACCTATTAATCTTCGCGCCTTGCCAGAGCAACGTGATCTGATCGATTACGCAGCGAGCCTGCTTGGCAAAAACCGCTCTGACTTTATGTTGGAGGCCGCTTGCGAGCGCGCTCAGGCCGTCGTCCTGGATCGCACTTTCTTTGGGCTTGATTCGGAAAAATTTAAGCAGTTCACCGAATTGCTAGACGCGCCGAAAGCCGCAAACGCGGGTCTTGCACGTCTTATGGACGTGAAAACCCCTTGGAATGAAAACAGCGAATGAATCGGAAGCTTTCTGCTCCGCAGCCGCTGCTGGCCGAGCACGACGTTGCCAGCTTTTCCTGCGGAAGGCTGGAGCTTGACGACGAGCTGAAGCGGCGCGCCCTGATTAACCACAACAGTGGGACAAGCCGTGTATTTGTAACGACCGATGATACCGGCCGCGTCTACGCTACTATGCCCTCGCGGCTGGAGCCGTTGCCCATGTCGATGCAACCGGCAACGTTCGTCGAAATATGCCGGATCCAATTCCGGTGGTTGTGCTTGGCCGGCTAGCGCGAGACGTAAATACAAAAGGCATCCAACTCGGCACTGCCCTTTTGAAGGACGTCCTCAATCGCGCTAGCTCGATCGCAAAAGATCTTGGCGTACGTGCGATGCTTGTGCATGCGATTGACGCACACGCAGCGGCTTTCTATGAGTCGTACGGGCTCACACCGTCTCCGATTCATACCCTCACACTCATGCTCCGACTGGCATGACGAGTGCGCAGAAAAGCCGCAGGGTGCGGCTTTTCTTCACCTGGCCAACTTTCCGCCACTACAGAATTGTCCAAAATCTACGTCGGTACACGTGCCGTGGACAGCGGAAATTGCTGTCCGTGTACGAGCTTGCGCACGACCGAAACCCGGCTTCATGAAGCCCTGGCATGTAGTACCGAAGCTGACGAATGACGCTCAGAAAGGCTGGTCGGCAATCTTGTACAGAGTTGTACGGGGCTTGAGGTTGCGAAGCGCGAATTCGGTGAGCATCGTGTGTCGTTCTCGTGGTTGGGACGACTTTTTACCGTCACCAACCACAAGACCTACAGACGCCCGCAAACCCACGCGGAGTCTAGCTTTTCGGGGAAAACTTTACCGTCATGCCCGGAATCGCATTGACGGTAACAATTGAAACCCGAATTTCGAACGGAACCATACCGTCCGGTTTACCGACACTTGTACCGTCTTTGATACCGTCGAAGACGCCCAGCTTTCTACGGAATGGTGGAGATACCCATTAAAAATCAAATACTTAGAGGCAACGTTGCACTCTGATAGACAATCCGAACATACCTCATAAGCCATTGATTTAATTGAGATATTTTTACCTTCATTCCCACTCGATCGTCGCAGGCGGCTTCCCCGAGATGTCGTAGACGACCCGGTTGATCCCGCGAACTTCGTTGATGATCCGGTTCGACACATGCCCAAGCAGTTCATGCGGCAGATGCGCCCAATGCGCGGTCATGAAGTCGAGCGTCTGCACCGCGCGCAACGCGACGACGTACTCGTAGGTGCGCCCGTCGCCCATCACGCCGACGCTCTTGACCGGCAGGAACACCGCGAACGCCTGGCTCGTCAGGTCGTACCACGACTTGCCGGTTTCCTTGTCGATCGTGTTGCGCAGCGTCTCGATGAAAATCGCGTCCGCGCGGCGCAGCAGGTCCGCGAAATCGCGCTTCACTTCGCCGAGGATCCGCACGCCCAGACCCGGACCCGGGAACGGATGGCGATACACCATCGAGTGCGGCAGACCCAGCTTCACGCCAAGCTCGCGCACTTCGTCCTTGAACAGCTCGCGCAACGGTTCGAGCAGCTTCAGGTTCAGCGTCTCCGGCAGACCACCGACGTTGTGGTGGCTCTTGATGGTTTGCGCGGCCTTCTTGCCCTTGCCCGCCGATTCGATCACGTCCGGATAGATCGTGCCTTGTGCCAGCCACTTCGCGTCGGTCAGCTTGCCGGCTTCGGCCTGGAACACTTCGACGAACTCCGCGCCGATGATCTTGCGCTTCGCTTCAGGATCGGTCACGCCGGCGAGCTTACCGAGGAATGCTTGGCTCGCGTCGACGTGAATCACCTTCACGCCAAGGTGATCGGCGAACAGCGCCATCACCTGCTCGGCTTCGTTCAGGCGCAGCAGGCCATGGTCGACGAACACGCAGGTCAGTTGATCGCCGATCGCGCGGTGCAGCAGCGCCGCCGCCACCGACGAATCCACGCCGCCCGACAAGCCCAGAATGACGTGCTCGTTACCGACCTGCTCGCGAATCTTCGCGACGGCTTCGTCGATGTAGTGGCCCATTTCCCAATCGGCCTTCGCGCCGCAGATCTGCAGCACGAAGCGCTCGAGCATCGCGCGGCCCTGCACCGTGTGCGTGACTTCCGGATGCCATTGCAGGCCATAGAAGCGGCGCTGCTCGTCGGCCATCGCGGCGATCGGGCACGATTCCGTCGATGCCATCAGCGCGAAACCCGGCGGCATCTCCAGCACCCTGTCGCCGTGGCTCATCCATACCTTCAGCATGCCGTGGCCTTCGGACGTGGTGAAGTCGCTGATGCCTTCGAGCAGGCTCGTATGGTTGCGCGCGCGCACTTCGGCGTAGCCGAATTCGCGCAGATGACCGATGTCGACCTTGCCGCCGAGCTGCTGCGCCATCGCCTGCATGCCGTAGCAGATGCCGAGCACCGGCACGCCGAGTTCGAACACGGCTTGCGGCACGCGCGGCGTGTCTTCCTCGGTGACCGAGCTCGGGCCGCCCGACAGAATCACGCCCTTCGGCGCGAAGTCGCGGATGAACGACGCGTCGACGTCGTACGGATGGATTTCCGAATACACGTTGGCTTCGCGAACGCGACGTGCAATCAGTTGGGTGACTTGCGAACCGAAGTCGAGAATCAGGATCTTGTCATGCATGGCAGCGGACGGAATCAGAAGTGAGCGGATACGGAATGCCGCGCGCGAGGCGCGGCGTCGAATTCAAAGCGGTCCGCGCGGCGACGGTCTTGGCGCGGCGCGGACAGCCAACATTACGATGAAGCACAAGGGCGCGGCCAACCACGGAACTCGCCGCCTGCGATGCGCGCGAACGAAATCCGCTAGCTTCGGCAAACGGCCTGGCGCGCGGCGCTTCAACCATGAAACGGCGGGCGGGGTGCGCCGGGCACGTCGTTGCTGGTGTCGCGCGCGGCGCGTTCGGACTCGCTCTGGCCGGGCTCGCTTGCGGCCGGATGAAGCGGCGCGGTAGTGGCAACGGAAGCCGCGGCAGCCGGATTGGCCGGCCGCGTGACCGGCACGACGGGCTCTGGCACCGGCTCGGCGTGATAGACCGGAAAGCCCGCTGAGGCATGTGGCTCGCGCGCGTTGTCGCGTTCGGGTTCACGCTCCCGTGCGGCATCCTTTTCGGCCTCTTTCGCGGCACGCTTATCGGCACGACTGTCGGCCTTGCTCGACGAGGGCTTGATCACGATCCCCTTCTCGCGCCGCCGCACCGCACCCGACAGTCGCACGCCGCCGAGCCCGATCACCACCAGCACCACACCGGCCAGCACCGCCACCATCTGGCCGAAACCGGTCAGCGACGGCGTATGCAGCCCGAGCAGCCAGACCAGCATCAGCACGCCGATCAGCCAGTGCACATGACCGACGACCTTCGCGACCGTCGAGGTCAGCGCCCCGTCGAACGACGCATGCACCGCGAGCCACGCGAGCCCGATCAGCGCGACGCCGAACGCCTGGCCGACCAGCATCGGCTCCGTTGGCACCAGTTGCAACGCGTCGTACAGCGAGGTCCACGGCGTCAGCACGAACAGCAGGCCGAACGCCAGCAGCAACAACGCATCGAGGATCAGTACAACGCGCAGCAGTGGCTTCATGGGCGTTTAGTCCACGTGGTAGTTGGGCGCTTCCTTGGTGATTTGCACATCGTGCACATGCGACTCGCGCAGGCCCGCACCGGTGATCTGCACGAACTCGGCCTTCTCGTTCATTTCGGCGATGGTGCGGCAGCCGCAGTAGCCCATGCTCGCGCGCACGCCGCCGATCAGCTGGAACAGGATTGCGTTGACCGAACCCTTGTACGCGACGCGACCTTCGATGCCCTCCGGCACCAGCTTGTCGATGTTGGCCGAGTTGTCCTGGAAGTACCGGTCCGCCGCGCCGTCCTTCATGGCGCCGACCGAGCCCATGCCACGGTACGACTTGTACTGGCGGCCCTGGTACAGGAATACATCGCCCGGCGACTCCTCGGTACCGGCGAACATGCTGCCCATCATGACCGCGCTGGCGCCCGCCGCGAGCGCCTTGCTGACGTCGCCCGAGAAGCGCACGCCGCCGTCGGCGATGACCGGCACGCCGGTGCCACTCAGCGCTTCGGACACGTTGGAGATAGCGGTGACCTGCGGCACGCCGACGCCTGCGACGATTCGCGTCGTGCAGATGGAGCCCGGGCCGATACCGACCTTGACGCCGTCCGCGCCGTATTCGACGAGCGCCCTGGCGGCCGCGGCGGTTGCGATGTTGCCGCCGATCACCTCGACGTGCGGGAAGTTCTGCTTGACCCACTTGACGCGCTCGAGCACGCCCATGCTGTGGCCATGCGCGGTATCGACGACGATCACGTCGACGCCGGCCTGCACGAGCAGCTCGACGCGCTCTTCGTTGTCCGCGCCGACGCCGACCGCCGCGCCCGCGCGCAGCTTGCCGTGCTCGTCCTTGCATGCATCCGGGTGCTCGGTCTGCTTGGTGATGTCCTTGACGGTCATCAGGCCGCGCAGTTCGAATGCGTCGTTGATGACCAGCACGCGCTCGAGGCGGTGGCTGTGCATCAGCGCCTTCGCTTCGGCGAGCGGCGTGCCTTCCTTGACAGTGACGAGGCGCTCGCGCGGCGTCATGATGTTGCGCACCGGCTCGTCCAGACGCTCTTCGAAGCGCAGGTCGCGATTCGTCACGATGCCGACGAGCTGCGAGCCCTCGACGACCGGGAAGCCCGAAATGCCATGCTGGCGCGACAGTGCGATCACGTCGCGCACTTTCATATGCGGCGGCACGGTGATCGGATCGCGCACGACGCCCGACTCGAAACGCTTGACCTTCGCGACTTCACGCGCCTGCTCGGCCGGCGTGAGGTTCTTGTGGATGATGCCGACGCCGCCCATTTGCGCCATGGCGATTGCCAGACGTGCTTCGGTGACCGTGTCCATCGCGGCGGACACGAGCGGCATGTTGAGGGAGATGTTGCGGGTCAGCCGGGTCTTGAGGCTGGTGTCGCGCGGCAGAACATCGGAGAAGGCCGGGACGAGGAGCACGTCATCGAACGTGAGTGCTGTTTGGATCAGACGCATGGCAAATCCTATAGGCGCAAAAGCGAATTATACGCGATACCACCCCGGTTTTCACTGCGCGAACAGCAGCTTAGCGAATTTCAGACGATTTTTTGCCGCTCCCGCCTGCGTCGATTTCGCTCGCCTGTTCGCGTCGGGTTCGAACGGGTTTCGTTTGCGCGTTCGCAGGCGAAACCGGAGCAGAGCCGGCGGCATTTTCGCGGCACGTACCCTGTCGAGCGGCCTGAATGCAGGATCGAACAAGACGCCCCGCTCGCAAAACCGCTATTCTGCCGGCCATTCCAGTTTATCCAGCAGAGGCAGTCGATGCAGCGCGGTGTCGTATATGGCGTCATGGCCGGAGCCTTGTGGGGCATGGTGTTTCTGGTGCCGCGGGTGCTGCCCGACTTCTCCCCGCTCCTGCTCGTCGCCGGCCGCTACTCGATGTACGGCGTCGTGTCGCTCGCCGCGGCGCTGCCGATCGCGCGTTCGCTCGCCAAACGGCTGAGCCGCGAGGATCTGATCGCGCTCGTCAAGCTCGCGCTGGCCGGCAATATCGTCTATTACCTGCTGCTGACGGCCGCCGTGCACCTGATCGGAATCGCGCCGGCCTCGCTGATCGTCGGCGTGCTGCCGGTCACGGTCACGCTGGTCGGCCGGCGCGATCACGGCGCGGTGCCGCTCACGCGCCTCGCATGGCCGCTCGCGACCGTGATGGCGGGCATCGTCTGCATCAATATCGACCTCTTTCCGGTGGCCGGCGCGGCGCCGGTGAGCATCGCGACGCGCCTGCTCGGCGTGGCCTGCGCGGTGGGCGCGCTCATCTGCTGGACCTGGTTCGCGGTCGAGAACGCCCGTTACCTGCAGCGTCAGACGCATTTCAGCGGCAATGAGTGGTCGGTGCTGTGGGGCGTCGTGACTGGCGCGCTCGGCGGCGCGTTGTGGCTCGTGGTCGCGGTGCTGCCGTCGGGCGGCCCGCACGGTGAGTTGGCCGACCCGCGCTGGCACACGTTCTGGCTGCTCAACCTCGCACTCGCGATCGGCGCGTCGTGGCTCGGCAACGGCCTGTGGAATGCCGCGGCAAAACGGCTGCCGCTAACGCTGTCCGGCCAGATGATCGTGTTCGAGACGCTGTTCGCGCTGCTTTACGCGTTCATTTACGACGAGCGCCTGCCGCGCCCGCTCGAACTCGCGGCGATCCTGCTGCTGGTGGCGGGGGTCTGGTGGTCGGTGCGCCGGCATTCGGACGACGATTCGTCGGGTGCGGCGCGCATCGAGGGCATGAACGATAAGGCGCAGACGGCGGCGCCTTGAGGTGACGTGACGCGATGATGCAAAACGGGCGGCGCGCGAAAAAAGTCCGCCGCCCCCCAACTAGCGCCGCCTAGCGCGAATCCTTGTTCAACCAACGCCGCCCCTCGATCGACCCCGCCTTGCGTGTCTTTTCGACGCGGCGTTGGCGCGACACCTTCGGATCCACCAGCAACGGCCGGTAAATCTCGACGCGATCATGGTCGGCCAGCACCGTATCGAGCGGCTTGAGCTTGCCGAACACGCCCACCTTCTGCGTGTTCAGATCGATCGACGGAAAGCGCTGCAGAATCCCGCTTGCGCCGATCGCCTGTTGCAGCGTCGCGCCCGCGGGCAACTCGACCGCAATCAGCGCCTGCTCGGCAGCGAGCGCATAGCAGACCTCGACCGTTAGCCGCGCGCTCATGACTGACCATAGCGCTGGTTGGCGCGCTTCACGAAAGATTCGACGAAGGTATTGGCGATGTGATTGAACACCGGCCCGATGATCTTCTCGAGCAGGATGCTGGTGAACTCGTAGTGCAGCGCGAATTCGATCTTGCACGCATCGGCGCGCAGCGGCGTGAAGCGCCAGAAACCGGTGAACTTGCGAAACGGACCGTCGGCGAATTCCATGTCGATGCGCGTGGGGCGCTCCATCGAGTTGCGCGTGGCGAAATGCTGCTTGATGCCCTTGAAGTTGATATCGATCCTCGCCTCCATGCTGGTGTCGTCCCGGTGACGAATTTCGATGCCCCCGCACCATGGCAGGAACTTGGGGTAATCGTCGACGTCGGTGACGAGGTCGAACATCTGCTCCGCCGAGTGGCGAATCAAAACGGTTTTCTGGACATCTGCCATAAATTGAACAGCGCGTGGCAACGGTGGACGAGCGCCGCGGGCTTTCCTTGCCCCGCTTTGCTAAAATCGTGATTTTAAACGAGTTGGGCACTTTCCATTCATGAGCATCATAGACAACAGAAAAGCCTTCTACGACTACTCGGTCGAGGAACGCTATGAGGCAGGCCTCGTGCTCGAAGGATGGGAGGTCAAGGCGTTGCGCGCCGGGCGCGGCCAGATCAAGGAAGGCTACGTGGTGATCCGCAACGGCGAGCTGTTCCTGATCGGCACGCACATCAGCCCGCTGCCCGAAGCGTCGACGCACATCCATCCCGACCCGGTGCGCACGCGCAAGTTGCTGCTGCATAGCGAGGAGATCAGCAAGCTGATCGGCAAGGTCGAGCAGCGCGGCTACACGCTCGTGCCGCTGAATTTTCACTACAAGAACGGTCGCGTCAAATGCGAGATCGGTCTCGCGAAGGGCAAGAAGATGCACGACAAGCGCGAGACCGAGAAGAAGCGCGACTGGGAGCGCGAGAAGGCGCGCTTGATGCGCTCGCCGACCTGAACGCGATTCGTTTCCGGCTCATGCAAAAATGGCCCGCGCATCGATGTGCGGGCCATTTGCTTTTACGTCACGCGCTCATTGCGCATGCATTGCCCGTTCGTCAGCGCAAGTCGCCGCGCGGCGGCTCCGCTGCCGCCTTGCTCTTGTTCACGATGGTCAGCGCCGACGCGATCATCGAACTCATGTTCGACATGTCGCCCGGCACGATCAGTGTCGTGCCCTGCCTGGCGAGGTTCGAGAACGCGTTCACGTACTGTTCGGCCACCTTCAGATTCACCGCGTCCATGCCGCCGTTCAGCTGGATCGCCGCCGCGATCTTCTGGATCGCCTGCGCGTTCGCCTCGGCCACCGCCAGAATCGCCGCGGCCTGCCCCTGCGCCTGATTGATCGCTGCCTGACGCTCGCCTTCGGACTTCTGGATCGCCGCCTCGCGGCCGCCCGACGCGATATTGATCTGCTCCTGCTTGCGCCCTTCCGATGCCGCGATCAGCGCGCGTTTCTCGCGCTCGGCGGTGATCTGCGCCTGCATCGCGTGAAGGATTTCCTTGGGCGGCGTCAGGTCCTTGATCTCGTAGCGCAGCACTTTTACGCCCCAGTTCGCGGCCGCCTCGTCCAGCGCGGACACGATGCTGCGATTGATGAAATCGCGCTCCTCGAAGGTCCGGTCCAGCTCCAGCTTGCCGATGACCGAGCGCAGCGTGGTCTGCGACAACTGCGTGATCGCGAACACGAAGTTGCTCGATCCGTACGATGCCTTCATCGGATCGGTGACCTGGAAATACAGCACACCGTCGACCTGCAGTTGCGTGTTGTCGCGCGTAATACAGACCTGGCTCGGCACTTCGAGAGGAATTTCCTTCAGCACGTGCTTGTACGCGACCCGGTCGACGAACGGGAACGCGAAGCTCAGACCCGGCGTCAGCGTCGCGTGATAACGGCCGAGGCGCTCGAGCACCCACGCATGCTGCTGCGGCACGATCTTGATGGTCTGCGACGCGAGCATGATCACGACGATCAGCAGCACTGCCCCGACGATGGTTGAATCCATATCGCTACCCTCCGATTCTGCTTCGAATAGTTGTGCGCAGGTTGGTCGGGCCTGCGTTTTCAGCTTGGGCGGCCGGCGCTCGGATCGTCAGGTCGCGCTCGCGCGCGCCTTCGGCTGCCGGCTCGCGACGACGACGAGGCAACTGCCCCGCAACTCCCTGATCTCGTAGACCTGCGCGTCTTCGGGTTCGCCCGCGGCCAGCTCGATGTCCCATGCCGCGCCACGATAGGTCGCGCGTGCTTTGCGCCCCTGCCAGGCCGGCACGTTCAGCGTCTGCCCGATATCCAGATTGACATCCGGATTGCGCGACGCCTGCTCGCGCCTACGACGGCCGAAGCGCGAACGTCTGAGCACCACGACCGCCGCGAGCGCAACCAGCGCCGCCACTACGAATTGCAGATCGGTCCCGGCGCCGGCAATGCGCGCAAGCGCGGCCGCGACGAAGCCGAACGCGATCATCAACAGATAGAAGGTGCCGCTCATCAGTTCCAGCACGACAAGCACACCCGCCCCGATCCACCAGAACAGTCCACCAGGCGCCACGTCGACCTCCACAAAGCAAAACACCCCGGTTCTACCGGGGTGTTTATAGCACGAAGCGGACGTGCCTTTAACGCGTGCCGAATGCCGCCTGCGAAAGCGGCATTCGCTACCTCGCGAGTTACTGCTTCGCCTTTGCCAGCTGCTGCCACGTATCGATGATCGTGTCGGGGTTGAGCGAGATCGACTTGATGCCTTCGTCAGTCAGCCATTGCGCGAAGTCCGGATGATCCGACGGCCCCTGGCCGCAGATACCGACGTACTTGTCGAGACGCAGACAGGTTTCGATCGCGCGCTTGAGCAGGAACTTGACCGCTGGATCACGCTCGTCGAAATCGACCGCGAGCAGTTCCATGCCCGAGTCGCGGTCGAGGCCGAGCGTGAGCTGCGTCAGGTCGTTCGAGCCGATCGAGAATCCGTCGAAGTACTGCAGGAACTCTTCCGCGAGGATCGCGTTCGTCGGCACTTCGCACATCATGATCAGACGCAGGCCCTTCTCGCCGCGCTTCAGGCCGAACTTCGCGAGCAGCCCGACCACGCGCTCCGCCTGCTTCAACGTACGCACGAACGGCACCATGATCTCGACGTTGTCGAGGCCCATCTCTTCACGCACCTTCTTCAGCGCGACGCATTCCATCTGGAACGCCTCGGCGAAGTCTTCCGCGATATAGCGCGACGCGCCGCGGAAACCCAGCATCGGGTTTTCCTCGTCCGGCTCATAGCGCGAGCCGCCGATCAGCTTCTTGTACTCGTTCGACTTGAAGTCCGACAGACGCACGATGACGGGCTTCGGATAGAACGCCGCCGCGATCGTTGCGATACCTTCGGTCAGCTTGTCGACGTAGAACGCGCGCGGCGAGGCGTGACCGCGCGCGACGCTTTCGACCGCCTTCTTCAGGTCCTGATCGACGTTCGGGTACTCGAGGATCGCCTTCGGGTGCACGCCGATGTTGTTGTTGATGATGAACTCGAGCCGCGCGAGACCCACACCTGCGTTCGGCAGTTGCGAGAAGTCGAATGCGAGCTGCGGATTGCCGACGTTCATCATGATCTTCACCGGAATCGGCGGCAGTTCGCCGCGCTGCACTTCGGTGACTTCGGTTTCGAGCAGGCCGTCGTAGATCTTGCCTTCGTCGCCTTCAGCGCACGACACGGTGACGAGTGCGCCGTCCTTCAGCACGTCGGTCGCGTCGCCGCAGCCGACCACGGCCGGCACGCCCAGCTCACGCGCGATGATCGCCGCATGGCAGGTGCGGCCGCCACGGTTCGTGACGATTGCCGACGCACGCTTCATGACCGGCTCCCAGTTCGGATCGGTCATGTCGGCGACGAGCACGTCACCCGGCTGCACGCGGTCCATCTCCGACGGGTCGTGGACCACGCGCACCGGACCCGCGCCGATCTTCTGACCGATCGCGCGGCCCGTTGCCAGCACGTTCGACTGGCCCTTCAGCTTGAAGCGCTGCTCGGCCTTGCCGCCGCCCTGGCTCTTCACCGTTTCCGGACGCGCCTGCAGGATGAAAATCTTGCCGTCGCGGCCGTCCTTGCCCCACTCGATGTCCATCGGACGCTGGTAGTGCTTCTCGATGATCACCGCGTACTTCGCGAGCTCGATCACGTCTTCGTCGGTGATCGAGAAGCGGTTGCGCTGTTCGTGCGCGACGTCGACGGTCTTCACGCGGCCCGGCTCGCCCGGCTTCGTGAACTCCATCTTGATCAGCTTCGAGCCGATCGAGCGGCGAATGATTGGGTACTTGCCCTGCGCGAGCGTGGTCTTGAAGACGTAGAACTCGTCCGGATTCACCGCGCCCTGCACGACGGTTTCGCCGAGGCCATAGCTCGACGTGATGAAGACGGCGTCCTTGAAGCCCGATTCGGTGTCCAGCGTGAACATCACGCCCGCGGCGCCGACGTCCGAACGCACCATGCGCTGCACGCCCGCCGACAACGCGACTTCAGCATGCGTGAAGCCCTTGTGGACGCGATAAGAGATGGCGCGGTCGTTATACAGCGACGCGAACACGTGCTTCATGCGATCGAGCACGTCGTCGACGCCGACCACGTTCAGGTAGCTTTCCTGCTGACCGGCGAACGATGCGTCCGGCAGGTCTTCCGCGGTCGCGGATGAACGCACGGCAAACGACAGCTCCTCGGGCGAGCTCTGTTGCAGCGTGTCGAACCCCGCGCGAATGTCAGCCTCGAGCTGCGGCTGCAGCGGCGCGTCGACGATCCATTGACGGATCTCCTTGCCCGCTTCGGCGAGCGCCTTCACGTCGTCGACGTCGAGCGTCTCGAGACGTTTGGCGATGCGCTCGGTCAGATCGTTGTGCTGCAGGAAGTCACGGAACGCGAGCGCGGTGGTCGCGAAGCCGGTCGGCACGCGCACGCCGGCTTCGGCGAGCTGGCTGATCATCTCGCCCAGCGACGCGTTCTTGCCGCCGACGATCTCCACGTCGGTCATCCGCAACTGCTCGAACGGAACTACATACGCCTTGTCCTTTGCGACGGTAACTGCGTTAGTCATACAAGCCCCTAAGTGTGAAAGAAATTCACGACTGTGCAAGTGGGCTTGAACACGGGCAGCGCATTGGAAGCCTCGACCCCGTGTCTTGCACAACCTGTTAGATAAGCAATCGCCTGGACGGCGGAGATGCGTTGCATGGCGCGCCGGCCGTGGCGCACGAGGCGGAGCACCGAAGAACGCGGTTGAGCGGACTTACCGCTCGATCTGTTGCGTTCAACGCATATTGACATTAGATAACGTGACGTTGAACGACCGTTCGCGGCAAGTTAGCGGCCAATCGCCTGCAATTGCTTATCCAACAGGTTGCCGCTATTCTACCGTGCCGACTCCTGAAATGTGGCAGTCGGTCGAGAATTGCGCCTCGAATCGCGCGCCGACCGAGCCAGCGGGCTTTTGCGGGACCGCCCGCGCGGGACACGAGTGTGGCGCGCCCGCCGCCGCGCGGTTTGATTCGAGCGCGTTGTCGCGCTCGCGCTTTCCGGCTCATTTGCCTTTCACGTTCACAACTCCTCTGATGCCGCCCACCGTATTCATCGTCTCAGACGGTACCGGGATTACTGCCGAAACCTTCGCGCATTCGATCCTCTCCCAGTTCGACCAGAAATTCCGCCTGGTCCGCGTGCCATTCGTCGACTCGACCGAGAAGGCCTACGCAACGCTCGAAAAGATCAACGAAGCGGTCGTGCAGGACGGCCGTCGCCCGATCGTGTTCACCACGCTGGTCGATAGCTCGTCGAATCAGATCGTGAAGGGTTCGAACGCGCTCGTGCTCGACATGTTCCAGACCTTCGTCGAGCCGCTCGAGCAGGAACTGGAACTGAAGTCGAGCCACGCGATGGGGCGCGGCCACCAGAACGCGGACACCGAGGAGTACAAGAACCGGATCGAGGCGATCAATTTCTCGCTCGCGCACGACGACGGTCAATCGAATCGCAATCTCGCAGACGCCGACGTGATCCTCGTCGGCGTGTCGCGCAGCGGCAAGACGCCGACGAGCCTTTACCTGGCGATGCAGTACGGCGTGAAAGCGGCGAACTATCCGCTGATTCCCGAAGATTTCGAACGCGGCAAGCTGCCGACGCCGCTACGCGAGCATCGACAGAAGATGTTCGGCTTGTCGATCGATCCGCAGCGGCTGTCGGAGATCCGTAACGAGCGGCGGCCAGGCAGCAAGTATGCGGCGCCGGAAAACTGCCGCTATGAGATCAACGAAGCCGAAACGATGATGCGGCGCGAGGGGATCAAGTGGCTGTCGTCGACGCACAAGTCGATCGAGGAGATCGCGACGACGATCCTGCAGGAGATCAAGCTGGATCGGCCGTCGTATTGAGGGATGGCCGAGCAGGCGTTGCGTTGCCGGGCCAGAGCCCTCGCAACGCCACTTACTAAGTCTATTTTTTGCGCCCGCGCTGCTGCCGGCACTGCTCGAACACGCAGACCGCCGCCGCGGCCGCCACGTTCAGCGACTCCATACCGCCGGGCTGCGGAATCGTCACCCGCAACGACACGGCATCGCGCCACGCCTGCGACACGCCCGCCCCTTCGTTGCCGAACACCCACGCGAGCGGCCTGCTCAGGTCGCTGTCATAGATCGCTTCGGCACCGTGCGAATCGGTGATGACGATCGGTACCGCGAGCCGTTCGATCAGCGCACGCGCTTCGACATCCTCATGAATCTGCAACAGGAAGTGCGCGCCCATTCCGGAACGCAGCACCTTCGACGACCACGCGTATGCGGTACCCGGCGCGCAGAACACGTGCCCGATACCCGCAGCCGCTGCGCTGCGCAGAATCGAGCCGACGTTGCCCGCGTCCTGCACGCCGTCGAGCACGAGACAGTTTTGCTCGACGCGCTCGGGCAGCGGTGCGTCGAGCTTCTCGACGAGCAGCAGAATCCCGACCCCATGCACGACATTCGACAACTGTCCGAACAACGCATCCGGCAGCGTCACGAGCCGATGCTCGTCGATCCGTGACACGATCGCCTGCGCTTCGTCGTGACCCAACGCGCCGTCGGTGACGACGCATAGCTCCGGCTGACCTGCGACGTCGAGATACGTGCTCGCGAGATGGAAGCCCTCGAGCAGCGCGTGGCCGCTGCGGCGCTGTTGATGCGTCGAGCCGGCCAGTGCCTTCAGGCGCTTGTAGAGCGGATTGTCCCGCGAGGTGATGGCTTTCACAGGCAGCGAAGGCGGTGAGAAGGGAAAAGGAATCAGCGGCAATCAACGGCACGCAAGCGCGGAGCGCGCTCGAGCCGCGCTGATGGGGTCGGTCACGCGAAGCCGGCTTCGCCGAACGCATCGTCGTCGAGCAGCAGCGCGTCGGCCACGATGACGGCGTCCGCCGACGGCAACGGCACGCCAGTGCCGAACCTCAAATGCGCTTCGCGCACCGGCGCGAACGATCGCCGATGATGCTCGCACGGCCCATGCTCGCGCAGCGCCGCGAGATGCTGCGGCGTGCCATAACCGGCATGCGCGTCGAAGCCGTACATCGGATACGCCTGGTGCAGTTCGACCAGCATGCGGTCGCGCGTGACCTTCGCGAGAATCGACGCCGCCGAGATGCTCTTCACGAGCGCGTCGCCGCCAATCACCGCCTCGCTACGGATGCTGAGCGTCGGGCAACGGTTGCCGTCGATCTTCACGAGCGTCGGCACGACCGACAGGCCCTCGACCGCGCGCTTCATCGCGAGCATGGTGGCGTGCAGGATGTTCAGCGAATCGATTTCCTCGACTGTCGCCGACGCGACGCAGTACGCGAGCGCACGCTCGACGATCTTGTCGTACAGCGCTTCACGCTTGAGTGCGCTCAGCACCTTCGAATCGTCGAGGCCACGGATCATCGGTTTGGCGGGATCGAAAATCACCGCCGCCGCGACGACCGGACCGGCCAGCGGTCCGCGCCCTGCCTCGTCGACGCCGCAGACGATGTCGTCGGCGCTCTCGAAGTTCAGGCCGGCTTGCGCCACTACCCGAACGGTGGCCGCGATCTTCCGGCGAGGCGCGCCCGCGGCGGTCATGGCCGCCCCGCCCGCTGCTCGACGACGCTCGCCACGACTTCGGCCGCGCGCTGCGCGGTGTTCTGCTTCAGCACGTGATGCATCTCCGTGAAGATTTCCTTCAGCGTGCGCCGGTTCGCCTCGTCGCGCAACTGTTTCAGCGTCGCCTCGGCGAGCGCCTGCGGCGTCGCGAAGTGCTGCAGGATCTCCGGCACCACGAAACGCCCGGCCAGGATGTTCGGCAGGCCGACGTACGGCAGATAGCCCTGGCGGCGCATGATCTGCCCGGTCAGCCAGGGCACCTTGTACGAAATCACCATCGGCTTTTTCAGCAGCGCGGCTTCGAGCGTGACGGTGCCGCTCTTCACGAGAATCGCGTCGGCGGCGGTCATCGCGAGTTGCGACTGGCCTTCGGTGATGGTCAGCGCGAGGCCCGGATGCGCATCGACGAGCGGCTGCAGCAACGCGCGCAACGCGGGCGTCGCCGCCGGCATCACGAAGCGCACGCTGGGCTCCTGGTGCTGCATCATCTCCATCGCCGCGAAGAACGTCGGGCCGATCAGGTCGATCTCGGAGCGCCGGCTACCCGGCAGCACCGCGATCACCGGCCCGCTTTCCGCGAGACCGAGTGCGCGGCGCGCACCGAGGGTGTCGGGTTCGAGCGGGATCTGATCGGCCAGCGGATGCCCGACGTACGACGCCGCGACACCCGCCTTTTCGAGCAGCGCGGTTTCGAACGGGAACACGCACAGCATGTGATCGACGGCCTTGGCGATCTTCTTGATGCGCCCGCCACGCCACGCCCAGATGGACGGGCAGACGAAGTGCACGGTCGGAATGCCGGCGTCGCGCAGTGCGTGCTCGAGCCCGAAATTGAAGTCGGGCGCGTCGACGCCGACGAACACGGACGGCGGTTCGGCGAGCAGCTGACGCTTGAGCTCGTTGCGGATACCGAGGATTTCAGGAATATGCCGCAGTGCTTCGACATAGCCGCGCACCGTCAGCCTTTCCATCGGCCAGTGGGCGTCGAAGCCCGCGGCGATCATGCGCGGACCGCCGATGCCGTAGTACTGCGTGGCGGCCGGCAACCGGCTGGCGAGGCCGTCGAGCAGCGACGCGGCGAGCAGGTCGCCGGACGGCTCGCCGGCCACCATCGCGACGCGCAGCGGACTGGGTTGCAACGTCATCGGTTAGCGGATGATGCCGCGCTGCGACGCTTCGACGAACGCGAGCAGCGTCTGCACCGGGGCGTCGCCGTCACCGCCGGCCGAACCGAGTTCCTTCAGTTGCACCTTCGCTTCTTCGAGCGACAGGCCGTTCTTGTACAGCACGCGATACGCGGTGCGCAGCACCGAGATCGCGTCGGCCGAGAAGCCGCGGCGACGCAGCCCTTCGACGTTGATGCCGTGCGGCTCGGCCTTGTTGCCCGCGGCGATCACATACGGCGGCACGTCCTGCACGAGCGCCGAGGCGCCGCCGAGCATCGAATGCGCACCGATGCGCACGAACTGATGCACGCCCGACATGCCGCCGATGATCGCGTAGTCGCCGATCGTCACGTGACCGGCCATCTGCGCGTTGCTCGACAGGATCACGTTGTTGCCGACGTGGCAGTCGTGACCGATGTGCACGTAGGCCATGATCCAGTTGTCGTCGCCGAGCGTGGTGACGCCCGCGTCCTGCACCGTGCCGGTGTGGATCGTCGTGAACTCGCGGATCATGTTGCGGTTGCCGATCACGAGCCTGGTCGGCTCGTCCTGGTACTTCATGTCCTGCGGACGTCCGCCGACCGATGCGTAATGGCCGATGCGGTTGTCTTCGCCGAGCGTGGTATAGCCTTCGATCACGCTGTGCGAGCCGACCGTGCTGCGCGCACCGATCGTCACGTGTGCGCCGATCACCGCATAGGGCCCGACTTCGACGGATTCGTCCAGCTGCGCGCCCGCTTCGATGATCGCGGTGGGATGGATCCTGCTCATGCGTCCTCGCTTCTGATTCTGTTGCGTTGTGTGGATGGCCTTGCCGTCAGGGCCGCCGCGCGCGTGCCTTGCCGCGCCGCGACCTGCCCCGACGCGGGCTTTACGCGTCTTTGTCCGTGTGGCGCACCGCGCACATCAGATCGGCTTCCGCCGCGACGACGCCATCCACTTCGGCGCGCGCCTTGAACTTCCAGATGCCGCGCATGTGACGCTCGAACGTGCAGTTCAGGATCAGCTGATCGCCCGGTTCCACCACGCGCTTGAAGCGCGCGTTGTCGATGCCGACGAACAGGTACAGCGTGTTCGACGGATCGCTCGGCTCTTCCGAGAACGTCAGCAGCGCCGCGGTCTGCGCGAGGGCTTCGAGGATCAGCACGCCTGGCATCACCGGCCGCGTCGGGAAATGTCCCTGGAAATACGGCTCATTGATCGACACGTTCTTCAACGCTTTGATGCTCTTGTGCGGTTCGAGTTCGAGCACCCGGTCGACCAGCAGGATCGGATAACGATGCGGCAGCAGCGTGAGAATCTTATGAATGTCGAGATTGATTTTTTCGGTGCTCATGGTGTTTCTGCTCACGCATTGACTGCGCGATGATGACTGCGGATGCTGGTGCAGGTGGGTTGAAAACGCGCACGACCGGCGCCTCTGATGACCGGTGGTCGTGCCACCCGGTCACGGCCACCGGCTTTGCTTCACGATGCTCGACCAGTATTTTACGCGGTGCCGATGGGTCGCCGGGATAACTGTCAGATCTTGTTGCCTGCGGGTTGACCTGCGGCGCCGTCAGTGGCATTGCCGGCTTTGTCGACGGTGGCGTTCTCCAGCGCTTTGATGCGATCGCGAAGCTTGTCGATATTGCGCAGCAGCGCGGCGCTTTTGTTCCAGTCCGCGTGGTTCACGGCCGGGAACGCGCTCGTGTACATGCCGGGCTTCAGCAGCGACTTCGACACGCCCGACTTTGCGGTGACGATCACGTAATCGGCGAGCGTCACGTGTCCGGCAATGCCGACCGCGCCGCCGATCATGCAATGACGGCCGATGGTCGTGCTGCCCGCGATGCCCGCGCAGCCCGCGATCACCGTGTAGGCGCCGACCTTGCAGTTGTGGCCGATCTGCACGAGGTTGTCGATCTTCACGCACTCCTCGATGATCGTGTCGGCCATCGCGCCGCGGTCGATCGTGGTGTTCGCGCCGATTTCGACGTCGTTCGCGATCGACACGCCGCCGACCTGCGGAATCTTGACCCAACTGCCGGTGCGTGCGTCGCCCTCGCCGACGAAGTCGGGCGCGAAGCCGAAGCCGTCCGAGCCGATCACCGCGCCCGCGTGGACGATCACGCGCTCGCCGAGCTTGCAGCCGTGGTACACGGTCACGTTCGGATACAGATGTGAGTTCGCCCCGACGCGGGTGCCGCGGCCGATTACGACGTTGGCGTCGAGCCGCGCGTGCTCGCCGATCACTGCGCCCGCTTCCACGGTGACACGCGGACCGATCACCGCGCTCGCGGCGACCTGGGCGGAAGGATCGATGGTTGCGCTCGGATGCACGCCGGGGACCGCCCTCGGCGCGGCCAGGTCGATGAAGGTTTGCGCGATGCGCGCAAAGTAAGCGTAGGGATTCGGCGTGACGATGAAGTTTCGAGCTTCGCGCGAGGCGAGCTTCGCAAGGTCGCCGGCATTGATCAGCACTGCGCCGGCGCAGGTCGTTTCGACCTGCGACAGATACTTCGGATTGGCGAGGAACGCCAACTGGTCCGGGCCGGCCTGGTCGAGCGGCGCAAGACTGCTCACGCGCTGCGCCCCGTTACCGACTACTTCACCGCCGAACCGCTGGACGATGTCCTCGAGCGTAAATGCCATGCCTATCCTGTCTCCAATGTCGACCAGAGTTGGCGCTTTAGCGCTTACTCTGGTCCCATTCAAATCATTGCGAGGGCACGCGCCGAGGCGTGCGGGGCGACCGTGCGCCGCCCTCAGTCGCCCTCATTGCCCTTAGTTGCCCTCAGTTGCCCGATGCCGCAAGTGCCTTCAGCACCTGGTCGGTGATATCGATGCGCGGGCTCACGTACACCGCTTCCTGGACGATCAGATCGTAGTGCTGCGTTTCGGCGATCTGCTTGATGACCTTGTTCGCGCGATCGAGCACCGCCGCGAGTTCCTCGTTGCGGCGCTGGTTCAGGTCTTCGCGGAACTCACGCTGCTTGCGTTGGAAGTCCGAGTCGAGCTGCGACAGGTCGCGCTGCTTTTGCGCGCGATCGGTCGCCGACATTGTCGCGCCATTCTTGTCGAGTGCATCGGACATCGACTTGAGCTTTTGCGCCATGTCGGCGAGATCCTTGTCCCGCTTCGCGAATTCGGCCTCGAGCTTCAGCTGCGCGGCTTTCGCCGCCGCCGATTCGCGCAAGATGCGGTCGGAATTCACCGCGGCGATCCTCGCCTCCTGCGCGTGCGCCATGCCGACCCCGAGGGTCATTGCCAGCGCCAATGCGCACGCTACACGTTTCGAAAACATACCGGTTAGCAAAGTCATCCTCTCGATACTGTAGTTTGGCCGGGTCCGCCGCCGCAGCCGGCCGCCGGCAACGCCGGCCGCCGGGAACACCCGCCGCCCGATCAGAACGCCGTCCCGATCTGGAACTGGAACTTCTGGTACTGGTCGCCAGTGTGCTTCGTGAGCGGGAAGCCAAGGCTCAACTTGAGCGGGCCGATCGGCGAGATCCACGCGAGACCCACACCGTAGCCGTAACGCAGGCCATTTGCGCCGATGCTGTTACCTTCCGTTCCCCATACGTTACCGGCGTCGAGGAACGTGAACACACGCAGCGTGCGATCGTAGCCCGTGCCCGGCAGCGGGAACGTGAGCTCGATATTGCCGACGAGCAGCTTCGAGCCGCCGATCGGGTCGTTGGTCTTCGCGTCTCGCGGACCGAGCGAGCTCGGCTCGTAGCCGCGCACCGAACCGATACCGCCGGCGAAGTAGTTCTTGAAGATCGGATAAGGCTTGCCGCCGAGGCCGTTACCGTAGCCGCCCTGGAAGTTGAAGCCCAGCACGAAGCCACGCGCGAACGAGTAATAGTACTGCGCGTTGATGTCGGCCTTGTAGTACTGCGTGCCCCCGATCGGCGTGCCGTACTCGGCGTTCACCTGCGTGAAGTAGCCGCGGCTCGGCACCAGCGCGCTGTCACGCGCGTCGCGCGACCAACCGACCGTCAGCGGTACGTTGTTCGACACGCGGCCGAACTGGTTCACGTAGTCGATATAGCTTTGCGGCGTATTCGAGTCGATGTCGAGCTGGTTCTGCTCGAAGCCGACGCCGAAAAACACCGTGTCGACTTCGGAGAACGGAATGCCGAACTTCAGGTCACCGCCGATCGTGACGATCTTGAAGCTCGAATCGGTCGAATAGTACAGCGGCTGGTACGTGCGGTAGTAGACGTCGGTGATCCGCTTGATGCCGTCCACCGTGAAGTACGGGTCGACCTGCGTGACCGTCAGCGTACGGTACGTCTTCGCGGTATTGATGTTCACCGAGAGGCTCGTGCCGGAGCCGAACACGTTGTCCTGCGAGATACCCGCCGACAGCACCACCTTGTCCGTCGATGAGAAGCCCGCGCCAAGCGTGATCGCGCCGGTCGGTTTTTCGGCGACCTTCACGTCGATGTCGACCTGGTCGGGCGTGCCTTCGACCGGCACCGTGGTCACGTCGACGTCGGTGAAGTAGCCGAGACGGTTGATACGGTCCTTCGACAGCGCGAGGCGGTTCGAATCGAACCACGAGCTTTCGAGCTGGCGCATTTCGCGGCGCACCACTTCGTCGCGCGTGCGCGTGTTGCCGACCACGTTGATGCGGCGCACGTACACGCGACGGCTCGGGTCGACCTGAAGCGTCAGGTCGACGGTGTGGTTGTTCTGGTCGATCTGCGGCTGTGCATTGACGGTCGCGAACGCGTAGCCGTACTCGCCGAGCTTGTCGACGATCGCCTTCGTGGTGGCCTGCAGCTTTTCGGCCGAGAAGCGGTCGCCCGGCTTGATCTTGATCAGCTTCTTCAGTTCCGCTTCGCGGTCGAGCAGATTGCCGGCGAGGCGGATGTTCGAAATCGTGTACGGCTGACCTTCATGCAGCGTGACCGTCAGGTACATGTCCTTCTTGTCAGGCGAAATCGACACCTGGGTCGATTCGATGCTGAACTCGAGATAGCCGCGGTTCAGGTAGTACGAGCGGACGTTCTCGAGGTCGCCGGTGAGCTTGTCTTTCGCGTACAGGTCGTTCTTCGTGTACCACGAGAACCAGTTCGGCGTGGACAGCTGCATTTCGTCGCGCAACGTGCCGGTGCTGAATGTCTTGTTGCCGATGAAGTTGATCTGACGGATCTTCGCGCTCGGACCTTCGGCCACCGAGAACAGGATGCCGACGCGGTTGCGGTCGATCGGCGTGATCGTCGTGGTGACTTCAGCCGCGTAAAAACCGCGCGTCAGATACTGGCGCTTCAGTTCCTGCTCGGCCTTGTCGACGAGGGCCTTGTCGTAGTAGCGGCCTTGCGACAGCCCGACCGCGCGCAGCGCCTTGATCAGATTGTCCTTGTCGAACTCGTGGATACCGGCGAAGTCGATCGTGCCGATGGCCGGGCGCTCTTGCACCTGCACGATCACCACGTTGCCTTCGGTCGCGATCTTGACGTCGTTGAAGAAGCCCGTCGCGTACAGCGCGCGAATCGCTTCGGACGCCTTGTCGTCGGAAAAGGTATCGCCTTGCTTGATGGGCAGGTACGCGAACACCGTGCCCGGTTCGACGCGTTGCAATCCCTCAATGCGAATGTCTTGCACCACGAAGGGCGTCGTTGCGTGAGCAACCAGCCCATGCGCGGCGAACGCCGCGGCTACAACCGTCTTTGGACCAAAGCGATGAGGTTTGAACAACGTGCTTCCCCAGTATGTATAGCTGCATCAGGCCTGGCGGCCGCCCTCGTGAACGCCGCCGGACACTTTAAAAATGGATTAAACGAGCCAGATCGTTGAACAGCGCAATCGCCGACAACGCGACGATGCAGGCAAGCCCCGCCCTCTGAAAAACGAGTTGCCAGCGATCGGAGACAACTTTACCGGTCACAGCTTCAACCAAATAATATAACAGATGACCCCCATCCAATACCGGAATTGGTAGCAGGTTCAGCACGCCGAGGCTAATGCTGACAAGGGCCAGGAACGACAGAAACGCGGCAGGACCCAGACGTGCGCTCTTTCCCGCGTAGTCGGCGATCGTCACCGGACCGGACAGATTCTTCAGCGACGCCTCGCCGACGATCATCCGGCCGAACATCCTGACCGAGTACACCGCGAGATCCCAGGTACGGCGCGCGCCGAGGTGGAGGCTCTCGAGCGGCCCGTAGCGCACGTCGATCGACGGCACCTGGGTCGCCAGCTCCGCGCCGATGCGGCCGATCTGCTGCCCGCTCGCCGCATCGCGCTGCAGCTGCGGCACGATGGTGATTTCTTCGAGCGCGCCCGCCGCATGACCGCCGCGGCCCCCGCGCTCCACCCGCAGCGTGACCGGCACGCCGGCGTGCGATTTTACAAAAGCGATGAAGGCCGAGGCATTATCGGTCGGCGTGCCGTTGATCGCGCGCAGCCGGTCGCCGGCGACGAGCCCCGCCTTTTGCGCGGCGCTGCCCGCCTGCACGCCCGCCACCGTCAGCTTGCCGCCGCCGGGCTCGAAGCCGAGGCGCGACATCAGATCGTCGTCGACGTCTTTCTCGCCGAGGCCGCGCAGGTCCATCGGAAAATCGGACGTGCCGTGCGCGTCTTTTGCACTGAGCACGACGCGCTGCTGATCGAACGCGGCGCCGAGCAGTTTCCAGCGCAGATCCGACCACGACCGCACCGGCTCGGTCTCATCGCTATGGCCGGTGCGCACACCGACGATGGTCTCGCCGCCCTCGAAGCCCGCCAGCGCGGCCGGCGTGTTCGGCGCGGGTGTCGCGATCACGGCGGCCGGTTCGGTCACGCCAGTTGCGAACACGAGCGCGAACAGCACGATCGCGAGCAGGAAATTCGCGACCGGACCGGCCGCGACGATCGCGAAGCGCCGCCACACCGACTGGCGGTTGAACGCATGCGGCAGATCCGCTTCGGGAATCGAACCGGGGCCGGTCTCGCGCTCGTCGAGCATCTTCACGTAGCCGCCGAGCGGCAGCGCGGCAATCGTCCACTCGGTGCCCGTCTTCGGACTGACCCACTGAACGAGCGGCTTGCCGAAGCCGATCGAGAAGCGCAGCACCTTCACGCCGCACAGACGCGCGACGCTGTAGTGCCCGTACTCGTGGACTACCACGAGTACGCCAATCGCAACCGCGAAAGCGAGCAGTTCGATCAGCAGATTCATAAACGCCTCACTGGACGGCGCGTTCCGTGCGACGGGCGCCGTCAGGCAGACGCGCGATGAATTCGGTAGCAGCTCGGCGCGCGGCGGCGTCCGCTTCGATGACGTCGTCGAGCGCGTGCGCGCTGCGGTTCGGCAACGCGTTCAGCACCGAGTCGACCGCCTCGGCAATCGCCATGAAGCCGATGCGGCGCGCGAGAAATGCCTCCACCGCGATCTCGTTCGCGGCGTTCAACGCCGCGCTCGCGACGCCGCCTTCCGCAAGCGCCTTCATGGCGAGCGCGAGGCACGGGAAGCGCGCGTAGTCGGGTTTTTCGAACGACAGCGACGCGATCTCCGCGAGATCGAGCTGCGCGACTCCGGAATCGACGCGATCCGGAAACGCGAGCGCGTGCGCGATCGGCGTGCGCATGTCGGGGTTGCCGAGCTGCGCGAGCACCGAACCGTCCGCGTACGACACCAGCGAATGAATCACGCTCTGCGGATGGATCAGCACCTCGATGCGCTCGCCGGGCAGGTTGAATAGCCAGTGCGCCTCGATCACTTCGAGGCCCTTGTTCATCATCGTGGCCGAGTCGACCGAGATCTTGCGGCCCATCACCCAGTTCGGATGCTTGCAGGCTTCGTCAGGCGTCACGTCGACGAGCGTGGCCGGTTCGCGCGTGCGGAACGGGCCGCCCGATGCGGTCAGGATGATCTTTGAAACGCCGCCATGCAGCGACGCTTCACGCGGCAGGCATTGGAAAATCGCGTTGTGTTCGCTGTCGACCGGCAGCAGCACCGCGCCGTGGTCGCGCACCGCGTCCATGAAGATCGCGCCGGACATCACCAGCGCTTCCTTGTTCGCGAGCAGGATACGCTTGCCGGCGCGCGCCGCGGCAAGGCTCGGCGCGAGACCGGCCGCGCCGACGATCGCCGCGACCACCGTGTCGCAGCCCTCGCTCTTCGCGACGTCGACGAGCGCCTGCGGCCCGTACGTGACCTCGGTCTTGCTGCCCGCTTCGCGCAGCTTCGCGGCGACCTTCGCGGCCGTGTCGGCGTCGCCGACCACCGCCACTTCGGGCGCGAACCGCAGGCATTGCCCGACGAGCTTGTCGCCGTTGCGATGCGCGCTCAGCGCGTAAATCGAAAACCGCTCGGGATGACGCGCGACCACGTCGAGCGTACTGTCTCCAATCGAGCCCGTAGAACCGAGCAATGTCAGACGTTTTTGCATATCTCTTTCTCTAGCCGAGCAGCAGCATGGCGAGCGGCAGCACCGGCAACAACGCGTCGATGCGATCGAGCACGCCGCCGTGCCCCGGCAACAGGCCGCTCGAGTCTTTGACGCCGGCCTGACGTTTCATCAGCGATTCGAACAGATCACCGACCACGCTGAAAACCACCAGCAGGGTCAGCGCGAGCACCGTGCGCAGCGCACCCAGTTGCGCCAGCAGCGCAGAATACAGGGTCGGCTCGAACGCGTGCAAAAAGATCGCCGCGGCCGCGACGATCATGACCAGCAGCCAGCCGCCGATCGCCCCCTCCCAGGTTTTACCCGGACTGATCGCTGGCGCCAGCTTGTGCTTGCCAAATGCCTTCCCGGAGAAGTATGCGCCGATATCGGCGAGCCATACCAATAGCAGCAGCGACAGCACGAACGGCACACCCTGCATGCGCGCGGCGACGAGAGCATGCCAGCACGCGATGAAACCGACGATTCCGGCAAGAAACAGAAACGCGCGCCACGCGCCCTGCGCGAGCACGGGCTTGCGCAGCAGCACGAATGGACCGGCGATCACCCAGAAAATCGCCGCCGCCTGGAAGAACGGCCGCGCAGGCTCGGTGCCGATGCCCACCCGCGTACTGGTGACGAGTCCGAGTGCCGCGACGAGCGCGTACAGCACCGGACCCGCGCCACCGAGCTTCAGCAGGCGCGCCCACTCCCACGCGGCGAACACGACGACGAAAGCGATCAGCGCGCCGAATGCGCCGACAGGCGCGAACAGCGTGACAGGCAGGAACACTGCCAGCAACACGATCGCCGTGATGACACGGGTTTTTAGCATGGAAGCGAATCGACGTTCTGCGATTGCGGCTCGAGCTGAGCACTGGTGCGGCCGAAGCGGCGTTCCCGCTCCGTGTACGAAGCGATGGCGTGACCGAGCGCGTCGGCGTCGAAATCCGGCCAGAACGTGTCGGTGAAATAGAACTCGGTGTAGGCAAGCTGCCACAGCAGGAAGTTGCTGACGCGGCGCTCGCCGCCGGTGCGGATGAACAGGTCCGGCTCGGGTGCGTAGGCCATCGACAGGTGCTCGGCGAACGCGTCCTCGTTGACCTCGACCGGCCTGCCCGCCGCCGCTTGCTCGACGAGCTTGCGGGTGGCCTGCATGATGTCCCAGCGCCCGCCGTAGTTCGCGGCGATGGTCAGCGTGAGACGGGTATTGCGCGCGGTCTTGGTTTCCGCGCGCTTGATCAGATCGCGGATCTTGTCGTCGAAACGCTCGAGATCGCCGACCACGCGCAAACGGATCCCGTTCGCGTGCAGCTTGCCGATCTCGCGCTCGAGCGCGGTGACGAACAGGCGCATCAGGAACGATACCTCTTCGTTCGGACGGCGCCAGTTCTCCGAGCTGAACGCGAACAGCGTCAGATATTCGACGCCCCGCCGCGCGCACGCCTCGACGGCCGCCCGCACCGCGTCGACGCCGCGCGTATGGCCCGCCACGCGGGGCAGACGCCGCTGCGTGGCCCAACGGCCGTTGCCATCCATGATGATCGCGATATGTCGCGGCACCGCGGCGACTTCAGGCACGCGCACGGTTGAGCTGGTATAGGTCATGGCCGTCGGGACAGTAATGCCAGTAAAGAAGTGGAAATCAGAAGGTGCTGAGCCGAACGGCGTCAGACCGTCATGATCTCGGCTTCTTTCGTTGTGACGAACTTGTCGATTTCGGCGACGAACTTGTCCGTCAGCTTCTGGACGTCGTCACCGGCACGACGCTCGTCGTCTTCCGAGATTTCCTTGTCCTTGACGAGCTTCTTCAGTTGCTCGTTGGCGTCGCGGCGCAGGTTGCGCACGGCCACCTTGGCCGTTTCGGCTTCGCTGCGAACGACCTTGGTCAGCTCGCGGCGACGCTCTTCGGTCAACGCTGGCATCGGTACGCGGATCACATCGCCATGGGTAGCTGGGTTCAGACCGAGATCCGACTCGCGGATCGCCTTTTCGACGACCTGGACCATCTTCTTTTCCCACGGCTGCACGCCGATCGTGCGCGCGTCGATCAGCGTCAGGTTCGCGACCTGCGAAATCGGCACCGGCGAGCCATAGTAGTCGCACTGGATATGATCGAGCAGGCCCGTGTGCGCACGGCCCGTGCGGATCTTCGACAGGTCGTTCCTGAACGCGTCGATGGAGCGCTGCATCTTCTGTTCAGCGCCCTTCCTGATATCAGCCACAGACATTTTTAAACCTCCGAACCTTCAAAACGGTGCGAGCCGCCCGGCACGCGCGATGCGGCGGCCCGGGCTCGCGTCAAAGCCCACGTAATGTAAACGAAGTTTACACGTGGACGAGGGTGCCCTCGTCCTCGCCTAGCACGATGCGCTTGAGCGCACCGGGTTTGACGATCGAAAACACGCGGATCGGCAGCTTCTGGTCGCGGCACAGAGCGAAAGCCGTCGCGTCCATCACCTGCAGATTGCGGCCGATTGCCTCATCGAAGCTGATCGTGCTGTAGCGGGTCGCGCTCGAATCCTTCTTCGGATCGGCCGAATAGACGCCGTCCACCTTGGTCGCCTTCAGCACCACTTCCGCGCCGATTTCCGCGCCGCGCAATGCAGCGGCCGTGTCGGTCGTGAAGAACGGGTTGCCGGTGCCGGCCGCGAAGATCACGACCTTGCCTTCCTCGAGCTGGCGGATCGCGCGGGGCCGGATGTACGGCTCGACGACCTGGTCCATGCGCAGCGCCGATTGCACGCGCGCCTCGATGCCGGCGTGACGCATCGCGTCCTGCAGCGCCAGCGCGTTCATCATCGTGGCGAGCATACCCATGTAGTCGGCCGTTGCGCGGTCCATACCCGCCGCACCGCCCGCGACGCCGCGAAAAATATTGCCGCCGCCGATCACCACGGCCAGTTGCGTTCCGAGACGGACCACTTCGGCCACGTCCGCCACCATTCGTTCGATGGTTCCGCGATTGATGCCGAAGGCATCGTCGCCCATCAGAGCTTCACCGGAGAGTTTGAGCAGGACGCGTTTATAGGCAGTGGGCATAGGGGTATCCAGATCGCGCAGAACAGGGCAACAACAAGGGACTAATGTAGGGGTGAAATGCTGATTCGGGCAAGCACCGCCAAATTGGCGAACCCTGAGGTTCGCCAGCGGCGGCCGCGCGGCGAGGGTCAACTCGTGCGCGGCCTTGCGGCGCCGCCGACCGCGGCGAGGTCTTGCCTCGCCGCGGGTCCAAACGGTACGGCGGTGAAGCTTAGGTAACGCTTATTGTTGCTTTGCAGCAGCGACCTGGGCGGCCACTTCCGCTGCGAAGTCGTCCTGCTTCTTCTCGATGCCTTCGCCGACCACGAACAGCGCGAACTTCTGCACGCTCGAGTTGCCCGCCTTCAGCATCTGCTCGATCGTCTGCTTGTCGTTCTTCACGAACGTCTGGTTCAGCAGCGACACTTCCTTCAGGTACTTCTGCACGGTGCCGTCGACCATCTTGGCAACGATTTCAGCCGGCTTGCCCGATTCGGCGGCCTTCTGTTCAGCGATGCTGCGTTCCTTGGCGATCAGGTCCGCCGGCACGTCGTCCGACGACAGCGAGACCGGCTTCATCGCAGCGATGTGCATCGCCACGTCCTTGCCGACCTGTTCGTCCGCGCCGGTGTACTCGACCAGCACACCGATGCGCGTGCCGTGCAGGTACGCCGCCAGCTTGTTCGCGGTGTCGAAGCGCACGAAACGGCGGATCGACAGGTTTTCGCCGATCTTGCCGACCAGCGCGAGGCGCACTGCGTCGACGGTTTGGCCGTCGAGCGGCAGGGCTGACAGCGCCGCGACGTCAGCCGGGTTTTGCGTCGCGACGAGTTCGGCGATCTTCTTCGAGAACGCGAGGAAGTCGTCGTTCTTCGAGACGAAGTCGGTTTCGCAGTTCAGCTCGACGAGCGAACCAGCGTTGCCGTTGATGAACGATGCGACGACGCCTTCGGCCGTCACGCGCGATGCCGCCTTGCTCGCCTTGTTGCCGAGCTTCACGCGCAGCAGTTCTTCAGCGCGCGCCAGATCGCCGTCGGCTTCCGTCAGCGCCTTCTTGCATTCCATCATCGGCGCGTCGGTCTTCGCGCGCAGTTCTGCAACCATGCTTGCGGTAATTGCCGCCATCATTTGCTCCTTGAGTTCTGTCTGTCACACGCCGCCCGCATTTCGATGCCGGCGGCAGGAATTCGTTTCAGCGTTTTCGCGCATTTTTTGCGAGCGACGCGCCCGCGTCGCCTCGAGCACTCTGCCAGATGCCCGTTACAACAACTGTCATAGACATCGCGACTTAAAAAAAGGGGGCCTGTAGAAAGCCCCCTTTTATGCCGGACACTGGGCAGCCTTACGCTTCCGGGTTGACCTCGACGAACTCGTCGCCATCGCCGCCACGCGCAGCCTGGACCACTTCGTTGACCGCGTTGGCACGGCCTTCGAGGATCGCATCGGCCACGCCAGCCGCGTACAGGGCGACGGCCTTGCTGGCGTCGTCGTTACCCGGGATCACGTAGTCCACACCTTCCGGCGAGTGGTTCGTATCGACCACGGCGATGACCGGAATGCCGAGCTTGTTTGCTTCGGTCACGGCAATCTTGTGGTAGCCGACGTCAACCACGAAGATCGCGTCCGGAATGCCGCCCATGTCCTTCACGCCGCCGATCGACTTCTGCAGCTTGGCCATTTCACGTTCGAACAGAAGCGCTTCCTTCTTGCTCATGCGCTCGGTTTCACCGGCTTCCAGCGCCGCTTCCATGTCCTTCAGGCGCTTGATCGAAACCTTCAGCGTCTTGAAGTTGGTCAGCATGCCGCCGAGCCAGCGCGCGTTCACGAACGGCATACCAGCGCGCTGCGCTTCCTGGGCGATCGTGTCACGCGATTGACGCTTCGTACCGACGAACAGGATCGTGCCGCGGTTCGATGCCAGCTGACGCGCGTACTTCAGCGCGTCGTTGTACATCGGCAGCGTCTTTTCGAGGTTGATGATGTGAATCTTGTTGCGATGACCGAAAATGAAGGGGGCCATCTTCGGGTTCCAGAAGCGGGTCTGGTGACCGAAGTGGACACCTGCTTCCAGCATTTGACGCATCGTAACTGCCATGAAATTCTCCACGAGGGTTGGGTCTTAAACCGGCTGCCGTATCGGCCGCGCCCGCCTCTACCTTGGCTGGAACGCGACGACACCCTGGGTGCGCCGGCTTGCGAATTGGTTGCCTGACACGACTTTCTCTCACTCACGACACCCAACAACCGGAGTGCCGCGAGAAGCCGTTCCGCCCAGCTGCCATGCGCGAATTTGCGGACTCGCGAACAAAAGCGGACTAGGATCGACTTAGCCAAAGATTATAGCACGCGAGGACCGGCTGACTCAACCGGCCCGACCACCGGCCGATGGTCCTACGCACGGGACCGCGCCGCCGGGCCCGAAGCCCGGCCTGGCGTCCTTTGGGCCGCCAATTTGCCGATTCTGGCGCTTTTCGCCCATTGCCGCCCGATCCAGCGCAACGACCCGGCCCCCACTGCTGTAAAATGGCTCGATTCCGCCACGCGCGGGGGGCATTAAGGATCGACCGGCATTCCGTGCCCGGCAGACGCCCCTCCGCCCGGCCACCGCAACACCCAGCAGGCCTTATCCAGCAAGGCTTCCGAGGAAACCATGGCTATCACCATCAAAAACGAAGACGATATCGCGAAGATGCGCGTCGCCTGCCGGCTCGCGAGCGAAGTGCTCGACTACATCACGCCGTTCGTCAAGGCCGGCGTCACCACTGGCGAGCTCGACCGTCTGTGTCACGAATACATGCTGAAGGACCAGGGCACGGTCCCCGCGCCGCTGAATTACCAGCCGCCCGGCTACCCGCCCTACCCGAAAGCCACCTGCATTTCCGTCAACGACGTGATCTGCCACGGCATTCCGGGCGACAAGGCACTCAAAACCGGCGACGCGCTGAACATCGACATCACCGTGATCAAGGACGGCTATTTCGGCGACACGAGCCGCATGTTCATCGTCGGCGAAGGGTCGATCATGGCAAAGCGCCTCGTGCAAGCCACTTTCGAATGCATGTGGCTCGGCATCGACCAGGTGCGACCCGGCGCGCATCTCGGCGACATCGGCTATGCGATCCAGAAGCACGCCGAAGGCCTCGGCTACAGCGTGGTGCGCGAATATTGCGGACACGGCATCGGCACCGTATTCCACGAAGATCCGCAGATCCTGCACTACGGTCGCCCCGGCACCGGGTTCGAACTGCAGGCCGGTATGATCTTCACGATCGAGCCGATGATCAACGCCGGCCGCCGTGACATCCGCACGATGCCCGACCAGTGGACCGTCAAGACCAAGGACCGCAGCCTGTCCGCGCAGTGGGAGCACACGGTGCTCGTCACCGAGACCGGCCACGACGTGCTGACCGTGTCGGCCGGCACGCCGGCGCGTCCGCCCGTGGTCGCGGCCACGGCCTGACCGATTCCGACCACACCGCCTTCCTGCCAATGAGTAGCGTTCCAGCCGTCGCCCCCTCCCATGCCTCGTCGCTCAAGGCGGACTACAAAGTGGCCAAAGCCCAGTTGCTGGAACGCTTCCGAACGTCCACCAACGTCGACGCGTTGATGGCCGCCCTCGCGCGCGCCACGGACCATTCGCTGCGCGCCGCCTGGGACACCTGCGAGCTGCCCGACGACCTCGCGCTGGTCGCGGTTGGCGGCTATGGGCGCGGCGAACTCGCGCCGCACTCCGACATCGACATCCTGGTGCTGTTGCCCGACGCGCGGCTCGAGCATCTGGACGCGCGCATCGAGCGCTTCATCAGTCTCGCGTGGGATCTCGGGCTGGAACTCGGCAGCAGCGTGCGCAGCGTGTCGCAATGCATCGAGGAAGCGGCCAACGACGTCACGGTGCGTACCTCGCTGCTGGAAGCGCGCCGCATCACCGGCAGCACCGCACTGTTCGACGATTTCGCCCGGCGCTACCGTGCGGCGCTCGACCCGAAGGCGTTCTTCCAGGCGAAGGTGCTCGAAATGCGCCAGCGTCACGCGAAGTTTCAGGACACGCCCTACGCGCTCGAGCCGAACATCAAGGAAAGCCCGGGCGGGCTGCGCGACCTGCAGCTGATCCTGTGGATCACACAGGCGGCCGGCTTCGGCAGCAGCTGGCGCGAACTCGAAGCACGCGGACTCATCACCGAGCGCGAGGCGCGCGAGCTGCGCCACAACGAAGGCTTCCTGAAGTCGCTGCGTGCGCGGCTGCACGTGATCGCCGGGCGCCGCCAGGACATCCTGGTGTTCGACCTGCAGACGCCGGTCGCGGAAAGCTTCGGCCTCAAGCCGACCGCGACCAAGCGCGCGAGCGAGCAGCTGATGCGCCGCTACTACTGGGCCGCGAAAGCGGTCACGCAACTCGCGACGATCCTGATCCAGAACATCGAGGCGCAGCTGTTTCCGAGCACGAGCGGCATCACGCGCGTGCTGTCGGATCGCTTCGTCGAAAAGCAGGGCATGCTCGAAATCGCCTCCGACGACGTGTTCCAGCGCGAGCCGAATGCAATCCTCGAGGCGTTCCTGCTATACGAGCGCACCCCCGGCGTGAAGGGACTGTCGGCGCGCACGCTGCGCGCGATCTACAACGCCCGCGACGTGATGGACCAGCACTGGCGGCGCGATCCGGAAAATCGCCGGCTCTTCATGGAAATCCTGAAGCAGCCGGCCGGTATCACGCATGCGTTCCGGTTGATGAACCAGACGAGCGTGCTCGGGCGTTATCTGCTGAATTTCCGGCGCATCGTCGGGCAGATGCAGCACGACCTGTACCACGTGTTCACGGTCGATCAGCACATCCTGATGGTGCTGCGCAATCTGCGCCGCTTCGCGGTCGCCGAGCATGCGCACGAATACCCGTTCTGCAGCCAGTTGATCGTCAACTTCGACCGGCCGTGGGTGCTGTACGTGGCCGCGCTGTTTCATGACATCGCGAAGGGCCGCGGCGGCGATCATTCCACGCTGGGCATGGCCGACGCACGGCGCTTCTGCCGCCAGCACGGCATCGAAGGCGAGGATGGCGAGCTGGTCGTGTGGCTCGTGCAGCAGCATCTGACGATGAGCCAGGTCGCGCAGAAGCAGGACACGAGCGACCCTGAAGTGATCAAGCGCTTCGCCGAGCTGGTCGGCACCGAGCGCCGCCTGACCGCGCTCTATCTGCTGACCGTCGCCGACATCCGCGGCACCAGCCCGAAGGTCTGGAACACGTGGAAAGGCAAGCTGCTCGAAGACCTCTACCGGACCACGCTCGCCGTGCTTGGCGGTGCCCAGCCGGACGCGCATTCCGAGCTGAAGTCGCGCCAGGAAGAGGCGCTCGCGCTGCTGCGTCTCGAAACCGTGCCGGAAGGCGCGCAACGGGCGCTGTGGGACAAGCTGGACGTCGGCTATTTCCTGCGTCACGACGCGGCGGACATCGCGTGGCAGACGCGCGTGCTGTACCGCCACGTCGAAACGCCGACGCCGCTCGTACGCGCGCGGCCGTCGCCGATCGGCGAGGCGCTGCAGGTGCTCGTCTACGTGAAGGACCAGCCCGATCTGTTCGCGGGCATCTGCGCGTATTTCGACCGCAACGGCCTGTCGGTGCTCGATGCGCGCGTCAGTACGACGCGTCACGGCTACGCGCTCGACAACTTCCTCGTCGCGCACACCGAAGAGGACGTGCACTATCGCGACATCGCCAATCTGGTCGAGCAGGAGCTGACCGCGCGCCTCGGGGGCCACGGCACCTTGCTGCCGGGACCGTCGAAGGGCCGGCTGTCACGGCTGTCGCGCACCTTCCCCATTACGCCGCGCGTCGACCTGCGGGCCGATGAGCGCGGCCAATACTACATCCTGTCCGTGTCGGCGAACGACCGGCCGGGTCTTCTTTATTCGATCGCGCGCGTGCTGGCTGAGCACCGGGTCGGCGTCGCCTCGGCGCGGATCAATACGCTCGGCGAACGCGTCGAGGACGTGTTTCTGCTCGAAGGACACAGCCTGTCGGACAACCGCCTGCAAATTCAGGTCGAGACCGAACTACTGCGCGCGATCGCAATGTGAGATTTCATGCGAATCAAATTAACAGCGAAGCATCCGCGGCCGGCGGCGTCCGAACGCGCCCCTGTCCGCCCCGGCAGCGCGTCGGCGCGTAAGCCGACCCGTCCAGCGCGGCCGAAGCCATTCGAGGCGGAGGCCGGCGCGAAGCGTGAAGGCGCGGCATCGACGGGTGGTGGCGCGAAGCGGCCGGTCGGTGCGAAGCCGGCGGGCGCCGGTGCACGCGCGCCGCGTGCCGAAGGGTCGGGCGTGCGCGAACGGGGCACGGCTGCCGCGGGCGCACCGCGCCGCTTCGAAGGTGCGGCTCAGCGAGGCGAGCGCGGAGAACGCGCGCCGCGTCGTTTTGAGGGCGGCGCCGAGCGTGGCGAACGGGCGCCTCGGCGCGAATTCGGCGAACGGACTGAACGCGCGCCGCGTCGTTTCGAAGGCAGCGCTGAGCGCGGTGAACGGGCGCCTCGACGCGATTTCGGCGAACGGACTGAACGCGCGCCGCGTCGTCTCGAAGGCAGCGCTGAGCGTGGCGAACGCGCTCCTCGACGCGAATTCGGCGAACGGACTGAACGCGCGCCGCGTCGTTTCGAAGGCAACGCTGAGCGTGGTGAACGCGGGCCTCGGCGCGATTTCGGCGAACGGACTGAACGCGCGCCGCGTCGTTTCGAAGGCAACGCTGAGCGTGGCGAACGCGGGCCTCGGCGCGAATTCGGCGAACGGACTGAACGCGCGCCGCGTCGTTTCGAAGGCAACGCTGAGCGTGGCGAACGCGCTCCTCGACGCGAATTCGGCGAACGGACTGAACGCGCGCCGCGTCGTTTCGAAGGCAACGCTGAGCGTGGTGAACGCGCTCCTCGACGCGAATTCGGCGAACGGACTGAACGCGCGCCGCGTCGTTTCGAAGGCAGCGCTGAGCGTGGCGAACGCGCTCCTCGGCGCGAATTCGGCGAGCGTGCAGAACGCGCACCCCGTCGTTTCGAGGGCAATGCGGAGCGCGGCGAGCGCGCAGCGCGCAGTTTTGGTGAGCGCGCACCGGGCCGCGACGCCGGCGAACGCCGTCCGTTCAGCGGTCCGCGCCCAGGCACGGGCAGGCCGCCGGAAGGCGGCGCGCGTGGCGATCGTCCGGTGCGCCGGGAGCGCGAGGCCGCCGACCGTCCGCGCTTCGGTAGCGATCGCGGTGAGCCGCAGGAGCGTCGCAGTGGCGATCGAGGCGCGCGCAGCGACAGCACCTCGCGCCGCTTCGAAAGCGAGCGTGGCGAGCGCAGCTTCGCGAAGCCGGCAAAAGGCGGCTACGGCGAACGCACCGAGCGTCGCGAGCGCCCTGCGCGCGGCTTCGACGACACGTTGCCGGCCGCGAACCGCCGCTTCGGCGACGATCGACCAGCCCGCGCCGCCAAGCCGCGAGCCTCGGCATCAGCAACCGCCCGCCCCGTCGACACCACCATCGACACTCCGCACCCGCCCCGCCGCGATCGCGAAGACGCGCCGGGCATGCTGCGTCTGTCGAAGCTGATGTCCAAGCTCGGCCTGTGCTCGCGTCGCGAGGCCGACGAATGGATCGAGAAAGGCTGGGTCATGGTCGACGGCGAGCGCGTCGATACGCTCGGCACGAAGGTGTTCCCGGATCAGCGCATCGACATCGACCCGGCCGCCGAAGCCTTTCAGTCGAGCCAGGTGACCGTGATCGTTCACAAGCCGGTCGGGCTCGTGTCGGGCCAGGCGGAGGACGGCTATCAGCCGGCCATCACGCTCGTCACGCCGGAGAATCGCTGGGAAGGCGACCGTTCGGGGATCCCCTTCTCGGCGTCGCATCTGCGCCAGCTCGCGCCGGCCGGGCGTCTCGACATCGATTCGACGGGCCTGCTCGTGCTGACGCAGGACGGCCGCATCGCGAAGCAACTGATCGGCGGTCACTCGGACGTGGACAAGGAGTATCTGGTGCGCGTCGCCTACGGCGATCACACGGTCGACGTCGAAAACCATTTCCCGGCCGAAAAACTCGCGCTGCTGCGCCACGGCCTGTCGCTCGACGACGTCGCGCTGAAGCCCGCGCAGGTCAGCTGGCAGAACGGCGAGCAGCTGCGTTTCGTGCTGCGCGAAGGCAAGAAGCGTCAGATTCGCCGCATGTGCGAACTGGTCGGTCTCGAGGTGGTGGGCCTGAAGCGTGTGCGCGTGGGCCAGGTGATGCTCGGCGCGCTGCCGCCGGGACAGTGGCGCTATCTGTCGGAAGACGAGTCGTTCTGAGGTCTGTCCAATGCGCCTCCTTGCTGAGAGCGGGCGCATCGGCACAACAAAAAACCCACGCACTTTGGCGTGGGTTTTTTGTTGGCGGCAGCTGTGTCAGTCGTCGCTATTCGTATCGAGATCCGGGAACAGGACCTCCGTAAAGCCGAACTTCGAGAAATCGGTAATCCGCATCGGATACAGCTTGCCGATCAGATGATCGCATTCGTGCTGCACAACCCGTGCGTGAAAACCCTCGGCGACCCGGTCGATCGGATTGCCGAACTGATCGAAGCCGTGATAACGGATCATCGAAAACCGGCTCACCACGCCGCGCAGCCCCGGCACCGACAGGCAACCTTCCCAGCTTTCTTCCATGTCCTGCGAGACCGGCGTGACGGTCGGGTTGATCAGCACCGTTTCGGGCACCGGCGGCGCGTCCGGATAGCGCTCGTTCGAACCGAAGCCGAAGATCACCACCTGCAGATCGACGCCGATCTGCGGCGCGGCGAGACCCGCGCCGTTCGCCGCGTGCATGGTCTCGAACATGTCTTCCACGAGCCGGTGCAGCTCGGGCGTGTCGAAGTGATCGACCGGCTCGGCGATTCGCAGCAGGCGCGGATCGCCCATCTTCAGAATGTCGTGAATCATCAGTGCCCCTCCAGGAGCTTGCGCATACCATCTTCGTCGAGTACGGGGATGCCGAGTTCCTCGGCCTTCGAAAGTTTGCTGCCCGCGTCGGCCCCCGCCACCACGTAACTGGTTTTCTTCGATACCGACCCCGCCACCTTCGCGCCGGCCGCCTCGAGCATATCCTTCGCGTCCTCGCGCGACAGGTTTGGCAGCGTACCGGTCAGCACGACCGTCTGCCCGGCCAGCACGCCCTGCGGCGCCTTCGGCGCTGGTGGCCCCTCGGGCCACGTGACCTTGCCCGGCGCGCGCAGCTGTTCGATCACCGTGCGGTTGTGGTCCTCGGCGAAGAACTGGTGGATCGATTCGGCGACGACCGGCCCCACGTCGTTGACTTCGAGCAGTTCCTCCAGCGACGCATCCATGATCGGATCGAGCGAGCCGAAGTGCTTCGCGAGATCCTTCGCGGTCGATTCGCCGACATGGCGAATCCCCAATGCGTAGATAAAGCGCGCGAGCGACGTGTGCCTGGCCTTGTCGAGCGAGTCGAGCAGGTTCTGCGCGGACTTTTCGGCGAAGCGGTCGAGTTCCGCGAGCGTCGTGAAGCCGAGATTGAACAGATCGGCCGGCGTGCGCACCAGGTTCTGTTCGACCAGTTGATCGATGATCTTCTCGCCGAGGCCGTCGATATCGAGCGCGCGCCGCTGCGCGAAGTGCCACAACGCCTGCTTGCGCTGCGCCGGACAGAAGAGCCCGCCCGTGCAGCGCGCGATCGCCTCGTCGGGCAGCCGCTCGATCGCCGAACCGCACACCGGGCACTGCGTCGGCATCACGAACTCGCGCGCGTCGGCCGGACGACGCTCGAGCAGCGCGCTGACCACCTCCGGAATCACGTCGCCGGCGCGCCGCACGATCACCGTGTCGCCGATGCGGATGTCCTTGCGGCGCACTTCATCCTCGTTGTGCAAGGTCGCGTTCGTGACCGTCGCGCCGCCGACGAACACCGGTTCCAGCCGCGCGACCGGCGTGATCGCGCCGGTGCGGCCGACCTGCACGTCGATCGCGACCAGCTTCGTCAGCGCTTCCTGCGCGGGGAATTTGTGCGCGAGCGCGAAGCGCGGCGCGCGCGACACGAAACCGAGCGCATCCTGCTCGTCGCGCCGGTTGACCTTGTAGACCACGCCGTCGATGTCGTAGGGGAGCCTGTCGCGCTTCTCGCCGACCGCGTGGAAGAAGCCGAGCAGGCCTTCGGCGCCCTGCACGACCGCGCGCTCGCCATTGACCGGCAAGCCCATCTCCTTGTACCAGTCGAGCAGTTCGCTATGGGTGGCCGGCATCTCGATGCCTTCGAGCACGCCGATGCCATACGCGAAAAACGACAGCGGCCGCTGCGCGGTGATCTTCGAATCGAGCTGCCGCAAGCTGCCCGCCGCCGCATTGCGCGGGTTCGCGAATTCGCGTTGTTCGGCGGTGCGCTGGCGTTCGTTCAGGCGCTCGAAATCGCGCTTGAACATCAGCACTTCGCCGCGCACGTCGAGCACGCGCGGCACGCGCTTACCCTTCAGCTTCAGCGGAATCGAGCGGATCGTGCGGACGTTTTCGGTGACGTTCTCGCCGGTCGTGCCGTCACCGCGCGTGGAGGCCTGCACGAACACGCCGTCGGCGTAGCGCAGCGAGATCGCGAGGCCGTCGAATTTCAGCTCGGCCGCGTAGTCGACAGGAACCGGCGGCTCGCTCGCGTTGTTGCCGAGCGCGTCGCCGATGCGCTTGTCGAACGCGACGATGTCTTCGTCGGCGAAACCGTTGTTCAACGACAGCATCGGCAGATCGTGCACGACCGGCTCGAAACCGCTCGCGGCCTCGCCGCCGACGCGCTGCGTCGGCGAGTCCGGCACGATCAGATCGGGATGCTCGGCCTCGATGCGCTCCAGCTCCTTGAACAGCTTGTCGTACTCGGCGTCCGGCAGGTCCGGTTGATCGAGCACGTAATACGCGTAGTTCGCGCGTTCGAGTTCCGCGCGCAACCACACGGCCCGCTCGGCCGGAGCGCTGGTTGCGGAAGGAGGGACGGAGGATCGGGCCATGCTGTCGGAAGCTTCTCGAGAAGAAAGTCGGACATCGGATTATCGCAGGAAGCGTGCCCCTTTACATCGCTGAATCGGGGCGGGCCGCGCTGCGACGCAAGCCGGAAACGACGACGGCCGCACATCGTGCGGCCGTCGTCAAAACGCGTAGAACGCTGCAAAAGGCTTACTGGCTGAACAGGCGCCGCGTGGCCGGCGAACCCGCCGGAATACCCGCCTGTTCGAGCTTCGCGTACAGCGTCATCAACTGTTTTTCGATCGCGAGCAGCGCGCTTTCCGGCAGCGGCCGGCGACCGTCGTCGACCACGCGTCCGCCGATGCGCTCGGCCAGCGACTTCGCGTAATCGCACATCAGCCGGAACGGCAGGATGTCTTCGTCGGCGACCGGCACGTCGAGCACCAGCGTGATCATCTCGCCGCCTTTGTACGTGAGGTCGTCGCGCAGGAAGTTGGTGTCGCCGAACTGCAGCATGAACACCGGGCTTTGCCGCGAGTCGAGCTTGACGAAGCGCGTGCCGTCGCGCGACAGCAGCAGACCGTCCTGCGACGCGACCGCCTGCACGTAGTTGGCCGACCACGGCGCGCCGTCCGACAGCACGTTGATCGACAACTGCGCGTCGCACTGGGCGGCAAAGCCGTCGAGCTCGCGCGCCATCGCGACGGTTTCGAGCATGTCGGGGAATTCCGGCGCCGCGTCGAGCGCATCGGCGAACTGCTGTACGCCGGTCACGAACTCGGAAAATTCGAGCTCGTTCAGCGCGCCGCTACGGTTCGCGAGCTGCGCGGCCGCGCGCAGCTCTTCATAGCGCGTGCCGTTCTGCAGCAGCTCCCACGAGCCGCCGCCTTCGGGTTTGCCTTCGATGTGCACGGGCTTGCTGCCCGCCCGACGCAAGCGCTGCGCAAGCGGAAGCACCTTGTCGCCGGCCACGGGGCCGTTCAGCCGGATCGGCACGATACAGTCGATGCGTCGATCGACGATCGCGGGCGGCGCCGACGAAATCGTCGTGGCGGCCGGCAGGATCGGTTCGACCCGCTCGTGCCCGGCGGAAGCGGGCTGGGCCGCGGGCGCTTCGGCCGTGGGCCGCTTCGCGTGCGCGCCCGGCGCCGCCGCAGGTTCGCCTTCGCCCACGGTATCGGCGTCCGCCGCTGGATAACCGTTCGGCGACGTCATCTCGGCCTGGATATCGGCCGGTGTATCGAGCGGTGCGGCGCCCGCGCCGAACGTCGGCTCGACGCGCGCCGCGGTCGGGTCCGCGGCCGCCTCGGCGCTCACGCTCGGCTCGCGCCGCGTGGTCGGCCGGGCCGGCTCGATGAACGGGCTCTGCTCCTCATGCTCGTCCCGCGCAAAGCTCTCGGCGGTATCGGCCGGCATCGGCCGCGGCATCTTGCGGCGCACCTTCGCGCCCTGCCACGCGTTGTACACGACCACGCCCCCCACCACCACGGCACCCGCGCCGATCAAACCGAGTGTCAACTCGTCCATGCATGCTCCATCAGCAATTCTTCTATCCGCGCGGGCCTGTCGTCCGCTCCACGTACCGCGCGGCGCTCATCGAGGCCGCTGCGCTGGATGCGGATGCCCGCGAAGGCGTTAACTCACACGATATTCTGGGCGAAACCCGCCGCCGTTTCCATGTCGACCGCGACGATCCGCGAGACGCCCTGCTCCTGCATCGTCACGCCGATCAGCTGCTGCGCCATCTCCATCGCGATCTTGTTGTGCGAAATGAACAGGAACTGGGTTTTGTCGGACATCGCCCGTACCAGATTCGCGAAACGCTCGGTGTTGGCGTCGTCGAGCGGTGCGTCCACTTCGTCGAGCAGACAGAACGGCGCGGGATTCAGCTGGAACATCGCGAACACGAGCGCGGTCGCGGTCAGCGCTTTCTCGCCGCCCGACAGCAGGTGAATCGTCGAATTCTTCTTGCCCGGCGGTTGCGCCATCACCTGCACGCCGGCGTCGAGAATTTCGTCGCCGGTCATGATCAGCTTCGCCTGGCCGCCGCCAAAGAGACGCGGGAACAGCTCGCCGAAATGACGGTTCACTTCGTCGAACGTACTTTGCAGCAGCGTGCGCGTTTCGGCGTCGATCTTGCGGATCGCGTCTTCGAGCGTTTCGATCGCGCTCGTCAGGTCGGCCGACTGCGAATCGAGGAAGCTCTTACGCTCGGTCGCGGCCTTCAGCTCGTCGAGCGCGGCCATGTTGACCGGCCCGAGCGCGGTGATCGCGTTGTTGATGCGCGTGACTTCGCCCTGCAGGTACGACGGCTTCATGTCCGCCGTCAGCTTGGCTTGCAGTTCGGCTTCATCGACACCGGCCGCGGCCAGCTGCTCGACGAACTGCTCGCCGCTGATGCGCGCGGCCTGCTCCTTCAACTGCAATTCATTGATGCGGTCGCGCAGCGGCTGCAGGGCGCGCTCGGCGGTGAGGCGCGTTTCGTCGGCCGAGCGCAGCTTCGCGGTCAGGTCGTCGAGTTCGACGCGCGCGGCGCGCAGCGCCTCTTCTTTCACGGCGCGGATGTCGAGCGCGTCCTGCAGCCCGGTGTGCGCGGTCTGCTCGTTGATCGTTTCCAGTTCGGCGCGCGCGTCTTCGAGCGCGCCCGCGACGCGCTCGCTCTGCTCATGCGCGACCTGGATGCTGCGCTTCAATTCGTCGATGCGGTTCGCCATGTTGCGCGCGGCGAAGCGCGCGTCGGTGGCGGCGCGGTCGAGCTCGCGTGCTTCGCCGCGGGCGGTCGTCAGTTCTTCGTCGAGTGCTTCGAACGCGAGCTGGTGATCTTCGAAGCGCGCCTGCAGTTCGGCGAGCTCGCCGTCGTGACGCTCGAAGTTCGCTTCCGACTCGGCGCGCAGCGCCCGCTGCTCGTCGATCTGCGCGGCGATCTCTTCGAGTTCCTCGCGAATCTGCGTGCTGCGCTGCGTGTAGCGTTCGTGTGCCTGGGTGAGCCTCAGCACGTCCATCTGCAACGCGTGCACCCGCTGCGTCGCGCGTTCGGCCTGCTGGCGCAGCTCGGCGAGCGCCTGCGCGGCTTGCGTGTGCGCGGCTTCGGCGCGGATCGCGGCGGCCTTCGCCTCGTCGGCGAGCAATGCCTGTGCGCGCACCTGGCGGCCGAGGTTTTCGATTTCCTGCTGACGCGCGAGCATGCCGGCCTGTTCGGAATCGGCCGCATACAGCTGTACGCCGACGCGCGTGACCACGTGCCCCGCCTTGACGACGAACGCGCCGCCCTCGGGCAGCTGCGCGCGCATCGAAAGCGCCTGCTGCAGATCGTCGGCGACGAAGGCGAGGCCGAGCCAGTCGGTCAGTACCGCGCGAATGCCCGCGTCCTCGATGCGCACGAGCGACAGCAGCGAGCGCAGCGCGCCCGCCGCCGGGGCAGGCTGACCAGCCGCGGGCGGCGCGTAGAACGCGAGCTTGGCCGGTGGCGCGTCGGTTGCGAACGCCTTGACCCAGTCGAGATTCGACACTTCGAGCGCGGCGAGGCGCTCGCGCAGCACCGCTTCGAGCGCGGCTTCCCAACCGGCCTCGACATGCAGTTTCTTCCACAGACGCGGCAGGCTGCCCAGCTCGTGCTTGTCGAGCCACGGCTGGATCTTGCCTTCGGTCTGCACGTTCTCCTGCAACTGCCTGAGCGCGGCGAGGCGCGCGTCGAGCTGATGGATCTGCGCGCTTTCGGCCTGCACGCGCTCCTGCGCGGCGCGGCGTTCACCGTCGAGCCGCGGCAGTGTTTCCTGCGCGTCGGCGAGGCGGCTCTGCGCGTCGTGAAGGATTTCCTCGTGCTCGGCGAGCTGCATGCGCAATTCTTCGAGCTGCGCCTCGTCGGGCGCGTCGAGGCCACCCTCTTCCGATTTCAGCCGCTCATGGCGCTGCTGCAGCTGCTGCAACTGCTGATCGGCATTGCGCTGATGCGCGGCTTCGAGCTTCAGCGCCTGCTCGGTCTGCGCGATGCCGCCGCGCTCGGTGTTCAGCTCCGCCTGAGCGTCGCGCCAGCGCGCTTCGAGGGCGGGCAGCGCATCGTGCTTCGCGGCGGCGTCCTCTTCGGCGAGCACGGCTTTTTCTTCAGCGACGGCCAGTTGCTCTTCAGCGTCGGCGATATCGTCCTGCGCCTTGTCGGCCTGCGATTGCCACTGCTCGCGCTGCGCGGTCAGCGCGGCGATCTGCGCCTGCACGCGGTTGCGCGATTCGACGATGAAGCGGATCTCGGCTTCCAGCCGGCTCACTTCCGCGTTCGCCTCGTACAGCGCGCCCTGCGCGCCTTGCATCGCGTCGCTCGCCGAATAGTGCGCGACGCGCAGCGTTTCGAGTTCCGCCTCGACTTCGCGCAGCTTCGCGGTTTGCGCCTCGAGGTCGATCTGCGCCTGCTCGATCGCGCGTTGCTGGCGCTGCTGCTCGCCGGCCGCCTCGTTCTTGCGCAGCAACCACAGCAGACGCTGCTTTTCCTCGCCGTCGCTTTGCAGCTCGCGATAACGGGTCGCGACGACCGCCTGCCCCTCGAGCTTCTCGAGATTCGAGCCGAGTTCGCGGACGATGTCCTCGACGCGCGTCAGGTTCTCGCGCGTGTCGTGCAGACGGTTCTCGGTCTCGCGGCGGCGCTCCTTGTACTTCGACACGCCGGCGGCTTCTTCGAGGAACACGCGCAGCTCTTCGGGCTTCGCCTCGATCAGCCGCGCGATCATGCCCTGCCCGATGATCGCGTACGCACGCGGCCCGAGGCCGGTGCCGAGGAAGATGTCCTGGATGTCGCGGCGCCGCGCCGGCAGATTGTTGATGTAGTAGCTCGACGTGCCGTCGCGCGTCAGCACGCGCTTCACGGCGATCTCCGCATACTGGCCCCACTGGCCGGCGGCGCGGCCGTCCGCGTTGTCGAACACGAGTTCGACGCTCGCGCGGCTACCGGGCTTGCGGGCGGTCGAGCCGTTGAAGATCACGTCCTGCATCGACTCGCCGCGCAATTCAGAGGCGCGCGATTCGCCGAGCACCCAGCGCACGGCGTCGATGATGTTGGATTTGCCGCACCCGTTCGGACCGACCACGCCAACCAACTGGCCTGGGACCTGGAAATGCGTGGGATCGACGAAGGATTTGAAACCAGCGAGTTTGATCGAGGTGAGCCGCACGGCGATTTCGCTGTTTGAAAAGAGAGAGTGATAGGTGGCTCGCGAGGTTGCGCCAGTCGTTCACCGCCGCAGCGGGACGGCCCCGCGCAACCTCGCGAGCCTTCGCAATTTGGTTGCCGGCTGCATGCCCTCATGCATATCTGAGGCACACGCAGGTACGCATGCGCCGGCTAATGAGGGGGAATCATACCATCGCGCGTGGACGATTCTTACTGCCCTTTCGGCGGTCGTCACTGTCGCCGTCAGGGCCGTGTTCGTCACCGCGTTGGTCGCCGCGTTTGCTACCGCATTGACCACCGCGTCCATCGTCGCCGCCGGGCCCCTCCGTGTCCCCGATGGCGGGATCGGGCGGCGCCAATTTCGTCCGATGCACCCAGCTCGACAAGGCCGACGCGAGCACGATGCACGCGCCGCCGGCCCATTCGCGCGGGCCCGGTACTTCGCCGGCGAACAGCCACGCCGACAGCGCCGTCACGACGAGTTCGAACAGCATGATGATCGACGCGCGATTGGCCCGCACGCGCGAGAGCCCGTATTGCACGAGCATGTTGTTCGACGCGAGCAGCAGACCGAGACCGAGCACCAGCAGCGCCGCCGTGCCCAGCTGCGCGCCGACGGGCGGCGCGGGCATCGGCTCGAACAGCGACGCGAGCGCGCCGAACAGCGCCGCGCCGCCGAAGATCACCGCGGTGCGCATTTCGGGCTTCATGTCCGGCAGCACGCGGCTCGTCTTCAGGATCAGCACGTTGCTCATCGCGAAGCCCATGCCGCCGGCGAGCCCGGCCCATTCGGCGGGATTGCCGGGTACCGGAATGCCGAGACGCGGTGACCATAGCATCGTCATCGCGCCCGCGAGCGACAGCGCGGCCAGCGCCGCGCCCGACCACGTGAGCCGCTCGTGCAGGATGAAATGCGCGAACAGCGCGGTCCACGCGGGCGTCAGATAGAACAGCAGCAGCACGCGCATCACCTGACCGTGGATCGCGCCCCACACGAAGCCGAGATTCGTGACGCCCGCGGCGAGCGCGAGCGCCGGCAGCAGCCAGTGCCACCGCACGGTCTTCAGCGCGCCATTCCGCACGAGCAGCACGAACAGGCAGCCGGTGCCGCTCGTGAGCGCGCTCGCGGCGGTGCCGGTCACCCCGAGCGCGGCCAGCATCCGCAGCGGATACCAGACCATCCCCCAGACCGACGCGCCCAGCATGATCGCGAGCGTCGGCCAGCCGTTGCGAAGCCAGTTGGTCATGGGGCGGGACTCCGACGGACGTCGTGGGCGGGTCGTATGAGGGTCCAGCCGGCCGTCTCCTGAACTGCTGCGTACATTGCTGCTCCTGCGTATTCTTTTACGCGAACCGTGGCGGATTTCGCGCCGTTCCCGCCGCGGCGCCCCGGTGTGCCGCCTAGCGGATTGCTCCCGCGCCGCGCGCCAGGCTCCCGCCTGGTCCGCGGGCGCGCCACGCTATAATCGTCCGTTCGCCGCCGCCCGCCGGCGCGCGTGCCCGGTTGTCCCGCCATTCGTCCGCGTCCATCCCGATCAGGCCATTTCGTCCGTGAATCCGCTACTCGACTCCCTTCAGCCCTATCCGTTCGAAAAGCTGCGCCTGCTTTTCAAGGACGTCACGCCGCCGGCCGGCCTTGCGCACATCAGCTTCGGCATCGGCGAGCCGAAACATCCAACCCCGCCGCTGATCCGCGACGCCGTCATCGATTCGCTCGGCGGCCTCGCCGCGTACCCGGCCACGCTCGGCTCGGCGCCGCTGCGCGAGTCGATCGCGAAATGGGTCGCGCAACGCTACGACCTGCCGCCGCTCGATCCGCTGACCGAGGTGCTGCCGGTGGCGGGCTCGCGCGAGGCGCTGTTCGCGCTCGCGCAGACGGTGCTCAATCCGCGCCGCGATGCTGACGGCGAGCCTGCGATCGTACTCTGTCCGAACCCGTTCTACCAAATCTACGAAGGCGCGGCGCTGCTCGGCGGCGCGCAGCCGTACTTCGTCAACAGCGACCCGGCGCGCAACTTCGCGTGCGACTACTCGGCGGTGCCCGCCGACGTGTGGGCCCGCACGCAACTGCTGTACGTCTGCTCGCCGGGCAACCCGACCGGCGCCGTGCTCACGCTCGACGACTGGCGCGAGCTGTTCGCGCTATCGGACCGCTACGGCTTCGTGATCGCTTCGGACGAGTGCTACTCGGAAATCTATTTCGACGAGTCGAAGCCGCCGCTCGGCGGACTGGAAGCCGCGCACAAGCTCGGACGCGGCTTCGAGCGCCTCGTGATGCTGTCGAGTCTGTCGAAGCGCTCGAACGTGCCGGGCATGCGCTCGGGCTTCGTCGCCGGCGACGCCGCGATTCTCAAGGCGTTCCTGCTGTACCGCACGTACCACGGCACGGCGCTGTCGACCGTGTTCCAGAGCGCGAGCGTGGTCGCATGGAGCGACGAGACACACGTGCGCGAGAACCGCGCGAAGTACCTGCGGAAGTTCACGACCGTCACGCCGATGCTCGCCGACGTGCTCGACGTGCGGCTGCCCGACGCCGCGTTCTACCTGTGGGCCAACGTCGAGCGCACCGGCCTCACGGACACCGAGTTCGCCCAGCGCCTCTACGCCGACTATAATGTGACGGTTCTGCCGGGCTCGTTCCTCGCGCGCACCGCGCACGGCGTGAACCCCGGCCGCAATTTCGTGCGCCTCGCGCTCGTCGCCGACGTCGACGAATGCACGGCGGGCGCGCAGCGGATCGTCGAATTCTGCCGCTCGCTCAGTGTCAACTGAGTGCAGCCTGAGCCTCGCTCGAGCTACACGGCATCCCCTTCTTCAGACTTCAACCCTTCAGATAATCACGCATATGTCGCAACAACTTCAGAGCATCATCGATACCGCCTGGGACAACCGCGCCGAACTGTCGCCGAAAGCCGCGCCGGCAGAAGTGCGCGAAGCCGTCGCCCATGCGATCGAGCAACTCGATAAGGGGGCGCTGCGCGTCGCCGAAAAGAAGGACGGCGACTGGGTCGTCAACCAGTGGCTGAAGAAGGCCGTGCTGCTGTCGTTCCGTCTGGAAGACAACGCGCCGATGCCGGCCGGCGGCTACAGCCAGTTCTACGACAAGGTGCCGTCGAAGTTCGCGAACTACACCGCTGAAGACTTCGCCGCCGGCGGCTTCCGCGTGGTGCCGCCCGCGATCGCGCGCCGCGGCTCGTTCATCGCGAAGAACGTCGTGCTGATGCCGTCGTACACCAACATCGGCGCGTACGTCGACGAAGGCACGATGGTCGACACGTGGGCCACAGTCGGCTCGTGCGCGCAGATCGGCAAGAACGTGCACCTGTCGGGCGGCGTCGGCATCGGCGGCGTGCTGGAGCCGCTGCAGGCCAACCCGGTCATCATCGAAGACAACTGCTTCATCGGCGCGCGCTCGGAAGTCGTCGAAGGCGTGATCGTCGAGGAAAACTCGGTGATCTCGATGGGCGTGTACCTCGGCCAGAGCACCAAAATTTACGACCGCGAAACCGGCGCAGTCACGTACGGCCGCATTCCGGCGGGATCGGTCGTGGTAGCGGGCAACCTGCCGTCGAAGGACGGCACGCACAGCCTGTACTGCGCGGTCATCGTCAAGAAGGTCGACGCGAAGACGCGCGCGAAGGTCGGCCTGAACGAGTTGCTGCGAGGCGATTGATGGCGCGCGGCACCAAAACCGTCGTCTACGGCATTCCGAACTGCGACACCGTGAAGAAGGCCCGTGTGTGGCTCGAAGAGCACGGCGTCGAGTTCGAGTTCCACGACTTCAAGAAGGCCGGCGTGACCGAGCCGCTCGTGCAGGACTGGCTCAAGGACGTCAAGCTCGAGGCGCTGCTGAACCGCCGCGGCACGACGTGGCGCGCTCTGTCCGACGACATGAAGGCGGCCGCGGAAACGCAGCCGGGCGCGATCGCGCTGATGATCCACAAGCCGTCGGTGATCAAGCGGCCGGTGCTGGTCGTGAACGGGCGGGTGAAGTCGCTCGGCTTTTCGGCGGACGAGTACGCGGCGCTGTTTGTCTGAGCGCGGCGCTGAAGCGCCAGGCTCCAGCACGAGGTAGTCGAACGCGCGGCCTCGCGCCGCGTCGTTCAAAGGCTGTTGCCGGCTGCGGTGGCTCACCGCGAGCCGGCATTTTTTCATTTCAAAGTGGCTTGTACTGAATCCATGTCCGGCACCCTCGCCCTTACCGAACAACTGATCGCGCGCGCGTCCGTCACGCCCGACGATCAGCATTGCCAGCGTCTCCTGATCGAGCGCCTCGCCGCGCTCGGCTTCGAGCACGAGACGATCGAATCCAACGGCGTGACCAACCTGTGGGCCGTCAAACGCGGCGTCGACGGCACGCAAGGCAAGCTGCTCGCGTTCGCCGGCCACACCGACGTGGTACCGACCGGCCCGCTCGAACAGTGGCGCTCGGCGCCGTTCGAGCCGACCCAGCGCGACGGCAAGCTGTACGGCCGCGGCGCGGCGGACATGAAGGCGTCGATCGCCGGCTTCGTCGTCGCGAGCGAGGAGTTCGTCGCCGCGCACCCCGAGCACCGCGGCTCGATCGCGTTCCTGATCACGAGCGACGAGGAAGGCCCCGCCACCGACGGCACCGTCAAGGTCGTCGAAGCATTGCAGCAGCGCGGTGAGCGCATGGACTACTGCATCGTCGGCGAGCCGACCTCGAGCGAGCGTTTCGGCGACATGGTCAAGAACGGCCGGCGCGGCTCGATGTCGGGCAAGCTGATCGTCAAGGGCGTGCAGGGCCATATCGCCTACCCGCATCTGGCGAAGAATCCGGTGCACCTGCTGGCGCCAGCGCTCGCCGAACTCGTCGCCGAGCGCTGGGACGAAGGCAACGAATATTTCCCGCCGACCACCTGGCAGGTGTCGAACCTCCACAGCGGCGCCGGCGCGACCAACGTGATCCCCGGCCACGCGGACGTGATGTTCAACTTCCGCTTCTCGACCGCGAGCACCGTCGAAGGACTGCAAAAGCGCGTGCATGCGATTCTCGACAAACACGGCCTCGAATACGAACTGCAATGGACCGTGAGCGGCCTGCCATTTCTCACCCCGAGCGGCGAGCTGTCGAGCGCGCTCGCGCAGGCGATCAAGGACGAAACCGGCGTGGACACCGAACTGTCGACCACCGGCGGCACGTCGGACGGCCGCTTCATCGCGCGCATCTGCAAGCAGGTGATCGAGTTCGGTCCGCTGAACGCGAGCATCCACAAGATCGACGAACATATCGAAGTCGCCCATATCGAGCCGCTGAAGAACGTGTATCGCCGCGTGCTCGAACAACTGATCGCGTAACCTGGAACTTTGCGATGACGCTTCCTTTTTGCACCGTCCGCGACCTGCTGCGTTATGCAGTGTCGCGTTTTAGCGAGGCCAAACTGTCGTTCGGCCACGGCTCGGCCAATGCCTACGACGAAGCCGCCTATCTGATCCTGCACACGCTGCATTTGCCGCTCGACCTGCTCGAACCGTTTCTCGACGCGCGCCTGACCACGGCCGAAATCGAGGCGGTGCTGAAAGTGATCGAGCGACGCGCCGCCGAACGCGTGCCGGCCGCGTACATCACGCAGGAAGCGTGGATGCACGGCTATCGCTTTTACGTCGACGAGCGCGTGATCGTGCCGCGCTCGTTCATCGGCGAGCTGCTGCAGGACGGCCTGCAGCCGTACGTCGAGGACCCCGAGCAGGTCGGCGCGGTGCTCGAACTGTGCACCGGCTCCGGGTGCCTCGCGATCCTCGCCGCGCACGCGTTCCCGAACGCCGACGTCGACGCGGTCGATCTGTCCGCGCCCGCGCTCGAAGTCGCGACGCGCAATGTGCTGGATTACCACCTCGACGAGCGCATCGCGCTGTTCGAAGGCGATCTGTATGCGCCGCTCGCCGAGCGCCGCTACGATGTGATCATCAGCAATCCGCCGTACGTGAACGCCACGTCGATGCAGGAGCTGCCGGCCGAATACAAGCACGAGCCGGAGATGGCGCTCGCCGGTGGCGCGGACGGCATGGACATCGTGCGCCGGATCATTGCCGACGCGCGCAACTGGCTGACCGAAGACGGCGTGCTCGTCATCGAGATCGGCAACGAACGCGAGCACGTCGAGGCCGCGTTCGGCGGTCTCGACCTCGTGTGGCTGTCGACCAGCGCCGGCGACGACAACGTGTTTCTGATCCAGGCCAGCGACTTGCCGGTCTGAGTCCGGCATGCTGAGCGTTTGATCGTCGTTTCAAGCGCGTTTCTCAGGCAGGGTCACGAGCAATCGCCGCGACAGCGCGTGGCCTTGCCCGCAACCGCAGCCTGAGCCCGTTGCCCGACGCGTTCGCCGCAGACCACGGAGCGAGCCCGTGCCCGCCTCCGTTTCCTGAACCACGGCGCTTCGCCAACTGTTCGCGAGCTTATGTCATTCGACCTGCTTCACGTCGGCACGCTGGTTGCTGTTGCCCACATTCTCGGCATCATCGCGGCCGCTCACGCGATTCTCCATACCCGCACCTCGCAAGGGGCGATCGCGTGGGCCGTGTCGCTGGTCGCGATGCCTTATCTGACGCTCATACCCTACCTGTTCCTTGGCCGCAGCAAGTTCGCCGGCTACGCGGACGCGCGCCGCGTCGAGAACGAGCTGCTGCGCACGCGCGCGCATCCGCTGGAGTGGGACACGCAGGCGTCGTCGGCCGGGGTGCCGACGCAGCAGCTCGGCTCGCGGCTCGTGCAGTCGCTGACGCGCCTCGGCGGCATGCCGTTCCTGCCCGGCAATACCGTGCGCACGCTGGTCAACGGTACGGCGACTTTCGAGGCGATCTTCGAGGCGATCGAGAACGCGCGCCGCTATGTGATCGTGCAATTCTTCATCGTGCGCGACGACGCGCTCGGCGACATGCTGAAGGACGCGCTGATCGCCAAAGCCAAACAGGGCGTGCGGGTCTACTTCCTGTATGACAGTATCGGCAGCTTCGATCTGCCGCACCGCTACGTCGCGGCGCTGCGCGCCGCCGGCATCGAGATGCAGCCGTTCGCCACGAACCGCCTCTTCGTCAACCGTCTGCAACTGAATTTCCGCAATCACCGCAAGATCGTGGCGGTCGACGGCGAGCGCGCGTTTGTCGGCGGTCATAACGTCGGGGTCGAATATCTGGGCGCGAAGCCGCCGCTGTCGCCGTGGCGCGATACGCACATCGAAGTGCGTGGTCCGGCGGTCGCAAGCATCCAGTTCGTCTTCATCGAGGACTGGTACTGGGCCACGCAGCAGTTGCCCAAGTTCGACGCGCCGGCCGCGGATTCCGTGACCCCATCCTTCGACCAGCCCGGCGACCACGGCGCCAACGAGCGCGCCGCGAACAACATGCACTGCCTCGTGCTGCCGAGCGGCCCGGCCGACAAGCAGGAGACCTGCTCGCTGTTTTTCGTCGAAGCAATCAACGCGGCACGTGAACGCATCTGGATCACGACGCCCTACCTCGTCCCCGACGAAGCCGTATTCGCTGCGTTGCGCCTCGCTGCGCTGCGCGGCGTCGACGTGCGCATCCTGATTCCGAGCCGGCGCGATCACCTCGTGGTGTTCGCGGCGTCGAAGCTCTATGCGTACGACTCGCTGCGCGCGGGCATTCGCATCTTCCGCTATCAGCCGGGCTTCCTGCATCAGAAGGTCGTGCTGATCGACAGCAGCGCGGCCGCGATCGGCAGCGCCAATCTCGACAACCGCTCGTTTCGCCTGAACTTCGAGATCATGGTGCTGACCGTCGACCGCGGCTTCGCGCTCGAAGTCGAGACGATGCTGCTCGACGACTTTGCCGAGTCGCGCGAAATCGACCGCGACGAGTACGACAAGTCGAGCGCGCTGCGACGCATGCTGATGCACGTCGCGCGGCTCTTTTCGCCGATCCTGTAGGCGTGCCCGCTTACAGCAGCGCTTCGATATCCCCGGTGATCGCCTCGGGCTTGGTCAGCGGCGCATAGCGCTTGACGACGTTGCCGTCGCGGCCGATCAGAAACTTCGTGAAATTCCACTTGATCGCCTCGAGACCGAGCAGTCCCGGCGCCTCGATCGTCAGATAGCGGAACAGCGGGTGCGCGTTCGGGCCGTTCACGTCGATCTTGTCGAACATCGGAAACGTCACGCCGTAGTTCTTCTCGCAGAAGCTGCCGATCTGCGCAGCGTCGCCCGGCTCCTGCTTGCCGAACTGGTTGCACGGAAAACCTAGCACCGCGAGCCCGCGCGCCGCGTACGCGTCATACAGTTTCTGCAAGCCCGCGTATTGCGGCGTGAACCCGCATTCGCTCGCGGTATTGACGATCAGCATCACCTTGCCTTCGTACTGCGCGAGACTCGCTTCCTCGCCGCCGAGCGTGCGTGCCGAAAACGAAAAGATCGATGTCATGTGCCCTCCCGTGAAAGCCGTCAGTCTATGCCAAAAGCGCTGCCGATACAGTCGGCCGGATGGCCGATGAGCGCTGCGCGCGAAGTGACAGACGGGCAATCGGCGCCGCGCGCCCGGCAACGCGCCGGGCAGTCTAAAATAGCGGTTTTCTTCAGCCGGCCACGTCGTGATCCGCTTCAATCAGTTCAGCCTCGCGCGCGGCACCAAGCCGCTTTTCGACAACACCACGTTCACCTTGAACCCCGGTGAAAAAGCCGGCCTCGTCGGAGCGAACGGCGCGGGCAAGTCGACGCTGTTCGCCGTGCTGCTCGGCGAGCTGCATGCGGACGGCGGCGATTTCTCGATCCCGCCGACCTGGCGCATCGCGCACGTCGCGCAGGAAACGCCCGCCGTCGACAGAACCGCCCTCGCCTACACGCTAGACGGCGACGCCGCGCTGCGCGACATCGAAGCGCGCATCGCTTCGGCCTCCGCGGCGCACGACGGCGCGGCAGAAGCCGAAGCGCACGCCGCGTTCGCCGACGCCGACGGCTACACCGCGCCGGCTCGCGCCGAAGCGTTGCTGCTCGGCCTCGGCTTCACGCTCGAGCAGACCCGCGAGCCGGTCAGCAGCTTCTCGGGCGGCTGGCGCATGCGCCTGAATCTGGCGCAGGCGCTGATGTGCCGCTCCGATCTGCTGCTGCTCGACGAACCGACCAACCACCTCGACCTCGACGCGATCGTCTGGCTGGAAGATTGGCTGAATCGCTATGCGGGCACGCTGATCGTGATCTCGCACGACCGCGAGTTTCTCGATTCCGTCTGCAACGTCACGCTGCATCTCGAGAACCAGCAGATCAAACGCTACGGCGGCAACTACTCGCAATTCGAAGTGCTGCGCGCGCAGCAGATCGCGCTGCAACAGAGCGCGTACGAAAAGCAGCAGCGCACGGTCGCGCATCTGCAGAGCTACATCAACCGCTTCAAGGCGCAGGCCACCAAGGCGCGTCAGGCGCAAAGCCGGGTGAAGGCGCTCGAGAAGATGGAGCTGATCGCGCCCGCTCACGTCGGGTCGCCGTTCACGTTCGAGTTCCGCACCCCTGACTCCGCGCCGAATCCGATGATGGTGATGGAAGACGTGCGCTGCGGCTACCATGCCGAAGACGGCAGCGAGATTCCGATCGTCGAGCGCGTGATGCTGTCGATCCAGAATGGTCAGCGCATCGGCCTGCTCGGCGCGAACGGCCAGGGCAAGTCGACGCTGATCAAGACGCTCGCGGGCACGCTCGAACCGTTGAGCGGCCACGTACGCGAAGGCAAGGGTTTGCGCATCGGCTACTTCGCGCAGCATCAGCTCGAAACGCTGCGTCCGGACGACACCCCGTTGCAGCACCTCGCGCGTCTCGCGCCCGATACGCGCGAGCAGGAGCTGCGCGACTTCCTCGGCAGCTTCAACTTTTCCGGCGACATGGCGACCGCGAAGATCGCGCCGTTCTCGGGCGGCGAGAAGGCCCGCCTCGCGCTCGCGCTGATTATCTGGCAAAAGCCGAACCTGCTGCTGCTCGACGAGCCGACCAACCACCTCGACCTCGAAACGCGCCACGCGCTGACGATGGCGCTCGCGCAATTCGAAGGCACGCTGATCCTGGTCTCGCACGACCGGCATCTGCTGCGCGCGACGACCGATCAGTTCATGCTGGTCGCGAAGCATCGTCTGCAGGAATTCGACGGCGATCTCGACGACTACCGCGACTGGCTGCTGCAGCATGCGGCCGAGCAGCGCGCCGCGCTGAAGGCCAATGCTTCCGGTGCGTCGGACGCAGCGTCCAACGGCGCGGCAAGTGGCGACAGCAACGTCAATCGCAAGGAACAGCGCCGCCTCGAAGCGGAAACGCGGCAGAAGCTCGCGCATCTGAAGAAGCCGCTGCAAAGCCGGATCGCGAAGATCGAAAGGGAAATGGACGCACTCAACGCGGAGAAAGCGACGCTCGATACATTCGTCGCCGATCCCGCGAGTTACGAACCGGAGCAGAAGAGCAAGCTGACGGAGGCGATCCGCCGTCAGGCAGACGTGAACGCGCGCCTCGACACGCTCGAAGCCGAATGGCTCGGGACGCACGAGGAACTCGAACAGATCGGCTAGCGGCACCGCGCCGGCATCCACGGGAGCTTGGCTTTGTCATTTGCGAATTCATCGTCCGGGTTATCGGCCCCAGAATCCGTAGCTGCATCGGCAGCCGATGCGCCGCCGTTGCAAGGACTGCGCGTGCTCGACCTCACGCGTTTGCTGCCGGGTCCGGTGGCCGCGCTGCGCCTCGCCGAGCTCGGCGCCGATGTGCTGAAGATCGAGGCGCCCGGCGCGGGCGACCCGACTCGCACGATGATGCAGTCGTCGAGCGATCGTGTCGCGGGCCGACCCGGCGCGTTTTACCGGATGGTCAATCGCGGCAAGCGCGAGACGCGCCTCGACCTCAAGTCCGAAGCAGGGCGCCAGGTGCTGCGCGCACTCGCGGCTGAAGCCGACGTGCTGATCGAGAGCTTCCGGCCCGGCGTGATGGAGCGGCTCGGCCTCGGCTACGCGACGCTCAGCGCAGCCAATCCGCGGCTCGTCTATTGCGCGATCAGCGGATATGGCGCGAGCGGTCCGTTCGCGGACCATGCCGGCCACGATCTGAATTACCTCGGCTATGCAGGCGTGCTCGATCAACTGGCGAACCGCGACGGTGCGCCGATCCTGCCGAACTTCCAGATCGCCGATCTGCTTGGCGGCGCATTGAGCGCGGTCACGCAGATTCTCGCGGCGCTCTGGCATGTCGCGCGAGGCGGCGCGGGCCGCTTCGTCGATGTATCGATGACGCACACGAGCTATGCGCACAACTTCGTCGCGCAGGTGTCGCTCGTCAACGAAGGTGCGGCGCCCGCCGCGGGCAGTGGTCTGTTGAACGGCGGCGTGCCCTGCTACAACCTCTACCGCACCAGCGATGAACGCTGGCTCGCGGTCGGCGCGCTCGAATTGAAGTTCTGGGAAACGCTCTGCATGGCGCTCGATCGGCCGGAATGGGCGACGCGTCACTGGAGCCTGGGTCAGGCGATCGGCGGTCCCGATGCCGTGGCACTCATTCAGGAAGTCGCCAATCTGATTGCGACGCGCACGCTCGGCGAATGGGTGGAATCGCTGGAATCGCTCGATTGCTGCGTGTCGCCGGTGCTGACGCCCGCTGAAGCGGCGCAGCATCCGCTGTTCAATCCGCACGCGTATGCGGCGGTGGCCGCGAGCGCCGCCGACTCACACGACGACGCGGCCTAATGCGCGTGGCGCAGCCGCGACGCGGGCGCAATGAAGATCAAGGCCCGGTCAATCGAAAAACCCGCCGCCGTCAACGCCGCGTCGGCGTCTGCCTCGGCAGCGTTTGCCGCGGCGACTTTTCGTCGTCGTACAGCAGGTGCTTGCGGCCTTCCACATGGCGGCTGATCGTGGCACGCACTTCGGCGGCCGTTACGTCTTCGGCCACCACCCGCCGCGAGATCTGACCCGCGGTGTCGATCCACTCGACGATCCGGCAAGCGCCGCCCCACGGCTGATGAATCGGTGCGGAGACCCGGCAGCCGCGCACCTGGATGTTATGGTGGGCAGCGGTTTCACGAGACTGTTTCAAGGCGCGATCCTTTTTCGAGCATCAGACGGGATGCATATCATTACAGCTTAGAAAAAAGGTATGGCGACCAGGTTACAGCCAATATGAAGATATTTACCGGGCATTACGGTACCGCAAGCGTACAAAGTACCGGCGAGCCGTCCCGGCCCCCGTCTATTCGAGCGTGCGGACGCGGTCGATGGCCTGTTCGATCCGTTCGACCGCAACGACCTGTAAGCCTTCGATTGGCTGTTTCGGCGCATTGGCCTTCGGAATCACCGCCACCGAGAAGCCGAGCTTGGCTGCTTCCTTCAGGCGCTCCTGACCGCGCGGCGACGGGCGGATTTCGCCGGCGAGGCCCACTTCGCCGAATACGACGAGCCCCTTCGGCAGCGGCTTGTTGCGCATCGACGAATGGATCGCGAGCAATACCGCGAGGTCGGCGGCGGGCTCGGAGATCTTCACCCCGCCCACCGCGTTCAGGAACACGTCCTGATCGAAACAGGCGATGCCCGCGTGCCGATGCAGCACCGCGAGCAGCATCGCGAGCCGGTTCTGTTCGAGGCCGACCGCAAGGCGTCGCGGATTTGGTGCGTTGGCCGCATCGACGAGCGCCTGCACTTCGACCAGCAACGGCCGCGTGCCTTCCTGCGTGACGAGCACACATGAGCCCGGCACCGACTGCTCGTGCTGCGATAAAAACAATGCCGACGGATTCGCGACGCCGCGCAAACCACGCTCGGTCATCGCGAACACGCCGAGCTCGTTGACCGCGCCGAAACGGTTCTTGATCGCGCGCACGAGACGGTACGACGAGTGCGTATCCCCCTCGAAATACAGCACCGTATCGACGATATGTTCGAGCACGCGCGGTCCCGCGAGCGCGCCCTCTTTCGTCACGTGCCCGACCATGATGATCGTCGTGCCCGACTGCTTGGCGATGCGCGTGAGTTGCGCCGCGCACTCGCGCACCTGCGCGACCGAGCCCGGCGCCGATGTCAAAGCATCCGAATAGACGGTCTGGATCGAATCGATCACGGCGACTTCAGGCCGTTGCTCCGTGATCGCCGCCTGAAGTTTTTCGAGCTGGATTTCCGCGAGCAATTGCAACTCGCTTGCCTTCGAGCCGGGTTCGAGCAACGCCAGCCGTTGCGCGCGCAACGCGATCTGCGCGCCAGATTCTTCGCCGCTGATATAGAGCGCGCGTTTGTCCGCCGCGATTTCCGCGAGCGATTGCAACAACAGCGTCGATTTACCGATGCCCGGATCGCCGCCGATCAACACCACGCCGCCCGGCACGAGGCCGCCGCCGAGCACGCGGTCGAATTCGCTGACGCCGGTGGAAAAGCGCGGCACGTCCGACGCGTCGATGTCGGCGAGGCGCCGTACCGGCGTGCTCTTCGCGAGCGACTGGAAACGGTGACCGGACGGCGCCTCCGCGACCGATTCGACGAGCGTGTTCCACGTCTGGCAGGACGGGCATTGACCGGACCACTTCGGCGACTGTCCGCCGCATTCCCCGCAGATGTACAACGTCTTCGCTTTCGCCACGCGTTACTCCGCCCGAACCGGCACACGCGGCGCGACCGCGCACATCAGCTCGTAGCCGATCGTGCCGCAGGCCTGCGCGACGTCGTCGATGGGCAGCGCGGTGCCCCACAATTCCACGCGCGAGCCGACGTTGGCGGTCGGCACCGGGGTCAGGTCGACGGTCAGCATGTCCATCGACACACGTCCAACGACCCGTGTGCGCACGCCATCGACGATCACCGGCGTGCCTTCCGGCGCGACGCGCGGATAGCCGTCCGCGTAACCGCACGCGACCACGCCGATGCGCATCGGAGCGCGCGCAGTGAACCTCGACCCATAGCCGACCGAGCTGCCTTCGCCGAGCGTCTGCACGGCGATCAGTTCCGACGCGAGCGTCATCGCGGGCTGCAGGCCCGTGCCGTCGATCGCGGCCGTCACGCCGGACGGCGACGCGCCGTACAGGATGATGCCCGGACGCACCCAGTCGAAATGCGCTTCCGGATGCCACAGCGTCGCGGCCGAATTCGACAGACTGCGCGCACCGGCGATGCCCTGCGCGCCGCGCTCGAACGCCTCCATCTGATGCGCGATGCCGCGCTCGGCATCGGCATCGGAAAAATGCGTCATCAACGTGATCTGGCCGACGCCCTGACAGGCGCGCGCACGTTCCCACGCGGCACGGAATTTTTCGACCGTGTAGCCGAGCCGGTTCATGCCGGTGTTCATCTTCAACTGAATATTGACCGGTTTCGACAGACGCGCCATTTCGAGCATGCGCAGTTGCTCGTCCGAATGCAGCGCCGTGGTCAAACTGTAGCGGTCGATTACGTCGATGTCGGTCGGCCGAAAAAAGCCTTCCAGCAGAAGAATTGGGCCCGCCCAGCCCAATTCACGCAACTTCACCGCTTCTTCGAGGTCCAGCAGCCCAAAGCCGTCCGTAGCGCGCAAACCGGGAAACGCGCGCGCGAGGCCATGCCCGTAGGCATTAGCCTTGACGACGGCCCAGATTTTCGATTTCGGCGCATAGCGCCGCGCGACAGCGAGGTTATTGGCGAGAGCAGCGGTATGAATCGTGGCGGAAAGGGGGCGCGGCATGGGATTTTTTCGTAAAGACACTTGCGAATCAGCGGCTTACAGGGCGTTTTCAGCGCTCGGCGGCCCGCTGGGCGGTGCGATCAAGGATTCTGCTAGTCCGAATTCAGCTATTTTCATGATATAAAGCCGTGCGCACAACCCATTTCGATCGGCATAAGCCCGGACACATGACAAACGGCCGGGGCGGACAGACCGCAGCGAGGACAGCATCGCATCAGATGAAAAAAGGTTTTTACACCATCATGGCCGCGCAGTTTTTTTCGTCGCTGGCCGACAATGCGCTTCTGATCGCTGCTATCGCTCTGCTGAAAGATCTTCACGCTCCGAACTGGATGACGCCGCTGCTCAAGCTGTTTTTTGTGCTGTCGTACGTCGTTCTTGCCGCCTTCGTGGGCGCATTCGCCGACTCCCGTCCGAAAGGACGCGTGATGTTCATCACCAATACGATCAAGGTGGTTGGCTGCATAACGATGCTGGTCGGCGCGCATCCGCTGATTGCGTACGGCATCGTCGGCTTCGGCGCGGCGGCCTACTCGCCCGCCAAATACGGCATTCTCACCGAACTGTTGCCGCCTGACCGGCTCGTTGCCGCGAACGGCTGGATCGAAGGCACCACGGTCGGCTCGATCATTCTCGGCACGGTGCTCGGCGGCGCGCTGATCAGCCCGCATATCGCCGCGCCGATTCTCAAATGGCACATCCCCACCGTGAACACGCCCGCGGAAGCCGCGATGGTCGTGATCATGGCCATTTACGTGATCGCCGCGCTGTTCAATCTGCGCATTCCCGACACCGGCGCGCGCTATCCGCGACAGGAGCACGGGCCGATCCGCCTGATCACCGATTTCGCCGACTGCTTTCTCGTGCTGTGGCGTGACAAGCTCGGACAGATTTCGCTCGCCGTGACGACGCTGTTCTGGGGTGCGGGCGCGACGCTGCAATTCATCGTGCTGAAGTGGGCCGAAGTGTCGCTGGGCATGTCTCTGTCCGAGGCGGCGATCCTGCAGGCGGTGGTCGCGGTGTGGCGTCGCGTTCGGCGCGATTTTCGCGGCTTCGCGTGTGCCGTTGAAGAAGTCGCTGTCGGTCTTGCCGGTCGGCATCATGATGGGTATCTCCGTGATGCTGATGGCGTTCTACACGCGCGATCTGTTTCCCCCGCACTGGGGCGTGTATTTTGGCCGCATGCACGTGTCGGGCTATCTGATTTTCGCGTATATCTTCCTGATGTTCGTGGGCGGCCTGTCGGGCTTTTTCGTCGTGCCGATGAATGCGCTGCTGCAGCATCGCGGGCACGTGCTGCTGTCGGCGGGCCATTCGATCGCCGTGCAGAACTTCAACGAGAATCTGTCCGTGCTCGTGATGCTGTGCCTGTACGCGGTGCTCGTGTGGCTCGACGTGCCGGTCACCATCGTGATCGTGCTGTTCGGCACCTTCGTCTGCCTGATGATGTGGCTCGTGATGCGACGCCATCAGGCGAACCAGCGCGCCTTCGATTCGGTCGCGCTGATCGGCGAAGCCAAGCACTGATCGGCTGCCCCGGGCCGGCCGCGGCACACACGAGCGCGCCCCCCTTCTTCCTCGCTCGACCATGACTCAATCGATTCCCAATGTGCTGACGATCGCCGGTTCCGACTCCGGCGGCGGCGCCGGCATCCAGGCCGATCTGAAGACCTTCTCCGCGCTCGGCGCCTATGGCGCGAGCGTGATCACCGCGCTGACCGCGCAGAACACGCGCGGCGTGACCGCGATTCACGCGCCGGACCCGGGCTTCGTCACCGCGCAGCTCGACGCGGTGTTCGACGACATCCGCATCGACGCGGTGAAGATCGGCATGCTCGCGAATGCGCCGATCGCGCGAGCGGTCGCCGACGCGCTGCGCCGTCATCAGCCCAAACACATCGTGCTCGATACGGTGATGATCTCGAAGAGCAATCACGCGCTATTACTACCCGATGCGGTCGCGGTGGTACGCGACGAACTGCTGCCGCTCGCCGATCTGCTGACGCCGAATCTGCCGGAAGCGGCCGCATTGCTGGGCATGCAACCCGCCGCCGACGAAGCCGGCATGGTCGAGCAAGGCGAAGCGTTGCGCGCGCTCGGCGCGCGCGCGGTGCTGATGAAGGGCGGCCATCTGAGCGCGACCGATAGCCCCGACTGGCTCGTGCAGGAAAGCGGCACGCTGCGTCTCGGCGGTCCGCGCGTGCCGGTGAAGAACACGCACGGAACGGGCTGCACGTTGTCGTCGGCGATCGCGGCCTTGATTGCGCAGCGCGACGATCTCGCTAGCGCCGTCGCCGATGCGAAGGTTTATCTGACGGGTGCGTTGCAGGCGAGCGAGCGGCTCGACGTCGGCCACGGCGTGGGGCCGGTGCATCACTTTCATCGGTGGTGGTGAGCGACGTCATTGCTTCGCGTAACGCCGCGCGTGCTCGGGCCAGTCGTCGGGCACGATAAAACCGCGCGAGCGTTCAAGTACACGCCCCGTGTTGTCTTCGATGAATCCGGCGACCATCGTCGGGCCGTGTTGCGGTGAGATCCGCGCGGCGAGCGTGTTTGCGTCGACGTAGCACGTGTCGTCCGCACCGGCTTGCGTTCGATATTGCGGCGCGAGCCATTCGAGCCGCGCCAACACCCGCCACCTGTGCGCATGCGCGCACGCGAAAGCCGGCCAGTCGCGATGCGTGACCCACCAGCCGCGACCGTGCGCGGGATCGAGTTCGGCAGGATCGGTGGGCATCTCGCCATGCCGGTAAAACAGCCAGCCTTTGACGAACATCTGCGGCGTCCACGCGCCCGCATAGCCCGTCGAGGCAAATTCCTCGCGTGCGCTGAGCGGCAACTGATGATCGAGCAAATGCGCGAGCTTCAGATCGAGGCGGTCTTTCAGATTGGGGCCGACGTAATCGGCGAGACGCGCCGCCTCTGCCCCATTCGCATCGCCCGCATGCAGATAGCACTTCACCGCGAGTTCCCAATGCAGTCGCGCGCCCTGGCGCGTGCGCACGAGGAAATCGCATTCACCGAGCGTGAAGCCCGCATGTCGTAGCGGCACACCCGCTGCGATCAGTTGCGTCGCCGGTCCATGACGAAGGAAAAAGCCCAGCAGGCGTTCGGCGTAGCGGCCAAGGCGCGTGATACGCGTTGCCGCGAGATCCTGACGCAGAAGTGCCGGCGCGGCGTCGAGCGCGCGCAGCCAGTCGAGCGTGGCCTGCAATTCCTGCGGCGTGCCGAAAGGATCGGCGAGCGCGCCTGTGGGAAGCTGAGGGCGCAACAGATCGGGACTGAGCAGCAGCCACGCGAGATCGCGGACAGCGGGATCGCGCAGCGCATCGACTGAAGCATCGCCACGCAAACCCAGCAAGGTATCGAGAAGCGCCGCGCGGCTGACAGACGCGGCGGGCATGCGCGCCGCCGGTCCCTCGGGCATCGTCACTTTGATTGGTTCGACGGCACGCCGCCGTTCGCGAGCCACGTGGCACGCGCGAGGCACAGATCCGCCCAGGCCTTGGCCTTGTCGGGCAGGCTACGCAGCAGATAGGCCGGGTGATAGGTGACGATCACCGGTACGCCCTCGTACGTGTGCACGCGGCCGCGCAACGACGAAATGCTCGCGTCGGTCCTGAGCAGACTTTGCGCGGCGAAACGGCCGAGCGCGACGATCAGCATCGGCTTCACGAGCGACACCTGACGCTGTAGATAAGGTTCACAACGCGCGACTTCGTCCGGCTGCGGATTGCGATTGCCAGGCGGCCGGCACTTGATCACGTTCGCGATATACACGTTGGTGCCGCGCGCGAGCGCGAGCGAGTGCAGCATGTTGTCGAGCAGCTTGCCGGCCTGGCCAACGAACGGTTCGCCTTGTCGGTCCTCGTTCTCGCCGGGCGCTTCGCCGATCAGCATCCAGTCGGCCTCGCGATCGCCGACGCCGAACACCGTGTTCGTGCGCTTCTCGCACAGCCGGCACGCCTCGCATCCGGCGACGCGCTCGGCGAGCGCGTCCCAGTCGAGTGTGTGGATAGACGGCAGCGCGGGCGCGTCGCGGCGCGCTTCGGCGGGCGCGGCGGCCGATGCGGTCGGATCGTCGAACCACGCGAAGTCGTCCTCGGAAGGGGCGTCGAAAGTCGGCGGGGCTGAAAAGTCAGTTTGCGGTTCTGATGTTTCGCGCCGCGCTGCAGTTTCGTCGAAGCGCGGCGTGGATTCGCGCTGCACTTGCGGCGGCTGCACCTCGGCGGACGCGCGCAGCGGTTCGCGCGAGGTCTGCGTCGCAGGCTCCGCGCGACGCAAGTCTGCCGCGTGTTCCCGCGGCGACTGCAGCGCATCGCTCTGCCCGGCCTCCTCTCGCGCCGCGAGTCCGCGACGCACCCACAACGGCGCGAGTCCGAATTCTTCGAGCACCGATTCATGCAGCGCCATCTGCGCCCTCCGTGGCTAACGACAGACGCATCACGATCGCGTCCTCCCGGCCGCGATGCCGCGCCGGATAATAATTTTTGCGCCGGCCGATCGACGCGAAGCCGAAGCGCTCGTACAACCGGATCGCCCGACGATTCGACGGCCGCACTTCGAGCAGCAGCCCCTCGAGCCTCTCCGCGTGCGTGATGCGCACCGCCTCGCGCAGCAGCGCGAGGCCTGCGCCGGCGCCTTGTGCTTGCGGCGTGACGCACAGATTCAGCAGATGCATTTCATCGACGACTGGCATCAGCACGCAGTAGCCGATCAACGTCCCCGTCACGTGACGCAGACAGACGCCGAAATAGCCATTGCGCAGCGAGTCGCCGAAGTTGCCGCGGCTCCACGGAAACTCATACGCAAGTTTCTCGATCGCGGCGACTTCGTCCAGGTCGCTTTCGGTCATCGGCGACATGTAGCGGTCCGTGAGCAGCACGCCGCTCATGGGCGCGCCTCGTCGTGGGACGGTTGGCCGGAGCCGCCATCGGGCGCGTGCTGCGCGGACTGCTCGGCGCTATGAGCCGCTTTGGCTGATTTCGCCGCTTTGTCGGCCATGCGCTCTGCGGTCGTCTGCGCGACCTTGTCGCGCACGTACTCGGGTGCGGCCTGATCGGCGCGCACCGTGCGGCCCGCATGAAACGCGCGCAGCGCCGCGTACGCGAGCGGCAACGCATGCGGCAACGCTTGGCCATCGACGCTCCGCGCGGCCGCGACCGCCGGCAAGCGCTCGCCGAACGCGGCGGCCGCGTTGCCGGCGAGTGTGAACGGCACGTCGGGCAGCACGAGCCGCTCGGGTGCATCGAGCGTCGCCGTCTGCACGGTGCGCCATTCGTGTTGCGTGTCGTCCCACGCGTAGTCGGCCCAGTAGATTTCGTCCATGCGCGCGTCGAGCGCGGCGAGCACGCGCGTCGTCGACGGATCGCGCAGGCGGGCGCTCTCCGCGCACGCGAGCAGCGTGCCGATCGGTACGACCGGCAGGTTCAGGCCGAACGCGAGGCCTTGGGCGACGCCGGTCGCCGTACGCAGTCCGGTGAACGAACCCGGACCCGAGCCGAACGCGATCGCGTCGCAATCCGCCAGCGTGAGGCCGGCTTCGTCGAACAGTTCGCGGATCGCCGGCAGCAGGCGGGTACTGGACACCGCGCCGGTTTGTTCGTGACGAACCCAGACGCGCGGTTCGGCGCTGGGCTGACCGGCGGCATCGACGGACGCGGACACGAGCGCCGCCGAGCAGAACTCGGTCGATGTATCGAGGGCAAGGAGCACTGTTTGAGTCATGGACCGTATTGTAATCGGCGCGGTGCGCCTGAATCGTGGTTTGCGCGGCCGCGCTGCCCGGCTTCGCGGCCGTCATCGTTTGGAATAAGCCCTCGGTCCCGGGGCGGCGGGCAATTGCTATGATTTTCGGCCGATCTCATCTATCCCGCCACGCGGGCCAAACGACCATGACCGACATCAATTCCCAGTTCGAGCAAGCCCAGCAAGACGTCAAGCAACTGCCCGAGCGTCCGGGCAACCTGACGCTGCTGCGTCTCTATGCGCTCTTCAAGCAGGCGAGCGAAGGCGACGTGCACGGCGACAAGCCGGGCTTCACCGACATCGTCGGCAAATACAAGTACGATGCGTGGGCGGCGCTCAAGGGCACCGCGCAGGACGCCGCGAAGCAGCAATACGTCGAACTCGTCGAATCGCTGAAGAGCGGCACCGCGGCCTGAGTTTCCGGCGCGCCAATCATCTGCCGAAATGGCCGTCTGGCAATGCTGCGACCGCCTCGCGGCAGTTTCGGACACGAAGCTCCGGCCCGCCGCCCTCACTCGCCTACTTCATTCCGACACTTTCTTCCGTCGGAATTGCCTGAATGGTGGCGCAGTGCAGCAAATGTCGCTACAATGCCGCCTGCGCTTCACTGCTTTGCCCGTTTTTTCCAGCGGTCCTCGCGGCGCAGCGTCCATAGCGTTTGCTCCAATCCAGTTTAGAACCTGTCCCCTTCTGCCTAGCCCACTCCGGGCTCAAGTCCCAGGCTGGCGACTCGCCATGTTGGCACGTCGCATCCGATACAGCTTCTAACGAAAAACTCGCCTTCATTGTCGCGAGTTGCCCCCGTTTTTCGATTTGCTCGCTGCTGTTTTGCTCGCTGAATCCGACGACTTGGGTATGCCGATTGGCGTTGACGTTTTCATCCGATGAACCACCCAGGATCGTTTTCAAGGATTCACATGACTTTGAGCAACACCCCCAGCAGCCCGTTGAACGCCGTCGCCGACGAAGCACTCGGTCTTACGCCCGCCGCTCCCGAAGCCGTCGCGCAGGCTGACGCCAAGCCGACCTTCGCGTCGCTCGGCCTGTCCGCGGACGTCGTCTCCGCGCTGACCGCCGCCGGCTACGAGCACCCGACGCCGGTGCAGCAACGCGCGGTGCCGGCAGCGATCGCCGGCCGCGACCTGCTGGTTTCGAGCCCGACCGGCTCGGGCAAGACCGCCGCGTTCATGCTGCCCGCCATCGAGCGTTTCTCGCAGCTGCAAAAGACGCAGGCGAGCCAGCCGCGCGAGCCGCGCCCGGCCGACGGTGGCCGCGGCCGCCGTCCGCAGCCGGTCGCGCGTCCTACCATGCTGGTGCTGACCCCGACCCGCGAACTGGCGATGCAGGTCACGACCGCCGCCGCGACCTACGGCAAGCACCTGAAGCGCCTGCGCACCGTCAGCATTCTCGGCGGCGTCGCTTATGGCCAGCAGCTGATGCTGCTCGCGAAGAACCCTGAAATCCTCGTCGCGACGCCGGGCCGTCTGATCGACCACCTCGAGCGCGGCCGCATCGATCTGTCGCAACTGCAGATCCTCGTGCTCGACGAAGCCGACCGCATGCTCGACATGGGCTTCATCGACGACATCGACACGATCGTCGCCCAAACGCCGGCTACGCGTCAGACCATGCTGTTCTCCGCCACGCTCGACGGCAAAATCGGCTCGCTGACCGGCCGTCTGTTGAAGGACCCGGAGCGGATCGAGATCGTCCAGCGCTTGGAACAGCGCACCAACATCGCGCAAACCGTCCACTACGTCGACGACCGCGATCACAAGGACCGTCTGCTCGACCATCTGCTGCGTGACGACGGCCTCGACCAGGCCATCGTCTTCACGGCCACCAAGATGGACGCCGACCAGTTGGCGGGCCGTCTGGCCGACGCCGGCTTCGAATCGGCCGCGCTGCACGGCGACCTGCCGCAAGGCGCGCGTAACCGCACGATCCGCGCACTGCGCGAGCGCCGCGTGCGCGTGCTGGTTGCGACCGACGTCGCCGCTCGCGGTATCGACATCCCGGGCATCACGCACGTGTTCAACTACGACCTGCCGAAGTTCGCCGAAGACTACGTGCACCGTATCGGCCGTACCGGCCGTGCGGGCCGCTCGGGTATCGCCGTGAGCCTCGTGCATCACGCCGAACAGGGCGCGTTGAAACGCATCGAGCGCTTCGTGCGCACGCCGCTGCCGGTCAACGTCGTCGAAGGCTTCGAGCCGCGCAAGGCGGCGCCCTCGGGCAATGGCCGTCCTGGCTTCGGCGGCCGCGGCCGTCCTGGCGGTGGTAATGGCCGTCGCTTCGGCAGCGGCTCGGGCAAGCCGGGCGGCTACGGCGGCTCGCGCAACGGTAACGGCACTGGCAACAGCAACAGCAACGGCGGCGGCTGGGGCAACAAGTCGGCCGGCGGTTCGCGCGAAGGCTTCGGCTCGCGCGAAAGCCACGGCGGTTCGCGCGAAGGCTTCGGCGGTGGCTCGCGTGACGGCTACGGCGCGCGCCGCAACGACGGTCCCCGTTCGGCACGTCGCGGCAGCTAATAGCGACCCACCTGACCGACCGGATGGCTTCGCGCCGTCCGTGACACAGAAGAAAACCGGCGCTCGGGCGCCGGTTTTTTTTCGTCTATCGACTGGCCGCCCCAAATTTCACGATGTAAAAAATTTTTTTGCGTCGTAAAAAATCATGCTGCAAAGCACAAGAAGGACTATTGCAACAGGGAAAATATCGTTTCTTATCGCGAAAAGCAGGCATCAAGTCATTGATTTTATATAAAAATAAATATTGGAAAAACGCTTTGCGGCGTCTATTGTGCGTCCTTCGATTTGCCTAGACTCTTATATAAGACTTCACGAAACAGAACGCCTCTCCGGGCCCCACGCTTCGAGAAGACAGAGTCACCCATCCTCCATAACTGGCATCGAAGGAGCACATCATGACCATGACCCGCGAACAGCAAGTGCAGCAACTCAAGCAGCAATGGGAATCGGACCCGCGTTGGAAAGGTGTCAAGCGCACCTACTCGGCCGAAGACGTGGTGCGTCTGCGCGGCTCGGTGCAACCTGAGCACACGCTCGCGAAGCGCGGCGCGGAAAAGCTGTGGGCCGCCGTCAACAACGAGCCGTTCGTCAACTCGCTCGGCGCGCTGACCGGCAACCAGGCGATGCAGCAGGTGAAGGCTGGTCTGAAGGCAATCTATCTGTCGGGCTGGCAGGTCGCGGGCGATGCCAACGTCGCCGGTGAAATGTACCCGGACCAGTCGCTGTATCCGGCCAACTCGGTGCCCCTCGTCGTCAAGCGCATCAACAACACGCTGACGCGCGCCGACCAGATCCAGTGGTCGGAAGGCAAGAACCCGGGCGATGAAGGCTACGTCGATTACTTCGCGCCGATCGTGGCCGACGCGGAAGCCGGTTTCGGCGGCGTGCTGAACGCATTCGAACTGATGAAGGCGATGATCGAAGCGGGCGCGTCCGGCGTGCACTTCGAAGACCAGCTCGCATCGGTCAAGAAGTGCGGTCACATGGGTGGCAAGGTGCTCGTGCCGACCCGCGAAGCCGTCGCGAAGCTGACAGCCGCGCGTCTGGCCGCCGATGTGTCGGGCGTGCCGACCGTGCTGCTCGCCCGCACCGACGCGGAAGCCGCCGACCTCGTGACCTCGGACATCGACGACAACGACCGCCCGTTCCTGACCGGCGAGCGTACCGTCGAAGGCTTCTACCGCACGAAGCCCGGTCTCGAGCAGGCAATCTCGCGCGGCCTCGCCTATGCGCCGTACGCAGACATGATCTGGTGCGAAACCGGCAAGCCGGACCTCGAGTTCGCCAAGAAATTCGCCGACGCGATCCACAAGGAGTACCCGGACCAACTGCTGTCGTACAACTGCTCGCCGTCGTTCAACTGGAAGAAGAACCTCGACGACGCGACGATCGCGAAGTTCCAGCGCGAACTCGGCGCGATGGGCTACAAGTTCCAGTTCATCACACTGGCCGGCTTCCACGCGCTGAACTACTCGATGTTCAACCTCGCGTACGGCTATGCGCGCAACCAGATGACCGCGTTCGTCGAAATGCAGCAGGCGGAGTTCGCGGCGGCCGAAAAGGGCTTCACCGCGGTCAAGCATCAGCGCGAAGTCGGCACCGGCTACTTCGACGCGGTCACGCAGACGGTCGAGCGCGAAGCATCGACGACCGCGCTGCACGGTTCGACGGAAAACGAGCAGTTCTTCGACAAGAAGGTCGCCTGAGATCAGCCAGTCGGGTTATGCAGTCCCGTGGCCTGAGCGCAGGAACGATCGGCAAACGTCGAGCGGCACCACCAGAGTGCCGCCGACGCAGGGAGGGCCGTGCCGTGCTGGATTGGCAGGAGCGTCAGCGCGAACGCCGACGGCCGGAGAGTCTCAAAGAGCCAGCACGCGGCAAGCGTGCGGCGAACCTGAACGCGCCGGCAGCGCCGCCGGCGCGCTTTTTTTCGAAGGCGGTGCATGCCGGCACGCTGCCGGCAGTGCCAGGCGATTCAGCGATAGACGATCACAGGAATTTTCGTATGCGTGAGCACGCGCTGCGTTTCACTGCCGATCAACAGGCTGCCGAGCCCGCGCCGCCCATGCGATGCCATGAAGATCACGTCGCAGCGCCCCTGCTCGGCCGCTTCGATGATGCCGAGATACGGCGCCGGATGCACGCTCGTGCGGCTCTCGACACTGACGCCGACGCGGCGCGCCGCATGCTCGACTTCGCGCAGATGCACGCGCGCCTCGCGCTCGCTGCGTTGCAGGAACTCGCCGGGCGGTTCGACCACGACATCGGAGAACGGCGAGTACGGATATTGCGGCAGACAGGCGTATGCGGTAACGCGGGCGCCCACGGCCTGCGCGAGGTCGATCGCGCCCGCTATCGCCTTGCGTGACAGATCTGAACCATCGGTCGGAACCAGGATGTGCCTGAACATGATCCCCTCCGTCGCCGGCTGCCCGCAGCACGGCGTCAGCGTCCAACACAGCCCAGGGTGCAGGCTGCTCGAAACGATTGTAATGCGTATGAATGCGGGTATTCGCGTCTGTCTGGAGATTGGCGCATCAGTCCCAGTAACCGGGTTCGCCGTACGTATGCTTGAGAAAGTCCAGAAACAGCCGCACCCTCAGCGGCAGATGACGGCGCTGCGGGAACACCGCGTGGATGCCGATCGGCGGCGCGGCGAATTCGTCGAGCACGCTGACGAGGCGGCCCGCCGCGATCTCCGCGCCGACCTCCCACCACGAGCGCCACGCGAGCCCGTGTCCGGCGAGACACCATTCGTGCAGCACCGCGCCGTCCGAGCACTCCATCGTGCCGGACACCTTGATCGACACGACCTTGCCGTCGTGCTGAAACATCCAGCCGCGCTGCTGGTTCGCGCTGGCGCCGAGCGCGAGGCAGTTGTGGCGCGCGAGATCGGCCAGGCTGTGCGGCGCGCCGCGCCGGCTCAGATACGCGGGCGACGCGACGCATACGCGCCGGTTTTCCGCGAGCTTCAGCGACACCAGCGACGAATCGGGCAACTCGCCGAGCCGCACCGCGCAATCGAAGCCTTCGTTGACGAGGTCGACGAGGCGGTCGGACAGATCGAGCGTGATCGACACGTCCGGATGCGCGACCGTGAACGCGGGCACCAGTGGCGCCACGTGCCGGCGCCCGAAGCCGGCCGGCGCCGACAGCCGGAGATGGCCGCTCGCCTTCACGCCGCCCGCCGACACGCTCGCCTCGGCGTTCTGCATGTCGTGAAGAATGCGCTGGCAGTCTTCGAGAAAGGCCGAGCCTTCGAAGGTCAGCGTGATCTTGCGCGTCGTGCGCACGAGCAGCTTGACGCCGAGGCGCTCCTCCAGTGCGTCGATGCGCCGGCCGATGATCGCGGGCGCGACGCCCTCGGCGAGCGCCGCCGCGGACAGGCTCCCTTTGGCCGCGACAGTGGCGAAGGTCTCGATCTGCTTGAAACGGTCCATGAACGATACGCGCCGCGGCGAGGCGGAAAAGTGAGCAGTGCGCGTCAGATTAGGTACGTAAAAGTAAAAGATCAAGTGATCTTTAGCCTATTTTTTAGCACCTAAGGTCAGCAATACAATCGATCCCGACCTCTGACAGGAGCGCATGGCAATGTCGGCCACAACGACACCTTCCCCGCGAGCAGTGATTTTCGACGCCTACGGCACGTTGTTCGACGTGCATTCGGTGATCGCCGCCGCGGAGCAACTGTTCCCCGGCCACGGCGACGCGCTGTCGCAGCTGTGGCGCCAGAAGCAGATCGAATACACGCAATTGCGCACGCTCGCCGCGCGCAGCGACGCCCCCGGCGAACACTACCGCCCGTTCTGGGACATCACGCTCGACGCGCTGCGCTTCGCCGCGAAAAGACTGCAGCTCACGCTCGGCCGCGCGGCCGAAAAGCGGCTGATGGACGAATACGCGTGCCTGTCCGCATTTCCCGACGCGGTGCCCGTGCTGCGTGCGTTGCGCGAGGCCGCCGCCGTGCCACGCGTGGGGCTCGCGATTCTGTCAAACGGCAATCCGCAAATGCTCGACATCGCGGTCAAGAGCGCCGGCATGAACGCCCTCTTCGATCACGTGCTGTCGGTCGACGCCGTGCGCGCATACAAACCCTCGCCTGCCGCGTATGCGCTCGGCCCCGACGCGTTCGGCGTGGCCGCGCGCGAGATCGCGTTCGTGTCGTCGAACGGCTGGGACGTCGCGGGCGCGACATGGTTCGGCTTCACGACGTTCTGGCTGAACCGGCAGAACCTGCCCGTCGAAGAGCTCGGCGTGACGCCGCATGGCACCGGTAGCGGCATGAACGATCTGCTGGACTTTCTGCACACACTCGCGACGTCGCCACGCTCGAGCGGCGGCGGTCGAACGAAAGTTCCTGGCAGTGGCAGTCGCAAGCGCGCCGGCCCGCGCGTATGACGGCGCCCCTCGCATTCGGCAATCCACTTCCCCCTTTTCAACCTTCGCATTTTTGCAATCTGACCGACCAAGGAGACAACATGGCTAATTCGCTGTCGTTGCCGCAAGGCATGGAAATCACCGGCGACATCAAGCCCGGCTTTGAAGCGATCCTCACCCGCGAAGCGCTGGAACTCGTCGCGGCCTTACACCGTACCTTCGAGCCGCGCCGTCAGCAGTTGCTGCAGGCGCGCGTCGAGCGCGCGAAGCGGCTCGACGCGGGCGAGCGGCCCGACTTCCTCGCCGCCACGAAGAGCGTGCGCGAAGGCGACTGGAAGATCGCGCCGCTGCCGCAGGATCTGCAGTGCCGGCGCGTCGAGATCACCGGCCCCGTCGAGCGCAAGATGATCATCAACGCGCTCAATTCGGGCGCCGACTCCTACATGACCGACTTCGAGGATTCGAACGCGCCGAGCTGGGACAATCAGATCACCGGTCATATCAATCTGAAGGACGCGGTGCGCCGTACGATCTCGCTCGAACAGAACGGCAAGTCGTACCGGCTCAACGACAGGACCGCGACGCTGATCGTACGTCCGCGCGGCTGGCATCTCGACGAGAAGCACGTGAAGGTCGACGGCCAGCGCGTGTCGGGCGGCATCTTCGATTTCGCGCTGTACATGGTGCACAACGCGAAGGAGTTGATCGCACGCGGCTCGGGTCCGTACTTCTATCTGCCGAAGATGGAGAGCCACCTCGAAGCGCGGCTGTGGAACGACCTCTTCGTCGCCGCGCAGGAAGCGGTCGGCGTGCCGCGCGGCACGATTCGCGCGACGGTGCTGATCGAGACGATCGTCGCCGCGTTCGAAATGGACGAGATCCTGTACGAGCTGCGTGAACATAGCTCGGGCCTGAACGCGGGCCGCTGGGACTACATCTTCTCGGCGATCAAGAAGTTCAAGAGCGACCGCGACTTCTGCCTCGCCGATCGCTCGCAGATCACGATGACCTCGCCGTTCATGCGCGCGTACGCGTTGCTGCTGCTGAAGACCTGCCATCGCCGCAACGCGCCGGCGATCGGCGGCATGAGCGCGCTGATTCCGATCAGGAACGATGCGGCCGCGAACGACAAGGCGATGGCCGGCGTGCGTTCAGACAAGGCGCGCGACGCGGGCGACGGCTACGACGGCGGCTGGGTCGCGCACCCGGGCCTCGTGCCGGTCGCGATGGAAGAGTTCGTCAAGGTGCTCGGCGATCGGCCGAACCAGATCGGCAAGCAGCGCGTCGACGTGCTCGTGAGCGCGACCGACCTGCTCGACTTCCGCCCGGAAACGCCGATCACCGAAGCGGGCTTGCGCAACAACATCAACGTCGGCATTCACTACCTCGGTTCGTGGCTCGCGGGCAATGGCTGTGTGCCGATTCACAACCTGATGGAAGATGCGGCCACCGCCGAGATTTCGCGCTCGCAGGTCTGGCAGTGGATCCGCTCGCCGAAGGGCAAACTCGACGACGGTCGCAAGGTGACGGTCGAACTGGTGCGCGAGCTCGCGGCGCAGGAGCTCGACAAGGTCAAACAGACGGTGGGCGGAGATACGATGCCGTATGAGCGTGCCGCGCAGATCTTCGAGCAGATGTCGACCGCGGAGCAGTTCACCGATTTTCTGACGCTGCCGCTTTACGAAGAGATTTGATGGTGTTGATGATGCGGGCTCGAGCGCCTTGGGCCTGCTCGAGCCAGGGGACCCCATCGGCTTGAACGACGGCACGCCGCGGACATACGTGGCGCGCCGTTTTTTTTGCTCGCCTTCGTGGACCAGCTCAGCGCGTGCGCCGATGTTCGACCCAATCTCCTGAACGGATCTCGGGCAACCCTTTTACCGCGCTCGGCGCGACCGGATAGAAGCGGCAATTCACGACGTTGCCGTCCACTTTGACCATCACCTCACGTGCCAGAAAATGATCCTCGACGCCCGGATACACGGCTTCGATTTCGTCGAGCACCGCGACGAGCGCATCGTCGATTTCATAGACGTCGCCGAGCACGTCGATACCCGCTTCGTCGACGACGAGACCCGGATAGTCGCCAAAATCGAACAGATGGCCGCGCACGGTGGTACTGCCGAGCAGGCTCGGTGCGGGGATGTCGTTGCGCGCGGCGGCTTCGCTGATGTCGTTGGTTTCACCGGCACGCAGCGTGCCGTAGACAAAGACGGTCTGCATCGTCGTTGAGTCTCCATGGTCAGAGGTGATGTCGGTGGCTCGGAGGCCATCGGGACATTATGCAACGGCGGCCCGTCGGCAACAGAAACTGGGCACGGCCTACAATGCTTGATGCCCGCGGCGGTGAATGGCCTCGACCGCGCTTCGCCGTTGCCAGCTCCGTGATCCGAACCGACCTTGCCATGACCTCGTCCTCCGACTCCGACTTGTTGAGCCGCGTGCGTTTCGCCGACATACCGCCCGAGTTCGCGCCGAACGAGATGCATCCGATCCGCGTGCGCTCGCGGCCAATGCCGGCGGGCTGGCATATCGCGCGTCATACGCATGCCTGGGCGCAGGTCGCGTATGCGTCGCGCGGCGTGCTGCGGGTCGCAACGACGGGCACGACATGGATGGTGCCGCCATCGCGCGCAATCTGGTTGCCGCCGCATGTGACGCACGAAGTGGTCGCCGTCGAGGATGCGTTCCTGCGCACGCTGTACATCACCGAGAGTACGGTGCCGGCCGGGCTCGATACGCCGCGCGTCGTCGAAGTATCGAACCTGTTGCGCGAGGTGATTGCCGCGCTCGATACGCCTGGCCTGTCCGCCGCGCGCGAGCAGCTGCTCGGCGCGCTCGCGCTCGATGAACTGACGCGCTCCGAGCCGTTGCCGCTGTCCGTGCCGATGCCCAGCGAAAAGCGCCTGCGCGCGCTGTGCGAGGCCGTGATCGCCGACCCGATGCATGGCGAGTCGCTCGAGCAGTGGGCATCGACGGTGGGCGCGAGCACGCGCACGATCGCGCGGCTGTTCCGCCAGGAGCTGGGTGTGAGTTTTTCGCAGTGGCGTCAGCAGGCGATTCTCGCGCGCGCCATTCCATTGTTGAGCCAGGGACGACCGCTGTCGCACGTCGCGCAGGAACTGGGCTATCAGAGCCAGAGCGCCTTCTCCGCGATGTTCCGGCGTGCGTTCGGCGCGAGTCCACGCGCGTTTATCGAGCGAGGCGCCGAACATCGCGCGAGCAACGGCGAGCATGATGACGCGCAAGCGGATGATGAAACGGCACAGGATCAAGCCGGTTCGACGGACGTCGCCGAGCGGTGAATGGCGACAACTAGCGCTGCGCGTCGGCCATCCAATGCGGGGCACGCCTCAAACCCGCCGCGCCAGATGACGGATTGCGCCTAGCTGCGCGAGCCGCGGCCCGGTGAGCTTATAGCCCTTGCGCTGATAGAGCCGCGCCGCCGGATTGTCGACGAACACGCGCAACTGCAACTCGCGCAGCCCGCGCTCGCGCGCCCATTGATGCGAGATGTCGAGCAGGAACGTACCGGCGCCAAGCCGACGATATCCTTCGGCGATCTGCACGTCGCGGATATGCAGCGAATCACCCTCTTCGGTGATACGCAGCACGCCCATCGGCACGCCATCCACTTCGAGAATGAAATTCTCCGATTCGCGCCAACTGCCGAGAAACAGATCGCTGCGCCACACCAGATGATGCCGGCGATAGTAGCCGCCCATGTTGTTGCGGGTCAGCGCCTCGGCAAACTCGAAATCGTCCATGCTGGCCGTGCGCAGATGAAACGGTGACGGAGCTTCGGTGGGATCGAACATGGCAGGACCGCGAGGATGAGTCGGATAAACGGTAAAACAGGCCGCGCGCGCTGGCAATGGCTGTTTGTCCCGAGCCTTCCGGGGGGCGGCCGGCAACGGCAGTAGAAACGGAGCGGTTACGGTCCTATGTGCAGGCGCCATCAACCGCTCACCAGCACGACGGCTGCGGATATACACGTTCGCATCGTCGGCACAGCGCACGAAGCAGTGGCCGCGCCGTTCCAGTTCCTTGTCCACCACGTCGAGCAACACGTTGGCCAGCAACGGCGGATCAGCCGGATCACGCTGGCCTCCCCAATTCGTTTTCTGTAGACGGTCAATCAGGATGTCGTGGTTGACCTCCGACCGGTTTGGGGATCGTCACCCGACATACCGGAGCGGGCCGGTACGTCCCCTCTGCAACTGTTCATAAATCGCCGCGTCGTGCGCACGCCGTCCGGGCCGGAAGCCGTAGGTAAGAGCGCACTCCTTCATGGCACAGCCGCCGCATTTACGCCGCTTCGTCCTGGTCACGAGAGCTTCGCGGTCTATTACCCGCCCGCCCTGCTTGGCAACGCCTTCTATGCGGTTCTTGTTTATCGGCTCGCGACTTACGCTCCACGCTTCCTTCCCACATTCGGCCGCCGTCATGCAGTTGCGCTTCACTTCATTCGCTGTGACCAGCTCATGGCGGGACTTGCACTCGCAGGAGTGCGCCCATGCTGGGCGCACAATAAAAAAAGCCCACTTCTTGCGAAGTGGGCTTTCTCAAATCTGGCGGAGCGGACGGGACTCGAACCCGCGACCCCCGGCGTGACAGGCCGGTATTCTAACCAACTGAACTACCGCTCCAGATTTTGCATCGCAGCCTGCGAGCCATACTCTCAGCTTGCTGCACCGTTCAAACTTCCAACCGAACGACGCCGATGTTCTGGCGTCCCCTAGGGGATTCGAACCCCTGTACTCACCGTGAAAGGGTGATGTCCTAGGCCTCTAGACGAAGGGGACAACGTACTGCTTACACCTTTAATGAAAAAGCCCGTTCAAGTATGTGTGAACGGGCTTTGTCTGGCGGAGTGGACGGGACTCGAACCCGCGACCCCCGGCGTGACAGGCCGGTATTCTAACCGACTGAACTACCACTCCAGTCTTTACACCCTGCTTGCGAGCGTCGGTTAATTCTCTGCAAGCTGCGCTGCTTTACTACTACTCGAATACTAAAGCGACGCTGATGTTTGGCGTCCCCTAGGGGATTCGAACCCCTGTACTCACCGTGAAAGGGTGATGTCCTAGGCCTCTAGACGAAGGGGACAAAATCTTTTCAGATCCGTCTCAATTCGCTTTTGACTTGATCAACTCGCGCTAACTTTTCAGTTAATTCGCCAAGCTATTTTCAGGTCAACAGCGAAGACCGCTACTTTAACTACATTTCAGCGATTTGTGAAGTCTTTTTTCTACAACTATCAGACTTCTTAACCACTTTCACCTCTTTGCTCTGTTGGTGGAGGTAAGCGGGATCGAACCGCTGACCTCTTGCATGCCATGCAAGCGCTCTCCCAGCTGAGCTATACCCCCGCGCACATCAGAGAAACGAGATTTTAGAGGGCGATCTGCGCTTTGTAAATACCCTTTGAGCGATTACATGCGGATTTTTCCGGCGGCATGCGAAACCTCTGACGCGCGCCGCCAACGGATTAGCCAAGCGCTTTTTCGATGCGGCCAACGACGACGTCGCGACCGAACAGCATCAGCACGCTATCGATCGACGGTGTATGCGTCGTACCCGCCACCAGCAGACGCACCGGCATCGCGAGTTGCGGCATCTTCAGCTTGTGCGTGCCGAGCGTCGCTTTCAGCGCGGCAGCGATCGCCTCCTTGGTCCATTCGACCGTCTTCAATGCAGCGGCCAGATCAGCGAGCGCCGGACGAACCGCGTCGGTGACGTGCTGTGCAAGCGACTCAGCGTCGGGTGCCGGCGTGCGATAGAACATCGCGGCGTTCTGCGCGATCTCCTTCACGGTCGACGCCCGATCCTTCATCAGGCCCACCACGCCCGTCAGATCCGGACCTTGGGCGAGTGTGGCTTCGTCGATGTCGAGCTCCGCGAAGAACGGTTTCGCCAGTTCGGCGAGGCGTGCGTTGTCAGCTTCCTTGATGTAGTGCGCGTTGAGCCAGTTCAGCTTGTCATGGTCGTACTGCGCCGGCGACTTGCCGAGGTGCTCGAGATCGAACCACTCGACGAACTGCTCGCGCGTGAAAATCTCCGCGTCACCATGCGACCAACCGAGGCGCGCCAGATAGTTGACGACCGCTTCCGGCAGATACCCCGCATCGCGATAACCCATCACGCTCATTGCGCCGTGGCGCTTGCTCATCTTCTCGCCCTGCTCGTTCAGCACGGTCGGCAGGTGTGCATACACCGGCGGCTCGCCACCGAGCGCGCGCAGTATGTTGATCTGGCGCGGCGTGTTGTTGACGTGGTCGTCGCCACGAATCACGTGAGTGATGCGCATGTCGAGATCGTCGACGACGACGCAGAAGTTATACGTCGGCGTGCCGTCCGGACGCGCGATCACGAGGTCGTCGAGTTCTTCGTTCGAGATTTCGATGCGGCCTTTCACCGCGTCGTCCCACGCGACCACGCCGGTCAGCGGATTGCGAAACCTTAGCACCGGCTTCACGCCCACGGGCGGCTCCGGCAGCACCTTGCCCGGCTCCGGGCGCCACGTGCCGTCGTAGCGCGGCTTTTCGCCTGCTTCGCGCTGGCGCTCGCGCAGCGCGTCGAGCTCTTCGGTCGACATGTAGCACGGATAGACGAGCCCCGCCTCCTGCATCTGCTTCAGCACTTCGCGGTACCGGTCCATGCGCTGCATCTGGTAGAACGGGCCTTCGTCGAAATCGAGGCCGAGCCACGCCATGCCTTCGAGAATCGCGTCGACGGATTCGGTCGTGGAGCGCTCGAGGTCGGTGTCCTCGACCCGCAGCACGAAGGTCCCTTTCATCTTGCGCGCGAACGCCCACGGATACAGCGCGGAGCGGATGTTGCCCAGGTGGATGAAGCCGGTGGGACTCGGTGCGAAACGGGTACGAACGGAGGTGGTCATTAGCGGTTACTCGGAAAACAGGCGCCGGCGCTCAGGCGAACACGACTGCGAAGCGCGGCAGCGAAGCGTGCCCATGCTGCGCGCGACGTCGCGCACGGCCACGAGGGAATAAGTGCAAGAGCCGAATTATACCTTCCGCACGCGGGTTGCCGCCCTCGTCCGAACGGCCTATGGCGCATGGGCGAACGGCGTCCGGACATCTGCGTACGCACCTTCCCGGCGCTCGCCCAACTCATCTTGAAAAAGCGCCGCGTCAGTTCCGAATACTTCCTCTGCAACGTTTCATTACAGCGGACCGCGCGAGCCGATCGTTTGCATTAAGATGTGCGCGCGCTGCGATGCGGGCTTACCGCACCTCGATCCGATCCGGAGCGAACACCGCTGCAAGCGCGCGCAATCGCCGTCGGCGATCCGCCCGGTCTGACCTCAGCCTGATCGCGGTACGCGCGATGCCGCTCGCGTCGCGCGCGCCGTTGCTGGAGAACTCGTTGAAACCCTCATCCCCGAACTTGAGCCGCCGCAGCTTTTCGCTAGCGGCCGCATCCGCGGTGCTTGCCGCCTGCACCACGACCGCCGGCAAACTCGATGGCGCGCCGATCACCGCGACGCCCGCCGTTCCCCCGCCGCCTGAAAAAGCGCAACAGAAGCCGGTTCGCGTCGCGCTCGCTCTCGGCGGCGGCGCCGCGCGCGGCTTTGCGCACATCGGCGTCATCAAGGCTCTCGAGGCGCGCAATATCCAGATCGACCTGATCGCCGGCACGAGCGCCGGCTCCGTCGTCGGCGCGCTGTACGCGTCGGGCATGAACGGCTTCGCGCTGAACAAGCTCGCGCTGTCGATGGACGAAGCGTCGATCAGCGACTGGGCGATGCCGTTTCGTACGCGCGGCTTCCTGCAGGGCGTGGCGCTGCAGAACTACCTGAACACGACGCTGAACAACCGCCCGATTGAGAAGATGGCGAGGCCGCTCGGCGTGGTCGCGACCGATCTGCAAACCGGCCAGCCGATCCTGTTCCAGCGTGGCGACACCGGCATCGCGGTGCGCGCGTCGTGCAGCGTGCCGTCGATTTTCGAGCCGGTGAAGATCGGCGGTCACGAGTACGTGGATGGGGGTCTCGTGAGTCCGGTACCGGCGTCGTTCGCGCGCAAGATGGGTGCGGATTTCGTGATCGCCGTCGATATCTCCCAGCGACCGGAAAACGGCGTCACGGCAAGCTCGTTCGACGTGTTGATGCAGACCTTCACGATCATGGGCCAGACGATCAAGGCCTACGAGCTCGACAAGTACGCCGACGTGGTGATCCGGCCGAATCTCGCGGCGATGAGCGGCAGCGATTTCTCACAGCGCAACGCCGCGATCCTCGCCGGCGAGGAAGCGGTCGCGAAGATGATGCCGGAGTTGCAGCGCAAGCTCGCCGCGCGGCTCATGGGAGCCTGAAAGCCCGGCGACGCACGGTCGCTGTGCGTCGCCATGGCAAAAAAGCACGCATCAAACGCAAAAAGCCTGCTTCGAACGAAGCAGGCTTTTTTATCGCCAGGCCTGGCGCCGAATCAGTTATTCCCGCCGATCGTCGCGGTCACGCGCTTGCGCAGATCGTCGGCCTGATACGAGGTCTCGATCCGACGCGCACCCGTAAAGCGCTTTTCCCAGTAGCCGTCATCCATGTCGTCGACGCGGATCGTGCTGCCGGTGGACGGCGAGTGCACGAACTTGTTGTCGCCGATATAGATGCCGACGTGCGAGAACGTGCGGCGCATCGTATTGAAGAACACCAGATCGCCCGGCTTCAGGTCGCTTACCCGCACCTTCTCGCCCAGGCGGCTCATTTCCTCGGCACGGCGCGGCAGCGCGAGACCGAGCGTGTCCTGGAACACGTAGCGCACGAAACCGCTGCAATCGAGCCCCGAATCAGGCGTATTGCCGCCCCAACGGTAGCGAACGCCGATCATGTTCAACGCGCCGACCACCACGTCGCCCGCTTTGCCGGCCATGCCCGAAAGGAACGATTTGGCGCTGCCGCTTTCGCCGCCTGCGGCCTTGGTTTGGGGAGTGAGAAGGGAGAGAGGATCCGAGCCGTTGGTGGGCGGATATGAGGCATTCTGATTAAAACCGCTTACTTCGTCGGCGAACGCGCCGGGAGCTGCTGCCATCAAGACGCCAATGAACATCCCGGCGACGACGCGCGTGCAAGCCTGGGTGAAGTTTCTGTGCTGCATTGGTCGGTAGTTTTTGCCAAAAAATCAGGGGTCTAGAAAAAAAGTTTGCTCGATACTAGCCAGTAAGTATTTGCCTGTCAAAAGGAATAGGAAAAATCAATCGACAGACGCACTCAATTGGGGAAAGGGTGAAAAATCAACGATCAAGCGCCGCTTTCAGCAGCTTTCGCGTGTAAGGATGCACGGGTGCAGCAAAAATTTTCTCGACTTCGCCGGTCTCGACGATCGATCCGTTTTGCATCACCACGACTCGGTGCGCCATCGCCCCGATCACTTCCAGGTCGTGGCTGATGAACACGAAGCCGAGGTTGTATTTGTGCTGCAAACCGGTGAGCAGCTTGAGCACCTGCTGCTGGATCGATACGTCGAGCGCGCTGGTCGGTTCGTCGAGGATCAGCACGCGCGGCTCCAGTACCAGCGCGCGCGCGATCGCGATGCGCTGCCGCTGCCCGCCCGAAAATTCATGCGGGTAGCGATACAGCGCAGTCCGGTCGATGCCGACTTCGCGCAGCACCGCGACGACCTTGTCGCGCCGCGCCTGCGGAGTCATCTGCGGCCGATGCAGCGCGAGCCCCTCACCGACGATCCGCTCGATCGTCTGCCGCGGCGAAAGCGAACTAAAAGGGTCTTGAAAGACGACCTGCATATTCGAGCGCAGCGCGGTCTTTTCGGCGCCGCGATAGCTCGCGAGCGCCCTGCCCTGAAACTGGATCTCGCCATGCGCGGTGCGCTGCAGACCGAGCAGTGCCATCGCGAGCGTCGACTTGCCCGATCCCGATTCACCGACGATCCCGAGCGTCTCGCCCTGGCGCACCGACACGTTCGCCGCGTCGACCGCGCGAAACCGCCCCGCGCCGAACCAGCCACGCAGGCCGGTCAGTTTCGTTCTGAAGTCGACCGCCACATCACGCGCTTCGAGCAGCACCGGCGAGATCGGCAGCACCGGCACGACCTCGCGCTGCGGCCGGCTCGCGAGCAGCCGCTGGGTATACGGATGGCGCGGCGCCTCGAACACCTGCTCGACCGTGCCGGTTTCGACCAGCACGCCTCGCTCCATCACCGCGACGCGCTGCGCGAAGTGACGCACGAGGTTCAGGTCGTGCGTGATCAGCAGCACGGCCATGCCGCGCTTTTTTGCTTCGTCGCGCTGCAGTTCCAGCAGAAGCTCGACGATTTGCGCGCGAATCGTCACGTCGAGCGCGGTGGTCGGTTCGTCGGCGAGCAACAGGCGCGGCCGGCAGGCGAGCGCCATCGCGATCATCGCGCGCTGCCGCTGCCCGCCCGAGAGCTGATGCGGGTAGCTGTTGATGCGCCTCTCCGGCTCGGTGATGCCGGTGCGCGCGAGCAGCGCGACCGCCCGCCTGCACGCTTCGGTCGCGCTGACGCCGTCATGCACGACGATCGTTTCCGCAATCTGGTCGCCGATCGTATACAGCGGATTGAGCGCGGTCATCGGTTCCTGGAAGATCATCGCGATGTCCGAGCCGCGCAGGCCACGCATCGCACGCTCGCTCTTCGCGAGCAGATCTTTGCCATCGAAGCGGATCGCCCCGCTCACCTGCGCGTCGTTCAGCAGGCGCAGCACCGACAGCGCGGTCACGCTCTTGCCCGAGCCCGACTCGCCGACGAGCGCGACGCGTTCACCGCGCGCGATCGCGAGCGTGACGTCGTCGACGGCCACCGTGTCGCCGAACGCGACACGCAGATGGTCGAGTTCGAGCAGCGGCATGTCCGTCGATTGCGGATCGATTTGCGGCAGCGCGCTCATTGACCACCTCCGGCGTGTATCGCATCGGAGATACGCGTGTCGAGCGCGTTGCGCAGCGCGTCGCCCATGAAGGTCAATAGCAGCAGCATCGCCACCAGCACGCCGAAGGTCGACACCGAGATCCACCACGCGTCGAGATTCGCCTTGCCCTGAGCGAGCAGTTCGCCCAGGCTCGGCGTCGGCGGCGGCACGCCGAGGCCGAGGAAGTCGAGACTCGTCAGCGCGAGAATCGCGCTGCTCATGCTGAACGGCAGGAACGTGATGACCGACGTCAGACTGTTCGGCAACACGTGACGCCACATGATCTGCCAATGCGACAGGCCCATCGCGCGCGCGGCGCGCACGTAGTCCTGCTGGCGATTGCGCAGGAACTCGGCGCGCACGTAGTCGGACAGGCCGATCCAGTTGAACAGCGACAGCAGCACGATCAAAAGAGCGAAGCTGCGCTCGAAGATCGATGAAAAGATGATCAGCAGATAGAGCTGCGGCATCGCGTTCCAGATCTCGATCAGACGCTGCCCGACGATGTCCGTTCGCCCTCCGAAGTAACCTTGCACCGCCCCCGCGGCGATGCCGACGATCGTGCTGATCACGGTCAGCACGAGGCCGAACACGACCGACACGCCGAAGCCGTACAGCAGACGCGCGAACAGATCGCGGCCGCGATCGTCGGTGCCGAGCCAGTTCTCGCGCGACGGTGGCGCCGGGTTGGGCGTCTTCGAAAAGTAATTGAGCGTGTCGTAGTAGTAATGATTCGGCGGATACAGCGCGAAGTTGCCCGGCGCATCGAAGCGGTGACGGATGTACGGATCGAGATAATCGGCCGGCGTGGGGAAGTCGCCACCGAAGGTGGTCTCGGCGTAGGTCTTGACGAGCGGGAAATACAGATGGCCGTCGTAGCGCACGACGACCGGCTTGTCGTTCGACCACAGCGGCCCCACGAGGCTCGCCGCGAACGCGACGACGAAGATGATCAGGCTCCAGTAGCCGAGACGCTGCTGGCGAAAACGCTGCCACACGCGACGCGCCGGCGACGGCGACATCAGTGCGCGCGCGGGTTCGGTGCGCGCCGCCGCGTCGGCGGAAAGGCGGGCTCGATTCATCAGCGCTCCAGTTGTTCGAATTGGATGCGGGGATCGACCCACACATAGCAAAGGTCGGAGATCAGCCGCGTGACGAGGCCGATCAGCGTGAACAGATACAACGTGCCGAGCACGACCGGATAGTCCCGCCGCATTACCGATTCATACGACAGCAACCCGAGCCCGTCGAGCGAGAACAGCGTTTCGATCAGCAGGCTGCCGGTGAAGAACGCGCCGATGAACGCGCCCGGGAAATTGACGATCAGCGGCAGCAGCGCATTGCGAAACACGTGCTTCCACAACACGCGCCGCTCGGACAAACCTTTGGCACGCGCGGTCAGCACGTACTGCTTGCGGATTTCGTCGAGGAACGCGTTTTTCGTCAGCATCGTGACGACCGCGAAGCTGCCCACCACCGACGCCGTGATCGGCAGCGTGATATGCCATAGATAGTCGAGGATCTTGCCGACGAGGCTCAACTGGTCCCAGTTGTCGGAAGTGAGGTTGCGCAGCGGAAACAGCTGCAGGAACGTGCCGCCGCCGAACAGCACGAGCAGCAGCACGCCGAGCACGAAGCCCGGAATCGCGTAGCCGACCAGCACGACGAGGCTCGTCGCGATATCGAAGTGCGAGCCGTTGCGCACCGCCTTCGCGATGCCGAGCGGCACCGATATCAGATAGGTGAGAAAGAACGTCCACAGGCCGATGCTGATCGACACCGGCAGCTTCGACACGATCAGCGACCACACGCTCTGATGACGGAAATAGCTCTGGCCGAGATCGAAGGTCGCGAAGCGCTTGAGCATCAGAACGTAGCGTTCGAGCGGCGGTTTGTCGAAGCCGTACAGCTGCCTCAGTTGCGCGATCTGTTGCGCATCGACGCCGCTATGCGAGCGCAGCCCGAACGGCGAGGCGCCCTCCGCGCCCTTGCGCAGTTCGTGCTGCATCTGCTCGACGGGGCCGCCCGGCACGAACTGGATCACGACGAAGGTCAGCGTCAGCACGCCGAGCAGCGTCGGGATCATCAGCAGCAGGCGTTTGAGGATGTAGCTCCACATAGGCGGTGTTCCAGTGCGAACGCGTTGGTGGGGGCGATGGATCTGCGGATCAGTCGGCGCTGCCCGTGGGCGTGCGCGCCCGCGGATCCTGGTACCACCACATCGTCGTGATCCAGCCCTCCGCGCCATAGTACAGCGGCAAAGTCTTCGGCCACGCGAGCCCGCGCTTGAACGCGACGCGATGGGTGCCGCTGTACCAGTGCGGCACCACATAGTAGCCATGCATCAGCAGACGGTCGAGCGCGTGCGCGGCATCGGTCAGTTGCTCGCGCGTTTGCGCATGCACGAGCGCGTTCAACACCGCGTCGACGGCCGGCGACTTCAGGCCGATCGCGTTGTCCGAGCCGGGGGTATCGGCGGCCTTGCTGCCGAAGCGGGTGATCTGCTCGGAGCCCGGCACCTGCACGTCGGGCATGCGAATCGTCGTCACGTCGAAGTCGAATGCGTCGAGCCGCTTCTGATAGACCGCGAAGTCGGTGGTGCGGAAGTTCGCGGTAATGCCGAGCTTTTGCAGATTGCGCGTGAAGGTCGCGATGATCGGCTCCATCGACGAGGCCGAACCCGAGTCGTCGAGTATCTCGAACTGGAACGGCTCGCCCTTCGCGTTGCGCAGCGCGCCGTCACGATAGGTCCAGCCGGCCTGCTGCAGCAGATCGCGCGCCTGCAGCAGATTCGCGCGCAGCGAGCCGGGCGGATCGGTATCGGGCTGCTTCGGCGGCGGCCCGAATACCGCCGGGTCGAGTTGGGCGCGAAACGGCTCCAGCAGCGCGAGTTCGCCAGGCGAAGGCAGCCCCTTCGCCTGCCATTCGGTGTTGGCGAAATAGCTGTCGATGCGCGTGTACTGGTTGAAAAACAGCTGGCGGTTCAGCCACTGAAAGTCGAGCGCGAGATCGAGCGCCTTGCGCACCCGCACATCCTGGAACAGCGGCCGGCGCGTGTTCAGGAAAAAGCCCTGCATGCCGGTGCCGTTGTGCTGCGCAAACTCGCGCTTGATCAACTCGCCACGGTCGAACTTCTTGCCGACGTCGCGCCGCACCCAGTTGCGCGCGATATATTCGACCAGCGCGTCGTACTCGCCAGCCTTGAACGCCTCGAGCCGCGCGGTGCTATCGGCATACAGCTTGTAGACGATGCGATCGAAGTTGTTCATGCCGACGCGCACCGGCAGATTGGCGCCCCAATAGTGCGGGTCGCGTTTGAACGTGATCGTGCGGCCGTTGTCGTAGCTGTCGATCAGATACGGCCCGCTGCCGATTGGCTTTTCGAATGCAAGCTGGTCGAACGGAACGCGGCTGCCGTCGGGCTTCATCCCCCACTTGCGCGAGAACACCGGCATGCTGCCCGCGAGCAGCGGCAACTCGCGATCGCGCTCGCGAAACTCGAAGCGCACCGTGGCCGGATCGACGACGACCGCGCGCTTGATCTCGCTGAAAAGCGATGCGAACTGCGGCGCGGCCTGCGGGCTCTTCAGCGTGTCGAGAGAGAACTTGATGTCGTCGGCGGTCACAGGGTCGCCGTTCGAAAAGCGCGCGCGCGGATTGATGTGGAACGTGACCGACAGGCCGTCGGGCGCGACGACGATGTCGTCGGCGAGCAGCCCGTAGGCGGACGCGACTTCGTCGCTGCTGCCGATCGTCAGGCTCTCGAACATCAATTCGAGGCCGGGCGCCGCATTGCCACGCAGAGTGAACGGATTGAACTTGTCGAAGCTCGTTAGACGGCTCGGGTTCGCGAGCACGAGCGTGCCGCCTTTCGGCGCATCGGGATTGACGTAGTCGAAGTGCTTGAAGCCGGCCGGATATTTGGGCTCGCCGTATTGCGCGATCGCATGCGCGGCATGCGCGTGCGGCGCGACGAGCAGACTCGCGCACAGCAACGCGACGGCGAGCGCGGCGCGCAAGGGTCCGTGGATCACGCTGTGTCGAAGTCCCTCAGGCGTTTGAACCCGTCGCGAGCCAGTTGTCATGGAGTCGTGCTGGTAAATGGGCAGTGGCGATGTGGGGGATTCTACCCAATTAGCTTGCGCGATCTGGCGGGCGACTGCGACGAAATGCGTCAGCGACGGATGTTTCAGCACAAAAAACAAAACCGCCTCCAAGGGCGGTTCTGTCATCGCTGCGGCCGGTTGGCGCGCTTCAGCGCTGACGCAGTGGCGACTCAGTGCCAGCCGCGATGTTGGTCGTAGTGACCCCGCGCATAGTCGCCGCGGCCCGGCGGATGGTGGCGATACCAGTCGTTGCGCGCCCAGTAGCGATGGCCGTCCCAGTAACGGTCGCCATGCCAGCCGATCACGATTTGCGGACCGCCGTAGTACACGGGAGCCGGCTGATAGACGACGGGCGGCGGCGGAGGCGGCGGCGGTGCGTAGACCGGCGCCGGTGCGACGTAGACCGGCGCGGGAATGCCGATATTGACCCCAACGTTGAGCCCCGCGGCCATCGCGGCACCCGATGCAGTCAACGTCAACACGCCGAACACAAGCGGAACAAGACGAGCGGACTTCATTGATCACCTTTGTAGGAACATGTTTTGTTGGCGGAAATATAACGCAAAGGCAGCAACACGCGTATTTCAACTTTGTAATAACTGATGCTGAAAATCGCCTCGCCGGCGGCGGCGTAATGTCTGGTTACACACGCCAGACGGCGGTGAAAAAGCACCCTCCGCGCGGGCGCCGGCTCGCGGCCTGACTGACATCCCGAAAACGAACATTTTAAAGTTCGAAAGAACATATCTGTTCGAAATTCCTCACCACAGTCATCCGATCACCGCTCGGAGACGTGGCAAAAAAATATTAAATTATCGAGAAAAATCAAGGAAACACGTGGCACCGCCTATGGTTTTCCCCGATATCCAGGTCGTTTCTAGGTGGTAGGATGACTGCCATTGAAAACCAATAAATGTTCGAATTCGCGCATGCCCGAGCACTGCGTCGGAAGCAACCGCTCAATGCGCCACGGAGACTGATTTTGAAAACGATCAAGGGATTGCGCTGGTGGATCATCGCCCTCGTGTGCGTTGGGACGATCGTCAACTATCTGTCGCGCAACGCGCTCGGGGTGATGGCGCCCGAGCTGATGAAACTGCTGCACATGAACACGCGGCAGTACTCGTACGTGGTCGGCGCGTTCCAGGTCGGCTATACGGTGATGCAGCCCGTCTGCGGCCTGATCATCGATCTGATCGGCCTGCGCCTCGGCTTCGCGCTGTTCGCGTGCCTGTGGTCGCTGACCGGCGTGTTCCACGGTTTCGCGGGCAGCTGGTTTTCGCTCGCGGCGCTGCGCGGCTTCATGGGCCTGTCCGAAGCGGTCGCGATTCCGGCCGGCATGAAGGTCGTCGCCGAATGGTTTCCCGATCGCGAGAAATCCGTCGCGGTCGGCTATTTCAATGCGGGCACGTCGCTCGGCTCGCTGCTCGCGCCGCCGCTCGTCGTTTTCCTGTCGCTGCGCTACGGCTGGCAGAGCGCGTTCGCGGTGACCGGCGCGCTCGGCTTCGTGTGGGCCGCCGCATGGTTCGTGCTGTACCGCTCGCCCGCCGAGCACAAGCGCGTGAGCGATGCCGAGCGCGCCGCGATCGTCGAAGGCCAGGCACCGCCCGCCGCGCGCCGCGCGAGCGTGCGTGAAGTGCTGCGCACGCGCCGCTTCTGGGCGATCGCGCAAGCGCGCTTTTTCGCCGAGCCCGCGTGGCAGACGTTCAGCTTCTGGATTCCGCTGTATCTCGCCACGCAGCGTCATATGGATCTGAAGCAGATCGCGATGTTCGCGTGGCTGCCGTTTCTCGCCGCGGACCTGGGCGGTCTGTTCGGCGGCTATCTGTCGCCATTCCTGATGAAGCATTTTCGCGTGCCGCTGATCTGGTCGCGCATCTCGGGCGTCGTGCTCGGCGCGCTGATGATGATCGGGCCGGCATCGATCGGTCTCGTCGCGTCACCCTACCAGGCCATCGCCCTCTTCTGCGTCGGCGGCTTCGCGCACCAGATGATCTCGGCGCTCGTCAACACGCTCGCCGCCGACGTATTCGATCCGGGCGAAGTCGGCACCGTCGCCGGCTTCGCGGGCATGGCCGCGTGGATCGGCGGCCTCGGCTTCTCCCTGATGGTCGGCGCGCTCGCCGATTCGATCGGCTACACGCCGCTGTTCGGCGCGCTCGGCGCATTCGACATCATCGGCGCGACGCTGCTGATCATCCTGATGCGCGGTGTGCCGCGCCACGGCCGCGCGCGCCGCGCCGAACTGAGCGTCAACACGGCTGCCTGACCTTCCTGGAAGACTCATCATGCGTTCACAGATCAATCTCAAACATCCGCCGCGCTTCGCGCTCGTCTCCCACGCTGGCAACCCGGCGGCCAACCCGGTCGTGCTAAGCGCGCAGCCGAATTGCCGCATCGAGCTGTTCGTGCTCGCCGAGGACATCATCCGCGTGCTCGTGCTGCCGGACGGCGAAACGCGCGGCCCGCGCACATGGGCGATCGCGCCCGGGATGGACGACGTGCCGCTCGAAGGCCGCGAGCGCCGCGACCTGAGCGGCTTCACGCCGCCGCCGTTCACGGTGAACGAAGCAGCCGGTCACATCGTGATCGAAACGGCGCGCGTGCGCGTGAGCGTGGCGCTCGAAGGCGGCGCCTGCGCCTGGGACATCCTGCACGAAGGCACATGGCATCGCGTGATGAGCGATCGCAAGACCCAGGCGTACAACTTCGGCTGGTGGGACTCGCGCGTCTATCACTACGTCGAGCGGCGCCGCGACGAAATGTACGTGGGCCTCGGCGAGCGTGCCGGCTCGCTCGATCGCGCGCGGCAAACCTACGAGATGCGCAACATCGACGCGATGGGCTACAGCGCGCGCACCACGGACCCGCTGTACAAGCACATCCCGTTCTACGTGACGTGGCAGCCGCAGACGTCGACGGGCTTCGGCCTGTTCTACGACACGCTCGCCGATTGTCGCTTCGACATGGGCCGCGAGCTCGACAACTATCACGGCCACTATCGGCACTTCATCGCCGAGCATGGCGATCTCGACTACTACTTCATCGCATCGCCCGGCTCGCCGCTCGACGCGGTGCGCCGCTTCACGTGGCTCACCGGACGTCCCGCGTGGATGCCGAAGTGGGGCCTCGGCTACTCGGGCTCGACGATGAGCTATACCGACGCGCCGGACGCGCAAAAGCAGATGGGCGAATTCATCGAGCGTTGCCGCGAGCACGACGTGCTGTGCGATTCGTTTCATCTGTCGTCGGGCTATACGTCGATCGGGCCGAAGCGCTACGTGTTCAACTGGAATCACGACAAGTTTCCGGACATCGACGGCTTCGTGCGGAGCTATCTCGATCACGGCGTGCGTCTGTGCGCGAACATCAAGCCGTGTCTGCTGCAAGACCACCCAGCGTTCGACGACGTCGCCCACGCCGGCCTGTTGATCGAAGCGCCCGATGGCGAGCCCGCATGGGTGCAGTTCTGGGACGAAGTCGGCGCGTACCTCGACTTCACGAATCCCGCGACGATCGACTGGTGGAAAGCTCGCGTGAAGGACGCACTGCTCAAATACGGCATCGCGGCCACCTGGAACGACAACAACGAGTTCGAGATCTGGTCGCCGCATGCGATCGCGCGCGGCTTCGGCAAGCCGTATCCGGCACACCAGGCGAAGGTGCTGCAGACGCAGCTGATGATGCGCGCGTCGCACGACGCGCAGCGCGAGCACGCGCCTGACAGGCGCCCGTTCCTCGTGTCGCGCTCGGGCGGCGTCGGCATGCATCGCTACGTGCAGACGTGGTCGGGCGACAACTACACGTCGTGGGAAACGCTGCGCTTCAATCTGAAGATGGGTCTCGGGCTCGCGATGTCGGGCGTGTCGAATAGCGGTCACGACATCGGCGGCTTCTCGGGTCCGGCGCCGGAGCCGGAGCTGTTTGCGCGCTGGGTCGCGTTCGGCATCTTCCTGCCGCGCTTTTCGATTCACTCGTGGAACGACGACGGCACCGTCAACGAGCCGTGGATGCATCCCGAAGTCACGCGGCACGTGGCAGACCTGATCAAGCTGCGCTATCGCCTGATCCCTTATCTCTACGAGCTGCTGTGGCAATCGCATCGTGCGTACGAGCCGGTGCTGCGGCCGCTGTTCGCGGAGTTTCCGCACGATCCGCGCTGCCTCGTCGATGGCGACGACATGATGCTCGGCTCGTCGATGCTGGTCGCGCCAGTGGTCGATCCGGGCCAGAGCACGCGCGCCGTGTATCTACCGGCCGGTTCGCGCTGGGTGTCGTACTGGAGCGGCGAAACATTCGACGGCGGCCAGACCGTCACGTTGCCCGCGCCGTTCGAGCGGCCGGTGTTCCTGCTGCGTGAAGGCAGCGTGATTCCGCTCAACATCGCCGAGCAGCATTTTGGCCGCCCTGCCGACGAACGCGCATTCCTCGCGGTGCCGTCTGCCGACGCGGGCACCGCGCAAGGCGGCTCGATCGAGGACGACGGCGAGACCGAAGCCTGGCGCAACGGCGAGCAAGGCCGCTGGAACGTCACGCTGACGGGCGACGCAAACACTTTGCGGGTGACGCTCGAGCGTTCGCAATGGATGCCGCGCGTGCAGCCGCAAGTGCGCGTGTTCGTGCCGATGCGCGAAACACGCGCGGTCGTCTGCGCTAACGGCACGCTCGTGACCGATCACACCGCGCACGGCTGGCGCTGCCTGACGATTTCGGTGCCGCACTGAACAACCCACCGCGCCGGCCTGAGGGATCAGGCCGTCCCATCAGTCTGGAGACATCCCAATCATGAAAATAAACCAGCGCGCGCGCACCCGCGCGTTCGTCCTCTGCTGCCTGCCGTTTGCGGGCACCGCGTTGTCCACCAGCGCATCGGCGCAAAGCAGCGTCACGCTGTATGGCGTCGTCGACAATGCGTTCGCCTATGCCAGCAACCAGAAGGGGCATTCGAATTTCTATATGAGCCAGGGCAACCTGCAGGCGAGCAAGTTCGGCTTCCTCGGCTCGGAAGATCTCGGCGGCGGCACGAAGGCGATCTTCCGGCTCGAGAGCGGCTTCAATTCGCTGACTGGCGCGCAAAGCACCGCGGGCTACCTGTTCAACCGCCAGGCCTATGTCGGCCTCGCGAACGACCGCTACGGCACGGTAACGCTCGGCCGCCAGTACACACCCTACTTCCAGATGGTCGGCGCGCTCGGACCGACCGGCGTGCTGACCGGCGCGACCGGCGCGCACCCCGGCGATCTCGACGCCCTCGACACGACGCTGCGCTTCAATAATTCGGTAACCTACCTATCGCCGACGATCGGGGGCCTGCAGGCAAGCGCGCAGTATGGTCTCGGCGGCGTGCCCGGCAGCGTCGCGAACGGCAGCCTGTTCAGCGCGGCGCTGCGTTATGACTTCCAGCCCGTGTCGCTCGCAGCCGGCTACGTGAAGCTGAAGGACATTTCGACGAGCGCGGCGCTCGGCAGCTTCGCGATCAACTCGCCGGTCAACAACGGTTACGCGAGCGCGCGCAGCGCGCAACTGTTCGCCGCGGCGGGTCGCTATACGTGGCACGATCTGATGGTGGGCCTCAACTACTCGAATGTGCAGTACGCGCCGGGCCACGGCTCGCTGTTCTTCGACAAGGCCGTGTTCAACACGTACGGTGCGATCGCGACGTACCGGATCACGCCGAGCGTGACGGTCGGCGGCGGCTATAGCTTCACCCAGGCAAGCAAGGCGAACGGCATCAGCGATCCGGCGCACTATCATCAGATCTCGCTCGAACAGACCTACAACCTGTCGACGCGCACCACGCTGTACGCGCTCGAGGCCTATCAGCATGCAGGCGGCAAGTCACTGATCTCGTCGGGCAGCGGTGTGACCATCGCCGACGCGGTCGCGGTGGTCGGCGACTCGCAGAACACGACGCCGTCATCGGGTCCGTCTCAGTTCGTCGGCATGGTGGGGTTGCGGCACGCGTTCTAAGCGAGGCGGTCTCGGTCAGCGGCACGACGGGATCAGTCATGCGGACTCCTTGCCTGCCGCGCCGGATCTGGCGCGGTTTTCTGCGGACCAGCGTGGCGGGCTAACGGCGCCATGCATTGATCAGCAGACCTGCCTATTCACGTAGGACGTGGTCACACGCTGGAGGGCTGGGAATGCCGCTGACATCGCTGAAGTAGCGAGCGAGATCAAAATCAAGCCGCGCAAAAACAAAAACCCCGCAGAGCCTAGACTCTGCGGGGTTTCGCCACCATTGCTGGCGGAGACGGAGGGATTCGAACCCTCGATCCAGGTTTTGGCCCAGATGCTCCCTTAGCAGGGGAGTGCCTTCGACCTCTCGGCCACGTCTCCCAAACTTTCTGTCGCACAGGGAGTCAGTGCGACGAAGCCAAGATCATAGCGGGCCGGGCCGATAAGGTCAATGTCTGACGAACATATTTGTGCCAACGTGGCGTCTCACCACGCAATTCATTCACATGAACGCCACAAAACAAACGGGACGCTCTAGAGCGCCCCGTTTTTCCCGCCACTTATGCCTGATCGAGTTCGAAGGCCTTATGCAGCGCGCGTACCGCGAGCTCCATGTACTTTTCGTCGATCAACACCGAAATCTTGATCTCCGAGGTCGAGATCATCTGAATGTTGATGCCCTCTTCCGACAGCGTGCGGAACATCTTGCTGGCGATGCCGACGTGCGAGCGCATCCCGACGCCGACCACCGACACCTTCGACACCTTCGGGTCGCCCAGCACCTGCTCGGCCTGGACGTGCGCCTTTACCGTGCCGGTGAGGATTTCCATTGCACGCGCATAGTCGCCGCGGCCAACCGTGAACGTGAATGCCGTCTTGCCCTCGACGCTCTGGTTCTGGATGATCATGTCGACATCGATATTCGCGTCCGCCACCGGGCCGAGAATCTGATACGCGATGCCCGGCTTGTCGGGCACGCCCATCACGGCGATACGAGCTTCGTCGCGCTGGAACGCGATACCCGAGATGACTGCTTTTTCCATGGTCTCGTCTTCTTCAAAAGTAATCAGGGTGCCCGACTTCATTTCTTCGTCGAGTGGCATCAGCGGATCGGTCAGGCTCGACAGCACGCGCGTTTTCACCTGATATTTGCCGGCGAATTCCACCGAGCGGATCTGCAGCACCTTCGAACCCAGGCTGGCCATTTCCAGCATTTCTTCGAACGTCACGCGGTCGAGCCGGCGCGCTTCTTCAACGACGCGCGGGTCCGTCGTGTACACACCGTCGACGTCCGTGTAGATCAGGCACTCGTCGGCCTTCAGCGCGGCCGCGACCGCGACTGCCGACGTGTCCGAGCCGCCGCGGCCGAGCGTCGTGATGTGGCCGTCCGGGTCAATGCCCTGGAAGCCGGTGATCACGACCACCTTGCCGGCTGCGAGGTCTTGCATGACGCGCTCGCCGTCGATGTCGCTGATGCGCGCTTTCGTAAACGCGCTATCGGTCTTGACCGGCACCTGCCAGCCTGCGTAGCTGACCGCTTCGACGCCGGCTTCCTGCAGCGCGATCGCGAGCAGACCCGAGCTGACCTGCTCGCCGGTGGCGGCGATCATGTCGAGTTCACGCGGGCTCGGTTGAGTCGTGATTTCTTTCGCGAGGCCAAGCAGGCGATTGGTTTCGCCGGACATTGCCGACGGCACGACGACCATCTGATGGCCGGCCTTGTGCCATTTCGCGACGCGCCTGGCGACGTTCTTGATGCGCTCGACCGAGCCCATCGAGGTGCCGCCGTATTTATGTACGATGAGTGCCATTGTCGTTCTGAACTGGAAGAGAAACCGCGCTGGCGCGCTGGAGACGACCGCACAGAAAGCACAGGGGCGCAACGTCTCGTGAACGGCGGCAAAGTGTGTGGCGGCGTAGATGCAGCACGCGTGCAGCACGCGCGGATTTGCCCGGGATGAAATCGCAAATGGCTGATCGGAATTGAACGGCGACGACGGATCACGCACGCCTGCCGGCACTAACGACCGATAGCGACAAAAGCGACGGCGAAATCGGGTCGGGCAAACAAGCTAAAGTACCTGATTAGGCGCAAAAAGACAAGACGCAACGAGCGCTCAAATGCGTCGAATCAGGCCAGCAATGGCCTGTTTTATCATTGATTTGCGCCCTGTTTCACGCTTTCGACATCTGCACGCACGGCTTGCGCGACTGTCCGACCGGCGCTCAGGCGATCAGCAGATCCTCGCGCCAGACGATTTTCACGCACGCTTCGCGCTCCGGAGATGCGTCGCGCACAGTCCCGCGATTCACGCCGATCAGCGGCACGAACAGCAGTTCATCGCCAACGTAAAGCAATGGCACGTCGCGCTTCCATGCGGGAATGCCGCGCTCCTGAAACAGGTTCTTCAGCGTGCGGCTGGGCGTGTTCGGCACACCGATGCGCATGCGTTCTCCGCCGCGGCGCGCCCGCACGCTTAGAGAGGCTCGTTGCAGGACGCTGACGGGAACCATGTCGCATGCTTCGTTACGTGGCGCTGCGTGCGTTGCGTCGGCTACGTCGGAAGCAGCGGCTGCATCCACCATCGCGAACACGAACGTGCCGCGCCATTGCGGCAAATGCCAGATCTCTTGCCCTTGCCACGCGAGTTCACTGATCTCGCGCTCGACGAGCGCGGTTTCGTCGGCGGGTTCGCTGCTATCGCCGGCTTCCCAGTAGACGAGGCCGCGATAGCTGCGCAACGCATGCCCCGCATGATCGATGCGGAGCCGATGTCCATCCTGCCCCGCTGCCACTTCGCGCAACTGCCGCAGTGCATCCGCGACACGCGCGCTCGATGCCGCGACGAAGCCGAGCGTACGCATCCAGTAGCGCAGCAGATTCAGCGCGCGATCGTCGTCGAGAGCGAGCAGCACGTCGTGCGCGAGGGCGCGTCCTTCATCGCGCGACGCGCTTTCCATATCGGCGCGCGCGAGCGTGTCGAGCAATCGCTGCGCCGATGCCGAATGCGCGGCCGTGCGCGCGAGCGCATCGCGATAGCCCGGGAAGTGCACCGCGAGCACCGGCATCACCTGATGACGCAAGGCGTTGCGCGCATAACGCGTGTCCGCGTTCGATTCGTCGTCGATCCAGCGCAGCTTGCGCGCGCTCGCATAGTGTTCGAGCTGCGCGCGCAGCAGATGCAAAAGCGGCCGCACGCGTGTCGTCGACGCACCTGTCGGCAGCGTGCCGGGCGCCATCGCCGCGAGACCCGCGAGCCCCGCGCCGCGCAGCAGTTGCAGCAGCACGGTCTCGGCCTGATCGTCCGCATGCTGCGCGAGCCATAGCGTGCCAATGCCGTGCGTTGCGCACATCGCTTCGAGCGCGCGATAACGCGCGTCGCGTGCCGCGGCCTCGATGCTCAGGCCCGGCGCGCGCGAAACATCCACGCGTCGCGCGTCGAATTCGACGCCACGTTCGCGCGCGAAAGCCTCGCAGTGCGCGAGCCACGTATCGGCATGTGGACTCAAACCATGATGCACGTGCAGCGCGATACAGCGCGACGCACCCGCGACGCGCACCGCCGCATCGAGGAGCACGCTCGAATCGACGCCGCCGCTGAATGCCACCGCAATGCGCGCGTTCGAATCGAGCCCGGACAGCGCGGCGCCGAGCGCCTCGGTCACGAGGCGCTCGGCGGATGAGTCGGCGGTGGTGGTCACGTCGTTAGCGCGGAATGCGCCGGTGGACGAAAGAGACAGGCCAACGCGCGGGCTTATGCGCCCGGCGTCGTTTCCTTGAATTTGCCGTACGCCATCAGCCGTTCGAAACGGCGTTCGCGCAGGTCGTTGGTGCTCATACCCTGGAACTGGCGCAGCGAATCGGCGAGCGCACGGCGCAGCATCGCCGCCATGCCCTTCGGATCGCGATGCGCGCCGCCGAGCGGCTCGTTGACGATCTTGTCGATCAGACCGAGCGCCTTCAGACGATGCGCGGTCAGGCCGAGCGCCTCCGCTGCTTCCGGTGCCTTGGCGGCGCTTTTCCACAGGATCGATGCGCAGCCTTCCGGCGAGATCACCGAGTAGGTCGAGAACTGCAACATCAGCACGCTGTCGCCCACCGCGATAGCGAGTGCGCCGCCCGAGCCGCCCTCGCCGATGATCGTCGCGATCAGCGGCGTCTTCAGCTCGGCCATCACGTACAGATTGCGGCCGATCGCTTCGGACTGGCCCCGCTCTTCCGCGCCGATGCCCGGGTACGCGCCCGGCGTGTCGATGAACGTGAAGATCGGCAGGCCGAACTTCTCGGCGAGGCGCATCAGCCGCTCGGCCTTGCGATAGCCTTCCGGACGCGGCATGCCGAAGTTGCGCAGCGCGCGCTCCTTGGTGTCGCGGCCCTTCTGATGACCGATCACCATGCACGCCTGGCCGTTGAATCGCGCGAGACCGCCGACGATCGACAGATCGTCCGCGAAGTTGCGGTCGCCATGCAGTTCATGGAAGTCGGTGAACAGCTCGCTCACGTAGTCGAACGTGTACGGACGCTGCGGATGACGGGCGATTTGCGAAACCTGCCACGGTGAGAGGTTCGCATACAGATCTTTGGTGAGCTGCTGGCTCTTCTTGGACAGCCGCTCGATCTCTTCCGAAATATCGACGGCCGAGTCGTCCTGCACGAAGCGCAATTCTTCGATCTTCGCTTCGAGTTCAGCGATCGGCTGTTCGAAATCCAGAAACGTGGTCTTCATTGGTTGTAATCCTTGGACTTACCGGGCAGCGCGTATTCTAACCGCGTGCGCCGATGTCAAAACCATTTCTCAACTATCGACATCATATACGCGATAGTCTTTGAAACGGCTTCGTTTCCTGTTCTTCTTTAGTAGTCGACCGGTAACGGATCGAGACTACGCCACATGTACCAGGTCGCCACCGTGCGCCACGGCTCCCAGTTCGCGGCAACCTCGCGCGCTTCGCTGCGCGTGACGGGTTCGCCGCTGAAATAGTTGACGCTGATCGCGCGGATCAGGCCGAGGTCGTCGAGCGGTAGCACGTCGGGACGCGACAGGTTGAAAATCAGGAACATCTCCGCGGTCCAGCGGCCGATGCCGCGAATCTGCGTGAGTTCGGCGATCACCGCCTCGTCGTCCATCGACGTCCACTTGCCGACGTGCAACGCGCCCGACACGAAATGCCTCGCGAGATCGAGCACGTATTCGGCCTTGCGTTTCGACAAACCGCACGCGGTCAGCTTCTCGAGACCGAGCTTGATGAACTGCTGCGGCACGAGCTTCGGACACGCGACTTCGACCCTCGCCCACACGGCCTGCGCCGAGGCGACCGAGATCTGCTGGCCGACCACCGAGCGCGCAAGCGTGACGAAAGGATCGCCACGACTCAGCAAATGCACGGGGCCGAACTTCGGAATCAGCTTCTTCAAAATGCGATCGCGCTTGACGAGATCCGCGCACGCCTTGTCCCAATACGCGGGACGCGTGACTTCAGGCGCGAGACCGCCGATCTGCACCGGCACCGCGACTTCGTTCGCGAGCGATGCGACACCGGCCGCTTCGCCGCCCGCGCTGGCCGTGCTCGCCGAGATGGCCGATACGCGCGTCTTGCGCACGACTTCGCCCGCGTTCTTGTCGCGCGCGAGTTCCTGCACGTCGCCGGCGAGCTCGGCCGCGAGTTTGGCCGGCAACGCACCGTTGCCCTTCGCCCGCGACGCCGTTTTCGCGCGTTTCGCAGGCGCGTGCGCAGCTTCAGTGCCCGCGCCATTGAGCGAGCGTTTGGCCGCGCTCTTCTTTGCCGCGGCCGAGTCGGCTTTCGCCGCCGCCCCGCCCGCTTTCGAGGGCGCTTTGTCTACCGCGCCGCCGCCCGCACGAGTCGACTGAGCTGCGGCAGCCGATGCTGCGGCAGCCGACGCTGCGGCTGCCGCACTGGTTTGAGACGCCGCGCGTTTAGCCGGCGTCTTCGTGGCCGTTGCCATCCTGCCTCCTGCCTGGCGAGTCGTTCAGAGGGAAGTACGAGGTGCGCTCACACGCGCCGCCACTCGGTCAACCCGCCGGGTTTGTCTTCAAGGGCAACGCCGGCATCGAGCAATTCGGCCCGGATCCGGTCTGCTGCCGCATAGTCCTTTGCCTGCTTGGCGGCGATGCGCGCGGCGATCTTCGCTTCGATCGCGACGGGCTCGAGCGCGCCTTCGGCTGCAGCACCCGCTGCCTGCTGCAGGTATGCACGCGGTTCGCGTCCGAGCAGCCCGAGCACCGCGCCAAGCGCGCGCAATTGACGGGCCAGCGCGGGGTCGCGCGTGCGGTTCACTTCGGTGGCCAGCTCGAACAGCACCGACACGGCCACCGGCGTGTTGAAGTCGTCATTCATTGCCGCCTGGAAACGCTGCGCGTGCGCTTCGTTCCAGTCGAGCACGGCGCTATCGGGCGTCACGTCTTTCAACGCCGTGTACAAACGCGCGAGTGCATTGCGCGCGTCGTCGATATGTACGTCGCTGTAGTTCAACGGCGAGCGGTAATGCGCGCGCGCGATGAAGAAACGCACCACCTCTGCATCGTACTGCGCGAGCACTTCGCGAATCGTAAAAAAATTGTTCAACGACTTCGACATCTTCTCATTGTCGATCTGTACGTAGCCGTTGTGCATCCAGTAATTGACGAATGTTTGTCCGGTCGCGGCCTCACTTTGCGCGATCTCGTTTTCGTGGTGCGGAAACTGCAGATCCTGGCCGCCACCGTGAATGTCGAACTGTTCACCGAGCAGCGTGCAGCCCATCGCCGAGCACTCGATGTGCCAGCCGGGACGACCGCGCCCGTACTTCGAATCCCAGCCGCTGTCGGCCGGTTCCTCGGGCTTCGCCTGCTTCCACAGCACGAAGTCGAGCGGGTCCTGTTTGGCGTCGTTGGCCGCCACGCGTTCGCCAGCGCGCAGGTCTTCGAGCGACTTGCCCGATAGCTTGCCGTAGCCTGCGAATTTGCGTACCGCGTAGTTGACGTCGCCGTCGCTCGCCTGGTAGGCGTAGCCGTTTTTCTCGAGCGTCTCGATCATGCCGAGCATCTGCGGAATGAAGTCGGTCGCGCGCGGCTCGATATCCGGACGCTCGATGCCGAGCGCGTCCGCGTCTTCATGCAGCGCGGCGATGAAGCGATCGGTCAGCGCTTTGATGGTTTCACCGTTCTCGACTGCGCGCTTGATGATCTTGTCGTCGATATCGGTAATGTTGCGCACGTAAGTCACGTTGTAGCCAAGCGCACGCAACCAGCGCTGCACGATGTCGAACACGACCATCACCCGCGCATGACCGACGTGACAATAGTCGTACACGGTCATCCCGCAGACGTACATCCGCACGACACCTTCGCGCAGCGGCACGAAAGTCTGTTTGTCACGCGCGAGCGTGTTGTAAATGCGCAGAGATTCCATAGAGAGCGGTGCGTGGGCCGAAAGAAGTCCGCATTGTGCTTCATGCGCGCCGCGACCCGCGAAACGAACAGGATAACGGGTGCATCGCATACAGCTGAAACCGGCGCACCTCGTGCGGCGATCAGGCTGCAGACGAGGCTGCGAACCGGGCGGAGACGGCCACGAGTGGCGAAAAGACAGTCGGCGGTTCGACGGAACGCGCAGACCTTTTGTTAGAATGGCTCGGAGTATAACATCCAGACCTGAGCCTATGAAACACTCAAGCGGCCGCGCGCACAGCGCTGCGACCCTCGCCGCGACTGCGTTTGGCAACGTTGTCGGTGGCGTTACTTTCGAAGCGGCGCGTGCCCTCGCGTGGCGCGTCACCGTCGTTGCCGCACTTGCCGCGGTGCCGGTCGCGAGCGCTTATGCGCAGAAGACCGCGGTGATGCCGCAAGGCCCCGCCGTGCGTGACAATACGCCGGAAATCGACGCGTCGATCGCGCAGAAAAACTGGCAAGCCGCGCTGACCCAACTCGATGCGCGCGTCGCCGCGAATCCGCGCGACGCACAAGCGAAGTTCAAACGCGCAAACGTGCTAGTGCATCTGAATCGCGACGACGAAGCGATCACAGCGTTCACCGAACTCACGCAGCTGTATCCCGAGTTGCCCGAGCCGTACAACAACCTCGCCACACTCTTCGCGAGACAAGGCCGTCTGACCGAAGCGCGCGCGGCGCTCGAGATGGCCACCCAGGTCAATCCGAACTACGGCCTCGCGTTCGAGAACCTCGGTGACCTCTATCTGCGCCTCGCCGATGCCGCGTACCGTCGCGCGGAGAGCCTCGGCAAGGCGAGCCCGAGGACCGCGCAGCGTCTCGCGGATATCCAGAAGGTCGTGTCGCCGGCAACGCCCGCTGCTGCGGCGTCGCAGCCTGCCGCCGAGCAGACGACCGTGCCCGCCGCGCACCCCACGTCGAACATCACGGACAGCCCGAGCTTCCAGTTCGGCGGCCCGAATGGCTCGCTCGCCATGCCGCCGTACATGGCGCCGTCGCGCTGAGCGCCGGGCTCGTTGCCTGCCGCAAGTTTTCTCCAACCCCGAGGACTTTCATGAAATGGTTGATGTTGGCGCTCGGCAGCGCCGCCCTGATCGCAAACGCACCCGCCTTTGCGCAGTCCGGTTCGCAGGCCGCTCATCCTTCCGTGCTGCTGAAGACGTCGGAGGGTGACATCCGCGTCGAGCTGTATCCCGAGAAAGCGCCAAAGACGGTCGCCAATTTCCTCGACTACGTGAAAGCCGGCCAATATAGCGGCACGATCTTCCATCGCGTGATTCCGGGCTTCATGATCCAGGGCGGCGGCTATACGCAGAGCTTCGTCGAGAAGCCGACGCGCGCGCCGATTCCGCTCGAGAGCCGCACCGGTCTGAAGAACACCGCTGGCACGATCGCGATGGCGCGCACCAGCGACCCGAATTCGGCCACCGCGCAGTTCTTCATCAACACGGTGGACAATGCCAATCTCGACTACCCGAATCCGGACGGCAACGGCTACGCGGTATTCGGCAAGGTCACGAGCGGCATGGACGTCGTGAAACGCATCGAAGCCACGCCCACCACCACGCGCGGCCCGATGAGCGATGTGCCGCAGAAGCCGGTCGTGATCCAGTCGGCGACGGTGGTGAGCAAGTAAAAACGAACGGGCAAGCGAACCCGCGCGGCCGAAGTCCGGCCCCAACCAACGCCCCGGCGCGGCCGGTCGTCAGCACATGACGACGCGCCGCGCCTTTTATCCACCTGTTCATCAAAGGATTCCATCATGGTTGAACTGCATACGAACCACGGCCTCATCAAACTCGAGCTGAATGCCGAAAAGGCGCCGAAGTCGGTCGAGAACTTCCTGAACTACGTGAAGGCCGGCCACTACGACAACACGGTGTTTCACCGCGTGATCGACGGCTTCATGATCCAGGGCGGCGGCTTCGAACCCGGTATGAAGCAGAAGCCGACGGCCGAGCCGATCACCAACGAGGCGAACAACGGTCTGAAGAACGAGAACGGCTCGATCGCGATGGCGCGTACCAACGACCCTCATTCGGCGACCGCGCAATTCTTCATCAACGTGAACGACAACGACTTCCTGAACCACTCGTCGCCGACGCCGCAAGGCTGGGGCTATGCGGTGTTCGGCAAGGTCGTCGAAGGCATGGACGTGGTCGAGAAGATCAAGAAGGTCAAGACCGGTTCGAAGGGCTTCCATCAGGACGTGCCGGTCGATGATGTCGTGATCGAAAAAGCTGTCGTCGTCGGCTAAACCGTGAGTGAGTCGCGCCTCATGCGGGCGTCGACTCCTTTGAACTGAAATCAGGCACCTTCAATGCTGCAAGAGACGCCGCTGCGAAGCGTCGCCGCGGGCGTGCCAGGCGAGGGCCAACGCCCGCACGCCGCGCGCCCTTTTTTCTTCCTCTCCGATCTGCATCTGAGCGAGGCGATTCCGCGCACGGTCGCCGCGTTCGAGCATTTCATCGGCGTGAGCGCGGAAGCGGCCGACTCGGTGTTCATCCTCGGCGACCTGTTCGAGTACTGGGTCGGCGACGACATGCTGAGCGAGCCGTTCGTCGCCCATATTGCGGCGCTGCTGCACACGCTGTCCGAGCGCGGCATCGCGCTTTACATCATGCACGGCAACCGCGACTTTCTGCTGGGCAAGCGCTTCATGAAAGCGGCCGGCGCGATCTGGCTGCCCGATCCGTTCGTGATTACCGCGTTCGGCACGCGCATTGCGCTCGCCCATGGCGATGGTCTGTGCACCGCGGATCGCGGCTATCAGTTGTTCAGGTGTTTCGCGCGCAATCGACTCGCGCAGATTCTGTTTCTCGCGTGGCCGTTTCGTTGGCGTCGCAAGCTCGCCGAGAACATGCGCTCGAAGAGCGAGCATGGCCGCACGCGGCCGATGCCGATCAAGTATGACGTGACCCCGCAAGGTGTCGCCGCGCTGTTCAGGAAATCGAAGACCGCGACGATCATTCATGGGCATACCCATCTGCCCGCACGACATCGCGAGCCGGGCGGCACGCGCTGGGTTCTGCCCGACTGGGATCTCGATCACGGCGAGCGCCGGGGCGGCTATCTGAAGATCGATGCCGACGGGATTCGAGCGTTGCCGCTGGATTGACCTCGTGGGTACGGCGTGCGCTTCGCGCTGCCGAGGCGCCGATACCTAGCGCTCCCCCGCCAGCCCCTCCACCTTCCCCGCGATCGCCGCCGATAGCCGCCGCAAATCGAGCAACGCCGCATCCGCGCCTTGCAGACCTTCGAGGCTCGTGCCGAGCCGCTCGAGCGCATCGACGATTTCATCGATACGTCGCGCCTGAGTAGCCGCATGGTCGATCAGACCGTGAATCGCGAGCGAAACCGGATCGTCCGCGTTGGGCGTGATGCCGTATGCGCAAAACGCGCTGATTTCGCTGCCGCGCTTCGCGTCACGCGCGGCGTTGTTCGCATTCGGGTTCGCACCGTTCGCAGCCGCCGCGGCCGGCACGATGATCCGCGCCGGATTGCCGAGCGCCGTGCCACGCGCGGGCACCGGCTTCGTCACGACCGCGTTCGATCCGATCTTCGCGTCCGCGCCGACGGTGAAGCCGCCGAGCACCTTCGCGCCCGCACCGACGATCACACCACGCTCGAGCGTCGGATGCCGCTTCGCGCCGCGCGTGAGCGACGTGCCACCGAGCGTCACACCCTGGTAGATCGTGCAGTCGTCGCCGATCTGCGCGGTCTCGCCGATCACGACGCCCATGCCGTGATCGATGAACACGCGCCGCCCGACGCTCGCGCCCGGATGAATCTCGATGCCGGTCATGAAGCGCGCCATCTGGGACACGAAACGCGCGAGCCAGCGGCGCTTCGCGCGCCAGCACGCGTGAGCGATCCGATGCAGCACGAGTGCGTGCAGCCCCGGATAACACGTAAGCACTTCCCATGCGCTGCGGGCGGCGGGATCGCGCTCGCGGATGGTGGCAACATCTTCGCGAAGTCTCGTGAACATGGCAGGGACTGTATTGTTGGGGGAAAACCGTCTGCGTGAGCGAATCCGCGCGGTTTGCGCATGCGGGACTCTGCGTTTCGCGCCATAGCTAACGGCATCGCTGCCGCTTAGCACGGCGGCAGCTTTGCTTCTAACGTTTCGTGGATTGTAGGGCGATTGCGCGAAACCTGCCGGAAGTCCCCGTCACCTGCAAGGTTGTCGTCAGACGAAGGCGGCGCATCAGGTGCGCCGTCACGGGCTGGTCAACGGACCGTCAGCCGGTCCGCCTGGTCTTGAGCAGTATGTGCTTGGCGATGCCGCGCACGATGTTGACCTCCTCGCGCTCGAGGCCCGAGCGCGCGAAGAGCCGCCGCAGCCGTGACATCAGCTTCTTCGGATTGGCCGGATCGAGAAACTCGAGCGCGACCAGTGCGCTTTCCAGATGCGCGAACATGCTCTCGATCTCGTCGCTGGCCGCCATCTGCGCGCGTGGAGCGGCGGATTCGGCCGGCGCCGCGTGTGCTCCCGCGGTGGGTGCGCCGTCGCTCGCTTCGTCGGCGCCGAGGTACGCGGTGCGTAGCTCGTAGGCGAGCACCTGCACCGCCTGCGCGAGATTGAGCGAGCTATAGGCCGGATTGGCCGGAATATGCGCGATCGCGCTGCATCGCTCGACGTCCTCGTTCGACAAGCCCGTGCGCTCGTTGCCGAACACCAGCGCGATCTCGCCGTGCATCGCCTCTGCGTGCGCGGCGGCGGCAGCCGCACGCGGCGTCCATTGCGGCGGACCGTATTCGCGCAGCCGCGCGGTGAGCGCAATCGACCAGTGCACGCCAGTCAGTGCATCGGCGAGCGACGGCACCACGTGCACGGAGGCGAGTACGTCATCGGCGCCGCTCGCCATCGCGATCGCTTCGGGGTCGTTCTGCACGTTCGGCACGCGCGGCGACACGAGCACGAGCCGCGAAAAGCCCATGGTTTTCAGCGCGCGCGCCGCGGCGCCGACATTGCCCGGATGGCTGGGCTCGACCAGCACGAAACGCGTCGACGTGAAGCCGCCGCGCAAATCGGCCACGGCGGGGTCGGAGGAATGGTGGGTGTGATCCACGATGAAACTCGGCTGGCTAGGACTCAAGACGCGTATGGTAGCGCCAACGGGCACTTATGCCGAATCAGGCGCACGCGCGAGCCACGCGCGCGGACGAGGGCGCAGCATCGGATCGGCACCGGCGGGCGCCTGTGCGGTACATCAGCCGCACGTGAGCGAGCACCTGCGCGAGGGCGCCCGGACTCAGGTAAAATACCGCTTTTCGCGTCCGGCGCCGACGTTTGCTGAAGCTTGCGTCGAACCGGTCGCACCGTTCTTATTCAATTCGTCTCCGTCGACGGAATGCTCTCCGGTTTGATAGCCGGTCTGCTGTTCCGTGCTGTTTTTGCGTCGTTGCGGCGCCCGTCAGCGCAGTTTCGCGCTTATTTACCGGCCGGCAGCCGTGCTGCCCCGGCACAAGGATCAGTTTATGCATCCCATGCTCAATATCGCTGTGAAGGCCGCGCGCCGCGCAGCTCAGATCATCAACCGCGCATCGCTCGATCTCGACCTGATTCAGGTCAGCAAAAAGCAGCACAACGATTTCGTCACGGAAGTCGACAAAGCGTCCGAAGCGGCGATCATCGAAACGCTGAAGACCGCCTATCCCGATCACGCCATCCTCGCCGAAGAGTCGGGCAAGTCGGACCACGATTCCGAATACCAGTGGATCATCGATCCGCTCGACGGCACCACCAACTTCATCCACGGCTTCCCTTACTACTGCGTGTCGATCGCGCTCGCGCACAAGGGCGTCGTCACGCAGGCCGTCGTCTACGATCCGACCCGCAACGATCTGTTCACCGCATCGCGCGGCCGTGGCGCGTTTCTCAACGATCGCCGCATCCGCGTCGCCAAGCGTGACCGCCTGGCCGACTGCCTGATCGGCACCGGCTTTCCGTTCCGCGCGCAGGACAGCCTCGAATCGTACGGCCGTCAGTTCGCCGAGATGACCGAAGCCTGCGCCGGCCTGCGCCGTCCGGGCGCCGCCGCGCTCGATCTGGCCAACGTCGCGGCCGGCCACATGGACGGCTTCTTCGAGCAGGGCCTGAACGCATGGGACGTCGCGGCGGGCAGCCTGCTGATCACCGAAGCCGGCGGCCTGGTCGGCAACTACACCGGTGATTCGGAGTTCCTGCACGTCGGCGAAGTCGTCGCGGGCAACCCGAAGGTCTACGCGCAGATGGTTCCAATCCTGTCGCGCTACAGCCGCACGCGTCAGCAGTCGGCGTAAGGTGCGCCGCCGCGGCCGGTCCGCGGCAACGCATAACGGTTGCAGAGAAAAGCGGCTTCGGCCGCTTTTCTGTTGGCGGCGCTCCAGTGTCCGGAGCGTCGTGCTAAAAAGCGGGAAGTCATTCGGGGCGGTACTCGGCCGGGACCGTTCCCTGCTCCATGCCGCTTTGACCCTGCCCGACTTTCGCCCCGGGCGCAGCCTCCAATCTGCCCCATGAAAAAAGGCTTCCATACGATCATCGCGGCACAGTTCATTTCGTCGCTGGCCGACAATGCGCTGTTGATCGCCGCCATCGCCCTGCTTTCCGTGATGCGCTCGGCCGCGTGGGTTACGCCGCTGCTGCAGATTTTTTTCACGATCTCGTACGTGCTGCTCGCGCCATTCGTCGGCGCGTTCGCCGATTCGATGCAGAAGCGTCACGTGATGTTCATCTCCAACGCGCTGAAAGCGAGCGGCTGCCTGATGATGATTCTGGGCGTTCATCCGATGATCGCCTACGGCGTGGTCGGCTTCGGCGCAGCCGCGTATTCGCCCGCCAAGTACGGCATCCTCACCGAGCTGCTGCCCGCCGAAAAGCTCGTGCAGGCGAACGCGTGGCTCGAATCGGCGACGGTGCTGTCGACGATCGCCGGCACGATGCTCGGCGGTGCGCTGATCAGCACCGTCTTCGAGCATTTCGTCACGCGTGCGCATATGCCGCTGATCCGCTCGGCCGCCGATCTCGCGATGGGCGCGGTCATGCTCACCTACGCGATCGCCGCCGCGATCAACATCTTCATTCCGGACACTGGCGCGCGCTATCCGAACCGGCTGACCGAGCCGAATAAGCTGGTCGGCGATTTCCATCACTGCTTCCGGGTGCTGTGGGCCGACAAGCTCGCGCAGATCGCGCTGTGGGTGACCACGCTGATGTGGGGCGCCGCGGTGACGATGCAGCTGCTGGTGCTCAAATGGGCGAACGTGAACCTCGGGCTGTCGTTGTCGAAGGCGGCGGTGATGCAAGGCGTGACCGGCTTCGGCATCGCGATCGGCGCGGCGGGCGCGGCCGCGCTGATTCCATTGCGCCACTCGCTGAAGGTGTTGCCGGTCGGCGTGCTGACGGGCGCGGTGGCGATCGCGATGGCCTTCTACAACAAGGACCTGTTCCCGGCGGGCGCGGGCCTGCGCTTCGGCACGCACGTCGCGCCCTACTACATTCTGCTGGCCTATCCGCTGATGATCGTGCTCGGTGCGTTGTCGGGCTTTTTCATCGTGCCGATGAATGCGATCCTGCAGCATCGCGGCGCGACGCTGCTGTCGGCCGGTCACTCGATCGCCGTGCAGAATTTCAACCAGAACCTCGCGGTGCTGCTGATGCTCGGCGTGTACGCGCTGCTGCTCACGGCGAAGATGCCCGCGCAGTGGATCATCGTCGTGTTCGGCACCTTCATCACGCTGCTGATGTGGCTCGCGAAACGCCGCAGCGCGGCGAACGAACGCAGGGTGGACATGCGGGCGATGATCGAGGAATGAATGCATCACGGTGCTCCAGCAATGACAGCGCGAGGCTCGGCTCGACGGCCGTAACCCGCCGCGACGGCGCGCACCCCCCGCTTTGATCGAATCGGTCATGCTGACATTCAGCTCTTGTGTTGGGCATCGTCCGTTCGGCCAGGGTCCGCTCGCCGCGCCGGCGGGTTAAACTCACGCCCTGAGCATCTACCGCAAGAAGACACGAAGGATGGGTATTCAAACCGCAGCGGCCAACGACGTCGCACAACACACGCCGATGATGCAGCAGTACCTGCGCATCAAGGCGGAGCATCCGGGCACGCTGGTGTTCTACCGGATGGGCGACTTCTACGAACTCTTTTTCGACGACGCGGAAAAAGCCGCGCGCCTGCTCGACCTGACGCTCACGCAGCGCGGCGCATCGGCGGGCAATCCGATCAAGATGGCCGGCGTGCCGCATCACGCTGTCGAACAGTATCTGGCCAGGCTCGTGAAGCTCGGCGAATCGGTCGCGATCTGCGAACAGATCGGCGACCCGGCCACCTCGAAAGGCCCGGTCGAGCGCAAGGTCATGCGCGTGGTTACGCCTGGCACGCTGACCGACGCCGCGCTGCTGTCCGACAAGAGCGACGTCTATCTGCTCGCGCTGGGGGTCGCGCACAATCGCCGCGGTGTCGCCACGAGCGTCGGTCTCGCGTGGCTCAATCTCGCGAGCGGCGCGCTGCGCCTCGCCGAAGTCGCGCCCGATCAGGTCGCCGCCGCGCTGGAGCGCATCCGTCCCGCGGAAATTCTGGTCGCCGACGCCACCGCCGATTCGACCAGCTGGACACCGCCTGTCAACGCCAGCGCGCTCAAGCGTGTACCGGCCTGGCACTTCGATATCACCTCGGGCACGAAGCGCCTGTGCGACCAGCTCGAAGTCGCGAGCCTCGACGGCTTCGGCGCGCATTCGCTCGGTTGCGCGTGCGGGGCGGCCGGCGCGTTGCTGCTGTATGCGGCGTCCACGCAGGGCCAGCAACTGCGCCATGTGCGCAGCCTGAAGGTCGAATACGAATCCGAATACATCGGCCTCGATCCGGCCACGCGCCGCAACCTCGAACTCACGGAGACACTGCGCGGCACCGAATCGCCGACGCTGTGCTCGCTGCTCGACACCTGCTGCACGACGATGGGCAGCCGCCTGCTGCGGCACTGGCTGCATCATCCGCCGCGCGATTCGGCGGTGGCGCAGGCACGTCAGCAGGCGATCGGCGCGTTGCTCGACGCGCCGCCGGGCGCCGACCTCGATACCTTGCGCAGCGCATTGCGGCAGATTTCGGACATCGAACGGATCACCGGACGTCTCGCGCTGCTGTCGGCGCGGCCGCGCGATCTGTCGAGCCTGCGCGATACCTTCATCGCGCTACCTGCATTGCGCGCGCAGCTCGCAGCGGTGGCCTCGAACGCGGATTCGCTCGCGCGCATCGACGCGGCGCTCGAACCGCCGCACGCGTGCGCCGATTTGCTGAAGCTCGCGGTCGCGCAAGAGCCGGCCGCGATGGTGCGCGACGGCGGCGTCATCGCGCGTGGTTATGACGCCGAGCTCGACGAACTGCGCGATATTTCGGAGAACTGCGGACAGTTCCTGATCGATCTCGAAACACGCGAACGCGCGCGCACCGGCATCAGCAATCTGCGCGTCGAGTACAACAAGGTGCACGGCTTCTATATCGAAGTCACGCGCGGCCAGACCGACAAGGTGCCGGACGACTATCGCCGTCGGCAAACGCTGAAGAATGCCGAGCGCTACATCACGCCCGAGCTGAAAACCTTCGAGGACAAAGCGCTGTCCGCGCAGGAACGCGCGCTCGCGCGCGAACGCGCACTGTACGACGCGTTGCTGCAATCGCTGCTGCCGTTCATTCCCGACTGTCAGCGCGTTGCGCTCGCGCTCGCCGAACTCGATCTGCTGGCCGCGCTCGGCGAACGCGCTCGCGCGCTCGACTGGGTTGCGCCGACGTTCTCGGCGAACGCGGGTATCGACATCGAGCAGGGTCGTCATCCGGTGGTCGAGGCGCAAGTCGAGCAGTTCATCGCCAACGATTGCTCACTCGCGACCGAGCGCAAGCTGCTGTTGATCACCGGTCCCAACATGGGCGGTAAGTCGACTTTCATGCGCCAGACCGCGCTGATCGCGCTGCTCGCTTACGTGGGCAGCTATGTACCAGCGCGGCGCGCGGCCTTCGGACCGATCGACCGCATCTTCACGCGCATCGGCGCGGCCGACGACCTCGCCGGCGGCCGCTCGACCTTCATGGTGGAGATGACCGAAGCCGCCGCGATCCTCAACGACGCGACACCGCAAAGCCTCGTGCTGATGGACGAGATCGGCCGCGGCACGTCGACGTTCGACGGCCTCGCGCTCGCGTGGGCGATCGCGCGCCACCTGCTCGCCCACAACGGCTGCTACACGCTGTTCGCGACGCACTATTTCGAGCTGACGCAACTACCCGCGGAGTTTCCGCACGCGGCCAACGTGCATCTGTCGGCAGTCGAGCACGGGCACGGCATCGTGTTCCTGCACGCGGTCAACGAAGGGCCCGCCAATCAGAGCTACGGTCTGCAGGTCGCGCAACTCGCCGGCGTGCCGAACGCGGTGATCCGCGCGGCACGCAAGCATCTCGCGCATCTGGAGCAGCAATCGGCCGCGCAGCCCGCGCCGCAACTCGATCTGTTCGCCACGCAGCCTGCCATGCTCGCCGAAGACTCGGACGACGACCACGAGGCGGCGGCCGACGCAACGCCTGCGTCGCCCGCGATGCAGACACTCGTCGAGCGTCTGCGCGGCATCGATCCGAACGATCTGCGGCCGCGCGAAGCGCTCGATCTGCTGTACGAACTGCATGAACTGGCCGTCGCGCCGGATGCGGACCACTGACACGCCGGGACACCCGCCGCGCCCGCGCGGGCTTCGCGCGGCGCTGCGCCACGTGCTCGCACCGGCAGGCGGCATCGTCGTGCTCGTGGCAGTGTGCGCATGGACCGCGCCGGCGCACGCTGAGGCCTCGCGCTTCGCGTTCGCGGTGATTTCCGGCACGATGCACAGCCCCGCCGACGAAGCCGCCACGCAACGGCTGCTCGAGGCGATCGGCCGCGAGCGCGACGTGCGCTTCATCGTCTACGACGGCAATCTGAAGGGGCCGAAGGAAGTTTGCCGCGACGCGCTGTTCGAGCGCCGCCACGCGCTGCTCGACAGCTCGCGCACTGCCCTCTTCTTTATCCCCGGCCAGCATGACTGGGTCGATTGCGGCACGGCGGAAGCCGGCGGCTTCGATCCGGTCGAGCGGCTCGACCAGTTGCGGCAAACGCTGTTCGCCGATCCAACGTCGATGGGGCAGAACCCGATCGCGTTGACGCGCGAGAGCGAGGTGTCGCGCTTCCGCCCGTTCCGTGAAAACGTGCGCTGGGTGGTCAACGAAAAAACGAACGACAAAGCGAACACCAAAGCCGGCGACATCGTCTTCATCGGCCTGAACGCGCCGGGTCCGAACAACCGCTACCTGAGCGCGGGCGGCCGCAACGGCGAGTTCGAAGATCGCGTGATCGCCAACGCATTCTGGCTCGAGCACGCGGCCGAATACGCGAAGCGCCGCGACGCGCGCGCGATCGTCGTGTTCATTCAAGGCGACTTCGACCCGGAGCGCTACGAGCGACCCGAACGGTTCGCCTGGCTGCACTTCGCACATAGCTCGCGCCGCGACGGCTTTCTGGAATTCAAGCGCAGTCTGCTCAAGCTCGCGCAGATTTTCCCCGGACCCGTGGTCGTCATTCATGCAGACGAGGACCGGCCGGCCGGCGGTTTCGTCATCGATCAGCCGCTACGCAACGACAAGGGGATGGTCGTGACGAACCTCACGCGCATTGCGCTCGCGCCGCATGATCGTCTCAACCAATGGATTCAGATAGAAGCGGATTTCGGCAGGAAGCCGCCGTTCAGAGTCAGCGTGCGCGACGTGCCGAAGCAGATGCCGCTGCCCACCACGCCGCCGGTCTTGCCGCCCGCATCGCCGCGCGACGAATCCGGCGCGTCGATGCCGGTTGCGCCGGAGATGCCGAATGTGGAAGGTTTCGGGCCGGCGTCGGAATTGCCGCCCGTATTGCAGACGCCTGGAGAGTCGCAGGAGCAGCAGCCGCGCATCCCGTCCGACCAGGGCGGCGGCGACTATGGGCCCGCTATCTCGATGCCGCCGGGTTCGATACTGCCAGCCTCGCCTGCGTTGCCCGCATCGGTGCCGTCTGCCCCCGCGACGACACCGCGCATGCCCGCAAGCTCAGTGCAGGGTCGGTTTTGAGCTGTCTTCTTCGTCCTCGTCTTCATCGTCGTCGAGAACTTCGAGGCCGTCCGCGCCATGCGCGTGCTCGTGCTGGATTTCGTCTTCAGTTGCCGGACGCACGTCTTTGACGGTCAACGCGAAACGCAGCGCCATGCCGGCGAGCGGATGATTGCCGTCGAGCACGACCTTGTCTTCCGCGACGTCGGTCACCACGTACACCAGCGCATCGATTTCCTCGTCGCCATCTTCGGGGGTGCCTTCGAACTGCATGCCGACTTCGAGCGGTTCCGGGAAGCGATCGCGCGGCTCGATCTTCACAAGGTCAGGATCGTATTCGCCGAACGCGTCTTGCGGCTCAAGCTGGATCTGGGTCTCGAAGCCAGCCTCGTGGCCGTCGAGCTCTTCCTCGATCTTGGGGAACGTGCCATCATAGCCGCCGTGAAGATAGACCATCGGCTCTTCGCTTTCCTCGATCAGATTGCCCTGCGCATCCGACAGCTTGTAGGCGACCGACACGACGGTGTTCTTTGCGATTTTCATTCGATTCTCCAGAATACAACTCACATTATACGATGCCCAGGCGGCCCACCCACCTCCCGGCCGATGCAGGTTCGGCACGCAATTCGCCGTCTGCTGCAAAGCCGGCCACGCGGCCCATTCTTCCGCCCTCGCCCGACGTTCCGACCGCACTTCTCGGCCATCTGAGCCCGTCGCAATTCATGCGCCGCTACTGGCAGAAAAAGCCGCTGCTGATCCGTCAGGCGATTCCGGACATCGAAGCGCCGCTGTCGCGCGACGAGCTGTTCGAGCTGGCCGATCGGGACGACGTCGAAGCGCGCCTGATCACGCACTTCCGCAACAAATGGCAGCTGGAGCACGGCCCGTTCGCGCCCGACGAACTGCCGTCCGTCAAACAGCGCGCATGGACACTGCTCGTGCAGGGCGTGGATCTGCAGGACGACCGCGCGCGCGCGTTGCTCGACCGTTTCCGTTTCGTGCCGGACGCGCGTCTCGACGACCTGATGATTTCGTATGCGACCGATAGCGGCGGCGTCGGCCCGCACTTCGATTCCTACGATGTGTTTCTTTTGCAAGTAAAAGGCAAGCGCCGCTGGCGCATTAGCGCGCAGAAAGATCTGACGCTGCAGCCCGGCTTGCCGTTGAAGGTTTTACAGCACTTCGAGCACGAACAGGAGTGGGTACTCGAGCCCGGCGACATGCTGTACCTGCCGCCGCACATCGCGCACGACGGCATCGCCGAGGGCGAATGCATGACCTGCTCGATCGGTTTTCGCGCGCCCTCCGAAAGCGAGCTGACCGCGCAGTTCCTGTACCACCTGGCCGAGCGCGGAGAGGCCACGGGCAAGGCGGGCGCCCTTTATCGCGACCCACGGCAGGCCGCCGTCGAACAGCCGGCCGAGTTGCCCGCGGCGCTCGTCGAACGGGTGGGCGCGATGCTTGCTAAAGTGCGATGGAATGAGCAGGACATTGCGTCGTTCCTTGGCACGTACCTCAGCGAACCCAAGCCGAGTGTCGTCTTCGATCCGCCGCAACGGCCGCTCAACGAAGCCCGTTTCATCGGCGCGGCGTCGAGATCCGGTCTACGGCTCGATCGCAAGACTAACCTGTTGTATGAACGACGTTTTTTCTTCGTAAATGGAGAAGAAATATCGTGGACCGGCGTGAAAAAATGGCTGTTTGAACTCGCAAATCTGCGGTGCATGAGTGCGATACGCTTTGTAACACTATCACACGATTCATCGGTGACAGCACTGCTACACGAGTGGTATTGTGCGGGCTGGATACAGGTAGGCGAGATTGCGTAACTCTGCCCGCCTGTTATACCGTACGGTGAAATTTTGTATGAGAAAGACAACGTATTGACCCGCATTTATCGACTGTCAGTACGAAAGTGCATATAATTTCCGCCCAAGCCGTAGGGAAGATTCCAGCTCGTCAAAAGAGCATCTCCACCAGCGGCCCAGGTCGGTGTTGGAGCACATTACCGGTTTTATTTTGCGCTGTTGCTTACCTTTAAACCATAAAAGGACGTGATCATGAAGAAATCCCTCCTCGTAGCATCCCTGTTGGCAGTTGTGGCACTCGCTGCATGCAACAAGAGCAACGATCAGGCTGCTGCACCGTCGGAAGCTGCGTCCGCACCGGCGGCAGCATCGCCTGCTGAAGCAGCATCGCCGGCAGTTGCGGCATCGCCGGCCGAAGCAGCATCGCCGGCCGAAGCAGCATCGCCGGCCGAGGCAGCATCGCCGGCTGAAGCAGCATCGCCGGCAGCAGGCGCAAGCCAGTAAGCCGCAACGGTTCGGCGCTGTAGCGGCGCTCCCGCTACAGCGCCTGCGCACGAAACGTTTGGAGGCTGGCCGGAAACGGCGCGGGCCGCAAACGGGCAAAGAAAAACGCCACGGATTCACATCCGTGGCGTTTTGTCATTCAGGGCCGCTTTCCGCTGCGGAGCTCGTCGCATGTGTGGAACACATCCCCCTATCGAACCGGCGCCGCTGGCCCAGCGCTCTCCTCAAAGAACTCACGCACCACGTCGATCTCGCGGGTGCGCTTGAACGGCGGCAGACTCTGCCAGATGCGGCGGCCATAAGGTTTATCGACGAGACGTGTATCGCAGATCATCAGCACGCCACGATCGGTCTCCGCGCGAATCAGCCGGCCGGCGCCCTGCTTCAGCGTGATGACGGCCTGCGGCAGCTGATGCACGGCGAACGGGCTCAAGCCCTTCTTCGTCAGTGCGTCGAGCCGCGCGGCCAGCACGGGATCGTCCGGCGGCGCAAACGGCAGCTTGTCGATCACGACCAGCGACAGCGCGTCGCCGCGCACGTCCACCCCTTCCCAGAAGCTCTGACTGCCGACCAGGATCGCATTGCCGTAGGCGCGAAAGCGGTCGAGCAGTTCGGTGCGGCTCGCATCGCCCTGCACGAGCAGCGGATAGTCCCAGCCGCGCGACTCGATCGCGTCGCGCAGCTTCGCCGAGATACGATCCACCGCGCGCAGCGTCGTGCACAGCATGAAGACGCCGCCGCCCGAGGCTTCGATCGCGGGCAATGCGGCATCGAACACGGCGTCGGTGAACATCGGCGATGACGGCTGTGGCAGATTGCGCGGTACGTACAGAAGCCCTTGCGATGGATAGTCGAATGGGCTCGGCAATGTCATCGAGCGCTTCGAGTTCAAGCCCATCTGCGCCGCATAGTGCGTGAAGTCGCCGCGCACCGACAGCGTCGCCGATGTGAAGATCCACGCGCGCGGCACGCCGGCGCGCTGCTTCGCGAAAATCGGCGCGACCGACAACGGCGTTTCGTGCAGTTGCACCGTGTGCGAGAACACCTCGATCCAGCGCACCTTTTCATTCGGATCGGCGCGCTCCGCGCTGGCGTCACCCTCGCGGGTCGCAACCGCGTCGCGTTCTGCACTCGTGGGTGGCGTGGTCCAGCCGCTCAGCACGTCCTGCAACTCGCGCGCGCGACGCAAACACGCGCCGAGCGATTCGGCTCGCTCGGCCTGGCCCGCCAACGCCGAGGCCAACGCGTCGAGCTCGGCCTCGAGCGTCTCGAGCGCGGCGAACAGCGGGTGATCGTCGGGCAGCTGGCCGATCGACAGACGCACCGAGTCTTCCTTGAACGCGAGCCGCACGTCGCGCGCGGCGCGCTCGAGCGTCGCGCCGAGCTTGACCCAATCGACCGCATCGCGTGCGTGACCGAGGCCCTCGGCGACCGAATCGCGTGCGAGTTCGAGAAACTGCGCGGTCGATAGCGTCTCGCCGAAAAACAGCGTCGCGGTTTCGGGCAACTGGTGAGCTTCGTCGAAGATGACTGTATTCGCAGTCGGCAGCAGCTCCGCCATGCCGGTATCGCGCAGCATGATGTCGGCGAAAAACAGATGGTGGTTGACCACCACGATATCGGCCTGCTGCGCTTCGCGGCGCGCCTGCATCACGAAGCAGTCCTTGTAGTGGGGACACTCCTGGCCGAGACAGTTGTCGCGCGTCGACGTGACCATCGACCACACCTGCGCCGTTTCCGGCACGCTCGCGAGTTCGGCCTTGTCGCCAGTGCGCGTGATCTTCGCGAAGCGCACGATGTCCTGCAGATACGAGGTCTCCTGGCGCGACGGCAGACGGCCGTTGTCCGCGGTGCGTTGCAGGTAGTAATGGCACAGGTAGTTCGCGCGGCCCTTCAGCATCGCGACCGACACCGGCACCGCGAGCGCGTCGCGCACGGTCGGAATGTCGCGCTGGAACAGCTGATCCTGCAGATGCTTGGTGCCGGTCGAGACGATCACCTTGCCGCCCCACAGCATGGCCGGCACGAGATACGCATAGGTCTTGCCGGTGCCGGTACCCGCCTCTACGATCAGCGTATTCTCACCACCGTCGACGCCATCGGCTTGCGCGTTGCTCCCGGTCGACTCAGAGACGGCTTCAGCGCCGGTCTGCTGCAGGCGCCGCGCCGGGCGCTTCTGCGTCTCGAACATCGCGGGCTCGGGCATCGCGCGGCCCGACGCCTCCATCGCCGCGGCAACCGCGCGCGCCATCTCGATCTGCGACGCACGCGGCCGATAACCGTCGATCTGCCGTGCGAGCAGACCGTTGTCGGCGAAGATGTCGTCGAGCTCGCTCGCGCGGCGCCGATTCAGCGACACACCTGGCACCGGTGCTGCCGCGCGCGGCGCGGGCGTGCCCGAAGCAGATGCGTTGTCCGGCGCGGCCCGGGATGAAGTGTCATGCGATGAATTCAAGGCAAGCGTTCCTGCTAAGTCCGGCTCGCGCGCTGCGCGCCCGGCGCCTGCCAGGCCGCGAACTCAGGCGCGCGCGTCCGGTTCGAGCTGCAATTGCAGCAAGATGATGGTGTCCTTGACTTTAAGTTTGCGCTTTTTCAGGCGCTGCAACTCGAAGTCGTCGATGCCGGGTTCATCCGACATCCGGTCGATCAACCGGTCGAGTCCACTATGCTCCGATTCCAGTTGCAGAATGCGGTCGCGAAGTGTGTTTGCGTCGATGACGTGATGACGATCGCGCATGCTCGCCTCCTCTGGTCGGCGGCACGAACCGCGTGCGCGCGGTCCGATGCCTGAGGTTGCTGTCCGCCTCAAAACGCATTACGGCGACTACGGCGGCCCTGGCCACGACCGCCACGGCTTACTCTACGATACAGCCACTACAGCACGCTTACTGTTGCTCTTGTTGCTGCTTTTGCTGCTCTTCGAGCTGTTGCTGCTTCAGCTCGTCCTGACGCTTCTGCCCGGCCTTCTCGGTGGCCTGCTTTTGACGTGCTTCGACATCGAGCTTGTGCTGCGCGGCCTCGGCCTGCTTCCGCTCGAAAGTCTCCTGTTTCTGCTGGCGCTCCGCGGCCTTTTGCGCACCCTGCCGACGCGCTTCCTCGAGCTTGCGCTGGTAGTCGCTCTGCTTCTGGTCGTAGGCCTTCTGATTGGCCGCCGCCTGCGCAGGCGTGACACCATGCTGCGCCTGATCGAGCGCGTGCTGGCGCTGCTTCTCCTCGTAGGCCTGCGCATTGGCTTCGTGCTGCGGTGCCGCGGCGTTGCGCTGCGCCTGATCGAGCGCGTGCTGACGTTGCTTCTCCGCGTAGGCCTGCGCATTGGCTTCGCGCTGCGGCGCCTCGGCGTTGTGCTGCGCCTGATCGAGCGCGTGCTGACGCTGCTTTTCCTGATACGCCTGCTCGTTGCGCGCGTCTTCGGCGGCACGTTGCGGCGCTTCCGCCTCGTTTTGCGCGCGCCGCAACGCGGTGCGTTCGTCGCGTTCACGGGCGCGCTGCGCACGCTGCTCGGCGTCGAGCGCGAGCTGTTCCTTGCGGATGTCCGCCTGCACGCTGCGCATCGCGTCGCGCGCGCGGTTCAGACAGTGATTGACGAAGAAGCGGCTGTAGCAGTTGTGTTGCGCGACAGCGAATTGATAGTTGTTGTCGTCGGTGCGCTGATTGAGCACCTGTTGCCGCTCGTCGAACGACTTGTCCAGCACGGCTACGTCACTTGCGCTTTGAGGGCCGTCGGCGGTTGCGGCGGCTTGCGGGCCCGAGGCCGCGACGGGTCCCGTACCTTGCGCCGGCGTCGCACTTTGCGCCACGGCCGACACCGGCACAACGAGCGCTGCGGCGATCACGCACGACGCGGCGGCCGTTAAAGCCGACCGACCGAACGAGCGCAAAGAAACCAGCGGCAATTGAGACGAACCCGGCGGTGAACCCGGCAGTGAACCTGACGCCAGCGAAGAGACCAGGCGGTTGAGGGACAAGGAGATTGGCAACGTCGTAGAGGGTCAACGGAACATGCCCGAAATTCTAACACCCCACGGTTGAGCCCTTTGGCATTTATGGCAAAATGCCCCGCTCTAGCAACCTGGTCGCGGCCCACGCCCGGCCTGCCCCGATTTGCCGCCCGCGCGCGGCCCATCACTGAGTCCGCAGGAACACCAAGACCTTATGACGGAAACCGTAGCACTCAAGATCGTCCAGCGCATCGCCACCGAACTGTCCGTCCAGCCGCGCCAGGTCGCGGCCGCAGTGGAACTTCTCGACGAAGGCGCGACCGTTCCGTTCATTGCGCGTTATCGCAAGGAAGTGACCGACAATCTCGACGACACGCAACTGCGCAATCTCGAGGAACGCCTAGTCTATTTGCGCGAGCTGGAAGACCGGCGCGCGGCGATCATCGCGAGCATCGACGAACAGGGCAAGCTCACCGACGAGCTGCGCGGCGCGATCGAAGGCGCCGACAGCAAACAGGTGCTCGAAGACCTCTATCTGCCATACAAACCGAAGCGCCGCACGCGCGCGCAGATCGCGCGCGAAGCCGGCTTGCAGCCGCTCGCCGACGCGCTGCTCGGCAATCCGCTGCTCGATCCGCAAGCCGAAGCCGCGGCGTACGTGGACGCGGACAAAGGCGTCGCCGATGTGAAGGCCGCGCTCGACGGCGCGCGCGACATCCTTTCCGAACAGTTCGGCGAGACCGCCGAACTGCTCGGCAAGCTGCGCGACTATCTGTTCAACCAGGGCGTGGTGTCGTCGAAGGTCGTGGAAGGCAAGGAAACCGCGGAAGAAGAGAAATTCCGCGACTACTACGACTACGCCGAAACGATCCGCACGGTGCCGTCGCATCGCGCGCTCGCACTGTTCCGCGGCCGCAATGCCGGCGTGCTGATGATCAAGCTCGGCCTCGGCGAAGAGCTCGACGCGCAGGTGCCGCACCCGGGCGAAGCGCTGATCGCGCGGCACTTCGGCATCGCCAATCAGAACCGCCCCGCCGACAAGTGGCTCTCCGACGTGTGCCGCTGGTGCTGGCGCGTGAAGGTGCAGCCGCACCTCGAAAACGAGCTGCTGACCAATCTGCGCGACGAAGCCGAACACGAAGCGATCCGCGTGTTCGCGCGCAATCTGAAGGACCTGCTGCTCGCGGCGCCGGCTGGTCCGAAGGCCGTGATCGGTCTGGATCCGGGCTTGCGCACCGGCGTGAAGGTGGCGGTGGTCGACCGCACCGGCAAGGTGCTCGCGACCGACACGATCTACCCGCACGAGCCGCGCCGCGACTGGGACGGCTCGCTCGCGAAGCTCGCGCGAATCGCCGCGCAAACGCAGGCCGAGCTGATCAGCATCGGCAACGGCACCGCGTCGCGTGAGACGGACAAGCTCGCGAGCGAGCTGATCGCGCGTCATCCGGAGCTGAAGCTGCAGAAGATCGTCGTGTCCGAAGCCGGCGCGTCGGTGTACTCGGCGTCCGAGCTTGCCGCGAAGGAATTCCCCGCCATGGACGTGTCGCTGCGCGGCGCCGTGTCGATCGCGCGACGTCTGCAGGACCCGCTCGCCGAGCTCGTGAAGATCGAGCCGAAGGCGATCGGCGTCGGCCAGTATCAGCACGACGTGAACCAGCGCGAACTCGCGCGCTCGCTCGACGCGGTCGTCGAAGACTGCGTGAATGCGGTCGGCGTCGATGCGAACACCGCGTCGGTCGCGCTGCTCGCGCGGGTGTCGGGTTTAAACTCAACGCTCGCGCGCAACATCGTCGACTATCGCGATGCGAACGGGCCGTTCCCGTCGCGCGAGCATCTACGCAAGGTGCCGCGTCTCGGCGACAAGACCTTCGAGCAAGCTGCCGGCTTCCTGCGCATCAATAACGGCGAGAATCCGCTCGACCGTTCGTCGGTGCACCCGGAAGCGTATCCGGTCGTCCAGCGCATCCTCGCGAAGATCAGTAAGCAGGTCGGCGAAGTGCTCGGCAATCGCGACGCGTTACGCGGACTGTCACCCACCGAATTCGTCGACGAGCGTTTCGGTCTTCCAACCGTGCGCGACATCCTGGTCGAACTCGAGAAGCCGGGCCGCGATCCGCGTCCCGAGTTCAAGACCGCGACGTTCCGCGAAGGTGTCGAGAAGGTCAGCGATCTGATCCCGGGCATGGTGCTCGAAGGCGTCGTGACGAACGTCGCGGCGTTCGGCGCGTTCATCGACATCGGTGTGCATCAGGATGGCCTCGTGCACGTGTCGGCGATGTCGACGAAGTTCGTGAAGGATCCGCATGAGGTCGTGAAAGCCGGTCAGATCGTCAAGGTCAAGGTGCTCGAAGTCGACGTGAAGCGCCAGCGTATCGCACTGACGATGCGTCTCGACGACGAACCCGGTGCAGCGGCCGCGCGCAGCGGCGGCGGTGCGCAGCAGGATCGCGGTGGCTCGGGCGGCAGCTTCAATCGCGACGGAGCGGGACGCGGTGCGCCGCAACGCTCGCGCGAACCGGAGCCGGGCGGCGCGATGGCGGCTGCGTTTGCGAAGCTCAAGCAGAAGTGAGCGTCACGGACCGGAGCACGTCGTCGCACGCGCTCCGGTCCGTGACATGACTGCGTCGCGCGCTCAACCGCTTGCACGCGCGCATGAACAAAAAGCCCACGCAATGCGTGGGCTTTTTGTTTGCGCTCCCGCACGTCACGCGCGAGCCGTCAAATCTCGATCTTCGTTCCCAGTTCCACGACCCGGTTAGCCGGGATGCTGAAGAAGTCGGTCGGCTTCGCGGCGTTCTGATGCATCCACGCGAACACACGCTCGCGCCATACCGACATGCCCGGCAATTGCGTCGGCACCACCGTTTCGCGTGCGAGGAAGAATGACGTGTCCATCAATTCGAAGCTCATGTCGTGCGTGCGGCCGACGTCGAGCAGCACCGCCTTCACGTCGGGCGTTTCGTTAAAGCCGTAGGCTGCCTTCACCAGCCACAGGCCACCGTTCATGTCCTTCACGGTCACGCGATCGGCGTCCTTCACGTACGGAATGTCGCGCGTGACGAAGGTCAGAAAGATCGTGCGCTCGTGCAGCACCTTGTTGTGTTTCAGATTGTGCAGCAGGCTCACCGGCACCAGCGAATCGCTGCCGGTCAGATAGATCGCAGTGCCCGACACGCGATGCGGCGGATGCGCGAGCAGGCCTTGCAGGAACGGCATCAGCGGAATACCGTCGGCGGCCGTGCGTTCCTTCACGATCATCCTGCCCTTGAACCACGTCATCAGCAGGAAGAACAGCAGGCCGCCGATGCACAGCGGCAACCAGCCGCCCTCTTCGACCTTCAGCAGGTTCGCGCCGAAAAAGCCCAGGTCGACCACCATGAACACGCCGATGATGAGCCCAACCAGCAGTTTGTTCCAGTTCCACACCTTCACCATCACGACGCAGGCAAGGATCGTCGTGATCACCATCGTTGCCGTCACCGCGATACCGTACGCGGCCGCCAGATTGTCCGAGCTCTTGAACGCGATCACGATGCACAGGATGATGAACAGCAGCATCCAGTTCACGACCGGCACATAGATTTGCCCGATCGCGAGTTCGGACGTGTGCAGGACCTTCATGCGCGGCACGTAGCCGAGCTGGATCGCCTGGCTCGTCAGCGAGTACGCGCCCGAAATCACCGCCTGCGACGCGATCACCGTCGCGACCGTCGACAGCACGACGAGCGGCAACAACGCCCAGTCCGGCGCGAGCAGGAAGAACGGATTTTCGATCGCCTTTGGGTCGTGCATCAGCAGCGCGCCCTGGCCGAAGTAGTTCAGCACGAGCGAAGGCATCACGAGCACGTACCACGCCATGCGGATCGGCTGCGCGCCGAAGTGGCCCATGTCCGCGTACAGCGCCTCCGCGCCGGTCAGCACCAGCACGACCGAGCCGAGCACCACGTAGGCCTGCAGCACGTGCGCGGCCATGAACGTGTACGCGTAGTAGGGATTGAGCGCCTGGATCACATTCGGCGACTGCATGATGTGCCACAGGCCGAGCACGGCGAGCACGAGGAACCAAAGCGTCATGATCGGCCCGAACAGACGGCCGACCGTGGCCGTGCCGTGCCGCTGGATCCAGAACAGCACGATCAGGATCACGACGGTCAGCGGAATCACCAGATGCGCCAGATGCGGCGCGGCGATTTCGAGACCTTCGACCGCCGAGATCACCGAGATTGCCGGCGTGATCACCGCGTCGCCGTAAAACATGCAGGCGCCGAAGATGCCGAGCATCATCAGAAGGCCGGCCATTTTCGATTTCTGATCGACCGAGCGCATCGCCAGCGCCATCAGCGCGAGGACGCCGCCCTCGCCGTTGTTGTCGGCGCGCATCACGAACAGCACGTACTTGACGCCGACCACGATCACGATCGCCCAGAACAGCAGCGAAATAACCCCAAGGATCGACTGATCGGTCAACGGGATGCCGTGCGACGGACTGAAGGCTTCCTTCAGCGCGTACAACGGGCTCGTACCGATGTCGCCGAACACCACTCCGATCGCGGCAATCGCAAGGGAAGGCAGTGGCTGTTTGTGTACGTGATTGTTATCTGTCATGGACGCGAGGAAATCCGTTCCCGGGCGGAAAAAACGACCGCTATTTTAAACTGCCCATCCGGTACCGCCCGGCTTGTTGTGGATACGCCACGTGGATGTCCGCGCAGTGTAGCACTGCGATATGGACGCGCCTGCCGCGGTGCGGACGTCCTGGCGCCGCGCGTGACGCATAAAAAAACGGAGCCCGACTGGGCTCCGTTTTGTGACACCGCGATGACGCACGAGATCCGATGCGACAAAGCGTGAGGCGCGCGGCTTCGCGTCAATTGCCCGACGCCTCATCGGCCTGGGCGATGCCGCGCTTGATCCACGCGCCGAGGTTATGCGGACGCACCGTGTCCCACTCCTCGAACGGCTGATGAATCCACGGGTTGGTCGGCAGATACTGCACGTGGTAATCGGGCTTCACCTTCGAGCAGCCCTTGTACCACAGCACGGCCGAGCGCACCGCGGTGATGGCCGGATAGCGTTCCTTCAGATGCTGCTGCACGCGCGCGAGCGTGACGCCGGAATCGACGAGGTCGTCGACGAGCAGCACGTTACCGTGCAGTTCGCCGCGCGTCATCGTGATGTATTGCGCGATGTCGAGTTCGCCCTGCTGCGTGCCCGCTGCCTCGCGATAAGAGCTCGTTGCCAGAATCGCCAACGGCAGATCGTAGATGCGCGACAGCTGGTCGCCGACGCGCAGACCGCCGCGCGCGAGGCACAGGATCTTGTCGAACTTCCAGCCCGATTCGTGCACGGCAAGTGCGAGCATCTCGATCAGCCGGTGATATTCGTCCCAGCCGACCCACAGGTTCTTGTCGTCGTTGCGCGGATCTTTCATCGCGATCATGGGTACACCTTGCATCGCTTAGACCTTGAACGGATGACGCAGCAGAATCGTTTCGTCGCGGTCCGGACCGGTGGAGACCATGTCGATCGGAATGCCCGCGACTTCCTGCACGCGCGTCAGGTACGCACGCGCGTTGGCGGGCAGCTTGTCCCACTCCTTGATGCCGACCGTGCTTTCCTTCCATCCCGCAAAGGTTTCGTAGACCGGTACGCAGCGCGCGACTTCCGTCGCGCCGCGCGGCAGCAGATCGACGTTGTGGCCGTCGATCGTGTAGCCGACGCACAGCTTCACTTCGTCGAGACCGTCGAGCACGTCGAGCTTGGTCATGCACAGCCCCGTCACGCCGTTGATCTGGATCGAGCGACGCAGCGCGGAGACGTCGAGCCAGCCGGTGCGGCGCGGACGGCCGGTGACCGAGCCGAATTCCTTGCCGACGGTGGCGAGTTCGAGGCCGATCGGGTCCTGGCGCGAGGCATTGTCCGCATCGTACAGTTCGCTCGGGAACGGGCCCGAACCGACACGCGTGCAGTACGCCTTCGTGATGCCGACGATGTAGTTGAGCTTCTGCGGACCGACGCCCGCGCCCGCCGTCGCGGCACCCGCGACGCAGTTGCTCGAAGTGACGAACGGATAGGTGCCATGGTCGATGTCGAGCAGCGTGCCCTGCGCGCCTTCGAACAGCAGATTGCCGCCGTTCGCGTTGACGTCGTAGAGACGGCGCGACACGTCGGTGACCATCGGCTTCAGTCGGTCGGCGTAGCTCAGCATCGTGTCGAGCGTTTGCTGGAAGTCGACCGCGGCGGCGCCGAGGTACTGCGTGAGCACGAAGTTGTGATAGTCGAGGTTTTCGCGCAGACGCTCGGCGAAGGCTGGCGCGTCGAACAGGTCCTGCACGCGCAGGCCGCGGCGCGCGACCTTGTCTTCGTAGGCCGGGCCGATGCCGCGGCCGGTCGTGCCGATCTTGCTCGCGCCGCGGCGCGCTTCGCGGCCCTGGTCGATCGCGACGTGGTACGGCAGGATCAGCGTGGTGGCTTCGGAAATGAAGAGGCGCTTCTGGACGTCGATGCCGGCGGCTTCGAGTTCGCCGATTTCCTTGAACAGCGCTTCCGGCGACAACACGACGCCATTGCCGATGTAGCACGCGACGCCGGGATGCATGATGCCCGACGGAATCAGACGCAAGATGGTTTTCTTGCCGCCGATGATAAGCGTGTGACCGGCATTGTGACCGCCCTGGAAGCGAACGACGCCCTGAGCGTGGTCCGTCAGCCAGTCGACGATCTTGCCCTTGCCCTCATCACCCCATTGGGTACCCACGACGACGACGTTGCGCCCGGGGTTCACATTCACTGCGCTGGCAGACATGTTGTTTCGTAAGCTGGTTAAAAACGTATTTTACCTGGGTTCGCGGAAGCTTCCGGAATTTTTCCGTTTCCGCTCAACGGTATGCACGTTATGTTGAGTATTGGGAGGGATGCGCGGCCGCGCAGAGTCGCTCGACCGCGCGCGATTCGGGCGGTGGTTGCGCCGCCCTCGGGCGAACGTCGGGGGACGGGTCCCCGGCAGCGTAGATCGGAACGCGCGGCTCAAGCGCGCGGTTCAACCACCCATGCGCCATTGCGCTCGACCAGCACCCGGTCGAACGCGAATTCATCGAGATCGTGCTTGTGGCCAGGCAGCGCCTGGATTACCACTTCACCGCCATCGCGCAATGCCGCGACCGCCACGCGCAACGCTTCGTCGTGCCGCCACGGCGCGAGGATCGCGCTGCTGCGCGCTTCGACCGGCGAGATCCGCGCGACTTCGCGCAGATCCAGCGAAAAGCCGGTTGCCGCGCGAGCGCGGCCATAGGCCTGACCGACGTGGTCGTAACGGCCGCCGCGCGCGACCGCGTTCGGCACGCCGTCCACGTAAGCGGAGAACATCACGCCGCTGTGGTACGCGTAGCCGCGCAGATCGGCGAGGTCGATCATCACTTCGGCGCCGTCGACCTGGCTCGCGAGGAACGCGAGGTCGTCGAGCGCGCGGGCGATCGCCGGTGAATTCGGCAGACGCGCGCGGGCCTCTTCGAGCACCGACGCGTCGCCGTACAGCGTCGGCAGCGCGCGCAGCGCATCGCGAATCACCGGCGAGAATTGCGCGGTCATCTCGACCAGGCGCGGCACGTCCTTGCCGGCCAGCGCGTCGTAGAGCGCCTGGCCGAGTTCCTCGGCGGCCGGCTCGGCTTCGATCAGCGCCGCCAGCACGCCCGCGTGACACAGGTCCAGACGCACCTTCGCGAGGCCGGCGAGACGCAGCGCGTCGAGCATCAGCTGCTGGATTTCGAGGTCCGCTTCGAGCCCCGCGTGGCCGTAGATTTCCGCACCGATCTGGATCTGCTCACGCGTCGCATGCAGGCCGCGCGGGCGCGTATGCGCGACGTTGCCCGCATAGCAAAGACGCGTGACGCCCTGGCGGTTCAGCAGATGCGCGTCGATGCGCGCGACCTGCGGCGTGATGTCGGCGCGCAGACCGAGCGTGCGGCCCGACAGCTGATCGACGAGCTTGAAGGTGCGCAGATTCAGATCGTGCCCACCGCCCGTCAGCAGCGACTCGAGGTATTCGAGCAGCGGCGGCATCACCATCTCGTAGCCGTACGAGCGGAAACGGTCCAGCAGATGACGCCGCAATTCTTCGATCTTGCGGGCCTCCGACGGCAGCACGTCGGCGATATTCTCAGGAAGCAACCAGGTCGACATCGATACAGTCCTACGGCGTTGAACACGGCGTCTTGCAGCGCCGATGATGAGTGTGAATGACGTAGAGCGGCTTGATTCTGGCGGCTGACACAGACGCCCGGGCGGCGCTTTGCGGCACGCGCGCGACGCGCGGCGGCGTGGCCGGTCAGTACGCGTTTTGCTCGGGCCGGCAAAACACGCCGCAACACGCGGCGTTCGTCAGACAAGCAAGCCGGCTTCAGGTCGCGATGAACAGTAGAACCAGCCCGAGCAACATCACGATGAGCCCTCCGACACGAATCTGATGCGGCGGTCGTTCCGCTATTTTACGGAACGTGTCGCGCCAGGCGGTTGGAAAAACGAACGGAAACATCCCCTCGATAATCAGCATCAGCGCGATCGCGAGCAATAACGAACCAGCTATGTCCATGCGAGTGAAGCGGCCGCGATGCGGATGCCGCGGCCTTCGGTAATCAGCGTTTGCGCGCAGCAGGCGCGGAAGCGTCCGGGGCGACGCCGCCGGTCGGGCTACGCATGAAGCGGAAGAACTCGCTACTGGAGTCGACCACGATCAGGTCGCCCGGCTTGAAGGTCTTCCGGTACGCCTGCATGCTTTGATAAAACTGGTAGAACTGCGGATCCTTGCCGAACGCTTCGGCAGCGATCTCCGCGGCCTTTGCATCGCCTTCGCCGCGAATGCCCTGCGCCTGCGCGAGGCCGTCGGCGAGCACCGCCTGCTGCTTCGCGAGCGCGTCCGCGCGGATCTGGTTCGCTTCGGCGGCGCCCTTCGCTCGCTCGTCCGCCGCGACCTGCTGGCGCGCGGCGATCATGCGCTTGAATACCGAGTCGGCCACCGCTGCCGGGAAATCGACGCGCGTGAGTTGCACATCCACGACCGATACGCCGAGCGATGCCGCGCCCTTGTCCATCGCACCGCGGGCCTGTTCGGCGATCGCCGGTTGTTTGGCGAGCGCGTCGGACAGCGTGAACTTGCCGAACGCGTCGCCGAGCGCGCCGCGCGACAGCAGCGCGAGCCGGTCGGGCAGACTCTGCGGATCACCCTTCGTTTCGGCGATCAGCTTCAGCGGATCGGTCACGCGGAACTTGATCACCGGGTTGACCAGCAGATCGGTTTTGTCGGACGTGACGTAATGATCTTCGTCGGGTGCGTCGAGCGACTGGATGCGATTGTCGACGAACGCGACCGTTTGCAGCGGCGGCGGCAGCTTCACGTGCAGCCCCGGGCCGAGCAGCGTGGGCGTCGCGTCGCCGCGCGCGGACAACACAGCCATATGCCGTTGATCGACGACGAACACCATCGACGTTGCCGCGAACAGCACGATGACGAGCGCGACGACGAGCGCAATGATTCGGTTCATATTCTTGTGCGCTCCTTATTGAACGTCGTCTTCGCGCATGCGATTGCGGAACGCTTCGCGCGAGCGCAGCGACGCGGCGCTCGGCCGGCTCGCTGGCGCAGGCGCGGAAGCGGCGGGTGCGGATGCGCCAGCGGCGGCGGAGCCTGCCGCGGCACCGGTCTCAGCGGCCGAGGCGGCCGACGGCGCGGCCGCACTCGCCGCTTGCGGCGCGCCCGCGACAGCGGGACCCGAAGCGGCGGCGCCCGCCGCCGCGGCCTGGCGTTCGCGGTTCTGCTCGACGAGCCTGTCGAGCGGAAGATACAGCACGTTGTTGCCGTTCTTCGCGTCGACGAACACCTTGGTCGCGTTCGCGTAAATCTGCTGCATGGTTTCCATGTACAGGCGGAAGCGCACGACGGCCGGCGCCTTCGCGTATTGGGCGTAGACCTGGTTGAAGCGCTCGGCCTCGGCCTGCGCCTGCGCGACCGTGGTCTGGCTATAGGTTTTGGCTTCCTGGACCTGACGATCGACGTCGGCCTGCGCGCGCGGCAGAAGATCGGCCGCATAAGCCTGCGCATCGCGTTTCGCGCGTTCGTTTTCGTCGTGCACCTTCGCAGCGTCGGCGAACGCGGGTTGCACCTGCTCGGGCACCTGCACGCTCTGGATCGTCACGCCCGTGACTGCCAGACCGGACTGGTACTGATCGAGCGATTGCTGGATCGCCGCGATCAGCTGCTGGCGCAAAGTTTCGTGATCCTGATCGAGGATATCGCTAGTGCTCTGCGCGCCGACGATACCGCGCACCGCCGCCTGCGCGGCATGCATCACGCTCTGATCGGGATCGACGCTGCGAAACAGAAAGTCGTTCGGCTTGCGCACCTGGTACTGCACGGCGAAGCGCACGTCGACGATGTCGCCGTCGTGCGTGAGCATTGACGCGTCCTTCACGTTCGCGAGACGCACCACATTGCTACGGCCGATCTCGACCTGGCGGATCTGCCCGACATTGACGAACTCGTGGGACTCGAACGGAAACGGCAGACGCCAGTGCACGCCCGGCGCCGCGGTATAGCGATACTTGCCGAACTGCAGCACGACGGCCGCCTGGCCATCCTGCACGACGAACACACCGCTGCCGAGATAGATCGCGATCAGCACGCCGATCACGATGCCGACGCCGATGCGCGCGCCACGGCCGTTGTCAGGACGGCCACCGCCGACACCGCCGCCCCTGCGCCCGAAAATCCGGGACAGACGGCGATTGAAATCACGCCACATTTCGTCGAGATCGGGCGGACCTTCACCGTCGCGTGCCGGTCGCTTCGGATCGTTCGGCCGTTGCCGGTCGCCGTTGCCGTCGCCCCGGCCCCAACGCGGATCGTTCAGTGAAAGCAAGGCGCGCATACGCAGCCAGATACTCCGCTCGTTGTAATCGTTCACCTGTGTTCGTTCACCAGAGTAGACAGCGGGTCAGTGCAATTGGAACGGGTCAGTGCCCGAGTTCTGGAACCTTGTGGTCGTCGCGCAGTTGCGCCGCGCGGTCATCTTGCGACGCATCGAACGGCATGTCGGCAAGCGGTTCGGCTGTAGCGATTTCGGCGATGGCAGCGCGCAATGCATCCAGCCCCTGCCCGGTGCGCGCGCTCAAAAAGACGCGCGAAATATTACCATACTCGTCCCGCTCGACCGCGTCGCCACGGGCTGCCAGCTCTGGCACCGCGTCGATCTTGTTGAACACGAGCACCTGACGGATCGTGTCCGCGCCGATCGCGTGCAACACCTCGTTGACCTGATCGATCTGGTCGAGCCGCACCGCGCTCGATGCATCGACGACATGCAGCAGCAGGTCCGCGTGAATGGTTTCCTCGAGCGTCGCGCGGAACGCGGCGACGAGTTGGTGCGGCAGCTCGCGGATGAAACCGACGGTATCGGACACCACCACCTGCCCCGCTTCGTCGCCCAGATACACGCGCCGCGAGGTGGTATCGAGCGTGGCGAACAACTGGTCGGCGGCATACGCCTGCGCCTTGGTCAGCGCGTTGAAGAGCGTCGATTTGCCGGCGTTCGTGTAGCCGACGAGCGACACCGACATCGTCTGGTTGCGATGCCGCGCCCGGCGTTGCGTGCCATGCTGGCGGCGCAGCTTGTCGAGGCGGATCTTGAGCGCCTTGATGCGCTCGCCGATCAGCCGGCGGTCGGTTTCGAGCTGCGTCTCGCCTGGACCGCGCAATCCGATACCGCCCTTCTGACGTTCGAGGTGGGTCCACGCGCGAATCAGCCGGGTCGACAGATATTGCAGCTGCGCGAGTTCGACCTGCAGCTTGCCTTCGTGGCTGCGCGCGCGCTGCGCGAAAATGTCGAGGATCAGACTGGTGCGATCGACCACGCGCAGATTAAGCGCCCGCTCCAGATTGCGCTGCTGCGCAGGCGCCAGAGCATGGTTGAAGATCACGAGTTCGATGTCGTTTGCTTCGCACGCAAGGCGCAATTCTTCGGCCTTGCCGCTGCCGACGAACATCTTCGCGTCGGGACTGGAACGGCGTCCGGTGAGGGTGACCAGGGGGTTCGCGCCCGCGCTTTGCGCGAGCAGGCTGAGTTCTTCGAGACTGGCTTCGAAATCGATCTTGCCGAAGTCGATGCCAACGAGCGCTGCATTGATCAAATTGGAGGGTATCAAAATGACGCGGCCGGGAGTGATCGCCAACGGGCGACAGTGTGCCGGCCGCGGCGAGGGTTAGGACTGTTCGGAATCCGGGTGGAAATTCACCGGACGGGCAGGCACGACCGTCGAAATGGCGTGCTTGTAGACCATCTGGGTGACCGTATTCCGGAGCAACACGACGTACTGGTCGAACGATTCGATGTTCCCTTGAAGCTTGATGCCGTTGACCAGGTAGATCGACACCGGCACATGCTCTTTACGCAGTGCGTTCAAAAACGGGTCTTGTAACAATTGCCCTTTGTTGCTCATAGCAAACTCCGTATTTTTTTGCAGGTTGACTGAATTGACGGCGAAGAAAAAGAGATCCGCCGCCAACCGCTACACTATAGCTGATTTTCATTTCGACGCGCGGGCCCGGGACCGCCGGCCAAACCCAGCATACACGCGGGTTTCAGCCCAGGTTTAAGACCAGCTTCAGCTTGCTTCAGCCTTTGTCCGCGTAAGGGTTCGTCGACGATCTGAACTCTATTCGCAATGGAGTCCCCGTCAGCTTGAAAGTTTCCCGGAAGCGATTTTCGAGGTACCGCTTATACGTGTCGGTGATCGCGTCGAGCGCATTGCCGTGAATTACGATAATCGGCGGATTCTGTCCGCCCTGGTGTGCGTAACGCAGCTTCGGACGCACTGGACCGCGACGGCGCGGCTGCTGGAATTCGACCGCCTCGATCAGCGCGCGCGTCAGCTTCGGCGTCGGCAGCTTCGACATCGCGGCCGTGTACGCGTCGTCGACCGAACGCATCAGCGGCCCGATTCCGGTTTTTTCCGCGGCGGAAATGAAATGGAATTTGGCGAAGTCCAGAAATTTTAGTTTGCGTTCGAGGTCGGCTTTGGTGCGCTCGCGCACATGCGGATCGAGACCGTCCCATTTGTTCACGCCAACCACCAGCGCGCGGCCCTGCTCGACGACGAAGCCAGCGATGTGCGCATCCTGATCCGAGATGTCCTGACGCGCGTCGAGCAGCAGGATCACGACGTTCGCATCGGAGATCGACTGCAGCGTCTTCACGACCGAGAACTTTTCGATCGCCTCGAACACCTTGCCGCGGCGGCGCAGGCCGGCCGTGTCGATCAGCGTATACGGCTTGCCGTTGCGCTCGAAATCGACGTAGATCGAGTCGCGCGTAGTGCCGGGCATGTCGAACGCGATCACGCGCTCTTCGCCGACCAGCGCATTGATCAGCGTCGACTTACCAACGTTCGGCCGGCCGACGATGGCGATCTTCACGCCGCGCGCTCCCTTGTCTTCCTCGCTCTCTTCCGGCTGACCGGCATACGCGACTTCGAGCGCCTCGTTGATCATGTCGGTGACGCCGTCGCCGTGCGCGGCCGAAATCGCGCGCGGATCGCCGAGACCGAGTTCGTAGAAGTCGGCCGCGACGTTGGCGTACTTCATGCCCTCGGCCTTGTTCACGACGAGGAAGATCGGCCGGCCGACCTTGCGCAGATAGTCGGCGATCGACTTGTCCTGCGGCGCGAGACCGTTGCGCCCATCGACGATGAACACGACGACGTCCGACTCTTCGACCGCCTGGCGGGTCTGGCGCGCCATCTCGTGCAGGATGCCGTCTTTCGCGACCGGCTCGAAGCCGCCGGTGTCGACGACCAGATACGGCCGCTCGCCGGCGCGTCCTTCGCCGTAATGGCGATCGCGCGTGAGACCGGGCAGGTCGGCAACCAGCGCATCACGCGAACGCGTAAGGCGGTTGAACAGCGTGGATTTCCCCACATTGGGGCGCCCAACGAGGGCAATAACGGGTTTCATCTGATGTTGTTCACGGTGAAACGCGGGATCGCAACCGATCGCGCGCGTAGCGACGCCAGGCGGGCGCCACGGGGTGGCGTTCTGACGAAATTATCACGAATTCAGCCTGCTCCGGATGCGCGATCGATATGCGCATCCAGGCGGACGGGCGTGGGCTGCACAGACGCCGCCGGGGGCGCCTGCTTCAGACCGGGCTGCTCGACGGCTGACGCGCTCGTGTTCGAGGGCGTCTTTAATTTGCAAGGCCGTCGACGGAGCGCACGCGCCGCCTTGCATGCCGGCGGCCACAGCCTCGATCCGACTTGCCGGACCAGCCCCGTCCGGCGATTTTTTCTATTGAGCCTGCCCGATCACGCGACGGGCAGCATGGCAACCCGACGCAGGAGCCGCACGCCAAAGCCGGCGCAGACTTCAATTAAAAAGCGCGCGGCCGGCAAAGCCGGCCTGCGCGCCTGACATCATCTATCGCGATCAGCGCGGACGATAGCCGAACAGGCCGCCGTCGCGCGTCTGTACGACCAGCGTGTCGCCAGCCAGCACCGGCGCCGCGGTAATCGCGCTGCCGTCGGTCTTCACTCGTGCGACGAGCGTGCCGTCGACGGTCGACAGGAAATGCACGAAGCCCTTGTAGTCGCCGAACACGGCCGCGCGGCCGAGCAGCGTCGGCACGCTCAGGTCGCGGTTCTTCAGCGTGTCGTTCTTCCACAGCACCGAGCCGTTGTTCACGTCGAATGCGGACACGACCGACCAGTCGTCGGCGGCGACCACGCTGCGCTCATCCTGCGCGAGGCCGGTCGTGCTCGAGAACGGCTTGCCCCACAGCGCGCGGCCCGAGTTGGCGTCGAAACAGCCAATCTGGCCCTGGAACGTCACCGCGCAGGTCTCCGAACCCACCAGCGTGGGCGGGCCGGTCACGTCGTTGATACGCTCGACCTCGGTCACGCCCTTCGGATACGACACCGGCGTCTGCCAGTAGGCGTCGCCCGTCTGCAAGTTGATCGCGGCGAACGAGCCGCCCGGGAAGCCGGCCAGCACGGCCGCGTCACCTGCGAACGTCATGCCCGACGACACGCGCAGGTTCAGCGGCACCGCGCGGTTGCGGAAGTTCCACTTCTGCTCGCCGGTTTGCGCGTTGAACGCGACGATCTGGCCGTCGATCGTGCGCACGATCACGAGGCCGTTGCCGACGAGCGGCGGCGTAATGATCTCGCCCGGCGCCTTCGCGGTCCACAGCTGCTTGCCGTCCGCGCCTAGCACGTACACGTCGCCCTTCAAGCCGCCGACCGCGGTGAGCGTGCCATCGCTGCCGACGCCCGCCGACAGATCATCGTGCAACTTGACGCGCCACACGTCCTTGCCCGTTTGCGCGTCGATCTTGGCGACCGTGCCATTCGTGCCGGCAGCATACACGGCATTGCCGAGCGCAACCGGCGAGAACAGGTAGCGGCCCGCCTTGCCGACGCTCGCCGACCAGGACTGCTGCACGTCGAGCACGGGTTTGAACTCGGTGAGCGGCGTCGGCACACGGCGCTCGTCTTTCGTGGATGAGCAAGCCGCCAGCGTGAGAACGGTCATCGCACAGATAACGGGCACGGCGTAACGTTTCAGCAGATTCATCGGTGGACGAAGCATTCAGGAAATTGGATTAAAGGAGACCGCCTTGCGGTCGTGGCTCGCGGCGCGCCGCGCGGGACGCTCAGCCGCCAAGCGCATCCAGCTTGAACTGGATCAGCTGGCGCGCCGAACTGTCGCTGTTCGACAGCGAGTCGAGCGCGAGCTTGTAGGCCGCGCGCGCGTCGTCGCGCTTGCCCTGGGCGGCGAGCAGGTCGCCGCGGCGGTCCGCCACGACGCCCTTGAAGGCATCGGATTGTGGCTCGGCCAGGAGCGCGAGGCCCTGGTCGTATGCCTTGTCGTCGAGCAGCAGCGATGCCATGCGCAGCTTCGCGATCTGCTTGAACTCGTCGTCCTTCGCGTGATCGATCGTCCATTGCAGCTGCGCTTTCGCGCCGGCTTCGTCGCCAGCGGCGTACAGCGCCTTGGCGGCGCCGAGCGCGGTCATCTGCGCGTAGGCAGTACGGCCGAACTTGTCTTCCATGTCGGCGGCGACGCGCGCAATCTGCGCCTTATCGCCCGATGCCGCGGCTTGCTGAACCTGGTCATACAGCACCGCGGCTTCCGCGGCCTGACGACGCTGCCAGAAATTCCAACCGTTCCAGCTCGCGCCTGCCAGCAACACCACCAGCACGATCCACGTGGTCGCATTGCCCCACTGCGTCCACCATGCCTTCAGACTTTCAATCGATTCTTGTTCGTCGTGGTAACTCATTGCCCGGCGATTTCCTCATTCTTGCTGCGTGTGCGTGTCGAGCCAGCCGGCCCAACGACATCGCGATCAGTCGTCGCCGTCTTCGGCGGATGCAACCATCGCATTGATTAGATATTCGGTCAAGTCTTCGGCGGGCACGTTCTGTTGCTCGTTCTTACCGCCGTGGGCTTGCGTATCGCGCAGCGGTTTCACGCCGACCGTGCCGTTGGAGATCTCATCTTCGCCGAGCACGACCGCGAACGCGGCGCCGCTCGCGTCGGCGCGCTTCATCTGCGACTTGAAGCTTGCCGACTGACCGTCCGCGCTGCAATGCAGGATCACGTCGAGACCGGTATCGCGCAGACGCTCGGCGATGATGAACGCCTGCTCGCGCGCGGTGTCGCCCTGATGGACCACGTACACGTCGCAACCTTCGTCTTCCGGCACGAGCTGTTCTTCCTTCAGCAGCTCGAGAATCCGCTCGACGCCCATCGCCCAGCCGCACGCAGCCGTCGGCTTGCCGCCGAGCTGTTCGATCAGCGGATCGTAGCGGCCGCCCGCCGCGACCGTGCCTTGCGCGCCGAGTTTGTCGGTCACCCACTCGAACACGGTCAGATTGTAGTAATCGAGACCGCGCACGAGACGCGGATTGATCGTGAACGGAAGATTGTTCGCCTTCAGCAGACGCTGCAGAGCTTCGAAGTGCGCGCGCGATTCTTCCCCAAGAAAATCGATCAGCTTCGGCGCGTTCCGCGCGACTTCCTGCAGCGCAGGATTCTTCGTATCGAGCACGCGCAGCGGGTTCGTATAGAGACGGCGCTTCGCCTCTTCGTCGAGCACGTCCATGTGCTTTTCGAGATACGCGATCAGTTCGACACGATGCGCGGCGCGCTCTTCAGCGAGGCCCAACGAGTTGATTTCGAGCTTGATGCCAGTCAGGCCGAGGTCGTCCCACAGACGCTGGCACATCATGATGATTTCCGCGTCCGCATCCGGACCCGCGAAACCGAGCGCCTCGACACCGACCTGGTGGAACTGGCGATAACGGCCGCGCTGCGGACGCTCGTGACGGAACATCGGACCGATATACCACAGACGCTTCGGGCCATCGTACAGCATGTTGTGTTCGATCGACGCGCGCACCACGGCCGCCGTGTTTTCCGGGCGCATCGTCAGGTTTTCGCCGTTCAATGCGTCGGTGAAGCTGTACATCTCTTTTTCGACGATGTCGGTCACTTCGCCGATACCGCGTGTGAACAGCTGCGTATGCTCGACGATCGGCGTGCGGATATTCTGGTATCCGTACGAACGCAGCATCGACTTGACGGTGGTTTCGAAAAATTCCCAGAGCCCGGCTTCCTGCGGAAGGATGTCGTTCATGCCCTTCACGCCAGACAGCTTCTCGAGCTTTTTCTTCTGTTCAGTCATCTGTGTTTCGATAGCCGGTTTTTAGTTGAGCGCGTCGGCGCGGCCATAGCGGCGCTCGACGTAGTCGCTCACGATTTGCTGGAATTCTTGCGCGATGTTCTCGCCGCGCAGCGTCTTCACCTTTTCGCCGTCGATGAACACCGGCGCGGCCGGATTCTCGCCCGAGCCCGGCAGGCTGATGCCGATATTCGCCTGCTTCGATTCGCCCGGACCATTGACGATGCAGCCCATCACCGCGACGTGCATCTGCTCGACGCCGGGATACTGGTCGCGCCACACCGGCATCTGCTGACGCAGGTAGGTCTGGATCTGCGACGCGAGTTCCTGGAACAGCGTGCTCGTGGTGCGCCCGCAGCCGGGGCACGCGATCACCATCGGCGTGAACGAGCGCAGGCCCATGGTCTGCAAAATCTCCTGACCGACGATCACTTCGCCTGTGCGCGACGCGCCCGGTTCCGGCGTCAGCGAAATACGGATCGTATCGCCGATGCCCTGCTGCAGCAGAACCGACAGCGCCGCAGTCGACGCGACGATGCCCTTCGAGCCCATGCCCGCTTCGGTCAGGCCAAGATGCAGCGCGAAATCGCAACGGCGCGCGAGTTCGCGGTACACGGCAATCAGATCCTGCACGCCGCTGACCTTGCACGACAGGATGATCTGGTCGCGCCCGAGGCCGAGTTCAACCGCACGTTCCGCCGAGCCGATCGCCGACTGGATCAGCGCTTCGTACATCACGCTTTGCGCTTCCCACGGAGTGGCGCGCGAGCCGTTTTCGTCCATCATCTTCGCGAGCAGGTCCTGGTCGAGGCTGCCCCAGTTCACGCCGATGCGCACCGGCTTGTCGTATTTGACCGCCGTCTCGATCATCTGCGCGAACTGCGTGTCGCGCTTCGCGCCGTGTCCGACGTTGCCCGGATTGATCCGGTACTTCGACAGCGATTCCGCGCAGCCCGGATAGTCGCGCAGCAGCAGGTGGCCGTTGTAATGGAAGTCGCCGACGAGCGGCACCATCACGCCCATGCGGTCGAGTTGCTCGCGGATCGCCGGCACGGCCGCCGCCGCGTCCGGCGTATTCACGGTGATACGCACCAGTTCGGACCCGGCTTGCGCCAGTTCCTTGATCTGGATGGCGGTACCGATCGCGTCGGCGGTGTCGGTGTTGGTCATCGACTGCACGCGCACCGGCGCATCGCCGCCGATGGTCACGAGCTGGCCGCCCCAGCGGACGTTGACCGCATGCGACTTGCGCCGCATCGCGGGGCCGCCGAACACCGGCTCGTCTGAAACGATCTTGCTACAGGATTGGGATTGAGCTTCGGTTTGCATCGAAAAACCCATTTACGCCGCACGCGCTATGCAAAAACGCAGCGCCTGAATTGAAAAAGCGCCGCGGACCGGTTGACCGCGGCGCGTACCGTATCTGTCAAGGCAGCGCAAAGCGCGCCACGTTGCCCTTGGCTGTCGCATATTTCGACGGATCGACCGGCTGGCCGTCGAGCGTCACCGACTCGAGACCCGCCTTGTTGCCGACCGTGACCTTGAACGGACCGACACCCGTCACTTGCTTCGGATCGCCGGCATGCACGAGGCCGGAGAACAGTTCCTTGCCGTTCTTGTCACGCACGCTGAACCAGCTGTCCTGCGTCACGCGCAGCGCGACGACCGCCTCGCCGAGCGCTGGCGTGACCGCCGGTGCCGACGCGTTCGCCACGACCGCCGGTGCATTTGCGCTCTCCATGGCGGCCTGTGCCTGAGCCTGCGAGCCGGCCTTCGGTGCCGGCGTTGCCGCTGTATTCGCTGCCAGGGCCGAGCCCGGCGCGGTGCCAGTGGCAAGCGGAGCCGGCATCGGCGTTGCCGACGCAGACGCCGCATTATCCGCGCTCGCCGCGTTGTCAGCCGTGGCCGCCGCGTCGGGCGCCGATGCCCCTTCCGCCGCCGTCGCCGGACCCTGAGCGACCGCGCCCGAAGCCGCCGTGTCGCTGATAGTCGAACTATTCGCGCTTGCCTTCAGGCGCGCGAGCCACGCGGACGAATCACCGCCGTTAGTGCGCCACATCCCGAGTGCGATGACCGCGACGACGATCGCCGCAATGCCCCACAGCCACGAACGGCTCTTATGCCCGCTGTCGCCGAGCGACAGCGAAACCTTACCGCGCGGCAGATCCTTGCCCGATGACGCCGGCATCGACAGATTCGGTGCCGGCACGCCCTTCTCGCGACGCAGCGCCGCCGTAAAAGGCGCCGGATCGGCGCCCAGCATTTTCGCGTAGCTGCGCACGACGCCGAGTGCGAACGTCGTGTCCGGCAGATGGCTGACGTCACCCGCCTCGAGCGCGCTCAGCTTGACGACCGACACCTTCAGCCGCGCCGACACGTCCTCGATAGTCCAGCCTTTCGACTCGCGCAACTGGGTCAAGCGCGCGCCAACCGCTGCCAACGAATCAAGGGCCGGCTGCACGACAGGCTGGACCACCGCCCTTGCAACGGGTGCCGGATGGCCATCGCTCGTGTCTATCTCGTGCGGCTGCGGGTGCTGCGGCTCACTCATCCCAAATCCTTTCGCGTCGATTCTTTTAATCGTGCGACCGGACGGGCTCGAGCGTCACGTCCAAATCGCAGACCGTTTATAACAAAATGTGCGGCTTTGTGTACCGCTCCCGATCGATTCTGCAAACTTTCTTTTAATCGCAGGTGGCATGGGAGCATTTTTGCGCTCGCGGTATTTTCCGCCGAACGCCGACGCCCTGCCGCCCCTCGCGATTACACGGCGCGAACCTCGATCACCTTCGCCGCCTTCCCGGTGCGCTCAGCAAGACGCGTGCGGTCTTTGACCGCGCCGGCCAGCTGACCGCAGGCAGCATCGATATCGTCGCCGCGGGTCTTGCGCACAGTGGTGACCACGCCAGCGTCCATCAACACCTGCGCAAACCGCTTGATCTGTTCCGGCTTCGAACGGATAAGGCCCGATTCGGGGAACGGATTGAACGGAATCAGATTGAACTTGCACGGCACGTTACGCGTGACGGCGAGCAACTCGCGCGCGTGCGCCTCGCTGTCGTTCACGCCATCGAGCATGCAGTATTCGAACGTAATGAAATCTCGCGGCGCGACTTTCAGATAGCGCTCGCACGCCGCCATCAGCTCGCGCAGCGGATACTTTTTGTTGAGCGGCACCAGCACGTCGCGCAGCGCGTCGTTCGAGGCATGCAGCGACACCGCGAGCGCCACGGGCAGATCCGCGCCGAGCCGGTCCATCATCGGTACGACACCCGAAGTGGACAACGTGACGCGCCGGCGCGACAGGCCGTACGCATTGTCGTCGAGCATCAGGCGCATGGCCGGCACGACCGCGTCGTAATTGAGCAGCGGCTCGCCCATCCCCATCATCACGACGTTCGTGACGACGCGCTCGCCCTTGCCGTCGCCGCCCATCGCGCGGCCGCCAGCATCACCACGCGACGCGCGCAGCGCAAACTCAGCCATGCGCAACTGGCCGATGATTTCGCCGGTGGTGAGATTGCGGGAGAACCCCTGCTTGCCGGTCGAGCAGAACCGGCAGTTGACCGCACACCCAGCCTGTGACGACACACACAGCGTGCCGCGCGTTTCTTCGGGGATGTAGACGGTTTCAACGGCGTTGCCGTTTCCGACGTCGATCAGCCACTTGCGTGTGCCGTCCGACGAAACGTGGTCGCTGACAACGCCCGGCATCGTGATCGCGGCGCGCCCTTTGAGCTTTTCGCGCAAGGACTTCGCGAGATCGGTCATGCCGTCGAAGTCGGCAGCGTTGTATTGATGAATCCAGCGCTGCAATTGCTTGGCGCGAAACGGTTTCTCGCCCAGGCTGTCGCAATAGGCGACGAGCCCTTGGGCGTCGAGGTCGAGAAGGTTGACGGAGGGACTGCTCGTCATATCGAATCCTGCCATTTCATTGCGAGACTACGTTCATGCAACAAGCTGCATGAACGCCGTGCCCGTTCGCGCCCATTCCTGCTGCTTTTACCTTACTACTTTGCCGTGCAACGCGCGCGATTCATGCGATAAAACAACTCGGCTGCACGAAACGCGCCAGGCGGACACGGCTTACGACCGAGGCCACCGCCTGACCTCAGCGCGAGGCGCTCAACGCGAGTAGACGTTGACTTGGGGGAAGAAGAATGCGATTTCAATCGCGGCCGTTTCCGGTGCGTCCGAGCCGTGCACCGCGTTGGCGTCGATGCTGTCCGCGAAGTCGGCACGGATCGAGCCCTTTTCTGCCTTCTTCGGGTCAGTCGCACCCATCAGATCCCGGTGTTTCAGGATCGCGTTTTCGCCTTCCAGCGCCTGCACGACCACCGGACCCGAGATCATGAATTCAACGAGGTCCTTGAAGAACGGACGTGCTGCGTGCACGGCGTAGAACTTCTCGGCGTCAGCACGCGACAGATGAACCATGCGCGATGCCACGATCTTCAGACCAGCGTTTTCAAAACGGGTATAGATCTGGCCGATCACGTTCTTGGCCACTGCGTCCGGTTTGATAATCGACAGGGTGCGCTCGATCGCCATAAAAACTCCAAAAAATTAAGAAGTTACAGATTCAAATGAATCCGCTATTGTAGCATGTTCCCGTGCATCATTGCGATTGAACCCTTACAGCACTGAAAGGATCAAGGCAAAGGGCGCGAAATACTGGTAGCGTAGGCGATGTGGGCGACTGGAGGTATTGAAACTCCGTGCTGCCGCGCTAATCTTACGGATGAACGGTGCGCCCGCCGGCGCTTCGCAAATTGCGGTATCACCATCACGAAACACGCTTCCGAGGTAAGGAGAGATCATGAACGAACATCCGTATATGTTTGGCCGCAACGGCGCGGTCAGCACGGTCGAAACACGCAACCGCGTGCTACGGAATACCTACTGGCTGCTCGCGCTGTCCATGATTCCGACCGTGCTCGGCGCGTGGGTGGGTCTTGCCACCGGCTTCTCACTGTTCGCCGCCACCAGCCCCGCCATGAGCATGCTGGCATTCTTCGCGATCGCCTTCGGCTTCATGTTCGCGATCCAGCGCACCAAGGACAGCGCCGTCGGCGTCTTCGTACTGCTCGGCTTCACGTTCTTCATGGGGCTGATGCTGTCGCGCATTCTCGCGTTCGTGCTCGGCTTCTCGAACGGGCCGTCGCTGATCATGCTCGCTTTTGGTGGCACCGGTGTGATCTTCGCGGCCATGGCGACCATCGCCACGGTCAGCAAACGCGACTTCTCGGGCCTCGGCAAGTGGCTCTTCATGGGCGTGATCGTGATCCTGCTGGCTTCGGTCGCGAACGTGTTCCTGCAACTGCCGGCGCTGATGCTGACGGTTTCAGTCATGGCAATCGTGATCTTTTCCGCCTACATCATGTTCGACGTGCAGCGCGTCGTGAACGGCGGCGAGACAAATTACATCACGGCGACGCTGGCGATCTACCTGGATCTGTACAACGTGTTCGTCAATCTGCTTGCGCTGCTCGGCATTTTTGGCGGCAACCGCAATTAAGTTTGCCCGGTCGTGCGGCGTGCCCCACGCCGCACTCGACGCTCAAATTAGAAGCCCATAACGATTGCTCGTTATGGGCTTTTTCATTACCTGACCACCCAGTGCATGGCGTGCAGCGCGACTGGACGCCAACCGGGCGCCACAGTCACACCGTCAACCACGCGAAACCTTCGCTCTGCGACGCAACCACCACCTCCGTGGGAGACGCGTCAAGCACGCCCGCCAGCGCCGCCTGCGCAAGTTCCGGCAGATTGTTCTGCTGGCTCAGATGCGCTGCGACCAGATGCCGCAAGCGGGAGCGGTCGAGCGACGCCAAAATTTCAGCCGCCGCGTGATTGTTCAGATGCCCGTGATTGCCGCCGATACGCGCCTTCAGCGACGGCGGATAACGACTGCCCGCGAGCATCTGCACGTCATGATTGCATTCGAGCACGAGCGCGTCGCAGCCACTCAGCACCGCGCTGATATGCGGCGTGGACGTGCCCACGTCGGTGAGCACGCCAAGCCGGCTCGCGCCGTTCGAGAACACGTATTGGAGCGGTTCGCGGGCGTCGTGCGGAACGGTATAAGGGAGAACGCTGAGCTCTCCGATCGATACCGCCTCGTCGCCCCACAGCACCTGCAGGTCAACATCGGCTTCGTCGGCGCCCACCGCGCGCGCGGTGCCCCAGCTCATGTACAGCGGAATCGACCACTTGCGCGCCAGCGTCAATCCGCTGCCGATGTGATCGCTATGTTCATGCGTAATCAGGATCGCGTCGAGGTGCTCGGCACTCGCGCCGAGCCGCGTCAGACGCCGCTCGACTTCGCGCGCGGAAAAACCGCAATCGAGCAGCACACGCGTGGTGACCGCACCGCTGCGCGCCTCCACCAGCAGCGCATTGCCTTCACTGCCGCTGCCGAGACTTGCGAAGCGCACGACCCGCCTTAGTTCAGTTGCGCGTGCAGCAGCGACACGATGCGCTGCGCGTCCGACGACGTGTCGATCTGCCCATTCGCGTCGACGACCGCGACCTGCGTCACTGCGTCGCCCTTCGCGCGCACGTTGACGAGGAATTCCTGGCCCGGCTTGCGCGTCGAATTGCCGCTGTAGAACAGTTTGCCGAACAGGCCTTCCTTCTTCAGTTCCTGCATCGAATCCGCGTAGCGCACGTAGTAGATGCCCTTCTCGCGATCGCGGTTGTCGACCGTAAAGTTGGTGCGATCGAGCGCGAGGCCCACACGCAGCCAGGCACGGTCGAACGACTCCTGCAGATCGAGCGTCGACGCACCCGCGTTCTGCTCGATCGTGGTCGGCGCGGCGGCGGTGCGCGCGTCGGTCAGCAACTGCTTCGATTGTGCTTCAGTCAGGCCGAACTTCTGCATCAGCTTGGCGAGAAACAGCGCCTCGAGCGCCGGATCACGCGGACGCTCTTCCCAGCGCGAAGACGTCTTGTCCTGCCCGGTCATCACCTCTTCCATCGCGCTGTGCGTGATCGAGATATCGGTCGCGCTGTCCGGACCGCGCGATACCAGCGTGCGGAAACTGTCGCGGGTGCCCGACGAATAGGCGAAGTCGATGACCTTGCCGATCGTGCGGCGGAACCAGTCGTCCGGAATGTTCGCGCGGTTTTCCGCCCAGTCGGTCGTCATGATGCCGGTGGCCGGCGCATCGGTCTTCAGCACGAAGCCGTTTTCCTGCCAGAACTCCTGCAGCTGCGGCCAGAGCTGTTCCGGGGAACGGCCGTCTACCACCAGCCAGCGACGGTCGCCGTCGCGCTCGATATGCATGCCGAGCGGATCCTGCGCGTTCGGCTGACCTTCGGTCGCGTTGCCGGCCGCCGTGACAGCGCGCGTCGGCGTGCCACCAAGCGCCAGATTGGCCGGCGGTGCCACATAGCGCTGGTCGTTCGGCGACGTGCTCAGATCGCTCGGCACGGCGAGCGGCGGCGCGCTCGAGGTCGCCTTGTAGTTGACGCGGTCGGAAGCGAACCAGTCGTTCAGCGTGTCACAGCCGGCGAGCGTCGACAGGGCAAGCGCCAGCGCCGCCATGCGGGTTGCGTGGAGGGAAAGTGCGGAACGTTTCATGAGGTCCTTCGTGATGCTGGAACGCGATGCCTCGTTCGATCTGCCGGGAACGTGGGCTGAAGCGACGTCGGTTAATGAAATGCCGGTGGCGGTCTTGCGTGGGCGGCGGGACGGTCGCCCGTTCAGCCGAGCAGGCCCGCTTCGCGCAGCGCGCCGCGCACCACTTCGTGGTATTGCGCGTCGAGCGGCGTGAGCGGCAGGCGGATGCCGCCCTGCACACGCCCCAGTTGCTGCAGCGCCCACTTCGCCGGAATCGGATTCGCTTCGGCAAACAGGTACTTGTGCAGTGACAGGAGTTTCAGATGAATCTCGCGCGCGGTCTTCACGTCCGCGGCGAGCGCGGCCTTGCACAGTTCGCTCATTGCGCGCGGCGCGACGTTCGCGGTGACCGAAATATTGCCGTGACCGCCGAGCAGCATCAGCGCGATCGCGGTGGGGTCGTCGCCGCTATAGATGCCGAAATGCGCCGGCGCCGACTTGATCAGATGCGCGGCGCGGTCGATGTTGCCCGTGGCCTCCTTCACGCCGACGATGCCCGGCACCTGTGCGCAGCGCAGGATGGTCTCGTTGCTCATGTCGGCGACGGTGCGGCCCGGCACGTTGTACAGAATCACTGGCAGATCGACGGTTTCGGCGATCTTCGCGAAATGGCGGTAGATGCCTTCCTGGGTCGGCTTGTTGTAGTACGGCACGACCTGCAGCGTGGCATCCGCGCCGACGTCCTTCGCGTGTTGCGTGAGTTCGATCGCCTCAGCGGTGGAATTGGCACCCGCGCCCGCGATGACAGGAATGCGTCCAGCGGTGTGCTCGACTGCGGTCTTGACCATGAGCACGTGTTCTTCGACCGACAGCGTGGCCGACTCGCCGCTCGTGCCGACCACGACGAGCGCATTCGTGCCTTCCTCGACGTGCCAGTCGATCAGTTTGCGAAACGCCGGCAGATCGAGGCTGCCGTCTTCGAGCATCGGAGTGATGATGGCAGGAATGCTGCCGCGGATCTGAACGCCGTCCTGGTGACCGCTGTGGTTGCCGTTAGTCATGAAACGCCATGAATATGATCAGGTAAACCGCGATTGTAGCGGATTAGCCAGCCAACTCGTAACAAGGTGGCGCTGTTGCCCGTGCGGGATCATGCGCCCTGGCCGTTTCCCGAACCGCGCAGATGCGCTGAACGTAGGCCGGACGCGGCTCGGCGAGAAATCCGTCCTGAAATGCGATCACCCGCAGGTGGCCCTGCACGGTGTCGAGGAGCTCGCCAGGCGCGAGCAAAAACGCCGGATTGGAGGGTTTGCCGACGCTTTCGTTTCCTTGCGCGAAGGTCTCGTAAACCAGTACGCCGCCGGGCGCGAGCGCGCGCAGCAACTGCGGAAAAAGCGGCCGGTGCAGGTAGTTGGTGACCACGACGGCGGCGAACGCCGCATCGGCCGGTAGTGGCCACGTCGCGCCTTCGAGATCGGCCACGAGAAGTGTGACGAGCGGCGCGTCGCGCAGCAGGTCGAGAGCAACCGCGTCGCGATCGATCGCGGTGACCGGATGGCCGAGCGACGCAAAAAAGCGCGCATGCCGCCCGGCCCCCGACGCGACGTCGAGCACCGCGCCGCCCGGCGCGATCAGGTGCGCCCAGTGACGCACCCAGCGCGACGGTTCACCGAGGCCATGCAAGCCACTGGTAACGGGCGTGCTCATCGCTGCACCGCGGCGCGTCGGGTGTGCATCAGCTGTACGACAGCCCCATCGCCTCACGGACGTCGCGCATCGTTTCGGTCGCGAACCGGCGTGCCTTGTCGCAGCCATCGGCGACGATCGCGCGCAACAGCGACGGGTCGTCCATGTACTTCTGCGCGCGCTCGAGCATCGGCTGCTGCTCGCGCAGAATCCCTTCGACGACCGGCTGCTTGCAATCGAGGCAACCGATGCCTGCCGAGCGGCAGCCCTTCTGCACCCACTCGTGGGTCGCTTCGTCGGTATAGACCTGATGCAACTGCCACACCGGACACTTGTCGGGGTCGCCCGGATCGGTGCGGCGCACGCGCGCGGGGTCGGTCGGCATCGTGCGGACCTTCTTCGTGATGGTTTCCGCGTCTTCGCGCAGGCCGATCGTGTTGCCGTACGACTTCGACATCTTCTGGCCGTCGAGACCCGGCATGCGCGACGCCTCGGTCAGCATCGCCTGCGGCTCGACGAGGATGATCTTGCGCGAACCTTCGAGATAGCCGAACAGGCGCTCGCGATCGCTCATCGACAGGCTTTGCGATTCCTGCAGCATCGCCCGCGCGCGTTCGAGCGCTTCGTCGTCGCCTTCCTGCTGATACGCGTTGCGCAACTCGTGATACAGCTTCGAGCGCTTGCCGCCGAGCTTCTTCGCGGCTTCGTTCGCCTTCTCCTCGAAGCCCGGCTCACGGCCGTACAGGTAGTTGAAACGACGGGCGATTTCGCGCGTCATCTCGACGTGCGGCACCTGGTCTTCACCGACCGGCACGAGCGAGCCGCGATACAGCAGAATGTCCGCCGCCATCAGCACCGGATAGCCGAGGAAGCCGTAGGTGGACAGGTCCTTGTCCTTCAGCTTTTCCATCTGCTCCTTGTAGGTCGGCACGCGTTCGAGCCAGCCGAGCGGCGTGCTCATGCCGAGCAGCAGCGCCAGCTCGGCATGCTCGGGCACCTTGCTCTGGATGAACAGCGTCGCCTGCGCCGGATCGATGCCGGAAGCGAGCCAGTCGATCAGCACGTCCCACACGTTCTTTTCGATCACTTCGGGCGTTTCGTAGTGCGTCGTCAGTGCGTGCCAGTCGACCACGCAGAAGAAGCACGGGTATTCGGACTGCAGCCGCACCCAGTTTTTCAGCACGCCGTGATAGTGGCCGAGGTGCAGCGACCCGGTGGGCCGCATGCCGGAGAAGATACGGTCTGGGAACATGGTTATTTAGAAAAGCGAAACAAGTGGAGTCAGAATTGCGGTGATCGCGCTATACCCGAGCGTCACGAGTGGCCTCAACCAGAAACGCGTGAGCGTACCCGTCATCACCAGCGCCATCACGATGAAAAAGCCGTACGGCTCGAGCCGCGACAACGCGATCGATTGCTTCGGCGGCAACAGGGCCATCACCACGCGGCCGCCATCGAGCGGCGGCAGCGGAAACAGGTTCAGCACGCCGAGCACGAGATTGACGCCGACGCCCGCGCCCGCCATGCGCGTGAAAAACGGTTCGTTGACATTGAGCCCCGCGAGCGCAACGCCGAACACGCCCCAGAACAGCGCCTGGATGAAATTGCACATGGGCCCGGCCGCCGCGACCCATAGGCTGCCCCAGCGCGGGTTGCGCAGATTGCCGAACGCGACCGGCACCGGCTTCGCATAGCCGAACACGAACGCGCCGCTCGTCGCGAAGTACAGCAGCAGCGGAATGGCGATCGTGCCGAGCGGATCGATGTGCCGCATCGGGTTCAGCGACACGCGGCCGAGCACGTACGCGGTGTTGTCGCCGAGCCAGCGCGCGACGTAGCCGTGCGCAGCCTCGTGCAGCGTAATCGCGAAGATCACCGGCAGCGCGTACACCGCAATCGTCTGTATCAGGGAAGAATCCATAGCTCGCTATTGTAACAATGCGCTCGCGCGTGTCTGTCCGCTTTCGCTCACGACGCTCACGCCGTTTCCTCGAGACCGAACGGCGCGAGCGAGCCGCGCCCTGCCCGCACCAGCACCGGCTCCGAGCCGGTCAGATCGATCACGGTGGACGGCTCGCACACGCACGCGCCGCCGTCGATCACCAGATCGAGCTGCTTTTCGAGCCGCGCGCGGATTTCCTCGGGGTCGTTCAGCGGCTCGGTTTCGCCGGGCATGATCAGTGTCGAGCCGAGCAGCGGCTGGCCAAGCTCCTCGAGAATCGCGAGCGTGATCGCGTGATCCGGCACGCGCAGGCCGATCGTCTTGCGCGACGGATGCGACACGCGCCGCGGCACTTCCTTGGTGGCCTGCAGCACGAACACGTACGGACCCGGGGTCACCGACTTAAGCAGCCTGTACTGCCAGTTGTCCACCATAGCAAAATTGGCGAGCTCCGACAGATCACGCACGAGCAGCGACAGTAGTTGCTTTTCGTCGAGTCCGCGGATGCGCCGCAGGCGTTCGACCGCATCCTTGTCGTCGAGACGGCAGGCGAGCGCGTAGGTCGAATCGGTCGGCAACGCGACCACGCCGCCGCCGTTGATGATCTGCACGGCCTGCTTGACGAGACGCGGTTGCGGATTGTCGGGGTGAAGCCGAAAGTATTGGGACATGGAGACTCACGATGGCGGCAGACGAACTGCGGCGGATGGGCTGCGGCGAGCAGAGCGCGTGCCGCATCCAGCCGGCCCGCGCGCGCGCCGTGCCGCTCCGGCACGGCGCGCGGTCACAGCCAGCGTTCCCAAACGGGCTTCAGATCGGCGGGTAGCGGCGGCAGTGCACCGAGTTCGATGCGGCCTTCGCCAGGCGCATGGAAGTCCGAACCGCGCGAGGCCTCGAAGCCATAGCGACGCGCGACGTCCGCATATTCGCGGTACTGGTCGGGCGTGTGGCTGCCGGTCACGACCTCGATCGCCTCGCCGCCGAGGTCGATGAATTCGCCAAAGAACGCGTCGAATTCGAGTTGCGAATATGCGTAACGACCGGGATGCGCGACGATCGCGACGCCGCCCGCGGCCTGGATCCAGCCGAGTGCGTCGGCGAGCCTGGCCCAGCGGTGCGCGACGTAAGCCGGCTTGCCGTCGCCGAGATAGCGGTCGAACACTTCCTGGGTGTTTGCGCAGTGGCCGTGCTCGACCAGGAAGCGCGCGAAATGCGTGCGCGACATCATGTCGGGATTCGATACGTAATGCAGCGCGCCCTCGTACGCGTCTGGAATGCCGAGCGTGGCCAGTTGCTCGCCGATTGCTTCGGCGCGCGCGGCGCGGCCGTCGCGCGTGCGGGCGAGACCGTCGATCAGGATCTGGCTGCCCGGATCGATGCCGAGTCCGACGATGTGCACGGTGCGCCCCGCCCACGTGACCGAAATCTCGACGCCGCTCAGGTAATCCATGCCGAGAGCCTCGGCCGCGGTGCGCGCCTCGTGCTGGCCGCCCACTTCGTCGTGATCGGTGAGCGCCCACAGCGTCACGCCGTTAGCGTGCGCGCGGCGCGCGACGTCGGCCGGCGCGAACTGGCCGTCGGAAACGGTGGAGTGGCAGTGAAGATCGGCGTTCATCGTGGTCCTGGAAGGGTTCTGCGGTCATTTTACTGCAATGCAGTAAGGGGCCGCAGGGGTATCTCGCGACGCCAGTGCCGGTTGCCGGCGTGCCGCGAGGTCAAGACCAGTCAGCGCCGATCCCGCGACCTCCGGGCGCCCGAGCGCCGTTTCAAACGTAGCTTCAGGCGCGGTGTCAGGCGCAGAACCCCTCGATCAACGCGGCGATCTGCTCCGGCTGGTCGTGATGCACCATGTGCCCCGCGCCGTCGATGATCTTCTCGCGCCAATCGGGAAACGCCTGGAAACGCGCCTTGAATTCGTCGAGCGGAATGTCGCCGGCGATCTGCGCGAGCGTCGGCGAGCCGGCGGCCTCGACGTGCAGCACCTTCGCGCTGACCTTACGCCACACCGCCATCACCTCGTCGAGGCGATACAGCGTCGGGCCGCGGACCTTGTGCGCTGGATCGGCGAGCAGCATGAAGCGCCCTTCGCCATCCGGCTTCGACCAGTGCTGCGCGAGAAATTGCGCACGCCGCGGAACGAGGCGCGGATTGGTTTTGATCAGGCGGGCGGCGACCTCGTCGAGCGACGCGTAGCGCTTGAGCTGGGGTGGATCGCGCAATTCGTCGAGCCAATTGAGCAGGCGCTTCGGCGCCTGCGCCGGATGCGATCGCGCGAGCCCGAAGCCTTCCAGATCGACCACGCGCCGTACCCGCTGCGGCCGCACGCCCGCATACAGGCACACGACGTTCGCGCCCATGCTGTGACCGACGAGGTTCACCTGGCCGTCGGGCGCGTAGTGGTCGATCAGCGCGTCGAGATCGCCGAGATAGTCCTGCACCCAGTAGCTGCCGCCGCCGCGCTCGGCGACCGGCCAGTCGGACAGACCGAAGCCGCGCATGTCGGGCGCGATCACCTGCCAGTCGCCACCGAGCGCATCGACGACGAACTGGAACGACGCGCCGACGTCCATCCAGCCGTGCAGCATGAACAGTATCCGCGCATCGGGATGGCCCCAGCGCCGCACGTGCAGCCGGACGCCGCGCGCGGCAACGAACTCAGAGCGGGATGTATTCATGAACGGCGCACCCGTAAAAAAGAATGGTCGTTCGATTATAGGAACAGCGGCGCAAGAAGTGGTAACGGTTTATTGACGCGATGCTCGGTCGTCCGTTGCCTGCATGGCTTGCTGCGCATCCTGACTCGCGAGCGCGGCGAGTTCGGCGTCGTCGAAACCAGCGTCGCGGCGCGCTTCGAAATTGAACGGGCCACGCAGTTTCGGCGCGTGATACTGGTCGGCGAGACGCAGATAGGTGTGGTGCGGATCGAGGCCGTCCGCGTCGCACAGGTGACGGAACCAGCGGTTGCCGATCAGCACGTGGCCGATTTCATCGCGCAGGATCACGTCGAGAATCGCCGCCGACGCGTGATCGCCGGCCTGCTGCAGACGCGCGCGGATCGGCGGCGACGCGTCGAGGCCGCGCGCTTCGAGCGTACGCGGCACGAGCGCCATGCGCGCGAGCACGTCACCACGGGTGCGCTCGCACATATCCCATAGGCCGCCGTGCGCCGGGAAGTCGCCGTACGCGTGGCCATATTCGGCGAGACGCGCGGCGAGCAGCGAGTAGTGATACGCCTCTTCGGCGGCGACTTTGAGCCAGTCGGTATAGAACCCGGCGGGCATGCCGGGGAAACGCCAGATGGCGTCGAGCGCCAGATTGATCGCATTGAACTCGATGTGCGCGAGCGCGTGGAGCAGCACCGCGCGGCCCTGCGGCGACTGCATGCTGCGTCGACCGAGTTGGCGCGGTTCGACCAGTTCGGGCCGTTCGGGGCGGCCCGGCAGGCCAGCGGGCTCGGCGAGATCGAGGCCGGAGTCACAGAGCGCGCGACCGTCGAGTACCGCAGCGTACAACTCGCGGGCCGCCCCGGCCTTCGCGGCCGGATCCCGCTCGCGCAACGCGGCGAGCGCGGCGCGGCGCGCGCACGGCGGCTCGTCGTGAGAATTCGATGCGGGAGAAGCGACAGAAACGGGCGAAGCGGCGGACGTCATGACAAACGGATCGGCGTTGGAGGCGGTAAAGACGGCGGACAGACGGCGGCTGAGCCGCGCGCGAGCGGCCAAGCGGCTCATGCACACAACCGTTTACAATACCCGATTCGACCAACCGGCGCGCTTTCGGGCACGCCCGTCAGTTGGCGACGCAAGACCGCCAACCTCGCACCGCGCCGGCTGCGCGCCGCCCCGCCCATGCGTGGCAACCGATCAGACCATCATCGTGCGCAGGATCGGAGTCACCGAAGGCCCGGCTCTGACCAACAAGGAGACATTGTGACGATTTACAAGCTGGGCGAAGCCGCCCCGATCATTCATGAAAGCGTGTTCGTCGCGGATTCGGCGAACATCATCGGCAACGTAACGCTCGAGGAGAACGCGAGCGTGTGGTTCGGCGCGACACTGCGCGGCGACAACGAGCCGATCACGATCGGCGCCGGCAGCAACGTGCAGGAAAGCGCGGTGCTGCACACCGACCCCGGCTATCCGCTGACGGTCGAGTCGAACGTGACGATCGGCCATCAGGCGATGCTGCACGGCTGCACGATCAAGGAAGGCGCGTTGATCGGAATTCAGGCGGTGGTCTTGAATGGCGCGGTGATCGGCCGCAACTGTCTGGTCGGAGCGGGCGCCATCGTCACCGAGGGCAAGGTGTTTCCCGACAATACGCTGATCCTCGGCGCGCCCGCGAAGGCGGTACGCGAACTGACGGAAGCGGATATCGCCAACATGCAGCGCGGCGCGGCAAGCTATGCCGGGCGCCGCGAGTATTTCAAGGCGCAGCTCGTACGCATCGGCTAGACGGCCGGCGCGCGGTGCGCAAAGGCGCGGCGTCATGCCGCGTCATTCCAGCGAGGAAAAGTTGTGAGCGACCAGTTGCAAAAATTCATGTTCAGCGCGGCGCCGGTGCGCGGCGAGATCGTTTCCCTGCGCAATACCTGGCAGGACGTGCTGATGCGCCGCGATTATCCGGCGCCCGTGCGAACGATTCTGGGCGAAATGATGGCCGCGTGCGCGCTGCTGTCGGCGAACCTGAAGTTCGACGGCACGCTCGTCATGCAGATTTTCGGCGATGGCCCGGTCAAGATGCTGGTCGTGCAGTGCAGCTCGAACCTGACGATGCGCGCCACCGCGAAGCTGTCCGGCGAAGCCGCCCATACGATCGACGACACGACCTCGCTCATCGATCTGGTGAACGCGAGCGGCTACGGCCGCTGCGTGATCACGCTCGACCCGACCGCCAAGCAGCCCGGCCAGCAGCCGTACCAGAGTATCGTGCCGCTGTCGGGCGTGGACGGAGCGCTGAAGTCGATCGCCGAGGTGCTCGAGCACTATATGCATCACTCCGAGCAGCTCGACACGCGCATGTGGCTCGCGGCGAACACCGAGCGCGCGGTCGGCATGCTGCTGCAGAAACTGCCGGGCGACGGCGGCATCGTCCCGCATCCGGGCGAGCTCGACGCGGATACGTGGGAACGCGTGTGCACGCTCGGCGGCACGCTGTCGCACGACGAGCTGCTGAAGGAAGAACCTGAGACGGTGTTCCGACGCCTGTTCTGGCAGGAAAACGTCCAGCATTTCGAGCCGGTTACCGCGCGCTTCGAATGCACGTGCTCGCGCGAAAAAGTCGGCGCGATGCTGAAGATGCTTGGCCGCGATGAAGTCGACAGCGTGATCGAGGAACGCGGCCACGTCGAGATTCACTGCGAGTTTTGTAATCAGCGCTACGAGTTCGACCCGGTCGACGTCGCGCAACTTTTCGTGGCCGGCGGACTCTCACAGGGTGTGACGCCGGCGGCCGCGCAACGGCACTAGACCGCGCTTTCGCCGAAGCGGAGTACGTGCCCGTGAACTGATCGGGCTCTTCAACGCAAGTCCTGACCGCGCCGCCCCATGCCTCGTCACGGCTCGGGCGGCGCGTTGCTTTTGAGCGCGGCGTTGATACTTTGGAAGGATGCGGTACTGCGCGTTGGAAGAAGCTTGCTCGAGCCTCGGACCGATGGAGATTCGACCATGAAGCACACGCTTTCGTTGATCCTTGCCGTCCTCACGGGCAGCACGGTGCTGGCCGGCTGCTCGATCGATCCGCGTGGCCCAGCGCCGATTCTGAGCCGTCTGCCGCCCGATCAGGCCGAAGCCATCAGTCATACGCAGACGCTGACACCGGAGGAACGCGCGCGCTATGACGCGATCGAGCAACAGGTCATGTTCGAACAGAATCAGACGATGGCCGCGGACGCCGCCGCGCAAGCCTGGTCGCGCTACTACTCGCGTTCGCCGCCCGTGAGGTTTTCCGCGGGCTTCTCGAGCGGCGGCTGGGGACGTGGCTGGGGAACCGGGATCGGCGTCGGGTTCGGGCCGTATTGGGGCTGGTAGGGCGAACACGGCAGCATAAAAACAAAAAAGCGCGGTTCAGGATGAACCGCGCTTTTTTTGCGCCTTCCTGCGAGGCCGATGCGAAATATCGAACCTCAGTGCACCGGCTTCTTCTCCTTCGCAGCCGCTGCCTTCCCGCCATGCTTGCGATCCGGCTTCGCGCGCGACTCCGGATTCGGCACCACATGCAGCGGCGCGGCCGACACCTCACCGCGCGTCGAGGTGTTCGCCGACGGCGTATTCGCCAACGGCAACGGCTGGTTCGGCGACACGAACTGCACGAACACTTCGCCGTCCTTGACCATGCCCATTTCGTAGCGCGCCCGCTCTTCGACCGCGGCCGTGCCATTCTGCAGGTCCTGCACTTCGCCCTGGATGCGCTCGTTGCGCAGCTTCGCGTCGGCATTCTTCTGCAGTTGCTGCGCGAGTTGTCCCTGCAACTCATGCACGCGCAGCCAGCCGCCGTGCCCCCACCAGAGCGGGTACTGGATCAACGCCAGCAGAACGATCAGGACAGCAGTGACAAGCCGCATGAAGTAAGCACAATAAATACGCGCCGCCCTGCGCTATACGCAGGGCGGCGAGGTCAATCAGAAACGAAGGATAACCGGCTCATCGATCGGCGTGAACAATCTGGCGAAGACCGCTTAGCGCAGATTGTAGAAGGCCGACTTGCCCGGGTAGCTCGCGATATCGCCGAGATCTTCCTCGATACGCAGCAGCTGGTTGTACTTCGAGATGCGGTCGGAACGCGACAGCGAACCTGTCTTGATCTGGCCGGCGTTCAGACCGACGGCGATGTCCGCGATCGTCGAGTCTTCAGTTTCGCCCGAACGGTGCGAAATCACCGCCGTGTAGCCCGCGCGCTTGGCCATTTCGATCGCCGCGAAGGTTTCCGTCAGCGTGCCGATCTGGTTGATCTTGATCAGGATCGAGTTCGCGATGCCCTTCTCGATGCCTTCCTTCAGGATGCGCGTGTTCGTCACGAACAGGTCGTCGCCGACCAGCTGGACCTTGTTGCCGAGCTTGTCGGTCAGCGTCTTCCAGCCTTCCCAGTCGCCCTCGTGCATGCCGTCTTCGATCGACACGATCGGGAACTTGTCGGCGAGGTTCGCGAGGTAGTCCGCGAATTCCGTCGACGACAGCTGCAGGCCTTCGCCCGCGAGCTGGTACTTGCCGTCGTGGTAGAACTCGCTCGCCGCGCAGTCGAGCGCGAGCAGCACGTCTTCACCGGCGCGGTAGCCTGCTTTCTCGATGGCTTGCAAAATAGTGGACAGGCATTCCTCGTTGCTGCCGAAGTTCGGTGCGAAGCCGCCTTCGTCGCCGACTGCCGTGCTCATGCCGCGGTCCGACAGGATCTTCTTCAGCGCATGGAACACTTCGGCGCCGCAGCGCAGTGCTTCGCGGAAGCTCGGCTGGCTGACCGGCACGATCATGAATTCCTGGATGTCCAGGCTGTTGTTCGCATGCGCGCCGCCGTTGACGATGTTCATCATCGGCACCGGCAGTTGCATGGCGCCCGAGCCGCCGAAGTAGCGGTACAGCGGCAGACCGGCCTCCTCAGCCGCGGCCTTCGCGACGGCCATCGACACGGCCAGCATCGCGTTCGCGCCGAGGCGCGACTTGTTGTCGGTGCCGTCGAGCTCGAGCAGCGTCTTGTCGAGGAACGCCTGCTCGGAAGCGTCGAGACCCATGATCGCTTCGGAGATTTCCGTGTTGATGTGCTCGACGGCCTTCAGTACACCCTTGCCGCCGTAGCGGCCGGCTTCGCCGTCGCGCAGTTCGATCGCTTCGCGCGAGCCGGTCGACGCGCCCGACGGCACGGCCGCGCGCCCCATCGTGCCCGACTCGAGCAGCACGTCGCATTCGACGGTGGGGTTGCCTCGCGAATCGAGAATCTCTCGACCGATGATGTCTACGATAGCACTCATGGTTTCCTCAAAGGATGACGTTGAATTCTTTACTGTGGCCTTGCATTGCGCACCTGCCGGTCTCCCCGACAGACAGCTCGCGCGCCGATACGTTCGACGATCATTATGCGAAAGCGCCGCGGGTCGATTATCGAGGGCAATCGTGACACGCGGCGCACACCTGAATCAGTTGAAATCGCTTTCGAGGAACGGCCCGCGCTTGACGGCCCGGTCGAGCGTGACGAGCGTCTCGAGCAGGTCGGCCATGCGATTGAGCGGCACCGCGTTCGGCCCGTCAGACTTCGCTTGCGCCGGATTCGGGTGCGTTTCCATGAACAGACCGGCGACGCCGACCGCGACCGCGGCGCGCGCGAGCACCGGCACGAATTCGCGCTGGCCGCCCGAGCTCGTGCCCTGACCGCCCGGCAACTGCACCGAATGCGTCGCGTCGAACACGACCGGCGCGTTGGTCTCGCGCATGATCGCGAGCGAACGCATGTCCGACACGAGGTTGTTATAGCCGAACGACACGCCGCGCTCGCACGCCATGAAGCGGTCTTCGGACAGACCCGCTTCACGCGCGGCGTCGCGCGCCTTGTCGATCACGTTCTTCATGTCGTGCGGCGCGAGAAATTGGCCCTTCTTGATGTTGACCGGCTTGCCCGAGCGCGCGCACGCGTGGATGAAGTCGGTCTGACGGCACAGGAACGCGGGCGTTTGCAGCACGTCGACGACCGACGCCACCTGCTCGATCTCGTGTTCGGCGTGCACGTCGGTCAGCACCGGCAGACCCAGCTGGCGCTTCACTTCCGACAGGATGCGCAGACCTTCGTCCATGCCCAGACCGCGAAACGACTTGCCGCTGCTGCGATTGGCCTTGTCGTACGACGATTTGTAGATGAACGGAATGTTCAGCTTCGCGCAGATTTCCTTCAGGCGGCCGGCCGTGTCGATCGTCATCTGTTCGGATTCGACGACACAGGTACCGGCGATCAGGAAAAACGGCTTGTCGAGCCCGACGTCGAAATCGCCCAGTTTCATGCTTTCTCCTCGACCCTCGACTGCTGATGCGCGAGCGCCGCTTCGACGAACGACTTGAACAGCGGATGACCGTCACGCGGCGTAGACGTGAATTCAGGGTGGAACTGGACGCCGACGAACCACGGGTGCATGCTGCGCGGCAGCTCCATCATTTCCGGCAAATCCTCGCTCGGGGTACGGGCGCTAATGATGAGGCCACCGCCTTCGAGCTGGGGCACGAAACGGTTATTCACCTCATAACGGTGACGGTGGCGTTCGTTCACATCGGTGCCGTAGATCTCTTCGGCGAGCGTGCCGGGCTTGATCGGACAGCGCTGCGAGCCGAGGCGCATCGTGCCGCCGAGATCCGACTCTTCGGTACGCTTCTCGACGCGGCCTTCGCGGTCGTACCACTCGGTGATCAGCGCGACCACGCGGTTCTTCGTTTCCTGATCGAATTCGGTGCTGTTCGCGTCCTTCAGGCCGACGACGTCGCGGGCGAATTCGATCACGGCGAGCTGCATGCCGAGGCAGATGCCGAGATACGGCACGTTCGCTTCGCGCGCATAACGGATCGCGGCGATCTTGCCTTCGGTGCCGCGACGGCCGAAGCCGCCCGGCACGAGCACCGCGTCGAGATGCTTGAGGCTCCCGACGCCTTGCGTTTCGATCTCTTCGGAGTCGATGTACTCGATGTTCACGCGCGTCGACGTATGCATCGACGCATGACGCAGCGCTTCGATCAGCGACTTGTACGACTCGGTCAGATCGACGTACTTGCCGACCATGCCGATCGTCACTTCGTGCTTCGGGTTCTGCAGCTTCTCGACGAGGTCCGACCACATGGACAGGTCCGCCGCCTTCGGCGTGAGCTTCAGCTCTTCGCAGATGATCGCGTCGAGACCCTGGTCGTGCAGCATCTGCGGAATCTTGTAGATGCTGTCCGCGTCCCACACGGAAATCACCGCGTCTTCGGGCACGTTCGAGAACAGCGAGATCTTCGCGCGCTCGTCGTCCGGAATGCGGCGGTCGGCACGGCACAGCAGCACGTGCGGCGAAATGCCGATTTCGCGCAGCTTCTGCACGCTGTGCTGGGTCGGCTTGGTTTTGAGTTCGCCGGCCGTGGCGACCCAGGGCACCAGTGTCAGGTGCACGAAGCACGCGCTGTTGCGGCCGAGGCGCAGGCTCATCTGGCGCGCGGCTTCGAGGAACGGCAGCGATTCGATGTCACCCACCGTGCCACCCACTTCGACGATCGCGACATCCGGCTCGCCGCACGTCGCAGACGCTGCGCCGCGCTCGACGAATGCCTGGATTTCGTTCGTGATGTGCGGGATGACCTGCACGGTCTTGCCGAGATAATCGCCGCGGCGTTCCTTGCGGATTACCGACTCGTAAATCTGGCCCGTGGTGAAGTTGTTGGCCTTGCGCATCTTCGTGCTGATGAAGCGCTCGTAGTGGCCGAGGTCGAGGTCGGTTTCCGCTCCGTCTTCCGTCACGAACACTTCGCCGTGCTGAAACGGGCTCATCGTGCCGGGGTCGACGTTGATGTAGGGATCGAGTTTGAGGAGGGTGACTTTAAGACCGCGCGATTCGAGGATCGCGGCGAGGGAAGCGGCGGCAATACCCTTGCCGAGGGAAGATACTACGCCGCCGGTGACGAAAACATATTTGGTCATCGCTGGATGCTCGCGGGAAAAACGGATTATACCGTAAAGGATGGTCCCGACCCAGCAAAAAACGGCCGACCCACGCGTGCCGAGGCCGCCTCGCGTGGCAGCCGGCGCAGCGGTTTGGGGCCCGCTTCGTGCGCGCAGCACGTCAGGCGGTTCGCTCCAGCTCACGCAGCATGCGTTGCACCGCGCGCGCGGTTTCGATCGGCTTTTCCATCGGATACAGATGGCTGCCCTCGATCCACTCGACATGGCCGCCGGTCGCGCGTCGCGTCGCGTCGAGCCCGGCCTGGCGGATTTCCTTCGAGCGTGTCCCGGCGATGAACCCGACCGGCACCGGCGCGCCGCGCGCGAGCCGCGCGCCGAGCGTATGCGGCAGCGTCCGGTAGATCTGGTATTCGGTGCGACGATCGAACGCGAGCACCCGGGTGCCGTCGGGCGAACTCTGCGGAATGCCGAAGTCGATGTAGTCGGACAGCATGCGCTCGTCCCAGCGCGCGAACGCGGGCTTCGAATGGAAGTGCCGCCATGCTTCGTCACGGCTCGTCCATTGCGTGCGCCGCTTGCGCGTCGCGGCGGCGGGCGACAGCCGCTCGTCGAGCCCGGTCCATTGCGACACGCGCAGCATGCTGCTGCGCCAGCCGGCGATCACCGGTGAGTCGAGCATCACGACGCCCCTCACCCACTGCGGCTTTTTCAGCGCCGCCATCAGCGACAGATAACCGCCGAGCGAATGCCCGACGAGCCACACCGGCTGCTCGTACTTGCGGGCGATGTCGTCAAGCAGTTGCTCGACCAGATGGGGCCAGTCCTGCGTGACCGGAAAGCGCGGATCATGGCCGATCCGCTCGATCGAGCGCACGTCGTAGTCGTCGGAGAGCTCGGCGAAGATCGTCCGGTAAGTCGAGGCCGGAAAGCCGTTCGCATGCGTGAAATGGATGATGTTTTTCAACTGCGGCGATCTCCGTTGTGTTTTTTACGCGTGGGCGGTGCTTTGCCTGTGCCGCTGCTTATACCGCTGCTTGCGCCTGTTGTCTGCGCTGTTGCGCTCATCGGGCCGCGACGCGCTCAGGGCTCCATCCAGTAGCGGCGCTGCGTGTCCCGATAGCGCTCGAGCGTGAGCGCGGCGCCCTCCTCACCGCGCGCGCCCGGATCGACGTCGACCCTCACGGCGCCATCGCGATCGCTGCGCCCGAGTTCGATATGACGCGCCGCGTAGCGCGCGAACACGCCCGCATTCGGATGATGGAAGCGATTCTCGTAGCCTACCTGAAATAACGCGATGGACGGATCGATAGAGTCGAGGAACGGCTCGGTCGACGACGTTTTGCTGCCATGATGCGGCACCATCAACACTTGCGCGCGCAGCATAGCGGGATCGCGCGCGAGCAGCGCGCGTTCGGTCGGCGCTTCGATGTCGGCGGTCAGCAGGGCCGTGAAACGCAGCGCGTTCGCACCGACGAACGCCGCCGCCTGGCTTGCGTTGGTGGGCGGCAACGTGCTGACCCTCAACACGCAGCAATGCTCGTTCGCTTTGCCCGTGAGTGCCTCGACGTCAGGCCACAGCACGGCGAACTCAACACCATCCCACTGCCAGCGCTGCCCCGCCATGCACGGCAGCGTCTGCGTGCCATGCTGTTTTGCCTTCGGCCACAGCGGATTGTCCGGCGCCAGAGCAGCCACCAGCTGACGCACCTCGATCGCATCGAAAACGGCAGGGGCGCCGCCCGCATGATCCGAATCGGCGTGACTGATCATCAGCGTATCGAGCGTCGTCACGCCTTGCGCCCGCAGGAACGGCACCACCACGCGCTCGCCAGCGTGGCTCGATTCCGGACCGGGACCCGCATCGAACAGCAAGGCGTGATGCGCGGTCTGCACGAGCACCGACGAGCCCTGCCCGACATCGAGCGCAGTCAGACGGAACGCGCCCGATGGCTCGGCGAGTGCGCCGCTTGCGCTGGGCATCAGCAGCGGCAGCCACGACAGCGGCGCCGCCCAGCGCAGTGGCCAGCCGCGCGGCGCGAGACACCACAGCACACCGAGCGCCGCCGCGGCCAGCGCCCACGCATGCGGCTGCGGCAGCCACCACAGCGTCCAGCGCGGTCCCGACGCCAGTTGCAGGCCGGCCGCGAGACCATCGAGCAGCGTGTGCGCGGCGCGCCACGCGAACGCGTCGAGCGGCGCGGGCAATGCGACGCCCGCGAGCACCGTCGGCGTGACGAGCAGGCTCACCCAGGGAATCGCGAACGCGTTCGCGAGCGGACCGACGAGCGGAATTTGCGCGAACCAGTAGGCGGTCAGCGGCGCCAGCGCGACCGTCACCGCGAACTGCGCGTGAGCGGCGCTGCGCAACCGTTCGGCGAGCACGCGCAGACGCCGGATCGATACGAGACACGCCGCGCTGCCCTCCTCGCCTTCATGATGACGGGACGCCAGTGGAACCCGCACGCGCGGCCGCCCCGACATCGCGAACAGGATCGCGCCGACCGCGCAAAACGACAGCCAGAATCCGGCCGACACGACCGCCCACGGATCGACCAGCAGCACGAGCCCGAGCGCCCACGCGAGCACCGTGGAGCGCGCTAGCTGCCGGCCGCCGACGAACGCCAGCGCGACGAGCGCGGCCATCCACAGCGCGCGTTGCGCTGGCACGTTGAAGCCCGCGAGCGCGGCATGCAGTGCGGCGAACATCGCACCCGCCGTCACGCCGACGAGCTGCGCGGGCAAGCGCAGCGGCCAGTTGCGGCCGAGCCACCCCGACCGTCTCCAGATTGCCGCCGCGAGCCAGCCGGTCAGCGCCGCGACCAAGCCGAGATGCAAGCCCGAAATCGCCACCAGATGACTCGTGCCGGTGCCGCGCATCAATTGCCAGTCGGCGGGGCTCACTTCGTCCTGCGCGCCGATCGCGAGCGCGACGACGATGCCGCGATGCGGCGCATCGGCAAGCACCGCGTCGATACGCGCACGCAACCCGGCGCGCCAGCGGTCGACCAGCACGGCGAGCCCGCGCGCGTGATCGGTCAGGCGCCGCGCATGGTCCGGCACGCTCACGTAGCCGGTCGCGCGGACGTTGCGCGCGAGCAGACTCGCCTCTGCATCGCGCACGCCGAAATTCGCGTTGCCGTGCGGGCGCTTCAGGCGCACGGTCAGACGCCAGCGTTCGCCCGGTTCGAGCCGCGGCGTCGCGGCGCCGCGCGCGATCCAGGCTAGCTGGATCACGCGCGGGAAAGCGGCGAGCCGCGCACCGTTCGTCTCGACGTCGAACAGGAAGCGCGCGCCTTTGTCGTCACGCGTCGGCAATCCCTTGATCGTGCCGACCACCTCGATATCGCGCCCTTCCCACTCGTGCGGCAGGCTCACCGCGAGCCGCGTTTGCGCGCGCACGGCCGCGTAGCCGAAGCCGACGCAGATCGCCGCGCACCACACCGCGCCCCAACCGGCCACCCGCCGCATGCGAGCGTCGCGCCATACGCGGCTAGCGAGCTGGTGCGAGAAGCCCCGCTCGTATTCGCGCTGAAGCGCCGCACCTGCCGCACCTGCCGCACCTGTCACACCCGCCGCCGCAGCCGCTCCGCCGCCACGCAAACCCCACACCGCAACGCCGGCCGCCGTGCAGCCGAGCAGTATCAACGCGCACCATGCGCCTGTATCCGGCAACACCGCCTGTCGCTGCAGCCAGACCACCCCCAACGCAAATCCACACCAGACCGCCCTCATCCGCCCTCCGTACCCGCTGGCGCCGGGCCTCGTCACCGCGCCAGCGAACGGGCAGCAGCAAGCCCGCCGGGCGTGGGGATCGCCCGACGCGAACCCTTTCGATCAACGGAATCGATTATGCAGAGGAAAGCGCGAGTCGCGGCAGCGCGGCGAGCGCGTTAGCCGTTGTGCCAAGGGCGGCTGCGTCGGAAGTGACACCGCGCAGTCGCGCGAGGCTCGCGCCGATCGCCGGAATCTGCTCGGGTGAATTGCGCTGCCTGTACATCCACGACGGCGCGATATCCGGCGCGTCGGTCTCGACGACCAGCGCATCGAACGGCAGCTGTTCGGCGAGTCGCCGGATCTGCCGGGCGCGCTCGAACGTGAGGTTGCCGCCGAACCCAAGATGCATGCCCTGATCGATGTACGCCTGCGCCTGCTGGAAACTGCCATTGAACGCGTGCGCGATGCCGCGATGAATCTGATGCCTGCGCAGCCCTTTGATCACCTGATCCTGCGATTTGCGCACATGGCAGATGACCGGCAAATCGAATTCGCGCGCGAGCTGCAACTGGCCGTTGTAGAAAAACTGCTGGCGCGTATCGTCGAGGCCGTCGACGAAATAGTCGAGCCCGATCTCGCCGATGCCGACGAAGCGCGGATCGTCGAGACTCGCCTCGATCTCCATGCGCAACAGGTCGAGGTCGGCATCGACGGCGTGCGGCGTGAGGAGCGGATGAATGCCGAGCGCGTACGCGCCGCCGTCGACGCGATGCGCGAGCTCGCGCACCGCCGCGAAGTTCTGTCGCCCGATCGCCGGAATCACGATGCGCGACACCCCCGCATGGCGCGCGGACGCCGCAACCGCATCACGGTCGGCGTCGAACTCCGAAGCGTCGAGATGGCAGTGCGTATCGATCCACATGGGTTATCTCGCTGGCAAGAGGACGGACCGTGCCGGCCCGCACTCAGACCGGCACCGGCGGCTCTTCGTGCAGCACGCCGTCGCGCAACCGCATGATGCGATCACAGCGGCCCGCCAGCTCCGGGTCGTGCGTGACGATCACGAAGCTCGTCTCGAGCGTGCGCGACAGTTCGAGCATCAGGTTGAAAACCGTGTCGGCGGTGCCGCCGTCAAGGTTACCGGTCGGCTCGTCGGCGAGCACGCAGGCGGGCTTCGTGACGAGCGCACGCGCGATCGCGACACGCTGACGCTCGCCGCCCGACAGCTCGCCCGGCCGATGCTTCGCGCGATGCCCCATGCCGACGCGCTCCAGCACCGCCATGGCCTCGCGGCGCGCGACTTCAGTCGTCTCGCGACGAATCCGCAGCGGCATCGCGACGTTATCGAGGGCGGAAAACTCCGGCAGCAGATGGTGAAACTGATACACGAAACCGAGCGCGCGATTGCGCAGGACGTTGCGCTCGCGCTCGGAGAGTTTCGTGAACGGCTTGCCGAGCACCGACACGTGGCCCGTGCTCGGATCGTCGAGACCGCCGAGCACGTGCAGCAGCGTGCTCTTGCCGGAGCCCGACGCGCCGACGATCGCGAGCTTCTCGCCCCGCCGCACGGCGAGTTGCGCATTGTTGAGCACCTGCACGTTCAGCCCGCCCTGCACGAACGCTTTGGAAATGCCGGTGGCTTCGAGCACGAACGGATGCGACGCGGAGTCCTGAGCGGTCATGGATGAATCGGTTGAGGGATGGACGAGGCGGTCATTCATAGCGCAGCGCCTCCGCCGGACGGACCTTCGCGCCGCGCCAGCTCGGATAGAGCGTCGCGAGCGCCGACAGCACGAACGCGATGATGCCGATGCGCGCGACGTCCGCCGGAACCAGCTCCGACGGCAGCTCGCTGATGAAGTACACCGACGGCGGCAGGAATTGCACGCCGAGCAGATGCTCGATCATCGGCACGAGCCACGGAATGCTCCACGCGATCAGACAGCCGAGCACGACGCCGGTCGCCGTGCCGATGAAGCCGATCGTCACGCCTTGCACGACGAAGATCTTCATGATCGAGCCGGGCTGCGCGCCGAGCGTGCGCAGAATCGCGATGTCGGCCTGCTTGTTGGTCACCGTCATCACCAGCGACGACACCAGATTGAACGCGGCCACCGCAATGATCAGCGTCAGGATGATGAACATCATGCGCTTCTCGATCTGCACCGCCGAGAACCAGGTCTTGTTCTGCTGGGTCCAGTCGCGGATGTACAGATCGCCCGACAGCGTGCGCGCGAGCTGATGCGCGACTTCCGGCGCGCGCTGCATGTCGGTGAGGCGCAGCCGCACGCCGGTCGGTGCGGGCAGCCGGAACAGCGCCTGTGCGTCCTTGATGTTGATCAGCGCGAGCGTGCTGTCGTATTCGTAATGGCCCGACTCGAAGATGCCGACCACCGTGAACTGCTTCAGGCGCGGCAGCATGCCCGCCGGCGTGATCGTGCCTTCGGGCGCGACGAGCGTGATCTTGTCGTTCAGCTGCACGCCGAGATTGGCCGCCAGATCCGCGCCGAGCACGATGCCGAAGCCGCCGGGCACGAGGTCGGCCAGCTTGCCGCCTTTCATTTCCTTGCCGATGTCGGACACTTCAGGCTCGAGCGTCGGCTCGATGCCACGCAACGCGACGCCGCTCACCGCGTCCTGGCGCGTCAGCAGCGCCTGGGCCTCGACGTAGGGCGCCGCGCCGATCACCTCCTTGTTCTGGCGCGCCTCCTTCGCGGTCAGTTGCCAGTCGGGCATCGAACCGGTCGGCGAAAAGATCTCGACGTGCGCGAGCACCGACAGCATGCGGTCGCGCACCTCTTTCTGAAAGCCGTTCATCACCGACAACACGACGATCAGCGCCGCGACGCCAAGCGCGATGCCCGACATCGACACCAGCGCGATGAACGAAATGAAGCCGTTACCGGTCGTGCGTTTGCCGGCGCGTGTGTAGCGCCAGCCAATCTGCCATTCGTAGGGAAATTTCAAGCGAATCCTTTTTTGCGTTCTTCGACTGTATGTCGGGACCGGCGGACATCGACGTCCGCCGTGCGGCCCGAGCGTCGTGATCGTTGGGCTCGCGGCGGCGCGGATCGTTCCTCGCGCGCCCGGCCGCTGTGCGGCTCCGCCGGCGCATAGAAGCGCGGCGCCGCGGTGCGCCACCCTGCCGGGTCCAGCGATCAAGCGCGAAGTTTGCCACACAATGCCGGCGGCTCGCGCAAAGGACGTGCCTCGGCCGCGCCATCGACAAACCGGCCGCGCTTCGTCGAAATACTCGCACCGTTTGCCCTACAATGCGCAGCATCATGCCTGCCGACCGCCTCCATCTTCTGCTGCCCTTCGCGCTGCCTGCCGCGGCCGACGCCTCCACCGCGCTTCACGACATCCAGTGTCCCGCTCTCGACCGGCTGATCGCGCGCGCGACGCTGATCGAACGCGTGATCGGCGAGGATTTTCAGCGCACGCTGCCGCACGAGCGCTGGGTCGCGCGACAATTCGGCGCGCTGCCCGACGGCGCCTCGGCCGCCGCCGACGAAGCCCCGCTCGCGCCCTACATGCTGCGCGCCGACGGCGGCGAACCCGGCAGCGCGACGTGGGCCTGCGTGCAGCCGGTGCACGTGCACATCGCGCACGACCACCTGGTGCTGATCGACCCGGCGTCGCTCGATCTGTCGGACGCCGAAGCGAGCACGCTGCTCGCGCTCGCACGTCCGCTGATCGAGGAACTCGGCGTGCGCATCGAGGCGCCCAAGCCAATCCGCTGGTATCTGTCGAGCGACGCTTTCGGTTCGCTCGCGGGCGCGTCGCCGTTGCGCGCGAGCGGCCGCAACATCGAGATCTGGTTGCCGCACGAAGCGCATTCCGGCGAACGCTCTCGCGCGTGGATGAAGCTGCAGAACGAAGTGCAGATGGCGTGGTTCGAGCATCCGGTCAACGAAGCGCGGGAGGCGCGCGGGCTGCCGGCCGTCAACTCGATCTGGTTTCACGCGCAAGGCGCCGCGCGGAGCGTGCGCAGTCCGTTCGCGCAGGTGCTGTCCGATGCCGCCGCAACGCGCGGTCTCGCGCTCAGCGCGGGGGTCGCGACAGGCGCGCCGCCGGCGTCGTATCGCGAACTGGCCGCGGCGCTGCGCGGCACCGCCTACGGCAGCGGCGCAACGCTCGTCGAACTCGACCCCTTCTCCGCGCCCTACGTCGAACAGGACTGGGCGCGCTGGAACCAGGCATTCGCCGCGCTGCAGACCGACTGGTTCGCGCCCGCGCTCGCGGCACTCCAGTCGGGCGAACTCGCCGAGCTCGGCCTCACGCTGTGCGGCGACACCGGCTCGGTGACGCTGACGGTCACGCGCGGCGATCTGCGCAAATTCTGGCGGCGGCGCGTGCTGGCCTCGCTTTTCATCGAATGATCCACGGCCCTTCCGCATGACCCGAATCGTTACACGCCCCTGCTCCCCCGTCGACGCCGAAGTGTTGACCCGCTGCGGCCTGCATCCGGTGCTCGCGCGCCTGTACGCAGCGCGCGGCGTGTGCCTGCCCGAGGACGTCGAAACCGGCCTCGCGCGGCTCGTGCCGCCCGCCGAACTGAAGGGCTGCGACGCGGCCGCCGCGCTGCTCGCCGACGCGCTCCAGCAGCAGCGCCGCATGCTGGTCGTCGCCGACTACGACTGCGACGGCGCGACCGCCTGCGCGGTCGCGGTGCGCGGGCTGCGCATGTTCGGCGCGCGCATCGACTATCTGGTGCCGAACCGCATGGAGCACGGCTACGGGCTCACGCCGGACATCGTCGAGCTCGCGACACGCAGTGCGGCCGGCAAGCCCGATCTGCTGATCACCGTCGACAACGGCATCGCGAGCGTCGACGGCGTCGCGGCGGCCAACGCCCTTGGCATCGACGTGCTCGTCACCGACCACCACCTGCCCGGCAACGAACTGCCCGCCGCGCGCGCGATCGTCAATCCGAACCAGCCGGGCTGCATATTCCCGAGCAAGTGCCTCGCCGGCGTCGGCGTGATGTTCTACGTGCTGCTCGCGCTGCGCGCCGAACTGCGCCGCCGTGGGGCGTTCGGCGACGCGCTGCCCGAGCCGCGCCTCGACGGCCTGCTCGATCTGGTCGCACTCGGCACCGTCGCCGATGTCGTCAAACTCGACGGCAACAACCGCGTGCTGGTCGCGCAAGGTCTGCAGCGCATCCGCCGCGGCCGCATGCAGCCTGGCATCGCCGCGCTGTTTCGGGCCGCCGCGCGCGATGCGCGCAACGCCTCCGGCTTCGACCTCGGCTTCGCGCTGGGACCGCGCCTGAACGCGGCGGGACGGCTGTCGGACATGTCGCTCGGCATCGAATGCCTGACCACCGACGACGTCGGCCGCGCCTGGGAACTCGCGCAGCAGCTCGACACGATGAACCGCGAGCGCCGTGAAATCGAGGCGGGCATGCAGCAGCAGGCGCTGGACGACCTGTCGACGGTCGATCCCGACGGCGCGACCACGATCACGTTGTTCAATCCGGGTTGGCATCAGGGCGTGATCGGCATCGTCGCGGGACGGCTTAAAGAGAAGTTCCACCGCCCGTCGTTCACGTTCGCGCCGGCCGACGATACCGGCATGCTCGTCAAGGGCTCGGGCCGCTCGATCGCGGGCTTCCACCTGCGCGACGCGCTCGATCTGATCTCGAAGCGCGAGCCGGACCTGATCGTCAAATTCGGCGGCCACGCGATGGCCGCGGGCCTGACGATCGCCGCCGCCGACGTGCCGCGCTTCACCGCCGCGTTCGAGGCGGTCGGCCGCGAATGGCTGTCCGCGCAGGCGCTCGCGCGCACGATCGAAACCGACGGCGAGCTCGAAGACGCGTACTTCACGCCGCAATTCGTCGAAATGCTCGACGCGGCCGTCTGGGGCCAGGGTTTTCCGGCGCCGGTGTTCTCCGGCGAATTCGAGGTCGCCTCGCAGGCGTTGGTGAAGGACAAGCACCTGAAGCTGCAACTGCTGCGCGGCCGCCAGCGCTTCAACGCGATCTGGTTCAATCACACCGACACGCTGCCTGCGCGCACCACCGTCGCCTATCGGCTCGCGAGCGATACATGGAACGGCGTGTCGCGCGTGCAACTGATCGTCGAGCACGCGGTGAGCTGAAATCTTCCGCAAAATCAATCGCGAACACGCGCCAGATCGCCCGCGAGGCTCCGGCGCGGCGTGCCGATCGGCTATAATTTCTGCTTTTTACGCAGAATAGAAGATCGACATGGAAGCGGAACGTCTCAACGCGATCGAAGCCTCTCTGGCCGACCTGCGCAAGCGCGCGGACGACCTACGGGGGTATCTTTGACTACGACGACAAAGCACTGCGTCTAATCGAAGTCAACCGGGAACTCGAAGACCCGGACGTCTGGAACGACTCGAAGCACGCCCAGGCGCTCGGTAAGGAAAAGAAGCTGCTCGACGACACGGTCGGCAAGCTCACGTCGATCACGAACGACGTGCGCGACGCGCAAGACCTGTTCGAGATGGCACGCGAAGAAGCCGACGACGACACGCTGCTCGCCTGCGAGGGTGACGCCCAGGCCATCGAGGCACGCGTCGCCGACATGGAATTCCGCCGGATGTTCGCTAATCCGGCCGATCCCAACAACGCCTTTCTCGACATCCAGGCCGGCGCCGGCGGCACCGAGGCGTGCGACTGGGCGTCGATGCTGCTGCGCCAGTATCTGCGTTATTGCGAGCGCAAGGGCTTCAAGACCGAAGTGCTCGAGCAGACCGAAGGCGACGTCGCCGGCATCAAGAACGCGACGATCAAGATCGAAGGCGAATACGCGTACGGCTTCCTGCGTACCGAAACCGGCGTGCACCGGCTCGTGCGGAAGTCGCCGTTCGACTCGTCGGGCGGTCGTCACACGTCGTTCTCGTCGGTGTTCGTGTACCCGGAAATCGACGACTCGATCGAAGTCGACATCAACCCGGCCGACCTGCGCATCGACACGTACCGTGCTTCGGGCGCGGGCGGTCAGCACATCAACAAGACCGACTCGGCGGTGCGTATCACGCACATGCCGTCGGGCATCGTCGTGCAGTGCCAGAACGACCGTTCGCAGCACCGCAACCGCGCCGAAGCCATGGCGATGCTGAAATCGCGCCTGTATGAAGCGGAAATCCGCAAGCGTCAGGCCGAGCAGGACAAGCTGGAAGCCGGCAAGACCGATGTGGGTTGGGGCCATCAGATCCGCTCGTACGTGCTCGACAACAGCCGCATCAAGGATCTGCGCACCAACGTCGAAATCAGCAATACGAAGAGCGTGCTCGACGGTGACCTCGATCCGTTCATCAGCGCGAGCCTGAAACAGGGCGTCTAGGCGCGCACGGCGCGGCCCCGTTCACCGATCGGGACCGCACCTTCTTCGTTGCTGCTTTTGCGTTGCTTCCACGCTATTTATTCGCCGTTTTTCCAGTACCGCCTGAGGTTTTTACACTGACTGGCTTCCCGCCAGCGGAGCACTCCGCGGCGGGCCACCGAATACCAAATCATCATGACTGAACCGACCCAGCCGACTGTCGTGCCCGAAGCGGACGACAACAAGATCATCGCCGAGCGCCGCGAAAAGCTGCGCGAACTGCGTGAGCGAGGCGTCGCCTATCCGAACGATTTCCGTCCCACGCACCACGCCGAAGATCTGCAGGCGCAGTACGAGCACGCCGACAAGGAAGCGCTCGAAGCGCATCCGCTCGAAGTCGCGATCGCCGGCCGCATGATGCTGAAACGCGTGATGGGCAAGGCAAGTTTCGCGACCGTGCGCGACGGCTCGGGTCAGATCCAGTTCTTCATCACACCGGCCGACGTCGGTCAGGAGACCTACGACGCGTTCAAGAAGTGGGACATGGGCGACATCGTCGCCGCGCGCGGCGTGCTGTTCCGCACCAACAAGGGCGAGTTGTCGGTGCGCTGCACGGAGCTGCGTCTGCTGTCGAAGTCGCTGCGTCCGCTGCCGGACAAGTTCCACGGTCTCGCCGACCAGGAAATGAAGTACCGCCAGCGCTATGTCGATCTGATCGTCACGCCGGAAACGCGCCGCACGTTCGTCGCGCGCACGAAGGCGATTTCGTCGATCCGCAAGTACATGGCCGACGCGAACTTCATGGAAGTCGAAACACCGATGCTGCACCCGATTCCGGGCGGCGCGGCGGCCAAGCCGTTCTCGACGCACCACAATGCGCTCGACATGCAGATGTTCCTGCGCATCGCGCCGGAGCTGTACCTGAAGCGGCTGGTGGTGGGCGGCTTCGAGCGCGTGTTCGAGATCAATCGTAATTTCCGCAACGAGGGCGTATCCGTGCGCCACAACCCGGAATTCACGATGATCGAGTTCTACGCGGCCTACACCGATTACAAGTGGCTGATGGACTTCACCGAGCAGCTGATTCGCCAGGCGGCGATCGATGCGCTCGGCACGGCCACCATCACTTATCAGGGCCGCGAGCTCGATCTGTCGAAGCCGTTCCATCGGCTCACGATCACGCAGGCGATCCAGAAATACGCGCCGCAATACACGAACGAGCAGCTCGCCGACGGCACGTTCCTGCGCGCCGAACTGAAGAAGTTCGGCGTCGATGCGTCGCAGCCGCAGTTCCTCAACGCGGGCGTCGGCTCGCTGCAACTGGCGCTGTTCGAAGAGACCGCCGAGTCGCAACTGTGGGAGCCGACCTACATCATCGACTACCCGATCGAGGTGTCGCCGCTCGCGCGTGCGTCGGACAAGGTGGCAGGCATCACCGAGCGTTTCGAGCTGTTCATCACCGGCCGCGAAATCGCCAACGGGTTCTCGGAGCTCAACGATCCGGAAGATCAGGCCGCGCGCTTCAAGAAGCAGGTCGACCAGAAAGACGCCGGCGACGAGGAAGCGATGTTCTACGACGCCGACTATATCCGCGCGCTCGAGTACGGCATGCCGCCGGCGGGCGGCTGCGGTATCGGCATCGATCGTCTGGTCATGATGCTGACCGATAGCCCGAGCATCCGCGACGTGATTCTGTTCCCGCATCTGCGTCGCGAGGATTGAGCGACGCTGGGCGCGAGCGCTCGTTGTGCTTCGCGCGCAATGCGATGGTTTGAAGAGCGCCCGGTTGATGCCGGGCGTTTTCTTATGCGCGCGTTTTCGCTTTGCGGGACCGTTTTCTGCTTCTCATCGTTTGTAACCAGCGGTAAAAGCTGCTCGTTCGCGCGCAAGTCGCCGCGGACTCGATGGTCTTAGAAGTTCGTTGACACCAAAGCGCACCGCGTGAAGGGCGCCTACCCACGCCCGAGGGCACCACCTGAGCGGTTACAAATAGAAACGCTGCCCGGATCGAATTGCCCGACACTCAGTCTCACAAGAAGTCGGCTCTGTCAAAAACGGAGGCCCTACATGGACAACCCTACTCATCAACCCACGCAGCCACGTCGTCTTCATCCCTTGATCGCGGTGGCCGCCGGCGCGGTGCTCGTCGCGAGTCTCGTCGCTACCGCGGCGATCACCGGCGTGTTCCCGAAGGCGTCGGGTAACGGCGCACAGAACGATCGGACGCAGGCCGCGCAGGTCAGCACGCAAGCGCCGGGCGTCGTCGATTCGGCCGCGCCGGTCAAGCCATCTGCGCAACAGCAGCAGGATCAGGCTCAGCAAGCGGTGCCGGCCGCCCCTGCCGCCGCTCCGACCCAGCAGCAATACGCGCAGCAACAGCAGGCACAGGCTGCGCCGCAGTATGCGCAGCAGCCGGCGCCGCATGCCGCTTATTGCTCGACTTGCGGCACCGTCGTCGCGATCTCGGCGGTTCGGCATGAAGGACATGGCACCGGCATTGGCGCGGTCGGCGGTGCGGTGGCCGGGGGCGTCGTCGGTAATCAATTCGGCGCCGGCGGCGGGCGTACCGCGATGACGCTGCTCGGCGCGCTGGGCGGCGGGTTCGCCGGCAACTCGGTCGAAAAACATCTGCGCAGCACGACGTCGTATTCGGTGCGCGTGCACATGGAAGACGGCAAGACGCGCTACTTCACCTATAGCGAGGCGCCGCCGTTGCGCGACGGCGAGCGCGTGCGCGTTCAGAACGGCGGCCTCGTCGCCGACTGAGCTGAGCTCGGCGCCCAACGTTCATCGACGCGCCATGAAAAAAGGCGATTCCATCGGAATCGCCTTTTCTTTGGAGTTCAATGCACCCGTTCGAACGCGCGTTCAATAATCCGCGTCTTCGATCCATGCCGCCTGAATCGCTTCGAGAATCTTTTCGCTCGAACGGTTCGGATCGTCGTCGAAGCCTTCGAGCTCGGTCACCCAGCGGTGCAGGTCGGTGAAACGCACCTGCTGTGGATCGACGTCCTGATGCTTGTCCGTCAGAGCCATCGCGATGTCTTGCGTATCGGTCCACTTCATGGCGGCACCCTCCTGTTAGTGATTTTCCTTCGCGTGATTGATCGAGTAACGCGGAATTTCGACGACCAGATCCTGCTCGTCCGGCATGACCGCCTGACACGACAGGCGCGAAGCCGGTTCCAGCCCCCATGCCTTGTCCAACAGATCGTCCTCGTCTTCCTCGGATGGCGTCAAGGCGGCGAAACCCTCACGCACGATTACGTGGCAGGTCGTGCACGCGCACGACTTCTCGCACGCATGCTCGATTTCGATACCGTTATCGAGCAGGTTGTCGCAGATGCTCTTGCCGGGAACGGCGTCGATCACCGCGCCTTCCGGGCACAGTTCGACGTGAGGCAGCACAACGATTTGAGGCATACAGTTTCCGTTTGGGTCTGAGGCACGGCGGCTGCCAGCAATGCCGGGTGCAGGCTCCGTGCCATTTTACTGGCGCCGCGCGGACTTTTTAAGTCCGCGCGGGCGCGATCGGTGGTTCGTGGGGGGAGCAGTTCGTGCGTGGCCTGAGCGCGCGTCGCGTGCACGTTGCTGTCGCTACGCTCGCCCGTTCAGATCTCGTCGAGCTTGCGGCCCGACAGCGCGCGGCGAATTCCCTTGTTCATGCGGCGCGCGGCGAATTCGTCGGTGCCTTCGGCGAGCGCCTTCGTCGCGGCTTCGATCGCGCCGACGTCTTCGCCTGGCGCGACGTTGCGCAGCGCGGCGAGCAGCGCGTCGAGTTCGGCGCGTTCGCTGTCGTCGAGCAGCTCGGCGTCGGCGGCGAGCGCCGCGTCGGTCGCTTCGACGAGACGCTGCGCTTCGACCTGCGCCTCGCGCAATGCGCGCGCGCGCATGTCGATTTCAGCGGTCGAAAAGCTGTCTTCGAGCATGCGCGCGATGTCGTCGTCGGCGAGGCCATACGAAGGCTTCACGACGACCGATGCCTCCACGCCCGACGCCAGCTCGCGCGCAAACACCGACAGCAGGCCGTCGGCGTCGACCTGATAGGTCACGCGAATGCGCGCGGCGCCGGCCGCCATCGGCGGAATGCCGCGCAGCTCGAAGCGCGCGAGCGAACGGCAATCGCTGACGAGCTCGCGCTCGCCTTGGACGACGTGAATCGCCATCGCGGTCTGGCCGTCCTTGAAGGTCGTGAAATCCTGCGCGCGCGCGACTGGAATCGTCGAGTTGCGCGGAATGATCTTTTCGGTGAGGCCACCCATCGTCTCGACGCCGAGCGACAGCGGAATCACGTCGAGCAGTAGCCATTCGTCGCCTTCCGCCCCGCGGTTGCCGGCCAGCAGATCGGCCTGGATCGCGGCGCCGAGTGCGACGACCTGATCCGGATCGAGATTGACGAGCGGCGGCTGGCCGAAGAACGCCTCGACCGCGCGGCGGATCACCGGCATGCGCGTCGCGCCGCCGACCAGCACGACGCCCTTGATTTCCTTCGTGGTGACCTTCGCGTCGCGCAGCGCCTTTTTCGTCGGGCCCAGCGTGCGTTGCACCAGCGCGGCCGTGATGGTCTCGAAAGTGGCTTCGTCGATCGTCAGATCGAGCGCGGTGCCGTTGGCAAGCGTGAGCTCGAGGGTGGTGTGCGACGCGCTCGACAGCGCCTCCTTGGCCTCGCGCACGCTATCGAGCAGCAGGCGCACGTCGTGCGGCGCGAGCGTCTGCGACGCGATGCCGGCCTGTTCGAGCACATGGCGATATAGCGCATGGTCGAAGTCGTCGCCGCCGAGCGCGGAATCGCCGCCCGCCGCGAGCACTTCGAAAACGCCCTTGGTGAGCTTCAGGATCGACAGGTCGAAGGTGCCGCCGCCGAGGTCGTAGACCGCGTACAAACCTTCCGCGCCGTTGTCGAGACCGTAGGCGATCGCCGCAGCGGTCGGTTCGTTGAGCAGACGCAGCACGTTCAGCCCCGCGAGGCGCGCGGCGTCCTTGGTCGCCTGGCGCTGCGCTTCGTCGAAGTAAGCGGGCACCGTGATTACCGCGCCGACGAGCTCGTCGCCGAGCGTGTCTTCGGCGCGCTGGCGCAGCGTCGCGAGAATTTCAGCCGATACCTCGACCGGGCTCTTCACGCCGTCGACGGTGCGGATCTGCACCATGCCGGGTGCATCGACGAAGTCGTACGGCGCGTTTTCGGCGCCCTCCACCTCGGCCTTGCCGCGGCCCATGAAGCGCTTGACCGACACGATCGTGTTGCGCGGGTCGGTCGCGGCTTCGGCCTTCGCCCGGCGGCCGATGCGACGGCCGCCCTGCTCCAGGTAACGCACCACCGACGGCAGCAGCACGTGCCCGTCTTCGTCGGGCAGCACATCGGGCACGCCGCTGCGCACAGCGGCGACGAGGGAGTTGGTGGTGCCGAGATCGATACCGACCGCCAGACGCCGCTGGTGAGGCGCCGGCGCCATGCCGGGTTCGGAGATTTGCAGTAAGGCCATCTGGATCTTCTCGGGGACGTTGTGCCCCGTCCTGAATGTTCGCGTTGCTGGGGTGATGCCGCGGCTCGCGGCCGCTCTGGCTTTTTTGTTTGTCGCTTACTACGTCGCTGCCTACTGTTGCTGCTTAACCGCGCCGCGCTTTTGCGCGCGTCGCACGAAAGCGCGCTAGCCTTCGAGCCGCTCGATCTGGGCATCGATTTCCGACGCGACGCGCTCGATGAACATCAGCTGCCGCACCGCCTCGCCCGCCGCCTGATTCGCGCCGTGATCGAGCGATGCGCCGAGCTTGTCGAAGCGCCGACGCTCCTCGTCGCGCAACTCGATGAGCAGCGCGTCGAGCGCGTCGACGTTCTTCGCCGCGGCCGCGTCCTCGATGTTCTCGCGCCACTCCATCTGCTGCATCAGGAACGCGGGCTCCATCGCCGTGTTGTTCTCCGCGCCGACGTTGATGCCGCGCAACGACAGCAGATAGGTCGCGCGCTTGAGCGGATCGCGCAGCGTCTGATAGGCCTCGTTCGCGCGCGTCGCCCACTGCATCGCGATGCGCTTTTGCGCATCGCCGGCCGCCGCGAAGCGATCCGGATGCACCTGCGCCTGCACGGTGCGGTACGCGTGATCGAGCGTGCTCGCGTCGAGCGCGAATTGCGCCGGCAGACCAAACAGATCGAAGTGGCTGTCGTTCAGCGAGGCCATCGGATTAAAGTCCGTTGATGAAAACTGGTATGGAGAAGTCGGGCCTTGTCAGGCGTGACCGGTTCAGTGGAGCGCGGATCAAACTAAAAAGGCGGCCCGCGCCGCCTTTTATCCGCCGCACGCGGAAGGTAACGAATCTAGACGCGGAACGACTCGCCGCAGCCGCATTCGTCTTTCACGTTCGGGTTGTTGAACCTGAAGCCTTCGTTCAGCCCTTCGCGTGCGAAGTCGAGCTCGGTGCCGTCGATATACGCGAGACTCTTCGGGTCGACGACGACCTTCACGCCGCCCGTCTCGAACACCTGATCTTCAGGCGCGACTTCGTCCACGTACTCGAGCTTGTAGGCGAGGCCCGAGCAACCGGTGGTGCGCACGCCGACGCGCAACCCGATGCCCTTACCGCGGCGGGTCAGATACTTCTGGACGTGCTGTGCTGCCTTTTCGGTCAACGTAATTGCCATAACGTTTCTCAGTTGCCAGAGCGCGCGGCGCGCGTGTCCGCGCCGCGCTCACCGGTTACTCCGTTCTTACCCTGTTGCTCAGGCGGCCTTGCCGTCTTCGGCAAGCGCTGCTTCGCCGTGGCGCTGCTTGTAGTCGGCGACCGCTGCCTTGATCGCGTCTTCCGCGAGGATCGAGCAGTGGATCTTCACCGGCGGCAGTGCCAGTTCTTCGGCGATCTGCGTGTTCTTGATCGACATCGCCTGGTCGAGCGTCTTGCCCTTCACCCATTCGGTGACGAGCGAGCTCGATGCGATGGCCGAGCCGCAGCCGTAGGTCTTGAACTTCGCGTCTTCGATGATGCCGTCCGCGCCGACGCGGATCTGCAGCTTCATCACGTCGCCGCAGGCCGGCGCACCGACCATGCCGGTGCCGACCGTGTCGTCGTCCTTCGCGAAGGAACCGACGTTGCGCGGGTTTTCGTAGTGGTCGAGGACCTTGTCGCTATAAGCCATGATTACACTCCTTGATTCGTTTCAACCTGCAATGCGATGAACGTTCGATGTCCGCTTCGTCCAGCCGGCGCGTCAGTGCGCGGCCCACTGGATGGTCGACAGATCGATCCCGTCCTTGTGCATTTCCCACAGCGGCGACAGATCGCGCAGCTTGGAAATCTTCGACTTCAGCAGGTTGATCACGTAGTCGATTTCCTGCTCGGTCGTGAAGCGTCCCACCGTGAAGCGGATCGAGCTGTGCGCGAGTTCGTCGTTGCGGCCAAGCGCGCGCAGCACGTACGACGGCTCCAGCGACGCCGATGTGCACGCCGAGCCCGACGACACCGCGACGTCCTTCACCGCCATGATCAGCGATTCGCCTTCGACGAAATTGAAGCTGATGTTCAGGTTGTGCGGCACACGCTTTTCCATGTCGCCGTTCACATACACTTCCTCGATTTGCGACAGGCCTTTCAGCAGCCGGTCACGCAGCATGCGGATGCGCTCGTTTTCGGTCGCCATCTCTTCACGCGCGATACGGAACGCTTCACCCATGCCGACGATCTGGTGCGTGGCGAGCGTGCCCGAACGCATGCCGCGCTCGTGACCGCCGCCGTGCATCTGCGCCTCGATACGGATACGCGGCTTGCGACGCACGTAAAGCGCGCCGATGCCCTTCGGGCCGTAGGTCTTGTGCGCCGAGAACGACATCAGGTCGACCTTCAGCTTCTGCAGATCGATCTGGATCTTGCCCGTGGCCTGCGCCGCGTCGACGTGGAAAATGATGCCCTTCTCGCGCGTGATCTCGCCAATCGCCTCGATGTCCTGGATGACGCCGATCTCGTTGTTGACCGACATCACCGACACCAGAATCGTCTCCGGGCGCAGCGCCGCCTTGAACGCGTCGAGGTCGATCAGACCGTCGTCCTTGACATCCAGATAGGTGACTTCGAAGCCTTCGCGCTCGAGCTCGCGGGTGGTGTCCAGCACCGCCTTGTGCTCGGTCTTCACCGTGATGATGTGCTTGCCCTTGCTCTTGTAGAAGTGCGCGGCACCTTTCAGAGCGAGGTTGTCCGACTCCGTCGCACCCGAGGTCCAGATGATTTCGCGTGGGTCGGCGTTCACGAGCGCGGCCACCTGCTCGCGCGCTTGCTCGACTGCGCGCTCGGCGGTCCAGCCATAAGCGTGACTACGCGACGCGGGATTGCCGAACTGCTCGCGCAGATACGGGATCATCTTGTCCACCACACGCGGATCGATCGGCGTCGTGGCGCTGTAGTCCATGTAGATGGGCAGATGGAGAGAGTCGTTATTCATCAATTGCTCCGGGGACGTCATGTGCTCTGGCTTCTGGGTTCGATATGGGGCTGCGGCGAGGGTTTTCTTTTGCGTGCCGCGCTTCACGAACCGGCCATGTTGAAAACGGAATTGGGACCCTTGGGCGCCACGCGCACGGGTTCGACCGCCGGCGCGTCGTTGCGCCTGTCGCGCAGCACGGCCGGCGTGCCTTCGCGCGAACGCTGCTGATCCACCAGATCCTTCAGCGAAACCGAATCGAGGTATTCGACCATTTTCTGGTTCAGCGTCGACCACAGCTCATGCGTCATGCAGTGGCCGTCGTGCTGCTTGGTGCCTTCGCATGTGCCCTTACCACCGCACTGGGTGGCGTCGAGCGGTTCGTCGACCGCGATGATGATGTCGGCTACCGTCACCTCTTCGGCACGGCGCGCGAGATTGTAGCCACCGCCCGGTCCGCGCACGGATTCGACGATTTCATGACGGCGCAGCTTGCCAAACAGCTGCTCGAGATACGACAGGGAGATGTGTTGGCGCTGGCTGATACCCGCAAGCGTCACCGGGCCCTGCTCCTGGCGCAGCGCCAGGTCGATCATCGCCGTGACGGCGAAACGGCCTTTCGTGGTGAGTCTCATATGATGTGGGAACCGCAATTCTCGACAAGTTTGGTCAAGTATAAATACATGAGCGATTTAGTCAAGTATGGGCGGTAAATTTTGTGTCATTCGCTTAATTGATCGCCATACGTCGACGCCGCGCCCCCACCCGTGTGGTGCGTCTGCGTTCTTCGCCCGATGCCTACGCGAGCAACTGCGGGCGCAGCGCGGCGATCAGCCCGCGGCAGGCTGCTTCGCATTGATCGAGCACCAACTCGAAGCCTTCCGCGCCGCCGAAATACGGATCGACAACCTCTCGCGCGCCGCTCCAGCGGCCATCCGACTCAGGCACGAACTCCATCAGCAGACGGATCTTGTCGCGCTGTGCGGGCGGGCACAGTTGACGCAACGCGGCGACGTTTCGGTCGTCCATGGCAATCAGCAGATCGAAGCGCTCGAAGTCCGCGACCGTGATCTGGCGGCCGCGCAGCGCGTCGAGCGCATAGCCGCGCTGGCGGGCCGCGTGTTGCGCGCGTTCGTCGGGCGCCGCGCCGATGTGCCAATCGCCGGTGCCGGCCGAATCGATCAGGATGCAGTCCGCAAGCTTCGCCTCGTCGACCAGATGACGCATCACGCCCTCCGCCGTCGGTGAACGGCAGATATTCCCGAGGCAAACGAAACAGATGGACACAGTTTTCATCAGGGATTTTCGACGCCCGAGGCGCCGCGCGTGAGGTCGTCAGACAGTCAGCGGACTGCGCCGCGATTATACAAATCTCGACAGATTCGCGCCGAGCGGGGCGCAGCCAGCAAGATCAGCGGCTTCGGAGCGTCGCGGTCCGCCGCGCCGGCTTACGATGCCTCGGCGAGCGGCGTCGCCGTGGCTGCACGCATCGGCTTGGCCGGCAATGCCGACGCCGTGTCGATCATGCCGTACGACACCGCGCGTGCGAGTTCGGCGGTCAGATGGTTGGCGTCGAGCGGCATCTGCGAAGCGCGCGAAGCGGTTTGGCCGTTGACGTGCAGAAAGGCGAGCACCGCGAGCGGTACAACGATGGCTAGGGGCCAGTACACCGATATTGTCTTTTTCATGATGTGTTTTTCAATTAGGGGCGCATGAGCTTATGACGCACTATGCCCTAACGAAATGCTATAGGAATTCACAATCGGGAAAAAGCGGCCCGCGCGAGATAGATCGTTGCTTGATACGAAACAGTCAATTGACACCTCTTTCGGGAACGAGTGGCGCATCGCTGGCACACAAAAGTGAAGCTTACAAATGCATACAAAGCCGCCGCGACGGACGGCGACAATCACGGTCTTATTCTTACCCTTACATTTCTTTGCACTGGCATCGGTCCCACAAAATGAAACGCATTGCACCTCTCGCTGGCCTGGTGGCCGCCGCGCTGCTCGGCGGCTGCGCGGTCTATCCGGACGGCACGCCGATGTACGGCAACGGCTACGGCGCCTATAGCGGCTACAACGGTTATGACGATTCCGCATACGCGCCGGGTGCCGCGGTCGTGCCGCAAACCAATGTGTACCTCGGCTACGGCGATTACGGTCCGGGACGCTACTACGGCCCGGCGCCGGGCTCTGGCTATCGCGGCTATCCGGATCGCGGTCATCCGAACGACAACGACTGGCACCACGGCGATCACGGCAACGGACATGGCAACAATGGCGGCGGTCCTGGACAACCGCACGGCGGCCCGCCGCCGCAGGGCGCAGCGGGCGGTCCGCACGGCCCTGGTGGTGCCAATGGCGGCCCGCACCCCGGCGCGGGCGGCCCGCCGCCGGGCCACCCGCAAGCCGGCAACGGCGGTGGACGAGGCAACGATTCGGGGAGAAATGCGCCCGCGCGTCAGCCGGGGCAGATGACCGAACATTGAAGACGGAGCGGCGCTGAAGCATCCCGCCGGCTTCTTCGCCCATTTCGACGGCTGCGCGAGCGCGCAGCCGTCAAACCAATCCCAATGCCGCCCGCTCAGCCAATATGGCTGCGCTGCGCGGCATACAACTCGCGGAACGTACGCCCCACCGGCGCCGGCATGTCGCGCGTATCGGTCCAGCCCGCGCCGCCGAGCGGCAGTTTGGCGATCGACCGATTGCGCCCACCCATGCGCTCCAGCACGCGCACGGCGAGTTTGGTAAAGAGCGCATAGGCATCGGGATGCAGCGCGAACCAGCCCCACAGCGCCAACCCGGCGCGCTCCTTCCACGGCCGCAGGTGTCGCTCCATCTGCTTTTCGCGCAGCTTGCGCAACAGATCGGACAGCGGGATACCGACCGGACACACGCTATTGCATTCGCCGCATAACGTCGCCGCTTGCGGCAGGTCGAGCGCCTTGTCGATGCCGACATAGCTCGGCGTCAGCACCGACCCCATCGGCCCCGGATAGACCCAGCCATATGCGTGCCCGCCGACCTTCTGATACACCGGGCAATGGTTCATGCACGCGCCGCAGCGGATGCAGCGAAGCATCTCCTGGAAGTCGCCGCCGATCAGCCCTGTGCGGCCACCGTCGACGAGCACCACGTACATATGCTCGGGCCCATCCTGATCGCCCGCGCCGCGCGGCCCGGTCAGCATCGAAAAATAGTTCGAGGTGGCCTGGCCGGTTGCCGAACGCGGCAGCAGGCGCATAGCCGTCGCGAGATCCTCGAGCGTCGGCAGCACCTTCTCGATGCCGGTGACAGCGACATGCACGCGCGGCATCACCGTGCACATACCTTCGTTGCCCTCGTTGGTCACGAGCGCGACCGAGCCCGTTTCCGCGATGATGAAATTGCCGCCCGTCACGCCCATGTCCGCGCTCAGAAAATGCGGCCGCAGCATCTCGCGCGCCTCACGCGTCATGTCGGGAATCTCGGTGAGCCGCGGCCGGCCGTGCGTCTTCGCGAACAGATCGGCGATCTCGTCCTTATCCTTGTGAACGACCGGCGCGATGATGTGGCTTGGCGGCTCGTTGTCGTTGATCTGCAGGATGTATTCGCCGAGGTCGGTTTCGATCGACTGCACGCCCATCTGCCCGAGCACTTCGTTCAGACGCATTTCCTCGGTGACCATCGACTTGGTCTTGATCACCTTCTTCACGCCGTGCTTGCGCGCAATGTCGCCGACGAGCCGCGCGGCCTCCTGCGTGGTCTCCGCGAACAGCACAGTCACGCCGCGCCGGGTCGCCTCGCGCTCGAAGGTTTCGAGCCACACGTCGAGATTCTCGAGCGCGCGATCACGGCGCTCCTTGAGCGCGGCCCGCGTCGCGGGGAAATCGATCGCGGTCATCGCGCTCGCGCGCGCCGACACGAACTTCGTGGAGAGCTTGGTCAGGTTCTGCTGCAGGCGCTGGTCGGCGAGTTTCTGACCGGCGCGAGCCTTGAACTGCATCGATTGGACTTGCATGGCGGCCCTGATGAGATCGGATTGAAACGCGCGGCGCATTCGCGCCCGACGCAATGCATGACAGACAAGATAAACGTGACGCGAACAAAGGCGGTGTTCGCCGCGCGGGGATTACACGTCGCCGGCCAGCACCTGTGCGATATGCAGCACGCGCGTCGTCGAGTCACCGTTGCGGCGCAGCCGCCCTTCGATATTCAACATGCAGCCGAGGTCGCCGAGCACCACCGCACCGGCGCCGCTCGCGGCGATGTTCGCGCACTTTTCGTCGACGATCGCGGTCGAGATATCGCCGTATTTGACCGCGAAAGTGCCGCCGAAGCCGCAGCAATGCTCGCAGCCTTTCATCTCGGTGACCGCGACGCCGACCTGCGCGAGCAGTTCGCGCGGCTGTTCCTTGACGCCCAGTTCGCGCAAGCCCGAACACGAGTCGTGATAAGTCACCTGTCCCGCGAACTCGCCCGGTTGCAACTGCACCTTCGCGACGTTGACGAGGAAATCCGTCAGCTCGAACACCTTGCCGCGCAGGCGGCCGAAACGGTTCATCAGCTCGGGATCGTCGCGGAACAGGTCGCCGTAGTGCGCGCGGATCATGCCGCCGCACGAGCCCGACGGCACCACCACATAGTCGAACTGTTCGAACTCGCGCAGCGTTTTCTCGGCAAGGTCGCGCGCGAGGTGGCGGTCTCCCGAGTTATACGCAGGTTGCCCGCAACAGGTTTGCGCGGGCGGCACTACGACCTCGAAACCGGCGCCTTCGATCAGCTTGATGACGGAGAAACCGATCTCGGGACGCATCAGGTCAACGAGGCAAGTGACGAACAATCCGACTCGCATGAGCCCTCCTTGCGGGGAAACGTCCCTGATTATCCGCTGTTTGCCGGTGCAATACCAACGGCCGGAAGGCATAGGAAGCACGCCGCGCCGGATTCGAAGCGCGCCTCGAAGCGTTCGCTTTTTTCACAATACGAGATACAATCAGTTTTCGCTGTTTGACGCATCCACCGATTCTCATATGAGCGATACGAACCCGGATCCCAAAACTTCGATCCAGGTGATCGAACGCATGATGCGCCTGCTCGACGCACTGGCGGCGCATAGCGACCCGGTCAGCCTGAAAGAACTGGCCATCCGCACGGAGCTGCATCCATCCACCGCGCACCGCATCCTGAACGATATGGTGATGTGCCGGCTGGTCGACCGTTCAGACCCCGGCACCTACCGTCTTGGCATGCGCCTGCTCGAACTGGGCAATCTCGTCAAGGCGCGCCTGTCGGTGCGCGACGCGGCGCTCACGCCGATGCGCGAGCTGCACCGCGAGACCGGGCAGACCGTGAACCTGTCGGTGCGTCAGGGCGACGAAATCGTCTATATCGAACGCGCGTATTCGGAGCGCTCGGGCATGCAGGTGGTGCGGGCGATCGGCGGGCGCGCGCCGCTTCATCTGACCTCGGTCGGCAAGCTGTTCCTCGCGGCCGACGAAGCCACCCGCGTGCGTGCCTACGCAACACGCACCGGTCTGTCGGGCCACACGCAGAACAGCATCACCGATCTCGCGAAACTCGAGCGCGAGCTGTCGCATGTGCGCCAGCAGGCCTGCGCGCGCGACAACGAGGAACTGGAGTTGGGCGTGCGCTGCATCGCCGCCGGCATCTACGACGATACCGGCAAGCTGGTCGCGGGGCTGTCGCTGTCGGCGCCGGCCGATCGTTTGCAGGATTCATGGCTCGGGCAGTTGAGCCAGACCGCGTTGATGATTTCGGAATCGCTCGGCTACCGGCCGCAGCCACAGCAGGACCATGCGCACGGCGGGCACGGCTCACATGGCTCGCATGGCCAGCATTAGTGAAGGGGGCGGCCGCCCAACCGCCGTTGCACCCTTTGCCCTCCCGCCGGCGCCATGAAAAAAGCCTCGCATCCGCGAGGCTTTTTCTTTGCACGTCAGCTGCAGCCGGACTGACTACCACCGGCTGAGTATGCGTTGCTGCATCAGGTACCCGGACCGCCGGCATCGGCGCTCGTGATACGCGGCTGGTCGCCGCCGTTGTCGAGCCACGTACGCAGACGCGTCGCGTCCGCGAAACGCGAGTACTTGCCCGACGAATCGAGCAGCACCAGGATCATCGGCCGGCCGTGGATGGTCGCCTGCATCACGAGACACTCGCCCGCTTCGTTGATGAAGCCGGTCTTCTGCAGACCGATGTCCCACGTCGGGTTGCGCACCAGCGCGTTCGTGCTGTTGTACGCGAGCGTGCGCTTGCCGGTGTACACCTCATAGCTGTGATCGGTCGAGAACTTGCGGATCAACGGGTACTGATACGCCGCGTTGACCATCTTCACGAGATCGCGCGCGCTCGACACGTTCATGCTCGTCAGACCGGTCGGGTTCTCGAAGTGCGTGTCGTTCATGCCGAGCTGCCTGGCCTTCGCGTTCATCGCCGCGAGGAACGCCGGACGGCCGCCCGGGTAGTAGCGCGACAGCGCCGCCGCCGCGCGGTTTTCCGACGCCATCAGCGCAATGTGCAGCATGTCCTCGCGCGACAGCACCGAGCCCACCGACAGACGCGAACCGGTGTTCTTCTCGTAGTCGCGGTCTTCGTCGGTGACTTCGATCTGATCGGTCATCGGCTCTTTCGAATCGAGCACCACCATCGCCGTCATCAGCTTGCTGATCGATGCGATCGGTACCACCGCGCGCGAGTTCTTGTCGAACAGCGTCTCGCCGCTGTTCTGGTCGATCACATAGGCGACGCTCGAGCGCAGCATCAGCGCGTCCGGCGTCTCGTGCAGACCAAATGCCTGGCCGACGCTCGGCTGGCGCGGCTCGTACGCGACGCGTCGCATCACCGAACGGTGTCGGCCGTTCGCCGTGAACGTGACGCGCTTGCGTTTGACGACGGCGTGCGGGGCATCTTCATCCGCCGCAGCGGCTTTCACGGCCTCACCCTTGCCGGCTTTCGCCGCATGGCTCGGCACCTTTCCGGTGGCGGCCGCCTGCGCCGGCTTCCTGGCAGTTTTAGCGTGTTTGGAAATTTTTGCGGATGCAGCAGACGTAGCTGCAAAAGTGCTGACAGGCGTAGCGAACGCCGTTGCGACGGCCAGCGAGACGGCCACCGACAGAGCGGTGCTGCGCGCCGCGCCGTGGAGCACTTTTAGCGACGAAAACATGTCGGTTTTCATGGGTGTTCGATAGGGAGCGGCGAGAGGTTTCCGCAAGTGTAGTAAAGCAACGAAAAATTAGCAATTTGAAGCACTTATACGCGCTCCTTAAACCGGCTTGTCAGCTCCGATCGCGAAAACACGAATAAGTGCCGCGCCTCGATCGAAAAAAACGATCGTCGCCAGCAAGCCTCGCCATCGCCGCCCGGCCCAATCGAGCAGATCATTGCAGGATAACGGCAATTTTGAGACAACCTTGATTCGGGGAAATACTGTCAGAGCACAGGCGGAAACTACCGCGCCGCGCCATGAAGGCGTTGCGAGCGTGCGACGGACTTTTTTAAGTGTCCGACGAAAGTCGCTAACGCGCGTTCGACTGCCATCGTTCTTTAACGTTCCTTGTCATCTTGTGGTTTACATCGAATTGATGATGATCGGTCTTTCAGGGGCGAATCGCTGCCACACGGAAAAATAATCTCCCGACGGCCTGCTGAACGGTTGGTTTATGTCGCACCAGCACGGTGCAACGAGCAATCGTTCCGCGTCATATTAATGACATGCCTACTGTATAACCTATTGTTTTGTCGGCATTTTCTTAACATTGTGCAACGCACAAAAAACGCTTGACATTCCTTGTGGGCATCCTAAAATGGGAACCATTGCTGCGATGCACAAAACATCGCGGTCCGGGGAGACAATGAATCTGCGTCTCGCCACCCACCCAATGCGGTCCGCACAGACCGGCCGCAATCCAGGAGCGTAAACCATGACTCTGCTGACCCCTGAGCAATTCGCCGCAGCCCAGAAAGCCAACTTCGAAACCCTGTTCGGCCTGACGACCAAAGCATTTGAAGGTGTCGAAAAGCTGGTCGAACTGAACCTGCAAGTTGTGAAGTCGACGCTCGCCGAAAGCCAGGAAAATGCCCAACGCGCGCTGTCCGTGAAGGACGCGCAGGAACTGCTGGCACTGCAAGCAAGCCTCGCGCAGCCGGTGGCTGAAAAGGCGCTGTCGTATGGCCGCCATGTGTACGAAATCGTTTCGGCAACGCAGGGTGAATTCACCCGCGTCGCGGAAGCGCAATTCGAAGAGCAAAACCGCAAGGTTCAGGCGCTCGTCGAAAACGTCGCCAAGAACGCACCGGCCGGTTCGGAAACCGCTGTCGCCGTGATGAAGTCGGCTATCACCGCCGCCAACACCACGTACGAAACGGTCCACAAGGCAACCCGCCAGGCTGTCGAAATCGCCGAAAGCAACTTCAACGCAGCTGCAACGGCCGCTTCGAAGGCAGCTTCGCAAGCCGCTGCGCAAGCATCGCGCGCCGCCGCCAAGAAGGCCGTCTAAGCTTCACGCGTCAACGCGCAAGGCTTTATGCCTCGCGTCGTCTTTCACGCCGGCCCAGCCTATGCGCTGCGCCGGCGTTATCGCAAGCAACAGCGTCGTGCCGTTGCCGCTTATACGGTTTGATGAGCCGAACGCTCCGATACGTTGCAATGACGTATCGTTTGCCCGGCCGCCAAGCCGGGATTTTTTTGGCCGCCACTGGCCGCCACGAAAACAGAAACGGCGCGCTCCGCCATGGAGCGCGCCGTTTTTCTTTGCCGTACGGCTCGACCGGCTTTGCCGCGCCCGCATGTCGTCATGCAGGCGCGGCGCACCGCGTTACTCGTTACTTCTTCTTGACGGGCGGCAGATCGGTACAGACGCCTTCATACAACTCGGCCGCCATGCCGATCGATTCGCCGAGCGTCGGATGCGGATGGATCGTCTTGCCGATATCCGTTGCGTCCGCGCCCATCTCGATCGCGAGACAGACTTCGCTGATCAGGTCGCCCGCATTCAGACCGACGATACCGCCGCCGATCACGCGATGCGTTTCCTCATCGAACAGCAGCTTCGTGAAGCCCTCGTCGCGACCGTTGGCGATCGCGCGACCCGATGCGGCCCACGGAAACACCGCCTTGCCGAACTTGACGCCTTCGGCTTTCAGCTGGTCTTCCGTCTTGCCAGCCCAAGCCACTTCCGGATCGGTGTAGGCCACCGACGGAATCTGCAGCGCGTCGAAGTACGCCTTCTCGCCATGCGCGGCTTCCGCCGCCACGTGGCCTTCGTGCACGGCCTTGTGCGCGAGCATCGGCTGACCGACGATGTCGCCGATCGCGAAGATGTGCGGCACATTCGTGCGCTGTTGCCTGTCGACTTCGATGAAGCCGCGATCCGTCGCCGCGACGCCGGCCTTTTCCGCGCCGATCCGCTTGCCGTTCGGCGAGCGGCCGACGGCCACCAGCACGAGGTCGTAGCGTTGCGGCTCGGCCGGCGCCTGCTCGCCCTCGAACGACACGTAGATGCCGTCGTCCTTCGCTTCGGCGGCGATGGTCTTGGTCTTCAGCATCACGTTCGCGAAACGCTTGCTGTTGTACTTCTCCCAGACCTTGACCAGATCGCGGTCCGCGCCGGCCATCAGGACGTCGAGCATTTCGACCACGTCGATGTTCGCGCCGAGCGTCGAGTACACGGTCGCCATTTCGAGACCGATGATGCCGCCGCCGATCACGAGCATGCGCTGCGGAATCTGGCGCAGTTCGAGCGCGCCGGTCGAATCGACGACCCGCGGATCTTCCGGAATGAACGGCAGCTTCACCGCTTCCGAGCCCGCTGCGATGATCGCCTGGTTGAACCTGACGACCTTCTTGCCGCCCTCGGTCTGCACTTCCATGTGGTTCGGATCGACGAACGCACCCGTACCGACCACCACTTCGACCTTGCGCGCCTTCGCCATGCCGGCGAGACCGCCTGTCAGCTTCTTGACCACGCCGGACTTGAAATCGCGCAGCTTGTCGAGATCGATCTGCGGCTTGCCGAACGTGATGCCGTGCGCGGCAAGATCAGCCGCTTCGTCGATGACGAGCGCGGTGTGCAGCAGCGCCTTCGACGGGATGCAGCCGACGTTCAGACACACGCCGCCGAGCGTCGGATAACGCTCGACCAGCACGGTCTTCATGCCGAGGTCGGCGGAGCGGAACGCGGCCGAATAACCGCCGGGGCCCGAACCGAGCACGAGCATGTCGCACTCGATGTCGGCGCTGCCCGAATAGCTGCCGGCTTGCGCAGCCGCTGCGGCGGCCTTCGGCGCCGCAGCGGCAGGCGCCGGCGCGGGAGCCGCCTTCTCGGGCGCTTTCGGCTCCGCAGCGGCCGCAGCCGCGCCGCCCGCCGTTGCCTCGACGAGCGCGATGACCGTGCCCTGCGAGACCTTGTCGCCCGGCTTGATACGCACTTCCTTGACGGTGCCGGCGGTATCGCTCGGCACTTCCATCGACGCCTTGTCGGATTCGAGCGTCAGCAGCGACTGCTCTTTTTCGATGGTGTCGCCCGGCTTGATGTTGACTTCGATGACGTCGACGTCCTTGAAGTCACCGATGTCCGGCACTTTTACTTCGACGAGACTCATGGTGTCCCCTTCTCTTATTGATCGATGATGAGCGGCGCCTTCGACGCGCACAGCGCACGCGAACGCGCGGACGGCGCGACGCGGATCGGTCGAAACCATCCGCGCCCGCGCCGGCGGACCTCACCAGCCGGTCAAAGAATCACACGCCGGAAATCGGCAAGAATCGAACCGAGGTATGCGTTGAAGCGCGCGGCTTCCGCTCCGTCGATCACGCGATGGTCGTACGACAGCGACAGCGGCATGGTCAGGCGCGGCTCGAACTGCTTGCCGTCCCACACCGGCTTCATCGCGCTGCGCGACAGGCCGAGAATCGCGACTTCAGGCGCATTGATGATCGGCGTGAAGTGCGTGCCGCCGATACCGCCCAGCGACGAGATCGAGAAGCAGCCGCCCTGCATCTGGTCCGGCTTCAGCTTGCCCTCGCGCGCGGCCTTCGACAGGTCGGCCATTTCCTTCGCGATGTCGACGAGGCCCTTCTTGTCCGCGTCGCGAATCACCGGCACCATGAGGCCGTTCGGCGTGTCGGCGGCAAAACCGATGTGGTAGTACTGCTTGAACACCAGGTTGTCGCCGTCGAGGCTCGCGTTGAAGGTCGGGAATTTCTTCAGGGCCGCCACGCAGGCCTTGATCACGAACGCGAGCATCGTGAACTTGACGCCCGCCTTCTCGTGTTCCTTGTTCAGCTTGACGCGCAGCGCTTCGAGCTCGGTGATGTCCGCTTCGTCGTTGTTCGTGACGTGCGGGATCATGACCCAGTTGCGATGCAGGTTCGCGCCCGAGATCTTCTTGATACGCGACAACGGCTTCGGATCGATCGGACCGAACTTCGTGAAGTCGACCTTCGGCCACGGCAGCAGATTCAGCTCGCCACCGCCGGCGGCCGGCGCGGCCGCACCAGCCGGCGCCGCGCGCTGGCCCGTCATCACGCCCTTCACGAACGCGGTCACGTCGGCCTGCGTAATGCGGCCCTTCGGACCGGTGCCCTTCACCTGGCCGACGTCCACCCCGAGTTCGCGCGCGAACTTGCGCACCGACGGCGACGCATGGCTCGGATGACGCGAGCCGCCTTCTCCAGCCGGGATCAGCGGCGCCTGCGCGAGCGCGGACGGCGCGGCCGGTGCCGGGGTCGGCGTGGCCGGCGCGTCGAACGGCTTTTCAGTCGGCGCCTTCGCGGCCGGTGCCGGCGCGGGTGCCGGGGCAGCGCCGCCTTCCGCTTCGATCACGACGATGACCGAGCCTTCCGACACGGTATCGCCAACCTTCACCTTCACTTCCTTGACGACGCCGGCGGCCGAGCTGGGCACATCCATCGTCGCCTTGTCGGATTCGAGCGTGACGAGCGACTGTTCCTTCTCGACACGATCGCCGACCTTCACCGCGATCTCGATCACGGGAACGTCTTTGTAGTCGCCGATATCCGGCACCTTGATTTCCTGCACGCCACCGCCTGCTGCCGCGGGTGCGGGCGCCGCAGCGGGAGCTGCCGCCGGCGCAGGAGCAGGAGCCGGTGCGGCAGCCGGCGCGGGCGCCGCGGCAGCGGCAGCGGCGTTGGCGCCTTCCAGCACGATGATCAGCGTGCCTTCGGACACCGCATCGCCGACCTTGACCTTCACTTCCTTGACGACGCCGTCGGCCGAGCTCGGCACATCCATCGTCGCCTTGTCGGATTCCAGCGTAACGAGCGATTGCTCTTTTTCGACGGTGTCACCCGCCTTCACCAGCACCTCGATCACAGGGATGTCCTTGTAATCGCCGATGTCCGGCACCTTGACTTCGATCGCTTGACTCATTGTTAGTGTCTCCTGGGCCGCGCACGCCGCCGGCCCCTCGCGACGAGGAGCAAGCGCGTGCATCGTGGCACACGGGTGATGCCTTAGACGGTCATCGGGTTGGGTTTGGCGGGATCAAGGTTGTACTTCTTGAGCGCCTCGGCGACCACCTTGCGTTCGATCGTGCCTTCGTCCGCCAGCGCGTTCAGAGCGGCGACCGTGACCCAGTAGCGATCGACTTCGAAGAAGTGACGCAGCTTCTCGCGCGTGTCCGAACGGCCGTAGCCGTCGGTGCCCAGCACGACGAACTTCTGCGGCACGAACGCGCGGATCTGCTCGGTCAGCGCGCGCACGTAGTCGGTCGATGCGATGACCGGACCCGGCGCATCCTTCAACAGCTTCTCGACGTGCGACAGCTTCTTCTCTTCGGTCGGGTGCAACAGGTTCCAGCGCTGCACTTCGTGACCTTCGCGCGCGAGCTCGGTGAAGCTCGGCACGCTCCACAGGTCGGCGTTGACGCCCCAGTCGTTTTTCAGCAGGTCGGCCGCGGCGATCACTTCGTTGAAGATCGTGCCCGCGCCCATCAGCTGCACGTGCGGCGCCTTTTTATCGGCTGCGGTCTTGCTGAACGAGTACATGCCCTTGATGATGTCGGCCGCCACGGTCTCGCCCTGCGGGATCGCCGGGTGCTCGTAGTTCTCGTTCATCACGGTGACGTAGTAGTAGACGTCTTCCTGGTCGGCGACCATGCGGCGCAGACCGTCCTGCACGATGACCGCGAGTTCGTAGCCGAACGTCGGGTCGTAGCTGATGCAGTTCGGCACCGAAGCCGCCCACATCAGCGAGTGGCCGTCTTCGTGTTGCAGGCCTTCGCCGTTCAGCGTCGTGCGGCCCGCCGTGCCGCCCAGCAGGAAGCCGCGCGAGCGCATGTCGCCAGCGGCCCATGCGAGGTCGCCGATGCGCTGGAAACCGAACATCGAGTAGAAGATGTAGAACGGGATCATGATCTCGCCGTGCGTCGAGTACGACGTCGCGGCCGCGATCCAGTCGGCCATGCCGCCGGCTTCGTTGATGCCCTCCTGCAGGATCTGACCGGTCTCCGACTCACGGTAGAACATCAACTGGTCGGAATCTTCCGGCACGTACTTCTGGCCGTCCTGATTCCAGATACCGATCTGACGGAACAGACCTTCCATGCCGAACGTACGCGATTCATCCGGCACGATCGGCACGACGCGCTTGCCGAGCGTCTTGTCCTTCAGCAGGATGTTCAGGATCCGCACGAACGCCATCGTCGTGGAGATCTCGCGGCCTTCGCCCGTGCCCTTCAACAGCGGCTCGAATGCCGACAGTTCCGGCACCGGCAGCGACTCGGCCTTCTGACGACGCGCCGGCAGATAGCCGCCCAGGTCCATGCGCTTCTGGCGCATGTATTCGAGTTCCTTCGAGCCTTCCTCGAACGTCAGGTACGGCACGTCGACGATCTGCTCGTCCGTGATCGGCAGACGGAACTGGTCGCGGAACTTCTTCAGCTGCTCCACCTGCATCTTCTTCTGCTGGTGGGTGATGTTCATCGCCTGGCCGGCTTCGCCCATGCCGTAGCCCTTGATCGTCTTCGCGAGGATGACGGTCGGCTGGCCCTTCGAATTCGTCGCTTCCGTGAACGCCGCGTAGATCTTGTGCGGATCATGGCCGCCGCGGTTCAGATTCCAGATGTCGTCGTCGGACCAGTCGGCGACCAGCGCCTTCAGCTCCGGCGTGTTGAAGAAGTGTTCGCGCACGAACGCGCCCGACTCCGACTTGTACGTCTGGTACTCGCCGTCGACGACTTCCATCATGCGGCGCATCAGCGCGCCTGACTTGTCGCGCGCGAACAGCGCGTCCCAGCGGCTGCCCCAGATGACCTTGATCACGTTCCAGCCGGCGCCGCGGAATTCGCTTTCGAGTTCCTGGATGATCTTGCCGTTGCCGCGCACCGGACCGTCGAGACGCTGCAGGTTGCAGTTGATCACGAACACGAGGTTGTCCAGACGCTCGCGGCCGGCCATGCCGATCGCGCCGAGCGATTCCGGCTCGTCCGTTTCGCCGTCGCCGAGGAAGGCCCAGACCTTGCGGCCGTCGGTCTTCGCGATGCCGCGCGCCTGCAGGTACTTCATGAAGCGCGCCTGGTAGATCGCCATGATCGGGCCCAGGCCCATCGACACGGTCGGGAATTGCCAGAAGTCCGGCATCAGCCACGGATGCGGATACGACGAGATGCCCTCGCCGCCGACTTCCTGGCGGAAGTTGTCGAGCTGCTTGTCGGTCAGGCGACCGAGCAGGAACGCGCGCGAGTAGACACCCGGCGACGAGTGGCCCTGCACGAACACGAGGTCACCGCCGTGCTCGGCCGACGGTGCGTGCCAGAAGTGGTTGTAGCCGACGTCGTACAGCGTGGCGGCCGATGCGAACGACGCGATGTGGCCGCCGACGTTGGTTTCCTTGCCGGCGCGCAGCACCATCGCCATCGCGTTCCAGCGTGTGTACGAGCGGATACGGTGTTCGATGTCCTGGTCGCCGGGGTTCTTGGCCTGGCGCGCGACCGGAATCGTGTTGATGTAAGGGGTGTTAGCGGAGAACGGCAGATGTTCGCCGTGCACGCGTGCGAATTCGATCTGTTTTTCGATCAGGTAGTGGGCACGGTCAGGGCCTACTGCAGAAATCACGCCATCCAGCGCTTCCAGCCATTCGCCGGTTTCCTGGGGATCGTCGTCTTTATCGGCGGCGACATATTTCATGACTTCGTCGGGTACAGCGGACATGCTCGTCTCCTGGGTATGGGGAACGCACTTTGAACAGACGACGCGGACGCAGGAATGGCCGCGGCAGCTCCGGCCGATTGTAATAAGGGTCCCGACGTCAGCGCAACCAAATTTTCAAATTACGAGATCAATTCTCATAATGCGGAAAATTGCTGCGACGCAACCTGGTTTGACTGCCGATCGACTGATCCGCCGGCTAGTTTGCGCCGATTAACTGCACTTTCCGTGCTTTTTTGCGCCATTTGTCGGGGACGCGCTGAGCTACAATGCCACGCATGTTGACCGAACGGCTCTTCTCTCGCTCGGCGCGCACCGCGGGTTCGCCGGCGGATTCGTCGCCGTCCTCGCGCTGGCACCACGGACCCTGGTGGTCCAATTCCTATTTGCTGACGCCGCTCCTGTCGATCCTGGTGTTCCTGGTCGTCATGAGCCTGATTCTTTGGAGTCTGAACCGGCGCGAGCAGCAACAGCAGGAAGACACGCTGTACCGCAACGTCGCGTGGGCGCAGCAGCAGATCCGCCTGTCGATGACGGGCGCGCAAGAGCAGATCCAGGCACTCGCGCGCGACCTCGCCGCCGGCCATGCCGACGAGCATTCGTTCCAGGTGAGCACCACGGACATCATGCAGGGGCATCCTGAGATCCTCTACATGAACTGGTACACGGGCCAGCAGCAGCCGCGCTGGCCCAACGCCGCGCCGCCGGTGCTCGGCCAGCGGCTCGCGCGTCCGAACGACGCGCAGATGGACGAAGCTGTCAAGGCCGGCTTCGCCGAGGCGCGCAACACGCGCCGCCAGGTGTACTCGCCGCTCATCTACGACGACCTCGGCAACGGCTTCATCACGCTGCAAACGCCGATCTTCCGCGACCGCGATTTCCTCGGCACCATCGCCGCGGTGTTCTCGGTGGAAGGCATTCTGAAGCGCGACATCCCGCCCGAGCTGTCGGCCAAATACAAGATCTCGATCATCGACGCGAACAACCGCGAGTTGACCACCACGTCGACCCGCCCGCGCCTGCCGCGCGACATGTTCTACGACCTGCCGCTCGACCCGCCGGGCCAGGGCATTTCGGTGCGCGTGTACGCGTTCCCGCAGATCACCAACTTCACGAACAACACGCTGGTGTGGCTGGTGGCTGGCCTCTCCTGCTTCGTACTGTGGAGCCTGTGGAGTCTGTGGAAGCACACGCGCCAGCGCTTCGAGGCGCAGCAGGCGCTCTACGCGGAAGCGTTTTTCCGCCGCGCGATGGAAAACTCGGTGCTGATCGGCATGCGTGTGCTCGACATGCACGGCCGCATCACGCACGTGAACCCGGCGTTCTGCCGCATGACCGGCTGGGACGAAAGCGACCTCGTCGGCAAGAGCGCGCCGTTCGCCTACTGGCCGCGCGACGCCTACCCCGAGATGCAGCGTCAGCTCGACATGACGCTGCGCGGCAAGGCGCCCTCGTCCGGCTTCGAGCTGCGCGTGCGGCGCAAGGACAGCTCGACGTTCCACGCGCGGCTCTACGTGTCGCCGCTGATCGACAGCTCGGGCCGCCAGACCGGCTGGATGTCGTCGATGACCGACATCACCGAGCCGAAGCGCGCGCGCGAAGAGCTCGCCGCCGCCCACGAACGTTTCACGACCGTGCTCGAAAGCCTCGATGCGGCGGTGTCCGTGCTCGCCGCCGACGAAGCCGAGCTGCTGTTCGCGAACCGCTATTACCGGCATCTGTTCGGCATCCGCCCGGACGGCCACCTCGAACTCGCGGGCGGCGGCTTCGACGCCTCGCAGGCGTCGTCCGATTCGATCGACATGGTCGACACCTTCGTCGGCCTGCCCGCCGCCGCGCTGACCGAAAGCGCCGCCGACGCGCAGGAAATCTACATCCCCGGCATCCAGAAGTGGTTCGAGGTGCGACGCCAGTACATCCAGTGGGTCGACGGCCATCTCGCGCAGATGCAGATCGCGACCGACATCACGACCCGCAAGCGCGCGCAGGAACTCGCGCGCCAGCAGGACGAGAAGCTGCAGTTCACGAGCCGCCTGATGACGATGGGTGAAATGGCCTCGTCGCTCGCGCACGAACTGAACCAGCCGCTCGCCGCCATCAATAACTATTGCTCCGGAACCGTCGCACTGGTTAAATCCGGTCGAACGACGCCCGACAATCTGCTGCCGGTACTCGAAAAGACCGCGCAGCAGGCGGTGCGCGCCGGCATGATCATCAAGCGTATCCGCGAGTTCGTGAAGCGCAGCGAGCCGAAGCGGCAGGCCACGCGGGTCGCGGATATCGTCGCGGACGCGGTGGGTCTCGCCGAAATCGAGGCAAGGAAGCGGCGCATTCGCATCGTTACCGATCTGCGCTCGCGGCTGCCGGTGATCTACGTCGATCCGGTGCTGATCGAGCAGGTGCTCGTGAACCTGCTGAAGAACGGCGTCGAAGCGATGGCCGAAGCGCGCCCGAACGCGGTCGACCCGGTCATCCGCGTGGTCGTGCGACTGGAGAGCGGCTTCGTCTGCATCAGCGTCGTCGACCAGGGGCCCGGCGTCGACGAAGCGACCGCCGAGCGTCTGTTCGAACCGTTTTACAGCACCAAGTCCGATGGCATGGGCATGGGGCTGAACATTTGCCGTTCGATTATCGAATCGCACCGCGGCCGTCTGTGGGTGGTCAACAACGTCGAATCCGACGGCCACATCACGGGCGCCACGTTCCATTGCAGTCTGCCCATTGGGGAGCCTGACGGCCCGAGCAACGGCGGGTCCGAGGCGCCGATACCACAAACCGTTACGGGAGAGCTATGAACAGCCCAGTCATCACACAGGAAACCGTCTTTGTCGTCGACGACGACGAGGCCGTGCGAGATTCGCTGCGCTGGCTGCTGGAGGCGAACGGCTACCGCGTTCAGTGCTTCTCGAGCGCCGAGCAGTTCATCGACGCATGGCAGCCGCATCAGCATCCGGGCCAGATCGCGTGTCTGATCCTCGACGTGCGGATGTCCGGCATGAGCGGGCTCGAGTTGCAGGAACGCCTGATCGCCGACAACGCGTCGCTGCCGATCATCTTCGTGACGGGCCACGGCGACGTGCCGATGGCGGTGTCGACGATGAAAAAAGGCGCGATGGACTTCATCGAAAAGCCGTTCGACGAAGCCGAACTGCGCAAGCTCGTCGAGCGCATGCTCGACAAGGCACGCAGCGAAAGCACCAGCGTCCAGCAGCAGCGCGCCGCGGCCGAGCGCCTCGGCAAGTTGACCGCGCGCGAGCATCAGGTGCTCGAGCGGATCATCGCGGGCCGCCTGAACAAGCAGATCGCCGACGACCTCGGCATCAGCATCAAGACGGTCGAAGCGCATCGCGCGAACATCATGGAAAAGCTGAACGTCAATACGGTCGCCGATCTGCTGCGACTCGCGCTGTCGAACAAGCCGCAAACGGCGCAGTAACAGAGGCACGGGCGGCCCTTCGTTCGGAGGGGCCGTTGGTACGCAACCGCCACGCGTGGCGGTTGCGTCGCCGGTTCGCGACGGCCTGACCGACGCCGAGTCCCGCGTGCGGGTGGCGTGCGAGCGGCCTGCCCCGCCGCTCGCAGTGCGCTTCCTGGCCGCCACAGGGCCGCCGCCTCACATCCCGGACGCTCCCACGCGCGCCGCGCGCCCCGAATCCACTGCGAAAGCGCGCCCCCGCGCCGGTATAATGTCGGACTTCGCAGCGGCGCCTTGCCCGAACCGGCAGCGCGCCTGTCGCAGGGCGACGTGGCTCCGTGGCTCCGTCAGCCAGCCGAAGCACGCCGTCACGCGCCCCTCCGCGCGAGCGCTTCGCCCCGCCTGCCAAACCGTCTGTCCCGACCTGATTCCCGATCCCAATCTCGACCCAACGTTCGACCGACCATGACTGCCAAACTGATCGACGGCCTCGCCCTCTCCAAGACCCTGCGCGCCGACGTCGCGGCGCGCGCCGCCGCCCTGACCGCTCGCGGCCATCAGCCGGGCCTCGCCGTGATTCTGGTCGGCGCCAATCCGGCCAGCGAAGTGTATGTGCGCAACAAGGTGAAGGCCTGCCACGACAACGGCCTCGGCTCGTCGTTCGACCGCTATCCGGCCGATCTGCCCGAAGCCGACCTGCTCGCGCGCATCGACGAGCTGAATCGCGATCCGGCCATCCACGGCATTCTCGTGCAGCTGCCGCTGCCGAAGCACATCGACAGCCACAAGGTGATCGAGGCGATCGCGCCCGAGAAGGACGTCGACGGTTTCCACGTCGCCAATGCGGGCGCGCTGATGACGGGTCAGCCGCTGTTCCGTCCGTGCACGCCGTACGGCGTGATGAAGATGTTCGCGGCCTACGGCATCGATCTGAAGGGCGCGAACGCGGTCGTGATCGGCCGCTCGAACATCGTCGGCAAGCCGATGGCGCTGCTGCTGCTCGAAGCGGGCGCGACCGTCACGATCTGCCACAGCAAGACGCGCGATCTGGCCGCGCACACGCGCAACGCCGACGTCGTGGTCGCCGCGACCGGACTGCGCAACATCCTGACCGCGGACATGGTGAAGCCGGGCGCGACCGTGATCGACGTCGGCATGAATCGCGACGACGCCGGCAAGCTGTGCGGCGACGTCGACTTCGCGGGTGTCAAGGAAGTGGCCGGCCATATCACGCCGGTGCCGGGCGGCGTCGGCCCGATGACGATCACGATGCTGCTCGTCAACACGATCGAAGCGGCCGAGCGCGAGGCGGACGCGGCCAAGGCGTAACCGCCGGGCGGTGAGCGCGAGGCGGAGTGAGGCGACTCATCTGTCTCGTCCACCGGGTCATCACCCGCCCTTCTCTCTCGCAGAACCACCGCCTCCTTACCGCGTCGCCGGATCCCGCGGCCCACGCCCTGCCCCAACACGCGCCCAACGCGCCGCAACATCTGTTAATTTGTCAGCCGATGGATTGGAATCGGCGCCCCCCGCCCCAATAATGTCCGTAGCCGGTGCCGCCTGCGCCGGGCGTCGAGCGACCCAGCACGAGACGGCACGCGCAAGCGCCGCACCGCCCCCTTCACCCGCGTCAGACAGGAAGCCTTATGTCCACTACCGCCACGCATCAAGACAACCCGCTCCTCGATTTTTCCGATCTGCCGCGCTTTGGCTCCATCCGACCCGAACACGTGACGCCCGCCCTCGACGTGCTGCTCGCCGACGCGGCGGCCGCCGTCGAGCGTGCCGCGCTGCCGGCCACGCCCGCGTCGTGGGCCGACGTCGTCGAACCGGTCGAGCGCGCCACCGAGCCGCTGTCGCGCGCGTGGAGCGTGATCGGTCATCTCAATGCCGTCGCCGATACGCCCGAGCTACGCGCCGTGTACGGCGAAAACCTGCCGCGCGTGACCGAGTTCTGGTCGAGCGTCGGCCAGAATCTCGCGCTCTACGAGAAGTACAAGGCACTGAACGCCAGCGACGAGTTCGCATCGCTGAACGGCGAACGCAAGAAGATCCTCAGCAACGCGCTGCGTGATTTCCGTCTGTCGGGCGCCGAGTTGCCGGAAGACCAGAAGCCGCGTTTCGCCGAATTGCAGGAGCGCCAGGCGGCGCTGTCGAAGGCGTTTTCGGATCACGTGCTCGATGCGACCAACGCGTATGCGTACATCGTCGATGCGGGCAACGAAACGCAACTGGCGGGACTGCCCGAAGACGTGATCGAAGCCGCGAAGGAAGCCGCCGAGCGAGACGGCAAGACTGGCTACAAGTTCACGCTGCACTTCCCGTCTTATTTCCCGGTCATGCAGTACTCGGAAAACCGTCCGATGCGCGAAGCGATGTATCGCGCATACGTGACGCGCGCGTCCGAGCTCGGCGCGCAATACGGCAACGGCAAGACCGAGTGGGACAACACCCAGGTGCTCGCCGACGAACTGAAGCTGCGCGCCGAAGAAGCGCAGATGCTCGGCTACGGCAACTTCGCCGAAGTGTCGCTCGCGCCGAAGATGGCCGAATCGCCAGCGCAGGTAATGGCCTTCCTCGAAGACCTCGCGACGCGCGCGCGTCCGCATGCCGAGCAGGACTGGAAAGAGCTGCGCGAATTTGCCGCGAGCGAACTCGGCATGACCGATCTGCAGCCGTGGGACATGACGTTCGCCGCCGAGCGCCTGCGCCAGAAGCGCTATTCGTTCTCGGAAAACGAAGTGAAGCAGTACTTCCCGGAAGACGCGGTGTTCAAGGGCCTGTTCAAGGTCACCGAGACGCTGTTCGGCGTGCGCATCCGCCGCGACGAAGCGGCCGTCTGGCATCCGGACGTGCGCTTCTTCCGCGTCGAGAATCAGGACGGCGGCCTCGTCGCGCAGTTCTATCTCGACCTCTATGCACGCGAAGGCAAGCGCGGCGGTGCATGGATGGACGACGCGCGCGGCCGTCACAAGCTCGCGCATGGCGCGGTGCAAACGCCGGTCGCGTATCTGACCTGTAATTTCTCGGCGCCGGTCGGCGGCAAGCCCGCCTGCTTCACGCACGACGAAGTGATCACGCTGTTCCATGAGTTCGGCCACGGCTTGCATCACATGCTCACGCGCGTCGATGAGCTCGGCGTGTCGGGCATCAACGGCGTCGAATGGGATGCGGTCGAGCTGCCTTCGCAGTTCATGGAGAACTTCTGCTGGGAGTGGGACGTGCTGTCCGACATGACCTCGCACGTCGATACCGCGAAGCCGCTGCCGCGCGAGCTGTTCGACAAGATGCTCGCCGCAAAGAACTTCCAGAGCGGCCTCGGCACGCTGCGGCAGATCGTGTTCTCGATGTTCGACATGCAACTGCATACCGGCTTCGACGCGAACGGCGCGAAGAGCGCCAACGAACTCGCGCGCGAAATCAACGAACGCTTCCACGTCGTGCCGCAAGCGCCGTTCTCGCGTTGGCCGAATACGTTCAGCCATATTTTCGCGGGTGGTTACGCGGCCGGCTACTACAGCTACAAGTGGGCTGAAGTGCTGTCGGCCGACGCGTACGCGGCGTTCGAGGAAGCCGCGCAAGCCGTGGGCAGCGTGCTCGATCAGTCGACCGGCATGCGTTATCGTCGCGAGATTCTCGAAGTGGGCGGCAGCCGTCCGGCGATGGAATCGTTCAAGGCGTTCCGTGGCCGCGAGCCGAATATCGATGCGCTGCTGCGGCATAACGGCATGGCGCCGGGTGCCGCGCACTGAGCGATTGAAACGTCGCGATGATCGTTCGTTCGGCCCGGATGCGATGGCGCTGAATGAACGATGCCGATAGAAAAACCGGCGGTCTGCTCGCGCAGGCCGCCGGTTTGTCATTGATGCGCGAGATATGTCGCTACGCGCGATGCAGCTTGAAATCGACCTGCTCAGGCCGCCCTTCGAGCGATAACGACACGCTCTCGGCCGGCGCGCGGCCGACCACCCTGCCCCGGCTCACCACCACGAGCCGCGCGGCGCGCAGACGGATCGCCTCGAGCTCGTCGCGCGCATCGAGCACGACGAGATTGGCCGCGCATCCGGGCGCGATGCCATAGTCTTCCAGACCGAGAATGCGCGCCGCGTTCACGGTCACCGCGTCGAAACAGGCGTGCATGCCGTCGACGCTGGTCATCTGTGCAACATGCAGGCCCATCTGCGCGACTTCGAGCATGTCGGCCGAACCGAGGCTGTACCACGGGTCCATCACGCAGTCGTGGCCGAACGCGACCGTGATGCCCGCGGCCAGCATCTCCGGCACCCGCGTCATGCCGCGCCGTTTCGGGTACGTGTCGCTGCGGCCTTGCAGCGTGATGTTGATCAGCGGATTCGCGATCGCCGCGACGCCCGACTCGCGAATCAACGGCAACAGCTTGCTCACGTAGTAGTTGTCCATCGAATGCATCGACGTCAGGTGCGAACCGGCGACACGTCCGTGCAGGCCGAGCCGGTGCGTTTCGGCCGCGAGCGTTTCGATGTGGCGCGATAGCGGATCGTCCGATTCGTCGCAATGCATGTCGACGCGCAAGCCCTTTTCGGCCGCGTACTCGCACAGCATGCGCACCGACTGCGCGCCGTCGGCCATCGTCCGCTCGAAATGCGGAATGCCGCCGACCACGTCGACGCCCATGTCGATCGCGCGCTTCAGATTGTCGAACGCGCCGGCGCTGCGCAGCAGACCGTCTTGCGGGAAGGCAACCAATTGCAGATCGAGATACGGCGCGACGCGGCGCTTCACTTCGAGCAATGCCTCGACCGCGAGCAGACGCGGATCGCACACGTCGACGTGGCTGCGGATCGCGAGCAGGCCGCGCGCGACCGCCCAATCGCAATACTGCATCGCGCGTTCGATCAACGCTTGCTGCGTGAGCTCGGGCTTCAGCTCGCCCCATAGCGCGATGCCTTCGAGCAGCGTGCCCGACGCGTTCACGCGCGGCAAACCGTACGACAGCGTCGCGTCCATATGGAAATGCGGGTCGACGAACGGCGGCGTGACGAGCGAACCGGCCGCGTCGATTTCGTCGCGTGCGCTCGCGGCCAGGTTCGGCTCGATGGCGACGATACGGCCCGCGTCGATGCCGATGTCGACTGGGGACTGGTGATGCGGGGACAGCTGGGCGGCACTGCGCGGCAGCGTCGCGTGGCGGATGATCAGATCCATGTTCGCTCCGGTTGATCGCGTTCGGATTCGCTACGATTCTATCGGCGCCAGAAAAATGCGGGCACCGATGCGTACCGGCGCGCAGGCCGAGATCCGTACCGGCTGCGCGCGATGCGACGCGCCTATACTCGCCGTTTCGGCCATGCATTGACGGAGCGTACAGATGAAAACGATCGGCGTGATCGGCGGAATGAGCTGGGAGTCGTCCACCGAGTATTACCGGCTGCTGAACCGCCACGCGAAGGCGCGGCTCGGCGGCCATCACAACGCGCGCAGTCTTCTGCTGACCGTCGATTTCGCGTCGATCGAGGCGAACCAGCGCGCCGGCGACTGGCACGCGCTCGGCGAACAGATGGCCGACGCCGCGCGCCAGCTCGAACGCGGCGGCGCCGATCTCGTGATTCTTGCGACGAACACGATGCATCGCGTGTGCGAATCGATCGAGCAGGCGATCACGGTACCGTTCCTGCACATCGCCGATCCGACCGGCGCGGCGCTGCGCGCGGCGGGCGTCGAGCGGGTGGGCCTGCTCGGCACGCGCTACACGATGGAGCAGACGTTCTATATGGGCCGGCTGCGCGAGCGCTATGGACTCGACACGCTCGTGCCTGATGAGGACGACCGCGCGGACGTGCACCGCATCATTTACGACGAGCTATGCCACGGTAACGTCGCCGACGCGTCGCGCGAGGTTTATCGACGCGTGATCGAGCATCTGGCCGCGCGTGGCGCGCAGGCGGTGATACTCGGCTGCACGGAGATCACGCTGCTGATCAAGCCGGAAGATTCGGTGCTGCCGGTGTTCGATACCACTGCGTTGCATGCGCAGGCGGCGGTGGAGTGGGCGATCGGGGCGGAGTGAGGATGGGCGCGGGGCTCTGGTTTTGCGCCGGAAGGGAAACAGATTCGCCTCCCTTTGTCGGCGAGAGATGGCGCGAGTCGAAAGCGATAGATCGACACTGAGAACGTCCCGTGCATAGACGTCGGACCGCACGGAACTGTCCGCAACTGGCAACAAGCCGATTATTCGCTCAGAACGCGCTGGATCTCGTCGAGAAAAGAGGCGGTTGTGTAGCCCCAGCCTTCGGGACGAAACCCCCTCCTGAACACCTGTTTGAAAGTGGCGTCCAGGTCACTCGGATGTTCGCTCCTGAACGAGTCAATTTCGCGAATCAAATTTTCATAATCGTAAGGGCTGTCTTTCTTGTAACACGCGACAATTTCTTGCACGTTCTCCCCGAACAGGTCGAAGTCCTGGCCGAAATACACATTAAAAATATGCTCCATTGCTGGATAGCGCTCGGAGTAACTCATTGATTTCTCATTCAAGGTAGGCGGTAAGGACGTAATACGGCATGCCGTTATAGGTTTCGTATTTCAGGACGACGAACACCTGGTTCATGCGCGTGAGTGTGCCTGTTTCCCGCGTCACTCCATATCCAATGTCGCCTGAGACGACTTTGGTTACCATGATCGTCGCGCTTCGAGTCGAAGACTGCGCCCACGTCCTGATTCTTGCAGCATTGGCATCCACTGCTTCAGAAATGGCACGTTCGGCCTGCTCGAGATTTGTAAATGACGACACGATGTCTCGCCCGGACTCGCGTTTCAGCCGCTCCCTGAGCCATGCTTCGTTCTTACCAACATGCTTCTGGAGCGTGTGCCCTCCGAGCCCTGGATTGAGCGCTTTCGCCTCGTGCATTTGCAGATGGATCCGGCCCATCGTAACGCTGGCCGCGCGTGCAGCCTTGATCGAGCCAGCAAAGCCGAACGGCACGGCCATCTCGATAGACAGGCCGATCTGGTCTGCCATGTCAGGGCTGACCCGCATCGCCTCTGCCAGCTTCGCCGTGCCCTGCTGAGTCAAGGTGGCGGTATCGCGCCCTGTCCAGACCTGACGCAGGCCCGCCTCGGCCGTGTCCGAACCATGCGCCCCGAACACTACACACCCGGCCTTGCTTGCCATCGTCGGTTCGGGCAACACGCACAGCGCTGCCGCTCCAGCCATTTCAAGCACCCCGCCGACAACCTGCAAACCGCCCCACAGACGGTTGGAAAGCATTTCGGTGGGGTTAATCAAGTGGCGAGCCAGCACGGCCGACAGTTGCGGGGCGCTCAGCACCACGCGCACGCTGTCTGAATCCTGTTCATATGACATCTGAAACCTACTCCTGGTCGTTGGGACGACCACGCTAACCGTTGGTTTAGACATCGGATATGGGCGATGGATGATTCTTGCGTCCCATCGGTCAACGAAGATTCGGATACTGACTCGCGCTCGGCGAACGGATGACCAACGCCGCGCGCCAGCTCGAGCGCAGCGGCGCCGATCTCATGATCCTCGCGACGAACACGAGCCGGAAGATTCAGTGCTGCCCGGCTTCGATACCGCCGCGTTGCATGACGAGGCGGCGGTGCAGTGGGCGATTGGAGGAGAGTGACGATGTGCTCGAGGCCTCGATCCCGCGCGAATCGTGTTGCATCTATTCACGCGCGCAGCATACGCAGCGAGCGCCACAAGCAAAACGTAGCGCCGAAAGTCAAAAAGCCCGCATCGCTTTCGCGATGCGGGCTTTCAACAATGCTTTGGTTGCGGGGGTAGGATTTGAACCTACGACCTTCGGGTTATGAGCCCGACGAGCTGCCAGACTGCTCCACCCCGCGTCAGAGAAAAAGGAGTATATCGGATCGCTGACACAACGTCAAATGTTGGCGCGAAATACATATCGAGTGCGGTCGAGCAAGCGGCACATTCGCGCGGCGCGATGCGTCGCACGCGCTGCGAAACATCGCAACGGCAAATTGCACACTCCCCGCTCGCGCACGCGATAAGATGCGGGACTACCGCGAATCGGAGCAACTGGCCGGGACTTCATTCATCGAGCCGCCCTCGAGCGGCTCGGCTTTGAAAACGAAGCCCTCGCGCGTGCGTATCTGAAGACCGACGGCGCGTGAGCCGATCAAGTGCTGACATCGCGAATCAACTCGCGCGACTGACGCCGATAGCCATGCAAGCGCCGCAGCGCGCCGCGCGGCCCTTGCTGCGCGACCACCGCCACCGCCTGAAACGCGACCGGCGCAAACACCAGCCCGAGCAAGGTCGCCGTCACGACGCCGCCGAACACGCCCGTACCGATCGACCGGCGGCTTTCCGCACCGCCGCCGCTCGCCAGCACCAGCGGCACGACGCCCAGCAGGAACGCCGACGACGTCATCACGATCGGGCGAAATCGCGCGCCCGCCGCGCGTATCACCGCGCGCGTCAGCGGCACGCCGCGTAGGCTCAGGTCGCGCGCGAATTGCACGATCAAAATCGCGTTTTTCGCGGACAAGCCGATCACTGTGATCATCCCAACCTTGAAGTAGACGTCGTTCGGCATGCCGCGCATCAGCATCGCCGCAATGGCGCCGACTACGCCAAGCGGTACGACCATCAACACCGCGAGCGGAATCGTCCAGCTTTCGTATAGTGCGGCTAGCGCCATGAACACCGCCAGCAGCGACAGTCCGAGCAGCAACGGCGTCTGCCGCGCCGCCGCGCGTTCTTCGCGCGCCGCATCGACCCAGTCGAACGCGATGCCCGCAGGCAAGCTCGCCGCGAGCCGCTCCATCGCCTCCATCGCCGCCCCCGAACTGACACCGCTCGCCGCACGGCCGTTCAGATCGAGCGACGGATAGCCGTTGTAGCGCGTCAATGCGACTGGCCCGATGGTCCAGCGGCGCGTCGCAACCGACGACAGCGGCACCATCGCGCCCGACTGGTTCGGCACCGACAACGCCAGCAGATCGGTTTCCGTCATCCGCGTCGACGCATCGCCCGCCACCAGGACGCGGCGCATCCGGCCACCCGCCGGAAAATCGTCGACGTAGTACGAGCCAAAGGTGCTGCCGAGCACGTCCGCAATCCGGTCGAACGATAAGCCGAGCGCGTACGCCTTCGCGCGGTCCACGTCGAGTTCGATACGCGGCGCGTCGGGCAGATCCTCGAAATGAATCGACGCCAGCGACGGATCGGCCTTCGCGCGCTCGGCAAGCTGGTCGCGGGCGGCCTTCAACGCGTCGCGGCCCAAGCCGCCGCGATCTTCGAGCCGGAACGTGAAGCCGTCCGAATGCCCGACGCCCGGCACCGACGGCGGCAATTGCGCCTGCACGTTGCCGTCGAGAATCCGGCTGAACGACCGGTTCAACGTGTCGCGCAGCGTCATCGCATCAACGCCGCGCCGGCCCCAGTCTTTCAGCGTGACGAATGACATCGCTACGTTCTGTCCGCTGCCCTCGAAACTCCAGCCGATCACGCTTGTCACGTTCGCCACCGCCGTTTGCATGCGCAAAATCGACTCGGTCTTTTCGACGACGGCGAGCGTGCGCGCCTGCGTCGCGCCGGCCGGCAACTGGATCATCACCTGCAGTTGGCCCTGGTCTTCGACGGGCAGGAAGCCGCCCGGCATCCGCCAGTACAACGCGCCGCACAGCAGCAGCAATACGGCATACACCGCGAGCAGCGGCCCGACCCTGCGCATCGCGGCGGCCGTCATGGCCCGGTAGGCGCGCGACCCGCGATCAAAGCCCTGTTCGAAACGCGTCGAGAGGCGCGCGGCAACGCCACGCAAACCGCGTCGCGCGTCACGCTGACGGACCGATTGCGCAGGCGCGCTCAGCAGGTTCGCACACAATGCGGGCGTCAACGAAAGCGCCATGAAAGACGACACCAGCATCGACGCAATCATCGCGACCGCGAATTGCCGGTAAATCCCACCGACGCCGCCAGGAAAGAACGCCATCGGCACGAACACGGCGGTCAGCACCGCCGTCACGCCGACGATCGCACCGCCGATCTGTTTCATCGCTTTCAATGTCGCGTCGCGCGGCGCCATGCCCTCTTCGTCCATCACGCGATGCACGCTCTCGACCACCACGATCGCGTCGTCGACCAGAATGCCGATCGCCAGCACGAGGCCGAACATCGTGAACACGTTGATCGACAAGCCGAATGCGTACATCGTGACAAACGCACCCATCAGCGTGACCGGAATCACCACTGTCGGCACCAGCGCGTAGCGCAGATCGCGCAGGAACAGCCACATCACGAGAAACACCAGCAAGATCGCCTCGGCCAGCGTGATCAGCACTTCGCGAATCGCAACGTTGACGAAGCGCGCGCTATCGAACGGCACCTGAACCGCGACGCCCGGCGGCAAACGGCTCGCCAGTTCCGCGAGCCGCGCCCGAATCGCGTCCGATGTTTCGAGCGCGTTGCCGCGCGGCCCGAGTTGAATCCCGACCGTCGCCGACGGCTTGCCGTTCAGGCGCGACCAGAACGTATAGTTGTCGCGGCCGATCTCGACCCGCGCGACGTCGGCAAGCCGCACTGCCGAGCCGTCGGGGTGCGCTTTCAGCACGATCTGGCCGAATTCCTCCGGCGACAGCAACTGCCCTTTGACGTTCACCGACGCGCTCAGCTGCTGGCCGTCCACCAGCGGCGCGTCGCCGAGTGTGCCTGCCGCGACGCTCGCGTTTTGCGCGGCAATCGCGGCGTTGACGTCGGACGCGGCGAGGCCGAATTCGCGCAGCTTCATCGGATCGAGCCAGACGCGCAACGCTTCGTCGGCGTCCCACAGTTGCGCGGAACCGACGCCCGGCGCGCGCTTCAGTTCGCGCATGATGTCGCGGCTGAGGATGTCGCTCAGTTGCGCGGAATCGCGCGTGCCATCGGTGGATGTCAGCGCGACCAGCATCAGGAACGTGTTGGCGGCCTTGAAAACGCTGATACCCTGCTGCACCACCTGTTGCGGCAAACGCGGCTCGACCTGCTTGAGCCGGTTCTGCACGTCCATCATCGCGATATCGGGGTTGGTGCCGGGCGCGAAGGTCGCCGCGATTTCAAGGTTGCCGAGGCCGTCGCTGGCGGTTTCGTAGTAAAGCATCCCGTCGGCACCGTCGAGACTTTCTTCGATGACGCTGCCAACGTTCGCATCCACGGCTTCCGTCGATGCACCCGGATAGACGGCGTCGATCACGATACGCGGCGGCGCGAGTCGTGGATATTGCGCGACCGGCAGTTGCGTCAACGCGAGCGCGCCCGCGATGATTACCGCAAGCGCCAGAATCCACGCAAAGACCGGTCGGTCGATAAAAAAGGCGGCCAAGGCATGCTCACGCGTGTGGGTTCGGTGCGAGCGCGACCGGCGAAGCGAACACCGGCGGATCGGCGAAACGGGCCATATGGAATGCATCGACCAGCTTGCCGTCGCGCATCGCGAACGCTGGCGAGCGTCCTTCCTCGACGAAACCGAAGCGCTGGTACAGAGCGATCGCGCGGTGGTTGTCGACGAACACGGTCAACTCCAGCCGACGCAGGCCGAGCAGCGTATCCGCGCACTCGACGGCCGCCGCGAGCAGCGCCGTGCCGATGCCGCGCCCGACGTAATCGTCATGCACGCAGAGACCGATTCCCGCGCAATGCGCCATCCGGTGCATGCGCGGCAACACGTCGATCATCCCGACCACGCGAGCGCCCGCCTCCGCGCACAGCCCGAGCGTGTTCGCGGGCATTTTTTCTAGCCAGCTCCCGACCGTCGCGTTCGAGCGATACGGCGTCTGCAACGTGCCATGCCGCGCGCCGGGGCAGTTCATCAACGAAGTGATCGCGTCGAGGTCGGACACTTCGCGGGCGCGGATAATCACATGCGCCGTGTCGGGTTTCAACGAGACGTTCATACGGCCGCCTCGATTTCCGCTTGCAGATGACCCATCGGCGCGCGTAAGCGGCCCATGAACATCGAGTCGATCAGCATGCCGTCGCGCAGCACGGCGCCGCGAAAGGTCGCTTCGTGCGAAAAACCGAACTTGCGATACAGCGCAATCGCGCGATGGTTGTCGGCGAACACATTCAGCTCGAGACGGCGCAGCCCGTACCAGTTGTCGGCGGCATCGATCAGTTCGGCCATCAGCCGCGTGCCGACGCCCTTGCCCTGCCAGTCGTCGTGCACGCTGATACCCAGCCAGCCGCTATGCGCGCGACGCAGCGTGCCCGGATGCAGATCGGCCGAGCCGACCAGCGTATCGCCCACCAGCGCTGCAATCGCCATCGACGGCGCCGCGAGCTTCGCGAGCCAGCCTTGAGTCTGCTGCAAGGTCGGATACGGACGCATCGGATTCTGGCGCATCACACCGGGGCATGAATGCAGCGCGTGGAGTTGCGCGGCGTCGTCCGGATCCAGCGGCCTGATGCTCATCTCGACCGGTTCGGCCCCGAACCGGGTCGTGCTCTCAAATATTGTCTTTGGTTCTGTCATTGTTATGGCGTTCAGTCTGTCATCGGAAACTCACTCACAGCGTCAGTTCGAACGAGCGTGCCAGCAAGCCGGGTAGTTTCCAGCCGCCGGTCTGCCGCTCGCCCTCCGTTCCATCGTTCAGCAGCAGTTCCGGCTCGGCGTCGAGACGTTCGAGCTCGCTCGACAGCAAACGGTACAGGCTGTCGTCGAAACGCATCGCGTCGACCGGCGCGACGATCTGGCCGCGTTCGACCCAGAACGTCGCGAAACGCGTCATGCCGGTCAACCGGCAATTCATCCGGTCAGAAAAATTCACGTACCAGAGATTGCCGACATACAGCCCGGTATCGAGTGCGGCAAGGATATCGGCGGCGTCGAGATCGCCGCCAGCCATCGCCAGCGACTCGGGCGTTTCGCTGGCGAGCGCGCCGTTCGGCGTCAATCCGTATTCGCGCGCGCTACGGGCGTTGGTCAGTTGCCCGGCGTTGCGGCCGTCGTGAATCAACGGCACGCTGTCGCGCTGATAACCGTCTTCGTTGAAGCGCGGCGTGATATTCAGGCTCAGGTCTTCGGTCATCGACACGCGCGGATCGAGCGCGACTTCGCCGCTGTGCAGCCGGTAAAACGGGCTGCGCGCGGTGGCGTTCGCGCGCGCGGAAAACCCGCCCCACGACGCCGTGCCGACCAGTTCCAGCATCGCCGACGGCGCCAAATACGTGCGATACCGCCCCGGCGACAACGCGCGCGGCGTGTGTCCAAGCACCGGCAAACGTCCGGCGGCCTGTTCGACCTTCGCGGCGAACACGCTGTCGTCCCAGTGGTCGCCGGTGTACGTGCTTTTGATCGCACGGCCGCTCGGGTCGTACAACGACCAGCTAAAGCTGAAGTTGCTGACTTCGTACCAGCCGCGACTGCCGCGCGACGACGCGAAGCCGCGCACCATCGAGCCACCTGCATAGAAGCCGACGAAATCGAGTCCGCGCGCGCTTTCGGTGGCGATCCGCAACAGTGCGTCGGGCGCGGGCAGCTTGCCGCTGCGGCGCGTCGATTGGGTCCATTGGGTGGCGTCGTACAACAGATGCGGGTCGTCGGGCGCATCGCGCAAGCCGTCGCGCAACGTATTCAGCGCATCGGCGATATCGCGCAGGTCCGTCGCTGGATCGCCGCATACCGTGAAGCTCGAATACGCCTGCCTGGCGCCGTCGATCAGGCGGACGGTCAGCTTGCCTTGCGACACCTGGCCGATCTGCCGAACCTTGCCACCGTTGAAGCGGATAAAGTCGGATTGCTCCGCCGACAGCCGCGTCAACGCCACTTCGTCGCCGCTGAGCAACGTGTCGATCGCATCGGCGAGCAGCGCGAAATGCGCGTGCCAATCCGGCGACTGCGCGTTCGAGGCGAAATCGAAGCCGCTCGATGCATTGACTGCATGGGTTGTGGTCATCGCGCGCCTCCGAATACATCGACATGCGTGAACACGCACGGCGGCGACGCATGGCCGACGCGCACCAGTTGCACCGGTTCGCCTTTGCCGCACATCGACGTGCCGAACACTTCGCGCGTGCCGGCATTGCCGACCGCGCTCAGGCTGCGCCAGAAATTCGCGGATATGCCGCGATAATTCGGTTGCCTGACGATTTGCGTGAGCTTGCCGTTTTCGATCAACTGGCCGAACTCGCAGCCGAATTGAAACTTGTTGCGGTGATCGTCGATCGACCACGACGTATTGGTGCGCATCAGGATGCCGTGTTCGATGCCGGAAATCATTTCGCCGAGCGTGCTGGTTCCCGGTTCGATATTCAGGTTCGCCATCCGGTCGATCGGCGCGCGATTCCAGCTCGACGCACGCGAATTCGCGACGCCCGCCATCTTTGCGCGCTGTTGCGACAGCGCGCCACCGAGCGGACGTTCGAGCACGCCATCGCGAATCAGATACTGTTTGCGCGCTTCAGTGCCGTCGTCGTCGAATGCGTACGACGCGGCTTGTTCGCGCAACGACGGATCGAATGTCACGTTGAGCAGTTCCGAGCCGTAACGGTAAGTGCCGAACATCTCCGGCTTCACGAAACTCCATCCGGCGAAGTTGCGTTCGTCGCCGAGAATCCGGTCGAGTTCGAGCGGATGCCCGATCGATTCGTGAATCTGCAACATCATCTGATCGGGCATCAGCAGCAGGTCGCGCGGACCAGACGGACAGTTCGGCGCGGCCAGCAAGGTCAGCGCGTCGGTGGCGAGCCGCACGCCTGCGCCGTCGAACGCGTAGCGGTCCAGCACTTCGACGCCGCCTTGCGCGAGCGTGCCGTAATTGCCGCCGAGCGTGCGCACCTGCGTGTCGCCGTTCGCGTGCGCCGCGACGCTCATTTCCGGCATCACGAGGCAAAAGCGCTGGTCGATTCGCGCGCCGTCGCTGGTCAGATAAACCTGTTCGGTGCGCGTGATCTGCACGGATGCCGTGCGCTCGACGATCCGCTCGTCGATTTTCCCGGCGGCGCATTCGTGCGCGAGACGCGCGAGCCATTCGCCGCGCGTCGGCAGCGGCCGGTCGGCATTGGGCGAGACATACGCGCCGCTGAGCGCTTCGCGCGACACCGCGCGATGGTCGATCAGCGATGCGCCGGCGCTCGCCAGCGCACGTTGCGTCGCGATATCGAGCGCAGCCTGCAAGCCCGCGATGGACAGATCCGTGGTTGCCGCGTAGCCTGCGCCCGCGCCGGCCCACGCGGTCAGCATGGCGCCGCGTTCGCGCTGCGTGCGCAGCGGCTGCGCGACGTCGTTGCGCACTTCGTGGTCGTCGATCTGTTCATCGACAATCCGTAAGGACCAGAACGCCGCATTGCTCTTCAACGCACGGGCGGCCTGCGTCCAGCGCGATTCACTCATTGCAGCACCTCGGGTTCGTCGTGCTCCGGCGCGATCATCGACGCGGCGAGCAACGACTGCGTATAAGGATGTGACGGCGCATGCAGCACGTCGGGCGTGTCTCCCGCCTCGACCACGCGGCCGTTCTTCATCACGATCACGCGATGCGCCATCGCACGCATCACCGCCAGATCATGGGTGATCAATAGGTAGCTTAACCGGTACTTCTTCTGCAAGCCCGCCAACAACTTAAGCACCTGTTGCTGGATCGACACATCGAGCGCGCTGGTCGGCTCGTCGAGAATCAGCACTTCCGGTTCGACCGCCAACGCACGCGCGATCGCTATGCGCTGCCGCTGCCCGCCGGAAAACTCGTGCGGATAGCGCAGCATCGATTCTTGCGGCATGCCCACTTCTTCGAGCATCGTCCCCACCCGCGCGCGGCGCGTGCGCGCGTCGATTTCCGGCCGGTGCACCTCGATCCATTCCCCGACGATCTGCTCGACCGTCATACGCGGCGATAGCGACCCGAACGGGTCCTGAAACACCACCTGCATCCGCGAGTACAACGCGCGGCGCGAGTTCGCGCCACGCAAAGCCGACAACGGCGCGCCGTCGATATGGATATGACCGGCGGCGGGCCGTTGCAGACCGAGCAGCGTCGCCGCCAGCGTCGATTTTCCGGAGCCCGATTCGCCGACCACGCCGAGCGTCTCACCGCGACGCAGCGTCAGATCGACGTCGTGCACTGCGCGAAAGGTCGAACCGCTGAACAGCGAGCGCCAGCCTTTCGCGGCCGTCCGGTAATCGACCGCGAGGCCTTGCACCTCGAGCACCCGACGCGCATGCGGTTCGATCGGCCCGATCTCGCGATGCGGTTCGCTGTCGAGCAATCGCTGCGTGTAAGGATGCTGCGGCGCTGCGAACAGCGCCTGGGTCGTATTGGTTTCGACCAGCACACCCTTTTCCATTACCGCCACGCGTTGGGCGAAGCGGCGCACGAGATTCAGGTCGTGCGTGATCAGCAGCACCGCCATGCCGCGATCGGCGGCTTCCTGTTCCTGCAACTCGATCAGCAGATCGACGATCTGCCGACGCACGGTGACGTCGAGCGCGGTAGTGGGTTCGTCGGCGAGCAGCAGGCGCGGACGGCACGCGAGCGCCATCGCGATCATCGCGCGCTGGCGTTGTCCGCCGGATAGTTGATGCGGATAGCTGTCGATCCGCCGTTCCGGCTCGGGAATGCCGGTACGGCGCAGCAGTTCGATGCCGCGGGCGCGCGCCGCGTTCGACCGCAAACCCTCGTGCAGACGCAGGCTTTCGGCGATCTGCTGACCGATCGTGAACAGCGGATTGAGCGCGGTCATCGGCTCCTGAAACACCATCGCGACGTCGGCGCCGCGAATCCCGCGCATCTGCTGCTCGGTTTTCTGCAATAGATCGACGCCGTCGAGACGGATCTGGCCGCTGGTCTGCGCAGGTTCGACGAGGCGCAGGATCGACAGCGCCGTGACGCTCTTGCCCGAACCGGATTCGCCGACCAGCGCAACCCGCTCGCCGCGCCCGATCGTCAGATTCAGTTCGCGAACCGCGACCTTGTCGCCGAAACGGATCGAGAACGTCTCGATTTCCAGCAAAGGCTTGTGCAACGTTGCGTCGCTCATCACTTCCTCCCGCCGAACGCCGACCCGCGTGAACGGGCGTCGAGCGCATTGCGCAACGCGTCGCCCATGAACGTCAGCAGCAACAACGTGATCACCAGCGCAGCAAACGCAGATACCGAAATCCACCATGCGTCGAGGTTGTTCTTGCCTTCCTGAAGCAGTTCGCCCAGGCTCGGCGTGGGCGGTGCGACACCCAGCCCCAGAAAGTCCAGACTCGTCAGCGACAGAATCGCGGCGCTCATCCGGAACGGCAGGAAGGTGATCACCGGCGTCATGCTGTTCGGCAGCAGATGACGCCAGATGATCTGCCAGTTGCTCAAACCCATCGTGCGCGCGGCGCGAACGTAATCGAGCGAACGGTTGCGCAGGAATTCGGCGCGCACATAGTCGGACAGCACCAGCCAGCCGAACATCGACAGCAGGATAAACAGCAGCCACAAACTCGGCTCGAAGATCGACGCGAAGATGATCAGCAGATACAGGTCCGGCATCGAACTCCATACTTCGATCAGGCGCTGCCCGATCAGGTCGGTGCGGCCGCCGTAAAAGCCTTGCAACGCACCCGCCAGCACGCCCAGCACGATACCCGACACCGTCAGCGCAAGCGCCATCAACACCGACAGCCTGAAGCCGTACAGCAATCGCGACAGCACGTCGCGGCCGTATTGATCGGTGCCGAGCCAGTTGGTCGCGGACGGCGACGCCGGAAACGGCCGCGTCGCGAAGTAATCGATCGTGTCGTAGTGGTAGTGATTCGGCGGGTAGATCGCGAAGTTGCCTTTCTCCGTCAACTGCTTGCGGATAAACGGATCGAGATAGTTCGCGCGGGTCGGAAAATCGCCGCCGAACATCGTTTCCGGATAGTCCTTCACGATCGGAAAATAGTCATGGCCGTCGTAACGGACCATCAGCGGCCGGTCATTCGCGAGCACTTCGCCGAGCAGGCTCAGCCCGAACAGCGCCGCGAACACGATCAGGCTCCAGTAACCGAGCTTCTGCCGGCGGAAACGCTGCCATACGCGTCGCCCAGGCGACACGGACACCGGCAACGCGCCGGGCGGCAGATTATCGGTCCAGGCTGTTGAACTGGATGCGGGGGTCGACGAGGACATAGCAGACGTCAGCAATGAGTTTGGTCACGAGACCAATCAGCGTGAACAGGAACAGCGAACCCAGCACGACCGGATAGTCGCGGCGGATCACCGAGTCATAAGACAGTTGGCCCATGCCGTCGAGCGAAAACAGCGTTTCGATCAGCAGGTTGCCGTTCAGGAAGGCGCCGATAAACGCGGCGGGCAACCCGGTCAGCAGCGGAATCGCGGCGTTGCGCAATACGTGCTTCCACAGCACGTCACGCTTGGGCGCGCCTTTCGCCCGCGCGGTCAGCACGTATTGACGACCAATCTCTTCGAGAAACGTATTTTTGGTCAGGATCGTGACGATCGCGAAGTTGCCCACCACCGACGCCGTCACCGGCAACACGATGTGCCATAGATAATCGAGCACCTTGCCGAACGCACTGAGTTCGTCGAAGTTATCGGACGTGAGGCCGCGCATCGGGAAGATCTGCCAGAACGTGCCGCCGCCAAACAGCATCAGCAGCAGCACGCCGAACACGAAGCCCGGAATCGCGTAGCCGGTCAGCACCATCACGCTGGTGGCGGTGTCGAAGCGCGAGCCATTGCGCACCGCTTTCGCGATCCCGAGCGGCACCGACACGATGTAGGTCAGCACGACCGTCCATAACCCGAGCGTGATCGACACCGGCAGTTTCGAGCGGATCACCGCCCATACGCTCTGATGGTGATAGTAGGACTGGCCGAGATCGAAACGCGCGTAGTCCCTCAGCATCTTCAGATAGCGCGTCAGCGGCGGTTTGTCGAAGCCGAACTGCTTCCTGATCTGCTCGATCTGCTGCGGATCGACGCCCTGGCTGCCGTGATACGCGTTGCCGCCGCCTCCGCCTTCGCCGCCGCGCTGCTGGCCGTGACGCAACTGCGTCATCATCTGTTCGACCGGGCCGCCCGGCACGAACTGCGTCACGAAGAAAGTCAGCGTAACGACGCCGATCAGCGTCGGGATCATCAGCAGCAGACGTTTGACGATGTAGATAAACATAAGCCCCTCACTTCGCCTCGGCGGTATTGGCCGCAGCGGACGGCGTCTTGCGATACCAGTAGCTGACGATCCAGTCCTCGCCCTGGAAACTGACCGGCGTCACCGACGGGTAGCCGAGGGCGCTTTTGTACGCTATGCGCGTATCCGGCGCGAAATATTCGGGCACCAGGTAATAGCCGTTGATCAGCACGCGGTCGAGCGCATGGGTCGCGGTTTCGAGTTCGTTCAGCGTGCTCGCGCGCATCACCGCGCGCACCAGCGCGTCGACCGCCGGCGACCTCACGCCCGGATAGTTCTCCGAGCCGACCTGCGATGCCGATGCGCTGCTGAAACGACGCTCCAGTTCTGAACCGGGAATCGTCACGCGCAGATAGATGAACGTCGTCATATCGAACTCGAAGTTGTCGATCCGCTTCTGATACAACGCACTATCGATCTCGCGCATATGCGCATCGATGCCGAGCAGTTGCAGGTTGCGCATATACGCCAGCAGTACGCGATCCATGCCAGGCTGATCGTCGATGATTTCGATCGACATCGGGTTGCCGTGCGCGTCGCGCAACTGGCCGTCGCGCACCGTCCAACCCGCTTCGGCGAGCAGGCCGCGCGCTTCGCGCAGGTTCTCGCGCAACGTGTGCGGCGCAATCGTGTCGGCCTGCCTGACCATTGGACCGAACACGGCCGCCGGCAAACTCGCGCGATACGGCTCGAGCAGCGCGAGTTCGGCATCGGTCGGCGCGCCTTGCGCGGCGAACGGGCTATCGTCGAAGTAGCTGTTGGTGCGCCGGTACTGGCCGTAGAAGGTCATCCGGTTCAGCCAGTCGTAGTCGAACGCGAGTGCAAGGGCATGCCGCACCCGCACATCCGAAAACATCGGCCTGCGCGTGTTGAACATCAGCCCCTGCATCTGCGCGCCGTGATCCGGAAAGAGTTTGCGCTGCAACGCGCCGTTATCGAAGTTCTTGCCGATATAACGGCGCGCCCATTGCATCGAACTGTATTCGACCATCACGTCGGTATCGAGCGCTTTCAGCGACTCGAGCTGCGTGTAATGATCGTGATAGAGCTTGAACGCGACGCGCGCGAAATGGTACATGCCGCGCCGCGACGGCAAATCGGCGGCCCAGTAAGCCGGATTGCGACGGTAGACGATCTGCGTATCGTTCTTGCGCTGCTCGATCAGATACGGGCCGCTCGACACCGGCGGCACGTTGGTCAACTGATCGAACGCGATGCGCGTGCCGTTGGCTTGCATTGCCCACTTGCGCGAGAAAACCGGCAGGTCGCCTGCGATCAACGGCGCGTCGCGTTCCACGTGCCTGAAGTCGAAGCGCACCCGCGACGGGTCGAGCACCGTGGCGCGGCTGATCACCGCGAACTGCGAGTTGAACAGCGGCGATGCCTGCGGGCTGGTCAGCGTATCGAACGAATACTTGACGTCCTCGGCGGTGATCGGATCGCCGTTCGAAAAGCGCGCTCGCGGGTCGATATGAAACACCGCTGATTTGCCATCCGGCGCCACCTCGACGTCGTCGGCGATCAACGCGTATTCCGACGCGAGCTCGTCCCAGCTGCGCTGCATCAGCGTATCGAACATCAGATGCAGGATGTCCGGCGCCGGCGCACCACGCGTCAGGAACGGATTCAGCGAATCGTAGCTTTGCCTTTCGTCGTAGTTCTGGAAAACCAGTGTGCCGTCGGTCGACGCATTCGGGTCCGCGTAATCGAAATGCGTGAACCCGGACGGATACTTCGGCGCGTCGTACTGCGCGATCGACGCCCTCGCCAACACGGGCGCGGTCGTCAACGGCACGACCAGCAGCCCCGCGACGAGCGTCATCGCAACCCGCGCCGCGAACGCCGTAACGACGCGCGCGCGCGGGCCTCGAAACCTGTCGGTTGTCATCATGCGTGTCTGGACGCAATCGGCTCGTAGCCGATGCGCGATGCTTCGAAACCGCGCGGGCGGCGGCGGGTAGCCACCGCTCGCGCGGTTCCGGGTTGAAGGCCGGATGGGTAAATTGCGAAGGCCGGAAGTTCGCGTCGAAGCTGAGCTTATTCGTCGTCGTAACTCGTCGTGGTTACTCGTCGTCGGACGGTGTGGTCTTGAACGAGAACTGAACTTCGCCGACATACGGCTCGGCATTCTTCTCGCACTTGTACGCCTTGCCTGCGGCAATCACGGCTTCGTTGAACACCGACGTCGGCGGCGTGACGCGCATGATCTTCACGTCGCTGACATTGCCGTCCGTACCGATCGTCAGATGCGCGATCACGTCCGCCGAAATACCGTCCGTCAATGCCTTGCGCGGAATCACCGGCTGCACCGACTGGCAATGACCGCGGCCGTCCACCACGCCATGCAGCGCGGGCGGCGCCGGCGGCGCGGCCGGTGCCGGAGCGGGTGCCGGCGCAGGCGTCGGCGAGGCGATCGCCGGAGCGTTCGGAGCCGGATTCGCCGTGGGCTGGATCACCGGCTGCGGCGTCGGTCGCGGCGGCGGCGGCGTCGGGGTCGGCTTCGGTATTTCGTGCTTCGGCTGCGCTTTGGGCGGCGCCGGCGGCGGCTCCAGCTTCTTCACCTCGGGCGGCGGCGGTGGCGGAGGCGGCGGCGCAATCTGCACGCGCATCTCCTTCGGCGGCGGAGGCGGCGGCGGCTGGAACTTCATGTGCGACACGCCCAGAATCACCAGCGCCTCGACCAGCACCGCAACGCCGATCGCCAGCTTCATGGGCATGCGACCGTGATGCGCCGGCGTCGTCGATGCCCAGAGTGCACCGTCCAGGCGGTTTTGCGGATCTTTCATGTCGATGGCCGGTGAACTCATGTCGTCGGGTTCGTGGCCAATGCAACCGAACTGATGCCCGCCGCGCGCACCAGGTCCATCACCTTGACGATATTCTTGTAGCTCGTGCCTTCGTCGCCGGCAATCGCGACATCTACTTTCTTCGAGTCGTGAACCAGACCTTGCAGACGCGCGGTCAGTTCGTCGGGCGTCACGGGCTTCGAATCCAGATAGATTTCATCCGTCTTCGTCACGCCGATCGATAGCTTGACGGTCTGCTGCAACTGCTCGGCGGTGCTCGATTGCGGCAGGTCGAGCTTGATGCCTGTGCCCTGGATCATCTTCAGCGTCGCGAGCATGAAGAACACCAGCAGGAACATCATGATGTCGATCATCGGGATGATCTCGATGCGCGCTTTCTCTTCACCGCCGAGGTAATGGCTGCGATGGTTTCGCATGGTCCGTCTCCTTGAGTGCGGGCGTCAGACTGCGAAGCGCGATACGAGCAGCGACTTGATGAGGTCGAACTGGTTGACCGTCATCCGGATACGCTTGTTGAAGTAGTTCAGGAAGATCACGCAGATGATCGCGATGGTCAGGCCGCACGCGGTGGCCGTCAGCGCGTGACCGATGCCGCCCGTCACACCGTTCGGGTTCGCGGTGCCGCTGGTGCCGAGCACGTTGAACGATTCGACCATGCCGATGATCGTGCCAAGCAGACCCAGCAACGGGCCGAGCGTCACGGCCGTATCGAGAATCCACAGGTTACGGTCGAGACGCGGCAACTGGAACATGATCGTTTCCTCGATCTCGCGTTCGACCACGGCTTCGCTCTTGCCCTTCACTTTCATCGCCGACTTCACGAGTTCGCCTTGCACGGTCTGCTTGTAGTGCTCGGCCACTTTGGCGGCATCGTCGGGATTGGCTGCATCGACGAGTTTCAGGTCATGTTCGAGGGTCTTGCCGGCACGCACGGCACGCGAGAAGAACATGAATCGTTCGATGATGATCGCGATGCCGAGCAGGAAGATGAACGCGAGGAGAGGGATCAGACCCATCGACTGGATCGAGTAGTTAATGAGGGTATTCAGCACTGCGGACTCCGGTTAGTACAGGCTCAAGCGGCCGTTGAATAACGGTGGGTATCGAGATGCCGGCTGCCTTATGGGTCGCCAGCTAAAAAGGCCTGTCACCCATGCAAAGCCCGTACCAGATCGAGCGCCTGATTGCTCCGTAAAGACGTCGCCAATCCCTTACATGGAACGCTTTGCCTTTTATTTCATAGCCTTACGTAGCGTAACAAAAACTCGCATCCCGAAGGCTTGCGTCGCGCTCGCGCACGCGTATAGCAAAACAAATTGATTTCGGTAATGGCGTAAAGCCGCTTTCGAAGACTTATCCTGGAAAGGTCTTTAATTCGCTATTGCCGAAATGGTGCGAAAAATCGCAATTGAAACGCTTTGGTGCAATGCCCAATACGACATAGCCAACTTTATTACGTATAGCTTTCTTTTCACATTCCGCTTGCTTACATCATGAACACCAATTGCAGACCAATCCCCGCCCCAAAAACGCTCCGCGCAACGCGAAGCCATCTTACCGATCATTTTCTTACATTTATTACTTAGCGTTTTTAAGGCATCTTAATTGCCCAGAATTAGTGAATCTAATTGCGTTTTATCCACTTTTATTAATGCACCAATTCGGAATTAACGCATTCGCGCGGTGCGAATTCCGCACCAATCGTAACGACAACGAACCACCCCCCCGCGTCACAATGGTTGTCGCCTGGATAAAATTGGAATCTGGGGGCGATAAAGAGAGAACAAGTTGGCGCGTTACGGAAAGACATTCAAGGACAGAGCAGTGGCGCGGTTGCTGCCGCCGGAGAGCGCATCAGTGGAAGAGGTTGCGCGAGAGATCGGTGTGGGCGCGCAGACGCTGGAGCGCTGGCGCAGTGATGCGCTGTCCAGGCCCGCTCGCGAGCGGGCATGGACAGCGGCCGCGCGTTTCGAAGCGGTGTTGAGCACGGCAGCGATGGACGAGACGGCCCGCAATGCGTGGTGCCGCGAGCATGGCGTGTATCCGCAGGAACTGGCGCAGTGGCGGCAAGCGGCCACGCAGGCGCTGGCCGAGCCCGAAGAGGCCCGTGCGAGTCCACAGCAGACGAAGCAGGACCAGCGTCGCATCAAGGAACTGGAACGCGAACTGCGGCGCAAGGAGAAAGCACTGGCCGAGGCAGCCGCATTGCTGGTTCTTTCAAAAAAACTCGGGGCGATCTTCAACACGGACAAGGGCGAGGACGAATGATCGGCCTCGAAGATCGCCAGTTCCTGGCCCGGGAAATCGATTCGGCAAGACTGGCTGGCGCACGGTTGCGCCTGGCCTGCGAGGTGGCCGGAATCGACGTGCGTACCCTGCAGCGCTGGAGGGCCAATCAAGGGCTCGTCACTGGCGACGCCAGGCCCGGCGCGATGCGCCTGCTGCCCGCGCACACCTTGAGCCCGCAGGAGCGGGAAAACGTGCTGCGCGTAGCCAGCGAGCCGCGCTTTGCCGACATGCCACCGGCGCGCATCGTGCCGATGCTGGCTGACGAAGGCGTGTATATCGCCAGCGAATCGACCTTTGCACGCGTGCTGCGCGAGCATGGGCAGATGAGGCGCCGTGGCCGTGCCAGAACTCCTTCGAGCGGCCGGCCGCCGACCACGCACGTTGCAACCGCGCCGCGCCAGGTGTGGTGCTGGGACATGACCTATTTGCCGGCAACGGTCACAGGGCGATGGTTCCACCTGTACCTGATTCTGGACCTGTACAGCCGCAAGATTGTCGGCTGGGAGGTGCACGACAGCGACGCGGCCGAACACGCTGCTCATCTCGTACGTCGTACGGCGCTCTCCGAAGGCATTGCCGCCCTTGAGGCCCGGCCGGTGCTGCACGGCGATAACGGGGCGACGCTGAAGGCCACTACCGTGCTGGCGATGCTGCACTGGCTGGGCATCAAGCCGTCGTACTCGCGCCCCCGGGTCAGCGACGACAACGCCTATGCCGAGGCGCTGTTCCGAACCGCGAAGTACCGGCCGGAGTTTCCGGTCACAGGCTTCGAGGACCTGAACGCTGCTCGCACCTGGGCTGCCGGCTTCGTGCAGTGGTACAACTTCGAGCATCGTCATAGTGGCATCCGCTACGTGACGCCTGCGCAGCGTCACGCCGGTGACGATCGTGCGCTTCTCGCCGCTCGGCATGCACTGTACGAGAGGGCCCGCGAGCGCAATCCGGCCCGCTGGTCGCGCCACACGCGCAACTGGACACCGGTTGGTGCCGTGACGCTTAACCCCGAACGCGACTCAGTCGTCGAGATGGCGTCGATCAGCGCAAATAAACAGCCTCTGGCTGCATGAGTGAGGCGACAACTTGCTTGACGCGCGCCGCCACCAGGCTGTATTCTTTTTTAATTGAAATTTTCTTGTGTTCTGTTACACGCACGAGGAGAGATTTATTTCCATGCATTACCCGCGTAACAAAATTTTTCGTAAGTCTTAATTCCTAAGCAAATCAATCGCTTCGATGCATTTGCGCAGGCCGCTCAAGGCCTTTCCGACGGTCCGCGACCTCACACATGGCATATCTCGTGCTCTTGCTGCGCTCGCTTCAAGACCAAGGCGCGCGTCCGACACGATCGGCGACGCACCCTGGACGGGATGTGCGGGACGGCGCGGGGATGCGCCGGACAGCGAAGAACTCGCTGACGTCAACGCACTGCAGCGCATGCGCAACTCGCGCCTGCGTTTGCGTGATCGTTCAACGGAAGTGGCCTCAACAACAAGAAGGAGCGCAAGTGAAACAGAAGCGATTGGCCTCAGCCATCAAAAGAATCATCGGAGCCGAGCTGGTGTTGACAGCGGCGTTCGTCCCGCTGGCACACGCACAAAGCCAACCTGATACAGCGGCCGTTCCGACGGCCGCAAGCACGCCAGCGGCGCCTCCCCCCGCCGTCAGCAAGCTCGAAAAAGTAGAAGTCACCGGTTCGCTGATCCGCACATCGGACAAGACCGGCAACGTCGAAGTCCAGACCGTTACGGCAAGGGAAATCCAGCAAAGCGGCTACACGACCGTGGCCGACTTCCTGCGCGGCATGTCTGCCAACTCCGCGTCCAGTTGGGGTTCCACCACGATGAACGGCACGGCGCCGGGCGGCTCGGGGATCGCATTGCGCGGCCTGTCCGAGAAGTACACGCTGGTGCTGGTCGACGGCCAACGCGTCGCGAACTATGCACAGGCGGTGAACTTCACCGACACGTTCTTCGACGTCAACACGATCCCGCTGAACATCGTCGATCACATCGAAATCGTGAAGACGGGCGCCGTGTCCGCATACGGTTCCGATGCGATTGCCGGCGTGGTCAACATCATCACGAAGAAGAACTTCCAGGGTCTTCAGATCGACGGGCAGCTCGGCAAGGCACAGCATCCGGGTGACGGTCAGGGCAACTTCAGCGTGCTCGGCGGCTTCGGCGACCTGAACTCGGATCGTTTCAACGTGACGGCAGCCGCCAGCTACTATCGCGATTCCGGTTCGACGCTCGACCAGCGCGACATGACCAAAAACGAAGACTTCAGCCAGTTCCCAGGTGGGTCGGCGGGTCCTCTGGGTCCGAATCAGCAGTCATTCTGGCAACTGCCCGACGGCTCGACCGCCGCGTTGAGCCCATGCCCTCCGGGCAGCACTAACGCGGCGGGCGCATCGTGCGTGTACAAGAACGCGAACACGTACTCGCTGATTCCACAGACGACGCGTATGAACGCGAAGGTGCGCGGCACCTTCAAGATCAACGACGACATACAGGCTTACGCCGACCTGTGGGCGAGCCGCAACGAGACGGTCCAGTATTTCGGCAGCCCGGCCATCAGCAGCACGTCGAACGTGTTCAATCCGCTGACCGGCTCGGTGTCGCAACTCGACCGCACGGTGTCGGCGCTGAATCCGTACAACCCGTACGGTGTCGATACGCCGATCAACCTGACCTTCCCGGGCGTTGCGCAGCGCGCAGACACGGTATCGACGTTCTGGAAGGCCTCAACGGGCGTGAAAGGTTCGTTCACCACGCCGAAGGTCGGCGACTGGGACTGGTCGGTGGACTATGGTCATTCGCAGAGCACGGTCGACACGACGTACTCGAACATGATCAACACGGCCGCGCTTGAAAACATCCTCGGCCCGAACGGCGGCTACAACTTCGCGAACCCGGCATCGACACCGAACGGTCTGAACGGCCTGTTCCAGGACGACAACCAGCAGGCGATCTCGAAGCTCGACAGCGTGACGGCGAAGACCTCGACCGGCAATCTGTTCAACCTTCCGGCTGGCCCGGTCGGCATCGGTTTCGGTACGGAATTCCGTCACGAAAGCTCGCTGATCAACCCGCGCACGTACTCGTCGCAAGGGATCGTCGTGCCGGCGAACGTTCAGTCCGTCGACGGCGAACGCAACATCGCGGCCGTGTATTACCAGATCGATATTCCGATCATCCACAACCTGACGTTCACGCAAGCGGGCCGCTACGACCACTATAGCGACTTCGGCGGCGCGTTCTCGCCGAACTTCGCACTGCGCTTCCAACCGGTCCAGATGCTGACGACGTACGCGTCGTACAGCCGCGGTTTCCGCGCGCCGACGCTGGTCGAAAACTCGCAGGCAACCTACCTCGCTCACCAGAACCTCGTCGATCCGAACGACCCGAGCGGCGTGCCGACCAAGCACTTCACGACGGAACAGATCAACGGCAATCCGAACCTCCAACCGGAGCACACCAAGAACTACAACATCGGCTTCGAACTGTCGCCGGATGCGTCGACCGATATCGGTGCAGCGTTCTACAAGATTCATATCGACGGCGTGATCGGTACCGACGATCCGAATGCCGTGCTGGATGCCAACGACCCGTCGAAGGTCGTGCGCAATCCTGACGGCACGATCCGCTACATCGCGCAACAGTTCGTCAACCTCGGCTCGCTGGATACCGACGGCTTCGACATGAACTTCCGCAAGTCGGTCGGCACGAAGTACGGCACGTTCACGCTGTCGGGCGACTGGGCGTACGTGTGGCACTTCAAGCTGAACAGCCCGGGCGCTGCAACGCAGGACTTCGCGGGTAACAACCTCGCGCTGCTGCAACCGTTCGGTGCGTCGAATCCCCGCTGGAAGGGCAACACGAGCCTGACCTGGGATTACCGCAAGATGACCACGACGCTGAGCTGGCAGTACACGGGTCCGTACACCAACGCAGTGGCAGCCGAGTTCGGCGACGGTGGCACGGGTTCGGTGGCGTCGTATAGCCAGTTCAACCTGATGATGACGTATCGCGGCTTCAAGAACTGGACGATCTATGGCGGCATCCAGAACATCTTCGACAGGGAGCCGCCGTTCGACGTCGAGTGGCAATCAACGCCGGACATCACCGGCTACGACCAGTCGCTGTACACGAATCTGGGCCGCTTCTTCCAGATCGGTGCGACCTACCGCTTCTGATCGTCGCAGCGGGCTTTATCGCAGGACCGTAGGTCTCCTCTTGCCTCTTCTTCGTTGTTGAAGAGGATTGGCGGCGGTGCCTCGCGCACCGCCAGCTTTTTTGCTATTCGGATGCCACTTGAAATACGCAATGAAACCGATTCACGCCACTCGGGCGGCGTTGGCCGCGTTGGCGCTCGCCCTTCTCTCTCCCGCCCACGCCGTGACGATTCCGCCCGGCGTCACGCTCGCAGCCACCCAGGAACTCACGCGGCAAACACCCGTCGAGGCAGAATCGATCGACCCCGCGCATATCGAATCCTGGGCCGCTAATACGATCGGCCTCGACCTGTTCGAAGGCTTGACGCGAATCGCCGCCGACGGTGCGGTCGTGCCGGGCGTCGCGCAATCGTGGAGCCGCAGCGCGCCCGATACATGGATCTTCAAGCTGCGCCACAACGCGCGCTGGAGTAACGGCGAGCCGGTCACGGCCGCCGATTTCGTCTATTCATGGCAACGCGTGGTCGATCCGAAGACCGGCTCGAAATACACGATCCTGGTCGAGTTCGTGAAGAACGCGAAGGCGATTCTGGCGGGCAAGGCGCCGCTCTCCAGTCTCGGCGTGCGCGCGGTCGATCCGTACACGGTAGAAGTCAAGACCGAAGACCCGACCGCGTTCTTTCCGCAACTGACCGCAATGTCGACGATGGCGCCGGTGAACCGCGCGACGGTCGCGAGGTACGGCGACGAATGGACCCGTCCCGGCCACATGGTCAGCGACGGTGCATATGCGTTGAGCGACTGGCAACCGGGCAACCGTCTCGTGATGGTGAAGAACGACAAGTACTGGGATGCGAGCAAGGTCGCGATCACGAAAGTCACCTATCTGCCGATCGAAAGCGACGAAACGGCAATGCGGATGTATCAGGCCGGCCAGTTCGATTACACGTATTCGATTCCGTCCGGCATCTATAACCAGGTCAGCAAGCAGTTCGGCTCCGAACTGAAGACCGGGATGTTTATCGCCACCTACTACTACTCGCTGAACAACGCCGACCCGGCCTTCAGGGACAAGCGCGTGCGCGAGGCGCTGTCCATGGTGATCGACCGCAACCTGCTGACGTCCAAACTGACCGCAAGCGGCGAGTTGCCGCTGTACGGCCTGATTGCAAAAGGCACGCAAGGCGCGGCGCAATTCCAGCCCGACTGGGCCGCGTGGCCGATGGCGAAACGCATCGAAACCGCGCGAGACCTGCTGAAACAGGCGGGCTATTCCGCTGCCAAGCCGTTGACGTTCACGCTGACATACAACACCAACGACCTGCACAAGAAGGTCGCGCTATTCACGACGTCGGAATGGCGCACCAAGCTCGGCGTCAACGTGAAGCTCGAAAACGTCGAGAACCGCGTGCTGCTGAAAATGCGCCACGACGGCAAGGTGCAGGCGTCGCGCGACGGCTGGTTCGTCGACTACAACGACGCGATGTCGTTCTTCGACCTGATCCGCTGCAACAGCGTGCAGAACGACCAGCACTACTGCAATCCGAAGGTCGATGCGTTGATCGATCAGGCGAACCAGCAGATGGACGAAGCGAAGCGCACCGCGATGCTAACGCAGGCGCACGACATCGCGATGAACGACTATCCGCTGATTCCGATGTTCCAGTACTCGGCGGTGCGGCTCGTGAAATCGTATGTGGGCGGCTATTCGCCGACCAACTACGTCGATCAGCGGCAGTCGCAGGACATGTACATCATCAAGCACTGAGCGCAAGGAGCCTTGCCATGCTGGCTTATACATTGCGCCGCGCGTTATGGGCGATCCCGACGATTCTCGCCGTGATCACCGTGTGCTACCTGCTGCTGCACCTGACGCCCGGCGGCCCGTTCGATTCGGAGAAGCATCTGTCGGCGGCCGTGCTTGCCAATCTCGACGCGAAATACCACATCGATCAGCCGCTGTGGAAGCAGTATTTGCTGTACATCGACTCGCTGCTGCACGGCGACCTCGGCGCGTCGTTCCGTTACACGGACTGGTCGGTCAGCGAACTGGTGTGGAAAGCCCTACCGGTCAGCCTCGGCGTCGGCGGCATTTCGGTGCCGATCGCGCTGGTGATCGGTGTGGCGCTCGGCACGGTTGCGGCGGTGCGCCGCAATGGCGTGATCGACTACGGCGTGATGTTGCTCGGCAATCTCGGCAGTGTGGTGCCGCCATTCATCCTCGGCCCCGTGCTGGTGTGGGTCTTCGCGATCCTGATCAAGCGCGGCGAGCATGGTCTGCTGCCCGCTGGCGGTTGGGGTGATGGCGACTGGCACTACCGCGTATTGCCGATCGTACTGCTCGTGATCATCAACGTATCGACGATTGCGCGCGTGATGCGCGGCAGCATGATCGAAGTGCTGTCCGGCAACTTCATCCGGACCGCGCGCGCGAAAGGTCTGGCCGGCCGCACCATCGTCTTGCGTCATGCGCTGAAACCGGCGCTGATGCCGGTCGTATCGCTACTCGGCTCGCTGTGCATTTCGTCGATCACCGCTGCGGTCGTCACCGAATCCGTATTCGCGCTGCCCGGTCTCGGGCAACTGGTCGTGAACGGCGCGATCAATCGCGACTACACGCTGGTGCTCGGTCTGGTCGCATTGATTACGGCATTCGCGGTCCTGTTCAATCTGCTGGTCGATCTTGCTTACGCATGGCTCGATCCGCGCATCCGGTACTGACATGAAGATTCGTCGATTCAACCTGGCCGCGCGTGCGTTCGTCGCGCCGCCGGCCGATGCGGCGTCCGCAGGCGGCTGTCTGTCCGGCGGCATCGTCACGAAGGCTTCGCGCGGACCGTTCGCGATTGCCGGCATGCGCTTTTTGCGTAATCGCGCGGCATTTGCAAGTCTCGTGATCCTGCTGCTGATCGTCGTCGCATGCTTTGCGGGGCCGCTGTTTCTGCCCAACAATCCGGTCGACAGCGACTGGGGATCGATCAGTCTGCCGCCGTCGTGGCTCGGCATGCATCTGTTCGGTACCGACGAACTCGGTCGCGACCTGCTCGCGCGCACGCTGGTGGGCGGGCGCGTATCGCTCGAAGTCGGGTTGCTCGGCACGCTGGTGTCCGGATTGATCGGTGTCGCGTGGGGCGCGACAGCCGGCTTCATGGGCGGACGCGTCGATGCCGTTATGATGCGCGTCGTCGACGTGATGTACGCGATTCCGTACATGCTGATCGCGATCATGATGATGACGCTGTTCGGCCGCGCGTTCTATCTGGTCGTGCTGACCATCAGCGCGTTTTCGTGGCTCGATATGGCGCGCGTGGTGCGCGGTCAGACGCTGTCGCTGCGTTCGCGCGAATTCGTCGACGCGGCGCGTGCGACTGGCGTCAGCACCCGCGCCATCATCGCGCGGCATATCGTGCCGAACCTGATCGGCGTGGTGGTCGTGTATGCCACGGTCACAGTGCCGACGATCGTGCTGACGGAATCGGTGCTGTCGTTTCTCGGACTCGGCGTCCAGGAGCCGATGACGAGTTGGGGCGTGCTGATCGAAGACGGTGCCCAAAAACTCGAATCGATGCCGTGGCTGCTGCTCTGCCCTGCCGTCATGCTGTGCGTGACGCTGTATTGCGTGAACTTCGTCGGCGACGGTTTGCGCGACGCTCTCGACCCCAAGGATCATTGACATGGCGCTACTCGAAGTGAAGGACCTGAGTGTGCGCTTCACGCGCCGCGAAGGACCGCCGGTCGATGCGGTCCAACGCGTGTCGTTTTCGCTCGACGCGGGCAGCACGCTGGGCATCGTCGGCGAATCGGGGTCGGGCAAGAGTCAGACCGTGATGGCGCTGCTCGGTTTGCTGTCGTCGAACGGCAGCGTGTCGGGCACCGCACTGTATCGTGGCGAGGACGGCGGCGATCTGCTGACGATGAACAACGCAGCGCTGAACAGGATTCGCGGCAACCGGATCGGCATGGTGTTTCAGGACCCGATGACGGCGCTCAATCCGTTTTTGACCATTGAACGGCAGATGACGGAATCGCTGCAATTGCACAAGAAGCTGTCGCGTCGCGAAGCGCGTCGGCGTGCCATCGAGGTGCTCGACACGGTGCGGATTCCCGATGCCGCACGCCGCATCGGCATGTATCCGCATGAGTTTTCCGGTGGTATGCGGCAGCGCGTGATGATTGCGATGGCGTTGCTGTCCGAACCGGAAATTTTGATTGCCGACGAACCGACTACCGCGCTCGACGTCACCGTTCAGGCGCAAATCATCGAATTGCTTCGCGAACTGAATCGCGAGCGCCGCACGGCAATCGTCCTCATCACGCACGACATGGGCGTGGTCGCCGGATTGTGCGACACCGTGATGGTGATGTATGCAGGGCGCACGGTCGAGCAGGCAGACGCGCGTGCGCTGTTCGCCGCGCCGACCCATCCGTACACGATCGGCCTGCTGAACGCGCTGCCGCGCATCACCGACGACGACGACGACCGCCCGTTGCAAACCATTCCGGGCAATCCGCCTTTGCCGGGGCAAATCGGCGCGGGTTGCGCGTTCGCACCGCGTTGTTCGTTTGCAGACGATACTTGCCGCACCACAGTGCCGTCGCTCGATGCGCGTAGCGATCTGGCGGGTGCGTTGCGCGCGTGCCACCGTCCGGTTTCAGCCATTCTGGAGGCCGTTCGATGAACCAGCATTCCGCTTGCAACAGTACCGAACCGCTGCTGTCGGTGAACGAACTGAAGGTGCATTTCACCGTGCCGCGCGGCAAATTACCGTGGTCCGGCAAGGCCACGCTGCGCGCTGTCGACGGCGTGTCGTTCGATGTACGGCGCGGCGAAACCGTCGGGCTGGTGGGTGAATCCGGTTGCGGCAAGTCCACGCTCGCGCGCGCGATCGTCGGTCTTGCGCCTGCGTCGGGCGGCAGCGTCAAGCTTCATGGCGTCGAAACCGTGCAAGGCGCGAAGCGCGATCTCGGCATCTTGCGGCGCGACGTGCAGATGATCTTTCAGGACCCGCTGGCGTCGCTCGATCCGCGCATGACGATCGAGCAGATAGTCGCGGAGCCGTTGATCACGCATCGGCCCGATGTCGCGCGCGCCGATGTGCGCGCTCGCGTGCTGACCATCCTCGAACGCGTCGGCCTGAATGCGCAGCATCTGCGGCGCTATCCGCATGAGTTTTCGGGCGGGCAATGTCAGCGCGTCGGAATTGCACGGGCATTGATCAGCGAGCCGCAACTCGTGATCTGCGATGAACCGGTGTCCGCGCTCGACGTGTCGATTCAAGCGCAAATCGTTAATCTATTGCGCGACTTGCAACGCGAACTGTCGTTGTCGCTGCTGTTCGTCGCGCACGATCTGGCCGTGGTGAAAGCAATCAGCCATCGCGTGATGGTGATGTATATGGGGCGCGTGATAGAGTTCGGCGAAAAACGCGCGCTGTACGCGGCACCTGCGCATCCCTATACCCGTGCATTGCTGTCGGCCGTACCGGTTCCCGACCCGAGCGTCGAGCGCGCGCGACGGCATCTGCTGCTTCAAGGCGAGATTGCGTCGCCCTTGCAACCGCCGTCGGGATGCGCGTTCCGCACGCGCTGCCCCGCCGCGATCGACGCATGCGGTGATGCGCAACCGCAAGCGGTTTCCCAGCAAGGTGATGCACGGCGGGTTGCGTGCATCCGGGTTCCCGTTCCTACCGAATAGCGCCTGTTTCATGGGCGGGAGTTCAACAACCGGGACAGCGGCGAAAGCCCACGCTCGACCGGCCCGAGCTGATGGCCTGGTGATGGGCCAAAAGCAAAAAACCCGTTCAAGTTCCCATGAACGGGCTTTGTCTGGCGGAGTGGACGGGACACGAACCCGCGCCCCCCGGCGTGACAGGCCGTATCATATAGGCTGCGACGCCGGACTGGCATGGCGTGTGACTCCTGAGTAACGGAACACCACTCGCGGAACACCACTCGCGAAATGGTATATCGATACGTATATCACGACCACATCAAGTCAAATATTTATTGAAAATCAACAAGTTGTGCAACTGATGAAAATCGCCACCTGGAACGTCAACTCCCTCAAAGTCCGCCAGCAACACGTCATCGACTGGCTCGCGAGCAGCGGCACCGACGTGCTGTGCCTGCAGGAACTGAAGCTTCCCGACGAAAAATTTCCGCGCACCGAACTCGAGGCGGTCGGCTATCGAAGCTGGTACGCGGGTCAGAAAACCTATAACGGTGTCGGCATTCTGGTGCGCGAAGGTTTGAACGTCGACGAAAGCAGCATCGTGCGCAACATCCCCGGTTTCGAGGACCCGCAGCAGCGCGTGATTGCGGCAACCATCGACGGCGTGCGCATCATCTCCGCGTATTTCCCCAACGGCCAGGCGCCCGGCACCGACAAGTTCGCGTACAAGCTGCGCTGGCTCGACGCGCTGCACGACTGGCTCGCAACCGAGATGACGCTGCATCCGAAGCTCGCCTTGCTCGGCGACTACAACATCGCGCCCGACGATCGCGACGTGCACGATCCGAAGGCATGGGAAGGTCAGAATCTGGTGTCGCCCGAGGAACGCGCGGCGTTCGTGCAGCTGATCGGCCTCGGCCTGCTCGACGCGTTCCGCCAGTTCGAGCAGCAGGAAAAAATCTATTCGTGGTGGGACTACCGGATGATGGCGTTCCGTCGCAACGCGGGACTGCGCATCGATCACATCCTGCTGTCGAAGGCATTGGCCGACATCTGCTCGGCGTGCGACATCGACAAGGTGCCGCGCAAGTGGGAGCAGCCGTCGGATCACGCGCCAGTGTTCGCGCAGCTGGGCTGATCCGGAATACAGCGACGCAACGAGGCAGCGCTGCCTCGCGTCCCTATTGCTTCAAGCGCCGCCCAGCACACCCCACAAGAATCCGAACACCATCGCATCATGCTCGGCCTGCTCCAACTCATCGGAGCCGCCGTGGCCGCCTTCCGTATTCTCCCGATACCACACGTGCTGCGCGCCCAGCGCCTGCATGCGCGCGGCCATTTTGCGCGCATGGCCGGGATGCACGCGATCGTCGGCGGTCGACGTCGTGAATAGCACCGGCGGATACGCGACACCCGCCGCGAGGTTGTGATACGGCGAATACGCGGCGAGCGCACGCGCTTCATCGGGTTCGTCGGGGTCGCCGTACTCGTCGATCCACGAGGCGCCCGCATGCAGCAGGTGATAGCGGCTCATATCGAGCAACGGCACCTCGCAGACGACCGCGCCGAATAGCTGCGGCCGCTGCACCATGCAGGCGGCCACGAGCAAACCGCCGTTGCTGCCGCCCTGAATGCCGAGCTGTGCGGCGCTCGTCACGCCGGTCGCGATCAGCGCCTCGGCGACCGCGATGAAATCATCGAACGCGCGCTGGCGATGCTCGCCTTGCGCCGCCGTGTGCCAGCGCGTGCCGAACTCGCCGCCGCCGCGAATATGCGCGACCACGTACACGCCGCCGCGTTCGAGCCAGCCGATGCCCTGCCCCGTCAGATAGCTCGGCAGCAGCGGAATCGCGAAGCCGCCGTAGCCGCTCAGCAGACATGGGCGCGTCGGGCTTTCATCGCCCGGCGATGACGGCGCTTCCTTCGGCCCAATCACCGTGTAGGGTACGCGCGTGCCATCGGCCGATACCGCATGTCCGCGCGTCACCGCAACGCGCGTCGCGTCGAACTGCGTCGGCCAACGGTCGAGCAACTCCCATTCGCCGGGCTCCTCGAGCGCGAGATCGGAGAGCCAGTAGGCGGGCGGTTGCAGATAATCGTCGGTGTCGACGAACACTTCGTCGTTCAATGTCGACTCGACCGGCGACACGTCGACCTGCGCATCGCCGCGCGACGCGAACACGCGCTCACGCCACTGCCAGGTGCCGTCCTCGCGCTGCGACGGCGTCCAGATCAGCGTCTTGCCGCGCACGTCGTCGAGATACGACACGATCAGATGATGGCGCGTATGCGACCACTCGCAGGCCGAGGTCAGCGGCGTCGGCGTGAAGAGCGGCGTCACGTCGCGCTCGCCGCGCAAAAACGCGTCCTCGCGAATCGCGAGCAGCGCGCCACCCGGATAGCGCGCGAGATTGCCGTCCCACTCGCACTCCCAATCGAGCCGCGGCTCGAGCAACAGCCAGCCCTGCCACGCCCCCACCGCGACGTGCGACGGCACTTCGTAACGATGCCAGGCGTCGCTAGCGTCGTCGAGGTAATACGTGTGTGAATCGAAAAAGTCGACGCTGCTCGTCACCGTATGCCGGCGATCGACCGGATCGTAATGCGCCTCCACGCCGATGTCGCCAAACTCGCCGCGAAACACGACGGGCGCATCGGCGAGCGCGGTACCGCGGGTCCAGCGCCGCACGTCGCGCGGATAACCGGAGCGCGTCAGCGTCTTGCGCCCATTGTCCCAGCCGACGTACAGCGTATCGCGATCGATCCACGACACCGTGTGCTTGCCCGCCTTCGCAATCGCGAAGCCATCGTCGACGAAACGCCGCGCGTCGAGATCGAACTCGCGCACGACGAGCGCATCCGAACCGCCCGGCGACATCGTGATCAGCGCGCGGTCGCCGTCCGGATAAAGGATATCGAGATCGACGCAGACCCACGGCGTGCCGTCGGCCGCGCCGAGCGCGTCGAAGTCGAGCAGGTTCTGCCACACCGGCGCGCCGTTGCGCCATGCGGCCCACGCAGTGCGTCGCCAGATACCGCGCGGATTGCGCTCGTCCTGCCACAAATCGTAGGCCCAGTCCTTCCAGCGATCCGGAATCACCGGACGCTCGCGCGGCAGATAGGCATCGGCGAGCCGCCGTCTGAGCGTGTCGAACGACTCGCCGCTGCACCACGCCACGCGGGTGCGCGCATTCTGCGCGTCGACCCATGCGAGTGCGTCAGCGTCGTACAGCTCTTCGAGCGACAGGAAAGGATCGGGGGAAAGCGGCCACTCGAACGGGGCGGGAGAAGCTGAAGAAGCTGGCATCGTCGGCTGTTGGATCGGAACAGCGTTGATTATGCCTCGTGCGCGGTGGTTGACGGTTTGCCGCGGGGCGCGATGCAACAACGACGAAGGCGGCCTGAGCCGCCCCCGCCTGCCATGCAGCATCGCTCAGAACGAGCGCGTCAAGGCTCCAGTCAAGGCTCCAGATTGAGCTCCTGAATCTTGCGCGTAATCGTATTGCGCCCGATGCCGAGCCGTTCGGCCGCCTCGACCTTGCGGCCGCGCGTGAAGTCGAGCGCCTCGCGGATCACGGCCGCTTCGAAGCGGCGCGCGAGTTCGTCCATCACGTCGGCCGCGTTTTCGCGCAGCATGCGCGCGACTTCGGTGCGCAAGCCGCCTTCCCATGCGCTCAGCGTGGTGGCGACCGACGCACCGGCCGCCCCACCCGGATGCACGAGCGCGCCGCCGTTCGTGCCAGCGAGCGGCACGCCGCCCGCGATTCCCGCATTGGTCGCCACGGTGCCATCCGTCGTCGCGCCGGCAGCGGCGCCCGCACCAAGCTCGCTCCCGCCGCCGTGCGCGGGACCGAGATCGGGCGGCAGATCCTTGGTTTCGATCGTCTGCGCGGGCGCCATCACCGTGAGCCAGTTCGCGAGGTTCTCGAGTTGCCGCACGTTGCCCGGAAACGGCAGCGACGCGAGATACGCGAGCGCCTCCTCGGACACGCGCTTCGGTTCGACGCCGAGATCGCGCGCACTCTTTTGCAGGAAATGCCGCGTCAGCAGCGGGATATCCTCGTTGCGCTCGCGCAACGCGGGCAAGCGCAGACGGATCACGTTCAGACGGTGATACAGGTCCTCGCGAAACAGTCCCTGCCGCACGCGCGATTCGAGATTCTGGTGCGTCGCCGCGATCACCCGCACATTCGCGCGCAACGGATTGTGGCCGCCCACGCGATAGAACTGCCCGTCCGACAGCACGCGCAACAGACGCGTCTGCAGATCGAACGGCATGTCGCCGATTTCGTCGAGAAACAGCGTGCCGTTCTCGGCCTGCTCGAAGCGTCCCTGGCGCATCGCCTGCGCGCCGGTGAACGCCCCGCGCTCATGACCGAACAGTTCGGACTCCAGCAAATCCTTCGGAATCGCGGCCGTGTTCAACGCGATGAAGGGGCCGTTCGCGCGTGGGCTATGTCGGTGCAGCGCACGCGCGACCAGTTCCTTCCCGGTGCCTGATTCGCCGGTAATGAGCACGGTGGCCGCCGAATGCGACAGGCGGCCGATCGCGCGAAACATGTCCTGCATCGCTGGCGCCTGGCCGAGCATCTCGGGCGCTTCGGCGACGCGGTCGTCCCACGTCTGCTCGCCGCGCATGCTTTCGTCGACCGCGCGGCGAATCAGCTCGACGGCCTTGTCGACGTCGAACGGCTTCGCCAGATACTCGAACGCGCCGCCCTGGAATGCGGCGACCGCGCTATCGAGATCCGAGAACGCGGTCATGATGATGACCGGCAAGCCCGGCACCTTGTCGCGTACGGTTTGCAGCAGCTCCAGCCCGGAGCCGCCGGGCATGCGGATATCGGAGACCAGCACCTGCGGGCTGTCGTGATCGAGCGCGGCCGACGCTTCGCGCACGTTCGCGAAGCTGCGCGTCGCGAAGTTCTCGCGCGCCAGCGCTTTCTCGAGCACCCAGCGAATTGATTGATCGTCGTCTACTATCCAGATCGGCTTCATATAGGTCGGTCAGAAGTCTTGAGGTGCTTGTGTTATCTAGAGGTCGAGCGGCAGCAGAATCTGAAACTCGGTATGGCCCGGCCGGCTGTCCACCTCGATCAGACCTTCGTGCTGCTGCACGAAGGTCTGCGCTAGCGTGAGACCGAGACCGCTGCCGTCCTCGCGCCCCGACACGAGCGGATAGAAAATGCGGTCGCGAATCTCTTCGGGAATGCCTGGGCCGTTGTCGATGATATGCAAGTCCAATGCCAGCTTGCACAGGCGTTTTGAAATCGTGACCTTGCGCGCGATGCGCGTGCGCAATTCGATGCGCGCATCGCCCTGCGAGATCCGCTCGCGCAACGCCTCGGCCGCATTGCGCACGATGTTCAGCAGCGCCTGGATCAGTTGCTCCTTGTCGCCGCGCAGATCCGGCACGCTGACGTCGTAGTCGCGCTCGATCGTCAGGCCGCGCGGAAACTCCGCGAGAATCACCTGACGCACGCGCTCGCACACCTCGTGAACATTCACGTCGCCGACGATATGCGGATGCCGGTGCGGTTCGAGCAAGCGGTCGACCAGCGTCTGCAGACGGTCCGACTCCTTGATGATGACCTGGGTGTACTCGCGCAACTCGTCGCGCTCACGTTCGCCGAGTTCGAACTCGAGCAGTTGCGCGGCGCCGCGAATGCCGCCCAGCGGATTCTTGATTTCGTGCGCGAGATTGCGGATCAGATGCTTGTTGACGGCGGTCAGGTCGTTGATGCGCTCTTCGCGGTCGGTGCGCAGATGCCGCTCGTTCTCGAACAGTTCGAGCAACACGTAGTCCTGCGCGCTTTCCAGAAAACCGACGATCGCATGCACGTGCAGCGGCTCGTGGCCGGGACGCTCGAGCACGGCGTCCAGATGCGTCGCGTGAAAGCGGTGCGCGGCGATCGCGGTGATCGTCGCGACCAGTTCGTCCGCGTTCGAGAAGATGTCTGGCCACGCCATCTGCGTGAGTTGCTTGCGAGACATCTCCAGCATCGACTCCGCCGACGGATTCGCGAACGCGACGCGCAGCGTGCGCTTCTCGAGCACCAGCAGGACGGTCGGCAGCGCCTCGAAGCCTGGCAGCAAGCCGGAACTCACGAGTTGCATGTCGTCCGACAGCGTCTGTTCGTGTCCTTTCCTTGCCTTGATCAGATTCTTGAGAACCATCTTGCAGTCTGGCCGGTAGGAGATGGTGATAAATCAGGAGTGCTGCTTTATTGTGCTTCACCGAATGCCGTGTTGCCCGCGCGCGGCCGGCCGTGCGTACGGCCTAACGAAAAAGGGACGGCGCCGCCGTCCCTTTGTGACCGATCGCGAGCGTCGGGCAAAGCGCTTCGCCGGGTGAAGGGCGAAGCGCCATGGCCGCTTACAGCGAGTAATACATTTCGAATTCGATCGGGTGCACCGCCTGACGATAACGCTGCAGTTCCGTCGTCTTCAGTTCGATGTACGCGTCGAGCATCGCATCCGTGAACACGCCGCCGCGCGTCAGGAACTCGCGGTCCGCGTCGAGCGAGTCGAGAGCCTGGTCGAGGCCCGCGCACACGGTCGGGATCTTTGCATCCTCTTCCGGCGGCAGGTCGTACAGGTTCTTGTCGGCGGCTTCGCCCGGGTGAATCTTGTTCTGCACGCCGTCCAGACCCGCCATCATCAGCGCGGAGAAGCACAGGTACGGATTCGCCAGCGGATCCGGGAAGCGCGTTTCGATACGGCGGCCCTTCGGGTTCGAGACGTGCGGAATTCGGATCGATGCCGAACGGTTGCGAGCCGAGTAAGCGAGCTTGACCGGTGCTTCGAAGTGCGGCACGAGGCGCTTGTACGAGTTCGTACCCGGGTTCGTGATCGCGTTCAGCGCACGAGCGTGCTTGATGATGCCGCCGATGTAGAACAGCGCGAATTCCGACAGACCTGCGTAGCCATTGCCTGCGAACAGGTTCGTGCCGTCCTTCCAGATCGACTGGTGAACGTGCATGCCCGAACCGTTATCGCCGACGACCGGCTTCGGCATGAACGTTGCCGTCTTGCCGTACGTGTGCGCGACGTTTTGGATGATGTACTTCAGTTGCTGCGTCCAGTCGGCGCGCTGCACCAGCGTCGAGAACTTCGTGCCGATTTCATTCTGGCCCATGCCCCCCACTTCGTGGTGATGCACTTCGACCGGAATGCCGATCTGTTCGAGCAGCAGACACATTTCCGAACGGATGTCCTGGAAGGAATCGACCGGCGCGACCGGGAAGTAGCCGCCCTTGGTGCCCGGACGGTGGCCGGTGTTGCCGCCTTCGAATTCCTTCGCCGACGACCACGGTGCTTCTTCCGAACCGATCTTCACGAAGCAGCCCGACTGATCCGTGTTCCACTGGACCGAGTCGAAAATGAAGAATTCCGGTTCCGGACCGAAGTACGCGGTGTCGCCGAGCCCCGAGCTCTTCAGGTACGCTTCGGCGCGCTTCGCGAGCGAGCGCGGGTCGCGCTCGTAGCCCTTGCCGTCAGCCGGTTCGACGACGTCACAGGTCAGCACGAGGGTCGATTCTTCGTAGAACGGGTCGATGAAGGCCGTGTTCGCGTCCGGGACCAGCAACATGTCCGATGCTTCGATGCCCTTCCAGCCGGCAATCGACGATCCGTCAAACGCATGGCCGCTTTCGAACTTGTCTTCATCGAATGCCGACACCGGCACCGAAACGTGTTGTTCCTTGCCGCGCGTGTCGGTGAAACGGAAGTCGACAAACTTGACGTCTTCGTCCTTGACGAGTTGAATGACGTCGGCCACGGATTTACTCATAACCTATCTCCTGATTAACAATTTCGGCGGATTCAGCCGCCGCCCAATCTAGCTGACCCATCCCGGAACGTCCACTTATATGGCGTCGCGGGCGGAAAATTCTGCCGGGATAAATCGATCGGCACCAATAAAGCAGATAGTGTGCCACCTCTGGGCCTCGCATGGGCAAATCCGGCGCACACCATTACGCCGCTTACGTTTGCCGGCCACGCACGAGGCGCGAGCAGACTCGCAAACAAACGTGCGGGCATTGCAACGCACCAATTTCGCGCATTCACCGCTTTGGAAACGACGGTCCCTACCATTGTGGTGCATTCAGCAGGAAATGCACCAATTTTGCGCATCGAGGTTGGGACGGCGCCCGCGACTGCCCGGCGTCGTCCAGTCTACACAGGTCTGTGCGCTGCCTGCAGCGCGCTAGAATGATCATTTGGTCCGAAGGAGATTGACGCTCATGAGCACGCTCGAACAGCTTTACGCGAAGGCGGACGCCCGCCGCACCGAGAACCAACTGCCCTACGCGGGCGCGGTATCGCCGGCCGAGGCGTTCGAACTGCTGGAACTCGATCCGCGCACGCGTCTCGTCGACGTGCGTACCCGCGCCGAGCTCGACTGGGTCGGCCGGCCAGTAATCGGTGATGGCCAATACGCGCATGTCGAATGGACGCGCTATCCGGGCGCGGTGCCCAATCAGGAGTTCGTGCAGCAACTCGCGCAGGTCGCCTCGCCCGACACGCCGGTGCTGTTCCTGTGCCGCAGCGCCGCGCGCTCGAAGCTCGCCGCGATCGCCGCGACCCAGGCCGGCTTCACGAAGGCGTATGACCTGCTGGAAGGCTTCGAAGGCGACAAGGACGGCCAGGGGCATCGGAAGACGGTGTCGGGATGGTGTTTTCGCGGCTTGCCGTGGATCGGAGCCTGATGGCGGGTGGCGCACTGCCCGCATCTGCGGAAGCCCGTGGCGCGGCGCTGAAGCACGCCGATTGAAACGGTTCGCGCCGACCACGGATTGATTGCATCGTCGGCGCGGGTTGTGACACTGCGATGTCGCGGTTCGCGCCAACCTGACCCTCAGGCGCGGACCGCTTGTTTTGTCGAGCGCCGCGCGCGCGCGGCGCTCCATTGTGTTCAGGGCGCGGCCGAAATCCCGAACACGTGCAACTTGCCCGCGCTGACCTGTTTCGGCAGCGTGACGCTCGCCACGAGCTCGCCCGGCGGCATCGCGATGGTCTGCCCCACCGCCATCGCGTTATCGAGCGGGCCGCCAGACAAAGACGCAGCTCGCGCCACCGAAGGAGACGACGCAAACTGCGGACTGCCGATCGCGAGACCGCCGACACCCGGTATCTCCGGATAAAGACCCAACGCCCCCCACACGTACCATCCTGACACCGCTCCGAGGTCGTCATTGCCGGGCAAACCGTTCGGCCCTGTGCCGAAGGCGCTCGCCATGATCTGCTGGACCACGTTCTGCGTGCCCGACGGCGAACCCGCCCAGTTATATAGCCACGGCACCTCGAAGGTCGGTTCGTCGCCCATATAGAAATTGGGCAGGCTCATCCCCGCGTTCGAACACCGTAAAGAACGCGTTCAGGCGCGACACCGCCGCCGTGTTGCCGCCCAGTTGCGCAAACGGTCCGACCGGGGTTGAACGGCACCATCCACGTGTACTGCCCGGCATTGCCTTCGACGTAGTTGTCGGTGCTGCTCTGCGTCTGCGCAATCCAGCTTCCGTCCGAGTTGCGCGCGGCGATCAGAGGCGGCGGCAGCGACGTGTTGAGCAGGTTCTGCCAATAGGCCGAGCGGCTCAGCAGCATCTTCTGGATCGTTGAATTGCCCAGTTGGCCGGCAAACTGCGAAATGGCGAAATCGCTGCTCGCGTATTCGAGCGTCGACGATGCCTGCCCCCATTCGCCATTCGTGATGTAGCCGAACTGCAGATAACTGGCGCGGCCGCCGTTCGTGGTCACGCCATTGCACGCCGTTCCGGGAACGTTGGCCATCTTGATCATGTGCTTCAGCGCGCCCGAGGTATCGAACGCTCGCGCGCCGAATGCATAGGCGCCCGCCACGATCAGCGAGCCGGCGTCGCCGGGCATCACGCCATCCTCGACGTTGTCGTTGACCCAATGCGGAATCGCGCCGCACTGATCCGCATCGTTGACTAGCGACTGCGCCATATCGCTGGTTTCCTGAGGAAACAGCGTGGCTTTGAGCGCAATCAGCGAGCGATAGATGTCCCAGCCCGAAAAGCTGGTGTACTGCGCCGCGTGGCCCGCGCTATCCGTATGGACCTGCTGGTCGAAGCCGATATATTGGCCGTTGGAATCGCTGAATACGCTCGGCGCCCACAGCGCGTGATAGAACGCCGTATAAAACTTCGTCAGCGCAGTCGTGTCCTGACTACTTACCTGAATCGTATTGAGGGCCCGCTCAGCTTCACGGCTTACCCGTGGCCGCTGCCGAAGCCGCTGCCGCCGCTTCAGGCTCGACGATATCGCCACCGAGCAGATGCACCCCCTCTCGCAGCTTCACGAACGCCGCGGCGACGGCTTCGGGTTCACCTTTCACACCCAGATCGATGTGATGCCGCGCATACACGCCGCCGCGCTCCGCATCCCCGACGCTCGGCAGGCTGAACACCCGCACGCCCGGAAAATCGCGCTCGATTTTCTCCATCAGCGGCGTCACGCGCGACTCCGGCAACTCGAACACCAGCAGCGATTTTTCAGCGTGCGGCGTCGTGTGATGCAGATGCGCGTACCGCGTGTCGAGCACCCACTCGATCATCGGCCAGGCCATCACCGGGAAACCCGGCACGAAATGGTGTTGGCGGATCGAAAAGCCCGGAATCTTGTTGTAGCCGTTCGGAATGATGTCGGCGCCCTGCGGGTACGTGCCCATATTCAGGCGATGCCGGTTCTCGGGCGAGTTCAGATCGAGCGGCGCCGGCGAGTTCGCCGGATACATGTCGCGGATACGCTCCTGAATCAGCTTCGCGGCTTCCGGATGCAGCTCGAGCGGCACGCCGAGCGCGGCCGCCGCGCACTGGCGCGTGTGGTCGTCCGGTGTCGCACCGATACCGCCCGTCGAGAACACGATGTCGCCCGACGCGAAAGTGCGCCGCAGCGTCGCCGTGATGCGCTCCGGATCGTCGCCGATGTACTCCGCCCAGCCGAGCGACAGCCCGCGCCCGCGGAGCAACTCGATGACCTTCGGCAGATGCTTGTCGACGCGTCTGCCCGAGAGGATTTCATCGCCGATGATGATGACGCCAAATGCCATTGCCGCCTCTTTCGTTTGATCAATAGGGAACCGGCGCGACCTCGCGCGCGCCACCAGGCGCTTCCGCCCGCATGCGCTGCAGCGCGCGCAGGCAGTAGTTGCCGAACCATAGCGCCGAGAACACGAGGATGAACGCGTAAATCCAGATCGTCACCGTCGTGATCACCGGGAACAGCACAATCAGCCATACCGACGACGCCCACAACAGCGTCGGCAGCGAACCTAGCAGGCCGCTCACGATACCGATCAGCAGCAACGGCAGCCGGTGGCGCCGCACCAGTTCGCGCCGCTCGTCGCGCGTCGCATGCAACGAGAGCGCATCGTAGGTCATCACGCGATACGTGAGCCATCCCCACAGCAGCGGCGGAATCAACGCGAAGAACGGCGGCACGAGCCACAGCGGCAACGTGACGATCAGCAGCGTCAGACACAGCAGCGTGGTCCAGAGCGCTTGACCGAGGCTACCGTACCACGTCCCGCCGCGGCGCATCTCCAGCCCGGCGAACTGGCGGGCCGCGAGAAAGCGGATCACGGCCGGCATCGACAGCATGGCGATCAGCAGCAGCACCGTGACGACGATCAGCGGGATCGCCATCGCAATCACGATGAACGGCGCGATGACCGCGTGCAGCGTCGAAAAACCGAGCACGTCGAACAGATGATAAAGCGTGGCGGTGAAAGACCAGTCGTCGAGCCAGGTGCGGGTCGCGCCGGTCAGCGTCTGCCAGAAGAACCACAGGAGTACGCCCCAGCCGACCGTCGCGACGATAAACGGTTTGAAGGTCAGCCAGAGCATGCGCGGATGCAACGCGCTTGCGAGTGCGCGCCCAAACGAGCGCAACAGATCATTCATGCGAGCCAGTGCCTGCGAACGAAACGATGGACGGGAAAATCGCGCCGCGCCCGGGCCAGGCATGCTGGGGCACTGGAGGGTGCGCTCGAACGTGCACAGCATAAACCAAGGAACGCGCCGCCGGCGGAAGTGAGCAGCGCGGCGGAGTACGCGCTCGAATGGATCCGCAATGGACTCAGAACGGACTCTGAACCGACTCAAACAGCAGCGGTGTCGTTGCCGGGTGCGCGGCGCTTCGATACGAGGCGATGCGCGATGCGCACGAAGGCGAACCAGTGCTGCGCCCAGAATCCATCGCCATAGCGGCGGCCTTCGAGCTGATCGCTGATACCGGTCGGCTCCATATCACGGCTCCACGACACGCTGCGGAACAACATGTCCCACCACGGGAACAGCACGCCGAAATTGCAACCGTATTTGAGCCCTTCATGACCGTACCCGATCGCGTGGTGACGGCGGTGGAACGCCGGGCTGACGAGCAGCCGCTCGCCGAGCCAGCCGTAATACAGGCGGATGTTCGCGTGCTGCACGCTTTGCGCGAGATTCGTGATCGCAACCAGCACGACGAACTGCGACGGCGGCACACCGATTGCGAGCGCGATCATCGCGAAGAACGACGCCTGCAGCAGATCGTCGAGCAGATGGTTGCGATCGTCGGACCACAGCGACATCTGCCGCTGACTATGGTGTACCGCATGCAGCTCCCACCACACGCCGACGCGGTGCTGCCAGCGGTGATACCAGTAGCCGGCGAAATCGAGTACGAGCAGATACATGACGAACGTGACGAGCGGCTGCGTGGTCACGCCGGGCCACAGGTTGTCGAAGTTCAGGTTCGCGATGCCGTGCAGCCGCAGCCAGCCTTGCACGTTGTCGAAGAACGGTTGCAGCGCGAAGAAAAAGAACAGGTTCAGAATGCCGAGCTTGGCGATCCACGTGTACAGCACGTCGACGCGCACGGCCTTGCGGTTCTCCCATTGCTCGACCGGGCGCAGCGCCTCGAGCGGACGCAGGATCGCGTACATCGCGAGCACCTCGAGCACACCGACGATGACCCAGTACAGGCTGTCGTAGGTGTCCTCGTCGTAGTCCATCAGATCGAACCGGAACAGCAGCGGCTGCACCACGTCGACGTACAGCCACGTCTGCGCGGCTGAAACGAAGCTGTCGAGTGAGGAGAAAATCAGATGGAACATGATGCTGGCCTGTTACTTCATCCTTGGTGGCTCGTGGCGTCCTGGCTCTGCCCTGTTGCCCTCAGGCACTGTCGGGCGCCCTCAGGCCCCTCAAGCGCCGTTCGGCGCCGTCACCGGCGCGCGGTCGAAGAAATAGATGCCGTGCGGCGAGCGGCCCACCGCAATGGTCTGGATCAGCTTGCGCGTGTTGAGATCGATGATGCCAACATGCTTCGCGAAGCGGAAGGTCACCCACAGATAGCGTTTGTCGGCGGAAAGTTCCATATCGTCCGGTCCCGGCATCAGGCCGGTGATGTCGCCGACGTTGGTGAGCGTGTCTTCGTCGATGATGCTGATCGTGCTAGCGACGCGGTTCGACACCGCGACATGCTTGCCGTCGGCGAGCGAGCGGAAATTGTGAGCGCCCTTGCCCGTGTGAATTGTCTTGACGACCTTCTGGTTGCGCCAGTCCACCACGGCGACGCAGTCCTCGCCGGTCATGCCGACGAGCAGGTACTTTTCCCCCGGCGTCATCCACAGACCCGCGGGCACCTTGCCGACCTTCATCTTCCATTTGACGGTTTGCGTGGGCAGGTCGATGGCGGCGAGCTCGCCCGAGATCTGCAGCGAGACGAACACCGTCTTGCTGTCATTCGAGAACGCCATGTGGCTCGGCATCACCGCGAGCGGCAGCCGTGAAGCCAGCGTCATCTGGTTTTTCTGGTTGTCGTAGTGATAGATGTCGAGTCGATCGAGCCGCAGTCCCGTAGTGACGAGCCACTTGCGATCAGGCGAAAAACCGATCTGATAGGGATCTTCGATGTTCTCGACCCAGCGCTGTAACTGCCCCGTTTTCGGATCGACGAACATCAGGCTGTTCGACACCGAATTGGCGACGATCAGCGAGGAATTGTCCGGCGTGGCCATCAGGTGATGCGGTTCCTTGCCCGTGGGCACGGTGCCGATGACCTGATGGCTGTTCTCGTCGATCAGGCTCAGCGTGGCCTCGCCGGAATTGAGCACGATCACGTTATTGGCGTGCGCCGCTGGAGAAAAAAAGCCTGCGGCGGCGACCAGCACCGCGGTCGCGGCGAACGTGGCACTCAAGCCGGGAAGAAAAAATTGACGCATGAAAACTCGCTTCGGAGAACAACGGTTATTGTAGAACGTTTGCCGGTCCGGGCGGTTGACGTAAGTCACTGGCGACGACCGAAAAATGACGGGTGCGATGAAGCGCGGCCGCGTGCGGGAGGTTTCGTCTGCCACGTCCGGTTTGATGCTCGCGCCGCGGGTTTTCGAGTGAGGAATCAATGGGCTCTCCCTGTCAGGGTCAATCATGCATCAGCCACACGTTAAAATCGCGCAAATGATTAGCGGGAACAATAAGAATACTCCTCTTTCCTTATCAATAAAAACCTAGCCGTATTAATATATTTTTTAGCCCGATTGAATTTCGGAGTTTGCTGATATCTGAATTGCACGCGGACATCGGAGAATTCTCCATACGCGCCGCCCCGGTAGCGCCTCCCCCATGAATCCCGAGCGTACATCGCCGGGCTGACGCGCGCTCGGCCAAATAACGCAAGCCTTACCAATGACCGGCGTTTTTGTATTTTCAATATTTTCAAACCCACCAGGCAATAACTTCACGTCAAAGTCGGAATACGCGCTGCGTGCCACTAACTACGTGCCACTAACTACGTGCCACTAACTACAATAATGCGGAGGATTTTTAATTGATGAACAAGAATATTTCGATAATTCGCCATACCACGTCTCAAATAAAAGTCGCAGCGCCGCGAACTGCCTGCCTGCAAACACACCGTGCTTCCGCGCGCCAGAAAAGCATCGCACGGGCGGTTCGAAGTACCGCGGGTGTTGCAATAGCGGCGGCGGCCCTTTACGTCACGGAAGCGACAGGCGCCGGCGTCGATTCCGTCGAGGTAGGCACGGCCAGCGCGCCCGGCGACATCGCGGTCGCGATAGGCGCACAGGCCACCGCAAGCGGCGACTCATCGCTGGCGGTCGGCTCGCAGGCGAACGCGCAAAACGACGGCACGATCGCGTTAGGGGCGAACGCCACGGCGCAGGGCGACAGCGCCGTCGCCATGGGCCTCTCCTCTTCCGCACAAGGCGAAGGCGCGAGCGCCTTCGGGCCTTATGCGAATGCGCAAGCGGAACGCGCGACCGCGCTCGGTCTGAACGCGTCGGCGCTTGGCGTCGACTCGGTCGCAGCGGGCTCCGGTTCAATAGCGGCGGACTCGGCCGCCTCCGCGTTTGGCTCCCTATCCACGGCAACCGGCGTCGGATCGACCGCGCTCGGCTATGTCGCGCAGGCCGGAGGCGCCAACTCGCTCGCCGCCGGAGCATGGGCCTCGGCGCTCGCGGACTCGAGCGTCGCGCTTGGCAGTAATGCCGTCGTCAGCGGCGTCGGCGCCATCGCCCTCGGCGTTGCCGCGCAGGCACGCGGCGCCTACGCCAGCGCAATCGGCTTCGGCGCAACGGCCGCGGGAGCCGGCGCGATCGCGCTCGGCAGCAACGCAAACGCGAGCGCCGACAATAGCGTCGCGCTAGGCGCCAACGCCAGCACCACGACGGACCTGTCGCAAAGCGCGTTTGTGCCCGTGGGAACGGGCGCCACCCCGATCGCGGCCTCCAGCGCGACGGGCGAAGTCTCGCTCGGCTCGGCGAACAACGAGCGTCGCCTGACCAACGTCGCCGCGGGCGCCGCGCCCACCGACGCGGTCAACATGAGCCAGTTGAGCGCGGTCGACAACAAGGTCGATGCACTCGCTCAAAGCAGCGCGCTGCATTACTTCAGCGCTGCTGACCCGGCCGACGGCTCCAACGAGGCGCTCGCAGACGGCACGCACGCGCTTGCCGCGGGCAGCAACGCCAGCGCTATGGGCAGCAACGCAACCGCATTCGGCACCAGCGCCAGCGCCAGCGCAACCGACTCGACCGCGATCGGCGCGGGCGCCGTCGCCGGCACGGCCGACGCGACCTCGCTGGGCGCGTCAGCGTCGGCCTACGGCTCCGGTGCGACGGCGCTCGGCTCCAACGCCACGGCGAACGGCGCCGGCGCCCTCGCGCTCGGCTCCGGTGCCAGCGCAGCCGCCGACAACGCACTTTCGCTCGGATCTAACTCGAGCGCGCTAGTTGCAAACTCCGTCGCGCTCGGCCAGGGCTCGATCGCCGATCGCGCGGGTACTGTGTCGGTCGGTTCAACGGGCAACGAACGCCAGATCACCAACGTCGCGGCTGGCACCGCCGACACCGATGCGGTCAACGTCGCCCAGCTGAAAGCGGTGAGCGACCAGAGCAGCGCGACCGCAGCGAAGCTCGACGGCGCGGTCATGTACGACACGAACGCCGACGGCAGCATCAACCGGAACAGCGTTACGCTCGGCGGCGATACCACGGAGGGCACCGTCATCCACAACGTCGCGGACGGCGTACAGGCGTCCGACGCGGTCAACCTCGGTCAGCTGAACGCGGCGCTTGAAGGCGCGATCAATAACGCGACGATCGGCCCGGCCGACGCGTTGTTCAGCGCGGCAGGCGATAGCGCGACTGAGAGCGCGCAGGCGTCCGGCGCGCACGCGATTGCGGCCGGGGCGAACGCGCGGGCGAGCGGCGTCAACACGGTCGCCGAGGGTGCGAACGCAGAGGCGGCCGGCACGAACGCGATTGCCGTCGGAGCGAATGCACAAGCAAGCGGCGCCAACGCGGCAAGCATCGGAGCGAACGCCATCGCCAGCGGCAACAACGCGACGGCGGTCGGTGCCGCAGCCAGCGCGAGCGCCGACAACTCGGTGGCGTTAGGCCAGGGCTCCGTCGCCGACCGAGCGAACACGGTATCGGTTGGCGCGGCGGGCCAGGAACGCCAGATCGCCAACGTCGCGGCCGGCGTGCGAGGCACCGACGCGGTCAACGTCAATCAGTTGCAGCAAAGCGTGAGCGGCGCGATCAGCGCGTCGAATCGCTATACCGACGACCAGATCCGCTCCGCCCGTCGGGACAGCTACGGGGGCACGGCATCGGCGCTCGCGATGGCAGCTTTGCCGCAAGCGGTGCTGCCGGGACACGGCATGGTCGCCATGGCGGGTGGCACGTACGGCGGTCAATCTGCGCTCGCAATCAGCGTGTCGCAGTTGTCGGACACCGGCAAATGGATTTACAAGGTCCAAGGCAGCACCGACTCTCGCCGACAGTTCGGTGCATCGATCGGCGCGGGGATGCATTGGTGAAATCAGCTCGTGCGAACGTATCGGACCGAGTCCGGCCGCGACGGCGTTCAGAGGACGCTCGGTGTACCCCGCGCGCACCGGTGCGCGGGCCCGCTCATCGGCCGCGGTGCACACCCAGTGTCCAGCGTCCGCGAGCGAGCGCCCTGGCTTTAGCGCTGCATCGACTCCCACACCTTGTGCAGGCGCTTCACCGAAACCGGCATCGGGGTGCGCAACTCCTGCGCAAACAGCGAGATGCGCAATTCTTCGAGCAGCCAGCGGAATTCCGCAAGCCGCGGATCCACGACGCCGCCGCGCTGCGACACCGCGCGCTGATAGTGCTGCAGCAGCGGCTGGAATTCGGCGAACTGGCGCGCGTCGCGTATGGCGTCCGCGCGCAGCTTGTCGATACGCAGCGCCATCCCCTTCAGATAACGCGGGAAATGTGCGAGTTGGGCATACGGCGTATCGACGACAAAACGCTTGCCGATCAGCGCATCGAGCTGATTCTGCAGATCGGTGTACGCGGCCACGAATGGCTTCGCCTGCAGGAGCTTCTTCGTCAGGCTCGCGTATTCGCCAAGAATCTGACCGACCAGCCGCGAAATTTCCTGCGCGAGCAACGTGAGGCGGCTACGCCCTTCGTCGCGGCGGACATGGAAGCTCGCATCGTCGTCGGGCAGCGGATCCTGCAGACACGCGCGGTCGAGTGCGGTGTCGATCAGCTGATCGCGCAGCTCCTCCTGCGTGCCGCGCGGCATGAACTGCATGGCCATTTCGCGCAGGCCTGGCAGATTCTTCTCCAGATACTTGATCGGCTCCTTCAACTGCAGCGCGAAGAGCCGACGCAAGCCCGCCCGATGAATCCGCGCGGCTTCTTCCGGCGAATCGAACACCTCGACGTCGCAATGGGTGCCACGGTCCACGAGCGCCGGGTAGCCAAACAGCGTCTGACCACCACGGCGAATTTCGAGCAACTCGGGCAACTTGCCGAAATTCCACGTGGTCAGGTTTTCATACAGCGCGGTGGCTGGTGCGCCTTCGGGTGTCGCGGGTTGCGGCGCGGCCGCGCCCTTGCCGCGCGACGCGCCACTCTGAGCCAAATCTGGAGAGCGTGCAGGTGCCGCAACACCGCCGCCGCCCGCGTCGGCCAAGGCGGCGCCCGCCGCGCCCGAAACGAGCTTCTGGAAATGCTGCTGCGCCTGAGCGCCGAGCTCGGCGCGCAGTTGCGACAAATTGCGCCCCATCGCGAGCTGCCGGCCATGTTCGTCGATGACCTTGAAGTTCATGAACAGATGCGCGGGCAGCGTCTCGAGCTTGAAGTCGGACTGCTTCATCGCGACCTGGGTCTGCTCGCGCAGGTCGGCGATCAGCGCCTCGAGCAAGCCTCCTCCTCCGAAGCGCTGTGCGCCGTGCCGTTCGGCGAAGCCCGCCGCGTACTCGGGGAGCGGCACGCAATGCCGACGCAGCTTTTGCGGCAGCGACTTCAGCAGCAACTGCGCCTTTTCTTTCAGCATCCCGGGCACGAGCCACTCACAGCGGCGCGCGTCGACCTGGTTCAGCGCGTACAGCGGTACTGCGAGCGTCACGCCGTCGCGCGGCGTGCCCGGCTCGAAGTGGTAGGTCAGCGCCATCTCGATGCCCGCCATCGTCAGCCGCTTAGGGAACAGATCCGTCGTGACACCCGCCGCCTCGTGCCGCATCAGATCGTCTCGGGACAAATACAACAGCCGCAGCTTGTCCTCCGCCTGGCCGCTCTTTTCGACCTCGTCGCGATACCAGCGCTCGAACGCGGCGCCGGTATGGATGCCGTCCGGGAGCGCCTGATCGTAGAACGCGTAGATCAATTCGTCGTCGACCAGCACGTCCTGGCGGCGCGACTTGTGCTCGAGCTGCTCGATGTCGGCGAGCAGCTTGCGGTTGTGCGCGAAGAACGCAAGCTTCGTGTCGAACTCGCCTTCGACGAGCGCACCGCGAATGAACAGCTCGCGCGCCCGCGCCGGGTCCTGCTTGCCGAATGCAACGCGCCGCCGGTGATAGATCGGCAGGCCGTACAGCATCGCGCGCTCGAACGCGGACACCTGCGCCGCGCGCTTTTCCCAATGCGGCTCGGACAACGACTTCTTGAGCAGATGCGCGCCGACCTTCTCGACCCACTCCGGCTCGATTTTCGCGATACAGCGCGCGTACAAACGGCTCGTTTCGACGAGCTCGGCGGCCATCACCCACTTGCCTGCTTTTTTCACGAGCGCCGAGCCGGGCCACAAATAGAACTTGATGCCGCGCGCGCCGAGGTAGTACGGCTCGTCGTCGGCTTTCAGGCCGATGTTGCCGAGCAGACCGGTCAGCAGCGCCAGATGGATCTGCTCGAATGTTGCCTCCGCTTCGTTCAGCCGCCAGCCGTGCTCGCGCACCACCGTCAGCAGCTGCGAGTGGACGTCGCGCCATTCGCGCAGCCGCAGTTGCGACAGGAAGTTCTTGCGGCACTCGTCCTGCAGCTGCCGGTTCGATTTCTTGTGCGCGATCGCTTCGTCGAACCAGTTCCAGATCTTCAGCCACTGCAGGAATTCGGAGCGCTCGTCGGCGAACCGGCGATGCGCCTGGTCCGCCTGCTCCTGCGCTTCGATCGGGCGATCGCGCGGGTCCTGCACGGACAGCGCACTCGCGATGATCAGCACTTCCTTCAGCGCCTGCTGGTCGCGCGCGGCGAGGATCATGCGGCCAACGCGCGGATCGAGCGGCAGTCGCGCGAGTTCGCGGCCGAGCGGCGTCAGGTGGGTGTCGTCGTCGACGGCGCCGAGCTCGTTGAGCAACTGGTAGCCATCGGAAATCGCACGGCCCGGCGGCGGTTCGATAAACGGGAAGGTTTCGATCGCCGTCAGATGCAGCGACTTCATGCGCAGAATCACCGAAGCAAGCGACGAGCGCAGAATTTCCGGATCGGTGAAGCGCGCGCGGCCCTGGAAGTCGCTGTCCTCATACAGACGAATGCAGATGCCATCGGCGACCCGGCCGCAACGCCCTGCGCGCTGGTTCGCGGCGGCCTGCGAAATCGACTCGACCTGCAACTGCTCGACCTTGTTGCGATACGAGTAGCGCTTCACGCGCGCAAGGCCGGTGTCGACCACGTAGCGGATGCCGGGTACCGTCAGCGAAGTTTCGGCGACGTTGGTCGCGAGCACGATGCGGCGCGCGTTCGACGCGCGGAACACGCGCTCCTGCTCGGCGGCCGAGAGCCGCGCGAACAGCGGCAGGATCTCCGTGTGGGGCGGATGATGTTTGCGCAGCGCCTCGGCGGCGTCGCGAATCTCGCGCTCGCCGGGCAGGAACACCAGTACGTCGCCGGGGCCTTCGCGGCACAGTTCGTCGACAGCGTCGACGATCGCCTCCATCAGATCACGATCAGTCTCGCGCTGCGTCTTCGGGCGCTCGCGGCCAGACGAGGTTGCACCCGAGGTCCCTTGCGCCGCCTTGACCGCCGGGCTGTCCTCGACGACCGGACGGTAACGTACCTCGACCGGATACATCCGGCCGCTCACTTCGATCACCGGCGCGGGTTTGTCGTCGCTGCCGAAATGACGCGCAAAACGGTCGGCGTCGATCGTCGCCGAGGTGACGATCAGCTTCAGGTCGGGACGCCTGGGAAGAATCTCCTTCAGGTAGCCGAGCAGAAAATCGATGTTGAGGCTGCGCTCGTGTGCTTCGTCGATGATCAGCGTGTCGTAGGCTTTCAGCAGCGGATCGGTCTGCGTTTCCGCAAGCAGAATGCCGTCGGTCATCAGCTTGACCGATGCGCCCGGCGCGAGGTTGTCGTTGAAGCGCACCTTGTATCCGACCACTTCGCCGAACGGCGTGCCGAGTTCCTCGGCGATACGGCGCCCGGTCGCCGACGCGGCGATCCGGCGCGGCTGCGTATGGCCGATCAGACCATTGCCGCCGGCACCGAAACCACGGCCAAGCGCGAGGCAGATTTTCGGCAACTGCGTGGTCTTGCCCGAGCCGGTTTCGCCCGACACGATCACGACCTGATTCTCCGCGATCGCCCGCGCGATCTCGTCGCGACGAGCGGAGACAGGAAGCGCTTCGGGAAACGTGACCGGTGGAATCGGATTCGGCTCGACGACCCGCGACGGCCGCGCTTCGCGCGGCGCGCGAGGTTGTTCCTTGCGCGGCTCGCCCGATTGTTTGTCGCGCGATCCGTGACGTTGCTCGCCTCGGGTCGATCCGCGTTGTTGCTCGCTACGTGGCCCGCGATCTCCCTGTTCGTTGCGAGACGCACGACGCTGTTCAACACGAGGCGTGTCCGAGCGCGCGTCGCGGATTTCATTGCGCTGCTCGCTTTGCCGCGCATCACCGCCCTCGTCGCGAGCCTGCTTGCCATGCTCACCGCGAGGCGCGGCCGAAGGCGTATTGCGGCTCCCTTCAGGCGGCACCTTTCGCGCAGACGCGCCCGCCCCCCGACGCGCGTCACGCGCCTGATCGGGTTTCGCATCCTGCGCTGGCCGGCGCATCGTGTCGCCGGGGTTGGCCGGCTCGCCGGCCGACGCCGGTTTCTCGTTCGCCCCAGCGGGACTTTTGGGTACATTCGACATGGGGGCGCATTATAATCCCCGGCATGAATTCCCAAACCGACCTCGTCCCCGCGCCCGCGAGCGGCCCGGCCCCCGCCGACTCGCCGGAAACCCTCGCCCAGCACGCGCAATTCGTCGACTGGATGCGTTCCGTCGCCCCGTATATCCACGCGTTCCGAAACAAGACATTCGTCGTGGGTTTCGGCGGCGAAGTGGTGCATCAGGGGCTGCTGAATGCGCTCGTGTCCGACATCGCGCTGCTGCAGGCAATGGGCATCCAGATCGTGCTCGTGCATGGCTCGCGCCCGCAGGTCGAGGAGCAGATGAGCCTGCACGGCGTCGAATCGGAGTTTTCACACGGCATGCGCATCACCGACGCGCGCGCGCTCGAGTCCGCGAAGGAGGCGGCCGGCGAAGTGCGTCTCGACATCGAAGCCGCGATCAGCCAGGGTCTGCCGAACACGCCAATGGCGCACGCGCACATCAGCGTCGTATCGGGCAACTTCGTGACGGCGCGCCCCGTCGGCATTCTGGACGGCGTCGACTTCCAGCACACGGGCCTCGTGCGCAAGATCGACGCGGATTCGATCCGACACTCGCTTGCGAGCCGCAAGCTCGTGCTGCTGTCGCCGCTCGGCTTCTCGCCCACCGGTGAGGCGTTCAATCTGTCGATGGAAGACGTGGCCTCGGCCGCGGCGATCGCGCTGCGCGCCGACAAGATCGTGTTCCTGACCGAAACGCCGGGCCTGATGGAAACCGGCGAAAGCGGCACCGAGCTGATCCGCGAACTGTCGCTCGACGACGCCTACAAGCTGCACGAAAGCGGCGAAGTGACTGGCGACGCCGCGTTCTACCTGAAGCATTCGATCCGCGGCTGCCGCGGCGGCGTGCCGCGTGCGCACATCATCCCGTACGCGCTCGACGGCAGCCTGCTGCTCGAACTGTTCCTGCACGATGGCGTCGGCACGATGATTTCGTACGAGAACCTCGAAAGCCTGCGCGAAGCAACGCCGGACGACGTCGGCGGCATTCTCGCGCTGATCGAGCCGCTCGAAACAGACGGCACGCTGGTACGGCGCGGCCGTCACCAGATCGAACGCGATATCGACCATTTCTCGGTAATCGAGCACGACGGCGTGCTGTTCGGCTGCGCGGCGCTGTATCCGTATCCGCAGGAGCGCATCGGCGAAATGGCGTGCCTGACCGTCGCGCCCGAAGCTCAAGGCACCGGCGACGGCGAGCGCCTGCTCAAGCGCATCGAACAGCGCGCGCGGGCACGCGGCCTCACGCGCATTTTCGTGCTCACCACGCGCACCGAACACTGGTTCCTGAAGCGCGGCTTCGTCAAGGTTACGGTCGACGACTTGCCCGAAGACCGCCGCCGACTCTATAACTGGCAGCGCAAATCGCTCGTGCTGATGAAACAGCTTTGAGTACTTCGTGATCACCCCCATCTGATCCGAACCGGCGTCTGCCCGCCCCACATCGATTACAGGAGAAGCACAGCATGACTCGTATGGTTCAATGCGCGAAGCTCGGCAAGGAAGCCGAAGGCCTCGATTTCCCGCCGCTGCCGGGCGAACTCGGCAAGCGGATCTACGAAAGTATCTCGAAGGAAGCCTGGCAGAGCTGGTTGAAGCAGCAGACCATGTTGATCAACGAAAACCGCCTGAACATGGCCGATCCGCGCGCGCGGCAGTATCTGATGAAGCAGACCGAAAAGTTCTTCTTCGGCGAAGGCGCGGATACCGCGTCGGGCTACGTGCCGCCGTCGGCCTGAGCTTGCCTCGTCGAGGACGACACGACACGACGCGTCGCCCAAACCGAGCAAACACACGCCTGAAAGTCCGCGCCGCAAGCGCGGATTTTTTTCGCACCAACATCGGCCGCGCATCGCGCCCGCCGCTCGCGTCGTCTTCGCCTCAAAAAGCGCTCGCCAATGTTCTAAGCGGTCCGTTTTTCAGGGCCGTTCCGACCCCGCCAGATCTCCCGTCCCGCAACGGATCGAGTCCCATTGGCGGCCCTGCCTCGCACTGCCGATTTGCATGATCCTCTGGCATCGTGCTAACATGTGCCCTCGTTTCAGCCGCAATTCACCTTCATTCGTGTTCTTTCAAGTTGGTTCATCGTGTGTTTTTCCGCGCACGCGCCATCCTGAATTGAACTGTTTTTAAACAAGAAGGCTCGTCGGTCGTTTCCCCGCCTAAAGCGGAAAATTCAAGACCGGCCTTTTTCGTTTCAAGCCTTCAGTGGCGCATGGGTCAGTTTCCCGCCAGCCCCGCGTCCCTCATGCATCTGCCCCCCTTCCACGGCCACGCAGGTGCAACAGTCAGCACAATCTAGTCGAGTGTTTTTTCGCGAACTTACCGCGAGGCACGGGCGTTTGCTTCTTTTCGCCATCCGTTGCGCCGCCGGATAACCGGTGCCGCGAATAGTCTCGCCTTGCTCACGAAATTACACTTCCCAGCAAAACCGTGGCGGAACGCATCACGAGTTTCGTCGCAGTCATTGGAGTTTCAACCTTGACCGCTTCCAGCAACGGCTTCTGGCGACATCACAAACCGGAACAGCGTCTTTCCCTCGACGACATCACCGTCGTCGATCACTCCCTCCTGAAACGGGCCGTCGGCGCCATGGCGCTCGGCAACGCGATGGAATGGTTCGATTTCGGCGTGTACAGCTACATCGCGGTCACGCTCGGCAAGGTGTTCTTCCCCTCGTCGAGCCCTTCGGCGCAACTCATTGCGACCTTCGGCACGTTTGCCGCGGCGTTTCTCGTGCGGCCGATCGGCGGCATGGTATTCGGGCCGCTCGGTGACCGCATCGGCCGTCAGCGCGTGCTGGCAATGACGATGATCATGATGGCCGCGGGCACCTTCGCGATCGGCCTGATCCCCAACTACGCGACGATCGGCATTCTCGCGCCGGCGCTGTTGCTGCTTGCGCGCCTCGTGCAGGGCTTCTCGACCGGCGGCGAATACGGCGGCGCCGCGACCTTCATCGCCGAATTCTCGACCGACAAGCGCCGCGGCTTCATGGGCAGCTTTCTCGAGTTCGGCACGCTGATCGGCTACGTGCTCGGCGCGGGCACGGTCGCGCTGCTGACGGCGACGCTGTCGAATGACGCGCTGCTGTCCTGGGGCTGGCGCGTACCGTTCCTGATCGCCGGACCGCTCGGCCTGGTGGGTCTCTACATCCGCATGAAGCTCGAGGAAACGCCCGCGTTCAAGAAACAGGCCGAAGAGCGCGAAGCCGAGGACCGCGCGCTGCCCAGCCAGTCGTTGCGCCAGCTGCTCGTGCAGCAGTGGAAGCCGCTGCTGCTGTGTGTCGGCCTCGTGCTGATTTTCAACGTGACCGACTATATGGCGCTGTCGTATCTGCCGAGCTATCTGTCCGCCACGCTGCACTTCAACGAAACGCACGGTCTATTCCTCGTGCTGCTCGTGATGATCCTGATGATGCCGATGACGCTCGCCGCCGGCCGTCTGTCCGATGCGATCGGCCGCAAGCCCGTGATGCTGCTCGGCTGCGTCGGTCTGTTCGCGCTGTCGATTCCCGCGCTGCTGCTGATTCGGATGGGCACGGTGCTGCCCGTGTTCGGCGGTCTGATGATTCTCGGCGTGCTGCTGTCGTGCTTCACCGGGGTGATGCCGTCGGCGCTGCCGGCGCTGTTCCCGACCCGGATCCGCTACGGCGCGCTCGCGATCGGCTTCAATATCTCGGTGTCGCTGTTCGGCGGCACGACGCCGCTCGTGACCGCATGGCTCGTCGACCGGACCGGCAATCTGATGATGCCCGCGTACTACCTGATGGGCGCATCGCTGATCGGCATCGTGTCGGTACTCGCGCTGCGCGAAACCGCGCGCAAGCCGCTGCTCGGCTCAGGTCCGTGCGTCGCGACGCGCGCTGAAGCGCACGCGGTGCTGCGCGGTGAGCGCGAGGCCGAGGAGATGGATGAACGGTTCGCGGCGGCGGCGACCGCGCGTGCCTGACCTTGCGCAGTCATCACGCCAGGCGTAGTTTCTGAAGCGGGCCGGCGACATTCGTCGGCCCGCTTTTTTTACGTCAGCAGCGAATCGAACGTCGCGCCAACCTGCGCGCCTTCGACGGTCAGCGTGCCCGCGCACACCGGCAGCCTGAAGCGCCGCGGCCCCGCGCTGCCAGGATTGACGTACAGCACGCCGTCGCGCTCGGCGATCGACGGCTTGTGCGAGTGGCCGCTCACCACGACGCGAATGCCATCGTGCTGCGGCACGCAGCCCAGCTCGGCGATGTCGTGCACGACCAGAATCGTCACCTGCTGGATCGTCAGCCGCGCATGCGTCGGTAGAGACGCGGCCCAGTCACCGGTATCGTTGTTGCCGCGCACCGCGGTCAGCGGCGCGATCCGCGCGAGCGCGTCGAGCACGTCCGGGTTGCAGATATCGCCCGCGTGAATGATCGCGTCGCAGCCGTCGAGATAGCGCAACGCTTCGGGACGCACGAGGTTGTGCGTATCCGAGATGAGCCCGATGCGGGTAGCGGTCGAAGGTGAGCGATGTGAAGCCATGCGCAGTCTCACTCGGTCTGCGGCTGCGCCAACTCTCGCGCCGCCGCCTGGGCACGGCGCTGCCCAGCCAGCATGCGCCGTGTCAACCCCTGCACGACGACCGACACCACCGCCGCGCACGCAAACCCCGTCGCCACACCGTAGTGCGGCAGCAGCATCGCCGTCACCGCGAAGAACGCCGCGAACGAGCCGCGCCCGACCACCATGCCGCGCATCAAGAGCGCCACGAAGTCCGCGCCATGCGCACGCTGCGCCGACACCGCGAGCACGATGCCGAGCAGCGGGAACACCGACACCACGCCACTCCACGCGGCGCCCATCGATGCCGAGGCAGCCGTCACCGCGAGCGTCAGCAATGCGCCCGCGAGCATCCGCACGGCCAGATCCGCGCGCCCGACGCGCGCCGCCGGCACATGGCCCGTCGCGCGCGGCAAGCAGCTCTGCGACACCGCGACGGCCACGCACGCCGCCGCCAGCGCCCACCCAAGCGAGCCGGGCATCCGCACGATCAGCAGTCCCGCGCCGAGCCAGCCGGCCATGCCCGCGACCAGTGCGAGCGGCCAGTCGAAGCGTCGGCAGCTCCATCCATAAGCAAGATTGAATGCCTCGGATGCGGCGATCGCCGCAACCGACGCCGCCGACGCCTGCGCCGCGAACGCCGGCCCGCGCTCGACTGCGAGCAGCAGCATGATCGGTCCGGCGACGACCGGCAGTCCCGCGAGCCATCCCGCGACCGACGGCCCCCAGACGCGCGCGGCCGCCGTCAGCGCGGCGAGAAAGGCCGGCACCAGCACGAGCTTCAGCGCGAGCAGCATGCTCAGGCCTCCAGCACGTGTTCGATGCGACGGTCCGGTACGAACCACCACGCGGCGGCGAGCGCGTACAGCACGGCCGACGCCCACGGCACGACGAACGCGAGCCCGATGCCGGTCAGGTAAATGACGACGGAGACCTTGCCCTTGAAGTCGTTGCCGAGCGCTTTGGCCAGCGTCGAGTCGTGTCCATGCTGCGAAATCAGCGTGCGCGTCAGGATGAAATACGCGATCGCCGCCATGAACAGCACGATGCCGTACATCGCGGTCGGCCACGCGGCCAGATGGTTTTCGCCGACCCAGTGCGTCACGGCCGGCAAGAGGGATAGCCAGAACAGCAGATGCAGGTTCGCCCACAACACCTTGCCGTTGACCTTCTGCACCGCATGGAACATGTGATGGTGATTGTTCCAGTAAATGCCGACGTAGACGAAGCTCAGCACGTATGCGCAGAACACCGGTACGACCGGGCGCAGCGCCGCGAGATCGTGGCCTTCGGGCACCTTCAGTTCGAGCACCATGATCGTGATGATGATGGCGATTACGCCATCGCTGAAGGCTTCGACGCGTCCCTTTCCCATGCGAGTCCCGAAGTTCAATGCGGTGGGGCGCACAGCCCGCCTTCGCCTTGCGCGCGGGCCGCGCCGCTGCCGATTATCGGTGATGGTATGAGGATTTGTCGATGCGCGAGAGCCGGACGCGCGGATGGCTCGATCCGCCGCGGCTCACGGGTAATGGACGGCGAGCCACACGCTCGGCTCGGTGTCGCTCGTCCATGCGACGCGGTGGCGGCAATGCGCCTCGATCAGCACGTGATCGCCGGGCTTCATCCGATGCGGCTCGGGGTCGCCGTCGAATTCCAGCATCGCCGCGCCGGTGAGCAGCACGACCCATTCGGCGCGCGGGCTGTCGTACCAGAAGCCGGGCGGACTCGCCTGCCCGGTCGAGACGATCCGCTCGATCGTCACGCCGCCCCGCTCGACGAGCGCGTCGACCTGCTCCTCGGGCGTCGTCCCCAACTGCGCGACGAGGTCGAACAGATTGCCGCTGTTACGTGCGGGTTTGAGCGGGCCTGTCATCAGCGTGTCGCGCCAGCGTCAAGGCAGTTCATTGCATCGGCTTGAGCCCATCGAGCAGCGTCGGCACCAGTTCGCCGATGGTCGGATGCACGTGCATGGCGTATTGCAAAGTCGGATACGGCGCGCCTGCCGTCATGATGTCGACGAACGTATGGATCGCCTCGTCGCCCTCGATGCCGTGAATTGCCGCGCCGAGTATCTGTTTGCTGTTCGCATCGACGAGCGCCTTCATGAAGCCGTCGGTCTCGCCACGCTCGCGCGCACGGCCCACGCGCGACATCGGCATCGTCGCGATCAGCGCTTCGCGGCCGCTGTTGCGCACCTCCTGCTCCGACATGCCGACGCGCGCGAGCGGCGGGTCGACGAACACCGCATACGTCATGATCCGCGTGTCGACGCTGCGCGCGCCGCCGTCGAGCAGGTTCGCCGCGACGATCTGGTAGTCGTCGTAGGACGTGTGCGTGAACGCGCCGCGACCGTTCACGTCGCCGATCGCCCAAACGCCCGGCACGCTGGTGCGCAACTGGCCGTCGACGATGATCGTGCCGTGCCGGTCGGTCTCGATGCCGGCGACGTCGAGGCCGAGATCGTCGGTATTCGGCCGGCGGCCGGTGGCCAACAGCAGGTGCGACGCCTCCATGGCCGGGATGTTCTGCTCGAAGCCGATGCACACGTCGTTCGCGTGATGCGCATGCGGCTCGACGCGCGTCGGCTGCACGCCGAAATGAAACTCGACGCCCTCGCGCGCGAGCACCTTCAGCACCGACTCCGCGAAATCGGCATCCTCGCGGTTCAACACGCGCTCGCCGCGCACCAGCACACTGACGCGGCTCCCGAAGCGGCGAAACACCTGCGCGAATTCGAGCGCGATATAACTGCCGCCGACGATCACCAGATGATCCGGCAACGCGGTCAGTTCGAGCAGCGTCGAGTTCGTGTAGTACGGAATCCGCTGGATGCCTTCGAGCGGCGGCACGACGGCGCGCGTGCCGGTGTTGATGAAGATTTCGAACGCGCTGAGCTCGTTCAGCAATTCCCCGTCGCGCCCGCAGATAGCGAGCGTGCGCGCGCCGGTGAAGCGCGCGTGGCCGTTGAACACCGTGATGTTTTCCGTGCCGCGCAGCCATTTTTCGACGCCGCTGCGCGACTCTCCGATGATCCGGTCCTTGCGCGCCTTCACGGCCGCCAGATCGACGCCGACCGAGCCCACCTGCACGCCGAGCTCCGCCGCATGGCGCGCCACGTGCGCCGCGCGGGCGCTTGCCACATAGGATTTGGTCGGCGTGCAGCCGACGTTCACGCAAGTGCCGCCAAACTCCGCGCGTTCGATCACCGCGGTGCGGCGCCCGCTTTGAGCGAGGCGCACGGCGAGCGGCGAACCGCCTTGTCCGGTACCGATCACGACTGCGTCGAAGTGCTGTGGCATGGCAACTCTCCCCGGCTGGGTGCAGGTCGTAGCATCTTACGCTTAGTGCCACGCGCTGCCATGTCATGTCTGGTTGTGCGGGCGCTTTGGCGACGGCCCGTCTTCCCACGCGCCGCGCGCGAGGCGGCGCCAATCAGTTGGGATTACTGCGTATGCTGCGCGGGAAATCTCAGGCGTGGCAATGAACCGCGCAAATCAACTCGCGCGAACGTTGCAGTGCGGCCTGCGCGCCGCGCGCCGCGAACACCCAGCCGACCTGGCCGAGATTGAAGTCCTGCGACACCATCACCTGCATCAGCGCGACCATCGGCAGTACGACCGCTGGCCGGTAAAGCTGGTTTCTGATCAACTCTGACATGACGACCCCCAAACGCGGGGCGCCGCTTCGGCACCGCGCACCAATACTGTTTCGATGGGGGAATTTTAGGGAGTGCGTCGCGGCCGATAAATAGCGGCAACGCGAAGTCACTTGTTCGGCAATCTGAACAATCGCGTCAGGACGCCTTCGCCATGCCGATCAGCTGCGCGTCGTACAGCGTGCGCGCATACGCGCTCGCGCCGACCGGCCGGCTGTACAGGTAGCCCTGCTGCTTGTCGCAATCGATCGCGCGCAGGAACGCCGCCTGCTCGACGGTCTCGACGCCCTCGGCGGTGACGTTCATGCCGAGCGAGTGCGCCATCGCGACGACCGCCTGGGTGATCGCGACCGAATCGCGATGATCGGGCAGCCCCGCGACGAACGAGCGGTCGATCTTCAGGTTATGCAGCGGAAAGCGCTTCAGGTACGACAGCGACGAATAACCGGTGCCGAAATCGTCGACCGAGACGCGCACGCCCATTGCGTTCAGCGCGCTCAGCATCGGCAGCACGGTATCGCTGTCGCTCATCAGCAACCGCTCGGTGATCTCGAGTTCGAGCGCGGCCGGTTCGAGCCCGGACTGCGCAAGAGAACGTTCGATGCGCTCGAGCAGCCCGTCGTTGAACTGCCGCGGCGACAGATTGACCGCGACGACCAGATGCGGCGCGAGCGAGCGCCGCCACTGCGCGACCTGCTGGCAGGCGTGCTCGAGCACCCAGTCGCCGATCTCGACGATCAGCCCGGCATCCTCGGCGACCGGAATGAATTCGCCCGGCGACACGTTGCCGAGCTCGCTGTTGTACCAGCGCAGCAGTGCTTCCGCACCGATCGTGCGGCCGCTCTGGCTATCGACGATCGGCTGGTACACGAGGCTCAGCTCGTTGGCCGCGAGCGCGCGCCGCAGCGACTGTTCGATCGTGAAACGCCGCTGCAGATGCTGGTTCAGCTCGGCGGTGAAGAACTGGAAGTTGTTGCGGCCGCGCTGCTTCGCGTGATACATCGCCGAATCGGCGTTGCGCATCAGCGTCGCGACGTCCTGGCCGTCTTCGGGAAACAGGCTGATGCCGATCGACGCGCCCAGGTAGTACTCGTTGCCCGCCACCGCGAACGGCACCGCGATCATGTCCAGAATGCGGTGCGCGAGGCCGATCAGCTCGCCGGTATTGCCGTACGCACTGGCGACGATCACGAACTCGTCGCCGCCGACGCGCGCCAGCGTGTCGCCGCACCCGACGCAGGCCGACAGCCGTTCGGCGACGCTGCACAGCAAGGCGTCGCCGGCTTCGTGACCGGCGGTGTCGTTGACCTTCTTGAAGCTGTCGAGATCGACGAACAGCACGGCGACGCTGGTGAGTTCGCCGTCATGGTCGCCGGCGGCGCACGGCGCGAACAGGTCGCGCATCCGCTCGGTCAGGTAGGCGCGGTTGTAGAGGCCGGTCAGCGAATCGCGCGTGGCGAGGTACTTCAGCTGGCGCTGCGCCTCGCGCACCGGCCCGATGTCGGAAAACGAAATCAGCACGGAGTCCGGCTCGCTGTCGCCGGGCCGCAGGATCGGCACGACGTTCTGCGTGATCCACACGACCTCGCCGCCGATCAGTTCGAGGCCGACCGTCACGCCGAGCATCGGCTTGCCGGTCGCAAAGACCTGCGAGACCGGACGGTTGACTTCGCCGATGACCGAGCCGTCCTCGCCGAACGCGCGTGTCATCACGGTCCGCATGCTGCTGCCGACGACCTCCGGTGTCACGTGCAGCATGCGCTGCGCACTCGGATTGCAGGCGAGCACGATGCCGGTGCGCGACTGCACGACGATGCCCTCGCTGAGATGATCGACGACCAGCCGGTGACGCTCCTCGCTATGCGCGAGGCGCTGCGCCATCGCGTCCTGATGGACTGCGAGGCCGACGCTGCCGCCGATGTCGCGCAGCATCGCCTCTTCCTCGGGGGTCGGGCAGCGGGTGGCGCGGTAGTAGACGGCGAACGCGCCGAGCACGATGCCCGCGTCGTTTTCGAAGGGCACGGACCAGCATGCGCGCAAGCCGTGCGGCAACGCGAAATCGCGGAAGTTTTCCCACAGCGGATCGGATTCGATGTCGTCGACGATCACCAGACGCCGCTCGAACATCGCCGTGCCGCACGAGCCGACGCGCGGACCGATCGCCGCGCCCTCGATCGCGGCGCTGTACGCGGGCGGCAGCGACGGCGCGCCGCCGACGCGCACATGCACGCCGTCCGGGTCGAGCAGCAGGATCGAGCAGCACGCGCCGTCGCCGAGCAGCGCCTCGGCGCGACGGCAGACTTCGTCGAGCAGCTCGGGCAGCGGCGTGTTGCGGGTGATCAGCCGCAACACGCCGCGCTCGGACGCGAGTACCTCCTCGGCCCGTTCCGGCCGATAGCGGGCGCCCTCCGGCGCGGCTGTCGTCGTGCCACGTGATGTTGCTTCGCAAATCATAGTTGCGCCCCCCAACCCAACATCGGCAAGTTAGTGTACGCGGCACACCGGGGTTTACGCTAAGTCCAGCGTGAAAATCTGCCATGCATCGCGTGCGGACGGCTCCGGTGTGGCGTGCCAGCATCGGTTGATGCCGGTACGACGGGCGACGGCAGTGCGGGCGCCGTCTGTTCCTGGCCCGCAGGCGCCGCAGCGGCTCGACGCTGGGCCAGCAGTTGCGCGACGATCGGGTAGTCGGCCGCAGGGCCCGCGCGCACGTTGGACCCGCTGTTCGTATAGGCCTGTGACTGCGCGCTGGCCGCGCCGGGTAAAGTCAGAAGGCCCGCTGCCATGCAAAGACCGATCACGAGTCGTCGTTGCATTCGTTCTCCCTCTTTCGTTGGCCGCCTTTGACCACGCCGGCCCAAGTGCCCCCACTTCCATCATATAGACGTTGCGCCTACTTCATGACGCGCGAAGGTGCGCGAGCGCCGACCTGGGCCGGCAGCCCGCGCGGCAACATCTGGTAACGACCCGCCCGAATTCCCGCGTTGTTCGGACGTCCGCGAGGCGCGCGACCGGTCGATCATCGGCGGCATGATCAACCGATGCACCGCCCGGACCCTGATGACCCTCTTCCGCCCCCTCCTGATCGCCGGACTGCTGCTCGCGCATCCGTACGGCAACGCTGCGAGCTTCGATTGCCAGCGCGGCCGCTCGCCGGCCGAGCGCATGATTTGCGGCGACGCCGCCCTGTCGACGCTCGACGACACGTTGGGCCAACTCTACTGGAAGGCACGTCGGCGAGTCGCCCAGCGCCGCGCGTTCATCGACGACAGCGACAGCAAGTGGGCCTGGCGCGAAGCGAACTGCCGCGACGCCGCGTGTCTGCGGACGTGGTACGCGACGCGTATCGACGAATTGCAGCGACTGCTGGCGAGCCTGCCGAGCGGCGCGCGGCACGCGGCGTCCGTGGATGCGGAGGCGCACTCCGACCCGTCGACGCTGCAATGCACGGCCGCGCAGCCCGACCTTGTGGTGAACGAGCAGTGTGCGAGCGTGATCGGGCAGTCCAGCAAGCGGTGGAAGTATCAGCCAGGCGATGCCGACTGGTTCTGCGGCGTCGCCACACTCGAGGCGGCGGACATGGCGCCATCGCGATCACAACCGCAGGTGCAGGCGAGCGTCGGGCAATGAGACGGCGGAGCGCGCTGACTACGACAACAATCAACCCGTGCGCCGGATCATTTGCGCGCCGGTGGCAGTTGTGCCGGGACGCTCAGCCGGCGGCCGACGGCTCGCCGCCCTCGCTCGTGCCGAACAGCTCCGCGCAAAGCTGCGCGCCGATTTCACTCAGCGACGCGGCTCCGGTGCCATCGTCGTGGCACATCGTATCGACGAGACCGCTTCCCGAGAGCGCCGTCAATTGCCGCCGCAAGCTGCTCATCGGCACGCCGGCCTGCTTCGACAGCTTCGCGAGCGACCACGCGCGCCAGGGTGTCTCGCGATGCGCGCGCCATAGCTGCGCGAGTATCGCGGCGAGTTGCGGGTCGATGTCGTCGTCATCCATGTCGGTCTACCTGTCGTGATGTGTCGTTTTGCATCGCCGTAGCGCCTGTCACGCCATCGCCGTAGCCAGCTCACCGAGCGTCTTCAACGCCGCTTCGGCCTGCGCGGTCCACGGATAGCTGTAGTTGAGCCGGATGAAGTGCCGAAAATCGTTGCGCGTCGAAAACATCATCCCCGGCCCGACCGTGATCCCGCGTTCGAGCGCCGCCTGATAAAGCCGCATCGAATCGATCGCAACGGGCAACTCGACCCACAGTACGTAGCCGCCCCGCGGCGTCGACACGCGCGTGCCGACCGGGAAAAAGCGCAGCACCAGCGCGCTCATGATGCTCGCCTGCTGCCGGTACACGCGGCGCAGGTGCCGCAGATGGCGGTCGTAGCCGTCCTGACGCAAATAATCGGCAACCGCGATCTGGGGCACCGACGGCGTCGTCAGCGTATTCAGGAACTTGAGTTTCTCGACCTGCGCGCGATAGCGCCCCGGCAGCGCCCAGCCGATCCGGTACGACGCCGTCAGGCTTTTCGAAAACGACGCACAGTGCAGCACGAGCCCCTGGGTGTCGAAGGTCTTCAGCGTCGACGGCCGCGTGTCGCCGAAATACAGCTCCTGGTAGACATCGTTCTCGATCGCCGGAATCTCGTGCGCGGCCAGCAGTTCGACCAGTTGCCGCTTGCGCTCGTCGGACATGCAGAAACCGAGCGGATTCTGGAAATTCGGCATCACCATGCACGCGGCGATCTTCTGCCGCGCGATCGCCTTCGCGAGCGCGTCGATGTCGATGCCGTCGACCGGATGCGTCGCCACCTCGATCGCGCGCATGCCTAGGCGCTCGATGGCGTGCAGCATCGCGTAGTAGGTCGGCGACTCGACCGCGACGGTATCGCCCGGCTTGGCGACCGCCTGCAGGCTCAGGTTGATCGCCTCGGTCGCGCCGAGCGTGATCACGATTTCGCCCGGATCGACCGGCAGACCGTTTTCCGCATAGCGCCGCGCGATCTGCCGGATCAGCTCGGGGTTGCCCGGCGGCAGATCGTCGATCAGATTCCAGCTCGCGTGCCGCCGCGCGATCGCGTTGGCGTACTGGTTGATACGCCGCCACGGGAACAGCGACGGAGCGGGATACGGCGAGCCGAACGGCACGGCGTCGTGCGCGCGGATGCTGCGTAGCGTCGACAGCACGAGCCGGCTCACGTCGACCGTCGCGGGCACCGGCGGCGGCGCGGACTTGCAGCCCGCGCGGGCCGCGGCGGGCGCCGGCGCGAGCGCCCGCGCGGCCGCGTCGCGCACGAAATAGCCCGACTGCGGCCGGCTCTCGACGATGCCGCGGCTCTCCAGCAGCGCATACGCGTGCAGCACCGTCTTGATGCTGACGCCGTGCTGCTGGCTCGCCTGACGCACCGACGCAACCCGCTCGCCGGCCGCGAACACGCCGCGGCGCACGGCTTCGGTGATTTCGTCGGCGAGTTTTTCGTAGAGCTTCATGCGATTCGGCTGGATTCGGGCGGCTTCAGGCATCGTTGCGCAACTGTACTCCTATTCTTTCCGATTTTCTGTATCCGACGTAGTTTGTGGAACACAGTACGATCTCCGGCATTGGTCTGCAAACCCTGTCGAATCTGTCCACCGCCACGTCATGAAGAAGAACGAAACACAAGCCGAAGCCCGCATCGAGCCGTACAAGCACCCCGCCGCTGGCTGGGGCGCGCTGAAGTATGTCGCCATCAACTTGCTCAAGGAGAAGGTCGCGGGCGGCAACTACCGCACGCTGCTCAAGCAGAACCAGCCTGACGGCTTCGACTGCCCCGGCTGCGCGTGGCCGGATCGCGAGCACGCGTCGACATTCGAGTTCTGCGAAAACGGCGTGAAGGCCGTGGCCGCCGAGGCCACCGGCAAGCGCGTGACGCCCGCGTTCTTCGAGCGGCACAGCGTCACGGAGCTGATGACGCAATCCGACTTCGAACTCGAGCAGCACGGCCGCCTGACCGATCCGCTCGTCTACGACGCCGCGCGCGACCGCTATGTGCCGATCGGCTGGGACGACGCGTTCGCGCTGATCGCGAGCCATCTGAAGCGTCTCGACGATCCTGACCGCGCCGCGTTCTATACCTCGGGCCGCGCGAGCAACGAAGCCGCGTTCCTGTACCAGCTGTTCGTGCGCATGTACGGCACCAACAATTTTCCCGATTGCTCGAACATGTGCCACGAGGCGACGAGCCGTGGCCTGCCGCACACGGTCGGCATCGGCAAGGGCACGGTCACGCTCGATGACTTCGAACACGCGGATACGCTGCTGATCTTCGGCCAGAATCCGGCCACCAACCATCCGCGCATGCTCGGCGAGCTGCGCGAATGCGCGAAGCGCGGCGCCACGATCGTGTCGATCAATCCGCTGAAGGAGCGCGGCCTCGAACGCTTCGCGAGCCCGCAGCATCCGGTCGAAATGCTGACGATGGGCAGCACGAAAATCAGCTCGGTATTCATCCGTCCGAAGGTCGGCGGCGATTTCGCGCTGATCAAGGGCGTCGCCAAACGCGTGCTCGAACTGGATGACGAAGCGCTCGTGTCGGGCCTCGAGCGCGTGCTCGACTTCGGCTTCATCGCCCAGCACACAGTCGGCTTCGCTGCCTTCGCCGACGATCTGCGCGCCGAGCGCTGGGACACGATCGTCGCCGAGGCAGGCATGCCGCTCGATGAGGTGCTGAAGCTCGCCGATATCTACGTGAAGGGCCGCGCGGTGATTTCGACCTGGGGCATGGGTCTCACGCAGCACAAGAACTCGGTCGCGACGGTACAGTTGCTGTCGAATCTGATGATGATGCGCGGCAATATCGGCCGGCGCGGCGCGGGGCTGTGCCCGGTGCGCGGCCACTCGAACGTGCAGGGCGACCGCACGGTCGGTATCGAGGAAAAGCCTACTGAAGCGTTTCTCGACAAGCTCGGCGCAGCCTACGACTTCGCGCCGCCGCGCGAGCACGGACTCGACGTCGTCAACACGATTCAGGCGATGCTCGACGGCAAGGTGAAGGTGTTCATCGGGCTGGGCGGCAATTTCTCGATCGCGACGCCGGACACGCCGCGCACGTGGGACGCGATGCGCGCATGCGATCTGACCGTGCACGTGACGACGAAGCTCAATCGCAGCCACCTCGTGCATGGCCGCGACGCGCTGATCCTGCCGACGCTCGGACGCACCGAGATCGATGTTCAGAATGGCGTGGCGCAAGGCGTCAGCGTCGAGGATTCGATGAGCATGGTGCACATCTCGTATGGGATGAACAAGCCGGCGTCGGACAATCTGCTTTCCGAAGTGGCGATCGTCGCGCGCATGGCGCATGCAACTTTGGGCAGCGGCAAGGTGGACTGGCTCGCCCATGCGGCCGACTACGCGCTGATTCGCGAGGGCATCGCGAAGGTGATCGACGGTTTCGACGACTACAACGAGCGTCTGAAGAAGCCGGGCGGCTTCCATCTCGGCGTCGCATCGCGCGATCGCATCTGGAAAACGCCGAGCGGCAAGGCACAGTTCATCGTCCACGCGATCGCGCTCGACACGCCGATTCATCAGGCGAAGAAGCAACATGGCGAACGCCTGATGACGCTGATGACCACCCGCTCACATGATCAGTACAACACGACGATTTACGGTCTCGACGATCGCTATCGCGGCGTCTACGGACAGCGGCGCGTGCTGTTCGCCAACAAGGACGATCTCGCGATGCTCGGGTTCGCGGCTGGTCAGCGCGTCGATATCACGAGCGTGTGGGCCGATGGCATCGAGCGACGCGTGGACGGTTTTCTGCTCGTCGAGTACGACATTCCGCGCGGCTGCCTCGGCGCTTATTATCCGGAGACGAATCCGCTGGTGCCGCTCTCCTCGGTCGCAGATGGCGCGGGTACGCCGACGTCGAAGTCGATTCCGGTGTTGTTGACGGCGTCGATGGTGGAGGATGCCGCGGAACTGGCGGCTTGAAGTCAGCTCCGTTTGTCGCGCCTGCCGCGCCCGCCGCGCGGCGTACCTCACACGGTCTTCTTCGCCAGATCGCGATGTGTCAGATACAGACGTAGATCGAATTCGATCTGTTGGTAACCCGGCTGCATGAACTCGCACAGACGATAGAACGCTTTGTTGTGGTCGCTTTCTTTCAGATGAGCGAGTTCGTGCACGACGATCATCTTCAGAAACTCCGGCGCCGCGGCCTTGAATAACGACGCGATGCGGATTTCCTTCTTCGCTTTCAGCTTGCTGCCCTGCACCCGCGAAACGCTCGTGTGCAGGCCGAGCGCGTGACGCATCACGTCGAGTTTGCTGTCGTAAGTGACCTTGTCGATCTGCTCGGCGTTGCGCAGGTGTTCGCGTTTGAGTTCCGCGCAGTACTCGTAGAGCGCGCGGTCGGTTTGCACCTCGTGCGTGCTCGGGTACTTCTGCGCGACGTAGGAGCCGAGCTGATCGGCGGCGATCAGCTTTCTCACCTTGTCTTGCAGCGGTGCGGGGTAGCCTGTGAGGTATTTGAGGGGGAACATGAAGGCGGAGTGAGGTTGGCGGGGGTGATGTTACGCATGGTCCGGCCTGGCGACAAGTTTGATTCTTTCCGGACGACTTAAGGCGCGTAGGCGTGCATGTTGTCGATGATTTCACCGCCTGATTCAACGCCTCCATCGTCGTGCAAGATGGCGTTGTCGTCACCGCGCAATTGATTCGCTCGCTTCATCGCATCAATCACCCTGCATGCTTGACGTCGAGCGACTACAAGAATGCACTATTCGCCAGACGGCTTCGCTGGTGTCCAGACCATCGGGGCTTCAGTCGTGATCTGCAAGCGAGACCTCAAGTCAGGATTCGAAGCGGCAAGGCTCAGGACCGCCAAGCCCCCCAGCTTCCGCGCGTCCTCGTCTGTAAATGGAGCGTCGGAGTGTTCAGCGGCATCCGGCGGCACGCTGATTGCCATGACGCGATCAATCGCGGTTTGAACGAACTGTCGCGGCACAACGCAGAATTTCACCTGTCCCGTGTGTTCGTCGAAAAAACTGATAAACGCGGTTTGTCGTTGACTCATCAATAACCTCTACAGGTCTGGTAATTCGCGAATGCCCGTTGCGCGCACAGCGCATAAGTGCGCGGGTCTTGGAATATTGCGCCAGCAGCAGAACAGGCTGTCATTTCCGCATGATATATCGCGTCGCACTCAGTTTCCTCGGCCGCGCTGACTCCGCGCGCCGCGATCTGCTGCACATCGCCGCTCGGCGCGTCCGGTGCGTACTCCAACGGCTTTGCATTGCCGAGATTCTGCGGCACGCGCGGACTGTTGCCATGGAGCGAGCTTGCGATGTCCGCCTCGGCCGGTTGTTGTGTGCGGGCAGGCGCTGGACCCGAACCTTTTTCCCACTGCTTGCGTATCGCCTCCACACACTTGCGCATGTCGTCCCGCTCGGGCACAAACAGCAGGTTGCCGTTCTTTACTTCGTCGTACAGGGCTTTGGCGACCTGATGGTTGGTCATCCTGTACATATGAAAGCGGTTGTCACTCCCCCCGACAACGGCGACAGCGACCGCTGGCTCCTTGTTATCGCGCCGCCGCTCACAACTCACTAAACCCGATGGTCACCATCACCATTGTTTTGACAATCGTTAAACAAAATATCGACCCTGTCCTATTGAATGCCCCCTCCTGTTTGCGCTAGCTTGGCGCAGGGTGATCCACAGCGCTCACCCGTCGAAGGTGAGGCCATTTTATGATTCGCTCACGAAGCGGAGAGCCGAGAGAGTCGGCATGCCCTCACCCAGAACTGCGCGCCGAAATATGGCATCGGCCTTGCGCGGCGTCAGTACAACACCAACGCGAATAACGAAGATGCAAAAGTGCGATAACCCAAGGTGTCCGGTCTGTTACCCGAACTGGAAAGAGGAAGAGGCCGCCGCAAAAAAGCGAGCGGAAGAGGACAAGCAGGACTGTATCGACTGCTGGCGCTTCTATCGGAAGAAGGCCGAGGCCATCGTATCCGTTGACGATCCGATTGCGCGTAACCGCAGCATCAATGCGGCGTATGCACAACTCTGGTGGGATGACCGACGTTTCCAGTGGGCCGGACTCGCGGCGTTCGCGTCGAAGCAGGTAGGATGCGGGCTGCTCAATGCCGCCGAGATGATCGGCAAATCGGCTTCGGACAGCGTTGCCAATTTGCGCAAGGTAGCGAGTGTTGGCCCGGCTGCATGGATGACGGCCTACGGGGCACAGTCGGCGGTGAGTGCTGCGACCGCCGAAAGCGGTGCCAAGGTCTATCAGATGCTGGCAAAGGGCAACACGTCGCTGTTTCTCGACGTTTGGCCGCTGCATATGTTCTACAAGAAGTTTGGGCTTGCGCGATTAAAGCGATGCTTACCCGAACGCAAACTCTTGCGCAGTTCCGTCCTGTGGCCGATTGAGAACAGTGTTCCGTTCGCGGAGGAAAGGCCTCAGATTTTGAGCGCCTTCTCCGCAATTGATAGTGGCCGCATTGCAGATGGTGTCAAAGACTTGGCAATACACGAGCAAATCAACATCTTGCAACCGGCCATGTACAACGATCCAACATTCGCGTTGCTGATGCGCGCCAACCAGTTCGCATGGGCATTGCATATTCCGACTGGATCGGCGCGGGAAATCCAGCTTGCCTTTGCGAATCAGTGTACGGTGACGGGGGCCAACGCCAAGAACGAAAGATTCAGCAAGGAGCCTCTCGCAAATCTTGCCGATCCACAGCAGCGCATGACATTTGTTTTGCGAGCCGCACAGCGTTTCGACCAACTGCTACACGATCCGCTTAAGAAATATGACGTAGAAAATTCCCTTTATCTCATCGCGCATGCAAGGTAAACATGCTGAGTCGAAAAATCAGGTGGTTTAGATATCTCGTTTGCACCGTAGTTGGCTGCGCTGCCTTATGGGGACTGCTCGCAATGGCAAAGCCTGTTGATGAGGTCGTGCTGACGCTAGGGGAACCCTATGAACAGGTGCGTAAGCAATCGCACTCGACGTTACCGCCGATTGAACCCAATACAAGCTGGGCTGGGGTGCTGATACGCCCTGCAAAACTCCGATTTGTTGATCCACACTATGATTTCGTAACGCCGGCCGCGAAGTTTTTCATGGTTCAGTACGACCAGAAAGGCAAGGTCGAATCGCTTGTACTCTCGCCGCAAGTCGAAACATTACCGCTTGACGAATCAATGGCGATCCTCGCGGACCTACAGAACCAATTCAGGCGGGGCGGGTGGAAACCTTTTCACTCTTCGACCAATCGCCCCATCGAAGACACTCGGGCGACACGCAATACAATTCGGGCGTGCGACGCACCCACGACACGATGGCAGGCCGGCAACAAATATCAGGTTTCACTCAATATCCGGTGCTTTCGGACAGACGACCGACCAAACGACGAGCGCTACCTGATTACCCTCGACCTTAATTTTCCGGTGTTTGAGGATAACAGCGACGACTATTAACCGGTAGTTCGCGAAGCCGATGAGTACAAGTGGTCCCGCTCCGGCGGGACTTTCTGTCTAATGTCACGTAGGTCTCAGTGAGCAAAGACATGCGCCGCCCACGCTTCCATCGTCGGGCGGCGCTGTTCCAAAAGATTGTCCCGCTGAGGTAGTCAGGCGACCGTCCCGCCTTTGATCGGAATGACTTCGGCCCCGGCCTTGATCCGGTCACGGTAATCGGCCCACTCCTGCATCATCTCGCGGCGCTCGCGAATGAATTTTGTGCGGTTGTACGCCGAACCAAGGTTATCCGGTACGGCGTGCGCGTCGCGCGCGCCTGGGAACACGTAGCGGCCGCTACCCGTCAGCGCCCGCAGTTCGCGCAGGATCGCGACGGCCTGTGCCGCCAGTGGCACAAGATGATCCGTGTTGGTTTTCGTGACGCGGTAGCGCCATTCCCCCTTGTCCAGATCGATCTGCGCCCATTCAGCCTGTCTCAGTTCGCCGGGACGCACAAACAGCATGGGCGCGAGCCTGAGCGCGCACAAAACCGGGAACGTGCCGGAAAAGGCATCGAAGGCCCGCAACATCTCCGAGACCTTGGCGGGCTCGGTGATCGAGGCGAAATGCGTTGTCTGTGCAGGCGGTATTGCGCCAACCAGATCGCGTGCCGGATCGGTTTTGCAATAGCCCTCCTTGATCGCGAAACGGAACACGGGGCTTGTTTCGCTGCGCAGACGGTGAGCCGTAAAGCGGGCGCCCCGGCTATCCACGCGTTTAAGGACTGCCAGAATCTCGGGTGCGTCAATTTCCGCGATGGGTCGCTTGCCAAGCTAGGAAAACGCGTCATTCCTGAAACGCGCAAGCGTTTTTTCACACTGCCCGCTTTCAACGGACTGACCGCGCTCTTCCATCCAGGCGAGCGCAACGGCTTCGAATGAATTGGCAGCAGCAAGGCGGGCGGCGCGTTTCCCGGCCTTTTTGGCTTCCCCCGGATCGATGTTTGCTACCAGTTTTTCGCGGGCGTCGTCCCGACGCTTGCGGGCATCGGCAAGCGGCACGTCTGGATAGACGCCAAGTGCGGGGCTCTTTTCCTTTCCGGCAAAACGGTACTTGAAAATCCATCGCTTGCTGCCCGTTGGCGTGACAAGCAGCAGCAGGCCGCCACCGTCGTACAGCTTCTGCTGTTTTTCACCCGGCTTCGTGTTACGGATCGTGGCATCGGTCAGCGCCATGTCTGCGTCTCCGGTTGTCGCGCCGCTGCGGGGGTCGTTTTCCATCCGACGGGCGCTTGAAATCCGACGGGCGCTTGAATCGTGGCAACCCCCGAAACGACCCCCTGGGTTGTAATCGCTGGTGAACCCTTGGAGACTACAGCAAACAAAAGCCCCGCTCAGCGCTAGCTGTCGGGGCTTCGTGGTGAACCGTTGAAATCCGTTGGCGAGTATTTGGTGCCGGGGACCGGACTTGAACCGGCAAGCCCGAAGGCGGCGGATTTTAAGTCCGCTATGTTTACCAATTTCATCACCCCGGCAGAGGTGGCAATCGCGCGTGGTCGCGAATTCTACCATCGCCTCGCGGCAGCCCCAAAAAAGCGCCCGACACCCGCATTCATCCACAAGTCACAAACGTTGCCGATAATCCGCTCACGAAAACGATTACAGCGGGCCGAAAACCGATGACGCCGACGATCAAGGATGTCGCCGCCCACGCGGGCTTTTCCATCGCCACGGTATCGCGCGCGATCAACGCGCCGCACACCGTGAACCCCGTCACGCTCGACAAGGTACGTCAGTCGATCGACGCGCTGAACTTCCGCCCGAGCCCGCTCGGCCGGCAATTGCGCGGCGAGCGCACGCGCCTCGTCGGCGTCGTTCTGCCGACGCTCGCGAACCCGGTGTTCGCCGAATGCCTGCAAGGCATCGACGATCTCGCGTCAGCGCAAGGCTATCGGCTGATGCTGATGACCACGCAGTACGACGTGGACCGTGAACGTCACGCAATCGAAACGCTGCGCGAGCATCGCGTCGAAGGACTGATCCTGACCGTCGCCGATGCCGACACCCATCCGCTGCTCGACGAACTCGACCGCGACGGCCTGCTGTACGTGCTGATGCACAACGACACGGTGCGCCGACCGTCGGTGTCGGTCGACAATCGCCTCGCCGCCTACGACGGCGTGCGCCGGCTCATCGCGCACGGCCATCGCCGCATTCTGATGCTGGCCGGCTCGTTCGCGGCCTCGGATCGCGCGCGTCAGCGGCATCTCGGCTACACGCAGGCGATGCAGCAGGCCGGCCTCACGGCCGCGCCCGCGCTCGAAGTCGATTTCAACGCCGACGAACTCGCGCCGTCCGTGCTCGCGCACCTGACGCACGGCGCAAACCGTCCGACCGCCCTCTTCTGCAGCAACGATCTGCTCGCGATGGTCGTGATGCGCGGCCTGCGCCGCGCGCGTCTGAGGATTCCGCAGGACATGTCGATTCTCGGCTTCGACGGCCTCGCAATGGGCGAACTGCTGTCGCCGGCGCTCGCGAGCATCTGCGCGCCGAATCGCGAAATCGGCTGTGCGGCGTGGCAGCGCTTGCTCGCACGCATCGGCGGCGCGCGCGACGAGCGCGCGTTCTGCGCAACCTCGCGCGCGTTGACGCTGCCGCACAGCCTGCGCGAAGGCGCGACGATCGCGGCACTCGGCTCGCACGCGAATCTCGACGGAGCGTCGCCGACCCACGTCCCGAGCGCTGCGGCCGCCACCGAAAAACCGCTCGCATAAGAAGCCCAATGAAGGCACGCGCATACGCGCGCCCTAGCTGTCATTCCCAACCCGCGCAACCCATCCGACACAGGGAGACCCGCAGTGCCCCGCTCAACCTCACGCTTCGCATCCTCGCTCATACCGCTGTGGCAAAAACTCGCGCGCTCCGCCGCGACCGCACTGCCGGCGAGCCTGCTCGTCGCCGGCGCGGCGCTCGTCGCGCTCGCGCCGCAAGCCGCGCGCGCCGACGAAACCGCGATCTGCTACAACTGCCCGCCCGAATGGGCCGACTGGGCGAGCCAGATCAAGGCGATCCAGCAAAAGACCGGCATTCGCGTGCCGTTCGACAACAAGAACTCAGGACAATCGATCGCGCAGCTGATGGCCGAGCAGAAAAGCCCGGTCGCCGACGTCGTGTATCTCGGCGTATCGTCGGCGTTCCAGGCCAAGGACAAGGGCGTGATCCAGCCGTACAAGCCCGCGCACTGGGACGACATTCCCGCCGCCCTGAAAGACCCGCAAGGCTACTGGTTCACGATCCACTCGGGCACGCTCGGCTTCTTCGTCAACAAGGACGCGCTCGAAGGCAAGCCGGTGCCGCGCTCGTGGGCCGATCTGCTGAAGCCCGAATACAAAGGCATGATCGGTTATCTCGATCCGTCGAGCGCGTTCGTCGGCTATGCGGGCGCGGTCGCGGTGAACCAGGCGCTCGGCGGCACGCTCGACAACTTCGAGCCGGGTCTCGACTGGTTCAGAAAGCTCAAGGCGAACGCGCCGATCGTGCCGAAGCAAACCGCGTACGCGCGCGTGCTGTCCGGCGAAATTCCGATCCTGCTCGACTACGACTTCGACGCGTACCGCGCGAAGTACAAGGATCACGCGAACGTCGAGTTCGTGATTCCGCAGGAAGGCACGATCTCGGTGCCGTACGTGATGAGCCTCGTGAAAGGCGCGCCGCACGAAGCGAACGGCAAGAAGGTGCTCGATTTCGTACTGTCCGACGAAGGCCAGAAGCTGTGGGCGCAGGCATATCTGCGGCCGGTGCGCGCGAGCGCGATGAGCGCCGAGACGGCTGCGCAGTTCCTGCCCGCGAGCGAATACGCGCGCGCGAAGCCGGTCGACTTCGCGAAGATGGCCGACAAGCAGTCGAGCTTCGGCGAGCGCTATCTACAGGTGATGCATTGAACGAAGTCACGTTCCCGCTGCGCTGGCGCATCGCGTTGCTCGCGCCCGCGCTCGCGGTCTTCATCGCGTTCTGGCTGCTGCCGATGGTCGCGCTCGCGCAGCTCTCCGGCGGCGGCCACGCGTTCGCGACCTATCGCGCAATGCTGACGAATGCGCGTTACATGTCGAGCCTTGGCGCAACCGTCGTGCTGGCGGCGGGGGTCACGGCGGCCACGCTGGTGCTGTCGGTGATCGCGGGGCTGCTGCTCGCGCGTCGAGAGTTCGCCGGCAAGCGCACGCTGCTCGCGCTGCTGACGTTTCCGCTCGCGTTTCCGGGTGTCGTCGTGGGCTTCATGGTCATCATGCTCGCGGGACGTCAAGGGTTGATCGGCGCGCTGTCGCTGAAACTCGCGGGCGATCGCTGGGTGTTCGCGTATTCGATGAGCGGCCTGTTTCTCGGCTATCTGTACTTCTCGATTCCGCGCGTGATCGTCACCGTGATGGCTTCGGCGACCAAGCTCGATGCATCGCTCGAAGAGGCCGCGCGCTCGCTCGGCGCATCGCCGTGGCGCATCATGCGCGACATCGTGTTGCCGGCGCTGTCGCCCGGACTGATCGCGGCGGGCGCCGTGTGCTTCGCGACCGCGATGGGCGCGTTCGGCACGGCGTTCACGCTCGCCACCGACATCGACGTGCTGCCGATGACCATCTATACCGAGTTCACGCTGAACGCGAACATGGTGACGGCCGCGGGCCTGTCGATCGTGCTGGGCATCGTCACGTGGGCAGTGCTGGCGATCGCGCGCAGCGCGAGCGGTTCGGGCGTGGCGGCGAGCGCGTGAACGGCGCGTCGCCGGAGCCGCGCGTTCGCGAACGCAACGACTACCTACCTATGAACTCAATCACCGCCCCTTCGCCGTCTTCGCAACCGGCAGCGGGACCGCGCGCGCGACGCGCGTGGCCTTCCACGCGAACATGGCTCGCCGCGGGTCAATGGTTCGTCACACTGCTGCTGTGCGCGTTCCTGATCGTGCCGGTCGTCATGTCGATCGTCGCCGGGCTGACGGTCAACTACTTCAAGGGCGTGTCGAGCGGACTCACGCTGCGTTGGCTCGTCGAAGTGTGGACCCAGTATCACGACTCGGTGTGGCTGTCGCTCGAAGTGGCCGCGGCGACGCTCGTCGTCACGCTGCTGACCGGCGTGCCCGCGGGCTACGTGCTCGCGCGCAGCAAGACGCGCTTCGCACGCATCGTCGAAGAGTTTCTGGTGCTGCCGATCGCGCTGCCCGGCCTCGCATCGGCACTCGCGCTGCTGGTGATCTACGGCGGCTTCACGGCGTTTCGGATGAGCGCGGCGTTCATCGTCGTCGGGCATGTGGTGTTCACGCTGCCGTTCATGGTGCGCGCGGTCGCGGCGGTCTGCGCGAGCAGCGATCTGCGCACGCTCGAAGAAGGCGCGGCGAGCCTCGGCGCGAGCTTCTTCACGCGCTTCGTCACGATCGTGCTGCCGAACGCGCGGCCGGGCATCGTCGCGGGCGCGCTCGCGGTGCTCACGCTGTCGATCGGCGAATTCAACCTCACGTGGATGCTGCACACGCCCGACACGAAGACGCTGCCGGTCGGCCTCGCCGACACCTACGCGTCGATGCGCATCGAGATCGGCAGCGCGTACACGATCCTGTTCTTCATCATGACGATGCCGCTGCTCGTCGCGATGCAATGGCTCGGCGTCGATGCGACCGGCCAGCGCAGCGCGTCGAAGAAGCGCGGCGCCGCCTCTTCCTCGAAGCCCATCGACACGCCATGAAACTGACCTCGGTTCCCATCACGCTCACGCAGTGCGCCAAAACGTTTCGCGGCACGCGCGTGCTCGAACCGCTCGACCTGACGATCGGCGCGGGCGAAACCCTCGTGCTGCTCGGACCGTCGGGCTGCGGCAAGACGACGACGCTGCGCCTGATCGCGGGCCTGGAAACACCTGACGCGGGCGGCCGCATCGCATTCGGCGACGACGACGTGACCACGCTGCCGATCGAAAAACGCGCGGTCGGCATGGTGTTCCAGAGCTACGCGCTGTTTCCGAACCTGACCGTGCGCGGCAACATCGGCTACGGTCTGAAGATCAAACGCGTGCCGGCCGCAGTCGCGCGACAACGCGTCGACGAACTGCTCGGCATGATGCGGCTCAACGCGCACGCCGACAAACCGATCGATCAACTGTCGGGCGGCCAGCGTCAACGTGTGGCGCTCGCGCGCGCACTCGCGGTGCAGCCGCGCGTGCTGCTGCTCGACGAACCGCTGACCGCGCTCGACGCGCGTCTGCGCGACGCATTGCGCGGCGAGATGAACGCGCTGTTGCGCGAACTCGGCATCACGACCGTCTACGTGACGCACGATCAGGCCGAAGCGATGGAGCTCGGCGATCGCATCGTCGTGATGAGTGCGGGACGCATCGAGCAGATCGGTTCGCCGCGCGACATCTACTATCGTCCGGCCAATCGCACGGTCGCGCAGTTCGTCGGCACGATCAACCGTGTCGCGGGCGAGCCCCGCGACGGCATGCTCGCGACGAGCGGCGGCGCCGTGCCGTTGCCCGCGCATGCGTCGAACGCACGCGGCGCGCACGAAATCTTCTTTCGCCCCGAGGATGCCCGGCTCACCGACCCCGCGCTCGCGCAGCTGCGCGGCCAGATCGAAAGCACCGCGTTCCTCGGCGAACGCACGCGTCTGACGATTGGCGGTGCCGCGCCCGAGCCGCTCTTCGTCGACGTCGCGGGCCGCATCGAGCTTGCGCGCGGCACGCCGGTCGGCATCTCGATCGAGCCGGACGCACTGATTGCGCTATCGTAGGTAAAAACAGCGCCGCATCCTGGCGCCCGACACGAAGCAACCCGAAGGACCTCTGTCATGCTGCTGGCTCAAATTAGCGACCTGCATATCAAGCAACCCGGCGCACTCGCGTATCGCCGCGTCGATACCGCCCCCTACCTCGCGCGCTGCGTCGACGCGCTCAACGCGCTCACCCCGCGCCCCGACGCGGTGTTGATCACCGGCGACCTCGTCGATCAGGGCGACCCCCAGCAGTACGCGCGCCTGAAAACACTGCTCGCGCCGCTCGCGATCCCCTACTTCCTGATGGTCGGCAATCACGACGAACGCAACGCGCTGCGCGCGGCGTTTGCCGAGCGCGAGGAATTGCTGAGCGGCGGCGAGTTCGTGCAGTACGCGCTCGACGTCGGCCCGCTGCGCGTGATCGCGCTCGATTCGCTAGTGCCCGGTTCGAGCGCCGGCATGCTGTGCGACACGCGGCTCGCGTGGCTCGAGCGGCAGCTCGATACGGCGCGCGGCAAGCCGGTCGTGGTCGCGCTGCATCACCCGCCGTTCGCGTGCGGCATCGGGCATATGGACGAGATCCGGCTCGACCGGGCGGCGTCGCACAAGCTCGCGGCGTTGATCGCTCAGCACCCCAACGTCGAGCGCGTGCTCTGCGGGCACGTGCATCGGTCGATGTTCGTGCGCTTCGGCGGCACGATCGCGAGCGCGATTCCAGCGCCCGCGCACCAGGTGGCGCTCGATTTTCGCGAGGACGGACCGTCGGCGTTCGTGATGGAGCCGCCCGCGTATGCGCTCCATTACTACGATCCCGCGACGGGCATCGTCACGCATCATGCGTATGTCGACGCGGCCGACGGCCCGTATCCGTTCTACGACGCCGGCGCGTTGATCGACTGAACCGCCGGACACACTTCGCAACCGCCTGATACCGGATGCGCGGGCGAGCCTCGCGCGGCCGTCAGCACGAACACCGCCGCTCCGGTATGATCGGCACGCTTGAGGACCGCGCATGGGCCGGTCCGTCGATCCGCCCCTGTCATGTCCACTTCCGACGCTTCCACTTCCGCTTCCTCCGCCCGGTCGTTGCGCGGCGTGTTGCTGCTGCTCGCGACGATCGCCGGTGTCTCGGTCGCAAACATCTATTTCAACCAGCCGCTGCTCGATAACTTCCGCCAGTCGTTTCCGGGCAGCGCGTCATGGGTCGGCGCGGTGCCGGCCGTCACGCAGCTCGGCTACGCCGCCGGCATGCTGTTGCTCGCGCCGCTCGGCGATCGCTTCGACCGGCGTCTGTTGATCCTGCTGCAGATCGCCGGCCTGTGCGTCGCGCTCGTCATTGCGGCGTCGGCACCGACGCTCGCGGTGCTGATCGTCACGAGTCTCGCGATCGGCGTGCTCGCGACGATCGCGCAACAGGCGGTACCGTTCGCGGCCGAACTCGCGCCGCCGTCCGAGCGCGGCCACGCGGTCGGCACCGTGATGAGCGGCCTGCTGCTCGGCATCCTGCTCGCCCGGACCGCGGCGGGCATCGTCGCCGAATACTTCGGCTGGCGCGCGGTGTTTGGCGCATCGGTCGTCGCGCTGCTCGCACTCGCGGTCGTCATCATTTTGCGTTTGCCGAAGAGTCAGCCGACCTCGACGTTGCCGTACGGCAAGCTGCTCGTGTCGATGTGGCACCTGGTCACCGAGCATCGCGCGCTGCGCGAGGCATCGCTGACCGGTGCGGCGTTGTTCGGCGCGTTCAGCATTTTCTGGTCGGTGCTCGCGCTGCTGCTCGCGGGCGCGCCGTTTCATCTCGGGCCGCAGGCCGCAGGGCTGTTCGGTATCGTCGGCGCGGCCGGCGCGCTGGCCGCGCCGCTCGCCGGCAAGTTCGCCGACCGGCGTGGACCGCGCGCGATCATCACCGTGTCGCTCGTGCTGGTCGTGATCGCGTTCGTGATCTTCGGTGCGTCGGCGAAGAGCATCGCGGGCCTCGTGGTCGGCGTGATCATTCTCGACATCGGCGTGCAGGCCGCGCAGATTTCGAATCAGTCGCGCATCTACGCATTGAAGCCCGATGCGCGCAGCCGCGTGAATACCGTGTACATGGTCGCGTATTTCATCGGCGGGGCGCTGGGCTCGGGTGTCGGCGCGATCGTGTGGCCGGTGTTCGGGTGGATCGGCGTGACTATCGCGGGGATCGCGTTTGCCGGGCTCGGCGCGTGGAATCATTTGCGGTTGCCGGCGCGGGCTGGGCATTGATATCAGGTTGACCAGCGCCGGATAAGAACCGTCTTGTCGATTTGCCACCGCATATAACCGCCTGGTGAAACCGGAGGATCGTCTGTAATGAACGACACGTGGCTCGATCTCGCTCGGTTCATCCGCGAAATGCGCACTCCCGCCGGGCTGCCTCTCGACGACAAGCTGACCCGTGACATGGATCTGTATCACGATCTGGATTGGGAGCCGGCGAAAATCGTCGAGGTGATGCAGGCATGGGCTGAGCGCTTCCATGTGGACCTGCGCGATTTCGACGTCGCTTACCACGTTCCATCCGCCAACATGCGAAAGCGCGACATCGTTGTGGCCGCGTTGAAGTCCCCGTTCAGTGCCAGCGCGCGAGAATTGCTCGGCGGACGTTCGCTTACCCTTGGGATGCTCGAAGAAGCGATGAAGCGCGGAGTGTGGAAACAGGACTAGAAACGCCAACTACGGTCGAATCGTTACACCCCGCCACCCCGCCCCAACGCATACTCATGCAGCGCATCGAGCACGCGATCGAACTCGAACGATTTGTCGTAAAAGTGCCGCACGCCATACTGCTCGCAGCGCTCGCGGTACGCGGGCAACGCGTGATTGGTCAGCACCGCCGCGAACATCGAATCGATCAGCCCCTCGCGCTGCAGATATGCGAGCACCGGCACGCCCGAGCCCAGCTTCAGCTGCAAATCGACGATCACCGCGTCGAACGCTTCGTCGCCGAGCAGCGCGATCGCCTGATCGGCGGAATCGGCATAAGCGGCCACGCGCAGCAGGCCCGACGCATCGATCGCCTCCACGAGGCTGCGGCGGATCAGCGGCGAATCCTCGATCAGCAGCACGCGCAACGGCGCGCGGCTGGCTGACTCGGTAGCGGGGTTCGGTTCGCTGTTCATCGGGATATCTCGATCGTCCGTCAGTCGATCAGGCCATTCTTGATCGCGTAATACGTGAGGTCCGCGTTGTTCGCGAGACGCATCTTCTCGAGCACCCGCGCGCGATACGTGCTCACCGTTTTGACCGACAGATGCAGCTCTTCGGCAATCTCGGTCGGCAACTGGCCGGCCGCGAGCTTGCAGAAGATCTGGAATTCGCGCTCCGACAGCGCTTCATGCGGACGCCCGGCGGCAGGCTTGTCGAGATTGTCGGCAAGCGTATCGGCGACCGCCTCCGACAGATAGCGATGCCCGCGCGCGACCGCGCGGATCGCGCGCACGATTTCTTCCGGCTCGCAGTCCTTGTTCAGATAGCCGCTCGCGCCCGCGCGCAGCAGATTGATCGCGTACTGGCTCTCGGGATAGCCCGATAGAATCAGCACGCCCTGCTCGGGACGCACCTGCTTGATCACACGCAACGTATCGATGCCGTTCTTGTCAGGCATCGCGATGTCGAGCAGCACGACGTCGAATGCCTGCTCGCGCACGAGGCCGATCGCTTCCTCGCCGGTGGCGGCCTCGGCGGCGACGCACATGTCCGGCTCGTCGGCGACGAACTGTCTGAATCCACCTCGAACGATCGCATGATCGTCAGCTATCAGCACTCGAATCATCGGTTGGGTTCCGTGCAAAGGGAGTCGCTCCGATGCGGACATGGTAATGATCCGGGGCCACGGCCGGACGCGCAATGCGAGGGCGGCTTCGCACCGCAGCTGCCGGCATTCCCGAGTTCGCCCGCGACCCGATCCTTCGACGCCTCCCTGTCGCCTGCTGCGCTACTCGCGCCCCGCGAGCAGATCCGCCATATCGTCGGCATGCTCTTCTTCGACCGCGAGAATCTCCTCGAACAGCCGGCGCGTGGTCACGTCCTTCTCGCCGAGATACCGTACGATCTCGCGGTACGTGTCGATCGCGATGCGCTCCGCGATCAGGTTCTCGCGAATCATGTCGGTCAGATCGGTGCCTTCCTTGTATTCCGAATGCGCGCGTGCCTTGATGCCGTCCGGCGCGAAATCCGGTTCGCCGCCAAGCTGCACGATGCGCTCGGCGATGCGATCGGCGTGCTCCTGCTCCTCGGTTGCGTGCTCGGCAAATTCCCTCGCGACCGCTTCGGAATTGATGCCCTTCGCCATGAAGTAATGGCGCTTGTAGCGCAGCGTGCAGACGATCTCGGTGGCGAGCGCGTCGTTGAGCAGCTTGAGCACCGTCTCGCGATTCGCACCATAGCTCTGCGTGACCGGACCATCCGACATATGCTTGCGCGCGTCCTCGCGGATCTTCTTGATGTCCATCACGAACGTGTCGCCAGATTGCTTCGCCATCGAACTTCTCCTTTATCCGTTATTGGGGGAATCGCGCCTCAGCACGAATCGCGCCTGATGCGCCCAGGGTGGAATGACGGCGCGCTTCGAACGCGGGCGCCTCAATCGGGGATTCAAACGCCGCGCGTTCACGCGCCTTGTTGACTACCTGTTCCTACATTGCGTACTTCGCTGCCTACCTCATGTTGCGTTCATCCGGCTCGCGCGGCTAGGTTCGGAACACGCCGAGCAGCAACGTGACCACGAACACGACGAGGAAGATGTAGAACAGGATCTTCGCGATTTCGGCCGCGCCGGCCGCGATGCCGGTAAAGCCGAATACAGCTGCGATGATCGCAATCACGAAGAAGACGATGGCATAGTGAAGCATGGCATTTCTCCCTTTTGTTGGCCTTCCAATCGACTACCAGCAAATCGCTCGCCTGCTGTGAGGGCGCGGCTTGCCGCCACTGCGATGGCCGCGCTAATCGATCATTTTCTTCGTCACGACGAAGCCCAGCACGAGGAACACCACGCACAGCACGACAAAGACGAAGAACAGGAACTTCGCGATCGCCGCTGCGCCGGCCGCGATGCCGGTGAAGCCGAGAAGACCGGCGATCACCGCGACGATCGCGAAGAACAGTGCCCACTTCAACATGATGGCTTCCTCCCGAAACATTGCATGAACGATCGGGTCCATGCTATCGATGCGCGGCACCGCGCGCATTCCGACGCTCGCCGTTTTTCGTGTGAGAATCCGCTTACATTGGGTTACGACGACATTACGCGCGCGGCTTCGCGCGATGCCGGAGTCGATGCCGGTGTCGATGCCCTCTTTCCGGAGCCGAAAGTGTCGAATCTGCAGAACCCGCCGGAACAAGCTGGCGCGCGCGCCACGGCGCGGCTCGCCGAGTGGATGCGCAATCGCAGCTGGGCGATCGCGATGACGGTGGCGATCGTGATCACGGTGGGAGGCCTCGTGATTCTGGAGACCGCGCGTCAGCGCATCACCGCCGAGTATGAGACCGCGCTTGAAGCGCGCGACGTCACCGTGCGACTGAGCACACTCGCGAGCGAGCTGTCGCGCCTCACCGCGCAACAAAACCAGTTTCTTCTGACGAAGGACGACGCATCCGCCCACGCGTTCTGCGCGAGCGCCGCGCGCATCCGCGACACCACGCAGCAGTTGGACCGCTTCTATCGCGGCGGCCGCGCGGACAGCGCGGAACTCGCGAGCTTCACGCAGATTCTCGCGCTGATCGACGCGCGCATCGGTGCGGGCGCCGCCGCGATGCAGCACGCCGCGCCGCATCCGCTCGATCTCGGCGCATGCGGGAGCGCGAGCGACGTCAATCCGGCGGACGCGTCGTTGATCGACAGTACGCTCGCGCTGCTGCGCGACAACGAGGAGCGCCGCGCTCAGCACGCGCTGGCCGCGAGCCGCGCCGACCAGCGGCTGTCGACACTGTGCGCGGCGGGTCTGTCGGCGCTGAACATCGTGCTGTTCATTCTGCTGTTTCGCAATCTCGGCATCCAGATCGACCGGCAGGCGCGCGCGCAGCGTCAGTTGATCACGCAGCAGGAGGAACTCGACCAGCTCGTCAACGAGCGCACGCGGCAGCTCGAAGCGCTCGGCTGGCATCTGCAGGCGGTCAGCGAAAACGAAAAGACCCAGCTCGCGCGCGAGTTGCACGACGAACTCGGCGCGATTCTGACCGCATGCCGGATGGACGTCGCATGGGCGCGCCGCAAGCTGAAGGACAGCGAGCCGGACATCGCCGACAAGCTGCAGCGCGCGCTCGCCAATCTCGACCAGGGCATCGCGTTGAAGCGGCGCATCATCGAGGACATGCGGCCGACCGTGCTGGCCAATTTCGGGCTCGTTACCGCGCTGCGCACGCTCGCCGACGAAGCCGCGCAGCGCAACAACTGGACGCTCGAGCTGCACCTGCCCGCCGACGATATCCAGCTCGACGAGCAGACCGAAATCGCGCTGTTTCGGGTCGCACAGGAATCGCTGACGAACGCCGCCAAGTACGCGCGGGCCTCGAAGGTCGGAATCGCATTGCGGGTCGGCGACGGCGAGGTCGCGCTGCATATCGCGGACAACGGCGTCGGCATCATGCCGGCCGACCTGAAGCGCACACATACGCACGGCCTGCTCGGCATGCGTCAGCGCGTGGCCGCGCATGGCGGGCGCTTCGACATCCGCCGTGGCGCGCAAAACGGCACCGACATCGACGTCGTGATGCCGAGCGCGAGCGCCGCGACGCCTTCGGTCGACCAGCCGCTGACGTCGCCGGCCACGCCGCCCACTTCGTCGCAAAGCCCCGTCTGACAGATGCTCGCCGCAGCGCCCCCAAGCCGTTGTAGGAGTGCGCCGACGCAAACACCGGAGCACGCCTACGACAAAATCGCCGCACGGCCGACAGCGCCGCCCCCGCCCTTTTTTTACCATGCAAACAGGCCGGTTCGAAACCGGATCGAGACCTGATCGACTGGCATGGCCCCGGTCGGACGACATCAACCGATGCATTCTCGACAAGGAGAAGTTTCATGACTCGACTGATCGCTTTGCTAGTGCTCGCAGGAACTGCCATGCTTGTCACCGGCTGCAACACGATGGCGGGCGCTGGCGAAGATATTTCGAAGGGCGGCCACGCCATCACGAACGAGGCGGATAAGGCGAAATAAGCCGGCACATGGCAGCAGGATTTGCAAAGCCCGTCGCGGGATGCTGCTGCGGGCTTTTTTTCGTGAATGATTGCGTGCTGGCTGGCACTCGACGCGACGCGTTTTCAGAACGCGATGAAACGGCACGGCGATCCGCGAGGGCGCGGAGCTGGCGACAAGGCTTTGACAGCGGGCGCGCGGTTCGACGAGAACCGCGCCGCTATCAGGCGCTGCGCTTCTTCCGGTAATCGAACCAGAAAGACATGCCGACGCTGATCAGAATCACGATCGTCGCGATTACGGTCGAGCGGGTGACCGGCTCGCCGAGCAGCAGCGCGCCCAGCGCGACCGCGACGACCGGATTCACATACATGCAGCTGCTCGCGATGATCGGGCTCGTGTGGCGAATCAGATAACCGTAGGCGACGTACGCCGCCATCGTCCCAATCAACATCAGATACAGGAACGCGACGAGAGGCAGAAAATGCAGCTCGAGCATCCGCTCGCCCGACGCCCATGCGACCAGCGTCGACATCGCGCCGCCGAGGCCGATCTGCAGCGAGGTCGACAGAAACAGGTCCGACGGCAGCTTCAGCTGCCCGGCCAGATGCGCGCCGCCGGCCCAGAACAGCGCGCCGCACAGAATCGCGAGACTGCCGCCCGTCGAGCCCGGCGTGCTGTCGCCGTGACTCAGAATCACGATGCCGGCGAGCCCCAGCCCGACCGCGAACCATTCGCCGCGGCCGATCTTGCGTCCGGCGACGACCGCGATCACGGTCGCGAACAGCGGCACGGTCGCGACCATCACGGCCGCGGTGCCGGTGCCGACCGTGCGCATGCCGTAGGCGAGCATGCCGCTCGACAGACCCACCAGCATGGTGCCGACGAGGCCCGCGTTGCGGATTTCGGCGAAGCTCGGCCAGATCGGCTTGCGGCGCGCGGCGAACACGAACAGACCGATGCCGGCGAACAGGTTGCGCAAGCCCGACATCAGCAGCGGCGGGAACGAGCCGAGCGCGACGTGCACGCCGAGGTACGTCGAGCCCCACACCAGATAAACGACGGCAAGCGCGAGCGCGATCCGCCCGTTGCGCGACTGCGGCAGACGCAGCGGCCAGCCGCGCGGAGAAAAAGCTGAACGTTGCAGCGACATGCTTCAGTCCGCCGTCGCCACTCGACCCGCGCGATGCGCTCGATGCCCGCGAGGCGCCGAGCCTGCGTCGATACCTTTCGGGCGGGATGGCGGGCACCGCATCGGCGATGCGGTCGGACGGGCGAGGCTGGCGGACATGTCGGTGGAACGGGAAGACGATGGGCGGCGCCGGAAGCGCCAGAAACGGCGGTGGCGGCCGCGTCGGTCAAAACGACACGATGCAACGCGGCCGCGCTGCGCGGCCGCAAGCTTGGCAAAGCCCCGGCGCGCACCGCATTATGCAGTAAGCGCCGAGAACGCCACGCGAGAGAATCGTAACTTTTGGGTTTCCTGCAACAGAAAAGCCGGGGACGCATCCCCGGCTTGCGGTGTCGGATCCGTTCGATGCGCGGCCGTGCGTCGGCAGGATCGCTAAGCGCCCTCGGCGCCGACTCAGTTGCCCATCGCGCCCGACGCCTCGTGTTTCATCGCGTCGCCGCCCTTTTTCATCGAGCCGTGCTTCATCGTGTCCTTTTTCATGCCGTCCTTCGACATGCTGTCTTTGGACATCGAATCTTTCGACATCGCATTCTTCGACATCTCATCGTTCGACATCGCGCCGCTCGCCTGCGCGAAGGCCGTGCCGCCGCTTGCCAGCATCAACAACGCGATCGTGGTAACTGCAATCTTCTTCATGGGATGACTCCTTGGTGGTGGATGAATCGAAGCCGGCGAGAGCCGGCGTGCTTCCGAAGCCGCTGCCGCAAGCGCGCGTGCGCCCGCATGCGTCAGGAGCCTCCGAACCAGTTGTAGCCCTGGTCGACCCAATAGCCGCCGGGATACGTGTTGGTGACGAATATTTCGACGATGTGCTTCGGATTCTTGTAGCCGAGCTTGGTCGGCATGCGCAGCTTCATCGGGTAGCCGTATTTCGCGGGCAGCCGTTCGCCGTCGTAGGAAAACGTCAGCAGCGTTTGCGGATGCAAAGCGGTCGGCATGTCGATGCTTTCGTAGTAGTCGTCCGCGCATTTGAAGCCGACGTACTTCGCCGTCGTGTCCGCGCCGACGCGCCGCAGAAAATCGCCGAATGGCGTGCCGCCCCAGCGGCCGATCGCGCTCCAGCCTTCGACGCAGATATGTCGCGTGATCTGCTCGCCATGTGGCAGCGCGTACAGCTCGGGCAGCGTCCACACGCGCTGGCCGGTCACGAGACCGCTCAGCTTCAATTGATAATCTGAGCCGTCGACGTGCGGCACGTCGTCGATGCCGTAGTACGCGTTGAAGGGAAACGGCCGCGTGATCTGCGCTTCGGTGTAGGTCGGCGCGAGCTGCTTCGGATCGAACAGCGCGGCCTGCGCGCGATCGTTCAGCCGCGACACGGCTGTCAGGAAACGGTTCACGGAAGCGTCGTCGGTCAACGAGCAGCCGGTCAGCATCGACAGGCCGCCGAGCGTCAAGAGCTGCTTGCCGAACAGGCGTCGCGACGGCATCGCCAGTTCGCGCTTCGCATCGAGCAGGATCGATGCGCGGTCGAGCTTGTGGCTCACACGATGTGTGGATGGGTCCGCTGGTTTCTCTATCGGCTTGTTCATGATTCGGTATCCGTTTGGAATTCGCGTTGCGATTTCATGAGCGTGAGCATGCGCATGGGTAGCCGCGGGCTCAACGTCCGCGCAACATCGCGAGCAACGAGCGCGGCACGAGCGCGACCATCGCCAGATGCACGGCGAGAAACGCGGCCAGCAGCGACATCGCGCTGAAGTGCACGATGCGCGCGTTGTCATAGCCGCCCATCAGTTCGCGCAGCAGCGGAAACTGCACCGACTTCCAGATCGCGAGCCCCGATAGCACGAGCACGATCAGATCGGCGATCGCGAACAGGTAGGCGAATTTCTGCACCGCGTTGTAGACGCGCAGATCGCCATGCGACAGCTTCCCGCGCAACGCGGCGACGAAATCGCGCAGTACCGCGCGCGGCGTCAGCGGCAGGAACTTGCGCACGAAGCGCCCGCTCGCGAGATTCAGCGCGATATACATGAGACCGTTGAACACCAGCAGCCACATCGCCGCGAAGTGCCATTGCAGCGCGCCGCCGAGCCAGCCGCCCAGCGTGATCGCGGTCGGGAAGCTGAACGCCGGGAAGATCGGCGACGCGTCGTAGATGCGCCAGCCCGACAGCATCATCACGATCGCGGCGAGCGCGTTCAGCCAATGCGTGATGCGCAGCCACAGCGGATGAATGGCGCCGCGCTTCGGCGCGGCGGGCGCGGCGGGTGCGCTGGGGCGCAAGGCGTGGGGTGTGGACATGGGGCTCTCCTCGAGCAGCGGTAGTGAATGCGGCGCGCGCGAGGTCGATCAACGGCACGCGGGAAGGTCGGTCGCTTGCAGCACGTCGCCGCTCGCGTCGCTTTCGACGAACGCGACCACGCCGAAGCGGTCCGCGGCGTTGGCGCTCGGATCGGCTTGCGCATCGACGCTCGCAGCGTGTACATCGATGTCCTGATGAATCCGCGTGTGACCGGAGACGAGCGGCACGGGCCCGAACCAGGCGCGCACGACGCGCTCGTGATGCAGCGTCGCGCCGCGGTTTTCGCCCGCGCCGACCTGCGTCGTCAGCGCGTTCTCGTAGATCGCGAGATAGGCGCTCAACGCACCCGTGGCGGCGGCTGCCGTCGTGCTGAACTGCGCATCGACATCGAACGCGCCGGGCGCACGCGGGCTCAGCGCAAGTGCGACGCTCGCCTGGGCGGGTTCGGCGACGAGCTCGTCGATGCGGCGCTCGAAACTGCCGCGTTGCGACCAGTCGCGCAACTCGCGGCCCGCAACGAACACTTCCGGCGTATAGACCGTGTGCGCGCCCGCGAGACGCGTCAGCGTTTGCTGACGTTCCGTGAAGCGATGCTGGGAAAAGCGGTCGGTCCAGCCGAGGCTGTTCCAGTAGTCGACGTGCAGCGCGAGCGGCACGATGCCGTGCGCGGCGCCGTCGCTTTTCCATTGACTGAGCCAGCGGTCGGCGGGCGGGCAGCTATCGCAGCCCTCGCTGCTGTACAGCTCGACGAGCGCGACGCGATGCGCGGGGCTGTGCGTGGCGCATAGGGGCCCGGCCGCGTCGGCCGCACTGATGCCAGAACCGCTCAGCAGAAAAAGCGCGAGGCCGACGGCGGGCGTCGAAAAAGTCGTAAAGCGCTGAAGTATCGAGCGATTGTGCGCGGTCGACATGACGTGCTCCGATTGTAATCTGCACGTTTGTCGAGCCGCGCGGCCGGTTATGACAAGCCTCTTTTAATTTTTTTCCGGCGCGGGATGAGCCAGCCAAAGCTCGCCCGCGACTCAGTCGTAACTGACCACCACCGTCACGCGCGTGTCCGTATCGGTGCGCTTCGCGTTCAGCGACAGCACGCCGCCCGCGCGATCGACCGCGTAGTGGCCGTCGCGGGCCGTCGCGACGCGCCCGGTGCCATCGACGAAACGCGCCGCCACCAGATCGCGCGACTGCGTGCCGCCGTTCACTTCGAGCGCGACATCGGCCCCGCTGACGACGCCCGGCGGCGCGCTGAACGTCACCGTGCGCGAGAAGCGCTGACCCGCCACGCTCGCGCTACCGACGGCGACGCCAGGGGGCGCCGTATCCACGCTGATCTGCATCGGCGGTGCAACGATCATCCCCACGAACCGGATCACGCCGCCCGTCACCGTCGATGCCGCCGGCGCCGCCAGCGGCGCGGCGAGCAATGCCACCACCGCGACTGTGCGACCGAACGTTCGCCACCGCCTGCTTTCCGCTTTCATGTGCACCTCTTTGTCAATCGGCGCGAGTCGCCTCGCGCCATTCACGCGCCATCCCGCGAATCGCTTTGCTGGAGTGCGGCCTTCGCTGCACTTTGTTTAACGGCAATCCTCAGACTGGCTTGAACGCAATGCGGACCACCCCGCTTTCTTCTCGCACCGCACAAAAACGGTCAATCGACGGGCGCGACGTCGCAAACGGAGCTGCGTGAGACAGCGTGCTAACATCGAACTTTCGTCTCGCTGCTGCCGCGCGGCCTCACGCTTTGTCGCCCGGCACCTCTCGATCGCTTTTCCCCAACACCTGGTCGTTTTGCCCGTGACTTCTCTGCGTCGTCCGACTTTCCGTGCTCTCGCCCGCTTGCGCCCATGCCGCGCAGGCGAGTGCGCGCGCGCGGACGTCGCGTCGCACGGCCCCGGCGAGACGTCCCGAACGGTCCCGCTTCACGCCGCCCGGCGCCCTCGCTGACGCAGCCCGCCAATACCCAGGGCCGCGTCGCCGGGCACCGGGCTCTCCCATTCGTCCACTCATCCGCCGACCACCCCATGGGTCGTTGCACGCGGCCATCCATGACCGCCTTATCCGGAGTCCTGATGATGAAGAAGATCAAAACCTGCTACCTGACCGAACTCGACGTGAGCCGCCTCGAGAAATACGCGGCCACCGACGCCAAGTTGCAGCACATGCTCGACGATGTGCTCGAACGCGCGGTGATCGTCGACTCGCACGACATCCCCGCCGACGTCGTCACGATGAACTCGCAAGCGACGCTGATCGACGCAGCGAGCGGCGAACAGATGACGTGGACCGTCGTCTATCCGCCCAACGCCGATTTCGCGCAAGGGCGCCTGAATGTGTTCTCGCCGGCTGGCCTCGCGCTGCTCGGCGCGCGCCGCGGCGAGAGCGTCCGCTTCACGCCACCCAGCGGCGATCAGAAAGTGCTCAAGCTCGACAAAATCCTGTATCAGCCTGAAGCCGCCGACGATTTTTCACTGTAAGGCGGCCGTTCCCTCGCTGTAAGTTGCCTTGTCTGATGCGGTCTCGAATCAAGCATAGGAGATGTCTGGTTTCATCCGGACCAGTTTTTTTGAGTCATTCAGACAGGTTGCCAAACCGCGGGCGGGCGGTGTATCGTGTGCGCTGCTAACGCGGGGGTCCTGCGTAGCGCGGAGCTGGAGGTCCGTGTTGCGTGGGTGAGAAATACCCTTTGAACCTGATCTGGATAATGCCAGCGCAGGGAAGCGTACGGATTTCGCTCCAGCCTCAAGGGCCTCACCTCTCCGCGATTTCCGACTACTTCCATCTCGGTCTCCTGCTTAGCCGCCCCACTTTGTACGGAGACTTACATGAACGCCAATCCGAAGTTTATTTCCGCCGAAGCCCATGTGGACGAGGCCGCCGTCGCGCCGTTGCCGAATTCGCGCAAGGTCTACGTGACCGGCTCGAGCCCGGACATCCGCGTGCCGATGCGCGAAATCTCGCAGGCCGACACGCCCGACAGCTTCGGCGGCGAAAAGAATCCGCCGATCTACGTGTACGACACGTCGGGCCCCTACTCCGACCCGGACGCGGAGATCGACATCCGCGCGGGTCTGCCCGCGCTGCGCGAGGCGTGGATCGAGGAGCGCGGCGACACCGAGCCGCTGACCGGTCTGTCGAGCAGCTTCAGCCGCGAGCGCGCCGCCGATCCGGCCACCGCGCAGCTGCGTTTTCCGGGACTGCATCGCACGCCGCGCCGCGCGATCGCCGGCAGGAACGTGACGCAGATGCACTACGCGAAGCAAGGCATCATCACGCCGGAAATGGAATACATCGCGATTCGCGAAAACCAGCGCCGTGCCGAGTACCTCGAGACCCTGAAGACGAGCGGCCCGAACGGCGCGAAGCTCGCCGCGATGATGGGCCGTCAGCACCCCGGCCAGGCATTCGGCGCGAGCGCGTTCGGTCCGAACGGCCTCACCGAAATCACCGCGGAATTCGTGCGCGAGGAAATCGCGCGCGGCCGCGCGATCATCCCGAACAACATCAATCACCCGGAAAGCGAGCCGATGATCATCGGCCGCAACTTCCTCGTGAAGGTCAATGCGAACATCGGCAACTCGGCGGTGACATCGTCGATCGGCGAGGAAGTCGACAAGATGACGTGGGCGATCCGCTGGGGCGGCGACACGGTGATGGATCTGTCGACCGGCAAGCACATTCATGAAACGCGCGAATGGATCATCCGCAACAGCCCGGTGCCGATCGGCACGGTGCCGATCTATCAGGCGCTAGAAAAGGTCAACGGCAAGGCTGAAGACCTCACCTGGGAAATCTTCCGCGACACGCTGATCGAGCAGGCCGAGCAAGGCGTCGACTACTTCACGATCCACGCGGGCGTGCGTCTGCAATATGTGCCGCTCACGGCGAACCGGATGACCGGCATCGTGTCGCGCGGCGGCTCGATCATGGCGAAGTGGTGTCTCGCGCATCACAAGGAAAGCTTCCTGTACGAGCATTTCGAAGAGATCTGCGAAATCATGAAGGCCTACGACGTGGCCTTCTCGCTCGGCGACGGCCTGCGTCCCGGCTCGATCTACGACGCGAACGACGAAGCGCAACTGGGCGAGCTGAAGACGCTCGGCGAACTCACGCAGATCGCGTGGAAGCACGACGTGCAGGTGATGATCGAAGGTCCGGGCCATGTGCCGATGCAGCTGATCAAGGAAAACATGGACCTGCAGCTCGACTGGTGCGACGAGGCGCCGTTCTACACGCTCGGGCCGCTGACCACCGACATCGCGCCAGGCTACGACCACATCACGTCGGGCATTGGCGCCGCGATGATCGGCTGGTTCGGCACCGCGATGCTGTGCTACGTGACGCCGAAGGAACACCTCGGTCTGCCGAACAAGGACGACGTGAAGACCGGCATCATCACGTACAAGCTCGCCGCGCATGCCGCCGATCTCGCGAAGGGTCATCCGGGTGCGCAGGTGCGCGACAACGCGCTGTCGAAGGCGCGCTTCGAATTCCGCTGGGAAGACCAGTTCAATCTCGGTCTCGACCCGGACAAGGCGCGCGAATTCCACGACGAAACGCTGCCGAAGGATTCGGCCAAGGTCGCGCATTTCTGCTCGATGTGCGGCCCGCACTTCTGCTCGATGAAGATCACCCAGGACGTACGCGAGTTCGCCGCGCAACAAGGCGTCACCGACGACGAAGCGCTGAAGAAAGGCATGGAAGTAAAGTCGATCGAGTTCATGAAGCAAGGCGCGGAGATTTATCAGCGGCAATAAGCGGGTTGCGCGATTCGCGCTAACCAGCACTGCAGTATCGAAGCCCGCCGGCATGGCGGGCTTTTCTTTTCCACCGCATCGAGCAGGCACGTTGCGTGCTGAGAGAAGGAAACATCTGTTTCCAACAACGAGCGGAGTCAGCATCATGAAATCGATCCGTCATCTCGGTACTCGTCTTGGTACGGTCGCAGCCGCCCTTTCACTTGTCGCGGGTCTCGCGGCATGCGGCGACATGTCCCCACGCACACGCGATACCGCGATCGGCGCGGGTGTCGGCGGCGCCGCTGGCGCGGCAATCGGCGGCAGCGGCTTGTCGACGTTGGGCGGCGCGGCGGTAGGCGGCGTCATCGGTAACCAGGTCGGCAAGTGAGCGGCAAGTGAGCGTTGCGTCCGATGACGCGTCCAACGATTCATACAGGACAGCAAACGATTTTTTCGGACCACGATCCGGACTGCCGAGGGCGCCGGATGCGGTGCGCCCTCGTCCCGACAACGCGCGTGGAAATAGGCTGAAATATGCGGTTGCGGTTTTGCCACAGCGCTGCCGCGGCAAGAGCGTAAGCTCCTCATAACGACGTCGCGCAAGGCGGCATCGGTTCATCGAGGAGCGCGCCATGAAGTCCCGCGTCGTCACCCATCTTTGCGTGGTGCGCCTCTCGACGCCACGCGATTCGTCCAGTTTTTCCGCGAGGTTCGCGTGGCCCGCCACCGCGATTTGCGTGCTCGCCTCGAGTCTCTTTTTGGCAGGCTGCTATTACCCCGCCGGCTACTATCCCGCCGGCTATTATCCGTCGTACTATTCGACCGCGCCCGCGACCACAGCCGACCAAACCGCGCCGGCGACCGATCAACAGCAGCCGCCTCAAGCCCAGGCGCAAATGCAGGTCGCACCGCAAGACATGCAGCCCGGTTATGCGGTCCCCGCGCCTGTGTACGCGGCGCCGCCGGTTTATCCCGCCTACTATCCGCCGCCGCCTTATCCCGCTTATTACGGCTACCCCGCCTACTACGGACCGTCGATTGCGATCGGCATTGGCGGTTATTGGGGCGGCCATTGGGGTGGCCATGGGGGCGGCCACTCGCATTGACCTGTCCTCTTTCGTCGCGCAGCGTGCACGCGCCGGCACTTCAACTGCCGGCGCGCGCGCTTCTTCATGAGTCGTTTTTCCGCGCGTATCGCCCTCCACCGCGCATACCCCGCCCGTACTTTCCCGGCTTGACGCGCCGGTAAGGCGCTCTATCCTTGGAAGGTTTCATGCAGCACCCGCTTAAATCGGGCGACGCCGCTTTGTCGAGGCCACTTGCGAGCGTCCGCCGTGTCAGAGCGACGCGCCGTCATGCGCAATCCCCCGCGTCGAATTACACAACAACGAAGGAGACGTGATGTTTCATCAACTACTCACTCCGGTTGGCAATTCGCTTTTTCCGTCGTTCATCGTCGCCGCGCTGCCGATCATCGCCGTGCTCGCGCTGCTCGGCTGGGCGCGCAGGCCCGCGTGGCAAGCGTCGCTCGCGGGACTGATCATCGGTTTGATCGTGGCGATTTTCGTCTGGCAGTTTCCGCTCGGGCTCGCGTTCAACTCGGTCGCGGCTGGCGTCGTGTTCGCGATCTGGCCAGTGATGTGGATCGTGTTCACCGCGATCCTGCTGTACAACATCGCGCAGCGCTCGGGACGCTTCGAGGCCTTTCGCCTGTGGATGATCGACAACCTGCCGAACGACCGGCGCATCGTGCTCGTCGTGGTCGGCTTTTCGTTCGGCGCGCTGCTCGAGGGCATTTCGGGTTTCGGCACGCCGGTCGCGATCACGAGCTCGCTGCTGATCATGCTCGGCTTTCCGACGCTCGAAGCGCTGACCTTCACGCTGATCTTCAACACCGCGCCGGTCGCGTTCGGCGCGCTCGGCGTGCCGATCACGGTGCTCGGCGCGGTCACGCATCTGCCGTCCGATGTGCTCGGCAAGATGGTCGGGCGGCAATTGCCTTTCTTCGCGGTCCTGCTGCCCTTCTATGTGATCGCCGTGTACGCGGGCTTTCGCAACATGCTGCGGATCTGGCCGGTGCTGCTGGTCTCGGGCCTGAGCTTCGCGCTGACCCAGTTCGTCGTCTCGAACTTCATCAACTACAGCCTGACCGACGTGCTGTCGTCGCTGGTTTCGCTGATCCTCACCGTTGCGTTCCTGCGCGTCTGGAAACCCGCCGTCGATCCGAAATTCGCGATCAACGTCGATCGCATCAGCGAGGTGCGCGGCAAGATCGGCGGCGTACAGGGCTGGTATCCGTGGATCATCGTGTCGGTCGTCGTGATCATCTGGACGATCGCGAGGATCTTCACGATCGGCGACATCAAGTTGTCGTGGCCCGGTCTCGACAAGGCCGTGTTCATCACGCTCTACAACACGCCGTACGGCGCGGTCTGGGACTTCCAGCCGCTCGCGACCGGTACCGCGATCCTCGTCGCCGCGCTCATCACGGCGTTCGTCGTACGGCTCTCGCCCGCCGAGTTCGGCAAGGCGATCTCCGATACGTGGGTGCAAACGCGCATCGCGATCCTGACCGTGGCAACGATCGTCGGCCTCGCTTACCTGATGAACTACTCGGGACTCACCTACACGCTCGGTCTCGGCGTTGCGTCGGTCGGGCCGCTGTTTCCGCTCGTGTCGGCGTTCCTCGGCTGGGTGGCGGTGTTCCTGTCGGGCAGCGATACGTCGGGCAATGCGCTGTTCGGCAATCTGCAGGTGGTCGCGGCCAACCAGCTCAATCTGAATCCGGTGCTGATGGCGGCGACCAACTCGTCGGGCGGCGTGATGGGCAAGATGATCTCGCCGCAGAACATCGCGACCGGCGTCGCGACCACCGAATTGAAGGGCAAGGAAGGCGTCGTGTTCGCCAAGACCTTCAAACATTCGATTCTGCTGACGGTGCTGCTTGGCGTGCTCGTCTGGGCGCAGCAGAACGTCCTGCAATGGATGATTCCGCATTGAGGTCGCGCCAGTAACGGCGCAATGCAATTGACATCTTTCGGACGGCCGCCCGCGCATCGCGGGCGCCGTTTCCGATCCCATCCCACTGCCGTTCCGCCTGATCGCAATTTTTCTCACATATCGGCGAGAATTGCTCGTTTGGCGCGCGCCCTCGCAGCGCTTACCATCGACCTCATCGGACGCGGCTGTCTCCCGGATCTTGCCGTTTCATCCTGTACTGAAACGATTCGCGCGATCGCACTGTTACGATGAGCTGGCGTCCCGACTCAACTGCGCGCGGCGCCATTCCAATGAAAACCAGAAACCTGCTGCAACTGCTGATCCTCGCTGCCCTATGGGGCGCATCGTTCCTGTTCATCCGCGTCGGCGTGACCGACTTCGGCGTCGCGCCGCTGATGGCGCTGCGCGTCGGCATCGGCGCGCTCTTTCTCGCGATCGTGCTGATCGCGCGACGGCCGCTGCAACAGTCCGCCACCGTGTTGCGCACGCACGCAGTGCCGCTGCTCGTGGTCGGTATCGTCAATTCGGCGGCACCGTTCTGCCTGTTCGCGTATGCCGAGCTGACACTGTCGGCGGGCGTCACGTCGGTGATCAATGCGTGCGCGCCGCTGTGGGGCGCGCTGGTCGGCTTCCTGTGGCTGCGCGACCGGCTCAGCGCACTGCGCACGCTCGGTCTCGTGGTCGGCTTTCTCGGCGTGCTGATGCTCGTGTGGGATCAGATCGCAGCGCCGGCCGGCTCGGCCGCCTCGCCGCTGAGCGTCGCGCTTGCGGCCGGCGCCGCGCTCGGCGCTACGCTGCTCTACGGCATTGCCGCCAACTACACGAAGCGTCATCTGACTGGCGTCGACGCGCTGACCGTCGCGACCGGCACGATGATCGGCGCGACGATCGTGCTGCTGCCGCTCGCGGTCATCTACTGGCCCGCCGCGCCGATCTCGCTGCGCGCGTGGGGCGCGGTGATCGCGCTCGGCGTCGCCTGTACCGGCATCGCGTACATGCTGTTCTTCCATCTGATCGCGGTCGCCGGGCCGACGCGCGCGATCACCGTGACCTTCGTGATTCCGATCTTCGGCATTCTGTGGGGCGCGTTGTTTCTCGGCGAGACGGTGTCACCCGGCATGCTCGAAGGGTGCGCGGTGATTCTGGTCGGCACCGCGTTGGGGACCGGCGTAGTCAAGCGCTTGCCGTGGATGGGGACGCGGCGCGCGGATACCTGAGCGCACGGAGTCAATCGGCAACCGCGCCGGGTCGCGGCTTGCCGATCCGGTCACGTTACATCGGCTCACGCGCGCGCCGTTCGCGCGTCAAATGCATAGTCAAAAAAAACCGCCCGGATTTCTCCGGGCGGTTTCGTCGTACCGGCGGCGTCGGCCGCGAGGCTCTCGTATCAGTGCAGCTGGTCGGCCATCAGGCTCATGATCTGCTTGGCCTGTGAGCTTTCGTCGAGCTGACCCTTGTCGTCGACCACGGCCACGCGGGTCTGATTCGGCGTCACGGCGCGCACGTTCACGCGATACTGCCTGGCGACCTTCTCCTTCTTGCCGTGGAAGACCTGGCTCCAGAAGCCCTGCTCGGCCGACGACATATCCTTCGGATCGACGTAGCGCACGAAATAGAGGCCGCGGCTCATGTCGCGATCGTCGACCGTGAAATTGCTGCGATCGAGTGCGAGGCCCACGCGCAGCCACGCGCGGTCATACGGCTCGCCGAGCGTGAGTTCGGTCGATGAGAGCTGCGCCGACGTGTTGTTGGCCGAATCCGCGTCCGGCATAGGCGGTTGCGCCGCGAGCGCGACGTTCTGCGCGACAACGGCGGCCGTCGCCGACTTCGCACCCGCCGTCGCCGCGTTCGGCGCGATCTGCGTGCCCGCGGGCGACAGCTCGGCGTTCTGTGTGCCACCCGCGTTGCTACCCGAATCGGCCCGCGCGAGCGAGACCATCAGGCGCTTCAGGTATTCCTGCTCGAGCGCCGGGTCGTTCGGCTTGGGTTGCCACTGGGTCGACTCGTTGTTCGTACCGGTGATCGCCTCACGCATGCCTTTCTGGCTGACGAACACATAGGTGCCGCCGTTCGGCGCCGCTTCGAGACGCGTGCGGAACTTGTTGCGCTCCGAACTCACGTAGCTGTTGCCCATCGCCTTCGACAGCGTGTTGCGGATAAAGCCGTCGTTGATCTGCGCGTGGGTTTCGTTCCAGTCGGTTTCCATCACGCCCTTGTCGCGCTGGTCGACGACGAGCAGGAAGCCCTGCTCCTGCCAGAAGCGGCGGATTTGCGGCCAGGCCTGATCGGGCGTTTTGTTGTCGATCACGAGCCAGCTCTCGGTGCCGTCGCGCTGGATGTGGATGCCCTGGACGGGCGGCACGACCGCGACCGCGTCGCCGGCCGGCGCCTGTGCCTGCACCTGTTTCAGCGTGGACAGCGAGGTTTCGCCGCCCTGCGGCGGCAGCGAACGCTGATCGGCCGTCTCGTCGATCATGTTCGGCGGTACGGCAAGCGATACCTGCTTCGAACGGGAGTCGCTCCTATAGTCGATTTTGGTCGGCGACGAGGTGCCGCAGCCGGCGACCAGCCCGCCTGCCATGAGCATTACTGCAAACCGCTTGGTGAGACGAAAATCAGTCATGTTCGGGGAATCCTTCCGCTACGCCACGGCAAGTTTCCGTGGATCAACCCAACATTTTACCGGTCCCGGCAAGGCCTGTGCAAAAACTGGGGTTTGCCCGCGAATCGCCGCATGCCACGGCTACGAAGCGACCACGGGGAAAAAGTCCGCGCCCATCATGCTATTTGCCTTCTTATGAGGTAAATTTAACACTAAATAACACTTTCGAGTTGACCTTGGGACTATTCCCAAGTCTTTGCCGGAGGCCCGCCGAATAAGGGCTTCCGGTCTGCATGCGGCTTGTTTTTAAACATGGCGCGCGGTCCTGTCCGCCGCGATGTGCAAAGACCAGAAAAAAACCAGCGCCAGATTAATCGAGTTATCTCAATAAAAAATCCGGCGCCAAACGAGGAAGGCCTCATGTCCCAGTCCTGTCTCAATCCATCCGCGATCGCCTCGGCGATCGCCCTCGTCGCGTGCTGCGCGAGCTTCGGCGCGCATGCCGAATTGGGCGGCACGATGCCGAGCCAGGCGGTGTCGGGCGCGAGCGCGCCGCGCACGCTGCTCAATGGCGCACTGCGCGAGCGCACGTGGACCGACGCTGGCAATACGACCATCAACGAATACGCGACCAGCACCGGCCTGATCGTCGCCTACGCGTGGCAAGGCCCGACGATGCCGGATCTGCACGCGCTACTCGGCAAATACGGCGACTCTTACAAGACAGGCGCCGCGGCGGCGGCCGGCAGCGGCAATCTGCATTCGTCGCGAGTCACGCGCGCCGACGTGATCGTCGAGTCCGGCGGACCGATGCGCGGCTACGTCGGCCGCGCGTGGCTGCCGGCGGCTTTGCCCGCCGGCGTCACCTCCGACGACATCCAGTAACGCGTGCGCCCCGCACGCGTCGCTCGCGCCCCCTTCACGCCTGAGTTCCACCCGACGGATCGCCACGCCATGAAATCCGCCTTGCGTTTCCATGCCCTGCTTCTGATCGTCTGCGCGGCCCTCGTCGGCTGCGGCGGCGGAGGCGGCAGTTCCTCGTCCAGCTCGTCCGGCTCGGGCTCGACGCCGTCCGCGACCGCGCCGAGCTCGTCGACCAGTTCCACGAGCGCGTCGAACACGACGCAGAGCGCGAACGTGCCGCAATCGACCACGCCCAACGTCCAACTGGTCACGGTCGGCGTATCGCCCGGCAGTACGCGCAACATGCTGACGACGAGCGTCACCGTCTGCCAGGCCGGCACCAGCAACTGCGCGACGATCGACGACATCCAGGTCGACACCGGCTCGAACGGCCTGCGCATCCTCGCATCGGCGCTGCCGACGACCCTGTCGCTGCCGACCATCGCCGCGGGCGGCGGCGTGAGCGCCGAATGCGCGGTGTTCGGCAGCGGTTATGCGTGGGGCTCGATCCGCAACGCGGACGTACGCATGGCTGGCCAACAGGCGTCATCGATTCCGATCCAGGTAATCGCCGACAGTGCGCTGCCCGCCGCACCCACCGACTGCGCGAACTCCGGCGCGTCGCTGCTGACGGTGTCGAGCCTGCACTCGAACGGGATCCTCGGCGTGGGCCTGTTCCCGGTCGACTGCGGCAACGGCTGCTCGAACTCCACATTGCCGCGCTGGTACTACAGCTGCACGACGAGCGGCTGCACCGCAACCGCGCAGCCGCTCGCACAGCAGGTGACCAACCCGGTCAGCAGCTTCCCGCTCGACAACAACGGCGTCGTGATCGAGCTGCCGGCCGTCGCCGATGCGGGCGCGGCCAGCGTGTCGGGCTCGTTGATCTTCGGCATCGGCACCCAGACGAACAACACGCTGACGAGCCCGAACGTCCTGAAGGCGAACGCCGCGACCGGCTACGTGACGACGAACTCGGGCGGTCAGACCTATGCGGTGAGCTATCTCGACAGCGGCTCGAACGGCCTGTTCTTCCACTCGACGCAGTTCCCGTTGTGCGGCTTGTGGTACTGCCCGACTTCGACGCAGTCGGCGAGCGCGTCGATCACCGGCATCGATGGCGTGTCGAGCACGGTGTCATTCGACATAGCCAATTCGAGCACGCTGTTCTCATCGTCGAACAACGCGTTCGACAATCTCGCCGGCAATTCGAGTCAGGGCTTCGGCTGGGGCTTGCCGTTCTTTTACGGCAAACGCATTTACACGGCGATTGCGGCGCGCAATACGTCGGCCGGCCAGGGGCCGTATTACGCGTTCTGAGGTTGATTGGGTTGGATGCGCAGCGATGGCGCGAGACGCGGACGGGAACTCAGCCCGCCGCGCTGGCGGGTTGCGCAGCCGGCGCGGCCAGCTTTGCCGGCGCGAGCCAGCGGAATACGTCCAGCTCTTCGCCGTGGAACGTGCACTCGGCGGCGGCCGGCGTGCTGACCCTCTTCGGCTCGGCCTGCTTCGCGGCCTCGTTGACGTCCATCGCCGCTTGCGATGCCGATGCCGCGAGCGGCGCGGAGACCGCCGCCTCGGACGCGCTTACCCGATGCTCGATCGTCCCCTCCACCACGACGCGCGAGCCGCGAATCGCGGCCCCGCGATGCGTGACCCGCAGCGTATCCGACGACATCCCCGACGGCGCCTCGGCCAGCTTGCTGCGCATCAATTGTTCGCATGCGCCCGAGTTGCGGGTACCGATCGTGCAGGCCGCCAGCAGCGCCACGGCGCTCGCGACACAGGCGATAGAGAGAAGGCGAATCTTCATCGATGTTCCGTTGTTCCAAGCCTCGGTCATTGTAGCTTACGACCCCGTCGCCCGGCTTCGCGGCCGCCTGCCGCTTGACCTTGACCCAGCGCATCGGCATTGTGTTGACCGGTCGCGCCCTCGATGGCGCAGCCGGCAGCCCGGTTGCCCACATTGCGCGGCGAATTCAAAACGACTCTACCCCCGGTAACGATCTCGGCTTCTTCATGCTCAGCCTCGTCCTGCTCGCGATCGTCGCCTACGCCGCGACCAATATCGACAACCTGTTCGTGCTGCTCGGCTTTCTGACCGAAACGGGCGTGGAGCGGCGCCGCGTGGTCGCGGGACAGTACGCGGGCTCTTTGATCCTCGTCGCCGCGGCGCTCGTGCTCGCGTCCTTGCTCACGCGCCTGCCGGCCGGTTATGTGGGCCTGCTCGGCTTGCTGCCGATCGTCGTCGGCCTGCACAAGGCCTGGCAGCGCTTCGGTCCCGGCCACGCGCGGCGCAACGCCAGCGAAGATAGCGAGGACAGCCACGCAAGCGCCCCGCCATCCGTTCGCGGCTCATCGAGCTGGACCGTCGCGAGCGTCGCCATCGCCAACGGCTCGGACAACCTCGCCGTCTACGTGCCGCTGTACGCGAGTCGTACGCCCGCCGAGAACGCGCTGGTTTCGCTCGTGTTCGTCGTGATGATCGGGCTCTGGTGCGCGGGCGCGGCATGGCTGGTCGACCACCCGTTGCTCGGCGCGCCGATCCGGCGCTACGGCTCGGCGCTGCTGCCGCTGATCCTCGTCACGATAGGCGTATCGGTGATGGTGAACAGCGATACGTTGCGACTTTGGTCCCGCGCGTGATCAACGCGGGGCGTCGACGAAGACTGCGCGGCACGCAACGGCTTCGGCTTGCCGCCTTCAGCGTCGTAGTCTTCGTCTGCCGATCCTGCTTCGCCAGTCTCAATTCGCCGGCTGGGGCGGTTGCACGTAAGTACGCACGCCCGCCAGCGGCGCGCCATAGCCGCCCGCGCTCGCGTTGTTCGGCAAGCCGTTGACCAGTTGCGCACGCGGATCGGTCGGATTCAGATTCAGCTCGCCCGCCTGCTGGTTGCCATGCGTCGGATACTCGCTGCCGCGCGCCGCCTGCGGCATCAGACCTGTACTGTTCTGCGGCGCGTTCATGTCGTTCTGCGCGCTGAGCCCCTGCGCGCCGGCCTGCCCGACGAACCCACATGCCAACGCCGCGCACGCGCAGATCCTCGCGAGGCCGGATATCTTCGCTACCCTTTTCATGTTCACCTCCTGCTCTGTGAATTGACGACGCCTCGTGAGCTCACCCCTGAATCGAGTGCCGCGCGAGCGTCCCACGGCACCTTTCATGCGAGCCGCCGCTCGCCCCCTTCTGCAGCCGAGCAGGCCGCGGCCCACTCCACCTCGGCCCTTGACGCTTTCTCAATAATATGTTCCCATTGCGCACTATGTACCGCGCCCAGACCACCCTATCGCTACTACTAGCCCGCTCTACCGGGCTAGGTCTGCTGCTGCGCGCGTCCGCTTCTCTCTGATACACCGAAGCATCGCTTGAATCCCCAGTAACTGACCCAGCCCCGGTTTCCGACCGGCGGCCCAGTATCGCGTTTTCGTCGTCCGGTCGACACCCATTCCACGGTCTCTCCCCCGGATGATGAAAATGTTGAAAAACCCTGCTACCAAGTACCGTTCGTTCAAGCCGATCAATTTGACGGATCGCCAGTGGCCGTCGCGCACCATCACGCGCGCGCCGATCTGGATGAGCACCGATCTGCGCGACGGCAACCAGGCGCTGTTCGAGCCGATGAACGCCGAGCGCAAGATGCGCATGTTCAAGACGCTGGTGCAGATCGGCTTCAAGGAAATCGAAGTCGCGTTTCCGTCGGCGTCGCAGACCGATTTCAACTTCGTGCGCGAGCTGATCGAGGGCGGCCATATTCCCGACGACGTGACGATCGAAGTGCTCACGCAGGCGCGCGACGATCTGATCGAGCGTACTTTCGAATCGTTGCGCGGCGCCCCGCGCGCGATCGTCCATCTGTACAACGCGACCGCGCCGGAATTCCGCAAGATCGTGTTCGGCCTCGAAAAGAGCGGCGTGATCGAACTCGCGCAGAAGGCCGCGCGCACGATGAAACGCCTCGCCGACGCGCAACCGGACACGCACTTCACGCTGCAATACAGCCCGGAAGTGTTCAGCGGCACCGAACTCGAATTCGCGAAGGAAGTCTGCGACGCGGTGTTCGACATCTGGCAACCGACGCCCGAGCACAAGGCGATCGTCAATCTGCCGGCCACCGTCGAAATGGCCACGCCGAACGTCTACGCCGACCAGATCGAATGGATGCACCGCAATCTCGCGCGTCGCGACTCGCTGATCGTCTCCGTCCACCCGCATAACGACCGCGGCACGGCCGTCGCGGCCGCGGAGCTCGCGGTGATGGCGGGCGCGGATCGCGTCGAAGGTTGTCTGTTCGGCAACGGCGAGCGCACCGGCAACGTCGACCTCGTCACGCTCGCGTTGAACCTGTACACGCAGGGCGTCGACCCCGAGCTCGATTTCTCGAACATCAACGAAGTCGCGCGCACGGCCGAGGAATGCACGCAGTTGCCGGTGCATCCGCGTCATCCATATGTCGGCGATCTCGTCTTCACCGCGTTCTCGGGCTCGCACCAGGACGCGATCAAGAAGGGCTTCGCCGCGCAGAAGCCGGACGCGATCTGGGAAGTGCCGTACATGCCGATCGATCCGAGCGACCTCGGCCGAACCTACGACTCCGTGATTCGCGTGAACAGCCAGTCGGGCAAGGGCGGTATCGCGTACCTGCTCGAGCAGAGCTACGGCGTCGTGTTGCCGCGCCGTCTGCAGGTCGATTTCAGCTCGGCCGTGCAGCGTTTCACCGACCAGAGCGGCCAGGAAGTCACGCCCGCGCAGATCTGGGAACTGTTCCAGCAGGAATACGTGCGCACGGCCGAGCCGGTCCGCTATATCAGCCACAGCCTGTCCGAGCATGACGGCCGCGAGCACATCAAGCTCAACGTCGAAATCAACGGCACGCCGCGCGTGCTGGGCGGCGCCGGCAACGGCCCGCTCGACGCGCTGATGCACGCCTTCGACGTGCCCGTGCGCATCCAGCACTACGAGGAACGCGCGCTCACGCAGGGCGCCGATGCGCGCGCGATCGCGATCGCCGAAATGGCCGGCACCGATGTGGCCGGCAGCGCGTTCGGCGTCGGTGTCGATGCGAACCTGATCACCGCGTCGATCCGCGCGGTGATCAGCGGCGTGAACCGCGCGTATGCACGCGTGAACACGGATGCCCAGGAGCGCTTCTTCGACGCCGCGCTGAGCGACGCGACGGTGTGAGGCCAGCGTCTGCCGCGTTGAACGTGCGGCACGCCGCATGTTCGACGGGCTGACGACAACGAAGAAGGGGCGTTTCGACGCCCCTTCTTTTTTAATGTGGATTTATCCGCGTCAACGTTTCGGCCGACGGTCAATGAAACACGTCCCGGCCGAAGTACTTCAGCGAAATCCGCTGATACGTACCGTCTTTTCTCATGCCGGCGAGCGCGTCGTCGATCGCCAGGCGCAGCTTCGGATTGCCCTTGCGGATCAGTACGGCCGACTTGTCGCTGCTATCGGGCGACGTATCGACCGCGACGACCTTGATCCTCGCCTCGGGCTCGCGCTTCCTGTAGTCGAGAAACGACAATGAATCGTTGACGGTCGCGTCGACGCGGCCCGCGACGAGCAGCTCGATCGATTCGTCGAAGCCCTGCGCCGGAATCACCTGCGCGCCGTGCGCGGCCGCGATCCTGCCGACGTTGCTGGTCAGCGTATTGGCCGATTTGCGGCCCTTCAGGTCGTCGAAAGATTTGATCGTCGTGTTCTCCGATGCGACGATCAGCACCGCGTGCGACGTGATGTACGGGTCCGAGTAATCGTATTTGAGCTTGCGCTCGTCGGTGATCGCGACCTCGTTGATCACCGCGTCGTAGCGATTGACGTCGAGACCGGCGACCAGTCCTTCCCATTTGCCTTCGATGAATTGCGGCTTGACGCCGAGACGCTGCGCGATCGCGCTCCCAAGCTCGACGTCGAAGCCGGTCAGCCTGCCCGCGTCGTCGTGGTAGGTGAACGGGGCGTACGTACCTTCGGTGCCGATCCGGAACACGCCCGATGCCTTGATCCGCGCGAGATCGTCGGCACCAGCCGGATGCGCGAGTGCTGCCTGCAACAGCGCAATCATCGCAAGTGAACGAATCGGCTTCATCGGACGGCTCCGTCTGAGTGCCTGCGCAGGTGGCGGACCGCCGCGTTTGGCGGGGAATGCCGGCGTGCGGCCGGCTGTGTGGGCCGACTGTAGCAAACCGTCCGCGATTTTCAAAGCGCTTCGCGCGCGGTGCGTCGATCCGCACAGGTCAGCCGCGGCGCTCTTTCGTCAAGCATATGGCGCAGGCAAAAAGGCCCCGCAAGCGCTCATGCTTTCACGAGCCTTTGCGGAGCCTTTTCGCGCAGCTTTCGGTGTGGGTCGGCGTGTCGGCGCGCCGCTCAGTACGTCTCCAGATGCAGCCGCCCTTCCCGCTTCAGCTTCGCCCACAACGCTTCCCAATCGAGCTGATGCTGCTCGCCGATATCCTTGAGCGCCTGCAGCACACCGTCCTCCATGCCCTTGAGGCCGCACACGTAGATATAGGTGTTGTCGTCCTTCAGCAGGTTCGCGACGTCGGCCGAACGTTCGCGCATTGCGTCCTGCACGTAGCGCTTCGCCTGTCCCGGGGTGCGCGAAAACGCGAGCGTGGTGTCGATGAAATCCTTCGGCAGATTCGTCAGCGGTCCAAAGTACGGCAGCTCCTCCTTGGTACGCGCGCCGAAGAACAGCATCAGCTTGCCGGTCGCGCCTTTGAGGCGCTTGCGGCGGCGATACTCGGTCATCGCGCGCATCGGCGCGGAACCGGTGCCCGTGCAGATCATCAGCAGATGCGAGTTCGAATGATTCGGCATCAGGAAGGTGCTGCCGAACGGACCGATCACGTTGACCACGTCGCCCTTCTTCAGATCGCACAGATAGTTAGAGCACACGCCGTCGATCGCGTCGCCGTGCTGCTGCGACACCCGCTTCACCGTCAGCGACACGTTGTTATAGCCGGGCCGCTCGCCATCGCGCGGACTCGCGATCGAGTACTGGCGCGCGTGATGCACGCGGCCGTCGGCAGCAGCTCCCGGCGGCAGAATGCCGATCGACTGGCCTTCGAGCACCGGAAACGGCATCGAGCCGAAATCGAGCACGATGTGATGGATGTCGCTCGACGTCGCGCTGTCGGTGAGCCGGTAGTTGCCGACCACCGTCGCGGTGGTCGGCGCCTTATGCGTATAGAGATTCACGTACGGCTTCGCGGCCGACCACGGCGGCACGAGCGCGCCGCGCACGGTATCCACTTCGATGCCGTCTGCTTCGGCGGCGCTGTCGCCCGCGGTGGACGCGGCCACCGGTTCTTCAGCCGGCACCGCCATCGTGTTCTGCTCCGGCAACACGTCCCACGTAAACTGCTCGTCGATCGAATACGCGTCGGCCTTCAGCACGGTGCGCCAGTTGTCGATCGCGCCGGTCGGGCACGGCGGCACGCAGGCCATGCAGCCGTTGCAGACGTCGGCCTTCACGACGTAGTTGTTGGCGTCGTGCGTGATCGCATCGACCGGACAGGTCTCTTCGCAGGTATTGCAGCGAATGCAGATCTCCGGATCGATCAGATGCTGCCGCAGAACTTCGACCGATACTGGCCCGTTCATGACTTCCTCGCCTGCTTCAGTTGAAGCGCACGTATTCGAAATCGACCGGCTGACGGTTCACGCCCATCGCGGGCGGCGCGATCCAGTTCGCGAACTTGCCCGGCTCGGCGACGCAGCCCATCAGCGAGGCGACGAACGCGCGGTCTTCCGGCGTGGCGAGCCAGTTCGCTTCGTTGGCGGCCCATTCGGCTTCGCTGAGCACGCGGCCGTCCGGCGACACCCGCGTGCCGGCGAACGTGCCGATCTGCCGGTTGAACGCCTTGTGCGGCACCGTCATGCGAAAGTCGACGCCGGCCTTCTCGAGCACCTTGTTCCAGCGCCCAACGCCCGCAACCGAGTCCTTGATGTAATCGTCGCGCAGCACTTCGTTCATCGCGTTGAGCATCGGCACTTCGCGCTCGACGAGCTTGCCGTCCCGCACGTCGAGCAGCTTGTAAGCATGCTCGTTCAGGCGATGATCGTCGTCGCGCTTGCCTTCCTCGTAGCGGCCCTTCAGACCCGAGCTATAGAACGTCGCCGCGTTCGACGAATGATCGGCGCCGAACAGGTCGATCGTGACCGAGTAATGGAAGTTCAGATAGCGCTGGATGGTCGGCAGATCGATCGCGCCGGCCGCGCGGATCTTCGCGACGTCGTCGGTGCCGAGTTCGTTCATCACCTGAGCGGTGCGCTGGATCACGCGCGACACGCCCGATTCGCCGACGAACATGTGATGCGCTTCCTCGGTCAGCATGAACTTCGTCGTGCGCGCGAGCGGATCGAAGCCCGACTCCGCGAGCGCCGACAACTGGAACTTGCCGTCGCGGTCGGTGAAGTACGTGAACATGTAGAACGCGAGCCAGTCCGGCGTTTTCTCGTTGAACGCGCCGAGAATGCGCGGGTTGTCCTCGTCGCCGGAGCGGCGGCCGAGCAAGGCTTCGGCTTCCTCTCGACCGTCGCGGCCGAAGTAGCGATGCAGCAGGTACACCATCGCCCACAAGTGGCGGCCTTCCTCGACGTTGACCTGGAACAGGTTGCGCAGATCGTACAGCGACGGCGCGGTCAAACCGAGGTGACGCTGCTGCTCGACCGAGGCCGGTTCCGTATCGCCCTGCGTGACGATGATGCGGCGCAGGTTCGCGCGATGCTCGCCGGGCACGTCCTGCCACGCGACTTCGCCCTTGTGCTCGCCGAAGTGGATCGTGCGATCCTGCTCGCCCGGCGTGAGGAAAATGCCCCAGCGGTACTCGGGCATCTTCACGTAGTCGAAGTGCGCCCAGCCGCCCGCATCGACGCTGACCGCGGTGCGCAGATACACGTCGTACCCGTGCGAGCCTTCCGGGCCCATGTCGCCCCACCATGACAGAAAGTTCGGCTGCCATTGTTCGAGCGCGCGTTGCAGCGCGCGGTCGTCGGCGAGGTTGACGTTGTTCGGAATCTTTTCGCTGTAGTTGATCGAGGACATGGTCGGTTCCCTGGGTCAATTCCCTGTTCGGAAGCTGCAGTGGCGAGAGGCGCGTATCGGCAGGCGGCGTCGTTTAGTCGGAGTGAGCGCGGCGCATCTCACACGCGCGACACATCGAATTGCGCCTTGCTGCCCTTGCCGTACACCTTGAGCGCACCCTTCTCGCCCACTGCGTTCGGCCGGTTGAAGATCCAGTTCTGCCAGGCGGTGAGACGGCCGAAAATGCGCGTCTCCATCGTCTCCGGCCCATTGAAGCGCAGATTCGCTTCGAGGCCGGTCAAGGCATCGGGCGACATCGCCGCGCGTTCTTCGAGCGCGATGCGGATTTCGTCGGCCCAATCGATATCGTCAGGCGACGCGGTGACGAGACCGAGGCGCTCCGCGTCGAGCGCCTTGACCGGCTGGCCGATCAGCGCGCGCGCCGCGTCGAGCGGCTCGGCTTCCTCGTAGAAGCGCCGCGCGAGCCGCGACTGATGCGTCACCATCGGATACAGGCCGAAGTTGACTTCCGACAGCGTGATCGCCGGCTCCTCGTCCTCGTTGTCGGGCAGCGCGGCCATGTAGGTGCGATCGGCGGCGAACGCGAGTTCCGCGAACGTGCCGGCGAAGCATGAACCCGGCTCGATCAGCGTGAAGATGGAGCGCGACGACACGTCGAGGCGCGCGAGCGTGCGGCGCAGCATGCCGATCGTTTCGCGCACGAACCAGTGATTCCGGTGCTGCAGCAGCGTCGCGTCGACCGCGAGCAGGTGGCGCGCGTCGCCTTCGGTCTTGAACACCCAGGTGCCGATGTCGAGCGCGTTGGTGCGCATCGAGAGGATCGCGTCGTCGAGTTCGCGCGCGAATTGCAGCGGCCACCAGTTGGCGCCGGCCGCGGCGATCGCGGCGAGGTCGGTCGGTTGCTCGGTGCGCGGCGCGCGCGCGGTGAAGGTCGCCATACGTTTCGCGCGATCGATCGTGACGTCGACCGTCTGATAGCTGAGGCCAGCTTCGCGATCCGTGCGTTCGATGCGCGCGAGCGCGACGCCCGGCGCCCCGGCCGGACGATCGCTGTGCGCGCCGAGTTCGAGCGCGCGCGCCTGAATGGCCTGCTCGAACTGGTTCGGTTTCACGACTTCGTCGACGAGACGCCAGGCCTTCGCGCGTTCGCCGCGCACGCCCTCGACCACCGTGCAGAAGATATCCGCGCGATCGTGGCGCACCTTGCGCTTGTCGGTCACGCGCGTGAGTCCGCCGGTGCCGGGCAGCACGCCGAGCAGCGGCACTTCCGGCAGCGACACCGAAGAGGAACGATCGTCGATCAGATAGATTTCATCGCAGGCGAGCGCGAGTTCATAACCGCCGCCCGCGCACGCGCCGTTCACCGCGGCGAGAAACTTCAGCCCCGAATGGCGCGACGAATCTTCGAGCCCGTTGCGCGTTTCGTTCGTGAATTTGCAGAAGTTGACCTTCCACGCGTGCGATGACAGCCCCAGCATGAAGATATTCGCGCCCGAGCAGAACACCCGGTCCTTCAGGCTCGTCACCACCACCGTGCGGACTTCCGGATGCTCGAAGCGAATGCGCTGAATCGCGTCGTGCAGTTCGATGTCGACGCCGAGATCATACGAATTGAGCTTCAGCTTGTAGCCGTCGCGAATGCCGCCGTCCTCGGCGACGTCGAGGCCGAGCGTCGCGACCGGACCGTTGAAGCTGAGCTTCCAATGCTTGTACTGCGACGGGTCGGTGCGATAGTCGACCGGCGCGGCCTGAGCAATGGCGGCGGGTGCTGTGGACATGGGGCGTCTCCTGACTGGACGATGCAATCTGTTTTTTGAACAATAGTGCATCGTCATACCAGCGTAAAGCACTTTAGTGCATTTTTACGGGGAAACCCTGGTGCCCGCGATCGGTCAGTTCACGCGCGCCTCGTCGGGGGCTTCCGCCGCGAGCCGCGCGGCGAGACGGTCGCGCAACTGCAGGTACGCATCGGCGAGCGTCTTTTCGCTGGTGTCGAACGACATGTCCGCGCGTCCGTATAGCTCGGCGCGCCCGGCGAGGATGCGCTTCAGGTCGTCCATCGCCTCGCGGTTGCCGGACATCGGCCGCAGATCGCCTTGCGCGACGACGCGGCGCATATGCTCCTCGGGCGTCGCCTGCAACCACACGGTGAAGCAGTGCGACAGCAGCACGTTGAACGTGCCCGATTCCGACACGAGCCCGCCCGGCGACGCGATCACCGCGTGCGGATGCTCGTGGATCACGGCCTCGAGCGCGCGTTGCTCGTAGCGTCGATACGCGCTCGCGCCGTACAGCGAATGAATCTCTGACGGCGGACAGCCCGCGAGCTGTTCGATCACGCGCGTGAGCTCGATGAACGGCACCTTGCGCTCCTGCGCGAGCATGCGCCCGAGCGTCGACTTACCCGCGCCGCGCAGGCCGATCAGCGCGATGCGGTCCTTGCGGTGCGGGTCGCGCGGCGCCTGCGCGAACATCTCGGCGAGCGCGATGCGCGCGCGCTGCAGTGCCGCCTGGTCGCGCCCCTGCAGCAGCTCGCGGATCAGCAGCCATTCGGCGGACGCGGTGGTTTCGTCGCCGATCACCTCGGCGAGCGGGCAGTTCAGCGTGGCCGCGAGCTGCCGCAGCACCAGCACCGACGCATTGCCGACGCCCGATTCGAGGTTCGCCAGATGTCGCTCCGACAAACCGGTTTCGGCCGCCAGCGTCTTGCGCGTCATGCCGCGGCGCGCGCGCAGCAAACGCACACGCTCGCCCATCGCGGTCAGGAACGGATCGCGTTCTTCGCGCTCGCCGCCACGTTCGGCCGTGCGTTCACCCGCGCGCTCGGTGCGTTCGGCGCGGGCCGCGTCGTCGGTTTCGTCCAACGGTGCGGGAGGGTACTTTTGATTCATGTTTTGCGACCTCGTGACTACGATACATGTACTATAGTGCTTGACACGCACCAGGTGAACGGTTTAATTTTCGCCAAAAGCTGATCCAATCACAAACACAGTCGCGCGCCGCCTTGGCATTCCGGCCGCGTCACGGAGACGGCGCCGCAATACGCATGCACCCAAGTTCCGGCGGCCGGCGACCCGGCGGCCGGCCTGCGTGAGCGCGCTTCTGGAGGCTCGCATGTCCCCACAGGAATTCCGGCGCCTGATCGCAGGCGTCACTGGGCAACTCGCCGGGCGGCCGCTGGACGCCGCGCTCGCCGACTGGCTGAACGACACCTGGCCTGCCGGCAGCCCCACCTTTCACGAACTCGCGAACGCATGCCGCAGCGGCGTCGCCGAAGGCTGGCTGTGCAACCGCGAGGCCGGCGGCATCCGCTACGGCCGCATGTTCAAGGCGCTGCCCGACACGCACGGCTTTTCCGTCGACGTCGTCGACATGCAGGACATTGCCGGTCCGCACCACGTCCATCCGCACGGCGAGATCGATCTGATCATGCCCCTCACCGACGGCGCGACGTTCGACGGCCATCCGGGCGGCTGGTGCGTGTACGGCCCCGGCTCGGCGCATCGTCCGACCGTCGCGAACGGCCGGGCGCTGGTGCTGTATCTGCTGCCGCAAGGGGCGATCGAATTCACGCGCGCGTGAGCCGCGAGCAGATCACGATCACACAAGAGCCGGACCGTGTCCACGGATGGAGGAGACATATGGAAGCCCTGCTGGAAACGAGCGCGCGCGAGCCGGTTGCGCCGCCGCCCCCGCTGTTCAACTTCGCGAGGCATCTGTTCCAGTTGAACGAAGCGCGCGCGAGCAAAGTCGCCTATATCGACGACTACGGCGCGATGACCTACGGCGAACTCGAACAGCGCGCGCGGCGCTGCGCCAGCGCACTGCGTGCGCTCGGCGTGCATCCCGAGGAACGCGTGCTGCTCGTGATGCTCGACACCGTATCGCTGCCGGTCGCATTTCTCGGCGCGCTTTACGCCGGCATCGTGCCGGTCGTCGCGAACACCTTGCTGAGCGCCGCCGACTATACGTACATGCTGACGCACAGCCACGCGCGAGCGGTGATCGTATCGGAACCGTTGCTACCTAACGTGACGGAGGCGCTGAGCAGCATCGACGACGACGGCTGCCAACCGATCGTCTCGCAGCCTCACGCCTCTACCGAAGCGCCGCTCGCGGCGCCCCGCTTCGAAACGCTGGTCGACACCGCACTACCCGCCGGCAAAGGCTGTGCAAGCAACGCGGACGACATCGCGTTCTGGCTCTATTCGTCGGGCTCGACCGGCAAGCCGAAAGGCACCGTCCATACGCACGCGAATCTGTACTGGACCGCCGAGCTGTATGCGAAGCCGGTGCTCGGCATCGTCGAGAGCGACGTGGTGTTTTCGGCGGCGAAACTGTTCTTTGCATATGGGCTCGGCAACGCGCTGACGTTTCCGCTGTCGGTCGGCGCGACCGCGATCCTGATGGCCGAGCGCCCGACCGCCGAGGCGATTTTCGCGCGCCTCGTCCGGCATCGCCCGACCGTGTTCTACGGCGTGCCGACCTTGTACGCGAACATGCTGGTGTCGCCCAACCTGCCCGCGCGCGCCGACGTCGCGATCCGCGTGTGCGCGTCGGCCGGCGAGGCGTTGCCACGCGACGTCGGCGAACGCTTCACCGCGCACTTCGGCGCCGAGATTCTCGATGGCATCGGCTCGACGGAAATGCTGCACATCTTCCTGTCGAATCGCGCGGGAGAAGTCGAATACGGCACGACCGGGCGCCCCGTGCCGGGCTACGAAGTCGAGTTGCGCGACGAAGCCGGGCGGCCGGTGCCCGATGGCGAAGTCGGCGATCTGTTCATCAAGGGGCCGAGCGCGGCGCTGATGTACTGGAGCAATCGCGAGAAAACGCGCGCGACGTTTCTCGGCGAATGGATCAGAAGCGGCGACAAATATCGGCGTCTCGCGAACGGCTGCTATGTCTACGCGGGCCGCAGCGACGACATGCTGAAAGTGAGCGGCCAATATGTGTCGCCGGTCGAGGTCGAGATGGTGCTCGTCGCGCATCCGGCGGTGCTCGAAGCGGCGGTGGTCGGCGTCGATCATGGCGGGCTCGTGAAAACGCGCGCGTTCGTCGTGCTCAAGCGCGACTTCATGCCGTCCGACCTGCTCGCTGAGGAACTGAAGACCTTCGTCAAGGAACGGCTCGCGCCGCACAAGTACCCGCGCGATATCGTGTTCACCGACGATCTGCCGAAGACCGCCACCGGCAAGATTCAACGCTTCAAGCTACGCGAACAGTCATAGGTGATTCATTGATGCAGAACCGAGGTACCGCCCCTGCCACTTCCTCCGCGGTTGCCGCCAGCCGCTTTGCCGCACTGCCGGCGAGCGCGTCGCATGGACCGCTGCGCATCGAGTACCGCTGGGTCAACGAGCAGGCGAATGCTCAGCAGGACGATTCGCCGATGGCGGTATTCCTGCACGAAGGTCTCGGCTCGATCGCGATGTGGCGCGACTGGCCGCAGACGTTGTGCGCGCGACTCGGCATGCGCGGGCTCGTCTATTCGCGGCCAGGCTACGGACTCTCGACAGCGCGTGCGCCTGACGACAAATGGCCGGTCGATTTCATGACCGCACAGGCGCGCGACATCCTCCCCACCCTGCTCGACGCGCTCGATATCGACCTGCGGCAACGCCAACGCATGTGGGTGATCGGTCATAGCGACGGCGGCTCGATCGCGTTGCTGTATGCGGCGCTGTACCCCGATGCGCTCGCGGGCGCGGTCGTGATCGCGCCGCACGTATTCGTCGAAGACATCTCGGTGCAAAGCATCGCCCAAACGAAGCAGCTTTACGAAACCACCGATCTTCGCGCGAAGCTCGCCCGCTATCACGCGGACGTCGATTCCGCGTTCTACGGCTGGAACGATATCTGGCTCGACCCTGCGTTCAGGCGGTGGTCGATCGTCGAGGCGCTCGCGCCGATCCGTCGACCGCTACTCGCGATCCAGGGCAACGACGACAACTACGGCACGATGGCGCAGATCGACACGATCGCCGCGCGCGTGCCGCACGCCCAATTCGTGAAGCTCGACGCATGCGGACACTCGCCGCATCGCGACGCGCCCGCCGCACTCAACGACGCCATCGCGGCGTTCGTGCGCGCACAACGATAAGCGGCGCCCGTCTGTTACCGATACTTCATAAAAATTACACGGATCGGCGATTATGCTGCTGCATCGCTGACCTCGGCACATCGATTGCGAGGCATCCCTTCCCCGCCCGGAGACAGTGCCATGCCCTTCGTGTCGAAGCCGATTCGTGCGCCCCGTCGCAAACGTTTGACGGGCGCCATCGCGGTGATCGCGCTGTGCGCGCTAGCAGGAGCGTGCAGCGACGACGCCCCGCCCGCCGGCACGAATACGATCAGTTCAACCGACCATTCCGCCGCTAACCCCGGCGACCCATCGATCGCCCCGCCGCCGGCCGACTCCGCGCCGCCGACGCTGACGATCCAGACACCGGCGGCACCCGCATCCGAAGCCGGCACGGCGCTGTCCGCCACCTCGCCGCCGCTGGCCAGCCCCGTCATCCATACCGTCGATTGAGAATCGCACCGCGCGCGGCGGCTAGCCCGCCTTCGCGCGTCCGACGCAGCATCGCCGTTTCAGTACCGCAATTTGTCGTCCCCGTGCCTTTTTCCTCCACCGAAGATCAAAGCCACCACCGCCCCAACCATGACCTCAAACAATCGTCGTGATTTTCTGCGCTCGGCCGCGCAAGCCGCCGGTTCCTTCACCGCGTTGAGCATGCTGCCGCCGGGCATCCGCAATGCGCTCGCGATTCCGGCCAACAACCGGACCGGCACGCTCCGCGACGTCGAGCACATCGTCGTGCTGATGCAGGAGAACCGTTCGTTCGACCACTACTTCGGCACGCTCAAAGGCGTGCGCGGCTTCGGCGACACGCGCGCGATCAACCTCGCGAACGGCCAGCCGGTGTGGTATCAGCCGCAAACCACCGATGCCAGCGGTGCCAGCTACGTGCTGCCGTTCCGTCCGGGCGCGCCGAACCTCGGCCTGCAATTCCTGCAGGATCTCGCGCACGACTGGAGCTCCACGCACGCCGCATGGAACGGCGGCCGCAACGATCAGTGGGTACCGTCGAAAGGCGCGACCACGATGGCCTACCTGACGCGCGACGACATCCCGTTCCACTATCAGCTCGCCGACGCATTCACGATCTGCGACGCCTACCACTGCTCGCTGATGGGCCCGACCGATCCGAATCGCTACTACATGTGGAGTGGCTGGGTCGGCAACGACAGCAGCGGCGGCGGTCCGGTAATCGACAATTCGGAACTCGGCTACGGCTGGTCGACCTACCCCGAAGTGCTGCAGAACGCGGGCATCTCGTGGAAGATCTATCAGGACATCGGCACCGGGCTCGACGCGAACGGCTCGTGGGGCTGGACGCAGAACGCGTACATCGGCAACTACGGTGACAACTCGCTGCTGTATTTCAATCAGTACCGCAACGCGCAGCCGGGCAACCCGCTATACGACAACGCGCGGACCGGCACCAACGCGGTCAACGGCGACGGCTACTTCGACATTCTGAAGCGTGACGTGCAGAACGGCACGCTGCCGCAGGTGTCGTGGATCGTCGCGCCCGAAGCGTACAGCGAGCATCCGAACTGGCCGACCAACTACGGCGCGTGGTACATCGATCAGGTGCTGCAGATCCTCACGTCGAACCCGGACGTGTGGAGCAAGACCGTGCTGCTGATCAACTACGACGAAAACGACGGCTTCTTCGATCACATCGCCGCACCGTTCGCGGCCGCGTCGAGCGCCAACGGTTTGTCGAGCGTCGACATCACGCACGAAATCTATGCCGGCGATGCGAAGAACGTCGCCGGGCCGTACGGGCTCGGACCGCGCGTGCCGATGCTGGTGGTCTCGCCGTGGTCCAAAGGCGGCTACGTGTGCTCGGAAGTGTTCGACCATACGTCGGTGATCCGCTTCATCGAAAAGCGCTTCGGCCAGCAGCACAATCTCGGCGAATCGAACATCACGCCGTGGCGTCGCGCGGTGTGCGGCGATCTGACCTCCGCGTTCAACTTCGCGAATCCGAACGCGTCGGTGCCGTCGCTGCCGGGCACGAGCGGCTACGTGCCGGCCGACCAGAACCGTCACCCGGACTACGTGCCGCAACCGCCGACGGTGCAGACGGTGCCGAAGCAGGAAGCGGGCGTGCGCCCGGCGCGCGCGTTGCCGTACGAACTGTTCGTGCGCGTCGACGAAGGCTCGAACGGCAAGCTGACGATGCGCTTCGTCAACACGGGCCGCGCGGGCGCGGTATTCCTCGTGTACGCGGCCAATAGCGCCGACGCGCCGCGCAGCTATACCGTCGAAGCGGGCAAGCATCTGCAGGACGCGCTGCTGCTCAACGCCGACGGCAGCTACGACTTCAGCGTGCACGGGCCGAACGGCTTCCTGCGCCGCTTCGCGGGCAAGGTGGTCGCACGGAACTGGTGGAATGGTTCGGACACCGCACGGCCGGCCGTCGCCGAAGGCTACGATGTCGCGAACGGCAATCTGCAACTGCGGCTCGAGAACGTCGGCAGCGCGCGTTGCCAGTTCACGATCGTCAACGCGTACGACGCGAGCCATGTGATCAAGCGTTCGGTACGCGGCGGCGACACCGACAATCTGTACCTCGATCTGCGCAACGCATACGGCTGGTACGATCTCGCGATCACCGTCGATACGGACCCGACGTTCGCGCGCCGCATCGCCGGTCATGTCGAGACGGCAAACAACAGCATGAGCGATCCGGCGCTGGGCGGCTGGGCGTCGCTGTAACCCAACGCTGCAAAAGCAACGGCCGCTGGCTCTTCGAGCACAGCGGTCGTTCTTTATCCAGCTCTCGAACGCAAACCCGCAAACGCGCGCGAGCGTCTACGATTCGAAATCGAGCCCGCCGATCAACGTAACCGGCTCACCCTGCGTGTGCGTGGAGAAATCGAGTTCGCGCGCCTGGGTCCACGCATTGAGCTTGCGCGGCAGCGCGGCCAGATATCTGGCGAAACGCATCGCGCCCTGCTCGCCCATCAGCCTTTCTATTTCGTCGCCGTCCCAGGTCAGATACAGATTCAACGGATGCGGGTAATGACCGAGCTCATCGAGCGGCGCGGCGTGAATCCGCACGCGGGTGGGCTGACCCTGTTCGCCATGCGGCAACACGTCGGTGTGCACGGTCTTTGCGATACACGCGGCGATCGCCTCGGCAATGCGCGGCGCGAACTCCTGATCGAAACGCATTGCACTCTCGGGGCGCATCCAATCTCTCCGCTGTGATTCCCATCGTGGGTTGGTCATCGTAGCAGACTCAGTTTTTCGCCGGTGAGATCGCGTCCGGACCGTGCGTCACCGCCTCGCGCAGCGTCTTGCGGATCACCTTGCCGGTGGCCGTCATCGGCAGGCTTTCGACGAAGCGAATCTCGCGCGGATATTCGTGCGCGGCCAGACGCGTCTTCACGTGCTGCTGGATCTCGCGCACGAGTGCATCGTCGCCGACGAAACCCGCTTTCAGCACGACGAACGCCATCACGATTTCGGTGCGCTCGCGATCGGGGGCGCCGACCACGGCCGCCATCGCGACGGCCGGATGACGCAGCAGCGAATCCTCGATCGACGCCGGCCCAATCCGGTAACCGGCGCTCGTGATCACGTCGTCGCCACGACCGACGAAGCGAATGAAGCCGTCCGCGTCGCGGGTGCCGAGATCGCCGGTCAGCAGAAACCTGCCGCGGAATTTGTCGTTGGTGGCCGCAACATTCCGCCAGTAGCCGAGAAACATCACCGGATCGGGCGCGGCCACCGCGATATCGCCGATCGCGCCGGGCGGCAGCTCGTTGCCGGCGGCATCGACGATCGCGACATGGTGCCCCGGCACCGCGCGCCCGATCGCGCCGAAGCGCGGCTCGAACAGCGCCGCGCACGACGACACCACGACGTTGCACTCGGTCTGCCCGTAGAACTCGTTGATCGTCACGCCGAGTGCGTCGCGCCCCCAGCCGATCAGTTCCTCGCCCAGCGATTCGCCGCCGCTCGCGACCGATTGCAACGCGAGACGCAGATGGGCGGGCCGCTCGACGCCGCGCATCATCTTCAGCGCGGTCGGCGGTAGAAACGCATGGGAGACCGCGTGACGCGCGAGCAGATCGAACGCGGCGTGGCCGTCGAATTTCGCAAAACGGCGCGCCAGCACCGCGACACCGTGATGCCACGATGGCAGCAGCACGTCGAACAGACCGCCGATCCACGCCCAGTCCGCGGGCGTCCACATCAGCGTCGCGCGCGCGGGAAAGCCCTGCTGCGACATCTCCACGCCGGGCAGATGCCCGAGCAAAACGCGATGCCCGTGCAACGCGCCCTTCGGTTTTCCGGTCGTGCCCGACGTATAGATGATGATCGCCGGATCGTCCGCGGCGGTGTCGGCCGGCGTGAACTCGGCGCAAGCGCCATTCAACGCCTGCCAGAACGACCGCACGGGCGCGTCCGATGCTTCGTCATCCTGCTCGATATCGACACTGAACACGTGTCGCAACTCGGGCAGCGCGCCGCGAATTTCGTCGATCTTTTGCACGCCGGCGTGATCGGTGATCAGCGCGAGCGCGCCGCTGTCGCCGAGCCGATGCTCGATCGCGTCCACGCCGAACAGCGCGAACAGCGGCACCGCGACCATGCCGGCCTTGTAGGCCGCGAGATGCGCGATGGCCGTTTCGATCGATTGCGACAGAAAGATGCCGATGCGCTCGCCGCGCCGCGCGCCCGCCGCGAGCAGCGCAATTGGCGAAGCGGTCGGACAGGGCTTTCAGTTCGTCGAACGTATAGCGGGTCGCGCGGCCGTCGGCGTCTTCGTAGATCAGCGCGAGACGCCCCGAGCCATCGGCCCACTTGTCGCATGTGTCGACGCCGATGTTGTAGCGCGGTGGAATACGCCACGCGAATCTGGCCGTGAGCGAATCGTAAGTCTCGCCGTCGAGGTTCATCGGGTCTCCTGGATATCGTCGTTGTCGCTGCATGGCGTGATGCATGGTCCGTCGCTTGCTGCCTCTGCGCGCATGGCCGGTGTTCCGCAGTTTAGCCCACGACCTTGCGCACTCGGTTGATGCATTGCCGTGCGCAACTGAATTCGCCAGATACGACATAGTCCCGCTCATAATCGCCGACTCGTGGCGCTGAACTCAACGTTTTGCGACAACTCCTGTGCGATTCAAGCCCTTTACATCTGACCTGTGCCGCGCCCGTCTAGGATCGTTACACAGGTTCGGCGCGCATGTTGCGCCGCATGATCGCTACCCTGGATGACATATGCGCAAGGCAAGGTTTGCATCGTTCTGGCATGGCCCGGAACTTTCTCCCTACGAGATCGCCTGTCTGAATTCGTTCACGCTGTACGGCAGCGAGGTCGCGCTCTATAGCTACGAGCCGATCGACACTCTGCCGCCCGGCGTGATCGCGAAGGACGCGACCACGATACTGCCGCGCGACTCGCTGAACGACTTCCCGATTCACGGCGTGCCGTCGATGCAGCATTTCACCGACTATTTCCGCTTCGTGATGTTCACGAAGACCGATGAGATCTGGGTCGATACCGACATGCTGCTGCTACGCGATTTCGATCTCAACGCCAAGGGCGATCTGATCGGCCGGGAAACCCAGTCGAGCATCTGTAATGCGATTCTGCGGCTCGATCCGGATCAGCCGCGCTTGCACGAGGCGATCGAACGGGTCGAAGCGATGAAAGGCCGGGCACTGAAGTGGGGCGACACCGGCCCGCGTCTGCTGACCGCCATCTACGGCGTGAAGGCCGGTCTTCCCGAAAGCCTGTTCTATCCGGTGCACTTCAACGATTACTACAAGGTGTTCCTGCCGCGCTATTTCGACGAGTGCGCGGCGCTCTGTTCCAATGCGTACACGCTGCATCTGTGGAACAACCGGGTGGTCAAGATGGGCCTGTTCAAGCGCATCGGCCCCCCCGTTGGGTCGCTCCTGCACCACGTGTTCGAGCAAACCGGCGCCAACACGCTGTTTCGCGAATTTTATCCGGCGAGCGTGATGCAGGCGATGATCGACAACGCGGTGGGCAAAGTCGGTAGCGACGAAGGCGTGCGCAAGCTGCTGCGCGTCGGCGTGCCGATGGTCACGACGGCCATCGCGCGCAGACTCGGCGCCTGAGTTCGCAGCTTCAGTTCGCGCCGCCCCTGCCCGAGCCCTGCGCCCGCTCCAGCACGAAGTCGATGAACGTCGCCGCCGCGCGCGTGTGATGCCGATTCGGCATGTACAGCATGTACATGTGCGTGCCGAAGATGCTGAGCCGCCATGCATCGAGCGCGGTCAGCACGGCGCCGAGCTTCAGATCGTCCTGCACCACGTAGTCGGGCACGAGTCCGACACCGAGACCGGCCAGCACCGCCTGGCGCAAAAATAGAAAGTTTTCCGAAATAATCGTCGGTTCGAGCAGGACTTCATGACGCTCGTCGCGCAGATACGCGGCGAGCCGCAACTGCTTGCCGATCACGGCCGCGGTAATCAGCGGCGCGGTGCGCAGGTCGTCGAGCGTCGCGGGCAGGCCGTGTGTCCGCGCGAATTCGGGGGATGCGCAGGCCACGTACCGGACTGGCCCCATGTCCCGCGCGACGAGGTTTTGCGGCGGCTCCGACATCACGCGCACCGCGATGTCGATCTCGTCGCGCATCAGATCCTCGACACGGTTCTCGAACATCACATCGAGCACGATACCCGGATACAGCCGCTTGAACGCGATCAGCCAGTCGGACATCACGAGCTGGCCATAGCCGCTCGGCACGCTGAGCCGCACGCGCCCCTGCAGGCTCTGGCCCAGTGTGGTCACCGACTCGCGCGCGGCCAGCAGCGCGTTGCGGATCGTGCGGCCGTGCTCGTAGAGCCGCAGACCGATCTCGGTCGCCTCGACGCGACGCGTGGTGCGTCGCACCAATTGCAGGCCGACCGAACGCTCGAGCTGATTCAGGTGATAGCTGACGTTCGCGCGGCTCATCTTGAGCCGGCGCGCCGCTTCGCTCAGATTGCCGGCGTCGAGGATGTCGACGAGCAGGGTCAGCGAGTTGACGTCCATGGCCCAGTCTTTGTCAAAATAATTTTGACAGTCTGTCAATCAACGGTGTCATTGTCAATGAACGTTGACCACTCCAGAATGGGACGATCCGGCGCGCCTCGCCATCCTCAAACGGAGACACCTACGATGACCCTTTCCTCCTCAGCCGACGTCGTCACGCGCGAATTGCACGGCAAGGTCCTGCTCGTCACGATCGACCACGCGCCGGTCAACACGCTATCCGCCGACGTGCGGCGCGGCCTGCTGGCCGCGATCGAAGCCGCCGACGCCGACCGCGCGGTCGAAGCCGTGCTGATCGTCGGCGCGGGGCGCAACTTCATCGCCGGTGCCGAGATTCGCGAGTTCGGCAAGCCGCCGGTGCCGCCTTCGCTGCCGGACGTGTGCAACCGCATCGAGGCATGCACGAAACCCGTGATTGCCGCGCTGCATGGCGCGGCGCTCGGCGGCGGGCTCGAAGTGGCGCTCGCCGCGCATTACCGGATCGCCGTCGACGGCGCGAAGCTCGGCCTGCCCGAAGTGCAGCTGGGTCTGCTGCCTGGCGCGGGCGGCACGCAACGCACGCCGCGTCTGATCGGCGCGCCGGCGGCGCTCGACCTGATGCTGAGCGGCCGTCACGCGAACGCGAAGGAGGCGCTCGCGCTCGGCCTCGTCGACCGTCTCGGCGACAGCGGCGACATCCTCGCCGAAGGGCTCGCCTACGCGCACGAGCTGCTCGCCGCGCACGCGCCGGTACGCCGCACGCGCGACGCCGCCGCATTGATCGATCGCGCCGCGAGCCGCGCCGCCGTCGCGAAAGCGCGTGACGAAACCGCGAAGAAAGCGCGCGGCCTGTTCTCGCCGCTGAAAATCGTCGATGCCGTCGAAGCCGCGATCGAACAGCCCTTCGAGGAGGGCTTGAAGCTCGAACGCAAGCTGTTCCTGCAATGCCTCGACAGCCCGCAGCGCGCCGGCCTGGTTCACGCATTCTTCGCCGAGCGCGAAGTGCTGAAGGCGCCCGAAACGCGCGACGCGAAACCGCGCGCGCTGGAGGCGATCGGCGTGATCGGCGGCGGGACGATGGGCGCGGGCATTGCGGTCGCAGTGCTCGACGCGGGGCTGCCCGTCACGCTGATCGAACGCGACGAAGCGGCGCTCGCGCGTGGCCGCGCGCACATCGACAAGGTCTACGATGGGCTGATCGCCAGGGGCCGCCTCACCGCTGAGAAGAAAGCCGCGACCATGGCGCGCTGGAGCGGCAGCACGTCGTACGATGCGCTTGCTCACGCCGACCTCGTGATCGAAGCCGTGTTCGAAGATCTCGACGTCAAAAAGGCCGTATTCGCCGAGCTCGATCGCGTCTGCAAGTCCGGTGCGGTGCTCGCGACCAACACGTCGTATCTGGACATCGACGCGATCGCAGCCAGCATCTCGCGCCCCGCCGACGTAATCGGCCTGCACTTCTTCTCGCCCGCCAACATCATGAAGCTGCTCGAAGTCGTGGTGCCGAAGCAGGTCAGCGCCGACGTCGTCGCGACTGCGTTCGAGTTCGCGAAGAAGCTGCGCAAGACGCCGGTGCGCGCCGGCGTGTGCGACGGCTTCATCGGCAATCGCCTGCTTGCCGTGTACCGCGCCGCCGCGGACGCGCTGATGGAAGACGGTGCATCGCCGTATCAGATCGACGCGGCGGTGCGGGCGTTCGGCTTGCCGATGGGCCCGTTTCAGGTGGTCGATCTCGCGGGCGGCGACATCGGCTGGGCGGCGCGCAAACGCCGCGCGGCCACGCGCGACCCGAACGCGCGCTACGTGCAGATCGCCGACCGCCTGTGCGAGCGCGGCTGGTTCGGCCAGAAGACCGGCCGCGGATTCTATCTGTACCCCGAAGGATCGCGCGGCGGCATGCCCGATCCCGAAGTCGAGGCGATCATCGACGCCGAGCGTGCGCGCGCGGGCATCACGCCGCGCAGCTTCACCGACGAGCAGATCATGCGCCGCTATCTGGCCGCGATGATCAACGAAGGCGCGAACGTCGTCCACGAAGGTATCGCGCTGCGCCCGCTCGACGTCGACGTGACCCTGCTGTACGGCTACGGCTTTCCGCGCTACCGCGGCGGTCCGATGAAATACGCGGATAGCGCCGGCCTGCCGACGATTCTCGCCGACATCCGCGAGTTCGGTAAGGAAGACCCGCTGTTCTGGCGGCCGTCGCCGCTGCTCGTCGAGCTGGTCGAGCGCGGCGCGGATTTCGCGAGCCTGAACACGACGGCCTGAACCACCACGAACACTGACGGAACGACTGCGATGGATCTGAACTTCACCTCCGAGGAAGAAGCGTTTCGCGCCAGCGTGCTGGCGTTTCTGCGCGACAAGCTCCCGCGACGTCTCGCCGGCAAGGTGCACGGCGGGCGGCGTCTGACGCGCGGCGACATGGCCGAGTGGCACGCGATTCTGAACGCGCAAGGCTGGCTCGCGAATCACTGGCCGAAAGAGTACGGCGGCCCGGGTTGGAGCGCAGTGCAGAAATTCATCTTCGAAAACGAATGCGCACTCGCCGGCGCGCCACGCGTCGTGCCGTTCGGCGTCAACATGCTCGGGCCGGTGCTGATCAAGTACGGCAGCGAGGCGCAGAAGCGTCACTGGCTGCCGCGCATTCTCGACGGTTCCGACTGGTGGTGCCAGGGCTATTCGGAGCCGGGCGCGGGCTCCGATCTCGCTTCGGTCAAGACGACGGCAGTGCGCGGCAAGGACGCGCAGGGCGAGCACTACCTCGTCAATGGCCAGAAGACGTGGACCACACTCGGTCATTACGCGAACATGATCTTCTGCCTCGTGCGCACCGCGACCGACGTGCGCAAACAGGAAGGCATCAGCTTTCTGCTGATCGACATGAACACGCCGGGCGTCGAAGTCCGGCCGATCATCACGCTCGACGGCGAGCACGAGGTCAATGAAGTGTTCTTCACCGACGTGCGCGTGCCGGTCGGAAATCTCGTCGGCGAAGAAAACAAGGGCTGGACCTACGCGAAATATCTGCTTACGTACGAGCGCACCAATATCGCCGGCGTCGGCTTTTCCGTCGCCGCCTTCAACCGTCTGCGCAAGATCGCCGCGACACAGCTGCGCAACGGCCGGCCGCTCGCCGAGGATCCGGCGTTCGCGGCACGCATGGCGCGCGTCGAGATCGATCTCGAGAACATGAAGACGACCAATCTTCGGGTGATCGCGGCCGTGGCGGGCGGCGGCGTGCCCGGTGCCGAGAGTTCGATGCTGAAGATTCGCGGCACCGAGATCCGTCAGGAGATCTCGTCGCTGACGCGGCGTGCGATGGGCGCTTATGCGCAGCCATTCGTCGAGCAAGCGCTGCACGAAGGCTTCGACGGCGTGCCGGTCGGCCCCGACGAAGCCGCGAGTGCCGCGTCGCAGTACTTCAATAATCGCAAGCTGTCGATCTTCGGCGGCTCGAACGAAATCCAGAAGAACATCATTTCCAAAATGATCCTCGGACTGTAAGAGGCGCACGTCATGAATTTCCAGCACACTGAAGAGCGCCGCATGCTGGCGGATACGCTGAATCGGTTTATCAGCGAGCAGTACGGCTTCGCGACGCGCGATGAAATCGCACGCTCGACGCAAGGCTTCAGCACCGAATTGTGGGCACGCTTCGCGGAGCTTGGCGTGATCGGCGCACTGTTCGACGAAGCGAGCGGCGGTTTTGGCGGCGGCGGGTTCGATATTTCCGTGGTGTTCGAGAGCATCGGCCGCGGGCTCGTCGTCGAACCGTTTCTCGATACGCTGATCGTCGGCCGGGCGATCGCTCGCAGCGGCGGCGACGTGCAGAATGCGGCGCTGGGTTCGTTGATCGACGGCTCGCGGATCGTTGCGCTCGCGCATGGCGAACCGGACAGTCATTACGAGCTTGCCCGGGTCGCGACGACGCGCGCGCGCCGCAGCGTAAATGGCAACAGCGGCGTGTGGACGTTGCACGGCGCAAAGGCCGTCGTTCAGCATGGCGAGCATGCTCAGGTGTTCCTCGTCTCGGCACGCACGAGAGGCGAGGACGATGCCGAAGCCGGCATCACGCTATTTCTGGTGCCGAGGGACGCGACGGGTGTGAGCGTGCGCGGCTACCGCAAGATCGACGGAGGACGCGCGGCCGAAGTGACGTTCGACGACGTCACGCTCCGCGACGACACCGTGCTCGGCTCAGCGGATCACGGCTTTGCGACGCTCGAATATGCGCTGAGTTGCGGCGTGCTCGCGCTGTGCGCGGAAGCGGTCGGCGCAATGGACGTCGCGAAAGACTACACGCTCGACTATCTGCGCACGCGCAAGCAGTTCGGCGTGCCGATCGGCAGCTTCCAGGCGTTGCAGCATCGCATGGCCGATTTGCTGCTCGAAATCGAGCAGGCGCGCTCGGCGGTGATCAACGCGGCGGCGGCGCTCGACGGTGAACGAAACGCGCGCGAGCGCGCGGTGTCGGCGGCCAAGTACAGCATCGGCCGGATCGGCACGCGAGTCGCGGAGGAATGCATCCAGTTGCACGGCGGGATCGGTATGACGTGGGAACTGCCGCTCGCGCATTACGCGAAGCGGCTCGTGATGATCGATCATCAGCTTGGGGATGAGGATCATCATCTGGAGCGGTTTGTCGCGTTGGGCGCTCGAGGGCTGTGATTCGTGTGCGCTTGCGAATGCGAACGCGTGCCGGTGACAAGTCTGCCAGATTGCACTCGCCTATTCTTGAGGAGCTGAGCCTGCCAAACGAATCAAAAAAAAGTTGAGCGATGCCGGATGGACTGCATTGCGGATGCACGTGGGCGCTGTCCTTCGCTACGACAACGACGTAGCGAACAATTGCACCTTCGGGATAGGCACACCTGCGTACTTTGGCCGATGCACCAATGACGAGATTCGGCGACCGGTGACCTTGCAGATGTCAACGCTCAACTCGCAGCAGAAAGATGAAGTCGCAATCGAAATGGCACGCAACGTCTACGTACATCCTCGCGATGCCCACGGGCGACGGCTATCGGCTGTGCGAGTGCCAAGCTTGGTAAATCGCCGCCGCGAAGAAGCGGCGCCGTTCCTGATGCAGGGCCGGCAATGAGACGGCTGTGTGTCGCGCTTGCGCTTGTTAGCAGTTCGGCACTGGCCGCCGCATCCAATCCAGCCCACGTCATCGCAACCCGCAGTGGACTGCCCGCCAGTGAGGTCGACGCGGCCCTGTCGCATTGCGACGCGAATCAGATGAGCATGAATCTGTGCGCGTGGCGCGATCAGATCGTCGCGGAGCAGAAGCTGGAGCAGGTCGTCAAGGGCAAGGCCGCGGTGTCGGCGAGTTGCAAAGCGGCGATCGAGAAGAGGCTCACCGCGTGGAAAACGCGCCGTGACGCCAACTGCAAAAAATCGGCTTCTCGAGAATGGGGCGGCGGGTCGATGCTGCCCACGGCGGTCGCGATGTGCAAGACAGCCGAAACCGAGCGCATAAGCAAAGCAATCGAGGCTTCGGGATGCAGATGAGCTTGTGCGAAGCGTTGACAGCGGGAAACGCTGCCCCGCGCGACGGGCAAGAAAAAAGGACTTACGGCTTTCACCGTAAGTCCTTTTGATCTTTTTGGTCGGGGCGAGAGGATTTGAACCTCCGACCACCTGCACCCCATGCAGGTACGCTACCAGGCTGCGCTACGCCCCGAACAGAAGAAAATTATAACAGACACTTCATTCGATTAGAACCGCTCGACACGAACAAAGCGAACAAGTCCATGAACTAGTGGCCCAGCAGATCGATTACGTTCTGCAGTTCCTTGCGCAACTTCTCGACATCGACCGCAACCGTTGCCGCCGATGCCTGCACCTGACCCGCGACTCCGGCGGTAGCCTCACCCTCTTCGACCACCGCATCCGGCCCACCGCCGCCATGCGAATCGAGCCGGTTGCGCGCCCCGTTGATCGTAAAACCCTGCTCGTACAGCAACTCTCGAATCCGCCGGATCAGCAGCACCTCGTGATGCTGATAATACCGACGATTGCCGCGCCGCTTGACCGGCCTCAACTGGGTGAACTCCTGCTCCCAGTAACGCAGCACGTGAGGCTTTACCCCACAAAGTTCGCTGACCTCACCAATCGTGAAGTACCGCTTCGCCGGAATCGGAGGCAAGACGACTTTTTCGATCGTCGCTGTCATCGTCAGTTAGCCGTGATGGGTTGCCCGAAAGCGCGCCAGTCAATCAGCGCGCGAGAAGCTCGCTTCGGCGCCGTTTTCGACGAGCGCCTTCAGTTTTTGACTTGCATGAAACGTCACCACGCGACGTGCTGCAATCGGAATCGCCTCGCCCGTCTTCGGATTTCTGCCGGGACGCTGCGGCTTGTCGCGCAACTGGAAGTTGCCGAAGCCCGACAGCTTCACGCTGTCGCCGCTCTCGAGCGCATCGCGGATCACCTCGAAGAACGCCTCGACCATGTCCTTCGCTTCCCGCTTGTTGAGCCCGACATTGTCGAACAGCAACTCGGCAAGTTCCGCCTTGGTGAGTGTCGGCGTTTCATTGGAAACGACGGCGGATGATGTCGGAATATCTCGAATCATGGCGCTGCGTTGCGCCGTAAGAAGGGCTTCGAAATCACTCGAGTTCATTTCATTCATATCTATCAAATGGCGCGCCAAGCGTAAAACAATGGATGCGGAAACAGCCGTGCAATTGTTAAATGCGGGTTATCCGCGCAACCGTGCGCCATATACTCGAGCTAGACGTTCCACCAGAGTTTGAATAGCCAGATCGACCGTTTCATCCTGAAGGGTTCCGCCAGTATCTTGCAAGGTCACCCGGAACGCAAGGCTTTTCTCGTGCGCGGCCAGACCACCGGAAGTGTTTGATTTTGGACGAAATTCGTCGAAAAGTGCAACCTTCTGGACAGCCTTGCAGGCCGGTTCGGACTGGGCCTTCTGAAGCTCGTCGAGCAGCGCCTGAACCTCGATTTTCTGATCGACGACCACCGCGATATCACGTCGTACCGGCGGGAATTTTGAAACTTCCGACGGAATCGGCAATACCCGTTGCATTAATGCTTCCGCTTCGATTTCAAACAGAATCGGCGCATGCGGCAAATCATATTTTTGCATCCAGCGCGGATGCAATTCGCCAATCCAGCCCACTGCGCGACCATTCAATTCGATCCGCGCGCTGCGTCCCGGATGCAGCGCAGGATGCTCGGCCTGTACGAACCGCGCGAGCGCCGGTGCGACCAGCGCTTCGAGGTCGCCCTTCACGTCGAAGAAGTCGACGGCACGCGTCGGTGCGCCCCACTGCTCGTCGAGCGCGGGCCCATAGGCGAGCGCGCCGATCATCTTCGGCTGCGCGAAACCTTCGACGGTCAGCTCGCCGGCCTTGATCGACGGATCGTGCAGGAATACGCGACCTGCTTCAAACACGCGTACGCGGTCCGCCGCGCGACGGTTCAGATTCGTGCGCAACACATGAATCAGGCTGCCGAACAACGTCGTGCGCATCACCGACAGTTGGCTCGCGATCGGGTTGATAAGACGCACGGGGTTGCTGTTGCCTGCGAAGTCCTGCTCCCACTCCGCGTCGACGAAGCTGAAGTTCACCGTTTCCGCGTAGTCGCGCGCGGCGAGCGCATGACGGATCGCGTGGATGGAGCGTTGCGTCTCGTTGGTCGCGCGCATTTCGCTGGTCGCGACCGGCGGGCGCGCCGGAATCTTTTCGAAGCCGTGGATACGCGCGACCTCTTCGATCAGGTCCTCTTCGATTTCGATATCGAAGCGGTACGACGGCGGCATCACCGAGAACGTATCGCCGTCACGCTCGAACGAGAGGCCGAGGCGCGTGAAGATCTGCGCGATTTCATCGACACCGATCGCGACGCCGATGATGCGGTTCGCGCGCGAAACGCGCATCTTCACGGGCGCGCGCTTCGGGACGTTGACGATCTGATCGTCGACCGGACCCGCTTCGCCGCCGCAGATGTCGAGGATCAGCTGCGTGATGCGCTCGATATGATCGACGGTCGTCGCGTAGTCGACGCCGCGCTCGAAGCGATGGCCTGCATCGGTCGAAAAGTTGTACTTGCGCGAGCGACCACGAATGCTGTCGGGCCACCAGAACGCGGCCTCGAGATAGATGTGGGTGGTGTCGAGCGTGACCGCGGTGCTGTCGCCGCCCATGATGCCCGCGAGGCTTTCGATATGCTGCTCGTCGGCGATCACGCCGACCGTTTCGTCGAGCTCGACCGTGTTCCCGTTCAGCAGCTTCAGCGTTTCGCCCTTGCGGCCCCAGCGTACGTCCATGCCGCCGTGGATCTTGTCGAGATCGAACACGTGCGACGGACGCCCCAGCTCGAGCATCACATAGTTCGAGATGTCGACGAGCGCGGAAATGCTGCGCTGGCCGGAGCGCTCGAGACGCTCGACCATCCATTGCGGCGACTTTGCACGCGCATTGACGCCGCGGATCACGCGGCCCGAGAAACGGCCGCACAGATCGGGCGCGGAGATTTTCACGGGCAGCGTTTCGTTGAGCGTGACCGGAGCCGGCTTGATTTCGAGCGGACGCAGCGGCGCTCCGGTAATCGCCGACGTTTCTCGCGCGACGCCGAATACCGACAGACAGTCGGCCTTGTTCGGCGTCAGCTTGATTTCAAAAACGGTGTCGTCGAGATTGAGCGTGTCGCGGATGTCCTGGCCGATCGGCGTGTCTTCCCGGCAGGATCATCAGACCGCTGTGATCTTCGGAGAGCTTCAGCTCGCGCGCCGAGCACAGCATGCCCTGGCTTTCCACGCCGCGCAGCTTCGACAGCTTGATCGCGAACGGTGCGCCGCCCTCTTCGGCCGGCGGCAGTTGCGCGCCGACCAGCGCGACCGGCACCTTGATGCCGGGCGCAACATTCGGCGCGCCGCACACGATGTTGAGCGTCGCGCCGGTGCCAGCGTCGACCTGACACACGTTGAGCTTGTCCGCATCCGGGTGCTTGACGACTTCCAGCACCTGGCCGACGACGATCTTCGAGGTCGGCGGCGCGGCCGTCCGCAGGTCTTCGACTTCGAGACCCGCCATCGTCAACGCGTGCGACAGCTCGTCGGTGGTCAGTTGCGGATCGACAAAAGTTCTGAGCCAGGATTCCGGAAATTGCATGGTTCTGTGTACGTTGTGATCAGGTTAGGTCCACGTCCGGCAGATGCTTCGTAAAGCCCGGTGGTCTTGCGCCGGTTCAGCGAGCTCTGCCGGGGACGCTCGCGGCGCGCACCAGGTGCGCTGCCGCGATTTATGCTTCGTCGCGCTCGCGCGCGCCGGGTCACGCGAATTGACGCAGGAAACGCAGGTCGTTTTCGAAAAACAGGCGCAGGTCCTGCACGCCGTAACGCAGCATCGTGAGACGCTCGAGGCCACTGCCGAAAGCGAAGCCGATGTAGCGCTCCGGGTCGAGACCCATGTTGCGGATCACAGTCGGATGCACCTGGCCGGAGCCCGAAATTTCGAGCCACTTGCCCGCGTTCTTGCCCGTTTCGAACTGCATGTCGATCTCGGCCGACGGTTCGGTGAACGGGAAATACGACGGACGGAAGCGCACGAGAATGTCGTCGCGCTCGAAGAATTTCTTCAGGAAGTCGGTATAGACGCCCTTCAGGTCCGCGAAGCTGATGTTCTCGTCAATCCACAGGCCTTCGACCTGGTTGAACATCGGCGAATGCGTCGCGTCGCTATCCACGCGATACGTGCGGCCCGGCACGATCACCTTGATCGGCGGCGTGTTGGTGCGCGCGTAGCGCACCTGCATCGGGCTCGTATGCGTGCGCAGCAGCAGCGGGCGGCCGTCGGCATCCTTGCCGTCGACGTAGAAGGTGTCCTGCATCGAACGCGCCGGATGGTTTTCCGGGCTGTTCAGCGAGGTGAAGTTGTACCAGTCGGTTTCGATCTCGGGGCCGTCGGCCACGTCGAATCCGATCGTACGGAAAATCTGTTCGACGCGCTCCCAGGTGCGCATCACCGGGTGCAGGCTACCTGCATTGGCGCCGCGGCCCGGCAGCGTGACGTCGATCGCTTCAGCAGCGAGACGCTGGTTCAGAAGTGCGTCGGCGAGCGCCTGACGACGTGCCGTCAGCGCGGCCTCGACCTGTTGCTTGACGAGGTTGATCCGTGCGCCTTCGGTCTTGCGCGTTTCGGGATCGAGTTTGCCAAGGCCCTTCAACAGCTCGGTCAGCGCACCCGCCTTACCGAGAAAGCGCGCTTTCTCGTTCTCGAGGGTGGTGACGTCGGGGGCTTCTGCGAAGGCTTTTTGCGCGTCGGCGACAATCTGGTCCAGATCCATTGATCCCATCATTTCAACGTCAGTGTTCTATCGAAACAAAACTGGTTCTACCAACAAAAACGGGGCTCGGTGAGGAGCCCCGTTTTTGTTGCAGCGTCACCGAGACTACCGGATGTTCGCTGCAACGAACCACGCAGTTTTAATTGCCAGAAGCGCAATCAGGCTGCAACGGCGGCTTTCACCTGCTGAACGATCGCAGCAAAAGCAGCCTTGTCGAACACAGCCATGTCGGCCAGCACCTTACGGTCCAGTTCGATCGATGCCTTCTTCAGGCCGTTGATGAACACGCTGTACGTCATGTCGTGCTGACGCACCGCCGCGTTGATACGCGTGATCCACAGTGCGCGGAACACACGCTTCTTGTTGCGGCGGTCGCGGTAGGCGTATTGGCCTGCGCGCATGACCGCCTGCTTGGCGATGCGATAGACGTTATTGCGACGGCCGCGGTAACCCTTGGCCAGCTTGATGATCTTCTTGTGACGGGCCCGTGCGGTAACCCCACGTTTTACTCGAGGCATGTTTCGCTCCTATGAGTGTCGGTTAAGGGTTAAGCGAACGGCAGCATTGCGCGAACGGAGTTCAGATCGGAATCATGAACTGCCGTGGAGCCGCGCAGATGGCGTTTGTTCTTGGTGGTCTTCTTGGTAAGAATGTGACGCTTGAAGGCCTGACCGCGCTTGACGGTACCGCCCGGACGCACCACGAAGCGCTTTGCAGCGCTCTTCTTGGTCTTCATCTTCGGCATGACAACTCCATTATTAGATGGACATGGGTGTGCGGTCGGCCAGATGGCCATTTCCCGCCCTTCGAAACCCATTCCACTTGGTATGCAGACCGCCGATACCGCCAGCGGCCGCTTTTCGGGAACCACTGCGCACTTGCATGCGCGACGTTCCGAAACCTTCCGACACCAAGCCGGACACCCAGCACAGCATCAAACAACCTTGCGCCGCCGGAGCGCGCGCCACATGGCACGCCGTCGCTCCGGCCAACTGCTTCGCGCTTACTTCTTTTTCTTCGGAGCGAGCACCATGATCATCTGGCGCCCTTCCATTTTCGGCATCTGCTCGACCTGACCGACTTCGTCGAGGTCGGTGCGCAGGCGTTCGAGCATGCGCATGCCGATTTCCTGGTGAGCCATTTCGCGGCCCCGGAAACGCAACGTGATTTTCGTCTTGTCGCCGTCTTCGAGGAAGCGGACGAGGTTGCGCAGCTTGACGTTGTAATCACCGTCGTCGGTACCTGGGCGGAATTTGACTTCCTTGACCTGGATGACCTTCTGCTTGAGCTTGGCCTCGTGTTGCTTCTTCGCTTCCTGGTACTTGAACTTGCCGTAGTCCATCAAGCGGCAAACCGGCGGAACCGCTTGCGGAGCGATTTCGACCAGATCTACGTCCTGCTGTTCCGACATGCGGAACGCATCAGCGAGTTTCACGATGCCGAGCGGTTCGTTCTCGACGCCGACCAGTCGCACCTCGGGTGCTGTAATTTCACCGTTGATGCGGTGCGCAGACTTATCAGTAGCGATGTTACGTTTCCTCTAAAAATTAAAAAAAACGAGCCGGGTACCAAGTGGCTCAGTTGAACGACTGCACGTCCTGGCGCAGACGCTCAATGAAGGCGTCAACAGGCATTACACCCATATCGACACCACCACGGGCACGCACGGCTACCGTTTGCGCTTCACGCTCCTTGTCGCCGACCACCAACAGGTAGGGGACCTTTTCCAGCGTGTGCTCGCGTATTTTATAGCTAATCTTCTCGTTGCGCAAATCGGCCTCGACTCTAACCCCTTGTTTTTGCAACGATTGGGCTAGCGCCTGCGCGTATTCGGCCTGACTTTCCGCAATATTCATCACTACGACCTGCATCGGCGCGAGCCAAGCGGGCATTGCACCAGCATGGTGCTCGATCAGAATCCCGAGGAAACGCTCCATCGATCCGACGATCGCCCGGTGCAGCATGATCGGGCGACGGCGACTGTTGTCTTCGGCAACGTATTCGGCACCCAGCCGCTCCGGCAACACCATGTCGAGCTGCAGCGTACCGCACTGCCACGAGCGGCCGAGCGCGTCCTTGATGTGATACTCGACCTTCGGGCCGTAGAATGCACCCTCGCCGGGCAACTCTTCCCACGTGACGCCGCAGGCCGTCAGCGCATCGCGCAGTCCCTGCTCCGCGCGATCCCAAGTTTCGTCGGTGCCGGCGCGCGCATCCGGGCGCAGTGACAGCTTGATCTCGACGCTATCAAAGCCGAAGTCTCGGTAGACGCTCATTGCCAGCGTGTTGAACGCGATCGATTCGCTGATGAACTGATCTTCGGTACAGAAAATATGCGCGTCGTCCTGCACGAAGCCGCGCACACGCATCAGTCCATGCAGCGCGCCCGACGATTCGTTGCGATGGCACGAACCGAACTCCGCGTAACGCAGCGGCAGATCGCGATACGAGCGCAGACCGTGATTGAACACCTGCACGTGACCGGGGCAGTTCATCGGCTTGATCGCGTAGTCACGCTTTTCCGATTCCGTCGTGAACATGTTTTCACGATAGTTCTGCCAGTGGCCCGAAGCTTCCCACAGCGAGCGGTCCATGATCAATGGCGTCTTGATTTCTAGGTAGCCGGCGTCGTTCACGCGACGGCGCATGTACTGCTCGACTTGCTGCCACAGCGTCCAGCCGCGCGGATGCCAGAACACCATGCCCGGCGACTCGTCCTGCATGTGGAACAGGTCGAGCTGCTTACCAAGCTTGCGATGGTCGCGCTTCTCGGCTTCTTCGAGCATGTGGAGATACGCTTCCTGGTCTTCCTTCTTCGTCCAGGCCGTGCCGTAAATGCGCTGCAGTTGCTCGTTCTTCGAGTCGCCACGCCAGTACGCGCCCGCGACTTTCATCAGCTTGAAGACCTTCAGCTTGCCGGTGGACGGCACGTGGGGGCCGCGGCACAGGTCCGTGAAGCCGCCATGCGAGTACAGTTTGATTTCGTCGCTAGCGGGGATCGATTCGATGATCTCGGCCTTATACTTTTCACCGATGCTCTTGAAGTACTCGACCGCTTCGTCGCGGGACACCACGCGACGCGACACCGGCTCGTCCCTCTTCGAGAATTCCTGCATGCGCTTTTCGATCTTTTCGAGATCTTCCGGCGTGAAAGGACGGTTATAGGAGAAGTCGTAATAGAAACCGTTGTCGATGACCGGGCCGATCGTGACCTGCGCTTCCGGGTACAGATCCTTCACCGCGTACGCGAGCAGGTGCGCCGTCGAGTGGCGGATGATATCGAGACCGTCTGCGTCCTTCTCCGTGACGATGGCGAGCGCCACGTCGTGATCGATCAGCATGGACGTATCGACCAGCTCCCCGTCGATCTTGCCGCCGAGCGCGGCTTTCGCGAGACCGGGGCCGATCGAGGCGGCCACTTCGGCGACGGTCACCGGATGCTCGTACTGTCGAACAGAACCGTCAGGCAAACGTATCGAAACCATTGCGTTCTCCGTGGTGCCGACCGGCGGCGGCACATACAACCAGGGTCAAAAAGATAAAAAAAATGCGGCCCCGCTTTCGAGGGGCCGCATTCACATTTTATGCAAACTTCACTGGCGAAAGTGGTCCTCGACTAGCGTCGTTCCGAAGTGGTTTCGGTCAACGTTCGCGGTGTCATAACCGTATTCGCCTTTTTGCGCTCAAAGCGCTTACTGCAGTTTGCGAAACCCCAGCGAGGCCGGAATTTCATTTTCGTTGGTAGGCTCGATTGGACTCGAACCAACGACCCCCACCATGTCAAGGTGGTGCTCTAACCAGCTGAGCTACGAGCCTGAAGAGACGAGAGTATATGGAGTATAGCGCGGCTTGGCAAGTACTTTTATGCAGCGACTTTAGTCCGTCGCGCCACTAGCAGGGCTTTTTCCAACCGCCCGCGCCTCAGTTCTTGCGCGTCGCGCGCACGACACCCGTGATCTCGCCCAGCAGCGTGCACGCGCGCTGAATCTGCGCGGAGCTCGACACCTCGACGGTAAATTGCATGAACGCGGCATTGCGGCGCGATTGCGTCTTTACGCCGATCACGTTCATCTTTTCCCGCGCGAATACTTCGGAGATATCGCGCAGCAGACCTTGCCGGTCCGTCGCCTCGATGCTGAGGTCGACCGGGTAGACGGAATGGCCGCGGCCGCTCATCACGTCCGCCGACCACGCCGTCTGAAGCACGCGCTCCGGCGCGCGCTCCGCCATCCGGCGGAACGTCGCGCAGTCGCTGCGATGAACCGACATGCCCTTGCCTCGCGTAACGAATCCGCAGATGTCGTCGGGCGGCGCCGGCCGGCAGCAGCGCGCGAGCTGGGTGAGCAACGCATCGACGCCGACCACCAGCACCCCCGTGGATGCGCCGCGCGCGACGCTCGCGCCGCTGCTGCGTTTCTCGAACTTCTCCGGCGCATCGACCTCGGGCTCGGGCGGCGGCGCATCGTGCAACGCCTGCTCGACGAGCCTCAGACTGAACTCCTCCTTGCCGACCACGGAGAACAGGTCGTCGGTGGTCTTGAAACCGAGCCGCGCGGCCAGTTGATCGAGATTGACCGAGGTCTTGCCTTCGCGCTGCAGGGTTTTTTCAACCATCGCGCGACCGTTCGCGATGTGCTCCTGTAACTCCACCGCGTTGAACCATGCGCGCACCTTCTGCCGCGCGCGCGGGCTTTGCAGATAGCCAAGTTGCGGATTAAGCCAGTCGCGCGACGGACCGCCCTCCTTCACCGCCACGATCTCGACCGTCTGGCCGTTCTGCAGCGGCGTGTTGAGCGGCACCATCGCGCCGTCGACGCGCGCGCCGCGGCAACGATGCCCAAGCTCGCTGTGCAGGTGAAACGCGAAGTCGATCGGCGTCGCGCCGTGCGGCAACGGAATCACGCGCGCCTGCGGCGTCAGCACGTAGATGTGATCGTCGTCGAGCGTGGCCTGGCGCAACTGCTCCCACGGCTGTGCCGAGCCCGCTTCGCCATGCTCGCCCTCGGAGACCTCGTCCTTCCACGCGAGCAGCTGTCGCAGCCAGGCGATCTTCTCGTCGTATTTCTCGCTCGCGGTGAACGTGCCGCCATAGCCGCGCGCACCCGCTTCCTTGTAGCGCCAGTGCGCGGCCACGCCGTATTCGGCGAAGCGATGCATTTCCTGCGTGCGGATCTGCACTTCGAACGCGCGGCCGTCGTCGCCGATCACGACGGTGTGCAGCGACTTGTAGCCGTTCGGCTTCGGCCGGGAGATGTAATCGTCGAACTCCTTCGGCACCGGCTGCCACAGGTTGTGCACGATGCCGAGCACGGTGTAGCAGTCCTTGATGTCCGGCACGATCACGCGAAACGCGCGCACGTCGTACAACTCGGCGAAGTCCAGCTCCTTGCCGCGCATCTTGCGCCAGATGCTGTAGATATGCTTCGGCCGACCGCTCACTTCCGCGCGGATATGCGCGGCGGCCAGCTCCTGCTGCAGGCTTTCGATCGCCTGCGCGACATAGCTCTCGCGCTCGACGCGCTTCTCGTCGAGCAGTTTCGCGATGCGCTTGTAGGTGTCCGGCTCCTCGAAACGGAACGCGAGGTCCTCGAGCTCCCACTTCAATTGCCAGATGCCGAGGCGGTTCGCGAGCGGCGCGTAGATATCGAGCGTTTCGCGTGCGACGTCGGGCGACGGCGTGAGCTTCGCGGCCGCGTAATAACGCAGCGTTTGCAGCCGCGACGCGAGGCGGATCAGCACGACGCGAATGTCCTGCGCGAACGCGAGCAGCATTTTGCGCAGCGCCTCGACCTGCACGCGGCGCGCAGCCTGCGCGTCACGCCCGGCCTCGGGCATCGCGTTTTGCGCCGCGCGCAAACTGACCGTGCCGAGCCGCAGCAGCTTGCGTACGTCGCTGACCAGTTGGGCGACTTCTTCGCCGAAGTCGTCGGCGATCACGCGCTCCGGATCGCGCAGATGCGGTGTCAGCGCAAACAGCGCAGCGGCCAGCACCGCCGGCGGATCGACGTTGAGCTTGCGCATGATCGACGCGGTGCCCGCCGCGTGATCCGCGAGCAATTCGCCCGACGACAGCCGCACCTCGCCCGCATGTTCGCGCACGAACGCCATCGCTTCGTCGAAGGAACGATGGGGATGAGGCGCGCTCGGAACGGTATCGGTGTTCATGGTGCGACGGCCCGCCGGGCCAGACGATTCAACGGAAAATCAACCACGGTGCTGCCGGACGGCCGCGACTCAGTTGCGCTGCGCCGCGATCACGACGATTTCGACGAGGCACTTCGGATTCGCAAGCTTTGCCTCGACGGTCGCGCGCGGCGGCGTGTCGCCCTGCGCGACCCACTCGTCCCACACGGCGTTCATGCCGGCGAAATGCGCCATGTCCGAGATATAGATCTGCACCGACAGCAACAGCGACTTGTCGCTGTTCGCTTCGGCGAGCAGACGGTCGATGTGGCCGAGCACTTCGCGCGTCTGGCCGGCGATGTCCTGATCGTCGTCTTCGGCGATCTGACCCGCGAGGTACACGGTGCCGTTGTGCACGGCCATTTCCGAGAGACGCTTGCCGACGTGATAACGAATGACTGCCATGAAAAGTCCTGAGCTGAGGGGTTAATCGAACTACGTCCCACACGACACTGCCGATGAAATCGTCATGCGGAACTCAATATTATGACGCGTTCGCGGCCTGACCGATGAAGAACTCCCTCGCGAGCGCGATCTGGTCCGCCGCCAGGAACGCCGGCGCATGCCCGACGCCGGCGATCTCCACGCTCGAAGCGGCACGCGCGGTCGACACCATCTTCGCGACCGTTTCACGCGACAGCAAATCCGACTGCTCGCCGCGCACCACCAGCACCGGCCCCTGGAACGACGCGAGCGAATGCCACAGCGCCGCCTCGCCGAGCTTCGCCGCTTCCTCGGCGACCGCCGCGAACGGCTGCGCGATGCGCGGGTCATAGCGCAGCACCCATGCGCCGTCCTCTTCGCGCAGCAACGGCGTATTGATTTCGCGCCATTCGTCGGGAGTCAGCGGTCCGAAGCTCTGCGCGAGCTGCGCGGCATAGTCAACGCCCTGCTGCAGCGTTTCGAAGCGTGCGGGCTTGCCAAGGTAATCGCCGATGCGCTTGACCGCGACCGGCTCCAGATGCGGCCCGACGTCGTTCAGCAGCAGCTTGCGGATCGGCGTGTCCGGCAGGCCGGCGAGCCCCATGCCGATCAGGCCGCCCATCGAGGTGCCGAACCAGTCGACGGTGTCGACGTCGAGCCGCGCGATCAGTGTGACCATGTCGGAGACGTACTGCGGCACCGCGTATAAGTTGGGGTTCGCGAGCCACGACGACAAGCCCCGGCCAACCACGTCCGGGCACACCACGCGATAGGTGTCCGCGAAGTTGGCGGCGAGGCGGTCGAAATCGCGCCCCGATCGCGTGAGTCCGTGCACGCACAGCAACACTCGGGGATTGTCCGGGTCGCCCCACTCGGTATAGGCGACGCGATGCAGGCCGGCAGCGCTCGCGCACCGCACGTAACGTTGACGCGGCGCGGGCCGCCCGGTGGTGGAAGCGGAAGTCGTTGCGGCCATCTGGTGTCCTTGCAAAGACGCTGCGGATTGGGCTGCAAACGATTGTAAACCGCTTCGTCGCCCGGCAAGCATCGGCCAGAAGGCTTAGGAAGGTCGATCCAACCGTCCGGCGCATCCGCCGCCGCGCGCCAAAAACAGAACGGGCGAGACTCACGTCTCGCCCGTCCGGAACACACCGTTGCCGCCGCGCGGTCGCGCCGACGCGCGCAGCGGCGTTTCAAGCCGCGTCAGCTCACCGCGCTCACATCGAGCGGCGCGCCGGTTTTCGCCTTGATTTCGTCGACGCTCACACCCGGCGCGAGTTCGGTCACTTTCAAGCCGTTTTCGGTCACTTCGATCACGCCGAGATCGGTAATGATCTCGTCGACCACACCCACGCCCGTCAGCGGCAGCGTGCATTCTTCGAGGATCTTGTGCTGATCGCCCTTCGCGACGTGCTCCATCAGCACGACCACGCGCTTGACGCCCGCGACCAGGTCCATCGCGCCGCCCATGCCCTTGATCATCTTGCCCGGGATCATCCAGTTCGCGAGATCGCCCTTCCTGCTGATCTGCATCGCACCGAGAATCGCGAGATTGATGTGGCCGCCGCGAATCATCGCGAACGAATCCGCCGAAGAGAAAATCGACGAACCGGGCAGCGTCGTCACCGTTTGCTTGCCGGCGTTGATCAGGTCGGCGTCGACTTCGTCTTCGGTCGGCGACGGGCCGATACCGAGCAGACCGTTCTCCGACTGCAGCCACACTTCGACGCCCGCCGGCACGTGGTTCGCGACCAGCGTCGGCAAGCCGATGCCGAGGTTCACGTAAAAGCCGTCCTGCAGTTCCTTCGCCGCGCGCGCGGCCATTTCGTCACGAGTCCATGCCATGATCAGTCTCCTTTCGCGCGGACGACGCGTTGTTCGATGCGTTTTTCCGGATGCGCATTCAGCACGATGCGCTGCACGAAGATGCCAGGCGTATGGATCGCGTCCGGATCGAGCTCGCCCACTTCGACGATCTCTTCGACTTCCGCGACGGTGATGCGGCCCGCCATCGCGCACATCGGATTGAAGTTGCGCGCGGTGCGGCGATAGATCAGGTTGCCGGCCTTGTCGGCCTTCCATGCCTTGACGAGCGCGACATCGGCGGTCAGCGAATGTTCGAGCACGTAGTGGTTCTCGCCGAACTGGCGGGTTTCCTTGCCCTCGGCGATCTGCGTGCCGTAGCCGGTGTTCGTGAAAAACGCCGGGATGCCCGAGCCGCCCGCGCGCAGCTTCTCGGCGAGCGTGCCTTGCGGCGTGAATTCGAGCTCGAGTTCGCCGGCCAGGTACTGGCGCTCGAACTCCTTGTTTTCGCCAACGTACGACGAGATCATTTTCTTGATCTGACGCGTCTCGAGCAGCAGGCCGAGGCCGAAACCGTCGACGCCCGCGTTGTTGCTGATGCAGGTGATGCCCTGCACCTTCGAATCGCGCAGCGCAGCGATCAGCGCCTCAGGAATGCCGCACAGCCCGAAGCCGCCGACGGCGAACGTCTGCCCGTCCTTGACGATGTCCTTCAGCGCCTCGGCGGCGCCTGGATAGACCTTGTTCATCTGTATGTCCCTTCCTTTATGGAAACCCGAAACGTGTACGCAGGCCGCCGGATCATTGCGGCTGATATCGCAACGGGTGAACTTCACGTCGCCTCACGATACCGCTACGTCATTCTAGTCATCCGCGGCTTGAGCCGCGTTGTCATCCGCCCGAAAGAGTACGCTGAGCCCGCCATGCGGCACAATACGCAAAAATACATAAGTACTTGCCGCCCGCCCATGCCCGCCCTGGATTACCGCACTGCGTTTCACCTCGCGCCGATCGGACTCGTGCTGTCCCGCGAGCGGACCATCGAAGACTGCAACGACGAGCTAGCGTCGATATTCGGCTACGCGCGCGACGCGCTGATCGGTCAGTCGTTCCAGGTGTTGTATCCGTCGGCGGATGAGTTCGAGCGGATCGGCGCGCGCATTCCGCCGATCATGACCGCGCAAGGCAGCTACGCGGATGACCGGATCATGAAGCGCGCGAACGGCGAGCTGTTCTGGTGTCACGTGACGGGCCGCGCGCAGCAGCGCACCGACCCGCACGCGGCGGGTGTCTGGACCTTCGAGGATTTGAGCGCAACCCGGCGGGTCGCGGTGGAGCTGACGCCACGCGAGCGCGAAATCGCCGCGCAACTGGTGACGGGCAAGACCAGCAAGCAGATCGGCCGCGTGCTCGACATCAGCCCGCGCACGGTCGACGTCTACCGCGCGCGGCTCATGCGCAAATACGATACGGGCAATGCGACCGAGCTGTTGCAGCGGCTGCTCGGGGATTGAGAGAGGGCGTTTGAAGCGCGCGACAGCGCTGTCAAGCCGCGCGCTCAGGCCGCCTTGACGAGCGCCGCGCTCTCGATGGCCGCGCGCAGTACGTCAGGCACCGGCACCGACTTGCCCGCCGCGTAGTCGATCCACACGCATCGCGCGGCGCCTCGCGCATAGAGCGTATCCGGCTCATCGGCGCGCAGGAGCTCGAAAGCCGTATCGAAGCTGCTGCGCCCCGGTGTCGCCACCGACATCCGGCCGATCACGTCGCCCGGATAGTGCAGCTGCTTCAGAAACTCCATCGACGCATTGACGATCACCGGCCCCTGCCCGTGCGCGCGCTGGCCGACAAAGTCCATGTGCTCGAACCAGGAAATCCGCACCTGCTCCATGTAGCGGAAATAAACCGTGTTGTTGACGTGACCGAAGGCGTCCATGTCGCCCCAGCGGATCGGCATCGTCATTTCGAAAACTGCGTGAAAATCGCTCATTCCGTACTTCCGTTCTTCCTTTTTCTGCCTGACTTTTGAAACTTTGGACAACCCGCTCACGCGAGTCCGAAGCCGTCGTCGGCGACGATCACCGAGCCGTTGATGAACTGCGATTCATCCGCCGCGAGCAGCAGGAGCAGCCCATCGAGATCCTCCGGCTTGCCGACCCGATGACGCGGCAGCATCGCCACGAGTTTCTGGCCCTGATCGGTCGACCAGTGGTGATGGTTGATCTCGGTGTCGATATACCCGGGGCAGATCGCGTTCACATTGATGCCATGCTTGCCCCACTCGAGCGCCATCGCCTTCGTCATGTGGACGACCGCGGCCTTGCTCATCGAATACAGGCCGATTTGCGGCAGCACGCGCAAGCCCGCCATCGACGCGATGTTGATGATCCGGTACGACGGCTTCTGCGCGTTGTTGCCGCGCATGATCATGCGCTTGGCGACTTCCTGCGCCACGAAAAACGCGCCGCGCGTATTCGTGTCGAACACGTATTCGAAGTCCGCCGGCGTGACCTCGGACAGCTTCTGCGTGGTCGACACGCCCGAGTTGTTGACGAGGATATCGATGGTGCCGGCCTCGGTCTCCGCATGCGCGACCGCCGACTTGATGCTCTGATAGTCGGTCACGTCGAGCGACACGACGTGCGCGGCGCCGCCGGACGCCTCGATTTCCGCGCGCAGCTCCTTGAGCCGCTCGGTACGTCGGCTCGCCAGCACGACCTTCGCGCCCGCCTGCGACAGCACCTGCGCGAAGCGCTTGCCCAGCCCGCTCGAGGCGCCCGTAATCAGCGCGACCTTGCCTTCCAGATTGATCGAACGGCCCATTGTCTTTCCTTGTTCGGTTGTGGTGACAACTGCGGTTGACGGGTTCGGTAGGACCCGACTAAGGGTCTATACCGTATCATGAAATAGTACGGTCGTGCTAATCTGCGGATTTCGGGTTGCGGCGCGGGAATCGATCGCCCACAATACGAACCCGAAAAAAGCATTCTAACGGACATTCTAACGGTAAGAGGAGCATCAATGACCCCCGCAAGTCTCATTGAGCAGTACGGCCCGCGCGAGTCGATGGAGTATGACGTCGTCATCGTCGGCGGCGGCCCTGCGGGCCTGTCGGCGGCCATTCGCCTGAAGCAGCGCGCCGCCGAACGAGGCGCTGACATTGGCGTGTGCGTACTCGAAAAAGGCTCTGAGATCGGGGCCCATATTCTGTCGGGCGCGGTGATGGACCCGCGCGCGCTGACCGAGCTGATCCCGGACTGGAAGGAAAAAGGCGCGCCGCTGACGGTCGACGTGACCGAAGACCGCTTCCTGTTCCTCTCGGAGACGGGCGCGAAGAGCGTGCCGACCTGGGCGCTGCCGGACAATTTCAAGAACCACGGCAACTACGTGATCAGCCTCGCGAACGTGACGCGCTGGCTGGGTCAGCAGGCCGAGGCGCTCGGCGTCGAGATATTCCCGGGCTTTCCGGCGGCCGAAGTGCTGTACAACGACGACGGCTCGGTCAAGGGCGTCGCGACCGGCAACCTCGGCATCGGCAAGGACGGCGAACCGACCGAAAACTTCCAGCTCGGCATGGAGCTGCACGCGAAGTACACGCTGTTCTGCGAAGGCGCGCGCGGCCACCTCGGCCGCCAGCTGAACGAGAAGTTCAAGCTGCGCGACGGCGTCGATCCGCAGGTGTACGGCATCGGTATCAAGGAGCTGTGGGAGATCGATCCCGCCAGGCACAAGCCGGGTCTGGTGATGCACACGGCCGGCTGGCCGCTCGAAAACGACACGTACGGCGGCTCGTTCCTCTACCACATGGACAACAACCAGGTCGTGGTCGGCTTCGTGGTCGGCCTCGGCTATTCGAATCCGTATCTGTCGCCGTTCGAGGAATTCCAGCGCTACAAGACGCATCCGGCGATCCGCGCGATTCTCGAAGGCGGCAAGCGCGTGTCCTACGGCGCGCGCGCGATCACCGCGGGCGGCCTGATGTCGTTGCCGAAGCTGGTGTTCCCGGGCGGTGCACTGGTCGGCGACGACGCGGGCTTCCTGAACGCGTCACGCATCAAGGGTTCGCACGCCGCGATCAAGACCGGCATGCTCGCCGCCGATGCCGCGTTCGACGCCGTGCAGGCCGGCCGTCAGTCGGACGAACTGAGCGCCTACCCGGAAGCGTTCAAGACGTCGTGGCTCTACACCGAGCTGTATCGCGCGCGTAACTTCAAGCAGTGGATGAGCAAGGGTCTCTACCTCGGCACGCTGATGGTCGGTCTCGAGCAGAAGCTGCTCGGCGGCAACGTGCCGTGGACGCTGCATCATCAGCATTCCGATCACGAGATGCTGAAGCCGGCTTCGCAGTGCAAGCCGATCACGTATCCGAAGCCGGACGGCAAGCTGACGTTCGACCGGCTCTCCTCGGTGTTCATCTCGAACACGAACCACGAAGAAAACCAGCCGGCGCACCTGACGCTGAAGGATCCGACCGTGCCGGTCAACGTGAACTGGCAGACCTACGCGGGACCGGAGGCGCGTTATTGCCCCGCTGCAGTGTACGAGTTCGTGAAGAACGACGACGGCAGCGAGCGGCTCGTCATCAATGCGCAGAACTGCGTGCACTGCAAGACCTGCGATATCAAGGACCCGACGCAGAATATCGTGTGGGTCACGCCGGAAGGCGGTGGCGGTCCGAACTATCCGAATATGTGATTGATGTGCCGTCTGCCTGTGCGGCGCTGCGCGATAACCGGCAGCGTCGCGCAGGCAAATTCCGATAGCGCGCTCGCGCTTTCGTCTGCGCGCATTCTTGCGCGTTTCGTTGGTCCCCTTCCCTATTCTTTTTTATGGCGGCTCGTTCGCCGCCAATCGCGGGACCGCGTCAGGGTTACGGCGCGCTCGCCGCGATCTTCGGCGTGCTCACCGCCACATCGCCGCATTGCGCGCGATGGCGCAGCGCGTGATCGATCAGCACGAGCGCAAGCATCGACTCGGCGATCGGCGTCGCACGAATGCCGACGCAGGGGTCGTGCCGCCCGAAGGTCTCGACGATCGCGGGGTTCCCCGCCTTGTCGATCGAACGGCGCGGCGTGCGAATGCTCGACGTCGGCTTGATCGCGATCGACACCGTGATGTCCTGCCCCGTCGAAATACCGCCGAGCACGCCGCCCGCGTGATTGCCGACGAAACCTTCCGGCGTCAGCTCGTCGCCATGCACCGAGCCGCGTTGCGCGACGCTCGCGAAGCCGGCGCCGATCTCGACGCCCTTCACCGCGTTGATGCCCATCATCGCGTGCGCGATGTCGGCGTCGAGGCGGTCGAACAGCGGCTCGCCGAGGCCGACCGGCACACCGGAGGCAACCACGTTGATGCGCGCGCCGATCGAATCACCGTCCTTGCGCAGCGCGTCCATATACGCCTCGAGCTGCGGAACGATCTCCGCATTCGGCACGAAAAACGGGTTTTCGCGCACCTGCGCCCAATCGACGAACGGCACGTCGATCTCGCCGAGCGCGGCCATATAGCCGCGAATTTCGGTGCCGAACTTCTCGCGCAGCCACTTCTTCGCGACCGCGCCCGCCGCGACCGCCGGCGCCGTCAGCCGTGCCGACGAGCGGCCGCCACCGCGGTAGTCGCGAATGCCGTACTTTTGCCAGTACGTGTAGTCGGCGTGGCCGGGGCGGAACGTTTCCGCGATGTTGCCGTAGTCCTTGCTGCGCTGGTCGGTATTGCGGATCAGCAGCGCAATTGGCGCGCCGGTGGTTTGACCTTCGAACACGCCCGAGATGATCTCGACCTTGTCTTCTTCCTGGCGCTGCGTCACGTGGCGCGACGTGCCCGGCTTGCGGCGATCGAGTTCGAACTGGATGTCGGCTTCGTTGAGCGCCATGCCCGGCGGGCAGCCGTCGATCACGCAGCCGATAGCGGGGCCATGCGATTCGCCGAAGGTCGTGACAGTGAAAAGCGTACCGAGCGTGTTGCCGGACATGAGCGTCGTCCAAAGAAATACGGGGAGAACGCTATTATGCCAGCCCGCTCGTCTCGAAGCCGGGCCTGGCGACGGCGATGGCCGATCGGCCTGGGCGCACTCGGCCGAAAGCGGGTGATGGTGGGCGAGCCCGCCATCTCGGCGTCCGCGCACCGGCCCACGGCTACTTGCGGGCGCCGCGCAGCTCGGTCACGATCCGCTGCAGCGTCTCCGGCGTCGCGAGCGCCGAGTCGATCGGCTCGCCGACGGCGAGGCTCAGCCGGCTCATCACACCTTTGCTGATCGGCCGCGGCCAGGTTGCGTCCACCGCGCGCGAAAACACGCTGCCCCACAGCCCGCGCAGCGCCATCGGAATGACGGGCGCCGGCGTCCGCCTGACGATCTCGGCGACGCCGTGGCGAAACGGATTCAGCTCGCCGGTACGCGTCAGCTTCCCTTCGGGAAAGATACAGACGAGCTCGCCGTCCGCGAGCGCCTGCGCGCACAGGTCGTACGCACGCGCGAGCAGCGCCGCGTCCTGATGCGCGGACGCGATCGGAATCGCCTTCGCGTGCCGGAACAGCCAGCCGACGAACGGCGAGCGGAAGATCTGGTGGTCCATCACGAAGCGGATCGGCCGCGGGCTTTCGGCCATGATGACGATCGCATCGACGAAACTGACGTGGTTGCACACGAGCACCGCCGCGCCCTGCTCCGGAATCCGCTCCGCGTGCACGAGCCGGATCCGGTAGAACGTATGCACGAGCAGCCACGCGATGAAGCGCAGCAGGAACTCGGGCACGAGCGAATAGATGTAGCCCGCGACGACCACATTCAGAAGCGCGGTGACGAGGAAGATCGCCGGAATACTGAAGCCCGCGGCGGTCAGGCCCACCGCCATCAGCGCCGACACGATCATGAACAGCGAATTGAGGATGTTGTTCGCGGCGATGATGCGTGCGCGATGGCTCGGCTGACTACGACTCTGGATCAGCGCATACAGCGGCACGCTGTAAAAGCCGCCGAACATCGCGAGCAGGAACAGATCGGCGAGCACGCGCCAATGCGCTAGCCGCGCGAGAAATTCGCCAACGCTGAGCAGATGCCCCGCCGGCGGCAGCGCGTGGCTCGCGAAAAAAAGATCGATCGCGAACACGCTCATGCCGATCGAGCCGAGCGGCACGAGGCCGACTTCGATCCGCCGCTTCGAGAGCCGTTCGCACAACAGCGAGCCGATGCCGATGCCGATCGAAAACGTGGCGAGCAGCACGGTCACGACGTCGGGATCGGCGGACAGCACGTCCTTCGCGAAGTTGAAGAACGACGCGAGGAACGTCGCGCCGACGAACCACAGCCACGAAATGCCGAGCAGACCAAGAAACACCGTGCGGTTTTCGTGCGCGAGCTTCAGATTGCGCCACGTTTCGCTGACCGGGTTCCAGTTGATGCGCAACCCGGGCTGCGGCGCGGGCGTAGCCGGCACGAAGCCCGACACGGCGCGCCCGATCAGCGCGATCGCGATACACGCGCAAGCGAGCACCACCGCGCCATGCTCGGCGAACCCCGCGCCCGCGCCGCCGACGATCGTGCCGATCAGGATCGCGACGAAGGTGCCCATCTCGACCATGCCATTGCCGCCGACTAGCTCCGCCTGCGACAGATGCTGCGGCAGATACGAGTACTTGACCGGCCCGAATACCGTCGAATGCACGCCCATCAGGAACGTGCACAGGTACAGCAACGGCGCGCCATGCAGCCAGAACCCCGCACCGCCGACCAGCATCACCGCGATCTCGAAAGTCTTGACGAGGCGCGTGAGCAACGCTTTGTCGTACTTGTCCGCGATCTGGCCGGAAGTGGCCGAAAACAGCACGAAAGGCAGAATGAAAATCGCGGAGATCAGGAACGCCGCGGTTTTCGGGTCGACGCCCGAAAACCGCGCCGCGTGATACGTGACGAGCGACGTGAAGCCGATCTTGAACACGTTGTCGTTCATCGCGCCGAGAAACTGTGTCCAGAAGAACGGCGCGAAGCGGCGCTGGCCGAGCAGGCGGAACTGGGATTCGTGCGCTTCGTGCGCGCGAGCGGCGCGGCGGGCAGCGGGCAACGGACGATCGTTCATGAAGTCAGGAGAACGGCGCGGAAAAATGGCGATGACGCGGGCGGCACGGCCGGCAAGCGGATCGCCGCGACTCGCGCACGCGGCTGCCGCAATCCGTCCGCACCAGCTCCAGACACAAAAAAAGCGCCCGCTTGCGCGCGCGCCCTGTCGGCGGATTCGCGCTCGCGGCGACGGCCGGAGCGCGACCTTCGAGCCACGCGCATCAACGCGCCGGCTGCTGGGCCGGCTGCTGGTCCTGTCCTTCCTGCTCTTCCGGCCAGTCGCGGATATAGGCCTTCAGCATGCGGTTCTCGAACCCCTGCTCCTCGACCACCGCCTTCGCGACGTCGTAAAACGAGATGACGCCCATCAGCGTGCGGCTTTCCATGACGGGCAGATAGCGCACGTGATGCTCGAGCATCATGCGGCGCACTTCGTTGACGTCGGTTTCGGGCGTGCAGGTGAGCGGATGGTCGTCCATCACCTTGCGGATCGTCGAGGTGCCGACGCTGCCGCCGTTCTCGCTCAAGGTCAGAATGATTTCGCGAAACGTCAGCATGCCGACGAGGTCGCCGTACTCCATCACGACGAGCGAGCCGATGTCGTGCTCGGCCATGGTATTGACGGCGTCATGCAGCGTGGTATCCGGCGTGACCGTAAAAAGGGTATTGCCCTTGACTTTAAGAATGTCGCTGACTCGCATGATCTATCTCCTGATACCGCCAATCTTGCAGTGCATGAAATGTTTTTTCGATCCTATCGGAAAGGCCCATAAAAGGAAAGCGGCCCGCCAGCCAAGGCGCGGCGGGCTTCGGAGACTCGAATTCGTCTGACTTCCACATTGCGAGCATGCCCCGCTCCCGGCACGAGCCGCAGGAACCCGCGGGAAAACCGCGCTTGAAGCGGCGCGCGCCAATGGTAGGATGGCCGCCCACCCCGATCTTTCGCGAGGCCGCTCGCGGCCCGCCGCCCACGATGTCCGCCAACCGTTTCGATACGCTTGCGCTGCACGCCGGCGCAGCCCCGGACCCTGCCACCGGCGCGCGCGCGACGCCGATCTACCAGACCACGTCGTTTTCGTTCCGCGACTCGGATCATGCCGCCGCGCTGTTCAACATGGAGCGCGCCGGCCACGTCTACTCGCGCATCTCGAATCCTACCGTCGCTGTGTTCGAGGAGCGCGTCGCCGCGCTCGAAAACGGCGCCGGCGCGATCGGCACCGCGAGCGGCCAGGCCGCGCTGCATCTGGCGATCGCGACGCTGATGGGCGCGGGTTCGCACATCGTCGCGTCGAGCGCGCTGTACGGCGGCTCGCACAATCTGCTGCATTACACGCTGCGACGCTTCGGTATCGAGACGACCTTCGTCAAGCCCGGCGACCTCGACGCGTGGCGCGCCGCGCTGCGCCCCAACACGCGCCTGCTATTCGGCGAAACGCTCGGCAATCCGGGCCTCGACGTGCTCGACATCGCCGCACTCGCACAGATCGCGCACGCGCACCGCCTGCCGTTGCTGGTCGACTCGACCTTCACGACGCCCTACCTGCTGCGCCCCTTCGAGCACGGCGCCGACCTCGTCTACCACTCGGCGACCAAGTTTCTCGGCGGCCACGGCACGACGATCGGCGGGGTGCTGGTCGACGGCGGCACGTTCGACTTCGAGGCTTCCGGCCGCTTTCCCGAATTTACCGAGCCGTACGACGGTTTCCACGGCATGGTATTCGCCGAGGAAAGCACCGTCGCGCCGTTCCTGCTGCGCGCGCGTCGGGAAGGCTTGCGCGACTTCGGCGCGTGCCTGCATCCGCAGGCCGCGTGGCAGCTGCTGCAAGGCATCGAGACACTGCCGTTGCGCATGGAGCGTCACGTCGTCAACACACGGCGCGTGGTCGAGTTTCTCGCCGGTCATGCGGCGGTCGAATCGGTCGCCTATCCCGAGTTGCCGACGCATCCCGACCACGCGCTCGCCAGGCGGCTGCTACCGCGCGGCGCGGGCGCCGTGTTCAGCTTCAACCTGCGCGGCGACCGCGCGGCCGGGCGCGCCTTCATCGAAGCGCTCACGCTCTTCTCGCACCTCGCGAACGTCGGCGACGCGCGCTCGCTGGTGATTCACCCGGCATCGACGACGCACTTCCGCATGGATGCCGCCGCGCTCGCCGCGGCCGGTATCACCGAAGGCACGATCCGCCTGTCGATCGGGCTCGAAGATCCGGATGACCTGATCGACGATCTCAAGCGCGCGCTGAAGGCCGCGCAAAAAACCGCGCAACCGGCGAGCGGCGGTCGTACCGCAACGCCGAGCAGCGCCTCGCAACAGACCGCCACTGCCGCGCCCGCCGCCACGAGCACCCCTGCCCGCCCGGAGTCCGCATGATCGTCAGCGTTCAAGGCAAACCGGCCTACGCCTACACCGGCGGCAAACCCTTCGACGCGAGCCTGCCAACCGCCGTGTTCATCCACGGTGCCGAGCACGATCACTGCGTGTGGGCGCTGCAAAGCCGCTACTTCGCGCATCACGGCTTCGGCGTGCTCGCGGTCGATCTGCCGGGCCACCGACGCAGCGCCGGCCCCGCGCTCGCCAGCATCGCCGCGCTGGCCGACTGGCTCGCTGCGCTGCTCGACGCCGTGGGCGTCACGCGTGCGTTCGTCGCCGGTCACAGCATGGGCTCGCTGATCGCGCTCGACTTCGCCGGCCGCTATCCGCAGCGCGCAACGCATCTTGCGCTGCTCGCCACCGCGCTGCCGATGACGGTCTCCGACGCGCTGCTCGACGCCGCGCTCAATCGCGAGCCCGAGGCAATCGGCATGGTCAACCAGTGGTCGCATTCGACGCTCGCCGCGAAGCCCTCGTGCCCCGGCCCCGGTTTCTGGCTGCACGGCATGAACCAGCGGCTGATGGAGCACGTGTCCGCCGGCGGCGAGCCGCATCTGTTCCACACCGACTTCACGGCCTGCCATACCTATGCGGACGGCCACGCTCGTGCGGCGCAGGTGCGTTGCGCCACGCGCCTGATCGTTGGCCGGCGCGATGCGATGACGCCGCCGCGCGCGGCGAAAGCGCTTGCCGATGCGCTCGCGCAGGCGGGCACGCCGGTCGACACCGTCACGCTCGATGCGGGCCACGCGTTGATGACCGAGCAACCCGACGCGACGCTCGATGCGCTCTATGGCTTCGCTTCGCGGCCGCCGCACGAAGCGGGCTGAAGGGGCGCGCGATGGCCGCTCGCCGCGCGCCTCGGTGCTCCGCGGGCGGCCGTCGGGAATGCCGTTGCGAATCGCCACCGAATCACTGCCGAACGACCACGATACCCACGCCGAACCCGCCGCGCCATCTGCCGAATGGCCAGGTTGCGCCAGGCAGGCGATCGCCGGAGAATGATCGAAGCTGTCTTTTTCAGCCTCCGGAGGCCGTCATGGCTCATACAGCACATACCGATCACTTCGCGAACTTCGCGGAGTTTTATCCGTACTACCTGAGCGAGCATCGCAATCTCGTGTCGCGGCGGCTGCATTTCGTCGGCTCGCTCGGCGTCATTGGCTGCCTCGCGATGGCGCTCGCCACCGGCGACTGGCTATGGTTGCCGGCGGCCGTGGTGTGCGGCTACGGCTTCGCGTGGGTCGGCCATTTCTTCTTCGAAAAGAACCGGCCTGCCACCTTCCGTCATCCGTTTTACAGCCTGATGGGCGACTGGGTGATGTTCAAGGACATCTGCGTGGGGAAGATTTCGTTGTAGTTTTATCGGGGCGGCTCGAAGTCTGGCGGCCCTATCACGCCGCCTGGTGCGGCATCGAAGCCGCCGCGCGCTCGCCATCGCCGGCTCGCGCCGCCCGTGCCGCCGCGCGCGAGGCGAGCAACGCGGCGAGCGTCACCTTCAGCTGGTCGTTGTCGAGCGCGGCGAGCAGCATGCCGCCGTCCACGCGTGTGGAGTCGAGTTCGAGCTGATACGTAAGCTCCGCGCGGTCGATCACGAACAGGTCGTACAGCCGCTGCACGGTCACCTGCGCCGGGTTCGCGAGGAGCACGAAGTGCGGGCCGGTATGGTCCTCCTCCAGCCGCGCGATCCACTCGATCTCCTCGAGACGCTGCAACAGCATCAGCGTCGTATCCTTGTCGCGGCGAAGCATCCGGGCAAGCTCGGGCATCGTGTAGCCGCGTCTGCCGCTCTCACGCGCCTCGCACAGCCGTGCGAGCAATTCGAGCGAATCGAACAGATTGCTGCCATAGAACACAGGGCGGTGAAACTGACCGATGCGAATCGCCGGCAACGCCGATGCGATCATCGCGCCGGTCAGCGTGATGAACCAGCACAGGTACATCCACAACAGGAACAGCGGCACCGCGGCGAACGCGCCGTACACCGCCGTATAGGTCGGAATACGGCGCACGTAGTAGCCGAAGCCGCGCTTGGCGAGCTCGAACGCGACCGCGGCGATCACGCCGCCGACCACCGCGTCGCGCCATTCGACACGGCAGTTCGGCAGATAAACGTAAAGGATCGTGAACGCGAGCATCGTGAACGGCAGCGAGGCGCTCGCGAGCGCCCATTCGATCAGCGGTGTGATGCGCTGCGCGGCGCTAAACGACATCGATTGCGTGAACACATACGACGAGATGGAGAGGCTCACGCCGATCAGGATCGGACCGAGCGTGATGATCGCCCAGTACACGAGAATGCGCTGCGCGACGGGCCGCGCCTTGCGCACGCGCCAGATCACATTGAACGCGGACTCGACGGTCATCATCGTCATCACCGCGGTGACGAACAGGATGATCATGCCGATCGTGGTCAGCCCTTTGGCCTTCGATGCGAACTGGTTCAGATACTTGAAGATCTGATCGTTCAGTTGCGCGGGCATCAGGTGGTCGGCAAGAAAAAACTGCAGCGACGCCTGAAACGAGCTGAAGATCGGAAACGCGGTGAACAGCGCAAACGCGACGGTGGCGAGCGGCACGAGCGCGAGCATCGTCGTGAACGTCAGGCTGCCCGCGACCTGCGGAATCCGGTCCTCGCCGATGCGTTGCGCCGCGAATTGCGCGAGCCGTTTGAGCGTGTCGAGATCGAAACGCATCCTAACCAACAAACCTGCCTCCTTGCTTGCTGAACCGTCAGACCGGGACTGCGGGAACTCCGCGCGGCGTTTGGCCGAAGCTCCTGGCCGAACGGCTATGAGCGGCCTGTGCAACTGACCGAACCCCTATAATACCCGTTCAATGATGAGGCCTATGAAAGACATTCTCGTGCTTTATTACAGCCGTCACGGCGCCACCCGCGAGCTCGCGCTGGCGATCGCGCACGGCGTCGACAGCGTCCCCGGCATGCAGGCGCGCGTGCGCACCGTGCCGGCGGTTTCCACGGTTTGCGAGGCGAGCGAGCCGGACATTCCCGCCGAAGGACCACCGTACGTCGAGCTGCGCGACCTCGAAGAATGCGCGGGCCTCGCGCTCGGTTCGCCGACCCGCTTCGGCAACATGGCTGCCGCGCTCAAATACTTTCTCGACGGCACCACGCCGCAGTGGCTATCCGGTGCACTGTCGGGCAAGCCGGCCTGCGTGTTCACGTCGACCGGCAGCCTGCACGGCGGCCAGGAATCCACGCTGCTGTCGATGATGCTGCCGCTGCTCCATCACGGCATGCTGATCGTCGGCATTCCATACACGGAGAGCGCGCTGTCCACCACGCAGACCGGCGGCACGCCGTACGGCGCGTCGCATTACGCGCGCGCGGGCACGACCGGCCATGGCATCTCCGCCGACGAACGGACGCTGGCGATTGCGCTTGGTGCGCGCGTTGGGCGCACGGCGGCGTCGATGTCCGAAAGGCCGTGAGCGTAAAGCCGTGAACGAACCGGATCCGCAACCGACCGAACGCGACGACGCCCGTCGTGACGCGGGTGGCGCTGAACTCGCGGCCACGAACTCCGGGGGCCACGCGAACGCGGCGCCCGCAAGCCTCGCGGCCAACGCGTCGGCATCTACGACCGTCGTGCCCGTGCAACCCAAAGCTGCCGCCGCGCTCGTCGCCGCTTTCACACTGGTCTCGATGATCGTGCTTGCCGTCGCATGGGAATGGTGGCTCGCGCCGTTGCGCTCTGGCGGCTCGCTGCTCGTGCTGAAAGCGTTGCCGCTACTCTGCGCGTTGCCGGGCGTGTGGCGACGTCGGCTTTACACGATGCAATGGGCGTCGATGCTGATCCTGCTGTATTTCGCCGAAGGCGTCGTGCGTGGCTGGAGCGATCATGGCTTGAGCGCGCGGCTCGGCTGGCTTCAAGCGGCGCTCGCCATGATCTTCTTCACCTGCGCACTCGCGTATGTCGGACCGTTCAAGCGCGCGGCGAAACGAGCTGCGAAGCAGGCTGCAAAGCAGGCTGCACAGCAAGCCGCCAGCGAACCGACCCCGCCCGCCTGACGCCCAGGCCCCGACACCGTCAACCGATCCACATGACCCACACCGCTTTTCTCGCCGCCTGCCGCGACGCCATCGGCGCGACTTACGTACTGACCGATTCGCACGACACCGCTCCCTTTCTGACCGACTGGCGCCGCCGCTACACCGGCGCGGCCTGCGCGGTGCTGTGCCCGGCCACGTCCGCGGAAGCCGCCGCGCTCGTCAGGCTCGCGGTCGAACATTGCGTCGCGCTGGTGCCGCAGGGCGGCAACACCGGCCTCGCGGGCGGCGCGACACCCGACGCGAGCGGCGCGCAGGCGGTCATCAGCCTGCGCCGCCTGAATCGCGTGCGCGACATCGATCCGCACAACAACACGATCACGGTCGAAGCCGGCGTGATCCTCGCCGACGTGCAGAAGCACGCCGAAGCGGCCGGGCGTCTGTTTGCGCTGAGCCTCGCCGCCGAAGGCAGCTGCACGATCGGCGGCAATCTGTCGACCAACGCGGGCGGCACCGGCGTGCTGCGCTATGGCAACTCGCGCGAGCTATGCCTCGGCCTCGAAGTGGTGACGCCGCAAGGCGAACTGTGGGACGGCCTGCGCGGGCTGCGCAAGGACAACACCGGCTACGATCTGCGCGACCTGTTCATCGGCGCGGAAGGCACGCTGGGCCTGATCACCGCGGCGGTGCTCAAGCTGCATCCGCAGCCGGCCGCGCGCGTCACCGCGCTCGCCGCGCTCGCATCACCGCATGCGGCGCTCGATTTTCTCGCGCTCACGCAACGCGTCGCCGGGCCGCTCCTGACCGGCTTCGAACTGATGTCGGATTTCTGCCTGCGCCTCGTCGGCCGGCACTTCGAGCAGATGCGTTATCCGTTCGCCGAACCGCATGCGCAGGTCGTGCTGCTCGAACTGTCGGACAGCGAAAGCGAAGTGCACGCGCGCACGCTGTTCGAGGGGCTGATGGAAACCGCGCTCGAACAAGGTCTCGTGGAAGACGCCGTGGTGGCGGAAAACCTCGCGCAGTCTCGCGCGTTCTGGAATCTGCGCGAGCACATTCCGCTCGCCCAGGCCGAGGAGGGCCTGAACATCAAGCACGACATCGCGGTGCCGATTTCACGCATCGGCCATTTCATCGAAGCGACCGATGCGGCAATCGCGCAAGCCGCGCCGGGCGCGCGCATGGTCACGTTCGGCCATCTCGGCGACGGCAATCTGCACTACAACGTGCAGGCGCCCGAGGGCGTCGATGCGAAGGCGTTTCTGCGGCAGTACCAGAGCCCGATCAACCGGATCGTCTACGACAGCGTCGATGCGCATCGCGGCAGCATCAGCGCGGAACACGGACTCGGCCAGTTGAAGATCGACGAAGCCGCCCGCTACAAGCAGGACGTCGAGGTGCGGATGATGCGCGCGATCAAGCAGGCGCTCGATCCGCTGAACCTGATGAATCCGGGCAAGGTGCTACGCTAATATCTGAAGCCTGCGCGATCCGGCGCGCAGGCGTTTTGCAGGAGTCGCGTCCGTGAAGATTCGCGTGCTGTCCGATCTGCATCTGGAAAACGACGAGCCTGAACTGATCCCGCATGCGCAGGCGGATCTCGTGGTGCTGGCGGGCGACATCCACAATCATGCGGCCGGCCCGCGCTGGGCCGCGCAGGCGTTCGACGACGCGGTGCCGGTCGTCTACGTGCCGGGCAATCACGAGTACTACGACGGTGAATTCGGCGCGCTGGAGAGCGCGATGCTCGACGCGGCCGCGCAGGTCGACAACGTGCATATGCTGAACAACGCCGCGCTGGTCGACAGCCAGGGCCACTGGCGCGTGCTCGGCACGACGTTGTGGACCGACTTCGCGCTGTACGGCGCGACACCGGATGCAATCGAGGAATCGATCGTCGCCGCGCGCCGGGTCATGCTCGACTATCGCGGGCTGATCCAGATGAACTGGCCGCACGACCCGCGCGACGCCGCGCGCGACTTCACGCCCGCCGATTCGCTCGCGCTGCACCAGCATGCGCGCGCGTGGCTCGAAAGCGAGCTTGCCAAACCGTTCGCCGGCCAAACGATCGTGGTCACGCATCACGCGCCGCATCGGCTGAGCCTGGCCGGGCGTTTTGCCGAAGACCGCGTGTCGGCGGGCTTCGTCAACCATCTGCCCGAGCTCGTGCGCGCGCCTGTCGCGTTGTGGATTCATGGCCACACGCATACGTCGTTCGACTACGTGGTGGACGGCACGCGCGTCGTGTGCAATCCGCGCGGCTATTTCGACCGGCGCACGCGCCAGTGGGAAAATCCGCTGTTTGCGTGGGACAAGGTCGTCGAGATCTAGCGGGTGCGGGCCTCTTGCATCAGATCAACCCGCCGCCGCTCACCGCTCGCGCCGCGGCGCATCCTTTGACTCGACCTCGACCGGCACGAGCTGCGGCTGCTGTTCGCGCATGCGGCGCAGCAGATCGCGCGACGCGGCGACGCCGATCAGTCCAAACATGACGGCCAAGCCGATCATCAGGTGCGTATCCATGGATGTGTCGTCCTTCAGTGGTTGCGAGGCGCCGAACGGCGGCGAATCCAGCGCGTCCGGCCAGAGCGGCGACGCGTGAACGACACGTTAACAAATCGGCTGCGCGGCAGAAGTAAAGAAATGTTGCGGCGCGGCGCGTGTGTAACAGGCTGTCACGCCGCGTACCCACTCCGCGTGCCGCACTCCGCGTGCCGCACTCCGCGTGCCGCACTCCGCGTGCCGCTCGAACGTCAATGCATGACGAGCAGATCGGTCAGGTCCGCGCGAACTGCCGCAACTCCTCCTGATCCGCCGCCAGCGTCGAAGGCAACTCGTCGCGCAGGAATTCGACCCACGTGCGGATCTTCGCATCGAGATACTGCCGCGACGGATACAGCGCATACAGATTCATCTGCTGCGACGTGTACCCGGGCATCAGCCACACCAGTTCGCCGCTGCGCAAACGGCTGATCGCCGAGTAGATCGGAATCAGCGCTACGCCCATGCCCTGGGCGACGGCCACGACCATCGCCTCGGCCACGTTCACCTGAAACGTCGCCGCGCCGAGCGAGACCACTTCCTCGCCGTGCGGGCCGTCGAAGGTCCATTTGTCCGGCGGATTCACCGGCGTCACCATCTGCAGGCAGACGTGCTGCGCCAGGTCCGCAGGCGTTTGCGGCACGCCGCGCCGTTCGAGGTACGCCGGCGACGCGCACGCAATGCTGAACGCGCTGCCAAGGCGCTGCGACACGAGCCCCGAATCCGGCAGGCCGGTCGCGAGCGTCAGCGACACGTCGAAGCCTTCGTCGAGCAGATCGGGCATGCGCTGCGCGAGCGTCAGTTCGATATGCACGTCCGGGTAGCGCTGCTGGTAACGGCCTACGGCCGGCACCACGTAGTGCTGGCCGAAGCTCGTCATCGCGTGAACCTTCAGCTTGCCGGACGGACGCGCGTGCGCGTCGCTCGCCTCGGCCTCCGCCTGATCCACGTACGCGAGAATCTGCTCGCAGCGCTGCAGATAGCGCTCGCCAGCTTCGGTCAGCGCGATGCGGCGCGTGGTCCGGTTCAAAAGCCGTGTGCGCAGATGCGCTTCCAGATCGGAAACCGCGCGCGACGCGTAGGCCGTCGTCGTATTCAGATGCTGTGCGGCGCCCGTGAAGCTGCCCGCTTCGACGACGCGGACGAAAACGCGCATGTTTTGAAGCGTGTCCATACCTATCCTCAGAAATCGGCATCGATTGTTACACGATCAGCAATGGCGATTGTCTCATGTCTGGTAAAAATGCCTTGCATCTTTACCGGTTATTCCGCAATCGATCAAAAAATATAATTGCGCACAAGCTTCTATAGTCAAATTTGGAGGAAATCGTGCAGTCTCCGGTACTCAAAGGGATCGCCGCGGCCGCGGTTCTTACGATCCTATTAACAATCGCCGGATGCGCAAGTACCGGAGGCGTCGCGCCGCAAACGCACACGATCAATCCTGCGTCGCTCGATGCGGGCAACGCAATCCGCGCCGCCAACGCCGACGCGCAGTGGCCCGCCGCCGACTGGTGGCGCGCCTATGACGATCCGCAGCTGGACCGGTGGATCGCGGACGCGCAAGCCGGCAATCCCAGTCTCGCGGTCGCCCAGGCGCGCGTGCGTGAGGCGGCGTCGATGGCCGGCGTCGCGCGCGCGGCGCTCGCGCCGCAAGTCAACGGCAGCCTGTCGATCCAGCGCCAGCAGTGGGCCGACAACGTGTTCTACGGTCCGGGGCCGCTCGCCGGCGAGCAGTCGTGGAACAACACCGGCACGCTCGGCCTCGCGTATCACCTCGATTTCTGGGGCAAGGACAAGAACGCCGCCGAGCGCGCGCTCGACCTCGCGCACGCCAGCGCCGCCGACGCGCGCGCCGCGCAGCTCGAACTGCAGGCGAACGTCGTGCGCACCTATATCGAGATGTCGCTGAACTACGCGTTGCTCGACATCGCGAAGGCCACGCTGCAGCAACAGCAGCAGATCGTCGACCTCGCGAACCGGCGCCTGAAGGGCGGCATCGGCACGCAGCTCGAAGTGAGCCAGGCCGAGACGCCGATGCCCGAGTACGAGCGCCAGATCGACGCGATCGAGGAGAAGATCGCGCTCGGCCGCAATCAGTTGGCCGCGCTCGCGGGCAAGGGTCCGGGCGCCGGCGACGCGATCCAGCGCCCGGCGCTGTCGCTCGCCGCGCCCGCTGGTCTGCCGGCCGCGCTGCCCGCGGATCTGATCGGCCACCGGCCCGACGTGGTCGCGGCACGCTGGACGGTCGCCGCGCAGGCGCGCGGCATCGACGTCGCCAAGGCCGGGTTCTATCCGGACATCAACCTGCTCGCGTCGATCGGCGGCTATGCGGCGATGGGGCCGCTGTTCCAGTTTCTGAAGAGTCCGTCGCATAGCTGGAGCGTGGGTCCCGCGCTGACGCTGCCGATCTTCGACGGCGGCCGGCTGCGCTCGCAGCTCGGCGCGGCGTCGGCGGGCTACGACGAGGCCATCGAGCGCTACAACCAGTCGATCGTGGGCGCGCTGAAGGACATCTCCGACCAGGTGATCCGCATCCGTTCGCTGACCACCCAGGCCGACGACGCCGACCGCTCGGTCGCCGCCGCGCGCAGGAACTACGAGCTGTCGCGCGAAGGCTACCGGCGCGGCTTGACCGACTACCTGAACGTGCTGGTCGCGCAAAACCAGTTGCTGCGCGCGCAGGAAGGTGTCGCCAAAGTGCAGGCCGAGCGGCTCGGCGCGCATGCGTCGTTGATGACGGCGCTCGGCGGCGGTCTCGACGATCCGGCCAACGGTCCGCGGGATAACGAAACGTTGCCGGCGCATGGCAAGGGCAGCGGTGAGAGCAAGAGCGGCGCGGCGAGTAGCGACACGGCAACAGCGGATGCGGATGCAGATGCGAACGCCAACGCAAAGACCAACGCGGCCATCACCTCTGCCACCACCGCCTCGCGCGCCCCGAACGCGCCCGCGTCCGAGTAAGGAAGGCCATGTCCTCCTCGCCCTCCCCGTCGAGCGCGCGCCCCGCCTCGTTCGCCGCGCTCTACGAAGCCGCCGCCCACTGGGCGCGCACCGACGGCCTCGTATGGATCTATCTGTTCAAGTCGCTCGCCGCGTGCTTCCTCGCGCTCGGCATCGCGATGAAGCTCGATCTGCCGCAGCCGCGCACCGCGATGACCACCGTGTTCATCGTGATGCAGCCGCAAAGCGGCGCAGTGTTCGCGAAGAGCTTCTATCGGATCTGCGGCACGCTGGTCGGTCTCGTCGTGATGCTCGCGCTGATCGGACTGTTCGCGCAGCAGCCGGAGCTGTTCCTCGTCACGACCGCGATCTGGGTCGGCATCTGCACCGCCGGCGCCGCGCGCAATCGCAACTTCCGTTCGTACGGCTTCGTGCTGGCGGGCTACACGGCCGCGCTGATCGGCATCCCCGCTTCGCAGCATCCGGACGGCGCGTTCCTGAGCGCGCTCACGCGGGTCGCGGAAGTGGTGATCGGGATCATCTGCGCGGGTGCGGTCAGCGGCCTCGTGTTTCCGCAGTTCGCCGGCCTGCAGATGCGCAGCACCGTGCGTGCGCGCTTCTCCGCGTTCGTCGAGTACGTGTCGGCGTCGCTTGCCGGGCGCAACGATCGCGCGCAGATCGAGGCGACCAATGCGCGCTTCGTCGCCGACATCGTCGGCTTCGAGGCCGCGCGCAGCATCGCCGTGTTCGAAGGCCCCGATTCGCGGATGCGCGGCGGGCGCCTCGCGCGTCTGAACAGCGAGTTCATGACCGCGTCGACGCGCTTTCACGCGCTGCATCAGCTGATGAACCGTCTGCGCGACAGCGGCACGCACGGCGCGGCGATCGCGATCGCCGCGCTCGAACCGTACTTCAAGGAGATCGCGCCGTTGCTCGCGAAGTCGGGCGAGCCGGTGCTGAGCGCGGCCGACGCCGCGCACGCCGCGGCCCAGCTCGACACCTACAGGAGCGAGTTGCCCAAACGCGTGCGCGCGACGCGCGACGAGCTCGAAACGCACCCCGACGCGCCGTTGCTCGATTTCGACACGGGCGCCGAGCTGCTGTACCGCTTCATCGACGACCTGCATGCGTACGCGGCGACCTACGCGTCGCTCGCCGTCGACAAGCACGCGCGCGAACGCTGGATCGAGCGCTACGAGCCGAAAACCAACGCGATCGCGGCCGGCGTCGCGGGCCTGCGCGCGGCCATCGTGATGACGGTGCTCGGGGCGTTCTGGATCGCCACCGCGTGGCCGAGCGGCTCGACGTTGACGCTGGTCGCAGCGACCGTGTGCGCGCTCGCGTCGGCGTCGCCGGATCCGAAGCGCACCGCGTTCAAGATGGCCGGCGGCACGGTGCTCGCGACGCTGATGGGCATGATCGCGGTGTTCGGCGTGTATCCGCACATCGACGGCTTCGTGATGCTGTGCGTCGCGCTCACGCCGTTCCTGCTGCTCGGCGTGTTGATGACCACGCGTGCGACGCTCGCGGGCTACGGCGTCGGCTACTGCATCTTCTTCTGCTTCCTCGCCGGCCCCGACAACGTGATTCACTACGACCCGAGTGCGTTCATGAACGACGCGCTCGCGCTGGTGCTGTCGATGCTGGTGTCGTCGATCGCGTTCGCGGTGCTGCTGCCGCCGTCGACGCCGTGGCTGCGCAACCGTCTGCTCGTCGACCTGCGCCGCCAGGTGGTGCTGGCCGGCCGCGCGGGTCTGGCACGCGTGCGCTCGCGCTTCGAAAGCGGCGCGCGCGATCTGATGTTCCAGATCGACGCGCTGTCGCAGAACGAGCCCGAAACGAAGCGCGACACGCTGCGCTGGCTGTTTTCGGTGTTGGAGATCGGCAACGCGATGATCGACCTGCGCCGCGAAATCGCGACGCTGCCCAACGAGCCGCGCTACCACAAAGCGGCACCGTGGCGCGTCGCGCTGCGCGCGCTGCGCGATGCGCTCGCGGCGCTGTTCGAGCGGCCGCGGCAGCAGCACTTCGCGCGCGCGCTCGCGGCGACCGCCGATGCGATCGCGCAAGTGCAGCAGCTGATGGCCGGCTTCACGCCATCGCGTGAAGAACGCCATCAGCTGTTGCGCATCCTCAGTCAACTGCATTTCATCCGTACCGCGCTGCTCGATCCGCAATCGCCGCTTGCCTCGGCGATCGGCGCGCGCGCGGACGCATCAGAAGAAAAAGGAGTTCCTCATGCCGCGTGATATCGCCGTGCTCGATGCCTATGTGCCAGCCATTGTGCTGCTGTTCATCGCGGGCGCCGCGCTGACCTGGCTCGTCGATCGCGTGATCGCCTATACGGGCCTCTATCGCGTGGTGTGGCACCCCTCCCTGTTCCGGGCCAGCTTGCTCGTGTCCGTGTGCGGCCTTCTCGGCCTCGCCGTTTATCGTTGATCAGAGTCGAAACATGACCATCCGAAATCTTGTGGGCTTCATCGCGACAGCCGTCATTTTCATCGTCGCGATCGTGATTGGCCGCGTGCTGTGGGTCCATTACATGGACGAACCGTGGACCCGCGACGGCCGCGTGCGCGCCGAGATCGTCAACGTCGCGCCGGACGTGTCGGGCGCGATCGTCGATCTGCCGGTCAAGGACAACCAGTTCGTGAAGAAGGGCGACCTGCTGATGCAGATCGATCCGTCGCATTACCAGATCGCGGTCGAGCAGGCGCAGGCCGCCGTTGCCGCGCGCAAGGCCGAATTGCAGATGAAGCGCGACGACGCGCAACGGCGTGCCGACATGGATTCGCAGGTGGTGTCGAAGGAAAGCCGCGAAAACGCGACGCATACCGCGTCCGCCGCCGATGCCGCCTATCAGCAGGCACTCGCCGCGCTCGACGCCGCGAAGCTGAACCTCGAACGCACGCGCGTGGTGTCGCCGGTCGACGGCTACGTGACGAACCTGTCCGTGTTCCGCGGCGACTATGCGAGCGCGGGCGCGGCGAAGCTCGCGATCGTCGATAGTCACTCGTTCTGGGTGTATGGCTACTTCGAGGAAACCAAGCTGCCGCACGTGCGCGTCGGCGATCAGGCCGAAGTGCGGCTGATGAGCGGCGGCACGCTGCAAGGCCACGTGGAGAGCATCTCGCGCGGCATCTACGACCGCGACAATCCGCAGAGCCACGAGCTGCTCGCGGACGTGAATCCGACCTTCAACTGGGTGCGCCTCGCGCAGCGCGTGCCGGTGCGCGTGCGGATCGACTCGGTGCCGCCCGACGTGATGCTGGCGGCGGGCACGACCTGCACGGTGGTGGTGCGGCCGGGGACGGGTTCCGCGTCGGCGTCGGTGTCCGGGTCGAACAACGCGAGCTGACGCCCGCGCCGCCTCTTATAGCCGGAACTGCCCCACCATCGCCTTCAGCCCGCGCGCCTGATCGTCGAGCGAGCGGGCTGCGGCGGTGGCCTCCTCCACCAGCGCGGCGTTCTGTTGCGTGCCCGGAGCCTATCCGCCTTTTCGTGTGCGAGTCGGTTTAAAAAATCCTACCCCCTCGCCAGCGTGAAGCGCTCGCCAAACAGGATGACAAACTGGTTCATCGCGGACTTCCAGTCGAAGGTTGCCCTTTCGGTCTCTGCGTCAAGGCAGCGGAAGCTTGCTGTCATCGAGCCGTCGCGGAGGATTGGCTCCCCAACGTGCTTTTATCTGTTCCGGAGTCTCCGGAGGCCATTTCACGCCCATCTTGATGATGCGGTCCCGGATTTCGACCAGCTTCATGTAGGCTGGTGAATCAGGCGCGGAGGCGTTTCTGTTGATGTCATGTGAAAGCGCGAATGGGAACGATACTCCGTTGATGTTGTAAGTAGACGGGTTTGCGCCGTGATCGAGAAGGTAGTCAATCTGGTCGAGTGCGTTGTTCATCAATGCTTCAAATAGCACTGAATTACGCAACGAATCGCGCCGGTTCACATCTGCGCCACGCTCCACCAGCAGCCTGAGCGAACCAGATGTCGACTCCTTTGCAACATCAAAAATTATCGGGGTGCCTTCTGAAATCAAGTTTGGATCAACACCGCCGTCTAGCATCGCACGCAGGAATTCCGGGTGCGAGCTGTTGAGCACGACCCCGAGCGGATCGCCAAAATTCGGCACTTCCTGCAAGGAATCGGCCCCCGCCCTCACCACCTCCGACGCAACCGCAAGCCGATGCGGGTCGCGCTGCAACGCCTCCTGAAACGCAAAAAACAGCATCGTCATGTTCTTGCGTCCGGGCGTGTTCAGGTCTGTCTTCGGGGCCAATCGCCGGACCTGCTCCATATCACCTCGCTCGATGGCCTGCGCCAGTTCGAGTTGCGGGCCGCTAAAAAAATCAGTGGCGGGAAATTTTTTCATTGCATGAACTACAGGGGATAGCGCCAGTAACAGCACCGGCACGATAAGAATTCGGCTGAGTGTTTTCATCGCTTTCAGCCCCGTTATGACAGTGTTTCAAGTACGGAGATGTCCTCCGCCTTCTGCTGCTCGATGCCGTCTATTGCCTGCCTGATGAAGTGCCGCGACACCGGCGATCCGCTGCCGGGCAGGGGATAGGCAGTACCGGCTGCACCGGGTAGGGGCGTCCACGTCTGTGCCACGGTCAGAATGTCGCCGTTCACATGGTACGCATTGATGTTCGATGGCGTGACCTGGCCGCCGTAATGCTGGACCGTCTTCGGGTGCAGGCCCGCTGCATTGAAGCTCCAGCAGTCCTTGCCGCTGGCGACGGATGCAGCCGAACACAGGCCACCGCCTAACGAGTGACCCGTTATGTCGATAGGTTCTGCTGAGAAGGCTAATTTTTTGCCTGTATTGACAGCCCTCTCGTAATAGGGCGATTCCCTATCCACGCTTTGGCTAAAGTTGTTCGACCAGTCGGCCAGGCTCGTCATTTCGGTTCCCTTGAAGGCGAGGGTGGGCTTCATATCGTCGCCGAAGACATGACGATCGGGTTCGTATAGCTGCGCTCCAAAATTGGAACCCTTGATTTTCAGGTCTTTCGGCTTCAAGCCATACCAATCCAGAAATTCCATATCCCCGCTGCGGTTCGTCCACCCTTCGGGCACCGGCCTGGACGGCTCGTAGACATGATCGGAGAGTCTGGCCTTCTCCACCGCGACATTGTTGCGCGCAAGCCGTTCAGCCGCTGCCCGCACGCGCCCGGACATGGTCGCATTGCCCGCCGCAATCAGCGCCTTGCGCGTCTGCCACCGCTGCGCCTTGGTCAGTGCCTGTGGTATCTCGATGCGCGGCGGTGTCGCCCGGGCTGCGCGCGCAGCGTTCAGCTGCGTTTGCCAGGTGGCCGGATCATACTGGACGGACAGCACAGGTTCACCGTCCGGGTGACTGCCGGTCCTCCCTTCGGGATTCATTAACGGCGTGCCGCTGTACGGTGACGGAAACAGGCCATTACGCGGACCTTTAACGGCAAGCAGTTTGCCCCGGCGCATCTCTTCGAACAGAGCAACGATGACCCGCCAGCCATCGGTGTCAGGGTTCCGGTCCCGTACATCATGAAAAAACAGCCAGTGACTGTCGATGAGATTCCTGACCAGCTTCCGGTCCTCCTCCCACTTTCCGCGATTCAGTGTGGCGATAGCAAGAAATTCCCGGGTCTCCGCCCTGGCTCTCTGAAGGTCTGCGGCCTTGCCGAGGCACGCTTTATAGTGCCATTCGTCGCAGATGACGTAACAGGTACCCGGTGGCCGCTGGCAGAAAAGCTCCAGGGAGTGCATCTCAAATACGGACAGGGACATAGGTGTGTCGATGGTCTATCTGAAGTCGCTGCCGGGGTGACAGCAGTCAGATAATTACCGTGCGACAGGCAGTCCGTACATGGGCGACGGCCCAAAATCTCCACAGCTTTCGATGAACCTGTCCGTGTTCCGCGGCGACTATCCGACGGCCGGCGCCGCGAAGCTCGCGATCGTCGATAGTCACTCGTTCTGGGTGTATCGCTACTTCGAGGAAACCAAGCTGCCGCACGTGCGCGTCGGCGATCAGGCCGAAGTGCGGCTGATGAGCGGCGGCATGCTGAAAGGCCACGTGGAGAGCATCTCGCGCAGCATCTACGACCGCGACAATCCGCAAAGCCACGAACTGCTCGCGGACGTGAATCCGACCTTCAACTGGGTGCGCCTCGCGCAGCGCGTGCCGGTGCGCGTGAAGATCGACTCGGTACCCGCGGACGTGATGTTGGCGGCGGGCACGACCTGCACGGTAGTCGTGCGGCCGGGGACGGGCTCCGGCTCCTCGTTGGCCAACGCGAGCTGACGCCCGCGCCGCCTCTTATAGCCGGAACTGCCCCACCATCGCCTTCAGCCCGCGCGCCTGATCGTCGAGCGAGCGGGCCGCGGCGGTGGCCTCCTCCACCAGCGCGGCGTTCTGCTGCGTGCCCGAGTCCATCTGCGTGATCGCGAGACTGATCGCCTCGATACCGGCGCTCTGCTCGGACGACGCCGCCGAAATCTCGCCCATGATGTCGGTCACGCGCTTCACGGCCTTGACGACTTCGTCCATCGTCTGACCGGCGTCAGCGGCGAGCGTCGAGCCGTTGCCGACGCGCTCGACCGAAGTCTGGATCAAGCCCTTGATCTCCTTCGCGGCCGCCGCGCTGCGCTGCGCGAGATTGCGCACTTCCGCCGCGACGACCGAAAAGCCGCGCCCCTCCTCGCCCGCGCGCGCCGCCTCGACGGCCGCGTTCAACGCGAGGATGTTGGTCTGGAACGCGATCCCCTCGATCACGCCGATGATGTCGCCGATGCTGCGCGCGCTCTCGTTGATGTCGTTCATCGTCGCCACCACGCGGCTCACGACCGCGCCGCCCTGCTCGGCGATCGCCGACGCGTTGTTCGCGAGCGTGCTCGCCTGCTTTGCGTTGTCGGCGTTCTGACGCACCGTCGAGGTCAGTTGCTCCATGCTGCTCGCGGTGCGCTCGAGCGCAAGCGCCTGCTGCTCGGTTCGCTGCGACAGATCGAGGTTGCCCATCGAAATCTGCGCGGACGCGGTCGCGATCGCATCGGCGCTCGACGCGATGTCGGCAACCGTCGTCGCGAGTCCGCTTTGCATGTCGGACAGCGCGAACAGCATGCTCGCACGGTCCTTGCCGCCGAGCGCGATGCGATTCGACAGATCGCCCGCGGCGATGCGGCGCGCGATCTCCTTCGCGTACGCGGGCTCGCCGCCGAGCTGCGCGGTGAGCCGCCGCACGACCCACGCGGCGATGCCGACCGCGAGCACGATCAGTGAGAGCGTCATCGCCGCGATCATCACGAACGACGAGTGATAGATGAAGCCGGACGCGTCGATCGTCGCCTTCGCGGCGGTGCCGCGCTGCGCGACGAGTTCGTCGACGAGCTTTTCGAGCTTGCCGGTTTCGACGAGCAGCGACACGTCCTGCGTGCCGACCTGCCAGTTCATCTGCGACAGATCGAGCGGCTGCGCTTTCACGAGCGTGACGAAGTCGCGCAGGTGACCGCTCCATGCCGCGACCGCCGCGGTGAACGCCTTCTGCGCGCCGACTGCCTTCGCGTCCGACTTATCGACGTACTGCTGGAGCGTGCCCAGCTGCTCGTTGAGACCCGCGAGGCCGCGCTCGATGTCGGCCCCGAGTTCGTCGCGCTCCTTCGCGGTGGTCGCGGTCAGCAGCATCTTTTGCGCGCGGCTCGCGCGCAGCATGTGGCCGCGCGCTTCCTCGGCGGCGCGGCTCGCGACGTGGCCCTGGTCGTAGATCGATTGCGCGGACGCGTTCAGCCGGCCGATCTGCAGCAGCGAAAACACGCCGATCAGCAGCGTGCCGGCGAGCAGAATCGCAAACGCGATCCGCAGCGTCGCCTTGACCGACAAGCCGTTGAACTTCGTTGCCGCTGCGCTGTGTGCCACTGCTTTCATCATCCCCGTCCCCACATGTCGACGCGCCGGACGGTCGGTTCCGGCATCACCACTTATCTCTCCGGGTCTACGGCAGCGCGCCCCGCGATCTTGAATTTCGCTTGTGCAGGCCGGGGCGGGTCGTGCGCCGCTTGCCGTTCCCGGTTCCATGTTCGACGCGCCGCTTCGTGGGCCGCGCAATCGCGAGCGCTTTATACCGTGGCCAAAAACTCGCCAAAAAAAGTTTCTTCAGGCAAAGAGCTGACGATTCGTCGTTTCACCGCCGAATGAAAAGCCATCCGCCCCCTTGTCCGATTCGCGACAAAACTTGTCCTTACAATTCGCTTCGGCCACATTAAACTTCGGCTAGATATTCAAAACGCCGGTTGCCGCGACGAAACGCCGCAGTGCTTCGCGGAACGCGCCTACGAGGCGTGCTGCCCGCACCGGTTTTCGGTGCCGATCTTTCATTCCACCGTTTTCCCGATCTTTTTTTCTAGCGTATGGAAACGAGCCTCGATAAAAGCGCCCTTGCCGGCGCATCCGCCACGGGGGCGAGCGCGTCCCCGGCCGCCGCTGCGCCGGCGGCCGCCAAGGTCCAGCGCACGGTGTATTCCGTGCTCGGTGCGATCAGCTTTTCGCACCTGCTCAACGACATGATCCAGTCGCTGATCCTCGCCATCTACCCGATGTTCAAGGACAACTTCTCGTTGTCGTTCGGGCAGATCGGTCTGATCACGCTGACCTACCAGATCACCGCGTCGCTGCTGCAGCCGCTCGTCGGCAGCTATACCGACAAACATCCGAAGCCGTACTCGCTGCCGGTCGGCATGGGCTTCACGCTGACCGGGCTGCTGCTGATGTCGGTCGCGCCGAACTTCGGCGTGCTGCTGGTCGCCGCGGCGCTGGTCGGCTGCGGATCGTCGGTGTTCCATCCGGAGTCGTCGCGAGTCGCGCGGATGGCCTCGGGTGGCCGTCACGGTCTCGCGCAGTCGTTGTTCCAGGTCGGCGGCAATGCGGGTTCGTCACTCGGGCCGCTGCTCGCCGCGCTGATCGTGATTCCGCACGGGCAACGCAGCATCGCGTGGTTCTCGGCGGCGGCGCTCGTCGCGATCGTCGTGCTCACGCAGATCGGCCGCTGGTACAAGCGTCATCCGTCGGTCAGGAAGGCGCGCGGCCAGGGCGCGCATGTGACGCTGCCGCGTAACAAGATCATCCTGGCGATGAGCGTGCTGGTGTTGCTGGTGTTCTCCAAGTACTTCTATCTCGCCAGCATCAATAGCTATTTCACGTTCTATCTGATCGACAGGTTCCATCTGTCGGTGCAGGCCGCGCAGATCCATCTGTTCGTGTTCCTCGCGGCGGTCGCGGCGGGTACGGTGATCGGCGGGCCGATCGGCGACAAGATCGGGCGCAAGTACGTGATCTGGGTGTCGATTCTTGGCGTCGCGCCTTTTACGCTGCTGTTGCCGTATGCGAATCTGTTCTGGACTAGTGTGCTGACGGTTGTTATTGGGGTGGTGCTCGCCTCGGCGTTCTCGGCGATTCTTGTTTATGCGCAGGAGTTGATCCCCGGGAAGGTTGGGATGGTGGCTGGGTTGTTCTTTGGTTTTGCCTTTGGGCTTGGCGGCGTGGGCGCCGCCGTGCTTGGGGAACTCGCTGACGCTACCAGTATTGTGTTTGTTTATAAGGTTTGTTCGTTTTTGCCGTTGATTGGGGTGCTGACTGTTTTGTTGCCGGATGTTGAGGGGAAGCGGGTTAAAGGGTGAGCGCGTGCCGCGGGGTTGGGGCTTTTTCCTTATCGTGCGGTGTTGGCCTTTCCTTGCTGGCTTGTCGGTTTATTAGCGTTGCCCCGGTGCGGGGCGGGGCTTTTTTCGTTGTTCTGGCTTTGTTGGCCTTTCCTTGCTGACTTATCGGTCTATTAGCGTTGCCCCTGTGCGGGGCGGCACCTACTTTCTTTGCTGCTGCAAAGAAAGTAGGCAAAGAAGACAGCTCAAACCGCCAACTCCTAAGCGGGTTCCTCGGTCTGCATGAGGTAGTGGTGCATCTGGAATCCGTGCTCCCGCACATTCCGCGCTAGTGACAAGGCTGTCATTCTTCCGGCGGCGCTACGCGCGCCGAAACTCCGCTCAAAAACCACTGGTTGTTTCGGCGCATCGCCGAGGCACAGCCGAGGGCCCCCGCTGCGCGGGCAAAGCCGTTGGTTTCCCTGGCAGACCCGTCCGCGACGCACGTAGTGCGGAGTGGGAGGGATGACGGCTTTGTCACGAACGGCGGAATGTGCGGGGGCACGGATTCCAGATGCACCACTACCCCTTCCAAGCCAGGGGACCCACTTAAGAGTTTGCGGTTTTAGCTGTCTTCTTTGCCTACTTTCTTTGCAGCAGCAAAGAAAGTAGGTGCCGCCCCGCACAGGGGCAACGCCAATAGACCGATAAGTCAGCAAGGAAAGGCCAACACCGCAAAGAACACCACCCTCGCCTTAGCCCCGCATCCGCCTCCACAGCAAAAAACCCACCGCAATGACGATAACCGCAACACCGTCGACAACAGCCAGCACCGGCAAAGGATCGCTCCACTTGTCCATGTTCGTCGTGCGCGAATAATAGGGCTCGCCGCTTCCATACGCTTCGTCCAGGTTAATCACGTTAAACGCAGCAACCGCAACGACAAGGGCAAGCAGAACTACGCCAGCGAGAAAACGGGCGATGCTGGACTTGCGCATGTCAGTACCTGACCGTTAATGGAATGTAGCAATCTAGCGACGGCGTAGCCCCCTCCTTCAGGTCGCGCAGGCTGGAACGCCCGCTCTACCACGCTCATAAGCGTATCGATTGAACATGCAAGCCTCACCATCCTGGGGGAAAACGACCTGTCACGTTGATCGCCTCTACCTTACCTGGCGGTGCAGAAACAACAAATGGGCGACGGATGAAAATGCCGAACAACGACTTTCTTCTGTTGCCCTTCGCCCTTACGGCGAACCCGCTTGCCCCCCCTCCCGCCCGTGGCTATGCTTGTGCGCATAACCAGCGCCGCACCGGGCGCGCAATTTGCGATTCCGTTTCATCCAACCCCGTCCACTCCCGCCGCACGAGGATCGCCGCCGATGACCCGCTACCGCGATTTCCACCGCCGCTCGATCGACCACCCCGAAGCCTTCTGGCGCGAAGAAGCCCGGCGCATTCACTGGCACACGCCATTCGGCACCGTGCTCGACCGCTCGAAGCCGCCGTTCGCGCGCTGGTTCGTCGGCGGTCGCACGAACCTCTGCCATAACGCGGTCGATCGGCATCTGGCCGAACGCGCGCAGCAGAACGCGCTCGTCTACGTATCGACCGAAACCGGCATCGAGCGGCACTACACGTATGCCGATCTGTACGCCGAAATCAACCGGATGGCCGCCGTCATGCGCTCGCTCGGCGTGAAGCGCGGCGACGTCGTGCTGATCTATCTGCCGATGATCCCCGAGGCGCTGTTCGCGATGCTCGCCTGCGCGCGGCTCGGCGCGATCCACTCGGTCGTGTTCGGCGGCTTCGCGGCGCCGAACCTCGCCACGCGTATCGACGACGCGAAGCCCGTGCTGATCGTCACGGCCGACGCCGGCGCGCGCGGCGGCAAGGTGGTCGACTACACGCCGCTCGTCGACGAAGCGCTCGCGCGCGCCATGCACAAGACACCGCATGTGCTGCTGATCGACCGGCAGCTCGCGCCCGCGCGACTGAACGCACCCTACCTCGTCGCCTATGAGCCGCTGCGCGAACAGTTCTTCGACGCCCACGTCCCGTGCGAATGGCTCGAATCGAACGAGGCGTCGTACGTGCTGTACACGTCGGGCACGACCGGCAAACCGAAGGGCGTGCAGCGCGATGTCGGCGGCTATGCGGTCGCGCTCGCGGCATCGATGGAATACATCTTCGAGGGCAAACCCGGCGACACCATGTTCACCGCGTCCGACGTCGGCTGGGTGGTCGGCCACAGCTACGTCGTGTACGCGCCGCTGATCGCGGGGCTGACCACCGTGATGTACGAAGGCACGCCGATTCGTCCGGACGGCGGCATCTGGTGGCGGCTCGTCGAACAGCACAAGATCAACCTGATGTTCACCGCGCCGACCGCGATACGCGTGCTGAAGAAGCAGGACCCGGCGCTGATGAAGGCAGCCGATCTGTCGAGCCTGCGCACGCTGTTTCTCGCCGGCGAACCACTCGACGAACCGACCGCCGAATGGATCTCCAACGCGTTGAACAAGCCGGTGATCGACAACTACTGGCAGACCGAAACCGGCTGGCCGATGCTCGCCATTCCGCGCGGCATCGAGGCACTGCCGACCAAGCTCGGTTCGCCGGGCGTGCCCTCGATCGGCTATAGCCTGACCGTGCGCGACGAGCTGACCGGCGAGCCCTGCGCGCCCGGCGAGAAAGGCGTGCTGACGCTCGACTATCCGCTGCCGCCGGGCTGCATGTCGACGGTATGGGGCGACGACAAGCGCTTCGTCGGCACCTACTGGTCGAGCGTGCCGAACCAGCAGGTGTATTCGACGTTCGACTGGGGCGTGCAGGACGAGGACGGCTACGTGACGATCCTCGGCCGCACCGACGACGTCATCAACGTCGCGGGCCATCGCCTCGGCACGCGCGAGATCGAGGAGGCGCTGTCGAGCCATGCGGCTGTCGCGGAAGTCGCGGTGGTGGGTGTGACCGATCCGGTCAAGGGTCAGGCGGCGATGGCCTTCGTCGTGCTGCGCGGCGCGCAGGGAGAAGGCGACCCGAGCGAGCGCGCGCGGCTCGAAGCCGAGCTGGCGATGACGGTCGACCGCCATCTCGGCTCGATTGCGCGGCCCGCGCGCGTGGTGATGGTATCGATGCTGCCGAAGACGCGCTCCGGCAAGCTATTGCGCCGCGCTATCGCGGCGCTCGCCGAAGGGCGCGAGCCGGGCGATTTGCCGACGATCGAAGATCCGGCCGCGCTGCAGCAGGTGCGCGACGCGCTCGGCGACGGCAGGAAGGAATAAGCGGGCCAAGCAGCGGGCGACCAGGCGGACGAACAGGCGGGCGCTCAGCCCGCGGTGTCTCGCGTGCCGAGAAAGTGCGCGAGAATCGCGTTCGAATACGTGCCCGCGATCCCGGTCAGGAACGACATGAACGATCCGGGCGCGTGGTCGTCGGCGGTATCGGAGATCGTGCGCACGACCGCGCACGGCACGCCGTACTCGTAGCAGACCTGCGCGATCGCCGCGCCTTCCATCTCGACCGCGAGCGCGTCGGGCAGCGCGTCGCGCAACGCCGCGAGGGCCGCCGCGCTCGCGACGAACTGATCGCCGCTGACGATCAAGCCGCGATGCACGCGCGGCGCGCGCGTGCCGAAGCGCGCCGCGCAGGCCGCGCCTTCCTCGGCGACGAACTGCTCGCATGCGGCCATCAGACGGTCGGCGAGCGCCACATCGGTGGTGAAGCGCGACATGCCGAGCAGCGGCACCTCGAAGCGCGGAAAAAGCGGCGACGCGTCGACATCGTGCTGCATCAGCGCGCTCGCAACGACGATATCGCCGACATGCACGTCGCCGCCGACACCGCCCGCGACACCGGTGAACACGATCGCCTCGACATCGAACGCGTGGATCAGCGCACTGACCGTCGCGGCCGCCGCGACCTTGCCGATGCGCGCGAGCGTGACGACGCACGGCGTGCCGTGCACGGTGCCGACGTGGTAGTCACGCTGGCCGTGCGTGACCGTGCGCACGCCGGACTCGGCGCGCATCGCTTCGATCAGGTCGCCGAGTTCCTGCGGTAACGCGGCCAGAACGCCGAGCGGCCGCCGCGCATCGTGGCTGAGATTCAAGGGCGTGCTCATTCGACCGCCTGCAATTTAGCCACCGCCAGCGCCAGCCACTTTTCGCCGTGCCGCTTGAAGCGGACCTGCGCTTTCGCGTCGGTGCCGTTGCCTTCGAGTGCGGTGATCGTGCCTTCGCCGAACTTGGTATGGAACACCTGCTGGCCGACGCGGAAGCCCGTGTCGGCCGCGCGTTGCTCGTTCGCGAACGCGGGCGCCGGCGCGGAGCTCACCGCCGCCGTCGACGCCGAACCGCCGCCGTACCCCGGCCGCGCGAACCAGTCGCGCCCGTAGCCGGCGTTGTCCGAGCGGCCGCCCCAGCGCGAGCCCGCCTCGACCTTCGGCGTCAGCCACTTCAGCGTTTCGTGCGGCAATTCGTCGAAGAAACGCGAGCGGATGTTGTAGCGGGTCTGGCCGTGCAGCATCCGGCTCTGCGCGAAAGACAGGTACAGCCGCTCCTTCGCGCGCGTGATCGCGACGTACATCAGACGCCGCTCTTCTTCGAGGCCGTCGGCCTCCATCGCGCTGTTCTCGTGCGGGAACAGCCCCTCTTCGAGGCCGGTGATGAACACCGCGGTGAATTCGAGCCCCTTTGCCGCGTGCACCGTCATCAGTTGCACAGCTTCCTGGCCGGCCTGCGCCTGGTTGTCGCCCGCTTCGAGCGATGCGTGCGACAGAAAGCCCGCGAGCGGCGTCATCGTGTCGGGGTTTTGCGCCGGATCGGCGATGCCCGGTGCGTCGAGGACCACCGTGGTCGGATCGTCGGTCGCGACCGCGAGTTCGGGCGCGGCGCTGGCTCCTGGGCGCAGCGGAATCGAGCGCGCGGGCGTATCGAGCCCGTAGCCTTCCTCGCTGACGAACGCGGCGGCCGCGTTGACGAGTTCCTGCAGGTTCTCGAGCCGCTCCTGGCCTTCGCGCTCGTTCTGATAGAAGTCGGCGAGACCGCTCGCGCGGACCACGTACTCGACGGTCTCCGGCAGGCTCATCTGCTGCGTGTCGGCGCGCATCTTGCCGACGAGGTTCGCGAACGCGGCGAGGCTCGAGCCGGCCTTGCCGGCGACGTACGGAATCGCCGCGGCCATCGAGCAGTTGTACAGACGCGCCGCGTCGGCGAGCTGTTCGATCGAACGCGCGCCGATGCCGCGAGTCGGGAAATTGACGACGCGGCCGAACGCGGTGTCGTCGTTCGGGTTGTCGATCAGGCGCAGGTATGCGAGCGCGTGCTTGACTTCCTGACGTTCGAAAAATCGCAGGCCGCCATACACGCGATACGCGATGCCCGCGTTGACGAGCGTGTGCTCGATCGTGCGCGACTGCGCGTTGCTGCGGTAGAGCACCGCGATTTCGCTGCGCGACAGGCCGGTGTTGATCAGCGCGCGGATCTCTTCGACGATCCAGCCGGCCTCCTGCGAATCGGTCGCCGATTCGTAGACGCGCACCGGTTCGCCGTGACCCGCCTCGGTACGCAGATTCTTGCCGAGGCGTCGCGAGTTGTTCGCGATCAGCTGGTTGGCGGCATCGAGAATATGGCCGTGCGAACGATAGTTTTGCTCGAGCTTGATCAGATTGCGCACGTTGAACTCGTGCTCGAAGTCGCGCATGTTGCCGACGTTCGCGCCGCGGAACGCGTAGATCGACTGGTCGTCGTCGCCGACCGCGAAGATTGCGTTGTGCTGGCCCGCGAGCAGCTTCAGCCACGCGTATTGCAGCTTGTTGGTGTCCTGAAACTCGTCGACGAGGATGTGCCTGAAGCGCGCCTGGTAATGCGCGCGCAGCGGCGGATTGTGCGCGAGCAGTTCGTAGCAGCGCAGCAGCAGCTCGGGGAAGTCGACGACGCCTTCGCGCTGGCATTGCTGATCGTAGGCTTCGTAGAGTTCGACGAACTTGCGGTTGAAGTTGTCGGTGGCGTCGACGTCTTTGGGGCGCAGGCCCTGCTCTTTCGCGTTGTTGATGAAGTACTGGAGATTTTTCGCGGGGTACTTTTCGTCGTCGATGTTGAGGCCCTTCATCAGGCGCTTGATCGCCGACAGTTGGTCCGCGGTATCGAGAATCTGGAACGTGGCGGGCAGCCCGGCGTCGCGGTGATGCGCGCGCAGCATACGGTTGCACAGGCCGTGGAACGTGCCGATCCACATGCCGCGCGTGTCGATCGGCAATAGCGCCGAGAGGCGCGCCATCATTTCGCGGGCGGCTTTGTTCGTGAAGGTCACCGCGAGGACGGTCGCGGGGGACGCGAGGCCTTGCTGAATCAGCCACGCGATGCGGGTGATCAGGACGCGGGTTTTGCCGCTGCCGGCGCCCGCCAGGATCAGGGCGGGCTCATTCGGGAGCGTTACGGCGGCGTGTTGTTCGGGGTTTAGATTCGAGAGGAGGTCGGGCATTTTTTTGCTTAGAGCGTGTTAGGCACTTTTCATAATCGGTGCAGCATGAACGAGCATAAGCATGGCGAAGACGACGAAGTGCAGGCCTGCCAGGGTTTCGGGCAGGCGCTCGTAGTCGCGTGCCAACCGCCGGAAGCGGTTGAGCCAGCCGAAACTGCGCTCGACCACCCAGCGGCGGGGCAGCAGCACGAAGCCCTTCTTCGCCTCAGGCAGCTTGATGACCTGCAGTTCAATGCCTTCATCACGTGCGGCCTGTGCAGCAGTGTCGCCCGTATAGCCCTGGTCAGCAAACGCAAGTTTCACCGTCTGACCGGTGACGTGCTGAACCTGACGCGCAAGCTCGGCCACCTGCGCGCGCTCCTGCTCGTTGGCCGGCGTAATGTGCACCGCGAGCAGCATCCCCAGCGTGTCGACAGCCATGTGAACCTTGCTGCCCCGCTTGCGCTTGTAACCGTCGTAGCCCGCACGCGGCCCGCTTTCACACGTGGACTGCAATGTGCGTCCATCCAGAATGACCGCACTGGGCTGGCCCTGACGCTGTTGCGCCACGCGCAGCACCGAGCGCAAATCGTTGACCATCGCCTCGAAACAACCCGCGTTCAGCCAGCGCTGCGTTTGCTGGTAGACCATTTCCCACGGCGGAAAGTTGGTCGGCAGCATGCGCCACGATGCACCCGCGCGCGCCATCCAGCGAAGCGCGTTGAACATTTCGCGCAGTTCGTATCGGCGCTGCGGTGCATCTTCGTTCATCAAGGTCAGATACGGAGCGGCGAAGCTCCATTCCTCGTCCGAAACATCTGTCGGGTATGGCTTGCGTTCTATCATCCCGCCAGGTTACCAGGTCTGACAGAAAGTGCCTAACACGCTCTAGGCGCAGTTCGGGGGACATTATATGCCCCGGCGGGGGCGGCGCTTTTTTTGGTTTTTTTTGTTCTTCTGGATATGGGTTGGGTTTTTTCGTTGTTCTGGCTTTGTTGGCCTTTCCTTGTTGTCTTGTCGGTCTATTAGCGTTGCCCCTGTGCGGGGCGGCACCTACTTTCTTTGCTGCTGCAAAGAAAGTAGGCAAAGAAGACAGCTCAAACCGCAAACTTTTAAGCGGGTCCCCTGGCTTGGAAGGAGTAGTGGTGCATCTGGAATCCGGGCCCCCGCACATTCCCCGTTCGTGACAAAGCCATCATCCCTCCCACTCCGCACTACGTGCGTCGCGGACGGGTCTGCCAGGGAAACCAATGGCTTGGCCCGCGCAGCGGGGGCCGTCGGCTGCGCCTCGGCGATGCGCCGAAACAACCGGTGGTTTTTGAAGGGGTTTCGGCGCGCGCAGCGCCGCCGGAAGAATGACCGCCTTGTCACTGGCGCCGAATGTGCGGGAGCACGGATTCCAGATGCACCACTACCTTATGCGGACCGAGGGACCCGCTTAAGAGCTGGCGGTTTTAGCTGTCTTCTTTGCCTACTTTCTTTGCAGCGGCAAAGAAAGTAGGTGCCGCCCCGCACAGGGGCAACGCTAAGGAAACGCTGATTAATGAACTGTCGGATCGGCTTGCAGATCAAGACGCGTCAAATTTTCTGGATAACGAATCGAATCGACGCTCATTTCGGTGAATTTGGCTCGCAAACGAGCCCCTCTTCTCTCATTTTTCATACGCATGACGGATTGATCCCATGAACCGATCGCAACAGATTTCGCGCAGTCACCAGATTCGCCAGAGCGAACAGGCTGAACAGTTGCGCCGTGTTCTTGGCCAAGCCCTTGTATCGGGTTTTGCGATGGTGAAACAGGTTCTTGACGATATGGAACGGATGCTCAACGCGCGAACGGATTTGCGCCTTGGTTCGCTCAAGCGCAGTCACCAGGTCCTTCAGCGGCCCGTCCTGCATCGCCTTGATCTTTCCGCGCTTGGCAGCGACGTGCCAATTTACTGCCTTGCCTTTCATTTCATCACGCTTGTCTACACCAATGTAGCCTGCGTCGGCGAACGCTTCCTCTTCATGGCCGTGCAGCAGCAAATGGGCTTGCGACACATCCGACACGTTGGCCGCCGTGCCAACCACACTGTGGACCAAGCCCGAATCGGCGTCCACGCCAACGTGGGCTTTCATCCCAAAGTGCCATTCGTTTCCCTTCTTCGTTTGATGCATCTCCGGGTCACGGCTCTTCCCGGCGTTCTTGGTCGACGGTGGCGCTTCGATGATCGTCGCATCAACCAGCGTGCCTTCCTTCATCATCAGTCCACGCTCACACAGCGAGATACCGATCTCGTCGAACAGCTTCCGTGTCAGTTCGTGCTCGATCAACAGGCGCCGGAATTTCAGCAGCGTGGTCGCATCCGGAACGTTCTCGACTGCCAGATCGATGCCGGCGAAGGCGCGCAGCGCAATGCTGTCATACAGCGCGTCTTCCAGCCCTTCGTCCGACAGCCCGTACCACTGTTGCAGGAAATAGATCCGCAGCATTCGCTCCAAGCCAATCGGCGGACGGCCTCGCGTGCCCTTCGGGTAATGCGGTTCGATTGCAGACAGCAAACGCTGCCACGGCACAATCTGCTCCATCTCCGCCAGGAAGCGTTGGCGCCTCGTCACGCGCTTCTTGCCTGCAATTTCTGCTTCCGCGAAGCCGATCTGCCTCTTCATCCTCGTGAGTCCGTTCTGTGAGCTGCCTTCTATAACGTCTTCGGCTACGTGAGCGATGACCGCCGAGCTCCATTAATCAGCGTTTCCCTAATAGACCGATAAGTCAGCAAGGAAAGGCCAACAAAGCCAGAACAACGAAAAAAGCCCCGCCCCGCACAGGGGCAACGCTAATAAACCGATAAGACAACAAGGAAAGGCCAACAAAGCCAGAACAACGAAAAAAGCATAACCCCTGTCCACACCGGCCGCCGGCCGGCAAAAAACCTCGTCCAGCTATAATCAACCCTTCCCCGCCTCCAAAATCCTGCCTTTAACAGAAACATGAGCGACACCCCGAGCGACCCGACCTCGACGCTTGCAAAAAGCTTCGAACCCCACACCATCGAAGCCCACTGGGGCCCTGAATGGGAAAAGCGCACCTACGCCGCGCCCTCCTTCGACGCGAACCGCAAGGATTTCTCGATCCAGCTGCCGCCGCCGAACGTCACGGGCACGCTGCACATGGGCCACGCGTTCAACCAGACCATCATGGACGGCCTGACCCGCTATCACCGCATGCTCGGCGAGAACACGCTGTGGGTGCCGGGCACCGACCACGCAGGCATCGCCACGCAGATCGTCGTCGAACGCCAGCTCGACGCGCAGGGCGTGTCGCGCCACGACCTCGGCCGCGAGAAGTTCGTCGAGCGCGTGTGGGAGTGGAAGCAGCAATCCGGCTCCACGATCACGAATCAGGTGCGTCGTCTCGGTGCATCGATCGACTGGTCGCGCGAATACTTCACGATGGACGACAAGACGTCGGCCACCGTGCGCGACGTGTTCGTGCGTCTGTATGAACAGGGCCTGATCTATCGCGGCAAGCGCCTCGTGAACTGGGACCCGGTACTGCTCACCGCCGTATCCGACCTCGAAGTGGTCAGCGAAGAAGAAAACGGCCACCTGTGGCACATCCACTATCCGTTGACCGACGGCTCGGGCCATCTGACCGTCGCCACCACCCGTCCGGAAACCATGCTCGGCGACACCGCCGTGATGGTGCACCCGGAAGACGAGCGCTACGCCCACCTGATCGGCAAGACCATCACGCTGCCGCTGTCGAACCGCGAAGTGCCGATCATCGCCGACGATTACGTCGACCGCGGTTTCGGCACAGGCGTCGTCAAGGTCACGCCCGCGCATGATTTCAACGATTATCAGGTCGGCCTGCGCCACAAGCTGCCGCAAATCGAAATCCTCACGCTCGACGCGAAGATCAACGACAACGCGCCCGAAAAATACCGCGGCCTCGACCGTTTCGAAGCCCGCAAGCTGGTGGTCGCCGATCTCGAGGCGCTCGGTGCGCTCGAATCGGTCAAGCCGCACAAGCTGATGGTGCCGCGCGGCGACCGCACCGGCGTCGTGATCGAGCCGATGCTGACCGACCAGTGGTTCGTCGCGATGAGCAAGCCGGCGCCCGAAGGCACGTTCAATCCGGGCAAGTCGATCACCGAAACCGCGCTCGACGTCGTGCGCAACGGCCAGATCAAATTCGTGCCGGAAAACTGGACCACCACGTACTACCAGTGGCTCGAAAACATCCAGGACTGGTGCATCTCGCGTCAGCTGTGGTGGGGTCATCAGATTCCGGCGTGGTACGGCGAGAACGGCGAAGTGTTCGTCGCCAAGACCGAAGAGGACGCGCGCGCGAAGGCCGTCGCGGCCGGCTACACCGGCGCATTGAAGCGCGACGAAGACGTGCTCGACACGTGGTTCTCGTCCGCTCTGGTGCCGTTCTCGTCGCTCGGCTGGCCGAACGAAACCGAAGAGCTCAAGCACTTCATGCCGTCGTCGGTGCTCGTCACCGGCTTCGACATCATCTTCTTCTGGGTCGCGCGCATGGTCATGATGACCACGCACTTCACGGGCAAGGTGCCGTTCGAAACGGTCTATATGCACGGTCTGGTGCGCGACGCCGAAGGCCAGAAGATGTCGAAGAGCAAGGGCAACACGCTCGACCCGATCGACATCGTCGATGGCATCGACCTCGACGCGCTCGTCGCGAAGCGCACCACCGGCCTGATGAATCCGAAGCTGGCCGCGTCGATCGAGAAGAAGACCCGCAAGGAGTTTCCGGACGGCATTGCGGCGTTCGGCACCGACGCGCTGCGCTTCACGATGGCGTCGATGGCCACGCTCGGCCGCAACGTCAATTTCGACCTCGCGCGCTGCGAAGGCTATCGCAATTTCTGCAACAAGCTGTGGAACGCCACGCGCTTCGTGCTGATGAACTGCGAAGGCCACGACTGCGGTTTCGGCCAGCCGGCGCAATGTGGCGAATGCGGGCCAGAAGGCAATCTGCATTTCTCGCAGGGCGACCGCTGGATCGTGTCGCAACTGCAGCGCGTGGAAGCGGAAGTCGTCAAGGGTTTTTCCGACTATCGTTTTGACAATGTGGCCAACGCCATATACAAGTTCGTATGGGACGAATATTGTGACTGGTACGTCGAACTCGCCAAAGTGCAGATCCAGACGGGGCAGCCGAACCAGCAGCGTGCCACGCGGCGGACGCTTTTGCGTGTGCTCGAAACGGTGCTGCGCCTCGCGCATCCGGTGATCCCGTTCATCACCGAAGCGCTGTGGCAGAAAGTGGCGCCGCTCGCGGGACGCTACCCGGAAGGCAAGGCCGAGGGCGAGGCGTCCATCATGGTGCAGCAGTACCCCGTCGCGGAGCCGTCGAAGCTCGATGAAGACGCCGAGCGGTGGGCGACCGACCTCAAAGCGGTGATCGATGCATGCCGTAATCTGCGCGGTGAAATGAACCTGTCGCCGGCGGTGAAGGTGCCGTTGCTCGCCACCGGCAATGCGGAGCGTCTTCGTACTTTCGCGCCTTACGCTCAGGCACTTGCGCGTCTGTCGGAGGTGCAGATCATCGCCGACGAGGCCGCGCTCGACGCCCAGGCGGATGGCGCGCCGATTGCTATCGTAGGAACGGACAAGCTCGTGTTGAAGGTCGAAATCGACGCAGCGGTCGAACGCGAACGCCTGTCGAAAGAGATCACGCGGTTGAGCGCCGAAATCGTCAAGTGCAACGGTAAGCTACAGAATCAGGCCTTCGTTGCGAAGGCGCCGGCGGCGGTCGTGGAACAGGAGCAGAAGCGGCTGGCCGATTTCGAAGCCACCGTCGGCAAGCTGAAAGCCCAACTGGCCCGCTTGCCGGCCTGACCGACGCGCCCGCCCCCCTCAACGGCGGGCAAGGATTTAACCAGAGGACTCAGGGTATTCACATGCTAAAAGTTACGAAGGCGGTCTTTCCGGTAGCCGGTCTTGGCACCCGCTTCCTCCCCGCCACGAAGGCTAGCCCGAAGGAGATGCTGCCGATCGTCGACAAGCCGCTGATTCAGTACGCGGTCGAAGAGGCGATGGCGGCCGGCATCACCGAAATGATCTTCGTCACGGGCCGCAGCAAGCGCGCGATCGAAGACCATTTCGACAAGTCCTATGAGATCGAGGCCGAACTCGAGGCGCGCGGCAAGGACAAGCTGCTCGAACTCGTGCGCAGCATCAAGCCGAGCCACGTCGACTGCTTCTACGTGCGCCAGGCCGAGGCGCTGGGCCTCGGCCACGCCGTGCTGTGCGCCGAGAAGCTGGTCGGCGACAACCCTTTCGCCGTGATTCTCGCGGACGACCTGTTGTACGGCACGCCGCCCGTGATGACGCAGATGATCGAGGTGTTCGATCACTATCACAGCTCGGTGATCGGCGTCGAAGAGATCCCGCCGCAAGATACGAAATCGTACGGCATCGTCGACGGCAAGGAATGGGAAGACTCGATCATCAAGATGTCGGGCATCGTCGAAAAGCCGGAGCCGGGCGTGGCGCCGTCGAACCTCGGCGTGGTGGGCCGTTATGTGCTGAAGCCGCGCATCTTCGATCACCTGCGCTCCATCAAGCCGGGCGCGGGCGGTGAATTGCAACTGACGGACGCGATCCAGTCGCTGCTCGCCGACGAACAGGTGCTCGCGTACAAGTATCACGGCACACGTTTCGACTGCGGCAGCAAGCTGGGCTACCTGAAGGCGACCGTCGAGTTCGCCCTGCGTCACCCGGAAGTAGCCGCCGATTTCGAAGAATATCTGCGTACCCGCTCGCCGGTTCTCGAAGGCTGACGTCGAAAGTCCGGCTGAAACGAAGAAGGCGCTGTACCCCGAATAATGGGGACAGCGCCTTCTTTTTTTACATCGGACGGACAGTTTTACCGAATGCAGCTCATCGACGCCGCATCAGAAACGTAAACACCTTGTCATGCGCCGAGCTTTCGACGATCTCGTTGCCGGTCTGCTTCGCGAACGCGGCGAAATCGCGCTGCGAGCCGGGATCGGTGGCGAGCACCTTGAGAATCTGGCCGCTTTCCATGTCGGCGAGCGCCTTTTTGGCGCGCAGGATGGGCAGCGGGCACATGAGCCCGCGCGCATCGACTTCCTTGTGAATCTGAATTTGCATCGACGATGACCTTCGGGACGGGGCGTCGCTGACGACGCCGGACAGAGGGTCAAATTTTACAGCAGGCGGAGCGGCGGCGCCGGGCATCGCCACGACGCCCATTTCCAAGCGCGAGCCGTGCCGCGCGCCGTTACAGCGTCACCGCCTCGCCGCTTTGCAGCGACTCGCGCAGCGCCACGCCGATACGCATCGCTTCGAGCGCATCGGCGAGCGTCGCGCCACGCTGTGCCGCATCGCCCTTCCCCGGCCCTTTTTGCACCGATGCGACGAACGCGCGTGCCTCGTGCAGAAACGCGTCCTCGAACCGGTCGAAAAAGTTCGGCGTGCACTCGTTGCGAATGCCGGTCGCATCGTAGATCTCGACGCGGTTCGCACGCGGATTGCGGCCGATCGTCAGCGCGCCCGCCGTGCCGATCACTTCGCTGTGCGTATCGTTGCCGTGCGCCTGGGTGCGCGACGCGTAGAACATCGCGAGCTTGCCGCCCTCGAATTCGCAGATCGCGACACCGTTGTCGACGTCGCCGAATTCGCGCAGACCCTCGTGCAGCGCGACCGTGCCCGCCGCGAACACGCGCGTCGCGCGCGGCTTGCCGAGCAGCCAGCGGGCGACGTCGATGTCGTGCACCGTGCAGTCGAGAAAGATGCCGCCCGAGGTCGCCGCGAAGCGCACGAAGAAACCGTCGTCGTCGTTTTTATCGGTGGTTTGCGAGCGCACGAGGAACGGCCGGCCGATCTGGCCGGCGGCGATTTTATCGAACGCGTCGCGGTAGCTCGGATCGAAGCGGCGCATGAAGCCGATCGTCGCCTGCAGGTGCGGATAGCGCGCCGCTTCGGCCAGCACGCGCTCGCATTCGGCGACATCGAGCGACAGCGGCTTTTCGCAGAACACATGCTTGCCGGCGCGCAATGCGTCGACGATCTGCTGCGCGTGCAGCGACGACGGCGTGACGAGCCATACCGCGTCGACGTGCGGATCAACGAGCAGGTCCGCGTAATCGGCGTAGAGACGCGGTTCGGGTAGTGCATCACGCGCCCATGCCAGTTCATCTTCGAGCGGACTGCACGCGGCCATGAGCGTCGCGCCCGGCACGCGATACGCGAGATTCTCCGCATGCCGCTTGCCAAGCCGCCCAAGGCCGACCACGCCGATCCGCAAGCGCTCCGTGGCGGGCTTCATCACGCTGCCTCGCCGAGTTTGACCGCGCGGCCCTCGCGCCACGACCGCGTCGCGGCTTCCGCGAGTTCGAGCGCTTTCAGGCCATCCGCGACGGTCGTGCGCACCGGCTTGCCATGCGTGACCGCGTCGAAGAAATGCGCGATTTCGAGCGCGTAGGCCGCGCGATAGCGTTCGAGAAAAAACGCCTCGGGCACGTCGGTCGATACTTCCGTCTTCGAGTACGCGGTGACTTCGGTGGGCCGCACGTTGCCTGCTTGCAGCATGCCGGTGCTGCCGAGCACTTCGAAGCGCTGGTCGTAGCCGTAGGCAGCGCGCCGCGCGGTGTTGATCTGGCACAGCCGCCCGCGCTTCGTGCGGATCGTCACCGCGGTCGAATCGATGTCGCCCGCGTCGGCGATCGCGGGGTCGGTGAGGCAACTGCCGGTGGCGTGCAGCGTGTCGGCTTCGTCGTCGAGAATCCAGCGACAGATGTCGAAGTCGTGAATCAGCATGTCCTTGAAGATGCCGCCCGAGTGCCGGATGTACTCGACCGGCGGCGCGCCCGGATCGCGGCTCGTGACGACGAGCATTTCCGGCGTGCCGATCTCGCCCGCGTCGAGACGCGCTTTCAACGCGGAAAACGTCGGATCGAAGCGCCGCTGAAAACCGATCATGCACACGACACCGGCGCGCTCCACCGCTTCTGCGCACATCCGCGCGCGCTCCAACGTGAGATCGACCGGCTTCTCGCAGAACACGTGCTTGTTCTGCGCGGCCGATTTGACGATCAGGTCCGCATGCGTGTCGGTGCTCGAACAGATCACGGTCGCGCCGATCGATGCATCGCCGATCGCGCCGTCGCTATCCGCAACCTGCGCGCCATGCTGCGCGGCGAGCGCGGCGGCCGCCTCGCGATTCACGTCGACCACGTATTTGAGCCGCACGCCGGGCTGCCGCGCGAGATTCGCCGCATGGATCTTGCCGATGCGCCCCGCGCCGAATACGGCGACGTCGATCGTGTTTACCGCGTCAGTCATCGTAGCCTCCAGTGTCGTTGGATTCTTCAACGTTCAGTTCGAGCTTGTACGCGAGCGCGATGAAGAGCGCCTGGCACAGGCAGATCGTGCTGGTCAGCGAGCGGAACGCGAACGCGCTGCCCTCTTTCACGTACAGCTGCGTGCTGGCGTAGCGCGCGAGCGGCGATAGTTGGCTATCCGTAATGACGAGCGTCTTCGCCTGATGATGATGCGCGACGCGCAGACAGTACTGCGTCTCCTTGCCGTACGGCGCGAAGCTGATCGCAATCACCACGTCGCCCTTCCTGACACTGCGGATCTGCTCGCGATACATGCCGCCGAAGCCAGACACCAGATGCACGCGCTTGTGCGTGTGCTGCAACGCATAGACGATGTAGCTCGCGACCGGAAACGAGCGCCGCACCCCGATCACGTAGATGTTGTCGGCCTGCTGCAGCATCTTCACGGCGGCGTCGAACTGCTTGTCGTCGAGGCCCGCTTCGAGTTCTTCGAGGCCGCCGCGCGACGCGGCGATGAACTCGCGCGCGACCGCGCCGCCCGACAAGGTGCCGGGCTTCTCGTCGATCAGCTTGCGGATGCGCTGCTGATAGCTCGACGACGACACGCCCTGCCCCGTATACGCCTGACGAAACACCGCCTGCAGATCCGAAAACCCGGAAAAGCCGAAACGCTGCGCAAAGCGCACGACCGCCGACGGATGCACGCCGCAGCTCGCGGCGATATCGCTCGTGCGATCCATCATCACGCTCGCGCGATGCTGCTCGATGTACGTCGCGACGCTTTTCAACTGCCGCGGCAGCGACTCGTAGGTATCCGCGATGCGCTGCATCAATTCGTCGACGCTCGGCACCGCTTCTTCGGTGATCTGTTCCGCCATGACAGCCTCTCGGGGTTTCCTGCAATGCGGCAGACGCGCCCGCGGCCCGCCGCAACGTGCATCCGACGTTGCCGAGTATAGGCGGCCGCCCCGTCAAATGGAACGTATTTTCCATTTTTATTTGTCATGAAATTTTCTTTGCAAGGCTTCGGAAGATGACCTACTCTTGGTCGTGAGCGATGGCGCTTCGGCCTCGTAGTGTGGGTCATCGGAATGGAAAGCCGCCCGCCAGTCGCTCCCTCAATAACGAACGACAGACCGAGAAAGGTGGAGACAATGAGACTTTGCAGAGGCAAGGCAACGCTCAGGATTCTGGTGACGGCGTTGACGTTGGCGACGGGATTCGGCGCGACCTCGGCCGCCCGCGCGGCGGACGCGCACTTCGTGCTGATCAGCCACGCGCCGGATTCGGACTCATGGTGGAACACGATCAAGAACGCGATCAAGCAGGCCGACGAGGACTTCAACGTTCAGACCGACTACCGCAACCCGCCGAACGGCGACATCGCCGACATGGCGCGTCTCATCGAACAGGCGGCCGCGCGCAACTACGACGGCGTGATCGTGTCGATCGCCGACTTCGACGTGCTGAAGAGCTCGATCGCGAAGGTCACCGAGAAGCACATTCCGCTCGTCACGATCAATTCGGGCACCGAGGAGCAAAGCGCGAAGCTCGGCGCGATCATGCACGTCGGCCAGCCCGAGTTCGCGGCCGGCAAAGCCGCCGGAGAAAAGGCCAAGGCCGCCGGCATCAAGTCGTTCCTGTGCGTGAACCACTACGCGACGAACCCGGCTTCGTTCGAACGCTGCCGCGGTTTCGCCGAAGCGATCGGCGCCAACTTCAAAACCTCGACGCTCGACACGGGCCAGGACCCGACCGGCGTGCAGTCGAAGGTCAGCGCGTTCCTGCGCAATCACCCGGATACCCAGGCGGTGCTGACGCTCGGTCCGCTGTCGGCCGATCCGACGCTGAAGGCGCTGCAGCAGATGGGCCTCGCCGGCAAGATCTGGTTCGCGACGTTCGACTTCGACAGCGACATCGCGAAGGGCATCCAGGACGGCACGATCCAGTTCGCGATCGACCAGCAACCGTACTTGCAGGGCTATATCCCGGTTGCCGTACTCGCGATCGTGAAGAAGGACCACACCACCGATCCGGCCAAAATCCGCGAGATCCTGCAGGCGAATCCGAAGTTCAAGGAGCGTCTTGCCACTTATGGGCTCACGCCGTCCTACGGGCCGCGCAATATCGGCTCGGGCCCGGGCTTCATCACGAAGGCCAACGTCGACAAGGTGCTGAAGTACGCCGGCCAGTACCGCTGAACGCACGGCAACGCATCGCATCGCGCGCCTGAGCCGCCGCGCCGGCGGCAAGGTTAAAAGGCAGTGACCGGCGGGACGCATGGCGTCTTGCCGGCGCTCGCCCGCTCAGCGGATTCGCAAACGCCCACGGCATTGCGCCGACCCGCCGGTCGCGGGCGTATCAAGGAGAGCTTCAATGGGTGTCGCCGACCTGTTTCATCCCCATCACCGCAAGCAACCGCCGCCTGATCCGCAGGACTCGGCGAAGTCTGCTGCGACGACCGCCTCGCAATCCGCTGCCGTCGACGAACGCGTGCGCGAGGAATCCTGGTTCCGCCATCTGCTCGGCCGACCGGAATTCGCGGCGCTCGCCGGCACCGTGATGGTGTTCATCGTGTTCGGCGTGGCGGCCGGCAACTCGGGGATGTTCAACCTCGACGGCGTGATGAACTGGTCGCAGGTCGCCGCCTATCTCGGTCTGATCTCGGTCGGCGCGTGCCTGCTGATGATCGCCGGCGAGTTCGATCTGTCGATCGGTTCGATGATCGGCTTTGCCGGCATGATGGTCGCGCTGCCGACCATGTACTTCCACTGGCCGATCTGGCTCGCGATCGTGTTCGCGTTCGTCGGCTCGATGCTGCTCGGCGCGCTCAACGGCTATCTGGTGATACGCACGCGCCTGCCGTCGTTCATCGTCACGCTCGCGTTCCTGTTCATACTGCGCGGTCTCACGCTCGCGCTATCGGTGATGTTCGCCGATCGCACCATCATCTCCGGCGTCGGCGACGTCGCGCGTCAGGACTGGTTCGCGCACACGCTCTTCCAGGGCGTCGCGTTCAAAGGTCTGTTCGTGTGGCTCGGCCACCTCGGCCTCGTGAAGCTGCTCGACAACGGCACGCCGCTCGTGCCGGGCATTCCGAAGGTGCTGCTGTGGTGGCTCGTGCTCGCCGTGGTCTGTGCGTTCACGCTCGCCAAGACGCGCTTCGGCAACTGGATTTTCGCGGTCGGCGGCGATGCCAACGCGGCCAAGAACGTCGGCGTGCCGGTGCGTCGCGTGAAGATTTCGCTGTTCGTGCTGACCGCGTTCTGCTCGGCCCTGTATGCGGTACTTCAGGTGTGCGACATCGGTTCGGCCGCGGCCGACCGCGGTTTGCAGGCGGAGTTCGAGGCGATCATCGCCGCGGTGATCGGCGGCACGCTGCTGACGGGCGGCTACGGCTCGGTGATCGGCGCATGCTTCGGTGCGCTGATCTTCGGCGTCGTGCAGATCGGCATCACGTACACCAACGTCGATTCCGACTGGTTCCGCGTGTTCCTCGGCGTGATGCTGCTGTTCGCCGTGCTGTTCAACCACTACGTGCGCGGCCGCGTCGCGGCATCGCGCTAGACGGAGGTTCACGATGAGCACCCCGGAACAGAACACCGACGACATCATTCTGTCGCTGGAAAACGTCAGCCGTTATTTCGGCAACATCATCGCGCTGAACGACATCACGCTGCGCCTCGTACGCGGCGAAGTGCATTGCCTGCTCGGCGACAACGGCGCCGGCAAGTCGACGCTGATCAAGACGCTCGCGGGCGTGTATCAGCCGAGCAAAGGCACCTACCGGGTGGACGGCAAACCGGTGCATTTCACGTCGCCGAAAGACGCGCTCGATCTCGGTATCGCAACCGTCTACCAGGATCTCGCGCTGGTGCCGCTGCTATCGGTCGCGCGCAATTTTTTCATGGGCCGCGAGCCGCAGAAAAAGCTGTTCGGCCTTCTGAACGTGATGGACCTCGAAACCTGCGCAACCACCGCGCGCGACAAGCTCGCCGAAATGGGCATCAACGTGCGCGACCCGCATCAGCCGATCGGCACGATGTCGGGCGGCGAGCGTCAATGTCTGGCGATTGCGCGTGCGATCCACTTCGGCGCGCGCGTGCTGATTCTCGACGAACCGACCGCCGCGCTCGGCGTCAAGCAGAGCTTCAACGTGCTGAAGCTGATCCACAAGGCGCGCGCCAAAGGCATCTCGGTGATCTTCATCACGCACAACGTCCACCACGCGTATCCGATCGGCGATTCGTTCACGCTGCTCAATCGCGGCCGCTCGCTCGGCACGTTCACCAAACAGACGATCAGCAAGAACGAAGTGCTCGACATGATGGCCGGCGGCGCCGAGATGCAGAAGATGATCGGCGAACTCGAAGGCGCGACGATCTGACCGATTCGCGCGGCACGTCCAGCCTCGGCGCGTTTCGCCCGGCTGGCCGACGCGCACCTACCGCGCACTGTTACTCAGGACTATTCATGGCTCACTCCAGCACCTCCAGCGGTAACGCAGCGGACAGCCGGTTCGCGCCGGGGCGCGCCCGCGACATCGTGTGCCTCGGCCGGCTGGCCGTCGATCTGTATGCGCAGCAGGTCGGCGCACGGCTCGAAGACGTGTCGAGCTTCGCGAAGTATCTCGGCGGCTCGTCGGCGAACATCGCGTTCGGCTGTGCGCGGCTCGGGCTTGCCGCAGCCATGCTGGCGCGCGTCGGCAACGATCACATGGGGCGTTTCCTGACGGAGACGCTCACGAAGGAAGGCTGCGACGTGAGTCACGTGCGCATCGATCACGATCGGCTGACCGCGCTCGTGCTGCTCGGCCTGAAGGACCGTGACACCTTTCCGCTGATCTTCTACCGCGAGAACTGCGCGGACATGGCGGTCGACGAGGCCGACTTCGACGAGGCCTTCATCGCGTCGTCGAAAGCGCTGCTGATCACCGGCACGCATTTCTCGACCGAGCAGGTCAATCGCACGAGCCGTCGCGCGCTCGACTACGCGCGCCGCAACGACGTGCGCACCGTGCTCGACATCGACTACCGCCCGGTGCTGTGGGGACTCACGGGCAAGGCCGACGGCGAGACGCGTTTCGTGGCGAGCGAAGGCGTCAGCGCGCATTTGCAGCGGATTCTGCCGCTGTTCGATCTGGTGATCGGCACCGAGGAAGAGTTTCGCATCGCCGGCGGCAAGGCCGACCTCGCCGACGCGCTCGCGATGGTGCGCGCGGTGACGCCGGCCACGCTCGTGCTGAAACGCGGGCCGCTCGGCTGTCAGATCATCGACGGCGAGGTGCCTGCATCGCTCGACGATGCGCCGATTCATGGCGGCGTCGAAGTCGAAGTGCTGAACGTGCTCGGCGCGGGCGACGCGTTCGCTTCCGGCTTCCTGTCCGGCTGGCTGCGCGATCAGCCGCTCGACGCCTGCGCGCACGCCGCGAATGCGAGCGGCGCGCTGGTCGTGTCCCGGCACGGCTGCGCCCCGGCGATGCCGACACCGGCCGAACTCGACTACTTCCTGCGCGAAGCGCAGGCCGATCCGCAACGCATGCGCCGCCCCGATCGCGACGCGAAGCTCGCAAGACTGCATCGCGTGTCGCCGGCGCGCAAAGCGTGGCACGAGGTGCTCGGCTTCGCTTTCGATCATCGCAACCCGTTCTTCGAACTCGCGCAGCAGACCGGTGCCGACGAAGCGCGCATTGCCCGGTTGAAGGGCCTGTTCGTCGAAGCGGTCGCGCAAACCGAACGTGCATTGAACTTGCAGGGACGCATCGGCGTACTGATCGACGACCGCTATGGTCAGGACGCGCTGAATGCCGCGACCGGTCGCGGCTGGTGGATCGGCCGCCCGGTCGAACTGCCCGGCTCCGTGCCGCTCGTGTTCGATCATGGTCGTTCGATCGGCACCACGTTGATCGCGTGGCCACAGGAACACGTCGTGAAATGCCTCGTGCAGTTTCATCCCGACGAGCCGATCGAGCAGCGGCTCGAACAGGAGGCGCAACTGCGCGCGCTGTATGACGCGACCCAGGCAAGCGGCCACGAACTGCTGCTCGAAGTGATTGCTCCGAAGCATGCGTCGCTGCCGCAGGGACCGGACATCGTGTATCGCGCGTTAAAGCGCATCTACAACCTCGGCATCTACCCCGAGTGGTGGAAGCTCGAACCGATGGACGCCGCGCAATGGCAGGCCATCGACGCGCTGATCGCCGAGCGCGATCCGTATTGCCGTGGCGTCGTGCTGCTCGGTTTATCGGCGGCGGTCGAGCAATTGAGCGAGGGCTTTCGCGCGGCCGCGCAAGCGGCGACGTGCCGCGGCTTCACGGTCGGCCGCACGATCTTTCACGAACCGAGCCATGCGTGGCTCGCCGGTGAAATCGGCGACGACGAACTGATCGCGCGCGTGCGCCTCACGTTCGAAACGCTGATCGCCGCGTGGCGCGGTGCGCGCGGCGAACCGGCGGCGCACGGCACACCTCATCACGCTCATCAGGAGAAGGCCGCATGAACGAGCGCATCATGGATGACGACACCCCATCCGCCAGCGGCGCGACGCAAGCGCACGCGCCTGCGCGCAGCGGCGGCACGATTCGCCTGACGATGGCGCAGGCGCTCGTGCGCTATCTGGCCGCGCAACGCGTCGCCAGCGAAGACGGCACCAACGTCGAACCGCTGTTCGGCGGCGTGTTCGCGATTTTCGGTCACGGCAACGTCGCGGGCATCGGCGAGGCGCTGTATCAGCATCGCGACGCGCTGCCGACCTTGCGCGCGCACAACGAGCAGGCGATGGCGCACAGTGCGATCGCCTACGCGAAGGCGCACTTTCGCCGCCGCATGATGGCCGTGACGACGTCGATCGGCCCAGGTGCCACCAATCTGCTGACCGCGGCCGCGCTCGCGCACGTGAACCGTTTGCCGGTGCTGCTGTTGCCCGGCGACATCTTCGTGTCGCGCGCGCCCGATCCGGTCTTGCAGCAGGTCGAGGATTTCAACGATGGCGGCGTGTCCGCGAATGACGCGTTCAAGCCGCTGTCGCGCTACTTCGACCGCATCGTGCATCCTGCGCAATTGCTGAGCGCGCTGCCGCGCGCGATCCGCGTGCTCACCGATGCCGCGTTGTGCGGCCCCGTCACGCTGGCGCTGCCGCAGGACGTGCAGGCGCAGGCGTGGGACTTCCCGGAGGACTTTTTCACGCCGCGTGTCGTGCGCTTTCATGCACCCGCGCCGCGTAGCGACGAGATCGACGCCGCGTGCGCGCGCTTGCGGCACGCGAAGCGTCCGCTGATCGTCGCGGGCGGCGGCGTGCTGTACAGCCGCGCGGCCGATGCGCTGCACCGCTTCGCGAGCGCGCATGGCGTGCCGGTCGCGGAAACGCAGGCCGGCAAAAGCTCGCTCGCGTGGAACGATCCGCTGAATGCAGGCGCGCTCGGGGTGACCGGCTCAGCGGCTGCCAACGCGCTTGCGCATGACGCCGACTGCGTGCTCGCGCTCGGCACGCGGCTGCAGGACTTCACGACCGGCTCGAACACGCTGTTCACGCAAGCCGACGTGATCGCGATCAACGCGAACGGATTCGACGCGCTCAAGCATCGCGGCTTCGTCGTCGAAGCCGATGTGAAACTCGCGCTCGATGCGCTAACGGGGCCGCTGCATGGCTGGCACGCCGAGCGCAGCTGGACCGCGCGCGCGCACAAGCTCGCGGCGAGCTGGCGCGACACCGTGCAAACGCTCACCCATGCGCCCCAACGCGACGCGGTACTGCCCTACGAGGGCGACGTGATCGGCGCGGTGCAGCGTTCGAGCGCGCACTCGCCGACCGACGACATCGTCGTCTGCGCGGCCGGCACGCTGCCCGCCGATCTGCACAAGCTATGGCGCGCGGGCCGGCCCGGCGCGTATCACGTCGAATACGGCTATTCGTGCATGGGCTACGAGATCGCGGGCGGCCTCGGCGTCAAGCTCGCGCGGCCCGAGCGCGAGGTGATCGTGATTCTCGGCGACGGCAGCTATCTGATGATGAACAGCGAGATCGCGAGCTCGGTGATGCTCGGCGCGAAGCTGATCGTCGTCGTGCTCGACAATCGCGGCTTCGGCTGCATCAATCGACTGCAACAGGCTTGCGGTGGCGCACCGTTCAACAATCTGCTCGACGATTGCGTGCACGCACCGGAAGGCGCGCCGCGCATCGACTTCGCCGCGCACGCGCGCGCGCTCGGCGCGCAAGCCGAGCATGCGCGCAATCTCGCCGAGCTCGAAGCGGCACTGCAACGCGCGCGCGCCGCGCGAGGCACGTACGTGATCAGCATCGACACCGACCCGGCTCGCACCACCGAAGACGGTGGCTGGTGGTGGGAAGTCGCGGTGCCCGAAGTGTCGACGCGCACCGAGGTACGCGACGCCCGCGCGAAGTACGACGCGCAGCTCGCCGCGCGCGCGGCGCCGCCCGCGACGCCTGCGCCGTCACAGGGTGCCGATCGTGACTGAGAACCATGAGGACTCCGGCATGACTGCTTTCGACGTACGCATCGGCATCAACCCGCTGTCGTGGATGAACGACGACCTGCCGTCGCTCGGCGGCGAGACGCCGCTCGAAGTCGCGCTGACCGAGGGTCGCCAGATCGGCTATCAGGGCTTCGAACTCGGCAACAAGTTTCCTCGCGAGCCGCAAGCGCTGAAAACGCTGCTCGCGCAATACGACCTCGCGCTCGTGTCCGGCTGGTACTCGGGACAACTGGCCAGGCGCAGCGTCGCCGAAGAAATCGACGCGGTCGGCCCGCATCTGGAGTTGCTCGCGCAGAACGGCGCGACCGTGATGGTGTATGGCGAAGTCGCCGATTCGATCCAGGGCGCGCCGCGCCCGCTGTATCAACGGCCGCGCTTTTTCAGCGACGCGCAATGGGCCGGCTACGCGGCACGCGTCGATGAATTCGCGCGTTATACGCTGAGTCGCGGCGTGCGGCTCGCCTATCATCATCATATGGGCGCGTACGTCGAAACGCCGGCCGACGTCGATCAGTTGATGGCGCGCACCGGCGACGCGGTCGGCCTGCTGTTCGACGCCGGGCACATCACGTTGGCGGGCGGCGATCCGTTGGCCGTGCTCGACCAACACATCGCGCGCGTTTGCCACGTGCACTGCAAGGACGTGCGCCCCGCCGTGATGAAGCTCGCCCGCAATCGCAACTGGAGTTTTCTGGATGCGGTGATCGCCGGTGCGTTCACGGTGCCCGGCGACGGCGCGGTCGATTTTCCGGCGCTGATCGACCGGTTGAAGCGGCACGGTTATTGCGGCTGGCTCGTCGTCGAGGCGGAGCAGGACCCGGTGGTCGCGCCGCCGTTCGACTATGCGCAGAAGGGATATGGAACTTTGCGGGCGCTCGTCGATGCGCCGCTCGGCAAGGAGGCAGCATGAGCTTATTGGTGAAGGCAGAGCGCGAAGGCCAGACGATCGCGCGCGTGACGCCGCAGTCGGCCTGCTGGCGCTATGTGGGATTCGCCGCGTACCGGCTCGGCGCGAACGAACTCGTCTACGTGTTCGAGCCGGCGCGTGAAGCGTGCATCGTCGTGCTGAGCGGCGCGGTCGATATCGAAACGCCGGGCACGACGTGGAGCTCGCTCGGTTCACGCGACAGCGTGTTCGAAGACGCGGCGCCGTACGCGGTGTATGTGCCGCCGAAGGTGCGCGCGACGGTGCGCGCATGCCGCGACGCGGAGATCGGTGTGGCGAGCGCGCCGGCCAAGGGCGAGTATCCGGCGCGGCTGATCGAGCCGGCGTGGATGAAGCGCTCGACGCGCGGTAAGTCGCTGAATACGCGTTACGTGTGCGACATTCTTCCGCACACCGAGCCGGCGGAATCGCTGCTGGTGGTCGAAGTGAGAACGCCGGGCGGTCACGCGTCGAGCTACCCGCCGCACAAGCACGACACCGACAATATCCCGCTCGAAAGCTCGCTCGAAGAAACCTATTACCACCGGCTCGATCCGCCGCAAGGCTTCGCATTCCAACGCGTGTACACCGACTCACGCGATATCGACGAATCGATGGCCGTCGAGGATCACGACGTCGTGATGGTGCCGCGCGGCTATCACCCGGTCATCGTGCCGTACGGCTACGACTCGTATTATCTGAACGTGATGGCGGGCAGCCAGCGGGTCTGGCATTTCCATAACGATCCGGCGCACGAATGGATCATCAACAAGGATGCTTGACTAATTTGTTCGTAGTCGCGCGTCAGCCAACCCCGAGCCATTCGCGCATCACGTCGTCGCGCGACATAAACGACGCCAGCGCGCCGTCGAACACGATCTCGCCGTGCCCCATCACCGCGACGCGGCACGCGATGTCCCGCGCGATCACGAGCCTCTGCTCGATCAGCAACATCGCGACGCCACGCTCGCGCAGCGCGTGCAGACAGGCGGCGACCTGCTGCATCACGAGACTCGCGAGCCCTTCGCCGGGCTCGTCGATCAACAGCAGATCGGGATCTCCGAGCAGCGCCCGCGCGAGCGCGAGCATCTGTTGCTCGCCGCCCGACAGCGCGCCGGCGCGCGTGCGCTTGCGCCCGGCGAGCACGGGAAAAAGCGCGTACGCGTCGTCGAGCGTGAAGCGCGGCGCGCGGCCGCGCGCACGCGATGCGGCAGCCGGCGCAATGCCGAGCAGCAGGTTTTCATGCACGCTCAGCGCGGCGAACACGTCGCGATGCTCGGCCACATAGCCGAGCCCGAGCCGCGCGATCTCGAACGTGCGCCGACCGGCGAGCGAACGCCCCGCGAAACGCAGTTCGCCCTCGCAGCGCACGAGGCCCATGATCGCGCGCGCGAGCGTCGAGCGGCCCGAGCCGTTGCGGCCGACCAGCGCGACCACTTCGCCGGGCTCGATGCTCAGCGTGACGCCGTGCAACGCCTGGCTCGCGCCATACCACGCATTCAGGTCGCAAATGTCGAGCAGCGCGCTCATCGGCCTGCTCCGTGGTCCGGTTCATCACCCGCCCGCGCGCCTGAGCCGACGTCGAAGCGTTCACCCAGATACGCGGCCCGTACCGCCGCGTCCGCGCGAATCGCGGCCGGCGATCCACTTGCGATGATGCGCCCTTGCACCAGCACCGAAATGCGATCGGCGATCGCGAACACCGCATCCATATCGTGCTCGACCATCAGCAGCGTGCGGCCGGCGGTGGTGTCGCGGATCAGCTCGATCGCGCGTGCCGCTTCCGCGCGGTTCATGCCCGCCGTCGGTTCGTCGAGCAGCAGCGTGTGCGCGCCGCCCGCGACCGCGATGCCGAGGTCGAGCGCGCGCTGCTCCGCGTAGCTGAGCGTGCCGGCCGCGACGTCGCGGCGCGCGCCGAGGCCGACCGCGTCGAGCACGTCGGCCGCGCGCGCATCGACTGCGGCCGTGCCGGTCAGACGCTGCCACCAGCGCGTGCGATCGCGCTCGGCAAGCTGCGCCGCGCAGCGCAGGTTGTCGAACACTGATAGCCGCGCGAACACGCTGGTGCTCTGAAAGCTGCGCGCGAGGCCACGGCGCGCGATCGCGGCCGGCGCGAGCCGCGTGATGTCCGCGCCGAACAGGTGGATACGCCCCGCGCTCGGCCGCGCGCCGCCCCCGATCAGGTTGAACAGCGTGGACTTGCCCGCGCCGTTCGGGCCGATCAGCGCGTGCCGCTCGCCTGGCTCGATCGCGAGATCGATGCCGCGCAGAATTTGCGTCGAGCCGAAACGCTTTTCGATGCCGTGGAGCGCGAGTGCGGGGATCATCGTGCGGCTCCGGGGAATCGTGCCGCGCGTGCGTGGGCCGTGACGCGCGCATGCGCGCGCAGCGCATGGCGCGTGGTCAGCGCAGCCAGAGCGGCGAGCGCAACGAGCGCCAGCGCAAGAGGAAGCGGCGACAGCGGCAGCGCGACGGTGACTTCGGTACCCGCGCCAGCGCCCGCACCTGCACCGGCGCCGAACCATGCGCCGAACAACCCACCTGAAACCGCACCTTCGTCCGCGCCGAACTGCGCCGCATAAGCCCACTGCACCGCGAACACGATGGCCGCGAGCCACAGCAACCCCGCCGCCGCGCTCCACCAATACGCGGCGCGGCAACGTCGCCAGCCGTTGGCGGCAATCCGAGCCGTCTGCCGCGAGGCAAAGCCGGCGAGCCCATCCGGCGCGGCCAGCACGACGGCGACGAAAAACAGCCCGAGATAGAACAGCCACGCCCGCGTAACACTGGCGACCACCACGCTGAAAAACGTCAGTACGATCGCCCCCGCGACCGGCCCGAAGAACGCCGCCGTGCCGCCGATCACGGTCGCGATCAGCACCGCGCCCGAGCGCATCATGCCGACGCTCTCAGTCGATACGAGCTCGATATTGATCAGCCCGAGCGTGCCCGCGACGCCCGCGAAAAACGCCGACAGCACGATCACGCCATAGCGAACCCGCCGCGGATAGCAGCCGATCGCCGCCGCGCGCGCCGGGTTGTCGCGCACAGCGTTCGCGAGCCGCATGAACGGTGTGCGCGACAGCGCGAACATCGCGACACTGGCGACGACGCACCAAAGCGCGATCAGCGCATAGGCCTCGCCCGCCGGACCGAAGCTCCAGCCGCCGAAGAGTGGCCCGCTCGCGCGATCGATCGCGACGCCCGCCTCGCCGCCGAACCAGCCCGGCAGCGTCCACGCGGCCGCGACGACGAGCTCGCCGAGACCGAGCGTGATCATCGCGAATGCGGTGCCGGCACGGCGCGTCGCGATGAAGCCGAAAAGCACGCCGCACAGCGCGCCGCCGATGCCGCCGACCAACGGCAGCAGCACCAGCGGCATGCCGCCCGCGTTGAACACCCGCGCGGCGATCAACGCGCCGAGCCCCGCATAAGCGGCGTGCCCGAACGACAGCAGCCCGGTCCCACCGAGCAGCAGGTTGTACGACAGCGCGAACACGATCATCGTCGCGCTTTGCGCGAGATAGCCGAGCAGCCAGCTGTGCGGCCAGATGAAAGGCGGTACGGCCAGAAAGGCGACGAGCGCGAGCCACGGCGCGAGCGCACGGCCGCCCCCGCGAGGCGGCACCTCGCTTTCCAGCGCGTTTGACGACCCGCTCCGCTTACGCATGATCGTCACGCCGTCCGAACAGCCCGCGCGGCCTCGTCGCCAGCACCGCGACGAGCAGCAGGTAAGGCAGCAGCGGCGCCAGTTGCGCGAGCGTCAGCGCGTCCCATTCGGGCGGCAGCACCGCGCCGGCGAGCGACACCACGTCGCCCAACGACAGATCGCTCGCGACCGCCAGCGTTTGCAGGCACCCCACCAGCAGCGACGCGACGAGCGCCCCGCTCAGCGACCCGAGCCCGCCGATCACGACCACGACGAACACGATCGAGCCGAGCGACTCCGCCATCGCCGGCTCGATGACGAACAGCGGCGCGCCGATCACGCCGGCCAGTGCGGCGAGCGCGGTGCCGGCCGCGAACACGCCGGTGAACACGCGCGGCACGTCGTGCCCGAGCGCTTCGACGGCCTGCGCATGCGTGAGCGCGGCGCGCACGATCAAGCCCGTCTTCGACACGCGCAGCATCGCGACGAGTGCCGCGAGCATCGCGAGCGACACCGCCATCATGAACGCGCGGTAGCGCGTGAAGACCGCGCCGTACAGCGAGAACAGCGGACCGTCGAGCACCGCCGGAATCCTCGCCGACAGCGAACCGAGCCCCCAGCCGAGCTTGACGAATTCGCCGAGCAGATAGGCCGCGCCGAACGTCAGCAGCAGTTCGGGCAGATGCCCGTGCCCGTGCCCGCGCACGCGCCGCAGCAGCCAGCGTTCGAGCGCCGCGCCGAGCAGCCCGACGAGGAGCGGCGCAACCACCAGCGCGCTCCAGAAGCCGGCGCGCGCCGCCACCGAAAAGCCGACGTACGCGCCGAGCATATAGAAGCTCGCGTGCGCGAAGTTGAGCACGCCGAGCATGCTGAAGATCAGCGTCAGCCCGGCCGACAGCATGAACAGCAACAGCCCGTAGCTCAGGCCGTTGAGCAGAGTGATGATGAACGACTGCACGCGTCTAGTCCGCCGGCCCGACGACGCACAACGGTTCGAGCGCCGCGCGCAGCTCGGCGGGCAGGTTCACGGGACGACGCGTCGCGCGATCCACGTAGACGTGCACGAAGTGCCCTTGCGCGGCGGGCTCGGCGTCGCCGTCACGAAATAGCCCCACCTCGTAGCGCACGCTCGACGTGCCGAGCCGCGCCACGCGCAAGCCCGCGTCGATGCGATCGGGAAACACGAGCGGCGCGAAGTAGTTGCACTGCGTCTCGACGACCAGCCCGATCGTCGTGCCGTGTTCGAAATCGAGTACGCGCGCGCGGATCAGATACTCGTTCACGACGGTGTCGAAATAGCTGTAGTAGACGACGTTGTTCACGTGGCCGTAGACGTCGTTGTCCATCCAGCGCGTGGTGATCGGCAGGAAATGCGGATACGCGGCGCGGCCGGCGGGGGCGGGTTTGTTCATCGGACGTGGCGGTGGGTGGAGGCGAGGATCACAGCGACTCGGTCAGCATGCGGCGATAGTCGTCGGCGCTCGCCTCGCGCGGATTCGTGCGATGACAATGGTCGACCAGCGCGCCCTGCACGACCTTGTCGAACATGCTTTCGTCGACGCCCATTTGCCTGAGGCCGGTCGGCAGTCCAAGCCGCGCCGTCATGTCGAACAGCGCCTGCGCGAGATCCGCATGCTCGGGCACCCCCATCACGCGACGCATGCGCGCATAGCGACGCTCGGCCACCACGCTCGGCGCGCGCTCGTTGAAGCGCAGCACCGCGGGCAGCACGACCGCGTTCAGCGTGCCGTGATGCAGCGACGTGCGGCCGTTCACCTTCAGGCCGCCCAGCGGATGCGACAGCGAGTGCACACAGCCGAGGCCCTTCTGGAACGCCATCCCGCCCTGCATCGACGCGCTCATCATGTTCAGGCGCGCCTCGCGATCGCGGCCGTCCGCGCACGCGCGCTCGATGCTGTGCCACGCGCGTTCGAGGCCGTCGAGCGCGATACCGTCGGCGGGCGGATTGAAGGCCGGCGCGAGGAAGGTCTCGATGCAATGCGCGATCGCGTCCATGCCGGTCGCGGCGGTCAGCCCCGGCGGCAGGCCGAGCGTGAGACCGGGATCGCACAGCGCCGATTTCGGCAGCAGATTCCACGAGTGAAAGCCGAGCTTGCGGCCGTCGTTCAGGATCACGATCGCGCCGCGCGCGACTTCGCTGCCAGTGCCGGCCGTGGTCGGAATCGCGATCAGCGGCGCGACGGCGTCCGTGATCTTCGCGCTGCCGCCTTCGATCGTCGCGTACTGCGTGAGCGGCCCCGGATGCGTGGCCGCGATCGCGACGCCCTTCGCGAGATCGATCGACGAACCGCCGCCCACCGCGATCAGCCCGTCGCAGCGCTCGTCGCGATACACCTGGGCGGCCGCGAGCACCATTTCCTCGGTCGGGTTCGACGGCGTGTCGTCGAACAGCGGCACGTCGCCGAGCTTCAGCGCGTCGAGTGCCTGCCGCGTGATGCCGGCCGCGACGACGCCCTTGTCGCTGATCACCAGAGGCCGCTCGATGCCGATGCGCGTGCACTCGGACGACAGTTGCGACAGTGCGTCGTAGCCCAGATGAATATGGGTCAGGTAGTAGATGTAGGCCATGCCGTTTTCTCCCTGAGCGTGCGCTCATTGACCGCCGATTGACGTGGATGATCGGTTCGGTGATGCGTCGATGGATGTGCCGAGTCGTGTGGTGTCGCGTGCGTTGTGGGCTGTCTCCATGTTGGCTGTGATTTCTGCGTCGGCTGTGTGCTGGCTAATGTTGCGGCTCGATGGGCCGAACGCCTCACTGCCCCGGCCGCTCGACGAATTCAAACGGCAACCCGCGTCGCCGCATCCATTCGCCGAGCGCCTGGCCGGTGCCCGCGCGCCACGGCCGCAGCTTCGCGGGCTCGACGAGCCGGTATTCGAGCAGTTCGGGCGACAGCGCGATCGTCCCATGCGCCTTCACGTGATACGCGATGATCAGCTCGTTCTTGCGGATGAATTCGTACACGCCGATCAGCTCGACCGACCCGGCGTGCAGCGACGTCTCCTCCATCACTTCGCGCGCGATGCCCTGCTCCGGCGTCTCGCCGTTTTCGAGGAAGCCGGTGATCAGCGCGAACATGCCCTCGGGCCACGCGGCATTGCGCGCAAGCAGGATCTTGCCCTCGTACTCGACGATCGCCGCGACGACCGGCAGCGGGTTATTCCAATGGACGTAGCCGCACTCGGTATCGGGACAGCTCTGACGGACGCGGCCGCCCTCGTGGTCGGGGTCGGCGCGTTCGGTCAAGGGTTTCGCGCAGCGGGGACAGAATCGGTACTCGGTCATGGCGGGGGACGTCTCTTTGTTTCGTGTTTTCTGGCGGGGCGTAGTTGGGTGGCTTTGCGCGTGTGCCGAGTGGTGCATCGAGGCGCCGGTGGTAACTCGGGTTCCAGCAACCTCACGCGTCTTCCATCACGCGACGCACAGCTCACGCACGTCGGCGGCGAAACGCTCGACCGTGTCGGGCTGCGTGTCCCACGCGCACATCAGCCGGCAACCGCCCGCGCCGATGAACTCGTAGAACTTCCAGCCGCGCGCGCGCATCGCCTTCGCGGCATGCGGCGGCAACTGCGCGAACACCGCGTTCGATTCGCTCGCAAACATGATGCTCACGCCGGGGATTTCCTGCAACCGCGTCTCCAGCAGACGCGCCATCGCGTTCGCGTGACGCGCATTGCGCAACCACACGTCGTTGTCGAGCAGGCCGAGCCACGGCGCGGAGATGAAGCGCATCTTCGATGCGAGCTGCCCCGCCTGCTTCAGCCGATAGGCGAAATCGTCGGCGAGCGCGCGGTCGAAGAACACCACCGCCTCGCCGACCGGCAAGCCGTTCTTGGTGCCGCCGAAACACAGCACGTCGACGCCCGCGCGCCATGTGATTTCCGACGGATGCACGTCGAGCGCGGCGACCGCGTTCGCGAAGCGCGCGCCGTCCATGTGCACCTTCAGATGACGACGCTTCGCGATCGCCGCGATGGCGCGCACTTCCTCGACGCTGTAGACGGTGCCGACCTCGGTCGACTGCGTCAGCGTGACGACCTTGGGCTTCGGATAGTGGATATCGGCGCGCCGCGTGACGATGGACTCGATCGCATCGGGCGTGAGCTTGCCGGCGATGCCCGGCGCCGTCAGCAGTTTCGAGCCGCCCGAAAAGAACTCGGGACCGCCGCACTCGTCGGTCTCGATGTGCGCGAGTTCGTGGCAAATCACCGAGTGGTACGACTGGCACAGCGACGCGAGCGCGAGCGAATTGGCCGCCGTGCCGTTGAACACGAAGAACACTTCGCAATCGGTCTGAAACAGGTCGCGCAGACGGTCGCAGACCTGGTTGGTCCAGGAGTCGTCGCCGTAGGACGGCTCGTGGCCGCTGTTGTTGGCTGCGATCAGCGCGTCGAGCGCTTCGGGACAGATGCCGGCGTAGTTGTCGGACGCGAAATGTTGCATGGTCGAGCGACGCGCCCGGCGACAGGCGCGAGGGAATGACGGAAAGCGGTCATTTTAGTGCGCTCGTGCGAGATTTGTTTTCGCGTCTTAGCTGCAACCGCAATCCGGCATGCGGCCACGGCGCGGGCCACGCGGCACGCGCGTCACTGCGATCAGGCCCGCCGCCCCCGCCAGCAGCGCGCCCGCGGCAAGCCACAGCGCCAGCGAAAACGACCCCGTGTGCGCGGCAATCGGCGCGGCCACCAACGGACCCGCGATCTGACCGATGCCATAGGCCGCCGTCGCATAACCCATCAGCCCGGCCGCGTCGTCGCCGCGCAGACGCCGCGCCTCGCGCATCGCGAATAGCGTGATCGCGGTGAACGGCAGGCCGATCAGGATGCTGCCGAGCGAGAACCCGCCCGCCGTCGGCCACACGATGCCCAGCGCGATGCCGAGCGCCTGCAGCACATACGAGCCCGCGAGCAGCGCGCGGTTGTCCCAATGCACGGGCAAACGCGCGGCGAGCAACGCGCCGACGATCAGCGCCGCACCGAACATCGGCCAGAACAGGTCCGGCCACGCCGAGCCCGGCAACGCGTGGCGCGCGATGACCGGCAAAAAGGTCGCGGTGATGATGTAGCCGAAGCCCGGGATACCGTAGAGCAGGACCAGCCAGAACGCGTCGGCGCGGTGGACGGCATGGCTCGTCTGAATGCCGGCCGTACGAGGCGGCTGGTTTGCGCCGGCGCGCGATCCGGTGGCGGGCTTTGCGGTTGCGGAGCTTGCAGCGGCAGGCTTCGCTGTTCCCGCACGCCGCGCTTCGCCAAACACCGGCCACACCAGCACCGACAGCACCGCGCCGATCACCGCAAAGCCGATCCATCCGACCACCGCGCCATAGCCGCCCGCGACGCTGACCAGCAAGCCGGTGCCGACGATGCCCAAGCCCGGCCCCGTATAGATGACGCCGCTCCACGCCTGCGCGCCGAGTTCGGCGAGCCGCCGCAAGCCCCACTGCGACGCGAACACGAAGGTCCATGCGCTGACCGCGCCGGCGACGAAGCGCACCAGCGCCCACACCCAGAACTGGCCGGTGACGCCCATCGCGAGCGTCAGCAGTACGGTCGCGGCGAGTCCGACGCGCACCATCCGCGCGGGCTCGATCCGCAGCGCCGCGCACGTCATCGCGCCGGCGAAATAGCCGGCGTAATTGAACGACGCGAGCCAGCCGCCATGCTGGATATCGATCTGCGGCTGGCCGAGCGCGGCGCCGTGCAGCATCAGCGGCAGCAGCGGCGTGAATGCGAAGCGCCCGATACCGAGCGCGACGGCCAACGTGACCATGCAGGCGAGCGCCGCGCGCCGGGCGGCGTGCGGCTCGTGGAAGCGCGGGTACGCGTGGGAAGCGAGATCGTTCATGATCGGACGGTCAATCGGCGATGGTATGAATCCATATTAGCTTGACCTTTGAATCACGAAAAATGAATAATTACGATGTTATTCATCGCCGGGAGAGAATCATGGATCTGGCCGCTTTGACCATCTTTCGCGCGGTCGTGCGCGAAAACGGCGTGACGCGCGCCGCGGCGAAGCTCAATCGCGTGCAATCGAACGTGACCACGCGCATCAAGCAGCTCGAGGAGCAGCTCGGCACCGAGCTGTTCATCCGCGACGGCCGCCGCCTCGTGCTGACGCCGGCCGGCGAGACGCTGCTGCCCTACGCGGAACGGCTGCTCGCGCTCGCCGACGAGGCGCGGCACGCGGTGCGCGAGGATCGTCCGAGCGGGCGTCTGCGTCTCGGCACGATGGAAAGCGTCGCGGCGACGCGTCTGCCGGGCCTGCTCGCGCAATATCACCAGCAATGGCCGGCCGTCGAACTGGAATTGGAGACCGGCACGACCGGCAGGCTGATCGAGCGGGTGCGCGAGTTCGAGGTCGATGCGGCGCTGGTCGCGACGCCGCTCGATCCGGCCACGCTCGGCGATCTGTTCGAGACCGTGCCGATCTTCCGCGAGGAACTCGTGATGCTGACGCCGCGCGGTCATCGGCCGATCCGCGAAGTGCGCGACATCGCGCTATCGACGCTGATCGCGTTCGAGCGGGGCTGCGCTTATCGCGCGTATATCGAGAAGTGGTATCTGGAGCACGGCACGCGGCCGCAACGGGTGCTGGAGCTCGGCTCGTATCACGCGATCGTCGCGTGCGTGGCGGCCGGCGCGGGCGTCGCGGTCGCACCGCGCTCGGTGCTCGATCTGCAGACCGACACGAGCAATATCGCGGTGCACGAATTGCCCGATATCGGCAAGATCGACACGCTGCTGGTGTGGCGACGCGGCCATTTTTCGTCGGCGCTCAATGCGCTGCGACGCACGCTGGTGGCGTCGCAGGAAGGGACGGCCGAGGTGGATGCGGTGGCGTCCGCGGATGCGAATGTGGTCTGACCGTTGAATCCGCCCCGCCGACCAGGTTCGACGCAACCCGGTCGGCTTCAGCAAAAGCGAAGGGGCCACGCAACGCACCAATCCTGCTGGCGCACCGCGTGGCCCCTTCGTCGAACCCGGCTCGACTTCGCGTCGAGCCGGACTCAACCGACCATCAGAATCAAAGCTGCCCTTCGACCCAGCCCTTGACGCCCGCGAGCGCCGCCGGCAGGTTGGCCGGCTCGGTACCGCCGGCCTGCGCCATGTCCGGACGGCCGCCGCCCTTGCCGCCCACCTGCTGGGCCACGAAGTTGACCAGTTCGCCCGCCTTGACCTTCTTGCTGGCGTCCGCGGTCACACCCGCGATCAGGCTGACCTTGCCGCCTTCCACCGACGCGAGCACGATCGCCGCGCTCTTCAGCTTGTCCTTGAGCTTGTCGACCGTTTCGCGCAGCGTCTTCACGTCCGCGCCTTCGAGCGTCGCCGCTAGCACATGCACGCCGCCGACTTCGATCGCCTGCCCCGCGAGTTCGTCGCCCTGGCTCGACGCCATCTTCGACTTCAGCGCGCCCAGTTCCTTCTCGAGCGCCTTCACCTGGTCTTGCACCTGGCCGATGCGCTGCGTGAGTTCCGCCGGTTGTGCCTTCAGCACGGCCGCGGCCGCGTTGACGCGCGCTTCGAGCTCCTGCACGTAGCGCACCGCGTTGTCGCCGGTGATCGCCTCGACGCGACGGATACCGGCCGCGACGCCACCTTCCATCACGATCTTGAAGAAACCGATGTCGCCCGAGCGATTCACGTGCGTACCGCCGCACAGCTCGCGCGAGAAGCCGAGGTCGAGCACGCGCACTTCGTCGCCGTACTTTTCGCCGAACAGCGCCATTGCGCCGCCCTTCACCGCCTCGTCGTACGACATCACACGCACGATGCCGGGCGCGTTCGCCAGCACTTCGGCGTTGACGATTTCCTCGACGCGGCGGATCTGCTCGTCCGTCATCGGCGCGTTGTGGGCGAAGTCGAAGCGGGTCTTGTCGGCGTCGACGAGCGAGCCCTTCTGCTGCACGTGCGAGCCGAGCACTTCGCGCAACGCCTTGTGCATCAGGTGCGTGGCCGAGTGGTTGCGCGCCGTGCGGGCGCGGCGCACCGCGTCGATTTCGGCCTTGACGATGTCGCCGAGCTTCAGCGTGCCCTGCTCGAGCGTGCCGTGGTGGCCGACCACGTCGGCCCGAACCTTCAGCGTATCGACGACCGCAAAGCGCGTGCTGGCGTTCGCGAGCACGCCCTGGTCGCCGACCTGGCCGCCCGACTCCGCGTAGAACGGCGTGTGATCGAGCACGACGACAGCCTGCTGGCCGGCCTGCGCCTGCTGCACCGACGCGCCATCGACGTACAGCGCGACGACCTTTGCGTCGTCGAAGACGATTTCTTCGTAGCCGTGGAAGGTGGTCTTCGCACCCGAGTATTCGAGGCCCTGCGCCATCTTGAACTTGCCCGCCGCGCGAGCCTGCTCGCGCTGACGCGCCATCGCGTCGTCGAACGCGGATTCGTCGACCGTCACTTCGCGCTCGCGGCAGACGTCCGCGGTCAGGTCGAGCGGGAAGCCGTAGGTGTCGTGCAGCTTGAACGCGAGTTCGCCGTCGAGCGTCTTGCCGCTGGTTTTGCCACCTGCGGCGTCGAGATCGGCCAAAGCGGCTTCGAGAATCGACATGCCGTGTTCGATCGTCTCGAAGAAGCGCTCTTCTTCCTGACGCAGCACGTCAGTCACGCGCTGCTCGGCCTGCTTCAGTTCAGGGTAAGCGTCGCCCATCTGCGCGACGAGGTCGGCGACGAGGCGATGGAAGAACGAACCCTTCTTGCCGAGCTTGTAGCCGTGGCGGATCGCGCGGCGCACGATACGGCGCAGCACGTAGCCGCGGCCTTCGTTGCCCGGAATCACGCCGTCGACGATCAGGAACGAGCACGCGCGGATGTGATCGGCGATCACCTTCAGCGAGTTGTTGCCCAGATCGGTCACGCCGGTTTCGCGGCCAGCGGCTTGAATGAGCGCCTGGAACAGGTCGATCTCGTAGTTGCTGTGCACGTGCTGCAGCACCGCGGCGATGCGCTCGAGGCCCATGCCGGTGTCCACGCATTGCTTCGGCAGCGGCGTCATGTTGCCCTGCGCGTCGCGGTTGAACTGCATGAACACGAGGTTCCAGATTTCGATGTAGCGGTCGCCGTCTTCCTCGGGCGATCCCGGCGGCCCGCCCCACACGTCCGGGCCGTGGTCGTAGAAGATTTCCGAGCACGGGCCGCACGGGCCGGTGTCGGCCATCTGCCAGAAGTTGTCCGATGCGTAGCGCGCGCCCTTGTTGTCGCCGATGCGGACGATGCGCTCGACCGGCACGCCCACTTCCTTCGCCCAGATGTCGTGCGCTTCGTCGTCTTCCTGGTAGACGGTGACCCAGAGCTTGTCTTTGGGCAGCTGGTAGACGCCGGTCAGCAGCTCCCACGCGTAGTGGATCGCGTCGCGCTTGAAGTAGTCGCCGAACGAGAAGTTGCCGAGCATCTCGAAGAACGTGTGGTGACGCGCGGTGTAGCCGACGTTCTCGAGGTCGTTGTGCTTGCCGCCGGCGCGCACGCTGCGCTGCGCGGTCGTGGCCCGCGAATACGGACGCGATTCCGCGCCGAGGAACACATCTTTGAACTGCACCATCCCCGAATTGGTGAAGAGCAGTGTCGGGTCGTTGCCGGGCACGAGGCTCGACGAACGGACGATCGTATGGCCCTTCGATTCGAAGAACTTGAGGAATTTCTCGCGGATTTCAGCGGCTTTCATAGCGGGCGGGGGACGGTCCTGACGGTTCCTGACGGAGACTGGCGGTCGGTGGGATGCGCCAACTGTCGGTTTCTTTAAACGACTGATTATACGGGATCGGCAAGCGCGCGCGGCGCTGCGCGCCGCCTGGTTGGCGCTCGCTTGTCCGATCGTCCGATCCGCGCCATGACGTTCGGCTGACTGCGCCCGCGAGCGCGAATCGCTTAAGATGACTTCCGCGAAACTACGCGCGAAATAACGCATGGCAACTCGCCGCGCGGCCTGCAACCATCAGGAGACATTCAGGAACATGGGCGCTCTCAGTCACATCCGCGTGCTGGATCTCACCCGCGTGCTCGCCGGTCCATGGTGCGCGCAGACGCTCGCCGATTTCGGCGCCGACGTCATCAAGATCGAACGCCCCGAGGTCGGCGACGACACGCGCCACTGGGGGCCTCCCTATCTGAAAACGCCGGACGGCGCAGACACGCGCGAGGCCGCCTACTATCTCGCGGCGAACCGCAACAAGCGCTCGGTCACGCTCGACATCGCGTCGCCCGAGGGTCAGCGGATCGTGCGCGAACTGGCCGCGCAAAGCGACGTCGTGCTCGAGAACTACAAGGTCGGCCAGTTGAAGAAGTACGGCCTCGACTATGACTCGCTCAAAGAGGTCAAGCCCGACCTGATCTACTGCTCGGTGACGGGCTTCGGGCAGACCGGCCCGTATGCGCAGCGCGCCGGTTACGACTTCATCGTGCAGGGGATCGGCGGCTTCATGAGCATCACCGGCGAGCGCGATGGTCAGCCGGGCGGCGGCCCGCAGAAGGCCGGCGTCGCGATCGCCGACCTGATGACCGGCATGTACTCGACGATCGCGGTGCTGACCGCGCTCACGCACCGCGACCGCACCGGCGTTGGCCAATACATCGACATGGCGCTGCTCGACGTGCAGGTTGCGATGCTCGCCAACATGAACTCGAACTACCTCGCGAGCGGCCAGCCGCCGGCGCGCTGGGGCAATGCGCATCCGAACATCGTGCCCTACCAGACCTTCCAGACCAGCGATGGCTGGATCATCGTCGCGGTCGGCAACGACGGACAGTTCCGCAAGTTCGTCGAAGTGGGCGGCCGCCCGGAACTCGCCGACGACGAGCGTTTCGCAACCAACCCCGCGCGCGTGCGCAACCGCGAACTGCTCGTGCCGATGCTCGCGGACATGGTCCGCCTGCAGGGCAAGCAGCAATGGATCGCGGCGCTCGAAGCGGCCGGCGTGCCGTGCGGGCCGATCAACAACCTCGACGAAGTGTTCGACAACGAGCAGGTGGTCGCGCGCGGTCTGCAGGTCGATCTGCCGCATCCGTCGGGCGGCACGGTCAAGCTCGTGCGCAATCCGATCACCATGACCGGCACGCCGCCGCAGGCGCTGAGCCATCCGCCGCTGCTTGGCGAGCATACCGAGCGGGTGCTGAGCGACGTGCTCGGATACGACGCGCAGACGATTGCCGAGTTGAAGCGCAAAGCGGTGATCTGATCGAGGAGGCGGCGAGACTCAGCGCATCGCCGTTAGCGAAGCCAGCCAGCCGCGCCCCTCGTCCCAATCGTCGAGACCGCTGTCGGCGTTGATGTGGCCGCGCGCGCCGATCCCGATCCAGCGGCTGCCCCACGCGTTCGCGCAGGTTCGTGAAAACGGCACGCCGCCATAAGGATCGTCGCTGCTCGCCACCACGATCGTCGCAAACGGCAGGCGGGTGAGCGGCACCGGCGCAAAGCCGCCCGCGTCCCTCGGGAAGTGCGCTTCGTCCGGATCGGGCACGGCGACCAGCAGCGCGCCGGCCACCTTCGCGAGCTGCGCCGCGCTTGCGTACTGCGAGGCCCAGAACGCCGTGGTCAGACAGCCGAGGCTGTGAGCGGCTAACACGACCGGCGCCTCCACGGCGTCAAGCGCGGCGGCCAGCGTACGGCACCAGGCGTCGCGTGAAGGGTGGTCCCAGTACGGCATCTGCACGCGGACGAACGCGGGATCGAGCGCTTCCCAGCGCGTTTGCCAGTGGCCTGGGCCGGAGTCCAGATAGCCCGGCAGTACGAGTGTGGTTGGTTGGTGTTCGCTCATCGTGCTTCCCCGTGTTCGGCTTATCGCCCGCTCGCGGGATAGCGCGGCGGGCCGTCTACCGTATCACGCGTGCCACGCCGCCACCACGGGGATCGCTCGCGGGCTCGGGTGTCGTGCCGTCCACGCGGATCATCTGCACGTCGCCGTTGAACGACTGCTGCTCGACCGTAAAGCCGAGCGCCTTCAATTGCGTGGCGAGCTCATCCGGCGCGGGACGGTACGGCTCGAAGTAGATCGTCTTTGGCGGCAGCAGCTGATGATGGAAACGCATCGCGGCGAGCGCGTCCGTCGGTGACATGTCGAAGTCGTACAGATTCGTCATCACCTGGAAGATCGTCGTCAGGATGCGAGAGCCGCCGGGCGTGCCGATCGCTAGCGCGATCTTGCCGTCCTTCAGCAGCAGCGTGGGCGTCATCGACGAAATCGGGCGGCGGCCCGGCGCGATCGCATCCGGCTCGGCATCGGCGGCGCCGGGTGTCGACGCCGCGCGCGTCGCGCCAGCGACGGCTGGCTTGATCACGAAATCGTCCATCGCATCGTTCAGCAGGAACCCGCCGCCGTCCACCACGACGCCCGAGCCGAAATCGCCGTTCAGCGTGTAGGTGTTCGACACCGCGTTGCCCCATTTGTCGACCACCGAGAAATGCGTGGTTTGCGCCTTCTCCGTCGCCGCGCCGCCGTCGACACCGGGTTTCACCGTCGCGGCGGCCGGCGCTTCGTCGGCTTTGACTTCGGCCGCGCGCTGCGCGAGGTAGGCGTCGTCGATCAGCTTCGCGACCGGCACCGGCGATGCGTCCGGGTCGCCGATATGGCGCTGCCGGTCCGCGAACACGCGATCCTCGATCTGCGCGATCAGATGGATGTACGGCGCTGAATTCAACGCAAGGCCGTCGAACGCCGGCTGCAGATCGGCCCGCATCTTCAGCATCTGGATCAGCCCGAGGCCGCCCGAGCTCGGCGGCGGCGCGGTGATCACGCGGTAGCCGTGCCAGTCGGCCGCGAGCGGCTCGCGCCACAGAGCCTTGTACTGGCTCAGATCCTGGCTCGTGATCAGGCCGTGGCCGTACATCTGCGCGGCGATCATTTGAGCGGTGCGGCCCTCGTAAAACTCGCGGCCGCCGTCGCTCGCGATCCGCCCCAGCGTCTGCGCGAGTTCCGGTTGGCGCAGCATCGCGCCCGCCTTCAGGTTCGCGAAGTAGGCGTCGAAATTGGTTTTGCCGGCGAAGCTCTTCGCGGCCGCGTCGCGTCGCTGCTGCAGCCGCGGGTCGACCTGGAAGCCGTCGGTCGCGTAATGGATCGCGGGCGCGAGCACCTGCTTCCATTTGAGCTTGCCGAAGCGCCGCTGCGCTTCCCACATGCCATCGACAGTGCCCGGCACGGCCGCCGCGCGATGCCCGACCGTGCTGATGCCCGGCGCCACGTTGCCCTTGTCGTCGAGGTACATGTCGCGGGTCGCCTGCTGCGGCGCGCGCTCGCGATAGTCGAGAAAATACGGCTTGCCGTCGACCAGCAGCGTCATGAAACCGCCGCCGCCGAGGTTGCCCGCATCGGGCCGCGTGACGGCGAGCGTGAAGGCCATCGCGACCGCGGCATCGACCGCGTTGCCGCCTGCGGCGAAGATCTGCTGCGCGGTGTCAGCGCTGTAGCTATCCGGCGCGGCGACGGCCGACGCATCGAGCGCCGGCTTCGGCGCCGGTGTTTTCGCGGCGGCGGACAGCGGCGCGGCCACGTTCACGGCAAGCGCGGCAAACCAGGCCGAAGCGAGCAAACGACGGTTACGGCAAGAAAATCGGGCGCTAGCCAAAGCGCGGGCAAAGGGCGCGCGAAACGCGCCGTGCGTCGGGACAGACATCCGATAAAACTCCGGCAACGAGGCGAGCATGGCGCACGAGCAGCAGAGCCTCGTGCAGGAAGATGAAGGACAGCGTGGACGGCTCGGGCAAGCCCGCCCCGCGCGAAGGCCCAGCACAGGCGCGCGGGCCGCGCGCAGCAGCGCATCCTAAGTCGGCGCGTCGCGCGTCGCCAACCCGTTTTACCTCCTGTTACAGCCCCGCGCGCCGGCTTCCCTGACTCCGGCAGCCGCGCCAAACCCACTGCGCCGTTGGCTGCGCGCCGCAACCACCTGCCGCGAACGGGCTCGTCAGGTAGAATTGACGGCTACACGGGCGCATTGCGCGCCCCCACGGACTCTCATCTTCTCGCATGAATACCGAACGCAACGACGCGCCCGCGACATCCAATTTCATCCGCAACATCATCGACGACGACAACCGCACCGGCAAATGGAGCCAGCGCGTCGAAACGCGCTTCCCGCCGGAGCCGAACGGCTATCTGCACATCGGTCACGCAAAGAGCATCTGCCTGAACTTCGGCGTCGCGCGCAGCTACGGCGGCGTGTGCCATCTGCGCTTCGACGACACCAATCCGGAGAAGGAAAGCGTCGAGTACGTCGAGTCGATCATCGACTCGGTGCGCTGGCTCGGCTTCGAATGGGAAAAGGACCGCACCGAGCATCTGTACTTCGCGAGCGACTACTACGACAAGCTGTACGAGTTCGCGGAGCTGCTGATCCAGCGCGGCAAGGCTTACGTGGATAGCCAGTCGGCCGAGGAAATTCGCGCGAACCGCGGCTCGGCCACCGAAGTCGGCACGCCGTCGCGCTTCCGCGAGCGTTCGGTCGCGGAAAACCTCGACCTGTTCCGCCGCATGAAGGCGGGCGAGTTCAAGGAAGGCGAGCACGTGCTGCGCGCGAAGATCGACATGTCGTCGCCGAACTTCAACATGCGCGACCCGGTCATCTACCGCATCCGTTTCGCGCATCACTACCGTACCGGCGACACCTGGTGCGTGTACCCGATGTACGACTACACGCACTGCATCTCGGACGCGCTCGAAAACATCACGCATTCGCTGTGCACGCTCGAATTCGAAGACCACCGCCCACTGTACGACTGGATCCTGAACGAACTCGCCGAGGCCGGTGTCTTCGGGCGTCCGCTGCCGCAGCAAATCGAGTTTTCGCGCCTGAACCTGACCTATGCGATCACCAGCAAGCGCAAGCTGCTGCAACTCGTCAACGAAGGCCATGTGGAAGGCTGGGACGACCCACGCATGCCGACCATCGTCGGCTTGCGCCGGCGTGGCTTCACGCCCGAGTCGATCCAGCTGTTCTGCGAGCGCATCGGCGTAACCAAGGTCGACTCGTGGATCGACATGAGCGTGTTCGAAGGCGCGCTGCGCGACGATCTCGACGAGAAGGCGCCGCGCATCGCCGCCGTGCTCGATCCGGTCAAGCTGATCATCGACAACTTCCCCGAACGCCTCACCGAGCCGTGCCACGCACCGGTGCATCCGCATCATCCGGAACAGGGCATGCGCGAGTTTCCGATTTCGCGCGAGCTGTGGATCGAGCGCGAGGACTTCGCGGAGACGCCGCCGAAGGGCTACTTCCGCCTGTTCCCGGGCAACAAGGTGCGGCTGCGCTACGGCTACGTGATCGAATGCACGCACGCGGACAAGGACGAGAACGGTAATATCGTCACGGTGCACTGCAACTACTTCCCGGACAGCAAATCGGGCACCGAAGGCGCGAACAATTACAAGGTCAAGGGCAACATCCACTGGGTCAGCGCGGCGGCCGCGTGCCCGGCCGAAGTGCGCATCTACGACCGGCTGTTCAAGGAACCGCAACCGGACGCCGGCGGCCGCGACTTCCTCGAAGCGCTGAATCCGGACTCGAAACGCGTGGTCCAGGCCTACCTCGAAACCGGCGCGCGCCATGCGCTGCCGGAGCAGCGCTACCAGTTCGAGCGCCACGGCTACTTCGTCGCCGACCGCGTCGATTCGAAGCCGGGTAAGCCCGTATTCAACCGCATCGTCAGTCTGCGCGACAGTTGGGGCAAGCCGGCCTGAGCCCGCGCCAGCGAGGGCCCGGCGTTGCGGGCCCAGCCGGGTTGCCGGATGTTTCGATCGACACTCACTGCGCGCTCGCCTGAGCGCGCCGTTCCGGGAGGTCCGATGAAGGTTGCAGACCGCCACGGGGAAGGGTCTGAAGGTAGGGTTCGCGTCGCACGGAGCGCGTGCGGCTCACGCTTCCCGCGTCTGCTGCGCGGCGTGCACAGCGTGCTGCTTACGCTGGCCGCCTGTGGCGCGCTCGCGTTCGCCGGCCCCGCCCGCGCGGATGAACTGACCGGCACGCTGAGAAAGATCCACGACGACGGCGTCGTCGTGCTCGGCGTGCGAGAGGCGTCGATCCCGTTCTCGTACTTCGACGGCAAGCGCACGGTCGGCTACTCGCAGGCGATCGCGATGCAGATCGTCGACGAAATCAGGAAAACGCTCGGCATGGCGCAGCTGCGGGTTCACGAAGTCACGGTCACGTCGTCGAACCGCATGCCGATGCTGCTGAACAACCAGATCGATCTCGAATGCGGCTCGACCACACACACGGTCGAGCGCGAAAACGTCGCCGCGTTTTCAGACAGCTTTTTCCAGTACGCGGTGCGCATGATCACGCGCAGGAACAGCGGCATCACCGATTTCCCCGATCTGGCCGGCAAGCCGGTCGTGACGACCGCGGGCACGTCCGACGAGCGCCTGCTGCGCAGCCTCAACACCGACAAGCAGCTGAACATGCGCGTCATGAGCGTGCGCGACCATCAGGACGCCTTCAACGCGATGAAGGACGGTCACGCGGTGGCGTTCGTGATGGACGAGCCGATCGTCTACGGTTTCAAGGCGACCGACCCGCATCCCGACGATTTCATCGTGACGGGCACACCGCTTGGCTACGAGGTTTATGCGTGCATGTTCCGCAAGGGCGACGAGCCGTTCCGCGCGCTCGTGAATCGCGTGATCGTGCGCTCGCAGACGTCCGGCGACGCCGAGCGTCTGTATCGGCAGTGGTTCACGCAGCCGATTCCGCCGCATGGCATCAACGTCAATTTCCCGCTGTCGGAGCAGAACCGCGCGTTGTTCGCGCATCCGAACGACCACGCGCTCGATTGAAGGCGGCGTGCGCCGTCTATAGCGACCGGTGCAACTCCGCGAGCGACAGCGTCGTCTCGAAGAGCCGCGTCAGACTACGGCTCGCATAGCGCGGCACCTCTTCGATCGACGCCCAGCGGTAATCATCCATTTCGGGGATCAGCGTGCCGTCCGAGCGGCGCGGAAACAGCGACGTGCAGGTGCACGTGCTCAGATCGAGCTCGCCGGCACCCGCGCGCGCCGCGAACAGATGCAGGTCCTTGTCGCGCCGGTAGACGAACAGGCCGAGATCCTTCAGCCGATCGGCCTCGAGCGCGATGCCGGTTTCCTCGACCATCTCGCGCAGCGCCGTCACGTGCGGCGCCTCGCCGTCCTCGCCCTGGCCTTTCGGGATGTCCCAGTGCGTCGTTTCGGTGGCGTGCGCGAGCAGCACGCGTCCGTCGGGATCGAGCAGCACGATCCCGCACGAGACGATTCGCGGGCTCATCGCGCAGCCTCACTGCATGCACCTCTCGCGCCGCGCTCACGCATACTCAACGCTTCTGCAGCTGCCAGGCACCGCCTTCCTTGCAGAAGTTCGGACGCAGGTTCATCGATTGCCCTTTCGCATTGAGTACGACCCCGAGGGTGCGGCAGGTGCGTCCGCCGTCGGTCGAGGTGCTGTCCATCGAGATGGTCGCGTCGATCTTCACGCTATTGCCGGTGCCGTCGTTGACCCACGTGAAGCTCTCGCCGTCCTTCCTGTCATTGAGCGCGCTCATGACCGCATGCTTGATCGAGGCGTTGTCACGCTGTCTCATATAAGTGATCGGCGTGTCGCTCAGAAAGCCGAGGTTCGCCGCTTGCGCGCCGATCGCCGCACCGAGCAGGAGGCTCGCGGCACTGAGGTGGAACAGCACACGGGTTCGCGTCGACATGTAGGACTCTCCTCGAAGTGTGCACGGCGCGCACGGGCGCACGGCGGCTTTTGATCCTGACCTCAAAAGCATAGCATGCACACTTCGGCAGGCAGCGCGCCATCGACGCGGCCATCAACGCGCGGCGGCCGTCCCCTGCAGGCGGAACGTGTTGACGACGTCGCGCAGCATCTGCGCCTGCTCCTGCATCGACTGCGCGGCGGCCGCCGCCTGTTCGACCATCGCCGCGTTCTGCTGGGTGGTCTCGTCCATCTGCGCAATCGCGAGATTGACCTGCTCGATGCCGCGGCTCTGCTCGTCGGACGCGGCGGAAATCTCGCTGATGATGTCGGTCACGCGCTTCACCGCATCGACGAGCGACTCCATCGTGCCGCCCGCCTTCTCGACGAGCGTCTTGCCGCTGCCGACGCGCGCGACCGAATCCTCGATCAACGTCTTGATCTCCTTGGCCGCGTCGGCGCTGCGGCGCGCGAGGTTGCGCACCTCGCCCGCGACGACCGCGAAGCCGCGGCCCTCCTCGCCGGCGCGCGCGGCTTCGACGGCCGCGTTCAGCGCGAGGATGTTGGTCTGAAACGCGATGCTTTCGATCACGCCGATGATATCGACCACCCGCGCCGAGCTCGCCGCGATGCTCTGCATGTTCGCGACGACGTGCTGCACGGCCTCGCCGCCCTCGCCCGCGAGCTGCGACGCCGAGCGCGCCATGCGATTGGCCTGCAGCGCGTTGTCGGCGTTCTGCTTGACGGTCGCCGTCAGCTGCTCCATGCTCGCCGCCGTTTCGCCGAGCGACGACGCCTGCTGTTCCGTCCGCGCCGACAGATCGAGATTGCCCGCGGCGATCTCTTCGGCCGCGACCGTGATCGTTTCGGTGCCGCCGCGAATGCGCCGGATCGCGTCGGCGAGGCGGCTTTGCATGCGCTGCATCGCGTACAGCATGCTTTCCTGATCGTCGCCGGCCAGCGTGACCGGGCACGACAGATCGCCGTCGGCGATCGTCTCCGCGACGCTCGCCGCATAGGCGGGCTCGCCGCCGAGACTGCGCTTCACGTTGCGGATGATCAGCACGAGCGCGACGGTGCTGAAGCTGCCGATCACGAGGATCGTCAGCAGATAGCGCAGCAGGTCGGCGCGGAACGCCGCGTCGATGTCGTTGACGTAGACACCCGAAATCAGATACCAGTCCCACGCGGCAAAGCGCTTGACGAAGCTGATCTTCGGCACGCGCTCGTTGTTGCCGGCGAGGCGGCCCATGTAATCGACGAAGCCCTGCCCGTGCGCCTGCGCGACCTTGACCATTTCGACGAACAGCAGCTTGCCGTCGCTGTCCGCGTAGTGCGACACGTCCTTGTTGCGCAGATCGGCGAGCACCGGATGCATGATCACGACCGGCGCGGCAGTCGACACGATCATGTAGCCGCTGCCGGGGTAGCGCATCGCGGAGAGCCGCGCCAGCGCCTGCTGCCGCGCCTGTTCGGGCGTCAGCTCGTGCTGGTCGGCGCGCTGCGCGTAGTCGGCGACGATACCGTACGCGCTTTCCACGACGTTCTGCACCGCCGACTTGCGCTCGGCCAGCATCGTCGCGCGCGACTGCCATGCGGCCCAGCCGCCGAGGCCGAGCAGGCCGAGCCACGTAATCAGCAGCGCGAGCCAGAGTTTGGTGTTGAGGCTAAGTCGGTTCACGCTGATTCCTCCATCGCGGTGCGTCACACGGTTCTGTTGGATTAACGGCGCCGCGCGCGATTTCCTGAGTCGGGAAACACCCGAAGCGAGCCGTACGAACACGCGACAGCCTGGCAGCCACCGGGCGCGCAACATGGCACAAAAACAAAAAGGGTTACAGGCGCGAAACCTGTAACCCTTCGATGATTCTGGTACGGCAGGAGGGGCTCGAACCCCCGACCCTCGGCTTAGAAGGCCGATGCTCTATCCAGCTGAGCTACTGCCGTATGGATCGATATCTGCATGAAACCGGCACTCGCGGCGAGCCGCCCGATTTCCGACAAACTAAAATTCTAACTGACCTGCAGCCAAACGGGCCCGGATTATAACCGATCGCCCGGCGCGCTCAGACCGGCTGCGGATGCAGCATGAACCAGCCGAGGAACAGGATCCCCGCGATCGCGCAGTACGCGCCGAACGACGCGAGACGTCCGCGGCCTTCGAAATAGCGCATCAGGAAACGCACGCTCAGGTACGCTGCGATCGCGGTCAGCACGCCGCCGAGCACTGCGTCGGCAAGCTGGCTCGGCGCGTGAAGCAGCTTCGGCAGTTCGAGTACCCCAGCCGCGAAAATGATCGGCGTGCCGAGCAAGAACGAAAACTCGGCGGCTTTCTCGGTGGTGAGGCCGGCCGCATTGCCGGCGATCATCGTCAGGCCACTGCGCGAGAAGCCCGGAATCAGCGCGCCGATCTGCGCGAGGCCGACGAAGAACGCCTGGCGCAACGTCAGCTTTTCCGGCGCCTGATGCGCGCGCGCGCGTTGCAGACGATCGCCGAACCACAGCAGAACGCCATTCACGATCAACGCAATCGCGACGATCCGCAGATCATGAAAAAGCGCCTCGAGGCGCTTTTCCAGCACGAGACCGACGAGGCCCGCCGGAATCGTACCGATGATCAGCGCCCACATCATGTGACCGTCGTCATTGCGGCGGCCGCCGAGCGACGCGAAGAAACCGCGCACCAGCGCATACCAGCGCGCGCGGAAGTACCACAGCAGCGCGAACGCGGTGCCGAGATGCAGGGCGACGAGGAACGGCAGCAGTTGCGGCGCATGCTTGTCGATATGCATGTCGAACAGGGCTGGCACGAGCAGCGTGTGGCCAAGGCTGCTCACCGGAAACAGTTCGGTAACGCCTTGCAGCACGCTCAGAAAAATGAGAAACGACAGGTTCACGCGGCGGTCCTTGTAAGCAAAGTGTCGAGAACTGCGCGCCGCACAAAAGGGGAGCCGGCGCGTCAAAGGCGCACCGATTATGCCTGGCTACACACCCAGCGCCAAGCGGTTAGGCCACATTCGGAGAGATATTGACGCGCCGCGTCACAACTCGACACCGTTGTTACGCGAGAGCAAGAAAGCGGGCGGCGGATTCGTCGCGCGCGTGCTGCGAAAGCAGGGAATGAAAACCAGCGGATCAGCGCTCGAGAGAGTGGAAGAAGTAGTACGTGCTGGCGGTGAATATACCGAATAAGGCCACCGCCATTGCCGTTGCGAGATCCATGATGCCTCCTGAGCCGATTCGCCCGGGAGTCGGATGGACCGGACGCTCCGACGGATTATCAATAGGATTCGCCCTTTTCCGACACCCGCAATTTCCCGGGAAGGGTTTCCCCGTAGCGCAAAGCAGCGCAAAATCGCGGTTTCGCCGCGCGAGACGCAGTCGCCGCGAATGGCGCAAAACGCCGCTTCCATGCAGATGCAACGGCCGACCCACGCGGCGCGCTTTGCGCGACCCTCAACCTCTATCTGGCTAGCTATTGACCATGCCCCTCTCCCCGGAACAGGACATTCTCGAGATCGCCCAGGACGCCTCGGTGCTCCGTTTTTCGCCGCAAGCCGGCGGCCGTCTGCTGTCGTGGACGATCGACGGCGAAGAGGTGATTCACTGGCCCGAGCACGCTGACTGGAGCGTGCCCGCGCGGATTCGCGGCGGCAATCCGCTGCTGTTTCCATTTCTCGGCCGTCATCGCGTCGACGGCAAGATCGGCTATTGGCGTGACGCGCGGGGCACCGTGCGCGAGCTGCCGATGCACGGCTTCGCGCGCGACCTGCCGTTCGAGCCTCACGCCGACGTGCATGGCGCCGGCCTGCGGATGGTTCTGACCGACAGTGAAGCGACCCGCGGCTCCTATCCGTTCGGCTTCCGCTTCGAGGCCGCCTACGAGCTCATCGATCCGCACACGCTCGACGTGACGCTGACCACCACCAATACCGGCGACGCGCGCCTGCCCTACTACGCCGGCCATCACTTCTACTTCACGCTGCCGCACATGCAGCGCGCGCAAACGACGCTCGAACTGCCGCGCACCGAGCGGTGCCGTCAGCTCGAGGACGGCTCGATCAGCCCCGCCGAGCCGGGCGAAGCGAGCTACACGCTCGACGAAGACCGGATCTACGACCGCTTCCATTGCCTGACCGGCACGCCCGATCGACCGGTGAGGGTCGAGGCGCCGGGCATCGATCGCGTGATCACGATCGATCTGCAGCGGCCCGGCTCGGTGCCCTGGTACGCGGTGACGACGTGGACTGAAACGCCGCAGTCGGACTTTTACTGCGTGGAGCCGTGGCTCGGGTTGCCCGATGCGATCCACAACGGCCGAGGTTTGCGCTGGCTCGAGCCGGGACAAACCGAAACGGCGGCACTGCGCATTACCGTCGAGAAGACCAGCTGATACGCCGGCGCCGGCGGCGAGCCGCTCGAAGCGGCCGCCCGCCACTTCGCCCCCCTCGCCGGGGGGCGCAACACAAAACCGTTAGAATCGAACGCTTTGTCTGTCTGTGCCGCGTGATCGGGATCAGCGCGCGGCAGTGCTTTGCGAGGTCCAATGCTGGAAATGACAAGAATCAAACGACTCGGCTGCGCGGCATTGCTCGCGCTGCTCGCCGCGTGCGGGTCGGCGCCGGTGGGGCCGGGCTACTACCGGGTCGAACGGGGCGACACGCTGTCGAAAATCGCGCGCGGCAACCGGCAATCGGTGCAGAGCATCGCACGCTGGAACAACCTGACCAATCCCGACAGCATCGAGGTCGGCCAGGTGCTGCGCGTCGCGCCACCGGGCGGCGCGGCGTCGACGAGCGGCGCGATCCGCGGCGGCGGTGGCGGTAGCAGCAGTGGCAGCGCGAGCGCGGCGGTCGCGCCGCGTCCTGCGCCCGCGGACACTGCGCCGGCGACCGCGCCCGCACCGATCTCGCTGGTATGGCCGGCCGACGGCACGGTGTTCCGCCGTTTCGACGGCGGCAACTCGAAGGGTATCGATATTGCCGCGGCGGCCGGCACGCCCATCGTCGCGGCGGCGCCTGGCACCGTCGTCTATGCGGGCAACGGTCTGCGCGGCTACGGCAATCTGCTGATCCTCAAGCACAACGCCGACTATCTGACCGCTTACGCGCATAACCGCGCGCTGTTGGTGAAGGAAGGCGAATCGGTCAAGCGCGGCCAGAAAATCGCCGAAATGGGCGACACCGATACCGATCGCGTAATGCTGCATTTCGAACTGCGCTACCAGGGCCGTTCGATCGATCCGTCGAAACAACTGCCACCGCGCTAGGCGGCGGGCGCGGGAACCCGCCGTGCTATAAACGCTCAATTCGAAGCGGCGTGGCTGCGCGCCACTCCCTTCCGTTATTTGCAAGGAATCTGAAATGAAAAGCCCATTGGCGCGCGTCGCGACGGCGGCGACGATCAGTCTTGGCCTCCTGACGCTCGGCGGCCTCGGCGGCTGCTCGACCACGACCACGATGACCTATCTGCCGAGCGGCGACACCGGCTTCGCGATCAACTGCAGCGGCAGCGACGCCAGCACGAGCTGGGCCGAGTGCTACAAGCGCGCGGGCGAAACCTGCGGCAACTACGGGTACGACGTGGTTTCGAAAGACGTCGACAACGGCGCGACGTCGGGCGGCACGATCGGTGGGATTTTCGGCGCGAATGTGAAAAACCGTTCGATGGTCATCCGCTGCAAGCAGTAAAAGGCAGCGCGCCGAGCGGCACGCGTGGCCGCCGAGCGGCAGAGCGTCACCGCTTAGCGGCGTCGCCAGCGCCCGGAGCGCGGATCGATGCGCGCGGCGAAGCGCACCAGCAACGCGAGCGCGATTAGCCACACGCCGACAAAAATGATCACCCCGGTCATGAGTCTCACGCCGAAAAAAATAATCCGCCATCATCGGCCGCACATGTGAATTCGCGGTGAAGATCGCTGCGGCAGGTTAAACATCCGCGTAAATCCATTCAAAAAAAAGCCCGGCACGAGGCCGGGCTAACGGGGGTTCGGCGCATATCGGCAAAGGACCGGTTCACCATGCGCCAGAACGAAATCTAACAATCCGCATTTCCAAGCGCAATGTATTAATTTTGCGGCCAATGTTACACGGCGTACGGATTCCGCAATCCGTGAATCGGAAATGTCGGAATCAGACCGGCTTAATGCGCCGCAGCTGGGATACTCCACACGCCAAATCATTCAAACCAGAAATGTCGGAGTATCGCACCGGCTAATGTTCCTGGGCTATCGGCGGAAAGTCCCGCCAAACCAGCAGAGGAAAGACGTCTGGCCGAATAACACTAACTCATCCGGCAATAACGCCGCTTTGGCTTGCGAATATTAACTTGGTGCGCAAACGCACGTAACGCATCGATTAGTCGCGGCAACTCTTCCGAATAAGCGCCGATACGTTTTCACAACAAATTCGCGAATAGTGAAATCTTTAACATTGACAATTCCGCCGACAATATTGAAACCGCATTCAAACTCGTTTCAGTTTTGAATATTCGGACGATTAATAGCCGGTGCTGATGGGCGGCACGCCTCGTGTGCCGCCGTCGTTGAATCCGCCGGCATCCAGGTTCAGAATCCGATTCAGTCCGCGCTGCATAAAAGGCCGCCCGGCGCGTTGCGCAAGGCCGCCACGCGGCCCGCCGGTCCTTGCCAATAGTTTATAGTGACGGCCCCGTCCGACCCTGTCCACGATGACTTCCAACGACGCCTCCCAAAGCCCCCTTTATGCGAAGCTGCTCGGCGAAACCGCCAAGATCGGCTGGAGCGAACTCGAACGTTTTTTTGCGCGCGGCATACTGCTGCACGTCGCGCGCGACCTCGATCTCGTGAGCGTCGCCGAGGCAATCGCCAACGACGACACCACCCGGGTCGCCCAATGGTTGTCCTCCGGCCTCGTCGTGCGCGTTCAGGCGGAGACGGCCGCCGATTTCGCCGCGCGCGACCCCGAGCTGTGGGCCGTCGTCGTCTCGCCTTGGGTGTGCGTGCAGGAGCGCTCTTGAACGACGCGAGGACGCCCGATGCCGGTATGCCCGATGCCGGTACGCCCGATGCCGGTATGCCCCCCGCCGCGCGATCCGAAGCCGCCGCACACCCAGCCAGCGCGCCCGCGCTGCCGGTGCGCTGGCATCGCCGGGTGCTCGCGCTCGCATTCCCGATCGTCCTCGCGAATCTGACGCAACCGATCCTCGGCGCGGTCGACACCGCCGTCGCTGGTCATCTGGACAGTGCCTCTTACCTCGGCGGCGTCGCGCTCGGCGGGCTCTTCTTCAACTTCGTGTTCTGGGGCTTCGGCTTCCTGCGCATGGGCACGACCGGCCTCGTCGCGCAGGCGCACGGCGCGGGCCGCAGCGACGAGTTGCGCAACACCGTCGTGCGCGCACTGCTGATGGCGGCCGCGATCGGCGCACTGGTGCTGCTCGTGCAGCAACCGCTGATCGACTATGCGCTGCGGGCGATCGGCGGCAGCGACGCCGTGCAGCGGCACGCGCAGGTTTATTGCCACGCGCGCATCTGGGCCGCGCCGCTCGCGCTCGGCAACTACGTGATACTCGGCTGGCTGCTCGGCACGCAGCAGGTGCGGCTCGCATTGCTGTCGCAGGTCTTCATCAACAGCGTGAACATCGCCGCGGTGCTGCTGTACGTGTACGCGTTTCATTGGGGCGTGGCCGGCATCGGCGCGGCTACCGCGACCGCCGACGCGCTCGGCTTCGTACTCGGGCTCGCCCTGCTATGGCACGGCAGGCCGCGCGGCCTGCCCGCGCTGAATCGCGCCGCCTTGTTCGACGCCGCCGCGCTGAAGCGGCTCGTCGTGCTTAATCGCGACATCTTCGTGCGCACGCTGTGCCTGCTGTCGTCGTTCGGCTGGTTCGCGCATCTCGGCGCGCGGCAAGGCGACGCGACGCTCGCCGCGAACGCATTGCTACTCAATTTCCAGACCTTCATGGCGTACGGGCTCGACGGTTTCGCGCACGCGGCCGAGGCGCTGGTCGGCGCGGCGATCGGTGCGCGCGATCGTCACGCGTTCGCGCAGGCGGTCAAGGTCACCGCGCTGTGGTCGGCGCTCGGCGCGATCGGCTTCTCGTGCGTGTACTGGGGCGCGGGCGCGTGGATCATCGAGCGGCTGACCGATCAGGCCGCCGTGCGTGCCGCGGCCGAAACCTATCTGCCGTGGGCGGCGCTGTCGCCGGTCATTTCGGTGTGGGGCTTCCTGCTCGACGGCGTGTTCATCGGCGCGACGCGTACGCGCGAGCTGATGATGTCGATGGCGGTGTCGCTTGCGATGTTCGTGGCGGCGTCGTCGGCATTGCTCGCGTGGCACGGCAATCACGGGCTGTGGATCGCGCTGCTGATCTTCATGGCCACGCGTGGCGCAACGCTCGCGCGTTACCTGCCGGGCGTGTCGCGGGGGCTTGCGGCTGCCTAGCGCGGTGCGCTGGGCACCGTTGGCTATTCGGCGGACGACAGACCGTTACGGCTTGAAACAAGCGCATACATATCGCATAACGAGCGCGTCCTGGAATGCTCTCAGCCCGTGCTCTCCGCGCGAACCGTCGGCACGGGTCAGAAGTGCCGGCGTGCCCGCGCCGGTGCTTCGCTTTCCCCGCCCTTTCCCGCTCGTTTTCACTTCAATTCAACGAGCGCTCACTGCGCGACGGGCGCGGGCACCATCGCGGGCGGCCGATCGTCGGTGGGCACGCCGTGGTAGTCGGCGGGATCATGTGGTGGGCTGCCGCGATGCGCGGACGGATTGTCCGCACAGCCGGCGACGCCGGCGCACAACAGCAAGGCAAGAGTCAGAACGCGGGTCATTTTGCAATCGTCTCCGGGACAAAGCGATGGCGGAGGTCCGCCATCGCGCCGAGAGTCTAACCGCAAAGCGCGTTCGGCGACGCCATCACACACCTCGTGCGTCGCCCGTTCCAGTTCGTGAGATTTCACCGGACCTGCGCTACTATGGGTTCATGGCTGAACCTACCGGGAGACTGCCATGGACGGTGAATCGATCGCGGGCCTGATCGGGCTCGCAATAGGCCTGATCGTGCTGGTGGCGTTGTCGATTTTCGAATCGCGGGCCTACCGGCGTGAACACGATGGCGAGGGCATGCTGCATCACTGGACGCATCAGCATCTACATATGCCGCATTGGAGGCGTCCAAGGCATTGATGCGGGTGATCTTCAACTCTGACCGAATGGCCTCTGGCCTCGGCACCGGCATGTCACGGTACCTCAGTCGCGCGTCCGCTCGATGACGCGTTGACCGGCGTTGCGGCGCCTGCGCGCATCGAGGTCCGCTGGACGTGCGCAACGCTTTTCCGGTTCGTTGGGCATACCTACATCGAACGACGACGCTTCCTGCGTCGCTCTCTCCTTCTGCGCTTTCGTCCAAGTCCTCACTGCATCGAGCTTAACGGGTGATGGGCACATGCCTTGCTGGTTCCGATCCAGCAACAGACGCGCGACACGCTCGTCTGTTGTCGCGGCGCGCGCGCCAAACCAGCGTGAAGATACGGCCAGCGATTTCGCGGCCCCCTCAAAAAGGAGAACGCCATGACCGTCGGAACCATCCTGCTAATCGTGCTCATCCTGCTGCTGATCGGCGCGTTGCCAAGCTGGCCGTATAGCAGCGGCTGGGGCTATCGGCCGACTGGACTCGTCGGCGTCGTGCTGATCATCGTGATCGTTCTGCTGTTGATGGGGCGTATATAGCCCACCGCGAGGCCGGCGCGAGCCCGCTACGGTGAACGTCGTTGCCCATGCGGTTAGGGCCGCCAAGGGATTGACGCCCCTGCCCGCACCCCCTATACTCTCGGATTCGTCGGAGCGTAGCGCAGCCTGGTAGCGCATCTGATTTGGGATCAGAGGGTCGTAGGTTCGAATCCTATCGCTCCGACCACGAAAAGCAGCTCGAAACCCGCGAAGCCTCCGGCTTCGCGGGTTTTTGCTTTTTTGGCTCGCGTTCAGGTGGACGCCGACAGCCGACCCGTCAGGCACTCGCCTTGCAAATCATCACCTGCGCATGCGACAGTGCTTGAGGCAGGTACCTCGCTGCGAAGACGCGCAAGCCCGCCGCAACGCCATCCCAAGCCGCTCAAAAAGGAGACTCCCATGGACCTGATCCTCTGGCGTCACGCCGAAGCAGAAGATGTCGCCGCGAGCGATCTCTCCCGCGCGCTCACCACGCGCGGCCGCAAGCAGGCGCAGAACGCCGCGAAATGGCTGCGCGCCCGTTTGCCCAACGACGCGGTCATACTCGCGAGCCCCGCCGTGCGCACCATCCAGACCGCCGAGACGTTGAGCGACCAGTACCGCGTCGTGCGCGAACTCGCGCCGAACGCGAGCGCGAACGACGTCCTGGAAGCGGCCGGCTGGCCCGGCGGCATCGCGCAAACCGTGGTGATCGTCGGCCATCAACCGACGCTCGGCCACGTCGCCGCGCAACTGCTCGGTGACAGCCGCGCGAGCTGGCCACTGAAAAAAGCCGGCATCTGGTGGATCGAGAGCCGCGAGCGCAACGGCGAAGATGAGGCGGTGTTGCGCGCCGCCATCAGCCCCGATCTGATCTGAGCGCGCGTGTCGCGCGACGCCTCCGACATTACAGGCACCCACGCGAGGGCTTACGGGCAGTCATCCAATCGTCACGGCTTTGCCATGCGAGCGTCACCGCGCGTTACTACATTGGCGAAAAAAGAAATCCTCACTCTTTTCGACCAGGACAGCCAATGCGAGAACTGCCGACGCCCACCCTGCCCTTCGCCTCGCTTTTCGAACCGCGCCGCCTGCCGCGCGCCGAGGAAACGGTCACCGCGCAGCATCGCCTGCAAGTGTCGTGGGCGCGTACCGACGAAGAGCTGCGTGAAGCGCAGCGTCTACGCTATCGCGTCTTCGCCGACGAAATGGGCGCACGCCTCAGCGGCCCCGCGGGCCTCGACGTCGATGCCTTCGATTCGTACTGCGACCATTTGCTGGTACGCGATCTCGACACGTTGAAAGTAGTCGGCACGTATCGCGCTCTGCCGCCGCATCAGGCCGCGCGCATCGGCCGTCTATATGCGGAAAGCGAGTTCGACGTGTCGCGTCTCACGCATCTGCGCGCGAAGATGGTCGAGGTCGGCCGCTCGTGCGTGCATCCGGACTATCGCAGCGGCTCGGTGATCATGTCGCTATGGGCTGGGCTCGCCGCGTACATGAAGCACAACGGCTACGAGACGATGCTCGGCTGCGCGAGCGTCGCGATGGCCGACGGCGGCCACTATGCGGCGAACCTGTATTGCTCGCTGCGCGACAACGCGCTGACCGCGCCCGAATATCGCGCGTTCCCGCATACGCCGCTGCCGGTCGACGAACTGCAGACGGGTGCCGCCGTCGCGCCGCCCCCGCTCGTGAAGGGCTACTTGCGTCTCGGCGCGAAGATTTGCGGCGCACCGGCGTGGGACCCCGACTTCAATACCGCGGATTTCCTGACGCTGTTCCGTCTGTCCGATATCAACGCGCGCTATGCGCGGCACTTCCTCGGCGATGCGTTGCCGCGATAAGCTGCGCCGAGATACGAAAAAGCCCTGCATTTGCAGGGCTTTTTTTGTTCATGCACACGCCGCGAATCGACGCGTGCGTCGATTCGCATCGCGTCAATCGTCCGTATAAACGACACGGTACGGAATCCCGACTTTCTCCCACTCCGCCGCCTCCTGGATCAGGCTGTAATCCGTCAACGGATTGTTGGCGACCCACTCGTTCGGCAAACGCACCTCGTAACCGCCGTTCGCCTGAGCAACCGTGATGCCCGGCAGGCCGACGTCCGCGCGTCGACGGCACAGCAACGCCGCGAGCCGCAGACAGAACAGCAGCGGCCATTCGACGTCGCGCGTCTGCGACAGCTTGCCGAGCTTGCCCGCGTGGCCGAGCACGAGCGCGGCGAGGCGCGCCTGGTCGGTACGCGAAAAGCCCGGCATGTCGGCATTGCTCGCGATATAAGCCGAGTGTTTGTGATACGCGCTATGCGAGATCGACAGCCCGATTTCGTGTAGCGACGCCGCCCAGCCGATGAACATGCGGTTTTCCGCGCGGCGTTCCTCGTCCGGTTCGACGAACTGGTCGTAGAAGCTCGTCGACAGATCGCGGATGCGCCCCGCCTGCGGGCGATCGATGCCATAGCGGCGCATGAAGCCCTCGACCGTCACCGTACGCATGTCCTCGTGCTGCGAACGGCCGAGCAGGTCGTACATGACGCCGAGGCGCAGCGCGCCGTCGGTGGTGTCGACATAGTCGACGCCCAGTTCGTCGAACACCGCGATCATGATCGACAGCCCGCCCGCGAGCACCGGCACGCGGTCGCTCTTCAGCGCAATCAGTTTCAGCCGGTTGACGTTTTCGGCCTTGATCAGCGCGCGCTTGAGCCGCTCGAGGCCGCCGCGCGAAATGCCGTGGGTGACGCCCGCATCGTTGAAATTGTTCGCCTCGACCAGTTCGGCGAGCGCGCGCGCGGTGCCCGACGAGCCGATCGCCTGCTCCCAGCCGGTCTTCTTGTATTCGGCGGAAATGATCTGGATTTCGCGGCGCGCGGCGAGCTCGGCCTGGCGCATCGTGTACTCGTCGACGTTGCCGGCCGGGAAAAACGCGCGGCTATGGCTCACGCAGCCGATATACAAGCTCTCCATCATGATCGGCGTGTAGTGCGAGCCGATGATGAATTCCGTCGAGCCACCGCCGATATCGACGACGAGCCGCTTGCCCGCGCTCGCCGGCACCGAGTGCGCGGCGCCCGCATAAATCAGGCGTGCTTCCTCGCGCCCGGCGATCACTTCGATCGGAAAACCGAGCGCGGCCTCCGCCTCGCCGAGAAATTCGCCCGCATTCTTCGCGATGCGCAGCGTATTGGTCGCGACCGCGCGCACGTGGTCCGGATGAAAATCGCGCAACCGCTCGCCGAAGCGCTTCAGCGCATCCCAGCCACGCACCTGCGATGCGCGATCGAGCATCTTGTCGCTCGATAGTCCGGCCGCGAGCCGCACCGGCTCGCGCAAGGCGTCGACCTGATAGATCTGGCTGCCCGCGTCGGTTTCCTCGACCCGGCCCACGATGAGCCGGAAGCTGTTCGAACCGAGATCGACGGCGGCGAGGAGATGAGGAATATTGACCATCGGGTAAGCGTACTCCATGCGCGCGAGCGCCGCGGCTGCGGCCGAGGGCGTGGCGGCGGACTCCGGCAGCGCCACGCGCCGGCCCGGCGCCTTCGGCGCATGGTGCGCGTCGCGGCCAGCCGCACTGTTCAAAGACGCCATTCTAAGCGTAGCAGCCTTCACGGTGTCACCTCGCGGCGCAGGGAGTTCGGTATCGTCGCATAGGTAGCGCGTCATATTGACGACAGACGACGATTGCGGCATAAAATGTTAAAAACATCGCCGATGTCATCAGGACGTCATCAAACCGTGAGAATTTCCGAGCGTCTTTCCGTCTCCATTTCAGACATTCCAATCTCGCCGCCGATGTCCGTCCGCTATCCCCTATTGAATCGCGAGCTGGGCATTCTGGGTTTCAACGAGCGTGTGTTGGCGCAAGCCGCCGATCCCGCCGTCCCCTTGCTCGAACGTCTCCGCTTTATCTGCATCACCAGTAGCAACCTCGACGAATTCTTCGAAGTCCGCATGGCCGGGCTTCAGGAACAGATGGGCGACAACCCCGGCGCATTGTCGCCCGACGGCATGTCGCTGCTTCACATGTACGACCTCGTGGTCGAACGTGCGCAGAAGCTCGTGCATCGCCAGTACACGATGCTGCACGACACGGTGCTCACCGCGCTCGAACAGGAAGGCATCTATTTCCACGGCAACGAAGCCTGGAGCGACGCGCAGACCGAATGGGCGCGCAACTACTTCTTCAACGAACTGCTGCCGGTGCTCACGCCGATCGGTCTCGACCCCGCGCATCCGTTTCCGCGCGTGCTGAACAAGAGCCTGAACTTCGTCGTCGAGCTCGAGGGCAAGGACGCGTTCGGCCGTCAGGCGATGATGGGCATCGTGCAGGCGCCGCGCGCGCTGCCGCGACTCGTGCGCATGCCGCAGGAGTTGTCGGGTTATCCGCATGGCTTCGTGCTGCTGAGCTCGCTGCTCCAACACTTTGTCGGCGAGCTGTTTCCGAATCTCTTCGTGCGCAGCTGCAATCAGTTTCGCATCACGCGCAACAGCGAGCTGTTCGTCGACGAAGACGAAATCACCAATCTGCGCGTCGCGTTGCAGGGCGAACTGCCGGCGCGGCATCTGGGCAATGCGGTGCGGCTCGAAGTGTCGGCGGAAACGCCCACGCATGTGGTGCGGCGCCTGCTCGACGAAAGCGGTCTGTCGAACAAGGACTGCTACTACGTGAACGGCCCCGTCAATCTGGTGCGGCTGATGCAGCTGCCCGAGATGGTCGACCGGCCGGATCTGAAGTTCGTGCCGCACATTCCGTCGACGCCGAGGCAGATCGCCAACAGCGCGAGCATGTTCGACGTGATCGATCAGGGCGACGTGCTGCTGCATCATCCGTACGAGAGCTTCCAGCCGGTGCTCGAGCTGCTGTTGCAGGCGGCCAAGGACCCGAACGTGGTCGCGATCAAGCAGACCATCTATCGGACCGGCACCGACTCGCCGCTGATGGATGCGCTGATGCAGGCCGCGCGCAACGGCAAGGAAGTCACGGTGGTCGTCGAGCTGCTCGCGCGCTTCGACGAGGAAACCAACATCAACTGGGCCTCGCAGCTCGAAGCGGTCGGCGCGCACGTGGTCTACGGCGTAGTCGGCCACAAGTGCCACGCGAAGATGATGCTGATCGTGCGACGCGTGTCGGCGGGCGGCAAGGCGAGCCTGAAGCGCTACGTGCACCTCGGCACGGGCAACTATCACCCGCGCACCGCGCGCCTCTATACCGATTTCGGTCTGATGACCGCCGATCAGAAGATCTGCGAGGACGTGCACCATGTGTTCCAGCAGCTCACCGGCATCGGCGGCGAGCTGAAGCTGCACGAGCTGTGGCAGTCGCCGTTCACGCTGCATCCGAAGCTCGTCGACGCGATCCGCAAGGAAGCCGAGCATGCGCGCGCGGGCAAGAAGGCGCGCATCGTCGCGAAGATGAACGCGCTGCTCGAGCCGACGGTGATCGCCGAGCTGTACGAAGCATCGCAGGCCGGCGTGAAGATCGATCTGATCGTGCGCGGCGTGTGCTCGCTGCAGCCGGGCGTGCAAGGGCTCTCCGAGAACATCACGGTGCGCTCGATCGTCGGGCGCTTTCTCGAACACCATCGCATCTACTACTTCTACGACGGCGGCAAGGAACAGGTCTATCTGTCGAGCGCCGACTGGATGGATCGCAATCTGTTCCGGCGCGTCGAAGTCGCATTCCCGGTCAACAACCGGCGACTGAAGCGGCGCGTGATCGCGGAAGGGCTGTCGGCGTTTCTCGGCGACAACCAGTCGGCCTGGTTGATGCAGAGCGACGGTCACTATCGCCGGCGCCGGCCGGGCAAGGCGTCGCGCAATGCTCAGATGAGTCTGCTCGGCAAGTTCTGTTCGTAGTCGCCCGCGTTTCGGGTGCTCGCCGCGATGGCGGGCACCCGACGATCCGCGCGCATAAAAAACCGCCTTTTTCAGGCGGTTTTTTTATGCGTCGACCAGTCGTACGACTGCCGCGTTCAAACCTGTGCGGTTTGAACGCGCGCCGTCCGATACACCGGAAAGCGCACCGTGAACGTGCTGCCGCGCCCTTCTTCGCTCTTCACGTCGAGTTGCGCATCGTGCCGTTGCAGTACGTGCTTGACGATCGCGAGACCGAGCCCGGTGCCGCCCGTGTCGCGCGAACGGCTGCGATCGACGCGATAGAAGCGCTCGGTGAGCCGCGGGATATCGGCGGCCGGAATGCCGAAGCCGCTATCAGTGACCGAGAACACCGCATGGCCACCCTGCGCACGCCAGTTGACCTTGATCGAGCCGCCGTCCGGCGTGTAGCGGATCGCGTTCGTCACCAGATTGCCGAATGCGCTGAAAATCTCGGTTTCGACGCCGGTGACGGTCAGTGCTTCGTCGGCATCGAAGACGATCTTGTGATGATCGCTGGACAGGCTCTGCGCGTCGTCATGCAGATGCCGCAATACCGCGCGCATGTCGATCATCTGATCGCTCGGTGGCTTGTTGTCGCCTTCGAGCGTCGCGAGCACGAGCAGATCGCTGACGATATGACGCATGCGCGACGCCTGCTGCTCCATCAGTTCGAGATAACGCGCGCGCTCGGCTTCGCCCAACGGCAGCTCGCGCATCGTCTCGAGAAAGCCGGACAACACCGTGAGCGGCGTTTTCAATTCGTGCGACACGTTGGCGACGAAGTCACGCCGCATCGCATCGGTGCGCTCGAGCTCGGTGATGTCCTGCGACAGCACGAGCTTGCGATTGTCGCCGTAAGGAAACACCTGCACCGACAGCACGTTCTGGCGCTTGTCGCCCATGCCGCGCATGATCAGCATTTCCTCGTACCGATGCGAATTCAGATAGCGCACGAAATCCGGATGACGCACCAGATGCGTGATGTGCTGACGCAGATCGCGCTTCGCATCGAGCCCAAAGTGGCTTTCGGAAATCGCGTTGCACCACTCGATCTGATCATGATCGTCGAGCATCGCGACACCGTTAGGCGACGCCTGGATCGCCTGGATGAAACGCGAATGCTGCTGCTCGACCTGGCGCACCTGGGCATGCCAGCGCTTCGCGAGCTTGTGCAGACGGTAATAGATTTCGCCCCAGATGCCGGGGGCGCTCGGCACTTCGCCGTACACCGGCGCGTCGAGCAGACGCCACAGACGCTGCTTGTGGAAGGTACTGAAGACACTCTGTACGAGCAGCAGGACGATGGCGAGAGCGAGCCCTGCCTTGACGTTCAGCAGTGCGCCGACCACCGCGCACAGAACAGCAAGCAGCACGACCGACACGATGGAGCGCGCCCAGATGATGTTCATGGTCTAGCGATCGAAGAGAAAATACAGCGCAGGAGGGAGGTACGGCGGCACAGCGCCATGCGATGCAGCGCGCCGCCGACGGCTATCAGGCGCTCTTCGCCAGCCGGTAACCGCTGCCGCGTACCGTTTCAATCATAGCATCGCACCCGGCCGGCTTGAGTGCCGCGCGCAGACGCTTGATATGCACGTCGACGGTCCGCTCTTCGACGAACACGTGATCGCCCCACACCTGATCGAGCAGTTGCGTGCGGCTGTGCACGCGCTCCGGGTGAGTCATGAAGAAGTGCAGCAGACGGAATTCGGTCGGGCCGAGATCGAGCTTGATCTCGCTGCCTTCCGCATGCGCGGCGACGCGGTGCGTGGCCGGATCGAGCTTCAGGCCGTTGATTGCGACCACGTCTTCGGTCAGCTGCGGCGCGCGGCGGCGCAGCACCGCCTTGATGCGCGCCATCAGTTCCTTCGGCGAGAACGGCTTCGTCACGTAGTCGTCGGCGCCGATCTCGAGGCCGAGCACCTTGTCCTGCTCGTCGCCTCGCGCGGTCAGCATGATGATCGGGATATGCTTCGTACGCTCGTTGTTGCGCAGATCGCGCGCGAACGAAATACCCGATTTACCCGGCAACATCCAGTCGAGCAGCACGAGATCGGGCAGTACGTCGCTGATCAGGTTTTGCGCCTGCTCCGCGTTGTACGCGCGAATCGGGCAGTGCCCGGCGTGTTGAAGATTGACCGAAATCAGTTCGGAAATGGCGGGCTCATCTTCAATGACGAGAATGCTGCTGGGCATCGGCACCTCTGTTCCTTATCTCTGGATTAGCTGAGCGCTTCGCGTTCGAGCGCGTCGCGCGACTGGTGCCGCACGTCGGTACCCTTGACGATGTAGATGATGAATTCCGCGATGTTCTTCGCGTGGTCGCCGATCCGCTCGATTGCCTTGGCGATGAACAGGAAGTCGAGGCCCACCGAGATCGAACGCGGATCTTCGGTCATATACGAAATCAGCTTGCGCACGAACGCGCGGAATTCCTCGTCGATCGCCTTGTCGTCGCGCACGATCTGCGCGGCGGCGACCGTGTCCAGACGCGCGAACGCGTCCAGCGCACGGCGCAGGATCGACACGGCCATTTCGCCCGACAGCTTGATCTCGGCGATGTTGATGGTGCGCGATGCGCCGTCTTCCATCAGACGCTTGGTGCGCTTCGCGATCTTTTCGGCTTCGTCGCCGGCGCGCTCGAGGTTCGTGATGGTCTTCGAGATCGCGATCAGCAAGCGCAGATCGCGCGCGGCCGGCTGACGGCGCGCGATGATGTTGCTGCACTCTTCGTCGATCTCGACTTCCATCTTGTTCAGACGGTCTTCGGCGACGATCACCTGCTCGGCGATGTCGAGGTCGAATTCGTTGAGCGCCTGCATCGCGTTGACGATCTGCGATTCGACGAGGCCGCCCATTTCTAGCACCTTCGACGAAACGAGGTTCAGGTCTGCGTCGAACTGGCTGGACAGATGTTTATCGGACATGTCGTACTCCGTTGTATTGCCCGGCGGATTAGCCGAAGCGGCCAGTGATGTAGTCCTCGGTTTCCTTGCGGACCGGCTTGATGAAGATCTTTTCGGTGTCGCCGAATTCGATCAGTTCGCCGAGGTACATATAGGCAGTGTAGTCCGAACAGCGGGCCGCCTGCTGCATGTTGTGCGTGACGATCACCACCGTGTAGTCGCTCTTGAGTTCGGCGATCAGCTCTTCGATACGGCCCGTCGAAATCGGGTCGAGCGCCGAGCACGGCTCGTCGAGCAGCAGCACTTCGGGGCGAATTGCAATACCGCGCGCGATGCACAGACGCTGCTGCTGGCCGCCCGACAAACCGTAGCCGCTCTGGCCGAGCTTGTCCTTCACTTCGTTCCACAGCGCCGCCTTGGTCAGCGCCCATTCGACGCGGTCGTCCATTTCCGAGCGCGACAGCTTCTCGAACATCTTCACGCCGAAAGCGATGTTGTCGTAGATCGACATCGGGAACGGCGTCGGCTTCTGGAACACCATGCCGATGCGCGCGCGCAGCAGCGAAATGTCCTGGCGCATGGTCAGCAGGTTTTCGCCGTCCATCACGATCTCGCCTTCCGCGCGCTGCTCCGGATAGAGCGCGTACATCTTGTTGAAGGTACGCAGCAGCGTGGACTTGCCGCAGCCCGACGGGCCGATGAACGCGGTCACCTTGCCTTCGGGAATCTGCAGATTGATGTTCTTCAGCGCGTGATACTTGCCGTAGAAGAAGTTGAGGTCCTTGACCTCGATCTTCGGACGCGACGGGGTTTGCGCTTGAGCGCTGTGTTCGGGGTCGGAGCCCGCGGGCGCGGCTGCGTGCCCGATCGGATTGAGTTGGGTTTCTGCCATGTTCATCGGATTCACTCCGCCCTTACTTGTTCGAGAAGATCGTGCGCGCGAGGACGTTCAGTCCCAGCACCGCGAGCGTGATCAGAAAGACGCCGGCCCACGCGAGCGATTGCCACTGCGCGAACGGGCTCATCGCAAACTTGTAGATCGTGACCGGCAGGTTCGCGACCGGCTGACCCATATCGACCGAGAAGAACTGGTTCGACAAAGCGGTGAAGAGCAGCGGTGCGGTTTCGCCGGCAATTCGCGCGACACCGAGCAGCACACCGGTGACGATGCCCGCGATCGACGCCTTCAGCGTGATCGACAGCACCATCTTCCACTTCGGCGTGCCGAGCGCGAACGCGGCTTCACGCATCGCATTCGGCACGAGCTTCAGCATGTTTTCGGTCGTGCGAATCACGATCGGAATCTGCAGCAGCGCCAGCGAGAGCACGCCGGCCCAGCCGCTGAAGTGGCCCATCTTCACGACGACGAGCGCGTAGACGAACAGACCGATGACGATCGACGGCGCCGACAGCAGGATGTCGTTGATGAAGCGCGTGAGGTTCGCGAGCCAGCCTTTCTGGCCGTATTCGGCGAGATAGACGCCCGCCATGATGCCGATCGGCGTGCCGACGAAGGTCGCGAGCCCGACCAGCAACAGGCTGCCGACGATCGCGTTGGCGAGACCGCCGCCATCGGTGTTCGGCGGCGGCGTCGACTGCGTGAACAGTTCGATCGACAGACCACCGATACCGAGACGCAGCGTCGTATAGAGAATCCACACGAGCCACAGCAGGCCGAACGCCATCGCCGCGAGCGACAGCGTCAGCGCAAGCGCGTTGGTCATGCGACGGCGCCCTTGCAGACGCACGCGCATCGTTTCGAGCGTCGCGGCGTCCTTCAGACCCGGCATGTTCAGGGACGGCCCGCTCATTTCGCGCCCTCCCCTTTCTCGAGACGCAGCAGCATGATTTTCGAAATCGCCAGCACGATGAATGTAATCACGAACAGGATCAGGCCGAGCTCCATCAGCGCCGACGTATGCAGGCCCGGCTCCGCTTCCGCGAACTCGTTGGCGAGCGCCGACGTGATGCTGTTGCCCGGCGAAAACAGCGAAATATTGTCGAGCAGATTGGTGTTGCCGATCACGAACGTGACCGCCATCGTCTCACCCAGCGCGCGGCCGAGACCGAGCATGACGCCGCCGATCACACCGCTCCTGGTGAACGGCAGCACGATCTTCCACATCACTTCCCACGTCGTGCAGCCGATACCGTACGCCGATTCCTTCAGCAGCACCGGCGTCACTTCGAACACGTCGCGCATCACCGCTGCGATGTACGGGATGATCATGATCGCAAGGATCACGCCCGCGCACAGAATGCCGATGCCGATCGGCGGACCGGCGAACAGCGCGCCGACGATCGGAATGCCGCCGAGCACCGCGCCTAGCGGCTTCTGGAACCACACCGCGAAGATCGGCGCGAACACGAGCAGACCCCACATGCCGTACACGATCGACGGAATCGCGGCGAGCAGCTCGATCGCGATGCCGAGCGGCCGGCGCAGCCACGCGGGCGACAGTTCGGTCAGAAACAGCGCGATACCGAAGCTGACGGGCACCGCGATGAGCAGAGCGATGATCGACGTCGCGAGAGTGCCGTAGATCGGCACGAGCGCGCCGAATTGGTTGCTGGGTGGATCCCACACCGCCGTCCACAGGAACGCGAGACCGAACTCGCGAATCGACGGCATCGAGGCGACGATCAGCGACACGATGATGCCGCCGAGCAGCAGCAGCGTGACGATGGCGGAAAGGCGTGCGAGGCCGCCGAAGATCACATCGCCCGAGCGGCCAGGCGCTTTTTGCTGCGACGCGCGGCCAGGCGGAGTGGCCCGGCTCGTGCCGGACGCTAAATGAATATCGGACATGAGAGCCTGAGGGACCTGTTTCCAGTTGCCGGACGACACATGTCGGGCGGTCGGTGATGCATGCGGCGCATGCCGCGTGAAAGTCACAGGCCGTCCTCGCACGAGGACGGCCGGGGTGCTACAGGGCGCGGCCCAAATCGACCGCGCCAGCTTACGCCTGTTACTCGGCGAGCGTCTTGCCTGCCGAATCCTTGACCTTCTGCTTCCACTGCGTGCGGATTTCCGAGACGACCGACTGCGGCAGCGAGATGTAGTCCAGATCGTTCGCAGCCTGGCCGCCGTTCTTGAACGCCCAGTCGAAGAACTTCAGCGTTTCCGAGCCTTGCGGTGCCTTGTCCTGCGTCGTGTGCAGCAGCACGAACGTCGCGCCGACGATCGGCCATGCGTTCTTGCCCGGCTCGTTCGTCAGGATCTGATAGAACGACTTCGACCAGTCGGCGCCAGCCGCCGCTGCCTTGAACGTGTCGGTCTCCGGCTGAACCACCGCGCCGGATTCGTTCTTCATCGCGACGTAGTTCATGTGGTTCTGCTTGGCGTACGCCCATTCGACGTAACCGATCGCGCCCGGCAGACGCTGCACGAAAGCCGCGACGCCGTCGTTGCCCTTGCCGCCCGTGCCGGTCGGCCAGTTGACCGTCGCACCTTCACCGACCTTCGTCTTCCATTCCGGGTTGACCTTCGACAGGTAGTTCGTCCAGATGAAGCTGGTGCCCGAACCGTCGGCGCGGCGCACCACGGCGATGTCCAGATCCGGCAGCTTGACCTTCGGGTTCAGCGCGACGATTGCCGGGTCGTTCCACTTCTTGATCTTGCCCAGGTAGATGTCGCCGAGCACTTCACCCGACAACACCAGTTCGCCCGGCTTGACGCCCGGCACGTTGACTGCCGGCACCACGCCGCCGACCACCGTCGGGAACTGGAACAGGCCTGCCTTCGCGAGTTCGTCGTCCTTCAGCGGAGCGTCCGACCCTGCGAAATCGACGGTCTTGGCCTCGATCTGCTTGATGCCGCCCGACGAACCGATGCCTTGGTAGTTAACCTTGCCGCCGCCGGTCTTCTGATAAGCGTCGGCCCACTTCGTGTAAATCGGTGCCGCGAACGTGCTGCCCGCGCCGGTGATGTCTGCGGCTTGCGCTGCGATTGCGAAGAGCGCGCCAGCGACGCCAGCGAACACGGTTTGCATCAATTTCATGAGACCTCCAAGGGGGTGTGAGCGTGTGGTGTGAGCGTGAAACTCGAACACCGCGAAGCTTAGGGTCTCTTTATGACAAAAACGTGACTGATAATGAATCAGATGTGACAGTAATATTACCCCGTGAAAGGTGCCGAAGCCGCCGAATTGCCGCTGTGCCGATGCCCGTTGCATCGCATTTTTCGAGGTAGACAAAAAAAGATGGGGCGCGAACGTTTGCGCTGCGCGCGGAGGTCGTTTTTGTGCGGGATGTGCCGTCCTTTTGGCGGCTGCGGAGTGGATTCGATGGGGTGAGGAATGAGCCTTCGTTGGGTGTGAAAGCCCGGCCGCCCAGTTTATGGAGCCCGCTGAATCTTCTGCTTGCGACGCTCAGGCAGGCGGCAAGCGGTCGCCACCGCCCGCCGTCGACTCGGGAACCGATCAGGCCGTCGCTACCCGCACGGCTTCGGCAATCGCTTCAGAATGCTCGAGCGCGTCCGCGACGTTCTGCGCCTCCACCATCACGCGCAGTACCGGCTCGGTGCCCGACGCGCGGATCAGCACGCGGCCGCGGCCGTCGAGCGCGCCTTCGGCCACCTTGATCGCACTGCGGATCGTCTCGCTGCCCTTCCAGTCCGAGCCGGGCTTCATGCGCACGTTGATCAGCTTCTGCGGAAACAGGGTGACACCGTCGAGCAGATCCGTGAGCGATTTGCCGCTGCGCTGCATCGCCGCCAGCACGAGCAGAGCGGACACGATGCCGTCGCCGGTCGAATGGCGATCGAGTGACAGAATGTGGCCCGAACCTTCGGCGCCGAGCTGCCAGCCGTGCTCACGAAGCTGTTCGAGCACATAGCGGTCGCCGACCGCGGCGCGCACGAACTTGACGCCAGCATTCTGCAGCGCGACCTCCACGGCCATGTTGGTCATCAGCGTGCCGACCGCTCCTTCCACGTGGCCGGCGGTCGCGATACGGTCCTTGACCAGCACGTACAACAGCTCGTCGCCGTTGAAAAGGCGGCCAGACTCGTCGACGACCTGCAGACGGTCGGCGTCGCCATCGAGCGCGATACCGAGGTCCGCGTGGTTCGCGCGCACCGCGCGAACCAGCGCATCCGGCGCGGTCGCGCCGACGCCGTCGTTGATATTGAAGCCGTTCGGCGAGACGCCGATCGGGATCACTTCCGCGCCGAGCTCATGGAACACGTGCGGCGCGACGTCGTACGCGGCGCCATGCGCGCAATCGACGACGAGCTTCATGCCGCGCAGGTCGTACGCGGCCGGGAACGTGCTCTTGCAGAACTCGATGTAGCGGCCACCTGCGTCATCGAGACGGCGCGCTTTGCCCAGTTGCTCGGAGGCCGCGCACGCGAGCGGCAGTTCGAGCTGCTCCTCGATCTGCGCCTCGACGTCGTCCGGCAGCTTGTTGCCGTCGGCCGAGAAGAACTTGATGCCGTTGTCGTAGTACGGGTTGTGCGATGCGCTGATCACGACACCCGCGGCAAGCCGCAGTGCGCGCGTCAGATAGGCGATGCCGGGTGTCGGCATCGGGCCGGCCAGCATCACGTCGACGCCGGCGGCCGAAAAGCCCGATTCGAGCGCGGCTTCGAGCATGTAGCCCGACACCCGCGTGTCCTTGCCGATCAGCACGGTCGGACGGGTGCCTGTTTTCGCCCATTGATCGGCGCCCGCGAGCACCTTGCCGGCCGCATAGCCGAGCCGCAACACGAATTCCGGCGTAATCGGGCCTTCGCCGACCTTGCCTCGAATGCCGTCCGTTCCGAAGTAACGACGTGCCATGTTTGTTCTCCCTGTCCGTGGCTGCGGGTTCAACCGTGCGCGCGGCTCTGCTTGTCCGCGTCGCGCAGGGTTGCCCATACTTTCAATGCATCGACTGTTTGCGCGACGTCGTGTACGCGCAGAATCGCGGCGCCCCGTTCGGCCGCGCACACCGCCGCGGCGATGCTGCCGGCCACGCGCTCCGGCGCCGGCCGCCCCGTCACCGCGCCAACCATCGACTTGCGCGACATGCCCGCAAGAATCGGATACGGCGAAGCGGCGCGCGGAGCCGTGTCGCGCAGATGCGCGAGCAGCGCGTAGTTATGCTCGACGACGACCTTGCCGAAGCCGAAACCCGGATCGACGCTGATACGCTCGCGCGCAATCCCCGCCTGCTGCAACGTCGCGACACGCTCCTCGAGGAAGTGGCGCACTTCGCCGACGACGTCGTCATAGTGCGGCTCGCCCAGCTGCATGGTCTGCGGCTCACCTAGCATATGCATGACACAAAGGCCGCAGTCGCTGTCGCGCACCGCGTCGATCGCGCCGGGCATGCGGAAGCCCCAGATGTCGTTGATCAGGTCGGCGCCCGCGTTCAACGCATGACGCATCACTTCCGGCTTGTACGTATCAACCGACAATGGCACGTTCGCGCCACGCAGTTGCTCGACGAGCGGCAACACGCGCTCCAGCTCTTCGTCGAGCGGCACCGGCGGCGCGCCAGGACGCGTCGATTCCCCGCCGATATCGATGATGTCCGCGCCCTCGAGCATCATGCGCTCGGCCTGGCGCAGCGCATCGCCGCGCGTCGCGAACTTGCCGCCATCGGAAAAGGAATCGGGAGTGACGTTCAGGATGCCCATGACCAACGGGCGTTCGAACGTCAGCTTGAAGCGGCCACACTGCAGCGGCTCTGGAAGGGGTACGGAACAAGAATCGACTTTCGACACGTAGCAATGCTTCACTTGGAACGGATAAATGCAAAACGGGCCGGTGTGTAGCACACCGGCCCGCACTTTCTACTGGCTGCCGATCAGGCCGGCGCGGTTGCGCTGCCCGGCTTGACTTCGGTGCCCGGGCTGCCGCCCGACGAGGCGTCGCTTGCCGACGGCGGCGAGCTCTTCGGCGAACGCGGCGGACGGCCTGCCATGATGTCGTTGATCTGATCGGCGTCGATCGTCTCCCACTCCATCAGTGCGGCGGTCATCGCTTCGACCTTGTCGCGGTTCTCTTCGAGCAGGCGCCGTGCGAGATTGTACTGCTCGTCCAGCACATGACGGATTTCCGCGTCGACCTTCTGTTGCGTCGCTTCCGAAATGGTCCGCGTGAAGCCTCGGCCGAACGGCGAAGCGTCGTTCTCGTCATCGACATAGACCATCGGTCCGAGCGCATCCGTCATGCCGAAGCGGGCAACCATTGCGCGAGCCGTCTGCGTCGCTTTGTTGAAGTCGTCCGACGCACCGGTGCTGATCAGGTTCAGGAACAGCTCTTCCGCGACGCGGCCACCGAACAGGATGGCAAGACGGTCGAGCAGATATTCCTTCGAGTACGTTTCGTTGTCATGCTCCGGCAACTGCCATGTGACGCCCAGCGCACGGCCGCGCGGAATGATCGTGACCTTGTGCACCGGATCGGCCTTCGGCAACAGCTTCGCGATCACCGCGTGACCCGATTCGTGATACGCGGTAGCACGCTTCGATTCTTCGCGGATCACAGCCGACTTGCGCTCCGGACCCATGAAGATCTTGTCCTTCGCGTCCTCGAAGTCCGTCATTTCGACGATGCGCTTGCCGCGGCGCGCCGCGAACAGTGCTGCTTCGTTGACGAGGTTTGCGAGATCTGCGCCCGAGAAACCCGGCGTGCCGCGCGCGATCACTGCCGCATCGACGTCGTTCGAGATCGGCACCTTGCGCAGGTGCACCTTCATGATGTGCTCGCGGCCGCGAATATCGGGCAGACCCACGTACACCTGACGGTCGAAACGGCCCGGACGCAACAGCGCCTTGTCGAGCACATCCGAACGGTTCGTCGCGGCGATCACGATGACGCCCGAGTTCGCCTCGAAGCCGTCCATTTCGACGAGCATCTGGTTCAGCGTCTGTTCGCGCTCGTCGTTACCGCCGCCCATGCCGGCGCCTCGATGACGGCCGACCGCGTCGATTTCGTCGATGAACACGATACACGGCGCGTGCTTCTTGGCCTGCTCGAACATGTCGCGCACGCGAGCCGCGCCGACGCCGACGAACATTTCCACGAAATCTGAACCTGAAATGCTGAAGAACGGCACCTTCGCCTCGCCGGCGATGGCGCGCGCGAGCAGCGTCTTACCGGTTCCCGGCGGGCCAACGAGCAGCACGCCGCGCGGAATACGACCACCGAGCTTCTGGAATTTCTGCGGATCGCGCAGGAAGTCGACGAGTTCCGACACTTCTTCCTTGGCTTCGTCGCAACCGGCGACGTCGGTGAAATTGATTGCGTTGTTGTTCTCGTCGATCAGTCGCGCGCGCGACTTGCCAAACGAGAAGGCCCCGCCTTTGCCGCCCCCCTGCATCTGTCGCATCATGTAAAACCAGAAACCGATGATCAGGATCGTCGGTCCGAGGTAATACAGCACGGACATCAGTGCATTGGGTTCGTCGTCAGCCTTGCCGCTCACCTGTACGCCATACTTCATCAGATCGCCGACCATCCAGATGTCGCCGGGCGACACGATCTGGTACTTCTGGCCGTCTGCTGGAGTGACCGTGAGGTTCCGCCCCTGGACAATGACGTTCTTGACTTTGCCGTTCTTCGCGTCGTCCATGAACTGCGAATAGGAAACGCCTTCCTGGACACGGGGCTTGTCGAACTGCTTGAACACCGTAAACAGCACCAGTGCGATCACCAGCCACACTGCTGCTTTCGAAAACATATTGTTGTTCAAAGCACCACTCCTTCACTTAGACGGGCGCCTACATTTGCCTTGCGGCACCACGAAAGCATTCTAATCCAGTCCGCAGACCCCTGCCATAAGGTTTCACTACCACGGAAATAGGGTAGCGGGCCGGCTTGACGCCCGTCTCCGGACGCATCGGGCTAATTATTGGCAGAGATGGAACCGGCTCGCCGCATCCCTATGCGGGACGCTTCAGATGCTTACCCAAAATAAATGTTTCTGACGATTTATCCCGCGACGCCTTCGGCTTGCGGGCCGCCACCACCTTGAATTGGCGTTTGAACTTTTCGACAATCTGACTATACCCGCTGCCATGAAAGCATTTGACTAAAAGGGCACCATCCGGCTTCAGGTGATTTTGCGCGAATTCGAGCGCGAGATCGCATAAATGCTCGATCCGCGCCGCATCCGCGATCGCCACGCCCGACAGGTTGGGCGCCATATCCGAAATTACAAGGTCTACCTGGCGCGCACCGACCAATTCTTCGAGCTGGACCAGCACCGGGTCTTCGCGGAAATCGCCCTGGATGAAGTGCACGTCGGCCACCGGCTCCATCGGCAGAATGTCCAAAGCGATGATCGTGCCGTCGATGCCACCTTCGCGCTCCGCGTTGCGCTGCGAGCCGCCCGCGAGCTTGTTGCGCACGTACTGGCTCCAGCTGCCCGGCGAGGAACCGAGATCGACGATCACCTGCCCGGGACGGATCAGCTTGTCCTGCTCGTCGATTTCCTTGAGTTTGTAGGCCGCGCGGGCGCGATAACCTTCCCGCTGCGCCATTTTGACGTACGGATCGTTGATGTGGTCGTGCAGCCACGCGGTATTGAACTTGTTTTTTGCCATTAAAGATTTAACTATTGCTGCGTCGGGTCGCGCTTTAGGGGATAATACGCGGTTAATTCGCGCGGCCCCCGCCAGACTGGCGGCGATCCGCGATTCTGTTGTTCTGACGCGCGCCCTGCTGAATCGAGTCGCCCGAATCGCTCGGCGATCGGACGAAAACGCAGGAGCCGCCATTTTAGTCGAGTCTTCCACTTTCCATGCCAGCCCTCAAAGTCTCTTCCGACCAACGCGCCGAGTTGCGCTCCCAGGCACATGCGCTCAAACCGGTCGTGCTCGTCGGCGCCGAAGGCTTGACCGACGCTGTGCTCGCCGAAATCAAGGTGCACCTCGCCGCGCATCAACTGATCAAAATTCGCGTGTTCGGCGAGGAGCGCGAGGAGCGCATCGCTATCTACGAAGAAATCTGCGACGCGCTGAACGCTGCACCGATCCAGCATATCGGCAAGCTGCTCGTGATCTGGAAGCCAGAATCGGCACAGCCGGCGGCAAAAGCGAAGCGCGGCGCGTTGCCGAGCGCCCGCGAAGCGGCAGCCGAAGAAACCCGGCCGGCCAAGGGACGCGCACCCCGCATCGTCAAGGTCGCCAAGCCGACCGACGTGCCGATGCGCAAGCCGCGAGCGAAAGCGGTGCTGGTGCGCGGCAATGAACGCGTGACGCAGGGCGGCAACATCAAGCGCGCGAAGAAGCGTCAAACCAGCGCAAAGCGTTCGCATCAGTCAAAGTAAGAGAACACGCGCCCAAGGTGCGGACCGACTCCGCACTGCGCATTGGCGGCCTTGAGCGCGAGGCCCGAAGCAGCGCGAATGAACCGTAGTTGGACACCGGAATCGCGACGATTCGTCGCAACGTGAGGTTCATCGCGGGCATCGGCATCGACCCGGCGGCCATGGCACGCGCACCGTCACACCATCAGCCACCCGCGAGCTTCAGCCCGCCACCTTGCCCGTGACGCCGCGCGCGCCCTCTTCCTCGGCCGCGGCACCAACAGGCGCCGGCAGCAGCCAAACGAGCGCAACCCCTAGCAGGCTCTCGATCAGGTAGAACAGACTGGACACGCCATGCAGGATGCCGAAGCGCGTCGCATAAACGGAATGCCCGATGTCGCTGCCCGCCTCGAGCGCCGCCACGCGCATCGCGTTCATGAACGGCTGCAACGCGAAATAGCCAACCAGCACGCATACGAGCATACCGGCGAGCAGCCAGCGCAAGCGGCGATATGCGCCACTCCCGCGCCGCACGAGCAAATTGGCGAGACCGAGCAGCAAAATGCCGCACACGACGCCAATCACACCCTGAATACGAAACAGCTGCGCGGCGACGGCGCCCGCCGTCATCCGGTCGAGCGTTGTGAACAGCACGGGCGCAACCGCATAGCCGATAGTCAACAGACTACCGACCCACACCACCGTCAACAGGCGGAAAAAACGATGCGGCATCAAAGACACCGGCGCCACCCTCAGATGTAGCTGACCGCGATGATTTCGTATTCGCGCACGCCGCCCGGCGCTTGCACCGACGCGACGTCGCCTTCCGACTTGCCGATCAGCGCACGCGCGATCGGCGAGCTGATCGAGATCAGGCCGTGGTCGATGTCCGCTTCGTCGTCGCCGACGATCTGGTATTTGACCGACGCGCCCGACTCGAGGTCTTCGAGTTCGAGCGTCGCGCCGAACACCACGCGGCCGTCCGCTTCCACTTGCGACGGATCGATCACCTGCGCGCCCGCGAGCTTCGACTCGATTTCGGCGATACGGCCTTCGATGAAGCCCTGCTTTTCCTTCGCAGCGTCGTATTCCGCGTTTTCCGACAGATCGCCCTGGGCGCGCGCTTCCGCGATCGAGTTGATCACGGCCGGACGTTCAACCGATTTCAGGCGCTGCAATTCATCGCGCAGCATGTCTGCGCCGCGCTTCGTCAATGGAATAGTGCTCATAAACAACTCTGGAGGCAAAAAACGGCCATAAAAAAAATCACCGCGGTTAAGTGCATTCCGCGAAAGCCGCCGCCCGTGGACAAACCCGGGCCGCAGCACCTGCGGAACGCCGCTTAACCGCGGCACTTACATCTTGGACAGCTAGTCGAAGCCTTAGTTTAGGCGAGCATGGAGTCCTTGTAAATCATAGACTTCCAGGTTCTTCAGATAACGAAGACCCTCCACCGCCGCGCGTGCGCCCGACATCGTCGTGTAGTAGGTGACCTTGTTCGCCTGCGCGCTCATGCGGATCGAACGCGAATCGGCGATCGCCGCGCGCGTTTCGTCGACGGTCGTGAAGACGAGCGCGATCTCGCCGTTCTTGATCATGTCGACGATGTGCGGACGGCCGTCCTTCACCTTGTTGACGACCTTGACTGGCACGCCGGCCGCTTCGATCGCGGCAGCCGTGCCCTTGGTCGCGACGATCGGGTAGCCGAGCTCGTGCAGCATGCGCGCGACTTCGACTGCCTTCGGTTTGTCGGCGTCCATCACGGTCAGCAGCACCGTGCCCGATTCGGGCAGACGCGAACCCGCCGCGAGCTGCGACTTGAACAGAGCCTCGCCGAACGTCTGGCCGACGCCCATCACTTCGCCGGTCGAACGCATTTCAGGTCCAAGCACCGGGTCGACCGCCGGGAACTTGACGAACGGGAACACCGCTTCCTTCACGCTGAAGTACGGCGGCTCGACTTCCTTCGTCACGCCTTGCGCGGCGAGCTTCTGGCCGACCATCGCGCGCGCTGCGATCTTCGCGAGCGGCAGGCTGGTCGCCTTCGACACGTACGGCACCGTGCGCGACGCGCGCGGGTTCACTTCGAGCACGTAGATGATGTCGTCCTTCGAGCCGTCAGCCTGCGGTACCTGCTGGATCGCGAACTGCACGTTCATCAGGCCGACCACGTTCAGCGCCTTCGCCATCGCAGCGGTCTGGCGCTTCAGTTCGGCGATGGTCGCCCTCGATAGCGAATACGGCGGCAGCGAGCAGGCCGAGTCGCCCGAGTGCACGCCCGCCTGTTCGATGTGCTCCATCACGCCGCCGATGAACACGGCATCGCCATCGGAAATGCAATCCACGTCGCATTCGATCGCGTCGTTCAGGAAGCGGTCGAGCAGCACCGGCGAGTCGTTCGACACCTTCACCGCCTCGCGCATATAGCGCTCGAGATCTCGCGGCTCGTGGACGATTTCCATCGCGCGGCCGCCCAGCACGTACGACGGACGCACGACGAGCGGATAGCCGATTTCGTCGGCGAGCTTCAGTGCTTCGTCTTCGGCGCGCGCGGTGCGGTTCGGCGGCTGGCGCAGACCGAGGTCCTGCAGCAGCTTCTGGAAGCGCTCGCGGTCTTCGGCCGCGTCGATCATGTCCGGCGACGTACCGATGATCGGCACACCGTTCGCCTCGAGGTCGAGCGCGAGCTTCAGCGGCGTCTGGCCGCCGTACTGCACGATCACGCCGACGGGCTTTTCCTTGTCGACGATTTCGAGCACGTCTTCGAGCGTCAGCGATTCGAAGTACAGACGGTCGGAGGTGTCGTAGTCGGTCGACACGGTTTCGGGGTTGCAGTTGACCATGATCGTTTCATAGCCGTCCTCGCGCATCGCGAGCGCGGCATGCACGCAGCAGTAGTCGAACTCGATACCCTGGCCGATCCGGTTCGGGCCGCCGCCCAGCACCATGATCTTCCTGTTGCTGGTCGGATTCGCTTCGCACTCTTCCTCGTACGTCGAGTACATGTACGCGGTCCTGGTTGCGAACTCGGCCGCGCAGGTGTCGACGCGCTTATACACCGGACGCACGTTCAACTCGATACGACGCGCGCGCACGTCCGCCGGCTTCGCGCCGAGCAGCTTGGCCAGACGACGATCCGAGAAGCCGCTCTGTTTCAGATACTTCAGCTCCTCCTTCGTCAGGCTCGCCAGCGCGCGGCCTGCCAGCGCCTTTTCCTTCAGCACGATCTGTTCGATCTGCGCGAGGAACCACGGGTCGATCGCGGTTTCCTCGAAGATCTCTTGCGCGCTCATGCCCACACGGAACGCGTCGCCAACATACCAGATGCGATCCGGACCAGCTTCGCCGATCTCGCGGATGATCTCATCGCGATTGGCGGTCTTTTCATCGAGACCGTCGACGCCGACTTCGAGGCCGCGCAGCGCCTTCTGGAACGACTCCTGGAACGTGCGGCCAATCGCCATCACTTCGCCGACCGACTTCATCTGCGTGGTCAGGCGCGAATCGGCTTCACGGAATTTCTCGAACGCGAAACGCGGGATCTTCGTGACGACGTAGTCGATCGTCGGTTCGAACGAGGCCGGGGTCTGGCCGCCGGTAATTTCGTTCTTGAGTTCATCCAGCGTGTAGCCGACCGCGAGCTTCGCCGCCACCTTCGCGATCGGGAAGCCGGTTGCCTTCGACGCCAGCGCCGACGAACGCGACACGCGCGGGTTCATTTCGATCACGATCATGCGGCCGTCTTTCGGATCGATCGAGAACTGCACGTTCGAGCCGCCCGTGTCGACGCCGATCTCGCGCAGCACCGCGAGCGACGCGTTACGGAGGATCTGGTATTCCTTGTCGGTCAGCGTCTGCGCCGGTGCGACGGTGATCGAGTCGCCGGTGTGGATGCCCATCGGGTCGAGGTTTTCGATCGAGCAGACGATGATGCAGTTATCCGCCTTGTCGCGGACCACTTCCATCTCGTACTCTTTCCAGCCGAGCAGCGACTCTTCGATCAGCAGTTCGCGCGTCGGCGACAGGTCGAGCCCACGCTTGCAGATCTCTTCGAACTCGTCGCGGTTGTACGCGATGCCGCCGCCCGAGCCGCCCAGCGTGAACGACGGACGGATCACGACCGGATAGCCGCCGCTGCCAGTTTCCGCGGCGATCTTCGCCTGCACCTGCAGCGCTTCTTCCATCGAATGCGCGGTGCCCGACTTGGCCGAACCGAGGCCGATCTTGGTCATCGCGTCCTTGAACTTCTGACGGTCTTCCGCTTTGTCGATCGCTTCCGGCGATGCGCCGATCAGCTCGACCTCGTACTTCGCCAGCACGCCGTGCGCGTGCAGGTCGAGCGCGCAGTTCAGCGCGGTCTGGCCGCCCATCGTCGGCAGGATCGCGTCCGGGCGCTCCTTCGCGATGATGCGCTCGACCACTTCCCACGTGATCGGCTCGATATAGGTCACGTCGGCCGTGTTCGGGTCGGTCATGATCGTCGCCGGATTGCTGTTGACGAGAATGACCTTGTAGCCTTCCTCACGCAGCGCCTTGCATGCCTGCGCGCCCGAATAATCGAACTCGCACGCCTGACCGATGATGATCGGACCCGCGCCGATGATGAGGATGCTCTTGATGTCTGTCCGCTTGGGCATAACGCTCTCGCTAATGTATTTCTGAATTCTTTCCGTCGGCGCGCGCCGTTTTCACGTTGCGCGCGCTGTTTCGCGGCATGCCCGCCGCGTAGCGCCGCGGGCTGCGGCCGCCGCCGCGAGCCGTTTCCGGCTGGCCCCTGCGGCCGGCCTGTACTACTTCAAGCCCCTGCGCTCTTGCCGTTCTTGTGCGCGTCCATCAACGCGGTGAAGCGGTCGAACAGGTACGCGATGTCGTTCGGACCGGGCGATGCTTCCGGGTGGCCCTGGAAGCAGAACGCCGGCTTGTCGGTCAGCGCGAAGCCCTGCAGCGTGCCGTCGAACAGCGACACGTGGGTCACGCGCGCGTTGGCGGGCAGCGTGTCGGCATCGACCGCGAAACCATGGTTCTGCGACGTGATCACCACGCGGCCGTCTTCGAGATCCTTGACCGGATGGTTCGCGCCGTGATGGCCGGTCTTCATCTTCATCGTCTTCGCGCCGACCGCGAGGCCCATGATCTGGTGGCCCAGGCAGATGCCGAAGGTCGGAATGCCGCGCTCGATGAACTCCCTGGTCGCCGCGATCGCGTAGTCGCACGGCTCAGGGTCGCCCGGGCCGTTCGACAGGAACACGCCGTCGGGGTTGAGCTCGAGCGCGTCAGCGGCGCTCGCTTGCGCCGGCAGCACGGTGACATGGCAGCCGCGCTCGGCCAGCATGCGCAGGATGTTCTGCTTGACGCCGTAGTCGAATGCGACCACGCGGTACGTCGGCGCTTTCTGCTCGCCGTAGCCCGTGCCCAGACGCCATTCGGTTTTGGTCCACTCGTAGGTTTCCTGGGTCGACACGACCTTCGCGAGGTCCATGCCGGCGAGACCCGGGAACGAGCGCGCGAGTTCGATGGCCTTCGCTTCGTCGTCGGAGCCAGCGAGGATCGCGCCGTTTTGCGCGCCCTTGTCGCGCAGGAGGCGGGTCAGCTTGCGAGTGTCGATGCCGGCGATGGCCACCACGCCTTCGTCCTGCAGATATTGCGGGAGCGTGCCCTCCATGCGGAAGTTCGACGCGAGAACCGGCAGATCACGGATGATCAGGCCGGCGGCATGGACTTTCGTCGCTTCGACGTCTTCGGCGTTCACGCCGACGTTGCCGATATGCGGGTACGTGAGGGTCACGATCTGGCGCGCGTAGCTCGGGTCAGTCAGGATTTCCTGATAGCCGGTGATGGCAGTGTTGAACACGACTTCACCGATGGTATGCCCAGGGGCGCCGATCGAATAACCACGAAAGACCGTGCCGTCGGCGAGCGCGAGTAGAGCGGGAGAAAATGACGGCAACACGGGAGACTCCTTGGGGGAACACCCTGTTGCCACCTGTCTATCCGATTGCAAGCCGCAGCGAAACACATCGTGGATGCGCGCGCAGACTCGCTCGCGAGCTGCCGGTGACGCTGCAAGGGGCGCGATGGGTCCATTGTGTGGACGACTCGGCTGGGTGTGGAGCCCTTCTTGCTACGCCAATGGCGCGCGGCGGATGAACGGTATGGGGGAGGTAGGCGCTAGGGTGCGGGTGGATAAGCTCAAACCTTCAAATTATAGCCTGAATGCACTGTTCCCTCCAAATGGGAGATAGGACGAGGCGTTGAGGCGACGTGCCTGGGCGGATCTTCAAAGCCTTGCCGGGCCGCGTCGCCAGGTACTTGCCACGCCTGTCCATGCGGTTCTGTCGAGACACCACTATTGACGGGGACCGAACCGCCGTGGCGGCCCCTCCGGGTCCGACGCAAGGCCTGGCGCGGCCGTTCAGGCCTCCTGTTCCCCGCGCATCTCGCCCGAACGGGCAAGCTGCCGACCCGGCAACACGTACCAGATCGCACTCAGCACCTGCAGCGCGACGAGGATTTCCCACGCGCTCAGATGCGCGAGCGCCGGGTAATGCCCGCCGCTCGCCGGCCAGTGCGACAGCACCGCGCCAACGCCGATCTGGAAACCGAAGATCAGCAGAAAAATAATTAGCGTCAGCGTCGTGTTGACACGGCCGATCATCTGCGGCGGGAAATGCCGCGCCATCACCGCGTAGCTCAGAATCCCGGTGCCGCCGAAGATGCCGTAGGCGGCCCACAACAGGCTCGCCGGCAACGGCGCGTTAAACATGATGAGCATCTGCGTCAGCACATATAGCGCCATGCCGATGCCGCAGAACGCGTACAGCGAGAGGCCGCGCCGCTCGAGACTACGCGCCGCCGCGCCGAAACCGACGCAGCCGGCCATCATCGCGAAGCCGAGAATCGACACGAGCGCCGCCGCCTGGTGCGGCTCGAAGCCTTGTACGTCGCGCAGCCATGCTCCGACCCACAACGACTGCATCGCGTAGAAGACGCCTTGCGTAACGACCGAGAACGACGCGATTTTCCAGAATGCCGCGCTGCGCAGGATGTGCCACGTACCCTTGAACTGCGCGACGATGCTCGCCTGGCGATGCGTTTCGCGCGCGTCCGGAGCGAGCGTCCATTGCGCGAGCGCAACCGCTACCGTCAGCACACCGAGTCCGACGCAAACCGGGCGCCAGCTGGAAAAACCGAGCACCCACGTGAGCGGCGAACCGACCATCACGCCGCCGAAACCGCCGATCGCCATTACAAGCCCGTTCATCAATGGCAAACGCGCCACCGGAAAATGCTGCGCGAGCGCCTTGAACGCGGCGCCGAGACACACCGACACGCCAACGCCGATCAGCAGCCGCCCGACCATCATCATGCCGAGACTGTGCGCGGCGCCGAATACCCAGATGCCGAGCGCGGCAAAAAGCAGCGTGACGGACGTCACGCGACGCGCGCCGAAGTGATCGAGCAGCACGCCAGCGGGGATCTGCGCGCCCGCGAAACCGAGGAAATACAGACTCGTCAGCACACCCAGATCGGCGGCTGACAGACCGAGATCGCGCGTGATGAACGGCGCGAAACCAAGATTGACGCCGCGAAACACGTAAGAGACGAAGTAGCCGGCGGAAAAAAGCAGAAAGACGCGCAGTTGGGTCGACGACATAAATCAGGAAGTAAACCTGGAAATGACCTCAAGAACCTCTCCCGAGGTTCGGACGGATCAGGACGGACCGGCACCCCGCGGCCAACGCGGCCGAAGCACGAACAATAAAGTAAATACCGCAAACGCGCAGGAATCGTCCGCGCAATGAAAAACGCCGTCACCCTGAGGTGACGGCGTTGGATGAACACGGTACGTGATCGGAGCGCAATCCATGCGCTGCCCCCGCAACGCATGTGGTCACTACCGTGAGAGCCGCTATTGGTCTATTTACCCTTCTTCTTCGCGTTGGCCACGGTCTTCGGGCGGCTCTCAGCCGCGGCCTTCGACGCCTTGCCGGGCTCCGAGGCCGAGACCTTCTCGACCTTGCCCTTGCTGGCAACGGGCGCCGCCGGCTTGGTACCCTTGCCGCCCGGCTCGGAGACCTTGACGATGGCGGAGTGGCCGCGCCCTTTCTTCTTATCGTAGCGCGATTCACCGTGTGTGTCTGCGACGTGGACGCCAATCTTCTGCACACTGCCGCCTTGCACATCGGCGGTGATCTTTTCCGGACCCGGCTCGCTGGGTACCGGCTTGCCGACCGGCACGTGCAGCACGATCACCTGGCCGCGCGAAACCTGATCGCGATGCGTCCTGTTCCACGCCTTCAGCTGACCGACCGACACGCCGTAGCGCACCGCGATGGCCGCCATCGACTGATTGCGACGCACGCGGATCAGCATCTTGCGCGTGTCGGGTACGTCGGGTTCCATCGCGAGCACCGCGCTTTCGGCGACGTCGGCGCTGATGTCCTCGTCGTCGTCCGAGCCGCGCGGCACGACGATCGTCGAGCCCGGCTTCAGGCGCATACCGACCGGAATCTTGTTCACTTCCATCAGCGTGTCGGGGTCGACGCCGATCTTCTGTGCGATCGCCGCGGGCGTCGCGCGTGCGTCGACCGTGTAGGTGGTCCAGGACGACAGCGAGCCCGAGTATGTTTTCAGATTGCGCTCGAACGCGGACGCGTTGTCGAAAGGCAACAGAATCTGCGGCTGCGTCGCGCCGAGAATCACCGGCTTCCTGAACGACGGGTTCAGCGAACGGAACTCGTCCGTCGACATATTGGCGAGCCGCGCGGCGACGTCGACGTCGATGTCGTGCGAGGTCGTGACCGTCACGAAGTACGGGTGGTTCGGAATAGACGGCAGGGTGAGCCCGTACATCTGCGGGTTCATCACGAGGTTCTTGACCGCTTGCAGCTTCGGCACGTAGTTGCGCGTTTCGTTCGGCAGACGCAGGCTCATGTAGTCGGTCGGCAGACCCGCCGCCTCGTTGCGCGCGATCGCGCGCTGCACGTTGCCCTCGCCCCAGTTATACGCAGCGAGCGCGAGCTGCCAGTCGCCGAACATGTCGTGCAGGTTCGACAGGTAGTCGAGCGCGGCACTGGTCGACGCAAGCACGTCGCGGCGCTCGTCCTGCCACATGTTCTGCTTCAGGTTGTAGGTCCGGCCCGTGCCCGGCATGAACTGCCACATACCCGCAGCCTTGGCGACCGACAAAGCCTGCGGGCTATATGCAGACTCGATGAACGGCAAGAGCGCGAGCTCGGTCGGCATATGGCGCGACTCAAGTTCCTCGACGATGTGATACAGGTATTTCTGCGAGCGCTCGGTCATGCGCTGCACGTAATCGGGACGCTGCAGATACCAGTTCAGCTGCATGTCGACGAGGTCGCTCTGCAGGTCCGGCATCTGGAAGCCACGGCGAATGCGGCCCCACAGATCGGCGTCCTGGCTCGTCAACTGATTGACGGAGCTCTGGTCGACGTTGATGGTTTCTTTAGCTGTGGCGTTCTTGCGAAGGGCGTCGGCTACGGCCTGCTGGCTGGCGGGGTTAGTGGCGGTATTCGTCGTCGGTCCCTGACTCGCGCACGCGGCGAGTGTCAGGACCAATAACGCACTTAAGATAAATCGCATGAACGTCTCGGTTTCCACAAGGGCTGGAATTTGCAGCCGATAGTACGAAACGTCAACGTTTCCGTCAATTGGAAAATCAAGAAAAAAATCAACCAAATCTGGGGCTTGGCGAATTTTTCCGATTCATCGCGTGAAGAACCGCCGAATGCGCTCCGGATCAACGGAAGCGGTTCTTCCATTCGCGCATCAATGTGAAGGCCTTCAGCCGGTCAGACACCGTTTCGTGCAATCGTGCTTCGAGGTTCGACTGGATCGCCGGCTCGCCTGCGCGCAGGAACGGATTGACCGCGAGCTCGTGCGCGATCGTGGTCGGCAGCGTCGGCTGGTGGCGGGCGCGCAACTCGTTCGCCTTGTCGCGCCACGCCTGCAGTTCGGCATTGTGCGGCTCGCAAGCGAGCGCGAAGCGAATGTTCGACAGCGTGTATTCGTGTGCGCAATGCACTTCGGTTGCGCCGGGCAGCGCGGCGAGCGCATCGAGCGAATTCAGCATCTGCTGCGGCGTGCCTTCGAAAAGGCGCCCGCAACCGCACGCGAACAGTGTGTCGCCGCAAAACACGTGCGGCGTGCCGCGCGTATCGGCCGCCTGGAAATAGGCGATGTGTCCGCTCGTGTGACCGGGCACGTCGAGCACGCTGAATTCAAGTGCGGGTGCAGCGATCGTCACGTGATCGCCACTCTTGAGACGATGTGTCAGGTGCGCGATCGCTTCGCCGGCGGGGCCGTAGACCGGCACGTCCTGGCCGTTCAGCAGATCGGCCACCCCGCCGACGTGGTCTTGATGATGGTGCGTGAGTAAAATAGCGCTCAGCCGCCAGCCTCGTTGGGCCAGACAGGCGCGCACAGGGGCGGCTTCGCCCGGATCGACGACGACCGCGTGGTGTCCGTCGGCAATGACCCAGATGTAATTGTCTTCAAACGCCGGGACCGGTACGTACTCGAGCGCATTCATAGGCGACGCATTTTTAATATGACTGACCGAGCGATTATAGACTGGCCCGCCTGGACCGATTCGCCGCCAGGCCGCTACGTGCTCGACTGGGAGCAAACCCAGCTCGATCGCGTGGTGTCGGACGTGTTCGGCTATCATGCGCTGCAACTCGGCCTGCCGCAGCTCGACGCGCTGCGCGAGAACCGCATGCCGTGCCGCGGCCTCGTGCTCGACGCGGCGAGCGGCGCGAGCGCGCCGTACACGTATCCGCGCTGGGCACGTCGTGGCAGCGTGAGCGGCATCAGCAGCGCGGGCAACGCTGGCGACGACAACCGCGCGAACGCCGCGCGAGGCGCCCCTGGTCTGCACGCGCCGGCCGGGCGCAGCGCGGTCTGGTGCGACCTGCTCGATCTGCCGTTCGAAGCGCAAAGCGTCGACCTGCTCGTGATGCCGCATACGCTCGAATTCACCAGCGACCCGCATCGGCTGCTGCGCGAAGCCGAACGCGTGCTGGTGCCTGAAGGCCAACTGATCATCCTCGGCTTCAACTCGTTGTCGCTGTGGGGAGTACGGCAGTCGATCGGCAAGATGACAGGCCGCCCGTTCGTGCCCTCCGCCGTCGATCTGATCGCGTTCACGCGCCTGAAGGACTGGATCAAGCTGCTCGGCTTCGACCTTGAACGCGGGCGCTTCGGCTGCTATCGTCCGCCGCTCGCGAGCGATCAATGGCTCGCGCGTTACGGCTTCATGGAAGCCGCCGGCGACCGCTGGTGGCCGATTTTCGGCGCCACCTACATGATCAAGGCGATCAAGCGCGTGCGCGGCATGCATCTCGTCGGGCCGCTCAAAGTGAAAAAGCCCGTGCTCGCGGCAGGCCTCGCGCCCGCCGCCGCCCCGAACACACGAAACCACACCGAATGACTCCAGATCACATCGACATCTATACCGACGGCGCCTGCAAGGGCAATCCCGGCCCTGGCGGCTGGGGCGCGTTGCTGCGCTTCGGCAGCCAGGAAAAAGAACTGTTCGGCGGCGAGGCCAACACGACCAACAATCGCATGGAGCTGATGGGCGTGATTTCCGCGCTCGAGGCGTTGAAGCGCCCGTGCAAGGCGATCGTGCACACCGACTCGCAGTACGTACAGAAAGGCATCAGCGAGTGGATTCACGGCTGGAAGAAGAAAGGCTGGGTCACCGCGGCGAAACAGCCGGTCAAGAACGCCGATCTGTGGAAGCGGCTCGATGCGCTCGTCGCGCAACACGAGATTGAATGGCGCTGGGTGCGCGGCCACAATGGCCACCCGGAAAACGAGCGCGCCGATCAGTTGGCCAATCGCGGCGTGGCATCGCTCGCCGAGATGTAAAGAGCGTGCGCGCATCGGCAACACCGCGCGCCGCCCTCCCCGCTTTTTTTCCGCAATTTTTTCGAAGCAGGCTAATCCGACATGCGTCAACTGATCCTCGATACCGAAACTACCGGCCTGAACGCCCGCGGCGGCGACCGGATTCTCGAACTCGGTTGCGTCGAGCTCGTGAACCGCCGGCTGACCGGCAACAACCTGCACTTCTATATCAACCCCGGGCGCGACAGCGATCCGGGCGCGCTCGCGGTGCACGGCCTTACCACGGAATTTTTGAGCGATAAGCCGAAGTTCGCCGAGATCATCGACCAGTTCCGCGATTTCATCCAGGACGCGGATCTGATCATCCACAACGCGCCATTCGACATCGGCTTTCTCGACGCCGAGTTCGCGCTGCTCGGTCTGCCGCCAGTGAGCATGCACTGCGGCGAGATCATCGACACGCTCGCGCAAGCCAAGCAGATGTTCCCCGGCAAGCGCAATTCGCTCGATGCGCTGTGCGACCGCTTCGGCATCAGCAATGCGCACCGTACGCTGCACGGCGCGCTGCTCGACTCGGAACTGCTCGCCGAGGTCTATCTGGCGATGACGCGCGGTCAGGAAAGCCTCGTCATCGACATGCTCGGCGAAGCGCAGGCCGGCGGCGATACGCACGCGCCGCGTGTCGCACTCGACTCGCTCGAACTGGTCGTGATCGCTGCGAGCGACGACGAAAGCACCGCGCACGAAGCCGTACTCGACGATCTCGACAAAGCGCTCAAAGGCGCAAGCGTATGGCGTCTTGAACCCGCGCCGGCAACTGATGAGCAAACTGCTTAAAAAAGACTAGACGAACCCTAAATTCCCTGACATAATTTCGACCTCTTCGGGTGGTTAGCTCAGCGGTAGAGCACTGCCTTCACACGGCAGGGGTCACTGGTTCGATCCCAGTACTACCCACCAGATTCTTGGTGTGTCGATCACCGAAGACAAAAGGGCTTACGCAGCAATGCGTAAGCCCTTTTTCTATTTGCCGGCAAATACGTCGCATGCGCCATACGAGATATCGTTGGCTATAGAACCACGTCGTTCCGTAGGTTGGCGAGCGCCCCGCACTATTGCTATATTCGGCAAACGGGCATTCGCCCGGTCCGGCTCCGTCCGGTTTCTCCATCTTGAACCATCTCAGGGAGGCGCCCCATGTTTGCAGTGCATCGCGCGCTCCCCCGCATGGTTCCACGACCGCCGGCCCGTCCGCCGCGACCGATGCGACCTTGAAGCCGCAGCGTTGTCGCTGATGCGCCGCCGCCTCGGCAGGCGCACCGCGTTCATTCCAGACAGTCCGTTGTTCCGTTGCCGTTGTTTGCCGTCATATTTTTTCGCGCGTTCCCGCGCGGATTCCGGCATCCGCTGGCTGTCTACCCCTTTTTCGCTTCTGACTGGAATCTCGGCGCGCTCGTGCTTCGCCGGGCCCAAAGCAAATGGCTAACAGAAAACTCGACTTTCGCGGACAAGCCTTCAAGGATGTCCTCGGCTTCACCTTCCGTCACTGGGCGCAACAGCCGGGGCGCATCGTCGTGATCGCGGCGCTCGCGCTGTTCACGGCGGGCGCGGACATCCTGACGCCGGTCTTCGCCGGACGTCTCGTCGACGCGATCGCGGCCGGTCCGGCGTCGTCGGCGCCCGTCTGGCATCACGCGCTTGCGGCCTTCGGCGCGCTCGCCGCGCTCGGCCTCACCGCGACGCTGCTGCGCCAGGGCGTGTACTTCAACATCATCCGCTTCACGCTGAAGATGATGAGCGAGATCGCCGCGCGCGCGTTTCATCGCGTGCAGCGCTTTTCGACCGACTGGCACGCGAACAGCTTCGCCGGCTCGACCGTGCGCAAGATCACGCGCGGCATGTGGGCGCTCGACCTGCTGAATGACACGCTGCTGATCGCGCTGCTGCCATCGCTGGTGATGCTGATCGGCGCGACCCTGCTGCTCGGCTCGCGCTGGCCCATGATGGGCAACGTCGTCGGCATCGGCTCGCTGCTGTACATCGGCGTGACCGTGACGGTGTCGCTGGGCTTCGTCGCGCCGTCCGCGCGTCTCGCGAACGCGTGGGACACACGCATGGGCGGCGCGCTCGCCGATGCGGTCAGCTGCAACGGCGTCGTCAAGGCATTCGGCGCGGAAGCGCGCGAGGAAGCGCGCCTCGCGCACGTGATCGGCAAATGGCGGCAACGCACACGCCGCACGTGGGTGCGCGGCACGCTCAACGGCGGCCTCCAGGGCGGCATGCTGGCCGCGATCCAGGCGGCGATTCTCGGCGTGGCGCTACTGCTGTGGGCACGCGGCGAAGCGAGCGTCGGCGACATCACGTTCGCGCTGACGATGTTCTTCATGCTGCAAGGCTATCTGCGTGACATCGGCATGCACATCCGTAACCTGCAGCGCTCGGTCAACGACATGGAGGAACTGGTGTCGCTCGAGAGTCAGTCGCTCGGCGTCGAGGATCGTCCCGGCGCCGGCGCCATCGCGATCCGCGACGGCGAGATCCGCTTCGAGCAGGTGTCGTTTCACTATGGCGCGCACAGCCGGCCGCTCTACGACGACTTTTCCATCCGCATCGCGCCGGGCGAGCGCGTCGGGCTGGTCGGTCATTCCGGCTCGGGCAAGACGACCTTCATCAAGCTGATCCAGCGCCTTCACGACATTTCGGGCGGGCGGATCACGATCGACGGCCAGGACATCGCGCAGGTCCAGCAAGCGTCGCTGCGCAGCCAGATCGCGATCGTCCAGCAGGAGCCGGTACTGTTTCACCGCTCGCTTGCCGAGAACATCGCGTATGGACGGCCCGGCGCGAGCCGCGCCGACATCGAGCGGGCCGCGCGGCTCGCGAGCGCGCACGACTTCATCGCCGCGCTGCCGAACGGCTACGACACGCTGGTCGGCGAACGCGGCATCAAGCTATCGGGCGGCGAGCGTCAACGCGTCGCGATCGCGCGGGCTTTTCTCGCCGACGCGCCGATCCTGATTCTCGACGAAGCCACGTCGAGCCTCGACAGCGAAAGCGAAGTGCTGATCCAGCGCGCGATGGAGCGGCTGATGCAGGGGCGCACGACGCTGGTGGTCGCGCATCGGCTGTCGACGGTGCGCGCGCTCGACCGGCTCCTCGTGCTCGACAAGGGCAAGGTGATCGAGGAAGGCAGCCACGACGCGCTGATCAAACGCGACAACGGCTTGTACCGTCGCTTGTTCGAGCGTCAGGCGCTGGAGCTGATCAAGGGTCTCGGCGAGCCGGAGCTCGTGCGCGAGTCGGCAAAGGTCAAAGCCGACCGGGTCGACGATTCTGGCTTGTTGGTCGGCTAGCGCGACGCAGGCATGCACCAGGCTTCGCGGCAAACGATGCCACGCCTGGCGCCACCAGCCCCTGGCAATAGAAGGCCCGCCGCGCTACACCGCGCCGGCGGGCAACCCGATGCCGCGCGCCATTCCGGTCGCGGCAAACACCATCAGAACCAGCAGCACGGTCTGGATCACGCTGAAATGCGCGTAAGATCGCGCCTTCTTCAGATTCGGCGCCGCGCCGCTGCGGATCGACGCGCGCCAGCGCATCAGGCCGAGCATCGTGGGCACTTCGAGGATCAGGATCAGCACCAGCAACGTCATCTTCACGTGAAAGAGCGGCTGGTGCAGGTAGTAGTCGGCGCCCTTCTCATAGCTACCGAACATGCGCATCAGGCCGGTCACGATCAGCACCAGCGCGGCGATGCCCCAGCGTGAATCGGCGCGGAACACCGAACGCAACGCGGCGGGCACCGATGCGCGACGCAGCGACCACGTGCGTCTGAGAATCGACGCGAGCGCAAAACCATAAGCGAGCAGATGAAGGGCGGCAAGCAACCAGCGAACCAGCATGGCGACTCCTGCGAAAGACGCAATATGATCGATGAGTGTCCCACTCGCCCGCCTGCAGGCCGGGCGCCTTGATTGCATTATCGACGAAGCTTCGCTTCGGGATGCGTGCATCGGCCACGCGATGTGACCGATAGCACAAAACATGCAGCGTCAGACCTGGCGCAGCGTGGTGTCGAGCGCGCGAGCGGCGACGCGATCGCCTTCGGTCGTCAGCGCGGCGCGGAAAACGGTCTGCCGGTTATGACCCGCGGCGGCCGGCGAATCCCACAGCAACTCGACCTTCGGACGTACGCCGAACGCGCTGCGCGCAAGCGAGGGCGCCGCGACCGACCCTATCGGCGCCGCTGACGCGCCGGCCTTGCCCGGCGCGCCGAACGCGACCGCGGGCGCCGGCGTCGCGCTCGCATTGGAACCGCTCGCCCAGCGCACCGACAATTCGCGCGCATCGTATTGCCCCACCTTGCGCCGCTCGGCCCACACGACGACGGTGCGGGTCAGCGGATCGAGCGACACCGCATAGCGGCCGATCGCAAAGCGCCGCGCCGCCACATTGGTGCGCCACAACGGCAGCGGCCGGCAGATCCACAAGACGATCGCATACAGCACCGGCGCCGCGACGAGCCAACCGTTGCTGGCCGCGACCGCCTGCATCGCCCGACGCCAGCCTGCGCTCGCGACGAACGCGCCGACCGACCACACCGCAAACAGAAACCCGAGGAACGCGAACAGGCGCAGCGCCTGACGCAGCCATTGCGGCAACGGATGGAACGGACGCTCCGCGACGGCGCGCGCGCCCGGCAGGAAGATCAGCAGGAACAGAAAAACGAGGTTGATACATGCCCACGGTGAAGACGCCATCGCGGTCAGCGCGGTGGTCAGCTTCATCTCGGACATCGAGGAAAACCAGCGGGCGGCGAGCACGAGACCGATGGCGCGCAACGTAAAAATCGTTCCGGCGCCGGGCGCGGCGTTCGCGCGCGTCTCTTTCGTTCTCGCCAAGGCATCCTCCTGTCGTCGGCGGCACCGCAGCCCAATTTGCGGCACGGCAATTATAGGGATATTACCGAGACTGGCTCGTTCGCGCCGCGCGGAAACCCGTATTTTCAGTTGTGCACCGACGAAAAACGCAGCGCGCATGCAACAACGCCCCGCCGGCGACGTGCCGGCGGGGCGTTCAGAGCAACGAAGGAAGCGTGCAACGGGTTCCTGCCGACAGCGTTTTATCTACCGCGAAACAACCGCGGCGAAACAATCGCCAATCAGCCCGCGTTGACTTCGCGCAGCACCGTGCGATGTTTGCGGCGCAGCAGCTCTTCATAGGTGGCGACGTAGTTCTGCGCCATCACCTTCGACGAGAAGCGCGCCTCGAACGCCTTGCGCACGCCAGCGCGGGGCAGCGTGTGCAGACGTTTGACGGCGGCGACCGCGCTGATTTCGTCCTCGACGACGAAACCCGACACGCCGTTTTCGATCACTTCCGGCACCGAACCGCGATTGAACGCGATCACCGGCGTGCCGCAAGCCATCGCCTCGATCATCACGAGACCGAAGGGCTCCGGCCAGTCGATCGGGAACACCAGTGCGTGCGCATTGCCGAGAAACTCGCGCTTTTCAGCTTCGCCGATTTCGCCGATGTACTCGACGTGCGACAACGACATCAGCGGCTTGATGACTTCTTCGTAGTAGGCACGGTCGGCCTTGTCGATCTTGGCGGCGACCTTGAGCTTCATGCCTGCCTGCCCGGCGATGCGAATCGCCCTGTCAAGCCCCTTCTCCGGCGAGACGCGGCCCAGGAATGCGAGGTAGCCGGGCTCGACGTTGGGAATCGGCTTGAGCACGTCTTCCGGCAAACCGTGATAGACGGTTTGCAGCCAGTGCGCCTGCGGCAGCGGAATGCGCTGGTTGTCCGAGATCGACACGACCGGCACGTCATTGAACGTGTTGAAGATCGGCTGCAGTTCAGGCAGATCGAGACGGCCGTGCAGCGTCGTGACGAACGGCACAGGCTGACGCGCGAACAGCGAGAACGGGTAGTAGTCGATGTGGAAATGCAGCACGTCGAATTCGTCCGCGCGGCGGCGCACTTCTTCGAGCAGCAGCATGTGCGGCGCCATCACGTCGCGGATCGTCGGGTCAAGGCGCAGGGCCTGCGGCCAGAAAGCTTCGAGCTTCGCCGAGGTTTGCGAATCACCGCTTGCAAACAGCGTGACGTCGTGGCCCTGCTCGACCAGCGCCTCGGTCAGATAGGACACCACGCGTTCCGTACCACCGTACAGCTTGGGAGGAACCGCCTCGTGCAGCGGAGCGATTTGAGCGATTCGCATATTGACGAACTCCTAGTAAAAAATCAGGCAAAAGTACTGCATTTGGAAAAAGCGACTCGCTTGCTCGCCAGGGCAGTCTGGCCGGAAATGCCGGCGCGGGCCTGATTCTTTTGAGAAATCCTGCGATGGATCGCTTGGTAACGAGCCCGGACAAGTGGATCAGCGACTGGGCATGTGCGAGTAAACGCGCACGTTGCACCGACGTTGACAAACTGTCAGAAAAATTGCCGGGCTAACGAGCATGCATTATCGATGCCTGGATTGTTGCAGCACCACAGCATTTCAAAGTCTTTACGTTGTTACAAACGCGAAACACTTTGCAAACCCTTGTTTTCAAAGACAGTTCTACAGTATGCACGAGGTTTCGGGAGGCGCGGCGGTACCGTGTCTGTTAGCTCTCGCCCATCAGCGTTGCCGGTAGGAATTGCAAAATTGCCGCAGCGCGGTCGAAGGCAATCTGTAATCATATCTCGAAATTTTCCGCAATCTGCCTGAATGGCCCGTCGGCTGGTGTGTCGGGACGACGCAGATCGCGGAGGTCCATCGCGAAATCAATCGCGTCAAAGCCCCGGATACACAGGGCGCAATCGCCTTTGCATGTTTACAATGCGAAGCATCGGCTTCACGCAGAGCCATGCTTGTCCGTGTGGTCCGCGCATTGCATGCACAACCCGCAACACATCGATCTCAGCTCAATTGGAACACTTGACCATCGCCCAGCGTAACGCCCAGAACGCCAAGCTCGCGAGCTATGCGCACCGGCCACTTGCGTTTCTCTTCCGCTTTATCCGCCGCCATCCGCTCGCGCATGCGATCGTGTTGTGCAGCGTGTTTGCGGCCGTGGGCTGTGCACTCGCTTCGCAGTACGCGATCAAACATCTGATCGACGTGCTCGGCGGCGGCAGGCATCATCCGGGACCGCTGTGGGGCGCGTTCGCGATCCTCGTCGGCCTGATCGCTGCCGACAACCTGTTGTGGCGGATCGGCGGCTGGTTCGCCGCGCACACGTTCGTCGCCGTGACGGGCGATTTGCGGCGCGACCTGTTTCAGTACCTGAGCGGCCACTCGCCGACCTACTACGCCGAAAAGCAGCCCGGCATGCTGGCAAGCCGGATCACCGCGACCTCGAACGCCGTCTACACCGCCGAAAACACCACCGCGTGGAACGTGCTGCCGCCGTGCATCGCGGTGCTCGGCGCGATCGTGATGATCATCGCGGTGAACCCGCTGATGGCCGCCGGCCTGATGCTGTGCTCGGCGATCCTGTCGGTCGTGCTGTACAAGCTCGCGGGCCGCGGTTCCGCGCGTCACCATAATTTCGCGACCAAGGCGGCATCGGTCGACGGCGAGCTTGTCGACGTGATCAGCAATATGGGGCTCGTGCGCGCGTTCGGCATGACGTTCCGCGAACAGCACCGCTTTGCTTCGACGGTCAAGTCGGAAATGGACGCGCGCCAGCAAAGCCTGCTGTACCTGGAAAAGCTGCGTCTGCTGCACGCCGTGGTCACCGCGCTGCTGTCGGCCGGCCTGCTAGGCTGGGCGCTATGGCTGTGGGACCAGGGCCGCGCGACCTCGGGCGACATCGTGCTCGTCAGCTCGCTCGGCTTCACGATCCTGCACGGCACGCGCGATCTCGCCGTCGCGCTCGTCGACGTCACGCAGCACGTCGCGCGACTCGCAGAGGCCGTGCGCACGCTGCTCGAACCGCACGGCATGCCCGATCGCGACGACGCGACCGAACTCGTGCCGCAGGGCGGCCGCGTCACGTTCGACGGCGTCACGTTCGCCTATCCGCGCCGCCGGCCGATTCTCGATCACTTCGACCTCGATATCGAACCGGGTCAGCGCGTCGGGCTGATCGGCAAGTCGGGCGCCGGCAAATCGACCGTGCTCGCGCTGTTGCAGCGCTTCTACGAGACCCAGGGTGGCGCGATCAAGATCGACGGCCAGGACATCGCGTCGATTACCCAGGACAGCCTGCGCCACGCGATCGCGCTGGTGCCCCAGGACATCTCGCTGTTCCATCGCACGGTGTACGAGAACATCGCGTACGGCCGCCCGGACGCGAGCCGCGAGGAAGTGCTCGCCGCCGCGCGCGAGGCGCGTTGCGTGGACTTTATCGAAGCGATGCCGGAAGGCTACGACACGATCGTGGGCGACCGCGGCGTGAAGCTGTCGGGCGGTCAGCGCCAGCGCATCGCAATCGCGCGCGCGATTCTGAAAAACGCGCCGATCCTGCTGCTCGACGAAGCCACGTCCGCGCTCGACAGCGCGTCCGAGGAAGCGATCCAGAAGGCGCTCGACCGCCTGATGGTCGGCCGCACCGTGATCGCGATCGCGCACCGTCTGTCGACGCTGAACAACTTCGACCGGATCATCGTGATGAGCGCCGGCAAGGTCATCGACGACGGCACGCCGGAAGAACTGCGCCAGCGTCCGGGCCTCTATCGCGACCTGCTCTCGAAGCAGTATGGCAAGGGCCAGACGCTGCATATCGGCGGCAAGAAGGTCGACGAACAGCACGTAGCCTGACGCACGCCTGGTCCACGCGCTGCGCATCGCTTGAAAAAAAGCCGCTCCCTGGAGCGGCTTTTTGCTGTCTGGCTCGCGGCCCGGCTTGGCTTAGCCGGTCACGCTCTCGCGCGCCGCCCTCTTGCGCGCGGCGCCCGCCGCACCCGTGGCCGCGTGCGCTTTCCCGCTTCTGGCGCGCTTCGCGCCCTCGACGCTCTGCAGATCGCGCATGAAGTTATCGCGCCACACCGACACGTTGTTCTCGCGCAGCTGCGCCATCATGTCGCGATAGCGCCCCTGGCGCTCGGCGAGCGGCATGTCGAGCGCCCGCGCGAGCGCTTCGGCCATGCCGTCGATATCGACCGGATTGACGATCAGCGCGCCGTCGAGCTCCTGCGCCGCGCCCGCGAAGCGCGACAGCACCAGCACGCCGGGATTCTCCGGATCCTGCGCCGACACGTATTCCTTCGCAACGAGGTTCATGCCGTCGCGCAACGGCGTCACATAGCCGACGTGCGCGGTACGGAACAGCGCCGCCAGCACCGAGCGCTCGTACTGCTTGTGGATGTATAGGATCGGCGTCCAGTCCAGCTCGGCGAAACGTCCGTTGATCCGTCCCGACTCGCCTTCGAGCTGCAGCCGGATGTCTTGATACGCGTGCAGGTCGGCGCGCGTCGGCGGGGCGATCTGCAGGAACGACACTTGGTTGCGCTGCGCGGCCGTATGCTCGAGCAGGCGCTCGAACGCGCGGAATCGCTCGACCAGCCCCTTCGAATAATCGAGCCGGTCGACACTCATGATCAGCTTGCGCGAATGCAGCGTCGCCTTCATCGTGCGCACCGGCTTGCCGCGTTCGCCCGCCTTCGCGAGCTCGGCGACCTCGTCCGGATAGACGCCGATCGGATACGCAGAGGCGCGCAACATGCGGCCGAACGCATGCACACTCAGCGGTCCTTTCGCCGACGCGTCGATCGAGCCGCCCGCCTCGTTGATCACGTAGTCGCAGAACGCGCGCAGATCGGGACCGGTCTGGAAGCCGAGCAGGTCGAACGAACACAGCGCCTCGACGAGCTCGCGATGCGGCGGCACCGTCAACAGCACCTGCGCGGCCGGAAACGGAATGTGCAGAAAAAAACCGATGCGGTTCTTCACGCCTGCCGAGCGCAGCGCCTGAGCGAACGGAATCAGGTGATAGTCGTGCACCCAGATCACGTCGTCCTCGCGCAGGAGCGGCACGAGTTGCTGCGCGAGCCACGCGTTGACGCGGCAGTAGCCTTCGAAGTCGTGCCGGTCGTAATGCAGCAGGTCGGATCGATAGTGGAACGCGGGCCACAGCGTCGCGTTCGAGAAACCACGGTAGTACTGGTCGTAATCGCGGCGCATCAGCGGGACGGTCGCGAAGGTCACCGGACCGCGCTCCTCGAGCTTGATCTGCGGCTGGCCGGAGCTCAGCACGTCGCCGCTCCAGCCGAACCACATGCCGCCGGTCTCCTTCAGCGCGTCGTACACGCCGACCGCCAGACCGCCTGCCGCCGGACCGCCCTCCGAAATAGGCGCCACCCGGTTCGAAACAATGATCAGTCGGCTCATGAAGCGCGATTCCCGATGCAGTATGTTGTTTTCGTTGAACGGGGCCGCCGGCGTCATGCGCCGCGCGCCGCCGCGACGATGGTTTCGAGCCAGTCGAGCAGCGACGACACCGATTCGACGCGCGTGTGCGCCATCGTTTCGCCCGCGCCGACCTTGATCGACAGACCGCCGCGCTCGTTGACGACCGCGAAGCCCTTCTCGTCGGTCAGATCGTCGCCGGCGAATATCGGCGTGCGGCCGGTGAACGGCAGCTCGTCGAGGAACGCGCGCGTCGCGCGGCCCTTGTCGACGTCCTTCGGCTTGATCTCGTAGACCATCTTGCCGGGCTGCAGCACGTAAGAAGCGGGGTAATCGGCGACGAGCCGCTCGGTCGCCTCGCGCGCGACCGGCTCGCGGTCCGGCGCGTTGCGGTAGTGCAGCGCGAGCGCCGCGCCCTTGATCTCGAGCAGCATGCCCGGATGTTCGTTGACGACCTGCGCGAGCACCTGCTCCATGCGCAACAGGCGCTCGTCGTGAAAGCCGATGCGCTGCGTGTCGCCATTCGCATCGCGCCGCTCGGCGCCGTGCAGACCCGCGACCGGCAGGTCCGGCATGCCGAGAAAACTGTCGATGCTGTCGATGCCGCGCCCCGACACCACCGCGACCGCGCCATTCGTCAGACTGCGCAGTTCGCGCAGCAGGTCGATCACGCGCGGCTGCACCAGCACGCCCTCCGGTGTGGGGGCGAGTTCGACGAGCGTGCCATCGAAGTCGAAGAAAAATGCCGTCTCGCTCGGAGACAGAACAGCCGGAAGTGCTTGCATCGCCTAGGTTCGCCTTTCAGCCATCTATGGCCGGAAAAGTGTGCGCATCTTACCGCGCATCCGTCAATTTTTCGAGAAAGTAAGCTGGGACTCAAGCCCGATGGGCGATCGATCCATCCGCTTCTGTCGATTGCGTTCAAAAGCGCAACGATCGGGCTTCAACCGGCTTTCAGCAAGCTGCGTCAAATTGACCCGCAAATCGTGCGCCCGGCGCGCTGCGCGACGCTGGCGCCAATTTTGCGCTACAGTCGCTGCCACGCGGACCGTCGGCGTGATGGACATCGTTGCACGCTCTTGCTCAATCGCGTGTCGCGCGCGAATCTTGCGCGGCATGATCGGGCGACGGTGCGGCCCCCTGCTCCATCGATTCGTGTTGCCTGCTCTTCAATCGAGTCATTGAACCCTGCTTTGTTCCCGATCCTGCCACCCCAGCGCCCGCGGCCGAACCTGTCCCGCTCACGACCCAAGCGACTCACGCACCGCTTGATGCACGGGTTGGCACGCCGGTTTGCGGCGGCAACTGCGCTGGGCATGCTGGTCGCGCTCGCCGCGCTGACCGGTTGCACACAGCGCGCCGAGCCGTGGCAGTTGACCAACGTGACCGGCCACCTGCCGGATCTGGACTTCACCTTGACCGACGACACCGGCCGTCCCGTCAACGCCGCGTCGTTCAGGGGCCGCACGTCGCTGGTTTACTTCGGCTACACGCATTGCCCGGACGTCTGTCCCGAAACGATGGGCCGTCTGATGCAGGTGCTCGGCAAGCTCGGTCCCGATGCGCAGAAAGTGCGCATTCTGTTCATCACCGTCGATCCCGCGCGCGACACGCCGCGGGCCTTACACGACTATGTCGGCGCGTTCGACGCACAGCACGCCGAAGGGCTGACCGGCACCGACTGGCAGATCGAGTCGCTGGCCAAGCGCTATCGTGTCGCTTATCAGATGGAAAAGCGCGACTCGAACGGCAACTACGAGGTCACGCACAGCTCCGCCGTCTATGTGTTCGACAGCCGGGGCCACGCGCGCCTGCTCGCCACCGATCACGACACGCCCGATGCGATCGCGCAGGACCTGCGCCGCATCATCGATGACCAATCCTGATTCTTCTTTGATCCCACTCCATTCCATCATGACGATCAAGCTCAAACCAATCGCCTCCCTCGCCTGCGCGCTCGCGCTGTCACTCGGCGCCGCGTCGGCCGCGCAAGCGGCCGATGCTCACGCGATCAGCATCAAGGACGCGTGGGTGCGCTGGCTGCCGAACAACCTGCCCGCGGCCGGCTATGCGACGCTCGTCAACGCGAGCGACAAGCCGATCGACCTCGTCGATGTATCGAGCGACGACTACGGCGATGCGATGCTGCATCAAACCGTATCGAACGGTTCGACGCAGAAGATGGTGATGGTCGACAAGCTGTCGGTGCCCGCGCATGGCCAGGTCGCGATCGCGCCGGGCGGCTATCACGTGATGCTCGAGGACGCGAAGCAGAAGGTCGCGCCGGGCGACACCGTGCGTCTGACGCTGAAGTTCTCCGACGGCGAAACAGTGAGCGCGCCGTTCGCGGTCAAGTCGCCGGGCCAGACCAGGTAAGCGGCACGACGAGCCGCCGCCACCGCACGCGCCATCGCCATGAACCTGCTCTACTGGCTCGATCCCTGGGAGTTTTCGCCGACCGTCGTGATCGCGTTGCTGATCCCCGCGATCCTGTTCGTGCGCGGCGCACGCAAGGCGCGGCTGTCGTTCGCGCGGCGTCTGTCATTCTGGTTCGGGCTGCTCGCGCTGTATGTCGTGCTGCATACGCGGCTCGATTATTTCTTCGAGCATGAATTCTTCATGCATCGCTTGCAGCATCTGGTGCTGCATCATCTCGGGCCGTTCTTCATTGCGCTGTCGTATCCGGGCGCGGCGTTGCGCGCGGGAATTCCGTTGCGCTGGCGACAGCGCTTCGTGCGGCCCGCGCTGCAAACACCGCTCGTGCGCACGGCGCTCGACGTCGTCATGCACCCGGTCGTCGCGGTCACGCTATTCGTCGGGCTGATCTATTTCTGGCTGCTGTCGCCGATCCATTTCGTCGCGATGCTCGACTGGCGGCTCTATCGCGTCATGAACTGGAGCATGGCGATCGACGGCCTGCTGTTCTGGTGGCTCGTACTCGATCCGCGTCCGGCGCCGCCCGCGCGTCTGTCTCCGGGCAAGCGCGTGCTCGTCGTGATCGCGGCGATTCCGCCGCAGATCGTTCTCGGCGCATTCATCTTTTTTACGACGCACGAGTTGTATCCGATCTACTCGATCTGCGGCCGCGCGTTCACGTGGCTGAGCCCGATGCGCGATCAGCAGATCGGCGGGCTCCTGCTATGGATTCCGGGTTCGATGATGAGCGTGGTCGGCGCGCTGATCGCGCTGCGTCACTGGATGCGGCTGTCGTCTCGCGGACGCCTGCGCGCCGAGCGGCATGCAAAAGCGGCGCGCGGGCTCACGCATGCGGCGTCGACGACCACGAACGTGCCCCGCTGACCCGTTCGCGTTCACAGCGCGCGCATCCACACATGCGGGATGCCGTCTTCGTCGTGAATCTCCGAGATCGGCATGAAGCCGAACGCACCGTAAAAACCTTGCAGATGCGCCTGCGCGTGCAGACGGATCGGCGTATCGGGCCACTGCGCACGGATTTGCGCGAGCGAGCGTTCGAGCATCGCATTGCCGAGACCGATGCCGCGAAACGGCGCGGTCGTCAACACCCGGCCGATGCGCACATCGGCATCCGCCGCATCGGGCAACAACACGCGCAGATAGCCGGCCAACGGCGGCAGCGCCGCACCGTCGCCGGTGCCATACGCAAGCAGATGCCAGGCTTCGACGTCGAACCCATCGATATCGCCATACACGCAGTTCTGTTCGACGACGAACACCGCGCTGCGGGCGGCCAGCATCTCATAGACTTCGACGCTCGTGAGGTTCCCGAACGGCTTCCAGCGCCATTCGAGCTGGGCGAGCCGCCCGGCGGCGGTGTGTTGCGGTTCAGTCATCGGTAGCTTTCAGGGTCAATGCGCGACAGCGCGGGCAACGATCCGCAATTATGCCGCGCGCCTCGTCATCGAGCATGCGCAGGCCTGGCATCCGGGCGGTCGACACGGCTGTCTTCAGTCGCGAAAGCCGCGCACGCGTTCAGAACACCGCTTGCACGGGTCGCGCGAGACAGTCGGGGAGATTGCCGGGGCCGCATAGATGCAGCGCGCCGACGACCACCAGCGTGCGCTCGCGAACGTCCAGCAACTCGCTCAGCCGCGCGGCCCACGCGCGATTGCGCACGTCGAGAATCGCCAGACGGATGCCGGCCAGATTGAACATCGGCGCTTCGACGGCGATTTGCTGTATCGCGTGCAGATCGCCCTCCAGCCACGCCGCGTGCATCCGCTCGAGCGTGCGCTGCGGTTCGCCGCGGTCGGCCATCAGCATGTCGAGCGCCGCGGCAATGGCTTCGAGCGGAATCGATTCGAGCGCGACTGCGACGTCCCGCGCGGACTCGAGATAGCGATACGGCTTCGCCTGCGCGAGCGCCGAGCGCAACATGCGCGGCTCGACACCCTCGCCGACCTGCTGCAGCAGCGTCGGCGCGACGATCAGCGCGGCCCACGGACGCAGTGTTTCAAGCGGCGCGAGCAGGCCATCGGTCGGCCACAGCGCCTGCAGTTGCCTCTAGGCGACGCCGTCCGAACTCTTCACGAATAGCGCGTTGGGCCTGATCACGAATACGATCAACGGGCAATCGCTGTATAGCCCGCAGGCAAACTGGCAAGCAGGCGCTGCCTACATCAAGGTGGTGCGGCAAATGGTCGGAGACGAGTTGTACACCTACGATTGCATCTCACCGGCTACGACAGGCAGTAGTCCGACGCCCTGCTCGTCACGTTGCAAGGCGTTCGCGCATGGGTGGCCAACAGCGTGCTCGGGGGTAGCACGACCGACTATCGCGTGTATTACCAGAACAACGGCGGCATCTACGCGGGTTACATGATCAGGAGCGGCACAACGATGCAGATAGCACCGCTCGGAGGCGGTACGCCGCAAGAGCACTACTGCTTCCTGAACACCGCTGCCGTGCAGTCAATCAAATCCGCGCTCAATTTCTGATCGATTCGGAGGAACGTCTGCGGCACGCAGTCGGATCGACCGCTCCGCTCACCTTGATGACGACGATCGACAAGGCTGGCGAAGAGAGAAACAGAAAAAGAAAAGCCCCGACAAGTCGGGGCTTTCGCTTTACATCAAAGACTGGAGGCGCGAGCCGGAGTCGAACCGGCCTAAACGGCTTTGCAGGCCGCTGCATAACCGCTTTGCTATCGCGCCACAAGCGGACTGGAACCTGGACACGGGTTCGCAGATTTATCTGGTGATAACCAGAAGAACCGAAGCTCTGGAAGTTCAGAACGAGCGGCCTTCCAAACAAAAAGGGAAGCGCTGCTTCCCCTGATGTATGGAGCGGGAGACGAGGCTCGAACTCGCGACCTCAACCTTGGCAAGGTTGCGCTCTACCAACTGAGCTACTCCCGCATTGAACTGCTTCACCGCGCTGCCTTTTTTACTTCGCCAAACAACGCGATGCTTCGAATACTGGAGCGGGAAACGAGGCTCGAACTCGCGACCTCAACCTTGGCAAGGTTGCGCTCTACCAACTGAGCTATTCCCGCGTTGTGCTGCATTTACTGCGTCTCCGGTGTTTCGCGTTGCTCGCATCGGAGAAACGAGATTATGGAGAATCGACTGAAACGTGTCAACCCCTTTGCCCGTCTGTGTTAAAGAAAATATTTCTCTCGTAGTAGTGCGGGGTTCGAACACACTTTTGCGCCCCGTGCTCTTCTATTCACACCGTCACGCAATGCCGCCGCGCTCGCGAATCTGCGGCCACGCGAGCTTCATGTAGTACAGCATCGACCAGATCGTCAGGAACGCAGCCAGATAGATCAGCCACAGGCCCCACACGCGCGTGTCGACCGTCACGCCGCCACCGAGCGGCAGCGGGCCATAGAACAGCAGCATCGGAATCGCGACCATCTGGCAAGCGGTCTTGAACTTGCCGAGCGAGTTCACCGCGACGCTCTTCGACGCACCGATCTGCGCCATCCATTCGCGTAGCGCCGAGATCGCGATTTCACGTCCGACGATCACGAGCGCGATCGCGGAATCGATCCGCGTGAGTTGGACGAGCACGAGCAGCGCCGCGGTCACCATCAGCTTGTCGGCGACCGGATCGAGAAACGCGCCGAATGCCGAGGTCTGATTCCATTTGCGGGCCAGAAAGCCGTCGAACCAGTCGGTGAGCGCCGCCAGGATGAAGATCGTCGCGGCCGCGAGATTGCGGTGCGCGAGGCTCATCATCATGTCGGGCAAATAGAACACACCGACGACGAGCGGAATCAGCACGATCCGCAGCCAGGTCAGGAATATCGGGAAATTAAACGGCATGGGGCAGGCGCAGCGTCTGACGAGTGAGTTGCAATTGTGCCGTGTCACAGGGCCTGCCACAAGCAAGCGCGCCCTGGCATGGCCGCTCGGGGGCGGCAAGCGAGCCGCCCCCGGCGCGTGGGTCGCAGCCAGCGCATCCGCAGCGCGACGCCGCGGGTCCGACGAACCGTCGTTCCGATCACAGCCCGGCGTGGCCCGCCAATTCAATGCAGTTGCCGGTAGATCTGCTCGGCGAGCGCCTGCGAAATGCCTTCGACGCTCGCAAGATCCTCTACGCTCGCGGCCACCACGCCGCGCAAGCCGCCAAAGCGCGCCAGCAGGCGCTGACGCCGCTTCGCCCCTACGCCTTCGAGTTCTTCGAGCCGCGAGGTCTGGCGCGTCTTGCCGCGTTTGGCGCGCATGCCGGTGATCGCGAAACGATGCGCTTCGTCGCGGATCTGCGCGACCAGCATCAGCGCGGCGCTTTCCTTGCCGAGTTCGAGCGGCGTGCGGCCGTCCGCGAAAATCAGCGTCTCGAGACCGACCTTGCGCCCCTCGCCCTTCGCGACGCCGACGAGCATGCCAGTATCGAGCCCCAACTCCGTGAACACCTGCCGCGCGATCTCCACCTGCCCCTTGCCGCCGTCGATCAGCACGATGGTCGGCAGCACGCCGCCGGCCGCGGCCGGCTCGGCGGCATCGGCGGCGAGCGCGGGATCGGCGGCCGCGTCACTTTGCGATTCGGCGGCTTCGTCGCTCGCATTCGCGGCGGCCTGCGCGACCATCTTTTCATAGCGGCGCGTGAGCACCTGGCGCATCGCCGCGTAATCGTCACCGGGCGTGATGCCGGCGATGTTGTAGCGGCGATACTCGGACGACTGCATCTTGTGGTGGTGATAGACGACGCAGGACGCCTGCGTCGCCTCGCCCATCGTGTGACTGATGTCGAAGCATTCGATGCGCAGATGCGCGAGGTCGTCGCACTCCATGCCGAGCGTGTCGGTCAACGCGCGCGTGCGCGCCTGCTGCGAGCCCTGCTCGGAGAGCAGGCGCGCGAGCGCGAGCCGCGCGTTCTGCTCGGCCATCGCGAGCCACGCGCGCCGCTGTCCTTGCGGTTGACGCAGTACGGTCACCTTGTGGCCCGCCTGCTCGATCAGCACGTCGACGAGTTCGCGCGCCGGCGCGTGGCTGACCACCAGCACCGGCGGCACGCGATTGCCGAGGTAATGCTGCGCGATGAACGCTTCGAGCACTTCGGATTCGATGCCGCCTGGCGCGCGGCTTTTGCGGCGCTTCGCCGCGCGGCCGGACTCTGCGTTCCCGTCGGTGCCTTCGTCCGCGCCTTCGTCGCTGACGGCGTCCGGGGTCGCTTCGGCAGCCTCGTCGATCGCGTCTTCTTCACTACCATCGGCGTCCTCGTCTTCCGACGGCATGTCCTGAGCGATCGCGAGCGCATCGGCCGAGGCGCTCGCCGCCGCGGCCGATGGCGCGACCGCTCGCGCATCCGCCGATGCATCGTCCTGATCGCCGTCTTCTTCGAGCCCGCCTTCCTCCGCCGTCAACGCGCTCTCCACGTGCGTGGGAAAGTACGCCTTGTCGCCGAGATGTCGTCCGCCGCGCACCATCGCGAGATTCACGCACACGCGGCCGCCCAGCGCGACTACCGCGAGAATGTCGACGTCGCTGTCGCTGCCGACTTCGATTGCCTGCTGATGCAGCACCGTCGACAGCGAACTCATCTGGTTGCGCACCGCCGCGGCCTGCTCGAACTTCAGCTCGGTCGCGAACGCATGCATCTTCTGCTCGAGCTCCTTCATCACCTCGCCCTGACGGCCGAGCAGAAAGCGCGACGCGTTGGCGACGTCGCGCGCGTAATCCTCCTCGCTGATGTTCGCGACGCACGGCGCCGTGCAACGGCCGATCTGATGCAGCAGACACGGCCGCGTGCGGTTGTTGAACACCGAGTCTTCGCAGGTGCGCAGCTGGAACACGCGCTGCAGGATCTGAATGCTCTCGCGCACCGCCCACGCGCTCGGGAACGGGCCGAAGTACTGGTTCTTGCGATCGACCGAGCCGCGGTAATAGGCCATGCGCGGAAACTTGTGGCCGGTCAGCTTCAGATAGGGATACGACTTGTCGTCGCGAAACAGGATGTTGTAACGCGGCGTGAGCGCCTTGATCAGGTTGTTTTCGAGCAGCAGCGCCTCGGCCTCGGAACGCGTGACCGTGGTCTCGATGCGCGCGATGCGCGTGACCATCATCGCGATACGCGGCGACAGCTGCGTCTTCGTGAAGTAGCTCGATACGCGCTTCTTCAGATCGCGCGCCTTGCCGACGTAGAGCACCGCGCCACTCGTGTCGTAATAGCGGTAGACGCCGGGCAGATGCGGCAGTTGGGCGAGCACTGTTTTCGGCTCGAAGGTGTCGGGGGCGTCGCTGGCTTCGGGTTCGGTCATGCGGGATCGATTGGGGTGGGACTGTCTCGCGCTGCCTCGCCGCTTGCACCGGTTGCACTGATTGCACTGATTGCGCCGATTGCGCCGTCGGGTGCCCAGCATCGTGCGCCGGGGGTCATGTCGCGTGTCGCCGATGCGGCCCGCATGGCGGACAAAGGGCGCGCGCGATCGCGAGCGAGGCTTTAGAATCGCCAGTTTAGAACATTCCGCATTCGTTCGAACCGCTCCGTTCGCCGGAGTCACCGAGCCAGCCGAGCCGCCATGTCCTCCGTCGCGCCCGATTCCGGATCACCCGCCGCCCCTGCCAACCCGATCGCCTGCGATATCTTCTGCGCGGTGATCGACAACTTCGGCGACATCGGCGTGTGCTGGCGCCTTGCGCGCCAACTCGCGCGCGAGCACGGCTGGCAGGTGCGCGTGTTCGTCGACGATCTGCATGCGTTCAGGAGGCTGTGCCCGTCGCTCGAGCTGGAGCGTGCGCGGCAGACGCTCGACGGCATCGTCGTCGAGCATTGGCACGAGCCGTCCCATGCTGGCGATACGCTCGAAATCGCCGACGTCGTGATCGAGGCGTTCGCCTGCGAACTGCCGCCCGTCTATATCGCGGCGATGGCAGAGCGAGCGAGCGTGCCGCTCTGGTTCAACCTCGAATATCTGAGCGCCGAGGACTGGATCGCCGATTTTCATCTGCGGCCGTCGCCGCATCCGCGCTACGCACTCAGCAAGACCTTCTTTTTCCCCGGACTCGGCCCCGGCACCGGTGGCGTCCTGAAGGAGCGAGATCTCGACGCGGCGCGCGCCGCGTTCGAAGCATCGCCCGCCGCGCGCACCGACTGGTGGCGCAACGTCACGGGCCACGCGCCGCCGCCCGCCGACGCGACGGTCGTGTCGCTGTTCGCCTACGAAAACCCGGTCGTCGACAGCCTGCTCGAACAATGGCGCGACAACGCAAGCCCGATCGTGCTGCTGGTGCCCGAAGGACGCATTTCCGGCGCGCTGGCGCGTTTTTTCGGCCTACCTTCGTTTGCAGCGGGCACCCATGCGACGCTCGGCAACCTCAGCGCGCACGCGCTCGCGTTCACCGAACAGCCTGGCTACGACGCACTGCTCTGGGCGAGCGACGTCAATTTCGTCCGCGGCGAGGACTCGTTCGTGCGCGCGCAGTGGGCCGCCAAGCCGTTCGTCTGGCACATCTACCCGCAGGCCGACGACGCCCATCTGCCAAAGCTCGACGCCGCACTTGCGCACTACACCCGCGCGCTCCCAGCTGACGCGCGCGCCGCGCTCGAGCGCTTCTGGCACGCGTGGAACGGCGCTGGTCAGCCGGACTGGGCGGAATTCCAGCGCCACTATCCGGCCCTGAAACGGCGCGCCGCCGGCTGGGCGGTCGAACTCGCGCAAGTCGGCGATCTCGCCGGAAATCTGACCTCGTTCGCAAAAACTCAGTTAAAATAAGCGGTTATCCAACGGCCGACGACGCAAGCGCGGCCCGATTAGACCAACTACCCCATGGTCAGCCCGTCTGACCGGTCCCCTCGAAAAACAGAGCACGCGTCCCCAATCTTCCGGTCGGGCACGCGAATGTCAAAAAAGGGACGTATGTTTGGGCGTGTTGCAGATCGGCGCCACTCGTGTACACGCCCGAACAGGGTAAAAATCAGGTAACGGACAGGTGGAACGCCGAGGCATCACGCCCCCGGGTTTTCGCCGCGAGCCGATCCCGTTTCACGCATCCGGGCTGCGCGGCCGCTTCACGCGGCGCGCGGCAGGCGGTGGGCGAAACGCCGAAGCCGCTTGCGCCGTATGCCGTTGAGCAACAGTTAAGCTATTTATCTCGTACAGGACAGTTTTATGAAGACCGCACAGGAACTCCGCACCGGCAACGTCGTGATGATCGGCGCAGACGCAATGGTCGTGCAAAAGGCCGAATACAACAAATCGGGCCGTAACTCCGCCGTCGTCAAGATGAAGTTCAAGAACCTGCTGACCGGCGCAGGCATGGAAACCGTGTACAAGGCGGACGACAAGTTCGACGTCGTCGTGCTCGAGCGCAAGGAAGTGACGTACTCGTACTTCGCCGACCCGATGTACGTGTTCATGGACGCCGACTACAACCAGTACGAAGTCGAAGCCGAAATGATGGGCGACGCGATGCACTACCTCGAAGACGGCATGGCTTGCGAAGTCGTGTTCTACAACGAGAAGGCGATCTCGGTCGAACTGCCGACCACGCTGGTTCGCGAAATCATCTACACGGAACCGGCCGTCAAGGGCGATACGTCGTCGGGCAAGGTGCTGAAGAACGCCAAGCTGAACACCGGCTTCGAACTGCAAGTGCCGCTCTTCTGCAACATCGGCGACAAGATCGAAATCGACACGCGTACGCACGAATACCGCAGCCGCGCCTAAGCGCCCGCCTGCGTCACCCCGCCAGCGCCGGCGCCCTGCCGGCCTGCACAAAAAGCGCTCAATTTTTGGGCGCTTTTTCTTTTCTGTCGCGCCGTGTATGGTTTAGGAAAACTTTACCGGCAAATTTCTCAAAATTACCATCGCGACATCCGGATTTCGCGTTGGGCGCGCGGCAAGCCCTTGATCGATTTCATCCACGCTCTTTGGCACGATCTCTGCTAGGTGGAGAGAGTTACGCGAGTATCGCTCATTTTCCACTCTTGGGAGAGGCACCATGAACAACGACATCGCTGAAGGTAAATGGAGACAGATGATCGGCAAGGCGAAGACCGCATGGGGCGAACTGACGGACGACGAGTTGACCAAGGCCGAAGGCCGGGCCGACAAGCTCGCTGGTCTGATTCAGGAACGCTATGGCAAAACCCGTGATCAGGCGGAACTCGAAGTGCGCCGGTTTTTCGATAGCAACCGGGATTTCTGACAGGACCAGTGAAGGAACTACAGGCGCCGGCCCGCGCGACTCAAGGCGCAGTGCCGGCGGCTGTCGTTTTTTCACCGCCCAAGGACCGTTGGTTTAGCCCTGTCATCGAGCCCTCAGAGCCCGGAGTGCGCGCCATCAGCGTTGGCGGCGCGCCGGGCATTCGACCCATTCATAAAATTGCGCTCGCCATGCCACACGCCCTGATTGTTGAAGACGATCCCAATAGCCTGTCCGGTCTGTCGGCAATCCTCGCCGCCGACGGCTTTTCAGTCGACACCGCGACCACGCTCGCCGAGGCCCGCGGCGCATTGACGCGCTTCATCCCCGACGTCGTGCTCGTCGACCTGAATCTGCCGGACGGCAGCGGCCTCGATCTGTTGCAGCATCTGCCCGCGCATCCGCCGGGCGGCGCGCTTCCGGTGATCGTGATGACCGGCAATGCGACCGTCGAGAGTGCGATCGAGGGCTTGCGGCACGGTATCTGGGACTATCTGCTGAAGCCGGTCAACATTCCGCGCCTGCGCAGCCTGCTCGCGCGCATTCCGCGGCCTTATGAGCTGACCGAGGAGGTCCAGGCGCTGCGCGCGGCGCTGCGTCAGCTTGGGCGCTTCGGCTCGATGCTCGGTCGCAGCGGCGCCATTCAGCACGTGTACGACACGATCGAGCGTCTCGCGCCGACAGAAGCCGCGGTGCTGATCTCCGGCGAGGCTGGCACCGGCAAGCAGATCGCCGCGCGCACGCTGCACGACATGAGCCGCCGCCGCAAAGGCCCGTTCGTCACGTTCGATTGCCGCGGCGCGACCGCGGGCGGGCTCAATCGCTCGCTCGACAGCATGCTGCTCGGTCACGAACGCGGAGCGTTCGGCGGCGCCGAGCAGCGCGAGCCGGGCCTCTTCGAACAGGCGAGCGGCGGCACGTTGTTCATCAACGAAATCACCGAGCTGCCGCGCACGCAGCAGGAAGCGCTGTTGCGCGCGCTCGATTCGCAGACCTTCATGCGCGTGGGCGGTACCAGCCAGATCGTGACCGACTTCCGGCTCATCGCGTCGACGCGCAAGTCGCCGCGCGCGGCGGTCGCGGACGGCTCGCTGCATCAGGACCTCTCGCTGCGCCTCGAAGCCGCCGCGGTCATGCTGCCACCGCTGCGCGAGCGTGGTGAAGATCCGCTGCTGATTGCGCAGGCAGCCGTCGACGAACTGAATGTGGAAGCGACCGCGCGCGGTACGGCCGAGGTCGCGAAGCAGGCGGCGCCGAATTTCCTGCGCGAATGCCTCACGTACGACTGGCCGGGCAACGTGCGCGAACTGCAGGAGCGCGTGCGGCGCGCTTATCAGGCATCGGGCGACGTGATCGAGTCGTTGCGCGCCGACGAAGCCAGCACGGCGAACGGCCGCGATCTGAACGGCAGTCGCGTGCAGGTGACCGTCGGTACGCCCCTCGCGGACGTCGAAGAAATGCTGATCCGCGCGACGCTCGACGCGGTCGGCGGCACGCGGCATCGAGCGGCGTCGTTGCTGGGAATCAGCCCGAAGACGCTGTACAACAAGTTGCAGCGCATGCGCTTGAACTGAGCGATCGGATCGCGCGTGCTGCGGTTGTCAAGCAAAGCTTGACGGCGGCTCGCACCGTTCGAAGCTGATAAAAAATGGCGCCTTGAATTGCTTCAAGGCGCCATTTCCTTTTATGCAAACGTACTGCGCAGCAGCCTCTGCGCTTCGGCGTACCGTGGCTCGGCCATCAGCTTGTTCCACGTGAGCGCTTTACCGCGCGGCCGCATGCGCTTCAGCCGCCGCTGCGATTCCCTCGCCGGCGTGACGCGCAGCGCGTCGAGCACCTTCTCCGCTTCGTCCGGCCGATTGCAGATCAGCACCATGTCGCAGCCGGCCTCCAGGGCCGCTTGCGCACCTTCGGTCAGCGTGCCGCCCTGGCGCGCCGCTTCCATCGACAGATCGTCGCTGAAGATCGCGCCTTCGAAGCCAAGCTTGCCGCGCAGGATGTCCTGCAACCAGATGCGCGAGAAGCCGGCCGGCTTCGCATCGACGCGCGGATAGACGACGTGCGCGGGCAGCACCGCGCCAAGCGACAGACCGAGCCAGTCGTACGGCGCGACGTCGTTGCCGAGGATTTCGTCGATCGGGCGTTCGTCGACGGGCATCGCGACGTGCGAATCTGCCTGCGCGAATCCGTGCCCTGGAAAATGCTTACCGCAATTGCTCATGCCGGCGAGCGCGAGGCCGTGGTTCAAACTCTTCGCGAGCAGCGCGACCACGCGCGCATCGCGATGAAACGCACGATCGCCGATCACCTGCGAGTGTCCATAGTCGAGGTCGAGCACCGGCGTGAAGCTCATGTCGATACCGCACGCGCGCAGTTCCGCGGCGAGGATATAACCGACCGCGGTCGTCACCTTGGTCGCGTGCAGCACGTCCTGGTCCCACAGCGCGCCGAGCTTACCCATCGACGGCAGCACCGTGAAGCCGTCGGTGCGAAAGCGCTGCACGCGGCCGCCTTCGTGATCGACGGCGATCAGCAGATCCGGGCGAATCGCGCGGATGGCATCGGTCAGCCCGACCAGTTGCGCGCGGCTCTCGTAGTGGCGCGCGAACAGGATCACGCCGCCGGTCATCGGGTGAGCGAGACGCCTTTTGTCATCGCGGTTCAGCGTTTTGCCGACCACGTCGAGCATTACCGGTCCGGGTGTGGTTTTCATCGAATTCCGCGGGAAAACTGTGAGACAACACAAACGCGACCGCCAGCGCCCGCGCTCAACCTTTTCATTCTGTGGCGGAACGGGCGGACGAAGCTCGCGACGACGCCGCCGCCAACGAACCTTCCGTATCGCCCGGCCGCTGCGTCTCCGCGATCACGAACGACACCGCGTAGTCGCGCTCGTCGCTGATCGTCACGCGCGCCGTGATGCCGCGCGCGTCGAGCCAGTCGGCCAGCTCGCCAGAGGCGACCACCATCGGCTCGCCGCTCGGCCGGTTCAGCGTTTGCAGCGCGCGCCAGCTCATCGGCCAGTGCATGCCGAGGCCGATTGCCTTCGAGAACGCCTCTTTCGCCGAGAAGCGCGTCGCGAGAAACGCAAGACCGCGCGCCGCCGAACGGGCGTGGCGCGCGTGGTACACGCGTAGTTCGTCGGGACCGAGCACCTTCTCCGCGAAACGGCCATTGGTGCGAGTCATCACCGCTGCTACGCGGCTGACCTGAACGATGTCGGTGCCGATTCCGTAGATTGCCATGCGTGCGTCCGTCGCCAGGTTGCGTTACGCGCGCGCGCCGAGACGTGCGGCGACCATGATCGCCTTCATCTCGCGCACCGCGTTGTCCCAGCCCGCGAAGATCGCATGCGCGACGATCGCATGGCCGATGTTGAGTTCGACGATGCCGTCGATCGCCGCGATCTGCTGCACGTTCGTGTAGTGCAGGCCGTGGCCCGCGTTCACTTTGAGGCCGAGCGTCGCGCCGAATTCGACTGCTCGCACGATGCGCTCGTATTCGCGCTGCTGTTCCGCGGGATCATGAGCTTCCGCGTAACGGCCTGTGTGCAGCTCGATCACCGGCGCGCCGGCTTCGTGCGCGGCGCGAATCTGCGTCTCCTCGGGGTCGATGAAGAGCGACACGCGCGAGTTCGCGTCCGCCAGTTGCTTGCACGCGGCGCGCACCGCCTCGAACTGTCCGGCGACGTCAAGACCGCCTTCGGTCGTCAGCTCCTCGCGCTTTTCCGGCACGAGGCAGACGTCGTGCGGTTGCACTTCGCACGCGATGTCGAGCATTTCCGGCGTGACCGCGCATTCGAGATTCATGCGCGTTTTCAGCAGCGGACGCAGCTTGTGTACGTCGGCGTCGACGATATGCCGGCGGTCTTCGCGTAGATGCAGCGTGATCGCGTCGGCGCCGGCTTCTTCGGCCATCAGCGCGGCGCGGATCGGATCGGGATAGGACGTGCCACGCGCGTTGCGCAGCGTGGCGACGTGGTCGATGTTCACGCCGAGGTCGATCGCGGTCGGCGAAGTCAGGAAGAAGCTCATAGGTTCTGCAGGTCAATCAGGATCTGGCGGGTGGCAAGCGGCGCGCCGCCGAGATAGGTGTTGAGCAGGAAGCGCATCAGCGTTTTGCTTTGCGCGACGGTCTGCGCTCGATGGTAATCGTCCTTTTCCATATCGAGCAAGGTTTGTCCCGTCACTACCGGCCACTGCGCGGGCCATTCGTCCGATGCCTCGCGTACCCCGCGCTCGGGATCGAACACGTAGCGGCCGTCGGCGAGCACCGCTTTGCGTGCGACCGTGCGGTCGAGCGCCATCGCGTAACCGGTCTCGCGTAGCAGCACGCGTTCGAACGAGCGCAGCACCTGCACCGGCGGCTCATCGTGCGCGAGCCGCGTCAGCGTGACGACGTAGTGATGGAACAACTGAGGATGCGGGTCCTCGCGCCGCGCAGAAGCGCACCAGCAGTTCGTTGACGTAGAAACCGCACAGCAGCGCGTCGCCGGTCAGCGGCAGCATGCCGCCGACCCATTCGGCGCCGGTCAGCGTGCGCATTTCGGACTTGCCCGACCACGCGAGCGACAGCGGCTGGAACGTTTGCAGCACGCCGCGCAGCGCGGAGTGCGGGCGCTTCGCGCCCTTTGCGACCAGCGCGAGACGGCCGTGATCGCGCGACAGCACGTCGATGATCAGGCTGGTCTCGCGATACGGATAGCTATGCAGCACGAACGCGGGCTGCTCGGTGATCCGATATTCGGATGTGGAGGTGCGCGGCGCGCGGCGTGCCGGCGTTTTGCGTGGCTCGCCATCGTCGGCGGGTGCGCTTTTCGCGCTTTTTGGGCTTTTTGCGTCGGCCGACGATTTCCTCGCGCTACGCGCGGGCCGAGACGGTTCGTGCTCCGGCTGATCCGAAGCCTCGTCTGAATTGAGCGTCATCCACGCGTCATTCGTACCCATACGCACGAAGCCCGGCTTCGTTGTCGGCCCAGCCGCTCTTCACCTTGACGAAGGTTTCGAGGTACACCGGCCCGTCGAACAGCTTTGCCATGTCGAGGCGAGCCTCGGTGCTGATCTGCTTCAGCTTCGCGCCCTTCTGGCCGATGATCATCGCCTTGTGCATGTCGCGATCGACTAGGATCGTCGCGAAGATACGGCGCAGCCGCCCTTCGGTTTCGAACTTCTCGATCAGCACGGTGCTCGTGTACGGCAGCTCGTCGCCGGTCCAGCGGAAGACTTTCTCGCGCAGGATTTCGGCGGCAAGAAAGCGCTCGCTGCGATCGGTCAGGTCGTCCTCGCCGTAGATCGGCTCGCCTTCCGGCAGGAACGGCTTGACGGTGGCCATCAGACGTTTGATGTCGTCGGAATTTTTCGCCGACAGCGGCACGATCTCGTTGAACTCGCGCAGCGTGCTCATCTGCTGCATGAACGGGAACAGCGAGTCTTTATCCGACACGCGATCGAGCTTGTTCGCGATCAGCAGCGTCGGGACCTTCGCCGGAATCAGATCGAGTACCTTCTGGTCGTCAGGGCCGAAGCGGCCTGCTTCGATGACGAACAGGATCGCGTCGACCGAGGTCAGCGTCGACGTAACGGCGCGATTCAGCGAGCGGTTCAGGGCGCCGCTGTGTTTGGTCTGAAAACCGGGCGTGTCGAGGAAGATGTACTGGGCGTCTTCGAGCGTATTGATGCCGGTAATGCGATGGCGCGTGGTCTGCGCCTTGCGCGACGTGATGCTGACTTTCTGGCCGACCAGCGCGTTCATCAGCGTGGACTTGCCGACATTCGGGCGGCCGACGATCGCGACCATGCCGCAGCGAAAACCAGTGGGAGTGGGAGCGTTCATATTCGGACTACGGCAGGTTCAGTTGGACGCGCGCGACGCGCACGCCGATGGCAATCAATGGCCCGCATCGGCGACGCGCGTTTGCACCGCGTCGGCGACGCCGGGTTCGTGTTCGGCAGGTGCCGGGGGCACCGAGACAACCGACGCGGGCGCGGCGGTCACGCTCGATGCAGCAGTACCCGGCGCGGCTTCGCGGCTGCGCTGACGGTCTGTGCTGCGAGCGTGTGACGACGTGTCGGCTTTGAGGTCGGGGGTTTTGTCCGCTGCGGGTTTTTCGGCCGGCTTGTCGACAGGTTTCTCGCCCGCGTGGATCGAAACCTTGTCGGCCCTCTCCGGCTTTTCGGACTTTTCGGCGCGCTCCGGCTTGTCCTGTCCGCTGTACTCCACATGCGCGGCACGAATTACAGCCAACGGCGCACCGGCGGGACCCGGCGCGGCACGCTCGGCCGCCGGTCTTTCAGCGGCTGATTTTTCCACGAAAGGTTTGTCGGCGTGCGCCTCCAGCGCGACAGGCGCGCGCCCTTCACCGCGCGCGCTCTTGCGATCCGGTGTGCGCAAATCCAGTGCGGCCTGTACGCCGGTCACGCCCGGCACGATTTCCTGCTCGGCATTTTTCGCGGCACGCGCGCCCTTCGAGCGCTTCGGCTTCGCGACCACGGCAGGCGCCGCGGCCATCACTTCGTCGAGCGCCTTCTTTGCGGCCGCCTGCTCCGCCGCGCGACGGCTCGCGCCGGAGCCAGATACCTTGACGTCCAGCTTCGGCACCGTACATTCGACTTCGAACTGCTGATTGTGCGCCGCACCATGCGTGGCGACGACCGTATAAGTAGGCAACGCGATCTTGTGGCCTTGCAGATACTCCTGCAGCAGCGTCTTCGCGTCCTTGCCAAGCGTGCGCGGGTCGATATGGTCGAGAATCGGTACGTAAAGGCGCTTGATGACCGTCTGCGCAGCCTCGAATCCGCCGTCCAGAAATATCGCACCGAGCACCGCCTCGAGCGTATCCGCGAGGATCGACGGGCGGCGGAAGCCGCCGCTGCGCAACTCGCCCTCGCCGAGGCGCAGGCCCTCCGAAATATTGAGTGCCTGAGCAATCTCGTAGAGTGACTGCTGTTTGACCAGATTGGCGCGCACGCGAGACAGGTCGCCTTCGTCGAGTTTGCCGAAACGTTGGAACAAAAGCGCAGCCACCGCGCAATTCAGAACGGAGTCGCCGAGAAATTCGAGCCGTTCGTTATGCGTGGAGCTATGACTGCGGTGTGTTAGAGCCTGACGCAGCAATTCCGCATTGCGAAATTCGTAGCGCAAACGGCTTTCCAACGGAGATAGGGGCATGGGCAGAGTATAACGCGGGCGCCTGACCCGGCGGAAACACGGGGCGCCAGCGGAAAAAGCGTGGTGAAACGACGTTACCGCGAGTTCTTAAAGTAGCATGACAACACGCCGCGACCGAGATAACCGGGTGCCGGTTGTTCGCGCGGCGTGTGAGAAGCGCTCAATGCACGCGACTCACTGGAAAGGGCCGATGCGTCGCAGATCGCTGAAGTTCATCCAGATGAAAAATGCGCGGCCGACGATATTGCGTTCAGGCGCAAAACCCCAGTACCGGCTATCCGCGCTGTTGTCGCGGTTATCGCCCATCATGAACAAATTGCCCGGCGGCACTTTGCAGATCACGCCACGCGCGTTGTACTGGCAGTTGTCGCGATACGGATAATCTTCCGCACCGACGATGAACGGCGGCACCGCCGGATTATTCAGAATCGCGTTCTTGCGGCCGTCGATATCTTCCTGGAACTGCTTCGCATAACCGAGACGCTCTTCGTCGAGATAATCGGGCAACGGCGTTTCAGGCACCGGCTTGCCGTTGATCGTGAGTTTCTTGTCCTGATACTCGATCACGTCGCCGGGCAAACCAATGACGCGCTTGATGTAGTCGACCGATTCGTCTTTAGGATAACGGAACACCACCACGTCGCCGCGATGGACCGGACTGCCCTGCGTGATCCTCGTGTTGGTAATCGGCAAACGTAGACCATATTCGAATTTATTCACGAGGATGAAGTCGCCCACCAGCAGCGTCGGCACCATGGAGCCCGATGGGATCTTGAACGGCTCGATCACGAACGAGCGCACGGCGAACACCACCAGAATCACCGGAAAAAAGCTCGCCGTATATTCGAGCCACCACGGCTGACGCAGCTTGTCGTCGCGCAGACGCGCGCGCGTTTGCGCGGCGTTTTCATCGGCGAAACGCTCGCCGATGCGTGCCTGCTGACGATCGAATTCGGCGACTGCGGCTTCCGCCTCGCGGCGCCGTTTCGGCAGGAAAACCAGTTTGTCCGCGACCCATGCGACACCCGTCAAAACGACGAGCACAAAAAGAATCAGCGCAAAATTCATAGGGTTCCGTTATTCAACTTATTTGTCTTCGACACGCAGAATAGCGAGGAAAGCCTCTTGCGGGATTTCAACCGAGCCCACCTGCTTCATTCGCTTCTTGCCTGCCTTCTGCTTTTCAAGCAGCTTCTTCTTACGCGTGATATCACCGCCGTAGCATTTTGCCAGCACGTTCTTACGCAACGCTTTAATGTTTTCGCGCGCAATAATGTTCGAACCGATCGTGGCTTGAACCGCTACGTCGTACATCTGACGCGGAATCAGCTCGCGCATTTTCGCCGCCACTTCGCGGCCGCGGTACTGGCTTTGCGAACGGTGCACGATAACCGACAGCGCATCGACCTTGTCGCCGTTGATCAGCATGTCGACCTTCACGACGTCCGACGCGCGGTATTCCTTGAACTCGTAATCCATCGACGCATAACCGCGCGAAATCGACTTCAGACGGTCGAAGAAATCGAGCACGACTTCACCCATCGGAATTTCGTACGTAAGCTGAACCTGACGACCGTGATACTGCATGTTGATCTGGTTGCCGCGCTTCTGCGTACACAACGTGATCACCGCGCCGACGTAGTCTTGCGGCATGTACAGGTTCACGGTGACGATCGGCTCGCGCACTTCCTCGATCTTCGACGGCTCCGGCATCTTGGCCGGATTCTCGACCATCAGGGTCGTGCCGTCGCGCTGCAGGACTTCGTAGACCACGGTCGGCGCCGTCGTGATCAGGTCCATGTCGAACTCACGTTCGAGACGTTCCTGCACGATTTCCATGTGCAACAAACCGAGGAAGCCGCAGCGGAAACCGAAACCGAGCGCCTGCGACACTTCCGGTTCGTACTGCAGCGACGCGTCGTTCAGCTTCAGCTTTTCGAGCGAATCGCGCAGCGCGTCGTACTGATTCGCTTCGACCGGATACAGACCCGCGAACACCTGCGGCTTCACTTCCTTGAAACCCGGCAGCGGCACGGCCGCCGGCTGGTTCACGAGCGTAACCGTGTCGCCGACCTTCGCCGCCGCGAGTTCCTTGATGCCGGCGATGATGAAGCCCACCTGCCCCGCCGACAGTGATTCGAGATCCTTCGACTTCGGCGTGAACACGCCGATATGTTCAACCGGATACTGCGCGCCGGTTACCATCAGCCGGATCTTGTCCTTCGGACGCAGCGTGCCGTTGACGATGCGCACCAGCATCACGACGCCGACGTAGTTGTCGAACCACGAGTCGATGATGAGAGCCTGCAGCGGCGCTTGCGGGTCGCCCTTCGGCGGTGGCACTTTCGCGATCAGCGCTTCGAGCACGTCTTCGACGCCGAGGCCCGTTTTCGCGCTGCAATGCGTCGCGTCGGTCGCGTCGATGCCGATCACGTCCTCGATCTCGGCGATCGCGTTTTCGGGGTTCGCCGCCGGCAGATCGATCTTGTTCAACACCGGCACCACTTCGACGCCGAGTTCGATGGCCGTGTAGCAATTGGCGACGGTTTGCGCCTCCACACCCTGGCTCGCGTCGACGACGAGCAGCGCGCCTTCGCACGCGGACAGCGAGCGGCTGACTTCGTACGAGAAGTCGACGTGCCCCGGGGTGTCGATCATGTTCAGGTTGTAGAGCTGCCCATCGCGCGCGCGATACGACAACGCGGCGGTTTGCGCCTTGATGGTAATGCCGCGCTCGCGCTCGAGATCCATCGAGTCGAGCACCTGAGCTTCCATCTCGCGGTCGGACAAACCGCCACAAATCTGGATGATGCGATCGGCGAGCGTCGACTTGCCATGGTCGATGTGCGCGATGATCGAGAAGTTACGAATATGATCCATTCAGTGCCGATCAAGCGAAAAGGCGCGCCCCGGACAATAGCGGAGCACGCCTTGTAAGTAGGTGAAAATCCTATCTATTTTAGCCGAAAAGCCCATCGGCCGGCGCATCTTGCGAAGCGCGGGCCTCAAGACGGCGTAGAGGATGCGAGAAAATTACCGCGCGCATCGCAGTGAGCCGCGGCAAAAATGCGCATGGATCGCGCGAAACCAGATGCCCCGCGGGTGCGTATCAGGATGCCGCCGCGACACGCGACGCATGTGCAGCCAATGCTGCCCGCACGGGCGCTTCGTCGAGATGATAGTGGCACAGTTCGACGCCATCGCAAACCAGCACCGGCACCAACTCGTTGTAACGCGCTTCGAGCAACGGATCGCTGTCGACGTCGATCACCGCCAGCTGCGCTCCGAACTCGGCCAGCATTGGCTCGAGCGCAGCGCGCATGTCCTCGCACAGATGGCACCACGCGCGCCCATAGAGCGTGAGCGATGCCGTCTTCGTCATTTCTGCGCGCTGCGCGGACGAATCGGCACGAACTGCGTGTTGTCGCCGCGACGAACCAGCAACGCGACCATCTTCTGCGAATCGAGGTGTGAGGTCAGCTCGTCGAACTGTTTCGTGCTCGTCACATCCGTATCGCCAATCCGCAGGATGATGTCGCCCTTTTGGAGCCCGACACGCGCGGCCGGACCGTCGACCGCGTCGATCTGCACGCCGTTCTGAATCTTCAGCGCTTTCTGCTGATCGGCGGGAATGTCGCTGACCGCGATGCCGAGCGCGTTGGTCGCGCGCTGCTGCGGCGCTTGCGGCTTCTTCTGATCCGCCTTCGCGACCTTGTCCGGCTGCATTTCTGCGATCGTGACCGGCAGTTCGCGCGTTTGACCCTTGCGCCAGATCGTGATCGACGTCTTCGTGCCCGGCTTCGTATCGCCGACCATGCGCGGCAGGTCCGTCGCCGTGTCGACCGAATGACCGTTGAACTTCAGGATGATGTCGCCCGGCTGCACGCCGGCCTTATCGGCGGGTCCGCCCGGCTCCACGCTGCTCACAAGCGCGCCCTGCGCCTTCGGCAAACCGAGCGACTCGGCGACGTCCTTCGTCACTTCACCAATCGCCACCGCGATGCGGCCGCGCACCACCTTGCCCGAACTCTTCAGCTGATCGGCCACGCGCATCGCCTCGTCGATCGGAATCGCGAACGAAATGCCCATGAACCCGCCGGTGCGGCTATAGATCTGCGAATTGATGCCGATCACCTCGCCCTGCATGTTGATCAGCGGACCGCCCGAATTGCCCGGATTGACGGCCACATCAGTCTGGATGAACGGCAGGTAGTCGCCGGTATCGCGTCCCTTCGCGCTGACGATACCGGCAGTCACCGTGTTTTCGAGACCGAACGGCGAACCGATCGCGACGACCCATTCGCCGACGCGCACCTTGTTCGAGTCGCCGATCGTGATGGTCGGCAGGTTCGACGCGTTGATCTTCACGACCGCGACGTCGGTACGGTCGTCGACGCCGATCAGCTTCGCCTTGAATTCGCGCTTGTCGGTCAGCGTCACGTAGATCGTGTCCGCGTCGTCGATGACGTGCGCGTTGGTCATCACGTAGCCGTCCGCCGACAGGATGAAGCCCGAGCCTACCCCGCTGTTCTGTTCGGCGTCCGAGTTGTCCGGTGAATCCGGGCTGCCGCCACTACCGCCGCCGCCGCCCCCGTTATCACCCCCGTGCGGCGATTGCGGTGACTGCGGCAACGGAATCCCGAAGAAGCGCCGGAAGAACTCCGACATGTCGCCGTCGTCCATACCCGGCGGCAGGCCGCCGCGGGAACTACCGTTCGACACGCGCGTTGTCGTGCGAATGTTGACGACCGCCGGGCCAACCTTGTCGACGAGGTCGGTGAAGTCGGGCAGGTTGGCAGCGGGAGCCGCCGATGCCATATGCGGCACAAGCGGCAAACACGCCGCCACCACTACGGCCGCGAGGAATTTGCGCACCGAGAAAGTCGTCATATCGTAGCAAGCCGAGGGATTTCAGGATTCGGAAGGGTTACTTCGGAGCTTTGTATTCTATGGCAGACGCGAACTGCTGCAATGTGGTTTGGGGCACTTCACCGAGCAGGGTAATCCAGAAGTCGCCCTGACGCTTGACCAGTACGTGCGTCGCGCCGCTATCGCCCGTGCCTTCCTTACGCGTATTTTTCTCGACGGGCTCGACGAACACCGAAATCGCTGCGAGGCCGTCGGAAAACACGGCCTGGTCGACCGGGATCGGAGGCTGCCCCGCCTCGCGCGACGCCATCGGACGACGCAACTGGCGGATCATATGGAAGCCCGGTACCGACGGCGTGATTTGCCAACCCTGCGCGGCCATGTCGACCGGCTCGAGTGGCGGACGCACTACCGTCCAGCCCGTGAGATTGCGGATGCCGTTGACGATGCCCGTCTTTTCGACCGGCACGCCGATGCGGACTTGCGAAAACGACAACTGCTCGAGCACCTGACCGCTCGGGTCGAGCGTCTGCGCGCGCAACAGCAGACCGGTCTTTTTGTCGGCCCACAGCTTGTACGCGAACCGGTACGCGTCTTTCGGTTCGAGCTCCATCACGAGGCTGTCGACGCCCGCGACGCGGTCGTCGCCAAGCATCTTCGGCTCGTAGACGGACAGCACCTGCTCGCCGTTCACCGACAGCAGCGCAGGGAATGAGTCCTTGTTCTGCCGTTTTTCGAAGACCACGATACGCCGCTCCGGCAAGAACGTGTACATGTCGTCGTTGTGACGCAGCATTTTGCGCGGCTTGCCGTCGAGGCTTTCGAGCTGCTCGAACTCGCCGTCCGTACGCGTGGAGTAATGTGCGATGCGCGACGTCTGCACGAAACTGCCGCGCTGATAGACGAACGCGCCCTCGTAGTTCTGCTGCTGGGCGGCCTGATGGATGCGATCGAGCAGTTCCGCGGCCGCGCGACGGGCGACGGCAGGATCGTCTTGTGCGAAGACCCGCGGTGCAGCGGACAACAACACGGCTGCGCAGAACAGAAATGCTGGCAACCGCCCCCAGATAGTCGTTTTATTGAACCGCGGAGTCTGCATCAAACTATTGGCCCTGCGTGGAGACTGAGGCAGCGCGAATCACCGGCATCGAGCCTGCCATCGCCGGTTGTTGCGCGAATTGCTGATGAGCTTCGAGGTACTGATCGAGGCTCGCGTCGCGAATGATGTTGGAGTCTTGCGCGGGCACCGAGGCCATGGCGACACGCTGCACCGCGTCGCCGTGCGATTGGAGCGAAGCGAGCTGGGCACCCGGACCACCCGGCACGCCCTGCAACTGCGGCACGACGATCCAGGTCAACGTAGCGGCCGCGGCAGCGACGGCAAGAGCCGGCACGACTCTGCGGCGCAGCCCGAGCAGGCGGCGCGCGACCGATGCAGACGCGGCGGCGGGCGCCAGCACATGCGGCTCGCTTTCAAGACGCACGGCAAACCCGCTCAGAAAGGCACTGCTCCGTGCGGGGCTGACTGCCAGATCGTCGGAACGTAGCGCGTCGCCGATCAGGTGGTAGCTCGACCAGGCAGCGCGATCATCGCCGCCCAGCTCCGCAAGAAACTTGTCCAGATTCAGATGCTCTTCGCCGAACAACTCACCGTCGACGAAAGCGGACAGACGCTCGCCGTGCGAGCCTGCTTGCGATTGCATCGAGACCGACCCCATGATGCTCCCCATCTTCCAAATACCCCGTAGTGACACCACTAATCCAGATATTGCACCGCTGCCCCGCCAAGGCCAGCTGGACGTTCGGAAACGTCTACCAACGCTTGCCTTCGGGTGTGTCAAGCAACGGTCGCAATTTTGCCGCAATGGCTTCGCGAGCGCGGAAAATTCGTGATCTGACTGTGCCAATCGGGCAACCCATCATCTCGGCGATTTCCTCGTAACTCAAACCCTCAATTTCTCGGAGAGTAATGGCGGTGCGCAATTCTTCCGGTAAAACCGCCATCGCAGCATTGACCGTCTCAGCGATCTGCTTGCTCATCAACATCGACTCAGGCGTGTTGATATCCCTTAGTTGGTCGGCATCGGAGAAAGTTTCAGCTTCTTCAGCATCCGCTTCGGTTGAGGTCGGCGCGCGCCGGCCCTGGGTGGCAAGGTAGTTCTTCGCGGTATTGACCGCAATCCGGTACAACCACGTATAAAACGCCGACTCGCCGCGAAACTGCGGCAACGCGCGATACGCCTTGATAAAAGCGTCTTGCGCGACGTCTTCGACTTCGGCGGGGTCCCGCACGAGACGCGAGATCAGCCGGAGAATCTTGCGGTGGTATTTGGAGACCAGAAGCTCGAACGCGGCCTTGTCGCCCTTCTGGACGCGCTCGACCAGCACCTGATCAATTTCTTTTTCGCTCACCTGATAAATCCGTTAACTTAACTATAGGGCGCATGGCGGGGGACCATTGTAGCGTCCCCCTCGTGAGGGCACGTTACTACGGTAACAGCGGTTACAGTCGTTACAGTCAGGCGCCGGCCGCACGCCGGCCCAGCACGGAAAGTTCGCGGAAAACAGTGGACGGCAGCGCGTCCGCGGCGAGCAGCAGGGAGCGCCTGCGACCCGTCGGTGCGCGGATGAGGCCGCGCCTTCGACCACCCTCGGGATCGAGCTCAAGCACCAGCAAACGGCCGCTCCACTGCGCGCAACCGACCATGCGGCCCCGCGCGAGCAACTCACCCGCGTGGTTCCAGGCGGAAATCTCGCCCATCGCGACATGCAGCGCGATGGCCTGCGCCGCGTCATGCCTCGCCGCGCAGAGCATGAGCAGTGCTGCGACGGCGAGCGTCAACGGAGCGGCCTGCCAAGCGCCCACTCGCGGCGCGAGACAGGTATAAACGGCTAACGTCGCAATCAGCACGAACGCTCCCACCGCGGCACGCATTGCGATGGAGCGACGCAGCGTGATCCGCTGCGCTGCCCTACCCAACGTTGCCGGTGCGGGGGAAAGCGCCGGCGAAGCCGGCGTCGTGAACCGACGCGTCACCCGAGATCAGGCGATCCGGCGCGCTTGAACACCAGCGTGCCGTTCGTGCCGCCGAACCCGAACGAGTTCTTCAGCGCGACGTCGATCTTCATTTCCCGCGCGGTGTTCGCGCAGTAATCGAGATCACAGGCCGGGTCCTGGTTGAAAATATTGATGGTCGGAGGCGACACCTGGTGATGCACGGCGAGCACCGTGAACACCGACTCCAGACCGCCAGCGCCGCCCAGCAGGTGACCCGTCATCGACTTGGTCGAGTTGACGACCATGTTCTTCGCGTGGTCGCCGAACGCCCGCTTGATGCCGGTCGTTTCCGCCAGATCGCCGAGTGGCGTGGACGTGCCGTGCGCGTTCAGGTAGCTCACCTGATCGCCGTTGATGCCCGCGTTCTTCAGCGCTGCGAGCATGCAGCGGCGTGCGCCGTCACCGTCTTCGAGCGGCGCGGTCATGTGATACGCATCGCCGCTCATGCCGTAGCCGCCGATTTCCGCGTAGATCTTCGCGCCACGCGCCTTCGCGTGCTCGTATTCTTCGAGCACCATTACGCCGGCGCCTTCGCCCAGCACGAAGCCGTCGCGGTCCATGTCCCACGGACGGCTCGCGGTAGCCGGATCGTCATTGCGTTGCGACAGCGCGCGCGCCGCCGCAAAGCCGCCGATACCGAGCGGCGACACGGTCGATTCCGCGCCGCCCGCGATCATCACGTCGGCGTCGCCATATTCGATCAGGCGCGAAGCCTCGCCGATGCAGTGCAGACCGGTCGTACACGCGGTAACGATCGACAGATTCGGACCCTTGATGCCGAACTTGATCGACAGGTGGCCGGAGATCATGTTGATGATCGAAGCCGGCACGAAGAATGGCGAAAATGCGACGCGGGCCGCGATTGAGCAATTCGGTTTGGGTGATTTCGATCATCGGCAGACCGCCGATGCCCGAACCGACCACCACGCCAATGCGCTCCGAATTCTCGTCGGTGACTTCGAGGCCGCTGTCCCGCATCGCCTGGATGCCCGCAGCCACGCCGTAATGGATGAACGTATCCATGTGGCGCGCTTCCTTACCGGGGATGTAGTCCTCGATATTGAAGCCCTTCACCTCGCCGGCGAAACGAGTCGAGAAGTTCGACGCATCGAACTTCGTGATATTGGCAATCCCAGACTTGCCGGCGACCAGATTGGCCCAGCCATCGGCAACATTATTGCCAACAGGCGAAATCAGCCCCAGGCCTGTAACAACAACACGACGGCGGCTCACGGTAACCCCTTTTTCATAGATGACAAAAAGCAAAAGCCACAGCGGCCACAGGAATCGCCCTGTGTGCCCTGTGGCTGTTTAAGTCGGCAATCGCGCGGAAAGTTGCGCTGTCAACATCGCTGGCTCCTGCGTGGCAAGCGGCGCGACGTATGGTGTGCCAATGGGCACGCCCGATAGCGTCGACCCTGCTGGCGCCGGCAAGCGGCACGGCAGGGCGTCATGCGCGGCCCGTGCAGAAACGCAGGCGCGAATGACCTTAGGCCTTGACGTTTGCGCGAGCGTAGTCGATCGCTTGCTGAACGGTGGTGATCTTCTCGGCTTCTTCATCTGGAATTTCCATGCCGAATTCGTCTTCGAGGGCCATCACGAGTTCAACGGTGTCGAGCGAGTCGGCGCCGAGATCGTTCACGAACGACGCTTCGTTCTTGATTTCCGCTTCCGCAACGCCCAGTTGTTCCGCGACGATCTTCTTGACGCGCTGTTCGATATTGTCCATTACCCCTCCAAGGGAAAAGAAGTTCAAAAATACAGGTGCGCGCATTTTATCAGGTTTGACCCGGCAAAAAAGCGGCGCATCGGGTTCCTGTCAACGCATGCGCCTCGTGCTTTCCGCAAACGCATCAAGGCGCGGATAGTAACCGAAATTGGTTACTGCATATACATGCCGCCGTTCACGTGCAGCGTCGTGCCGGTGATGTAGCCCGCTTGCGGCGACGCGAGGAACGCGACCGCGTGCGCGATGTCTTCCGGGCTGCCTAGACGGCCGAGCGGAATCTGCGTTTTCAGCGCGGTCTGCTGCTCTTCGGGCAGCGCCTTCGTCATGTCGGTATCGATGAAACCAGGTGCCACGCAATTGACCGTGATGCCGCGGCTGCCGATCTCGCGCGCGAGTGCGCGCGTCATGCCCGCGACGCCGGCCTTCGCGGCCGCGTAGTTGATCTGCCCCGGGTTGCCGGCCGAGCCGACCACCGACGTAATATTGATAATCCGACCGCCCTTCGCTTTCATCATCGGGCGCAGCACCGCACGCGACAGACGGAACACCGACTTCAGGTTGGTGTCGACCACGGCGTCCCAGTCGTCGTCCTTCATGCGCATCGCCAGTTGATCCTGCGTGATGCCGGCGTTGTTCACCAGCACGTTCAGCGCGCCGAATTCCTTGACGGTGCCGTCGATCAGCGCTTCGGCCGCGGCCGCGTCGTTGACGTCGAGCACCGCGCCGCGGCCGTTCACGCCCGCCGCCTTGAACGCTTCGGTGATCGCCGTCGCGCCGCTTTCGCTCGTCGCGGTGCCGATCACCGTCGCGCCCTGACGCGCGAGTTCCATCGCGATCGCACGGCCGATGCCGCGCGATGCGCCCGTCACGATTGCGATCTGCTTGTCGAGAGTCTTTTCCATCTGTCAGTCCGGATGCCCTTCAAATAGGGCTCATTGATTCTTGTTGATTCGTCTGTCGAGGGATGCCGCGCCAGCGCGGCATTGCTCTGTCGATACCCGTTCGCGAATGCGCGCTCAGTCTGCCGTCACGAGCTTCAGCGTTTCTTCGAGCGACGCCGGATCGAACACCGACGCGCCGACGAGATTGCCGTCGATGCGCCTCGTCAAACCCGCAAGGACCTTGCCCGGGCCGCATTCGATCACGTGCGTGACGCCCTGCGCTGCCATTGCCTGTACGCATTCGACCCAGCGCACCGCACCAGCCGCCTGGCGCACGAGCGCGTCCTTGATTTTGGCCGGCTCGTTGACCACGGCGACGTCGACGTTGTTGATGACGGGAATCGACGACACCTGCACGTCGATGCTCGCGAGGTATTCGCGCAATTGATCCGACGCCGGCTTGAGCAGCGACGAGTGGAACGGCGCCGACACCGGCAGCGGTAGCGCGCGCTTCGCGCCCTTCGCCTTCGCGACTTCGCAGGCTTTCTCGACCGCGGCTTTGTGGCCCGCGATCACGACTTGCGCCGGCGCATTGAAATTGACCGCTTCGACGACGCCCGCCGCCGACGCTTCCGCGCAGACCGCGCGCACCGTGTCGTCGTCGAGGCCGAGAATCGCGGCCATGCCGCCTTCGCCCACCGGTACCGCGGTTTGCATCGCCTGCGCACGGAAACGCACGAGCGGCACCGCGTCGCGGAACGCAAGCGCGCCGGCCGCGACGAGCGCCGTGTATTCGCCAAGGCTATGGCCGGCGACAAGCGCCGGCGCCGGGCCGCCCGCCTGCTGCCACGCGCGATAGATAGCGTAGGCCGCGGTCAGCATGACCGGCTGGGTATTGGTGGTGAGATTGAGATCTTCGGCGGGGCCTTCGGCGATCAGCTTGCCGAGGTCCTGGTTGAGTGCGTCGGAGGCTTCCTGAACCGTCTCACGCACGATCGCGTAATCGGCGAATGCGTTGAGCATGCCGACCGCCTGCGAACCCTGCCCAGGAAAAACGAACGCGAATTTCATATCGTCCCCAAAATCTGTTTAATCGGATGTGGCGGCCGGCCGCGGCTGCCAGATGGCGCGCGGTGTTATTCCGGCCGCACGGGCGCCGCCAGCGACGCCCCGGAATGCGTCGTCCCGCTCAGTAGCGGATGACCGACGCGCCCCACGTGAAGCCGCCGCCGACGCCTTCGATCAGCACGTTATGGCCACGCTTGATGCGGCCGTCGCGCACCGCGACGTCGAGTGCAAGCGGAATGGACGCCGCCGACGTATTGCCGTGCTCGCCCACCGTGACGACCATGCGCTCCTGCGGCAGGCCGAGCTTGCGGCAGGTGCTTTGCATGATGCGGATGTTGGCCTGATGCGGAATCAGCCAGTCGATCTGCTCGGGCTTCAGATCGGCTTTTTCCAATGCTTCGATCGCGACCTTCTCGAGCACGTTGACGGCAAGCTTGAACACCGCCTGACCGTCCATGTGCAGGAAGGCGCTGCCGGCGACCACGCCGCCATTCACGTTGCCCGGCGTGCACAGAATGTTCGAATGGCTGCCGTCCGCGTGCAGCGCGCTCGAAAGCACGCCCGGTGCGTCGGACGCTTGCAGGATCACTGCGCCGGCGCCGTCGCCGAACAGCACGCAGGTGGTGCGGTCGTTGAAATCGAGAATGCGCGAGAAAGTTTCCGCGCCGACCACGAGCGCCGTGCGATGCTGGCCGCTGCGAATCAGGGCGTCCACCGTCGCCACCGCATAGGCGAAGCCGGAGCAGACCGCCTGTATGTCGAACGCGGCACCGTGATTCTTGATCCTGAGCTTGTTCTGCAGCAGGCAGGCGGTGCTCGGGAACACGAAGTCCGGCGTGGAGGTGGCGACGACGATCAGGTCGATGGACTGCGGATCGATGTCCGCCGCTTCGATCGCTCGCTGCGAGGCGATCAACGCGAGGTCGCTGGTCGTGACGTCCGGCTCGGCGAAGTGACGCGCATGGATCCCCGTGCGCGCGACGATCCATTCGTCGCTCGTTTCAACGCCTTGCCTGGCGAGACGCTCAGCCAGATCCTGATTGGTGACGCGGTTGGGCGGCAGACAGCTGCCGGTGCCCAGCACGCGGGAGTAGATTGTGGATTGAGCCATTATGCCTTCGAGGATTGCGCAGCGTAGGGCTCGGCCGGCTGGCCTGCGATCGGGCTTGCGTGACCCGCACCGCTTGCGTCGCGCGCCGCCTGTTCGAGAGAACTCGCATTCTCTTCCATCGCTCGCGCAAGGCGCTCCAGCACGCCGTTTTTGACGGCATCATACCCGCGTTTGATAGCCCACTCAAACGCGTAGGCATCGGCTGAACCGTGGCTTTTGATCACGAGACCGCGCAAGCCGAGCAGCGCGGCGCCGTTATATTGCCGATGATCGACGCGTTTCTTGAAGCGCATCAATACCGGCAGCGCGAGCACCGCCATCACCTTGGTCAGCCACGAACGGCCGAACTCTTCCTTGATGATGTTGGACAGCATCTGCGCGAGACCTTCCGACGTCTTCAGCGCGACATTGCCGACAAAGCCATCGCAGACGATCACGTCGACGGTGCCCTTGTAGATGTCGTCGCCTTCGACATTGCCATGAAAGTTGAGTGTACTCGCACGCAGCAGTTCGCCGGCGCGCTTGATGATGTCGTTGCCCTTGATGACTTCTTCGCCGATGTTGAGCAGGCCGATGGTGGGCCGCTCTTTTCCTTCGAGCGCGGACACGAGCGCGTGCCCCATCTCGGCGAACTGCAGCAGATGCTGCGGCTCGCAGTCGACGTTGGCGCCCAGGTCGAGCATCATCGTATAGCCGGTGGGATTAGGCAGGGCAAACGCGATGGCCGGGCGTTCGATGCCCGACAGCGTTTTCAGCACATAGCGCGAGACCGCCATCAACGCGCCGGTATTGCCGGCGGAAATGCAGGCTTGCGCCTCGCCTTCCTTGACGCGGTTCAGCGCCACGCGCATCGACGAATCTTTTTTCTTGCGCAGCGCGACCTCGACCGGGTCGTCCATCGCGACGACCTCGGTAGCAGGTACGACGGTCAGCGCCGGCAGATCCTGAGCCTTGAGCTTCTTCAGCTGCGCACGAATCGCACTTTCAATGCCGACGAGCAGCAACTGCGCGTCGGGATGCGAACGAACGAAGTTGACGGCAGCGGGAACGGTCACGGACGGGCCGTGGTCGCCTCCCATGCAATCTATCGTGAGCTTTACTGTCATGGAGTGCGACGAATTTCAGACACAAAAAAGCGGCAGTTGAATGCCGCCTTTTTGCCGAACCGGGAAAATGTCAAGCGAGCCGATCGCTACGCGAAACGCCACAGGGCGCATCGCAGTCAACGATTAGTCGTTCTTCGTCTTGACGACTTTCTTGCCGCGATAGTAGCCGTTCGGGCTAATGTGGTGACGTAGATGCACTTCGCCCGTGCTCGGCTCGACGGCCATCGGCGCTGCCGTCAGGAAATCGTGCGAACGGTGCATGCCGCGCTTCGACGGCGACTTCTTGTTTTGTTGAACTGCCATGACTAAAACTCCAAAAAATTTTCCGAATTCTAACACAGCCCGACACGGACTTAACCACTGGCCGAATGGCCAATGCGCCCGCATCGCGCCCCCTGCAACTGTTTAGCGCTTCTTGCCGCCCGGTTCGTCGCGTTTCAGACTTTCGAGCGCCGCGAACGGATTGCGCCGCTCGCTGGACTGGTCCGGCTTGCTGGCATCGCCAGCTTCTTCCTGCGCGGCTTCGTCGCCCTCGCCTTCGCTACCGTCCGTGCCCGAGACAAGGCTCTCGTGCACTTCGGGACAGACCTCGTGTTTGGGCACGAGCGGCAAGGAAAGCAGCAACTCTTCTTCGATCAAGTCGATGAGATCGAACTGGCGCGAGCCGACGACCACCTCGACTTCATCCTCGTCCAGCGGAAACTCTTCGGCTTCCGCCTCCGTATTGACGATCCGGTAAGTTGCATCGACGTTGAACGCCTGCGAATACGGCGTCAAGCACCGCTGGCATTCGAGCCACGCGGCACCGTGAATCGCCAGCCGCAGATAAGGCTGGGAACCTTCGGTGCCATCGTCCTGCAATTCCGGCTGCATCGTCCCTTCGGCCTGCCATGTGAACGCGGTGTCGCGATCTGGCGCTTCCGCCGGGACTTCGTTTAACATGCGCGGCAGTTGCGAGACGCGCACGACACCCGCGGCCTGACGCCCGCTCCGCGCAAATTCGAACAGATCGAGTTCATGCGGGTCGGACAGACCTGCAGGTTTGCCAGGATGTTGAGTCATGTGCGCTCCTGCGTCGGCAAACATGTTGCCGCGGTGATTCGCGAAGGATGATCAGATCCGCCGCGAAGATAATCCGGTGTGCGGGGCAGCCAGTGGGGCCCGCGGCCGTTGCGTTCACCCTGCCGGGCTTTCTTCAACCTTCCGACTGCCGAAAGCCGCTGAACGCGCCGAGACCCTTCAAGTGCAAGCATACCGTGAAAAGCCCAAAATCATATCCGTTTTGTCTTTTCGAGTCAAACACTTAAGCCCGTACGTACGGGAGCCTCGCGCGACCCCGTACGACCCGCCACTCCCGTTGCCCGTAAACTATGCCTGAATCCTCCAAACGCCCGCCACGCCTGATTCTGGCGTCGAGTTCGCGGTATCGCCGCGAGTTGCTCGAACGCCTGCGCGTGCCGTTCGACGTCGTCGTGCCTGCGATCGACGAAACCCCGCTCGCCGCCGAAACGCCCGAAGCCACTGCGCTGCGCCTCGCCGAAGCCAAAGCGCGTGCGGTCGCCCAAGGCCTCGCCGCCGACGAACACGCGCTCGTGATCGGCTCCGACCAGGTCGCCACCTATGACGGCCTGCAGATCGGCAAACCCGGCACGCACGACAGGGCGCTCGCGCAATTGCAGGCGATGCGCGGCCGCGACGTGTTGTTCCACAGCGCGCTGTGTCTGTTCGACAGCGCGACGGACAGCGCGCAAACGATCGACGTGATCACCCGCGTGCGCTTTCGCGATCTGCCGGACGCGGCGCTCGACGCCTACCTGCACGCTGAAACGCCGTACGACGTGGCCGGCAGCGCCAAATCCGAAGGGCTTGGCATCGCGCTGCTGGAGGCCATCCATTCCGACGACCCGACCGCGCTCGTCGGCCTGCCGCTTATCGCGCTGTCGCACATGCTGCTCGCGGCCAACTACCCGCTTTTGGGGGCCCGATGACCGGTACGCTCTATCTCATTCCCAACACGCTCGGCGAAGGCGACGCAAGCGCGCTCGATCTGGTGCTGCCCGCGCCCGTACGCGCCCGCGCGGCGTTGCTGCACTATTACATTGGCGAAAACGCCAAAACCACGCGCGCGTTCCTGAAGAAAGTCGGCTCCGATCGGCCGATTCAAGAAATCGAGATTCGCGAACTGAACGTCAATACGCCGGCCGGCGAAATCGACAAGCTGCTCGCGCCGCTGCTGTCGGGCACCGATGCGGGCCTCGTCTCCGAGGCTGGCTGCCCGGCAGTCGCGGACCCGGGCGCGCTGCTGGTGCGACGCGCGCACGAGCGCGGCGTAAAGGTTGTGCCGCTGGTCGGGCCGAGTTCGATTCTGCTCGCGCTGATGGCATCGGGGCTGAACGGCCAAAGCTTCGCGTTTCACGGGTACCTGCCCGTCGACTTCACCGAGCGCGCCAAACGTCTGCGCGATCTCGAGCAGCAGTCGCGCAAGGGCAAGCAAACGCAGATCTTCATCGAAACGCCGTACCGGAATCGCGCGCTGCTCGATACCTTGCTCGCGACCTGCGCGCCGTCGACGCTGGTCTGCGTGGCGGTCGATCTGACGCTGCCGAGCGAACTGATCGCAAGCCGGAGCGTCGCCGACTGGAAAAAGAAGGCGGAGATCGACCTGCATAAGCGGCCGGCGATTTTTCTGATTCTGGCGGCCTGAACGTAGACACCGGCCAGGCAACTGAGGGCGACCAGGGCCCGAAACTCACAACGCAAAGTCCGCGCGGTCGGCCAAAACCGACCGCGCGGGCGTCTTTTTAAAACTGTGGATTCAACGCAGATTCATTTTCGCGCCGAGCGCCATCGCCCGAACCGCGCCGGCGCCGATGGCCGCGCCGAATTTGCGGGCAACACGATCAGTAATGCTCTCTTTCACCGTGTAATCGACGATATCCGGCGCCTTGAAGATCTCACGCGCGACGTAATCTGCATCGCCAAAACCGTCCGCGAGTCCAAGTTCGACGCTCTTCTGCCCCGTCCAGAATAGACCCGAGAACATGTCCGATGTCTCATGCAGACGCTTGCCGCGCCCTTGACGCACCGCGTCGATGAACTGCGCGTGGATCTGATCGAGCATAACCTGCGCATGTTCGTCCATCTTCGGCGTTTCGGGCGAAAACGGATCAAAAAAGCCTTTGTTCTCACCCGATGTGTGCAGTCGGCGCTGAATCCCCAACTTGTCCATCAGGCCGGTGAAACCAAAGCCGTCCATCAGCACGCCGATCGAACCGACGATACTCGCCTTGTCGACATAGATCTTCTCCGCCGCCGCGGCCGCGTAGTAGCCGCCGGACGCGCACATGTCGCCGACCACGACATACAGCGGAATAGACGGATATTTGCCACGCAATCGCCGAATTTCGCTGTTGATAATGCCCGCTTGCACTGGACTGCCGCCCGGGCTGTTGCAATAAAGAATCACGCCGGCTGTATCGGAATCCTCAAACGCGGAATCGAGTGCAGTGTTGATATCTTGGGCGTTCGCACTCGCATCCGTCGCGATCTCGCCATCAAGCGAAACCATTGCCGTATGACGGCCAGTCGTGGCGACCCGCTCGCCCGAGAAGTTCAGCGCACCCCATACCGCCAGTGCGAGCACTACGAGGAACAGGAAGCGGAAGAAAATCCGCCAACGTCGCGCGGCGCGTTGCTCGTTGATCGCGGCCAGCGCGATGCGCTCGAGCGCGGCCCTTTCCCAGCCGGGCTGGTCGGCGGGTGCACGGGAGCCGCCTCCCGAGGCAGGGTCTTGTTCGGGGGTCAAGTTGTCGGACATGCGGACAGTGGAAAATTGGAAGAGGAAATCAGCGCGTAACCGGCAGCAAATCGCCGTCAGGCAGCCAGAATAGCGCGCGGCCCTCGAGCGTATCGCGTTCCTCGACCTGCACGCGACGCAATCTGCCCCCGCCGACACGGACCACCGACGCATTTGCCAGTATCCGGCGCGTAAATCGCGCCATGTGTCGCGCACATCAAGTATAAGCCGGACGATTCGAAGAACTGCCCTTCCTGCCAGTCGAGCTCCATCGGCACATGAGCGCAACGGTTCAAATAGCCGTAGGCGCAGCCATCATAGCGGACGAAAAACACCACGGCATCCTGCCCGCCGAGCCGCGCGTCGCGCCGGATGCCGTCGCCACCGTCGACCAGCTCGTCGGCCGCGCAAATGCGCACTGCCTGCGCAGCCGCGGCAGTAGCAGTATCCACGCCGTCGGCGCTCATGCGTTCTCCCGCAGCCAACCGGACAGATCGCTGATGCTCGACGCCACGAACTTCGGTGACATCGCATTCAGCGAATTCGCCGGATGCGCGCCATAAGTCACGCCAATGCCCGCCACGCCGGCGTTGAGCGCCATCTGCAGATCGTGTGTCGTATCGCCGATCATGACCGTGCGCGCCGTATCCTGCCCCAATTCGCGGGTGAGTTCGTGCAGCATGGCCGGATGCGGTTTCGAGAAGGTTTCGTCAGCGCAGCGCGTGCCGTCGAACAGGCTCGTCAGGCGCGCCTGGTCAAGCGCGCGATTGAGCCCGACGCGGCTCTTGCCGGTCGCGACCGCGAGCAGATAGCCGACCTCGCGCAACTCCTGGAGCATCTCGCGCACGCCGGGGAACAGCTCGGTAGTCTGGTCTTTTACAAGAAAATGAAAGCGGTAACGCTCAGAAAGCCGCGGGTAGTCGGCCGGATCGAGCGTCGGCGCGGCAATCTGCAGCGCGTCGCGCAGGCCGAGGCCGATGACGTAGCTCGCGGCTTCGTCCGCGGGAACCGGCAGGCGGAGATCGCGGCACGCCGCCTGGATGCTGCGCGTGATATGCGCGGTGGAATCCATCAGCGTGCCATCCCAGTCAAACACGATCAGATCGAATTGCTCTCTAGCCATGCCAGGTCGTCTCCGGGTTGAACCCAGTGCGTAGTTCGTTGAGTTGTTCTATAAAGCCGCGACAGTCGGCAGGCAGCGGTGCCTCCAGCTGCAGCGGCGCGCCCGTCGCAGGATGCGTGAGCTTGAGCCGGTAAGCGTGCAGAAACATCCGCTTGATGCCGGGCTTCGCGTTGGCGCGCGCAAGCGCCTTGTTCAGCGCGAAATCGCCATATTTGGCGTCACCGACGATCGGGAGTGCCAGATGCTGCAGATGCACGCGAATCTGGTGCGTACGCCCCGTCTTCAGTTCCGCCTCCAGCAGCGCATATTCAGGCCAGCGCTCGACCAGATTGAAGATCGTGTGCGAAGCGAGGCCATCGGCCTGCACGCGCACGCGGCGCTCGCCGTCGGCGGTCAGGTACTTGTGAAGTGGCTCCTTTACCGCGCGGCGGCGACCCCAGTCGCTCGCCCATTCGCCGTGCACGCACGCGTAGTAGCGCTTGTCCATCCGGTTATCGCGAATCTGCTCGTGCAGATTGACGAGCGCCGCGCGCTTCTTCGCGAGCATCAGGATGCCCGAGGTCTCTCGATCCAGTCGATGCACGAGTTCCAGGAATTTCGCCTGCGGCCGCGCCTCGCGCATCTGCTCGATCACACCGAACGCGACACCGCTGCCCCCGTGGACCGCAACGCCGGCCGGCTTGTCGATCACGAGCAGATGCTCGTCTTCGAACAGGATGTGAAAGCGCGGCGCGGGCACGGGCACGCGGGCTGCGGCCTGATTCGGCTGCGCGACGCGGATCGGCGGCACACGCACCAGATCGCCCAGTTCGAGCCGGTACTGCGCGTCGATCCGGCCCTTGTTCACGCGCACTTCACCGCTGCGCAGGATGCGATAAATATGGCTTTTCGGCACGCCCTTGCAGACGCGCAGCAGGAAATTGTCGATGCGCTGACCAGCCGAGCTGTCGTCGATTTCGATCAGCGAAACCTGGTCGCTTGAAACCGAGTCTTCGACCGCGCCTGCAACCGATCTCTGGGATGTTTTGCCTAACTCTTTCATTCTGAATATAATTTGCCCAGCAGTCCGCGACGGCCGGCGCAGTGTCCGGAATGCGGCGGATTGCGCGAGCGCAAGCGATAAACCGTTATTTTACTTGCGCCGGGGTCTGGTTGCTCGCCCTGAAAATGAGATGCAACAAGTTGCACGCACGAAGTCAGCACCCGGCAGGGACGGCGCCCGCAGGCGCGTTCGGTCAAGGTCGGCTTCGACGGTAACGGAATTTTGGTAAAAAAGAATTTAGCTTTCAGCTTCGTGATCCGGGTGGTATGACGCCCAGCTGGACGAAGCTGCAAGTCGCGAAAATACGGCGTGCGCCCAAGGCGTCTTGTAGAAAGTACAAGACTTGGCGACGTCAAAAGAAGGCGAGACACCCCCAGCAGGAAAAGACGCGCCGCCTGCGCGAACTTCCCGTTGCGGCATGACCGCGGACTTCGGCCCTTCGCTCGCGCGCCCATTTGGCGCGCCGGCTTCAGAGGGCGAAGACTTATGAAGGTCTGCTGGCTAAACGCGGCGTGTCAGGCCATGATTTGAAGCCGTGTTCGCATGTGCCCTGCGGCACCGTGCCCGTTTTTTATCGGGCTGGGCCCTCTCAGGCAATTCTCCCGCCATCTTTCCCGCTCCAGCGTGTTTGTGAAAACACAATAAGGCGCGGCACGCCTACTCTCCCCGCTCTCGCGACTGACAACCGAGCAGCTGGGCCGGCGAGGCCGCTCTGGAGCCGTTCAATGAAACGAATGTTGTTCAATGCGACGCAGCAGGAAGAGCTGCGCGTCGCCATCGTCGATGGGCAAAAACTCATCGATATCGATATCGAAACCGCCGGTCGCGAACAGCGCAAAGGCAATATTTACAAGGGCATCATCACGCGCATCGAGCCGTCGCTCGAGGCCTGCTTCGTCAACTACGGCGAAGACCGTCACGGCTTCCTGCCGTTCAAGGAAGTCGCCCGCCAGTACTTCCGCGATGGCGTCGACATGCGTTCCGCACGCATCCAGGACGCACTGAAGGAAGGTCAGGAACTGATCGTCCAGGTCGAAAAGGAAGAACGCGGCAACAAGGGCGCAGCCCTGACCACGTTCATCTCGCTCGCCGGCCGCTATCTGGTGCTGATGCCGAACAACCCGCGCGGCGGCGGCGTGTCGCGCCGGATCGAAGGCGACGACCGTCAGGAACTGCGCGAAACCATGGCGCAGCTGCAACTGCCGGAAGGCATGAGCATCATCGCGCGCACGGCCGGCATCGGCCGCAGCGCCGAAGAGCTGCAGTGGGACCTGAACTACCTGATGCAGCTGTGGCGCGCAATCGAAGCCGCGTCGCAAAGTGGCACGGCCGGCCAGCCGATGCTGATCTATCTCGAATCGAGCCTCGTGATCCGCGCGATTCGCGACTACTTCCAGCCCGATATCGGCGAAATCCTGATCGACACGACCGAAATCCACGACCAGGCCCGCGCCTTCATGGACATCGTGATGCCGGACAACGTCGGCAAAGGTAAAGCGCTACCACGACGACGTGCCGCTCTTCTCGCGCTTCCAGATCGAGCACCAGATCGAAACCGCGTACTCGCGCACCGTGCCGCTGCCGTCGGGCGGCGCGATCGTCATCGATCACACCGAAGCGCTCGTCGCGATCGACGTGAACTCGGCGCGCGCCACCAAGGGCGCGGACATCGAGGAAACGGCCGCGCGCACGAACCTCGAAGCCGCCGACGAAGTCGCTCGCCAGCTGCGTCTGCGCGACCTGGGCGGCCTGATCGTGATCGACTTCATCGACATGGAATCGGCCAAGAGCCAGCGCGAAGTCGAACAGCGCCTGAAAGACGCGCTCAAGCACGACCGCGCCCGCGTCCAGATGGGCAAGATCTCGCGCTTCGGCCTCATGGAGCTGTCGCGTCAGCGTCTGCGTCCGGCGCTGTCGGAAGGCAGCCACGTCACGTGTCCGCGTTGTAACGGCACGGGCCACATTCGCGATACCGAATCGTCCGCGCTGCAAGTGCTGCGGATCATTCAGGAAGAAGCGATGAAGGAAAACACCGCGGCGATCCACTGCCAGGTGCCGGTCGAAGTGACCGCCTTCCTGTTGAACGAGAAGCGCGCCGAAATCAACAAGATCGAGTCGCGTTTCAAGGTCAACGTCGTGCTGATCCCGAACAAGCACCTCGACACGCCGCACTACAAGCTCGAGCGTCTGCGTCACGACGACGCGCGCCTCGACGAGCCGCGCGCATCGTGGAAGATGGCCGAAGAAGCGGCCCGCGAACTCGAATCGGAAACCGGCTACAGCAAGCGCGCTGAGGAAGTGAAGCCGAAGCAGGAAGCGGCGGTCAAGGGCATCACGCCCGAGAAGCCGGCTCCGAGCGCGCCGGCCCGCCCGGCGGCTATCCCCGCTCCGGTCGCGGTGACGCCGGCCAGTGGCGGCTTCATCGGCTGGCTGAAGAATCTGTTCGGCATGCAGCCGGCTGCTCCGGCGCCCGCCGCGCCGGCCACCACCGACAAGCAGGCCCGTCCGCAACGCGGCGAGCGCACCGAGCGCGGTGAGCGCACCGGCGAGCGCGGCGGCGATCGCAACCGCAATCGCCGTGGCGGCGCAGGCGGTCGCGACGCGGCAGCGCGTGGCGAAGGCGTGACCGGCGGCCGTCAGGCGCAAGGTCAGCAGCCGTCGCCGCGTCGCGAGGAACGCGAAGGCCGCGAGGCACGCGAGGGCCGCGAACCGCGCGCGCCGCGTGAGCAACGCGAACCGCGTGAGGCCCGTGAAGGCCGTGAACTGCGTGAGGCTCGCGAGCCGCGTGAACCGCGTGAACCGCGTGAACCGCGTGAGCCGCGCGAGGCTCGCGAACGCGACACCCGCGGCGCCGAGCGCGCGGAAGCCGTCGAAGGCACAGCACGCGGTGAGCGTCGCGAGCGTGGCGAGCGCGCTGAACGCGTCGAGCGTGGCGAGCGTCGCAAGCCGCAGGCGGAAGCCGCCTCGGCGCTGACGCAAACCGACACGCAAGCTGCCGACGAACTGGCGCGCAACCGCGCCGCAGCGGGTGAAAACGGCGTGCCGGTCGATCAGGAAACAATCGCACGTGACGGCGAAGAGCGTCGTCGTCGTCGCCGCGGCCGTCGTGGTGGTCGTCGCGAGCGTGAAGAGGACGTGAATGGCAATCTCGCGGCGGATGTCGCGGAAGCAGAAGGCGACAACGTTGCCGCCAGCGACGAAGCGCCGGTGCGCACCCAGCAGCCGGTCGAGCACACGCCTGCAGCGAGCGAAGCGAAGGAAGTGACCCCGGTCGAAGTGGTGGTCGCCGCTGTCGCAACGGAAAGCGCCGTCGTGGCCGAACTGCATGCGGCAGCCGAAACGCCGGCTCTCGCCGCGGAAAATGCCGCGAAGACCGAAAAGGTCGTGCCGGTGGAAGAGGCCCCGGCGGCGTCGATCGAACCCGTGGCGGCGGAGCCGGCTATCGAAGCGCCAGCGCAGGCAGAGCAAGCCGCGTCGGCCGCGAGCGAACCGGTTACGCCGGCCGCTTCGGTCGAATCCGCCGCGCATGCCGAATCCCCGGCAGTCGAACCGGCCATGGAAGTGCAGCCGACCGTCCCGACCGAACCGCGAGCCGTCCCGGCTGCGCTCGACACCGCGGCTCCGGCCACGATCGTCGAGGCACCCGCAGCCGTGCCGGCACCGCAGGCCGAAATCGTCGAGCCGCAACCGGTCGTCGCAACGGAACCGGCCGTGGTCGAACCGGCGCCCGTCGCCGCGGCCCCGCAGCCGGCCCTCGTCCGCAGCGCAGCCCCCGCCGCCGCGTCGGCCGACGCCTTGCAGCCGATCCTCGAGCAGGCTGGCCTGATCTGGGTGAACACCGACGCCGACAAGCTGCGTGCCGCGCAGGAAGCGGCGGCGCAGACGGTCAAGCCGCCGCGCGTGATCCGTGAGCGCAAGGCGCTGCCGCCAGACGACCACGCGCCGATGCAACAGGTCGAAACGATCAAGCATCCGCAGTAAGCCGCGTCGTTGTTCGTGAAAAAGCCCGCCCTTTCCGGCGGGCTTTTTCTTTAGGCGATCATTTGTCGCCGCGAGCCGCGCCGCTCCCCGTATACCCCGACAACGTCCGTCGCGCATCTGCCGCCACCGGCATTTCCGATAGAATCAAATCATCCCCGTCCGTTAAAGCACCTGACGAAGCATTTCATGTCACGACGCATCATCCCTGTTGCCGATCTCAGCGCGGCGCCGGTCATCACCGGCCCAGTGCAGACACCTAGCGGCGTGCTGCACGATGCGCTCGCGCGTCCGCTGCACGATCTGCGCATCTCCGTGACGGACCGCTGCAACTTCCGCTGCGTGTATTGCATGCCGCGCGCAGTGTTCGACAAGGACTACGCTTTCCTGCCGCACAGCGCGTTGTTGAGTTTCGAGGAGATCGAGCGGCTCGGGCAGTTGTTCGTCGCGCATGGCGTCGAGAAAATTCGCCTGACCGGCGGCGAGCCGCTACTGCGCAAAAACCTCGAATTCCTGGTCGACCGGCTCGCCCGGTTGACCACGCCTGCGGGCCGTCCGCTCGATCTCACGCTGACCACCAACGGCTCGCTGCTCGCGCGCAAGGCGCGCAGCCTGAAGGACGCCGGCCTCACGCGCGTGACCGTCAGCCTCGATGCGCTCGACGACGCGCTGTTCCGCCGCATGAACGACGCCGACTTCGCGGTCGCCGACGTGCTCGATGGCATCGCCGCCGCGCAAGCGGCCGGGCTCGCGCCGGTCAAAGTCAACATGGTCGTCAAACGCGGTACCAACGACGGCGAAATCGTCCCCATGGCGCGTCATTTCAAAGGCACGGGCGCGGTGCTGCGCTTCATCGAGTACATGGACGTCGGCACCTCGAACGGCTGGAACATGACCGAAGTGCTGCCTTCCGCCGAGGTCGTCACGCGCATCGCCGAGCATTTCCCGCTGGTGCCGCTCGAAGCGCACAGCGCCGCCGAAACTGCGCAACGCTGGGGTTATGTCGACGGCGGCGGCGAGATCGGCGTCATTTCGAGCGTCACCCGCGCGTTCTGCGGCAATTGCACGCGCGCGCGTTTGTCGACCGAGGGCAAGCTATACCTGTGCCTGTTCGCATCGACCGGACATGACCTGCGCGCGCTGTTGCGCGGCGGTGCGAGCGATGCCGGGATCGCCACCGCCATCGCCGAAATCTGGCAGGGCCGCGGCGACCGCTACTCGCAGCTGCGCGGCAGCCAGCCGGCCGATCAGGGCGAGCCGGCCAAGCGTCGCGTGGAAATGTCCTACATCGGCGGCTGAGCGGCCGACGCATGTCCATCCCCCGCGAACAGATCACTGGCCTCGTGCTCGCGGGCGGGCGCGGCACGCGCATGGGCGGCGTCGACAAGGGGTTGCAGCCGCTGCACGGCGAACCGCTCGCCGCTCACGTGCTGCGGCGCCTCGCGCCGCAGACCGGCCCTCTGATGATCAGCGCGAACCGCCATCCCGATACCTATGCGGCGCTCGGCGCGCCATATCGCGCAACGCTCGTCGCCGACACCCTCCCCGACTTTCCCGGCCCGCTCGCCGGCATGCTCGCCGGACTGCGCGCCGCCGGCACGGTGTACCTGCTGAGCGCGCCCTGCGATTCGCCGTGGCTACCGGCCGACCTCGCCGCGCGCCTCGCGGATGCGCTCGACGCGAACCACGCCGACATCGCAACGGTCGCTACCGTCGACACCGGTGGAGAAACCTCCCTGCACCCGGTATTCGCGCTGATGCGCACCGCCGTCGCGGACGACCTGGCCGGATTTTTGGCCTCCGGCGAGCGCAAGGTCCGCGCGTGGTACGCGCGCCACAAGACGGTCGAAGTCGTCTTTGCCGACGAGCGCGCGTTCTACAATGCCAACTCGTTACAAGAACTCGCCGACCTCGAACGCAATCGGGGCCCCGGCTGACATCCGCTCCGGCCGCACGGCAACAGCCGCGCCCATCACCGGTCGCGACGCCCAGCCATTCATGACCACGCTCAACGACTTTTCCCGCTGCGTCGCGCAGTACGATCCTCATGCGCTACCCGTCCCGGCCGCTCAGGCGATCGTCCGGCAGTGGGCGACGCCGGTCGCGGCCGTCGAGCGCCTGGCGTTGCGCGATGCACTCGACCGCGTGCTAGCCGCCGACATCGTGTCGCCGATCGACGTGCCCGCGCACGACAACTCCGCGATGGACGGCTACGCGTTCAATCACGCGGCGCTCGCGGCCGCTATGCGAGGCGGCGCGGACAGCGTCGAGCTGACGGTCGCCGGCAAGGCGCTCGCCGGTCATCCGTTCGCGGGCCGCGTCGCGGCGAACCAGTGCGTGCGCGTGATGACGGGCGCCTGCATGCCTGCCGGTTGCGACACCGTCGTGCCGCAGGAACAGGTGGAGCGCGACGGTGCGGATTCCACGTCGATCCGCTTCGCCGCCAGCGCGGCGGCGGCGGGTGCGAACCGCCGCCGCGCCGGCGAAGACCTCGCGCGCGGCCACGTCGCGCTGCATGCCGGCCGCATCGTGCGCGCGTCGGACCTCGGCCTGCTCGCGTCGCTCGGCATTGGCGAAGTCAGCGTGCGGCGGCGTTTGCGCGTCGCGTTCTTTTCGACCGGCGACGAACTGCGCTCGCTCGGCGAACCGCTCGACGCGGACTCGGTCTACGACAGCAACCGCTACACGCTGTTTGCGATGCTGCGGCACCTGAACATCGACGCGCTCGATCTCGGCGTCGTGCGTGACGAGCCGGCCGCGCTCGAAGCCGCGCTGCGCAGTGCCGCGGCCAACGCCGACGTGGTGCTGACTTCGGGCGGCGTGTCGGTGGGCGAAGCGGACTTCACGAAGCAGTTGCTACAGACCTTCGGCGACGTCGCCTTCTGGAGTCTCGCGATGCGTCCCGGCCGGCCGCTCGCGTTCGGCCGCCTGTGGTCCGGCGAAAAGCCCGGGCTCGGCAAACCTGCGCTATTCTTCGGCCTGCCAGGCAACCCGGTCGCCGTGATGGTGACGTTCTATCAGATCGTGCGCGAAGCGCTGCTGCTGATGGCCGGCGCGACGCCGCGGCCGCCGCCGGTGATTCACGCGACGAGCCGCGTGGCGGTGGGCAAGCGCGCGGGCCGCACCGAATTCCAGCGCGGCATCGCCGAACAGGACGCGCACGGATACTGGCACGTGAGCCCGACCGGGTCGCAAAGCTCAGGCGTGCTGAGCTCGATGAGCGAAGCGAACTGCTTCATCGTGCTCGGCCACGACGAGGGCGACATCGACGTCGGCGATCGCGTGTCGATCATGCTGTTCGACGGTCTCATCTGACGTTCCAGGCAGCGCATCGATCGCACGACATCGGCACCACAGCAGCACTTCATCGACACGCCACCCACTATCACTACTACGACACACGGGTTTGACTTACATGAAAAAACAGATCTCGTTCATCGCACCGGGACAGACGGCCAAAGCGCTGATCCTCGTGTATCTGACGTTCTCGGTGCCGATCGTGCTGCTCGGCGTGGTGGTCGCGTTCGTGCGATATGGCTCGGTCGAGCTGAGCACGGTGTTCAGCGCGCTGCTGCTGAACGCGATCCTCGGCTTCGTGCTGTTGTGGATCGCGTGCCACGCCTACAACTGGGTCGCGTCGCGCTTCGGTGGTATCGAAATCCATCTGGCCGACGCGCCGGAAGAAGCGTAATGCCCGCGACGATCCGCGCCGCCAAGCCCGCGGATACCGGCGCGAGCTTCGCGCTCACCTACGAACTCGCGCAGTTCGAGAACCTCACGCACATCTTCGTCGCGACGGAACATAGCCTGCGCGACGCGCTGTTCGGCGCGCGGCCGTCGATCGAAGCGCTGGTTGCCGAAGACGCGGGGAGCATCGTGGGCTATGCACTGTTCTTCCACAATTTTTCGAGCTTCGCGGGCCGCCGCGGGCTCTATCTCGAAGACGTCTACGTGCAGCCCGCGCAGCGGGGCAGCGGGCTCGGCACCGCGCTTCTGCGACACGTCGCGGCGCTGGCGGTGGAGCGGCAATGCGTGCGCTTCGAGTGGACCGTGCTCGACTGGAATCAGCCGGCGATCAGCTTCTATCAGAAGATGGGGGCGGCGGTGTTGCCGGACTGGCGCGTCATGCGCGTGACGGGCGATGCGCTGGCGCGGCTGGCTGCAAGGGCGTGAATTCCAGCGCCTCGCCCCTCATTGCTCATCAGGCTCCACACCCGACAGCGCATCGTCGAGCAACCCGCTCGCCTCGTCGCCCGGTAACGCCTCGACGTCGCGCAGCTTGCGGTTCATCATGCGCGTGCGCGTTTCCGCGGCCTCGATCGAACGCGTGACGGTTTCGAGCTGCGCCTTGGTCTTCGCGAGCACGTCGCCGAATTTGCCGAACTCCGTCTTCACCGCGCCGAGTACCTGCCACACCTCGCTCGAACGCTTTTCGATCGCGAGCGTGCGGAAACCCATCTGCAGACTATTGAGCAACGCGGTCAGCGTGGTCGGCCCCGCAATCGTCACGCGATAGTCCCGCTGCAGCAGATCCGTGAGCCCCGGTCGGCGCAGCACTTCCGCGTACAGGCCTTCGGTCGGCAGGAACAGCAGCGCGAAGTCGGTCGTATGCGGCGGCGCCACGTACTTCTCCGCGATCGTGCGCGCCTCCGCGCGAATTCGCACTTCGAGCGCGCGCGATGCTTCCTCGACCGCGACCGGATCGGCGCGCTCCTGCGCTTCGATCAGCCGCTCGTAGTCCTCGCGCGGGAATTTGGCGTCGATCGGCAGCCATACCGGCGTATTCGCGCCGCCGGGCTCCTGCCGCCCCGGCAGACGAATCGCGAACTCCACGCGATCGGCGCTTTTCGGCACCGTCGCGACGTTCTTCGCGTATTGATCGGCGGTCAGCAATTGTTCGAGCAAGGCTTCGAGCTGCACTTCGCCCCACGTGCCGCGCGTCTTCACGTTGGTCAGCACGCGCTTCAGATCGCCGACGCCGGCCGCCAGCGTCTGCATTTCACCGAGACCGCGATGCACCTGTTCGAGCCGGTCGGACACGAGCTTGAACGACTCGCCGAGACGCTGCTCAAGCGTTGCGTGCAGTTTTTCGTCCACGGTGCGGCGCATTTCCTCGAGCCGCGTCGCGTTGTTCGCCTCGATGTCCTTCAGACGCTGCTCGATCGTCGCGCGCACTTCGGCGAAGCGTCGGTCGTTCGCCTCGGTTAGTTGCCCGAGTTGCAGGCTCAGCGTGTCGCCGAACTGCTTCAGCGAGCGGCCCTGCTCGTCGCGCGCCTGCTGCGCCTGTGCCTGCAGGCTGTGACGCACGGCGTCGAGCTGTTGCGCGAAGCCGTCGATCTTGCCGCCCTGCACCGTCGTCATGCTGCTGAACTGCGCGGCGAGCGTCTGCTGAAAATGCGCGAAGCCGCCGCTTTGCTCGGTGCGCGACACGCGCGCGGTCTCGGCGATGTCGTTGCGCAGTTGCCGCTCGAGCCGCTCGGCGGTATGCGCCTGCGCGTCGACGACGGCATCGACGCGTTCGTTCAGCATCTCGAACTGTTCGCGCTGCTCCGTGCGGTCGTGACCGCGTAGCAGCAAGGCCAGTGCGATCACGAGGGCAACCGCCAGCACCGCGACGGCCGCCACCAGAATCATTGTCATGAACGCGCCTTGCCGATCACGTCGGGGTTGATCGGATTCGGCGGCTGACCGGCGCGCGGTCCTGCGCCGAGGCCGGCGATCAGGTTGTCCGCGGCGAGATTCGCCATGGCGCGGCGCGTGGTTTCGGTCGCGCTCGCGATGTGCGGCGTCAGCACGACGTTCGGCACGTTCAGCAGCGCCGGGTGTAGTTGCGGCTCGCCTTCGAACACGTCCAGACCGGCCGCCGCGATGCGCCTGTCACGCAGCGCGTCGGCCAACGCCGCATCGTCGACGATGCCGCCGCGCGCGATGTTGGTGAGCGTCGCGCTCGGCTTCATCAGCGCCAGTTCGGCCGCGCCGATCGTGTGGTGGTTGCCTTTGTTGTACGGCAGCACCAGCACGACGTGGTCGGCGCGCCGCAGCAGATCCTCTTTCGACACGTACTCCGCGTTCAGCTCGGCCTCGATTTGCGGCGCGACGCGCGAGCGATTGTGATAGATGACCCGCATGTTGAAGCCCTGCGCGCGCCGCGCGAGCGCCTGGCCGATGCGGCCCATGCCGATCACGCCGAGCGTCGAACCGTATAGGTCGCTGCCGAGGAAGCCGTCGTAGCTCCACTTCTGCCAATGTCCGGCGCGCAGCCAGTGCTCCGATTCGGCGATGCGGCGCGCGGCTGCCATCATCAGCGCCCAGCCGAAATCGGCGGTCGATTCGTTCAGCACGTCCGGCGTGTTGGTGCCGAGTACGTTCGCCGCGTTGAACGCGGCCATGTCGAAGTTGTTGTAGCCGACCGCCATGTTCGACACGACGCGCAGACGCGGCGCCGCGGCGAGCACGCCCGCGTCGATCATCTCGCCGGCCGTCAGCGCGCCGTCCTTGTCCGCGAGACGGCGCTTCAGTTCGTCGGCGGGCAACACGTCGCCCTCGTTCCAGTCGACGTCGAAGTACTGCTTGAGCCGGTCGATCACGTCGGGAAAGATCGAACGGGCAACGAGGATTTTCTGCAATGCAAGTCTCCGTATCGCACGTCGAGGGATTGTCTCGGCGTTGCAGAGTCAGCGTTCAAAAAAGAGCCAGCCGGTCAGCGCGAACAACGGCAGCAGCACCGCGCCGGACCAGCCCAGATACGCAAAAAAGCTCGGCATGCGCACGCCGCGCGATTGCGCGATCGCCTTCACCATGAAGTTCGGCGCGTTGCCGATGTAGGTGTTCGCGCCCATGAACACGGCGCCGGCCGAAATCGCCGCGAGCGTGGTCGCGCCGGTGGTCATCAAGGTCTGCGCATCGCCGCCGGCCAGGTTGAAGAACACGAGGTAGGTCGGCGCGTTGTCGAGAAACGAAGATAGCAGGCCGGTCGCCCAGAAGTACATGATGTCGCGCGGCTCGCCTGACGGATCATTGACCAGATGGACGATGCCCGCGAACGCGCCGGCTTCTCCCGCGCGCAGGATCATGATGACCGGCACGATCGTCACGAAGATGCCGGCGAACAGTTTGGCGACTTCCTCGATCGGCGCCCACTTGAAGTCGTTGCCCGCGCGGGCCGCGCGCGGTGTCCACGCGAGCGATAGCAGCGTGACCACGATCAGCGCGGCGTCGCGCACGATGTTTTGCAACGCGACGTGCGTGCCGAGCACGTCGAATGTGATTTGCGGGCGCCACAGTCCGCTCATCAGCACGAACGCGATCAGCGCGGCGAGCAGCACGAAATTGATCTTGCCGTCGATGCCGAGCGGCGCGCCGTCGGGCGTCGGATCGAGGAAAGCCGAACGCACCTCCTCGCGCTTGTGAAAGTAGTACGAGTCGAGCGCATAGAACGCGGCGAGCAGCATGCCGCTCACGAACAGCATCGGGGGCGCGAGATGCGTAGTGGTCCAGAAAAAGCTCACGCCTTCGAGAAAACCGAGGAACAGCGGCGGGTCGCCGAGCGGCGACAACGCGCCACCGACGTTCGCGACGAGGAAGATGAAGAACACGACCACGTGGGTCACGTGGCGGCGATTGTCGTTTGCGCGCAGCAACGGGCGGATCAGCAGCATCGCCGCGCCGGTCGTACCCATCACGCTCGCGAGCAAGGTGCCGAGCGCGAGAATCGCGGTGTTCAGACGCGGTGTGCCATGCAGGTTGCCGCGCACGCAGATGCCGCCCGCGACGGTATAGAGCGCGGTCAGCAGAATGATGAACGGGATGTACTCGTCGAGCATGGCATGCGCGAGCGCGCCGAGCGCCGCGCTCGCGCCGAAGCTCCCGGCAAACGGCACGATGAACGCGAGCGCCCACGCCGCGGCGATCTTGCCGAAGTGGTGATGCCAGAGGGCTGGCGCGATCAGCGGAAGGATCGCGATCGACAGCAGCACACCCGCGAAGGGCAAGCCCCACAACGCCGACAAGCGCGCGCCGTCGAGGAGCGTCTCAGCCTGCACGGACGGCGAGCACAGCGCAAGCATCGACGCAACGGCGAGCCACCAGCCCGCGCGGCCGGCCTGCGAATTCATGCCGATACAGGCCGCGCGACGGCTTGCAACCGCACGCATGACAGATAACGCGTGTGTCGCGTATGCGCTGGCACGCCGCCGCGCGACGCGTTCAAGCATCCTGCACGACGATCGCATGCACCCGGTAGGGGCCGTGCGCGCCCAGCACGATGGTCTGCTCGATGTCGCCGGTGCGCGATGGTCCTGACACGAAATTGACCGCGCGCGGCAGCTCGCCGCGTTCCTTGCGGATCAGGTCGAACGCCTCTTCATGACCCGCGACGATCCGCGAGCCCGGCACGATCGCGATGTGCGTCTCCGGCAGCAGCCCCGCCGACGCATACGTCTCGGGACCGGACAGCAACACGAGCGTGCCGGTCTCCGCGGTCGCGCAGAAACAGCCGGTGAGACCGACCACGTCATTGTCTTGCGGTTTGCGATATTCGACGGCGAGGCCGGCCGCGGCCCACGGCAGATCGCGCAGCGTTTGCCACGCGATGGCCTGCAACGGCAAACCGTGTTGCGTCAGATAGCGATGCGCGGCGGCGGGTACATCGGCGAAGGTCTGAACGGTGTCGACAGTACTCGCCATTTTCTGCGCTTCCTCGATGAAGCGCGCGCGCAGATCGATGGGCATGTCCGGACGCGGGCCGGCCGGATGACGCGCGAGATAGTCCGCCGCAGCTTCGCGCTCGGCGGCGCTCGGTTCGCGCTCGCGCCCTTGCGCGGCGCGGATGCGCGCCAGGATGTTGCGGCGGGCAATCGATGTGTCCATGGGCGAAATCCTCGTGTCGACGGCCGTGCGATATGGCGAGGATTATACCGGCCGCGCTCCGCGCGAACACCCTGGCCGAACGGCATATTGCCGCCAGTCGATCGCGCGGCGACACTGTTCGCCGTAACCCCGAACGCGAGCAGATCATGGTCAGGCGATGAACCGAAAAGCAGTCCGCAAAGCGCGCTACCTGGCCGCCTCTTCTTCCGGCTGCGCGATGCCGAACACCTGGCGCAGATACGCGAGATACGCCTTGTCCTCGCACATGTTCTTGCCCGGCGAGTCCGACAATTTCGCGACCGGCTGACCGTTGCAACGAACCATCTTGATCACGATCTGCAGCGGGTTGTAGCCGAGGTCGTTGGTCAGATTGGTGCCCACGCCGAACGCGAGCTTGCAGCGGCCGCGGAAGCGCTCGTATAGCTGCAGCACCTTCGGGATGTCGAGCGCGTCGGAGAAGACGAGGACCTTGGTGCGCGGGTCGCAACGATTCGCCTCGTAGTGTTTGAGCAGGCGCTCGCCCCAGTCGAATGGGTCGCCGGAATCGTGGCGAGCACCGTCGAACAGCTTGCAGAAGTACATGTCGAAGTCGCGCAGGAACGCCTGCATGCCGTACACGTCGGAGAGCGCGATCCCGAGGTCGCCGCGATATTCCTTCGCCCACATCTCGAAGCCGAAGATCTGCGAGTCGCGCAGCCGCGGACCGAGCGCCTGGCAAGCCTGCAGGTACTCGTGCGCCATCGTGCCGAGCGGTGTCAGGCTGTGCTTCATCGCGTAGAAGACGTTGCTCGTGCCGGCGAACTGCTCGCCGAGACCGTCCTTGAGCGTGAGGATCACTTCCTCGTGCCACTGCTTCGAGAAGCGGCGGCGCGTGCCGTAATCGGCGATCTTGCAGTCGGCGAACTCCGGACGAGCGCCGAGCAGTTGAATCTTGTCGAGCAGACGGCCACGGCCTACGTGATAGTCGGGCGTTTGCTGGGTGTTGCGGAAATAGACTTCGTTGACGATCGCGAGCACCGGAATTTCGAAGAGGATCGTATGCAGCCACGGCCCCTTGATGTCGATGTCGATTTCGCCATTGCCCTTCGGCGACGGCGTGATCGAAATGTACTTCTCGTTCAGATGGAACAACGCGAGGAACTCGATGAAGTCGCCCTTGATGAAGCGCATGCGGCGCAGGTAGTCGAGTTCGTCGTCGGTGAAACGCAGTTCGCAGAGCTCGCGCACTTCGTCGCGAATCTCGTCGACGTACGGCACCAGATCGACGTTCGGCGTGCGGCAGCGGAAGCGGTACTCCACGTTGGCGGCGGGGAAGTGATGCAACACCACCTGCATCATCGTGAACTTGTACAGATCGGTATCGAGCAGCGAAGTAATAGTCATGATGGTACGAACTGGACCGCTGAAAAAACGAAAAGGGCTCACTGCACCCTTGCAACGGACGCGCTGAGCCGAGCGGCGCGCCAACCTGATGCATGTTACCCGAATGCGTCCGCATCCAGCGTGCCACCGGGCCTTCGCCGCCATTGCGCGGCCGCTCGCGGCACCCCATAAACTAATCACAAAAACATATAAGACGCACGGCCCGATGCTTTATGCGCCTGTTGACGTTACGTTACAATAGTGTTTTTGGCGTCCGCGCCCTCCCCGATTCCGCATGCAGGAGCTGCCTGAATGACTCACGTTGTGACCGAAAGCTGCATCAAGTGCCGCTATACCGACTGCGTCGATGTGTGCCCGGTGGACTGCTTTCGCGAAGGTCCCAACTTCCTCGCGATCGACCCCGATGAATGCATCGACTGCGCCGTGTGCGTGGCCGAGTGCCCGGTGAACGCCATCTATGCCGAAGAAGACGTGCCGGGAGACCAGCAGGACTTCATCGCGCTGAACGCCGACCTGGCGAAAGCGTGGCCGAGCATCACGAAGACCAAGGCACCGCTGCCGGAAGCCGAGGAATTCAAGGATGTGAAGGAAAAGCTCGCGCTGCTCGCGCGCTGAGCGCGGCCGCCTGTCACCTGCCTTGGCCGTTCAGATTCAGTATCAGGATGAACGCCGAGGTATTGACAGACGTTTCAGCTGCCTCTAAAATTTCGTTTCTCTGCTGTTGTTGTTCTGTTCCTCGATAGCTCAGTCGGTAGAGCGCCGGACTGTTAATCCGTAGGTCCCTGGTTCGAGCCCAGGTCGAGGAGCCAAGAATTGCAAAAGCCCGTTAATCAGACGGGTTTTTTTATGTAGATCAAGTTGTACTGCTGTTCCTCGATAGCTCAGTCGGTAGAGCGCCGGACTGTTAATCCGTAGGTCCCTGGTTCGAGCCCAGGTCGAGGAGCCAAAAAATTTGAAAGGCCCGCATCCATGCGGGCCTTTTTGTTTTTGTGCCACGATGGACAGCCTCACGCGCGCCGCGCGCCGTTATACGATGGCGACTTCACGGCGCACGTTTCGCCCCGCTCTGGCGCTGGCCCACTCCAGACACTCAACCGGCACGCTCATGAAATCCACCTCGCTACGCATCGCGCTCGCGGCCGTCGGCGCCCTGCTGCTTTCTTCGGCGCGCGGCGAAGAAATCGCCAGCGTCAATACGAATTTTCACGTTACCGGCTCCGACCGCGTGGTCGTGGAGGCCTATGACGATCCCATCGTGCAAGGCGTCACCTGCTACGTGTCGCGGGCGCGGACGGGCGGCGTCAAAGGCACGCTCGGCATCGCCGAAGATCCGACCGAGGCGTCGATCGCGTGCCGCCAGATCGGGGAGTTGCATTTCACCGGCCCCGTCAAGCAGAAGGACGACGTGTTCTCGGTCAGCATGTCGCTGATCTTCAAGTCGCTGCACGTGGTGCGCGTGGTCGACACGAAGCGCAACGCCCTGGTCTATCTGACCTACAGCGACCGCGTCGTCAGCGGCAGCGCGAAAAACAGCGTGAGCGCCGTGCCGATGCCCACTGGCACGACGATTCCGGTCAAGTAAGGCAAGTCAGGACAAGTACCGGCAATTGACGGCACCCGCGGCACGCGGCGCGGCGCTGCACACCCGCCGCCGTCCCCGACAACGACGCGTTAAACTGACCGGTCCAGCCAGACTTTCGTCATGACCGCCACCCCTCGTTTCCGCGATTCCGCCCGCTACTGGCGCACGCCGCTACTGCCCGGCGCGGATCTGCTCACCGCCGAATATCACGATCACGAGTTCGCGCCGCATTGGCACGACGCCTACACGATCCCGGTGATCGTCGCGGGTGCGGAATGCTATCGGTATAACGGCGAGCACCATGTCGCCGAAGCGGGCAGCGTGCCGGTCATCAACCCGGGCGAGTTGCACACGGGGTCGAAGGCGGTCGAGGCGGGCTGGCGGTATCGCGTGATGTACGCGCCGGTCGGGTTCCTCTGCGCGCTGGCCGACGAAGTCGCCGGCAAGCCGCAGGCCTTACCGTGGTTCGCGCCCGGCGTGATCCGCGATTCCGATCTCGCGACGCGGCTCGCGCACGCCCACCGTCTGCTCGAAGCCGGCGACGACGCGCTCGCCGCCGAAACCGCGATGCTCGACGCGCTGTCCACGTTGCTGGTCCGCTATGCGCGGACGCGCCCCGCCACCGCTCGCGTCGCCACCGACGACACTCGCGTCGCACTGATGCAGGAGCGTCTGACCGGCGACCTCGTCGAACCGGTGACGCTCGCCGAGGTCGCGAAGGCAGCGGGTCTGTCGCCGTTCCACGCGGCGCGGCTATTCACCCAATCGACCGGCCTGCCGCCCCACGCGTGGCGCAATCAGGTGCGCCTGCAGCGCGCGCTCGCGCCGTTGCGCGCCGGCGTCCCGGTGACCGACGTCGCCGCCGCGAGCGGCTTCACCGATCAGAGCCATTTCACGCGGCATTTCCGGCGCATGTTCGGCGTGCCGCCGGGCCAATGGCAAGGAACGCAGCGCGGTTCGTAACGCGATGCGGCACCGCCGGCGCCTGCACCGCGCGCCGTGAGCGTGCCGCCGCAATCCGTCAGCCCGTCATCAGCCATCCCCCCGCTACACCGTAGCACCCCATCCGCAACCCGCCGCAAGAACGTACAAGTCCGAACGCCGGTCAGCCGCTATGCTTCCGACATCAAGGAGGCTTAGATTGACCGATTCCACCCAAGGCCAGCCCACCCGGGGCGGCCATCTCAAAGAATTCGCCGCCGGCGCGCGCGACATCATCCCGATGATGGTCGGCGCCGCGCCGTTCGGCGTCATTTTCGGCACGCTCGTGACCTCCAGCCCGCTGCATCTGTGGCACGGCCAGTTGATGTCGCTCGTCGTTTTCGCGGGCTCCGCGCAGTTCATCGCGCTCGGCCTGATCGCCGGGCATGCGAGCTTCGCCGTGATCTGGGCGACCACGCTCGTCGTCAATCTGCGTCACGTGCTGTATAGCGCGACGCTCGCACCGCACGTCGCGCATCTGCCGAAGCGCTGGCGTTGGGCGCTCGGCGCGCTGCTCACCGACGAAGTCTTCGCGGTCGCGTGGGAGCACTACCGGCATCGCGAGCCGGGCACGGTCGGCCCGTACTACTTCTTCGGCGCCGGCGTCGCGATGTATCTGAACTGGCAGCTATGGACCGTCGCCGGCCTGCTGTTCGGCTCGGCCTTCCCCGGCCTGCAGTCGCTCGGTCTCGACTTTGCGATGGTTGCGACGTTCATTGCGATCGTCGTGCCGCAACTGGTCGCGCTGCGCTATACCGCGGCGGCCGTCACCGCCGGCGCGCTGGCGTTTTTCTGGCAGGCGTGGCCGTATAAGCTCGGCCTGCTCGGCGCAGTGTTCGCGGGAGTCGCGGTCGGTGTGCTGCTGTCGATGTCGCGTCTGAACCTGCGTGGTGCGCGCCGTCCCGTGGAGGCCGCGCGATGAACTACGTCGTTCTGATCGTCGGCATGGCCGCGATTACGTGGTTGATCCGCGCGGCCGTGTTCGTGCTCGGCGACCGGCTCGTGTTCCCGCCGCTTCTGCGCACCGCGCTTAGCTTCGTGCCGGTCACCGTGCTGACCGCGATCATCGTCCCGATGGCCGTGTCGCCGCACGGCAACAACGCCGAGCTGAACTGGCGCAATCCGCAGCTGGTCGGCGCGCTCGCCGCGATCGTCGTTAGCGCGCTGACGCGCCGGCCGCTGCTGACGATCGCAGTCGGTCTAGGCGTGTTCTTCGTCTGGCAGTGCGTGGTGCTGAAGTAAGCGCGCCCTGTCTCTACGCTCATCGACTCATCAGCGGTCCCGTCGACACCTCGCCGCGTCGCGGGCCGCGCACTCCCGTTCAAGCGACTCCCAAGCGGGCCATTGCCCGAAGCTTCCCTCCGAAGCGCCCGCGCGTCGCCGGGCCGCCCTCAAGTTTCCCGCCACCCCGCCGATATGCAGTCGAGGTCCGCTCATCGGGAGTCGTCCCGCTGGTTACGCGGCAACAGGCTGGAATCAAGCGCGTCGGCAACCGGCGTCGCATCGCCTCGGTCCGCGAGCGGCCGGGCGATCTTGCGACGGCGCGCCGCGCGCGGCCGCATTAAACGGGATAACACATGGGTCAAATCACCCTGAAGCTCAAGGACGAGACCGTCGCGTCGCTGCGCAAGGACTTCGAGGCCTTTTTACGGGTCTCGCTGAAGCTCGATCCGCAGTTCGCGACGCCGTCGTTCGAGGATTTCTTACGCGCCAAGCTGCTCGACAACATGGTGCCGCTCACCGAGCACGCGGTACAGCGGATGCTGCAAGGCGGCCAGTACGCGTGGGCCAAACGCACGCTCGACAAGGAATTCCCGGACGTCGTGTCGATCCTGATGCGGCAGGCGGGCGAGTTCGGGTTCGGTTTCGCGGCGCGCTCGGAATGGACGCCCGAGGAGCTCACCAAGCAATGCCGCGACTGGGCCGCCGCAATCGTCAAGGAGGCGGAAGGCGACGCGACGCTGGTCGACCCCCTCGCCTCGCAGATCAAGAGCACGGTGCAGGACATTCAGGCGCTCGAGGAAGTGATGCAGACGCCGGCATGGCGGCTCGTCGAATCGCTGCGTCAGCGCGTCTACGAGGCGAAGGTCGCGTGCGAGATGAGCGTGGGCAGCACCGCGCGCGAGAAGCTCGGCGAACTGCGTGGGCTGTTGCGGCTAGGCATTTCGCACGGCACGTTCCAGAAGCAGGAAGCGCAGCAGATCATGGAGTATCTGCGGCTCTTGAAGCCGGAGATTTTCGTCGAGGAGCCGTACGACGTGTTCTCGCGGCTCGCGGCATGGCTGCGCAATTTCTTCGTGCCGCCGCCGCCTCCGGTCGCGCAGCAACAGCAGCGGCAGTCGCGCTGAGCTTCCACTGACCCGCGCGGCGCGCGTCCCTTCGTCGGATCAACGCGCCCCCTGCCCGCGCGTCGATCCCAACGCGCGGTGCTAGCCGCTCAATCCCACATCTTCCTGAGCTTCGCCGCGATCTCGATCTTCGCCTGCGCGGCCGCGGCGAGCCCCGCCGCGCTCGGCGCGCTCGCCACCGCAATGCGCGGCCATGCATAGGCGTCGAACAGCGGCAGCATCGGGGTGGCGATGAAGCGCGTGCGCGACGCCCACACATGGCGGTCGCCCAGATGCGTCTGGTTGTGCACGTAAAAGCGCTGTGGCACGACGATGTGCAGGTCTTCCTTCGCGCGCGTCATCGCCACGTACAGCAGGCGCCGCTCCTCGTCGATTTCCTCGTCGCTGCCGGTGCCGAGATCGGACGGAATGCAGCCGTCGACGCCGTTCAGCACGAACACGTTGCGCCACTCCTGACCCTTCGCCGAATGGATCGTCGACAGGATCAGGTAGTCCTCGTCGATCAGCGGCACGCCGGATTCGTCGCTGGTCGCGTCGGGCGGATCGAGCGTCAATTCGGTCAGGAAGCGTTCACGCGACGGATACGTACCCGCGATGCTTTCCATCTGCAGCAGGTCCGCGTGACGGATCGCGGCGTCCTCGTGATTGCGCTCCAGATGCGGCTCGTACCAGCGCCGCACCATCTCGAACTCGGCGGGCCACGGCGTTTGCCGGCCGTACACGCTCGACATCAGCTTGACGAACGGATGCCAGTCTTCCTGCGTGCGCGCGGGCGCCGCAAACGCGGCCAGCACACCGCCCGCAGTCGCGACCGGATCGCCGCCGTCCGCGCGCGCGACGATGTCGTCGAGCACCTTCGCCGCAGTGGCCGGGCCGACGCCCGGCAGCAGCTGCACGACGCGAAAGCCGGCGACGCGATCGCGCGGATTCTCGGCCCAGCGCAGCACCGCGAGCACGTCCTTCACATGCACCGAGTCGAGAAATTTGAGCCCGCCGAACTTGACGAATGGAATGTTGCGGCGCGTGAGCTCGATCTCGAGCGCGGCGCTGTGATGCGCGGCGCGAAACAATACCGCCTGCGACTTCAGCTTCACGCCCTGCTCGCGCGCCTCGAGCACCTGCTCGACGACGTAGCGAGCTTGCGCGGCATCGTCGGCGACCGTGACGAGACGCGGGCGCTGCGCCGACGCCTTGTCGGTCCACAGATTCTTGGTGTAGCGCTCGCTCGCGAGTTCGATCACCGCGTTCGACGCGGCGAGAATCGGCTCGGTCGAGCGATAGTTGCGCTCGAGCGTGACCTGCCTGGCGGGCGGCTCGAACTGCGTGGGAAAGTCGAGGATATTGCGCACCGTCGCGCCGCGAAACGAATAGATCGACTGCGCGTCGTCGCCGACCACGGTCAGGCCACGGCCGTCCGGCTTCATTGCGAGCAGGATCGACGCCTGCAGGCGGTTGGTGTCCTGGTATTCGTCGACCAGAACATGATCGAAACGCGCCGACAGATCGGCCGCGATGCTGGGCTCGGCGGCCATGTGCGACCAGTAGAGCAGCAGATCGTCGTAGTCGAGCACGCTCTGCTTCTGTTTGGCGTCGACGTATGCGGCGAACAGCCGGCGCAGATCGCCCTCCCACTCGCGACACCACGGAAACGCGCGGTCCAATACCTGGCCGAGCGATGCGCCGGTGTTGACGACACGCGAGTAGATCGCGAAGCAGGTGCCCTTCGCCGGAAAGCGCCGCTCCTTCGCGGACAGTCCAAGCTCGTGGCGCACGAGGTTCATCAGGTCGGCGGAGTCTTCGCGGTCGTTGATCGTGAACGCGGGCGCGAGGCCGATCAGATCCGCGTATTCGCGCAACAGCCGCGCGCCGACACTATGGAAGGTACCCGCCCACGTGAGCCCTTGCGCGAGCGCGGCGCGTGGGCCGACGGTAGTGGCCGCGGCGCCCGCGATGCGGGTCACGCGGCGGATCATTTCGAGCGCCGCGCGGCGCGAGAAGGTCAACAGCAGGATGCGCTGCGGATCGGCGCCCTTCACCACCAGATTGGCGACGCGGTGCGCGAGCGTGTTGGTCTTGCCGGAGCCGGCGCCCGCGATCACGAGCAGTGCGCCGGGCAGCGCGTCCGGCGTGTCGGTCCCGTATTCGACGGCTTCGCGTTGCGCGTCGTTGAGCTTCGCTAGCCAGGCGGCGGTATCGAACGACGGAGCGGATTCGGCGACGGTGGACACTGATCGGTTTCGCGGGTTGGATGGATCTTCAGGATGCGACGCACACTGTATATCCATACAACCTCATGCGACAAGCGCCCCTTTTTTCGGGCGCCTATCCGCCGGTCTACGCCGCGCACTACTGTTTCTTCGCGTCCTTCAGGTTGGCAGCAGCGCTGGCCTTGTCGGCGTCGGCCTGCGCGTCGGCTTTGGTCTTGTCCGCTTTCGCCTGGGCGAGCGCGGCTTTCTTGTCGGCCTTCGCCTGACGCCCGCGGCGCGCGAGCCTCGCAGACCCGCGCGCCGCGGCATCCAGCAGGGCTTAGTGCTTGACGTCCGCGCCGTCGCCCTGCGCGGCACCCTGCCCTTCCATGTTCATCTTCATTTCGTTATTGGCGGTCTGTTTGTCCGCCTTCTGGTTCAGCTTCGCGCCGCGCACCTGCTCCTTGTACTGGTCCTTCGCGGCCTTCTGCTCCGCCTTCAATTCCGCTTTCGAGGACTTCCTGGCCGCGCGATACTCGGCGTTGGCCTTCGCGTCGGCGTCGCGCTTCTGCACGAGCGGGTCGGTGGAGCCCGAAGCCGTCAAACGAGCCGGCGGCGGCGCCTCGACGCCTTGCGCGGCGGGTGCGCCCGGGACTTGCTGCATGCCCTGCGTCGAAGGCGCCACCTGCATGCGCTGGGCGCCAGCTGCGGACGGCGGCGCCATGTCGGCGACGCCCTGGCTCTGGATCTGCGCCTGAGCGCCGATGCCTGCTGCCGGCTGCGCGGTCTGCGCAATGGCCGCCGTCGCGGCAAAGGCAGTGAGGGCGGTACCGATCAGGAGCGAACGAATCTGGGTCATGGCTATCCTCTCTGGATGGAGTTGTTGTGACACGGGCGGACTCTCTGGCGTCGTGATGACGGAACGTCGCGCGCGCCTCGTCCGGTCTGTGCGTCGCTGGATGGGCGGCTGGGGAGCGATCCCGGAAGCCAGCGGGCTTTGCTGCTGAACTGCACTCTAGGAGTGAAATCCGTCCGGTGCGACCAGCGTTACGGAACGTTTCACTTTCCGACAACTGAATAACATCTACTTTCATTTGCTTGCGCGAAGGGCTCGCCGGATGGCCGCGCCGCCGCTCCGGGTGCGCTTGCTTTATGATGCGAACCCCAACGCGACCCCGTGCCCAAAGGTGCAAACGTCATGCCCAACCTCAATTTCACGCTGACCGGCGAATACGTCGAACTCCACAATCTGCTGAAGATCACGGGCCTCGCGGATAGTGGCGGCTCCGCGAAAATGATGGTTGCCGACGGCGCCGTGATGGTCGATGGCCGGGTCGAGACGCGTAAGACCTGCAAGATCCGCGCGGGCCAGGTCGTGCTGCTCGGCGATACGCGGATCGCGGTCCACGAAGGCTGACGGCAGTCCGGAAAATCGCAGGACGGCACGCACCAGAATTGTGCGTCGTCCATCGACAGCGGCCGGGGGAGGCAATAAGCTGTCGGTTTCGACAGGTAAACGACGGACCGCGCCACGGGCGAGGAGTCGGCTGACCGGCTCGGCGCCGTGTCGCGGTTTTTTCCCGTCCGCTGCCCGGCCGCTCCAACGCCCGTCGGAGCGCGCGGCGAGATGCAATGCGGCGCCGCTCGCGCCCGCCTTTCGCTGACGCCACCGCTGTTGCCACCGCTGCCACTTTTCGCCGTCAGGCATTCGATGACTCAACCCAGCTTCGCTCGCGCGGCCAGCCGGCCACCGACCCTATCCCGCCACGCGGCCGACACCGCGCGGCTCGCCGCGCCGCTCGCGATCGCGCAACTGTCGCAAATGGCGATGAGCGTCACCGACACGATCCTGCTCGGCTCGCTCGGCCCCGATGCGCTCGCCGCCGGCGGCCTCGGCGCGAACCTCTTTTTCGTCGTCGTCACGCTGCTGCAGGGCGTGCTGACCTCGGTCAGCGTCAGCGTCGCGCACGCGCGCGGCGCGCGGGACGACGGCCGGGTACCGCATATTTACTGGACCGGTTTCGTGCTGTCGGTGCTGCTGTCGGTGCCGGCGTTCATCCTGCTGTCGTTCGCGTCGAGGATCCTGCTCGCGGTCGGCGAGCCGGGCCTGCTCGCGCACAACGTCGGCCGATACGCGGCGGTGTTGCGCTGGGGCGCACCCGCGAGCCTGATCGGCGTCGGCCTGATGCGCTCGTTTCTGCCGGCGATCGGCGCGGCACGGCGCCTGTTGTGGGTGTCGATCGCGAGCGTCGGCGTGAACGGCTTCCTGAACTACGGGCTCATCCACGGCGCGTACGGGCTGCCGCGGCTGGGTTTTCTCGGCTCGGCGGCCGCGACCACGATCACCGTGTGGCTGACCGCGCTCGTGCTGATGGCGCTGCTGCATCTGCGGCCGCGCTTCCGCCATTTCGTCGTCGCGACGCGGCCGAAGCTGCCGTTGATGGGCGAATTGTTCGGCATCGGCTGGCCGGTCGCGATCACCTACGGCGTCGAGTCGACGCTGTTCCTCGCCACTGGCCTGATGGTCGGCCTGCTCGGCGAATCGCAACTGGCCGCGCATCAGATCGCGCTGAACGTCGCGTCGGTCGCGTTCATGGTGCCGCTGTCGATCGGCCAGGCGGCCAACGTGCGGGTCGGCTACTGGGCCGGCGCCGGTCAGCCGCTCGCCGCGCGCCACGCGGGCTTCGTCGCGCTCGCACTCGGCGTCGGCTTCATGTCGATGTCGGGCCTCGTGCTGATCACCGCGCCGCACTGGATCGTCGGTCTGTATCTGCATCTGGACGACCCGGCCAACGCCCCGACCATCGCGCTCGCCAGTTCGCTGCTCGGCGTGGCGGCGATTTTCCAGATCGTCGACGGGATGCAGGCGGTGGGCTCCGGTTGTCTGCGCGGCCTGAAGGACACGCGCGTGCCGATGATCGCCGCCGCGTTCGGCTACTGGGTGATCGGTTTTCCGACCGGCTATCTGCTCGCGTTTCACGCCGGCCTCGGCGCGCGCGGCTTGTGGTGGGGGCTCGCCGCAGGTCTTGCGAGCGTCGCGCTGCTGATGACGCTGCGTTTTCACAGGCTGAGCCGGCGGCAGGCGCCGACGGCGGCATCGGCCACGCCGCCCGCGCGCTCGGTTTGAGCGAAGTAGCGGCAAGCCCCACTCCTGAAGCACTCCCTGTAAAAGGTAAAATGGCCGCCGCGGCACGCGAGCGCTAACCCGCGCTCACGCGCCACGAACCGCACGACGGCGCGCCTCACGAAGGCAGGCGCCGGACTGGCGCCGCTCGCGCGCTCACCATTGCCCGCTTCGCGTGCGGCTTCAATTGGCCGCCCGTTTTTGCCGCGCTTTCGACATGGCGCTTGCCGTAGCCGCTTCACCCGCTTTGGCGCGGCAAACGCCGCAACGCCAGCCGTCAGCCGACACCCGGCCGCGCCGCAGCCCCACTTTCCCGCGATACAACATAACCAAGGACCACCCGCCATGCTTGCCCGCGTCACCCGCCTGTTCCCGCTCTGGGCCGTGCTCGTCTCGGTCGCCGCGTACTTCTCGCCGGCCTCGTTTTCCGGCGTTGCGCCGCACGTCACCACGCTCCTCACGATCATCATGCTGGCGATGGGCGTCACGCTGTCGGCCGGCGATTTCCTGCGCGTGTTTTCGCGGCCCGCGCCGGTGATCGCCGGCATCGTGCTGCACTACCTCGTGATGCCGCTCGCCGCGTGGGTCATCGCCCGGGCGCTGCGCATGCCGCCCGAGCTGACCGCCGGCATGGTGCTGGTCGGCAGCGTCGCGAGCGGCACCGCGTCGAACGTGATGATTTATCTCGCGCGCGGCGACGTCGCGCTGTCGGTGACGATCAGCGCGCTGTCGACGCTCGTCGGCGTGTTCGCGACCCCGCTGCTCACGCGCCTTTACGTCGACGCGTCGATCGTCGTCGACGTGCACGGCATGCTGATGAGCATCCTGCAGATAGTCGCGCTGCCGATCGTCGTCGGTCTCGTCGTCAATCATCTGTTCGGCAAGCTCGTGCGCAAGATCGAACCGATCCTGCCGCTCGTGTCGATGGTCGCGATCGTGCTGATCATCGGCGCGGTGGTGGGCGGCACGCAGAAGAGCATCGCGTCGGTGGGCCTCGTCGTGATGGTCGGCGTCATCCTGCACAACGGCATCGGCCTGCTCGGCGGATACTGGGGCGGCCGTCTGCTCGGTTTCGACGAAGCCGTCTGCCGTACGCTCGCGATCGAAGTGGGCATGCAGAACTCCGGTCTCGCCGCGACGCTCGGCAAGCTCTACTTCACGCCGCTCGCCGCGCTGCCGGGTGCGCTGTTCTCGGTCTGGCACAACCTGTCGGGCTCGCTGCTCGCGGGAGTGTGGGCGGGTCGCCCGGCGAAAGGCTCGACCCATCCCGATGGCGAGCGCGCGCTGCGCGCCGGGCGCGTCTGATAGAGCGTCGGCGCGCCGCGGTTCGCATCAGGTGATGGATCACCGAACCGCGGCGCGCTCCCGACCGACGCGCGGCACGCTGCTGCGTTTGCGGACGAACGACGAACACGCGCCCCAATTCCCTTAGAATGGTTTTCTCGACAGCGTGCGCAGGCCTTCGCTGTCGCCACGCGAAAAGCTTGCAAAACAAGGGGGAAAACAGCGTGCAGGGCCAATTCGAACAACATCGGCGAACCGCGCGCCGCCATTCGATAGTCAGCACGACGAGGCAATTTTTCCTGCTCTGCTGTGCGGCGGCATTTGTGACCGCCTGCGCGACGAAGCCGCCCGCCACCGCGTTCGACCGCCAGCTCACGCACGCACTCCCCGCCACCGCGGATACGCCGCTGCGCGAAGCGCTCGCGCCGTTCGAGGCGAAGCATCCGGAGCAGTCGGGCTTTTGCGTGCTGGCGAACGGCACCGACGCGCTGCAGATGCGCATCGCGCTCGCGCGCGCGGCGACCAAAACCCTCGACATGCAGTACTACATTGCCAACGAGGACACCACCGGCAAGCTGCTGCTCGGCGCCGCGCTGTATGCGGCCGATCACGGCGTGCGCGTGCGCATGCTGGTCGACGATCTGAACTTCAAGGACATCGACCGCATCATGGCGGGGCTGAACTCGCACGACAACATCGAGATTCGCGTCTTCAATCCGTTCGGCAGCGCCCAGCAGGGCATGTTCGAGCGCACCACGAACGTATTCACGCAGATCGGCCACTTCACGCGCCGCATGCACAACAAGGCGATGATCGCGGACAACCAGCTCGCGATCGTCGGCGGGCGCAATCTTGGCGACGAGTACTTCAGCGCCAGCGAAACGCTGCAGTTCCGCGACATGGACGTGCTCGCGGCGGGCCCGATCGTCGCCGACGTCTCAGCGAGTTTCGACGACTACTGGAACAGCGACCTCGCCTATCCGCTGCGTGCGCTGAACAAGCAGAAATTCGACCAGAAAGAACTCGACCAGACGCGCGACGACCTGCGCCACCACTGGCGCACCCATGCCGATCCGTACAACGCGAAACCGCTGAACGCGACGCCGCTCGCCGCGCAGATTACGAGCGAGCAGCTCGGCCTCACGTGGGCGGGTGCGGAATTCAGGGCGGACCTGCCGGAGAAGATCGCGCATCCGTCGCCGGACTACGTGAGCCCGCCGCTCGCGCGGCTGCGCGAACTGATGCGCGACGCGCAGCACGACTTCCTGATCGTGTCGCCCTACTTCGTGCCGCACGCATCGGGCGTGCAGGCGGCCGGCGAGCTCACGCTCCGCGGCATCCGCATCGCAGTGCTGACCAACTCGCTCGCGGCTACCGACGCGGTCGCCGTGCAGGCCGGCTACAGCCCGTTCCGGGTGCCGCTGCTAAAGGCAGGCGTCGAACTGTACGAATTCAGGTCATACCAGGACACGCCGAACGTGGGGCTGGTCGGCTCGCGTTCGCGCGCGAGTTTGCATGCGAAGACTTATGTGATCGACCACCAGATTCTCGTCATCGGCTCGATGAACCTCGACCCGCGCTCGGCCAATCTGAACACCGAGCTCGCACTCGTGATCCACAGCCCCGAACTCGCGAATCAGGTCGCCAACATCTTCGAGCGTGCCATCCAGCCCGATCACAGCTACCACGTGACGCTCGCCGACGCGGCCCAGCTCGCCTATCTGCGCTCGATCGGCGCGCCCCTGTCGCCGCTCGTCTGGACCGACGTCGAGAACGGCCAGACACGCACCTACATTTTCGATCCGCAGGCCGGTTTTTACCGGAATGCGCTAACGGGTCTATTCTCGTTATTGCCTGTCAACTCGGAACTTTGAGAAGCGGAGTCAACCATGACTGAAGACGTACGGATGGAGCGCGACACGTTCGGCGAAATCGCGGTGCCGAACGCCCGCCTGTGGGGTGCGCAGACGCAGCGCTCGCTGCAGAACTTCAAGATTTCGACGGAAAAGCAGTCGCCCGAGCTGATCACCGCGCTCGCGGTGATCAAGCGCGCGGCCGCCGAGGTCAACCTCGGCCTCGGTGTGCTCGACGAGCAGAAGGCCCACGCGATCATGCAGGCGGCCGACGAGATCATCGACGGCAAGCATCCGGACGAATTTCCGCTGGCGGTCTGGCAGACCGGCTCGGGCACGCAGACCAACATGAACCTGAACGAGGTGATCGCGAACCGCGCGAGCGAGCTGCTCGGCGGCGAGCGCGGCGAAGCGCGCAAGGTGCATCCGAACGATGACGTGAATCGCGGGCAGTCGTCGAACGACGTGTTTCCGACCGCGATGCACGTGGCTGCCGCGGATGCCATCGTCAAGCATCTGCTGCCCGCGCTGAAGACGTTGCGCGACACGCTCGACGGCAAGGCGAAAGCGTTCACCGACGTCGTCAAGATCGGCCGCACGCACCTGCAGGACGCGACGCCGCTCACGCTCGGCCAGGAATTCTCGGGCTATGTCGCGCAGCTCGAGCACGGCATCCGGCACGTCGAGTCGGCGTTGCCGCATCTGTACGAGCTTGCGCAGGGCGGCACTGCGGTCGGCACGGGACTGAACGCGCACCCGAAGTTCGCCGACGGCGTCGCCGCCGCGATCGGCAAGCTGACCGGTCTACCGTTCGTGTCGGCGCCGAACAAGTTCGAGGTGATGGCAGCCGCCGACGCGCTGGTATTCGCGCACGGCGCGCTCAAAACGGTGGCCGCGAGCCTGAACAAGATCGCCAACGACATCCGCTGGCTCGCGAGCGGCCCACGCTGCGGTCTCGGCGAGCTGTCGATCCCCGAAAACGAGCCGGGCAGCTCGATCATGCCGGGCAAGGTCAATCCGACCCAGTCCGAAGCGTTGACGATGCTATGCGCGCAGGTGTTCGGCAACGACGTCGCCGTGAACATCGGCGGCGCGAGCGGCAACTTCGAGCTCAATGTGTTCCGTCCGATGATCGCGCACAACGTGCTGCAGTCGGTGCGCCTGCTCGCCGACGGCGCGCACAGCTTCAACGACAACTGCGCGGCCGGCATCGAGCCGAATCACGAGCGCATCGATACCTTGCTCAACGAATCGCTGATGCTGGTGACGGCGCTCAATCCGCACATCGGCTACGACAAGGCCGCGCAGATCGCGAAGAAGGCGCACAAGGAAGGCACGACGCTGAAGGTGTCGGCGCTGGCGCTCGGCTATGTCACCGAGCAGCAGTTCGACGAGTGGGTGCGACCGAAGGATATGGTCGGACGCACCGCATGATGATGCGCGCTTAGATCTTTCCCTGCGCGACTTCTTCCGGCTTCAGCTCGACGATCGCGTCGAGCGCTTCCTTCACGTCCATCGCGTACCTGGCGAGGCGTTTCTGCTCCTCGGTCTCTGGCAGGAAGGCGGGCACCGGCACCGGATGGCCGTTCTCGTTGACGGCGACCATGACGACGAGACAGTCGGTGGTCTGCAGCAGTTCGCCGCCCTTCGGGTCGCCCGCGTGCACCGACACGTGGATGTGCATGCTGGTGCGGCCCGTCGCGACGACGCGCGCGCGCAGCTCGACCAGATTGCCGACGAGGATCGGCCGACGGAAACGGATATTGCCGACGCTGACCGTCACGCAATAGCGCCCAGACCATACCGCCGCGCATGCGTAGGCGGTTTCGTCGATCCACTTCATCAGCGCGCCGCCATGCACCTTGCCGCCGAAGTTGACCGAGGTCGGCTCGGCGAGAAAGCGGAAGGTGGTTTCCGAACGGTCCAGCGGTGCGGTGGGAACAGTGCTCATCTTGACTCCGGTCAATCGGATGCATTGAAAGGAGGCGATTATACGAGCGCAATATTGCGCGCGGCGCGGCGTCGATTGGGGACGCGGCGCGAAGCGCGCCGATGGGCCGACGGTGGGCCTAGTTGTGGACGCTGATCCCTGTGTCGACGGTGCCGTACATGTTGATGCTGCCGCTGCCGGCCGACCCCGAGCCGGCTCCGCCCCCCGCGCAGGCGCTGGACAGCAGAACCGCCGCGGCGACGGCGAGAAGAGTTTTCATCACATCGATTTCCTGCAAGGACAGGCTTCGATTCTAGCCTGGCGGCTCGCGACGACGCGCAAACGCGGACCGAGCCGGACACGTCCGTCGCATCGATTGTTCACGCGAAGCTGAAACATCGAATACCCGATGCGCGTAGAGTAGGAATCGTGGCGGCGGGCTTTGCGATTGGACCGCGCTGCCCTGTGCCGCCCATTCAGGAGACGCGCCATGACCGCCCCCCTCTTAGACGACCAGAACCACTTCCCCGGCCTGAGCCGCATCGGCGCGCTACTCGCCGATCCCGGCCGCGCCGCGATGCTGTGGGCACTAATGGACGGCAGCGCCCGCCCAGCCGGCGAACTGACGATGATCGCGGGGCTGTCGCCATCGGCGGCGAGCGCCCATCTCGGACGGCTCACCGACGGCGGGCTGCTCGCGCTCGAAGTGCGCGGCCGGCATCGCTATTTCCGTATCGCGTCGGCGGACATCGCCGCATCGATCGAAGCACTCGCCAACGTCGCGCAGGTCAGCGCGCCACAGCGCTCCGTGCAGCGTCCGGCACGCACCGTGCCGCTAGAAATGCGCTATGCGCGCACCTGTTACGACCACATGGCAGGCGAGCTGTCGGTGCGCATGTTCGAGCGCATGCTCGAGCGCGGACTGCTGACGCAAGACGGCGCATCGCTCGAAGCGACCGCGCAGGGCGTCGCCCGCTTCGCCGACTGGGGCATCGATATGGCCGCGCAGAAGACCCGACGGCGGCGCTTCGCTTGCACCTGCCTCGACTGGAGCATGCGCCGGCCGCATCTGGGCGGCGCGCTCGGCGCGGCGTTGCTCGATGCGTGGTCGGCGCATGGCTGGGTCGAGCGGACCGAGCGGCCGCGCGTGCTGCGCGTCACGCCGGCCGGCCATCAACAGTTCGATGCGTTTCTGGCCGGATAGACCGTTCACCTGCCGGCGGCCCGACGTGGCGAGACCTTTTGTTACACGCCAGCGAATCCACCTTACAAATGAGCGAGTCTTGAAACATAGGCGGCGGGTACAGTGAGTGAACGGACCCGGCCCATTGCCACGTCCGTCGGAGATCAGTCATGACACACGCCAAGCAGCCCGTGCAGCATGCCGGGATCCGACGCCGGATGAGCGGCTATACGCTGATCGCGGCCGCCGTCGCGCTCGCGGCGCAGAGCGCCCTGGCGCAGCAAGCGACACCCACGCCACAAGCCGCGGCGGCCGTCGGGCCGGGCGGCGATCCGTCGGGCGGCGCTCCGTCGGGCGGCGATCCGCCGGGGCGCGTCGCGCGGCTGAACTACACGGCCGGCGCCGTGACTACCGAGCCCGCCGGCGCGACCGACTGGTCGTACGCGCAGATCAACCGGCCGCTGACGACCGGCGACCAGCTATGGAACGACCAGAACGCACGCTCCGAGCTGCACATCGGCTCGACCGCGGTGCGCCTCGGCCAGAACACGAGCCTCGACGTGCTCAATCTCGACGACACGACCGCGCAACTGAAAGTCGCGCAAGGCACGCTATCGACGCGCGTGCGCGAGCTCGCGCCGGGCTCGTCGTATGAAATCGACACGCCGAACCTTGCGCTCGGCGTAAATGGTCCCGGCGACTACCGCGTCGACGTCGCGCCGGACGGCAGCAGCACGACCGTCACCGTGCGCAGCGGCAGCGCGATCGCGTACGGCGACGGCGGCCAGGTGCCCGTCGCGGCGGGTCAGCAGATCCGCTTTGCCGGCACCAGCCTGCAGCAGCTCGCCGACAACCGCGCGCCCGCTGCCGACGAGCTCGACCAGTGGGCCGCCAGCCGCGACGCCACCGAAGACCGCTCGCTGTCGGCGCGCTACGTGTCGCGCGACATCCCCGGCTACGAGGACCTCGATGCCAACGGCACATGGCGCGAGACGCCGCAGTACGGCGAAGTGTGGGTGCCGAACGCGACGCCGGCCGGCTGGGCGCCGTATCACGACGGCCACTGGGTCTGGCAGGCGCCGTGGGGCTGGACCTGGGTCGACGACCAACCTTGGGGCTTCGCGCCGTACCACTACGGCCGCTGGGCCGAGGTCGACGGCACGTGGGCCTGGGTGCCAGGTCCGCTCGAAGCGGACGCGGCGCCGGTCTATGCGCCGGCGCTGGTCGCATTCGTCGGCGACGACGACGGCGGTGTCGACTGGGGTGTGAACCTGGCGGTCGGCGGCGTCGTCGCGGCGGGCGTCGCGTGGTTTCCGCTCGGGCCGGGCGAGCGGTGGCATCCGCATTGGGGCGGTCACGACCGCTGGAGCGCTGGGTACTACGACCGCGTGAACCGCACGACGATCGTCAACGACTACCGCCGCAACGTGAACATCCGCAACACATACGTGAACTATCGCGTGCCGGGCGGTGTGACAGCCGTGCCGGCGACAGCGTTCGTGCACGGTCAGCCCGTCCGACGCTTTTCGCAGAAGGTCGATCCGGCGCTGTGGCGCAACGCGCGGATCAACCCGGGCGCACCGGGGATCGCGCCGGTGCGCGAAAGCTTCGGGTCGGATCTGCGGCGCGCGAACTACCGGCCACCGGCGAGCGTCGTCGGCCGGCCGGTCGTCGCGACTCGCAATCCCGTCATGCCGGCCGCTTATCACGACGAGCTCGCGCAGCGCTTCGCGCAAAGCGGCGGTCGGGTGCCCGGCGGCGGCCAGCCGGTCGTGCGCACCGCGGTGCCGGCGCATATGACCGGCGCACCGAGCGCGCTGCCGGTGGCGAACGTGCGGGTCGTGCAATCGCATGTGCCGGGACGTCCGCCGGGGATGGCCGCGGGTGCGCCTGGCGCGCCTGGCGCCCCCAGCGCAATGGGCGGTAACGGCCCGCATGGCGTCGAGCAGGCTGGCCAGCGGCCCGGCGAAGCCAGCGTCGTGGGGCCGCATGGCGAAGCGCCGCAAGCGCGTCCGGCCATGCCGCCGCAGACGGTCGGCAAGCCGCGTCCGCCGCAGTCTGGCGAGAGCGGGCTCGCGGGCAATATGGGCCATCCGTCGAATGGTGTGCCGCGGCCGCCGCAAGCAGCCGGTGGGAATTCAGCCAACGCGGCGGCGTACGCACGGCAGCGCGGCGCGCCGCAGGAATGGGGCGCGGTCGGTAGGTCTCAGCCGGCATGGACGCAGCCGCATACCCCGATGGCGCAGCAGGCACCGCGCATGGCGCAACCGGGCGGCCCGCAACAGCCGAGCTTCGCGCAACAGGCCGGTGTACCCCATCCGCCGGACAACCCGGCTGCGCAGCAACAGGCGCGTGTGCCAAACTCGCATCCGCCTGTGACGCAACAGGCGCCGCACGCCCTCCCGCCGCAGCAACCGCGTCCCGAACCACAAATGCAGCAGGCGCAACAGCGGCGTGTCGAACCGCGTCCGCAGCCGATGCCGCAAGCCCCTCGCCCCGAACCGCAGTTCCGGCAGGCGCAGCAGCCGCATTTCGAACCGCGTCCGCAGCCGATGCCGCAAGCCCGGCCCGAGCCGCGTCCGCAGATGCAGCAGCCACGCCCCGAACCGCGGCCCCAGCAGGTGCAGCAGCCACGTCCGCAACCCCAGCCGCAACCGCAACATGCCGAGCAGCACCAGGGCGGCGGCAATCGCGACGAGCATCACAAGAGCTAAGCAGGACGCCTGCCGTCCCGGCAACAATAAAGCCCCGCGATGCAAACCATCGCGGGGCTTCTGTTATTCGACGACGACAAGGGCGAGCGCTACCGCCCCGCTCCCACCGACATCAGATCGCCATCGGCGCCGTCAACGGCTCGTGATGCCGATAGCCGACCAGAGAGAAATCCGCAGGCTCGATCGTCTCGAGCCATTCCGGCTCGTACACGCCAGTCTTCGCGTAGTCGGGCACGCGATCGGAAATCGCGAGCCGCGGACTCTCGTACGGCTCGCGCTCGAGCTGCTGGTGCAGCATATCGAGCTGATTCTCGTAGATGTGCGCATCGCCGATGAAATAGCTGAACCAGCGCGGCGTATAGCCCGTCAGCCGTCCGACCAGATGCAGCAGCGCCGCGCCCTCGGTCAGATTGAAGGGCGTGCCAAGCCCGACGTCGTTGCTGCGGATATACAGGCATAGCGAAATTTCGCGGCGTGTAACGTTCGGCAGAAACTGGTACAGCAGATGGCAAGCCGGTAGAGCGATCTGGTCGAGCACGGCCGGGTTCCAGGCATGGAACAGAATGCGTCGATCGGCGGGGTTCTGCATGATCGTGTCGAGACACTGGCGCAGCTGGTCGATCGCCTTGTAAAGCAGCACCTTCGAGCGGCCTTCTTCGTCGAACTGCGTGATCACGCGAAAACCGCGCGCCTGCGCGTCAGCGAGTTGCGCACTTGCGCTGGCGTCGAGCACCTTGTAGGCCGGCCACTTGCGCCATTGCACGCCGTAGACATCACCGAGATCATCCGGGCCCTCGCGATACGGATTGGCGAGCCACTGCGCGTTCTGATTCGCGTTCCCGTCCCACACCTTGCAGCCGAGCTCGCGGAAATCCGCGGCGCTGCGCGAAGCACGCAGAAACCCGACCAGCTCGCCGATCGCCGACTTGAACGCGAGCTTCTTCGTCGTGACCGCTGGAAAGCCTTGTTGCAGATCGAAGCGCAGCATCGCGCCGGGCATGCTGATGGTGCGGATGCCGGTGCGGTTTTCCTGCCACGTGCCGGTGTCGAGAATCGTACGGACGAGGTCCAGGTATTGTTTCATGCAGTTTCCTTCGGCGCGGCGCGAACCCGATCAGGCGCGCACACGGAATTGAGCAAAACCCGATTCTAGCAAGCGCGACCGCACGCCGCCGGGGCATGGCGCGCCGCAGGGGGAATATCGAGGGAAATATCAGACGGAAAGGAAAACACCGCGGTACGCGATATACGGGCAGCAAATACGTACATGCAAAAGTGCTTCGACGCGACGCTTGCCGGCGGGCGTCGCTGCGCCCGGAAGGCACAGTCAATCCGTCCGAACCGCACAGCCCGAGACCCCCGGCGACGCGCCAGACCTTCACCTGCCACGTCGCCCGTCTCGCCGCTCGCCCGCGCCGCCTACAGATGCTGCACCGACGCCGGCAAATCGCCGTGCGGCGGCGCCATCGGCTCACCTTCCATATGACGCATGCCGTGCGAGCACAGCAGCCGGTACAGCGTTACTCGCGAGATGCCAAGTTCCTGCGCCGCGTCTCCGAGCCGCCCGCGATGCCGCAGCAACGCAAGCTCGATCGCCTGACGCTCGGCCGCTTCGCGCGCCTGCGCGAGCGACACCGGCACGATCTCGACGTATTCGGCAAGTTCGAGGTCGCGCGCGGTGATCGCGCGTCCCTCCGACATCACGATCGCGCGCCGCACCCGATTGATCAGTTCGCGCACGTTGCCGGGCCAGCCGTAGTTATGCAGCGCGGCGATCGCGTCGGGCGCGAAGCCACGCAGGCGGCGGCTCGCATCCTTCTTGAAACGTTCGAGCATGTGCCGCGCGAGCAGTTCGATGTCCTTGCCGCGCGCGCGCAGCGGCGGCTCGTCGATCTGCAGTACGCAGAGGCGGTGATAGAGGTCGGAACGGAAGCGCCCTTCGATCATCGCTGCGGTCATGTCCACGTGCGTGGCCGAAATGATGCGCACGTCGACGTCGATCGCGCTATGGCCGCCGAGCCGCTCGACCTTGCGCTCCTGCAGGAAGCGCAATAGGCTCGCCTGGCTTTCGAGCGGCAGATCACCGATTTCGTCGAGAAACAGCGTGCCGCCGTTGGCCGCCTCGACCCGGCCGATCTTGCGCTGGTTCGCGCCGGTGAACGCACCGCGCTCATAGCCGAACAGCTCCGATTGCAGAAGATGCGGCGGGATCGCACCGCAATTGATCGGCACGAACGGCGCGTTGCGCCGCGCCGAGCGTTCATGAATGGCGACTGCCGTCAGCTCCTTGCCGGTACCCGATTCGCCGGAGATGAACACCGGCGCGTCGGTCATCGCGACCTTGCGGATCGAGCGGAACAGCGCGAGCATCGCGTCGCACGAGCCGACCATCTCGCCCTCGGCGCCTTGCGAGCCGTCGTGCGACGCCGTTTCGCTCAGCGAGATCATGCCGTACGCATGACCGACCGAGTCGACAATACGGTCGCCAGAAGACGGCACCGTCACGTAATCGAAACAGTAGTCGCGCACGAGCCGGCGCAACGCGGCGTCCTGGAGTTGGCCAGGCGTAGTGGCAGCGACCCAGCCGACGTTCGGCATGGTCAAACAGGATTCAAAAGCGGCGATTTCGTGCGGCTGGAAATCACTGGACAGATCGAGCAGGCCGCCAGCAGCCGAGCCGGTGCGCACTGCCCGGCGCGCATCGCGCGCCGATCCCACGACTTCGACATGCCAGCCACGCTGCATAAAACGCGTATTCAGTTCCGCGCTCGGGTCACGCGAAACGTAAATCAGTTGCCGCGTTGCGGGTTCCATTATTCAGATCCTCTCGCCAACGAACGTTAAGGACGACGCATGCACCTGAAATTGCGGTTCAGACACGCTGACTCGTCCAGGATTCGCGAATCGCAAAACCCGAACGGCCATTCCATTCCGTGCGGACAGCTGATCCCCAAGAAAGCGGCGTGTGTGTTCGAGACGGCCCGATATGGGCCTTTTTTAAATCTGAAGCTGTTTTCGAGAGCTTACTATACGCGCGCCGCTTCGAAAACAATTATGCGAATTTAATCGATCGACCCGTTGCCCATCAAGGCTTAGCGGCCGATCGCGATTTATTCAGCCGACAAATCAAACATTAGTGGAAGCGCTTTTCGTGGCGTTCTCGCGACAGTATTTCGTACCTCGCGGATTAACGAATTATAGGTATTTTCTGCTGACCCGTTTCAGGGCTGCAACGTTTTTTCCCGATTTGGAACGTATTAGTCGTGTTTGCGCTGGTTGGCGCCAGACGTATCAATGGATTGCGAGCGATGGCACACGTTTCGCTAATTGGCGTGCACCAGGGAGACACATCATGCGACTCGCATTGCGCATCGATCTGATAAACCGCCGCGCACCATACTTCGCGATCTGCGCAGCTCTCGCATTCAGCGCCCTGCCGGCGAGTGCCGGCACGCCGACAGCGCAAGCCGCCCCGGCGCGATTCGCCACGCTGACGGATTCCAGCGATGCTGCCGACCCCGCCTCCGCCAGCCTGCAAGCCACCACGCCGGTTGCCGCGGAGGACGACAGCCAGGTTGCCGCCAACCCGTCGACCCCGGCTGCCGATGCTGCATCCATGAACGATATTTCGCTCGACGACCAGATGCTGTCGCGGCAACGCGGCGGCGCGCTCGGCATGTTGATGGTCGCCGCGACGCCCCGGTTGATGCAAAGCGGCGGTAACCAGGTGACGTTGTGGGACGAGATCGCGCCACCCTCGCCGCTGCCGGTGCCCGTCGATGCCGCGCGCGCCGCCCAGGGCAACGTCGCGACATACCAGCGCAAGTAAGCAGGACAAAGCCACGAACAGACGGCAAATAACCAGGCAATGCAGGACCGGTGGCCGCGCGAGCAGTGACGCGCCCCACGACGGCGGGACACAGGCAACAAGAGAGAAGGGACCGGGACATGAGTACGAACCAACAGACGCCGCACGCCCTCGGGCTGCCGGCGGCGTCGTTCAGCAACGCTCCCGTCTTGCCGCGCGCCGCCTCGGCCGGCACCGCCCTTCTCGCCAGCGTCCTCGTCACCGTCTGCTTCACGAGCCATGCCTATGCCGAGCAGGTTGCCAATCCGGGCGACCTCGTCGTCGAGCGCAGCGTCACGCCGCGCGACGCGTTCGTCCCCGTGCCGCGCGACCAGGACCCGGTCGCCGTGCGCGCCACCACGTTCCCAGCCAACTCGTTCGATCCGACGATCGCGACGCTCGTCGGCGACACCGATCTGACGAACGCGCACGGCTCGAACGGCGTCGCCGCCGGCGGCGTACTCGGCGGCACCGGCATGCAGGCCGTCACGCAGATCCTCTCCGGCAAGGCGACCGGCAACACGATCCCGCTGAACTCGGGCGGCATCGGCGGACCGGCGACGGGCGTCGGCGGCACGATCAGCTCGTCGGTGACGGGCGCGCTCGCGCCGCTATCGAACGTCCTCGGCGGCGCGCTCGGAGGTCTGAAATGAGCACACGCCTGCGCCCCTCGCTGCGCTCGCGGCAAATCGCTGCGGCACGCCCGGCCCTGCGCGTCTGCGCGTGCCTGTGCATGGGCGTCGCTGCGTTCGTCGCCGGCGCGGCTCACGCGCAGGCGCAAGCGGTGCCCATCGTCGGCGCCATCGCGACGATCGGCACCGGCGCGGGCATGGGCGCGACGGGCGCGCTCACGGTCAACGAAACGGCTGGCCTCGACAACGCGCAGGCCAACCAGATCACGGTGACGAACGGCGCCGCGGTCGGCAACGCGAACGCGAGCGTGCAAAGCGCGTCGGTGGCCGCGAACGTGCCGCGCGCGCAGGCGTCGATCGAAGCCAATGCGTTTTCGAACACATCCGGCGCGGTGCTGGTGAACCAGTCGGCCGGAGCAGGGAATCTGCAGCGCAACAGCACCCAGATCGGGACTGCGGCGCTCGGAGTCGAGACCGTCTCGGATGGGGAGCTATCCGCGACGGCCCCGAAAAACGGCAGTCCGGGGCAGTCGAACGCGATTCACGGCGTGCGCGAGGCAAGCATTTCCAGCGATGCCTTGCGCAACGCGAACGGAATCGTGCAGGTCAACCAGGCAGCCGGCGCCGGTAATGCCACGGCAAACAGTTTTGTGCTCCGTCCCCCGGCGGGCACTTTTTTTAACTGACCACACTTAAGTATCGGAGCGAATCATGAAGCGCACTCTTATTGCCACGGCCGTTCTCGTTGCCGCGTCCGGCAGCGTGCTTGCCGCGCCGCAGAAGGCCTACCTGTTCAATACGACGGTCGTCGGCGAGATGGTCGGCGTCGAAGGTCTGGTCGGACTGTTTGGCTGCGTGCATGTCTCCAGCACGGCTAACGCTGTGATCAACAACAATCAGACCGTCAACGTGAATGCGACGCTCGATCCGCAGGCGCAGACCTACACCAGCGGCAACGTGACCACGACCCTGAACAACAGCAGAACGTCGGTCAGGGGCGGCGGCTCGGCATTCGCGTTCACGACGCAAAACCATACGTCGTCGAGCTCGGGCTCGCAGGGCTTCGAAGCCTCCGGCGGCTATGCGTACGGCAGCCAGAGCGCGAGCGTGACGAGCGGCGGCTATGAAACCAGCCAGCAGGCAGCCGGCATTGCGGGCAGCTTCTCGCACACAAGTCAGAACTCGGGCGGCCATCTGTCGGCCGGCGGCTCGATCGGCGGCAGCTACAGCTATCAGGACCACAACACGTTCTCGCACGGCAGCGGCTCGTTCAGCGCCCGCGGCGGCCTGCAGGCCGGTTATCGCGAATCGAGCTACGCGAACTCGTCGGGCGTCGCCGGCGGCTTCGAAGCGAGCGAAGCGTCCGGGCAAAGCCGTTCATGGGGCTTCAGGGCGAGCGAAGGCTCCGGCTATGCGATGGTCGGCGAGCAATCGTCGGGCTACTCGCGCAGCCGCTCGTCGTCGAGCGACTCGTATGGCGCCGCCTGGGGCATCGACGCAGGCATGTCGACGACCGACGTGACGACGCGCGGCTCGATCACGCAGCACATCAACAACGAAGCGGCCGCCACGCTGAATGCAACCACCGGCACCAACGCGGCGAGCAACGTGTCGGGCAACCTCGGCATCAACATCGCGGAAGGCATCGACAACGCGCAGAGCAACGACGTGTCGCTCGCCTCGGTCGACGTCGGCAACGTGTTCGGCAACGCGCAGGCCTTCAACGTGCAGTCCTCGGGCGGCAGCGCGACGATCCACAACTTCAATCTGAACGCGTCGGTCGGCAACGGGTCGCTGTCGGGTGTGACGGGCAACGTCGGCGTGAACATCGCTTCCGGTATCGGCAACGCGCAGGACAACGCGCTTGCCGGCGCCGTGACGACGACCTCGCCGGGCAAGGCGCTGACCACCGCGATGGATGCGACGGACGACAACTCGCAATCCGCGACGATGACCGTCCACGGGCAATTCCAGGGCACCGCGAGTCTGGGTGCCGATACGCTGAAAGGCGCCTCCGGAAACATCGGCGTGAACATCGCCGGCGGCGCGGGCAACTTGCAGCACAACGGCCTCGCCATCGCGGCGCTGAACAGCGGCAAGTAAGCCGACGACGCGGCGAGCGCGGGCAAGCAGAAGAAGCACAAAGCAGTCGGAGGGGCGCGCCGGCAGCCATCGAAGCTGCCGGCGCGGATCGGGCAGGAGACCAGCATGACCGGGTTCAAGGGGTTCCCGGCGCTACCGTTCGCCGTAGCGCTGGCAGGGTGCGTGCTGTGCGCGGATCACGCCGCCGCACAGTCGAGCATCGACACGTCCACGTTCGTCGGCGTGCCATTGACGAAGACGGTCCGTTCGATGAAGGACCTGCGCTACAACCACATCGTCAATCAGCAATTCGATTACAGCTGCGGCGCCGCGGCGCTCGCCACCCTCCTCAAGTACGGCTACGGCATCGATATTCCGGAAACCGAACTGATTCGCCGGATGATGGTCTTTTCAACCCCCGAAGTCGTCGTCAAGAACGGCTTCTCGATGCTCGACATGAAGCACTTCGTCGAGACCATCGGACTGCGCGGCCGCGGCTTTCGCGTCAACGTCGAAGCGCTCCACCATCTTCAGATCCCCGTGATGGTCCTGATGAACATCGACGGCTACGAGCATTTCGTGATCGTCAAGCATGCGCAGGACGGCCGCGTGTTCATCGCGGACCCGGCGCTCGGCAATCGCATCGTGCTCGAAGAGGACTTCGCGAAGACCTGGAACGGTCTCGTGTTCGCGGTCCTCGGCAAACCCTTCAGGGAGGATTCACCACTGTTGCAGGACAACGAGTCGCTCGCGCTGAAGCTGCGCGCCGCTGCGCTGGCAGCCGGCACCGCCGCGACGCCCTTTTTCGAGTACGGCTTGAACAAGGCAGACATGTTCTGATCCCGCCATGAAGTCACACTTCACACAGCTTGGGTTCGTGCTCTGCACCATCGCCTGCGGCGCAGGCGGCCTTGCCCACGCTTCGGAGGGCGCCGCCTCGCCACCGGCTCCCGAACTTTCGATACCGCCCGAGCCAGGCGCCGCGCCCCTGCGGGTGCAACTCGTCGGCGACGACGTGCTCGCGACCCAGACCGGCAAATACGCCGGCGCGACGATGATCTCCGGCTTCGTGCTGAACGTCATTTCGCAATGGCAGTTGCCCAACGGCGCGAGCGCGCTCGCCCAGGGATCGCTGAGCGCGGTGCAGAACGGCGGCGGCCAGCTCACGAGCTCCGTCAGCACGTTCGCCAGCGTGAGCGGCGGCGCGCACGGCCAACCAGGCGATTCGGGCGCCAACCCGAATGCCCAGGCGCGCGGCGGCCAGAGCGTCGGCGTCAATGGCGTGTCGCAGGTCACCCAGGTCGCGGGCGATCGAAACAGCGGCACCAACACCGCGCTAATCGACTTCAACAACAGCGCCGTGACGCTGACGGGCTCCGCCAACGCGCCGTCGGCATCGGCCAGCAATTCGACCGGCTCCGTGAAAGCCGGCATTTCGTTCGGCAGCAACGGCGTGAACGTGGCGCTGCAGACACCCGCTGGGCTCGCCACCCAGACCATCGCGCCGAGCAACGGGCAGATCGCCCAATTGCTGCAGATTGCAGGCAATAACCAGCAAGTCGCCAACGCCCTGCAACTGCATCTGCAAACCCAGCAGATGTCGGCTTCGATGCTTCGTCAGTTAGGCGTACTGCAGGCACTGCAAAACAGGAGATGACGAGGCGGGCCGCCACCGCCAGTTGCAGCACAAGCAGTAAAGAAACGGCCGCGCAGTCAGCACCGCGCGGCCGGACCACCGGGGGAGCAAAAATGAAAAAAGTGTCATCGACCAGGGCACCGCGCATGGCTCTCGCGGCCATTCCGGCCGCCGTCATGTTGTGGGCTCTTTCTCAGACGGCGAGCGCGCAGGCGCTCGCCGGTCAATCCGTGGAGGACCGTCTGAACACGCTGATGCGCGTCGTCGACGAGCAGCAGCGGCAGATCCATTCGCTCGAACGACAGGTCACCGAACTCGAGATGGCGCAGCGCGGACGCGGCGTGCCGGGCGCCGGCGCCCCCGCGGGCAGCGACACGGTGGCCGAGCAGCCCGGCGCCGACGGCCTGCCGGTGCCGCTGCCGCCGCTCGCGCAGATCGCCCCCGGCGCGCCCGCGCCGGCGGGCACCACCGGCACCGCGACCGGCGTGCCGATCAATCCGCCGACGCCGGACGGCAGCAATGCAGGCAACGCCAGCGCCGGCGGCCTGCCCGCCGCCACCGACGGCAGCGGCGCGGTCGGCCGGACCCAGCGCGCGAACGAACCGGTGCGCACGCAGGCCGAGCAGGCGGTCGTGCAACGCGAGCATGCGCCGCTCTTCGACCACAAGCTGACGATGGACTTCGGCATCAGCGACACCTACTACGACCGTCGCCAGTTGCAGTTGTCGGGCTTCCTCGCGCTCGACGCGATTTTCCTCGGCAACATCAACCTCGGCCAGACCAAGTCGCACCAGGTGATGGCGGACCTCGACACGCGCTACGGCGTGTCCGACCGCATCAATGTGGACGTCGACGTGCCGTACGTGTATCGGCGCAGCACCTTCATCGTCGGCGGCGCGGGCGGCGCGGCGAGCACGCTGTCGGACGCGACGGTGTCGAGTCACGACATCGGCGACGTGAACTTCGGCATCTACTACCAGTTCGTCAGGGAAACCAATGCCTTGCCGGACGTGGTCGGCAGTCTGCGCGTGAAGGCGCCGACCGGCAGCTCGCCGTTCGGCGAAAAAGTCGTGCAGGTCGACGCGGACAACACCAACCTCGTCGCGCCGACCAGACTGCCGACCGGCACCGGCTTCTGGAACATCACGGCGGGTCTGTCGGTGCTGAAGACCTACGACCCGGTCGTGCTGTTCGGCAGCGTTTCCTATACCTACAACCTTGCGCGTTCGTTCGCGGACATCTCGTCGGTGCAGGGACAAACCGAACCGGCGACGGTCAAGCTCGGCGACATCGTGCAGTTCGGCGGAGGCGTCGCGCTCGCGTTCTCCGACAAGGATTCGGCCAGCGTGTCGTTCACGATGGCGCTCGAACCCGCGTCGCAGACCAAGTCGCCGGGCGGCAGCTATCAGAAGGTGCCGGGCAGCGAAACCACGGCCGCGGCGATGAATTTTGGCCTGAACCACGTCGTGAACAAGCATCTGACCATCAACGGCTCGGTATCGATCGGACTCACACCCGACGCGCCGAACTTCGTGGTCGGCATGCGCTTTCCGTACACCTTCTGACGTGCCAACGATACGAGGTCGAACGTGCGTGAATCACCTCATCTGACCAGTGTGGCTTCCGTCGCGGCAGCGGGATCGCATCTGTCGCTCGCGGTGCCGAAGCAGCGCGCCGCCGTCGCGCGACAGCTGCTGTACGTCGCGCGCACACCCGACGAAACGCTGATCGCGCATCTGAAAAGCCGCGGCTGGCAGGTCGCGGCGGCGCGCTCGGCGCACGAACTCGGGCGGCTCGTGAAACCTGACATCGCATGCGCGGGGATCGTCGATCTGGCGAGCTTCGCGCCGCGCGACATCGGCGGGCTCGAGGCGAGCCTGCGTCAGCAGCAGATCGGCTGGATCGCGCTGGCGACCAACGAGCGGCTCGACGATCCGCTCGTGCGACGCCTCGTGCGCCACTACTGCTTCGACTTCGTGAAGCTGCCCGTCGCGCACGCCACGATCGACTATCTGGCCGGCCACGCGTTCGGCATGGTCGCGCTGTGCGACCCGGAACTTCCGCCGCCCGTCAGCGAAGCGGGCGACGAGGAAATGGTCGGCACCTGCGAGGCGATGCAACAGCTTTTTCGCACGATCCGCAAGGTCGCGAACACCGACGCGAGCGTGTTCATTGCGGGCGAATCGGGCACTGGCAAGGAGCTGACCGCGCTCGCGATCCACGAGCGCTCGCCGCGCCGCAAGGCGCCTTTCACGCCGATCAACTGCGGCGCGATCCCGCATCATCTGCTTCAATCCGAACTGTTCGGCTACGAGCGCGGTGCCTTTACCGGCGCGAATCAGCGCAAGATCGGCCGCGTCGAGGCGGCAGACGGCGGCACGCTGTTTCTCGACGAGATCGGCGATCTGCCGCTCGAAAGCCAGGCGAGCCTGCTGCGCTTTCTGCAGGAAGGCAAGATCGAGCGGCTCGGCGGACGCGAATCGATTCCGGTCGACGTGCGCATCATCTCGGCGACCCACGTCGATCTCGACGGCGCGATGCGCGAGGGCCAGTTCCGTGCGGATCTGTTTCATCGCCTGTGCGTGCTACGCGTCGACGAGCCGCCGCTGCGCGCGCGGGGGCGGGACATCGAGATTCTCGCGTACCACATGCTGCACAAGTTCAAGACCGACAACGCGCGCAAGATTCGCGGCTTCACGCCGTCGGCGATCGAGGCGCTCTACAACTACAACTGGCCCGGCAACGTGCGCGAGCTGATCAACCGCGTGCGCCGCGCGATCGTGATGGCCGAGAACAAGCTGATCTCGGCCGACGACCTCGACCTCGCGGGCTACACCGGGCAGGAAAGCATGACGCTCACGCAGGCGCGCGAGGCTGCCGAGAAGCGCGCGATCGAGGCCGCGCTGTTGCGCCATCGGCATCGGTTGAACGAGGCGGCGGTGGATCTGAACATTTCCCGCGTGACGCTGTATCGGCTGATGGGCGTGCACGGCTTGCGCGAACCGGGCGGCGCCGACGACAAGGGAGCGCTCCCCGCGGACGGGCCGGCGCGGGCGTGAGCGGCGGGTACGCGTCGGTGTGGATCGACGGCTCGGGTAGAATCGCCCGGTTACCCTCCTCTTTCCATTCGATGACGACGCTCACCCTGATCGTCGCTCGCGCCAGCAACGGCGTGATCGGCCGCGACAACCAGTTGCCCTGGCGACTGCCCGAAGACCTCAAATTCTTCAAGCGCACGACGATGGGCGCGCCCATCATCATGGGCCGCAAAACGCATGAATCGATCGGCCGGCCACTGCCGGGACGCCGCAACATCGTCGTCACGCGCGATGCCTCGCGACGCTTTCAGGGCTGCGACACCGCGACCAATCTCGACGAAGCGCTCGCGCTCGCCGCGCAGGACCAGGCGCCGCAGGCGTTTCTGATCGGCGGCGCAGAGCTCTACGACGAAGGGCTGCGCCATGCGGACAAGCTGATCGTCACCGAAATCGCCGCCGACTTCGACGGCGACGCGACCCTCCCCGCGATCGACCCGCAAGTGTGGGAAGAAATCGCGCGCGAAGCGCATCACTCGAATGCGCCCAACGACTTCGATTACGCATTCGTCACTTATCAGCGCAAGGACGTCTGAGGGCGCGCGCCGCGCAAGCGATAAAAAACGCCACGCAACGTTCAGTTGCGTGGCGTTTTCGTTTGATACGGGGCTGCGTTGGAACGCGCCGTGCGGCTTACTGCCCCGCGATGGTCATCCGCTCGATCAGCACCGAGCCGGTCTGCTTGGTGCCGCGCGTGATCGTATCCGCGCCGATCGCGACGATATGGCGGAACATCTCCTGCAGCGTGCTCGCGACCGTGATTTCCTCGACCGGATACTGGATCTTGCCGTTCTCGACCCAGAAACCCGACGCGCCGCGCGAGTAGTCGCCGGTCACGTAATTGACGCCCTGCCCCATCAGCTCGGTCAGCAGCAGACCCGTGCCGAGCTTCTTCAGCATCGCCTCGAAGTCGTCCTCGGGGCGCGTGTTCGAACTGAGCAGCGACAGGTTGTGCGAGCCGCCCGCGTTGCCGGTGGTCTTCATGCCGAGCTTGCGCGCCGAGTAGGTGGACAGGAAATAGCCCTCGACGACGCCGTCCTTCACGACCGAGCGCTGGCGCGTGCGCACGCCTTCCTCGTCGAACGGCGCGCTGCCCATCGCGCGCGCGACGTGCGGGTCTTCGACCACCTGCACGTGCGGCGCGAACACCGGCTTGCCGAGGCTGTCGACCAGAAACGAAGTCTTGCGATACAGCGCGCCGCCGCTCGTCGCCTGCACGAATGCGCCGAGCAGGCCCGCCGCGAGCGGCGCCTCGAACAGCACCGGCACCTTGCGCGTGTCGAGGCCGCGCGCGCCGATGCGCGCGAGCGCGCGCTGCGCCGCGTAACGACCGACCGCTTCGGGATCGGCGAGTTCGTCGGCGCTGCGCGTCGACGTGTACCAGTCGTCGCGCTGCATGTTGCGGCCGCTGCCGGCGATCGGCGCGCACGCGACGTAGTGGCGCGAATACGGATAGCCGGAGAGGAAGCCGCGCGAGGTCGCCAGCACGAACTGCGAGTGCTGTGCCGACACGCTCGCGCCTTCCGAGTTCTTGATCTGCGGATCGGTCGCGAACGCGGCGTCTTCGGCGCGGCGCGCGATTTCGACCGCTTCGTCGGCGGACAGATTCCACGGGTGGTACAGATCGAGGTCGCGCGGCGCGGTTTCGAGCAGCTCCGCTTCGGCGAGGCCCGCGCAATTGTCTTCGGCGGTGAAGCGCGCGATGTTGTAGGCGGCCGCGACCGTGTCCTTCAATGCCTGCGGCGAGAAGTCCGAGGTGCTCGCGTTACCGCGTTTGTTGCCGATGAACACCGTCACGCCGACCATCTTGTCGCGGTTGTGCTCGATCGTCTCGACTTCGCCGCGCCGTACCGAGACGGACAGGCCGTCGCCTTCGGAGATTTCGGTCGCGGCGTCGGTGCCGCCGAGCGCCTTCGCGTGACGAAGGATGTCCGAGGCGATTTCCTTCAGCTCATCCTGGGTATGCGGAAAAAAGCGCTGCTTGACGTCCATGTCTGCTGCCATTGTGGTTGCCGTCCTGTTGGGGCCGCGCGGCCCTGGGTATGCACACCGTATTCGGGGCAGGCGCGCGGGTGCGGGATAGATGCATCCCGCGATCATAGCAAGGTACGCGCCGCCGCGGGTCGGGCCGGCGCGGCAAGTTACAATACCGGCATGACACGCAAAACCCGCATTCAACCGATCGAATCCGTCGTCACGGAAGTCGACGAAAACGGCTACGATCGTCCGAGCAAGTCCCAGGTCAAACGCGAAATGCAGGCGTTGCAGGATCTGGGCTTGGAACTCGTCGCGCTGCCGAAAGACGCGCTCAAGCGCATGCCGATGCCCGAAAAGCTCGACGAAGCCGTGCGCGAAGCGCGCCGCATCACCGACCACGAAGGCAAGCGCCGCCAGATCCAGTACGTCGGCCGCGTGATGCGCTCGCTGCTCGACACCGAAACCGCCGCGCTGCGCACCGCGCTCGACACCTACAAGGGCATCAACAAGTCGGAGACGGCGAAGCTCCATTGGATCGAGCGCACCCGCGAAAAGCTGCTGGCCGACGACGCCGCGCTGACCGAGTTCATCCGCCGGCACCCGAGCGCCGACCCGCAGCAGGGCCGCACGCTGATCCGCAACGCGCGCAAGGAAGCGGAGCAGAGCAAGCCGCCGCGCTACTTCCGCGAGTTGTTCCAGTGGATCAAGAGCGCGGCCGGCACCGACGACGAAGCGCAAGACGCGCACGACCCCAACCTCGCCGCGGAAGACGACGATGACGACCGCGACGCCTGATCGACGTAAGCAACGTCAGCACCCCGACGAAATCGTGATCGGCCTCGTGTCGATCAGCGACCGCGCGTCGACGGGCGTGTACGAGGACAAGGGCATTCCGGCGTTGCAGGAGTGGCTCGGCGCGGCCTTGAGCTCGCCATGGCAGGTGGTCACGCGGTTGATCGCCGACGACGCGCCGACCATCTCGGCGACGCTGATCGAGCTGGTCGACGAAGTGGGCTGCGATCTGGTGCTGACGACCGGGGGCACCGGACCGTCGCGCCGCGACGTGACGCCCGAGGCGACGCTCGCTGTCGCGACCAGGGAGATGCCCGGCTTCGGCGAGCAGATGCGGCAGATCAGCCTGAATTTCGTGCCGACCGCGATCCTGTCGCGCCAGATCGCGGTGATCCGCGAAACCGAACGACACGCCGCGCTGATCATCAACCTGCCCGGCCAGCCGAAATCGATCAGGGAAACGCTGGAAGGCCTGCGCGATGACGGCATGGTCAAGGTGCCAGGGATTTTCGCGGCGGTGCCGTACTGCATCGACCTGATCGGCGGCCCTTACGTAGAAACGAACGTCGACGTGGTCAAGGCGTTCCGGCCGAAAAGCGCGCAACGCGCGCCGCGGCAAGACTGAGGTTCGAGGTTCGGGGCCTGCCCGTGCAAGCCCGCGCTTTACTGAGCGCTCGCGGCGGCGTCCGGCGCCGACGGCACGAGGAAATGCTCGCGGTAGTACTTCAGCTCGTCGATCGACTCGTGGATATCGGCCAGCGCCGTGTGCATCGCGCGCTTCTGGAAGCCCTTGTAAATGACCGGCTGCCAGCGCCGGCACAGCTCCTTCAGCGTACTCACGTCGAGGTTGCGGTAGTGGAAGAAGCTCTCCAGATCCGGCATCCAGCGCGCCATGAAGCGGCGGTCCTGGCAGATCGAGTTGCCGCACATCGGCGACTTGCCCGGCGGCACGTACTGGCCGAGGAACTCGCGGATCTGTGCGGTCGCGTCGGCCTCGCTCACCGTCGACGCCTTCACGCGATCGATCAGCCCCGAGCGGCCATGCGTGTTCTGGTTCCACGCGTCCATCTTCGCGAGCGTTTCATCGCTCTGATGAATCGCGAGCACCGGACCTTCGACCATCCTGTCGAGCGTCGAATTCGTCACCACCACCGCGATCTCGATGATGCGGTCGGTGTCGGGCTCGAGCCCGGTCATTTCCATGTCCAGCCAGACGAGATTCATGTCGCTGCGCACGAGCGGCGGCTGTTCGGTGGATGCGAGGATGTCAGTCATGAAGGCAACCCTGAGGGCCGCGCGGCGGGCTTCGCTGGAAACCCGCGCGGCGCGGCATGTGTTCGTTTGAAATCGATTGGCGCGGTTCGAGCCGGGCCGGCCGCGCCAAAGCGCCGCCCTGAACTGCTACCCGGAGCTCTTGCGCTGAACCGTCGCTTTAAACCGTATCTCCGCCGCAAGGCGGGAAGAAACATATAATTCTCGCATAGATACCACGGAATCCCCGGATGCCTACCCTGTACTTCACCGCCCTGTTCGTCGTCGCCGTCGTCGCGATGGTCGGCACCAAACTCTGGCTCGCGTCGCGGCAGATCCGCTTCGTCGTCGCGCATCGCGAACAGGTGCCGAGCCAGTTCGCGAACACCATCGCGCTCACCGCGCATCAGCGCGCGGCCGACTACACGGTCGAGCGCACGCGGCTCGCGATGGTCGAGATCGTCGTCGGCGCGGCCGTGCTGATCTGGCTCACGCTGCTCGGCGGCGTGCAGATGCTCGATCTCGCGATCTCCGACTGGCTCGGCCGCGGCTACGTCGGTCAGATCGCGCTGGTTGCCGCTGTGATCGCGATCACGAGCGCGATCGACCTGCCGTTCGATTACTACCGGCAGTTCGTCGTCGAGCAACGCTTCGGCTTCAATCGCATGAGCAAAAGCCTGTTCTTTTTCGACCGTCTGAAGGGCGCGCTGCTCGGCATCGCGTTCGGCCTGCCGTTGTTGTTCGTCGTGCTGTGGCTGATGAACCGCGCGGGCAACCTGTGGTGGCTGTGGGCATGGGTCGTGTGGGTCGCGTTCCAGATGTTCGGCCTGCTGATTTTCCCGACCTTCATCGCGCCGCTCTTCAACAAGTTCGAGACGCTGAAGGATGAAGCGCTCGTGACCCGCATCGAGGCGCTGATGAAGCGCTGCGGCTTTGCCGCGAAGGGCCTGTTCGTGATGGACGGCAGCCGCCGTTCGGCACACGGCAACGCGTACTTCACCGGCTTCGGCGCGAGCAAGCGCATCGTGTTTTTCGACACGCTGCTCGCGCGCCTGTCGGGCCGCGAGATCGAAGCGGTGCTCGCGCACGAGCTCGGCCACTTCAAGCGTCGTCACGTGATGAAGCGCATGCTGGTGACGTTCGCGATCAGCCTCGCGATGCTCGCGCTGCTCGGCTGGCTGACGCAATGCGTGTGGTTCTACGAAGGGCTCGGCGTGCGGCCGTCGCTCGTCGGCGGCAATAGCGGACTCGCGCTCGTGCTGTTCTTCCTCGCGCTGCCCGTGTTCATGTTCTTCGTCACGCCGCTTGGCAGTCTCAGCTCGCGCAAGCACGAGTTCGAAGCCGACGCGTTCGCGGCGACGCAAACCGACGCGCACGATCTCGTCAACGCGCTCGTCAAGCTGTACGAGGACAACGCGTCGACGCTGACGCCCGATCCGATCTACACCGCGTTCTACTATTCGCATCCGCCGGCCTCGCAGCGGATCGACCGACTGCTGCAGCACGCATGAGCGGCCGCGCTCCGAAGAAGGCGTCGCGCGGCGCGTCGGCCACCGCATCCGGCATGTACGGCGTGCGCACGGGCGGCCTCGTGGTGGCCGCGCACGGCCGCCACTATCTGGTCGCTCCTGAAGACGGCGGCGCGTTGCTGCAATGTTTCCCACGCGGCAAGCGCAGCGAGGTCGCGGTCGGCGATCGCGTGATCTATGAGCCGACCTCGGCGGATCAAGGCGTGATCGTCGAGATCGGCGAGCGGCGCAATCTGCTGTATCGCTCGGATCAGTACAAGTCGAAGCTGTTCGCCGCGAACCTCGACCAGTTGCTGATCGTGCTCGCCACCGAGCCGCATTTCAGCGAGGATCTGCTCGGCCGCGCGCTCGTCGCCGCCGAGGCGAACGAATTGAAGCCGCTGATCGTGCTGAACAAGATCGACGTCACCGATGCTCTGGACGGCGCGCGCAAGCGGCTCGAGCCGTATCGCACGCTCGGCTATCCGGTGCTCGAAGCGTCGATCCGGATGCAGCCCGAGGCGGCACGCGCCACGCTGACCGAACATCTGCAGGGTCACGCGACGCTGCTGCTCGGCCAGTCCGGCATGGGCAAATCGACACTCGTGAACCTGCTGATTCCCGATGCCGAAGTCGCGACGCGCGAGATCTCGACCGCGCTGAACAGCGGGCGCCATACCACGACGTTCACGCGTCTTTATCCGCTGCCGCGGTCGGAGGGCACGACCGGCGTGAATGGCGTCAACGGCGCGGCCGGCGCGCTGATCGACTCGCCGGGCTTTCAGGAATTCGGCCTGCATCACCTGACCGAAGGCCGGCTCGAACGCGCGTTCCCCGAGTTCCGGCCGCTGCTGCCAAACTGCCGTTTCTATAACTGCCATCATTTGCACGAGCCTGGCTGCGCGATCCTCGAAGCCGTCGCCGACGGGCGTATCCGCCGCGAACGGCATGCGCTTTATGCGCAGCTCGTGCACGAGGCGAGCCAGATTGTCCGCTGACATGAAACTGATGCGCGCGCCGAACCTGATCATCGGACAGCATTGGGTCAACGTGCTGGAGACCGCGGGCATCGCTTGCGAGCTGCACAACCGCTATCTGAACGGTGCGCTCGGCGAGATTCCGGCCGACCAGTGCGCGCCGGAGTTGTGGCTCGTCGATGAACGCGATGAGGCGATCGCGCGGCGGCTGATCGAAGCGGCCTCACGAGGACCAGCGCCGGGCGCGCCTCCATGGCAATGTCAGCAGTGCGGCGAGGTGCTCGAGGCGCAATTCACCGTGTGCTGGCAATGCGGGACTGTGCGCGATCCGTTGAAGGGGTGAAGCGGAGTCGGGAATTGAAGAAGCCGGGCATTGCCCGGCTTCTTCTTGTGCTGCGCGCGTGGCCTCGCCGCTTCAGGCGAGCCACACCGCGATGGTCAGCATCAACAGCAGGATCATCCACAGTACGACTGCACGCCACACCAGCCCCACTGCCGATTGCAGCGTGCGCGGCGTGCAGTCGTCGCCGACCTGCATCGGACCGCCGTCGCCGGTGGCGAGCGCGTCGAGGCTCGACGGCTCCGCGAGTGGCCCGGCCAGGCGCGCGCCGAGCGCCCCGCTGCCCGCGGCGAGCAGCACGCCGTCGTTCGTATCGGGCCACTGCCGCGCATGGTTGCGCCACGCGTAAATCGCATCCTCGAAATTGCCGACGATCGCAAAGCCCAGCGACGTCAGCCGCGCCGGCACCCAGTCGATCACGAAGAACGCGCGCTGCGCGAAGCTCGAAAACGCGACGGTGCGGTCGTCGGCCGGCCGCGCCCATGCGCGCGCGAGATATTCCGCGCAACGGTACAGCACCGCGCCAGCGGGACCGACCGGAATCAGGAACCAGAAGAACACGCCGAACACATGACGATGCGACGCGACCACCGCGTGGATCAGCGTGTGACGCACGATCTCGCTGACCGGCATGTCGACGGTCTCGAGCCCGGTCCATTCGTTGAGAATTTCGCGCGCGCGTGGCACGTCGTCGTTGTTCAACGCGAGATGGATGTCGGTGAAGTAATGGCTGAACTGCCGGAAGCCGAGCGTGAAGTACAGCACCACGACGTTCCACAGGAACGCGAGCATGAAGTGAATGTGATACAGCACGTAGTAGACGAGCGCGACCGCGAGCGTCCAGGGCACCACCACGACGAGCCACGCGAGCAGACCGTGACGTTGCTTGCCAGCATCGAATCCGTGCGCCGCCGACTCCGCATGGTATTGAAGCAACGCGGACAACGGATTGTTCGGCGACAGCGCGCGTACCTGTTCAATGATCAGAGCCAGCAATACGGAGAAAAAAGTCATGCGATGCGCCGTGCTTTTTAAGTTTTTTACGATTGTTTTATAACGATAGCACAGGGTCGGATGAGTCTGAACGCGGATGCTGACAAAGCGCCGACAAGTGCGTCGTTCGCGCAACTGTGCAACGTCGACGCGGCGATGCGAGTCACGTAATTTATGCGGCGAGGAACCGATACAGGTTGCGCAGCATCGCCGCCGTCGCGCCCCAGATGAAATGATGGCCGCCTTGCACCGCTGCTGGCGTGACCGTCTGCGCGTGGTGCGCGCCGCGCTGCTCGGCGGCCTCCGGAGCCGCCGTCAATTCGCCGCGCGGATACGGCATCGCAAAGAAGCGGCGCTCTCCGCCCTCGTAGCGGAACAGGCGCTCTTCGTGGTTGGACGGGTCCATCAGGAACGCGAGCGGCACTTCGAAGACCTCGGCCACTTCGAGCGTATCGATCTCCAGCGAGAACGGCGGGTGCACAAGAGCGACGACCGGCGACACGCGAAAGCCGGTGCCAGTGAGATAGTCGGGCAACGCGCCGAGAACTTCGACGCGCGACGCGTCGAGGCCCACCTCTTCGCGCGCTTCGCGCAGAGCCGTAGCAGTCGCATCAGCGTCGAACGGTTCCTGGCGGCCGCCGGGAAAACTCACCTGACCGGCGTGATCGTTCAGATGGTCCGCGCGCTGCGTGAGCAACACGGTAAGACCATGCGCGCGCACGACGAGCGGCACCAGCACCGCGGCCACGCGCGGATCGAGGTCGGTATTGCGCCACGGCGCATCGGCAATTTTCTCGGGTGTCCAGGCAAGCTGCCGATCAAAGCGCGCCCGCAGTGCATCGGGCGTCAGACGCTCGCGCGCGACCGGTGGCAGATCGGCGCCTGTCGCGATGACAGGCAGAGTTTCGGGCTCAAAGACGGGGCGGATCAACGGGTCTCTCTGATGAGCGTGGACATGCCGCTATTTTGACCTGGCCAACAAAAAAGCACCCGCGAGGGGTGCTTTTTCTTACAGCATTTACGCTTGGGAAGCAGCGCGGTCTTTCGAGACCAGCTTTTCCTTGATTCGAGCCGACTTGCCCGAACGCTCGCGCAGATAGTACAGCTTCGCACGACGCACATCGCCGCGACGCTTGACGACGATGCTAGCCAGCAGCGGCGAATACGTCTGGAACGTACGCTCGACGCCTTCGCCCGACGAAATCTTACGGACGATGAACGACGAATTCAGACCACGGTTACGCTTGGCGATCACGACGCCTTCGTAAGCCTGTACACGCTTACGCGTGCCTTCAACCACGTTCACGCTGACGATGACCGTATCGCCCGGACCAAAATCCGGAATGGTCTTTTCGCCGAGAACGCGCGCGATTTCTTCCTGCTCGAGTTTTGCAATCAGATTCATCACTGACTCCTAGATCCATCTTGTCGGCGTTCGTACCTGCCTCACGCGCTTACTGCGTTGGGCTACGGCCCCGATAGAGGATGGGTTCACATCTGGCACCGCACACGCATGCACGGCACCGCCTTGTGTCCGCTCGAAAGACCGGGGCCTCAGGCCTTCGGCTCTTCCTTCGCGAGACTCGCGAGCCACGCCTCGTCGGCACGGCTCAGCATTCTGTTCTTTCTGGCCTTCACGATCAGATCGGGCCGCTTGTTCAACGTGTTGCGCAATGCTTCGCGCCGCCGCCACGCTTCGATTTCCGCATGATGGCCGCCGAGCAGCACATCAGGCACCCGCACGCCCTCGTATTCCTCGGGACGCGTGTAGTGCGGACAATCGAGCAGCACATCGACGAAGCTATCCTGCACCGCCGACTGTGAGTCGTTCAGCACGCCAGGCAACTGACGCACGACCGCATCCATCAACGCCATCGCGGGCAACTCGCCGCCCGACAGCACGAAGTCGCCAAGGCTTACTTCTTCGTCGACTACACGGTCCAGCAGACGCTGGTCGATCGCTTCGTAGCGCCCGCACAACAGGATCAGACCGGGTTCGGCCGCGAACTTCATCACGCGCTCGTGATTCAGTGTGGCGCCTTGCGGCGACATCATCACGACGCGCGCCGCGCCGATGCCCTGCTCCGACTGCGCCGCTTTCGCGGCACTGATCGCGTCTTCGAGCGGCCGGGCCAGCATAACCATGCCGGGGCCGCCGCCGTATGGGCGATCGTCGATCGTGCGGTAGTTGTCGGTCGTGAAATCGCGCGGATTCCACGTACGCAACCCATAGCGCTGCTGCTTCGCGGCCCGGCTGGTGATACCCCAGTCAGTCAGCGCGCGGAACATTTCTGGAAAGAGCGTCACGACATCGAACTGCATCGCTCTCCCCGCTCAACGATAGATTTCAATAGTCAGCTTCCCAGTCGACGACGATATGCTTTGCCGCCTGGTCCACCGTTTTGACAAAGACGCCGACGAACGGGATCAAACGCTCGCCTGCGACCGGCTTGCCGTTTTTGTCGGTAGCCGGATATTCGATGCGCAGCACCGACTGCGCGCCGTTGTCGATCATGCTGGCGACTTTGCCGAGGTTGAGCCCGGCGAGATTCACCACGTCCAGGCCGATCAGATCGACCCAGTAGAATTCGTCGGCTTCGAGCGCCGGAAATTCGCTACGGCCGATGTATACGCGGGAACCGCGCAAAGCCAACGCCGTATCGCGGTCAGCGACGCCACCCAGACGGGCGACCACGCTGTCGCTATGTGTTTTGGCCTGCAAGGACGGCGCCGATTTGCGCTCCTGGCCTTTCACCAGCCACCAGCGTTTCGCGCTCAGCAAGACGTCGCCGCCTTGCCCGGCATCCGCATGCGCGGCTACCTTGACCCAGCCTTTGAGACCATAGGCGTCGACGATTGCGCCGACTTCGACCGCATCGGCCGGCCAGCTTGCCGCCGTTTCGATGCGCATTTCTGCAGCTTCGAAATCGGCGTTCGCGGCATTGGCTTGCGCCTCTTTCGCCTTGCCGTCGGTTCGTTCGACCGGCTTGCGGACGAATGCACCGAACGACGCCTGACCAGACGCCTTTGCGCGCGAAGCTGCCTTGACGCTACCAGAACTGCCGGAATCACGCTCAGACATCGAATAACCTCGACAACAACTTCGCAGCCTGCTTTGGCGTCTGCTTCAGTAAAACAAATTGCGCATCGGACTGCTCACGCGAGTTGCGCGAGCCGCCGGCCGAACCGACGACGATACGCCTGCGGGCCGCCATATCAAGCAGCCGGCTGCGCCTTTTGCGCTTCCTTCACGAGACGTTCGACGGTCGGCGACAGTTGCGCGCCAACACCTTGCCAGTACGTCAGGCGATCCTGAGCAATACGCAGGGACTCGCCCTTCGTAGCGACCGGGTTGTAGAAACCGACGCGCTCGATGAAGCGGCCGTCACGACGGCTGCGCGAGTCGGTGGCGACGATGTTGTAGAACGGGCGCTTCTTGGAGCCGCCGCGAGCCAAGCGGATGATGACCATACTAGAATCCTTGAAAACCGGGGTTCGGAACGACTGAAACACGCGATTATAGCGGGAAACCGACGCCATAACAAACACTTACCGGGATAAACTGCGGAACCGGGCTGCACCCACCTTCTACAAGAGGTGCGAGAACCCGCTCGAACGCCCGAATTACCTGAAGGAGCGCCTGTGCAACGCCAGCCGAAACTCCCGTTTCCGTTCGCCTTTTGTGCCTTTTTCGTACGCTTTGCTGGACTTTCGCGCACCTCGTGCAGCCGGATTCTACGTGCGGTAGCGGCCGCGGTTATCGCCGCGCAGGCGTTGACGGCAATCGCCGCGCTGCCCATCGAGAAAATCAAGCTGCCGCCGGGCTTTCACATCGAAGTGTTGTCGGACGAGGTGCCGAGCGCGCGCGCGATGACGTTGTCGCCCAAGGGCATTCTCTACGTGGGCAGCGACGATGGCCATGTGTATGCGCTCGAGCTGCGGAACGGCCGCGTGACGGGTCACCACGTGATCGCGTCCGGGCTGCAGATGCCCGCCGGCGTCGCGTGGCGCGACGGCGCGCTGTATGTGTCGGCCGTGTCGAAAATCGTGCGCTTCGATGCGATCGACTCGCATCTGAACGATCCGCCGAAACCGGTCGTTGTCACCGACAAGCTGCCGACGGACACGCATCACGGCTGGAAATTCATCGCGTTCGGCCCGGATGGCAAGCTGTACGTGCCGCAAGGCGCGCCGTGCAACATTTGCCAGAGAGATCCGGACCGCTTTGCGATGATTGGCCGCATGAACCCGGACGGCAGCCACTACGAGGTCGTCGCGCGCGGCATCCGCAATTCGGTCGGCTTCGCGTGGCATCCGGTCACCCACGAACTGTGGTTCACCGACAACGGTCGCGACCTGCTCGGCGACGATATTCCGAGCGACAAGCTCAACCGCGCGCCGCATGTCGGCATGAACTTCGGCTTTCCGTACTGTCACGGCGGCGACACGCCCGACCCCGAGTTCGGCAAGGATCATCCGTGCAGCGAATTCACGCCGCCAGTGGTCAAGCTTGGCGCGCACGTGGCGGCGCTTGGCATGCGCTTCTACGACGGCCCGATGTTTCCAGCCGACTACCGCAACAACATCTTCATCGCCGAGCACGGCTCGTGGAACCGCAGCAAGAAGGTCGGCTACCGCGTCGTGCGCGTGATCACCGACCCTGACGGCAGCCACGCACGCCAGCAGGTCTTTGCCGAAGGCTGGCTGCAACCCGGCGAATCGGTCTGGGGCCGCCCCGCCGACGTGTTGCCGCTGCCAGACGGTTCGCTACTGATCAGCGACGATACCGCCGGCGCAATCTATCGCATCACGTATTCAGCGCCGTAACGCGCGGATGCACGCATGCCCGGCTGAACTCACCCTGAGCCAGGTCCGGCGCATCTCGCCACCCCGCTTTCAGCCTGGGCGATCGTCCTCCACGTGACCACCCGCGCGCCGCAGGCGTAGAATGCGCGTCGGTCCGCGCCCCCCGCGGCGCGCCGCTCCTTTCGACCGCCCGTCACTCTGCCCACGCGTTCATGCCCACCGCTGCCTCGACTTCCCCGCGCTTCAGATCCAAGACGCTCACCGCCGCGTTGGCGTTCCTGTTCGGCAGCCTCGGCGCCCACCGCTTCTATCTGTATGGCACCCGAGACATCTACGGCTGGGCGCATCTACTCGGCACGCTGATCGGCATTCCCGGCGTGATGCTGCTGGTCGCGACCGAGCGCGCGTCGATCCTGGGCTGGGTGCTCGCGCCGATCGGCGCGGTTTCGCTGTTTGCCGCGTTTCTGGCGGCGCTCGTCTACGGGCTGCGTCCTGATCAGAAATGGGATGCGCAATTCAACACCCACACGCAACGCAAAAGCCGCTCCGGCTGGACGGTCATTTTCGTCGTGATCTTTTCGCTGCTGATCGGTGCGTTTCTGCTGATGACCGGTCTCGCGCTCGCGTTCCAGACCTACTTCGAAAGTCAGGTCGAAGCGGCCAAAGCGATTTCGCAGTAATGCCCCCGTGGCGGGACCCGCAGACGTTCCTGCGCGCTAGAAAAGCCTCAGTTGCGGATTGTCGCGCGCCGGTGCGCTCACCTGTTCGGCGCGCGGCGGCTCGATCCGGCGGAAATGCGACATGTCGAGAATGCCGCGGTCGCGCCCGTTCAACCCTAACCGGCGCACGGCCTTGTGAAAGCGCTGCCTGAGCAGATCCGCCCATAAGCCCTCTCCCTTCATGCGGGTCGAGAACGAAGAATCGTAATCCTTGCCGCCTCGCATGTCGCGCACACGGCTCATCACGCGCTCGGCCCGATCCGGGAAATGTGCGCCCAGCCAATCCTTGAACAGCGGCGCGACCTCCCACGGCAGCCGCAGCACGATATAGCTCGCATTGCTGGCGCCCGCTTCGGCGCATGCTTCGAGCACGCGCTCCATATCCGGTTCGGTGACGAACGGGATCACCGGCGCGATGCTGACGCCGACCGGAATGCCCGCCTCGCTGAGCGTACGGATCGTGCGCAGCCGGCGCGACGGCGTGGCCGCGCGCGGTTCGAGCGTGCGCGCGATGTCGGCGTCCAGCGTGGTGATAGTGATCGCCGCCATGAATTGCCCGCGCCCGGCCATCGGCGCAAGCAGGTCGACGTCGCGCTCGATCAGCGATGATTTGGTGATCGCCGCGAACGGGTGGTTGCGCTCGCTGAGCACCTCGATCACACGACGCGTAAGACGCAAGTCACGTTCGGCCGGCTGCCATGCATCGGTGGCGACGCCGAGCGCGATCGGCTCGGGTACATAGGACTTCTTCGACAGTTCCCGCTCGAGCAGCTCGGGCGCGTTGATCTTCGCGTAGATGCGGCTTTCGAAATCGAGCCCGGGCGACAAGCCCAGGTAGCTGTGCGTGGGCCGCGCGAAGCAATAGATGCAGCCGTGTTCGCAGCCCCGGTAAGGATTCAGCGACACATTGAACGGAATGTCCGGCGACGCATTGCGTGTGAGGATGGTTTTTGCGCGCTCCTCGAACACCTGCGTGCGCAGGACCTTCGGCTCCCCCTCTTCGTCGGCCGTCTGCCAGCCGTCGTGGACGGCTTCGCGCTGGTCGACTTCGTAGCGGCCTTGCAGGTTCGTGACCGCGCCGCGCCCCTTGCGAGGCGCCGGCGGCGCGATCGGAAATTCGGGAATGTCAGGGGTGTCGGGGTCATCCACGGCGGGCCACGCAAAGCAAACACAAACGGGAAGCGCCAAAGGAAAGCGGCGCAAAATACCTGTATAAATATACAGTGTTTACGCCGTTTGTCGAGCACTTCGTTGGTCGCTTGATGCGCGTCCAACCCCGTCAGTGAACCGGCACCTACTCGCCCACCGCGATCGTCAGCGTCTCCTTGATTTCCTCCATCACCACATAGCTCTTCGACTGCACCGCGCCCGGCAGCTGCAGCAGGATATCGCCGAGCAACTTGCGGTAATCGGCCATTTCGCCGATGCGCGCCTTGATCAGATAGTCGAAATCGCCCGACACGAGGTGGCACTCGAGCACCTCGGGGATCTTCTGCACCTCGCGCCGGAACAGATCGAACATGTTGCCACTCTTGTGATCGAGCGTGATCTCGACGAACACGAGCAGCGCCGCGCCCAGCTCGGCCGGGTTCACGCGGGCGTAGTAGCCGGTGATCACGCCGTCGCGCTCCATCCGCTTGACGCGCTCGATGCACGGCGTCACCGACAGACCGACCTGCTCCGCCAGGTCCTTCATCGCCATACGGCCGTCCTGCTGCAGGAGCCGCAGGATCTTGTGATCGAGCTTGTCGAGAGCCCGCACGGGCTGGCGCTGGGTACGCATGGTGTTTTTTCTAAAAATGATGAAAATACAATAACAAAACCTGTCTCACAGTTAATAGTATAGCGGTTAACACTGGGCAAACGGCATTTCACCTCACATTGCAGCTCGTCGAATCGAATCAGATCGAACTTCCAACGAGCGCCTTGCCCTCACTCAATTTTTGGATATCTGGAGCAGCTATGCGAGTCGTCGTTTTGGGCAGTGGCGTCGTCGGCGTGACGAGTGCGTATTACCTCGCGCGCGCCGGTCACGAAGTGACCGTTATCGATCGCGAAGCCGGCCCGGCGCTCGAAACCAGTTTCGCCAACGCGGGCCAGATCTCGCCGGGCTACGCTTCGCCGTGGGCCGCCCCGGGCGTGCCGCTGAAGGCCGTCAAGTGGATGTTCCAGAAGCACGCGCCGCTAGCGATTCGCGTCGACGGCACCGCGTTCCAACTGCAATGGATGTGGCAGATGCTGCAGAACTGCACGGCGCCGCGCTATGCGGTGAACAAGGGCCGTATGGTGCGGCTGGCCGAATACAGCCGCGACTGCCTGCAGGCGTTGCGCGCCGACACCGGCATCGAGTACGAAGGCCGCACCGGCGGCACGCTGCAGGTATTTCGCACGCAACAGCAGTTCGACGGCGCCGCGAAAGACATCGCCGTGCTGCAGGAAGCCAACGTGCCATACGAGCTGCTGACGGCCGACGAACTCGCCAAGGCCGAACCAGCCCTCGCCGCGGTGTCGCACAAGCTCACCGGCGGCCTGCGCCTGCCCGGCGACGAAACCGGCGACTGCCAGATGTTCACGACGCGCCTCGCGGCGCTCGCCGAGGAACTGGGCGTCAAGTTCCGCTACAACACGTCGATCGACGCGCTCGCGATGGCGGGCGGCCGCATCGCCGGCGTGCAGTGCGGCGGCGAGCTCGTGCGCGCGGATTCGTTCGTGGTCGCGCTCGGCTCGTATTCGACGCGCTTCCTCGATGGCATGGTGAAGATTCCGGTCTATCCGCTGAAGGGCTATTCGATCACCGCGCCGATCGTCGACGCGGCTGCCGCGCCGGTGTCGACCGTGCTCGATGAGACCTACAAGATCGCGATCACGCGCTTCGACGACCGGATTCGCGTCGGCGGGATGGCCGAGATCGTCGGCTTCGACAAATCGCTGCGCCAGGCGCGCCGCGAGACGCTCGAGCTTTCTGTGAATGACCTGTTCCCGGGCGGCGGCGACACGTCGAAGGCGACGTTCTGGAGCGGTCTGCGGCCGATGACGCCGGACGGCACGCCGATCGTCGGCCGCACGCCGGTGCCGAACCTGTTCCTGAACACCGGCCACGGCACGCTTGGCTGGACGATGTCGTGCGGCTCGGGCCAACTGCTCGCCGACTTGATGTCGGGCAAGCAGCCCGCGATTCGCGCGGACGATCTGTCGGTGCATCGCTATCTCGGCGAGACCGCGGGCGAGCATCGGCCGGCGTATGCGTGAGTTTGAGTGCGTGCGCTGACGCGGCCCTGGCGGCGGCGCAGGCCGCAACAAACAGCAGCCGGACAAACAAACGGCGCCTCGCGGGGCGCCGTTTGCATTTCAATGTGCTGCCGCGATCGCGGCCGGCATCGAGGCATGCTCAGAACTGGTCTTCCGACAAAGCCAGCACGCCCTCGCCCCCCTTCGCGCTGACGATCGCCACTTCGAGCGCCGCCGCCTGCGGCAGCACGTGCTCGGCGTAGAACCGCGCGGTCGCGATCTTCGCGTCATGAAACGCTGGGTCCTCGTCGCGCTTCGTCGCCGCGGCAAGCTGCGCACGCGCCATCTGCCAGCCGCCCAGCACGATGCCCGCGAGCTCGAGATAGGGCACGCTGCCCGCGAACACCGCATTCGGATCGCCCTTCGCATTGGCGACGACGAAATCGACGACCGCGCCAAGCGCGCGCTGGCCCTGCGCGAGCTGTGTGCGCATCGATGCGAACGCCGCGCCCTGCTGCGCACCAAGCGCTTCAACCGTTTCGGCGACGCCAGCGAGCAGTTCCTTCGCGACCTTGCCGCCGTCGCGCAGCGTCTTGCGACCGATCAGGTCGTTGGCCTGGATCGCGGTCGTGCCTTCGTAAATCGGTAGAATGCGCGCGTCGCGGTAGTACTGGGCAGCGCCGGTTTCCTCGATGAAGCCCATGCCGCCATGCACCTGCACGCCGAGGCTCGTCACGTCGATCGACAGCTCCGTGCTCCAGCCCTTCACGATCGGCACGAGGTATTCGTAGATCGCCTGATGCTTCGCGCGCGTCGCATCGTCCGGATGACGATGCGCGATATCGCAGTGCGAGGCCGCGACGTAGGCGAGCGCGCGCGACGCCTCGATGAGGCTGCGCATCGTCGACAGCATGCGGCGCACGTCCGGGTGCTGGATGATCGCGACCGACTGCTTCGCGGAGCCGTCCACGGGACGGCTCTGCACGCGCTCTTTCGCATACGCGACCGCCTTCTGATATGCGCGATCCGAGATCGCGACACCTTGCATGCCGACCGCGAAACGGGCGGCGTTCATCATGATGAACATGTATTCGAGGCCACGATTCTCTTCGCCGATCAGCTGACCCAGCGCGCCGCCGTGATCGCCGAACTGCAGCACCGCGGTCGGGCTCGCCTTGATGCCGAGCTTGTGCTCGATCGACACGCAATGCACGTCGTTGCGCTCACCGAGCGAGCCGTCTTCGTTGACGAGAAACTTCGGCACAAGAAACAGCGAAATGCCTTTCACGCCATCGGGCGCGTTCGGCGTACGTGCGAGCACCAGATGCACGATGTTCTTCGCCATGTCGTGCTCGCCCCACGTGATGAAAATCTTCGTGCCGAACAGCTTGAACGAACCGTCGGCCTGCGGCTCGGCGCGCGTGCGTACGAGCGCGAGATCGGAGCCGGCCTGCGGCTCGGTCAGGTTCATCGTACCGGTCCATTCGCCGGAAATCAGCTTGGGCACATAGGTCTGTTTTTGCGCTTTGCTGCCAGCGGTTAGCAGCGCTTCGATGGCGCCGTCGGTCAGCAACGGACACAGTGCAAAAGAGAGGTTCGACGCGTTGAGCATTTCGATGCAAGGCGTCGCGATCAGCTTCGGCAGGCCCTGGCCTTCGTAGTCGAGCGGATGTTGCACGCCCTGCCAACCGCCTTCGGCAAACTGGCGGAAGGCTTCCCTGAAACCCGGCGTCGCAGTGACCACGCCATCCTTCCAGCTGCTCGGATTGCGATCGCCGTCGACGTTCAGCGGCGCGAGCACTTCACCGCATAGTTTCGCCGACTCGTCGAGCACGGCCCGCGCGGTGTCGAGGTTCGCGTCCTCGAAGCCGGGCAGCTTCGCGATGTCTTCGAGTCCGGCCAGTTCTTTCATCACGAACAGCATGTCCTTGATGGGCGCCGTATAGCTCATTTCGGTTCTCCTCCCTTGATATGAAAAAAGGGCGCGGGACTTGGTCGGTCCTGCGCCCTTCGCTTGCTTTCGGCGGCCTCTTTCAGGCGCCGCGGCGCTTAGCCGAGTTCGCTCACGAGTTCCGGCACGAGGGTGAACAGATCGCCAACCAAGCCGTAATCGGCCACGCTGAAAATCGGCGCTTCTTCGTCCTTGTTGATCGCGACGATGACTTTCGAGTCCTTCATGCCGGCGAGGTGCTGGATCGCCCCCGAGATGCCGACCGCGACGTACAGTTGCGGCGCGACGATCTTGCCGGTCTGACCGACCTGATAATCGTTCGGCACAAACCCCGCGTCGACCGCCGCACGCGATGCGCCCAGTGCCGCGCCGAGCTTGTCGGCCAGCGGTTCCAGCACCTTCATGTAGTTCTCGCCATTGCCCAGACCACGGCCACCCGACACGATGATCTTCGCGCTCGTCAGTTCCGGACGATCGAGCTTCGTCACTTCGCGGCTCACGAACTGCGCGAGGCCTGCGTCGGCTGCCGCTTCGATCCTCTCGACCGCTGCGCTGCCGCCTTCGGCCGCGACGGCATCAAAACCGGTCGAGCGCACGGTGATGACCTTGATCGGATCAGCCGATTGCACGATCGCGATTGCGTTGCCCGCGTAGATAGGACGCTCGAACGTGTCGGCGCTATCCACTGCCGTGATGTCGCTGATCTGCGCGACGTCGAGCTTCGCGGCGATACGCGGCGCGATGTTCTTGCCGTAGGCGGTAGCCGGCGCGAGGATGTGCGTGTAGTGCTTCGCCGCATCTTGCACAAGCGTCAGCACCGTCGCTTCGACGTTTTCCGCGAGGCCTTCGGCCAGTTGCGGCGCATCGGCGAGCAGCACCTTGCTGACACCCGCGATCTTCGCGGCCGCATCGGCCGCGCCCTGCGCGTTATGTCCCGCGACCAGCACGTGAATATCACCGCCGATCTTCTGTGCCGCTGCGATCGTGTTCAGCGTCGCGGCCTTGATCGACGCATTGTCGTGTTCTGCAATTACCAGGTTCGTCATTTCTCGGGTCTCCTCACAGCACCTTCGCTTCGGTCTTCAGCTTCTCGACCAGCGTCTTCACGTCCGGCACCTTCACACCGGCGGAACGCTTCGGCGGCTCGGCGACTTTCAGCGTCTTCAGACGCGGCGTGACATCGACGCCGAGGTCTTCGGGCTTGAGCGTTTCCAGCGGCTTTTTCTTCGCCTTCATGATGATTCGGCAGCGTTACGTAACGCGGCTCGTTCAGGCGCAGATCGGTCGTGACCACGGCCGGCAGCGTCAGCGACAGTGTTTCCGCGCCGCCGTCCACTTCACGCGACACCGTCGCCTTGCCGTCCGCCACGACAAGCTTCGACGCGAACGTCGCCTGCGGCAGATTCGCGAGCGCGGCGAGCATCTGGCCGGTCTGGTTGGAGTCGTCGTCGATGGCCTGCTTGCCCAGGATCACCAGTTGCGGCTGCTCCCTGTCGACGAGCGCCTTGAGCAGCTTCGCGACGGCGAGCGGCTGCAGGTCTTCGTTCGATTCGATCAGGATCGCGCGATCCGCGCCGATGGCGAGCGCGGTGCGCAGCGTTTCCTGCGCCTGCGCAACACCGGCCGACACGGCGATCACTTCGGTCGCGACGCCCGCTTCCTTCAGACGCACCGCTTCTTCAACCGCGATTTCGTCGAACGGGTTCATCGACATTTTCACGTTCGCGATATCGACGCCCGTACCGTCCGATTTCACGCGGACCTTCACGTTGTAGTCGACCACTCTTTTCACTGGCACCAGAATTTTCATGCACACGCTCCAAAGTTACGAATACGTCAACCCGATGAACATTATAGCGACTGCCCTCATGACAGCCGTGTCGCGGGCGCTTTGCGGGAGGATATCGCTCCTCAGCGGCGTAACGGCAATATCGAACGATCGTTCTATTTTAATCTCCAAAAAACCCGGGAGACAACCCCGGGTTCCGACTCAGACCTCTAATTTCGCATTGCCGTCGTGTTCTGCGAGGTCCGCGGGCGTTGCATCACCAGGAGGTGATTACCGAGCCGCCGAATTTGCTGTCGACGAACTGCTTCACTTCCGGCGAGTGGTACGCCGCGACGAGCTTCGCGACCCACGGCTTGTTCTTGTCCGCTTCGCGAATCGCGATCACGTTCACGTAGGGACCTTTCCGGTCCTCGATCGCGATAGCGTCCTGCGTTGGCTTGAGGCCCGCTTCCATCGCGAAGTTGGTGTTGATCGCGGCGGCATCGACATCGCCCAGCGAACGCGGAATCTGCGCCGCGTCAAGCTCGACGATCTTTAGTTTCTTCGGATTGTCGACGATGTCGAGCGGCGTCGCCTTCAGGCCCGCCTCGGCGCGCAGCTTCAGCAAGCCCTGCTTCTGCAGCAACAGCAGCGCGCGGCCGCCGTTGGTCGGGTCGTTCGGCACGGCGATCTTCGCGCCCGGCTGCAGTTCGGCGAGCGACTTCACCTTCTTCGAGTAGATACCCATCGGGTACGTGACCGTATCGGCGATACGGATCAGCTTGTAGCCGCGATCCTTCACCTGCGCCTGCAGGTACGGGTCGTGCTGGTAGCTGTTCGCGTCCAGATCGCCGCCCGCGAGCGCCGCGTTCGGCTGCACGTAGTCGGAGAATTCGACGATCCTGATGTTCAGGCCGTTCTTCGCCGCGACCATCTTCACGACGTCCATGATCTGCGCGTGCGGGCCGCCGGTGACACCAACCTTGATCGTGTCTTCGGCATGCGCCGTGGTGGTGGCGAAGAGCGTTGCCGCGCCGAATGCGGCGGCCAGCTTGAGAATGAAGCGACGTTGCATGATCGACCTTTTCCGAATCTTTATTAGCGGGCTTCCGAACGCCCTTGTTTATTTGTGGCTCAGACGACGCACGAGCCAATCCCCAAACGACTGCACCAGTTGCACGAACACGATCAGTATCAGCACGACCGCGAGCATCACTTCTGGCAGGAAGCGCTGATAGCCGTAGCGGATGCCGAGGTCGCCAAGACCGCCGCCGCCGATCGCGCCGGCCATCGCCGAATAGCCGACCAGCGACACGAACGTGATCGTCAACCCGGCGACCACTCCCGGCAGCGATTCCGGCAACAGCACCTTGAAGACGATCTGGCTGGTGGTCGCGCCCATCGCCTGGGCCGCCTCGATGAGCCCGCGATCGACCTCGCGCAGCGCCGTTTCGACCAGACGCGCGATGAACGGCGCCGCGGCGATCGTCAGCGGCACGATCGCGGCCGCGGTGCCGATTGACGAACCGACGACAAGTCGCGTAAACGGAATCACCGCGACCAGCAGGATGATGAACGGCGTCGAGCGCACCGCGTTGACGATCACGCCCATCACGCGATTCAACGCGACGTTTTCGAGCACGCCCTGGCGGTTGGTCAAATACAGCAGCACGCCGAGCGGCACGCCGACCACAGCGCCAATCAGTCCGGAGACGCCCACCATGATGAGCGTCTCCCAGAACGACTGGACGAACATATCGAACATTTCACTCAACATGCGAGAGCTCCTCCACTACGACACCCTGCTCGCGCAGAAACGTGATCGCCTGCGCGACCTTGGCCGGATCGCCGCCCGCGAGTACCGCGAGCGAGCCGAACGCCTGCCCCTGGATTTCGTCGATCTGGCCGTGCAGGATGTTGAAGTCGAGCTCGTAGCGGCGAATCGTCTCCGACAGAATCGGCTGATCGACGCCCGAACCGGTGAACGCGAGGCGCAGCAGATGGCCGCTGCCGGTCTTCAACCGCTGCGCGACGCGCGCCTTCATGGCGGGCGGCAGCTCCTGCGCGATCACGTCTCCGATCAGCGCGCGCGTGACTTCGTGGTGCGGCTGCAGGAACACGTCGATCACCTTGCCCTCTTCGACGACGCGGCCCGCGTCGAGCACCGCGACGCGATCGCAGACCTGCTTGATCACGTCCATCTGGTGAGTGATCAGCACGATCGTCAGGTTCAGTTCGCGGTTGATGCGCTTGAGCAGATCGAGGATCGCGCGGGTGGTTTCGGGGTCGAGCGCGGAGGTCGCCTCGTCCGACAGCAGCACCTTCGGCTTGCTCGCGAGCGCGCGCGCGATGCCCACGCGCTGCTTCTGCCCGCCGCTGATCTGCGCCGGATAGCGGTCCTTCTGCGCCGACAGACCAACGAGCTCGAGCAGCGGCAGCACGTTCGCCTCGATCTCGTCGCGCTTCAGGCCGGCCAGTTCGAGCGGCAGCGCGACGTTCTCGTACACGGTGCGCGACGACAACAGATTGAAGTGCTGGAAGATCATGCCGATCTCGCGACGCGCGTCGCGCAGTTGCGCGGCGGGCAGCGTCGTCAGATCGCGGCCGTTGACGAGGATGTTGCCCTCGGATGGGCGCGTCAGCAGGTTGATCGTGCGCACGAGCGTGCTCTTGCCCGCGCCGCTGCGGCCGATGATGCCGAACACCTCGCCCGCCGGAATCGTCAGATTGACGTTGTGCAGCGCCTCGACCCACCCCCGGGGCCCGGCAAACCGCTGGGAAACATTGCGTATTTCGATCATGGACAAACGAAAACGGCGGAGGCTGCCGGCGAGCATCGTGCTCCCGACAAGCGGCCGCCGTTTCTTTTATTGGGATTTGAGGTCGTCATTCTACCGCAGCGACGACATGCCCTTTAATAATCAATTTCGATCTTTTCATAACCTGAGGGCATTAGAGCCGCGCCTTATGCACGAAGCTCACGCGCTTCGCGCCGCTACGACTATGATCGGGCCACTCTCCTTCAGCACAGGCCGCCGCCATGCAGACTTCTCCGAGCCACACCGTGCGCGCGAGCGCCGGCAGTCTCAATAAAGATGCGCCGCAGCGCGGGTCGGTGACGACCGGCGATGGCATCGAATTGCCGCTGTATCGCTGGCGGCCGAACGGGCCCATACGCGCGACGGTCGCGCTGCTGCACGGCCTCGCCGAGCACGCCGGCCGTTACGCCGCCGTTGCGGGCCGGCTCAACGCGGCGGGCATCGAACTCGTCGCGATCGATCTGCGCGGCCACGGCCACGCGCCCGGCAAGCGCGCCTATGTGAAACGCTTCGACGACTACCTGCTCGATGCGCAGGCGCTGCTCGACGCCGCCGCGCAAAGCTGTGCGCCGTTATTCCTGATGGGTCACAGCATGGGTGGCGCGGTGGCGGCACTGTATGCGATAGAGCGCCTCGACGCGAGCGGGCGGCGCCTCGCCGGCCTGATCCTGTCGAGCCCCGCGCTCGCGCCGGGCCGCGACGTGCCGAAGTGGATGCTCGCGCTAAGCCAGGTGATCAGCCGCGTGTACCCAACCTTCCCGGCGATGAAGATCGACCCTGCGCTGCTCTCGCGCCTTCAGCCGGTGGTCAAAGCCAACCTCAACGATCCGCTCGTGCATCACGACGCGATTCCGGCGCGCACGGGCGCCGAGCTGCTGCTCGCGATGGCGCGCATCGAACGCGGACGCGCGAGGCTGCGCATGCCGCTGCTCGTGTTTCATGGCACCGACGACAAAGTGACCGAGCCCGACGGCAGCCGCGCGTTCGGCGAGCACGCGGGCTCGCCGGACAAGACGCTTACGCTGCATGAGGGTAGCTACCACGAGACGATGAACGACCTCGATCGCGATCGGGTGATCGAGGCGTTGGTCGAGTGGATCGAAAGGCGGGCGGTGGGACCCGGTTGACAAGACGCGGCGCTTGCTGGCCGTCGACTACCGCTTCCACTTCGGCGCGCGTTTGTCGATGAAAGCCTGCACGCCTTCGAGCGCCGAGTCGTCCATCATGTTGCAGGCCATCGTCTGCCCCGCGAGCTGGTACGCGGCTTCGATACCCATTTCGAGCTGCCGGTAGAACAGGCCCTTGCCCGCGCTGACAGCTTCGACCGGCTTCGCGCAGATGCTCGCGGCGAGCCGCGCGACTTCGTCGTCGAGCGCATCGGCTGGGGCGACGCGGTTCACGAGCCCCTGCTTGCGCGCTTCGGCGGCGTCGATGAAATCGCCGGTCAGCAGCATTTCGAGCGCGGCCTTGCGCGACAGGTTGCGCGACAGCGGCACCGACGGTGTCGCGCAGAACAATCCGAGGTTCACGCCCGATACGGCGAAGCGCGCGGTATCGGCGGCGACCGCGAGATCGCACATTGCGACCAGCTGGCAGCCGGCGGCGGTCGCGATGCCATGCACGCGCGCGATCACCGGCTGCGGCATGCGCTGGATCGTCAGCATCAGCTTCGTGCAGCGCGCGAACAGCTGCTGGTAATAAGCAAGCGATGGCGCCGCGCGCATTTCCTTCAGGTCGTGCCCCGCGCAGAACGCGCGGCCAGCGCCGGCGATCACGACCACGCGGGCATCGGTCTTCGCGATCCCGGTCAGCGTCTGCTGCAGTCCGTCGAGCAACGCTTCGGACAGCGCGTTGAACGCATCGGGCCGGTTCATCGTCACGCGCACGACGCCCGCTACGCGATATGCGTCGTGTTCGATCGTGACCAGCGACGCGTCGCCGGTGCTGGCGGGACTGGCGTTCATGGCTCGCTCCTCGGTACGTGAATGTCGATTTTCGCTCACTGGCTTTCGAGCCACTGTCGCCGCGTGCAGTCGGGCAACCTCAGATCTCCGCCAGCGACCGCACGTGCGCGACCACGCTGCGCCCGAGCGCCGACAGGTTGTAGCCGCCCTCGAGACAACTGACGATGCGCCCACGCGCATAACGCCGCGCGATCTCGCGCATCTGGTCGGTGATCCACGCGTAATCGTCTTCGACGAGGCCCATGTTGCCGAGGTCGTCCTCGCGATGCGCGTCGAAGCCGGCCGAGATGAACAGCATCTCCGGCCTGAATTCGTGCAGGCGCGGCAACCACAGCATATCGACCGCTTCGCGCACGGCCATGCCGTTCGAACGCGCCGGCATCGGCACGTTGCACATGTTGGACGCCTGGTTGTCGGCGCCCGTGAACGGATAGAACGGATGCTGGAAGATACTGCACATCAGCACGCGCGGGTCGCCCGAGAACGCGGCCTCTGTGCCGTTGCCGTGATGCACGTCGAAGTCGATGATGGCGACGCGCGCGAGACCATGCACGTCGAGCGCGTGGCGCGCGGCGATCGCGATGTTGTTGAAAAAGCAGAAGCCCATCGCACGCGCCGGCTCCGCGTGATGGCCCGGCGGCCGCACGCTGCAGAACGCGTTGTCGTAGCGGCCTTCGATCACCGCGTCGGTGGCGGCGACCGCCGCGCCCGCCGCGCGCAACGCGGCCTGCCACGTGTGCGGATTCATCGTCGTGTCGGGATCGATCTCGGCGACGCCCTCGACGGGCGAGCGACCGCGGATGTAGTCGACGTGCGCCTGCGTGTGCACTCGCAGCAGCGCGGCCTCGTCGACGAGCGGCGGCGATTCGCGCTCGATCAGCGCGTCGATGCGGCTTGCGATCAGTTGATCCTCGATCGCCTGCAGGCGCGCGGGACACTCGGGGTGCCACTGCCCCATGTCGTGCAGCAGACAGTCGGGGTGGGAATAGAAGCCTGTTGCCATAGTTCGTGTTGTGCGTCTCTTCTACGGCGCGACGCATGAACTGCGCGCGCGGCGTGTCTCCGTCGAGCGGCGCGCGCCCCCGCGCGCCTCCATTCGTCAAGTTACCACACGACGCCGCTGTCGCCGATTCAGCACGGTTTTGCGGAAGTCGTCGGATATACTTCCCCGACCCGTTATTCGCCGTTTCGTTCCTACAGCTTTCCGACTGCTTCCAGCCTTTCACGCATCGCGCTCACTGCTCACCATGACCGTCAAGCTTGCTCTGTCCGCAGGATCCCCACGCAACCGTCTTCGCCTCGGCACCCACGCCGCCTCACTGATCGTCGCATCGTGCATGTTCATCGCAGCAAGTCCCGCGAGCGCGCAAAGCGCCACAAGGAAAGCACCGGTGCAACTCGCGCAGAGCCAGCCGCAGCAGCCGGTACCGCAAGGACAGACGTTCGAGGAAGAGATCATTCCGCAGCGCTATGCGCACAACGCGAACGTCGATGCGTTCATCAACGAGATGGTCGCACGCTACGATTTCGACGAAGCGTCGCTGCACGCGCTGTTCACCGGCGTCAGCTACTCGGCGACCGCGGTGAAGCTGGTCACCCCGTCACCGACGCCGTCGGTCAAGAACTGGCGCTCGTATCAGGCGCGCTTCCTCGACCCGGTGCGCGTCAATGCCGGCGTGCAGTTCTGGCGCGAGAACCGGGCCACGCTGCAGCGCGCGTATCAGGAGTTCGGCGTGCCGCCGGAGATGATCGTCGGCATCATCGGCGTCGAGACGATCTACGGTCGCTACATGGGTAATTTCCGCGTGCTCGATGCGCTGACCACGCTGAGCTTCGATTATCCGAACACCGCGAATCGCGCGGACCGCCAGGCGACCTTCCGCAAGAATCTCGAAGACTACCTGGTGTGGACGCGCGACGCGCAGATCGACCCGAACACGGTGCTCGGCTCGTACACCGGCGCGATCGGCATTCCGCAGTTCCTGCCGAGCAGCATCGTCCAATACGCGGTCGACTACGAAGGCGACAAGCGCATCGATCTGCGCACGAGCGATGCGGATGCGATCGGCAGCGTCGCGAACTATCTGCGCCAGAACGGCTGGGAAAGCGGGCGGCCGGTGGTATGGCGAATCGGCTCGGACGCGGGCAGCCTCGGTGTCGCGCAGGCCGCGGCCAATGGGCAGCCGGAGCCGCACTGGCCGCTCGACCAGTTGCTGCGTGCCGGCCTCGTGCTGAACGAGCCGAACGTCGACATTGCTTCCGAAGCGGGCACCCCGGTCACGGTGGTCGATCTGCCGACACCGGGACGCGGCACCGAGTTCGTGCTCGGCCTGAAGAATTTCTACGTGCTCACGCGCTACAACCGCAGCTTCTTCTATGCGCTCGCGGTGTATCAGCTGGGTCAGAAGGTCAAGGCGCAGATGCAAGCGATCGACGCGGCGAATGCCGCAAAAGCGGCCAACAACGGCAGCGCGTCGCAAGGCCAGGCGGATCAGTCGAACTCTGATTCGCAGTGAGTCACGCCGCGAGTCGCCGCGGGCGCCTCGCGTTGAAAAACGCAAAAAAAGCGCCGGCTCGACCGGCGCTTTTCATTAGCTCGTGTGCCCGCGAAGGCGCCGGCGACCCGCTTACGCTGGAAATACCCCCGTGGACAGGTAACGGTCGCCGCGATCGCAGACGATGAACACGATCGTCGCGTTCTCGACCTGACGCGCGATGCGCAGCGCGACTTCGCACGCGCCACCCGACGAAATGCCCGCGAAGATGCCTTCGACCGACGCCAGGCGGCGCGCCATCGCCTCGGCCGCGGATTGGCTGACGTTCTCCACGCGGTCGACGCGGCTGCGGTCGAAGATTTTCGGCAGATACGCTTCCGGCCACTTGCGAATACCCGGAATACGCGAGCCCTCTTCCGGCTGCGCGCCGATGATTTCGATCTGCTGGTTCTGCGTTTTCAGATATGTCGACACGCCCATGATCGTGCCGGTCGTGCCCATCGACGACACGAAGTGCGTGATGCGCCCTTCCGTGTCGCGCCAGATTTCCGGGCCCGTGCCTTCGATGTGCGAGGCCGGATTGTCCGGGTTCGCGAACTGATCGAGGATGATGCCCTTGCCTTCGCGCTGCATCTGCTCGGCGAGATCGCGCGCGTACTCCATGCCGCCTTTGACAGGCGTCAGGATGATTTCCGCGCCGTAAGCGGCCATGCTCTGGCGGCGCTCGACCGACAGATCTTCCGGCATGACCAGTACCATCTTGTAGCCGCGGACTGCGGCGGCCATCGCGAGCGCAATGCCGGTGTTGCCGCTCGTCGATTCGATCAGCGTGTCGCCCGGCTTGATGCGTCCGCGCGCTTCGGCCTTCTTGATCATCGACAACGCCGGCCGGTCTTTCACCGACCCCGCAGGATTGTTGCCCTCAAGCTTCGCGAGGATCACATTGTTGCGGCTACGGATCTCGTCGTCGGGAAGCCGGACGAGTTGTACGAGCGGCGTATTGCCGATCGTGTCTTCAATCGTTTGGTATGCCATATGGGGTCTAGCGATCGATGCGCGAAAGAGTGTCTTCAATCCGTCGATTCTAAACCACGATCTCCGGCGCTGCCCTGCAGCCCTTCTGCCCGCATGGATGCATGGTGTTGCCACGCAAAAGCCCGCGGCTGCGAGCCACGGGAACACGTGTGTACCAATCGATGCAATGGAACGTTCGCGAACCCTGCGCGCCGCAAGCCGCTCGTCAGCATGGCACGCGCAAGGCTCGCGACCGCTTACTTCTTCACCGCCACTGCGGCGGCGCCCTTCTGCGTGGCGGCGGACGCGGCCGTAGCGGCCGGCTCCTTGCCCGCCGCAGCTGCCGCAACCTGCGTGCTAGCAGCCGCACCAGCCGGTCCGACAGCGAGACCCTCCGCCTGCAGGCGCTCGATGGTGTGCCCGCCCATGCCCTTGACGCGCTTGCCGAAATCCGCCGCGTCCTTGAACGGGCCGTGCGCATTACGTTCCTCGACAATCGCTTTGGCTTTTGCCGGACCGATGCCCTTGATGCCGCGCAGCGCGTCTTCGTCAGCCGTGTTGACGTCGACCGCCGCATATGCGTGGCCGAAAGCGGCGAGCATCGCCGCGGTAACCAGTACTTTTCGAAACATATTGGAATCTCCCTGTTGCCACTGGCCGGCGACCATCACCGGCCAGGAGATTCCAGTTTAAAGAGGATGACGTACGAATCACACCTGGCCGAACAGCCAACGCACGTAACGATCGACACCTTCCTGCACGCTCAGAAACGGCTCGTCGTAGCCGGCCGTGCGCAGTTTCGACTGATCGGCCTGCGTGAAGCACTGGTACTTGCCGCGCAGCGCGTCGGGGAACGGAATGTATTCGATCAGCCCGCGTTGCACCTGATCCGCGAGCGACAGCGCCGGCTCGTTGTTCAGCGCGCGCAGCGTGTTGACCACGGTGCTCGCGATATCGTTGAACGGCTGCGCGCGGCCGGTGCCGAGATTGAAAATGCCTGACTTCTCCGGATGATCGAAGAAGAACAGGTTGACCTTGACGACGTCTTCGACGGAGATGAAATCGCGCGTCTGCTCGCCGGCCGCATAGCCGTTGTACTCGCCGAACAGCTTGACCTTGCCCTCGGCGCGGAACTGGTTGAAGTTGTGAAACGCGACCGACGCCATGCGCGCCTTGTGCGTTTCGCGCGGACCGTAGACGTTGAAATAACGGAAGCCCACGATCTGGCTCTTCGCGGTGGGCAGCACGCGGCGAATCACCTGATCGAACAGGAACTTCGAATAGCCGTACACGTTCAGCGGCTGCTCGACCTCGCGCTCCTCGACGAAGCGGCTCGAGCCGCCATACGTCGCCGCCGACGACGCGTACAGGAACTGGACGTTCTGCGCGAGGCAGATGTCCAGCACGTCGCGGCTATAGCGGTAGTTGTTGTCCATCATGTAGCGGCCGTCGGTTTCCATCGTGTCCGAGCAGGCGCCTTCGTGGAATATCGCGCGCACCTTGCCGAAGTCGCCGCGCCTGAAGCGCTCGACGAATTCGGTTTTGTCGAGATAGTCGTCGATTTCGCAGTCGACCAGATTCCTGAACTTGTCCGCACGCGTGAGGTTATCGACGGCGATGATGCGCTGTTCGCCGCGCTCGTTGAGCGCCTTCACGAGATTGCTGCCGATAAAACCGGCCGCGCCGGTGACGATGACGGTCATGGTGATCCTGCGGTAGTGAGCTTCGTTCAGTCAACGCCGCGCGGGGTCCGCTGGTCCGTCGGACGACGGCGCCCCGCGGGCTGCATCAGGAAAAGAGTTCGTCGTAGTCGACGGTGGCGGTGCCCAGTTTGCCGACCACGATGCCGGCCGCGCGATTCGCGAGTCCAACCGCGTCGACGAGCGAAAGACCCGCGCCGAGCATCGCGGCGAGTGTCGCGATCACGGTGTCCCCCGCGCCCGAAACATCATACACTTCGCGCGCAACGGCCGACGCGTGCAGGATGCCATCGTCGGAGAACAGCGTCATGCCCTCCTCCGAGCGCGTCAGCAGCAGCGCCTTGAACTGGAGCTCGGCGCGCAGCTTCGTGACGCGCGCGATCAGATCTTCCTCGGACTTCCACTGTCCGACGACCTCGCGCAATTCCGCGCGATTCGGCGTGATCAGCGTCGCCCCGCGATAGCGCTCCCAGTCGTCGCCCTTCGGATCGACGAGCACCGGTTTGCCGGCCGCGTGCGCCTTCGCGATCATTTGCGTGACGTGCGTGAGGCCGCCCTTCGCGTAGTCGGACATCAGGATCACGTCGTACGATGGCAGCAGCTCGTCGAAACGCGCGAGGCCCGCGAGAAGCACCTCGTGTGCCGGCGAGTTTTCGAAATCGACGCGCAGCAACTGTTGCTGACGCGACAGCACGCGCAGCTTGATCGTCGTCAGCAAGGCCGGATCGCGTTCCAGATGCGGCGTGACGCCGCTTTCGCCGAGCAGCTGCACGATGCGCTCGCCGGGCTCGTCATGACCGACCACGCACAAAAGACCCGCCTGCGCGCTGAGCGCGACCGCGTTGCGCGCGACGTTCGCCGCGCCGCCCAGCCGATCTTCCTGGCGCTGCACGTGCACGACCGGCACGGGCGCCTCTGGAGAAATGCGGTTGACGTCGCCGAACCAGTATCGGTCGAGCATCACGTCGCCGACCACCAGCACGCGCGCCGCGTTGAGCTGCGCGCGCGGCACGACCGTGAGCTTCTGCGCCGTCGTGGACGCGGGCGCCGCGGGCATGGCCTCAGGCATCGACCGGAAGTTCAGAGGGTTGGGCATAGGGGCGTCCAATGGCGTGGTAGTCGATACCGAGCTCGGTCATCGCGTCCAGTTCGTACAGGTTGCGGCCGTCGAAAATCAGCGGTGTCTTCAGCACCGATTTCAGATGCACGAAATCAGGACTCTTGAACTCCTTCCATTCGGTCACGATCACGAGCGCGTCGGCGCCGATCAGCGTTTCGTCCTGAGTGCTCGTGAACGTGAGACGCGCCAGCTGCTCCGGCGCAGCGTGCAGATCCATCGCGAATACGCGACGCGCCTCGGTCACGGCGACCGGATCGTACGCACGCACGTTCGCGCCGCGCGCAAGCAACTCGCCGATCACGCGACGGCTCGGCGCCTCGCGCATGTCGTCGGTATTCGGCTTGAACGCGAGACCCCACACCGCGAACGCGCGGCCGCTCAAATCCTCGCCGAGCTTCGCGGTGATCTTGTTCACGAGCACGTCCTTCTGCTGGTAGTTCACTTCCTCGACCGCCTCGAGAATCCGCAGGTTGTGGCCGCTCTCGCTCGCGGTGCGAATCAACGCCTGCACGTCCTTCGGGAAGCACGAGCCGCCATAGCCGCAGCCCGCATACAGGAAGTGATAGCCGATGCGCGGATCGGAACCGATGCCGCGGCGCACCGCTTCGATGTCGGCGCCGACCTTGTCCGCGAGATTCGACATCTCGTTCATGAACGAGATGCGCGTCGCGAGCATCGCGTTGGCCGCGTACTTGGTGAACTCGGCCGAGCGAACGTCCATGTACAGCGTGCGTTCGTGATTGCGGTTGAACGGCGCGTACAGACGCTTCATCATTTCGCGCGCCCGCACGCCCGGTTCGTCTTCGTCGATACCGATCACGATACGGTCGGGGCGCATGAAGTCGTCGACGGCCGCACCTTCCTTCAGGAACTCCGGATTCGACACGACCGAGAAGCGATGCTGCGCGCTGCCGGCGAGCCCGCGTTTCGCGAGCTCTTCATTGATCACCGCGCGCACGCGCTGCGCGGTGCCGACCGGCACCGTCGATTTGTCGACGATCACCTTGAAACCATTCATCGTGCGGCCGATGTTGCGCGCGGCCTCGAGCACATATTGCAGATCGGCGGAGCCGTCTTCGTCGGGCGGCGTGCCGACCGCGATGAACTGCACGTCGCCGTGCGCGACGCTCGCGGCGACATCGGTCGAGAACGTGATGCGGCCAGCCGCGCGCGTGCGGGCGATCATCTCCTGCAAGCCCGGTTCGTGAATCGGCACGCCGCCTTTGTTGAGGATGTCGATCTTGCGCTGATCGACGTCGAGACAGAAGACGTCATTGCCGATTTCGGCGAGACACGCGCCGGTGACAAGGCCCACATAGCCGGTGCCGATAATGGTGATTTTCATACGCTTTCCGGTGGAAGGTTCCGGTAATGAATGCCGCTCATGAGGCCGGCGATAAACTCGTTGCGAAATTCGCGGAGCGGTTGCGTCGCAATGAACGCCGACGCGGCCAAAGCCGCGCGTGCGGCGTCAACTCGGCGCGGTAATCGGCTCGACGCGGCGCGGTGCATAGGTTTCCCAACCGCTGCATCCGGGGCACTGCCAGTAGAAAAGCCGCGCCCGGAAACCACAATTCTGGCACGTATAGCGTGGCAGATTCTTGGTGCGCTGGCGGATCAGTGTGTGCATCAGTTCGAGCTCGCTGCGCCGCGGCTCTTCGGCGACGGCCTGCTGCGCTTCGAGCAGACGCGTCATGCCGGCCAGATTCGGCGACTTCTGCATCTGCGTGCGCGCGAGCGCATGCGCGGCATCGGCGCCGCGCAGCAACGCGACGTGCTGATACGCGACGTCGAGCAGATCGTTGCTCGGATGATGGTCGACCCACGTGGTCAGCAGATCGGCGCCCTCCTGCGCGCGGCCGAGCGCTTCATACGCCTTCATGATTTTCTCGGCGACGAGCGGCAGATACGCGGGGTTCTGCTCCTCGACGCCGCGCCATTGACCGATCGCCGCTTCGGACGCGCCGCCGGCCGCGTCGACGTCGCCGAACAGGATCGTCGCGCGCACGTTGGTCGGGTTCGCCTTCAGCGCGAGACCGAGCTGATGACGCGCTTCGTCCGGTTTCTTCTGCTGCAGCGCTTCCTGAGCAAGTTCGCAATGGAACTGCGCGATTTCCTTGTCGAGCGACGGTGCGCCCATCGTTTCGAGATGTCGCGCGGTATCGATCGACTTGACCCAGTCCTTCTCGATCTCGTAGATTGTCAACAGCGCGCGTTGAGCACCGAGTGCGTAATCGCCCGCCTGCAGCGAGCGGAAGGTTTCCTCGGCACGGTCGAGCAGACCCGCTTTCAGGAAGTCCTGGCCGAGTTCGTACAGCGCGTGATCGCGCTCACTGACAGGCAGGTCCGCGCGGCTCAGCAGATTTTGATGCACGCGGATCGCTCGATCCGTTTCGCCGCGCCGGCGGAACAGATTGCCGAGCGCGAAATGCAATTCGACTGTTTCAGGGTCGAGCTTGACGACCTCGATGAATGCGTCGATCGCCTGGTCGGGCTGCTCGTTGAGCAGGAAGTTCAGGCCGCGAAAATAGGACCGCGGCAGGTTCGCGCTTTCGGACAGCAGCGTCTTGAGGTCGTAGCGCGCCGCCATCCAGCCGAACGCGAATGCGACGGGTATGACCAGCAGCCACCAGAAGTCTAGATCCATGCGATTAATGCAAATGTGCGGGAAAGCGAAAACGAAAAGCCGCGCTCAGAGCGCGCGGCGCAACGGAGTTCAGATCAGCGGCGGCATCGGCGGCTGCTCGACGACGGCTGGAGTTTCGCGCGCCACGCGCAACTCGCGCCTGAGCCGGCCATTCTCCATGCGCAGACGTACGACGGCCGGCACCGCCGACACGAGCCCCGCGAGCAAGCCGATCACGAAAAACGCGAGACCGATCAGAATCAGAGGCGCCGACCAGACGTAGCCGGCGAGGAAATTCAGCGTAGCGGGTTGCGTGTTGGAGAGCGCCAGCACCAGCAGCAGCACGAACACCAGCACACGGATCAGCCAGACGATAAATTTCATGAATAGATCTCTTGACGGCAGTTGCGGGGTGACGCCGGCTCGATGACGCGTCGCGCCAAGGTGTTGCCCGCGCCGAAGTGACCCGTATTGTAATGGATGACCTCGGGGCCGGACAGCAAGTGGCGGGATGGCGCACTGACGGGTGATTCGCGAAATGCAAAGGCCGCACCGGGAAGCGCCCTCTTCTCAAACGATGGACGAAAAAAAAGCGCCCGAAGGCGCTTTTCCTGGTCTTTTGCCGACTGGCTTTGGCCGCTGACGCTAGCTATGCCACGCTGCAAGACGCACAGCGGAGTCATTAAAGGTCGTCATCCGGCTCTTCGGCCTTCAGCGGCTCGCCCGCGCGACGATCCACCCGCTCGCGCAATTCCTTGCCTGGCTTGAAGTGCGGTACGTACTTCTCAGGTACCAGCACCTTCTCGCCCGACTTCGGATTGCGTCCAACGCGGGAGGGACGGCGGTTGAGCCCGAAACTGCCGAAGCCTCGAATTTCGATGCGATGACCTTTGGCAAGTGCCTCCGACATCGCATCGAGCATCGTCTTCACCGCGAAATCCGCATCCTTGAGAACAAGTTGCGGAAACCGCGTAGCCAGCTGGGCGACCAATTCCGATTTGGTCATACTGCAGCAGACCTCTCAGGCTTACTGGTTCTGGCCGTCGAGCTTGGCCTTCAGCAGCGCGCCGAGGTTCGTCGTGCCGGTAGCGGCTGCGCTCGAATCCGAAGCAGCGAGACCGCGGATGGCTTCCTGCTGCTCAGCCGAATCCTTCGCCTTGATCGACAGGTTGATGCCACGCGACTTGCGATCGATGTTGATGATCATCGCGTTGACCTTGTCGCCTTCCTTCAGCACGTTGCGAGCGTCTTCCACGCGGTCCTGGGCGATTTCCGAAGCACGCAGGTAGCCTTCGACTTCACCCGACAGCTGGACCACAGCACCCTTCGCGTCCACCGACTTGACAGTACCGTCGACGACCGAACCCTTGTCGTTCATTGCAACGTAGTTGCTGAACGGGTCGCCTTCGAGCTGCTTGATACCCAGCGAAATACGTTCCTTCTCGACGTCGATGCCGAGAACGATCGCTTCCACTTCGTCGCCCTTCTTGTACTTGCGAACGGCTTCCTCGCCGGTTTCGCTCCACGACAGATCCGACAGGTGAACCAGACCGTCGATGCCGCCCGGCAGACCGATGAACACGCCGAAGTCGGTGATCGACTTGATGGCGCCGCTGATCTTGTCGCCCTTCTTGAAGTTGCGGCTGAAGTCGTCCCACGGGTTCGGCTTGCACTGCTTCATGCCGAGGCTGATACGACGGCGGTCTTCGTCGATTTCGAGAACCATGACTTCGACTTCGTCGCCCAATTGGACAACCTTCGACGGAGCAACGTTCTTGTTGGTCCAGTCCATTTCCGACACGTGGACGAGGCCTTCGATGCCCGATTCCACTTCGACGAATGCGCCGTAGTCGGTGATGTTGGTGACCTTACCGAACAGACGCGTGCCCGACGGGTAACGGCGCGAGATGCCTTCCCACGGATCGTCGCCCAGTTGCTTGATACCGAGCGAAACGCGGTTCTTTTCCTGGTCGAACTTGAGGATCTTCGCGGTGACTTCCTGGCCAACCGACAGAACTTCGCTCGGGTGACGCACACGACGCCATGCGATGTCCGTGATGTGCAGCAGGCCGTCGATACCGCCGAGGTCCACGAACGCGCCGTAGTCGGTGATGTTCTTGACCACGCCTTCGACGATCGCGCCTTCCTTCAGCGTTTCGAGCAGCTTCGCGCGCTCTTCGCCTTGCGTTGCCTCGATGACAGCGCGGCGCGACAGCACGACGTTGTTACGCTTGCGGTCGAGCTTGATGACGCGGAATTCGAGCGTCTTGCCTTCGTACGGGGTGGTGTCCTTGACCGGACGCGTATCAACCAGCGAACCCGGCAGGAACGCGCGGATGCCGTTGACCATCACGGTCATACCACCCTTGACCTTGCCCGTGATCGTGCCGGTTACGAGTTCGTTGTTGTCCAGCGCCTTTTCCAGCGACAGCCACGAAGCCAGACGCTTCGCCTTGTCACGCGACAGGATGGTGTCGCCATAGCCGTTTTCCAGCGCGTCGATCGCGACGGAAACGAAGTCGCCCGCCTGCACTTCTACCTCGCCCGCGTCGTTCAGGAACTCTTCGAGCGGGATGTAGGCTTCGGACTTCAGACCAGCATTCACGACCACGAAGTTGTGGTCGACACGCACGACTTCCGCGGAGATCACTTCGCCAGCGCGCATGTCCTGCTTGGTCAGCGACTCTTCGAACAGAGCCGCAAAAGATTCGGTATTCGGGGTAGAGGTTTGCAGGTCGGACATAAAAATCAGAGTTTGCATGGTCTTCGCAACGCCTGGCTCACCGGACTGGTCAGCAACTGCGGCAAATACGCGAACGCCACGCGGGGTTAAAGGGTTAAAAAAACAACGCTTCGCGACCATCGCGAAGCACCTACCAACAACAGGACTGCCGCTGTCTGGCCACTACCGCATGACCGTTTCAGTTACGCATGCGGGACCAGCGCTTCATACCATTGCACCACCTGCTCGACCGCCTGGTCGACCGACAATGCGGAGGTATCAAGCAGTTTTGCATCCGCCGCGGGCTTGAGCGGCGCGGCCGCGCGCTGACTGTCACGCTCGTCGCGCTCACGCAAATCCCGGAGCAAGTCATCTATATTAGCAGAAAATCCTTTTTGGATCAATTGCTTATGCCGGCGCGTCGCGCGGGCCTCCACGCTCGCCGTCATGAACACCTTCAGCACGGCATCCTGAAAGATCACGGTGCCCATGTCGCGCCCGTCGGCGACGAGCCCCGGCTCCTTGCGAAACGCCCGCTGACGCGCCACCAGCGCGGTTCGCACCGGCCCGTGAACGGCGATCGCCGAGGCGCGGCTGCCCACTTCCTCCGCACGAATTTCGGTCGATACATCGACGCCGTCGAGCTGCGCGAGCCCCTCGCGAAACGTGATATGGAGGTCGTCGATCAGTTTGACAAGTGCGTCGACGTCGTCCGCCGCGACGCCGTAGCGCAGGCTCGCGAGTGCCGCGAGCCGGTAGAGCGCGCCGCTGTCGAGCAGGTGAAAGCCGAGGTTGGCGGCCACCATCGCGGCCACAGTGCCTTTGCCGGAGGCGCTGGGGCCGTCGATCGTAATGACGGGCGTCTGGTGAAAGGGACGGATCGGTTTCATCTAAAAATGTCGCACATCGGGCGATTCGCACGCGAATCTGGATTGCATCAGGGTTGCGCGAGCGCCGTGAAGCGCTCGAAATAATCCGGGAACGTCTTGCCGACGCACCTCGGGTCGTTGATGCGGATCGGCACACCGCCCAAGCTCACGAGCGAGAAGCACATCGCCATACGGTGGTCGTCGTAGGTGTCGATCGCGGCATTCGGGATGAGCTTTTCGGGCGGCGTGACGACGAGGAAATCCTCGCCCTCCTGCACCTTCGCGCCGACCTTGCGCAGCTCGGTCGCCATCGCGGCGATGCGGTCGGTTTCCTTGACGCGCCAGCTTGCGATGTTGCGCAGCGTGGTCGTGCCGTCCGCGAACAGCGCGGCGACCGCGATCGTCATCGCCGCGTCGGGGATCAGGTTGAAGTCCATGTCGATCGGATCGAGCTTGCCATGGTCGTTGCCGACGCCGCGCACTTCGATCCAGTCCTCGCCCATCTGCAGGTTCGCGCCCATCCTGATCAGCGCATCGGCAAAGCCGACGTCGCCCTGGATGCTCGCGCGGCCCACACCTTCCACTCTCAGCGGGCCGCCGCCGAGCGCTCCCGCGGCGAGGAAATACGACGCCGACGACGCATCCCCTTCCACCATGATCGCGCCTGGCGACTGATAACGCTGCCCGGCCGGCACCACGAACTGGTGCCAGCCGTGACGCTCGACGTCGATGCCGAAGCGCGCCATCAGCTTGATCGTGATCTCGATGTACGGCTTCGAGATCAGCTCGCCGTCGACCTGCACGGTGGTGACGCCGCTCGCGGTGCGCAAGAGCGGCAGCGTCATCAGCAGCGAGGTCAGAAACTGGCTCGACACGTCGCCGCGCACGCGGATCGGCGCGTCGGCCGTGATCTGGGCGGGACGGATGCGTAGCGGCGGATAGCCTTCGTTCTGTTCGTAGTCGATCTTCGCGCCGATCTGGCGCAGGCCGTCGACGAGATCGCCGATCGGCCGCTCGTGCATGCGCGGCACGCCGTGGATCCGGTAGTCGCCGCCGTTCACGGAGAGGGCCGCGGTCAGCGGACGCACCGCCGTACCCGCGTTGCCGAGGAACAGGTCGGCCGTTCGCGCGGTGAACGCGCCGCGCGTGCCGGTCACGACGCAGGTGTCACCGTCGCGCTTCAGACGTACGCCAAGCTTTTCGAGCGCGGCGAGCATCACGCGGGTGTCATCGGAATCGAGCAGGTTCGTGATCGTCGTCTCGCCTTCGGCGAGCGCGGCGAGCAGCAGCACGCGGTTCGAGATGCTCTTCGAGCCGGGCAGACGAATCGTGCCGGACGCACGGGAAAAAGGTCCGAGATCGAGGAATTCCATGATGTGTCCAGTTTCCGGTTATTTGGACGCGTCGCTGGCGGCCACGCCAGCCGCGCGCTGCTCCTGCCACTGACTGCGCGCGACGCGCGAGCGCGCGAACACCGCTTCGAGCGCGGCGCCGTCGCCGGCCTCGATCGCCGTGCGCAGGCGCGCGAGCACCGCGGTATACGCGTCGAGTTCGTCGAGCAGCGCCGCGCGATTGGCGACGCAGACGTCGCGCCACATCTCCGGACTCGACGCGGCGATGCGCGTGAAGTCGCGGAATCCGCCCGCCGCGAACGAAAACTTCAAAGCGGCGTCGGGCGAACTGAGGATCTGTTCGACGAGCGCGAACGACAGCACGTGCGGTAGATGACTGACCGACGCGAACACGCGGTCGTGCTGCTGCGGCGTCATGTCTCGCACCAAGGCGCCGGTGGCGCGCCACATCGCCGCGACGCGCTCGACCGCTTCCGGCGCGTTCTCCGGCAGCGGGCACAGCACGACGTTGCGGTTCACGTACAGATCGGGCAACGCGGCGTCGACGCCGCTCGACTCGCGGCCGGCGATCGGATGGCCCGGCACGAACTGGCCGATCCGTGCACCGAGCGCCGCGCGCGCGGCGGCGACCACGTCGGACTTGGTGCTGCCCGCATCGGTGACGATCGTGTTGGCGTCGAGATGCAGCGCGATGCGTTCGAGCAGCGGCTGTGTCTGCGCGACCGGCGCCGCGAGCAGCACGAAGTCCGCGCCCGCTAGCGCGTCGCGCAGCGCGGCGTCGTCGGTGAGCGCCGCGGCGCCGTCGATCACCCCGAGCGCCAAGGCGCGCTCGCTCGACGCGGACGTCCGTCCCACCCCAACCACCGTGCGTGCCCCGCCGGCCTCGCCGCGTTCACGCAACGCGCGCGCGAGCGATCCGCCGATCAGGCCGACACCGAAAATCACCAGCTTGTTAAAAGAAAACGCGGCCACGTCGCTCACACAATACGGACAATAAGCGCGCCGCTCCTGCCGGCCGACGCGCGGGATCAAGGAGCAATGCTTACGCAGCGGCAGGCTCGGCAAGCGTCTTTTCGAGCGCCGCGAGGAACGCTCCGTTTTCCTCCGGCAGGCCGATCGTGATGCGTAGCCATTGCGGCAAACCGTAGTTGCCGACCGGTCGCACGATCACAGCCTGTTTCAGCAGCGCGAGATTCACCCGGGCGCCGGCTTCGTCGTCACCGCCGACGCGCACGAGCACGAAGTTACCTTCGGATGGCACATATTCGAGACCGAGCTTGTCGACCGCCTCGGTCAGAAGCTTATAGCCCTGCGCGTTCAGCGCCGCGCTCTTTTCCAGAAATGCGCTGTCGTTCAGTGCCGCAATCGCCGCGGCCTGCGCGAGCGTATTGACGTTAAACGGCTGACGCAGTCGATTCAGCAGATCGGTCAAGCCGGGTTGCGCGATCGCGAAGCCGATACGCAGGCCCGCCAGGCCGAACGCCTTCGAGAAAGTACGCGACACCAGCAGGTTCGGATAGCGGCGCACCCAGTCGATCGAGTCATAGCGCTTGTCCGCCGACAGATACTCGGTGTACGCCTCGTCGAGCACGACGACCACATGGCGCGGCACTTTGCCGAGAAACGCCTCGAGCGTCGGACCGTCGACGAACGTACCGGTCGGATTGTTCGGATTGGCGACGAACACGAGACGCGTGTCGTCGTCGATCGCGGCAAGCATCGCGTCGAGGTCGTGACCATAGTGCACGGCCGGCACGACGATCGCGCGCGCGCCGACGCCTTGCGTTGCGAGCGCATAGACCGCGAACGAATACTCCGAGAACACTACCGCCTGGCCCTTCTCGACGAACGCGTGCGCGGCGAGTTCGAGGATGTCATTGCTGCCGTTGCCGAGCGTGATCCACTCGGCCGGCACGCCGTAGCGCGCGGCGAGCGCCGCCTTCAGTTCGAAACCGTTCGAGTCCGGATAGCGGCCGAGGTCGGCGATCGCCTGCGCCATCGCGCGCTGCGCGGATTCCGGCATGCCGAGCGGATTCTCGTTCGATGCCAGCTTCACGATGCTCGCCTCGTCGAGACCAAACTCGCGGGCCAATTCCGAAATCGGCTTGCCGGCGATGTACGGCGCGATCGCACGCACATAGGAAGGGCCGAAAGACGCTGTCATGAAAATCTCCGAACGACGATGGATAGTGAAATATGCGTTCGGGCAGTGCACTTGGCGCCGCCCGGACTGCGCTGCCAGCCCTTACCGGGCGCGCGGATACGAGCCGAGTATTTTCAGGAACGCGGCCTTCTCGCCGAGCCCGGCGAGCGCGGCGGCCACGGCCGGGTCGTCGCGATGGCCTTCGACATCGATATAGAAGTAGTACTCCCACGTGCCGACGCGCGCCGGGCGCGATTCGAAACGCGTCATCGACACGCCGTGGCGCGCCAGCGGCTCGAGCAGCTTGACCATCGCACCCGGTTCGTTCACGACCGACACAATCAGCGAGGTCTGGTCGTAGCCGCTCGGACCGGTCGGCTGCTTGCCGATCATCACGAAGCGTGTGCGGTTGTGCGGATCGTCCTGGATCAGCGCGTTGGTGACCTGCAGGCCGTAGTGGATCGCGGCGCGGTCGCCGGCGATGGCCGCGACGGTCGGATCTTCGGCTGCCATCCGTGCAGCTTCCGCGTTGCTCGACACCGCCTGGCGCTCGAGATGCGGCGCGTTGGTCGACAGCCAGCGCTGGCACTGCGCGAGCGCCTGGGCGTGCGCGCACACGCGCGTGACGCCGGCGAGCCCGTTTTGCGTGAGCAGGTTGTGATGAATCGGCAATGCGAGTTCGCCGCCGATGGTCAGCTGCGTTTGCAGCAGCAGATCCAGCGTGCGCGACACCGCGCCTTCGGTCGAATTCTCGACCGGCACGACGCCGTAGTCGGCGGCGCCCGCCTCGACCGAGCGGAACACTTCATCGATCGACGGGCACGGCAGCCCTTCGATCGACTGACCGAAGTACTCATGCATCGCCTGTTCGCTATAGGTGCCGACGGGCCCGAGGTACGCGGCCTTGATGGTCTTTTCGAGCGCGCGGCTTGCGGCCATGATCTCGCGCCAGATCGCGCTGATGTGTTCGTCCGCAAGCGGCCCCGCGCTCATCTCCTGCAGGCGCGCGATCACCTGCATCTCGCGCTCGGGTCGGAACACCGGTGCGTTGAAATGCTTCTTGACCTCCCCGACTTCGAGCGCGACCGACGCGCGCTGGTTCAGGAGCGCGATCAACTGCGCGTCGAGCGCGTCGATGCGATCGCGCAGAGGTTTGAGTCGTGTATTGAGTTCGTCGTCCATGCGTAAAACGGCTTTGCCGGGTAAATGCTGGAAAAGATGCGCACGCCTGCCGGTCAGTGTGACTCAGGCACTGCGCTGTTCGAATTCCTTCATGTATTCGACAAGCGCTTTGACGCCTTCGAGCGGGACGGCGTTATAAATCGACGCCCGCATGCCGCCGACGGACTTGTGGCCCTTTAGCTGTACCAATCCCCGCGCTTTCGCGCCGGACAGGAAATCTTCGTTGCGCGACTCGTCGACGAGAAAGAACGGTACGTTCATCCGGGAGCGCGAGCCACGCTCGACCTTGTTCAGATAGAAGCTGCTCGAGTCGATCGTGTCGTACAGCAGCTTCGATTTTTCGAGGTTGCGTGCCTCCATCGCCAGGAGGCCGCCCTGCTTCTTCAACCACTTGAACACGAGCCCGGCGATATAGATCGCGTAGGTGGGCGGAGTGTTGTACATCGAATTGTTCTCGGCGACGGTCTTCCATTCGAACGCCGACGGGCAGATCGGCATCGCGCGATCGAGCATGTCCTCACGCACGATCACGACCGTCACGCCGGCCATGCCGATGTTCTTCTGCGCACCGCCGAATAGCACGCCGTATTTGGCGATGTCCATCGGGCGCGACAGGATATGCGACGACGCGTCCGCGACGAGCGGAGTATCGCCGAGGTCGGGAATCTCGAAGGTTTCGACGCCGTGAATGGTCTCGTTGGTGCACAAGTGCACGTAAGCCGGATCGTCCGACAGTTGCCATTCCGAGCGCGCCGGCGCGCGGGTGAAGCCCTCGGCTGTCTTGCCGGTCGCGGCGAGATGCACGCTGCCGTATTTCTGCGCTTCCTTGAACGATTTCTGCGACCACGAGCCGGTGATGACGAAATCCGCGCGCGGTTTCGAGCCGAGCAGGTTCATCGGCACGATCGCGTTTTCGCCGAGTCCGCCGCCCTGCAGAAACAGGATGCGGTGGCTTGCCGGCACCTGCAGCAACTCGCGCAGATCGGTCAGCGCTTCCTCGTGGATCAACATGAATTCCTTGCCGCGATGGCTCATTTCCATCACGCTCATACCACTGCCTTGCCAATTCAGCATCTCGTCGGCTGCCTGGCGCAGCACTTCTTCGGGCATGGCCGCCGGGCCGGCGGAGAAATTAAAGACGCGCATGTGAGGTCCTGGAAGCGGGCGCGAAATAACGAAGTCGCGCGGGAATCGGCGAAAAGAACTGCGAAATGGCTCGCCGAAAAAGAAAATGGCCGTCTGCGCCAGTGCGCAAACGACCATTATCGCATTGTCGCCGCCAACCCGCCACGCCGGGTGGCCCTGCGGGCGCGACGACAGGCAGGCTGATCAGCGCAGCCTGCGCGCGGAATTTACTTGGCAGCCGGCTTGACCGATGCGACTTCCTTGTCGGCCTGGTCACGCGTTGCCTTGATCGATTCCGGCATGTACTTCTGCATCAGACCGTTCACGACGTCGCGACCAACCTGGTCTTGCACCTGGATGAACTTGCGACCGGTCGGGCTCTTGTAGAACGTGGTCAGATCCTTGATTTCCGACGTGCTGTAGTACTTCGCGTACGCGTCGTACTGAGATTGCATCGCGTCCTGACGGAAAGAGTCGGTCGCGAACACCTGGCCCGCGCTGTCCACCAGCTTCGGTACCGCGTTCTTTTGCAGCGTCGGCACGGCGGCCTGCTTCTGCTTGTCCGTCATCGTCTTGTTCTCGGTCAGCGCGTCCGACAGGATTGCCGGAACGAGCTGCTTGGCCTGCATCTGCGCGCTGTTGCCGATTGCGCCAACCAGCTTCTGCGCATCGATGGCGTCGAGCAGCTCCTTGATGGCAGCTTGCTTGGCCGGATCAACCGGTGCTGCTGCGGCAGCCGGAGCCGCAGGCGCCTGGTTCTGCAGCGCTTGAGCCATGGCGAAGGTCGGCACGATGGCAGCCAGCAACATCAGTTGTTTGAATCGTTTTTGCATCACTACTCCCTAAGAGAAATTAACTTGAACTGCACGCCACACGGGAAAGCGTACCGGCCCGATACGCGGTGACCCGCAGCGTAGCTTCAACGTATTAACTGAGACTGAAAGCCGCTGGCACGGATCAAGCCGCGCCGCCGCCCTCACCGCCGTTATCACCTTCAGCGGAGCCGTCGGAATCGCTTTCCGACTCGCCCTCGGCCTCCGCTACCTGTTGCAGACCGGACAGCTTGGTCCCTTCGTCAAGGCTGATGAGTGTAACACCTTGCGTTGCGCGTCCCATTTCGCGAATTTCCGACACGCGCGTGCGAATCAGCACGCCCGTCGTGGTAATCAGCATGATCTGCGCTTCCGGGTCCACCAGCGTCGCGGCAACGACCTTGCCGTTACGCTCCGACGTCTGGATTGCGATCATGCCCTTCGTGCCGCGGCCGTGACGCGTGTACTCGGTGATTGGGGTGCGCTTGCCGTAGCCGTTCTCGGTTGCGGTGAGCACCGACTGCTGCTCGTCGTCGGCCACCAGCAACGCGATCACGTTCTGGCCGTCCTCGAGTTGCATGCCGCGCACGCCGCGCGCCTCGCGGCCCATCGGACGTACGTCGTTTTCGTCGAAACGCACTGCCTTGCCCGAATCCGAGAACAGCATCACGTCGTGCTGGCCGTCGGTGATCGCGGCGCCGATCAGGTAATCGCCCTCATCGAGACCGACCGCAATAATACCCTTGCGCAACGGCCGGCTAAATGCTTCCAGCGGCGTCTTTTTTACCGTTCCCAACGCGGTCGCCATGAACACGAACTTGTCGGCCGAGAACTCCTTGACCGGCAGCACGACCGTGATCTTTTCGCCTTCTTGCAGCGGGAACATATTGACGATCGGCCGGCCGCGCGAATTGCGCGAACCCTGCGGCACTTCGTAGACCTTGACCCAGTACACACGGCCGCGGTTCGAGAAGCACAGGATGTGGTCGTGCGTATTGGCAATGAACAGCGTGTCGATCCAGTCGTCTTCCTTCATGGAAGTGGCCTGCTTGCCACGACCACCGCGCTTCTGGGCTCGATATTCGGACAACGGTTGCGATTTCACGTAGCCCGCGTGCGACATCGTCACGACCATTTCCTGCGGCGTGATCAGGTCTTCGGTGTTCAGCTCGGTCGCGTTCAACTCGATCTTCGAGCGACGCGCATCGCCGAATTCGGCCTTGATGGACGCGAGTTCGTCGACGATGATCGCCGAAATGCGTTCCGGGCGAGCCAGAATGTCCAGCAGGTCAGCGATCTGCGCCATCACGTCGCGGTATTCGCCGATGATCTTGTCTTGCTCGAGGCCGGTCAGTCGCTGCAGGCGCATCTGCAGGATTTCCTGCGCCTGCGTATCGGACAGACGGTAAAGGCCGTCGGTCTGCATGCCGAACGACGGGTTCAGTCCCTCCGGACGATAAGCTTCGCGACCGCCCGCCGACGCGTTTTCCGACTCGGCGCGTGACAGCATTTCGCGCACGAGCGACGAATCCCACGCGCGCGACATCAGCTCCTGCTTGGCGATCGGCGGTGTCGGCGCGGCCTTGATGAGCGCGATGAATTCGTCGATGTTCGCGAGCGCAACCGCGAGACCTTCGAGCACGTGACCACGTTCGCGCGCCTTGCGCAGTTCGTAGACGGTGCGCCGCGTCAGCACTTCCCGGCGATGCGACAGGAAGCACGTCAGCATTTCCTTCAGATTCAGGAGCTTCGGCTGGCCGTCGACGAGCGCGACCATGTTCATACCGAACGTGTCCTGAAGCTGGGTCGCCTTGTACAGATTGTTCAGCACGACCTCGGGCACTTCGCCGCGCTTCAGCTCGATCACGACGCGCATGCCGCTCTTGTCGGATTCGTCGCGGATGTCGGAAATGCCTTCGAGCTTCTTCTCGTTGACGAGCTCGGCGATGCGCTCGAGCAGCGAGCGCTTGTTCACCTGATAGGGCAGCTCGTCGACAATGATCGCCATGCGCTGGCCACGGTCGATTTCCTCGAAGTGCGTCAGCGCGCGCATCACGACGCGGCCGCGGCCGGTGCGATAGCCGTCGCGCACGCCGGCCACGCCGTAGATGATGCCGGCGGTCGGGAAGTCGGGCGCGGGGATGATCTCGATCAGCTCGTCGATCGTCGCTTCCGCGTTTTTCAGCAGATGCTGACACGCGTCGACGACTTCATTGAGGTTGTGCGGCGGGATATTGGTCGCCATGCCGACCGCGATGCCGGACGAGCCATTGATCAGCAGATTAGGGATGCGCGCGGGCAGGATGGCCGGCTCGTTCTCGCTGCCGTCGTAGTTCGGCGCGAAGTCGACCGTTTCCTTGTCGATGTCGGCCAGCAGTTCGTGGCCGATCTTCGCCATGCGGATTTCGGTGTAACGCATCGCCGCGGCATTGTCGCCGTCGACGGAACCGAAGTTCCCCTGGCCGTCGACGAGCATGTAGCGCAGCGAGAAGTCCTGCGCCATCCGTACGATCGTGTCGTAGACAGCGGTGTCGCCGTGCGGATGGTATTTACCGATGACGTCGCCGACGATACGCGCCGACTTCTTGTAGGCGCGGTTCCAGTCGTTGTTCAGCTCGTGCATCGCGAACAGCACGCGCCGGTGCACCGGCTTCAGGCCATCGCGGACATCGGGAAGCGCTCGCCCTACGATCACGCTCATCGCGTAATCGAGATACGAACGGCGCATTTCCTCCTCAAGGGAGATTGGCAGAGTCTCTTTGGCGAATTGATCCATTATCCGTATCTTTTACGTGCGAAGGCGGGGTTTCGCCGCGTCTTCGCGTAAGCATTGCAGGCGCAACGCATCACGCGATTCTAACATGCCACGAATCCACGCCCGACGAAGGTACGTATACATATTAGAGGGGCACCCGCCAACACCTCGCCGATCGCACAATTTCAGTCTCGTCAGGCTCGATTCCTGCGTGGGACCAATCCGCCGCTCAGCCAGAGCCGGCGGACCGCTCAGACGAAAACATTTGTTGCGCATGCACCACAATTGGAGGGGGATTTGATCGGGGGCGGATTTTTTTTTCGTCGGAAGGGAACGATATGGCAAAATGCCAACGCACAAAGAGTCAGACACTGCTCGAAGTCTACACAAACGGTTTTTGTTCCGCACCAATGTTATACTTCGAGCAATGTATGACTGGTCTTCGTCAACAGGCTCGCAGTAAACCTGCGGTAATCTCAATTTCGAGAGGAGAAATATGAATAAACTTTCAAAGCTCGCGTTCATTGCAGCTACCGCAGTTATGGCTGCATCCGCCATGGCGCAGTCGGTGCCGGCGTCGCGACAAGCTACCAACGACAACTGGGTGAATGGTACTGGCGAATACGTGTGGATGAACGGCACGAACGAGCTTTGCTGGCGCGATGCATTCTGGACGCCCGCAACGGCTAACGCCAAGTGCGACGGCGCTCTGGTTGCTCAGGCTCCGACCCCGCCGGCACCGGTCCCTCCGCCTCCGGCTATCTCCAGCGAAAAGATTACGTATCAAGCTGATGCGCTGTTCGACTTCGACAAGGCAATCCTGAAGCCGGCCGGCAAGGAACGTCTGAGCGAACTGGCATCGAAGATCCAGGGCATCAACCTCGAAGTCGTCGTCGCTACGGGCCACACCGACCGTATCGGTTCCGTCGCCTACAACGACCGTCTGTCGCTGCGTCGTGCTCAAGCTGTGAAGGCCTTCCTGGTCAGCAAGGGCGTCGAAGCCAACCGTATCTACACGGAAGGCAAGGGTCCGCGCAACCCGGTTACCACCGGTTGCAACCAGAAGAACCGCAAGCAACTCATCGCCTGCCTCGCACCGGACCGCCGCGTGGAAGTCGAAGTTGTCGGTACGCCGAAGCAGTAAGCTGGAAAATTACCGCAGTATCGAAAGCCCCGCTTCGGCGGGGCTTTTTTTATGCGCGGGTACCGCGGCCTGGCGTGATGCGCGACGCAGGAGGGTCCCGCTCAGCTACCAGCGGCTCGCAGCTTGCATCAGCGCCCGCTACCCGACGCGCTTTTGCCGCTCTTTCTCTCGCCCTATATACTCAGGGTTTATCCTCGAGCGTCCGCTCACCGCTTTCATCGAGGCAGCCTTCACCATGACCAACGCCGATCCTCACGAACTACAGAAATTCAGCGACCTCGCGCATCGTTGGTGGGACCCGAACGCCGAATTCAAGCCGCTGCACGAACTGAATCCGATTCGTCTAAGCTGGATCGACACCCACGCCCATCTCGCCGGCAAAAAGGTGCTCGATATCGGCTGCGGCGGCGGCATCCTGTCGGAATCGATGGCAGGTTTGGGCGCTCATGTGAAGGGCATCGATCTGTCGACGCAGGCACTCGGTGTCGCCGATCTTCACAGTCTTGAAAGCGGTGTAACCGTCGATTACGAAGAAATCGCGGCTGAGGCGCTGGCCGCACGCGAACCGGGCACCTATGACGTGATCACCTGCATGGAAATGCTCGAGCACGTGCCCAGGCCGGCCGCGATCGTCGAGGCCTGCAAGAATCTCGTGAAGCCGGGCGGCTGGGTGTTTTTCTCCACGCTGAACCGCAATGTCAAGTCGTATCTGTTCGCGGTGATCGGCGCCGAGTACATCGCGCGAATGCTGCCGATGGGCACGCACGACTACGCGCGCTTCATCCGCCCGTCGGAGCTCGCCGGCTTCGTGCGCGCCGCCGAGCTGCGCACGGCGGACATCAAGGGCATCGTGTACAACCCGCTCAGCAAGCTTTTCGCGCTGTCGTCCGACACGGGCGTCAACTATATGCTCGCCTGTCGCCGCGACGCCTGAATTGCCCGAACCGCCCCGATCCGCCGTATCCGAAACGAACAATGAGCGACCCGACTCCCCTGCCGCAACGCGAACACAACGACGACACGCTCGGCTTTTGCCTCGCCGTGCTTTTCGACCTCGACGGCACGCTTGCCGACACGGCGCCCGACCTCGCGGCCGCCGTCAACAAGATGCGCCACGACCGGGGGCTCGAGATGGTGCCGCTCGAGAAGCTGCGCCCGCTGGCTTCAGCCGGAGCGCGCGGACTGATCTGCGGGGCGTTCGGCATCGGGCCCGATCATCACGAATTCTCATCGATGCGCGAGGAGTTTCTCGCGAACTACGAAGCAGATCTGTGCATCGAGACGACGCTCTTTCCGGGTATCGCGGAAGTGCTCGACGAACTCGACGCGCGCGGCGTGCGCTGGGGCATCGTCACGAACAAGGTCGCGCGGCTCACGGAGCCGCTCGTCGCGCAACTCGGGCTCGAGGAGCGCGCCGGCTGCGTGGTGAGCGGCGACACGACCCCGCATTCGAAGCCGCACCCCGCGCCGTTGCTGCACGCGGCGCGTGAGCTGGACATCGCGCCGGAGCGCGTCGTCTATATCGGCGACGATCTGCGCGACGTGCAGGCCGGTTTTGCCGCCGGCATGAAGACCGTCGCCGCGGCGTACGGCTATTGCGGCAACGACATTCCGCCGACACGGTGGCACGCGCAACACGTCGTCGAATCGACGGCCGAGTTGCAAACCCTGCTGCGCGACATCGGCTGACAAAGTCAGACAGATCGGCTGAAGGTCCCGTCCCGCACTCTTGTTAACCATGCTGCACCATTCAGCGGCCACCAAAGACGCACGACGCGGCCCTCGATCTATTGTAAAATCTCCTTTGGCTCACATATGTGAGCAACGAACCGCGGGGGCGACCTGGTTTCGACAGGGGTTGCGAAGCGGCTAGGGCATGTCGAGGACCCGTCACCTCGTTAATCAATGGGAAAAACGTAACTGCAAACGACGATACGTTCGCACTGGCAGCCTAAGGGCCGCCGTCCTCTGCCTAGTTCACTGACGGGCTAGTGTCGCAAGACCGGTAGCAATACCGACAGAGGTCATATACGTCAGTTAAGCCTTGGCGGCGTCACGACGTCCGGGTCGAAAATTTAGTGAATCGCCGTAGCGCAGCGTGTTCGTCCGCGTCGCTCCGGTTAAATCAAAAGACAGAACTAAACATGTAGAACTGGTCGTAGAGGACTTCTGGACGCGGGTTCGATTCCCGCCGCCTCCACCAAATACCTGGAACGTTCGCGATGAACGGCCCCAAAAAACCCCGGTAGCGTAACGCTGCCGGGGTTTTTTATTTTCGGCACCGTCCGCGACGCTTTGCGGGCCGGCCACACGTCTCCCCTTCACTCAGCGGGGACGCACAACACGCCCCGGTAAATCCGCGGCCGCTGCCTATACTCGTAGCTCGAAGCGAATCGTCACTCGTCAACCACGTCGCCAAAACAGGAGCCTGCGTCATGCGCAAGACCATCGCTCTGCTGGCCCCGCTCGCACTCGCCGTGCTACACGCCGGTGCCTTCGCCGATCCGCCCAAACTGTCCGACGGCCGCTTCGTCACCGCTGACGGCATGACGCTCTACACGTTCGACAAGGACACCACGCCCGGCGTCAGCGCCTGCACCGGCGCTGCATGAGCAACTGGCCGGCGGCCACGGCGGCGCCGACCGACAAGCCGTCTGGCGACTGGACGCTGATCCCGAGCGCAGACGGTAAGCAACAATGGACGTACAAGGACCATCCGCTGTATCACTATGCGACCGACAAGCAGGCGGGCGATGCAAAGGGGGACGGCTTCAAGGAAATCTGGCACATCGCCAGGCCATAAGAAGCCACTCCGGCCGGCAACTGGGCCGCCATCGCCCCCGCCACAAAGCACAACGCCGACCCAAGGGCCGGCGTTACGTCAAACCTCGAAGCTCGAGCGAAGCCCGAGCCAATTCTTATTCGTCTTTCGGGCACTGCAGATTGCAGCCATTCGGGTCTCCCATGTCGCCGCGCTTGCGCGCTTGCGAACGTCGGCCGTGCTGATACTTGTCCGACGGGGCGGACGCGGCGAATGGCATCTGCGGATGCTCGTTAATGCGGAATTCGTCGGTCAGGATGCCACCCGGCACGCCAGGCGAATTTTGCGCGTAAGCGACGGAGACGGTGGCACAGAGCACACCAGCCGCGGCAGCGGCGGCACATGCATGGAGAAGAGCTTTCATGTCGGTTCAGCGCGGCTTGGCGCGCGGTAGAGGCGGATACGAAGCCAAGAGAGTAGCCGAAACCGGCGCGCTGCGCAGCCGCGCACGCCGAGCGCCACCGCTTTTCTGGTTACAGGCTCTTACTCCGCCGTTACGCGAGCGCGCCGCCGAGCCCCTCGTCCAGATCGACGAGCCTGCCGCAGTCGCACGGATCGTAGCCGGCGAGCTGCTCGACGCGTTGATGAAACGCGCTGCCGCGCAACAGGTTGATCACCGTCGCGAGCGGCGCGCGAGAGAGGTGCGCGCGATCGCACGCGAAGTAATAGTCCTCGTCGACGATCGGAATGAAGTCGAGCCCGAAATGATGCGCGGCCGGCTCGACGCCGAAGCCTATGTCCGCCATGCCGCTCGCGACGAACGCCGCGATCGCCGAGTGCGTCAGCTCGGTCGACGCATAGCCGTTGACGCGGTCCGGGTCCACACCGACCTGTCGCAGCGCGAGATCGAGCACCATCCGCGTACCCGAGCCCGGCTGGCGGTTGACGAAACGGATGTCGTCGCGCGCCAGATCGCCGAGCCCGCCGATCCGCTTCGGATTGCCCTTGCCGATGAACAGACCCTGCTTGCGTCGGGTCAGATGCACGAGCACATGGCGTTGCGGATCGAGCCAGCGCCGGTAGGTATCGGCGCACACCGCGCGGAACTCGCCGAGCGGCAGATGAAAGCCCGCCAGATCGCACTCGCCGCGCGCGAGCGCACTGACCGCCTCGGCGCTGTCGCGGTACTTGATCTCGACCGGCAGATCGTTGGCGACCAGCGCCGTAACAAGCGCGGCCACCGCGTAACCGTGCGACGCGTGGATGCGCACGTCATCGGCGGGGGGCGCAAGCCAGCGGTTCAGATCGCTCGCCACTTCGCTCGCGAGCGCCTGCAAATTGCCGTCGAGCCGCTCGCCGCAGAGCCGCTGCCCGCGCAGCACCGCGTGACCGAGCTCGGACAACACCGAGCCGCGCCCACGCTCTTTCGCGATCAGAGGACCACCAAACCGCTCCTCGATGCTGCGCAGCAAGCCCCATGCGTGCCGATAGGACAAACCCTTAAGCGCCGCGGCCTGCGCAATGCTGCCAGATTCATCGACGAGCGCGAGCAGCGGCACCACGTCAGACAGGCTGGCCTCGCGGCCGTCCGCGCCCTTCACCACCAGCTCGACCTGACATTCGATCCTGACCATATATGTTTGACCGTTTCCTATTGCGCGCGCCGGTCGGCCCGCCTATCTTTCGGCTATACCATGTCGAATAAGCGAAGCATACGTGCGCGTATTATGAATAACAAGTGCATATATCGCTTTGGAGGAGCCCCCTTTGGACGATTCTCTCGCCACGGCGCCGGATCAGCTCGTGCAACGTCACGCACAGCCGGGCCGCACACTCATCACGATCCTGCACGCGATCCAGGACGAACTCGGCTTTGTGCCACCCGCGGCGGTCGGACCGCTCGCCCGCGCGCTGAACCTGTCGCGAGCGGAAGTGCACGGCGTCATCACTTACTACCATCACTTTCGCACCTCACCGGCCGCGCCCGTCACGGTGCAGCTTTGCCGCGCCGAAGCGTGCCGCAGCATGGGCACCGAGGCGCTGGCCCAGCACATCGAGGCGCACACCGGTTGCCGCTTCGACGCCGGTCACCATGACGGCGCAACGGTGGAACTCGAATCGGTGTACTGCCTCGGCCAATGCGCGCTGTCGCCGGCGATGATGCTCAACGGCACGCTGCACGCGCGCATGTCGCCGCAAAAATTCGACGCGCTGTTCGCCGCTGCCCGCAAATGCGTGGAGGTGCCGGCATGACGCGCATCTATGTTCCGCGAGATTCGTCGGCGCTCGCGCTCGGCGCCGATGCGCTGGCCGAAGCCATCGCCAGCGAAGCCGCGCGCCGCGGCATTGCGATCGAACTGATCCGCAACGGTTCGCGCGGGTTGCTGTGGCTCGAACCGCTCGTCGAAGTTGCGACGCCCGAAGGCCGCATCGGCTATGCGAATGTCGACGTGGAAGACGTCGCCGCGTTGTTCGACGCGGGCTTCGTCGGCGGCGGCGAGCATGCGCGGCGCGTCGGCGTGGTCGACGAGATTCCGTATCTGAAGAAGCAGCAGCGCCTGACCTTCGCGCGGATCGGCATCACCGACCCGCTGTCCATCGACGATTACGTCGCGCACGGCGGCCTCGAAGGCCTACGCAACGCCCTGCAAACCGACGGCGATGCCGCCTGCGAAGCGCTGATCGAATCCGGTCTGCGCGGCCGCGGCGGCGCGGCCTTCCCGGCCGGCATCAAGTGGCGCACGGTGCGCGGCGCGAAAGCCGCGCAGAAGTACGTCGTCTGCAATGCCGACGAAGGCGATTCCGGCACCTTCTCCGATCGTCTCGTGATGGAAAGCGATCCGTACGTGCTCATCGAAGGCATGATCATCGCCGGCGTCGTGACCGGCGCGACCGTCGGCTACATCTATGTGCGCAGCGAATACCCGCACTCGATCGCGACGCTCGAAGCTGCCATCGCCCGTGCGCGCACAGCCGGCTGGCTCGGCGACAGCGTGCTCTCGAGCGGGCAGCGTTTCGAGCTGTTCGTCGCGAAAGGCGCGGGCTCGTATGTGTGCGGCGAGGAAACCGCGATGCTGGAATCGCTCGAAGGCAAGCGCGGCATCGTCCGCGCAAAGCCGCCGGTGCCCGCACTCGTGGGTCTCTATGGCCAGCCCACCGTGATCAACAACGCGATCACGCTCGCCACCGTGCCGATCATCTTCGCGCGCGGCGCCGCGTTCTATAAAGACTTCGGCATGGGCCGCTCGCGTGGCACGCTGCCGTTCCAACTGGCCGGCAACATCAAGCGAGGCGGCCTCGTGGAACTCGCGTTCGGCGTGACCTTGCGCCAACTGCTCGACGACTTCGGCGGCGGCACCGCGAGCGGCCGGCCGGCGCGCGCGGTGCAGGTCGGCGGTCCGCTCGGCACCTATCTGCCGCCAAGCCAGTGGGACATTCCGATGGACTACGAGGCGTATGCGGCAGTCGGCGCGGTGATCGGCCACGGCGGTCTCGTCGTGCATGACGACACCTCGAATCTTGCCGAGCTCGCGCAATACGCGATGCACTTCTGCGCGCTCGAATCGTGCGGCAAATGCACACCGTGCCGGATCGGCTCGACGCGCGGCGTCGAGGTGATCGCGCGGATTCGCAACGGCGACACGTCGACGCGTCAGGTGCAATTGCTGCGCGATCTGTGCGACACGATGGTAGCCGGCTCGCTGTGCGCGATGGGCGGCATGACGCCGTATCCGGTGCTGTCCGCGCTCGATCATTTCCCTGAAGACTTCGGTCTCGCCGCCGATCCCACTGCCGACCACGCCACCAAAGCGGCCGCGGCCTGACTCCAGGAGTTCACCATGTCCGACCAGTTCAACCCCCCTGCCGGCGCCCCGAAGGAAGCCCCCCTGGGGGGCGGCTGCGGCTCAGGCAACTGCGCGTGCAAGTCGCAAGCCCAGGCACGCGCCGCCAACGCGTTCGCCGACGACACCGACTACGGCACCCCCGCCCGCCACTCGGACGTCGACGTGACGCTCGAAATCGACGGCCAGGCGGTGACCGTACCGGCGGGCACGTCGGTGATGCGCGCGGCGGCTGAAGCTGGCGTCAACGTGCCGAAGCTGTGCGCAACCGATTCGCTCGAACCGTTCGGCTCATGCCGCCTGTGTCTCGTCGAAATCGAAGGACGGCGCGGCTATCCGGCCTCGTGCACGACGCCGGTCGAAGCCGGCATGAAGGTGCGCACGCAGACCGACCGTCTGCAGTCGCTGCGTCGCAACGTGATGGAGCTGTACATCTCCGACCATCCGCTCGATTGCCTGACCTGCCCCGCCAACGGCGACTGCGAACTGCAGGACATGGCGGGCGTGACCGGCCTGCGCGAAGTGCGCTACGGCTTCGACGGCGCGAATCATCTGAAGGACCAGAAGGACGAATCGAATCCGTACTTCACGTACGACCCGGCGAAGTGCATCGTCTGCAATCGCTGCGTGCGCGCGTGCGAGGAAACCCAGGGCACGTACGCGCTGACGATCACCGGACGCGGCTTCGAATCTCGCGTCGCGGCCAGCGAGAACCAGCCGTTCATGGAATCGGAGTGCGTGTCGTGCGGCGCCTGCGTGGCCGCGTGCCCGACCGCGACCTTGCAGGAAAAGTCCGTCGTGATGCTCGGCCAGCCCGAGCACTCGGTCGTCACCACCTGTGCCTATTGCGGCGTCGGCTGCTCGTTCAAGGCAGAGATGAAGGGCAACCAGGTCGTGCGGATGGTGCCGCACAAGAACGGCCAGGCCAACGAAGGCCATGCATGCGTGAAGGGCCGCTTCGCGTGGGGCTACGCGACGCACAAGGACCGCATCAAAAAGCCGATGATCCGCGCGAAGATCACCGACCCGTGGCGCGAAGTCAGCTGGGACGAAGCGATCTCATACGCGGCATCCGAATTCCGTCGCATCCAGGCGAAGCATGGGCGCGATTCGATCGGCGGCATCACGTCGTCGCGCTGTACGAACGAGGAAACCTACCTCGTGCAGAAGCTCGTGCGCGCCGCGTTCGGCAACAACAACGTCGACACCTGCGCGCGCGTGTGCCACTCGCCGACCGGCTATGGTCTGAAGACGACGCTCGGCGAATCGGCTGGCACGCAGACGTTCGCCTCCGTCGACAAAGCCGACGTGATCATGGTAATCGGCGCGAATCCGACCGATGGCCACCCGGTGTTCGCCTCGCGTCTGAAGCGGCGCGTGCGCGAGGGTGCGAAGCTGATCGTCGTCGATCCGCGTCGGATCGACATCGTCGATACGCCGCACGTGAAAGCGTCGCACCATCTGCAATTGCGGCCCGGCACCAACGTCGCGATCGTCAACGCGCTCGCGCACGTGATCGTCACCGAAGGCCTGCTCGACGAAGCGTTCGTCGCCGAGCGCTGTGAAACCCGCGCGTTCGAACAGTGGCGCGATTTCGTCGCGCTGCCGGAGAACTCGCCGGAAGCGACCGAAGCGGCGACCGGCGTGCCCGCGCAACAGGTACGCGAAGCCGCGCGCATCTACGCGAGCGCCGGCAACGCCGCGATCTACTACGGCCTGGGCGTCACCGAACACGCGCAAGGCTCGACGATGGTGATCGGCATCGCGAACCTGGCGATGGCGACCGGCAACATCGGCCGCGAAGGTGTCGGCGTGAATCCGCTGCGCGGCCAGAACAACGTGCAGGGTTCGTGCGACATGGGCTCGTTCCCGCACGAGCTGCCCGGCTATCGTCACATCGGCGATCCGCTCGTGCGCACGCAGTTCGAAAACGCCTGGGCCGTCACACTGCAACCGGAACCTGGCCTGCGCATTCCGAACATGTTCGACGCCGCGCTGCACGGCAGCTTCAAGGGTCTGTACTGCCAGGGCGAGGACATCGTGCAGTCGGACCCGAACACGCATCATGTGGCGGCGGCGCTGTCGTCGATGGAATGCATCGTCGTGCAGGACATCTTCCTGAACGAGACCGCCAAGTATGCACACGTGCTGCTGCCCGGCTCGTCGTTCCTCGAAAAGGACGGCACGTTCACCAATGCCGAGCGCCGCATCTCGCGCGTGCGCAAGGTGATGCCGCCGCTCAGCGGCTACGCGGACTGGGAAGTCACGCTGCTGCTGTCGCGCGCGCTCGGCTACGAGATGGACTACACGCATCCGTCCGAGATCATGGACGAAATCGCGCGGCTCACACCGACCTTCCACGGCGTGTCGTACCAGAAGATCGACGAAATGGGCAGCATCCAGTGGCCATGCAACGAGGACGCGCCCGACGGCACGCCGACGATGCACGTCGACACCTTCGTGCGCGGCAAGGGCAGGTTCGTGATCACGAAGTTCATTGCATCGCCGGAGAAGGTCACGCGCAAGTATCCGTTGCTGCTGACGACCGGGCGCATTCTGTCGCAGTACAACGTCGGCGCGCAGACGCGCCGCACCGAGAATTCGCGCTGGCACGACGAAGACCGGCTCGAACTGCATCCGCACGATGCCGAGGAACGCGGCATCAAAACCGGCGACTGGGTCGGCATCGAATCGCGCGCGGGGCAGACCGTGTTGCGCGCGAAGGTGACGGAGCGGATGCAGCCGGGCGTCGTCTATACCACGTTCCACTTCCCCGAATCGGGCGCGAACGTGATCACGACCGACAGCTCCGACTGGGCGACCAACTGCCCCGAATACAAGGTGACCGCGGTGCAGGTGATGCCGGTCGAGCAGCCGTCGCAATGGCAGAAGGACTATTCGCGCTTCAATAGCGAACAGCTCGAACTGCTGAAGCAGCGCGAGCTGGCCAATGCGGCCGCGGCCGTCACCGCGGGCAAGTGAGGCGAGCCATGGACAATCGGAATCTGATCGACATGGCGAACCGGATCGGCGACTTCTTCGAGTCGATGCCCGACCACGAGGAAGCGCTGACCGGCGTCGCCGAACACATCCGCCGCTTCTGGGAGCCGCGCATGCGGCGCGCGCTGCTCGCGACGCTCGACGAAGCGCCGGACACGTATGACATCGCGCTATCGGACTTCACGCGCGAGGCGATCGTCAGGTATCGCGAGAAGTTGACGCCGGCGCAGGCCCAGGCGCCGGCGGCTTAGGCTCGGGCCGTTTCCCCAATCAACCAGGCGCGGCGGCGCGATCCTCTGCCGCGTGCGTGCCCATGCCACGCAACAGGCGGCGCCAATCACAACGTCGCCTGTTCCGATATCTCTCCCCCAACCGTAAACCACGCTTCGCAGTGCCGTACGAGACCGTGCAGGTCCGAGCCGGTGCGTCCGCGCGCGCTGATGTAGCCGTCGGGCCGCACCAGATAAAACGACGGCCGCGTGCGCCCATACGATTCGGACAACGCCGGGCCGCCGTCGCCGCTCGTATCGGTGACGCGCCAGATTCGCACCGCGTTCGGCAGCAGCCGCTCGACCTCGGCGGCGAGCTTTTCTACTTCGGGGTCCGGCGGCGGTGCATGTTTCGCGGCGGGATCGAGCGGCGTGCCATCGACGGGCAGCGGCGGCAACAGCAGAAACAGCGAGAAGAACGCCGGATCGTGCAGATCGAAAATGCAGCCGACGCCCGGCGCGCGTCCCAGCGGACCGTCGACGACGTGCACGAGCGCATCGGGTGCGCGCTCGCCCGCGCGCGGGCCGCCGTCGAGCACGCGTTCGAGCGTCAGCGGACTGCGCCGGTACTGGATCGACAGCTCGCTGATCGTCGCGCGTGCGGCATCGCGCAGCGGACCGAGCGTGGCCAGCACCGGCATCACGCGCTCGCGCAGCAGCTTCATCGGTCCGTGATCGGCCTCGGCCATCTGCGTGATGAAACCGGTCTGCCGCAGCACCTCGCGCTCGATCGGATGTCGCTCGGCGTGATACGTGTCGAGCAGGCGATCCGGCGCCGCGCCGCCGATCACGCGCGCGAGCTTCCAGCCGAGATTGAGCGCTTCCTGGATGCCGGTGTTCATGCCTTGTGCGGCCGCGGGGCTGTGTACGTGCGCGGCATCGCCGGCGAGGAAGATGCGGCCCACGCGCAGCCGATCGACCATCCGGCTGTTCACGTGGAAGTACGCCGACCACGCCAGATCCGACACGTCGACGCGCTCGCGCACGCGTCGCGCGATCAGCGCCTTGCATTGTTCGAGCGACGGCGCCGGCGCCCGCTCCAGCGGCGGCTCGCCGAGCACCGCGGGGGCCGGCGGCGCGGCGCTGTCCGACGGCTCGACCGCATGATCGGCGATCAGACGATGGCGGCCGTGGCCCATCGGAAACAGGGCGACGAGACCGTCGCCCGACGCGAAGATATGGAACTCGTCGTCGGGCCAGTCGGTTTCGGCATGCAGGTCGGCGAGCAGAAAGGTCTGGTCGAAGGTCTTGCCCTCGAAGTTCAGGTCGAGGCGATGGCGAATCGAACTGTGCGCGCCATCGGCCGCGATCAGATATGACGGGCGCATGGCTTCCGTGCGGCCGTCCGCGCGGCGCAAGGTCGCCTGAACGCTCGCGGAGCCTTGCATGAACGCCACGAGCTCGACGCCGCGCTCGACCTTCACGCCGAGCGTCGCCAGATGCTCGGTCAGGAGCCGCTCGGTCACCGACTGGTCGAGAAACAGCAGATAGGGATAGCGCGTGTGCAACGGGTCGAAATCGAGCTGCGCAAGCCGCATGCCGTTCGAAAACAGATTCGCCACGCGCGCGCGATGGCCGAGCTCGAGAAACGGTTCGACCAGCCGATGCTGCTCGAGCAGTTCGAGCGTACGTGCCTGAATGCCGATCGCGCGCGAGTAAGGGTTCGGCTGCGGCGCCTTGTCGATCAGGCGCACGGGACGTGGGCGCGCGCGAGACTCATCGCTGCGGCAAGTCCGGTGGGACCGGCCCCGACGATCAGCACCGGCGACGCGTCGTAGGCGGCAGCGTCCATGCGGAACTCCGGAGGCAACAATGCGTTCTAGTGTACGCCGCCGCTCTTGCGCACACGGGTGCGCTGCATCAATCGCGCGTCGGCAAGACGGGTCGCGCGGGGGGTCCATCCGTCGTTGCCCATGAACTCACGCTCCGCGCAAATCCGGGCCGCTTGCGCAAGTATGGGAAAATGCGCCCTCAGTCTGATTGATCCAAATGCCCTCCCCGTCATGCAACCTGTATTTGACCGCGCGTTCGCGGCGCATCGTGACGGCCGCCTCGACGACGCCGAACGCGGCTACCGCGCCACGCTCGACCACGACCCCAGCCACGTCGACGCGCTGCATCTGCTCGGCGTGCTGCGCCACCAGCAGGGCCAGCACGCCGAAGCCGCGGCGCTGGTGCGGCGCGCGGTCGATCTGCGCCCCGAAGACGCGGCGCTGCAGCTGAACCTCGGCAATGCGCTGAAGGCGCTCGGCCAGATCGACGCCGCGATCGAGCAGTTCCGCAACGCGCTGACGCTCGCGCCGAGCTTCCCGATGGCGCACTACAACCTCGGCAACGCGTACGCGTCGCAAGGCCGTCACGAAGACGCCGCCGATGCGTTCGAACGTTCGCTGCGCCTGCAGCCGAACGACGCGTCGTCGCACAACAATCTCGGCAATGCGCTGCACGCGCTCGGCCGTCACGCGGACGCGATCGCGTCGTTCCGGCGCGCGCTCGAGCTGCGCCCCGGTCACGCGGGCGCGCTGAACAACATGGGCATGTCGCTGAACGCGCTCGATCGACCGAACGAGGCGGTGCCCTGCTTCGAGGCCGCGCTCGCCGCCGAGCCGCGCTTCGTCGCTGCGCACTTCAATCTCGCGAATACGTTCGATGCGACCGGCCGCCATGCGCGGGCAGTCGCGTCATTTGAAGCGGCGCTGCGTCTGCAGCCGAACCTGCCGCCCGCGATCTATGGCATGGGCAACGCGCTCGCGGCGCTCGGCCGTGCCGAACAGGCGCTGCCGTATCTGGAGCGCGCGGTCGGGCTCGATCCGCAATTCGCGCTCGCGTGGCTTGCGCTCGGCACCGCGCACCAGGCGCTCGGCGCGCACGCGGCCGCGGTGCGCGCGCTCGATCAGGCGTTGCGGCTGCGCCCGGATCTCGCGTCCGCGCATATGAACCGTGCGCTCGCGTGGCTCGCGATGCGCGACTTCGAGCGCGGGCTGCCCGAATACGAATGGCGCTTGCAAACCGTCGCGCAACCGGTGATCCAGACGTTGCCGCGCTGGCACGGCGAGTCGATCGAAAAATACACGCTGCTGATCCATGCCGAACAGGGTTTCGGCGACACGCTGCAGTTCGTGCGCTTCGTACCGCTCGCAGCGCTTCGCGCCGCGCGCGTCGTGCTGGAAGTGCAGCCGCAGTTGGTGCCGCTCTTCGCGCCCGTCGCGCAGGCATGGCGTGTCTCGCTGATCGCGCAGGGCCAGCCGCGCCCCGCCGCCGATCTGCAGATTCCGCTCTTGAGCCTGCCGCTAGCGCTCGGCACGCGCTACGACACGATTGACGCGCGCACGCCCTATCTGAGCGTGCCGCCGGCCTATGGCCGCAAATGGCGCGGCTCGCTCGGCGGTCAGGCGAAGCGCAAGATCGGGCTCGCATGGTCGGGGCGCATCCAGCGCAACGAAACCCGCACGATGCCGCTCGCCGCGCTGGAGCCGCTGTTTGCACTGGATGGCATCGACTGGATCGTGTTGCAGCCCGATCTGTCCGAGGACGACCGCGCGGCGCTCGACGCGCATCCGCGCGCGGCCGCGATCCATCGCTTCGACCACCGCATCGGCGACTTCGCGGATACCGCGGCGATCGTCGAGCGGCTCGACGCGGTGGTGTCGATCGACACGTCGATCGCGCACCTCGCGGGCGCGCTGCGCAAGCCGCTGTGGCTGATGCTGCCGTGCGCCGCCGACTGGCGCTGGTTCGACGGCGACACGCCCAGCCCGTGGTATCCCGGCGCGACGCTCGTGCGTCAGCCGCGGCCGGGCGCGTGGGATGAAGTCGTCGAGGTGGTCGCTAACGAATTGCGGCACGGGTAGCCACAGACCACGCGCCGCAAACAAAAGACCCCGCTTTCGCGGGGTCTTTTGTTTTCAGAACACGAAGTGAACCGTCAGGCCGCCCGATACTGATTGCGTGACTCCGGCGTGCGATACAGGAACAGCGTCGCGAGCAGACCGCAGATTGCCGCCACGCCGAGGACCAGGCCCGGCGCCGCCTTGTTGCTGGTCACGTGGATCAGCAGCGTGGCGATGGCCGGCGTGAAGCCGCCGATCGTCGTCGCGAGACTGTACGCGAGCGAGAAGCCAGCGGTTCGCACTTCGACCGGCATCACTTCGGTCAGCGCGACGACCATCGCGCCGTTGTAGCAGCCGTACAGGAACGACAACCACAGCTGCACGGCGAGCAGACGCGCGAACGACGGTTCGGCGACGAGCCATTGCAGCGCCGGATACGCGGTGAGGATCGTCAGGATCGTGAACGCGAGCAGCACCGGACGGCGGCCGACGCGGTCCGACAACGCGCCGGACAACGGCAGCCAGATCAGATTCGAGATACCGACGCAGACGGTGACGACGAGCGCGTCGATCGCCGACAGCTTCAGCACTTCCCTGCCGAAGGTCGGCGTGTAAGCGGTGATCGTGTAGAACGACACGGTCGTCATGACGACCATGCCCATGCCGCCCAGCACGATCGGGTAGTTCGCGAGCATCGACTTCAGGATCTCGCCCACGCTCGGACGATGCTTGCGCGCCGTGAACTCCTCGGTTTCCTGCAGCGAGCGGCGGATGATGAACAGGAACGGCACGATCAGACAGCCGATCAGGAACGGCACGCGCCAGCCCCACGCGAACATCTGTTCGGCGGGCAGAATCTTGTTGAGCCCCACGCCGATCAGCGCGGCGAATACCACCGCGACCTGCTGGCTGCCCGATTGCCACGAGCAATAGAAGCCCTTGTTGCCCTTCGTCGCGATCTCCGACAGATACACCGACACGCCGCCGAGCTCAGCGCCGGCTGAGAAGCCTTGCAGCAGCCGGCCGAGCAGCACCAGCACGGGCGCCACGAGCCCGATGGTCGCGTAGCCCGGTATCGTCGCGACCGTCAGCGTGCCGAGCGCCATCAGGCTCAGTGTGAGGATCAGGCCTTTGCGACGGCCGTGATGGTCGATGTAGGCGCCGAGCACGATCGCGCCGAGCGGACGCATCAGGAAGCCCGCGCCGAACACGGACAGCGACAGCATCAGCGATGCGAAATCGCTGCCGCCAGGAAAGTAGGTCTTGGCGATCGCGGAAGCGTAGTAGCCATAGACCATGAAGTCGTACATTTCAAGAAAGTTGCCGCTGACAACGCGGAACACTGTCTTGACCTTGGATTCTTGGGTGGTGGAAGCGGCGTGGGTCGCTGTAGACATGACACTCTCGGATAAGCCCGTCGGCCCTGTCGGACGGATCGACGCGGACGGTGACGAGCGGGCAGTTGGAACGATCCACTGCGTTTGGCAAGCGGATGCCGCAGGCGGACACACACGTATAAGCAAGCGCGCCCGGGGGCGTCGCATTCTGCTGCTCACGGCGTTCATTCGATATCAGGGTAAACGCTGAGCTCGATGCCGGGCTGATGCCACGTAATGTTACTGCTGATAGGGTCGACGCGAAACGCATACAGTTTGCTTACGCGCGACACCCGCGGGCGGCCGCAGACTGTCCGCGCGAGGCCATTCAGTCGATTACGCCGATGCGAACCACCCCTGCTCTTTCCCTGCGCCCCGCCACGCTCGAGGACGCCGCGCTGATTGCGTCGATCCACAGCGCCAGTTGGCAGGCGACCTATCGCGGTCTGTTGCCCGACGCGTTCCTCGACGGCGAAGTCACGCGCGAACGCGCCGCCTATTGGGAAGCACGTCTCGGCGCGCCGGGCGGCGAGCGCCGCATCGTGCTGATCGCCGAGTTGGCCGGCGAGCCGGCCGGCTTCGTGTGTGTCGAGCGCCAGCCCGAGTCCGCGTGGGGCGTGCTGCTCGACAACCTGCATGCGCTGCCCGGTTATCAGGGCATCGGCGTCGGCAAAACATTGATGCACGCAGCCGTAGACTGGACGCGCGCGCAAGGCGAGGCACAGCTGTATCTGTACGTGCTCGAGGGCAATACGGCGGCGATCGGCTTTTACGAGCGACACGGCTGGCAGTTGGTCGGCGCGGAGCCCGATCAGATGGGCGGCGTGGATATCACCGCGTTGCGCTACGTGTACCGGTTGAAGGCTTGAACCCCCTGGTTGAGAGTGCGTGATGCGCGTGGCGTCGCGGGGACGGCGCGCGCCGGCCGCGTCCCTGTTTTTCGGAGTCATCTGAACGGTGGACGACGTAGTTTCGAGGCATGATTTTCTGTTGCCGATGGCTTCATCGGCCCCCTACAGATTTTGTCACTGCCCCACCGGTGAGCCTGTCCGAGACACCGGAAGAAACCGATGACCAGCACGCCGCTCATCCTGATCGAAGGCGCATTTGCGCTTCCCCCTCTCCGCGCGCTCGACTACCTGCCCGAACCGTTCGGCCGCGACTGGGCGTTGCTGTCCGGCGCTCAGCGCTGGCGAACCGGGCTCGATTCGCTGTATGCCGCGCTGCTGCGCACCGTGTGCATCAGAGATCAGCAGTTGCTGTCGTATGGGCAGTGGGTGTCGATCGACGGCGTGCTGACCGGCGTGCTAACTGACATGAAGCGGCCGGCAGAGACGCCCGTCGCGAACGCCACGCAGCCTGCCGGGGAACCGTCGAATACCGCGACGGCGGCGCATCCCGCTATGCAACGGAAGGTGCCTCAGGGTCCAATGCGAATCGCGCTCAAGGCCCGCTCGCCGCGAATCGCGCAGCGGCGCACTGTGCGGCATCGGCGAACGGTCGCGGCGAGTGCCGTCGTAATCGGCTGCGTCGCGGTGCTGGCGTGGTGGATCGTCGATCAGCCTCTGGCGCCGCGGCATATGGCCTCCGACATGCTGAAATCGGCGCAAGCTCTGATGCCCCGTCGTGATGCGCCGGCGCCGGTAGAAAAGCGTCGTGCGCAGCATCTGGTTGCGAGTCCCGAGGCACCGGTGATTGCGGAGGCCGTCACACCGGCTCCTGTGCTTCCGCCATTACCTGTCGACGTGGCCGCCGCCGCACCCGCGCGCATCGTGGCTTTGCCTCAGGGCACCGCCACGCGACATGCGCCCACGCCGCGTGACGCGATTCGCTCATCGCCTCCGCGTCGTGCGCTTCGCGTGCAAACGCATCCGCTTCCGGTAAATCGCCATGCCGCGAATGACCCATCGCATGAAGCGCGCGTTCGTACCCGGTTCGGCGAAGACGGATACGCTGATGTAACGACGTTCGCCATAATGTCTTTGCGCGACGTCGCGCCGCTGCCGCGCTCCACCGTGTCGAACAATCTGCCGGCAAATAGCACCGAGTGGATGAACCACATATCGCAGCGTCGCGTCACCGAAATCCCGGAACAATTCGCGCAATGAGCGCCGCCGTTACTTCGACGCAGGCAAACCCGCTTCCGTCTGCTGCTGCAAGCGCGTGACCGCGCTCTGAAGCTGACGCAATTGCGCCTGCGCGTTGTCGCGCTCCGCGCGCAGCGCGAGCGCCTCGTCGCGCGTCTGCCGCTGCCGGTCGTCGACCTTCGCCTGCTGCGTGCGGGCGACGTCGAGATCGGTCCGCAGCCGTTGCGCCTGCTGCTGCGATATCGCGATGCTGCCCTGCAGATACGCATTCTGCGCCTGCAACCGCGTGCGATGAATCTCGACGTCCGCGAGTTGCTGCGTCTGCTGCGCGAAACCGGCGTAGATCGCTTCCGCGCGCTCTGCCGAATCGCTCCTGATCACGCGCCAGAAATGCTTGTTCTGAAACAACGCGACGTAGTACGTCATCCGCGGCGGATGGAAGAACAGGCTCGCACCATAGCTGCCGTTGTAGGTCGTGCGCAGTTCGCTGAGGTTCGCGTCGTGGATCAACTGGATCAAATCGGCGACGTCGCCGCGCGCGGCGGCGGGCGTATTCGCGGACACCTCGGGCTCAGCGACGGACTGGGGGCCAGCCTCTCGCGGCGCCAACTCCCCTGGAGCCGGCCGCATGCCCGCCAGCGGCGCGCTCACGCTGTCCTGCTGAGCCACCGCAACACCCGTATGCCACAACGCACAGACACCGGCGAGCAACATAGCGCGCCGGATAACCAAGGAGTACTTCATATGCCTGCTCCACGCCGATCGAGAATGACGTTGGATTATCGCGCGGATTTATCGCGACGCGAAGCTCGTGGGCACTGTATGGACACGCTCGAAATCGAGATAGACGGTTGGCGCAGCGAACCACTCCATCCAAAATCACAGTCGCAAAATAAAGACGCCACCCAGCTCGCACTCCTGATTATTTCGAGAGAAGAAAACGCACTGCCACATAACGTGACAGTGCGTCAGATGGATGGAATGGCTCCGTCGGGCTGCGGAAAACAGCGAAAGCGCGGGACCGATGCGCAACCACGCCGCGGACTCAACCTCGACCGCGCACGCCGCGCCAACGCAAACCCGCCTTGCTTAAAACCGCGTCTCCCGCGCGACCCGCAGGAACGTATCGAGCAACGGCGTGCAATCGAGCAGCTCCGGGCCGCCCGCGCGATGAAACTCCGGGTGCCACTGCACGCCCATCACGAACGGCGCGCGCCGGTAGCGCACGGCCTCGATGATGCCGTCCGACGCCGACACCGCCTCGATATTGAGATCGCGGCCCAGCGTCTTTACCGCCTGATGGTGAATCGAGTTGACGATCGCGTCGCGCCGTCCGGGGAACATGTTCACCAGCGTCGAGCCATCCGGAAAATGCACGCCGTGCCGGTGCTGATCGTAGTTTTCGTTGACGTGGACGTTCGCGGTGGGCACTTCGGTCGCGATGTCCTGATATAGCGTGCCGCCGAACGCGACATTGATCAGCTGACAGCCGCGGCACACGCCGAGCACCGGCTTGCCCGATTCGACGAACTCGTGCAGCAGTTCGAGCTCGTACATGTCGCGCACGCGGTCACCGGGCCATTCGTGGCTGGTCGCCGATTCCGCATACGTCTGCGGCGACACGTCGGCGCCGCCTTGCAGCAGCAGGCCATCGAGATGCTTCGCATAGTCGCGCAGGCGGATGTTGCTCGGGTGCAGCATGCCCTGATGACCAACGGTCGGGATCATGAACACCAGCACGTCGCGCGACATCACCCAGTGCGCGACCGACTCCTCCAGATACTGCAGCGTCTTGCCGCGCAAGCCCTTCGCGCCCGGTTCCGGATGGAAGATGCGCGCCGACACGCCGATGCGCAGCGTGCGCTGCGTGATCCGCTGCCCCGCGCGATCGAACAGCTGCCGCGCGCGCGCCGCGATGATGCGGCCGAACACGCTCCACGCGGAGTCGCTCTGCTTCAGATAACGCGGTGGCGACGGCGGCAGCGCGTTGGGTGGCGGCGGGTTCGTGGCGCTGAAATCGGGTGCCGCGCCGAAACCGGGCGGCGGCGAGCCGGGCGCACGCGCCGCGGGTGCGGCGGCTGCCTCGCTGGCGATTTCGTCTTCGGTGGCGAGGTCCGCGGCGCTGCCGCCAGCCGCGCGCGGCTCGCCGGCGGCCACCGTCGGTTTCGCGAGCGGCTCGGGTTTCACCATGGTCGCGCCGCCGGCGTACGTACCAGCGCGCTGCGCTTCGCGCTCGTGCACCTTGGCTTCCTGCCGCGCGGTCGATTCGGCGGCGGCGCTGCGCGCCTCGGCCGCGTCGCGCAGCCGCGCCGTGCGCGGATCATCGGGCGTGACCGACGATGCGCGGAGCGGATCGTCGGTCGACGACCTCGCGGTCGCCTCCTCGGCCGTCGGGCTCGTGTCTTTCGCGGCCGACTGGGTGGCATCTTCATGCGAGGGAGGAAGCGAGGCGGCCGGTTCGGCCGGCGCGCTGCTCGGCGCGGGGGAGGCCGGCTGCGGACTGCCGGTCGTGCCGGCGTTTTCGGGTTTGTTTTCGCTCATGACTGTCGGACGGGCGCCTTACACGCGAACGAATGAATATGCCCTGATTATCCGTCAGTGCTGCAGGCCCCGCAAACCCGCACACAATTGCTCACATTGTTGCGAAGCGTTACACGGACCCCGATGAGTCAAGGATCCGGCCGCTCTTCGAAGGTTTCCCGCAACGCGATCTGCATCGACGCATGAATCTTCACGCACCAGCGCCACACGAGCGCGAGCAGCAGCGCGGCGCACACAAGCACGGCGACGAGCAGGCCAGTCGGCGGCAGGATGCTGCCCGACAGCGCCGCCACCAGCACAAACACGCCGATCATCGACACGATCGGCACGAGATCGGCGATCGCGTGACGCAGCGCGCTCGTGAAGCGTCCCGCGGTGGTCGGCTGCACGCCGACTTCGGCAAGCAGCAGCGCGAGCGACTTGGTCTTGCGATACACGGCCACGAGAAACGGCAGCGAAACGACGAGCGCGACGCTCCACTGCACGACGCGTTGCAGCGGCTCGTCGTCGAGCCAGTGCGCGAGCAGCTGGCCGCTATGCGGCGCGCTATACGACACGGCGAGGAAAATGGCCACGACGAGCGCGAGATTCACCGCGATCTGCAATACGATCCGCCGCGTCATGCTGATGAGCGTCGGCTCGCCGCGCGCCGTGATCAAACTGCGCAGCCATTGCCCGTACATGCCGAACACGTTGGACAACGTGGCGGGCATCGCCTGCCCGATGCGGCGCGTGAGCGGATCGGCGACGCGGATCAGATATGGCGTCGTCAGCGTCGTCAATGCCGACACGGCGACCGCGATCGGATACAGAAACCCGCTCGTCACCTTCAACGTCAGACCGAGCGTCGCGATGATGAACGAGAACTCGCCGATCTGCGACACGGTCATGCCGACGCGCATCGAGGTGCGCGCGTCCTGTCCCGACAGAAACGTGCCGAGCCCGCACGACACGATCTTGCCGACGATCACCGCGAGCGTGATGACGGCGATCGGCCACGCGTAGTCGAGCATCACGGCCGGGTTCAGCATCAGTCCGATCGTCACGAAGAAGATCGCGGAAAACGCGTCGCGCAGCGGCGCGATCAGATGCTCGATCCGATGCAGATGACGCGACTCGGCCATGATCGCGCCGATCAGGAACGCGCCGAGCGCGATGCTGTAATCGAGCTTGACGACCAGCAGACAGAAGCCGAAGCAGAAGCCGAGCACGGACACGAGCATCATCTCGTCGCTGCCCGTGCGCGCGACGTAGTTCAGCGCGCGCGGCACGAGCAGCACGCCGACCAGCAGCGACACCGTCATGAACAGCAGCAGCTTGCCGAGCGTGACGGCCGCGAGCCCGGCCGACAGCTGCCCGGTCTGCGCGATGCCGGTCAGCAGCACGAGCATCGCGATACCGAGAATGTCCTCGACGATCAGAATGCCGAACACGAGCTGCGCGAAGCTTTCGCGTTTGAGTCCGAGATCGGACAGCGCCTTCACGATGATCGTCGTCGACGAGATCGCGAGGATCGCGCCGAGGAACAGCGAGTCCATCGGAGTCCAGCCGAACGCGCTGCCGATCTCGTAGCCGATCCACAGCATCAGCACGATTTCGGACAGCGCGGCGACGATCGCCGTCGCGCCGACCTCGAACAGCTTGCGCAGGCTGAATTCGAGGCCCAGCGAAAACATCAGGAACACGACGCCCAGCTCGCCGAGCGTCTGGATCGTCTGTTCGTCGTGGATCAATTGGAACGGCGGCGTGTACGGTCCGATGATCACGCCGGCCGCGATATAGCCGAGCACCACCGGCTGCTTCAGGCGATGGAACAGCACGGTGACGACGCCGGCCAGCGCCATCACGACGGCCAGATCCTGGATGAAGCCGATGCCATGGTGCATGAGCGCTTTCCTTACAAACAGTAATCTCAGAAAGCGCAGTGTAGCAAACGAACCGACCATCTTTTTGGCGAAGTCGCGCGCCGCGCCGCGCCGCCAGTAGCAGGCCGCTCGGCCGCAAAACCTTGCTCTACAATGCGGACGGACCTTTCCCTTTGGCTCCGCACTGCCTCGCTCATGCGCCCGCGCTGCGCTCAACCGGATTTCTACCGACATCATGGCCACTGAATTCGCCCCTTTCCCGCCGCTTGCCCAGCTTGCCGCCGATCTCGCCGCCGGCCGCACGACGAGCCGCGCGCTCGTCGAAACCGCGCTGGACCGAATCGCCGATCCGGCTGGCCAGGGCGCCGCCGTCTTCATGCACGTCGACACCGACGCCGCGCGCGCCGCCGCCGACGCGCACGACCGCCTGCGCGCGGCCGGCACCGTGCTCTCGCCGCTCGCCGGGATTCCAGTGTCGGTCAAGGACCTGTTCGACATCGAAGGCCAGCCGACCCGCGCGGGCTCCGTCGTGCTCGCCGACGCGCCCGCCGCGAAGGCCGACGCGGTCGCGGTCGCACGTCTGAAGCGGGCCGGCGCCGTGATCGTGGGGCGGACCAACATGAGCGAGTTCGCGTTTTCCGGACTCGGCCTGAATCCGCACTACGGCCATCCGCTGTCGCCGTACCGGCGCGGCGTGAAGGGCGACGAGCGGATTTCGGGCGGCTCGTCGTCGGGCGCGGCCGCATCGGTCGCCGACGGCATGGCCGCGGTCGCGCTCGGCACCGACACCGGCGGCTCGATCCGCATCCCGGCCGCCTTGTGCGGGCTGACCGGCTTCAAGCCGACCGCCGCGCGCATCCCGAAGCAGGGCGGCGTGCCGCTGTCGTCGACGCTCGATTCGTTCGGGCCGATCGGCGTGTCGGTCGCATGCTGCGCGCTGGTCGACCGGATGCTCGCCGGGCTCGAGCCGCGCATCCCGGCCGCGCGGCCGCTCGAAGGCGTGCGCCTCGGCGTGCTGACCAATTTCGTGACCGACGGCGTCGAGCCCGAAGTCGCGCGCGCGATCGATACCGCGCTCAAGCATCTGGAGGCGGCCGGCGCGATCGTCAGCGAGGTGCGCTTCGCGCCGCTCGACCGGCTGCCGGAGATCAACCGCTTCGGCTTTTCGTCGATCGAGGCGTATGCGTGGCATCGTCCGCTGCTCGACAAGCATCGCGAGCAGTACGATCCGCGCGTGCTCGCGCGCATCATGAAGGGGCAGCCAGCCAGCGCGGTCGACTATCTGGACCTCGTCGCCGAGCGCGACGCGATGCTCGACGAAGCCGCGCGCACGCTGTGGCAGCGTTTCGACGCGGTCGTCGCGCCGACCGTGCCGGTCGTGCCGCCGCGCCTCGCCGACCTGCTCAACGACGACGACGCGTTCGGCCGCACCAATGCGCTGATCCTGCGCAATCCGAGCGCGTTCAACTTCCTCGATAGCTGCGCGCTGTCGCTGCCGTGCCATCTGCGCGGCGACGCGCCGGTCGGCCTGATGCTGGCGGGCGCACCGCACGCCGACGACGCGCTGCTCGCGATCGGCCGCGCGGCCGAGGCAGTGCTGAAAGCGATCCGGTAAAGCGCGCCGGGGTTGGCCGCCCGGCGCGGTCGCCGCCGTGCCAATGTTCAGGCAATAAGTGGCGCGGCCGGGGTTCGCGCTAGAATCGCGGGCACCCGCCCTTTCGTCTCCAGACCAATCGAAGATCCATGAATAACGACTCCGCAATGCTGCGCCGCGAGCGCACCCTGCTGGTTCTGCTCGGCCTGATCTGCCTCGCCCTCGTGGGCGGTGCGTTGTATCTGCAGTTCGGCCTGCGCGAAGACCCGTGTCCGCTGTGCATCATCCAGCGCTATTTCTTCCTGCTGATCGCGATCTTCGCGTTCCTCGGCGCGAGCTTCAGGCACTGGCGCGGCGTGCGCCTGCTCGAAGTGATGGCGGCGCTGTCGGCGCTCGCCGGCATCGCGACCGCGGCGCGCCATGTGTACATCCAGGCGAATCCTGGCTTCAGCTGCGGCTTCGACGCACTGCAACCGGTGGTCGACAGCCTGCCCCCCGCGCACTGGCTGCCGAGCGTGTTCAAGGTTGCGGGCCTGTGCGAAACCGCCTATCCACCGCTTCTCGGGCTGACGCTGCCGATGTGGTCGGGCGTCGCGTTTATCGTCGCGTTCGTCGCGCTGGTGCTGAGCCTGGTGCGCAATCGCCATCGGGTGGCCTGACGGCGGTGAAACCTGGCCGAGCGAGCTTCGAACGCCGTCTGAAGCGCCGAACTCGCCGCCAGGGCGCTTACCGATTCGCATCGCCAATGACGCCGGACTTCGTGTTGTCCATGCCGGGCACCGAAGTCCGGCGTTTTTTCTGCGCGACGTTCCGCGATCGCGCGCCGTTCCTGTCGGTCCCCGCTCCACGCACGCAACTTCTCGCCTCGGCGCGAATCGTACCCGGATCATGACCGCCGCCGCATGAGCTTCATGCGACACGGGAAATATTTTCGGGCCGGGGTAGTGCTATCTTCGGGTATGGATGGCGATCTACGTGCGCGAGGCCGGCTTTTTGCGACCCCATGCGTAACGCGCGCCCGGTCCGCACTGTCTTCCGATTCGCCATGACAACGCAAACCATCCGCTTCTACCATCAGGGGTCCGTCCGCGAGGTCGCGGGCGTGCCGGCAACGCGCACCGTGCTGCAGCACCTGCGCGAGGACTTGCGCTGCACCGGCACCAAGGAAGGCTGCGCGGAAGGCGACTGCGGCGCATGCACGGTCGTGATCGGCGAACTCGATGCGCGCGGCGACCTCACGTTGAAGGCGGTCAACGCCTGCATCCAGTTCCTGCCGACACTCGACGGCCGCGCCCTCTTCACCGTCGAAGACCTGCGCGCCGCGAACGGCGCGCTGCATCCGGTGCAGCAGGCGTTGGTCGACTGCCACGGTTCGCAATGCGGCTTCTGCACACCCGGCTTCGTCATGTCTATGTGGGCGCTCTACGAGAACCAGCCCGTCAGCGCCGGCCTGCCGACCCGCCATGAAATCGACGCCGCGCTGTCCGGCAATCTGTGCCGCTGCACGGGCTACCGGCCGATCATCGACGCCGCGCAGAAGATGTTCGACTACGCGCAGCATCCGCGCGTCGCGCTCGACCGCGACGCGATCGCGGCCACGCTGCGCACACTGCAACGCGAAGACACGTTCGAATACAGCGCGCCCGGCACCCGCGGCGCCGCCTTCGGCTCGCCCACCTTCCACGCCCCGCTCACGCTCGACGCGTTTGCGACGCTGCGCGCGCAGCATCCGGACGCGCGCATCGTCGCGGGCAGCACCGACGTCGGCTTGTGGGTCACCAAGCAGTTCCGCGATCTCGGCGATCTGCTGTACACCGGCAACGTCGCGGAACTGAAGACGATCGCGCGCGACGCGCAAACGCTGACCATCGGTGCGGCGGTCACGCTCGAGGACGCGTACGCGGCGCTCACCGCCGACTACCCCGAACTCGCCGAACTATGGACGCGTTTCGCATCGCTGCCGATCCGCAATGCGGGCACGCTCGGCGGCAACGTCGCGAACGGCTCGCCGATCGGCGATTCGATGCCGGCACTGCTCGCGCTCGGCGCCGACGTCGAGTTGCGCCGCGATCGCACGACCCGCACCGTGCCGCTCGACGCGTTCTACCTCGGCTATCAGAAGACCGCGCTCGCGGAAGGCGAATTCGTCAGCGCGCTGCGCGTGCCTCGCCCGGCCGGCGCGCTGCGGTTTCGCACCTACAAGGTGGCGAAGCGTTACGACCAGGACATCTCGGCGGTGTGCGCGGCGTTTGCGCTGCACGTCGCGGAAGATGGCACGATCCGCGCGGCGCGGGTCGCGTTCGGCGGCATGGCGGCGACGCCGAAGCGGGCCGCGTATGCCGAAGCCGCGCTCAACGGCGCGGCGTGGAACGAACCGACGGCCCGTCGCGCGATGGACGCGCTCGCCGCCGACTACCAGCCGCTCCCCGACATGCGCGCGTCGAGCGCGTATCGGCTGAGGGTCGCGCGCAATCTGCTGTGGCGCTTCTACCTCGAAACGCGCGACGACGCGCCGCTCGCGCTCTGCGACGTGAACGCGTTCGCGTTCGAGGCCAACGCAATCGTCGTGAAGGAGTCGCCGTGATGAACCGGACCGATGCCTTCATCGAACGCGCTGGCGCGCGTGCCGATCAACGCGAGGACGCGTCGATCGGCGTACCGCTGCCGCACGAATCCGCCGCGCTGCACGTGAGCGGCGAAGCGACCTACACGGACGACATCGCCGAGCTGCACGGCACGCTGCACGCGGCGCTCGGCCTGTCGCGCCATGCGCATGCGCGCATCGTGTCGATGGATCTCGACGCGGTGAGAAACGCGCCCGGCGTGATCGCGGTGCTGAGCGCCGACGATATCCCCGGCGAAAACAATTGCGGCCCGGTGCTGCACGACGATCCGATCCTCGCCGACGGCGAAGTGCTCTATCTGGGCCAGCCGGTCTTCGCGGTGATCGCCGAGAGCCACGAACTCGCACGTCGCGCCGCCGCGCTCGCGAAAAGCGACGACGTGATCCGCTACGAGCCGCTCGACGCGATCCTCACCGTCGCCGATGCGAAAGCCACGAAGCAGTTCGTGCTGCCGCCACTGCATCTGCGCCGCGGCGACCCCGACGCGAAGATCGCCGCCGCGCCGCATCGACTGGCCGGCACGTTCGAGGTCGGCGGCCAGGAGCAGTTCTATCTCGAAGGCCAGATCGCCTATGCGGTGCCGAAGGAAATGGACGGCATGCTCGTCTACAGCTCGACGCAGCATCCGAGCGAGATGCAGCAGGTCGTCGCGCACATGCTCGACTGGCCCGCGCATAACGTCGTCTGCGAATGCCGGCGCATGGGCGGCGGCTTCGGCGGCAAGGAATCGCAATCGGCGCTGTTCGCGTGCGTGGCCGCGCTTGCGGCGCAACGCCTGCGTCGCCCGGTCAAGCTGCGCGCCGATCGCGACGACGACTTTCTGATCACCGGCAAGCGCCACGATGCAGTCTACGAGTACGAAGCGGGCTTTGACGAGCAAGGCCGCCTGCTTGGCGTGCGCGTCGAAATCGCATTGCGCGCCGGCTATTCCGCGGATCTGTCCGGCGCGGTCGCGACGCGCGCGGTGTGCCACGTCGACAACGCGTACTACCTGTCCGACGTCGATATCGTCGCGCTGTGCTGCAAGACCAATACGCAGTCGAACACCGCGTTTCGCGGCTTCGGCGGACCGCAGGGCGCGCTCGTGATGGAGGTGCTGCTCGACGGCATCGCGCGCGAGCTGCGGCTCGATCCGCTCGACGTGCGGCTCGCGAATTACTACGGCGTCGGCGAACGCGATACGACGCCGTACGGACAACGCGTCGAAGACAACATCATCGCGCCGCTGACCGACGCGCTGCTAGATTCGAGTGACTACCGCGCGCGTCGCGCGGCACTCGCCGAATTCAATGCGAAGAGTCCCGTGCTCAAACGCGGCCTCGCGTTTTCGCCGGTCAAGTTCGGCATCTCGTTCAACGTGCCGTTCCTGAATCAGGCCGGCGCGCTCGTGCACGTGTACAAGGACGGCTCCGTGCTCGTCAATCACGGCGGCACCGAGATGGGCCAGGGGCTCAACACGAAAGTCGCGCAGGTGGTCGCGAATCAGTTCGGCTTGCCGTTATCGCGCGTCCGGGTGACCGCGACGGATACCTCGAAGATCGCCAACACGTCGGCAACGGCGGCCTCGACCGGCAGCGACCTGAACGGCATGGCCGCCGAAGCCGCCGCGCGGACGATCCGCGCGCGGCTCGCGGAACTCGCGGCGCGCCAGCTCGGTGGCGGCGCCAACGACGTGCAATTCGCGCGCGGCAGCGTGTCGGTGAACGGCGGCGCGCTGCCGTTCGAACAGCTCGTCAACGCCGCGTATCTCGCGCGCGTGCAGTTGTGGTCGGACGGCTTCTACGCGACGCCGAAAGTGCATTGGGATGCGAAGTCGCTGACCGGTCATCCGTTCTATTACTTCGCGTATGGTGCGGCGGTGTCGGAGGTCGTCGTCGATACGCTGACCGGCGAGTGGAAGCTCCTGCGCGCGGACTTGCTGCACGACGCGGGCCAGTCGATCAATCCGGCGATCGATCTCGGCCAGATCGAAGGCGGCTTCATTCAGGGCATGGGCTGGCTCACCACTGAAGAGCTATGGTGGAGCCGCGACGGCCGCCTGATGACGCACGCGCCGTCGACGTACAAGATTCCCGCGGTCAGCGACACGCCCGCCGCGTTCCACGTTCGGCTCTACGACAACAGCAACGCCGAGCCGACCGTGTTCCGCTCGAAGGCGGTCGGCGAGCCGCCGTTGCTGCTGCCGTTTTCGGTGTTTCTCGCGATTCGCGACGCGATCGCGGCCGCAGTGCCGGGCGCGCGACATGCTCCGCCGTTGCGCGCGCCGGCGACGCCCGAGGCGATACTCGATGCGCTGGACGCTTTGAATGCGATGAACGCGTCGCAGACCGCAGATCCGACCGAAGCCGCCGCGCACCCCGATAGCACCGACACAAACACGCAACCCGCCGCGGAAACGCCCCACGCGGCCCCCCACGGAGAATCGCCGGATGCAAGCCTGGCTCACTGACCTGCAACATCTGCTCGCGCATGGCGACGCCGCCGTGCTGGTGACGGTCGCGCGCGTCGAAGGTTCGGCGCCGCGCGAAGCCGGCACGAAGATGATCGTCACGCGCGAGGCGGCCAGGCATACGATTGGCGGTGGCCACCTCGAATGGAAGGCGATCGAGACCGCGCGCCAGGTGCTGCGCGACGGCATGCGCGCGCCGCACATGCGGCGGCTCGAACGCTTCGCGCTGGGGCCGAGCCTCGGCCAGTGCTGCGGCGGCGCCGTGATCCTCGCGTTCGAGCGGCTCGACGTCGGCGATCTCGGCTGGCTCACGTCGCTCGCCAAGCGCCTCGCGGCGGGGCAATCGACGGTGCGCAGCGTATCATTCGGCCCCGCGCCGGATGCGGTGATGCTGTCCGAGCCCGAGCCCGGCATCGACGGCGCCGACTGTCTGCTGTGGGACGGCGCCGGTTTCGACGACAGCAGCGCGCTCCTGACCGAAACCATCGCGCCGGGCGAATTCGCCGTCGTGCTGTTCGGCGCCGGTCACGTCGGCGCGGCGCTCGTGCGCGTGCTGGCGACACTGCCTTGCACGGTGCGCTGGGTCGACGAGCGCGACGCGCAGTTTCCGTCGCTCGATGCGCTGCACGCGCCGAACGTGACGATCGACGCGAACGACGCACCCGACGAGGCGATCGATCAGGCCGCGCCGAACACGTACTTCGTGGTGATGACGCACAACCACGCGCGCGATCTCGAACTGGCCGAACGCATCCTGCGGCGCGGCGACTTCGCGTTCTTCGGCATGATCGGCTCGCATACCAAGCGCAAGCAGTTCGAGCATCGGCTCGCGGCTCGCGGCATCGATCCGGCGCGGATCGCGCGGATGAAATGTCCGCTCGGCGTCGACGGCATCGTCGACAAGTCGCCCGAGGTCATCGCGATCTCGGCGGCCGCGCAGGTGTTGCAGGCCGTCGAGGCGAACGCGGGTGCGCGCCACCCGACGCAGGCGGTTTGATACGCGGCCGGCGCCACTCGTTACCCAACACACAATTCCAAACCACGATGAACCCGACAACCGCTACCCCTGTTTCCTCCGTTACGCTCGCCGACAAAACCGCGCGCGCACCGAAGGCCGAGCTGCATATCCACATCGAAGGCTCGCTCGAACCCGAGCTGATTTTCGCGCTCGCGCAACGCAACGGCGTGAAGCTCGCCTACGACTCGGTGGAAGCCTTGCGCGCCGCCTATGCGTTCACCGACCTGCAATCGTTCCTCGACATCTACTACGCGGGCGCGAGCGTGCTGCTGCACGAGCAGGACTTCTACGACATGACGATGGCCTACGTCGAGCGCTGTCTCGCCGACAACGTCGTGCATAGCGAAATCTTCTTCGACCCGCAGACCCATACCGAGCGCGGCGTGCGGATCGCGACCGTCGTGGCCGGCATCGAACGCGCGCTCGCCGACGCGGAGAAGCGCGGCATGTCGAGCAAGCTGATCCTGTGTTTCCTGCGCCATCTGTCCGAGGACGATGCGCTCGCCACCTTCGACGAAGCGCTGCCGCTGTTCGAGCAGTACGAGCATCGGCTGATCGGCGTGGGGCTCGATTCGTCGGAACGCGGCCATCCGCCGTCGAAGTTCGAGCGCGTGTTCGCGAAGGCGCGCGCGCTCGGTCTGAAGCTCGTCGCGCATGCGGGCGAGGAAGGCCCGCCGTCCTACATCTACGAGGCGCTCGACGTGCTGAAGGTCGACCGCGTCGATCACGGCGTGCGCAGCATCGAGGACCCCGCGCTCGTTACGCGTCTCGCCGATACGCGCGTCGCGCTGACCGTGTGCCCGCTGTCGAACCTGAAGCTGTGCGTGTTCGACGACCTGACCAGGCACACGCTGAAAGACCTGCTCGATCGCGGCGTCGCGGTGACCGTCAATTCCGACGATCCGGCCTATTTCGGCGGCTACGTGAACGCGAACTATCTGGCGACGATCGACGCGCTGAAGCTCGACGACGCCGAGGTCTACACGATCATCCGCAACGGCTTCGAGGCGTCGTTCGTGACGCCCGAGGAACGCGCGATGCTGATCGCTGAGCTCGACGCGTATTGGCGGCACTGAGTGGCGGCACTGAGCCGCGCGCCGACGGATTTCAACTGACAGGCCTCGACCGACGTCGGCGGCCGGCGGCTTCGCTTCGTTCGGGCAAACGGCAACGACCCGAACCGGGAAGCCGCTGCCGCTGCCTGCGCCGCCCAGCTTTCAACATTCGGAGACAGCTTTTCCATGACTGAATCGGCTCATACCGCGCAAGCGGCGGCGCAAGCGGCATTCCGCGCCCCTCTGCTGACCTTCAACGGCGATCCGGCGCACGCGCCGAACGCCGTGGTGTTTCACGAGGACGGTCTCCTGATCGTGGAAGACGGCCGCGTCGTCGCGGCGGACGCGTATGCGGCGCTCGCGTCGCGGCTCGCGCCCGGCACGCAGGTCGTGGAGCGGCGCGACAAGCTGATCGTACCGGGCTTCATCGATACCCACATCCACTATCCGCAGACCGACATGATCGCGTCGCCGGCGCCGGGTCTGCTGCCGTGGCTCGACACGTACACGTTCCCAACCGAGCGCCGCTTCGCCGACATCGCGCACGCCCGCGACACGGCGAGCTTTTTCCTCGACGAACTGCTCGCCTGCGGCACGACGACCGCGCTCGTGTACTGCACGGTGCACAAGGAATCCGCCGACGCCCTCTTCGCCGAGAGCGAAGCGCGCAATCTGCGCATGGTCGCGGGCAAGGTGCTGATGGACCGCCTCTGCCCCGCGTTCCTGCGCGACACCGCGCAATCGGGCTACGACGACAGCGCCGAGCTGATCGGCCGCTGGCACGATCGCGGCCGCCAGATGTACGCGCTGACGCCGCGCTTCGCGCCGACCTCGACCGAGGCGCAGCTCGAAGCATGCGGCGCGCTCGCGCGGCTGCATCCGGACGTGTTCGTTCAGAGCCACGTCGCCGAGAACACCGACGAGGTGAAATGGGTCGCCGAGCTGTTCCCCGGCCACCGCAGCTATCTCGACATCTACGATCACTATGGGCTCTTGCGCCGTCGCGCAGTGTACGGCCATTGCATCTACCTCGACGACGAGGACCGCAAGCGCATGGCGCAAACCGGCGCGCTCGCCTCGCACTGTCCGACGTCGAACCTGTTCCTCGGCAGCGGCCTGTTCGACTTCGACAAGGCCGACTCGGCCGGCATGCCGATCGCGCTCGCGACCGACGTCGGCGGCGGCACGTCGTTCTCGATGCTGCAGACGATGAACGAAGCGCACAAGGTTGCGCGCCTCGGCGGCCATCATCTGACGGCGACGCGCATGTTCTATCTCGCGACCGCCGGCGCGGCCGAAGCGCTCGATCTCGGCGACAAGATCGGCACGCTGAGGGACGGCTCGGAAGCGGACTTCGTCGTGCTCGATCCGCAGGCGACGCCGCTGCTCGCGCGCCGCACCGCGCGGCGCGAATCGCTCGAGGAGCTGCTGTTCGCGTTCGCGCTGCTCGGTGACGATCGCGCCGTGTATGAAACGTATGCGGCCGGCAAGTGCGTGCATCGCCGCGACGACGCGCGCCAGCGCGTGCCGGGACGCGCGAAGATCGCGGCTTGACACCAGCTTCGGTTGAGACGCCCCAGTTGCAGACGAAACGCTAGTGCGCGTCTTGGTCCGCGAGTGCTCACAAATTGGCTATTCAGTGTCAATTTCGAGCGTCTCAAATTCGACGGCAATCTCAGCGCCAACTGTTGAGAAAACGTATGCGATATGGTCGGCACGGCGCTTTCCAAAATGCGCGGATTTCTTGAGTACCTCGATTGCCGCGGCGTATGCCTCATCACCGGGTTTCAACACCTCAATCGAATTGACGATGTTCAACAATCCACCATCAATGATGCTTGCTCGCGTCACTCCAAGAAAGGTAACGGTCGCGCGCCGGCTCTCATCGTACAACCCAAGTGTTAGTACGTTTGGTGTATTGGCGCCACCTTCCTTGCTGGTCGCAATCGCATCCAGGTACCAGTCATGAAAACCGCCGAACTGTTCCAGTGCATCTGTGATGGTCATGGTGGCTTGTCCTATGGAGGTATGGAGACCGGCCAGCCGTGATCGCGGCCCTGGTCGTCCCAGTTGTGGGCGTGCGGATTTGGCTGGCCATGATGGTTGTCGAAGTCAATATCAACGGTCGGGGTGCCTTGTGAACCGTACATCCGCCATTGCTTCTTTTTCCCCGGCGCGTTCTCAACCCACGCGTTGGGCATACCCTCAAACGGGATTCCAGCCAGTTCCGTCGAATCCCCCGACAAGTCGTTAGCGTAGTATGCAAACGGCTGGGCATCGCCGAGCAGCGTTGAGGCGCCCGCATCGTGGGCCAGATCGCCGTCGCTGTTGCTGGCTGCCGTGGCTGCGCGTGGAGCGATCAGCCCGGTTTGCCGGGTGGCTGGATCAGCCCGGCCGGACAGCATGGGTTCCCCGTTCGGGAGACCGACGGCCCTCGCCCCGAGATTGCTCAACGGCGTGCTGTGGGGGGATGGAAACAGGTCAGCCCGAGGGCCTTTAATGGCAAGACGAGCACCTCTGCGCAGATCGTCGAGAAGCGCATTAATGATCCACCAGCCATCGGTGTTGGGGTTCCAGTTTCGCACACCATCAAACGCCAGCAACTGACGATCAATGAGACGCCTGACCAGCGTTAGGTCCTCCTCCCACTTTCGCTGATTCAATCTGACAATACTGAGAAATTCCTGGGTCTCCGCCTTGGCCTTCTGAAGGTCTGCGGCCCTTCCGAGGCACGCCTTGTAGTGCCGCTCATCGCAGATGACATAACAGGCACCAAGGGGCCTTTGACAGCGCAGCTCCACGGAGTGCATTTCAAATACGGACAAGGACATAGGCGTGTCGACGATCTATTTGAAGTTGCTGCCCGGATTGGCAGCATCCAGATAGATACCGTGCTCGGGGTCGTCCGTATATGGGCGACAGCCCAAAACCTCAACTGCCCTCGATCCCCTGGGACACGCCCAAAGCGCCGGCCCGCCTCAGCCCGCCTTGCACACCTCGTGCAACGCGTTGAGGCGCCGCACCGGATCCGCGACATACGGATTCGACTCGTCCCACGCGTAACCGGCGAGCACCGCGCAGATCATGCGGCGGATCGGCGTCACCGGTTCCGGGTAGTAGATGATGTCCTGCAGCTCGCCCGTGTACCAGCGCTCGACGAATGCCCGGAACGTATCGATGCCCTTGCGCAACGGCACGTCGTAATCGGCTGACCAGTCGACCGTCGCGCTGTCGAGCTGCCGGTTCAGCGCGCGCGCCGCCAGATGCGCGGAGCGCAGCGCGATCGTCACGCCCGAGGAAAACACCGGATCGAGAAACTCGCCCGCATTGCCGAGCAGCGCATAGCCCGGCCCATGCAGACTCGCGACATTCGCCGCGTAGCCGCCGATCTGCCGCACCGGCATCAGGAACGGCGCCTGCCCGATCAGCCGGTTCAGCGTCGGCTCCTGCTGGATCAGCGCGCGCAGCGTCGCCTCGCGCTGCGTTTCGGGCACCTCGAGAAAACTCGCCTCGGCGACACATCCCACCGAACAACGGCCGCCCGCGAGCGGAATCATCCAGAACCACACGTCGCGACGCTCGGGATGCGTCGCGATGCAGATCTTGTTGCGATCGATGGCGTCGAGCGCGAGCCCGTCGCGCACGTGCGTGAACAATGCGGCGCGGGTCGGCATGCGCGTCGGCGCCTCCAGCTTCAGCAGGCGCGGCAGCACGCGCCCGAAGCCGCTCGCATCGAGCACGAAACGCGCTTCGACCCGATGCGCGCAGGCACTTTCATCGACGACGTCGAGCACCGGTGCCGCGCCCGTGCGCACCGCACTCACCGTGTGGCCGAACCGCACGTCGGCACCCTGCGCGGCCGCGCAGCGAATCAGCACGTCGTCGAACAGCGCGCGCTCGACCTGGTACGTGGTGCCCCAGCCCGGCGAATGCTTGTCGCGAAAGTCGAACGACGAGCTCTGGTCGCGATATACGAAGTGCGCGCCGTTCTTGTACTGGAAGCCCGCCTCGACGACGGCCTGCAGCATGCCGGCCTCTTCGAGGTCCGCCATGCTTTGCGGCAACAGGCTCTCGCCGATCGAGAAGCGCGGAAAGTGCTGACGCTCCAGCACCAGCACCGAGCGGCCCGCCTTACGCAGCAGCGCGGCGGCCACCGCGCCGGCGGGACCCGCACCGATGATCGCGACGTCGACCACGGTCCGCTTTGAAGAATCGCTGTTCAAATCACTCCTCCAACGGTTTGCGTGCGTTGCCGCGCCGTATGCGAGCCTCGCCACGCTTCGAACATCAGGCTCGCGCAACTCCCGCCGAACCCGAAAGAAACCGACATCGCCGTGTCGATGCGCGCGTCGCGCGTCACGCGCACGAGCGGCAGGTCCCGCACTTGCGGCTCCGGCGTATCGACCAGCGCGGTCGCCGCGATGAAGCCCTCACGCATCATCAACAGCGTATAGATCGCTTCGTGCGCGCCGCACGCGCCGAGCGAATGCCCGGTCATGCCCTTGGTCGACGAAAACGCGGGCAACCCTTGCGCCGATGCACCGAACACGTCGCGCAACGCGTGCAGCTCTTCGAGATCGCCGAGCGGTGTGGACGGCGCATGCGTGTTCACGTAGTCGGGACGGCGGCCCGCCTGCTCGAGCGCGCCGCGCATCGCGCGCGCGATGCCGGCCGCACGCGGCGCGACCATGCCCGCGCGATCGGTGCAATCGCCGAAGCCGCTCAGCTCCGCGTAGATGCGCGCGCCGCGCGCGAGCGCATGGTCGAGCGCTTCGAGCACGAGCACGCCGCCGCCCGACGCGATCACGAAACCGTCGCGCTGCGTGTCGTACGGCCGCGATGCACTGTGGGGCGTGTCGTTGAAGCGGCGCGACAGCGCGCCCATCGCGTCGAACATCAGCGTCGTGTTGTCGTGCAGCGCTTCGCTGCCGCCCGCGAGCACGATCTGCTGGCGGCCGTTCTGGATCAGCTGCATCGCCTGCCCGATCGCGAGCGCCGACGTCGTGCATGCCGATGACGGCGAATAGCTGACGCCTTCGAGCCCGAACATCTGCGCGACGTTCGCCGACGCGGTGCTGCTCATCGTATGCGGCACCGTGAACGGCGGCACCTTGTCGACGCCGCGCGTGTGCGCGATCGCGAGCGCCGCGTCGTAGCTCGCCATCGTGCCGACGCCCGAGCCGATCACGACACCCGCGCGCGGCGACTGCAATGAAGCGAGGTCGAGCCTTGCATCGTCGATCGCGCGTCGCGCCGCGTGGCACGCAAAGCGCGCGGTGTCGCCCATGAAGCGTTCGAGCTTGCGCTCGAACGGCGCCTCGTGCGCGACCGACGCCACGCCCGCGACTTGCGATGCAAACCCGCGCTCGCGCCACGCATCGATACGCTCGACGCGTGAGCGCCCCGCGCGCAACGCCGCGCAGACCTGATCGAGCGTATTGCCGAGACACGACACGATGCCCATGCCGGTCACGACCACGCGTTGCAGGCCTGTGCTCATCGAACGCGCCGGAAAATCAGCGACGTGTTGATGCCGCCGAACGCGAAGTTGTTGCTCATCACGTACTCGGCGTCGATCTCGCGCGCGCCGCCGACGATGTAATCCAGCGGCGCGCAAGCCGGATCGAGGTGGTCGAGATTCAGGGTGGGCACGTACCAGTTGCGCTTCATCATCTCGATCGTCCACCACGCCTCGATCGCGCCGCACGCGCCTAGCGTATGGCCCACATAGCTTTTCAGCGAGCTGATCGGCATGCGCGCGCCGAAGGTCTGCGCGGTCGCATGGCTTTCGGCGATGTCGCCGCGATCGGTCGACGTACCGTGCGCGTTCACGTAGGCAATCGCTTCGGGCGGCAATTGCGCGTCGCGCAGCGCGAGTTGCATCGCGAGCGCCATCGTGTCGGCGGTGGGTTGCGTCATGTGCGCGCCGTCCGAATTGCAGCCGAAGCCGACCACTTCCGCGTGAATCCGCGCGCCGCGCGCCAGCGCATGCTCGTATTCTTCGAGGACGAGCGTCGCCGCGCCCTCGCCGACCACGAGGCCGTCGCGCGCGGCATCGAACGGACGCGGCGTCAGATGCGGCTCGTCGTTGCGCGTGCTGGTCGCGTACAGCGTGTCGAACACGGCGACCGCGGGACCCGACAGCTCTTCCGCGCCGCCCGCGAGCATCAGCGTCTGTTTGCCGGACTGGATCGCCTCGTACGCATAGCCGATCGCCTGGCTGCCCGACGCGCACGCGCACGAGGTCGGGATGATGCGGCCTTTGAGGTCCCAGAACAGGCTCACGTTGACGGCCGTCGTGTGCGGCATCATCTGCACGTAGCTGTTCGACGTGACGTTGCTCATCAAACCGGTTTCGAGCATCGTGCCGAACGCGCGGATCGGCTGCACCGAGCCCGACGACGAACCGTACGCGACGCCCATGCGGCCATCCGCGATGCTCGTGTCGTCGGCGAGACCCGCGTCGGCGAGCGCGAGTTCGCTCGCGCGCACCGAGTACAGCGACACCGGGCCCATCGAACGCACTCTCTTGCGCGGGTAATGCGCGGGGATCGTGAACCCGGGCAGCGGACACGCGAGCCGCGTATGCAGCGACTCGAAGTAATCCCACTCGGACATGCGCCGCACCGCGTTCTCGCCGCGCTTCAGGCGCGCTTGAACCGCGTCCCAGCTATCGCCGAACGCGGTCACGCCGCCCATGCCGGTGATGACGACGCGCTTCATCAGACCATCCCGCCGTTCACGCCGATCACCTGGCGCGTCACATACGACGCGCCATCCGACATCAGAAAGCTCACCACCGACGCGACCTCCGCCGGCTGGCCGACGCGGTTCATCGGCACGGTCTTCAGCGCGTGATCGAGCGTCACCTGTTCGAGCATGCCGGTTTCGATCAACCCCGGCGCGACGCAATTGACGGTGATGTTGCGCGACGCGAGTTCGACCGCGAGCGCCTTGGTCGCGCCGATCAGTCCCGCTTTCGCGGCGCTGTAATTGACCTGGCCGCGATTGCCCATCACGCCCGACACCGACGCGATCGTGACGATACGGCCGCCCTGGCGCGCGCGCACCATCGGCATCGTCAGCGGATGCACGACGTTGTAGAAGGCATCGAGGCCGGTTTCGATCACGACGTCCCAGTCTTCTCCGGTGAGCGCCGGAAACGCCGCGTCGCGCGTGACCCCCGCGCTGCACACGATGCCGTAGTAAGGACCGTGCGCGGCGACGTCGGCTTCGAGCGCCTCGCGGCACACGGCGCGCTCGCGCACGTCGAATTGCAGCACGCGCGCCGTGCCGCCCTGCGCGGCGATGCCCGTCGCGACCGCGTCGGCTTCGCTGCGTCCGGTGCGGCAATGCACGGTCACGGCGAACCCGTCGGCGGCCAACTTGTACGCAATCGCGCGGCCGATGCCGCGGCTTGCGCCGGTAACGAGAACTCGCCGGCTCATGAACTGATACTCCCTTCGATGAATGACTGGAAATCGGGCGGTTGAAACACCTTGATCACCGCTTCGGCACAGCGCGCGTCGCCGTCGTCGATCGTGCATTCGTAGGCACTGTGGCCCGCGTCGCTGCGCAGCAGCTCGCTCGCGTGAACGCGCAAACGCGCGCCGCTTCGGAACACCGGCTGCAACGCCTGATAGCTGCGCGAGCCGAGCAGCACGCCGGGACGCGCGTGGCCGCCGCCGCGCATCGCGACGAGCGCGATGTGCGCGGCGATCGCCTGCGCCATCAGCTCGATGCCGATCCACGCGGGCATCGCGCCGGCGGCGTCGGCATACCATGCGTGCGGGTCGACGTCGGCGAAGGCGCTCAGCGTGGTGTCGGCGAACGTGTCGATCGCATCGAGCAGCAGCATGCTGCCGCGATGCGGGATGATCGCTTCGATCGGCTGACGCACGAGTTGCTCGACAGTAAGTGGCGGAGTCGTCATGCGCTTTACCTGGCGAGAATCAGGCTGACATTGCTGCCGCCGAACGCGAACGAATTGCTCATTGCGTACTGCGTGCCCGTGCCGCGCGGCAGATGGCGCGCGCCCGCGACGAGATCGAGCGCGGGCAGCGCGGGATCGGCCTCGCCGTCCCATAGATGCGGCGGCAGCGGCGCGTTTTCGCGCGCGAGCGTGAGCCACGCGAAGCCGAGTTCGGTCGCGCCGGCCGCGCCGAGCTGGTGGCCGGTCAACGGCTTGGTGCCGCTCGCGGCGACGCCGCCGGGGAACACGCGCGCCATCAGATGCGCTTCCATTTCGTCGTTCTTCTGCGTGGCGGTCGCGTGCAGATTCACATAGCCGACCGCCGAGGCCGCGATGCCCGCGTCCGCGAGCGCTTCGCGAAGCGCGAGTTCGCCACCGACGCCCTGCGGGTCCGGCGCCGAAATATGATGCGCGTCGCTCGATTCGCCGAGGCCCGCGAGCCGCACCGCCGCTTCGTCGCGGCTCATCAGGAACACGGCCGCGCCCTCGCCGACGTTGATGCCGCGGCGATTGCGGCTCATCGGATTGGTGCGCGCGCTGCTGGTCGATTCGAGCGACGCAAAGCCCTGCACCGTCAATTCGCATAGCGAATCGACACCACCGACGACAACCGCATCGCATAGCTGCAATTGCAGCAGCCGACGCGCCGACGCGAACGCCTTCGCGCTCGACGTACACGCGGTCGAAATCGTAAACGCCGGCCCGTGCACGCCGAGCGCGGCGGCAGCGAACGGCGCGGCGGTGCCGATTTCCATTTGCCGATAGTTGAAGTTGGCCGGCAACGCGCCGGCTCGTGCGTGATAGACGAACGCGGTTTCGGCCGCCTCGATGCCCGACGTGCTGGTGCCGAGCACGACGCCGATGCGCTGCGGGCCGTAGCGCTCGCGCGCGGCTTCGAGCGCCGGCGCGATCTGCGCGAGCGCCGCGAGCAGCAGCCGGTTGTTGCGGCAGTCGTAGCGCGCGAGGTCGGCGCGCGGCGCGAGATCGAGCGGCGCGAGCACGCTGCCGACGAACGCGTCGCCGATGCCGGTATGCACATTGCCCATGCCGGGCGAGCGTGCGGCGGCGAGCGCCGGCACGATCTCGTCGACGTCGCCGCCGAGCGCGTTGATCATGCCTAGCGCGTGCAAATAAACTGTTGGCGCTTTCATACCGCCCTCCGTGGTTCCGATGACTTGCCCGAGCGCGCTGCCGATGGCATGCCGAGAGGCGCGAGCAGCACCGCCACCGCGATGCCGAGCGCGAGCGTGGTGCCGAAGCTTTTGAGCGCGGGCATCGCGCTCACGCCGAGCATGCCGAACGACAACAACGTGGTCGCCGCCGACAGCAGCACACCGGTCCACACCGCGCCGAGATCCGCCTCTGCGCGCGCGCAGCCTTCGCGCAGGAACACCGCATAGTTTGCGCCGACGCCAAGCACCAGCATCAGCGCGAGCCAGTTGAACAGATTGAGCGGCACGCCCGCGTAGCCGAACACCGCCAGCGCGACGCCGACCGCGAACAGCACGGGCAAGGTCGTGACGATACCCCCGCGCGCCCCATAGCGCAGCATCAGCAGCACGCACACGAGCACGAGCGCGCCGCCGAGCCACCAGCCGCTATCCACGCGATACGCGCCGAACAGCCTCGACACGCTCGCGGCCTTATCGACGAACACGACGCCGGGCAGGCCGCGCGCGAGCGCGATCAGCGCGGGCTCGTTGCGCGGCGTCACGCCTTGCGGGATCACGACGGCCGCGTAGCCAGGTTGATGAGCCCGATTCTTGTCGTTCGATCCCACCGCGCCGAGCCACAGCTGCCGATACGGCTGCGACCACGGCGCCGCGAGCCAGCGCTCGACGGTCAGCGGCGCGGGCGGCTTGGCGAAGCCGGCGAGCCACGCATCGGCGACTTCGTCCTTGAAGCCCGCTTGCAGCAGCGTCGCACGCAACGCGGCGAAGTCGCCGAACACATGCTGCGCGAGCAGCGCGCGATCCTCGCGCTGACGTTGCGCGGACGGCACGAACTGCGCGACCGACTGGTAGCCGCCGACGCTATCGGCAATGCCGTTCAGCGCATCGAGCTTCGCACCGAGCGCTTCGGCGCGTTGCAGCACCGCTTCCTGGGTCGCGCCGCGCACGACGAAAAACTGCGCGCTGTTATCGACGCCGACCGCCTCGCGCACCGTGTCTTCCTGCGCGGCCAGCGACGCATCGCGCTGGATCAGCAGATGGATGTCGTCGTCGCTGCTCAGACGCAGCCAACCGGGCACCGACGCGATCAGCAGCAGCGCGGCGACCAGCCAAGCGCGCTTGCCGCCGAGCGCATGCTGCCAGCGCGCGAGCAGCCGCGCCGCGCCCGCGAACAGGCGCCGAGGGCTGTGCTTCGGCGCGCGCGTGAGCAGCGCGGGCAGCAGCCACAGCACCGACGCGAACGCGGTCGTGATGCCCACCATCGCGAAGCACGCGATCTGCTTCAACGCGGGGAACGGCACCCACATCAGGATCGCGTAGCCGAGCAGGCTCGTCGCCAGCGCAACGCCCAGCGCGGGCCGTACCCTCCGCGCGCCGAGCCGCGCATCCCAGTCGCGGCCCGCGCCGAGATAGACGACGAAATACTGGATCGAGTAATCGACGGCCTCGCCGATCAGGCTCGCGCCGAACACGAGCGTCAACAGATGCAGCTTGCCGAAGATCAGCAGCGTCGCCGCGAGCGCGCAGACGATGCCGAGCGCGGTCGATACGAAGCCGAGCAGCAACAGACGCGGCGAGCGGAACACCCACATCATCAGCAGCGCGATGCCGGCGAGCGACGCGATGCCGATCACGTGCACCTCGCGTTCGGAAGCGCTGCGCGCGGCCTCGGCGTAGAACACGGCGCCCGTGCGTGCAACCGATACGTCGGGGAACGTCTGACGCAACGCGCTTTCCGCATCGGCGAGCGCCGCGTGTACCGCGCGCTGCGTCTTCGTTTCGTAGGCGGAGCCCGGCAGGGTCGCGATGACCAGCACGCTGGTCATGTCGCCATGCGCGTCGTGACGATGCGACACCAGCAGGTTGTCCTCGACTTCGAGATTCGACGTCGCGAGCGGCAGATTGCCGAGCCAGCGTTCGAGCCAGCCGAACGGATCGTCGGCGAGTTGCGTACTGAGGCCGCCTTGCAGCGGGCTGTAGATGCGCTGCGCGAGCATGTCGTGCAGCGTCGTCGCGCTCGCGGTCGCGAGCGCGGTGCGATCGGCCGGCGCGAGCAGGCCGAAGCGGTATGGCAGATACAGCGCCGAGATCTGCGACAGGTCGAACGGCGGCAGTTCGGCCGTCACCGAGGCGAATGCGCCGCTCTTTCGCAGCGACGCGCCCAGCTGCTTCGCGGCCGCTTTCGCGTGCGCATCGTCGCGGCTCGTGACGAGCAGCACGGTGCGATCGCCGAGCGCGCTCGCGAGCGTGTCGACCGCTTTCTCGGCGACCGGGTCCGCTTCGGTCGCGGGCAGCAGCGCGAGCAGATTGGTTTCGAGCGGCGACGCTCCGGCGAAGCGCCAGCCGCAATACAGCGCCGCCAGCAGCGCGAGCACGAGCCATGCGGCGCGCACGCCCCACGCATGTTTCGCGGTTCGCTGCTGCGGCATGTCCATCACGGCGCTCCGAACAGGCTGCGCTCGTCCGGCGTCGGCTCGGCAACGGCCGTGCTGTTCGCGAACTCGAGCTTCGTCTCGTCGCCGTTCGCGAGCGTGATGCGCAGGTTTTGCAGATAATCGCCGCCGCTCATGTCGAGGCCCTTGATCGATTGCGCGAGCTGCGGTTGATTCGGCGTGAGTCGCATGCGCCATTGCGCGGCGCTGCCTTCGGCGCTCACGTCGAACTGCGAGTACAGCGCCGACAGATCGCCGCCGAGCATCGCGCGCATCATCTTCGACACTTGCGCGACGCCGCGGCTGCCCTGCGCGCTTTGCGTGCTCACGCGGCGGCCGCTGGCGTCGAGCTGCGCGACGCCAGCGTCGGTGATCACGTAGGTGGCCTTGTACGGCGTGTCGATCCGCCAGATCACGCCGCGCTCGCGGAAGAACAGCAAGGTGCCGTTGCTGACGAGCGGCTGCTTCATCGCGGCAAGCGTCTGCGTCTGCGTGAATTGCGCGCGCACGCCCTTGGGCTGCGCGAGATGCGCGGCGATCTGCGAGACGAGCGCGGCGTTGGCGTTGCTGGCGGCGTTGGCGGCGTTGGCGGCTGGAGCCGTATTGCTGGCGGTGGCCGCATCGGCCGACGCCGCTGCCAAGGCAAGCGCCCCTATTGCGACGATCGCCCCCGCCAGCCGCGACACGAGCGCTCCCAGCGCGCATCGGTTCACCGTCCCCATACGCGCTCCAGCTTTTCGAATACGACCGGCGGCGACACGAACTGCAATTCCTCGGTGGCGGCATCGACGGCGACCTGGATCGTATAGCCCTTCGTGAGCCGCGCGCCCGATGCGCAATCGACGATTTCATAGCCTATTTTCAGGCGGTTTTCGTATTCGAGCAGTTGCGCGCGCACCTCGATCTTCTGTCCGTACACGGCGGCCCGCACGTACTTCAGATGCGCCTCGACGATCGGCCACAGATAGCCGGACGATCGCATCTCGCGATAGTCGTAGTCGAACGCGCGCAACAGGGCCGCGCGGCCCAACTCGAAGTACTTCAGATAATTGCCATGCCAGCACACGTTCATCGCGTCGACGTCGTGAAACGGCACTTCGACGGTCGCGCTCGCGGCGAGCACGTGCTGCGTTTTCGCGGGCTCGCTCATGCGTTGACTCCTTGGCGATCGGCAGCGGCACCGGCATCCACATGCGCCGCGGCACTCGTAACAGCGCGTGCGTGCCGTACATCGTTCAGATCATGGTCGGCCATTTGCGCCTCGCTCGGAGCTGGCCCAGAAATCGAAGAAATTGAACCATTGGTAAGGGGCCTTGCGGCAATAGTGTTCGAGGCGTAGCGCGTAGCGTTGCGCCCACGCTGCCAGATGCTGCGCGCGTTCGCGGCGCGGCAGCTCGATGCGCTCGGCGAACGGCTCGAAATACATGCGGTAACCGTCGTGTTCCTTCAGGCAGAAGAACAGGTAGACCGGACAGCCGAGCGCATGCGCGAGCACGTAGGGTCCTTGCGCGAACCGCGCGCTCGCGCCGAGAAATTGCGCGTCGGTGGTGCGTCCCGCCTCGCGCGCCGGCACCCGATCGCCGACGATCACCAGCAGCTCGCCCGCATCGATGCGCTGCTGCATCAGCACCGCCGTCTCGGGACCGAAGTCGCCGACTTCGAGCAGATGCCGCGCGAAGTCGCGATTCGACGCCGCCAGCACCTCATTGAAGCGGCGCGCGTGCCCGGTGTAGACGACCGCCGTGACCTTCGCGTGTTCGCCGCGGATGGCGAGCGCGCGCATCATCTCCAGGTTGCCGAGGTGCGCGCCGATCACGAGCGCGCCCTTGCCGCTCGCGATCAGTGCTTCGAACGCCGCAGGATCGTCGAACGTGACGTCGGTGTCGTCGACGCGGCCGGTCCATGCGGCGAGCTTGTCGAAGCCCGATTGCGCGAACGCGAGCATATGGCGATACGCGGACAGCCAGCCCGGGCGCGGCGTATCCGCCGACGGCGCGACCGCGCTCAGATGCGCGAAGTAGTTGTCCGACGCGGCGCGCGCCGCGCGGCCCGTCAGCAGAAAATACGCGACGACCGGATGCAGCCACAGCGCGGTGAAGCGGCGGCCGAACAGCTTGCAGCTCAGCGCGAGCAGGCTCATGCCGAGGCGGCTGCCGCGTTCGGCGATGCGCCACCAGGCTTCGGGCCGGGCTTCATCGGCGGCGGCGGCCAGCGCGCCGCGGCGCGGCATCAGCTTGTGCGCGAGCAGCATCGGCAGACGCCACAGCATCCCGAACACGAGCCGCGTATGGCTGCGGCTGATTCGGACGTTGTCCCACAGCACGTCGAAATGCGACACGCCGTCGGCCGCGTAGGTCACGCGCGTCGGGACCGAGCGGAACGTGGCGCGGCGCCAGTAGAGACGCACGAGGATCTCGATGTCGAAGTCCATGCGCGTGGGCAGTCGCACGCTGTCGATCAGCTCGCACGCGAGCGCGAGCGGATACAGACGAAAGCCGCACATCGAATCGCGAATCGTCAGCGACAGCGTCTCGATCCACACCCACACGTGGGTCAGATAGCGGCCGTACAGACGTGCCTTCGGCACGCTGTCGTCGTAGACCGGACGGCCGAGAATCACCGCGCCGGGTTCGGCGCGCGCGGCATCGATGAAGCGCGGCACGTCGGTCGCATCGTGCTGGCCGTCGGCGTCGATCTGCAGCGCGTGCGTATAGCCCGCGGCGCGCGCCGCGCGCAGGCCCGCCATTACTGCCGCGCCCTTGCCGCCGTTTGCGGGCAGACGCAGCAGCGTCATCTGCTGCGCGTATTGCAGGGCGAGCGCGGCGAGTACCCGCTGGGTCGGCGCGTCGCTGCCGTCGTCGACGACGAAGATCGGCAGGCCGTGCACCGCGAGATGCGCGACGCTCGCTCCGATCGCGTCCTTGTGGTTGTAGATCGGAATGACGATGCAGGGCGCGAACGTCATCACGCGTCCTCCCGATGCACGAGCAAGCCCGACGCGCATTCGCGTCCGTCGAGCCGGTACGCGAACTGCACGCGCCGGCGCGCGGCATCATAGGCGAGCGTGAGTTCGAGCACCGCACCGGGCGACACCGGCGCCATGAACTTTAGGCGGTCGACCGACGCCACCTCTCGCACGCGCGGCCAATGCCCCGCCGCCAGCCGCGCTGCCCAGTCGACCTGCACGACGCCCGGCAGAATCGGCAGACCCGGAAAGTGGCCGGCGAAATGCTGGAGTGACTGCGGCACGCGCAGCACGTAGTGCAGCGTGTCGCCGACGCGCATGTCGCCGACGCGCGTTTCGGCGAGCACTTCCATGCCCTCGGCGAGCGGCGCGAACGCGGCCGCAACCGCGCTCGCGGGCAGCTTGCCGCGCGCGTCGAATGGCAGGCTCACGCGAAAACGCCAATGACGCGGCAGCACGACCGCATCGAAGTAATCGGCCAGATGCCGGCGCAGCGTTTTCGCCAGCGCGACGCGGCCTTCGTCGCACAACGCAACGCCGCCCGCTTCGGTCAGCGCGACCACCGCGCCGACGCGTTCGCGCGACGCGCCTATGAGCGGCACCAGCGCCGCCTGCGCGACATACGGATGCAGCGCGAGACGCGCCTCGAGTTCCGGCAGCGAGACGCGCTTGCCGCCGAGCTTCAGCACGCGGTCGAGGCGCCCTTGCAAGCGGAAGCGCCCGTCGGCATCGAACGCGATGCGATCGCCGGTGCGATGCCAGCCGTCGTGGTCGAGATGCGGCGAGCGCACGCACAGCGCGCCGTCGTCGTCGCGGCGCACCTCGGCGCCGGCGACCGGCTGCCACGCGTCGCCCTGATCCTGACGCCGCCACGCGATCCCGCCGGTTTCCGTGCTGCCGTAGACTTCGAGCGGCGCCGCGCCGTAGCTCGCCGCATAGGCCAGCGCGGCGTCGGCCGCGAGCGGGCCACCCGACGAAAAGAACGCGCGCGGCGCGGGCGTAAGCGCGGCGAAGCCCGGCAACGCGGGCCAACGCGACAGCTGCGCGGGCGTCGACACCACCGCCGTCGCGCCGCATTGCGCGATGCGCGCCTGCAGTTGCAGCGGCTCGACGCCGATCGCGCGATCGAAGGCGCGGCCGGCCGCGAGCGGCCACAACACGCGAAACAGCAAACCGTAGATGTGGTGATGCGGCACGCTCGCGAGCATCGTCACGTCGCCGAGCAATGCGCCCCATTGCCGTTCGAGCGTGTGGACTTCGGCGTTGAATTGCGCGAGCGTCTTGCGGATCGGCTTCGGCGTGCCGCTGCTGCCGGATGTGTAGAGCGTCATCGGCGCATGGGCGTCGATCGGGTGGGCGGTGTGAGCCGTGCGATGCGTCGCTGCGACGAACGGCGGCAGATCCGCATCCGTCAGCAGGAAGTCGTAGGCGTGCGCGAGATCGGCGAGATAGCCCGGCGTTGCATTGGCCGGAATCACTGGCTCCTTGCCGCACGCGAACAGCGCGAACAATGCGCAGGCGAACTCGAACGGATCGTCGATGCAGAGCGCGCAGCGCCGCGCGTCGGGCGTTCGCACGAGCTCGATCAAGCCCTCGACGCGCGCGCGAAACGCCGCGCGATCGAGCAGCACGGCGCCATCGCGGCACACCGGTGCGGCGGACGTCGCAAGCGCGGCATCGGCCGACAACAGATCGTGCAACGCGAGCATCAGGCGGCCTCCGAATCCGCTCGCGCGGCGCGCGGCAGCACGAACAGACGTCGCCATACGTATTCGCCCGCCAGCAGCGCGCCGATCAGTCCATAGGCGATCGCGCCGTTGTACAGCGACCAGGCCGCGCGGCTCCAATAGAGCGCTGTGTAGACGGAAAACGCGCCGTTCAGCACGAAGAAAACGCACCAGACCTGGGTCACGCGCCGCGTATAGCGCACCGCACCCGGCGGCAGATCGGGACTGCCGAGGCGCGCAAATTTTTCGATCATCGACGGCCCGCGCACGAGCGTCGCGCCGAACGCGATCAGCAAACCGAGATTGACGAGCGACGGATAGAAGCGCAGCAGCAGCTCGCTATCGGTGACGACGATCGTCGCCGATGCGCAGCTCAGCATCGCCACCACGCTCCAGTCGAGCGTGGAAAGCCGCCGCAGCGACATCGCAACCGGACCGCCACCGGCCCAGCGCTGCAGCCATAAAGTCACCAGCAGCATGCCGCCGACGAGACGCGGCGCGTCCCAGCGCCATGCGCACAAGATCAGCGCCGGGTAAGCGAGTTTCAGCAGCACCTGCAGGACGGTCCTGCTCCAGTGAGGCCGCGCGCCGGATTCGCTTGCGGCGGGACGTGGCTGCGACATCTGCGTGCGCGGGTGCGCGACCGGCATCAGCCTTGCGCCGCGAGCAGCGATTCGACCGCGCCGATCACGTCGCCGACCGTGCGCACGGATTTGAAGTTCTCCGGCTTGATGCGGCGGCCGGTCATCTCCTGCAGCTTGATCGCGAGATCGACCGCGTCGATGCTGTCGAGATCGAGGTCTTCGAACAGGTGAGCGTCGGGCGTCACACGCTGCGGCTCGATCGCGAAGTTTTCCTGAAAGATCGCGCGGATGCGCTCAAGAATCTCAGTCTCGGTCACGATTAAACTCCCTTCCTTGCGGTTTCGTTCGCAGCGTGCGCCGCTTCGCGCTGACTCTCGACCAACGCGGCAAGCGTGTTGATCGAGCGAAAGTGCTCGCGCGTGCGTTCGTCGTTCGCCACGATGGTCAATTGGTATTGTTTGCGCAGCACGATGCCGATTTCGAGCGCGTCGATCGAATCGAGACCGATGCCGTCGGAACCGAACAACGGGGCGTCGTCGTCGATATCGGCGGGGCTCAGGTCTTCGAGATCGAGGGCTTCGATCAGAAGCTTTTTAATTTCCAGTTTTAAAGAATCCATAGTCGAACAGGTGCTGGGTAATGTGGGCTTCTACGGCATTCGTCACGCTGCGCGCCGCGATGGCCGCGGTGGTGTCGTGCGCGGCCAGCTCGGCGACGCCAAGCGGCGCGAGCACGTTCACGCGCATCCGGAAAGCGCGCGCCGGCACGTCGTACCAGCGCATCTGCCGCGTGAACGCGGGCGGATCGCAATCCATCAATACCGGCACGATCGGCGCGCCGGCCTTCAGCGCCATGTGCGCGAATCCGCGCGAGAATGCGTGTAGCCGGTTCGGCGCCGGGCTGCGCGTGCCTTCCGGAAAAATGATCATCGTATAGCCGGCCGCGAGCTGCTTCGCGCCGGCCTCGACGAGCGCGATCGCGTCCGCGTTGCTCACGTATTCGGCCGCGCGCACGATGCCCCAGAAACACGGGTTGTGCCAGTGCGCGTGCTTCACGACGCAGCACGCGCGCGGCGTCAACGACAGCAGAACCATCACGTCGAGGTAAGTCGGGTGATTCGCGACGACGATCGCCGGCCCGCCCGCGCGCAACGCCTCGGCGCCGGACACTTCGAGTTCCATCACGCCGAGACCGCGCAGCACCGCGACGAGCGCGCGGAAAAACCGGTGAATCACGACGGTCACCGCGCGCTGCCGCGACGCGCGATGCGGCCACAGCCACGCGAGCGGAAACACGAGTACCGAAAACAGCACGCCGCACACGCCGAACCCGACGAAAGCGAGGCCAGTCGCGCAAAAACGCCATGCGTAATCAAGCCGCGCGCTCATCCCACCTCCAGTGCCACAGCGCGCCGGCGCGCTGCCAGCGCGCGGGCTGGCCGGTTTCGAGGCAGTGCAGCAGCGCCTGGCTCTGGGTCGGAAAGCTCGGGGCGTCGCTCAACGCGGGTCGGGGGTCGCCGCGTTGCTCGGCCACCTCCTCGTCAGCGCGGGTCAAAGAGCAAACAACCTGCCCAGCCGACGCATGTTTGTCGAGCAACATCGCGATCGCACCGCCGTGCACTTCGTCTTCGATCGTGCCGTACGCGAGATCGGCCGGTTCGTCGGCATATACGAGCAGCACCGGCGCATCCGGTTGCGTCGCGTATTGCGCGTACGCTTCGAGCAGCGCATAGCCGAGCGTCTGCGCTCCAGCCGATACCGCGCTCGCGGCCGAGCGGTCGCCGCGCGCAATCCCGAACACGCCGGTCATCGCGTTCAACACCGACAGGCTGAAGGCGGTCGGCGACACCGGCTCGCCGGCGCTGATGCTGCGCAGGATGTCGGTGGTACGCCGCAACTCCCCGTGCCGCGAAGCGAACACCACGCGCGCGGGTTCCTGCGCGACGCAGTCGTGCGCGACCTTGAGCGCCAGCTTGGACAGCGTGCTGAGACGCCGCCGCACGATCGGCTCGATGAAGCCGATATCGGGTGCGGCAGACGAGGTAGCCGGCCAGCTAGACCAGCGACCGACCGGAATGATCCAGTGCAGATCGGGCATATTGGTGTTCGCGCGTGGAAACGGGGAAGGGGCTCAAGCGCCTGACGGAATACACAGCCGTCACGGCGAGCGCCGCCGCGCGGATCGGGGAAGCTCCAACCCGGGACCGACCAGTCTGCCAGTCAGGGAATGCAGCACCGGCGATCGGGCCCGATTTGTCAGGCGCCCCTGACAATCGGTGTAGTGGATAGCGGCTCGGGCTCCTTTTGTGGCCGAATAGTACCGGGTATTTTGAATCAGATCGGCGAGGAAAGACGTATCCATCTGTATCCGCGCCTGTCACGCAACACATTGTTAGACGATTTGACAAGACCGGCCGCGCCGACGCACCGGAAGGCGATCTCGTGCGTCGGCGCTGGCGCGACAACGCCGCCGGAACCGACGAAAAACCTTTCATTCGTCTTTCTTCGAATAAGCCGCAGAGCGAAAACACCGACGCCGCGTCGTGCGTGCAAACAACATTCGTGGCAACGATGCGCCCGCGCCTGCTATACTCCGGCCCTCATTGGGGAGTAGCCGCCCCGCGGCACGTCCGCACCGCTTCGCCGGTGCGTCGCACGTGTGGTTCGCGGGGGCGCCTGTCAACAGACTTGGCCTGCACGGCCATGGCAGTCGCAGCCTCTGGCCTGGCGAGACCGATGATCCACACGCGCCGCAACAGGGCCCGGCGTGTCGTGGGTCGTCGCTCGTTCATCTTCGGCCCGAGGAATCCGTTCAACGTGAATCAAGCTTTTCTGATTTCGACCGGAGCGGTCGCGCTCGCCGAGATCGGCGACAAGACGCAACTGCTATCGCTCGTGCTGGCCGCGCGCTATCGCAAGCCCGTGCCGATCATTGTCGGCGTGCTCACGGCGACGCTGATCAATCACGCGGGAGCCGGCGCGCTCGGCGCGTGGCTCGGCTCGATGCTGACGCCGACCATCATGCGCTGGGCGCTGGCGGCGTCGTTTATCGGCATGGGGCTGTGGATTCTCGTGCCCGACAAGCTCGACGAAGAGGAAGCCAACACGAACCGCACGCACTTCGGGGTGTTCGGCGCGACGGTCGTCACGTTCTTCCTCGCGGAGATGGGCGACAAGACGCAGATTGCGACGGTCGCCCTCGCCGCGCGCTTTCACGATTTCTTCGGCGTGGTGGCCGGCACGACGCTCGGCATGATGATCGCGAACGTGCCGGCGATCCTGCTCGGCGACCGCTTCGCGCATCGCCTGCCGACCAGGCTCGTGCACGGCATCGCCGCGGTGATGTTCGTCGTGCTGGGCGCGATGGCGTTGTTCGGGGTCGGGGTCTGAGCTACTGCGCGGCCTTCGGCGCCGACGCCGCGCCCGCGGGGGGCATGGCCGCCGGCAGCGACACTTCGTTGGCGTCCGCGCCGCCACCGCCGAGCGGAATCTTCACGGTGTGCACCGCGCCGTTGGCCAGCGGGAAATCAGCCAGCGCGCTACGCGCCAGATATGGCATTGCCCGCACCAGCGACGACTCCTCGCCGACACTGCGCGCCGTGACGTTGTAGACCTCCCGGCCGCTCGCGCGCTCGGTGATCCGGATGCCGAGCAGATGCGTGAACACCGGATAGCTCTGGTTCACGTACGTCGCCGGGAAAGGCCCCCACGGTCCCCACGTATCGAACGGCCGGCCCCAGTAAGGACCGGGCCACGGGTTGTAGTAGACCGGCTGCGCGACGGTCACGATGTCCGAGCGGATGCCATAGGCGAGCTCGACCAGATAGCGCGCGTCGTCGTGCGAGACTTCGCGGAACGCGTGCAAGGCGAGCTCGTTCGCGACGATCCGCTCGTACGCGCTCAGTTCGAGATTGTTCTTCTGATCCTCGTGCCGCGTGAACGCATAGGTGCGCGTCGCGTCGCTTCCGCTCCAGTCCGAGAACGCCGTGACCTGCGTGGTCACGTAGGTCGTACAGCCGGACAGCAGCGCCGCCAGCGCGACGAACAGCAGCGCGACGCGGCGGGTCCATCGATCGATGTTCATGGTCTGCCTCGTGATGCCTCTGATTGCATCCATTCTGCTTCAGTTGAAACTCTGCTTCTGTCGAGATTATTCCGTCGCGCGATCCGCTGCCCGGCGGACGATGCCGGCGCTCCGCCACGCGCGGCGCCCGATAATACGCTGACCTCGCCAGCCGGTAAAAGGTTCTTCCCCTGTCCGTCGAAAGCGGCAGCGCTACCCGGCGCCGAGACTCGGCCCCCTTCCCTTCCGCACGATTGCCCGAGGCTTTGTACAATGAGTCGACCAAGCCCGGCTTGCGCGCCGTTTGCGCGCCCGACCGCTCGAGTACACCACCACAGAACGCCATGGCCGATACCGCAACGCCCAATCTGATCCGCCGCGCCGATTACGCGCCGCCCGCCTTCCTGATCGACACCGTCGCGCTCGAGTTCGATCTGGTCCCCGAACGCACGGTCGTCAGGAACACGATGCGTGTTCGCCGCAACCCGGATGCGTCGCGCGCCGCGCATCTCGAACTGATGGGCGAGCAACTGGAGTTCGTCAGCGCCGCGATCGACGGCAAGCCATTCCCGAACGCGCACCCCCACGAGCACGGCCTGCTGCTCGACGACGTGCCGGACAGCTTCGAGCTGACCCTCACCAGCATCTGCAATCCCGCGGAAAACACCACGCTGTCGGGGCTGTACGTGTCGAGCGGCAACTTCTTCACGCAGTGCGAGGCCGAAGGCTTTCGCCGCATCACCTATTTCCTCGACCGCCCCGACGTGATGGCGAGCTTCACGGTCACGCTGCGCGCGAGCAAGGCCGACTATCCGGTGCTGCTGTCGAACGGCAATCTTCTGGAACAAGGCGAGTTGCCCGACGGCCGCCATTTCGCGCGCTGGGAAGACCCGTTCAGGAAGCCGAGCTATCTGTTCGCGCTCGTCGCGGGCAAGCTCGTCGCGCTCGAAGAACGCGTGAAGACCGGCTCAGGCAAGGAAAAGCTGCTGCAGGTCTGGGTCGAGCCGCACGATCTCGACAAGACCCGTCACGCGATGGATTCGCTGATCCACTCGATCCGCTGGGACGAACAGCGCTTCGGGCTCGAGCTCGATCTGGACCGCTTCATGATCGTCGCGGTCAGCGACTTCAACATGGGCGCGATGGAGAACAAGGGGCTCAACATCTTCAACACGAAGTACGTGCTCGCGAACCCCGAAACGGCCAGCGACACCGACTTCTCGAACATCGAGGCGGTGGTCGGCCACGAGTACTTCCACAACTGGACCGGCAATCGCGTGACCTGCCGCGACTGGTTCCAGCTGAGCCTGAAGGAAGGCCTGACGGTGTTCCGCGATCAGGAGTTCTCGGCCGACATGGCGGGCGGCGCCACCGACGAAGCCGCGCGCGCGACCAAGCGCATCGAGGACGTGCGGGTGCTGCGCCAGATGCAGTTCGCCGAGGACGCGGGCCCGATGGCGCATCCGGTGCGCCCGGAAAGCTACGTCGAGATCAACAACTTCTACACGATGACCGTCTACGAGAAAGGCTCGGAAGTCGTGCGGATGTATCAGACGCTGTTCGGCCGCGACGGCTTTCGCAACGGCATGGACCTGTACTTCAAGCGTCACGACGGCCAGGCCGTGACCTGCGACGACTTCCGTCACGCGCTCGCCGACGCGAACGGCCGCGACCTCGCGCAGTTCGAGCGCTGGTATAGCCAGGCCGGCACGCCGCGCGTGTCGGTGCGCACGCGCTACGACGCCGCGCAGCAGCGCTACAGCGTGACACTGCGCCAGGGCTACGGCGATGCCGTGCCGGCCGCGCGCGAAACGCAGAAGGGGCCGCTGCTGATTCCGTTCGCGATCGGTCTGATCGGCAAGGACGGCCGCGATCTGCCGCTGCAGCTCGACGGCGAGGCGAAGGCGTCGGAGTCGACCACGCGCGTGCTCGAATTCACGCAGACCGAGCAGACCTTCACGTTCGTCAACGTCGGGCAGGAACCGCTGCCGTCGCTGCTGCGCAATTTCTCGGCGCCGGTGATCGTCGAATACGACTACACGGGCGAACAGCTCGCGTTCCTGCTCGCGCACGACAGCGATCCGTTCAACCGCTGGGAAGCCGGCCAGCGGCTTGCCACGCGCGAGTTGCTCGCGCTGGCCGCGCGCGCGGCCACGGGCGCGGCGCTGCAGTTCGACGACTCGGTGGTCGCCGCGTTCGCGCGCGTTTTGACCGACGAGACGCTGTCGCCGGCGTTCCGCGAGCTCGCACTGATGCTGCCGTCCGAAGCGTATCTCGCCGAGCAGATGGCCGAATCGAATCCGGCCGCGGTGCACGCGGCACGGCAGTTCGTGCGCAAGCGCCTCGCGAATGCGCTGCGTGACGACTGGCTGAAGGTCTACGAGCAGCATCGCACGCCGGGCGCCTATGAAACGACGCCCGAGGCCGCCGGTCATCGCGCGCTGAAGAATCTGGCGCTGTCGTATCTGACCGAACTCGACGACTCCGCGGACGCCGTGCGTGTCGCGGCCGCGCAATATGAAACCGCGAACAACATGACCGACCGCGCCGCCGCGCTGTCGGCACTGCTCAACGCGGCCGCGCCGCAAGGCGGCAGCCCCGAGGCGCAGCACGCGCTCGACGACTTCTATCGACGCTTCGAGAAGGAGCCGCTCGTCATCGACAAATGGTTCGCGTTGCAGGCCACCCAGCGCGGCGGCGCAAGACATCCGGTGATCGATACGGTGCGCAAGCTGATGACGCATCCGGCCTTCAACCTGAAGAACCCGAACCGGGCGCGTTCGCTGATTTTCAGCTTCTGCGCGGCGAACCCCGCGCAGTTCCACGCGGCAGATGGCTCCGGCTACGCATTCTGGGCCGAGCAGGTGATCGCGCTCGACGCGCTCAATCCGCAGGTGGCCGCGCGCCTCGCGCGCTCGCTCGAACTGTGGCGACGCTTCACGCCGGCGCTGCGCGACAGCATGCGCGCGGCGCTCGAGAAAGTGGCCGCACAGGTCAAGTCGCGCGACGTGCGCGAGATCGTCGAGAAGGCGTTGGCGTGATGCCTCTCTGAGTTCCCGAGTCACATCGGAAAGCCGGCACGCGTTGCCGGCTTTTTTTCGCGTTGTTTTCAGCTGCGTTCACGCGCTCGTATCGCGCCGTTAGCCGTTTGGCCGACTGTTCATCGGAGCTCGCCGGGCAGAAAGTATACGTACAGGTTTGATGGTTTACATTTAACGCGGTACGTTATACGATTCGATGATCACGACATTCGCAGACAAGGCCACCGCAAGAATTTTCCAGGGCAGGTTCGTGCATTCGTTGCCACGCTCGATCCAGGCGCTAGCGCATCGCAAGTTGCTGATGATCGACGCCGCGAGCTCCGTCTCGAATTTGCACGCGCCGCCCGGAAACCGGCTCGAAGCCTTGCAAGGTCAGCGCAGCGGGCAATGGAGCATCCGCATCAATGCGCAGTGGCGCATCTGTTTTCACTTCGTCGGCGAGGACGCGCTGAATGTCGAGATCATCGACTATCACTGACTACTGGGAGACCGACATGGTCATCAAACGCTCCGCGCTCAACAGCATCGATTTCTCCGACATCGATACGGGCGCGGCCATTGCCGAGATCCATCCGGGCGAAATTCTGCGCAGCGAGTTCCTCGAGCCGCTCGGCATGTCCGTCAACGCGCTCGCGCTCGCGCTGCGGGTGCCGGCGCCGCGCATCAACGACGTCGTGCGCGGCCGCCGCGCAATCTCCGCCGATACCGCGCTGCGGCTCGAGCGCTACTTCGGCGCCAGCGCGCAGTTCTGGCTCAATCTGCAAATCGCCTACGACCTGCGCGTCGCCACCGCCGCCGCCGGCGAGCAGATCGAACGGGAAATCGAACCGATGCCGCGCGCCGAGCGCCCGAAACTGCCCCGCGTGCCGGCCGGACACGCCCGGGCCGCGGCCCTCGCGGCCAGCGTCAGCGGCACCGTCTCGGCCAAGGCGCGCCGCAAGACCTGAAGCCGGCCGTGCGACCAAAAGCACGGAGCCGACACAAACGAGCGGTTAAAATCCCATCATTCTTCTAGCCTTCCGGAGTACAGCAATGTCTTTGCAACGTCGTACCACTCTCACGAAGTACCTGATCGAGCAGCAGCGCGAAACCAACAACCTGCCCGCCGACCTGCGCCTGCTGATCGAAGTCGTCGCGCGCGCGTGCAAGGCGATCAGCTACCACGTCAGCAAGGGCGCGCTCGGCGATGCGCTCGGCTCGGCGGGCAGCGAAAACGTCCAGGGAGAAGTGCAGAAGAAGCTCGACATCCTCTCGAACGAAATTCTGCTCGAGGCGAACGAATGGGGCGGCAACCTCGCGGGCATGGCCTCCGAGGAGATGGAACAATTCTTCCCGATTCCGGCCAACTATCCGAAGGGCGAATATCTGCTCGTGTTCGATCCGCTCGACGGCTCGTCGAACATCGACGTGAACGTGTCGATCGGTACGATCTTCTCGGTGCTGCGCTGCCCGGACGGCCATCAGGCCACCGAGCAATCGTTCCTGCAGCCGGGCACGCAGCAGGTCGCCGCGGGCTATGCGGTGTACGGCCCGCAAACGGTGCTCGTGCTGACTACCGGTAACGGCGTGAACTGCTTCACGCTCGATCGCGAGCTCGGCTCGTGGGTGCTCACGCAAAGCGACATGCGCATTCCCGTCGAAACGCGCGAGTACGCGATCAACGCGTCGAACGAACGCCACTGGTATCCGCCGGTTCAGCAATACATCGGCGAGCTGAAGGCGGGTAAGGACGGCTCGCGTCAGGCCGACTTCAACATGCGCTGGATCGCGTCGATGGTCTCCGACGTGCATCGCATCCTGAGTCGCGGCGGCATCTTCATGTACCCGGCCGACAAGCGCACGCCGGACAAGCCGGGCAAGCTGCGTCTGATGTACGAAGCGAATCCGATGGCGTTCATCGTCGAGCAGGCGGGCGGCGCCGCAACCAACGGCGAGAAGCGCATTCTCGACGTCCAGCCGAAGAGCCTGCACGAGCGCGTCGCGGTGTTCCTCGGCTCGAAGAACGAGGTCGATCGCGTGACCCGCTATCACCTCGAAGCGAAGAAGTGATCTCGAAAGAAAAAAATGCCTCAAGGGGCTTGCCAAGGCGCTAAAGTAGTCCCTATAATTTCGGTTCTCCTGATGCCGGAATAGCTCAGACGGTAGAGCAGCGCATTCGTAATGCGAAGGTCGGGGGTTCGATTCCTCTTTCCGGCACCATCAAGTTTCAAGCAAAAAGCCCAGTCCTCGCGACTGGGCTTTTTGTTTTCTGGAGCCTGTGTAGGCGCTGCGTAGGCATTTCACGTCAACTAGATGTGTTTTCGGACGGCCAGGTTCTCGAATATTTCACGAACTGTCGGCCGAGCCTAGCCTGGCGCATCTGGCCGAGTTCGACCCTGCTCTGCCGTTTGCTTGTCCGTCGGCCGAATGGCCGCCTTGAGATGGGGATGCGACACAGCCTCCTGCCGGCATAATCAGGAAATCTGCCAGTGCCGACAAGTGGGGCCAAGCCGATTTCTATCGAGCATGCACGCTGCTCGCCCGAGGCCACCGTTGACGCGTCCGCGCATTGAAGTCATTGATCAATCGGCTGATCCAGTCGTGCAGTAGTGAGCAAACTGTTCTGCGGAGAGCGCGAAACCCTTCTGCCTGGCGAGTTCCCAAGGACGTTCGCATTGGTGCGTGGATTCACACCAGGAATACCCAGCCGAACCAATACAACCATGTGCATCGCGATCTGCACCGACAACGGGTGACGGGCTGCTGGGCGGCGAGGCCGCGCAAGCGCCTAGCAAGCATGTCATCGTGACAGTGGCCAGGCAAAGAGAAAAGTAGTCTCGGCGCATAAAATGAGTCCCGGATTTGTGTGACGTCGGATTTTGGTCTTTTGCCGTTTGCGAGTCGCGCAATAGCGCTTGTGGGCTAACCGGCAGCGAGCCGCTGCCGGTTCCGACCGCGCTCGATGCTAACGGCCAATCTGCTGTATGCCCGCCAGTCGCCAGGCCGGGTCGCCATGCTCGTGGCCCACGATGTTCCAAACCTCCTCAAACGGTTGCGCCGTCTGCGCGTCCTCGTCTTCCCGCATCTGGCCGTGAAAGCGAAGGCTAACCAGTGTTTCGCTGCCATTGTGTTCCGTGCTCAACAATTCCACGTCCAACTGCGTGATTTCCGTATGGCTCGGCTGGTTGCCCCGATCTTCCAGGTCCCGCTTGATCACCGCGAACATTTCCGGGGTTGTCAGCTCGAAAAGGTCGCCTTGTTCGTTCTGGTCCCAGGCGCGTTGCAGACGCAGGAACAAGGTCCTGGCCGATGCCAGCAAGACCGCCTGATCGAGCCCGACAGGCAGCCCCGGCACTGTCGTTGTTTGTGCCGCTGCGGCGGGATTCATCGCTGTGCGCGGCCAGGCACCGAAATTCGTCTCAGGCGCCGCCTGCCCGCTCTGATTCATGAGCAAGGAGCCGTTCACGCGCTGCCCGTTCGCCGCGTCGTGCCCATAAGCGAGATCCGGACGGCGCCGGTTGGCAATGAAGCGGAACAGCATGATGCCGGCGACAATCACGAGGCCGATCACCACTACGCTCGACAGCATCTGGGCCAGCCCTTCACCCAGCCCCAACGACGACATCAGCGCGGCAATGCCGAGTCCTGCGGCCAGGCCGGCGAGCGGGCCCATCCAGCGGTTGGCTGGCTTCGCGGCAGCGGCCGCCGGCGCGGCCTGCTGCGCCGGTTGAGCTTGCTGGCTCCGTTGGCCTTGCCCGGACGGCGACGCCGTCTGCGACTGGCGGCCGACACTACTACCACCGCCAATACGCTTCGCTTCGGCATGGTTGGATGCGACAGTGCCCGCGACGAGCACTAGCGCCATGGCCAGGACAGCTGCACCACGCGTCACGACACTCGCAAGGCGTCGCAACTGATTGATTGTGTGCGAATACATAAGAATCTCTTTCGTGTAGGACAGAAACTCGCGAAGGTCGCCCGAACGCGTCTTTCCATCGCGGACCGCAAATAGCGAGCAATACCGCTCGTACGATGCCACCGTAGCCGTGCAAGCATGGCTTGCTTAGACGGCATCAGGCTCAGCGCTCCAGGTGCACTCGCGTTGACTCGCGCGGCGCCTCGCGACGCGCGCCTGGCGCCTGCGGACGATCGAAGAAACGGCGCGGGCAAGCGCGAGATCGAGGGCGCCGCGCCAATCTTTCGCAATCGACGTCACCACGACCGGATTCGCACCGGGCACCTGCACCTGCACCTGGCAACGCTTATCGAGTCCGCGGCGCGGGCCGTTGACGTCGGAGAGATTGACGGTGGCCCGGGAAACCAGCCAGGCCATCCGGCGGAACACAAACTGGGTGCGTTGGCGCGCGAAGCTGCGCAAGCGTGCAGCTTCAATGTCGCAGGACTTGAACAGGACTTGCATGAGACCTCCATCAGAAACAGAAAGAAAAGACGGGTTAGCGAAACAACGACCGCCGGGGCGGAAGCCTGAGTGCTTAGTCGTTGAAGCCAGTTTATCGGTTTAACGCGTCATTACAATCACCTTTCACCCAATAGATACTTGTCGCGTCTGCAACGTCACCCCAGTGGGCGCAAAGCAATACAAACGACGAAACGCCGGAGCGAATGACGAATTCGCGCCGGCGCAAAAATGCAATGAAACGCTAATATTGGAAAGGGATGGAATGCCGGTCTGCGCGGCTGAATGCAGGCCCGGTTGCAGACGATGAAGCGGCGACGATGCCGCTCGCCGGAGATCACCGGGCCGGGCAGTCGAAAGCGCCCGGCCATCCGGCTGATAGCCCATTAACTTCCTTTGTAGATCGAATGATCCGAGGCCACCTGGGTCGGTGCGCCGGAAGCGGCCGAGCCCGATTTCACGCCACCGTGGCCACTGAGTGCCTGCTGAGCCGCCACGCTTTTCAGCGCGGCCTGGAGGTGCGTGGGGTAGTGCGCGTCACCGTGGTTGCCGTCGTAGCCCGCTTGCCGCAGCTGGGCCAGCTCCGCGCGCACTTGCTCACGGGTGAGGGGGCCGTTGCTGTTAGCGGATGCAATCGTCGGCAGAACGAGGACCGAAACGAGTGCGATAACCGGAATGAATGTTTTAGCCATGGTTAATTCTCCAATTTAATTTCAGAAACAGAAAATACTGGGTTAGCGAAACAACGACCGCTGGGGCGGAAGCCTGTGTGCTTAGTCGTTGAAGCCAGTTTATCGGTTTAACACATCATTACAATCACCTTTCACCCAACAGATACTTTCCGCATCTGCAACGTCATCGGGGTACCTCGCGGCGCAAAGCAATTACAAACGACGAAACGCCGGAGCGAAACGAATTCGCCCCGGCGCAAGAATGCAATGAAACTGTCGCTAATACTGGAAGGGGGATGGAATGCCGGTCTGCGCGGCTAAGTGCAGGCTGCCGTCACGCGCATTCGTCATGCCGCTGGCCGCGACCTGCGCAGTCGTGGTGGTCTCGTGCAAAATCCAGGCCGGTGTTGGTTATCGCCGCAAGACGTTATTCATCGTGGCCCGGCGTCCTGCGACTGCGCGCCATCGAATCGCACCCAGTTGGGCGCACTGCCGGACAGCGGTGCGGCAGCCTACAGCAAAAGCAGCGTTGCCGAGACGACGCACGTCGGCACGACGGCAGCGAGCAACAGGCCGACCAGGCTGACTGACTCATCATGGAATCCCTTGTGCACGATGGCGAGTCCTGCGGGATTCGGCGCGTTGGCGATCACTGTGAGTCCGCCTCCAGCGACTGCGCCGGCCAGCAGCATGTACTTCGCCTGGTCCGGAAGGCCCGCGATCAGCGAGCCGAGATAGGTAATCGCCGCGTTGTCCATGATCGCCGTCAGGCCAAGCGCGCCGGCATAAAGTGCGTAAGCATCGAGCGATGCGACGACCGGCTGCAGCCACCATCGCTGCAAACCCCCGAGCACGACCAGGCCTCCGAGAAAGAACGCTACCAGCAGGCTCTCGCGCAACATCAGCGGCGACTGGTACTGCTCGTATGCCTGCGTGAAGCCCAAAAAGAAAAGCAGGAGGCCGATGAAGACAACCGGGTGATGGGCCGACAGCACCACCGCGACGAGAAAGCCGGTGTGTATCAGCGTGACGCCCGTCGGAACGGGAACCGCGGCGGCGGGCGCGTCGTTGCGCTCTGCGTGCTTCGGGAGCTTGCGGTGCATGAATAGCAGCAGGCCTGTTGCGTTGACCAGCACGGCAATGGCCGCCTTCCAGCCAAACTGCGCCGCCATAAACGCGCTGTCCCATCCCCAGGCGGCGGCAACCATCAGCACCGGAGGCGCGGCATAGGCGGTCAGCATGCCGCCGACCGACACGTTGACAAACAGCACCGCGAGCGTGAGATATTTCCAGTGTTCGGCGATCGGCGACCTGAAAAGCCGGTCTCGCAGGATCAGCGCTGCCAGCGTCATTGCGGCCGGCTCCGTGATGAACGAGCCGAGCAACGGAACTAGGGTCAGGGAAAGCCAGATGACGCCTGTTTCCGTCTTGACGGGAAGGACACGCGCGATGTGCGACACGAGCGTCGTGACCGCGTCGAGAATGGGCCGGCTCGCGGCGATCACCATGATCACGAAGACAAACAGGGCTTCGGTGAAGGAGCGCGATTCAGCATAGGCCACGGCCTGCGCAGAACCGGCCAGCGCGACGATAGCCAGACACAGGATCAGGGCCCAGAGGCCGAAGACGACTTCCACTTCGCCGAGAAAGTGAAACAGGCCCGCGTGGTGCGGGTGCCGGTGGGCCAGAACCTCGAAGCGTTTCGCAAGGAGCGTATGGAGCAGGGCCAGTCCGAAGATGACTGTGCCGGCGATTTCAACTGAATGTGGCATGTGTTCGCTTTGAATGGCGATGGAACGGACTCTGGAACGCACGCGGTTGGTGTTGCCGCCGGCCGGATCGCTGGCCTCGCTTTTAGGCAGCTCTCAGCGTAGCCACGACATCGTGCCGCGTATCGGTATCGACGCGGGCAAGCAGCCTGACCGTGTGGAGGCCGATCCTGAGCGCGTCGACTTCGAGAAAGTTTCCGGAGGCCGCCATGAGGTTTGTAGTGCAAATTAATTGTGTCAATCCAGAATTCTGGCGGCAGGGCCGAGCGGCGCCTGGAATTCGTTGAACTTAAATTCTTATCGAGGGGCTAGCCGGACTCAATCGCCAGTTGACAGTTTCATTTGATCTATGAGGGTTGGCGGCCGAAATTCCCCTCGATTCCGCGCGTGAAGCATGCGCGGCAGCAATTGGCGTGAGGCGTCTAACGCGCTCAGCCATTCACATCTGATCGCCTGGCACGGACCCGTTGTTCAATGGAGTGTTACTCCGGCATCGCCGACGAATGGTGATTGAGGATCTTCCACTCCCCATCAACCTTCTTGTACACGAATGTATAGCGCGCATGCACCTTCTGATGCTTGCCGTTCTTCACCAGGTCGAACGTATAGACGCCCGTGTCCAGCGCCGAATCGTCGCTCAGCAAGCGGATCTCGCGGAGGTTGATCGTACCGTGCGGTTTCAGCTTCAGGAACTTCACGAAATAGTCCTTGATGCTGGCGGGAGTCGTGCGGACTTCATTGGAAACCGTTGGCTCCAGTACGGCATCGGGTGCGTACAGTCTGGCAACGGAGTCGGCGTCGCCCGTTGCGAGCGCCTCATTCCACCGATCGAACAGCGACGCGATTTCAGCTTCGCGCTGATTCGTCGGCGCCACGGCGATTTCGCGATAGACCTTCGGTACGAGGGCTTCGCCTGCAAACACGCTAGTGCTGAAAACAACTGCGGCGGCGATCAAAATCTTCTTCATTTTTGCGTTCAATCCATTTAAACGAGAGCCAACGAGGAGTCGGGAAACTACAGCCACCAGGCGCCTTAGGCTACAAGGGAACCTTTCAGGTATCGCCGCCTGCCAACGGCCAGCCAGCTATGTCGTCAGTCGACCTGTCTGGGACGTATTGTGATATTACACCCACTATTGATGTATTCGTCAACTATGACGTAATAGGAAAGTTTTAGCCTCGTTGTTCGCAAACGCTTCGCGCGAACAGACGCCTGATGACGTTGCAAGCGTGGAAACTCACGCGTCGACGCGCACGACGCAACGCTACGACCAACATTCGAGCGCGATCCGGTTTGAAGAGGTTGAGCGGATTTCTTTATAGAAGTGATCGCGCTTCTCATTCGGATCGCCGATGCTCTTCGAGAATCGCCTGAATGCGCCGGTGCGGTGGTTGTGGGGTCGTTGCAAAGGACAGCGCAGACCGTCCCTCTGATATCGACCTGGTAGTCTTTTGTCTGGAAGGCGCAGGACATTCGTTACTTCAAACGATAATCAAGCAATTCGCGCCGTCGAAAATTCTTTTCACGTTCGACGGCATGCACGATTTGGACAGAGTGATAGATCGCCTCGCTAGTGCGTTCCAGAACGCATTGTTGACAATCCAGCCCGCTGTGTCGAACGGCCGAAAGGGCCGGGCCCGGACGGTCGACCTGTGTTGCTGCGGTTGCGCCGCAGCATCGCCGCCAACTTCCGTAGCCGACCCACTTCCCACGTCAGGTCCGACGTTGTGCCAGTGGCCGTTTCCACGTGGACAAGCGGCGGTCAAACTCTTTGTTCGATCATCGGCGGTCGGTACGTTCTACTCCTGTAGACTGCCGCAATGACCCAAGAAATCGATTACCTCAATCCCAGCCTTCCTTCTGGTCTTCGGCGCGTGTCAATGCCCGTGGTCGATGCGACCCCCACAACGCTTGATGGATTCGGCAGGCTTGTAGCAGACCCGAGCGAGTGTTCGATCGAGATTGTGCAGTGGCCGGCAGTGGGTGCAAGGCCCGTTGACCCTGGAACCGGTGATGAGGCAGGCACGACCGAAGGCACATTTGTGAGCGAATGGCGCGGGGACATTCTGTACGGTCGAAACGAGGCTGTGGGCGGCAACTACATCCTTGCGTACGCAGTGGAGCCTGAAGCAGCCCGTGACGACAACACCAATGTACCGGAGCGCATGTTGCTTTGGCACGCGAACTACCACCCAGACGGTGGACAACTGTTCTTTCCTCTCGACCATCGCCCGTTCTACGTTCCCTTGGCGCTGCCCGGGGACGACATAGCGCCAGAGAAGTTCGTGTGCTTTCGCTTTGATGGACAGCAGGGCCTCTACATCCATCCAAACATCTGGCATGAAGGTGTGTTCACTCTCGAAGGAACCCAGCGGTTCTTTGACAAGCAGGGCGCCGTCCACGCGCGCGTCTCTGTCGACTTTGCCCGCGAGTTTGGTTGTCTCCTCGAGGCACCGATTGCCCGCGACGCCCAACCTCTTCGAGGCGGCAGCCTACAGCTGTAGCGCGTAGGGAACACCCGCTCCCGCCAGGTCCAGCGGACATACGTCCTCAGTTCGCCAGCATCGCATCCCTTTATGAGAGTGATGAGGCGCGCGCCACGCGCACGAGGTATCCCTGAAATTAACGGACGTCGCCGACAGGCGAACAACGTTAGTCATCGTTCGTCAGGAGAACTGCGAAACGACGTGTCGATTCGAACGTGGAAAACGCAATGACCAGGCCGACGGTGATCGGCACTGCGAGGAAGGCGCCCGCGATGCCCCAGATCGACGACCACACCGCCAGACTGATCAGGATCACCGCGGGGCTCAGGTTCAGTGAGCCGCCCATCAGCCACGGGTCGAGGAGATGGCCGACCACGAAGTTCGCGAGCGTGAGCGAGATGAACAGCACGATCGCCGCGTTCCACTGGCCGAACTGCAGCGCGGCGAGCAGCGTCGGCACCGCGACCGAGATCCACGAGCCCGCATACGGGATGAAGTTCAGTAGGCCGGCCAGCACCGCCCAAAGCTCCGCGAATTCGAGTCCGACGAGCCGCATGCAGGCCCAGCTCGCGATGCCAAGGATCGCGCCGAGCAGGGTCTTCATCGCGAGATAGACGCCGATCTTCGAGTTGATCTCGTCGATTACCGACACGATCCGCGTCGAGTCGCCCGCGAAGTTCACGAGCTTGCGGCGGTATTTCGCGTGCTCGATGAGAAAGAACGTCGCATAAAGCAGCACGACGATGACCGCCGCGAGCAGCGACGACACCGACGACAGCGTGGCGGTTATGATCGCCTGCACGTTGACGCTCGCTAACAGGTCGCGGCGGATCGCAGCCCAGTTGGCCTCCGTTTCGATGTGCAGCAGCGCGGCGAACTTCGTAAACAGTACGAGCAGCGTCGCCTCGTACTTCGGCGCGACGGCCATCAGCCGTTCCCTATCGGACAGCAGCAGGTCGACCGACAGGTAGACCGTGAAGAGCATCAGCGTCGCAGCGATCGCGTGGCGCAGGCCGTCCCGCAGGCGTGCACCGAGGTAGGGAATGCGGCGCAGCAGGTTGGCGAGACCGAAGACCACGTACGTCGCGATGATGCCGAACGCAATTGGCACCAGCACGGGGCGGCCGACATACAGTCCCCACCCGAGCAGTGTGGCGAGCACGGCCGCACATGTGCATTTCAGCAGGCCCGGGTCCATGCGTTTCCTCGCGAGCAGCGCTGCCTGGCGGGTTGTGGGCCGCCGCGTCAGTCGCAGCGGGACTTTTCGTCGGGTAGCGTCGGGTCGGCGGTGCGGTGCTTGCGCCGTCCTCGCCACAGCAGGCTGACGACGAGCGCGACGACACCCGCGCCGATCACGATCGCCATCGCAGCCGGCAGGTGCGAGCGGACCCACGGCACGTTGCCGAAAAAATACCCGGGACCCGCAAGTGAGCATATCCAGATCACCGCGCCGCCGGTCGCGAAGCGCACGAAGCGGCGAAACGGCATCTTCGTCGCGCCGGCGAGCGCGGGCGCGACCGCCCGGACGATTGCGATGAACGGAGAGTACAGCAGCAGCGCGGCGCCGTGACGTACGTAGAGCGCGCGCGTTCGCGCAGTCACCTTGTCGATCCAGCCGCTGCGCTTCGGGTTCCATACCGACGCGACGGCACGTGCCAGCGCATAGTTGAACACTTTTCCTGCAACCGCGGCCGCGACCAGCAACGGCGCGAGCCACACAGGCTGCAGCACGCCGACGGCAGCGAGCGCGCCGGACAGGAACAGGAGCATGTCCGCGGGCAGAATGACGAGCGGCAGTACGCCGACACTGCAGAAGACGATCGCCCCGAGGATTGCGTAGGCCAACGGCCCATGCCGGACCAGCAGCGCTTCGAGGTCCTGGTCCAGTTGCAAGACGAATTGCACGAACGTGGCCATGTGTGCCGGCTACGTGTCCGTTGGTGGAGGGGAAGTATAGCGGCAAGCGCGCAGCAGTCCCGCGCTTCGGCGAAGCGCTCTACAACTCGCTGGGCGAACCGAGACAGCTGATGGTGGTGAAGGCGGCTGAACATAACGACTGGATGGGCCGCGTCGACGAAACCTGGTGGCGGGAGGCGATCGGCTTGCTGCTCACGCCTTCGCATTGAAATATGAAAGCACGCTCCGTCCCGTCGAGCTGGAAACGCTTCTATGTCCTCGATCCGAAGAACAGGCCTGTCGAGGTGTTCGACCACGGCGCGTGGTCGCACTGGATGACTGAAAACGAACTGATCTTCCGCCGCACACTGCTGGACGAATCCGGCGTGATGGTCACGACCCGCTTCCGCGGTGTGTCCGAACCGAAAACCGGGGAGGTTTCGCTGTTCGTGACGCGCATCGCCGGAATGGAAGCGCGAGACAACACGAGCTACGGAGCACGTACGCTCGATGAGGCGCTGGAGCAGCATGAGCGCATCGTGCAGAAAATCCTCCGGATGCTGGCCGCGCGGTGATCGCCACAGCGCGACGATTCTCCGCGAGACGCAAATGCCACAGAAGGCGCAAGGGCGTGTAGATTAGGATCTTGTTGCGACCCACCACTGTGTCTTCGAATCGGTCGCGATCCGAACCAGTCCTGAAGTTGCACAGGAGCCGGCATGAACACGAAGCACAGCAAGAAAGGTCATCTCGAAGCCGCGGCGTCACACCACGAGCAGGCCGCGCGACATCACCGCGAGGCGTCGCGGCATTTCGATGACGGTCAAGACTTTGCCCACGCCGCACATCAGGCGATGATGGCCCATGGCCACACGTTGCATGCGATCGATCAGGCACACGACGCTGGCGCGCACAGCGCCAATACGCCATCAATAACGCCTCCATCGACCGGCTCAGCCGCAAGTGCCGCGGACGTGGCAAAACATCATGCGGCGGCCGTGGAGCTTCACACGCAGGCGGCGCAGCATATGCGCCACGCCGTCAAGCTCTTCGATCAGGATCGTAGCGCGGCCTCCCACGACGCACAGCTAGCGCTCTCCCTTGCACTGCGCGCTTTGTCCCATGGCAACGAAGCAGCCAGACTATTTGTCAAGCTCGCTGCCAGTGGTGCATCGTGAGTTAAGGCCGGTTGAATTCAAGCCAGTCACAACTTATTTGGTGGAGTATTCGGAGTGGTGCGGTATCCGCTTATACCGATTCTTGAGCGCACCGAAAGCTGAATCGCTTTCTGCACGGCATGCACGCCGTACAGCACCAGGTTGTCGCGCGGATCTACGGTCGTGGGCCTGCCGCAAAGATCCGCGCATTGATAGGCATGGCGCAATCCAGCGCGCCACTCGCGACCAGGCCTTTCGCCCCACTCAGGTGAAGCCGGTAAGGAAAGGTGCTCAACCGGCGTAGCGCTGAAACTGGCTCGTTCAACTACACTTCGTCGCCTGAGCGGACGGGCAAGGAGGAACGCGCTGGTCATCTGGGAACGAGCTGTAGATGCGGCGCTGTACGCGCTTAAACCGCGACCGCTAAAAGAGCCGCTGATGGATGCCGGATTCGCTCGTTGACAATGAGATCGGGACTCAACTCTTGTTTGTTGAACGACCCAAACTGGGCCGAAACCAGAAGTTCCTCTCCGTGCTCGCGCGAGGCCACGCAAGTGCTAGTGCATGGTATGCGTGACGTGGAAATAGATTTCAGGCGCCTCATCGCGCCCCGTCCTGCGCTTCGCTGTCCGACGCATCAATGCACGCATATATGCGACCCACGTACGAGATTTGCCGAAACCGCCGCATTGGCATCGCGGAGCGCAGCGGCCAGTTCGTGCGCAAATATGCGTTGAAACACCGCCAGCGCTCCTTCATTTCCTCTACCACCCGTTGCGAATAGCCAGCGAGCGAGTCACGACAACCATTTGCCGTATCGCGCTCGAACAACTCATCCGCTATCCGCTGCGCCGCCGTTTGCCGGTTATCCCGATTCGCCGGTTCACCAGCCTCGGTGGGTAGTTTCGCATCGCACTCTGGGAGCGCCATTTCGTCGGGCAAAGTCATCCCAGATGTCCCGCGCCATGCCTGCAACACGATCCGTAGCATACCGAACGTGGTCAGCCCGACATCGCCGTCGTTATAGAGGAAGCAGTACACGCACGAGTTGCACAATGCCCAGTGGCAGCCCCCTTCGTTGTCGGCAAAGTGATGAACGACGGCGAGCAACGCCGCGAACGCACGCAGCCCAGTCAGGCCGTAGATCTTTCGCATTGAATTGCCCGGCGATCACGCAAGTGAGCACGACGCAGCGCCAGGTAAAAGAGGTGCGGCCATGCGATGCGCGGCTCCCAGCGGCAAATAGTGTTGACGCAACGATGTTGCGAGACAGGCCTACCCTCCTCGCGCAGCCGGCCTTCGGTATCGGCTGTTTGCAGACTGATGCGGGTGTGGTTGCCGGTTCACCCGACAACGGGTGAGAGGCCGACGGCAGCACGGCAATTGCATCGTATAAGTTCGCCGCAACGCGGTGTGCGCTAACACCCCACTTGATCGGTAAGGTCTCGAGGGTGCGCCGACGAGTCGCTTCGGGCCTGATACAGCCGTTTGCGGTCAGCGTTGCGCCGCGTCCGGCGCAACGTCGTGGCGCAACGCATGGCCAGCCTGGTCGGGAACGTGGAGCGGGTCGTACGACCGTGGCATCGCGAGGTTGCGCGCAACGACGGTATCGGCCTGTGCGCTCGGCTGCTGGCGTGGCGCGCCGTATGCGGCTATCGCTTGCGCGGGTGCCGACGCGAACCACAAGATCCTGCCGGCGCATTCGATGCCAACCTGACGTCCGTTCCAGTAGACAGCGTTTTCCATCGCAACCTCTCCCCGAACATGAAGAACGTCATCATCCGCGCTGCGCCTCGCGTGTCCGTCTGCCAGCGCACGTCGAGCCATCAGTAGTCGCTTCAATCATAGGTGGCCCGGTGCGCTGCGCATGACTTGTCACCAAATGAGGTCCTTTTGTCACAGCAATGCGGGAATGTGTTTGCCAACCCCTGTTTGTCAGTTGATTAATGACCAAATCTTTAAATAGTGTTTTGCGCGGTCAACGCGATGGGGAATGGGTCGTTTACAAAGAATTAGACTGCAAGTTATGCAATCGGCAAATTGCGTACGTTCAGTTCAGGAAAAGCGAAAAACCTGTTGATGCGGCAATGCACAAGTTTGTCACGTTTTAGTCATGCGACAACGTTAGATGCAGCGCGGCGAAAATATCGATCGGTCGTGCTAAAGCCTACGCTGGGCAAGGCTCAGAGGGACTGGCAGAAGGAGCGGGAAGGAGTTGATTTCGCGCTGGCAATTAAGCGGATCAAGCAGACCGCGAAACGCAGGCAATAGTCAGACGATAAATTTTATTCAATCCTTCCGCTGGTGTGTCGGCTTGTGCCGTTAAAGCAACAGAGTGTGTATGACTCGCATCGGACACTGGTGCGATGCAGGGAACGAGGCCGATAATCGATTCGCAAAGGAGAAAGATCATGGATGCCAAACCACCGAAGATTCCGACCCCGGACAAAGTTCTTTACCCGGATCCGGAACCTGTGGCCGTCGAGTTTTTGGGAGCCGAGCTGCCCGAGCATGTTCGCGCTTTCTTTGACGAACAACGCAAGTCGTGCGATCCGAAGTAACGGTTCCTTGGCGCGGCGCAGCATTCGCGCTCGTTGATTTCACGCGCAGCGAATACTCGCGTCCTCATTACGCGTCCGACATCTCCGTCATGACGTTGGATCAGCTCGCCTGAGCACAGCAGTTGCACTGGGCCACGCGGCTCGAGCGTGTACGCGCGTCCTTCTCTCGCCCACTTCCCCCCGACGAGCCGTGTGAATCGACCCGGTGCTCGCAGATTGCGGCGCATCATTTATTCTTCTGGTTTTTCCGTCAACGGCCGCCCGGCCACGTCCACCTCATGAATCATTTGCATCGCTTCGGCGCGTCATGCGCGCTCGTCATCGCCGCCGCCTTCGCCTTCTCGCCCGCCCCCGCCCTCGCCGACGGTGACGACACCGCGCTCACGAGCCTGATCGCGCTGGTTTCGCAGCGCCTTGCACTCGCGGAACCGGTCGCACGCTGGAAGTGGGCGAACCACCAGCCGATCACCGATATGCCGCGGGAAAACGCGCTGCTCGCCGAGGTGGAAAAGCGCGCCGCGGCGGCAAACGTCGACCCGGCGTTCGCCCGCGCGTTCTTCCAGGATCAGATCGATGCGAGCAAAGACGTGCAGAACGCGCTCTTCGCGAACTGGCGTCGCACCCAGCCACCGCAAGGTCCCGCACCCGATCTCGCAACCAGCACCCGACCGCAGCTCGACAAGCTGACACAGTCGTTGATGGCGAGTCTGGCGCGCGTGCAGCCGCTGCGCGCGGCGGACGATTGTCCGTCGCGGGTCGCGCAATCGCTGGCTAACTGGAAGGCGCTGACGCGCTATGACTCTGCGCATTCGAGCGCGTTGACGCACGCACTAGGTCACGTGTGCGAAACGGGCGGAGTCGGCGCCACCGGCTGATTCCGGTAACGCCACGGCGCGCGCACGTCGCATAAGCGTCACGCGACGATGCTCGACTCAGGGCTGTCACGCGACACGCTCAACGGCATCACGCGCAGGCCTCGCGCCAGATGGCTTTGCAGGATACGGTACGTCGAGAGTTCGAACGACCCAGCCAGCATCGACGCATGCAGCTGCGCCGCCGCGACGAGCGAGGGCGCGTGCCCGAGGTAGCGCCAGCGATCGACCACGTGGAAGATACCCTGCGCGTCCTCACGCTCCTCGAACACGATGGGCCCCTCGAACGGCCACGGCGCGTTCGCGGGATCGCTCTTCGTCACGCGCGGCAAGCGGTTGTGGCCCGGCCGCAGCGTTGCGATCCACTGCGCCTCCGCGAGCATCGCGCCGAGTTCGCCGCCAGTCGCGTGCCATTCGACGCGTCGCACGAGCTGCGCTAGCCGCATATCCTTCGACGAACGCCGCTCGCCAGTCAAATGCGAGCGCAGCCGCTGACGCACGCGCACGCTGCGACCGACATACAGCGGCGCATCGTCTTCGCCATAAAACGCATACACGCCACAGCCAGCCGGCGCGGTGTCGAGCAAATCTTCGGTGATGTCGCCGGCGAGCCGGTAGCGACGCGTCGTGCGCTCGATCTGCGCGCGCAGCGCTTCCAGCGGCACGAGCGTCGGCAGACGCTGCCAGAACTGCCAGATCAGATCGGCGTCGGCGAGCGCGCGGTGGCGGTCGGACGGCACCAGCGCATGGCGTTCGACCAGCGCATCGAGACCGTGGCGCTTTTCGCCGGGAAACAGCGCGCGCGACAGCCGCACCGTGCACAGCACGTCCGGATCGAACGCGATTCCCGCGCGACGAAATTCGCTGCGTAAAAATCCGCGATCGAAACTCGCGTTGTGCGCGACGAACAGCTTGCCGTTCAAGCGCTCGAACAACGCGGGCGCGATCGACTCGAACGTCGGTGCGCCGCGCACCATGTCGTTCGTGATGCCGGTCAGCTGTTGGATGAACGACGGAATCGGCTGCTGCGGGTCGATCAGGCTGCTCCAGCGCGAGACGCCGGCCAGCCCGACTTCGACGACGCCAACCTCAGTAATGCGGTGCTCGCTCGTGGAGCCGCCGGTCGTTTCGAGATCTACGAAAACGATGGGTGCATCGAGTGCCGGTTCCGGCGAAAGCAGTTCAGACATGGGACAAGGGATTCGGGCGCATGAATTTGCGGCAAGTATGCACCAGTTGGACGTTGCGCATCCAGACAGCGCCGCGTGCGCAGCTGGAAACTGCGTCGGCATGGGCCGTCGATTTTGCGCTGAAATCCCGCAGACGCTTAAACCAGACCATTAATCCTGACGTAGTCAATTCGTTTCGATGGATTATCTTCCGACAATAATGCGTATTGTTGAACCACGCAGTTACCGAAGATCCGACCTGGGAGACATCTAGATAAAAATAAAAACCCTCGCGCGACGGCGAGGGTTTTTCGCTCCCGATTGCGCGGGCGGCGCGCCCAGCCCAGCGCATTTACAGCGGCTGAATGTTGGCCGCCTGCTTGCCCTTCGGGCTGGTCTTGACTTCAAAAGACACGCGCTGATTTTCCTTCAACGACTTGAAGCCCTCGCTGCGGATCTCCGAAAAGTGCGCGAACAGATCCTCGCCACCCACGTCCGACGTGATGAAGCCAAAACCCTTAGCATCGTTGAACCATTTGACGACACCAGTTTCCATTTCCTGTTTTCCCTCGGTGATTTATCCAAAGCGGGCGTTGCCCTTGAATCGATCCAACCCCGATTCAATTGCCTATATCTGATCAAGACAGAAACAGCCAATCAAATTCGGCTTTGCCGTTATACGGGGAACAGAGAATGACCGTCAAGTAAACTTTTCATATGCGTTTAGCGTATAAAAAGATAAGACTTCAAACTACACGGATATAGGTCGGCGCGTCAAATTTACCTGAACGAAAATAATCCGAGTCCGCAAACGGGAAAATTTGCGAAAATATGCAATACGAATGTAACAAAGTCTATCTTTGCGTAAGTGTTTGTCCGACTTGTTGCGGCGCCGCCTCACTCGCATGATGCAAGTCAGTTGTAGCGATGCGCTTCAGGAGGTTGCCATGCTGTCCAAGGAAATTCACCGTCTCTTCACTTGGCTCACTCATTCGCACGCAAAGGTCATATCAGACCAGCCCGCACAGATCGGGGATTCATGCACCGTTTTCGACTTCGATCCGATGTGGCACGGAGACCACTGGCAGAACCTGCTCTCCTCGCCAATGGATGCGCGCCGTTATGTGATGGAAGACTGGAGCGTGCCCGCGCAGGCGGACTGGGACGACGTGGAAGGTACCGCGCCCGCTCATTAGAGACATTCGCGAAACTCGTCCGCCATAAAAAAAGCGCGACTGGAAGGTCGCGCTGACAAAGGTTTGGAGATCTTTTTCATCAACGAAAAAGTCTGCTTCGGAAAGCAGAAGTTACAGTATAGCGGTCATATGCAAGTTCGATTATTCACATAATTAACAATCGTCTATTGCCGCCACAACAACAATCGTTTTCCCGCATTTCTTCCCGTTGTTTTTCCGCATCGTTCGGTGTCGCGAATCAGCAACGCGCTTTAGGAAAATTCAGACGCCGAATCCGCCCAGTCGGCGCAAAGCCTTTATCCATAAGGCTCGAATGGCGATTAACGATCGTTTCTCCTCGCGTAATACTTTATTGCGCGAATCGGAACGCCAACTCCCGGAAGTGTCTCTCTACACTCTGCCTAATCGGAAACCGGCGCGGATCTGGTCAACGCGCTTCTCACGCGGATTTCGCTTCTCGCAGCGCTCGCGTGAAGGTCTCCTAAGCCAGGGTTTTATATTTCTCTCGCTCTTGGAGTTATATCAATGAAGAAGACACTCATGGTCGCGGCCCTGTCGGGCGTTTTCGTAACGGCAGCGCACGCGCAAAGTAGCGTCACCCTGTATGGCCTGATCGACGCCGGAATCACTTATACGAACAACCAGCATCCGAATCCGAGTAGTAACCAGCACGGCGCCAACGTGGCGATGACGAGCGGCTCGGTGAACGGCAGCCGTTTCGGCCTGCGTGGCGCTGAAGATCTGGGCGGCGGTCTGAAGGCCATCTTCACGTTGGAGAACGGCTTCGGCATCAATGACGGCACGCTCAAGCAGAACAGCCGTCTGTTCGGCCGTCAGGCCTTCGTCGGTCTGTCGAGCGACCAGTTCGGTGCCGTGACCCTCGGCCGTCAATACGACAGCATGGTCGACTACGTCGGCCCGCTGGCACTGACCGGCACGCAGTACGGCGGCACGCAGTTCGCGCACCCGTTCGACAACGACAACTTGAACAACTCGTTCCGTATCAACAATTCGGCCAAATTCCAGAGCGCGAACTACGGCGGCTTCAAGTTTGGCGGCTTGTACGGTTTCTCGAACCAGGCTGCCGGCTTCGCCAACAACCGCGCTTACAGTGCGGGCGCGTCGTATAACTGGGGCGGCCTGAACGTTGCCGCTGCGTACATGCAACTGAACAGCAATGGCGCGAACAGCGCAGCCGCTGCGTTCAACTCGGGTGGCGCGGTGTCGGGCGACAACACGTTCTTCGCTCAGCGTCAGCAAACGTGGGGCGCAGGCGCCAACTACGCGTTCGGCCCGGCAACGGTCGGCCTCGTGTACTCGCAGACGAACCTGCATGGCTTGGCAGGTATCAGCGCGGCCGCATCGGGCATAACGAGCGGCATCGGCTTCCCGACCAACAGCGCTCAGTTCCAGAACTTTGAAGCCAACGCCCGTTACGCGCTGACGCCGGCAATCAGCATCGCTGGCGCATACACGTACACCCGCGCCAACCTGTCGAGCTCGCACGTGCACTGGAACCAGGTCAACCTGCAAACCGCGTACGCATTGTCCAAGCGTACCGACGTGTATCTGCAAGGCGTGTATCAGGCAGCAAACGAAGACTCGATCGTTAACGCCTACATCAATGGCGTGGGCGGTGCTTCGGGCAACAACAAGCAAGTCGCTGTGACCGCAGGTCTGCGTCACCGCTTCTAAGCACTGCGCAAGGACTGGCAGTAGAGAAGGCGCCGTTCGCGGCGCCTTTTTTTATGTCCGTGCCGACGTGGGTTTTTGCCGCTTTGTGCGCAGGCCCGCGTGCGTGCACGTGAGCCCAGGTCCTCGCCAGAGGCCTAGCGGCCGCTATCAGGCAGCGGATACTTGACGTCGAGAATGTCGATCGACTGCGGACCGGCCGGCGTGAACAGCGTGACCGTATCGCCGACTTTAGCCTTTAGCAGCGCACGCGCAATGGGCGAAATCCAGCTTACGTGCCCGATGTCCAGGTCGACCTCGTCGACACCGACGATCGTCACCTGATGCTCTTCGCCGTCCTCGGTCGCATAGTCGACCGTCGCGCCGAAAAACACCTGGTCGACGTTTTCCTGCCGGCTGCTATCGACGACCTCGGCTAGATCGAGCCGCTTGGTCAGAAAACGGATGCGCCGGTCGATTTCCCGCAGACGGCGTTTGCCGTAGATGTAGTCGCCATTCTCCGAGCGGTCGCCGTTCGACGCCGCCCACGACACGAGCTTGACAACCTCGGGCCGCTCGACATCGATCAGATGCAGCAATTCATCACGCATACGCCGATGACCGGCGGGAGTCATGTAGTTTTTGGTGCCTGCGGGCACGTCGGGCTGGGCGATGTCGAGATCGTCATCGTTGTCTTCGCTCGACTCTTTGACAAAGGCCTTGTTCATAATCATCCGTTAACAGCAACTAGCAACAATCTCATAAAAGGTTACACGATCGGGCCGGCGACACAAATCGCCGTGATGGGCTTCCGTTTTTCAAATCTGTTGGCTATAATCTCGTCTCTGTGTGCGGCTGTAGCTCAGTTGGATAGAGTACTTGGCTACGAACCAAGGGGTCGTGGGTTCGAATCCTGCCAGCCGCGCCACCTTATTCGAGAGCGCTCCTTACAGGGAGCTCTCAGGTTTCATCAGTTTTTACAGTAAGCATCACCGTTTTGCGTGCGGCTGTAGCTCAGTTGGATAGAGTACTTGGCTACGAACCAAGGGGTCGTGGGTTCGAATCCTGCCAGCCGCACCACCTATGAAGGGCCTTCCAACCGGAAGGCCCTTTGTTTTTTCTGGCGCACCATGCCGTGCCCGTGCGCCAGCAACTCATCGCGGCGGCGACTGGATATCCCCAATTTGCCCATCCGGGTGCGGCAAGTCCTCGACGACCCCGCCCACCGTTTGCTCGCTGATCGTGTCGGTCCGCATGCCGGTCAGTGCCTGGCGCTCGCGCAGCACGTCGTCGACGGTATCGCCGAAACGGCTCACGACAAACGCCCGCAGCAAAGCAATGCGCAGCGAGTCGCCCATTCCCTCCGAGGCTCGCTGCCCGCCCTTGAACTCAGCGACACATACCGCGCCTTTATCGCTCTGCTCGCGCACGTCGATCCGCATCGCGCGCTCGAGCACAACGGCAGCCGCCTCCCATGATGCGGAAGGCGTGAAACGCCCGTCCCACGGACGACCACGATCGTTGCCGCGGATCGCAACAGTCTCGCCACTATCGGTAAAGTAGATTTCGCGCACGAAGTCGTGCAGGCTGCGCGCCACCCAGTAATCGAGCGCCACGCCAGCAAGGTCGGACACGTTCATCTGCGTTCCCCCTGGAGTTCAGGTGAGACCTGCCTTGAGTTGTATCCTGAGCCGCCGCACGAAAGATGCCTGACTGGCGTGAAGCGCCAGTCCAAGCCGCGCCGACGCCCAGCCGGAGGCCGTTCAGTAGTCCGCGCGCTCGCGGTCGATGCGCATGCCGCCGTCGTGGCGGTGATGCCCCTCTTCGCTCGGCCGCTCACGCGTGATGCGCATCACATCGGGATTCGTGCGCACGCGCCGCATCACATTGGCCAGATGCACCCGGTCGCTGACCTGGATCACGAAGCGCAGAATCGTGGATTCCTGCGACAGATCTTCGTCCATCGCGATATGGACGATGTTCGCGTCCGCCGATGTGATGTCGGCCGCTACGCGGGCGAACACGCCCTTGGTGTTCTTGACCAGTACCTTGACCGCGACATCGAACAGCCGCCCTGGCTGCGGCGCCCACGCGACGTCGATCCAGCGGCCCGGATCGCGCCGGTGGATACGCTGCGCGACGCGGCAGTCGGTGGTATGAATCGCCATGCCGAGACCGATGCCGATATAGCCCATGATGTCGTCGCCCGGAATCGGACGGCAACACGCGGACAGCTGCACCGACATGCCCTCGGTACCGGTGATGACGACCGGCGGCGCGTGCGGCGTCGAACCGGACTCGGAGCGCGAGCCGTCGTCGTCGGCGTCGCGCCCGCTCATCAGCACTTCGATGCGCTTGGCCATCACCGCGGCGACCCGCCGGCCGAGACCGATGTCCGCGAAAATTTCCTGACGGTTCTTGTTGCCCGTCCACTGCACGAGCTTTTCCCACGCCTCCGGCGTCACATCCGATAGCGCAAGGCCATAGCCCTTCAACGCCTGATCGACGAGACGCTCGCCGAGCTGCACCGACTCGTTCAGACGCATCGTCTTCAGATAATGACGGATCGCCGAGCGCGCCTTGCCGCTGCGCACGAAGCCGAGCCATGCGGGGTTCGGCTTCGAATACGGCGCCGTGATGACTTCGACGATGTCGCCGCTCTTCAGCTCGGTACGCAACGGCAACAGCTCGTTGTTGATCTTCACCGCGACGCACTGGTTGCCGAGGTCGCTGTGGATCGAGTACGCGAAGTCGAGCGCGGTGGCGCCGCGCGGCAGCGCCATGATCTTCGACTTCGGCGTGAACACGTAGACCGCATCCGGGAACAGGTCGATCTTCACGTGCTCGAGGAATTCGCTCGAATCGCCCGCTTCGCTCTGAATGTCGAGCAGCGACTTCAGCCACTGGTGCGCGCGCTTCTGCACGTCGTTCAGATCCGCGCTGCCGTTCTTGTACAGCCAGTGCGCGGCAACGCCCGCCTCGGCGATCTCGTGCATCTTGCGCGTGCGCACCTGAAACTCGATCGGTGCGCCGAACGGGCCGACGAGCGTGGTGTGCAGCGACTGATAGCCGTTCACCTTCGGGATCGCGATGTAATCCTTGAACTTGCCCGGAACAGGCTTGAAAAGCGCATGCAACGCGCCGATGCAGGTATAACACTCGAGCGCGCTCTCGACGACCACGCGAAAACCATACACGTCGAGCACCTGCGAAAACGACAGTTGCTTGTCGCGCATCTTCTTGTAAATGCTGAAGATGGTTTTCTCGCGACCGGTGACTTCGGCGTCGAGCTTCGCGTCCGCAATCGCGCGCTGCACCGATTCGAGAATCTTGCCGACCACCTCGCGACGATTGCCGCGCGCCGCCTTCACGGCTTTTTCGAGTGTCGCGTAACGGTGCGGGTTGAAGTTCGCGAAACTCAGGTCCTGCAGCTCGCGATAGGTATTATTCAGGCCGAGCCGGTGAGCGATCGGCGCGTAAATGTCTAGCGTTTCGCGCGCGACACGGCGACGTTTCTCCGACGGCACCGCGCCGAGCGTGCGCATGTTGTGCAGCCGGTCGGCGAGCTTCACGAGGATCACGCGCACGTCGCGCGCCATCGCGAGCAGCATCTTGCGGAAGTTCTCCGCTTGCGCTTCCTCGCGATTGCGAAACTCCATCTTGTCCAGCTTGGACAACCCGTCGACCAGCTCCGCGACCTTCGCGCCGAAGCGCTCGGCGAGCTCCGCCTTGGTCACGCCCTGGTCTTCCATCACGTCGTGCAGCAGCGCCGCCATGATCGCCTGGGCGTCGAGATTCCAGCCCGCACAGATTTCCGCGACGGCGACCGGATGCGTGATGTAGGGCTCGCCGCTCTGGCGATACTGGCCGAGGTGGGCTTCGTCGCTGAAGTGGAACGCCGCCTTGATGTCCTTGATCTCTTCCGGCTGCAGATAGCCGGACAGCGCAGACGTCAGATTGGCGATGGAGACGACGTCATGCCGGCGCGGCTGCTCCGGCGTGGCGGTCGGCCCGAACAGATGGCGAAACGATTGCTCGAGGACCGCGTCGATGTACTTGCGTGCAGAGGACGGCGAGTCGGTGTCGTGCTCCGCTTCCGTGGCGGTGGGCGGGGTAGCACTCATGGTCGCCTCCGGTAGCGGTCAGGGTTGGACGCAGTTCTGCACGTTGAGCAATCCGGTGTGGCGAATACCGGCAAGTCGAAAACGAAAATCCGTGGGCCTTAGACCGGCACCTTCTTCAGCATTTCGACGCCGACCTGACCCGATGCGATTTCACGCAGCGCGAGGACGGTGGGCTTGTCGCGGCTTTCGATTTTCGGCGTGTGGCCTTGAGCGAGCTGACGCGCGCGATAGGTTGCGGCAAGCGCGAGTTCGAAACGGTTCGGGATCTGTTTGAGGCAGTCTTCGACGGTAATGCGGGCCATGTTGGGTTCCTTCTCAGTATGTTGCTTATTCTACCTTATGTGCTTGACACCACGCCGCGCTCACGCGTGCGGCAGGTGGATGCCGAGCTGCATGGAAAAGCTGCGTGTGACGCGCGTACTGCGACGCGAAGCGCGAGCGCGTCGCGCCGACGAGGCACTGCAACTCCGCCAGCGCGCGATCGAAGTTCTCGTTGATCACGACGTACTCCGCTTCGGCCGCGTGCGCGATCTCGCCGCCCGCCGCGAGCAAGCGTCGTGTGATTACGTTCGGCTCGTCCTGGCCGCGCTTTTTCAGACGCTCTTCGAGCGCTTCGAGCGACGGCGGCAGAATGAAAATCTCCACAGCGTTGTTGAATTGCTTCTTCACCTGCTGCGCACCCTGCCAGTCGATTTCGAGCAGCACGTCATGGCCGTTTTTCATCTGCTCCTCGATCCACACGCGCGACGTGCCGTAATAGTTGCCGTGCACTTCCGCGCTTTCGAGAAACTCGCCCGCGTCGTGACGCTGCATGAAATCTTCGACGCTCGTGAAGTGATAGTGCTCCCCGTCCTGCTCCTTCGGACGCGGCGGGCGCGTCGTGTAGGAGATCGACAGACGGATCGCGTCGTCGCTCGCGAGCAAAGCGTTCACGAGCGTCGACTTGCCCGCGCCCGACGGCGCGACGACCATGAACAGGTTGCCGGGATAAGCGCCGGCGTACGAATGGCGCGCCGCGCCGGTTTCGCGTGGATGGTGGTCGGTCATGATGTGTGGTGCTCCAGCCTTATTCGAGATTCTGTACCTGCTCGCGCATTTGTTCGATCAAGAGCTTCAGCGTCATCGACGAATCCGCGAGTTCCTTCGCCGCCGCCTTCGAACCGAGCGTGTTCGCTTCGCGGTTCAGCTCCTGCATCATGAAGTCGAGCCGCTTGCCGACCTTGCCGCCCTTCTCGATCACGTGACGCGTTTCGTTCAGGTGCGCGGTGAGGCGCGACAGCTCTTCGGCGATGTCGATGCGAATGCCGTACATCGTCACTTCCTGGCGAATCCGCTCGTTGATCTCTTCGCGCGACACGATCGTCACGGCCGCATCCGGCGCGGCGATGCCGAGCGCTTCCTGCAGACGCTCGACGATTTTCTGCTGATGTCGCGCAATCAGCTCGGGCACGAGCGGGGTGATCTTCACGACGATCGTCTCCATTTCGGTGACGTTGGCGAGCAGCATCGTCGCGAGTTGCGCGCCTTCGCGCGCGCGCACGTCGATCAGGTCCGCGATCGCCTGCTTGCCGCATCCGAGCACCGCTTCGCGCAGCGTCTCGGGCGCGATGCCGCTTTCGGCGAGCACGCCCGGCCAGCGCAGAATTTCGCCGGTGCGCAGACGGCCGGCTTCAGGAAACGTGCCGAGCACCGTGCGTTCCAGCTGCGCGAGTTGCGCGAGCGCGTCGCGGTTGATCGCGCCCGCGTTCGCCGACTGCTCGCTGCGCTGCAGATTCACGCGAATGTCGACCTTGCCGCGCGACAGCTTGTTCATCAGCATCTCGCGCAGCGTCGGTTCGACGACGCGCACGTCTTCCGGCATGCGGAAGTTCAGATCGAGAAAGCGCGAGTTCACCGTGCGCAATTCGACCGACACGCTGACGCCACCCGTGCCCGAGGCTGCCACGAGTTCGCGCGTGGCGCTCGCATAGCCAGTCATGCTGTAGATCATCGTATTTCTCGCGATTGGGGCCATGCGGTAGACGATGGCCTGAGAAGCGGATCGCCCGGCGTGTACGAGACGCGGGGCGGGGAATCGGCATTATCCCATTTTTGTTGCAGCCATCCGTATGGGCAACCGCCCTATCCGATCGGCGGTAAAATTAGCGTTTTTCCTCCGCCCTCCTCCAGCCCATCCCGACCCATTCCGACATGAGCAACGACACCCAACGCCCCAGCGGCCGCCAGCCCCACCAGTTGCGCGACGTGCGTATCACGCGTCACTACACGAAGCATGCGGAGGGCTCGGTGCTGGTCGAATTCGGCGACACCAAGGTGATCTGCACCGCGAGCGTCAGCGAGAGCGTACCGCCGTTTCTGCGCGATCGCGGCCAGGGCTGGCTCACCGCCGAATACGGCATGCTGCCGCGCGCCACGCATACCCGCAGCGACCGTGAAGCCGCGCGCGGCAAACAAACCGGCCGCACGCAGGAAATCCAGCGGCTGATCGGCCGCGCGCTGCGCTCGGTGTTCGATCTCGAGAAGCTCGGCGCGCGCACGCTCAATCTCGACTGCGACGTGATCCAGGCCGATGGCGGCACACGCACCGCGAGCATTACGGGCGCGTTCGTCGCCGCGCATGATGCGGTCGCCAGATTGCTTGCCACGGGCCGCATCGAAAGCTCGCCGATCCTGGATTACGTCGCCGCGATTTCGGTCGGCGTGTACGACGGCGTGCCGGTGCTCGACCTCGACTACGACGAAGACTCGCAGTGCGACACCGACATGAACGTCGTAATGACGGGGGCGGGCGGCTTCGTCGAAATTCAGGGTACCGCGGAAGGCGTGCCGTTCTCGCGCGAAGAAATGAATGCGCTGCTCGGTCTCGCGAGCGACGGCATCAGCACGCTGATCGCAAAGCAGAAAGAGGCGCTGGGAGTGCAGCAGTGAATGAGGGTCGTCAGGACAGTGGCGGGAACAATGCTCACGGCGTAACGTCGGGAATGCCGCTGAAAAAGGTCGTGCTCGCGTCGAACAACGCGGGCAAGCTGCGCGAATTTGCGGCGCTGCTCGGCGCGGCCGGCATCGAGTTGATCGCGCAAGGCGAGCTCCACGTGCCGGAAGCGGAAGAGCCGCACCCCACCTTCGTCGAAAACGCGCTGACGAAAGCCCGTCACGCTGCGCGGCTCACCGGCCTGCCCGCGCTCGCCGACGACTCGGGCCTTTGCGTGCGCGCGCTGCGCGGCGCGCCGGGCGTCTACTCGGCCCGCTTCGCGCAACTCGCCGGCGGCGAGAAAAGCGACGCGGCGAACAACGCGCGCCTCGTCGACGAACTGCGGGACGTGAGCGACCGCCGCGGCTATTACTACTGCGTGCTCGCACTCGTGCGTCACGCGGACGATCCCGAACCGCTGATCGCCGAAGGCCGCTGGCATGGCGAAATCCTGGACGCGCCGCGCGGCGAGCATGGCTTCGGTTACGACCCGTACTTCTATCTGCCGTCGCTGAACGCGAGCGCCGCCGAACTCGAGCCGGCGGTCAAGAACGCGAGCAGCCATCGCGCGATCGCGCTGCGGCAACTGCTCGCGCGTCTGTCGGAGGAAGCGTGATTCCGATCCGATCGACGCCGGCGGACATCGGCAAGGGTGTCGTCAGTGCGTTCACGTCGCCGGGCAGCATCCGTTTGACGTCGCTGCCGCCACTTGCGCTGTACGTGCATTTCCCGTGGTGCGTGCGCAAGTGCCCCTACTGCGACTTCAATTCGCACGAGTGGAAAGGCGAGACGTTCCCGGAGAACGACTACCTCGACGCGTTGCGCGCCGACCTGGAAATGGCCTTGCCACTGATCTGGGGCCGCCAGGTGCATACGGTGTTCATCGGCGGCGGCACGCCTAGTTTGCTGTCGGCGGCGGGGCTCGATCGCATGCTGTCGGATATTCGCGCGCTGCTGCCGCTCGATGCCGACGCGGAAATCACGCTCGAAGCGAACCCCGGCACGTTCGAAGCCGACAAGTTCGCGCAGTTTCGCGCGAGCGGCGTGAACCGGCTGTCGGTGGGCATCCAGAGTTTCAACGAAACGCATCTGAAGGCGCTCGGCCGCATTCACGACGCGGCGCAGGCACGCCACGCGGTCGAAGTCGCCGCGACCACGTTCGACAACTTCAACCTCGACCTGATGTTCGCGCTGCCCAGGCAAACGCTCGCCGAATGTCAGGCCGACGTGGAAACGGCGTTGTCGTTTGCCCCGCCGCATCTGTCGCTGTATCACCTGACGCTCGAACCGAACACGCTATTCGCCAGGTTTCCGCCCGCGTTGCCCGACGATGACGCGTCCGCAGACATGCAGGACTGGATTCATCAACGCACCGCCGAGGCCGGCTACGGGCGCTACGAGGTGTCCGCGTATGCGCAGCCGCATCGGCAGAGCAAACACAATCTGAACTACTGGCGCTTCGGCGACTATCTCGGCATCGGCGCGGGCGCGCATACGAAGCTGTCGTTTCCTAATCGCATCGTGCGCCAGGCGCGCTACAAACATCCGACCACGTTCATCGAGCAGGCCAGGGCTGGTGCGAGCGTGCAGGAAGAGCATGAGGTCGGGCCGCGCGATCTGCCGTTCGAGTTCATGCTGAACGCGCTGCGCCTGGTAGAAGGATTTCCGGTACATCGGTTCATCGAGCGCACGGGCCTGTCGATCACGACGATCGAGCCGGCGTTGCAGGAAGCGGAACAGCGCAAACTGATCACACGCGACCACGAACGGATCGCGCCGACGCCGCTCGGCCAGGCGTTCCTGAACGACTTGCAGGCGCTGTTCCTGAAAGATCCGCAGTGATGGCGGGTCACCTAGACTCGGCAGCGAAGTCTTTTCAGGTTACAATTTGCGGCTTGGAGGTGTGGCCGAGTGGTTTAAGGCACCGGTCTTGAAAACCGGCGAAGGAGCAATCCTTCCGTGAGTTCGAATCTCACCGCCTCCGCCAGGCTTTCAAGAAAAACCCCGTAAGTTCAGTGACTTACGGGCTTTTTGTTTTTCTGGCCCGAGGTGGAGCAGTTCTCCGCTCTGATAGACCAGCGGTACGGTCGCTGCCCGCGAACATCCGCGCTACGGGCGCGAAAAGCCGCAATGTTCGTGCGGGCGCTTTTTTCCGTTTCGTCGAGAGCCGTCGAGATTTTGGGCGGTCGCCCATGTACGGACTGCCTGTCGCACAGTAATTATCTGACTGCTGTCAACTCCGGCAGCGACTTCAGATAGACCATCGACACACCCATGTCCCTGTCCGTATTTGAAATGCACTCCGTGGAGCTGTTCTGCCAGCGGCCACCGGGTGCCTGTTATGTCATCTGCGACGAATGGCACTATAAGGCGTGCCTCGGCAAGGCCGCAGACCTTCAGAGGGCCAGGGCGGAGACCCGGGAATTTCTTGCTATCGCCGCACTGAATCGCAGGAAGTGGGAGGAGGACCGGAAACTGATTAGGAATCTCATTGGCAGTCACTGGCTGTTTTTTCATGATGTACGGGACCGCAACCCTGATACCGATGGCTGGTGGGTGATCGTTGCTCTTCTCGAAGAGATTCGCCGGGGCAAACTGCTTGCCGTTAAAGGTCCGCGTAATGGCCTGTTTCCGTCACCGTACAGCAGCACGCCGTTAATGAATCCCGTAGCGAGGACAGGCAGTCACCCGGACGGCGAACCCATTTTGTCCGTCCAGTATGATCCGGCCACCTGGCAAACCCGGTTGAACGCTGCGCGGGCAGCCAGGGCTGGCGATAGAGGCTCATCAACGCTGCTCGGCGACGCGCAGCCGTTTGAGTATGTGCCTGATGCGTTGAGCGGCGATGTGGTTGAACTCGCCGAGAGCACGAACAACCCAAACTACGCGGCGAAGATGCTGGGGTATGACCGCAAGACCTTCGGCAGGATGATCCATATGATGAAAGAAGACAATCGAATGCGCGGGGGACGACAACGTTATTTGGCACGACGATGGGAATGTCGAGTTCAGAGGCGCGATCATCGACAACATGCATAGCTGGGCACCCTGAGAGAAACAGAGATGGCACCCGAACACAAACTCGCCCACGCAGCGTTCACGATCTATCAGGACACCGAGCCGCCCGAATTCTGGACGAACTATTTTGGCGTATCACCATCTCGCGCGGGAGCCAAAGGGCAGCCCAGGTTAATGCCGTCCGGCATGATGAGCAGCATTCCTTGGCGGCAAGGCACATGGATCGTTTCGAGCGCGGAGGCAATAATGAGCGACGATCTGACGCCTCATCTTCGCTATCTGGTGGGCCACCTCGGGCTACCCCGTGCCGATTTGCGAGAACTCATCGAGCGCACTTGCGCGCAGATGCGCTTCTTCTGCTATTGGGACAACGAGAGCGGCGACCGCGTGCCTGACGTGCCCGACGATATTCGCACCATGATGGAAGCCATGGGCGGCACGGTCGAGATCGATGAATATCGATAGAGCCTCGCTCGAATGCACAAGCCGATGCTCGGGAATTGGCTTTTTTTGCAACCCTGCAAGGCACAGCGCGAGTGTTATGGGCCGCACTTCTGAATTAATCCTCTATGCTGCAAACAGGCACGGCCCCCGTACCCACCATCACGACCTAAACCACCGCCACCGCCTCAACCTCGATCTTGAACCCATAGTGCAACTGCGGCACCGGCACGACCGCGCGCGCCGGCCTTGCCTCGCCGGCCCAGCCCGCATAGATCTGATTGAAGCTCGCCCAATGTTCGACATCGACGACATACACGCGCACCTGCACCAGTTGCGCGACGCTGCTGCCGACGCTTTCGAGCGCCGCCTTCACATTGGCCAGAACCTGTTCGGCCTGCGCGTCGAACGACGCATCGGCGAGCTTTTCGCCTTGCGCGTTGATCGGCAACTGCCCGGACACGAAGACGAAGCCATTCGCGACCGCGACATGACTGTAGTGGCCGCCAGGTTTCGCCAGCGCGGCCGGATTGTCGGTATGGGGCAAACGTAAGGCGTGCGTGCTATCGGTCATCAACCACTCCAGAAGTGAAAATCTCGGAGCGATTCATCGCCGTGCTTCATTCAGCACGAACCCGCGCAACACGCAACACGCATCACGCGTCCGCCATCTCGAGCTTTTCGCGCGCATCCGCGCAACGACGATTCAGATCGCGATGCATCAACTGGCTATCGAGCAGAGCCGATACATCCGTCAAACCGTGATCAAAGCGCAAGACGTATTCGATGTCGGTGTAATCGTAATAAGCGCCGCTGTCGGCCAGCCGTTGCGCTTCGGCGAATGCGGCTAATTGCCGTTCGCCGTTCATCAGGTCTTTGATCGCCATGAGTGCCGCTCCGAGGAACAGTGACTTCATCATAGCAATGCAAAGCGCGACGCACGGTGGTGCGCGCGCAACACCAGGTGTTTTCCGGAGACGCGTCCGATGAACTCACGCGTCGGCCGATGCCCACAGCCGCAATAGCACGATCGTCATCCAGTTTTCACGCCGTTTTAACAGCGCTCGCGCAGTGCTCACCCTCGAGATCCGAACAACACGCTCACACAGCCGCAACCGGCGACTTCGTCCCGTGCCAACGCATCACGAGCATGCGTCCGACAAAGCACAGACAGCCCGCCACGCCGACCACGATACCCATGCCCTTCGGCGTGCCGTCCTGCCACAGTCCGACCGCGAGGCTCGACAGTGCGCCGAGCGCGAGCTGCACCGCGCCGAACACGGCCGCCGCGGCGCCCGCGTTGGCGGGATAGCGATGCATCAGATCGGTCGTGCAGTTGGCGGACAACACGCCCACCACGCTGACGACGAAGAACAGCCCGAACACGATCGACCATAAGCCGCCCCACCCCGTCAGCGACACGACGGACACGAACAGCGACGCGACGAAGCTCACGGTCGCCGCGAACGAGATGATCGGCACCGGCCCGAGCCGGCCGACGAGCCGCGTGTTCAGGTAATTGCCGAAGATGATGCCGACGATGTTCAGCGCGAACAGGAAGCCGTAGTGCTGCGCGGACACGTGGAAATACTCGATGTATACGAACGGCGTCGCCGTGATGTAGGCGAACATCGACGCGAACGCCATGCCGCCGCACAACATGTGTCCCCACGCAACCGGATCGCGCAGCAGCGTGCCATACGCGCCGAACGACTTCAGCAGCGCCGACTGCGCGCGCATCTCGCGCGGCCACGTCTCCGGCACCTTCAGGAATGCGGTCACCGCGCACACGGAACCGAACAGCGTCAGCGCGACGAACACGGCGCGCCAGCCGCCCAGCAGCAGCAACTGTCCGCCGATCAGCGGCGCGAGCAGTGGACCGATCGCCGTGACGATCGCGATCATCGACAGGACGCGCGCCGCGTCGCCCGGCTCGTGCGCGTCGCGCGCGATCGCGCGAGCCAGCACCGACGCCGCGCCCGCGCCCAACGCCTGCACGAAGCGGAAACCAACCAGCGAGCCGATCGAGACCGACAGCGAGCAGGCGATGCTCGCGAGCGCATACATGATGATGCCGCCAAGCAGGATCGGCCGACGGCCATACGTATCGGACAGCGGACCGTACAGCAGCATGCCGATCGAAAAGCCGAACATGAAGCTCGTGAGCGTCGATTGCGCGGCGCCCGTGCCGACCGCGAAGGCCTGCGCGATGGTCGGCAGGCTCGGCAGATACATGTCGATGGAAATCGGCCCGCACGCGGCCAGCGCGCCGAGCAACAGGATCAGCCGGCCATCGGGCCGGCGTCTGACGACGTGAGACATGGGAAATCCGGATGGAACGCCGCGCCGGCATCGGCAGCGGAACGGGTGAAGCGGGAACGGCCATCAGTTGACCGGCTCGATTGTACGCGACGGTTAATCCGCTGACGGCGCTCGTGGCCCGCTGCGTGGACGTTGCGCGACAGCGCCGCGCGGCGCAATCAGCCTCGATCGGTTAAGCTGCCGCCAGCATGCCCAACGCGCTTCCGTATGCGCAGCTTGACGGCCCGACATAAAAGCTCGACGTCGCGCAACGCCCTTCCCCTGATCCCGTTCGAACCCGCGATGACCGCCTTCCTGCTCATCTGGAGCCCCAAAAAATGGCCGTGGCCCGAGTTGCCCGACATCGCGAAACGCGTGGCGGCCGGCGACGCGGTGGCCGACGTGTGGGGCTGCGGCTTTGCGCGCGGCATCCTGCCCGGCGATCGCGTGTTCCTGCATCGCGTCGCGCAGGAGCCGAAGGGCATCTTCGGTTCGGGCTACGTGACGCGCGCGCCCTACGAAGTCCCCGACGCGTCGACCAAACGCGGCTACCGGCTGTGCATCGATTTCGTCTACGACTGGCTCGTCGATGCGCATCACGCGCCGGTCATCACGCGCGATCAGCTGCGTGTGCATCCGTTCTCGGTGCAGACGTGGGATGCGCAAAGCTCGGGCACGATCATCAAGCCGATCGCCGAAGGCGCGCTGGAGAAGCGCTGGGCCGAATTGACCGGCAGGCGCAAGCCGCCGACGATACCCGCACCGGGCAGCCAGGCGAAACACGCGCCGCCGTGACCGCCCGCCCGCACAGCCCGCCGGCGCCGACTCCGGTACAATTTCTCGATCCACCCCAGCATCGCGCGAAGGGTCCGCGGGAATCGTCCGAGGCCCTTTGCGCCGCTGCGCAACCCCTGCTCCCTATTCCAGCCATCGCCATGTCCAGAAACGAAACCCTCTTCGAACGCGCGCAACGCACGATCCCCGGCGGCGTGAATTCGCCGGTGCGCGCTTTCCGTTCCGTCGGCGGCACACCGCGTTTCATCGAGCGCGCGCATGGCCCGTACTTCTGGGACGCGGACGGCCAGCGCTATACCGACTACATCGGCTCGTGGGGCCCCATGATCCTCGGCCACGTTCATCCCGAAGTGCTGGAAGCCGTGCAGCGCGCGCTCGTGAATGGCTTTTCGTTCGGCGCGCCGACCGAGTCGGAAGTCGAGATCGCCGAGGAAATCTGCAAGCTGGTGCCGTCGATCGAACAGGTGCGCATGGTGTCGAGCGGCACCGAGGCGACGATGAGCGCGCTGCGTCTCGCGCGCGGCTTCACGAACCGCAGCCGCATCGTCAAGTTCGAAGGCTGCTATCACGGCCACGCGGACAGCCTGCTCGTGAAGGCCGGCTCGGGCCTCCTGACCTTCGGCAATCCGACCTCGGCGGGCGTGCCGATCGATATCGCGAAGCACACCACCGTGCTCGAATACAACAACGTCGCCGAGCTCGAAGAAGCGTTCAAGGCGTTCGGCAACGAGATCGCTTCGGTGATCGTCGAGCCGGTCGCTGGCAACATGAACCTCGTGCGCGCGACCCCTGAATTCCTGCAGGCGCTGCGGCGCCTGTGCACCGAGTATGGCGCGGTGCTGATTTTCGACGAAGTGATGTGCGGCTTTCGCGTCGCGCTCGGCGGCGCGCAGCAACTCTACGGCATCACGCCGGACCTCACCTGCCTCGGCAAGGTAATCGGCGGCGGCATGCCGGCGGCGGCGTTCGGCGGCCGGCGCGACATCATGGCTCACCTCGCGCCGCTCGGCGGCGTCTATCAGGCGGGCACGCTGTCGGGCAATCCGATTGCGGTCGCGGCCGGCCTGAAGACGCTGCAGCTGATCGAGGCGCCCGGCTTCTACGACACGCTCGCCGCGCGCACCACGCGTCTCGCGCAAGGGCTCGCGCGGGCGGCACGCGAAGCGGACGTGCCGTTCGCGGCCGATGCGCTCGGCGGCATGTTCGGCATCTACTTTCGCGAATCGATCCCGACGAGCTTCGCCGACGTCACGAAGAGCGATGTGCCGCGCTTCAACGCGTTCTTCCACAAGATGCTCGACGCGGGCGTGTACTTCGCGCCGTCCGCGTATGAGGCCGGCTTCGTGTCGAGCGCGCACGACGACGCGGTGATCGACGCGACGATCGACGCCGCGCGCGGCGCGTTCGCAGCGTTGAAAGGCTGAAGCCGGGCCCCAAGCAAAGGCCGCAACTCGCACGACCCAGACACCGCACCACAACGGACACCGATGTTCTCGCAAACCGATTTCGTCCACATGGAACGCGCGCTCGCGCTCGCGAAGCGCGGCATGTATACGGCCGACCCGAATCCGCGGGTCGGTTGCGTGCTCGTCAGAAACGGCGAGGTGATCGGCGAAGGCTTCACGCAGCCGGCCGGCCAGGATCACGCCGAAATTCGCGCGCTGAAGGACGCGCGCTCGCGCGGCCACGACCTGCGCGGCGCGACCGCCTACGTGACGCTCGAACCGTGCAGCCATTTCGGCCGCACGCCGCCGTGCGCGAACGCGCTGATCGAAGCGCAGATCGGCCGCGTGATCGCGGCGATGGAAGATCCCAACCCGCAGGTCTCCGGCCGCGGTCTCGCGATGCTGCGCGAAGCCGGTATCGAAGTGCGCTGCGGGCTGCTCGCGAACGAAGCGCGGGAGCTGAACATCGGCTTCGTGTCGCGCATGACGCGCGGCCGTCCGTGGGTGCGCATGAAAGTGGCGGCGTCGCTCGATGGCCGCACCGGCTTGCCGTCGGGTGAGAGCCAGTGGATCACGAGCGCGGCCGCGCGGGCCGACGGTCATGCGTGGCGTGCGCGCGCGTCGGCGATCCTGACCGGCATCGGCACTGTGCGCGAGGACAATCCGCGCATGACCGTGCGCGCGGTCGATACGCCGCGCCAACCGCACCGCGTGCTGATCGACAGCCAGCTCGACGTGCCGCTCGACGCGCAGATCCTGGCCGGCGCGCCGACGCTGATCTTCTGCGGCGAGCTCGACGCGCGTCTCGAAGAACGCGCGAGCGCGCTGCGCGAGCGCGGCGCCGAGATCGTGCCGCTGCCGAACGCGTTCGGCAAGGTGGATCTCCCGCGCATGCTGAGCGTGCTTGGCGAGCGTCACGTCAACGAGCTGCACGTCGAAGCCGGCTACAAGCTGAACGGTTCGCTGCTGCGCGAAGGCTGCGTCGATGAACTGCTGGTCTATCTCGCGCCGAGCCTGCTCGGCGTGGACTCGATGAGCATGTTCAATCTGGACGCGCCCGACCAGCTCGAAGACCGAGTGAAGCTGAATTTCCACACGGTCGAGCGGATCGGCGACGATCTGCGGATCCTCGCGCGTTTCGCGCCGACAGCCTTACCCGGGACCGACACCGTGTCGCCCACCGTTTCGAAATGATCAAGGACTAGCACGATGTTTACAGGAATCGTCGCGGCAGTGGGCCGCATCGAATCAGTCAAGCCGCTCGGCACGGGCGGCGACGTGGGCGTGCGCCTGAACGTCGAGGCGGGCGGGCTCGACCTCGCCGATGTGCAGCTCGGCGACAGCATCACGATCCAGGGCGCCTGCATGACGGTGGTCGCGAAGACCGCTCATTCGTTCGAGGTCGACGTGTCGCGCGAGAGCCTGAACCGCACGGCCGGTCTCGGCGAAACCGGCGAGGTCAATCTCGAGAAAGCGCTGCGCGCGCATGACCGGCTCGGTGGACATATCGTGTCCGGACACGTCGACGGACTCGGTATCGTCACGCGTTTCGCGCCGGTCGGCGAATCGCACGAGCTGCGCGTTCTCGCGCCGCGCGACATCGGTCGTTATCTCGCGTACAAGGGATCGATTACGGTCAATGGCGTGAGCCTGACCGTGAACTCCGTCGTTGATCGCGACGACGGCTGCGAGTTTTCGATCAATCTGATTCCGCATACCGTGCAGGTGACGGCGCTCAAGCATCTGCACGACGGGGTAAAAGTGAATCTGGAGATCGATCTGATTGCGCGCTATGTGGAGCGGATGCTCAATGCGCCGCGCGATGGCGATCCATCCTCGACGTAACCTGGCCACTTCCCTCGAGACCGTTACGCGATACCTGGAGCGCATGCTCGGTGCGTATCCGGAAAGCGATCGATCCGCGCAGCAAGCCGGTTTGAGCGAGGCGAATCCGGGGCCGTGACCCAGCGCGCGTGCACGATCCGAAGCTGACAAACACAATGAAAGAGCCGCACCTGCTCCGGCGCTGCGGTCGCGCACGCGCCGCGTCCCAATGCGATCGTGCGTGCATGGGTCGACGAACGTGGACAGATCAGCGACGCGGTCGTCGAAGTCTCGTCCGGCAATCCGGCGTTCGACAACCTCGCCCTTCAGGCATCGCGGCGTGCCCAGTGCAGCGCTCTCACGGGCATGGACAATCAGCCTGTGGCGGTCGAAACGAATTTCGTTTTCAATCTACCGCACGCGAGCGGCGATACGGCTCGCTCCGGCGCAGGCGTCGCGGCGGCCGCGAGCAACGCGGACTCCACACGACCGCCGTCTTCTCCCGCGGGCGCGACCGGTTCTTCGCTGTTGCTCGAGCCTTGCGAGCGCCCCTTGCGACGACTCGCCCAGAACGCCAAGCAACGGCAGCACGACGCTTCAGGAATTCGGCCGGCAAGACCGCCGGCCGTTGGCAACGAAAGGCGGCGGCCGTGTCGCCACGGCGCCGCCTCGTGCGATTACGCTTCGGCCGAAGCGCGCAGACGATGCACGAGCTGGTTGTCCTTACCCTGGACCAGCGGCGTGATCGTGAAGTTGAACTCGATCTCCTTGTACGTATCGGCCTTCAGGCCCAGCGCCGCGCCACCGCTTTTCTCGACGACCGGCGGAATCAGCTCTTCGCGCGTTGCATACGCGAAGTCGTCCCAGATCAGCGGATCGCCTTCGATGTTGAACTGCGTGGTCAGCTTGCGATGGCCGTCGCTGCTGACGAAGAAGTGCACGTGCGCCGGACGGTTGCCGTGACGGCCCAGCACGTTCAGCAACTGCTGCGTCGAGCCGTGCGGCGGGCAGCCGTAGCCTACCGGCATCAGCGTGCGGACCTCGTACTTGCCGTCGGCGCCGGTCTTCACCGCGCCGCGCAGGTTGAAGTCGCTCTGCGCGCCGGTCGGATCGAAGTGCGAGTAGAAGCCCTTCGAGTTCGCGTGCCAGCACTCGACGACCGCGCCGGCGACCGGCTTGCCGTCCAGATCCTTGACCGTGCCGCGAATCACGAGCGGGCCCGCGTCTTCGTCCGGGTTGATGTCGATCTTCGAGACGCCCTCGCGCACCGTCGCGCCGGCGACGTACAGCGGGCCTTCGATCGTACGCGGCGTGCCGCCTTCGAGACCGATCTTCTTGTCCTCGGCGTCCATGCGGATGTCGAGATACTTCTCGATACCGAGGCCGGCCGCGAGGAGCGCCGCTTCGCCGTCCTGACCGAGCTTGTTCAGATAGTTGACGCCGGCCCAGACTTCGTCGGGCGTGATGTCGAGGTCATCGATTGCCTTGAACAGGTCGCCCAGCAGACGGAAAACGATCTGCTGGAAACGCGCGTTGCCACTCCCGGCATCGACGTTGGAAGCGGCTTTCAGCAGATCCTGCACTTCTTTGGTTTCAAATACTTTGACGCTCACGATGACTGTCTCCAGTTGGTATAGGGGGAAAAGATGGCTTTGGATGCGCTCGCCGTCAAAAGCGCCTGGCCCCTGGGCTCAGATGTCGCCGTCCCGAATCGACGACGGGTGACGACACAGAGGCGTCACCGAAATCTTCATGTACGGGAACAGAGGCAAGCCGGACAGAATGTCGTGAAGTTCGGCATTGCTCTCTACATCGAAGATGCTGTAATTCGCGTACTCGCCAACGAGGCGCCAGATATGACGCCACTTGCCGCTACGCTGGAGCTCCTGCGAGTAAGCCTTCTCGCGGGTCTTGATTTCGTTCGCCACTTCGGCCGGCATGTCGACCGGCAGGTGCACGTCCATTCGCACATGGAAAAGCATCGTTGAATCCTCTTGATCAAAATCCGTTTAGCGGGTGACCTTCATCAGCCCGTCTCGCGTGAATCGCTTGACCTTCGCCTCGTCGAGTTCGATGCCGAGACCCGGGCCGTTCGGCACGGTCAGTTCGAAGTCGCTGTAGTCGAGCGGCGTGGTCAGAATTTCTTCGGTGATCAGCAACGGCCCGAACAGCTCGGTGCCCCATTGCAGATTCGCGAAGCTCGCGAACAGATGCGCCGACGCCACCGTGCTGAACGCGCCTTCGAGCATCGTGCCGCCGTACAGCTCGATGCCGGCGGCATCCGCGATCGCGGCCACGCGCTGCGCGGCGAACAGGCCCCCGCTCTGCTCGATCTTGATCGCGAACACATCGGCGCCGCCGTTCTTCGCGATCTCGAACGCGCTGTCCGGGCCTTGCAGGACTTCGTCGGCCATCAGCGCGACCGGGAAGCGGCGCATCAGTCGCGCGAGCGCCGCGGCGGACGCGACCGGCTGCTCGACCAGATCGCAGCCCGCGTCGGCCAGCGCCGGAATCGCCCAGGCGGCCTGGGTCTCGCTCCACGCCATGTTCACGTCGACGCGCACCGCGGCGCGCTCGCCGACCGCTTTCTTGATCTCGGCGACGTGCTTGATGTCGGTCTTCAGTTCCTTCGCGCCGATCTTCAGCTTGAAGACCTTGTGGCGGCGCACGTCGAGCATGTGCTCGGCTTCGGCGATGTCCTTCGCGGTATCGCCCGACGCGAGCGTCCACGCAACCGGCAGGCGCTCACGGCGACGGCCGCCGAGCAGCTCGCTCACCGGCACGCCGAGACGTTTGCCTTGCGCGTCGAGCAGCGCGGTTTCGAGCGCGCTCTTCGAGAAATGATTGACCTTGACCAGCTTGCCGAGGTGCGCCATCAGCGCCTGGATCTGCGTCGCGTCCTTGCCGATCATCGCCGGGGCGAAGTAGGCGTCGATCGCGAGCTTCATTGCTTCGGGGCTTTCCGGGCCGTAGGCCATGCCGGCGATCGTGGTGCCTTCGCCAATCCCGACGATGCCGTCGCTGCAGTAGACCTTGACCAGCATCAGCGTCTGCCCGTACATCGTGGCGACCGACAGCTTGTGAGGACGGATCGTCGGCAGATCGACGAGGCGGGTTTCGATACGTTCGATGGTCGCTTGGGTCATGGCGGCTGCGGCGGGAAGTGAGTTCATTGGATGTTTTTATACCCTTCGCCCGTTTGGCCCGTCCAATACTTTTCCTGTCCTTTTTCATACCTGCAGGGTATGGTGAGGCCAGCAAGCCCGGCCTTTCTATGGATTTGGCATTGCACCATGCAGGTGGGGCATCGAAAATGAGGCCCGTTTTTGCGCCTCAAACATGACTTGGGTCAATGTTCGATGCATGGAGAGCATGTTGTGTAACCACCCGGATCGCGCAGCGAGTACTCCATCGTTTCGGACTGCGGTTCATGCGCGCGGGCAACACTCCCCCTACAACTCGCCGCGCGCGGCTAGCGCGGCGATGCGCTCGGCGGTGCGACACGCGATCGCCTGAATCGTCAGCGACGGATTCACGCCGCCCACAGTCGGAAACACCGAGCCGTCGCACACCCACAGGTTGCGGATGTCCCAACTGCGGCAGTCCGCGTCGACGACGCTCGTCGACGGATCGTCACCCATGCGCGCGGTGCCGTTCAGGTGGCAGGTGTCGTCGGTCTCGCGCCAGATCTCCTTGCCGCCGGCGGCCGCGAGCGCCTGCTCCATGAAGTCGAGCGAATGCGCGATGAGCCGCTTGTCGTTGTCGCACCATGAATAGGTGACGCGCGCGATCGGCAGCCCGTACTGGTCTTTCTCGTCGGCAAGCGTCACGCGGTTGCGCTGCTGCGGCAGCATCTCGCCGACGATCTTCAGCCCCGCCTGGTGGTTGTACTTGAGCATCTCCGCGCCAAGCGCGTCGCCCCACAAGCCGCGGCCATTCTGTACCGCGACCCATCCGTTCGGCAGCGGCCCCTGGCTCATGTAGCAGTAGCCGCCGAAAAAATCCTTGCCCTTGTCTTCGTAGTTCCAGTGCTCGGTGAGCGCGAGCGACGGCGGCCCCTTGTACCAGCGGATGTCTTCATCGAAGGTGCCGTAGACGGCCTGATTCGACTGCGCCATCAGGTTTTTGCCTACGAGTCCCGAACTGTTCGCGAGTCCGTCAGGAAAGCGGCTGTTGGCCGACATCAGCAACAGGCGCGGCGTTTCGATCGCGTAGCCGGCCACCACCACGTGCTTCGCGCGCTGGAATCGCCAGCGTCCTTCGCGCAGATATTCGACGCCGGTGGCGAGCCCCGCGTCGTTGGTGACGACGCGGCCGACCATCGCCAGATCGCGCACCTCGGCGCCGGCTCGCAGCGCACGCGGGATCCACGTGACGAGCGCGCTTTGCTTCGCGTTGGTCGCGCAGCCGGACACGCAAAAGCCGCGGTACACGCACGGATGCGCGCGGCCGCGCGGCGCGGAGAGGGTCGCGAGCGGCGTCGGGCTCCAGCCGATGCCGAGCGCCTCGGCGCCGCGCGCGAGCACCAGCGCCGCCGCGTTCAGCTCATGCGCGCGATACGGATAGCGCGGCCGCTTCGGCCCCCACGGATAGTTCACCGGTCCGGAGATTTTCAGCGCGTCCTCGACCTCGCCGTAGTAGTGCCACATCTCGCGCCAGTCGAGCGGCCAGTCGGCGCCATAGCCGAGCACGCTGCGCGACTTGAACCACTCGGGCCGAAAGCGCAGCGACACCATCGCGAAATGGACCGTGCTGCCGCCCACCGCCTTGCCGCTGTTGTTGTTGCCGAGCTTCAGCGGATTGTCGCCGTCGCAGATGCGCTCGTCGGTCCAGAACAGTTTTTCCTGATGCGCTTCGTCAGACGCGAACTCTTCGAGCGGACGCCACCACGCGCCGGCATCGAACGCGACGACCTTGAAGCCTTTTTCCGCAAGCCGGCACGCAAGCGTGCCACCGCCGGCGCCGGTGCCGACGATCGCGAAATCGACCTCCTCGCCGTCAGGGTACGCGCGCATCGGCACCCAGCCGCCGCGCTGGAACACGTCGGGTGCGCGGCCGTCCTTGCCGCGTGGCCGTTGCTGCGCGTCATCGGACACGGCGGTTCTCCTTCGCGGCCTGCTCATGGGTGTCGGGCGTCGCTTCGACCGCCTCCCACGGATCGCGGCGATTCAGGTACATGCGCACATAGCCGCGCGGATTCGCCGGGCCGCCGAAGCCGATCTCGCTCCACGCGTGCGGGTGCGAGTAGTAGAGGCCGCAGATGTCGTGCAGCACGCGCTCGCCGAAGAACAGCTTCGACGGCATGCCGCGCCACGCGGGGTTCGTCAGTTCGCCGCGCTGCATCTGGCCGAGCAGCGCGATCTGCGGGTCCTCCGCGAGGCTCGCGAACGGCAGGCCGCCCCGTTCGCGGCACTCGGCATCGAGCGCGGCGAGGCCGATGCGCCAGGCGTCGCGCATCGGCGGCAAACGGTCGTCGCGGTAGCCGTCGTTGCCATTGCCGGCGAGCCGCGCGTCGAGCAGGGCGGCGAGCGGCACCACCGGTTGCGCATTCGCTTGCGGCACGATGCGGGCGCACAGCGACGTGACCGCGAGCCATTCGACCGCGTTGAAAAAGCGCGGCTCGAGTGGTGTCGCGAGGCGTTCGGCGATCACCGCGCGGGTGTGCGCGTCCCACGACGGCGTCGTGCGTTTGTCGAGCACGTCGTAGCCGGGATAGCGGGTGGCTCGGGTCGAGCGTGGTCGGTTGGTCATTTTTCAGTCTCCCGCAAACGCAGTGCGGCGAGCCCGGCGAGCGCCAGCGCGGAAAAGCTCGGCGGCGCGGGCAGCGGCGGCCCGTCGAACAGATTCTGGCTCCAGTTGCGCCAGCCGCCCTGACGACGCGCGATCCCGCGCGCGTGAAAACCCGCGCCGACAAAGCCGAGCACGGTCGTGATGCGTAACCAGAGCCGCGTGTACCAGCGCTCGCGCGGAGCGGACAGCGCGGCATGCGCGAGCAGCGCGGCGGTGATGGGCGGAATGCTGACCGGCGCGTACATCGCGCGATGCTGAAACGCGCCACGAAAATGCAGCAGCGCGGCCTCCCCCACCGTGCCGACGAGACCCGCCGCGACCAGCAGACCGAGCGCCTGACCGGCCGGCATGCCGAGCAGTTGCGGGTCGTCTGCGGGCTCGTCGCGCAAGCGTTCGGCGACGGCACCGAGCGCGCCTGACAGCAGCAACGCGCTCGGCGCGCCGAGCGGTGCCGCGTGAAACAGGTTGTTCCAGCTCCAGCCGCCCGGCCGCTTCATCACGTTGTAGAAATGGAAGCCCGTGCCGGCGATGCCCGTCGCCGCCGCGGCCAGATAGATCGCATGGCGCGCGCGATGCGTCTGGCCGCGACGATCCGCGCCGCCATGCAGGCCCGCGGCGAGCGACAGACTCGCGCTGACGAGTGGCGTGAACATCGCGGGGTTGTCGAACGAGCCGCGGTAGTGCTCCATCGCGCTGTCGGCGAGCACCGACAGCGCGAGCAGCGCGGAGCTGTGGTTGAAGGTGCGGGCCGCTTCGACGTGTGCCTCCACCTCGGCGGTGGGTTCGCTCGCGTGCACGCGCGCCGGCGCGCGCTGATGGCTGCGGGCGGCACACGTCGGGAACGTCACGGATGCCCGACGCTCGTGGTGTTGCGGGCCGCTCTCACGCCGTTCGCGATGCGACTCAGGTCTTCCCGCGCCGCGCGCGGCCAACGCCGCGACGGCCGTCACCGCCGCCGCCGTGTACAGCAATCCGGGTACGCGTGAAGAGCCCATCGATATCGCTTCCGTGTCGTGGCCTGCTTTATTTGATGAGGTAGCGCTCGGCGTCACCATGCTTGAACTCGAGCCCGCAACCGGGCCGCGACAGGTCCGGCTCCATCTGGCCGTCGCGCAACCGCGGCGCACCGTCGAACAGCATGGCTTCGATCCGGGCGTGGTCATGGAACCACTCCTGATGGCGCAAGCGCGGCGCCGCGCACGCGACGTGCAGATGCAGCGCCGGTGCGCAATGCGCGGACAGCGGCACGTGATACGCGTCGCACAGCGCGGCGGCCTGCAGAAAGCCGGTGATGCCGCCGCAACGGCTCGCGTCGGCCTGCAGCACGTCGACGGCCCCCGCCGCGAGCAGGTGGCGGAAGTCGTCGAGCGTGTAGCCGTATTCGCCGGCGGCGATCTCCATGCCGGCCGGCACGCGCTCGCGTACGCCGCGCAGGCCCGCTTCGTCGTCCGAAGACACAGGCTCCTCGAACCAGCTCACCTGGTGCTCGGCGAAACGTTGCGCGTAGTACAGCGCCCGTTGCGGCGTGAACGCGCCGTTCGCGTCGACGAACAGGCCCGCACCGCCGATCGCCGCGCGCGCCGCCGCGACGCGCGCCGGGTCCTTGTCCGGCTCGCTGCCGATTTTCATCTTTACCCACCGGCAGCCGTCCTGCGCGACCCAGCCGGCGAACTGCTGCTGCAAGCGCTGGTTCGTATACGTGGTGAAGCCGCCGCTGCCGTACGCCGGCACGGCCGGGCGCAACGCGCCGAGTAGCCCGACGAGCGGCACGCCGAGCAGCTTCGCCTTCAGGTCCCACAGCGCGCAGTCGATTGCCGAAATGGCTGTCGCGGCCAGTCCCGCGCGGCCGAGATTGCGCACCTGGCGTTGCAACCGTTGCCAATGCGCGCCGACGTCCAATCCGTCGTGATTCAGCACGCAGGCGGCGAGCGCGCCCTGGATCAGCGCGACGATGCAGGCATCGCTGTACGTGTAGCCGATGCCGGTGTCGCCGCCCGCGTCGACCTCGACGACGACCAGCGTGGTCGCGTCCCACGCGAACGTGCCGTCGGCCTCCGGCGCGTCGGTCGGAATGCGGTACGCGCTCGCACGCAGCGCGCTCACGGGCGCTTGCGACGAGCCCCCGCTCGTGGCGCCGCGCTTCATCGACGCGCTCCTTGCGCGCGCGCGTGACGCCCTTCATTGATGCAACAGCCGACGGTCCCCGACATTCCGGTCTCCAGGTGGTAGTGAGACGAAAGCTGCCTGCTGCGTCGCAAGTACCGTTCCGCACTATTGCAATCCGTAAAGCGGGCCGCGCAGGAGCACACTTCGCGTTGCCGCCAACGCCACTCGCGCGCTCGCCCACCGTTTCGACGAGCATGGCAACCCCGCCCGGCTCGTCACAGTCGGCCAAACGGTCTATGTCGTCTGGCGGAGGCGACTTGGGCTCGCGCGTGGCGTAAAATACGCGCTTTCCCGAAAAACTCGCCAACATGACGCTCGCCTCCACCCAAGAGATCATTGCCGAACTGAAAGCCGGCCGGATGGTGATCCTCGTCGACGAAGAAGACCGCGAGAACGAGGGCGACCTCGTGATCGCCGCCGAGTTTGTCACTCCGGAAGCGATCAATTTCATGGCTCGCTACGGCCGCGGCCTGATCTGCCTGACGCTGACCCAGGATCGCTGCCAGCAGCTGAACCTGCCGCTGATGACCTACCGCAACGGCACGCAGTACGGCACCGCGTTCACGGTCAGCATCGAAGCGGCCGAAGGCGTGACGACCGGCATCTCGGCGGCCGACCGGGCCCGCACGATCGCGGCCGCGGTCGCGCCGGACGCCAAGGCCGAGCACATCGTGCAGCCGGGCCATATCTTCCCGATCATGGCGCAGCCGGGCGGCGTGCTGGTGCGTGCCGGCCATACCGAGGCCGGCTGCGACTTCACGAGGCTCGCGGGCCTCACGCCTGCCGCGGTGATCTGCGAAGTGATCAAGGACGACGGCACGATGGCGCGTCTGCCGGACCTGCTCGAGTTCGGCAAGGAGCACGGCCTGAAGACCGGCACGATCGCCGATCTGATTCACTATCGCAGCCGCACCGAGTCGATCGTCGAGCGTGTTTGCGAACGTACGATGCAAACCGCGCACGGCGCGTTCCGCGCGGTCATGTATCTCGATCAGCCGAGCGGCCAGCCGCACATCGCGCTGGTGCGCGGCACGCCGATGCCCGATCGCGACACGCCGGTGCGCGTGCACGAGCCGCTGTCGGTGCTGGATCTGCTCGAAGTCGGCGAATCCACCCATTCGTGGACGCTAGACGCGGCCATCCAGGAAATCGCAGAACGCGATCTCGGCGTGGTCGTACTGCTGAACTGCGGCGACTCGAAAGACCATCTGATCGACGTCTTCAAGGCGTTCGACTCGAAGGAAAAAGCGGACGCGCTGAAGCGCCGGCCGGTCGACTTCAAGACCTACGGCATCGGCGCGCAGATTCTGCGCGAACTCGGCGTCGGCAAGATGCAGGTGCTGTCGAACCCACGCAAGCTCGGCAGCATGTCGGGTTATGGTCTCGAAGTCACGGGCTTCATTCCGATGCCCGGCAGCAAAACGCAAGCCCCGCAACTCTGATCCGGCCACTCACGCGCCTCGCGCCCACTCAAACACTACGGAATTCATATGGAAATCGGACAATACCAACCGAATCTCGACGGCGACGGACTGCGCATCGGCATCGTCCAGGCGCGCTTTAACGAACCCGTCTGCAACGGCCTCGCCGACTCCTGCATCGAAGAACTCGAACGCCTCGGCGTGACCGGCCAGGACGTGCTGCTCGTCACGGTGCCGGGCGCGCTGGAAATCCCGCTCGCGCTGCAAAAGCTCGCGGAAAGCGCGCAATTCGACGCGCTGATCGCGCTCGGCGCGGTGATCCGCGGCGAGACCTACCACTTCGAGCTGGTTTCGAACGAAAGCGGCGCGGGCATCACGCGCATCGGCCTCGACTTCGGCATTCCGGTCGCGAACGCGGTGCTGACCACCGAGAACGACGAGCAAGCCGTCGCGCGCATGACCGAGAAGGGTCGCGACGCCGCGCGCGTGGCTGTCGAAATGGCGAACCTCGCGGTCGCGCTCGAGCAACTCGGCGGCGATGACGACGAAGATGAAGACGAAGACGACGAGGAAGAGGCATGAAGAGCGCACGCCGACGCTCCCGCGAACTGGCCACGCAGGGGCTTTACCAGTGGCTGCTGTCGGGCTCGCCCGGCGCTGAGATCGACGCGCAACTACGCGGCGCGCAAGGTTACGACAAGGCCGATCACGAGCACCTGGACGCGATCCTGCATGGCGTGATGCGCGATTCCGAAGCACTTTCCGCCGCGATCGCGCCGTGCCTCGACCGTCCGATCGATCAACTGTCGCCGGTCGAACGCGCGGTGCTGCTGGTCGCCGCGTTCGAACTGAAGAATCACGTCGACATTCCGTATCGCGTGGTCATCAACGAAGCGGTCGAGCTGACCAAGACGTTCGGCGGCTCGGACGGCTACAAGTACGTGAACGGCGTGCTCGACAAGCTCTCGGCGCAACTGCGGGCCACCGAGACGCAGGCGGCTCGCAAGAGCTGAGCGCGGCGCCGGTGGGGCCATGCCGCGCATCGGCTCCCTGCCACGTCGCACTGCACAGGGCGAAGCACCTCGATCGCCCGCAAGGACGGCGCTGCGCGCATCGATGAACGCATCATTTGATGGGTAGGCGCCGTCCTGCTTCTGACCTGGACTGACCGTATGAACTCCGTGACCGAACCTCTCGTGCGGCTTGCCGCGCGCGTCGATGCCATCCAGCCTTTCTACGTGATGGAACTGGCCAAGGAGGCCGTGCTGCTCGAACGCGCGGGGCGCGACATCATTCACATGGGCATCGGCGAGCCGGATTTCACGGCGCCCGAACCGGTCATCGAGGCGGCCGCGAGCGCGCTGCGCCGCGGCGTCACGCAGTACACCAGCGCGCTCGGCGTGCACGCGCTGCGCGATGCGATTTCCGCGCATTACGCCGAGTTCTACGGCATCGACGTCGATCCGGCACGGATCGTGGTGACAGCGGGCGCATCGGCCGCGCTCTTGCTGGCGTGCGCGGCGCTCGTCGATCGCGACGACGAAGTATTGATGCCCGACCCGTGCTATCCGTGCAACCGCCATTTCGTGATCGCCGCCGAAGGCAAGCCGGTGATGGTGCCGAGCGGGCCGGCCGAGCGCTTCCAGCTGACCGCCGCCGACGTCGAACGCCTGTGGGGCGAGCGCACCCGCGGCGTGCTGCTCGCGTCGCCGTCGAATCCGACCGGCACGTCGATCGAGCCGGCCGAACTCGAGCGCATCGTCAAGGCCGTGCGCGCGCGCGGCGGCTTCACGATCGTCGACGAGATCTACCAGGGCCTCAGCTATGACGCCAAGCCGGTGTCGGCGCTATGGTTCGGCGACGACGTGGTCACCGTCAACAGCTTCTCGAAGTACTTCAACATGACCGGCTGGCGCCTCGGCTGGCTCGTCGTGCCGCCCGCGATGGTCAGCGCGTTCGAAAAGCTCGCGCAGAACCTGTTCATCTGCGCGTCGGCGCTCGCGCAGCACGCGGCGCTCGCCTGTTTCGAGCCGGAGACGATCGCGATCTACGAAGCGCGGCGCCTCGAATTCAAGCGACGCCGCGACTTCATCGCGCCGGCGCTCGAATCGCTCGGCTTCTCCGTGCCGGCGATGCCGGACGGCGCGTTCTACGTGTACGCGGACTGCCGAGGCGTCGCGCATCCGGCGGCCGGCGACAGCGCGGCGCTCACGAAGGCGATGCTGCACGATGCCGGGGTCGTGCTGGTGCCGGGCATGGACTTCGGCACGCACGCGCCGAAGGACTACATCCGGCTGTCATATGCGACCGCCTATCCAAAGCTCGAAGAGGCGGTCGAGCGGCTGGCAAAGCTGTTCGGGCGGCATTGACGCATCGGGATTGATTCGGCAGCAACCGGCCTGCCAGACGCAAAAAAGGACACCCGAGGGTGTCCTTGTTGTTTTCATGCGGCACGGCAACGTCTAACTCAAGCCCCCAGCTCCGACGCCGACGCCACGTGGCGCGTCGTCGAATTGGCGCTCGCGTCGTCCTGATCGGCCGGCTGCGTGTGCGCCGCCGACGTCGTCGGGCTCAGCGCGTGACCGCCTTGCAGTGTCACCTGAACGCGCTTGCCATTGCCACCACTCGTCGCCGCGGCTGGCGCCGGCGTGGCCGACGCGGTCAGCACCGGAGCTTGCGGCGCATTGATCGGCACCTTACGGCCGCGCGCGACGTCGCGCAGACGACCGCGCTCGGCCATCACCTTCGCGCCGTACCCGCCGTCATCCGGCGTGGTCGAGCCGACGTACAGACGCAGGCCGCCCGGCAGCGAGCCGCCACGCGCGATGCAATCCTTCAGCACGAGCGCGCCGACCTTGATGTTCGCGAGCGGTTCGAGCGCCGCGCGTTGGCCGCCGAAATACTGGAATTTGTCCGAATGCACCTTCGACATCACCTGCATCAGGCCCTGCGCGCCGACGCCGCTCTCGGCGTACGGATTGAAGCCCGATTCGATCGCCATCACTGACAGCAGCAGCAGCGGATCGAGGCCGACTTCGCGGCCGGTGTCGAACGCGGCTTTGACGAGCTCGCCGACGGGCTCCTGAGCGACGCGATAACGCCGCGCGAGGTACGACGCGACCAGGTCCTGCTCGTGGCTCGACACGAGCACGCGGTCATCGCGTGCATCGGCGGACACGCGCTGCTGCGGAATCAGACGTGCGAGCGCGCTGACGCCCTGCATCGTGCGCGGATCGAGGCCGTTGAGCGCGGCGGCGCTCGTGCCCGACGTGCCGGCGCCGTCGAACGCGCCGTCGAAGCCGGTGGTGGCCGCGGTGAGGGTCATGCTGCCGTCGTTCGAGCCATCGGTGGGACTCGGCGTGGTCAGCGTGTTCGGCGAATCGGCCGACAGCGATTCGTCGGAGGATGCGTCGGCGTTTCTGGTCGGTCCGATGGCGGGCAGCGGATTGCCTTGCAGCAGGCGGGCGGGGCCCGCTTGCACGGCGGCGGAAATGACCGGCATCAGACGCGCGGCGAGCGCGCCGCGCCAGGTCGGCATCAGCCACAGTGCGAGAGCCAGCACCACGGCGATCCCGCCGACAATGCTGAACAGGTGATGACTCAGTCGCGTCCCGCTGCGCAGCGCACCGCGCACAATCTGCGCAATACGCTCATCGGGACGCCACGATAACCAGGCGTTCATTCAGATCTCCCATCTTGCATGATCCGCGAACTCCGCCGGGACAAATCAGGCGGTACGGCGCGCTCGCAGAGTCAAGACATCGCGTGCTCTCTGGTTGGGCAGCAGCGACGTCGGGAAAACGGCAACATATACCGTTTTGGGAGCCATCTCAAAAACAGCCCACACATACTCGATGTGTATCAGGCTTGGCTCCCACGCGAAAAACCAGCGTTGGTGGACGCTGGTGAGGGACTTCAATCATGCCGTTCTACCCTGCAGGGAAGCAAAACGGTGACGCGTTGCGTCTGAGGACCGGGGGCGACGGTAAAAAGGTTAACGCCCTGCAACCAATGTGGACGGATTCTATGCACGGTTTTATAGATCGTCAACACTATAGAATTCAAGAATGATAACTTTTCGTAATTATGAACAGTGTTCAGTCACCCGAGAACCGCGCTCAATGCGCGTTTCGGGCGATCCGACCCTGGCTGTTTGGACTAGACCATTTGGTCGATCTACGTGCGGTGGCTAACGCAGGTAAAATCGACAATCGTTTTTTGCGTCAGATAGGTACCAACGCCGTTCCTCCTGCCTCCCCGTCCTATGCGCCGTGCATGCGGCCCTGAACCGTCACAGATGAAATACAAAGACTTACGCGATTTCATCGGCCGCCTCGAGGCGATCGGTGAATTGCGCCGAATTTCGCAAAAAGTATCGCCGAATCTCGAAATGACCGAACTTTGCGACCGTGTGCTCCGCGCGGGCGGCCCGGCTCTGTTGTTCGAGAACACCGAGCGGCACGCGTTCCCGGTGCTCGGCAATCTGTTCGGCACGCCGCGTCGCGTCGCGCTTGGCATGGGCATCGATGCCGAAGCGGGCGCGGGCGACCAGGCGGCGCTCGAATCGCTGCGCGATGTCGGTCGGCTACTCTCCGCGTTGAAGGAACCCGAGCCGCCGAAAGGGCTCAAGGACGCCGGCAAGCTGCTGTCGCTAGCGAAGGCCGTGTGGGACATGGCGCCGAAGACGGTCAACGCACCGCCCTGCCAGGAAATCGCCTGGGAAGGCAATGACGTCGACCTTGCCAAATTGCCCATTCAGACCTGCTGGCCCGGCGATGCCGGGCCGTTGATCACTTGGGGTCTGACCGTCACGAAAGGGCCGAACAAGAGTCGACAAAACCTGGGTATCTATCGCCAGCAACTGATCGGGCGTAACAAGCTGATCATGCGCTGGCTGGCGCATCGCGGCGGCGCGCTCGATTTTCGTGAGTTCGCGCTTAAAAATCCCGGCAAGCCGTATCCGGTGGCCGTCGTGCTCGGTGCGGACCCGGCGACGATTCTCGGCGCGGTCACGCCGGTGCCCGACACGCTGTCCGAATACCAGTTCGCCGGCCTGCTGCGCGGCGGGCGCACCGAGCTCGCGAAATGCGTCACACCGGGCGTCGACGGTCTGCAGGTCCCCGCGCGCGCCGAGATCGTGCTCGAGGGCTTCATCTATCCGCAGGAAGGCGCACCCTCGCCCGCCCCGGCCGGCGCACCGCCGCGTCCGTCGAAGGGTGCGTCGGCCACGTACGAACACGCGCTCGAAGGCCCGTATGGCGATCACACCGGCTACTACAACGAACAGGAGTGGTTCCCGGTCTTCACGGTCGAGCGCATCACGATGCGCCGCGACGCGATCTATCACTCCACCTACACCGGCAGACCGCCCGACGAGCCGGCGGTGCTCGGCGTCGCGCTGAACGAAGTGTTCGTACCGCTGCTGCAGAAGCAGTTCACCGAGATCACGGACTTCTATCTGCCGCCCGAAGGCTGCAGTTACCGCATGGCGATCGTGCAAATGAAGAAGAGCTACCCCGGCCACGCGAAACGCGTGATGTTCGGCGTGTGGAGCTTCCTGCGGCAGTTCATGTATACGAAGTTCATCGTCGTCGTCGATGAGGACGTCAATATCCGGGACTGGAAGGAAGTGATCTGGGCGATCACCACGCGAGTGGACCCGACGCGCGACACGGTGCTCGTCGACCGCACGCCGATCGACTATCTCGATTTCGCGTCGCCGGTAGCCGGCCTCGGCTCGAAGATGGGGCTCGACGCAACCAACAAGTGGCCGGGCGAAACCGACCGTGAATGGGGCCGCCCGATCGTGATGGACGACGCGGTCAAACAGCGCATCGATAGTTTGTGGAACGAGTTGGGCCTCGGCCTGTAACGCGCGCGGGACAGCACAATCAATAACGGATGGAGCGCTCGCGCGGATGCACGCTTTTTCAATGATGTCGGACGGCTTTTTTCTGTCCTTGTCGCTGTGCCTCGATATCGGTCTCGTCAACGTCGCGATCATTTCGCTGACTCTGTCGCACGGCTTTCGGCCGGGCTTCTGGCTCGGCCTCGGCTCTTGCGTCGGCGATCTCATTTACGCGACGCTCGCGCTCGCGGGCATGGCCGCGCTGCTGCAGTTCGAATCGGTGCGCTGGGTCGTATGGATCGGCGGCGCGGCGATCCTCCTGTTTCTCACCTGGAAGATGGCGCGTGAAGCGATGTTCCCGGCCACGGCGCAAGCTGTTGCCGGCGAAGGCGACGCGGCTGCGCCGCATCAGTCGGCATGGCGCGGGTTTGTGCGCGGCGTGCTGCTCGCGGTGTCGTCGCCGTCGGCGATCCTGTGGTTCGCGGCGGTCGGCGGCGCGCTGATCGCGAAGGCCGGCGCAACGAGCCCGACAACCGCGCTGATCTTCCTCGGCGGATTCTTTCTGGGCGGCCTGTGCTGGACGCTTTTCATCTGCGGGCTCGGCAGCCACGGACGCAAGCGCGCGGGCGCCGGTCTGCTGCGCGCGTGTCACGTTCTGTCGGCACTGCTGTTCGCCTATTTCTCGTACAGCGTGATCGTCAACGGGTATCGCGATCTGATCGTGCAGAGCACCGCGCAGGTGGCAAGCTGAAGCGGCTCGCGAACAAAAAAAACGGCTCGCATCGGCGAGCCGTTTTTCTTCATGCGACTCGACGTGAGCCGCTCATGCGAGGTACTGCGCGAGCTTCGGCAGATCGACATTGCCACCGCTCACCACCACGCCGACGCGCTTGCCGTTCACCGGCACGACGCCGTTCAGCACCGCCGCCGCCGCGAGACAACCAGTCGGTTCGACGACGATCTTCATGCGCTGCGCGAAAAAGCGCATCGTCTCGATCAGTTGCGCATCGCTGACCGTTTCGATTCGCGCGACCAGCCGGCGGATGACCGCGAACGTGTAGTGGCCCAGATGCGTCGAAGCGGCGCCATCGGCAATCGTGCGCGGCGCGTCGATATGAACGATCTCGCCGCGTGCGAGCGACTGCTGGCCGTCGTTGCCCGCCTCGGGCTCGATGCCGATCACCGTGCAGGCGGGGCTCAGCGCGGCCGCCGACAATGCGCTGCCGCTGATCAACCCGCCGCCGCCAAGGCACACGAACAACATGTCGAGCGGGCCGGTTTCGTCGATCAGTTCTTTGACCGCGGTGCCCTGGCCGGCGATCACGTGCGGATGATCGTACGGCGGGATCAGCGTCATGCCGCGCTCTTCGGCGAGCCGGTGGCCGATTTCCTCGCGATTTTCCTTGTAGCGGTCGTAGCTGATCACTTCGCCGCCGTAGCCTTTGGTCGCGGCGACCTTGGCCTCGGGTGCGTCGTGCGGCATCACGATCGTCGCGTGAATGCCGGCGAGGCGCGCCGACAGCGCGATCGCCTGCGCGTGATTGCCCGACGAATAGGTCAGCACGCCCGCCTTGCGCTGCTCCGCGTCGAAATGCGAAATCGCGTTGTACGCGCCGCGGAACTTGAACGCGCCCATGCGCTGGAAGTTTTCGCACTTGAAGAACACCGACGCGCCAGTGCGCTCGTCGAACGTGCTCGATGTCAGAACGGGGGTGCGGTGCGCGACGCCTTCGAGACGCGTGGCGGCGTCGAGGACGTCATCGAAGGTGGGAGCGGGAAGCGCTTGCATCGGCGAAACTCTCCTGGAGCGGTGGCGAAGCAGCCATTCTCCCAGCTTCCTCGATGCTTTGGAACGGCGCTCGCGCGAGCGCGCGACACCAGCCAGGAACGCTGCGGAAAGCAAAAACCAGCGACACAAAAAGAAACGACGTAACCCGGCACAAGCCGGCGTTACGCCGTCGACGTTCCCACGCGCGTCAAGCGCGCCCGCACTTCTTAATGACGATAGTACGAGTGCCCATAGCCGCGATAGTAGCCACGGTAGCCGTGGTAGTAGCCACGATAGTAAGGGCGGCCATAGCCGTAATAGCCTCCGACCACCACCGGAGCCGGTGCGAACACAACCGGCGGCGCGTACACCGGCGCAGGCGGCGGGGCGTAATAGACAGGCGGCGGCGCCGCATAGACCGGATAGGCCGGCGCGATCGGCACCCCAAGGCCGATACCGACGGAAACACCTGCCTCAGCGGCCCCGGCAAGTCCCAAGCCGAGTGCGGCTGCAACGACAAACGGAACGATCTTTTTCACTTCTATTCTCCTAGCGCGGCCTGCCAAGGTCGCCGACTGCGCATGCCTCGCATGCTGTGAAATCAATGTATCTAAAAAGCCCCAGCCGAAATGTTCGCATTTGTTGCAAATTGCAAGGGCGAGCCGAAGCGTTTTGCCGAGCGCGGCGCGAGCGCGCCTACGCGCCGCCGCGACCTGAGCGAAATCAGCCGGGAATCAAGGGGTTGCACGCGGGCGACGGGCCGCGCGTCACAGGTCTGATCGAGCGCGGGGGTTTGAGTTCGCGCATCGGTAATCTTTAATTACAAATTCGCTTCAATCCTGACAGCCGGAAGAAAATTCCCAACAAAAAATGCCCGGCTCAATTGCTCGAGGCCGGGCATTTTGTCACCTGCGAAGACCGCGCGACTAGCCGACCTTCACGTACACGAATTCGCGGGACACGTTGGGCGGCACGTATGCGCCGCTGATCCGCACGCGCGGCGTAAGGCGCTTTTTCTGATCCCACCAGCGACGGCGCTGGGCGCGCGTCAGGAACCGCAAGTGCTTTCGGTAAGAAAAAATACTCATCTCGACCCTCCCGAATTTCTGACTGCGAACGAAGTACGGAAAATACGACCGCCAAACCGGCTCATCGACCACTGTTCCTGTCACGTACGATTGTGAGCAGTTTTCACATCCGTGGGCGTCACGCCACCCGATGACCGACCGTTGGCGCCATATCGCCCGCAAACTTATCCGACGACCGCTGTCGAACCGTGCAAGGGGCCGGATCGCGGCCGCGCTTCGCCGGATGCGAGATACTGCTGCTTTCCCGTTCACACGATCCGTCTGGAGCAGGTGACCATGTCCCAGTCTTCCTTGCCGCGCGTCGGCTTCATCGGCGCGGGGCGGCTCGCGCGTTGTCTCGCGCTCGCGTTTGCGCGCGCCGGCTATCCGGTCACCGCGGTGGCGAGCCGCTCGGCCGATTCCGCGCGCCGGCTCGCCGCCCAGATCGCACACTGCGCGGCCACTGACGACCCGCAACAGGCCGTCGACGCTGCCGATATCGTTTTTTTAGCCGTTCCTGACGACAGCATCGGTACGACAGCGCACACACTCCGCTTTGGAGGCAATGCGGCAAGCCACCCCGGCAAAGCGCTCGTGCACTGCAGCGGCGCCTCGCCGGTCGAACTGCTCGCGCCAGCGCGCGATCAGGGCGCGGCGATCGGCGGCTTTCATCCGTTGTATCTATTTAGCGGCGAGCTCGCCGATCTCGAGCGTATCGTCGGCTGCTCGGTGACGATCGAAGCCGACGGCGAACTGAAGGAGACGCTGACCGCGCTCGCGCTCGCGCTGCGCTGCCATCCGCTGTCGATTCCGCCGGGCGGCCGCATGCTGTATCACGCCGCCGCGCACTACGCGGCGAGCTTCGCGCTCTGCAGCCTCGCCGAATGCGTGGCGTTGTGGCGCACGCTTGGCTTCGCCGAAGACGACGCGCTGCGCGCGCTGCTGCCGATGCTCGCCGGCACGATCGAAACCGCGCGCGACAAAGGCCTGCCCAACGCGCTCGCGGGGCCGGTATCGCGCGGCGACACGGGTGTCGTCGAGAAGCAGCTCGCGCTGCTCGAAGGCTTCGGCGGCGACCATGCCGCGCTGTATGGTCTGCTGACGCGCCGCGCGGTCAACCTCGCCCGACGTCGCGCAACGCCGGCCGCGACGATTGAAGCGATCTCCGAAGCTGTGGAAGAATCGCTGGGCCGCTCGCTGAATCAGGCCGCGGCAGGTGCAAGCGTCAAGTAAGCCGTGATAATGTGACGTCCGGCACGCTGGGCGAACCACGCGACGACCCGCGCCGCGCTTCGGGACCAACAGACGAGAACGCACAATGATCAAGGTCAGCATCCTCTACCCGTACCGGGAAAACGGCCGTTTCGACATGGACTACTACTGCGCGACCCATATGCCGCTCGCGGCGAAGCTGTTCGCGCCGGCGCTGAAAGGCTGGTCGGTCGACGCGGGCCTGAACGCCGGGCCGCCCGGCACGCCACCGCCTTACGTGGCCGCGGGACACTTCCTGTTCGATAGCGCGGACGACTTCTATAAAGTGTTCAAGCCCGCGTCCGAGCAACTATTAGCGGATATCCCGAACTACACCGACGGCGGCAACGGCACAATCCTGATCAGCGAGGTCCGGATTTCCGTGTGATGCCGGACAGACAGCCATCGGGAGGCGGCGCGCAATGACGTCGAACCTCCGGTTGGCTAACCGGGTAAATCCAGAAAACCGCCGGCACGCACCGATCGGGCGACGCCGGCAGCCCGCGGCCGGTCGGCGGCCGTCATCAGAAGCATAAGGACACGAGATGTTTGGCGATATCGCCCGTTTTCTGCTCAATACCGTTTTCACGCTGTTTGGCGCCGCGCTGCTGTTGCGCGCGTGGCTGCAGGTTGTGCGCCTGCCGCCGTACAACCCGGTCTCGAACGCCGTGCTGCAGGCGACCAACTGGATCGTGCTGCCGCTACGGCACATCCTGCCGAGCACGCGCAACATCGACTGGGCGAGCGTGGTCGCGACGCTGATCGCCGCGATCATCTACGTCGTCCTGATGATCGTGCTGACGGGCGCGGATCCGCTGACGCTCGTGCCGACGCTGCTGATCGTCGCGGTGCTCACCGCGATCAAGTGGGCGCTCAATCTGATCATCTGGATGACGATCCTGATGGCGCTGCTGTCGTGGCTCAATCCTCGTTCGCCCGCGATGCCGATTCTGTATCAGCTGACCGCGCCGTTTCTGAATCCGTTGCGTCGCGTGCTGCCGAAATTCGGCGGTATCGATCTGTCGCCGATCCTGCTGTTCGTGATCGTGCAGGTGCTGCAGATGGTCGTCACGCGCGCGGCGGTTCAGCTGACTTATTTTGTGATCTGAGCTGATTGCGCGGGAAAGTTGGGCTGACGCGCGGCGGCCGCTTGAGTCGGCGCGGCTTCTACACGGGTGCCGCGAAACCGCGGCTCTCCCCCGTCCGGAACACCGACACCGTCTGCTTCATCTTGCGCGCCTGCGTCTCGAGCGATTGCGCGGCCGCCGCGGCCTGTTCGACGAGCGCCGCGTTCCGCTGCGTGGCCTCGTCCATCTGCGTGACGGCCTGGCCGACCTGGTGAATGCTGCGGTTCTGCTCTTCGGAGGCCGTTGCGATCTCGCTGACGATATCCGACACGCGATGAATCGCGGCCTTGATATCCGCCATCGTCGTGCTGACTTCGGCTGCCTGCTGCGTGCCGCCTTCGATGATCGCGACCGACGTCGTGATCATCTCCTTGATCTCCTTGGCCGCGCTTGCCGAGCGCTGCGCGAGGTTGCGCACCTCGCTCGCGACCACCGCGAAACCGCGCCCCTGCTCGCCCGCGCGCGCGGCCTCGACCGCCGCGTTCAACGCGAGAATATTGGTTTGGAACGCGATGCCCTCGATCACGCCGGTGATCTCCGAGATTTTCGTCGAACTGCCGCTGATATCACCGATGGTGCGCACCATGCCCTCGACGGCAGTGTTGCCGGTGTTGGCGACCTGTGCAGCCTCAGTCGCGAGCGCGCTCGCATTGCGCGCGTTGTCGCTGTTGCGGGTGACGGTCTGCGTCAATTCCGACATGCTCGCCGCGGTCTGTTCGAGCGAAGCGGCCTGCTCTTCGGTGCGAGCGGACAGATCGATGTTGCCGCTCGCGATCTGCTGCGAAGCGATGCTGACCGACTCGGCGCTTTCGCGAATCGAACCGATCGTCGCCGCGAGACGCTCCTGCATGTGCGCGACCGCTCGCAAGATGCTGCCGTCGTCGGCGGCGCCGGTGTGCAGTCGCCGGCTCAAGTCGCCGCCCGCGATCTGCTCGACGACCTTCGCGACTTCGGCCGGTTCGCCGCCGATCTGCCGCACGACCGCGCGCGTCACCAGCAGCCCCAGGCCGATCGCAACCGCGACGCCGACGACCGCGCAGCTCGCGATCCACCACGTCACCGAGCGAACCATCTCGACGCCGTTCGCGACACGCTGTCTGGCCAACTCATCCCGCACGTCGGACAGCTTGATCATCAGCGTGCGCAGCTGGACGTGCAGCGGGTCGGTGGTCGATTTGAGCTCGGCGAGCGCGCCGCTCTGATCGCCCTGATCGGCCAGCGCCATCACCTTCGCGACCGAACTCATATAGGCCGGATAGGCGGCGTCGAAGTCGCTCAGCAATTGCTTCTGCGCGTCGGTGGTCGCATGCTTGCGCTCGTAGTCGAATGCCGACAGGATCGCCGCTTCACCGCCGTGATTCAGGCGCACCGTATCGGCGCGGCCTGCCGGCTCCGGATTCAGGATGTACGAATAGAGGCGCCGGAAGTGCGAAGCGGCCTGCCACGCGGCGGTGCCGTCGTCGCGCACAGGCACGAATTCGCGGTCGTACATTTCGGTTTGCATCGTCGCGACTTCGCGCACCTTCAGCACACCGACCGTGCCGACGATGGCCGTCACGAACGCGCACAGCATCAACGAGCCGACAAGCTTCTGGCTCAGTTTCAGATTGGAAAGCCACTGCATCTTGGGAAAATCTCTTGATCGGGATGGGAAGCGCCGGGTTCGTGCCGGCTTGTGGGTGCGCAAGCGCACGGTGTTGGGCAGTATTCGGATTAACGGCAGGCGCAGACAAAGTCTGAAGGCTCGCGCCGTTCGAACCGCAGAAGCGAAAAGACGGGTCGGCTGCTCGTGCGCGCGAGCCATACCCCTGCCCAAACGGCCCAAAAGCCTGTAAAATCGCGAGTTCTGCGGGCGTCGTATAATGGTAATACCCTAGCTTCCCAAGCTAGAGCCGTGGGTTCGATTCCCATCGCCCGCTCCACTTTCCCGCTGAGTGTTCAGCGGAATCCAGCAAGAGCCGCCTCCCTGAAGGCGGCTTTTTTGTAGTGGCAACGGCCCGGCACAGCGCGCAAGCCGCGCAGCCCTCACCCTTGCAGCAGCATCGACGATGATCCACGATCCAAACGACTCCGGTCTCCCGGACGACGCCCCGACCCCCACGAGCGCAGCCGATCAGCCCGCCGGCAACGAGACGAACGACGTCGACGGCACGCCGGGTGCAACGCCGGCAGACACGCTTCATCACCGCCGCATCCGCAGCTTCGTCACGCGCGCGGGTCGCGTGTCGACCGGCCAGCGCCGCGCGCTCGATGAGTTCGGCCCGCGCTTCGTCGTGCCCTATGCACCACAACAACCCGACTGGACCGGCGTGTTCGGCCGCGAAGCGCCGCGCGTGCTGGAGATCGGCTTCGGCATGGGCGCCACCACCGCGGAGATCGCCGCGCACCGTCCCGACGACGACTTCTTGGGCGTCGAAGTCCACGAGCCCGGTGTCGGCGCGTTGCTGAAGCTGATCGGCGAGCAGTCGCTGACGAACATCCGCATCATCCAGCACGACGCGGTCGAAGTGCTCGAGCACATGATCGCGCCCGACAGCCTCGACGGCGCGCACATCTTTTTCCCCGACCCGTGGCACAAGGCGCGCCATCACAAGCGCCGGCTGATCCAGCCGAAGTTCGTCGCACTGCTCGTGTCGCGTCTGAAGCCGGATGCGTATCTGCATTGCGCGACCGACTGGCAGAACTACGCCGAACAGATGCTCGAAGTGCTCGGCGCCGATCCGCTGCTCGAAAACACCGCCGACACCTACGCGCCGCGGCCCGACTATCGTCCGGTGACGAAGTTCGAACGGCGCGGCCTGCGGCTCGGCCACGGCGTGTGGGACCTCGTGTTCCGCAAGCGCGGCGCCGCGTAACGCGACGAGACGACAAGCCAACGAAAAAAGGTCCGCACATACGCGGACCTTTTTTCATTGCACGGCAAATCTCAATCGGCCCAGCTCAACCCGCCGCTATAACCGATCAGCAGGATCAGCAGGCCAAAGCCGATCCGATACCACGCGAACACCGTGAAGTCGTGCGACGCGACATAGCGCAGCAGCCAGCGGATGCAGACGAACGCACTGACGAACGCGGCCGCGAAGCCGAGCGCGAAGCTGCCGAGCGCATCGGTGGTGAGCAGGTGCCAGTCCTTGTACAGCTCGTAGGCCGTCGCGCCGAAGATGATCGGAATCGCGAGAAAGAATGAAAACTCGGTCGCGGCGCGGCGCTCGATGCCGAACAGCATGCCGCCGATGATCGTCGAGCCCGAGCGCGAGGTCCCCGGAATCAGCGCGAAGCACTGTGCGAGGCCGACTTTCAACGCATCGAGCGGGCTCAGATCGTCGATGCTGCGCACCCGCACCGCCGCGTCGCCGCGCGCGCGCTGACGCGCCTCCGCCCACAGGATCACGACGCCGCCCGCGACCAGCGCAAACGCGACCGGCACCGGTGAAAACAGCGCCTCCTTGATCGACTTCTCGAACAGCAGGCCGAGCACGACTGCCGGAATCGTCGCAATGATCACGTTCAGCGCGAAGCGGCGTGCCTCGGGCCGGCTCGGCAGCCCCACGATCACGTTGCCGATGCGGCGGCGAAACTCCCAGCACACGGCGAGAATCGCGCCGAGCTGGATCACGACATCGAAGGTCTTCGCGTGCTCGTCGGAGAAATCCAGCAGACTGCCGACGACGATCAGATGCCCGGTGCTCGACACCGGCAAGAACTCCGTCAAACCCTCGACCACGCCGAGAATCAGCGCCTTGCAAGCCAGTAGCCAGTCCATCCGTGCCCCTTATCGCGGTAGGTTGTCGCAACGAAATGGGCCCGCACGGTCATGACTGGCATGCGCGGCCCACGTGGCCGCGCATGCCGGTCATCTTTCGACGATCTGCACGCGTATGCCGTTTGTAAGGATCGTGATTGTACCGGGTTCGTAGTTGACGCCGGCAAATTGCAGTTGCTCGGGCTTGAACGTGTAGATCGGATAGTTGGTCAGCAATTGGGTCGCGAGCAGCGCCGCGGCCGCGTTGATCTGCTGCGTGTACATCTGCGCCTCACCGCTCACGCTGACGTTGTCGACACTCGGCGACTTGAGGATCACCGAACGGCTCGCCGCGTCGTATGCAAGTTCACTCGACAGCGTGAACACGCCATCGACCGGCTGCTGCAGGAACGGACTCGCGAAACGCGCGTCGAGCTTCACCTGCACGCGGTTCGCATCGGGCAGCATGCCCACCACCGGATTGCTCAGCGCGACATCGAACACCTGCGACACCGTGCGCTGATACGGGAACTTGCGCTGCACGGCCTCCTGCACCTGCTTCTGCGAGAACGTGTAGTGCGACGGCATGAACGGAAACGTCGGGCTCGCGCAAGCCGCGAGCGACACAGTGATGCCAAGCGCGCTGCAGCCGGTCAGCGCAGCGCGCAGAAAGCGGCGCCGGGCCGGCGCTGCGGGTCGAGTCATGCGAAATCTCCTGTGGAAGCCCTTGCGGACATCGGCTTGCGTTGACGGGTGTGGTCAGCGACGGCGTTTACCGCATGCCGCGCGTCATGGATGGGATGCCGGTTGTGTTTGCGCCTCGAGTAGCGTGAGCCACGCGAGCGCTTCGCCGCGATTCGCGCCGCACATCTCGAGTTGCGGCTGCAGACCCGAGCAGCATGCGGGCCGCTCCGGCCGGCCGAAGATCGCGCAGCGCAGATCGTCGCCGAGTTGCACGCAGCGCACGCCCGCCGGCTTGCCGTTCGGCATGCCTGGAATCGGGCTCGAAATCGACGGCGCGATACAGCACGCGCCGCAATCGGGACGGCACGCGTGAGCGTCCACCCGTGCACTGTTCAACCTTTGATCCACGTCATCTTTCCTGAACTCAAACCTTGGCAACGTGTTGCCAGACCCGCATTGTGCCACTGCCTGTCTGTGCGACCTCTTTACACAATCGGGTCCCATGGGCACGCACGTAAACTCGAAGCTGCTGACTGACCATGACACGCGGCACGCGGCGAGAGCCGCCCACCGTCCGACACCGCTCATGTCCCAAACCGACACCCTGTTCCGCCCCGACCTGCTCGCGCGCTACAGCGCGAACGGTCCCCGGTATACGTCCTATCCGACCGCGCCGCAGTTCCGCGAATCGTTCGACACCGCCGACTATCACCGCGCCGCCGCCGACCCGAGTGCCGCGTCGACCGATCTGTCTCTGTACTTCCACATTCCGTTTTGCGACACCGTGTGCTTCTACTGCGGCTGCAACAAGGTCGTGACGAGAAATCGCGCGCATGCGCGCCCGTACCTTGAGCGGCTCAAACGCGAAATCGGTTTGCAGGCCACGTGTTTCGATACGCAGCGGCCCGTCTCGCAATTGCATTGGGGCGGCGGCACGCCGACGTTTTTGTCGCATGACGAGATGGCCCAGCTGATGGCCGCGACGCGCGAGCACTTCAAACTTCTGCCCGACGATCGAGCCGAATATTCGATTGAGGTCGATCCGCGCGAGGCGTCGCCCGACACGGTCGCGCTTCTGCGCCGCCTCGGCTTCAACCGGCTGAGCCTCGGCGTGCAGGACTTCGATCCGCGCGTGCAGCAGGCGATCAATCGCATCCAGCCGTTCGAGATGACCGCATCGGTGATGCAGGCGGCGCGCGCGTACGGTTTTCATTCGATCGGCGTCGATCTGATTTACGGGCTGCCGCATCAAACCGTCGCGAGCTTCAGCCGCACGCTCGACACGATGCTCGAACTGGCGCCGGACCGGCTGTCGGTGTTCGCGTATGCGCACATGCCGCGGCTCTTCAAGATGCAGCGCCAGATGGATCCCGCGACGCTGCCGTCGAGCGAGGAGCGGCTGGCTCTGCTGCAACGGATCGTCGAACGGCTGACTGAAGCGGGCTATGTGTACATCGGCATGGATCACTTCGCGCTGCCCACCGACGAGCTCGCTCGCGCGCAGGCGCAGCGCACGCTGCATCGCAATTTCCAGGGCTATAGCACGCGGGCCGAGTGCGATCTGATCGGTTTTGGCGCCTCGTCGATCGGCAAGGTCGGCGACGTGTACGCGCAGAACGCGCGAGAGCTGCCCGCTTACACCGACTCGATCGATGCGGGCCGGCTCGCGATCGCGCGCGGCATCCGCCTGTCCGCCGACGACCGTCTGCGGCGCGACGTGATCACGCAGCTGATGTGCAACCTCGAACTGCGCTTCGACGAATTCGAAGCGGCGTACGGCATCCACTTCGCCGACACGTTCGCGCCGGAACTCGCGCGTCTGCGTTCATTCGAGGACGACGGGCTGATCTCGCTCGGCGCACGCAAGCTCGAAGTGCGAATGGCCGGCCGCATGCTCGTGCGCAATCTCGCGATGATATTTGACCGCTATCTGGGCGAGCAGACGCTCACACGATTCTCGCGGACGGTCTGAGCACCGCTCGCCGCGAACGCGCTGTGGCGGGTGAAGGCAATCGACTTGCCCGTCTACCGATTTTCGGCCATAATCTGCGTCTTCCTTGCGCGCTGAACTCCCGATGCGCGCGCTGCAGTATCTGCCCAGGTGGTGAAATTGGTAGACGCAGGGGACTCAAAATCCCCCGCCGCAAGGCGTGCCGGTTCGATTCCGGCCCTGGGCACCAAACACTCTTCAACCGGTAACGGTTCATCACGAAGCCCCGACAGCTAGCGCTGAGCGGGGCTTTTGTTTGCTGTAGCCTCCAAGGGTTCACCAGCGATTACAACCCCCACCAGGGGGTCATTTCGGGGGTTGCCACGATTCAAGCGCCCGTCGGATGGAAAACGCCCCCAGTAGCGGCGCGACAACCGGAGACGCAAACATGGCGCTGACGGATGCCACGATCCGTAACACGAAGCCGGGTGAAAAACAGCAGAAGCTGTACGACGGTGGCGGCCTGCTGCTGCTTGTCACGCCAACGGGCAGCAAGCGATGGATTTTCAAGTACCGTTTCGCCGGAAAGGAAAAGAGCCTCGCACTTGGCGTCTATCCAGACGTGCCGCTTGCCGATGCCCGCAAGCGTCGGGACTACGCCCGCGAAAAACTGGCAGCAAACATTGATCCGGAGGAAGCTAAAAAGGCCGGGAAACGCGCCGCCCGCCTTGCTGCTGCCAATTCATTCGAAGCCGTTGCGCTCGCCTGGATGGAAGAGCGCGGTCAGTCCGTTGAAAGCGGGTCGATATCGCTGGGCCGATTACCTTGACCGGATCAAGGCCGGGGCCGAAGTCATTCCGATCAAAGGCGGGACGGTCGCCTTACTACCTCAGCGGGACAACCATTTGGAACAGCGCCGCCCGATGATGGAAGCGTGGGCCGTGTATGTTTGCGGCATAGAGGATTAATTCAGAAGTGCGGCCCATAACACTCGCGCTGTGCCTTACAAGCTCGCACAAAAAAGCCGACTCGCGAGGATCGGCTTGTGCATTCGAGCGAGGCTCTATCGATATTCATCAATCTCAACCGTGCCGCCCATGGCTTCCATCATGGTGCGAATATCGTCGGGCACATCAGGCACGCGGTCGCCGCTCTCGTTGTACCAGTAACAGAAGAAGCGCATCCGAAGTCCCTTGTCTGCGAGCAGTTGGCCAAGTTCCGCTCTCGGCAGATTCAGGCGCCCAATCAGGTAACGCAAATGCGGCTCAAGTGAATCGCTACGAACTGCGCCCTCACTGCGCACGCCCCAAAGGCCAACGCGGCCCGGCGCGCTGCTCGGTCGCCCAGACGGTGTGGTGAACGGCTGTCCCTTGGTAATCGCTGTATCCGGCTTGATGTCGAAATACGCCGTCCAAAAGGCTGGCTCCAATGAGTCGCCGGATATGTAAAAGGTCGCGTGCGCAAGTTGGTGATCTGCCATTGGAGCGGCCTCAGTTTGCCCAGTCATGAAAATTTCCGATGTGGCTACCATTAAAGTACACGTCGCCGTTGTCATGCCAGATGACGTTATCGGCTGGCCCCAAGCCATTGCCTGGCTTGAACCTGTGCAAGATAGCCCCAAACGTCTTGCGGTCATACCCCAGCATCTTCGCCGCGTAGTTTGGGTTGTTCGTGCTCGCGGCGAGTTCAACGACATCGCCGCTCAACGCGTCAGGCACATACTCAAACGGCTGCGCGTCGCCGAGCAGCGTTGATGCGCCTCTATCGCTAGCTCTGGCTGCGCGGGCAGCGTTCAGTTGGGTTTGCCAGGTGGCCGGATCGTACTGCACAGACAGAATGGGTTCGCCGTTCGGCTGACTGCCGGCCTTCGCTACGGGATTCATTAACGGCGTGCTGCTGTACGGTGACGGAAACAGGCCGTGACGCGGACGTTTAACGGCAAGCAGTTTGCCCCGGCGAACCTCTTCGAGAAGCGCAACGATGACCCACCAGCCATCGGCGTCAGGATCGCGGTCCCGGACCCTATGAAAAAACAGCCAGCTGCGGCCAATGAGATTCCTGACCGGCTTCCGGTCCTCCTCCCACTTCCTGCGATTCAGTGCGGCGATAGCAAGAAATTCCCGCGTCTCCGCACTGGCCCTCTGAAGGTCTGCGGCCTTGCCGAGGCACGCTTTATAGTGCCATTCGTCGCAGATGACATAACAGGCACCCGGTGGCCGCTGGCAGAACAGCTCCACGGAGTGCATTTCAAATACGGACAGGGACATAGGTGTGTCGATGGTCTATCTGAAGTCGCTGCCGGGGTTGACAGCAGTCAGATAATTACCGTGCGACAGGCAGTCCGTACATGGGCGACAGCCCGAAATCTCCACGGCTCTCGATGAAACGGAAAAACGCGCCCGCAGGAACATTGCGGTTTTTCGCGCCCGTAGCGCGGACGCTCGCGGGCAGCGACCGTACCGCTGGTCTATGACCTTTCCAGCCGCTGGCGGCACTCGCGCAGCAGATCTATTCGCCCGAAGCCGCTGTTCGCGCCAATACGGCGCGTACGTCCGCGAGCGCATCCTCGAAGAGCATTCGAGCGAGGCTCTATCGATATTCATCAATCTCAATCGTGCCGCCCATGGCTTCCATCATGGTGCGAATATCGTCGGGCACATCAGGCACGCGGTCGCCGCTCTCGTTGTCCCAATAACAGAAGAAACGCATCTGTGCGCCAGTGCGCTTGAGCAATTCGGGCAGGTCTGATCGGGGCAATGCCAAGCGTTCGACAAGATAGCGAAGGTGAGGCGCAAGAATATTACTCTGAACATGCCCCTTGCTATCCACACTCCATACACCAATTCGAGCGGGGTACTTGCTAGTGCGCCCAGATGGTGTAGTGCGGAATTGCCCCCGAACACTCTGCATGTCCGGTTCAACGCCAAAATAGTTTGTCCAGAATTCGGGCCGCTCCACGTCCTGGTAGATATTGAAAGAAGCATGTGCAAGTTGATGGGTCGTTACCATAACATTCCTTTAGGGTGCCCAACTGTGCATGTTGTCGATAATCACGCCGTGAAATTCCACGTCTCCATCGTCATGCCAGATTACGTTGTTGTCGCCGCGCAATTTGTTGTACTGCTTCATAGCGTGAAGCATGTCGCTGAACGTGTTTTGATCGTATCCAAGCATCTTGGCGGCATAGCGTGGGTTATTGGTGCTCGCGGCGAGTTCAACGACATCGCCGCTCAACGCATCAGGCACATACTCAAACGGCTGCGCGTCGCCGAGCAGCGTTGATGCGCCTCTATCGCCAGCCCTGGCTGCGCGCGCAGCGTTCAGCCGGGTTTGCCAGGTGGCCGGATCATACTGGACAGACAGCACAGGTTCGCCGTCCGGGCGAGTACCGGCCCTCGCTGCGATATCCCTCAACGGCGTGCTGCTGTAGGGTGACGGAAACAGGCTATCGCGAGGGCCTTTAATGGCAAGCAGGGCACCGCGGCGCACCTCTTCGAGAAGCGCAAGGATGACCCACCAGCCATCGGTGTCAGGGTTCCGGTCCCGTACATCATGAAAAAACAGCCAGTGACCGCCAATGAGATTCCTGACCAGTTTCCGGTCCTCCTCCCACTTCCTGTGATTCAGTTGGGCAATGTCAAGAAATTCCCGGGTCTCCGCACTGGCCCTCTGAAGGTCTGCGGCCTTGCCGAGGCACGCTTTATAGTGCCATTCGTCGCAGATGACATAACAGGCACCCGGTGGCCGCTGGCAGAACAGCTCCACGGAGTGCATTTCAAATACGGACAGGGACATAGGTGTGTCGATGGTCTATCTGAAGTCGCTGCCGGGGTTGACAGCAGTCAGATAATTACCGTGCGACAGGCAGTCCGTACATGGGCGACAGCCCAAAATCTCCACGGCTCTCGATGAAACGGAAAAACGCGCCCGCAGGAACATTGCGGTTTTTCGCGCCCGTAGCGCGGACGCTCGCGGGCAGCGACCGTACCGCTGGTCTATGACCTTTCCAGCCGTTGGCGGGACTCGCGCAGCAGATCTATTCGCCCGAAGCCGCTGTTCGCGCCAATACGGCGCGTACGTCCGCGAGCGCATCCTCGAAGAGACCAAAAATCGACACCTGCGCAACCGTTGCCGCTTTGGAGAAAGTCGAATGCGCGTTGTGGTCGGGCGCTGCCCGTCGTGGCAAGTAGCCAGCGGCCAGGAGCGGCGACAATGCATCTGCGCAGTCGCCAGGAAATTTGATTTGAGTCGCCTCCCCCTCGCTCCCTTTATAATCCGGCATGACTTCCTCCACTCCCCATGCAGCAACCCGACGAGCGGAACCGCCCACGCGATTCATCGGTTCGCCGATTCCGCACACCTCAGCGACCCATTCGCCTTCCACGCATTTCGAACGCACGCGCCACGAGCCGCACTGGTCGGTCGTATGAAAATACCCAAACGGCTTGCACCGCTTCTTGACGAAGGACTCATCGACGAAGTGATCGGCCAGTTGATGAGCGGCAAGGAAGCAACCGTCTACGTCGTGCGCAGCGGCGACTCGATGCGGTGTGCAAAGGTCTACAAGGACGCGAAGCAGCGCAGTTTCCGGCAAGCCGCATCGTATCGGGACGGCCGCAAGGTCAAGAACAGCCGGCAGGCGCGTGCGATGGAAAAAGGTACTCGCTATGGGCGCCAGATGCAGGAGGAGTTGTGGCAAAACGCCGAAGTCGACGCACTGTTCCGACTTGCCGACGGGGGCGTGCGAGTGCCGCAACCCTATATCTGTACCGATGGGGTGTTACTGATGGAACTGGTGGTCGACGCAACGGGTGACGTCGCGCCACGCCTCAACGACGTCCATCTGACTGAAGCGCGCGCCCTTGAACTGCACGCCCTGCTGCTCAACCAGGTTGTCCGCATGCTCTGCGCGGGTGTGATTCACGGCGACCTGTCCGAATACAACATCCTGCTGGCGGCTGATGGACCGGTGATCATCGATCTGCCTCAGGCCATCGACGCCGCCGCCAACAACGAAGCCGCCTCGATGCTCAAGCGTGACGTCGACAACCTCGCTGCGTACTTCGGACGGTTTGCACCGCAAATTCTCGGCGCGGATTACGGAACGGAGATCTGGGCGCTGTTCCAAGCAGGCGAGCTGCATGTCGAGGTCAAACTGACCGGCCGCATCGAGCTCGACACGCGACCTGTCGACCTCGATAGCGTGCTGCAGGAACTCGAAGAGACACGTCTTGACGAAGACGCGCGAGTGCGGCGACAGCAGGAACTGACCGCGAACTGATAACCGTTATGGAGAAAATTGAACGCCCCTTGCCGGTCGGGTATCGCCCATCGAGGTTGGCGCAGACTGATTTTCTCTTCACTTGAAAGAAGAGTCGAAATGGACGCGATCATCATCGGCAACGTGCCGCGCGTGCCGTGGAACAATGACAAGCTAACCGGGCAGAAGTCGCCGCTGAAGCTCAAGGAGATTTGGGCCATTCGGATTCGCCTGCAATTGGGGGCGAAAACCCGTGATCTGGCGATGTTCAATCTGGCGATCGACAGCAAACTTCGAGCGTGCGACCTGACAAAACTTCGAGTCCGCGATGTCTGTCTGGGCACACATAGCGCCCCGGGCGACCGTTATGCAACAGAAAACGCAGCGGCCGGTGCAATTCGAGATCACCGAGCAAACGCGGGATAGCGTGGAAAGCTGGATCAAGGCAGCAGCTCTGTGTCCTTCAGATTTCCTGGTCCCGGGGCGAATACACGCGTCGCCCCATCTTTCGACCCGTCAGTACGCACGGATCGTCCATCGCTGGATAAAATCGATCGGGCTCGACGACTCCGCCTATGGCACGCACACGATGCGTCGGACGAAGGTCTCGTTGATCTATCGCCGTACGAAGAATCTCAGAGCCGTACAGCTTTTGCTTGGTCATACGAAGCTTGAAAGTACCCTCAGATATCTTGGCATCGAGGTTGACGACGCGCTTGAGATGGCCGAACAGACGGAAGACTGAGTGGTGATCGCCGGACAGCAATCGGACGCTGTCCGGTCAGGATGAGACATTCGACACACGTTTCTGATTCGTCGACAATCGGTGAATATAGACAAACCTCGACGGAAGACTTGAGATGATGCTGCGGCCGACAGAAATCCAAATTGAATCAACCCGGCTCTTGATCAAACCGTTCTCGGCCAACGACGCGGATGCTGCGTTCTCGTTCATCACCCCTTCGCTCACCCGTCACATGGCGTGGGAGCCGCCTGCATCCCGGCAGGATTTTGACGGTGTTTGGCGGTCCTGGGTACCGTCGATTGACGATGGGTCAGACTATGTGTTCGCGATACGTCAACGCACCGACGGGAGTTTCCTTGGGTTAGCCGGGCTTCACCGCGTCCGCACCGAGAGCCCGGAACTGGGTATCTGGATTCGTGAAGATCGTCATCGAAATGGGTTTGGTTGTGAAGCTGTGACCCTTGTTGCACACTGGGCAACGCGAACCATTGGTTGTGAAAGCTTTACCTATCCGGTTGCCGAAGAGAACCGTCCCAGCCGGCGCATCGCCGAAACGCTAGGTGGCGTCATTGTGGAAAGCCGCGCGACGCCAAAGTACAAGTCTGTGGTTTACAGAATTCCTCGCCAGCCAGTCGCAAGCGAGGTATAGGCGATTCTGCCTGTGGACTGGCTTCCGTCGGGCAAGATCGGTCAGTCAAGGTCGATGCCCAGATCGTCAACTGCGTGCGTGTCGGTCGACGCGAGTGTTAGCGACCCGATAACGATGAACTGCTCCAGCGTTCATACAATGCTGCGATATCCGTGGCACAGAGCAACTTCATCGACTTGCCGATCTCGTCCAGCGGCCAGTCCCACCAGTTCATCTCGAGGAGCATCCCGATCTCATCGTCCGAAAAGCGCTTTCGGATCGGCTTTGCCGGATTCCCGCCGATGATCGTATAGGGTTCAACGTCCTTCGTGACAACGGCGCAACTCCCGATCACGGCACCGTGACCGATGTGAACACCTGGCATGATCATCGCTTCGGAACCGATCCAGACGTCATTCCCGACAACCGTATCGCCGGCGGGTTCGAATGCATCGCAGGCGTCAGCAAACGCCGGTTCTTCCGTCATGTAGAAGAAGGGAAATGTGGTTACCCAATCGTTCCGGTGCCCCTGGTTGCCCGCCATCATGAACGTCGCACCACTTCCGATAGAGCAGAAGCTACCGATGATCAGCCGGTCGACACCTGTGCGGTCTGGCAACAGGTAGCGTGCACAGTCATCAAAGGAGTGTCCGTGATAGTAGCCAGAGTAGTAGCTGTAACGCCCCACGATGATGTTGGGATTGGTTACCTGCTCTGAAAGCGGCTTCCCCTTGAAGGGGCTGTCGAAGTAATTCTTCATAAAGGGACAAGCTGTAGTCTGGGGTGCGTTTATCGTTCGAGCACGCAGCGGCAAACCTGAGCCGTGCGGCAGAATCTTTCGTCAATGACGGTCGGGACCAGTTTCGCCGGTTTCAGCCAACTCCGATCAGTCGACGCTGCCGCGTAAATTCGCGACAATCAGAGAGAATTCCGGTCGCTCACGCCGCAGCGTCAAGTTCACATCCTGGCGTCAGCCAGTGGCCATCTACGCCCGACGATCACTTTCGAGCAGCCCGTACAGCGCGCTATCCGACACCTCATCGCCAACTATCCAGCGATCACGCAACAACCCTTCGCGGACAAATCCGAGCCGTTCGAGAAGAAGCGCCGAGGCTACATTTCGTGGGTCGATATCCGCCTCAATCCGGCGTAAATTCAGCGTGCCGAACGCGTGCTCGATCAGCGCGGAAACCGCCTCACTCATATATCCGTTTCCCCAATGCTTGCGTTGCAGACCAAAGCCTATCTCCGCGCGTCGGCATTGCTCGTCTGCATGAAAGAGAGCGCAATCACCGAGCACTTCGCCGGTTGTCTGCAACTCGACTGCACAGATGAAGTCCTGGCCGCCAGCTGACGTATTCAATTTACGTGCGACTCGATCCGTTGCCTGATCCAGGGAAGTCATCGCCGGAAACGAAAAATAGCGCATCGCATCCGCGTCCGACCAGATCGCGAACAGTGGTTGCGCGTCTTCATGACGAAGCGGCCGCAGAACGAGGCGTGGGGTAGTCAGCGTGACGGGCTCGAATAATGGCATGACGGGGGCGGGGCACCGGAAATAGATGACCCCATTAGAACATGTGGGCCGAGTGCCAACAACCGCACGCATCGAACCGCGTGGCAGCACAGCCTTTGTGCAGCCACTTTCGCGATTTACCTCTGTCGCTTACGGGTCGCGTGCTGCCGGTCATGACACGACACTTGTCGATCGCACAACGATTGGCAAGGTTCGGCCAGGAAGGGTCACTCGACTCGGGGAGTACAATCGGCAACAATCGGTGGCCGTTCGCGGCCGAAGCTACTCAGGGAGTGACGTGATGGCCGAAGCGCTGACGGATCTTAGTTCTTTTTCTTTCGTCCTCGCGGTTCCAAACCTCGAAGCCAGTGCCTCATACTTTCGGGACGCGCTCGGTTTTCGACTGGACTGGCTCGACGGGACAGGTTGGAAGTTGGCCACGAGAGGGGTGTGCGCGTCATGATCGGCCATTGCCCCGATGCCATGTTGCCTTCGGCAACCGGGGACCACAGTTATTTCGGCTACCTCCAAGTGGCGAACGCTGACGCACTTCATGAAGAACTTGTCGGTCGAGGCGCCATCATCCTGCAACCTCCGACCGACAGACCGCACGGCATGCGCGAGTTCCTTGTAGGGACTCCGGATGGTCATCGAATGATGATTGGTCAAGACCTGTCATGACTCCGCGCATAAAAGGAAGCGACGACACAATGCTGATTGTTGTTGGCTTCACAGCTAGCTCGCACAAATTTTCTTGCGCTATGCCGACTGCATGAAGCGCAATTGGTGGCCGCCGCCGCGTGGGGCACAGCCCGGCCACTTTGAGACACTCGACGCCGCCGCTTAAACTGTTGTCAATCATTCCTCCTGAGGCGAAGAAAATGACAACTGAGATCGAACTCTTGAGGCCTACGACTGCGTTGCTGGCAAGCTACGTTTCGGCCCTTGAGGCGGGATGGTCACCTGACAATGTTCGTAAGGAGGTCGCTGCGCGCGAACAGTTGAATTCTATCGAGTTGAACGCAGAGGCATTCGTCGACGGGCTGGATGATCCGACCGCATCAGGCGGCCCGATTCCTTTGCCCGATGGCTCGACCGTTGCCCGTCTTCCAAGCATCATCCGATGGATTTGGGACGGCGATGTTAGCGGTGCGATCGGATTTCGGTGGCAGGCTGGATCTGCCGAATTGCCGCCGTATGTGCTCGGACATATCGGCTTCTCAGTCGTGCCGTGGAAGCGAGGCAACGGCTACGCCAAGCAGGCGCTCAATTTGATGCTTGGCGAAGCGAGGCTGCAAGGCTTGCCCTACGTGGAACTAACGGTTGATCCTGAAAATATAGCCTCACAGCGGGTGATCGCAGCATGCAGTGGTGTCCTGACTGACCGGTTCAAAAAGACCGCCGCCTATGGATTCGCGGAAACTCTTCGTTATCGCATTGAGCTAGACGACTGAGAAACCTGTCGGACCCTGTTCGGCCAACTCTGGAGATTGATCCATCTCTGTTGGATCGGCGACAATTCAAGCCCTGCACACGCCTATACGATGGAGCATCATGAGTGGCATTCAGCTAAGCCGAGTGATCCGTGCCGACGCCGCCGATTTGATCGCCGCAAACTCAGCAAGTCAGGACTATCACCTGCCTTGGGTCACATCCTTTACCGATCAAACGGGCTTCGATAGCTGGTTTTCAGGTGGTCTCACCGGGTCGAACGTCGGCCTCATTGCGCGTGAAGTGGCATCGATTCAAATTGTCGGTGTGGTGAACATTAACGAAATAGTAATGGGCGCTTTTCGCAGCGCCTATCTCGGGTATTACGGAATGTCGAACTTCGCCCGGGCAGGGTTGATGACGGACGCGGTACGGGCAGCTGTGATCTATGCTTTCAGCGAACTTGGATTGCATCGGGTGGAGGCAAATATTCAACCAGGGAATATCGCGTCGATCGCACTTGTGCGGCGGTTGGGTTTTAAACAGGAAGGTTTTTCTCCTCGCTATCTCCGCATAAATGGCGAATGGCGCGACCACGAGCGATGGGCGTTGCTGGCCGATATGCCCGGTTAGACACAGCCGCCACTCAAAAAAATAATGTGCTCACGCAGAAATTGTTTTTGTGCCAATATTGACAGCATGGAACTTCGTAACGTCCCGAGCAAGGCTCACCACCATCATCACGGTCGCTATCCGCTGCGCCGTGGGTCGTTACGTCCATAGTAAGGAATTCGACCTCACGGTCCATTCCATGTGCAAACGACCAAGGCGCTTAAGGCGCCTTTTTTTATTTCCCCACCATCAAGAGCTGAAGATGACCGACTCGATAAGCTATCGCCGCGCAACCATCGACGACATTTTGAAAATTTGCGAGTTGGGTCAAAACTTGAACGCGATCCACCATCAGGCACGTCCTGACGTCTATGCAAACGCCACAGAAGAGTTCGCTCGAGACAAGCCGCACTGGCTCTCCAGCCTTCAGGGAGAAGATCGAGCCATGTTTCTCGCCGAGCATGGCAGCACGGCGGTCGGCTTTATCACCGTTCAAGTGATGCAGCCGACAAGTCCACTGTTGCAACCGTTGAGAGCTAACGTCAAGAGTGGTGTATGGGCAGCTTGATAGCGTTCGGCTTCAGGCGGCGAGTTTCTGCTGAACCGGTTGATCGCCTTGCACCGGTTCGCCGTCCCTGAAGGCAATGCCCTCCAGCAACAGCTTGATCTGCTCAGGGCCGTTGATACGGCGCCAGGTTTTCTCGGCTTCCTCGATCAGCTTGAATGCCAGACCGAGGAAGGTTGGTCGCGACACGCAGTTGCGGGTGCGAGTCGTCCGGTGGCGCACGGTCGCGAATGTCGACTCAATCGCATTCGTCGTGCGCAAATGCTGCCAGTGCTCGGCGGGGAAGTCGTAAAACGCCAGCAGGCTCTCCCGGTCCTTCTTCAGCGTTTCGGTTGCCTTCGGATATTTCGCGGCGTAGACCGTCACGAAACGATCGAACGCGGCGTACGCGTCGGCGCGCGTCGCCGCCATCCAGATCGCCTGCAGGTCGGCCTTCGCGCGCCCCTGTTGCGACTTCGGCAGCGCGTTGAGCACGTTGCCCATCTTGTGAAACCAGCAGCGCTGGCCGCGCGTTGCAGGAAACACTTCCTCCAGTGCGGCCCAGAAGCCCATTGCGCCATCACCGACGGCCAGCAGCGGACCACCCTGCAAGCCTCGCGATTTCAGATCGAGCAGCAGTTCCTGCCAGGACGCCTTCGACTCCCGATACCCGTCGCCGATTGCCACACGCTCCTTGCGCCCATCCGGCCTCACGCCGATGATCACCAGCAGGCATTGACCATCCGAGTTCTCGCTGCGCAGGCCGGTATGAATGCCGTCGACCCACCAGTACACGTAGCGCGAGTTCGACAGATCACGCCGGCTCCAGCTGGCGTGCTCATCGCCCCATTGCGCCTTCAGGCGACTTACCACGTTCGCCGACAACCCCTTGGCGTCCTCGCCCAGCAGCACGCCCAGCGCTTCGCTCATATCGCCCGTCGAAATGCCCTTCAGATACAGCCACGGCAGCGCCGCACTCACGCGCGGCGACTTCCGCACATACGGCGGCACAATCGATGAATTGAACTTCACACCTGATCCTGATCGATCGCGAACCTTCGGCACCTTCACCGCAATGGGGCCGGCCGCCGTCAGCACCTCGCGCTCCGGCAGATAGCCATTGCGCACCACGGCACGCTGTCCGTGCAGGGTTTTAACGTTCTCGAACCGCTCCAGCAGCGCCGACAGCTCTGCTTCGATTGCCTGCTGGATCACCTGCCGCGCGCCCTGGCGCACCAGATCGTCCAAGCCCAGACCGACTTCCGATAGACCGACGACTTCTTTTTCCGTAAACTTGCTCATGGTGGATGGTTTGTTGTTTGCTGGTTTCCGACTTCGACAATCAGATTCTCAGCTGAAACCTCCACCGCCTTCAATCTCCCGCCTCAAATCCCCCATACACCAGATTCGAGCTTAGCTCACCGTTGACCGTTGGCCGCATTGGCTCAGTCGCTGTTTTGGAACGACTGCGGGGACGCGGCGTCGGGAGCACGCTGATGAAACTTGCTGAAGAGTGGGCACGAAAAAACGGTGCCAACGACATGAGGCTGACCGTTTGGGCGTTTAATGAACAGGCGGTCGATTTGTATCAGGAACTTGGCTACGAGCTTCGTGCGTTCGAGATGGGAAAGCAACTGCCTATTGCTGGGGATATGCCAGTCGCATGAGGCGATGCTCGGCCACGAACGATCAGTCTATATTCGTGCATAGATCGTGGAAAATTAATTGTTCACGTGAAACTTTTGAAACCTCTATTATCTGTTTCGTCTTTCCGAAAACGTTCTTGGAGCATTCAATGCGGATTAGAACCACCTATTTGAAAGTGTCGGACATGGAACGCAGTTCTGCTTTCTGGGAAAACCTGTTGGAAAGCGCGCCGAACCGCAGGTCGGATAAGTGGACCGAATTCTCGCTCGGTGAAGTCCGCTTCGGGTTGCTGCTAAATGATTTTGGCGATGAGTTCGTCGGGAGCGGATGCGTTCCTGTGTTCGAATTTGACGTATCCGCCTTGCATATATTTCTGGATCGCGCCAAGGCTTTTGGGGCAACAGTCGCTCTCGACGGGCTAAACAATGAAGCCATGAAGAGCATTGTGTTGGTTAGCCCTGATGGCCATGAGTTCGAACTTTGCGCATGTCACGACTAATCGGTTGTTCTACCCCGAAAATCTAGGCCCGCGTTGCCCGTCGCGAGTGTCCGTTCCTAAGAGCGTCAACGGGCTGTTGTGGGTCGAACTCGGCCGACTGTAATATGCCCGGTTCACCGATAAGCTTTCGCTCGCTCATTCTGGCAAATACGCACGCCCGGTGGTATTTTTGGTGGTATCCGTACCGGCAAAATTCCTCAAACCCGCTCAAGCAAAGCGATAGCAGGGGGTTTTTCATTCCGGCCCTGCCATCAAACAATCTTCCCGATTCCCAATCGTCCGGAAGACATCGCCAGTCGCATCTCCCATCAAAAACCCTTTAGCCACACCGGGATCATTCATCCAGGCTGGTAAGCACGCCCTCGCCGCCTCACCGACGGTGGAAAGTACCTTGCGACACAGAGGCCGTAAATGATCAGCGCCGCGACCGTGTAGGACACGAATCGCGCCGCAAAGAACAGCAAGACCACGACGACCGCGGCCAGCAGCATCTCCAGTCTCGGACCGAGCGCCGACAGCTGCCCGCCGCGCGCTTCGAAGGCGGTCCCCAGCAAAATCAGCAACGGGATCAGCGCGAGCACCATGTGGATCGGCTCGAGGATCGGATAAGCCACGAGCATCGTCATCGAAGCGAGCGCGTAGTCGATGCGGCTGTCCCGATGGCGGCGAAACACCAGATACGCGGACAGCAGGCAAGCAGCCAGCACCACCGCATGCGAAGCAATCGACAGCAACGCACCGGACACCGGCATGCCGACCGTCGCCGATAGCGTCTGCAGCGCGCCCCTCACGGCGTTGTTCATCGGCGCGCCGCCACCGCTCATCCCCAGTGCCATGCCGTTCAGGCGCGGCATGTCCGACACGAAGTAGTGCCACAAAACGTCGAAGCCGAGGCGCGCTCCGGTGATCAACGTCAACGCAATCGCAACGACGCTCGCCATCACGAACGTCCGCCATTCGCGACGCAGCAACAGCAGGCCGGCGACGGCCAGGGGCGTGAGCTTGATCGCGATCGCAAAGCCAAGAAAGAGTCCAGCGGCATAACCTTTGCCACGCTCGATCAGCGCGAAAGTCGCAATCAACAGGAAGAACAGCAGTTCGTTCGATTGGCCGTCGTAGGTATCTTCGACGAGCGGAAAGCTCAGCAGCGCGACCGCCACCAGCAGCAGATTCACGCTGCGCTCCGTGCCGCGGTACGCCATCGTGACGACGAGATACAAAGCCACCGAGAACAACACGATCGACGCACTCACCCAGACGATTTTCGCGGCGAGCGGCGTCAGCAGCGCGAGCGGCGCAAACACCAGCGCGAACTGCGGCGGGTAGGCGTAGAAGATGTCGTCGCCCGTCGAGCGCGCGCCGATGCCCTGCAAAAACGCGATGAGTGCGTCGTGATCGTACAGGCGCGCCGGGTCATGCAGCACGACGTTGAAGGCGTACAGGTAGAAATTGAAATCGCCGAAGGCGTCAGGGACGTTGCCACGAAACTTGGCGACGACGTGCAGGATACGCAGCGCGAGGCAGGCTACCGCAATCAGCAAAAGGAGCGCGGCACCCGCGCCGAAGTTCGACCTGGTCCGTACGGCGCCTGCGTTGAACATGGTGTCTCTCCGCGGTACGTCAATCAACGTGGGAGTTGCTGCGCCCTTGAGACCCGCGCTAGCGGGGGCGTACCAGCAGACCATGTCGCCGGTACGGTCCGGGGATGGCCGGCATGGCCAGCCATCCCGGCTTCGTGCCGGACGACCGGACAGAGATTACCGATTCGCAAAAATCGATCTGTGCGCTCGCCCACACGAGACCGACCTATGTCGGGAACTTCGCCGCGCGAAGATCGTTCGTCGGCGGCGAATCGCCGTGTTCGCCGCGGAACACCACGCGTCGCGCCGATCGGCGCTTATCGGCTCGCGGCCCCCATGCCAGCGCGCGCAACCTCGCGGCGTCGCTTGATCATGTAGCCGCCCCACATCAGTACGAGCCATGCCGGCACCAGCCACACCGAGACCGACCAGCCCGGCGTCAGCGCCCCTGTGTTCGCCGCATGTCGCCGCTGGGCGCAGAACGCTGTCGAAGGCAGCGCTGTGGCAGATTGCACGGCTGGACCGTACGGTCCGGTCTGGCAAAACCGCTAACTTTACCCGACCGATATTCCTCTGACATTCGGAGCCGCCCGCTTCGTTCTGCGCCGCACTCAAGCGCGCGGATTGTGATTGTCACGGGGATCGCGCCCGGGTATGTTGCCGAAGTCCACTTTTCACGCCGCGGAGCATCACTATGTTGCCCAAACGTCTGCTTTGCGCCGCCGTGTTGTGCCTCTGTTTCGCGGGCGTCAGTACGTCCGCGCTCGCGCAGACGGTGCCCGCCGCCCAGCAAACGGCCGATGACGCCGCCGCGTCGCAGGCAAGCGGCCAGCCTGCGCCAGCGCCTGCCCCCGCTACTGCCAGCAAGCCGCCTGCCGCCGCGCTCGGCGGCCCGGTGCGCAACATCGTGCTCGTGCATGGCGCGTTCGTCGACGGATCGAGCTGGAACGGCGTGGTCGCGAAGCTGCAGCAAAAGGGTTATCACGTGAGCTCGGTGCAGAACCCGCTGACCTCGCTCGCCGACGACGTCGCCGCGACCCGCCGCGTGCTCGATCGCGAGAACGGTCCGGTGCTGCTGGTCGGGCACTCCTGGGGCGGCGTCGTGATCACCGAGGTCGCCGCGAATGCGCCGAACGTCGCCGGGCTCGTGTATGTCGCCGCGCTTGCGCCGCAACTGCACGAATCGGCGATGGACGTGATGAAGGCCGGCGGGCCGATGCCGGCCGGCCAGAGCATCAGCAAGGACGCGAACGGGTTTTTGTGGATCGACCGCGCGCGCTATCACGCCGATCTCGCCGCCGACGTGCCCGAGACCGTCGCACGCGTGCTCGCCGCCGCGCAGGTGCCGATCGCCGCGAGCGCATTCGACGAACCGGTCGATCAGGTCGGCTGGAAGGACAAACCGTCGTGGTACGTGCTGACGACGAAAGACCACGCGGTGTCGCCCGATCTGCAGAGAATGATCGCCGCGCGCATCGGCGCGAAGGTGGTGCCGGTCGCGTCGAGCCATCTCGCGCCGGTGTCGCACGCCGGGGCGGTGGCGGAGGCGATCGATCACGCGGCGCGCGAGTTGAGCCGGCAGCAGCAGTAAGCCGGCGGCTCGACGCCGCGCGGCTCAGCGCAGCATGAACGACATCGCCGACAGACAGTTCAGCATCCGCACCGCATGCTCGGCCGACGCCGCACTGAAGCGCAACGTCACGCCATCGACGCGCGTAAGCGTCGGCCATTGGCAGAACAGATCGGCGAGCCCGCTCGTTTGCACGCGCAGTTCGCAGTCGATCGTTCGCGGCTCCGCGCGCGTCGCGGCAGGCGCGCGGCCCGCTTCGACATGCTGACGGACCACGTCGCGCGCGGCGGCCCGCAGCGCCTCGCGCACGCTCGCAGGCGACTGCGTGACGCCGCTTGCTTGCCCGGTTGCGGTCTTCGTGACGACGAAACGCGCGCCGGGAAAACGCGGCGCGGTTTCCTCGGCGAACACGTCGTCACCCGATAAAAGCACCACACGCGCGCCATATTCTTCGGCGAGCGCACCGTACAGCCCCGCTTCGCCCAGCTCCACGCCGTTGAACGCCACGCGCGCGAACGCGAAGCTGTTGATCGTGTGCGCTAGGATGCCGCGCGTTTGCGCTTTCGCGTGATAGCCGAGCATGAAGACCAGCGCCGCACCGTATTCGAGCCCGGCCATCATGCCGAGCGTGCGCGGCTTGCCGAGCACGAGCTGGGCGCGCGGATCGAGCAGATCGGGCAGCAGGTTGCGAAAGCCGCCGTGCGAATCATTGACCCACACGTCGGTCGCGCCGCCCGCGAACGCGCCTTCGACGGCCGCGTTGGCTTCGAGCGTCATCCAGCGTCGCGCGGCTTCGTATTCGCCGTTGCCCGCTCGGGTCTGCTCGGCATGGAACACGCCGGCGATGCCTTCGATGTCGGTGGAGATCAGGACTTTCATCGCGCGGAATTCCTCAGCAAGTGGGCAAGGTCCGGCACGCTGTCGCGCAGCGACAGCCGCCGATGGCCGTCGCGACCGGTGACCGACTCGGCGCTCCACAATGCATCGACGATCGCCTGCTCGACGCTGTCGGCGCAGGCGCGAAACAGCGGGTCCATACAGTGATCCGCGACCAGCGGCGGCAGCGCGACGAAGTCCGCGCCGTGCGGCACCGTGTACGCGGTCGAAAACGCCAGCGCGATATCGCCGCTGCCGTGGCCGTACACCGAGCCGGTGCGCGCGAGACCGGCCGCCGCGCGCAACGACAGGCGTTTCAGCTGGCGCGCGTCGAGCGGCGCATCGGTCGCGACGATCATGATGATCGAGCCTTGCTCGGGTTGCTCGGGGGTCGCATTAGCAGCGGCACTGGCAGCATTCGCCGCCTCAGCGACGGCCGCGCGTTCGGCCAGAATGCGGCCGAGCGGCGTGCCGTCGATCGTCAGCATCGGCAGACGGCCGAAGTTGGCAAGCACGAGCGCGCCAACGGTGTAGTCGCGGCCCGCCGCACTGGACACGCGCGACGCAGTGCCGATGCCGCCCTTCAGATCGAAACACGACATGCCGCGCCCCGCGCCGAGCGCACCGCTCGCGACATCGGCGCTTGCCGCGTCGAATGCTTCGTTGAAATGCTGTTCGGTCACGGCAAGCGCCTGAATGTCGTTCAGGTAGCCGTCGTTGCATTCGAACACGAGCGGATTGAGCGTCGACCATTCGCGGCCGATGCGCGGATTCGCGCGAATCGCCGCGCGGATCTGCGCCTGCGCGACCGTACCGACGCCGAAGGTGTTGGTCAGCGCGATCGGCGTCTCCAGCGTGCCGAGTTCGTCGAGCTGCACGAGCCCGACGCTCTTGCCGAAGCCGTTGATCACCGACGCGGCGGCCGGCACCTTGTCGACGAACGGATCGCCGCGATGCGGCCGGATCACGGTCACGCCGGTTTGCAGCGCGCCTTCGGCAAGCGTGCAATGACCGACGCTGACGCCGTCCACGTCGGCGATCGTGCCGAGCGCTCCGGCCGGCAACGTGCCGAGATGCGGCGCGCGCTCAGCCGAATGATGGTTGCTCATGCTCATGGCCGATCCAGCTTCGGATCGAGCGCATCGCGCAGACCGTCGCCGAGCAGATTGAACGCGAGCACGGTCAGGAAGATAGCGAGGCTCGGAAACAGCGCGATATGCGGCGCGGTCACCATGTCGGCGCGAGCTTCGTTGAGCATCGCGCCCCACTCGGGCGTCGGCGGCTGCGCGCCCAAGCCGAGAAACGACAGGCTCGCCGCCGTGATGATCGACGTGCCGATGCGCATCGTCAGATACACGACGACCGATGAAATCGTGCCCGGCAGAATGTGCCGCGCGATGATCGTCCAGTCCGACGCCCCGATGCTGCGTGCCGCCTCGACATAGGTGAGCTGCTTGAGCATCAGCGTATTGCCGCGCACGAGCCGCGCGAACGCCGGAATGCTGAAGATCGCCACGGCGCAGATCACGTTGATCATTCCGTTGCCGAGAATCGCGACCACGCCGATCGCGAGCAGAATGCCGGGGAACGCGAACAGCACGTCGGCCACGCGCATTGTGATGCGATCCCACCAGCCCTCGTAGTAACCGGCAAGCAGACCGAAGAACGTGCCGATCACCGCGCCGATCGCCACGGACAGAAAGCCTGCCTCGAGCGAAATGCGCGAGCCGACGAGGATGCGGCTGAAGATATCGCGGCCCAGCGAATCGACGCCGAACCAGTGCGCGGCCGACGGCCCCGCGTTCAGCGCGTCGTAGTCGAAGAAATTCTCGGGGTCGTACGGCACGATATGCGGCGCGATGATCGCGACCACGATCAGGAGCAGCACGAACACGCCGGCGGCCAGCGCGACATGCTGCTTGCGGAACTTGCGCCAGAACTCGCTCCACGGTGTGCGGATCGCGCGTTCGGAGGCAGTGGGAGTGGCCGCATTCGGCCCGGTGGCGGTGGTGCTCATGCGGGCCTCACTTGAAACGGATGGTCGGGTTGATCACCGCGTACAGCACGTCGACGATCAGGTTGATGATGATGAATTCGAGCGAGAACAACAGCACCTCGGCCTGAATGATCGGATAGTCGCGCATCGACACCGCATCGACGAGCAATCGGCCGAGGCCCGGCCAGTTGAACACCACTTCGACGACGATCGAGCCGCCGAGCAGAAAGCCGAACTGCAACCCCATCATCGTGACGACGGGAATCAGCGCGTTGCGCAGGCAGTGCTTGATGATCACGAGCCGCTCGGGCACGCCCTTCGCACGCGCGGTGCGCACGAAGTCCTCGTGCAGCACCTCGACGAACGAGGCCCGCGTGAAGCGCGCCATCACGGCCGCGACCGCCGCGCCGAGCGTCAGCGACGGCAGCACGTAGCTGCGCCACGAACCGTCGCCGACGATCGGCAGCCAGCCGAGTTGCACCGAGAAAATCTGCATCAGCAGCATGCCGAGCGCGAACGCCGGAAACGAAATGCCCGACACCGCGAGCGTCATGCCCAGGCGGTCCGGCCAGCGGTTGCGCCACACCGCCGAGGCGATGCCGATCGCCATGCCGATCACGACCGCCCACACCATGCTCGCGATCGTCAGCCACAACGTCGGGAAGAAGCGTTCCGCGATCTCCTGGCTCACCGGCCGCTTGCTGCGCGTCGAAACGCCGAAGTCGCCATGCGCCATCCGCCAGAAGAAACGGACGAACTGCTGCGGCAGCGGCTTGTCGAGCCCGAGGTCGGAGCGCACGAGCGCCACGGTCGCCTCGTCCGCTTCAGGACCGGCGGCGAGCCGCGCCGGATCGCCCGGCAGCAGATGCACGAACAGGAACACCAGCACGGCGACGATGAAGAGCGTCGGCAGCAGGCCTAGCAGACGTTTGACGAGGAAGTTCAGCATGAAACCAGTCCGGCAAATGAGCGGCAATTGAGCGGCAAATCAGGCGGGCAACGAGGACCCGTGTGCGGCGGCGGCGCGGCGGCGGGCTGGGTGAACCGCCGCCTGACGCATGCCGCCTCGTCAGCTCATCACTTGATCGCGATCTCGTCGAAGTTGAACGAGCCGTCCGGCGCGACGTAAGCGCCCGACAGACGCTTGCTGCGCGCATACACGACCTTCTCCTTGACGAGGAAGATCCACGGCGCGTCGGCCCAGATGCGCTTCTGCGCGTCGGTGTAGAGCGCGGCCTTCTGCGTGCGGTCGGTGGTTTCGAGCGCCTGCTTCAGATCGTTGTCGACCGCGTCGTTCTTGTAGTACGACGTGTTGACCATCTTCGGCGGAATCGAGTAGCCCGCGAGCAGCGGGCTGATCGCCCAGTCCGCCTCGCCGGTCGACGACGACCAGCCCGCGTAGTACATCCGCACCGGCGCGGTCGCCGGATCCTGCGCGCTTTCGACCTTGGCGACGCGCTGACCCGCTTCGAGCGCCTCGACGCTGGCCTTGATGCCGACCTGCGCGAGCTGCTGCTGCACGAACTGGATCACCTTCTGCGCGGTCGAGTAGTTATACGCGGACCACAGCGTCGTTTCGAAGCCGTTCGGATAGCCCGCTTCCTTCAGCAGTTCGCGCGCCTTCGCGGGATCGTACGGCCAGGGTCCGAGCTTGACCGCATAGTCGACGCCCTGCGGCACGACGCCGTCGGCCGGCGTCGCGTACCCGGCGAACGCGACCTTCGTCAGCGCTTCCTTGTTGACCGCGTAATTCAGCGCCTCACGCACCTTCGGGTTGTCGAACGGCTTCTGGTTCATGTTCATGCTGATGTAGCGCTCGATGATCGACGGCGCCGCGATCAGATCGACCTTCGGGCTCGACTGCAGTTGCGCGGCCTGCTCGAACGGCACCTGGAACGCGAAGTCCGCTTCGCCGGTGCGGATCAGCGCGGCACGCGTGTTGTTGTCGACGACCGGCTTCCAGTCGATCGCATCGATCTTCGGATAACCCTTCTTCCAGTAGCCGGCGAACTTCTTCACGGTCAGGTCGCCGGCCGGGTCCCACTTCACGAGTTCGAACGGGCCTGTGCCAACCGGATGAAACGCGATGTCCTTGCCGTACTTCTTCAGCGCGTCCGGCGAGATCATCACCGCAGACGGATGCGCGAGCACGTTGATGAACGCCGAGAACGGCGTTTTCAGCGTGACGCGCACCGTGTACGGATCGACCACTTCCGTTTTCTCGATGCGGCTGAACATGTTGTAGCGCTTCAGCTTGTTGGCCGGATCGGTCACGCGGTCGAAGTTCGCCTTCACGGCGGCCGCATTGAAGTCGGTGCCGTCCTGGAACTTCACGCCATGGCGCAGCTTGATCGTATAGACGCGCGCGTCGGGGCTCGCCTCATAGCTGTCGGCGAGCACGTTGACGAGCTTCATGTCCTTGTCGAAGCCGAACAGCCCCTGATAGAACGATTTCGCGACCGCCTGCGACAGCGTGTCGTTCGCGTCGTACGGATCGAGCGACGTGAAGGTCGACGCGACGGCCATCACGGCCGTCGTTTCGGCGTGCGCCAGATTGCCCGCGAGCGTCGCGAACACCACCGCGCCGCCGCTGACGAGCGCGCGCAAACGAAACGGAGAGGACGGGAACAGCAGGTTCATGAGATTGCTCCAGGCTGCGAGTTAAGGATGTGACAGGGCCGTTATGGTTGGCGTGGCTTCAATTGCTGATGTTTCTCTTGCTGTTGCTTCGATTGCCGATGCTTCGGGTCTCGCGCTTCAGGTCTTCCGCTTCAATGCGATGCGGCGCTTCGCTCAATAAGCGCCGCCGACGCGATGCTGCGCGACGAAATGATCCGGACCCACCGCGACGAGCGGCGCAACGACCGGCTCGTCGTGCAGCGCGCGGATCGGGCTCGGAATATCGTCGGCGGCGAGCATGCGTTGCGCGTGACGGCGCCCGGGATCGGCGACCGGCACCGCGCTCATCAGCTTCTTCGTGTACGGATGCTGCGGCGCCTCGAACACCGCGCGACGCGGACCGATCTCGACGATCTGGCCGAGATACATCACCGCGACGCGATGGCTGACCCGCTCGACCACCGCCATGTCGTGCGAAATGAACAGATACGCGACGCCGAGCTCGCGCTGCAGGTCGAGCATCAGATTGACGATCTGCGCCTGCACGGAGACGTCGAGCGCGGACACCGATTCGTCGGCGATCACGACCTTCGGATTCAGCGCGAGCGCGCGAGCAATCGCGATACGCTGACGCTGCCCGCCCGAAAACTCATGCGGATAGCGGCGCGCGGCCTCGGCCGGCAAACCGACTTTCTCGAGCAGCCATGCGACGCGCGCCTGCGCTTGTCCACCCTGCGCGACGCCATGCACGAGCAGCGGCTCCATGATCGAGAAGCCGACGGTCAAGCGCGGATTCAACGACGCGAACGGGTCCTGGAAAATAAACTGGATATCGCGGCGCAGCGCCTGCAACGCGGGCCCGGTCAGCGAGCTGATTTCCTTGCCAGCGAATTCGATCGAGCCACTCTGACTTTCGACGAGCCTCAGCAGCGAGCGGCCCGTGGTCGACTTGCCGCAGCCCGACTCGCCGACCAGCGCGAGCGTTTCGCCGGGCCGCAGATCGAAGCTGACTTTTTCGACCGCATGCACACGGCCCGTCATACGGCCGAACAGGCCGCTACGGACCGGAAAGCGCGTGACCAGATCGCGCACGCGCAGGATCGGCGGCGTGTCGTCGCGCACCAGCGGCTGCGCTTCTTCGGCGACAGCCGCCGCCGGCTGCACCGCGGCATCGGCGCCGTTCGCGCCGGCCTGCTCGACGCTCAGGATCGGAAAGCGCGCGGGCTGATCGGTGCCGTGCATCGAGCCGAGCCGCGGCACCGCCGCGAGCAGCGCCTTCGTGTACGGATGCGACGGCGCGGCGAACAGCGCGTTCGACGCGCCCTCCTCGACCTTCTCGCCGCGATACATGACGAGCACGCGGTCGGCCACTTCGGCGACCACGCCCATGTCGTGCGTGATGAAGATCACGCCCATGTTCATCTCGTCCTGCAAGCCGCGAATCAGTTGCAGGATCTGCGCCTGGATCGTGACGTCGAGCGCGGTGGTCGGTTCATCGGCGATCAGCAGCGCAGGCTTGCACGACAACGCCATCGCGATCATCACGCGCTGGCGCATGCCGCCCGACAGCTGATGCGGGTAACGCGCCGCGACGCGCCTTGCCTCGGGAATCCGCACGATCTCGAGCAGACGCAAGGTTTCGGCGCGCGCGGCCTCGCGGCTCTTGCCCTGGTGCAGCGCGATCGCCTCGCTGATCTGATCGCCGACCGTGAAGACAGGATTGAGCGAGGTCATCGGCTCCTGGAAGATCATCGCGATGTCGGCGCCGCGCACCGTGCGCATCGTGCCGGACGACGCCTTCGCGAGATCGAGCACGCTGCCGTCGCGCCGCCGGAAGGCGATGCTGCCGCCGGCAAGACGGCCGCCGCCATGCTCGATCAGCCGCATCAGCGCCAGCGACGTGACCGACTTGCCCGAGCCCGATTCGCCGACGATCGCAAGCGTCTCGCCGCGCTCGACCGTGAACGACAGATTGCGCACCGCGTTGAAGGTCGAATCGCCGCGGCGGAACGCGACCGTCAGATCGTCGACCGCGAGCACGCGCTGCGGCGGCAGGGTTTCGATAAGCGGGCTGGCGGTGTGCGAGGAAGTCGGCACGGTGGTTCCTTTGCTTTGAATTCGAACGCGGCTAACGGGGTCTCAGGCAGGTGGCGACACGCGCCAGCGGCTAGCGATAGATCGCCGTCACCGGCGCTTCGCCGAGCCGCGCGAAACCGCGGTACATACCCTCGGTATTGAACGGCAGCGTGACGTTGCCCCGCGCGTCGACGGCGACGAGGCCGCCGCGTCCGTCGATCTTCGGCAAGCGGTTCATCACGACGTCGTGCGCGGCTTCTTCGAGCGAGACCTGGCGATAGGCCATCTGCGCGGCGACGTCGTAGGCGGCGACCATGCGCATGAACATTTCGCCGGAGCCGGTGGTCGATACCGCGCAGGTCGCGTCGTCCGCGTAGCAGCCCGCGCCGATCAGCGGCGTATCGCCGACGCGGCCCACCTGCTTGTTGGTCACGCCGCCCGTCGAGGTCGCCGCGGCGAGATGCCCGTGGCGGTCGAGCGCGACTGCGCCGACGGTGCCGAACTTGCGATTCGGATCGATCGGCTCGTGCGGCGTCGGGTCGTCGCTGCTCGAAGCCGTGGACGCGAGCGTCGCGGCGTCGTGATCGAGCATCGGACGCTGCTGCTCACGGGCCAGTTGCCATTGGCGATAGCGCGCGTCGGTATCGAAGTAGCTGTTGTCGACGAACTCGAGCCCCTGCGCGGCCGCGAACGCTTCCGCGCCTTCACCGGTGAATAGCACGTGGTCGCTGCGCTCGAGCACGCGGCGCGCGGCGAGAATCGGATTGCGCACGCGCGTCACGCAACAGATCGCGCCCGCGTCGAGCGTGCGGCCGTTCATGATCGCGGCGTCGAGCTCGTGCGTGCCGGCCGCCGTGTAGACCGCGCCGTGGCCCGCATTGAAGAGCGCGCAGTCTTCGAGCAGCCGCACCGCTTCGCTGACCGCGTCGAGCGCGCTGCCACCGTCGGCGAGCACGCGCTGGCCAGCGCTCAGCACCGCGTTGAGCGCCGCGTGATATCCGGTTTCGGCGCTGGCCGACATCGACGTGCGCAGGATCGTCCCGGCGCCGCCGTGAATGGCAATGACTGCGTTGGAGTTCATCGTCTGGATCGTGAAGTGCGGGTGGTTCGGGGAGTGCGGGGTGCTGTGATGGCTTTTGCTTCGGCATCCCTGGCTTTCGTGCTTCTGGCTTGGGTGCTGTCGGCCTTCGCGCCGTCGCTGTGTTTTAGCCTTGCAGCCTTCGCGCGCGCGGCTTTGCTCAAGGCGCGCGCCGGCTCCTGCGCGGCGCCGGCCGCGCCCGACTGCGGATCGAACAGCCACGGCAGCACGAACTCGCTGACCTCGGCGGCCGCCTTGACCGAGCGTTGCGCGCGATACGCGACCGCGTCGCACAACGCCTCGATGACCGCGAGCACGGCCGAATCGGCATTCGACGCGAGACGCCGGTCGGTGCGGACATACAGCGCCAGGTCCGCGAACCGCACGAGCGGCGAGCGCGGACCGTCGGTGAGCGCGAGCACGCGCGCGCCGCGTTCGGAGGCGCGGCGCGCGAGCTCGATCGTGTCCTCGACATAGCGCGGAAACGCGATGCCGATCACGAGATCGCCCGGGCCCGAACCCACGAGGTGCCGCGCCGCATGCGACGGCCCGCCGCTCAGCGCCAGCGAATGCACGTTGTCGTGATACGGCAGCAGTCCGTGCTCCATCAGGCTCGCGAGAAACGCGCTGGCGCCGAAGCCGATCACGAATACGCGACGCGCGGCGATGATCGCGTCGACGGCGGCGTCGGCGGTCGCGCGATCGATCGACGTACGCGTTGCGTGCAGATTGTTGGCGGCCTGCTCGAGCGACGCGTCGATCAGATCGTCACCGGCCGCGAGCGTTTCCTGCGCGCTGCGCAGCCGCTCGACCGGCGCGAGCGTCGCCTCGAAGCCACGCACGAGCGCCTCGCGAAACTGCGGATAACCGTCGAAGCCGAGCGCGCGCGCAAAGCGATTCGCGCTCGCGACCGACGCGCCGACCACGCTCGCGAGCTCGTCGATACGCATCGTCGCCGCGCGGAACAGATGGGCCAGCACGTACTCGCCCATGCGCTGGTGGATCGGCGTGAGCGTCGGCATCGCGGCGGTGATGCGCGCGGCAATGGCCTGCTCGGCGGGGTTCGACACAGCGGACGGGTGATGGATCATGCGAACGGACAGGCGCGGTTGTTCTATGTGAACTGGATGAAATTATATTTACATGAAACACGCGCAGAAAAAAATTCATTTTCATTATTTCGAGGGTTTTCACCGACCGAAGGTCTTCAGACAATGGAGTTCAGCATCCACGCCATGCCGCACCCCGATGAAAATCCATTTTCATCGGGGCGACGGGTGGCTTCACCGCGTGCCGCGCTCCGCCGCTCAGCACGCCGCCGCGCTCTGTTCGGGAATGCCCAGCAGCCGCGCCGCCGGCGACATCACGATGATCAGCGCCTGCACGACGAACGCGAGCGACGCCGCGACCAGACAGACGTCGATGCTCCAGCGCGCGCTGAGCGCGGCGCCAAGCAGCGCGCCCACCGGCCGCGCGCCGTAGGTGGCGGTGCTGATCAGCGCGGACACGCGGCCGATCATCCGTTCGGGCGTGATCGCCTGACGCAGCGTGGTCGAGCCGACGACCCACAGGATTGGTCCCGCGCCGAGCAGGAAGAAGCTCGCGAGCGCGAGCCAGAACGATGGGACGATCAGCGTCGCCACCATCACGAGCGACGCGAGCAGGCCGCACGACGGTCCGACGATCAGCAGACGGCCGAATGCGAGACGCCGCGCGACCGCGGGCGCGGCGAGCGCGCCGCAGACCATGCCGACCCCGTACGCGCCGAGCGTCACGCCGACCGCCGAGGCATTGAGCCCCAGCCGATGCACCGCGTAAGGCACATAGACCGCCTGCAGGATGAAGAAGCCGAGATTGAAGAACACGGCGGTCAGCAGCATCGGCAGCAGCAACGGATCGCGCAGCACGAAGCGCGTGCCGTCGCGCAGCTCCAGCATGAAGTGCCGCCGCGGCGCGGCCGCGCGCGGCGGCTCGCGCAATCCCGCCAGCAACGCGACCGCGAACGCCGACAACATCGCCGCGCCGCCATACGCCCAGCCCGCGCCGATCCAGCCGACCAGCACGCCGCCCAGCGCCGGCCCCGCCGAATACGCGACGCTGCGCGCGAGTTCGAGCCGGCCGTTCGCGCTCGCATAGGCGTCGCGCGGCACGATCGACGGCACCAGCGACGGCGCCGCAACGTTGTAGGCGACCGTACCCGTCGCGGCGACGAAGCCGAGCGCGGCGAGCAGCGGCAGGTTCAGCGCATGCGTGAGCACCAGCAGCAGCACGCACAGCATCGCGCAGACCCGCACGCTCTCGGCGAGCGTCATCAGCACGCGGCGCGAGCGGCGGTCGGCCCAGACGCCGAGCGGCATCGACAGCAACAGGAACGGCAGCGTCTGCGCGGTTTGCAGCAGACCGGTATCGCGCGCGTCGGCGCCGAGCGCGAACACCGCGACGAGCGGTGCGGCGGCGAGGCTGATCTGCTCCGCCGATTGCGCGCACAGGTTCGACCAGGCGAGGCGCTGGAATGCGCGGGGCAGACGTTGCGCATTGGACGGCGAAGACGACGAAGGGGAAGACGTGGCGGACATCGATGCACTCCCGAGGTTTGACGTGAGGCATTCATCGTCGGCGCTCAGGGCCTGCGGGGCGCTCCGCTTCTTGCGGTGTTATTCTTCGCTCGCCATGAATCTCGAAAGCATCCTCTTCACTCAAGGTTTCGGTTCGCGCCGCCAATGTCGCGCGCTGATCGGCGACGGCCGCGTCAGCGTCGACGGTGCGATTTGCACCGATGCCGACGCCGATTTCGCTGTTGATGGCGGCGCGTTGCGTTTTAGCGTCGACGGCGTCGAATGGCCGTATCGCGAGCACGCGTATCTGCTGCTGAACAAGCCCATCGGCTACGAATGCTCGCGCGATCCGCAGCATCATCTGAGCGTGTTCAGCCTGCTGCCGCCGCAGTTCGCCGAGCGCGGCGTGCAGTGTGTCGGCCGTCTCGATCAGGACACCACGGGCCTCCTGCTGCTCTCCGACGACGGCAGGTTCGTGCATCAGTTCACGTCGCCGAAACGCAAGGTGCCGAAGCTCTACGTCGCGACCACGCGCCATCCGCTCGACGACGCGCAGCTCGCCGCGCTGCGCGACGGTGTGCTGCTGCACGGCGAAACGAAACCGAGCGCCGCGCTCGACGCCCAGGCGCGCGACACTCACACGCTCGCGCTCACCGTGCTCGAAGGCAAATACCACCAGGTCAAGCGGATGATCGCGGCCTCGGGCAACCGCTGCGAGGCGCTGCATCGCGAACGGATCGGTGGGCTCGCGCTTCCCGCGGCGCTCGCGCCCGGCGCATGGCAATGGCTCGACGCAGCGGGTCTTGCCGCGCTGCGGGCCGGGTAAACGACTAGCCGCAATGAGGGCCCGCCTAAGCCCTTGATGCGCCGGGGAAAGCCCGCGCGCATTGCGGTGCACCGAACATGGGCCGTTGCGTTGCAGCATGCCGTTGCTTACATGTCGCCCTATACTCGTCTAAACAAACGACTACAAAGGTTTCAAGGAGGGGCGCCATGCAAATCGACGGCACGATGGCGTTTTCGCACGCGATGATCTCGTTTATCTGCCTTGCGCTGCTGCTGGTCGGCGGATTGCTGGTCATCATGCGGCTGCGGCACAAGTACCATCCGAATCTGATCGGCGCATTGATCGGCGGCATGCTGTGCTTCCTGTTGCTGGAAGTGCTGCCTGCGCTGACCTGATGCCGGTTGGACCGCGCAGCTCGTGTTGCGCGGCGCATTGATGCGGTGCGGCGGATACGCTTTGCGGGGCAACTCCCCCTCGCGAGGCGATATTTTGTTTCTGCTGCCGGCCTAGCCGCGTTTCCCGTTCGCCTCGCGCAAAAAATCCTCGACGCTCGGATAGCGCAGACGTACCCGCAATTCCTCCTTCAGACGCCGGTTCACGAGCCGGCGCGACTCGCGCATGAACGACAGCAGCAGCGGATCGATCTGCTGCTCCGCCTGCTCTCTCGTGATGCGCGGCGGGCGCGCGAGCCCGAACGCATCGGCGACCGCGTCGAAATACTCCCCCATTTTCAGCGACGAATCGTCGGACGCGTGCAGTGCGCGCGCGGGCCGGCCATGCGTGGCGAGACGCACGAGGATCGCGGCGAGGTCGTCGGCGTGGATGTGATTCGTGTAGACGTCGTCGGCATCGACGAGCGCCGGCGTGCCTCTTTCGAGCCGCGCGAGCGGCAGACGGTTGCGCGCATAGATGCCCGGGATCCGCGCGATGCTCGTGGCGACGCTGCCGCGCGCCGTCGCGCGCCGCAACTGCCGCTCGGCCGACACGCGACGTTTGGCGCGCGCATTCGCGGGCCGCGGCGCGCGCGTTTCGTCGATCCACGCGCCGCCGCAATCGCCGTAGACGCCCGTCGTGCTCGCGTAAACGATGCGCACCGGTGCGCGCGAAGCGCCGGTCCGGCGCACCCCGTCGGGTACAATATCGGGTGTTTCAGCGTCCAGACCTGAAGCGCGCGCCCGGCGCAACCGCGCGATCGGCGCGACGGACGACCTCGCCGCGCAAGCGTTCATGCGGCCCCCGGCACCTAACGTCGCAAGCAGCGCGCGAGTGCGTCGATCGTCGTCGCCGGACTTCTGCGGTGGCGCGAGATGCAGCACCGTCGGCGCGAGGCGCGCGAGCCGTTTGAGGCTGTCGCGCGCGTCGAGATCGCCGACGAGCGGCATCACGCCCGCGGCGCGCAACTCATCGCAGCGCGCGGCATGGCTCGTCAACGCGAAGATACGCGCGCGCGGCCGCAACAGGGACACGCAGCGCATGCCGACGTCGCCGCATCCTACGATCAGCACGCGCGGCCGGCGGAAGTTTCGTGTCGCTTTCATGGTGGGCGCATTGTAGCGGTCACACGCAACAGGTACCGCGCGGTTGATCCGGCGGGTCCCATTACGATTCCGAATTTTCGATTCCGAACACTTTATGGCATTTAACGTCACGCTCCGGCAAACCGGCCGGCAGTTTCAGGTAGAACAGGACGAACCGGTGCTCTCCGCAGCGCTGCGTCAAGGCATCGGCCTGCCGTACGGCTGCAAGAACGGCGCGTGCGGTTCGTGCAAAGGCACGGTCGTGAGCGGCGAGGTCGAACAGCGCGCGCACTCGTCGTCGGCGCTGTCGAACGACGAAAAGACGCGCGGCATGGCGCTCCTGTGCTGCGCGACCGCGTGCTCCGATCTCGAAGTCGACATCCGCGAAGTGGCCGGCGTCGGCGATGTGCAGGTCAAGAAGCTGCCGTGCCGCGTGAACGCGATCGAGCGCAAGGCCGACGACGTGATCGTCGTGAAGCTGCAACTGCCCGCCAACGAACGTCTGCAATATCTGGCCGGCCAGTACCTCGAATTCACCCTGAAGGACGGCAAGCGCCGCAGCTATTCGATGGCGAGCGCGCCGCACGTCGAAGGCCCGGTCGAACTGCACATCCGCCACATGCCCGGCGGCGCGTTCACCGACCATGTGTTCAACACGATGAAGGAGCGCGACATCCTGCGCTTCGAAGCGCCGCTCGGCACGTTCTTCCTGCGCGAAGACTCGGACAAGCCGATCGTGCTGCTCGCGTCGGGCACCGGTTTCGCGCCGCTGAAGGCGATCGTCGAGCATGCGGTGTTCAAGAGCATGACGCGCCCCATGACGCTCTACTGGGGCGCGCGCCGCAAGAAAGACCTGTATCTGCTCGAACTCGCCGAGCAATGGGCGCGCGAGATTCCGAACTTCAAGTTCGTGCCGGTGCTCTCCGAGCCCGATGCGGGCGACGCATGGACGGGCCGCACGGGCTTCGTGCATCGGGCGGTGATCGAGGATCTGCCCGATCTGTCGGCCTACCAGGTGTATGCATGCGGCGCGCCGGTGATGGTCGAATCGGCGCTGCGCGACTTCACGCAGCATCACCAGCTGCCGGAAGACGAGTTCTACGCGGACTCGTTCACCAGCGCGGCCGATCTCGCGAACGCGGTCTGATTGCACGGCGGCAAATTCCCCCCGATGCAGCGCCAGTGCAAATTCATGGTTTACACCAGCGCTTTTCTTATCGTATTCTTTCGCGCATGAACCGCATCCAGTCCGAATTCCGACGTCGCCGCTCGCCGCTCCCTTAGGGACGCCGCTGGCTTCGTCACGGACTCGCGCCACACAAAACCTGGGCGCAAGCTGTTCGAATCATGAAAGCCACGGCATGCCGTGGCTTTTCTGTTTTTCCGGCCGCCGTTTTTATTGGCCAAACCGTCACCGTTTCTTCACCCTGCTCTTACCCTTTTGCCTGGAGCCTGCCGTCATGAATTTCAATGAGTATCCAATCGATTCGCTGATGTACATCACGAACCGGCCTGAAATCGTTTTCACGCACGGCAAAGGCTCGTGGATTTACGACAACAATGGCAAGCGCTACCTGGATTTCATTCAGGGCTGGGCGGTCAATTGTCTCGGCCACTGCAACGACGGCATGATCGAAGCGCTGAACCAGCAGGCCAAGCTGCTGATCAACCCGTCGCCCGCGTTCTACAACGAGCCGATGGCGAAGCTAGCGGACCTGCTCACGCAGCACAGCTGCTTCGACAAGGTGTTCTTCGCGAACAGCGGCGCCGAGGCGAACGAAGGCGCGATCAAGCTCGCGCGCAAGTGGGGCAGAAAGTTCAAGGACGGCGCGTTCGAGATCATCACGTTCGACCACAGCTTCCACGGCCGCACGCTCGCGACGATGTCGGCCAGCGGCAAGCCGGGCTGGGACACGATCTACGCGCCGCAGGTGCCGGGCTTCCCGAAGGCGGACCTGAACGACATCGCGTCGGTGGAAAAGCTGATCAACGCGAAGACCGTCGCGGTGATGCTCGAGCCGATCCAGGGCGAAGGCGGCGTGATCCCCGCAACCCGCGAGTTCATGCAGCAACTGCGCGAGCTGACGAAAAAACACAACATCTTGCTGATCGTCGACGAAGTGCAAAGCGGCTGTGGTCGCGCCGGCACGCTGTTCGCGTATCAGCTGTCTGGCATCGAGCCGGACGTCATGACGCTCGGCAAAGGCATCGGCGGCGGCGTGCCGCTCGCGGCGCTGCTGTCGAAGGCGGAAATCGCCGTGTTTGAAGCGGGCGATCAGGGCGGCACCTACAACGGCAATCCGCTGATGACCGCGGTCGGCTACTCGGTGATCTCGCAGCTGACGGCGCCGGGCTTCCTCGAAGGCGTGCGCTCGCGCGGCGAATATCTGCGCACGAAGCTGCTCGAGCTGTCCGAGGAGCGCGGCTTCAAGGGCGAGCGCGGCGAGGGTCTGCTGCGCGCGCTGCTGCTCGGCAAGGACATCGGCAACCAGATTGTCGAGAAGGCGCGCGACATGCAACCCGACGGCGTGCTGCTGAACGCCGCGCGTCCGAACCTGCTGCGCTTCATGCCGGCGCTTAACGTGACGACCGGAGAAATCGACCAGATGCTGGCGATGCTGCGCTCGGTTCTCGACTCGCTGTAATCAACCACGGAGCGCACCGATGACGACGAACACGACGCTGTCGATCCGCCGCTTCGACGCGACCGATACCGAAGCCGTGATTGCGCTATGGCAGGACGTGTTTCCCGAGTATCGCGACGTGACGCGACCGCAGCGCAACCCGCGTCAGTCGATCGCCAACAAGCTCGCGACGCAACCGGAGCTGTTCTTCGTCGCGGTGCTCGATGGACGCATCGTCGGCACCGTAATGGGCGGCTATGATGGACACCGCGGCTGGTTGTATTCGCTCGCGGTCGACGCATCGCTGCGACGTCATGGCATCGGCACGCGGCTCGTCGCGCACGTCGAGAGCGAGTTGACGAAGCTTGGTTGTCCGAAGCTGAACCTGCAGATACTGTCGTCGGCAACGGCTGAGATACGGGCGTTCTACGATGCGCTCGGGTATCGCACCGATGCGGTGATCAGCCTCGGCAAGCGGCTCGGCCAATACGCCGACGCGGCCCCGGCCAGTTGATTCGCGTCGTACGCCTGATTAAAGAAAGCCGCATGCGTTGCTTAACGCATGCGACTTTTTCAATGGTTCTCCCGCAAGCAGCGCACGTATCGGCGGATTCGGACAAATAGCAGATGGCGAGCAGTTGGATTGCCTAGAATCGTTTACGCACGAGACGACGCCGGCGCTGGAAAGACAGGTTTGCGGCGAATCGCGACCCTTCCCCCCCGGGGGCGGCTCATGCGTCTGAGTCCCAACGCGTTGGAATCCTAAGGGGAATCTTCATGGCGACTTATGTGGTGCTCCTGCAATTTACGGATCAGGGTATCCGCACGATCAAGAACAGTGCAGAGCGAGCCGGGCAGGCGGCGGAAATGGCGAAATCTTTTGGCTGCGAGATGAAGCAGATCTACTGGACGTTAGGGGCATACGACGTTGTCTCGGTCGTCGAAGCGGCAGACGAGCAGAGCTTCCTCGCCTTCGGCTTCGCACTCGGCTCGGCCGGCAATGTCCGCTCGCAAACGCTGCGTGCGTTCACAAAAGACGAAATCAGTTCGGTTATCGGGCGACTCCCTTAATTCACGTCCCAACCAGAAAAATAAAACGCGCCCCGCGACATTGCATCGCGGGGCGCGTTGCAAGCCGGACGTATGCGCAAAGGGCATACGTCCAACTATTCACCCACTCATTCACCCACTCATTCACCCAGATAGGCGGCCCGAACCTTCGGATCGTCGAGCATCTGCTTCGCGTCGCCCGACATCGTGATCAAACCGGAGTCCATCACGTAGCCGCGATTCGCCGCCTGCAGCGCGAGCCGCGCGTTCTGCTCGACGAGCAGCACGGTCATGCCTTCAGAGGAAATCAGGCGCACCACTTCGAAGATCTTCTCGACCATGATCGGCGACAGACCCATCGACGGTTCGTCGAGCAGCAGCAGTTTGGGCCGCGAGATGATCGCGCGTGCCATCGCGAGCATCTGCTGCTCGCCGCCCGACAGCGTGCCCGCGTATTGCGATGCACGCTCCTTCAGACGCGGAAAGAAGCCGAACATGCGCTCGACGTCCGACTTGATGGCGTCGGTATCGTTGCGCAGATACGCACCCATCTGCATGTTCTCGACGATCGACATGCGCGCGAAAATGCCGCGCCCTTCCGGCACCATCGCGAGACCGCGCTTCAGAAGCTCATGCGCGGGCAGGCCCTTGATCGACTGACCCATGTACTCGATGTCGCCGGCCGCATACGCCTTCAGGCCGGTGATCGCCTTCATCGTCGTGGTTTTGCCCGCGCCGTTCGCGCCGATCAGCGTGACGAGTTCGCCCTGCCCGACCTCGAGGTCGACACCCTTGACCGCCTGGATGCCACCGTAGTTGACCTGCAGGCCCTTGATTTTCAACATTGCTTGCGTCGTGGACATCAGTGGACCCCCGCACCCAGATAAGCTTCGATCACCTTCGCATCCTTCTGCACGTCCTGCGGCAGACCTTGCGCAATCACCTTGCCGTAGTCGAGCACCGTCATCTGATTGCACAGACCCATCACGAGCTTCACGTCGTGTTCGATCAGCAGAATCGTCTTGCCGTCCGCACGGATCTTGTCGAGCAGCCTGGTCAGCTCGACCTTCTCGGTGGCGTTCATGCCGGCCGCCGGTTCGTCGAGCGCGAGCAGCTTCGGATCGGTCGCCAGCGCACGCGCGATTTCGAGCCGCCGCTGGTGGCCATACGACAGGTTGCGCGACGTATAGTCCGCGTACTGCGTAATGCCGACGTAGTCGAGCAGTTCGAGCGCGCGCTCCTTGATCTCGCGCTCTTCCTGGCGTTCGGCCGGCGTCTGGAACACCGCGCCGAGCAGACCGTGCTTCGTGCGCACATGACGGCCGACCATCACGTTTTCGAGCGCGGTCATGCCGCCGAACAGACGGATGTTCTGGAACGTGCGCGCAATGCCCGCCTTCGCGACCTGATAGACCGCGGTCGGCGTGTAGCTCTCGCCGTCGAGCTTGAACTCGCCTGAATCCGGCGTGTACAGACCCGTGATCACATTGAAGAAGGTGGTCTTGCCGGCGCCGTTCGGGCCGATCAGGCCGTAGATCTCGCCCGCGCGGATCTGCAGGCCGACCTCGGAAAGCGCCTGAAGGCCGCCGAAGCGCTTGTTGACGCCCTTCACCGACAGCCGGGTCGTCGCGTTGTTGCTTACGTTATCGCTCATGTCTTTTTCTCCACCGGACCTTATGCGCGCACCGGCTTCTTGCCGCCACGCTTCGCCAGCTTCGCAATCCTGTCTTCGTGCTTCGGCGCGGGCCACAGGCCTTCCGAGCGGTACAGCATGATCACGACCATCGCGAGGCCGTACAGCAACTGACGGATCACTTCGGTATCGACGATTTCATGGCCGAAGATCATGTTCTGCAGCGGACCCATCGTCGAGCGCAGGAACTCGGGGAACACCGCGAGCAGCACCGCGCCGAGGATCACGCCCGGAATGTGGCCCATGCCGCCGAGCACCACGCAGGCGAGCACCACGACCGATTCCCAGAACGTGAACGATTCCGGCGACACGAAACCCTGGAACGAGGCGAACATCGCGCCCGACAGGCCGCCGAACGACGCGCCCATCGCGAACGCAAGCAGCTTCACGTTACGGGTATTGATGCCCATCGCCTTGGCGGCGATTTCGTCTTCGCGGATCGCAGCCCACGCGCGGCCGATCCGCGAATGCTGCAGACGTGTACAGGTCCAGATCACGAACAGCGCGCACAGCACGAACAGGTAGTAGTACAGGTACACCGACGGAAACTGCATGCCGAACAGCGAGTGTGTCTGCGCGAGGCTGAAGCCGCCGACGGACACCGGATCGATCCCGGTGATCCCCTTCGGGCCGTTGGTGATGTTCACCGGACGGTCGAGGTTGTTCATGAAGATCCGCACGATTTCCCCGAAGCCGAGGGTCACGATCGCGAGGTAGTCGCCACGCAGACGCAGTGTCGGCGCACCGAGCAGAATCCCGAACATCGCGGCGAGCGCCATCGCGATCGGCGCGATGATCCAGATCGGCACATGGATGCCGTTCGGCGCGAGATGCGCGATCCACTCGAATTGCGTCGCGAGGTGCGGTGAGCTCAGCAGCGCGGCCGTGTAGGCGCCGATCGCGTAGAACGCGATGTAGCCCAGGTCCAGCAGGCCGGCAAAGCCGACCACCACGTTCAGGCCCAGCGCGAGCATCACGTACAGCATCGCGAAGTCGAGCACGCGGACCCAGTAGTTGCCGCCCGCGGCACCGATGACCATCGGCGCGGCGATCACGAAGATCGCCGTGAGAATACCGATAGTCAGCGTCTTCGTGCGGTTCTTTTCGGGGATGAGCGTCGTGGACGGCTCGATCGGTTGAATTGAGGTCATGATTGTTGACTCCTTGTGGCCCGGGATCAGGCGCGATCCGCGACACGTTCGCCGAGCAGACCCGACGGACGGAACACCAGCACGACGATCAGCACGATGAACGCGAACACGTCCTGGTAGTTACTGCCGAACACGCCGCCCGTGAGGTCGCCGATATAGCCGGCACCCAACTGTTCGATCAGGCCGAGGAGCACGCCGCCGACCATCGCGCCGCCGAGATTGCCGATACCGCCGAGCACCGCCGCGGTAAAGGCCTTCAGGCCAGGGATGAAGCCCATGTAGAAGTGCGCGTTGCCGTATTCGGACGCGATCATCACGCCGGCGAGCGCAGCCAGCGCCGAGCCGATCATGAAGGTCGCCGAAATCACGAAGTTCGGGTTCACACCCATCAGACTCGCGACGTTCGGGTTCTCGGCGATCGCGCGCATCGCACGGCCGAGCCTGGTCTTGTGCACGAGCAGCAGGAGGCCGCCCATCACGAGGAACGCCGCCACGATGATCACGATTTCAGTCATCGAGATCACGGCGCCGGGCGTCGTGTCGGTGGCCTTGATCACGTTGAGCGGGTCGGTGGGCAACAACTGCGGGAACGGCAGCGGATTGCGCGACCAGATCATCATCGCGAGCGTCTGCAGCAGAATCGATACACCGATCGCGGTGATCAGCGGCGCGAGACGCGGCGCACGCCGCAACGGCCGGTAGGCGACCCGCTCGATCGTGTAGCCGACCACCGCGCAGACCGCCGCCGCGATGATCAACGCGATCACGAGCGTCAGCACATTGCCGAGGCCCGGGAAGTGGTTCTGCAGCACACCTATGGCGGAGAGCGCAACCATCGCGCCCACCATCAACACGTCGCCGTGGGCGAAGTTGATGATGCCCAGAATGCCGTAAACCATCGTATAGCCCAGTGCGATGATGGCGTAGACACTGCCAAGTACCAGTCCATTGATGATCTGCTGGATGAAGATATCCATTTAATGCTCCTTAGCCCGTGCGACTGGATTCGCGTTTTTCATCTGCCGGTGGGCGGTGATGCGCTACGAATCTCAACGGCACTGCGGGTACTGATGTAAAAGACCGGTAAGGGTTATCCGCTGCCGGCTGGCCCTGACGACCGTGATGCGGTCGCGAGCTCACCTTGGGCGGATGCAAAAACGGCACCGTTGGATGGTGTCGGTGCCGTCAGGCCGAACTTCCCGTCATCACATCTTTACGACGTCGAGCACTGCTTTCTTGCCGTCCTTGAAGTCGTAAAGCGTAATGGCGCCCTCTTTCAAATCACCCTTGTCGTCGAACGCGATGTGGCCGATTACCCCGTTGTAATCGGTCGAAGGCATCGCAGCCAGCACCTTGGGCGCCTCGATAGAATTAGCGCGCTTCATTGCATCGACGATCACGTACACAGCGTCATACGTGAACGGCGCGTAAATCTGCACCGGCGTGTGGAAGCGGTCCTCGTACTTCTTTTCGAAGTCCGCTCCATTGGTCATTTTCGAAAGCGCGAGTCCTGCTTCCGAACAGACCAGGTTTTGCACGGCGGTACCCGCCAGCTCACCTACCTTGTCGGTACACACACCGTCGCCGCCAAGGATTTTTGCCCTGATACCGAGCGCCGCCGCCTGCTTCGTAAACGGCCCGCCCGTCGCGTCCATGCCGCCGAACATGATGGCGTCCGGCTGAACACTCTTGATCTTCGTGAGAATGGCCCGGAAGTCCGTGGCCTTGTCGCTCGTCGCCTCCCGCGCGACGATCTTCGCGCCGCTCGCCTCGGCGGTCTTCGTGAACTCGTCCGCGAGACCTTTGCCGTAGGCGGTCGCATCGTCCACGACCGCGATGCGTTTGGCGCCCAGCGCCTTCGTCGCGTAATTGGCGAGCGCCGGACCCTGCTGCGCGTCGGTCGCGACCACCCGATAGGTCGTCTTGAACCCTTGCTGCGTATAGGCCGGATTCGTCGACGACGGCGAGATCTCGACGATGCTCGCGTCGCTATAGATCTTCGACGCCGGAATCGAGACCCCGGAGTTCAGGTGTCCGATCACCGCGACCACGTGATCGTCGACCAGCTTCTGCGCGACGGCGGTGCCGGTTTTCGGGTCCGCCGCATCGTCCTGCGCGTCGAGTTGCAGCTGGATCTTGCGACCGTCGATCGTCAAACCCTGCGCATTGATTTCTTCGACCGCGAGGCGCGCCCCATTTTCGTTGTCCTTGCCCAGGTGCGCGATGCCGCCCGTCAACGGAGCCGCATGACCGATCTTCACGATAGTCGCTTCGCTCGCGGCGGCAACCGCCGCGGCCGAGGCCGCCGATGCGCCCGTTCCCGCTTCGCCATCCTGTTTCTTGCCGCACGCGGTCAGCATCGCAACCGTGGCCGCGATGGACACGGCGTAAGCAAATTTGACTCGCATCAAGTAAGGTCTCCTGCGCCTTGCGAAATCCACTGTCCAGGACCTCAAGGCCTTGAGAACGCGCGCATTGTAACTCCAATTATGCGGGTGGCAATATTGTTGAACCGGTGGGGTTTTCCTGCATTGCAACCTGATTTTGAGAGCAAAATCCGTTAAAAGGCGCAACCTGGTTGCGATCCGTTTTCGTGCACCAGTTGCACCGGCGCCGAACCCGCTGGCATCAAGTGTTGCGGGCGATCTGCGCGAATCCCGGATAGGCCGGGCTTTGCGTCGGGTATGACCATTTAGTGCGCGCTCGGTAAATTGCACCAATTCAGTGCATGATCAATCTGTCTTAAGGCTTTGGGGAGCTTAAAACGGGGACGCATCGCGCCAAAATCGATAAAAGCCCCGATCACAATTCAAAATAATTTGTGCGCGAGACCCCCGAAAGTCGACCGGTCATTCGATGTGGCACTTAATTTAATCAGAGGTTCGTCGGGCACGGGCATAAAAAAAGCGCGCCCACGGGCGCGCTTTCCTTTCAGTGTAGCTAACGGATTGTCAGGCTGGCAGACCGAGCCCGCGTGGCAGCGGAAACGCGATGTTTTCCTCAATGCCCTCGAGCGCGCGCACGTTGCGCACACCCAGTTCGCGCAAACGCGCGATCACCGCCTGCGCCAGCACCTCCGGCGCCGACGCACCGGCGGTCACGCCAATGCGGCGCTTGCCCTCGACCCAAACCGGATCGATCTGATCGGGCGAATCGACCATATAGGCTGGCACGCCGAGCTTCTCGGCGAGCTCGCGCAAGCGGTTCGAATTCGAGCTGTTCGGACTGCCGACGACGATCACGACGTCGCACTGCGGCGCCATGAACTTCACTGCGTCCTGGCGATTCTGCGTGGCGTAGCAGATGTCCTGCTTCTTCGGCTCACGGATGGACGGGTACCTGGCCTTCAGCGCGCCGATGATTTCGGCGGCGTCGTCGACCGACAGCGTGGTTTGCGTGACGAAGGCGATCCGCTCCGGATCGGCGAGTTGCAACGCCTGCACATCCTCGATGTCCTCGACCAGATGCATGCCCTCGGCCGCCTGGCCCATCGTGCCTTCGACTTCCGGGTGGCCCTTGTGGCCGATCATCACGATGTCGAAACCGTCCTGGCGCATCTTCGCGACTTCGATATGCACCTTGGTCACGAGCGGACAAGTGGCGTCGTACACCCGCAGCCCGCGCGACTCCGCCTCCGAGCGCACGGCCTTCGACACGCCATGCGCGCTGAAGATCACCGTGTTGCCCGCCGGCACTTCGTCCAGGTTCTCGATGAAGATCGCTCCCTTCTTGCGCAGGTCTTCGACCACATAGGCGTTATGGACGATTTCGTGACGCACGTAGATCGGCGAGCCATACAGCTTGATGGCCCGCTCGACGATCTCGATCGCCCGGTCGACGCCGGCGCAGAACCCGCGTGGCTGGGCCAGCAGGATCTCCGCTTCGGCAAGAGTCGTATCCGTGATGCTCATGTTTACAGAATCCCGATGATTTTCACTTCAAACGCCAGCGCCTGGCCGGCAAGCGGGTGATTGAAATCGAATAGGGCCGACGTTTCGCCAACTTCCTTCAGTACGCCGGCATAGCGCCCGCCGCCCGGCGCGTTGAATTCGACCAGGTCACCCGGGGAAAAATCCTCGCCGATCATGCTGTTCTCCCGCAGCGTGGCGAGCGACACGCGCTGGATCAGATCCGGATTGCGCGGGCCGAACGCCTGGCCCGGCGCTAGCTGAAAGGTCGAATGGCGGCCCACCTTCAAACCCAGCAAAATATCTTCCAGCGGCGGCGCCAGTTGACCGGCGCCGAGCAGCAGCGTGGCCGGCTTGTCGTTGAACGTGTTGATCACTTCGGCGCCATCGGCAAGGGAAAGCCGGTAATGCAGCGTGACGTGTGAACCGGGTTTCACCTCGGAAATATCGATGATGCTCATGCAATGCTCGCTCAGTCGAAGCGCTGCACGCGTGCGCCGCGGGGCAGTCGACGCGTGTGGCAAACCGTCGGCGTGCCGTGCGCAAAGTGCCTATTGTAAGCCACCTAGCGGGCGCCGGCTTGAGTCCGTCGCGCGCAAGGGCGGCACGGCCCGGCGGCGCATTGCGCCGCGTGCGCCGTCAACCTTACGCGGAGGACTCTATATATATGGCTGATTTCGCCAGCACAATCGACGAAAAACCTGCGGCAACGGTGCGACCGAAGGCGCCGGCACGCGCCGAAGGCGGCGTGAAAGCCGCCGCGAATCGGTCGGCCGAGGCCCCGTCAGAAGCCGCGGACTCCAGCGCCCGCCGCCGGCGGCAACTGTTTCGGGGTAAATGGCTCCGGCGCGACATGCCGCGCGAGCGACTGATCGAGCAGGGCCCCGACGTGCTGTCGGACACCGAAATGATCGCGCTCGTGCTCGGCTCCGGCCTGCCCGGTCACGACGTGTTCAGTGTCGCGCGGGCGCTGCTGGATCGCTTCGGCTCCCTGCGCGCGATGCTCGACGCGACTTATGCGGACTTCGACGGCATTCGCGGCATCGGCCCCGCGAAAAAAGCTCAATTACTCGCGATCATGGAAATGGCGCGTCGCTCGCTGATCGACAAGATGCGCAAGCGCCCGCTAATGAATTCGCCCGAAGCGGTCGAAAGTTATCTGCGCCTTCTGATCGGCGGACAGCCGCAGGAGGTGTTCGTGTCGCTGTTTCTCGACGCCCGGCATCGGCTGATCCGCTGCGAGGAAAGCGCGCGCGGCTCGCTCACGCGCATGGCCGTGTATCCGCGCGAGATCGTGCGGCGGGCGCTCGCCGCGAACGCGGCCAGCCTGATCGTCGCGCATAATCATCCGTCCGGCGCCGTCGAGCCGAGTGCCAGCGACTGCCGCCTCACGCAGACCCTGCGCGACGCGCTCGCGCTCGTCGATGTGCAGTTGATCGATCATCTGGTGATCGGCGCGGACACCGTATATTCGTTCGCCCGCGCCGGCTGGCCGGGGCTCGCGCGCAAGCCCGCTCGAGCGCGGGAAGCGGAATGGCCGCCGTACGGCGCAGCGTCCCGCATCGCAAATAAGGTTTGATTTTGCGGCTTTTTTTCTGCTAGAATTCCGGTTTGCCTATTTCCAACCCCCTGTTCCGAAGCCATCAAGGCGTTCCGCAAAGGTCAGGCAGCTGTGGTAGCGAAGTGTCTCGATGCAAATTCGGCGCAACTTCGCACACTTTCAGCGCGGCTCTTTTCGGGAAACTTTCACGGCGTTCGAACTCAGAATTAGCGTATTAGGAGTGCTCTCATGGCACGCGTATGCCAAGTAACTGGGAAAGCGCCGATGAGCGGCAACAACGTTTCCCACGCGAACAACAAGACCAAGCGCCGGTTCCTGCCGAACCTGCAAAACCGCCGTATCTGGGTGGAAAGCGAAAACCGTTGGGTGCGTCTGCGCGTTTCGAACGCCGGCCTGCGCCTGATCGACAAGAACGGTATCGACGCTGTGCTCGCAGATTTGCGCGCACGCGGTGAAGCCTAAGGAGTAAATCATGGCGAAAGGCGCACGCGACAAGATCAAGCTGGAATCGACCGCAGGCACGGGTCACTTCTACACGACCACGAAGAACAAACGCAACATGCCGGAAAAGATGCTGATCAAGAAATTTGATCCGGTCATCCGCAAGCACGTTGACTACAAGGAAACCAAGATCAAGTAATCTTGGATCTCCAGCCTGACGAAGGCAAAAACATGAAAAGCCTCGCATTCGTGCGAGGCTTTTTTGTTTTTGCGCGGACCTCGCGATAGCTCCGCAAGGCGCGTGCGAATCGCCCTATTCCGTTTGGCCAGCTTTCGCCAGGGCGATGCGGCGCGTATCCTTTGTCGTTTTCGCGGCGTGCGGTTCGCGCGCCGTCATCGCAAAACGAAAGACGGAGATGTGGGCAATGGAATTCGATGTGGCGATTGTCGGTAGCGGTCTGGCTGGTTTGAGCGTCGCGCTCAATCTCGCGCAGACACGGCGCGTTGCTGTGATCGCCAAGCGATCGCTGACCGAAGGCGCTAGCGACTGGGCGCAAGGCGGCATCGCCGCGGTGCTCGATTCGGCGGACAGCGTCGAGAATCACGTGCGCGATACGCTGACCGCAGGCGGCGGCCTGTGCGACGAGGCGGCGACACGCTTTATCGTCGAGCATGGGCGCGCCGCGATCGAATGGCTGATCGGACAGGGCGTGCCGTTCACGAAAGACGAGGCCGCCGAACTGGGCTTTCATTTGACGCGCGAAGGCGGCCATAGCCATCGCCGGATCATTCACGCGGCCGACGCGACCGGCCATGCGGTCGTCGCCACGCTCAGCGAGCAGGTGCGCCAGCATCCGAACATCACGCTGTTCGAAGACCATCACGCAATCGACCTGATCACGTCCGAACGCCTCGGCCTGCCCGGCCGCCGCTGCCATGGTCTGTATGCGCTCGATCTGCAAAGCGGCCGCACCGTTACGATCGAAGCGCCGCATACGGTGCTCGCGACCGGCGGCGCCGGCAAGGTCTACCTGTACACGACCAACCCCGACACCGCGACCGGCGACGGCATCGCGATGGCATGGCGCGCCGGCTGCCGCGTGTCGAACATGGAATTCATCCAGTTCCACCCGACGTGCCTGTTTCACCCGTACGCGAAGTCGTTCCTGATTTCGGAAGCAGTGCGCGGCGAAGGCGGCATTCTGAAACTGCCGGATGGCACGCGCTTCATGCCCAATCACGACGAGCGCGCGGAGCTTGCGCCGCGCGACATCGTCGCGCGGGCGATCGACTTCGAGATCAAGAAACGCGGCATCGATTGCGTGTACCTCGACATCAGCCACCAGCCGGCCGCGTTCCTGCACGAGCATTTCCCGACGATCCTGGCGCGCTGCCTCGAGTTCGGCATCGACATCACGAAGGAGCCGATTCCAGTGGTACCGGCCGCGCATTACACGTGCGGCGGCGTCGTCACCGATCTGGCGGGCCGCACCGATCTCGCGGGTCTCTACGCGGTCGGCGAAACGTCCTGCACCGGCCTGCACGGCGCGAACCGACTTGCCAGCAATTCGCTGCTCGAATGCCTCGTGATCGGCCGCTCCGCCGCCAAGGCGATCGAAGCGGAAGGCTTCGCTGCCGCCGTTCACGCGCCGCTGCCGGCCTGGGACGAAAGCCGCGTGTCCGATCCGGACGAGGAGGTCGTGGTCGCGCACAACTGGGACGAACTGCGCCGGCTGATGTGGAACTACGTCGGTATCGTGCGCACCGACAAGCGGCTCGAGCGCGCGAAGCATCGGCTCGCGTTGCTGCGCGACGAGATCCACGAGTACTACGCGAACTTCAAGGTGAGCCGCGATCTGCTGGAACTGCGCAATCTGGTCGATGTGGCGTCGCTGATCGTGGACAGCGCGCGCTCGCGGCGCGAAAGCCGCGGCCTGCATTTCAGCCGCGACTGGCCGTCCACATTACCCAAGGCGCTACCGACGGTGCTCACGCCGAAGTATGTACGCAGGCCGAATCCCTGACAGCCTTGGGCCGAAATACACGCTGAAACGACGCCACAAACGACAAGGCCATTGCCGGTAAGCTCCGGCAATGGCCTTGTTAAGTCGTCACGAGCGTCAACTGTCGCGCTAAAACGCGCGGCGCTCAAACGATCCGCATCGAGTAGTCGGTCGCGCGCACGTCTTTGGTCAGTGCGCCAATCGACACGCGGTCCACGCCAGTCTCCGCGATCGTGCGCACGGTCTCGAAATTCACGCCGCCGGACACTTCGAGCACCGCGCGCCCGGCCGTGATGCGAACCGCGTCGCGCATCATGTCGAACGAGAAGTTGTCGAGCAGGATCGACTGCGCGCCATGCGCGAGCGCAGTTTCCAGTTGTTCGAGCGTTTCGACTTCGATCTGGATCGGCACGCCCGCATTCAACGCGAGCGCCGCGTCCATCGCCGCGCCCACGCCGCCGGCCGCGGCGATATGGTTTTCCTTGATCAGAATGCCGTCGTACAGCGCGAGCCGCTGGTTCGCACCGCAGCCGATGCGCACCGCGTACTTCTGCGCGAGCCGCAAGCCCGGGAGCGTCTTGCGCGTATCGAGAACGCGCGCGTGCGTGTGAGCAATCGCGTCGACATAGCGGCGCGTCGCGCTCGCCACGCCCGACAGCAGCTGCAGGAAATTCATCGCGTTGCGCTCGGCGGTCAGCAGCGCGCGCACCGGCCCGCGAAGATCGCAGACCGTCGTGTCGGCGCTCATGCGGTCGCCCTCGCGATAACGCCATTGAACTACGATGCGAGGATCGACCGCGCGCATCACCGCGTCGAACCACGGCACGCCGCACAGTACCGCTTCCTCGCGCACGATGATGCGCGCGTCGCGAACGTCATCGGCAGGCACGAGGCGGCCGGTCTGATCGCCGGTGCCGATATCTTCGGCGAGTGCATCGGCGACATTGCGTGCGAGCGCCGCGTCGAACGCCACGCCATATTGCGCGTGAATCGCCGCGAAAAGCGGCGACACTGCGTCGGCCCCTTCGCGCTCCACTACCTGCTCAGGCGCCCTCTCCACCACCTTCATTACGCTGCCCCCACATTCGAATACAGTTGCGCGTCGCGCGCGAGATCGCCGCTCGCCTGCACGCGCTTCTTGTGACGCGCCGCGAAATCGAGCATGCGATCGATCGGTAGACGCGCACGCTCGCCGATCCCACGCTCGACGAAGATTTCGTTGTGGCCGCGCTCGAGCACATCGGCCAGATTGGCGAGTCCGTTCATCGCCATCCACGGGCAATGCGCGCAGCTCTTGCAGGTCGCGCTGTTGCCGGCCGTCGGCGCGGCAATCAGCGTTTTGCCGGGCGCGGCGAGTTGCATCTTGTGCAGGATGCCGAGGTCGGTCGCGACGATGAAGTGCGTCGCATCGAGCTTCTGCGCGGCGTCGATCAACTGCGTGGTCGAGCCGACCACGTCCGCCTGTGCGACCACGTTAGCCGGCGACTCCGGATGCACGAGCACCTTCGCGTGCGGATAGTCGGCGCGCAGCAGATCGAGTTCGATGCCCTTGAATTCGTCGTGCACGAGGCACGAGCCCTGCCACATCAGCATGTCCGCGCCGGTCTTGCCCTGGATGTAGCTGCCGAGATGACGGTCCGGCGCCCAGATGATCTTCTCGCCGCGCGCATGCAGATCGGCGATGATCTCCAACCCGATCGACGACGTCACCATCCAGTCCGCGCGCGCCTTCACGGCCGCGCTCGTGTTCGCGTACACGACCACCGTGCGGTCCGGGTGTGCGTCGCAGAACGCCGAGAACTCGTCGACCGGACAACCGAGGTCGAGCGAACAGGTCGCATCCAGATCCGGCATCAGAATGCGCTTGTCCGGACTGAGGATTTTTGCGGTCTCGCCCATGAAGCGCACGCCCGCGACCACCAGCGTCTGCGCCTCGTGATCGCGGCCGAAGCGCGCCATTTCCAGCGAATCGGCCACGCAACCGCCGGTTTCGTCGGCGAGTTCCTGCAATTCGGCGTCGACATAATAGTGCGCGACCAGCACCGCTTTCTCGCGCTTGAGTAATTCGCGAATGCGCGCCTTCAGCGCCCGCTTTTCTTCCGCCGACGGCGTCTCGGGCACCTTCGCCCACGCCTGCCCGATCCCGCAGGTCGTGCCCTGCGCCTGAGGCCGATCGAATTCGACGGTCTTGATCGCCTGCTGCTCCATCATGTCCTCTGCCCTCACCTGGCCGCCGCGGCTTGCCGCTCGCGCTACACACGCGATGCTTTTCCACGGCCCAAAAACGCAAAACCCCGCCAACGCGGGGTTTTGTGACGTCCTGAAATTTTAATGGATTTCAGGCATAGCGACGCAGTCGCATCGCGAAGTCTTGCAGCGCCTTGATACCGCTCTGCTCTGCGCGATGGCACCAGTCCTGCAATTGCACCAGCAATTGCTCGCGCGACGCGTTGGAGCGCTCCCACATTGCCGCCAGTTCGTTGCGCATGTCGATGTAGGTCTTCAGCTTCTGGCTGTTCGCGAAAATCTGCGGCAGCTGGAGCTTCTGCGGCTCGTTCAGGCCCGCCTCTTCCTTGTGGAACCAGCTGCGCGCACCACGCATCACCTGATACTTTTCGCGCGCGCCGACTTCCTTCAGATGCGCGAGCTCCTGGCGGTATGCGCGCTTGATCGCTTTCGCGTAACGCGCCATCACTTCGTAGCGGTTCGCGAGCACGGCCTGCAGCGTGTCCTGATCGAGCACGAGCTTGCCGGTGGTCAGGCGCGGCGTCGGTGCGACCTTCTTCACTTTGGCCAGACGAAACGCCTGCATGATGCGGATGTACATCCAGCCAATGTCGAACTCGTACCACTTGTTCGACAGCTTCGCCGACGTCGCATACGTGTGGTGATTGTTATGCAGCTCTTCGCCACCGATGATGATGCCCCACGGGAAAATGTTGGTGCTCGCATCCGACGAATTGAAGTTGCGATAGCCCCAGAAGTGCGCGAGGCCGTTGACCACGCCCGCGGCCCAGAAAGGGATCCACACCATCTGCACGGCCCAGATGGTCAGGCCGACGACGCCGAACAGCGCGACGTTGATCACCATCATGAGGCTCACGCCAAGAATCGGGTACTTCGTGTAGAAGTTGCGCTCCATCCAGTCGTTCGGCGTACCGTGACTGAACTTGCGCATCGTTTCTTCGTTTTTCGCTTCGGTGCGATAGAGCTCGGCGCCTTCGAGCAGCACCTTCCAGATGCCGCGCGTCTGCGGGCTGTGCGGATCCTCTTCGGTCTCGCACTTCGCGTGGTGCTTGCGGTGAATTGCGGCCCACTGGCCGGTCAGCATGCCGGTGGTCATCCACAGCCAGAAGCGGAAAAAATGACTGGCGATCGGGTGCAGATCCAGCGCGCGATGCGCCTGGCAGCGATGCAGATAGACGGTCACACCGATAATCGTGATGTGCGTCACGATCAGCGTGTACACGACGAGTTGCCACCACGAGAAACGCAGCAGCCCGTGGGCAAGGAAATCGAGCAAAGAATTCAACAAGGTAAGTTACCTGCAGAACGAGAGATACGAAGCACACGCGGCACGCGTGTCATGAAAGTGAAAGCATACAGCGGGATAGGACGATATTCTACTTGAAGGGTTCCAAGTGTTTGTAACAAATAGGGATTTTTTGTGCGCAATCAAGTCGATAGCGACTGCCTGGGCACTGGCGCATGCCTTGCCGCGGCGCGAAATGGGGCTTAACGGCCGTCGTTGGCGGCACGGTTGGCGGGCCTGAGCGCGGGATCGGACGTGGTGTCGGAAACCGGATCAGTCGTCGCCACCGGGTGCGGCATTGCGCCGCTTGCCTGACCGACGATGCGCACCTCGCGTTGCGGGAGCGCAATAGTGATGCCGTGCTCGGAAAAGAGACGCCAGATATTGCAGTTGACGGTCGAGAGCACGCCACGCGTGCCGCTCGCCGCATCTTCGATCCGGAAACCCAACTCGAAGATTAATGCCGTCCCGGCCCCGCCAGCACGAAGGCTGCTCGGCCGACGCGCGCGACCACGACCTTCAGATTCGCGTCGAGCGTCTTCGAGCGCATCAGGCGATCTTCGACCGACGAGCCGAGCCACATCGCGACGATCAACGTGACGGCGACCCACAACAGCCCCGTGATCAGCGACAGCAGCGTCATATGCGCATTACCGACGCCAAAACTCACGCTGTCCATCCACGCGATCACGGCGTTCTGAATGCCCAACAGCGTGAGTACCATGCCGATCCAAACGACTACCGACACGATCTTCTCGACGAGAAACAGCCACGGATGCTCGCCACCTTCGCGGTTGAACACCCGCCGAAGAAGAACACGATGTAGATCAGCCCAATGCCGGCGAGCGGCACCAGCGCCAGATCGAGCAGCGCGGTGTCCATGAACTGGCCGGCGATCGCCCGCGCGAGCCACACCAGTGCCGCGCCGGCATCGATGTCGCCGGAATGGCCGGCGCGCGCGGATTCATCCGCCAATCCGCGCGCCGGCCTGCAGCCGGTTGCCTAGCTCTGGCGCTCGAGCACGGCGGCGAAAAAGCCGTCGGTCGCGTGGCGGTGCGGCCACAGCGACAGGTAGTCGCCCATCTCCAGCTCGATACGCTGCTCGGCAAGGACGTCGCGCGCCGGCACCAGCGCGAAATCAGGGTGATCGGCGAGGAACTGCTGCACGACCGCCTCGTTTTCGGCTTCGAGAATCGAGCACGTAGCATAGACGAGCCGGCCGCCCTTCTTCACGAGACGCGCCGCGCTCGTGAGAATCGACGCCTGCTTCGGCGCCAGCTCGGCGATCGACTCCGGCGACTGGCGCCACTTCAGATCCGGGTTGCGGCGCAGCGTGCCGAGGCCGCTGCACGGTGCATCGACGAGCACGCGGTCGATCTTGCCAGCCAGACGCTTGATCTTCGCGTCGTGTTCGCTGTCGATCAGCACCGGGTTCACGTTCGACAGGCCGCTGCGCGCGAGACGCGGCTTCAGCTTCGCGAGACGCCGCTCGGAGATATCGAACGCGTAGAGCCGGCCGGTCGAGCGCATTGCCGCGCCGAGCGCCAGCGTCTTGCCGCCCGCGCCCGCACAGAAATCGACGATCATCTCGCCGCGCCGAGGCGCGACCAGCGAGCACAGCAGCTGGCTGCCCTCGTCCTGCACTTCGAGCCAGCCCTGCTGGAACGCGTCGAGCTTGGTGAGCGCCGGCTTGCCGACCACGCGCACCCCGAGCGGCGCGAATGGCGTCGCGCCCGCCTCGATGCCCGCCTTCGACAGCGCACCCAGCACGTCGTCGCGGCTCGCCTTGATTGGGTTCGCGCGCAGATCGAGCGGCGCCGGGTAGTTCAGCGCGGCGGCCAGCTGCGCGAGCTCGGCGGCCTCGAAGCGCGAGCTGAGCGCCTGGCTGATCCAGTCGGGCAGGTTCAGGCGAATCCGCAGCGGCAGGCTTTCCGGGTCGATCTTCGCCACGTGTTCGAGCCACGTCGCCTCGGCCTCGGTGACGAACGGCTTGAGCGCCGAGCGTCCGGCCGTCTGCATCAGGCCCAGCAGCGCCATGCGGCGCGCGGGGCTGCCAGTGCCGCTTTCGGCCAGATGCGCGAACTCCATCCGGCGGCGCAGCACGGCGAACACCGCCTCGGCGATCACGCCACGCTCGGCGTGCCCGAGCTTCGGATGCGCGCGGAAGAAGCGGCTCGTGGTGGCGTCGGCGGGGCCGTTCAGCCGCAGCACTTCGGCCAGCAGCGTTTCAGTTTGTCCAATCAGGAAACCATGCAATCTCATGCGCCCTCTCCGGCGGTGTGACCGGCAAAGAGCCATTGCGGCTCCGACGGCGTAAGCGTGACGCGCGAGCCGTCCAGAGCGAGACGCCCTTCGACGAACCAGCGCACCGCGCGTGGATAAATGATGTGCTCGGTGGCGAGCACGCGTGCGGCGAGCGTCTGTGCGGTATCGCCCGCCTCGACAGGCACCGCCGACTGCAAGACGATCGGCCCGTGATCCAGCTTTGATGTGACAAAATGCACCGACGCGCCGTGGAACCGCACGCCGGCGTCGAGCGCCTGCTGATGGGTCTTCAGACCCGGAAAGCTCGGCAGCAATGACGGGTGCACGTTCAGCATGCGCGCTGCGTAGTGATCGACGAAGCGCTCGGTCAGCACGCGCATGAAGCCCGCGAGCACGACGAGATCCGGCGCGATGGCGTCGATCTGCTCGGCGAGTGCCGCGTCGAAGCTGTCGCGATCCGGAAACTGGCGGTGGTCGACCACCGCCGTGGCGATGCCATGCGACGCCGCGAACGCGAGCCCCGCGGCATCGGGACGGTTAGCAATCACGGCGGCGACCCGCGCCGGCCAGCCCTCGCTCGCGCAGGCGCGCACGATGGCTTCCATGTTGCTACCCCGCCCGGAAATCAGGATGACGAGTTTTTTCATGCGCGGATTTTATCATTCGGCAATCGCCGGACCGCGACCGCGCAGCCGTCTGTTGCGCCAAGCGTTTATAATCGATTGTTTTGTGGCACCCCGCCCGCGCCCCTATTGCAATCGCAGCAACGCCTGCAACCCACTATCGTGAGAGTCTTCCGCGGCCTTCCCAATGCCGAGAGCCGCGCGCCGTGCGCGCTGACCATCGGCAACTTCGACGGTGTCCACCGCGGCCACCAGGCTCTGCTCGCCCACGTGCGCGCGGCCGCGAACGCGCGTGGCCTGCCCGTCTGCGTGATGACCTTCGAGCCGCACCCGCGCGAGTTCTTCAACCCGGCCGGCGCGCCGCCGCGCATCGCGATGCTGCGCGACAAGCTCGAGGCGCTGCGCACCAACGGGGTCGACCGGGTCGTCGTCGAGCACTTCAATCACACGTTCGCGAGCCAGTCGCCAGATGCGTTCGTCGAGCGGATCATCGTCAACGGCTTGCACGCGCGCTGGATCATGATCGGCGACGACTTCCGCTACGGCGCGAAGCGCGCCGGCGATTTCGCGTCGCTGCGCACGGCCGGCAAGCAGTACGGTTTCGAAGTCGAACAGATGGCGACGGTCGCCGATCCGACGGGCGCGCGCATCTCGAGCTCGGGCGTGCGCGCGGCGCTGGTCGCGGGCGACCTCGACTCGGCGCGCGCAGCGCTCGGCCGCGACTATCTGATCAGCGGCCACGTCACCCATGGCATGAAGCTCGGCCGCGATCTCGGCTTTCCGACGCTCAATCTGCCGATCGCGCACAAGCGTCCGGCACTGGCCGGCATCTTCGTCGTACAGGTGCACGGCATCGCCGAGCAACCGCTGCCGGGCGTCGCGAGCCTCGGCCTGCGCCCCACCGTCGACGATTCCGGCCGTGTGCTGCTCGAAGTGCACCTGCTCGATTGGCACGGCGACGCGTATGGCAAACTCGTGCGCGTCGAATTTCTGAAGAAGCTGCGCGACGAGGAGAAGTTCGTCGATCTCGAAACGCTGACCGCCGCGATCGCGCGCGACGTCGCCAATGCCCGCGCATGGTTCGCCGCGGTCGGCGCCGGCACGCCGGGCAGCCGTTCCACCGGTTTCGCCACCTCGGCCACCGACCGAATTAGATAACCACCGCGGTTCGGGCCGGCGCGCCGCGCCGCACGAACCGTCGCCGCGCGCATCGAAGGGCGTCCGTGCTTCACGCGGAGCCGCCTGCCGGGCGCGTCCCACGCTCCTCGCGCAGCGCGCAATCCGCGCGCCGCTACGCATAGAAACGAATTCACCGCCACCCACATCATGAGCAACAAGAAAGCTGATTCGAAACCGCAGTCCCGCTACCCGGTCAACCTGCTCGACACACCGTTCCCGATGCGCGGCGACCTGCCCAAGCGCGAGCCGCAATGGGTCAAGGACTGGCAGGAACGCAAGGTGTACGACAAGATCCGCGCCGCCTCCAGGGGCCGCACGAAGTTCATCCTGCACGACGGCCCGCCGTATGCGAACGGCGACATCCACCTCGGTCACGCGGTGAACAAAATCCTGAAGGACATGATCGTCAAGGCGCGCAATCTGGCGGGCTTCGACGCGGTCTACGTGCCGGGCTGGGACTGTCACGGCATGCCGATCGAAATCCAGATCGAAAAGCAGTTCGGCAAGTCGCTGCCGGCGGCCGAAGTGATGCAGAAGGCGCGCGCCTACGCGACCGAGCAGATCGAGAAGCAGAAGGCGGGCTTCCGCCGTCTGGGCGTACTGGGCGACTGGGACAATCCGTACAAGACGATGAACTTCGCGAATGAAGCCGGCGAAATCCGCGCGCTCGCGAAAATCATGGAAAAAGGCTACGTATTCCGCGGCCTGAAGCCGGTCAACTGGTGTTTCGACTGCGGCTCGGCGCTCGCCGAAGCGGAAGTCGAGTACAAGGACAAGACCGATCCGACCATCGACGTGCTGTTCAGCTTCGCCGAACCAGAGAAGACCGCGCAGGCGTTCGGCCTCGCCGCGCTGCCGCGCAACGAAGGCGGCATCGTGATCTGGACCACTACGCCGTGGACCATCCCCGCCAACCAGGCGCTGAACCTGCATCCGGAACTCGTCTACGCGCTCGTCGACACGCCGCGCGGCCTGCTGATCCTCGCTGAGGAACGCGTCGAGGCGTGCCTGAAGCTGTACGGCCTCGAAGGCACGGTCGTCGCGACGACGCCGGGCGAAAAGCTCGTGAACCTGCGCTTCAACCACCCGCTCGCGTCCGCGCATCCGGGCTACAAGCGCACCGCGCCGGTCTACCTCGGCGACTACGTGACGACCGAAACCGGCACCGGCGTCGTGCATTCGTCGCCGGCGTACGGCGTGGAAGACTTCGTGTCGTGCAAGGCGCACGGCATGGCCGACTCGGACATCATCAACCCGGTGATGGGCGACGGCCGCTACATCGAATCGCTCGCGCTGTTCGGCGGCCTGTCGATCTGGGCTGCCAATCCGCAGATCGTCGAGGCGCTGCAAGGCGCCGGCTCGCTGCTGCGCACCGAGAAGTACACGCACAGCTACATGCACTGCTGGCGCCACAAGACGCCGATCATCTACCGCGCCACTTCGCAGTGGTTCGCCGGCATGGACGTGAAGCCGAACGACGGCGACAGGACGCTGCGCGAGACCGCACTCGAAGGCATCGAGAACACGGCGTTCTATCCGTCGTGGGGCAAGCAGCGCCTCTTCAGCATGATCGCGAACCGCCCGGACTGGACGCTGTCGCGGCAGCGCCAGTGGGGCGTGCCGATGGCCTTCTTCGTGCACAAGGAAACCGGCGAGCTGCATCCGCGCACGCTGGAGTTGCTCGAACAGGTCGCGCAGCGCATCGAGAAGGAAGGCATCGAGGCATGGCAGACGGTCGATCCGCGAGAGCTGATCGGCGAGGACGCCAACCTGTACGAAAAGAACCGCGACACGCTCGACGTGTGGTTCGATTCAGGCACCACGCACTGGCACGTGCTGCGCGGCTCGCACAAGGACGAGCTGCAGTTTCCGGCCGACCTGTACCTCGAAGGCTCGGACCAGCATCGCGGCTGGTTCCATTCGTCGCTGTTGACCGCGTCGATGCTCGACGGCCGCCCGCCCTACAACGCGCTGCTCACGCACGGCTTCACCGTCGACGGCGAAGGCCGCAAGATGAGCAAGTCGCTCGGCAACGGCATCGATCCGCATGAAGTCGCAAACCGCCTCGGCGCGGAAATCATCCGTCTGTGGATCGCGTCGACCGACTACTCGGGCGAGCTCGCGATCTCCGAGGAAATCCTGAAGCGCGTGACGGAAGGCTATCGCCGCATCCGCAATACGCTGCGCTTCCTGCTCGCGAACCTGTCGGACTTCGACTTCGCGCAGCACGCGCGTCCGGTCGAAGACTGGCTCGAAATCGACCGTTACGCGGTGACGCTGTCGGCGAATCTGCAGAACGACATCCTCGCGCACTACGAGAAGTACGAGTTCCACCCGGTCGTCGCCAAGTTGCAGACGTTCTGCTCGGAAGACCTGGGCGGCTTCTACCTCGACGTGCTGAAGGACCGCCTCTACACGAGCGCGGCGGATTCGGTCGCCCGCCGCTCGGCGCAGACCGCGCTCTACCACATCGCGCACGGGCTGCTGCGCGTGATGGCGCCGTTCCTGTCGTTCACCGCGGAAGAAGCGTGGAAGGTGTTCCAGCCCAATAGCGAGACGATCTTCACCGAGACGTACCTCGCGTACCCGGCCGTGCCGGACGCGGGCGCGCTGCTCGACAAGTGGACGCTGCTGCGCGCGGTGCGCGGCGACGTGACCAAGGCGCTCGAAGAGGCGCGGGTCGCGAACCTGATCGGCTCGTCGCTGCAGGCGGAAGTCGAAATCCGCGCGAGCGGCGCGCGTTACGACGCACTCGCGAGCCTCGGCGACGACCTGAAGTTCGTGCTGATCACGTCGGCGGCGAACGTCGTCAAGGTCGACAGCGAAGCCGATGAAGGCGTCGAAGTGATCGCGTCGAAGTACCTGAAGTGCGAGCGCTGCTGGCACTATCGCGCGGACGTCGGCGCGAACGCCGGGCATCCGTCGCTGTGCGGCCGCTGCTTCGGCAACCTGTTCGGCAGTGGCGAATCGAGGAGCGCGGCATAATGGCGAGAACCATGTCGAAAACGCGCACCGGAAGCAGTTCGCTCGCACCCTGGCTCGGCATCGCGCTGATCGTCATCCTGTTCGACCAGTTGACGAAAATCGCCGTGCGCAAGGTGTTCGCCTACGGTGTGCCGCACGAGGTCACGCCGTTCTTCAACCTGATTCTCGTGTTCAACCGCGGCGCCGCGTTCAGCTTCCTCGCGATGGCGGGCGGCTGGCAGCGCTGGGCATTCACCGCGCTCGGCGTGGTCGCGGCGCTCGTGATCTGCTATCTGCTCAAGCGGCATAGCGGGCAGAAAATGTTCTGCACGGCGCTCGCGCTGATTCTCGGCGGCGCGCTCGGCAATGTGATCGACCGGCTCGCGTACGGCCACGTGATCGACTTCCTCGATTTCCACGTGGGCGGCTGGCACTGGCCGGCGTTCAATCTCGCCGACAGCGCGATCACGATCGGCGCGATCCTGCTCGTGATCGACGAGCTGCGGCGGGTACGCGGCACACGCTAACGTCGCCGACGTGAGGCACGGTCGCGGCTGCGCGAGCCGTGCCTCAGGTCCGGTTTGAAGCGCGCGGCGACGACGGGCAACGCCCTCGCGCCGCCGCGCGATCACGCTTTGTCGGAGGCTTTCGTTGGCAACCGCAGAACTCGCAGGCAAACACCTCGTCCTCGGCATGACGGGCGGCATCGCCTGCTACAAGATCGCCGAACTCACGCGTCTGCTGACCAAGGCAGGCGCGACCGTGCAGGTCGTCATGACCGAAGCGGCCACCCAGTTCATCACCCCCGTCACGATGCAGGCGCTGTCGGGGCGGCCGGTCTTCACGAGCCAGTGGGACGGTCGCGTGCCGAACAACATGGCGCACATCGATCTATCGCGCGAAGCCGATGTGATCGTGATCGCGCCGGCGTCGACCGACTTCCTCGCCAAGCTCGCGCACGGCATGGCCGACGATCTGCTGTCGACACTGTGCATCGCACGCGACTGCCCGCTGCTCGTCGTGCCGGCGATGAACCGGCAGATGTGGCAGAACCCGGCCACGCAACGCAACGTCGCGCAACTGCGCGCGGACGGCGTCGAGGTGCTCGGCCCGGATTCGGGCCCGCAGGCCTGCGGCGAAATCGGCGATGGGCGCATGCTCGAAGCGGCCGCGACCTACGAGGCGGTCGCGTCGTTCTTCGCGCCGAAAATCCTGTCCGGCCGGCGCGTGCTGCTGACCGCCGGGCCGACCTTCGAACCGCTCGACCCGGTGCGCGGCATCACCAATCGTTCGAGCGGCAAGATGGGCTTCGCGCTCGCGCGCGCCGCGCAGCAGGCCGGCGCCGACGTGCATCTGGTGGCCGGTCCGGTCGCGCTGGACACGCCGTGGGGCGTCTTGCGCGAGGACGTGCAGACCGCGCAGCAGATGCACGACGCGGTGATGCGCGCGGTCGCGGAGGCGGACATTTTCATCGGCGTCGCGGCGGTGGCCGACTGGCGCGTCGACCACGTCAGCGGTCAGAAGATCAAGAAGACCGCCGAGCACGCGCTGCCGAGCTTTTCATTCGTCGAGAATCCAGACATCCTCGCCGCGGTCGCCGGGCTGCCGAAGCCGCCGTTCGCGGTCGGCTTCGCCGCCGAAAGCGACAACCTCGAAGTCCACGGCGAGGAAAAGCGCGCGCGCAAGAACGTGCCGCTGCTGATCGGCAATCTGGGGCCGCAAACGTTCGGGCTCGACGACAACGAAGTGATTCTGTTCGAAGCAGGCCGCGCGACGAAGCTGCCACGCGCCGACAAGCAGACGCTGGCGCGCGCGCTGATCGCGGAAATCGCGAAGCGTCTGCCGCCCGGCATCAGTCCGGTTGGCTGAACGAGCGAGCGGCCGTGGGCCCGTGTGACCCTGCCATCTTTGCGCGGTAAGCCGACCGGAATCACCTGGAGCACTACTGCCATGACGCTACTCTCCGTGCTCGATCAAACACCGGTGATCGCCGGCCATTCGGTGGCGGACGCGATCGCCGCGACCGTCGAACTCGCGCAACTCGCCGACGACCTCGGCTACACGCGCTACTGGTGCGCCGAGCACCACGGCCTGCGCGGCGTGTCGAATCCCTGCCCTGAAGTGATGCTGGCGCGCCTCGGCAGCGTGACCAAACGCATTCGCATCGGCTCGGGCGGCATCATGCTGCCGTACTACAGCCCGTTCAAGGTCGCCGAGCAGTTCATGATGCTCGAGGCGCTGTTTCCGAATCGCGTCGATCTCGGCGTCGGACGCGCGCCGGGCGGCGACATGCGCACCGCGCAGGCGGTCGCCGCCGGCGCTTACAATCGCGGCGAGCATTTTCCGCAGCAGGTCGCCGAGCTGCTCGGCCTCATGCACGGCGCGCTGCCCGACGATCATCTCGCGCAGGGCGTGCTGCTGCAGCCGCAGATCGATACGCGCCCGCAGCTGTGGATGCTCGGCTCGAGCGACTTCGGCGGTTTGCTCGCGGCGCAGCTCGGCATCCGCTTTTCGTTCGCGCATTTCATCAACGCGCATTTCGGCAAACAGGTCGCGCTGGCGTATCGCGAGCGCTTCCAGCCTGGCAAAGACGCGTCGCGGCCGTATCTGGCGGCCGCGGTCTTCGTGATCTGCGCGGATACCGAGCAGGAAGCCGCGGACCTCGAAAAAGCCGTCGATCTGCGTCGCGTGCAGATGGCGTATGGTCTGAACGAACCGATACCCTCGATCGACCAAGGCATCGCGCAGGAATATGGCGAGCGCGAACAGCTCGTGATCGACCGCGAAAAGCCGCGCAGCATCATCGGCACGCCTGAGCGCGTGACCGAACGGCTCACGGATTTACAGCAGCAGTTCCAGGCCGACGAGCTGATGGTGCTGACCGTCGCCGGCAGCTATCGTGCGCGCTTGCGCTCCTACGAACTGCTCGCCGACGCGTTTCAGCTCGGCTCGAACCAGGCGGCTTGATCGCAAAGGCGTTGCCAGTCAGCCGCGTGCCCCTTCACCAATCTCACCCCCAACTATCGAACCTGAATGAAACTCGACCTGAAGATTCTCGATCAGCGCATGCGCGAACAGCTCCCCGCTTACGCGACGACCGGTAGCGCCGGCCTCGATCTGCGCGCCTGCCTCGACGAACCGCTGACGCTGAAACCCGGCGAAACCGCGCTGGTGCCGACCGGACTCGCGATCCACGTCGGCGACCCCGGTTATGCGGCGTTGATTCTGCCGCGCTCGGGTCTCGGCCATAAGCATGGGATCGTGCTCGGCAATCTGGTCGGCCTGATCGATTCCGATTACCAGGGCCAACTGATGATCTCGACGTGGAATCGCGGCGAGACGACATTCGTGCTGAATCCGATGGAACGCCTCGCTCAACTGGTGATCGTGCCCGTCGTGCAGGCCGGGTTCAATATCGTCGATGACTTCGAGGAAAGCGTGCGCGGCGCGGGCGGGTTTGGTAGCACCGGCAAGCATTGATCGATTGCTGCGACGCGGCGGCTGGCGCCTTCAGCGAGCGCCGTGAGAAAAAACCAGAGCATAAAAAAACGGCGCGGGATAAAACCCGCGCCGTTCTGCCTTTGGTGTCCGGCCAGCTCAACCCAACGTCGGCCTGACTGACATCACTCGACTTCCACCGCCTCCGGATTCGGATTGCGCGGCGCCGGATGCTCGTCGAAGGTCAACTGCACCTTGTCCTCGGCATCGACGTCGACCGTCACGCGGCCGCCGTTCATCAGCTTGCCGAACAGCAGCTCGTCGGCGAGCGCGCGACGGATCGTGTCCTGGATCAGGCGCTGCATTGGCCGCGCGCCCATCAGCGGATCGAAACCGTGCTTCGCCAGATGCTTGCGCAGCGCATCGGTGAACAGCGCATCGACCTTCTTCTCGTGAAGCTGATCTTCCAGCTGCATCAGGAATTTGTCGACCACGCGCATGATGATTTCCTCATCGAGCGAACGGAAGCTGATCGTCGCGTCCAGACGGTTGCGGAACTCCGGCGTGAACATGCGCTTGATGTCGACCATCTCGTCGCCCGCCTCGCGGCGGTTCGTGAAGCCGATCACCGACTTGCCCATCGCCTCGGCGCCCGCGTTCGTCGTCATGATGATGATGACGTTGCGGAAGTCCGCCTTACGCCCGTTGTTGTCCGTCAGCGTGCCGTGGTCCATCACCTGCAGCAGCACGTTGAAGATGTCCGGATGCGCCTTTTCGATTTCGTCGAGCAGCAGCACGCAGTGCGGCTTCTTCGTGATCGCCTCGGTCAGCAGGCCGCCCTGGTCGAAACCGACGTAGCCCGGCGGCGCGCCGATCAGCCGGCTCACCGCGTGACGCTCCATGTACTCCGACATGTCGAAGCGGATCAGCTCGATGCCGAGCGTGAACGCGAGCTGCTTCGCGACCTCGGTCTTGCCGACGCCGGTCGGACCCGAGAACAGGAATGCGCCGATCGGCTTGTCGAGCTTGCCGAGGCCCGCGCGCGCCATCTTGATCGCGGCCGACAGCGCGTCGATAGCCGGATCTTGACCAAACACGACGCTCTTCAGATCGCGGTCGAGCGTCTGCAGCTTGCTGCGATCGTCCTGCGACACGCTTTGCGCCGGCACGCGCGCGATCTTCGAGATGATTTCCTCGATCTCGTTCTTGCCGATCGTCTTCTTCTGCTTCGATTTCGGCAGAATGCGCTGCGCCGCGCCCGCTTCGTCGATCACGTCGATCGCCTTGTCCGGCAAATGACGATCGGTGATGAAGCGCGCCGACAACTCAGCCGCCGCCGACAGCGCACCCGACGAATACTTGACGCCGTGGTGCTCTTCGAAGCGCGATTTCAGCCCGCGCAGGATCGCGACCGTCTGCTCGACGGTCGGCTCGGTCACGTCGATCTTCTGGAAACGACGCGACAGCGCCGCGTCCTTTTCGAAGATGCCGCGATATTCGGTGAAGGTGGTTGCGCCGATGCACTTCAGCGTGCCCGACGAGAGCGCCGGTTTCAGCAGGTTCGACGCGTCCAGCGTGCCGCCCGACGCGGCGCCCGCGCCGATCAGCGTATGGATTTCGTCGATGAAGAGAATGGCGTGCGGACGCTCCTTCAGTTCCTTCAGCACCGTCTTCAGACGCTGCTCGAAGTCGCCGCGATACTTGGTGCCCGCGAGCAGCGCGCCCATGTCGAGCGAATACACCTGGGCATCGGCCAGGATGTCCGGCACTTCGCCGCGCGTGATGCGCCATGCGAGCCCTTCGGCGATCGCGGTCTTGCCGACACCGGCCTCGCCGACCAGCAGCGGATTGTTCTTGCGGCGGCGACACAGCACCTGCACCACACGCTCGACTTCCGACTCACGTCCGATCAGTGGATCGATGCGGCCGTCCTTCGCCATCTGGTTCAGGTTCTGCGTGAACTGGGCGAGCGGCGTTTCCTTCTGCGCGGCGGCTTCGTCGGACTCGGCATTCGCATCGCTCGCCTTCGCGGCGTCCGAACTGCTCGTCTTGGCGATGCCGTGCGAGATGAAATTGACGACGTCCAGACGCGTGACGCCCTGCTGCTGCAGGTAGTACACCGCATGCGAGTCCTTCTCGCCGAAGATCGCGACCAGCACGTTCGCGCCGGTCACTTCCTTCTTGCCGTTCGAGGTGGACTGCACATGCATGATCGCGCGCTGGATCACACGCTGGAAACCGAGCGTGGGCTGCGTGTCGACGTCGTCCGTGCCCGGCACGGTCGGCGTGTTGTCATGAATGAAGTTGCGCAGGTTCTGGCGCAGATCCTCGATATTGGCCGCGCATGCGCGCAGTACCTCTGCCGCCGTCGGGTTATCCAACAGCGCGAGCAAAAGATGCTCGACCGTTATGAACTCGTGCCTTGCCTGGCGCGCTTCCATGAACGCCATATGCAGGCTGACTTCCAGTTCCTGGGCAATCATGCTTCCTCCATCACACACTGCAGCGGATGCCCGGCCTGCCGTGCGTGGGTAACGACTTGCTCGACTTTGGTCGACGCGATGTCCCGCGTATAGACCCCACAAACTCCCCTGCCCTCGCGATGCACCTTCAACATGACCTGCGTTGCGGTTTCACGATCCTTATTGAAATATTCCTGCACGATCATCACGACAAATTCCATCGGCGTGAAGTCGTCATTCAGCAGCACCACCTTGTACATGGATGGCGGCTTGAGTTTCTGCTCCTGCCGCTCCAGTACGGTGCCGTCCTGCTTGTCCGGGATAATCGCCATACACCCATTCTAAACAACTAGGACAGGCCCGCAATCCTGTCAGAACCCGGCCGCCCGGCCGATGAGCCCGTTCGCTGCCACCCGGCGGTCACGACGCTGTCATGTTCGGCCAGGCCTGCGCGTTTTCGACGGGCCGATTGCGGTGCCGGCCCCGATCCTGTCATGCGCGGCGCGTGCTGCACCGCGGTCGGATCGAGTATCGCACAACCTGCCGGTACTGGCTGCGAGCGCTCGCCGCGCTGGGCGTCGGCGCCGCGGGCACAGTCAGCATGTGAGTGGATTATGCGACTTTTCAAGCCACGCCGCTTGCGCCACCGCACATACGGAAGCGGTAAAAACCCTGGAAAGCGGCCTGTTTGCAACGCGACAACGACGTCTCAAAATTTTCTTGACACTCGAATAAAGAGCCCCAACAATCAAGCTGGCACTTTTTTCACCAAGCCATAATCTCGAAAAAATGCCGATGGTGAGCTTGTGAGGAGGGAACGACTGCCTCGCGTGGTCGTGGCTTTTCGAGGGCTCGTGGTAGTGACATGAGTTACAGGGGAAGTTGGAATGGCAACTGGTACGGTCAAATGGTTTAACGACGCAAAGGGTTTCGGATTCATCACGCCTGACGAGGGCGGCGAGGATCTGTTTGCACACTTCTCGGCCATCCAGATGAATGGCTTCAAGACGCTGAAGGAAGGCCAGAAGGTCACCTTCGAAGTCGTGCAAGGCCCGAAAGGCAAGCAGGCATCGAACATTCAGGCGCCAGCCTGAAACGTTTCGATACCCGTCCTTTTTGAAACCCGGCTCCGCGCCGGGTTTCTTTTTTGCGGCAGCTTTCTATGGCAACGGATTTTCCGGCCGGAAAGCCGCGCGAAAATTCCGGGTAAAAAAATACCCCGGCCGTTTGCTGGCGCCGGGGGTTTTATGCGAACCGGATAATCCCGGCGCGTCAATTACATATTTTCGATCATCACTTGCCCAAATGCCGAGCACGACACCTGGGTCGCGCCTTCCATCAGGCGGGCGAAATCGTAAGTCACGCGCTTTTGCAGGATCGATTTTTCCATCGAGTTGATTATCAGATCCGCCGCCTCGAACCAGCCCAGGTGGCGCAGCATCATTTCCGCTGACAGGATTTCCGAGCCGGGATTCACGTAATCCTTGCCCGCGTATTTCGGCGCCGTGCCGTGCGTCGCTTCGAACATCGCAACCGAATCCGACAGGTTCGCGCCCGGCGCGATTCCGATTCCGCCGACCTGCGCGGCGAGCGCGTCCGAGATGTAGTCGCCGTTCAGGTTCAGCGTGGCGATCACGTCGTATTCGGCCGGGCGCAGCAGGATCTGCTGCAGGAACGCGTCGGCAATCACGTCCTTCACGACGACGTCGCCGCCGGTCTTCGGATTCCTGACTTTCATCCAGGGACCGCCGTCGATCAGTTCCGCGTTGAACTCCTTCTGCGCGAGCGCGTAGCCGTAGTCGCGAAACGCGCCTTCGGTGTACTTCATGATGTTGCCCTTGTGCACCAGCGTGACCGAGCGGCGTTCATTGTCGATCGCGTACTGGATCGCCTTGCGCACCAGACGCTCGGTACCTTCGCGCGACACCGGCTTGATGCCGATACCCGACGAATCCGGAAAGCGGATCTTCTTCACGCCCATTTCTTCGCGCAAGAACTTGATGATCTTCTTCGCCTGCTCGGATTCAGCTGGCCATTCGATGCCCGCGTAGATGTCTTCCGAGTTCTCGCGGAAGATCACCATGTTGGTCTTCTCGGGCTCGCGCACCGGCGAGGGCACGCCCTTCAAATATCGCACCGGGCGCAGGCACACATAGAGGTCCAGTTCCTGGCGCAACGCGACGTTCAGCGAGCGGATGCCGCCCCCGACTGGCGTGGTGAGCGGCCCCTTGATCGACACGATGTATTCCTTGACCACCTGCAGCGTTTCGTCCGGCAGCCATACGTCCGGGCCGTACACCCGGGTCGCCTTCTCGCCCGCGTAGATTTCCATCCAGTGGATTTTCTTCTTGCCGCCGTACGCCTTTTCGACCGCCGCATCCACGACCTTGAGCATGACCGGCGTGATGTCCAGACCAGTGCCGTCGCCTTCGATGTACGGGATGATCGGCTCGTCGGAAACGTTGAGCGAGAAGTCGGCGTTGACGGTGATCTTATCGCCACCTGTCGGAATCTTGATGTGCTGATACGGCATGATCGGACTCCAGTGAAAGCTGTGCAAAAGCTGATGGGAGACTGCGAAAGAGACGCCCTCGCCGCGCAATGCCGCACCGCCGCGAGCGGCCTGGCCGCTATTCTAGCCCACGTCCCACGCGCGACGCGGCCGCCCCTAGCTCCGGGTTTTCCAACATAGACGGCCTCTCGAACGCGCCACGCTCCTCTATAAGATAGAAGAATCTGCGTCCCGGTTTATGCATTATCATCGCGCCGTATCGCTCTGCCGTATCGCTCTCCTATGCGCCTTCTCGCCCTCAACAAGCCATTCGGCACCATCTGTCAATTTTCGCCACACGAGACGCGGACGTCGCTTGCCGACTGGGTCAGTCTACCCGGCGTCTATCCGGCCGGCCGGCTCGACTCCGATAGCGAAGGCCTGCTGCTGCTCACCGATGACGGCGCGCTGCAGGCGCGCATCGCCGAGCCGCGTCACAAGCTCGTCAAACGCTATTGGGCGCAAGTCGAAGGCGCGCTCGACGACGCCGCGTTGAAAAAGCTCGCGCGCGGCGTCGATCTCGGCGACTACGTGACACGCCCATGTCAGGCGACCTATGTTGAACCGTCCAGCTCGCTGTGGGCGCGCACGCCGCCGATCCGCTATCGCGCCGCGATCCCGACCACATGGGTCGAGCTGTCGATCACCGAAGGCAAGAACCGTCAGGTGCGTCGCATGACGGCGGCGGTGGGTTTTCCGACGCTGCGTCTCGTGCGGGTCGGCATCGGTGCGCTTGACATTTTTTCACTCGGACTGCAACCTGGACAGAGCACGGAGTTGCGAGCGAACGCGCCATGGGATGGCGTCGCCTGAACATTATTTGACGATTGTTCGTTTATCGCCGCAACACCACGTGCCGAACTCACGCACGCGCGAATCAGCCTGGACGTGCTCACTCCAAACCCGTTTCACGGCTGTGACAATCAAGCTAACTCGTTGTAGCAGCACGCAAAATAATGCGTGAAACGCAGGCCCGAAATGCGTGAAACAAGTGGGCTCGCCGCGAGCCTGCGCCACGCGGTTTGATCGCGTGTCATCACGATCAAAATTTCCGCGCAATTCGCGTCAACCGCCGTACAACTCCACGCGTTATCCGACGCAGATGCCGCCGAAGCTATCCGGCATTCAGCCTTAAAGACATTTGCATACGCCGTTTTCGCGGCGAGTACGAAAGTCCGAACGCTAGCAGACGCGTCGAAAAATTTGTTCGATGCGGCTGTCAACCGAAAGGTGGATGGCACGTTTACCGACATGACTCTACATATGCCGGGTCATTTGGTTAATTAACTCAAGCTGAGGATTCACAAAATGAACAAACTGATCGCCGCTCTGGTCGCTGGCCTCTTCGCAACGGCAGCATTCGCACAAGCTTCGGCACCGGAAGCAGCTCCGGCAGCTCCGGCAGCAGCAGCTTCGTCGGCAAAGAAGACCACCAAGCACGCTCACAAGAAGTCGCACAAGAAGGCAGCAGCTGCAGCTTCGGCAGCTTCGGAGTAAGTTGCTTGTAAAAACGCAGTAAAGAACCAGCTTCATTGCCGTTCTTACGGCGTTGTAAGGCAGATCACCGCAAGGCGATCTGCCTTTTTGTTTTTGACGCGCTCGCGTAACATGCGCGAGTCAATTTCAGCAAGGAGTCTTGCCGTGCGATTTTCCATGCGCTCGTCGATGGCGCGTTTCGCCATTGCCGTAGCACTGCCGCTCGCGGCGCTGTCGTTCGTCGTCACCACGGCTCCCGCCCAGGCGCAGCAGATGCCGCCGGGCGCCAAGCAGCCGAGCGAGTTTCCGCGCGTCAAGCTGACCGCTGGCATGTTCGTGATCGACGCGGCCGTCGCCGCCAACGACGCGGACCGCGAACAGGGCTTGATGTATCGCACGAAGCTCGCGCCGAACGAAGGGATGCTGTTCGTGTTCAACGAGAACGCGGGCCACTGCTTCTGGATGAAGAACACGCTGATCCCGCTGTCGATCGCATTCATGCGCGCCGACGGCACGATCACCGACATCGACGAGATGCAGGCCGAGACCACCAACAACCACTGCCCAACGCACAACGGCGTGTTCGCGCTGGAAATGCCCAAGGGCTGGTTCTCGGCGAAGGGCATCAAGCCGGGCATGCAGGTCCAGGGCTTACCGCCGGTGCCGGGTATCACGCAGTAAGACCCTCTCACCGCCGGTCCGCGTGTCCGTGCAGCCCCGTAAATGGCCCCGGAGCGGCCTCCGAGCGGGGGCACCGTCCCGCCACGCTATCCCGCGAAAAGCCGGCGTCTCGACCCGAGGCGCCGGCTTTTTTTCGCCCGCTCAGCCCCGCGCCACCAGCCTTCGCGCCGGCTGGCAGGATTCATGCAAAAGACCAATCGACGCGCTATCCTTGTAATCTCGATAAGGTAACGCCAGATAAAGCACCACTCAGACTCCCCGGGCGGCCCACGCGGTCGCCCGGCATGCGTTTCAGGCGCGCCATTACAAGGAGATTCACGTGCCCCGCAAGACTCCCATCGAGCGCTACCGGAATATCGGCATCAGCGCTCACATCGATGCCGGCAAAACCACCACCACCGAACGGATCCTGTTCTACACCGGCGTGACCCACAAGATCGGCGAGGTTCACGACGGTGCGGCGACGATGGACTGGATGGAACAGGAGCAGGAGCGCGGCATCACGATCACGTCGGCGGCCACGACCGCGTTCTGGAAGGGCATGGCCGGCAACTATCCCGAGCATCGGATCAACATCATCGACACCCCCGGGCACGTCGACTTCACGATCGAAGTCGAGCGCTCGATGCGCGTGCTCGACGGCGCCTGCATGGTGTACGACTCGGTCGGCGGCGTGCAGCCGCAATCGGAAACCGTGTGGCGCCAGGCGAACAAGTACAAGGTGCCGCGCATCGCATTCGTCAACAAGATGGACCGCGTCGGCGCGGACTTCTTCCGCGTGCAGCGGCAGATCGGCGATCGTCTGAAGGGGGTCGCCGTGCCGATCCAGATTCCGATCGGCGCGGAAGAGCACTTCCAGGGCGTGGTCGACCTCGTCAAGATGAAGGCGATCTACTGGGACGACGACAGCCAGGGCATCAAGTTCGAGTACCGCGACATCCCGGCTGAACTCGCGGCCACTGCGAAGGAATGGCACGACAAGATGGTCGAGGCCGCGGCCGAGGCGAACGAGGAACTGCTCGAGAAGTACCTCGGCGGCGAACCGCTGAGCGAAGCCGAAATCAAGCACGGCATCCGCGCGCGCACGATCGCCAACGAGATCGTGCCGATGTTGTGCGGCAGCGCGTTCAAGAACAAGGGCGTGCAGGCGATGCTCGACGCGGTGATCGACTATCTGCCGTCGCCGGTCGACGTGCCCGCGATCACCGGTCACGACGAGCACGACAAGGAAATCGAGCGTCATCCCAACGACGACGATCCGTTCTCGGCGCTCGCCTTCAAGATCATGACCGACCCGTTCGTCGGTCAGCTGATCTTCTTCCGCGTGTACTCGGGCGTCGTCAACTCGGGCGACACGGTCTACAACGCGGTCAAGGAAAAGAAGGAACGCCTCGGCCGGATCCTGCAGATGCACGCGAACGAGCGCAAGGAAATCAAGGAGGTCTACGCGGGCGACATCGCCGCGGCCGTCGGCCTGAAGGAAGCGACCACCGGCGACACGCTCTGCGATCCTAATCATGTGATCATCCTTGAAAAGATGATCTTCCCGGACCCGGTGATCTCGCAGGCCGTCGAACCGAAGACCAAGGCCGACCAGGAAAAGATGGGCATCGCGCTGAACCGTCTCGCGCAGGAAGACCCGTCGTTCCGCGTGCAGACCGATGAGGAATCCGGACAGACGATCATCTCCGGCATGGGCGAGCTGCACCTCGAAATTCTGGTCGACCGGATGAAGCGCGAGTTCGGCGTGGAAGCGACCGTCGGCAAGCCGCAGGTCGCGTATCGCGAAACCGTGCGCAACAAGGTCGAGGACGTCGAAGGCAAGTTCGTCAAGCAGTCGGGCGGCCGCGGTCAGTATGGCCACGCGGTGATTACGCTGGAGCCGTCCGAGCAGGGCAAGGGCTACGAATTCGTAGACGCGATCAAGGGCGGCGTGATTCCGCGCGAATTCATCCCCGCGGTCGACAAGGGCATCGTGGAAACGCTGAAAGCCGGCGTGCTCGCGGGCTATCCGGTCGTCGACGTGAAGGTCACGCTGACCTTCGGTTCGTACCACGACGTCGACTCGAACGAAAACGCGTTCCGCATGGCCGGTTCGATAGCGTTCAAGGAAGCGATGCGCAAGGCGAAGCCCATCCTGCTCGAACCGATGATGGCCGTGGAGGTGGAAACGCCCGAGGACTTCATGGGCAACGTGATGGGCGACCTGTCGAGCCGACGCGGCATGGTGCAGGGCATGGAAGACATCGCGGGCGGCGGCGGCAAGCTGGTGCGCGCGGAGGTGCCGCTCGCCGAGATGTTCGGCTATTCGACGTCGCTGCGCTCGGCCACCCAGGGCCGCGCGACCTACACGATGGAGTTCAAGCATTACGCCGAGACGCCGAGCAATGTCGCCGAGGCCGTGATCAACACGAAGAAACAATGACGCTGACGCGGCGGCGTTGAGCGCGACAAGCCGAAGCCCGCTCCCTGTGAGCGGGCTTTTTTTATGGCGCCGTTTGCATCGTCGAGCCACGCACCCGTTTTTTGAACGTGCCAGAATGTTGATCAGCCATGCGGCACGCCCCTGAATCGTAAGACCGAAGCGAACGACTCGAACGCGGCACGCCAGCCGAGGAGGAGACACGATGAGCCACGATCACGAACATCCGCATTACCGGGCCGAGCACGACGCCGCCGAAGCCAGCCAGCAGATCGACTGGCGCGAACACGGCGTGAAGGTCATCCGCGGCGATCAGCTCGACACCAACACCGCGCAAACGCCGGGCATGAACCGCGCGGCCGCGATCAACGCGGCGCGCGTCGGCGCGCAGAAAATCTGGGCCGGCACCGTGACGATCCATCCGAATGCGAAGACCGGCGCGCATCATCATGGCGCGCTCGAAAGCGTGATCTACGTTGTGCGCGGCCAGGCGCGCATGCGCTGGGGCGAGCATCTGGAATTCACCGCCGAGGCCGGTCCCGGCGACTTCATCTTCGTGCCGCCCTACGTGCCGCATCAGGAGATCAACGCGAGCACCGACGAGCCGCTCGAATGCGTGCTCGTGCGCAGCGACAATGAAGCGGTCGTCGTCAATTTGAACATCGACGCGGTCGAGCAGCCGGAAACCGTCTACTGGGTCGATCCGATCCACAAGCATCCGCACGATCACTAAGCCGCTCATCAACCTATCCATTCATCCGCTCGTGCCACATGACGCCTAACGCCTCGCTGCGCCCTCGCCTCGTCGCGCTCTACGCGGTGCTGCTCGCCGCCAACCTCGGCGCATGGCTGTGGGCGCTAATCGCGTTTCGCCACTACCCGCTGCTGCTCGGCACCGCGCTGCTCGCGTATGGCTTCGGTCTGCGTCATGCGGTCGACGCCGACCACATCGCGGCGATCGACGCCGTTACGCGCAAGCTGATGCAAACCGGCATGCGACCGGTCGGGATCGGGCTCGCGTTTTCGCTCGGCCATTCGACGATCGTGATCGCGGCGACGATCGGCATCGCCTGGACCACGCATTCGCTGAATGGGCGCTTCGAGAGCTTCAAGGAAGTAGGCGGCACGCTCGGGACACTGGTTTCCGCGTCGTTCCTGCTGGTGCTCGCGGCGGTCAATCTCGTGGTCCTGCGCGACGTGTGGCGCCGCTACCGGCACACGCAACGCGGCGACGTTGCGAGCACAGCGTCAGCCGATGCGCTCGCCCCAGCCGGGCTGCTGTCGCGCGCATTGCGGCCGCTGTTTCGGCTGGTCACGAAAAGCTGGCACATGTATCCGGTCGGCGTGCTGTTCGGGCTCGGCTTCGACACCGCGACCGAGGTCGGCCTGCTCGCGATCGCTGCGTCGCAGGCCAGCACTGGCCTGCCGCTCTATTCGATCCTCGTGTTCCCGGCGCTCTTCACGGCCGGCATGACGCTTGTCGATTCGACCGACAACGTGCTGATGGTGCACGCGTACGGCTGGGCGATGGACGACCCGAAGCGCAAGCTTTACTACAACGCGAGCATCACGTTCGTGTCGGCGATGGTCGCGATCGTGATTGGCGGCGTCGAGGCGCTGGGGCTGCTGTCGGATCGCTTGGGCTGGAGCGGCGGGGTGACGGATGCGATCGTCGGAATCAACGATCATTTCGGCGCGCTCGGCTATGCGATCGTCGCGGCCTTCATGGCGTGCTGGATCGGCTCGGTGCTGTTTCATCGCTGGAGACGGCCGGATACGGCGGCACGATAAGTGATCTGGCCTACCGGGAAACCGATCTACACCGTAGGTTTCTTTGAGAGTTCCACCTTGTGGAGTTCGAAACCGCATTTCGCACCGTGTTGCTCCGCCAATCCGTCCACAATCGCGGCCGCCCCTCGCGAGCACGCGTCCGGTAACCGTTGTGACGACGACACACCACGCGTCATTTATCGGCCGATCGACTAGCGCGGCGCGCCCCCGGTGCGCCAGAGCCGCGAGCAATCGCTTACACTGAGACCGCTCTGCACAGCGTTGCCCTTTCGCGATAGCGGCCCCACCACATCCCATCGCCCATCGGAAGGCGCGCTGCCCTCGCGCCGTCGCGCGGCTCGCGCGACGCCTCCGAACCAGCAACAGAACGGGTTGGACACGCCATCGATGAAAACGCCAGCGGACCGATTTCTCGCACCTGACGCATTGGACGCAGCCCGCCTCACAGCCGACGCCTACGGCAACCACGCCCTCGACGAGTTTGTCGCCGGCCGCATCACGCGCCGCGAGCTGCTACGACATGCGAGCGTGATCGGTCTGTCGCTCGCGGGTGGCGGCCTGCTCGGCGCGCCGCGAGCGCGGGCGCAAGGTGCACCGCCCACGTCGAACCAGACGATCCGCGTCGCGCATCTGACGCCGGCGGGCGCCGTCGATCCGCTGACGGTGACTGACGCCGCGAGTCTCGCGCTGCTGAACCAGACCGGCGAATTCCTGATCGACGACGACGGCGAGAAGCTGATGCTGAAGCCGGCGCTCGCGCTGTCGTGGAAGCCGAACGACAAGGGCGACGTGTGGACCTTCAAGTTGCGCCCCAACGTGAAATTCCACGACGGCCAGAGCTTCGGCGCGAAAGACGTAGTCGCAACCTTCGACCGTCTCGCCGATCCCGCGAGCGGCTCGGCCGCGCTATCGGTACTAAAGGGCGTGCTGTCGAAAGGCGGCGCGAAGGTCGTCGATGAACACACGGTGGAGTTTCATCTCGACGCGCCGACCGGCAATTTCCCGTACTACGTTTCCTCGGATAATTACAACGCGGTGATCCTGCCCGCGAACTTCGCGGGCAACTACGAAAAGAGTTTCATCGGCACGGGTCCGTTCAAATTCGAAAAGTATCAGCCGAAGGTTGGCGCGTCGTTCGTGCGCAATCCCGACTACTGGGGCGAAAAAGCGTTACCGCAACGCGTACAGTTTTCGTTCTACGCCGACGAGCAGGCTCAACTGCTCGCGTTGCAAGGCCATCAGGCCGACGTGATGGGCACGTTCACCGTGCAGGGCGGCGCGGCCATCCTGAACAATCCGGACTACAAGGCGGTCGGCGTCAAGTCGAGCGCGCACCGCCAGATTCACATGCGCAACGACAGCCCGCTCTTCAAGGACAAGCGCGTGCGTCAGGCACTCGCGTTGTCGCTCGATCGCGACGTGATCGTGCGCGGTCTCTTCAAGGGTCGCGCACAACTCGGCAACGACAGCCCGTTCGCGCCGGTGTTTCCATCGTCGGATGCGGGCGTGCCGCAACGCAGGATCGACGTCGCGAAGGCGAAGCAACTGCTCGCGCAGGCCGGCGTGCCGAACGGTTTCGACGTCACGCTGACCACCGAAAAATACATGGAGATCCCCGACCTCGCGGTCGTCGTGCAGAACGCCGCGAAGGCGATCGGCGTGCGCATCAATCTGAAGGTCGAGAGCCAATCGCTCTACTACGGCGCGGGCACGCCGGGCAAATCCGACTGGCTCGACTCGCCGCTCGGCATCACCGATTACGGCCATCGCGGCGTGCCGAACGTGTTCCTCACCGCGACGCTGACGAGCAACGGCACATGGAACGCCGCGCACTTCAAGAATCCGCAATACGATCAACTGGTCGCGCAGTTCGTCGCGGCGATCGATCTCGCCACGCAAAAGAAAATCTCCGGGCAGATCCAGACGCTATTGCTCGACGAAACGCCGCTGATCATCCCGTTCTTCTACGATCAGCTGATCGCGATGCGCAAGGGCGTGAACGGCGTGCGCTTCACTGCGCTCGCGCAACTGTATTTCGATCGCGCGACGCTCAGCGCGTAAGCAGCGCGCTGTCCGTCTCGCTTTTCGCAGGAGAACTCACGATGTCGGCTCCGGCACCCTCTCCCGCCTCGAATACATCGCGTCCGCCGCGCGCGACGAACGGCAACGCGGGCCGCGTCGCGCGTTTTCTCGCGACGCGCGCGGGTCTTTCGCTGATCACGCTGTGGCTGCTGTCGGTGATCGTGTTCGCGGGCGGCCAGCTGCTGCCCGGCGATATCGGCCGCGCGGTGCTCGGGCCGCTCGCCGATGCGCGCGCGGTCGCCGCGCTCGATCATCAGCTCGGCGCCGACCGGCCGCTGCTCACGCAATACATCGACTGGATCACGCATTTCGTGCGCGGCAACATGGGGCTGTCGTACGCGTATCGCGAACCGGTCAGGCCGTTCATCGCCGATGCGCTCGGGCATTCGGCGAAGCTCGGCCTGCTCGCGTTCATCGTCGTCGTGCCGCTCGGCATCGCAGGCGGCGTGTGGTCGGCGATGCATGCGGGGCGCTGGCTCGATCGCACGATCAGCATCGCCGGTTTGTCGGCGACCGTGGTGCCGGAGTTCGTGTCGTCGATCGTGCTGATTCTCGTGTTCGGCGTGTGGCTGCGCTGGCTTCCGATCGAGGCCTCATCTCCGCCCGATGCGAGCGTGCTCGAACAGCTGCGCCATCTGGTGCTGCCGGTGCTGCCGCTCGTCCTCGTGTTCTTCGGCTACATCGCGCGAATGGCACGCGCGGGCACCGTCGAAGCGCTCGACGCCGACTACACGCGCACCGCGATCCTCAAGGGCCTGCCGCGCCACGTCGTGATCTGGCGGCACGTGCTGCGCAATGCACTGCTGCCGACGATCACCGTCGCCGCCACCCAACTCGGCTACATGATCGGCGGACTCGTGGTGGTCGAGACGCTGTTCCGCTACCAGGGCATCGGCTCGCTGATCTACAACGCCGCCAAGGCGAAGGATTTTCCAATGCTCGAAGCGGGCGTACTGACGATCGGCGTCGTCTATACGCTCGCGAATCTGGTCGCCGATGCGCTGCACGTGCTGCTCAATCCGCGACTGCGGGTAAGGACCGCCGAATGAATACGACCGTGCCGCCGGCTTCATCGACGCCACCAGGCTCGCCCGCGCCAGGCGCACCGGGCTCCGAGCCGCGTTTCCCGCGCCTCCTCCTGCTGCTCGGTTCGCCGACCTTCATCGTGGGCGCGCTGATCGTCGCGTGGTGGATCGTCTGCGCGATCGCCGGGCCGTGGTTCGTGCATCTCGATCCATACGCGTCCGATCCGCTCAATTCGCTGACGCCGCCCGATCGCACACACTGGTTCGGCACCGATCAGCTCGGCCGCGACGTATTCTCGCGCTTGATCGTCGGCGCGCGCGACATCCTGACGATCGCGCCGCTCGCGACACTGCTCGGCACCGCGGCGGGCACCGCGCTCGGCCTGGTGGTCGGCTACTTCGACGGCTGGGTCGACGACGTGATCGGCCGCATGATCGACGCGGTGCTCGCGCTGCCGCTCGTGATCGTCGCGCTGCTCGCGCTCGCCGCGGTCGGTGCGTCGAACTTCACGGTGATTCTCGTGATCGGCACCACCTTCACGCCGATAACAGCCCGCACCGTGCGCGCCGCCGTGTTCGCAGAGCGGCATCTCGACTATGTGGCCGCCGCGCAGCTGCGCGGCGAACGCGCGCCGTACATCATGTTCGCGGAGATCCTGCCGAACGTGCTGCCGCCGATCGTCGTCGAAGCAACGGTGCGGCTCGGCTATGCGATCTTCGCGGTCGCGACGCTGTCGTTTCTCGGCTTCGGCATCCAGCCGCCGTCGGCCGACTGGGGACTCGCGCTGTCCGAGTCGTACACGTTGATGGCGGGCGGCGCGTGGTGGACCGTCGTGTTTGCGGCGGGCGCGATCGCGTCACTGGTGGTCGGCGTCAATCTGATCGCCGACGGCGTGCAGGGAGTGCTCGACCAATGAACGGCCCACCGCCCTCCTCGTTCGCCGCGTTCGACGTGTCGAAAAGCGATCGCACCGATGCGCTGACCGTGGTCGGCCTGACGGTCACCTACCGGATCCGCGGACGCGATCGCGAAGTGCTGCAGGACGTATCGTTTCGCGTGCGACGCGGCGAGGCGTATGGGCTCGTCGGCGAATCCGGTTGCGGCAAGTCGACCGTGGCAATGGCGACGCTGCGCTATCTGCCGCGCAATGGCAAGGTGAAGGCCGGCAAGATCGTAATCGCCGGTGAGGACGTGCAGAAGCTGGGTGCCGACGCGCTGCGCAGCATGCGTGCGACGACCGTCTCGATGGTCTACCAGGATCCGGGGCGCGCGCTGAATCCATCGCTGACGATCGCCCGTCAGGTTTCCGAAGCATTCGAGGCGGCCGGCGTCGCGCGCGACGAGGCGCTGCAACGCACGCTCGAGATACTCAAACGCGTCCGCATCGCGGCGCCCGAGCGCGTGATGAACAGCTATCCGCATCAATTGTCGGGCGGCATGCAGCAGCGCGTCGTGATCGCGATGGCGCTCGCGTCGAACCCCGCGCTGCTGATTCTCGACGAACCGACTACCGGCCTCGATGCGACCGTCGAAGCGGAAGTGCTCGACCTCGTCGCACGGTTGCGCGAGGAACTCGGCACCGCGGTGCTGTTCATCAGCCACAACCTCGCGGTGATCGGCCGCATGTGCGAACGCGTCGGCGTGCTGTACGCGGGCAAGCTGGTCGAGGAAGGCGCGACCCAGGACGTGTTCGCACGGCCGCGTCATCCGTACACGGTCGGGTTGCTGCGCTGCCTGCCGACGGCCGGACGCAGCAAGGACAGCGAGCGGCTCGATACGATCGCGGGCGGCCTGCCTCTGCCGGGCTCGGTCACGCAGGGCTGCATCTATGCGGAGCGCTGCCGTCTCGCCGACGAGCGCTGTCGCCGCGACGCGCCGCCGCCCTATCGCCTCGGCGCCCGGCATGGCGATCAGATGGCGCGCTGCCACTATCACGAGCGTGCGATCGAACTGCCGCGTGCGACATCGAGCGCGGCGCCGGTGGCGGCCGCATCATCCAACGCGGCGCCGCGCGCGCCCTCTGGGCCGGTCTTGCGCGCCCGGAACCTGTCGAAAACATTCCACGTATCGGGCGTCCCGCTGCGCGCGGTCGACGACGTGTCGCTCGAACTCGCGAGCGGCGAGACGCTCGGCCTCGTCGGCGAATCGGGCAGCGGCAAGACAACGCTCGCGCGGCTGCTGCTCGGCCTGCTCGCACCCGATGCCGGCAGCGTGCTCGAACTCGACGGCGCCCCGCTCGCCGCGCGCGTCACGCGACGCAGCGACGAGCAGCTGAAATCGCTGCAGATCGTGTTCCAGAATCCGGACTCGGCGCTCAATCGCGCGCATTCCGTCAAGCGGCTGATCGGCCGTGCGCTCGCGCGCTTCACCGCGCTGCGCGGGCCCGAGATCGACGCACGGCTCGCCACGCTGACGGACGCCGTGCGGCTGCCCGAGCGCTATCTGGATGCACGTTCGCGCCAGCTTTCGGGCGGACTCAAGCAGCGCGTCGCGATTGCGCGCGCGTTCGCCGGCGAACCACGCGTCGTCGTGTGCGATGAGCCGACTTCATCGCTCGACGTGTCGGTGCAGGCCGCGATTCTGAACCTGCTCGCCGATCTGCAGCGCGAGCGCGGCGTCAGCTACGTATTCATCTCGCACGATCTGCACGTGGTCCGCTATGTGTCGGATCGCATCGCGGTGCTCTACCTCGGCCGGCTGCTCGAAATCGGCCCGGCGGCGGCCGTGTTCGATGGACCGCAGCATCCCTATACCGAGGCGCTGCTGTCCGCCGTGCCGACGCTGCCGGGCGACGGCGCGTGCGGCGAGGTGCATCAACGTACGCGTATCCGTCTCACCGGCGAGTTGCCCGGGCCCGGCGCGATGCCGTCGGGCTGCGTGTTTCACACGCGCTGTCCGCGCAAGCTCGGCGCGATCTGCGAGCAGCAGGACCCGCCGTTTCTCGACGCGGACGGCGCCGCCGATTCGTCTTCCGCGCACCGGATTCGCTGCCATATTCCGATCGCCACACTTCGCGAGCTGCAAAGCGAGCCGCGCGACGACAACGCGAGCGACCCAACGAATGGCGGCACCTCCGACGATGCGTCGGAAAACGCCAGCTAGCGTCGACTCGAACCTCATCGACGCACACCGCCCCTCTTAACGAATCCCGTGTCGGAACACGCTTTTGCGTCCGCGCGTTTCATCGTCGCAACGTTTTGAGGCGTTTTTCCGGCGTGCGCATCGCACATCCCGATATCGCCCGTGTCGCTTCAAGGCTTTGCGACGCGTGGCATGGATATCGCTAAATTAGCGGCCAGAGATTCGAAGCCAAACCGGGCGCGCAACGCCGCGCATATCCGCACGACGAGCGTCACCACGCGATGGCGCGACCTCGCGCGATCAGCACGGCAGCGACGCACGGACAACTTCGACACAACGGACCGGGGGTTCGACAAGACCCGCGTGCAGACAGGTTGGCCGGCGCTGGGGCAGCTCGCGAAGGCGGCAGCGAGGTACCGTCCTTCGCTCTGGAGACGCGCGATGAAGACCGGAAAATCAGATCAGTACTACTGTGCAATGATGCGCGGCGCGGTGGTCCTCGCGGGGGTCGCGGTGTTGGCGGGCGGGACCGCGTACGGGGCGTCGACGGACGTGATCCCTCGCTGGATTGTGCTGGCCGACGCGTTGCGGGTGCAACCCGGCGATTCAACGCCGCTGCTGCTCACGCAGAACGACGGCGCGGCAACCGGCGCCGAGGCTGGCACGGCCACGGCCGCCGACGATGCCGCCTCGGTGTTCGCGCCGGCCGGCTGCGGCGGGCTCGGCGGTCCGGGCTGCGGGCGGCTCGGCGGCGGCAGTGGCAACGGCAGCGGTAATGGCGGCGCGGCGGGTTCGAGCAATAGCGGTGCTGGCGCAAGCGGCAACAGCGGCGCCGGGGCGGCGGGTTCAGGGAGCGGAAGTGGGAGTGGCGGTGCGGGCACGGGCAGTAAGGGAAATAGCGGTAGTGGTGGTGGCGGTGGAAGCGGAGGCGGAGGCGGTGGAGGCGGTGGAGGCGGTGGAGGCGGTGGAGGCGGTGGAGGCGGTGGAGGCAGCGGCGGTGGAGGCAGCGGCGGAGGCGGAAGCAGCGGCGGCAGCGGGAGCGGCGGCTGCGGTTGCGGAGGCTCCAGCGGTGGCCCAGGCGGTGGCCCAGGCGGTGGCTTTGGCGGTGGCCCTAGCGGTGGTTTCGGCGGTGCGAATGGTGGCGGCTTCGGTGGTGGCTTCGGTGGCGGGTTCGGCGGAGGCTTTGGCGGAGGCTTCGGCGGCGGTCACGGAGGCAAGGGTGGCGGCAGCGGCGGCAGTGGCAACGGTGGCGGGAACGGGCACTAGGCGTCGCCCGTTGCCCCGGGTAGGGAGCCCCCGCGCCCTACCCGCCAGCGACATGTCCCGGCATACTGTCCGCTATCCGCTGGCAACGGCGGTGATGTCCCGATCCCCCGGTCGGGCGTCACCGCCGGAGGCCGGTCGGAGCGGCCCGCCCGCCTTCGGCGCGCGCTGACGGAATGGCTCGGAGCGCGCGCGCGCCGCGCCTCGCGCCATCGCGCGAACCGCACCGCGAGCGGCGGGAACACAACCTCCATTGCGTGCGAGTGTTATGGAACCAATCCGAGACGACCGCCTCATATCAAATTCATCGTTCGATATGAGGGCCCACAACATGCATAGAAGCGTCCCCCCCTCCGCGACCCGCACGGCAGCCGCCGTGCTGACCGCTGCCGCCCTGGGCCTCGCATCGCTCGCCAATGCGCAAACACCCGCGCAGCCAATGGCGCAAACCTTGTCGCAAGCGGCACCACCGGTCGACCCGAGCTTCTCCGCCTACTCGCTCGTCCAGAGCTGCAAACAGCGCCACGACAACGTCGCGCAAGGGCAATGCGTCGGCGCGATCCGCGGCATCATCCACGGCTATCAATACGGCGTGCTGTTCCTCTCGCAACGAGCAACCCTCCCCGCCAACGAAACGCAGCGCGTGTCGCTATGCCTGCGCGACGTGGCGGTGTCGTCGATCGTCGACGACTTCCTCGCCGATGCCGCCCAGGTGCCGGACGACGCGCTGCAGCACACCCCCGCCGAAGTCGCCGTGCTCGGCTCCGTGCATCAGCACCATCCTTGCACCTGAGCGCCGCGTCAGCGCGAGCGGCGTCATCGACGCCCACAGCGCTTCGAGCCTCGCGCGCCGCCGTTGCGCAACGGACGGCGGCCGCGCCGGCGCTTACAACATCTCCAGCGCACGCTTGCCGCGCGGCGGCTTGAAGTACGCGTCGAGCTCGGCGAGTTCGCCGGCTTCCAGCACCAGTTGCGACGCGCGATGGTTGTCGCGCACATGCTCGACGCGCGCCGCCTTCGGAATCGCGCACACATTGGGCTTGCCCAGCACCCACGCGAGCGCCACCTGAAACACCGAGACGCCGCGCGCGTCGGCGATATCGTCGAGCGGCGAGCGTTTCGGCAGCCGCGCATGATCGACCGGGCTGTACGCCATCGCCGGCATGCCGCGCGCGGCGAGCCACGGCAACAGATCGAACTCCGGCCCGCGCCGCGCCACGTTATACAGAATCTGGTTGGTCGCGCACGCGTCGCCGCCTGGCGTCGCGACGAGTTCTTCCATGTCGTCGGTATCGAAGTTGCTGACGCCCCAGTGACGGATCTTGCCCGCGCGCCGCAGCGCCTCGAAGCCGTCGACGGTGTCCGCGAGCGGCACCGAGCCACGCCAGTGCAGCAGATACAGATCGAGCCGGTCCGTTTTCAGACGCTTCAGGCTCTGCTCGCACGCGGCGATCACGCCGCGCCGGCTGGCGTTGTGCGGATACACCTTGCTGACCAGAAACACCTTGTCGCGCAAACCCGCGAGCGCTTCGCCGAGCAGCGACTCGGTCGCGCCGTCGCCGTACATTTCGGCGGTATCGATCAGCGTCATGCCGAGTTCGATGCCGCAGCGCAGCGCATCGATTTCCGCCGCGCGTCGTGCCCGCTGCTCGCCCATTTCCCACGTGCCCTGCCCCAGTGCTGGCATGCGCTCGCCGCCCGGCAGGCTCACGCTTGCGATCTCGCTCGTCATGCTGACTCCTCGAAAGTGGCTCGATCCAGATGCGAAACGCTGGCCCGCCGCCTCATCACGCAACGCACGCTACTAAAAACCTGGCGACGAGTTTAGCGGCTCCGCGGCCTCACAACGTCGCGCCTGGCAAAAGCCAGCTATAACAGGACGCGCCGATGTTTTAAAATTGCCGCTTGCCCATCTTGCGTGAGCCCCATGACCTCTGCCTCGGAAGACCGCTGGCGCGACCTGCGCCCGGACCCGGAAAACGACACGCCGCTCTATCTGCAACTTGCCCGCAAGCTCGGCAGCGCGATCCACGAAAACCGCTGGAACGCCGGCGAGGCGCTGCCTTCGGAGCGCGTGCTGTCGGAGGCGCTCGGCGTGTCGCGCATCACGTCGCGCAAGGCGATCGCGCTGCTCGTGGAGCAGGGTTTGATCCGCCGCACCCAAGGCGCGGGCAGCTTCATCACGCCGCGCTACGAAGATCCGTTATCGCGTCTGTCGAGCTTCAGCGAAATGCTGCGGCGGCGCGGCTTCACGCCGAGTTCGAAGTGGCTGTCGCGCGAAATCTCGCCGGCCAATCGCGACGAGGTGATCCAACTGGGGCTGTCGCCGGCCGCAGCGGTCACGCGGCTGCGGCGGCTGCGGCTCGCCGACGGCATCGTGATGGCGGTCGAGAATTCGACGTTCCCGGCCGCGGTGATTCCCGATCCACAGGCAATCGGCGACTCGCTGTACACGTATCTGGAGAATCGCGGACTGACGATCGTGCGCGCGTTGCAGCACTTCCGCGCGGTGAACGCGAGCGACGAGATCGCGCAGCAGATGAGCATCGCGCCGAACGAGGCGTTGCTGTTGATCACGCGCGTGGGTTATACGGCGGATCAACGCGCGATCGAACTGACGGACACGTACTGCCGCAACGATTACTACGACTTCGTGGCGGAGTTGCGAAAGTAAGCTGCGACACGGCGGGCGGTCAGGTACGCCGCGTTCCCAATCTGAACGCGCCGCCCGCTCCAACCGTCACGTCCACCGGGCTTCGTGCGCGCCGATGCGCGCCGGCGGCAGCGCATAAAACGCAGGCGTCTGCTCCAGTTCCTCCGCCGGCAGCACGCCAAGCACCCGCCCGAACTCCGATTGCACGCTCGCGACGCAATCGCGCACATCGTCGAGCGACACCTCGGGCGCCTGCTGCCCATCGGCCAGCAGCCCGAACGACCGCAGCCAACGCCCCGTCTGCGCAAGAGACACCTTCACATGCCAGCTGCCGCCCTCGCGAGCGCGCCGCGCGAGCGCGACCATCGCGCCGAACGCGGCCAGATAGCCGGTCGCGTGATCGAGCGCCTGACACGGCAGATGCCGCGGCTCGGCTGAACCCGCCGCCGCGCGCTCGGTCCACGCGATGCCGCTCGCCGACTGCACCAGACTATCGAAGCCGCGTCGCTGCGCCCACGGCCCTGTGTGCCCGTACGCGCACACCGAGACATAGACGATGCCGGGCCGCAGCCGCGCCAGCTCGTCCGGCCCGAAGCCGCGCGCCTCGAGCGCGCCCGGACGATAGGCCTGCAGGAACACGTCGGCGTCGCGCGCGAGTCCGCGCAACGTGTCGCAGCCTGCCGCCTCGCGCAGATCGACGATTGCCGAACGCTTGCCGCGGCCGTTGTCGATCACGAGCGGCGCGATGTTCGGCAGATGCGGCCCGTTGATCGTCAACACGTCCGCGCCATGATGCGCGAGCGCGCGGCCGGCCACCGGTCCCGCGATGATCCGCGACAGATCCAGCACCCGCACACCTGCGAGCGGGCGGTCGATACCGGGGTCAGCGCCAGCGGCGGCGTGGCGCGGCGGCTCGGCCGGGGCGTCGCCGATGCGCTCGATCTCGAACAGCGGCAAGCGCGCGATCGCTTTGGCCTGCTCGAGCGCGGCCCATTCGTCGGGCGTGCGAATCAAGGCGGCGCACAGGCCCGCGTCGGCGAGCGTTTGATCGAGCGTCGCGCCCTCCCAGCCGCGAATCGCGGCCGCCACCGAGGGCCGCCCATTGTCACAACCGAGCACCTCGAGCACGCCCTTCAAGTGATGCGCGAAATTCGTATGCAACTGGATCCAGCGGCCGTCGCCCGTTTCATAGAAGCCGGTGACCGGATCGCGCAGCGCGGGCGGCGGCCCATCGTCGATCCGCAAATAGCGTTCGCTGCGAAACGCCGCCAGCGCGCGACGCATCTGCACCGACACCTGTTGCAGGCGAGCGCTGCGCAAGCGCCAGTATTCGGCGGCGGCGAGGCCCGTCGCGGCGATGGTCGACGCCGCGAGGCTGCCGACACGGTAGACCGACGGCAAGCCGGGATCCGCGCCGGCGAGCGACACGGCGTGCAGCGCGACCGGATCGCAGCCGGCGAGGGTCCAGATGTGCTTGAGGGCGAGTTCGGGCGTCATGGGATCGGGCGCGCTGGCCGCGCGGACAGGAAGCAGGTACACCGAGTCTAAATTTGAGCCTTGCGGCAATCAATCTTGATTATGATAATCAACATATATTGATTTCTTCGGTTTATACGCACTTTTATGCCAGCCCCGATTTACCTGAGCGCCGCCGAAGCGGCCGCAACGCTCGGCGTCAGCTTGCCGACGCTGTACGCGTATGTAAGCCGAGGCATGCTCGGCTCGTCGCCGGATGCGCAAGGCAGGCATCGGCTCTACGATGCCGCCGAGGTGCGCCGCCTCGCGCGTCGCAAGGCGGACGGCAAACGCGCCGGCAAGGTCGCGCAGAAGGTGCTCGACTGGGGCGTACCGGTGCTCGAATCGTCGATCACGCTGGTCGCGGACGGTCGGCTGCTGTATCGCGGGCACGATGCGATCGAGCTCGCGCGCAGTGCGTCACTCGAAGACGTCGCGGCGCTGTTGTGGGAATGCAGCGCGCGGCGCATCGCCGATGCGCCCGTCGTGCCGCTCGCCCCCGCGCAATGGGCCGCGTGGCTCAAGCTGTGGAGTGACAGCGCGCCGCTCGATCGCGCGCTGGTGCTGTTGCCGGCCGCCGCCGCGCAGATGCCGCGCGTGTGGGCGCTCGGCCGCGATGCGCAGCTCGACACCGCGTGCGCCGTGATGCGGCTGCTGGCCGCCGCGATGCTGACGGCGGCGCCGTCGAACGAACCGCTGCATCGGCAGATCGCGACGGCCTGGCGGGTGCGCAGCCGTCAGCAAAGCGGACTGCTGCGCGCGGCCTTGGTCGCCTGCGCGGATCACGAACTGAACGCGTCGACGTTCACGGTCCGTTGCATCACGTCGACGGGCACGCACCTGTTCGGTGCGGTCGCGGGCGGGCTCGCGGCGCTTTCTGGGCCGCGTCACGGCGGCGAAACCGTGCGCATCGCCGCGCTGCTCGATGAGGCATCGCGCTCGCCCGAGCTGGACCGCTATCTGGCGAACCGTCTCGCGCGCTACGAGCACGGCGCGCAAGGGCCGGTGCTGTCGGGCTTCGGTCATCCGCTCTATCCGGACGGTGATCCGCGCGCGCGATTATTGCTGGCGATGCTCGCCGACTGCGCGCCAGCCCGCTCGCCGCTCAACGAGGTGCTGCAGGTCGCGCGAGCGGTGCGCGACACGACCGGCGCGGAGCCGACGGTGGATTTCGCGCTTGCCGCGATCGAGCGCGTGCTCGCCTTGCCGAGCGGGGCCGCGTTCACGCTGTTCGCGCTCGGGCGGGTGGTCGGCTGGATCGCGCACGCGATGGAGCAGGCGCGCGATGGCCGGTTGATCCGGCCGCGGGCGCGGTATATCGGGGAGTATGAGGCGGGAGGTGCTGCGTAGGGACCAGGAAGAGGCGGCTCGCCGTTCGCCCTGCATCAGACCACGCCCGGCCGACGCGCCAGCCAGGCCGGCATCGGCCAGCCGAATAGCAGCGTCGGCAACCGGCGTTCCGAGCCGCTCGCCAGCGCAAAACACGCCCCGGCCCGCCCGGCGCTGATCCATGCCACCGATCCACGCGCCAACTCGATCGACTGCCCCTCCGCCAGCCAGTGATCCTCATGCTCGCCCTCGACGGTCAGCCAGACGTTGCCGCTGATCACCTTGAAAATCGTCGGACGCGCAACCCGCCAGGCCCTGACGGGCTCGCCATGTTCCAGCTCGAAAACTCGCACTTCTCGCATCGCCGTTCTCCTCGATGAACTTTCTGTTGTACCGATTATTGACGTGCGATGATCGGAGACCCATGCACAGTTCCGAACACTTTCATCGGAACTGTTCAGTCAAAAAACCGAACAGTTGGCATGGCTCGCGCGGCGCAGGTTCAAAACTTTCGCGTTCGCAGGCCGGCGACAGAAGGCAAGCGTATGAAACTCGAAATCCAGCTCGATCGGGACAACGGTGTGCCGCTGACCGAGCAGATCGTCGCGGGCGTCTCGGCGTGGATCCGCTCGCGCAATGCGCATCCTGGCTCAAAGCTGCCGTCGATCCGCCAGTTCGCCGCCGACTTCGACGTAAGCCGCTTTCCGGTGATCGAGGCATACGACCGGTTGGTGTCGCTCGGCTATGTCGACTCGCGCCACGGCTCCGGCTTTTACGTCGCCGATCGCCAACCGACCGACATGCGCTGCCAGGGCACTTCGGACCCGCGCCGCGCCGATGTCGAGTCGGACCATCTGCTCGAGCAATTCAACTTTCCGGGCGAAACGCTGAAGCTCAGCACCGGTTTCATCCCCGAAAGCTGGCGCGACATCGATGGCATTGCGCAGGCGATCCGCCACGTGTCGCGAACCGATCCGGCTAGCATGGTCGAGTACGCGACACCGCTCGGCAACCCGGTCTTGCGCGAACAGTTGCGCGGCCGCATTGGCCAGTTGGGCATCCAGGCAGACGCATCGCAGATTCTGATCACCAATGGCGCGAGCCAGGCGTTCGATCTGCTGGTGCGCTACATGCTCAAGCCAGGCGACACGATCTTTGTCGAGGACCCCGGTTACTACAACCTGTACGGCCTGTTGCGCCTGCACGGCATGAAGCTGATCGGCATTCCACGCACCGGCAATGGTCCCGACCTCGACACGATGCAGGCGCAACTGAAGCTGCACCGGCCCAGATTGCTGCTCATCAACACCGTGTTCCACAATCCGACCGGCACCACGGTCGCACCGCAGGTCGCATTCCGTTTGCTGCAAATGGCGCGAGAGCATGGCTTCCAGATCATCGAGGACGATATCTACGCGGATTTTCAGACCGAGCTCACCGACCGCCTGGCCACCCTCGACCAACTCGAACAGGTGATCTACATCGGCGGATTGTCGAAAACGCTGTCGTCTTCGCTGCGGGTCGGCTACGTGGTTGCGAGTCACGCGATCATCAAGGACCTGGTCGACATCAAGATGCTGACGAGCATCGGCTGTTCGCGCTTTGCCGAAGCGGTGGCGGTGTCGATGCTGGAGCGCGGCGCATATCGCAAATATCTGGAGCGACTGCGCCGCCAGATGCGCGGCGCGCTCGGCTCGACCGTCCAGACACTCGAAGATGCCGGCTGGGAGATCTTCGAAGAACCAGCGGGCGGCAAGTTCGTGTGGGCACGCGTGCCGCATGTCGCGGACGCCGAGCGGCTCGTTGAATGCGGCGTGCCCCTCGGAGTGACGGTGCTGCCTGGACAACACTTCAGGCCGAACCGGGAGGTGAGCCCGTGGATCAGGATTCATGTGGCGTTTGGCAACGAGCCACGGGCGCAGGCGTTTTTTCATGCGGCGGCGCAGTTGCCGCCTGATGCGTGAACACGGCGCGGAGCGCGGCCGTGACGCAGCGCCGACACCCGCGCAACGCTGCGCCGCCCGCTGCGCCGGGACCCGCTTTTCCCTAGAATAGCGAGTCCCAACCCGACCGAGCGCGCCCAGCCGCCTCATATGTCCACGACGCCGCCTCCGCCCGCCCTCGCTCCCGATATCCCCTCGGGTCCTTCGCCCCGCTCGCTGACCGTGATGCTGTGGCTGGTCGCCACCGGCTTCTTCATGCAGACGCTCGATTCGACGATCGTCAACACCGCGCTGCCCGCGATGGCGACAAGCCTCGGCGAACTGCCGCTGCGCATGCAATCGGTGGTGATCGCCTACTCGCTGACGATGGCGGTGATGATCCCCGTGTCCGGCTGGCTCGCCGACAGACTCGGCACGCGGCGCGTGTTCTTCAGTGCGATCCTCGTGTTCGCGGTGGGCTCGTTGCTGTGCGCGAACGCGCATACGCTGAACCAACTGGTGCTCTTTCGTGTTCTGCAAGGCGTGGGCGGCGCGATGCTTCTGCCGGTTGGGCGGCTCGCGGTGCTGCGAACCTTCCCGGCTGAGCGCTATCTGCCGGCGTTGTCGTTCGTGGCGATTCCGGGGCTGATCGGACCGTTGATCGGACCGACGCTCGGTGGCTGGCTCGTCAAGATCGCGTCGTGGCACTGGATCTTTCTGATCAACGTGCCGGTGGGCATCGTGGGCTGCATCGCGACGTTCATCTTCATGCCGGATAGCCGCAACGAACACACGAGCAAATTCGACCTTGGCGGCTACCTGTTGCTGGTGGTGGGCATGGTGGCGATTTCGTTCGCGCTCGACGGCCGCACCGAGTTCGGCATTCAACATGCGACGGTGCTGGTGCTGCTGATTCTGAGCATGGCGTGCTTCGTTGCGTATGGGCTGCACGCGGTGCGCGTGCCCGCGCCGATCTTCCCGCTCGATCTGTTCAAGATCCACACGTTTAGCGTTGGGCTGCTCGGTAATCTGTTCGCGCGGATCGGCAGCGGCTCGATGCCCTACCTGATTCCTCTGCTGTTGCAGGTGAGCCTCGGCTATAGCGCATTCGAAGCCGGGCTGATGATGCTGCCCGTGGCGGCCGCGGGCATGGCGACGAAGCGCCTCGTGACGAAGCTGATTCTGAAGTACAGTTACCGGCGCGTGCTGATGGCGAACACGATTCTGGTCGGTCTGATGATGGCGAGTTTCGCGCTCACGAGCACGCATCAGCCGCTGTGGCTGCGGCTCGTGCAACTGGCGATCTTCGGCGGCGTGAACTCGATGCAGTTCACCGCGATGAACACGTTGACGTTGAAGGACCTCGGCACCGGCGGCGCCAGCAGCGGCAATAGCCTGTTTTCGCTCGTGCAGATGCTTTCGATGAGTCTCGGCGTGACGGTGGCCGGTGCGTTGCTGACAACCTTTACCGGCATCATGCAACGCGCGACTGGCGCCAATTCGCTGCCCGCGTTTCATGCGACGTTCCTCTGTGTCGGCATCATCACCGCATGCTCGTCATGGATCTTTGCGCAGTTGTCGCCGGAGATTCGCACGCCCGCGAAAAAGACCGATCCTTCGGAGCGAACTTGAAAGCCGCACGAGCCAGGACGACGCATCCTTGTGCACTCGCGAACGGATTTCCGGGCATCGCTCCACGCGCGCCGCACGCAGCACGCAGCACGCAGCACGCTTGCACAGCGTCGCCGACCCGCAACAGGGCGCATCCCGCACCAGCGAAGTGCGCGTTATCGCCTTCGTACCGCGTCGGGCGCACAACGATTTCCTCGGAGCATTGCTGGTGGACGCTCGAGCTTTGTTCGAACACGCGCATAGTTCTTGCTCGTCTATCCTGTAAACTCTTGGTCTGCGCGCGCGAACTCCTGCCTGGCCCAGCAAGCGCCGCCATTTCCACACGACTGACACGATGAGCATGATCGAACTCGATCCTCCCGGCTTCCAGCCACCACGCCCGATGGCCGGCGACGAAGGCTCCCGGCGTACCGTTCTCTATGGCGGCTACACTGTTTTCAGCGTGTTTCAGCCGGTCTTTTCGGTATCGCACCGGCGCGCGATCGGGTATCACGCGTCGCTGCGCGTGCACGACGAGCATGAGCGGCAAGTGCCCTCGCACGAAGTCTTTACGCAGGCCGCGCGACGCGGCGATCTGCTGGAACTCGGACGGCTGGCCGAATCGCTGCACCTCGGCAACTTCAACGCATTCGACAGCCACGACGAATGGCTCTTCCTCAGCCTGCATCCGGCCGCACTGATGGACACCAGCTACGGCGACGCGCTGCTTGCCAGCCTGAAGGCGCTCGGCCTGCCGCCGCAGCGCGTGGTGCTCGAAGTATCCGAACAGGCTGGCGGCGAAACCACGCGCTTCGCCGAAATCGTCGATTCGCTGCGCAAGGCCGGTTTCCTGATCGCGCTCGACGGCTTTGGCGCCAAGCATTCGAACATCGACCGGGTGTGGAATCTGCGGCCGGACATCGTCACGCTCGACCGCTGCATCCTCGCGCAAGCGAGTGAACACTCGCATATCGAGCGCGTGCTGCCGGGCCTCGTCTCTCTGTTGCACGAGTCTGGGCAACTGGTGCTGATGGGCGGTCTGAGCACCGAACGTGATGCGCTGATCGCGCTCGAATGCAATGTCGACTTCGTCCAGGGCGCATTTTTCGCGGGTCCGAGCGTCGAACCCGTCAAGCCGCAAGTTGCCGCTGGCCTGATGGATTCGCTCTCCGCTTCGCTGCGCGAACGCGTTGCCGCTCGAGAGAAAGCGCAATCCGCGCGGCTCGCGCCGTATGTCACGGCGCTCGAGGCAGCCGCCGCGCAGCTGGTTGCCGGGGAATCGATCACGCAGGCGAGCGCACCTCTGCTCGCGCTCGGAGAAACGGCGCGCTGCTTTGTTTTGGACGGTTCGGGGCGGCAAATCGGCGACAACGTGCTGCCGCCGGGGCGCACATCGCAACGCGCAAAGCGCTTCAGCCCGCTGCTGCATTCCGAAGGCGCGAGTTGGGAGCGCCGCCCGTACTTCATTCAGGCGATGCGTCAACCGGGGCGGGTTAATCTGACGCCGCCGTATCTGTCGATCAACGAAGCGCATCTGTGCGTGACCGCCTCGATTGCCGCGCACACGTCGCATGGTACGCAGGTGCTATGCGTCGACATCAACTGGGAAGTCGCGGCTCACCGTAACTGACGCCCCCGGATGGTCCTTGATGCGGGCAAGCAGTTCCGTGACCGCATCACGGCCCAGCATCCGGTTGGCCGCCTGCAGATGCGCGGCGCTGGTCAGGATGCGCAGCGAGACGATTTTCGCCGAAAGGTCCGTTTTTCCATCCGTCACCACGTCGATTAACCCGACGATCTCGCCGTCGCAGAACAGTGCGATGCACACCGCACCCGCCATCGACACCACCTCCGCATGGCTCGCCTGTTGCGCGAGCGATGTGACTACAGCCATCCACTTCGGACCTGAACCCGGTTCGCGGTCGCGTTGCGCTTCGGTTTCAGGCGTTGGCCCTTGTGCTCGAAGGGCCGGGTTGGCTGTGGGGAACCGAGGGGGCGGAACGTACAAAGGTACGTCGCTGATCAGTTGCGGCGCATCGCTGAAAAGCTGTAGCAGGCCCGCCCGGTCTTGCGCTTCGAGCGCCGCGCGCAAACGCTCGACGATTCGCCCATGCACCGCCGGATCGGGCCGCTCCAACGGCGCCCCCGCACGTCTCAGACGCTCCTTGGCGCGATGAACCATTTGCCGGCAAGCGGCCGGCGTGCGCTCGAGAATCGAGGCGATTTCCGCATAACCGCACTCGAACGCTTCATGCAGGACGAGCGCCGCACGTTCGTCTGGTTTCAGATGTTCGAGAAGCAGCATCACGCCGTACGACATATCTGCCGCTCGCAACGCCAACTCCTCCGCCGATGGCGCGACCTCGTCGAGCCACGGCTCCGGCAACCAGCCGCTAGCCTGTGACGCACGCTCGCGCTGAGCATGCCGCAGACGGTCGATCGCCGTGCGCGTGGTGAGCGTGGTGAGCCACGCGACCGGCGTTTGCACCGCCTGCGTATCGGCCAGGTGCCATTTGAGCCAGACATCCTGCACCACGTCTTCGGCCTCCGCGCGACTGCCGAGCATCCGATATGCGAGTGCCAGCAGACGGGCGCGCGCGGCCTCGAAACCGGATGCCTTGTCGATTCCCTGTTCCGTCATGCGTAGACCTCCCGATGGTGCGTGGTGAAAAAGCGGCTGCATACCGGTGGCATGGCTCAGGCGCGCGTCATGCTCGGTATTCCTGAGCTTGACGCATGGGCAACCGGTGATGTGACAGCGCGGCGCAAAAAAAAATTCTCTGTCACAACGCCAGCGGCTGCTTCGTCAAATGAGCAACAACCGGCGCATGTCACGCGGCTTCTGATCCGCGGCGGCCTGCGCATCCCGGAATGCCCGCGCCATCCATCCTGAACGAGGAATCCATGCCTTCCAGTTACCCGTCTGTCTCCGGCCTCGGCCTTGTGCCCACGGTGATCGAACAATCCGGCCGGGGCGAACGTGCCTATGACATCTACTCCCGCCTGCTGCGCGAGCGCATCGTCTTTCTTGTCGGGCCCGTGAACGAGCAGTCAGCCAGTCTGATCGTCGCGCAATTGCTGTTTCTCGAATCGGAGAACTCCGACAAGGATATTTCTTTTTACATCAACTCGCCCGGCGGCTCCGTGTATGACGGCCTCGCGATTTACGACACCATGCAGTTCATCAAACCGGAGGTCTCGACCTTGTGCACGGGTTTTGCCGCGAGCATGGGCACCTTTCTGCTCACCGCGGGTCAATGCGGCAAACGGTATGCGCTACCCAATGCGCGCATCATGATTCACCAGCCGTCGGGCGGCGGTCAGGGCACCGCGGCGGACATCGAAATCCAGGCCAAGGAGGTGCTGTATGTACGAGCGCGTCTCAATGCGATGATGGCCGAGCGGACCGGACGCAGCATCGAAGAAATCGCGCGCGATACCGACCGCGACAACTTCATGTCGGCGCTCGAAGCGAGGGAATACGGATTGATCGATGACGTGCTGGAAGCTCGCGCGACATGGAACAACGCAGGCCGTCGCGACACCCTGTAACGGAACTGACATCGAGCCGCCCGCTGAACCACCGGTTGGACCGCTGGCTGCAAATTCCCACCTACCGATCGGTGCGAGCGCACCACAAAAGCTGCTCACCTTCGCTGGAATCGCTATCATGTCGCGATTCGTCGACTTCGACGACCGCTTCAATGGAGATACACATGGCGTCATCCAACGAAAACGTCAGCATGGCGCTGTTCTGCGACTTCGAGAATGTCGCGCTTGGCGTGCGCGACGCGAAGTACGACAAGTTCGACATCAAGCTGGTGCTCGAGCGCCTGCTGCTGAAGGGCAGCATCGTCGTCAAGAAAGCGTATTGCGACTGGGACCGTTACAAGAGCTTCAAAGGCGCGATGCACGAGGCCAATTTCGAGTTGATCGAAATTCCACACGTGCGCCAATCGGGCAAGAATTCCGCCGACATCCGGCTCGTCGTCGATGCGCTCGATCTCTGTTATACGAAATCGCACGTCAATACGTTCGTCATCATCAGTGGTGATTCGGATTTCTCGCCGCTCGTGTCGAAGCTGCGCGAGAACGCCAAACAGGTGATCGGCGTCGGTGTGCAACAGTCCACCTCGGATCTGCTGATTGCGAATTGCGACGAGTTCTTCTTTTACGACGATCTTGTACGCGAAAGTCAGCGCGCAGTCGCGAGGCCCGAATCGTCGCGTCAGCAGCAGAACACCCAGCAGGCAGCCAAACGTGCGCCTGACGAAGAGAAAGCCCCGCCCAAGGAAGATCTGGAGAAGCGCCGCAGCAAGGCCGTTGAAATTGCGGTGCAGACATTCGACGCGCTCGCTTCCGAACGTGGCGACAGCGGCAAGATCTGGGCGTCCGTGCTGAAGAACGCGATCAAACGGCGCAAACCGGATTTCAACGAGACGTATTACGGGTTTCGCGCTTTCGGCAATCTGCTGGAAGAAGCGCAGGCGCGCGGGCTGCTCGAATTCGGCCGCGATGAAAAGTCAGGCGCGTACGTCTATCGAAGCACAGCCGTGAACGTTGCGAGTGAAGCGGCAAGTGAAACCATCGGCGAAACCGCGGCGGAGTCTGCCGAAACGGGGTCGGCTGAAGCGGTATCGGCCGAACAGGCGGCCGAACATTCGTATGAAGCGCAGGCGGCGCAAGCGGCCGCGTCCGAGTCGGGCGGCAAGCACAAGTCGCGGCGCAAGGAGCGCAACAACCGCAAGCTGGGGCGGGGTCAGCAGGAGGCCGCGCACGGCAAGCGCGGTCACCACGAAACGGCTGATGAAGAGCATGCGGCTACCGCTCCGGCTCTCACCGAACACGCGGAACCCGCCGAAGAGATCGAGCGGCAGGAACCGCGTGAACACGCGCCGCTCCCACGTGAGTTCGTCACTGAACCGATAGCTGAAGCGTCCAAAGCTCGCGCTGTAACAGCGCAAGCGGATACAGCCGCTGAACAAGTCGTATTCGGCCAAGGAACCGACCATTCCACCGACAGCGACCAACCCGCGCTGCGTCAAAGCGCCAAAAAGCGCGCATCGCGCAAAACGGCCGCGAAGAAAGTGAAGAAAAGCACGCCAGGCACGATCGAGGAAGTACCTGAGATCGCAGCGCCGGCCGCGCCCCCTGCTCCAGCAATCAACTCGGAAGAAGGGTCTGAGCCCGCCAGGAAGGCAGCCCGTAAAACGGCGTCCCGGAGCCGTCGCCCGCGCAAAGCGGCATCGACCGACAGCGCGGAATAAGGAGCGGCACGGATTCGACGATCGTCGCTAAAAGCTACCGCCCAACCGTCCTTCGGACTTGAAATGCAGTACCGGCCGACAATGCAAGACAAGCAAGCCGGCCGATCTCAGCTATCACCGCTCAGTAAGCCGGATAAGGCGCGTACATGACGGGCGGAGGCGGCGCGTAATAAGGACGGGGCGCGACGTACACCGGCTGCGTCGAATAGTAAGGCTGCGGCTGAACGATCGTCTCACCCTTCGAGGTCATGCACTGGGCGTAGGCGGTGTCGTAGCGCGCCTGCATGCCGGCCGCCGAATACTGGGCGCCATTCGCGCCGTTCGCGCCCCCGATCAGCAGACCGCTGCCGGCGCCGATCGCCGCGCCCGCGCCGGCGTTGCCCGCCGCGGCGCCGAACAGCGCGCCGATCGCCGCGCCGCCGAGCGTGCCGAGCGCCGCGCTGTTCACGCTGTTCGTGGTGGCCGCCTGCGCAGCGCCGGACGGATTCGTCGATTGATTCGCGTAGTCGCGGCACGCGTAGTCGTTCTGCTGGAATTGGCTGAGCGGCTCGCCGCTGCGCGGCATCGCGGCTATGCTCGGGCCGCTCGGTGGCGCCACTGCGCAACCGCCTAACGCGAGCGCGATGACGGCGGCGGGAGTCGCCAGGCTGATCGTTTTATTGCTGGGAATCATGGTGGTGCACTTCGGAGGTTTGGAGTTCAAACGTTAGGCTAATCGCGAAATTCCGTGGTTACGGCTCAGTTACAGAAAGTTTTTTGCCCGGCTGGCTGGCCTCGACCTTGCTGCGAGTCGCTGCGGCGATTGGTAGGTTATATCAAGTAATGCTTGTAGATGAGCTGGCAATCGATTGACACGACGCCGGCCGCGCCGAACGTCGTACTCCAGCAACCGGACGCGACGACCTTCCCGAGCGCCGCGACCGCGCAGAACTTCCAGTATATGAACCATCCGCCACCAGCGCCCGCCCTCGCCAGTTCGGCGAAGTCGACGGGCGCGGACCGGGCTCATCGGCATCGACAGATGTCCACGAATTCTGGCCCCGACGATTAGCCGCAGGGCTTAGCGCCGCGCCCCGCCAAACCGCAGTTACCAACTGTGACAAACTTCTTTCAGGAGCGCGTAAGAAGGACATCCCTCGGTGGTAAGCAATACCAATCCATCCCCTTCCAATCGCCTCCAGAAAGAAAAAGCCCTCGCGATGGAGGGCTTTCGTCTCTGGCTACCATCTTCAATCGCGACCGCAAGGATCACGACATCAGACGGCGAGCCGCAACCGGCAATCTCAAGCGAAGTTTTTCGCTGCGAAGTCCCAGTTGACGATGTTCCAGTACGCCTCGACGAACTTCGGACGCGCATTGCGATAGTCGATGTAGTAAGCGTGCTCCCACACGTCGATCGTCAGCAGAGCCTTCGCGTCGGTGGTGAGCGGCGTGGCGGCGTTGCTCGTCGACACGAGGTCGAGCGAACCATCAGCCTTCTTCACGAGCCATGCCCAGCCCGAGCCGAACGTGCCGACCGCGGTCTTCGCAAACTCTTCCTTGAACTTGTCGAACGAACCCCACTTCGCGTTGATGGCGTCAGCCAGCGCGCCGGTCGGTGCGCCGCCACCTTGCGGCGACAGGCTGTTCCAGAAGAACGTGTGATTCCACACCTGAGCCGAATTGTTGAAGATACCGCCCGACGACTTCTTGACGATCTCTTCCAGCGACAGGTTCTCGAACTCGGTGCCCTTGATCAGATTGTTCAGGTTGGTCACATAGGTCTGGTGATGCTTGCCATAGTGAAACTCGAGCGTCTCTTCCGACATGTGCGGAGCGAGCGCGTTTTTCGCAAACGGCAGCGGCGGGAGCGTATGTTCCATGGTGCTTTCCTTCTCTGTATCTGTTGTGGGGAGTCTGCGGATGACGCTATCGAGCACTCGATTGTAGGCGAGTTGGAATAACCCCGCAAACCAACGGCCTTTATGTCCGGCATGTCGAACACGCCGTGCGCAAGGCCCATGAGAAGCGCGCGCATGGCGCGTGCCCGGCTCGTCGGAAGACAGTCGGAAGACAGTAAACAGGGCGTCACGCGCCCACCGGCGAAACGTCAGAAACCGTCGGTCAGACGCGCCTGCACGTCGGCGAGCGCGACATCGGCCGAGCCTTCGGCGAGATGCATCGTCAGACGACGTCCAGGTTTCAGCGACGACGGCGTGCGAATCGCCCGACCGCTTTGCGCATCGAGCACGGCCGCATAACCGCGCTCGAGCGTGCGCTGTGGACTCAGCACTTCGAGTCGCGCGCTGAGCATGTCGATGCGCGCGACCTGTCGTTCATGCCGGCGCGATAGCGCCGCATTCAGACGCTGCGCCAACACGTTGACGCGCGTGCGCTCGGCCGCGAGATCCGGACGCCAGCGTTGCCAGCGCATCTGCAGCAGCGAAAATCGCGCACGAGCGTCGCGCACCGGCCGGGCGCCCGCCGACGCGAGCCGAACGCGCAACTGCTGCAGATGCGTGCGCTGCCGAGCGAGCCGCTCGGCGGGCGACACGAGCCGGCGCGCCAGCCAGTCGAGCTGCTGCGCGCGCCGCTCCATCATGCGGCCGAACGCGCGCGCGAGCGTCGCGTGCCGATGATCGAGTTCGCGCAGCAGCATGACGCGCTGTGGACTGACGAGTTCGGCGGCACCGGTCGGCGTCGGTGCACGTACGTCGGCGGCGAAATCGGCAATCGTGAAATCGGTCTCGTGACCGACGCCGCTCACCACGGGTATGACGCTTTCGGCAATCGCGCGCGCGAGCACTTCTTCGTTGAACGCCCACAGATCTTCGATCGAGCCGCCGCCGCGACACACGATCAGCACGTCGACCTCGCGGCGCGCGCCAGCCGCCTCGATCATCGCCGCGAGCTTCGCGCTGACGCCCGCGCCCTGCACCGGCGCCGGATAAACGATCACCGGAATATGCGGCGCGCGACGCGACAGCGTCGTCAGCACATCGCGCAATGCGGCCGCCTGCAACGACGTGACGATACCGATCGCGCGCGGATGCGTCGGCAGCGCGCGCTTGCGCTCGGCGGCGAACAGCCCCTCGGCCTCGAGTTGCGCCTTCAACCGCAGAAACGCTTCGTACAAACGCCCCTGGCCGGTGCGGCGCACCGCTTCGACATTAAGCTGCAGTTCGCCGCGCGGCTCGTACATCGTGACGAGGGCGCGCACTTCGATGCGATCGCCTTCGCGCGGCATGAATTCGGCGTACTGAGCTCGACCGCGGAACATCACGCAGCGCATCTGCGCCTGCGCGTCCTTGATCGAGAAGTACCAATGGCCGCTCGCGGCGCGCGTGAAGTTCGACACTTCACCCGCGACCCAAACGAGTGGAAACGAGCGTTCGAGCATCGTGCCGATCGCGCGATTGAGCGCGGAGACGGGAACGACGACCTCACCGCCAGGTGCGGCCGCAGAAGCAAAAGGATTTTCGGGGTTCATGCAAGGAATAAATAGCGCTGGCCGGACAGACGATAGACCGAGCGAAGAGCGGCGTCCAGCCGGAATCGCAGGATTGTTAAAAGTGTCCACATGGCGGGAACCGCCTGACGAATTCCGCCAGAACGCCCGCCAACGTCAATAAATTCCTGGCAGAGCCTTGATTTATATGGCGTTTGCATCTCGATAGCGAGCGAGTACTACGATCCAAAGCGCACGGAATGGCCCTTCGGGACAATCGGACGGCAGGTTCTCCACAAAGTTATCCACAGACTGTGAGCAACCGCACATAGCGTGGAGCGGCGTGCGTTGGACCTTACGCGACTTGCCGGGCGGGACGCCCGCGCGCTACAGTGCCGGGTTCGACAGCATGTCGATCGCGCAGCGCGGCGGAGAGCTTGCCCGGCCCGAGGCCACTGGGCGCGGGCCTTTCGCCGCGCCGCTCGCACCTCATTTTTCGACCCGTATTCGCATTCGATTGTCCGGAGAACCGCGTTGATGTTGACCCCGCGTAGTGCGCACGGCGCGCAGTCCGTGCTCGCAACCCGCCCATGAGCGAACTCAGCGACCGTCTCGGAGCGCGCGTCGCGCGCGAATGGCAGCAACGTGGACCGCTCGCCTGGGCGCTGACGCCGCTCGCCTGCGTGTTCGGCGCAGTCGCGGCCTCGCGCCGCGCCGCGTTTTCGCTCGGCTGGCTCAAATCGGTGCGCGTCGGCGTGCCGGTGGTGGTGGTCGGCAACGTGACGGTCGGGGGCACCGGCAAGACGCCGACCGTCATCGCGCTGGTCGAAGCGTTGCGCGCCGCGGGCTTAACGCCCGGCATCGTGTCGCGCGGCTACGGCGCGCGCGTGAGCACGCCGACCCGGGTCACGCCCGGTTCGTCGGCACGGGTCGGCGGAGACGAGCCGTTACTGATCGCGCGCCGCACCGGCGCACCCGTGTGGGTCTGTCCGGACCGCGTCGCCGCCGCGCAGGCGCTGTGCGCCGCGCATCGCGACATCGACGTGATCGTCAGCGACGACGGCTTGCAGCACTATCGCCTCGCGCGCGATGTCGAACTCGTCGTGTTCGATCACCGGCTCGGCGGCAACGGTTTCCTGCTACCGGCCGGGCCGCTGCGCGAGCCGCTGTCGCGCCGCCGCGACGCGACGCTGATCAACGATCCGTATGCGCGCACGCTGCCCGCGTGGCCGAACACGTTCGCACTGCAGCTCGCCCCTGCCGACGCGTGGCATCTCGACAATCCCGCACTGCGCCGCCCGCTTGCGCAATTCGCCGGTCAACGCGTGCTGGCCGCGGCCGGCATCGGCGCGCCGGAACGCTTTTTCGCGACAGTGCGCGCGGCCGGCCTCGCGCCCACGACGCGCGCGCTGCCCGACCACTACGCGTTCGAGCGCAATCCGTTCACCGACGTCGACGCCGACGCGATCCTGATTACGGAAAAGGATGCGGTAAAATTGGGGGCCTGGCACGACGCGCGCATCTGGGTAGTCCCGGTCGAAGCCGCGCTTGATCACCGCCTCACTGCATTAGTTGTGGAGAAAGTCCGTGGACGCTCGCCTGCTTGAAATCCTCGTCTGCCCGATCTGCAAGGGCCCGCTCAGCTACGACCGCGCCGCGCAGGAACTGATCTGCAACGCGGACAAGCTCGCCTATCCGATCCGCGACGGCATTCCCGTGATGCTCGTCGACGAAGCGAGGCAGACCGTCGAAGGCACGCCGGTCGATCTGAATCCAGGCTCGGTCGCCTGACCCGCCGCGTCGCGGCACCGAGGCGCCGCGACGTCTCGCTCGCGCGCGGGTCAAGGCAGGCTTCATCGATGCCACCGCCCCCTCCCCGCATGCGCTCCAATATCGATCCGCAGCCGTTTTCGCCGCTCCGGCTCATGTCCGACCCTGCGTGAGCGTCGCGCGCGCAGCCTCTTCCTCCGGCCTGATCGCCGACCGTTCCTGATCCGATGATCCACACCACCCCTCATCCGTTTATCGCCGTCGTGCCGGCCCGCCTCGCGTCGACGCGTCTGCCCAACAAGCCGCTCGCGGACATCGGCGGCAAACCGATGGTCGTGCGCGTCGCGCAGCGCGCCCGCGAATCGGGCGCACAACAGGTGCTGGTCGCGTCGGACGCGCAGGAAGTGCTCGACGCGGCGCGAGACCACGGCTTCGACGCGGTACTCACGCGCGCCGACCATCCGTCGGGCACCGACCGTCTCGCGGAAGTGGCGACGCGTTTCGGCTGGAGCGACGACACGATCGTCGTCAACGTGCAGGGCGACGAGCCGCTGATCGACCCGGCGCTCGTGCGCGGCGTCGCCGCGCATCTGGCAACGACGAGCGACTGCGCGATCGCGACGGCCGCGCATCCGATCACCGATCCCGCCGAAATTTTCAATCCGAACGTCGTCAAGGTCGTGCCCGATGCGCGCGGCGTCGCGCTGTATTTCTCGCGCGCGCCGATCCCGTGGGCGCGCGACGCATGGCAACCGCACTGGCCCAACGTCGCATCGATGCCGACGCCGGCCGCGCCCGCCGTCGTATACCGGCACATCGGCCTGTACGCGTATCGCGCGAAATTTCTGCGCACGTACCCGAGCCTCGCGATCTCGCCGATCGAGCAGGTCGAAGCGCTCGAACAACTGCGCGCGATGTGGCATGGCGAGCGCATCGCGGTCCTCGTCACGCAAGACGTACCGTTGGCGGGGGTCGATACCCCCGCCGATCTCGCGCGCGTACGGGCCTTATTCGGGTCTTGAGCGCGGGAAGCCGTGGCATAATCGAACGGTTATGCGCGCCTCCCAGCGCAGGCGACACTCGGGTTATCCCGGTCGCGCCGTGCGGATCTTGCAGCGCCGTCGTATTCGACGTGCAGCGCGAGGTAGCCAACGGTAGCCGATGCGGAACCTGCGAGAATCGCCGGGAAGCATGCCGCGTCAACAAAGAATTCACATAGATCTGGAGATATCCATGCGTTTGATCCTGTTGGGTGCACCGGGTGCCGGCAAAGGCACTCAGGCCAACTTCATCAAGGAAAAGTTCGGCATCCCGCAAATTTCGACCGGCGACATGCTGCGCGCGGCCGTCAAGGCCGGCACGCCGCTCGGCCTCGAAGCAAAGCGCTTCATGGACGCCGGCGAGCTCGTCACGGATGAGCTGATCATCAACCTCGTGAAGGAACGTCTGCAGCAGCCGGACTGCGCGAACGGCTATCTGTTCGACGGCTTCCCGCGCACGATTCCGCAAGCCGAAGCAATGAAGCAGGCCGGTGTCGCGATCGACTACGTGCTCGAAATCGACGTGCCGTTCGACGAGATCATCGTGCGCATGAGCGGCCGTCGCTCGCACCCCGCGTCGGGCCGCACCTATCACGTGACGTTCAATCCGCCGAAGGTCGAGGGCATCGACGACGTGACCGGCGAGCCGCTGATCCAGCGCGACGACGACAAGGAAGAAACGGTCAAGAAGCGTCTGGAAGTGTACGAATCGCAAACCAAGCCGCTGATCGAGTACTACAACGGCTGGGCGAAGAACGGCGATACGTCGAGCTCGGTGAAGGCGCCCCAATATCGCCGCATTTCGGGCCTCGGCAGCGTCGATGAAATTCGCGCCCGCGCGTTCGACGCGCTGAAGTAAGCCGGCTTGGTCCAAACATTACCGCTGTTTTCGTTTGACCAAAACCCGCCCACGTTGGGCGGGTTTTTTATTTGGCTCGGTGCGCAAACCAAAAGCGGCAAGCGGTGGGGAACGCCCAGCGGAACCAGTTAGGTTTCCATAGCGCTTGCATGCCGGCGCCCGCTTCGCTTTCCGCAGCGCAGCACAGCCGCTACAATCGATCGTCGTCGAAAAATGCTTCGCTCGATACCGCACTGAACAACCGTAGCAAAGGAGAAGACATGGAAATTCGTGACAACGTGTTCCTGATCACCGGCGGCGCATCAGGGCTCGGCGCTGCCACCGCGCGCCTGCTCGTCGAGAACGGCGGCAAAGTCGTCCTCGCCGACCTGAATCTGGACGCGGGCGAGGCGCTCGCAAAGGAACTCGGCGGCGCTTTCGTCAAATGCGACGTGAGCCGGGAAGAGGACGCGCAACAGGCCGTCGAAGCCGCGACGAAGCTCGGTACGCTGCGCGGTCTCGTCAACTGCGCGGGCGTCGCGCCGGCCGCGAAGACCGTCGGCAAGGATGGCCCCCATTCGCTCGATCTGTTCACGCGCACGATCTCGATCAATCTGATCGGCACGTTCAACATGATCCGGCTCGCCGCGGTGCAAATGTCGAAGAACGAGCCGAACGCCAACGGCGAGCGCGGCGTGATCATCAACACCGCATCGGTCGCCGCGTTCGACGGCCAGATCGGCCAGGCGGCCTACTCCGCGTCGAAGGCTGGCGTGGTCGGTATGACGCTGCCGATCGCGCGAGACCTGTCGCGCAACGCGATCCGCGTGATGACGATCGCCCCCGGCCTCTTCGAAACGCCGATGCTGCTCGGCATGCCGCAGGAAGTGCAGGACGCGCTCGGTGCGATGGTGCCGTTCCCGCCGCGCCTCGGCAAACCGGCCGAATACGCGATGCTCGCCAAGCAGATCTTCGACAATCCGATGCTGAACGGCGAGGTGATCCGGCTGGACGGCGCGATCCGCATGCAGCCGAAGTGAGGATCGCTTAGCGATCGATCTGGTCGCCGATGCTAGGCCAAGGCCTGCATACGGCGATAAAAAAACGCCTGTGCATGTGCGACATGTGCAGGCGTTTGTGTTTTATGCAGCGTGAAAACGCGCGTCGCTATTCGCCGCCATCATGCCGCGTGCGCTGCCGCAATTCATGCAACTGCGACTCGACCACGGTGGCATCTTCCGCATCGGGGCGATCGCCGAGATAGCTTTCGAGGTCCTCGAGCGCGGGCCGCAGATAATCGAGCCGCGCATACGCGAAACCGCGATCCCGCACTTCCTCGATATTGTCCGGCAGCAGAATGACGAGCCGTTGCTGCACCGCGAGCAGACGTTGCCAACGCTCGGTCTGCAGATAGATCGCCTTCAGGTTGCGCAACATCCGCGCGACGATCTCGCGATGCGTGGCCGGTTGCAGCAGCATGCGTAGCGCGCGCCCGACCGAATCGCCAGCCGACGCGACGTACGGCTCGAGCATCTCGACCATCTGCGCTTCGGACAGCGAATGACCGCTGGTCGGATCGAGCATCACGTCGCCGTCGGGCATCGTCACGCGCAGCAGGAAGTGGCCTGGAAACGACACCCCACGCACCGGAACGCCGAATTGCTCGGCCATCTCCAGATAGAGCACCGCGAGCGAAATCGGAATGCCGCGGCGGCGTTTGAGTACGACGTTCAGATGGCTGTTGTCGGGGTCGTAGTAATCGTTCAGGTTGCTCGCGAAACCGAGTTCGCGGAAAAAGAAACGATTGAGGATGCCAACCTTCTGACGGATGTCGGCATCGTCGGGCATGCGGCGCCGCAGCCGCAGCACCAGCTCGTCGATCTCGGCGAGCACCGACTGCAGATCGAGGTCGGGATAGGCATCCTGCGCGATCGAGAGCGCCGTCTCGGTCAGCGGCAGGCTCTCGTCTTCGGCGACGAGCGTACTGAAATAATCGAGAACCCGCGACATGGTGATCACTTCACTCGCCTTCTGAAATACGCGTACTTGAAGCCCATCAGCCAAAGCATACCGAAATACAGCGCGGCGAACAGCACGAGACACGCACCGAGCAACACCATGCGGCTGACCGGCTGGGTATGCATGCCGATCCAGTCGAAGCTGATCGCGAGCCAGCGCATCACGCCGGCGAGCACGAGGCACGCCCCGAGCAACTGCACGAAAAACTTGAGCCAGCCGCTCGACGGCATATAAATGCCACGTTTGCGCAGACCAATGAATAGCAGCAACGCATTGACGCAAGCGCCGAGCCCGACGCTCAGCGTGAGACCCGCATGCGCGAACACCGGCACGAACACGTAGTTGCTCAACTGCGTGACGACCAGCACGCCGATGCCGATCTTCACTGGCGTCTTGATGTCCTGCTTCGCGTAAAAGCCCGGCGCGAGGATCTTGATCAGGATCAGGCCGATCAGGCCGACTCCGTAGGCGGCGAGCGCGCGGCTCACCATCACGACCGCATTGCCGTCGAACTTGCCGTAGTTGAACAGCACCGCTGTCAGCGGCTGGGCGAAAAAGAACAGCGCGATCGCGCTCGGCGCGGCGAGCAGGAACGTGACGCGCAGTCCCCAGTCGAGCAGCGACGAATACTCATGCGAGTCGGCATCGACGTGCGCCTTCGACAGGCTCGGCAGCAGGATCGTGCCCAGCGCGACGCCGAGCAGCGCGGTCGGAAACTCCATCAACCGGTCGGCGTAGTTGATCCACGACACCGCGCCGGGGCCGATGTGCGACGCGATGTTGGTGTTGATGATCAGGCTGATCTGCGCGACCGACACCGCGAACATCGCCGGCACCATCTTCGCGAGCACCCGCTTTACGCCGCGATGCGCGAGCGCGCGCAGCGGGTTCAGGCCGATGAGCGGCACCATGTCGATCTTCTTGAGGCCCGGCAGTTGCACGACGAATTGCAGCACGCCGCCGACGATCACTGCCCAGGCGAGCGCATAGACCGGCGTTTGCAGGCGCGGCGCGAGGAATACGGCGGAGACGATGAACGCGACGTTCAGCAGCACGGGCGCGAACGCGGGCAACGAAAAGTTCTTGTACGTATTCAGCACGCCCGACGCCAGCGACGTCAGCGAGATGAAAATGATGTATGGGAACATGATGCGCGTCATCGCGACCGCAAGCTGGTACGCGTGGCCCTCGTGCGCAAGGCCCGACGCGACGACGAACACGACGCCCGACGCGCCGACCACGCCGATCACTGACAGCACGGCGAGCGCCCACGCGAGCACGGTCGAGGTCGCGTCGACGAGCGCCTTGGTGGCGTCGTGGCCTTGCTGGTTCTTGAACTCCGCGAGGATCGGCACGAAGGCCTGCGAGAACGCGCCTTCGGCGGAAATGCGACGCAGCAGGTTCGGAATGCGAAAGGCGACGTAGAAAGCGTCGGTGTATTGACTGGCGCCGAACGCACGGGCGATCAACGTTTCACGGGCCAGTCCGGTCACGCGCGACAGCAGCGTGAAGCCGCTGACCGTCAGCAGGGCTCGTAATAGATTCATGGGGCGCTTATTATACGGGTCCCGCCAATGCGGGCGACGAGCCAGAACGCGATTCGGACCGATTTGCCACGCGGACGTTCGCCGCGATCGGCTGGAAAGCGCGATTTTTCGTGTTTTCTGCGGTCTTCCCGGCAGCGCCCCCGCCTTCCATCGGCGCCCTCGCAGGAGGGCCAGCACATACGCGCCGACATGACGCCGGTCCGGTCATTGTGGCGCCGGCGCGTGTTATCCGTTGTCACGTGCCTGATTTTGTTGCTATAATCGTCGGTTTCGAAGCTTGCTCAGTTTTCGAATGGTCTTCGGACGCGGTTCTCAGGTTGGCGCAGCGCCGCCTGTCAATACATCCGGATGCCTTGAAACACGGGCCCGCCTTCGCGTAGTTCGATCGATTTTTTCGACACTTTTGCGCCCTTGGGCAATCGCTTCCAAGGGTTCGGATCGAGAAGCAGCACCTCGCCTCATTATTGAAGGCCGGGTACTGGAAACAGGAACAGGATAAGGAACCGTCATGGCTAACTCCGCACAAGCACGCAAGCGCGCCCGCCAGGCCGCGAAGGCAAACTCGCACAACTCGGCACTGCGCTCGAAGTTCCGCACGGCTATCAAGGCTGTCCGCAAGGCAATCGACGCAGGCGATCACGCTAAGGCCGCCGAAATCTTCAAGGCATCGTCGAAGACCATCGACATCATCGCCGACAAGAACATCGTTCACAAGAACAAGGCAGCTCGCAACAAGAGCCGCCTCGCTGCAGCCGTCAAGGGTCTGCAAGCGCCCGCAGCGCAGTAATTCCGGTCGGCCCGCTTCGGCGGGCTACCTCCTGTTTCCGCTGCACAAGAAGCCCGCTTTGGCGGGCTTTTTTGTTTGGGTTGAATTGCCAGCCACAAAAAAACCCGCTGCTTGCGGGTTTTTGTTTTTTTGCTTTTGCCGATCCGGTCGACTTACATCAGATGACGTGCCGTTTGGCTTGCGGCGCAGGCGCATGCTCGAGTTCCAGCTCACACGCCTCGGTGACCAGCAGGTCGTTGTCTTTCGCGAAGTTCATAACGAAATCGAAGGCCATTGGTTCGATGTCGCGCAGCCGCGAATCGAGAATCACGCATTTGAGGTCGCCGATCATGGTCGGCCGCACGTACAGCGAGTACTGCATATAGGCGTTCGGCCCCTTCCTCACGCCGGGCCCGAACGACGACATGACGCCCGCGAGCCGCTCCGACCAGTCGCTCGGCCGAAATTTTTTTCCGGTCGACGTAATGCCCTGAATGAAATATTCGATTGGAGCTGCTTCGGCCATGTAGAAATACCTGTGTGACTGCCCAGCGGAATGACGACCAACCGGCGACGCCAGTTGTACGCTCGAACTCACCGCAAGCGGCATGTACGGCAAGCGCTTGCAGCCACCTGCGACGTGCGTGGGATCTGGCGCTAACGCAACAATGACGAACCGCACCACGAGAACCGCTGCGGCGAACCGGCTGAACCGCTCTGGCGTCTGTCATGACGGCCACGCCGTGACAGGCTTTCCGCGCCGCGCGAGCCGCGTTTCTTCAAGCGAAACGCCGGCCTGCTGGGCTTTGGGATAACCCGGAGATTATAGCGCAGCGGGCCCTTTTCCGCAGCGCACACAAGCGCCTTCCGACGACCCCGCGAAGCCCGGTACGACGCTTTCGAATCGCTTGCGGCGCCTTCCCGCCGACTCGTCAAACGAGGCGAAATCCTTTATGCTGCATGGAGTTACCACCATACCGACGGCGGCGCAGTCCGGCAACCCTGCCGGGTGAGACCGCCGTATTTGTTTCATGACCGCCAAGAAAATTCGCCACTACCTGCAGTTCAAGGACTTCTCGCTGGAAGACTACGAGTACGTGCTGGAGCGCGCGCGCATCCTGAAACGCAAATTCAAGAACTACGAGACCTATCACCCGCTGCATGACCGCACGCTGGCGATGATCTTCGAAAAGAATTCGACACGCACGCGCCTGTCGTTCGAAGCCGGCATCTTCCAGCTGGGCGGCCACGCCGTGTTCATGAGCACGCGCGACACGCAGCTCGGCCGCGGCGAGCCGATCGAAGACGCCGCGCAGGTCATCTCGCGCATGGTCGACATCATCATGATCCGCACGTTCGGCCAGGACATCATCCAGCGCTTCGCCGAGAATTCGCGCGTGCCGGTGATCAACGGGCTCACGAACGAATACCACCCGTGTCAGGTGCTCGCAGACATCTTCACGTACTTCGAGCATCGCGGTCCAATTCGCGACAAGACGGTCGCGTGGGTCGGCGACGCGAATAACATGCTGTACACGTGGATCGAAGCCGCGCAGATTCTCGGGTTCAGGCTGCGCCTGTCCACGCCGCCCGGCTACAAGCTCGACCGCGCGCTCGTCGCGGCGCAAAGCGCGTCGTTCTACGAGGAATTCGACGACCCGAACGAAGCCTGCACGGGCGCCGATCTCGTCACCACCGACGTGTGGACCAGCATGGGCTTCGAGGCCGAGAACGAAGCGCGCAAGAAGGCCTTCGCAGACTGGTGCGTCGACGCCGACATGATGGCGCGCGCGAATCCCGACGCGCTCTTCATGCACTGCCTGCCCGCGCATCGCGGCGAAGAAGTCAGCGCGGAAGTGATCGACGGACCGCAGAGCGTCGTGTGGGATGAGGCGGAAAACCGTCTGCACGTGCAGAAGGCGTTGATGGAATACCTGCTGCTCGGCAAGCTCAATCACTGAGCGAGCCGCTGGTCCATACACGCGCCGGAACCGCGGGCACAAAAAAGGCGCCGGGAGGAAACTCCCGGCGCCTTTTGCGTTCGTCGGCGGCGACGCTCCGCGGGGCAACTCAGCGCGAAAAGAGAGAACTGCCGCTCACAGGCAAACTGGCTCCGCCTCCAGTTCCACGCCGAATCGCTCGAACACGTCCTGCTGGATCGCCCGTGCCAGCGCCAACACTTCCGTGCCGCTCGCGCCACCGCGATTCACCAGCACCAGCGCCTGTCGCTCATGCACGGCCGCCGCGCCCATCGCGCGGCCCTTCCAGCCGCATCGGTCGATCAGCCAGCCGGCCGCCAGCTTCACCCGCCCATCCGCTTGCACATACGACACGACTTCCGGCTCGCGACACTTCAGCGCCTCGAACTGGGCGGCATCGATTACCGGATTCTTGAAGAAGCTCCCCGCGTTGCCCAGTTCGAGCGGATCGGGCAGCTTCGCACGCCGCACGGCGACGACCGCATCGAAAATGGCTTGCGCGGTCGGCTGCGCGGCCGCACCGTCGGCTTGGCCAGCGCTCGCCGCATGACCGCGCGCCGCCAGCTCGCGCGCGAGATCCGCGTAGCCCGCGCGCGGCTGCCACGCCTTCGGCAAACGGAACGTCACCGACGCAATAACGAAGCGCTCGCGCCCTTCCCGCTTGAAAAGGCTGTCGCGATAGCCGAACCGGCACGCATCGCCGTCGAGTTCGACGGCCTCGCCGGTCACGAGCTCGATCGCCCGCAGCGACGCGAAGCGTTCGCACATTTCGAGCCCGTACGCGCCGATGTTCTGGATTGGCGCCGCGCCGACCGTGCCAGGTATCAGCGCGAGATTCTCGAGGCCGGGCATGCCCTGCGCCAACGTCCACGCGACGAACTCGTGCCACGGCTCGCCGCCAGCCGCCTCGACATACCACGCCTCCTGATCCTCGCGCACCACGCGGCGCCCGCGCAGCGCCACCAGCAGCACGAGCCCGGCGAAGTCGCCGGTCAGCATGACGTTGCTGCCACCGCCCAGCACGAGGCGCGGCAGGCCCTCGACGCGCGGATCGCGCACCGCGGCGAGCAACTGTTCCTCACGCTCGATCAGGCACGCGAACTGCGCGCGCACGTCGAAGCCGAAGGTGTTGTGGGCCTTCAGCGGATAGCCGGCCATGAGGGACGCGACAGCGGGAGCGGCAAGAGCGGATTGGGACATCGGAATGGCAACAGGGCAACGACGGGAAGCAACAGGAAACGACAAAAACCACCAATGACGCGCCTGACGACACGAGCGGCGGCGCCCGACGCGGGATCGCCCGCCGTCGCGACGCCGCGCGGCGGCCTTGGGCAAAAGAGAGCGGCGTCGGTAAAATGACGTCCGGTCCGTGATTATAGCGAGTGCCTCGCGCTCAGCCGACCGGCTGTGTCGCGCACTGCCGCACTATTGGGAGAAAGCAATGCCATCGTTTGACGTCGTCTGCGAAGCGAACATGATCGAAGTCAAGAACGCGATCGAGCAGTCCAACAAGGAAATTTCGACGCGTTTCGACTTCAAGGGGTCCGACGCGCGCGTCGAACACAAGGAAAACGAAATCACCGCGTACGCCGACGACGACTTCAAGCTCGGCCAGGTGAAGGACGTGCTGCTGTCGAAAATGGCCAAGCGCAACGTCGACGTGCGCTTCCTCGACTACGGCAAGATCGAGAAGATCGGCGGCGACAAGGTCAAGCAGGTCATCAAGATCAAGAAGGGCGTCTCGGGCGATCTGTCGAAGAAAATCGTGCGTCTGGTGAAGGACAGCAAGATCAAGGTGCAGGCGAGCATCCAAGGTGATGCGGTGCGCATCACCGGTGCGAAGCGCGATGATCTGCAAAGCGTGATCGCGATGCTGCGCAAGGACGTGACCGACACGCCGCTCGACTTCAACAACTTCCGCGACTAAGCGACGCGACGCGCCAAGCTTGCAACGAGCCTCCCGCGGACCCGGAAGCGCTTCGCATCGGGCCATCGGGCCGGGCGAAGCGCTCAGCCCACTTCAAAGATCGTTGCCCGCCGCCGGACCGGCTGCCTTCTTTTTGTCGCCGATACGGCTCTCCTGCCCCCGCATCAGCTTCGCAATATTGCCGCGATGCCGCCACACGAGCAGCAGGCTCATCACCAGAACCGCGAGCGCGACGATGCGCGGCCCGAACAGAAACACGTAGAACAGCGGCGCGAACAGCGCCGAGCACAGCGCCGCGAGCGACGAGTAGCGCGTAAAGAACGCGACGATCAGCCAGGTTAGCAAGGTCGCGACGCCAAGCGTCGGGTTGATCGCGAGCAGCACGCCCGCGGCGGTCGCGACGCCTTTGCCGCCCTTGAAGCGGAAGAAAATCGGATACAGGTGACCGAGAAACACCGCAAGCGACGCAATCGCGATCGCGCGCTCGTCGAGCCCGTAACGCGCGCCGAAATGCACGACCAGCCATACCGGCAGCCAGCCCTTGAAGGCGTCGCCGATCAGCGTCAGAATCGCGGCCTTCTTGCTGCCGCTGCGCAGCACGTTGGTGGCGCCCGGGTTGCCCGAGCCGTACGAGCGCGGGTCGTCGAGACCCATCGCGGCGCTCACGATCACGGCAAACGACAACGAACCGATCAGATAGGCAACGACAGCGACGATCAGGTTTTGCATCTGGGACTCTTATAAGGATCGCGGTCTGACATTCGATACCCCAACCGCAACAGGGCATGCCCGTCGAATCAGGGCGGCGCACATTTTACCGAACGCGTCCGCGCGAAAAACATTCAGGCAAACGTCAACCCGCTCATCGGCGTCAGTCCACGCTCGCGCATTGCACCGGCTTCGCCGCGAGCAGATCGGTGAGCACCTTCGGCTCGATGCTGACGAGAAAGCCGCGCCGCCCGCCGTTCAACCAGATTTTGTCCATCTCGAGAATGGTCGATTCGACGTACACCGGCATCTGCTTGCGCGTGCCGAACGGCGACGTGCCGCCGATCAGATAACCCGAATGCCGGTTCGCGACCTCGGGCTTGCACGGCTCGACGCGCTTCGCGCCGATCTGCCGCGCGAGGTTCTTGGTGCTGACGGTGCGATCGCCGTGCATCAGCACGATCAACGGCTTCGCGTGCTCGTCTTCCATCACCAGCGTCTTCACGACGTGATGCTCGTCGACGCCGAGCTGGCACGACGATTCCGCGGTGCCGCCATGCTCGACATAGTCGTAAGGATGCTCGCCGAACGTGACGCCGTGACGGCGCAGCAGCTGCGTGGCGGGTGTTTCCGACACATGTCTGGATTTGCTCATCGGCGCATTGTAATGGCGAGTTTGCACAACGGCTATTTGCCGGATGGCCAATTGTGCGGGTTCGACACTTGTGGCACGATCGTTCGAAAATATGCCGGCGTGGTGCGAGATACTGCGCGCAGGGCCACGAATTGGTAAAGAGGAGACAGTGTTGAAGCAGGCTTCATCCATCCGTTCCACGATCGATATCCCCGCGCTGCTCGCCGCCCTGCCCGCGCGCATCGGCGACATTCCGGCGCTCGCCGCCGCACGCGATCCGCGGCATGTCGCGCTGATCGAAGATGCGCGCCGCCTGACCAACGCGCAACTGCGCGAGGCCGTCGATGCGGCCGCCGCGCTGCTGCGCGACTGGGGCGTGCGCGGCAGCGATCGCGTGATGATCGTCGCGGAGAACAGCATCGCGCAAATCGTGCTGCTGTTCGCGACCGCGAAGCTCGATGCGTGGGCGCTCGTGTCGAACGCCCGACTGTCGGCCGCCGAACTCGATTCGATCCGCGCGCATGCGCAACCGCGCGTCGTCGCGTATGCGCTCGAAAGCTCGCTCGACGCACGCCAGCATGCTGAGCGGCATCGAGCGACGCACGCACCCACGCTGTCGGCGGACATCGGCGCATGGTCGTATGCGGTGGACAGCAGCGTGCAAGCCGAAGCCGTCGAAGCCGCCAGCGACCGCCAATGCGCGGCGCTGATCTACACGACCGGCACCACCGGCACGCCGAAAGGCGTGATGCTGTCGCATCGCAATCTGCTGTACATCGCGGCCGTGTCGAGCCGGCTGCGCCAGGTCGGGCCCGACGACGTCGTCTATGCGGTGCTGCCGATCTCGCATGTGTACGGCTTCGCGTCGGTGTGTCTCGGCAGCCTGCATGCGGGCGCGACGTTGCGGCTCGCGCCGCGCTTCGTGCCGGAAGCGGTGCGCCTCGCCCTCGCCACCGAGCACGTCTCGATCTTCCAGGGCGTGCCGGCGATGCACGCGAAGCTGCTCGAACATCTGCACACGCACGGCCACGCATGGTCCGCGCCGCGACTGCGCTTCGCTTACTCGGGCGGCTCGCCGCTCGACGCCGCGCTGAAGGCGCAGGCCGAAGCCGTGTACGGTCTGCCGCTGCACAACGGCTACGGCATGACCGAAAGCAGCCCGACCGTGTCGCAGACGATGGTCGACGCGCCGCGCGCCGATTGCTCGGTCGGCGAAGTCATTCCGGGCGTCGAAGTGAAGTTCGTCGGGCTCGACGGCGCCGAAGCCGCGCCGGGCGAGATCGGCGAGCTATGGGTGCGCGGGCCGAACGTGATGCTCGGCTATTACCGCAACCCCGAGCAGACTCGCGCGAGCGTCACCGAGGATGGCTGGCTGAAGACCGGCGACCTCGCGCGGCAGGCCGCGGACGGCGCGTTGCATATCGTCGGGCGCAGCAAGGAGCTGATCATCCGCTCGGGCTTCAACGTGTATCCGGCCGAGGTCGAGCACGTGCTGAACGCGCATCCGCAGGTCGTGCAGTCGGCGGTGATCGGACGCGCGGTCGAGGGCAACGAGGAGGTGATCGCGTTCGTCGAACTGGTTTCCGGCGCGACGGTCACGCCCGCGGCGTTGATCGCGTGGTGCGGCGAGCGGCTCGCGCCGTATAAGCGGCCAGCCGAGCTGAAGGTGCTCGCGGCGCTGCCGGCCGCATCGACCGGCAAGATTCTCAAGCACCGGTTACGCGAGTTCGTGTGAAGCGCGCGGGCACCCGCGCGCTTCATGTCGTGCTCACCCGCGCGGATGATGCTGCGCATGCAGCGATTTCAGCCGCTCTCGCGCGACGTGCGTGTAGATCTGCGTCGTCGAAATATCGGTGTGACCGAGCAGCAATTGCACGACGCGCAGATCCGCGCCGTGATTGAGCAGATGGGTCGCGAACGCGTGCCGCAGCGTGTGCGGCGACAACGGCGCATGGACGCCCGCGGCCTGCGCGTGTCGCTTGATGATGTTCCAGAACTGCTGGCGCGTCATGCCTTCCGCGCGTGTCGTCACGAATAGCGCATCGGCCGCGCGCGGGCCGAGGAGCGCCGGGCGCGCCTCGCGCAGATAGCGCTCGATCCACGCGTGCGCCTCTTCGCCGAACGGGACCAGCCGCTCCTTCGAGCCCTTGCCAGTGACGCGCACGACGCCTTCGTTGAGTCCCACCTCGACGGTTTTCAGTGTGACCAGTTCGGTCACGCGCAAGCCGCTCGCGTACATCAACTCGAGCATCGTGCGATCGCGCAAGCCGAGCGGCGTGTCGATGTCGGGTGCGCCGAGCAACGCTTCGACCTGGACCTCGCTCAACGTCGAAGGAAATCGCGGCGGCTGCTTCGCCGAGCGGATGCGCAAGGTCGGATCGGCGGCCGCGCGATGCTCGCGCACCGCCCATGCGTAATAGCGGCGAAACACCGACAGCCGGCGGTTCGCCGAAGTCGCCTTGTCCTTTTGCCGCGCCGCGCTGTAGGCGCTCAGGTCGGCTTCGCTCGCGGTGTCGAGCGAAGCGTTGCGCGTGTGCGCGAGCCATTCGCAGAAGAGCCGCAAGTCGCGGCGATACGCGTCGAGCGTGTTGCGCGACAGGCCATGCTCGAGCCACAGCGCGTCGCAGAAGGCGTCGATCGATGCGGAGCTGGTCAGCGGCAGCGGTGATGCGGCGGCTGTGTCTTCGACGTGTACAGCGGTATTGGTGGTGGTGCTCGTGCTCATACGTACGGCACACCTTCATGCGCGAGCAACCAGCGCTTCACGTTGCGGAAGAAGCCGTCGCCGCCATCGTGCGCGAAGCCGCCGATGCCGCTCGAACTCACCACGCGGTGACACGGAATCACGATCGGAAAGAAATTGGCGCCGCACGCCTGGCCGACCGCGCGCGGCACGCTGCCGAGCTGCTTGGCGAGTTGTCCGTAAGTCAGCACGACGCCCGGCGGGATGTCGCTGATCGCCTGCCACACGCGCCGCTGGAACGCGGTGCCGCACTCGGCGAGCGGCAGCTCGAATTTCGCTGAGGCGTGCTCGAAATAACGCTCGATCTGTTCGGCCACCTCGCGTGCGAGCGGCGTGTCGGGCGCGACGTTGGGGGTCGAGTCGGGCAGATAGACGATCTCGCGCACGGCTTCGCCTTCGAGCCGGATGCCGATTTTGCCGAACGGCGCATCGATCACTGCGTTGAACATGTGCCTGCTCCTCTAGCGTGCCAGATCGCCGGCACCGAATTGCCACGACTTTACGCCGCTTCGAGCGCCCACTCCACATGCTCGCGCACGACCGCCGACGGATCGTCGGATCGCTGCCTCAAAGCCAGCACGATCGCGGCACGGGCATCGAGGTCGAGACTTGCTGGCGCGGCGCGCAACGCGTTACCCATGCCGACCGCGAGATTGCGCAGCCAGTTCTCGTAGCCGATGCGGCGAATCGCGCTGCCCTGCATGCGCGTATCGAACTCCTCGGCGCTCCACGCGAACAGTTCGACCAGCGACGCGCGATCGAGCCCGTGCCGCACGTCGAAATCGGCGACCGGTGCGGCCTGCGCGAACTTGTTCCAGGGACACACGAGCTGGCAATCGTCACAGCCGTACACCCGATTGCCGATCAGCGGCCGCAGGTCGAGCGGAATACTGCCCTTCAGCTCGATCGTCAGATACGAGATGCAACGCCGCGCGTCGACCTTGTACGGCGCGACGATCGCACCGGTCGGACAGGCGCCGATGCAGCGCGCGCAGCTGCCGCAATGCGAGCCCGGCGTTTCGGGCGCGGCCTCGGGCGAGGTTTCGGCGTCGGTCGGCAGCGGCACGTCGACATAGATCTCGCCGAGGAAAAACAGCGAGCCGGCGTCGCGCTGCAGCAGCAATGTGTGCTTGCCGCGCCAGCCGATGCCGGCCTTCTGCGCAAGCTCGACTTCGAGCACCGGCGCCGAATCGGTGAACACGCGATAGCCGAACGGCCCGATCGCCGCTTCGATCCGGTCGGCCAGTTGTTGCAGGCGCTGACGCATCACCTTGTGATAGTCGCGGCCGCGCGCGTAGATCGACACGACCGCCGTCGACGGGTCCGCGAGCCGCGCGTGCTCGGCCGCGCGCCAGTCGCGCGCGCGGGGTGTGGCGCGTGAGACGGGTTGCGTTACGTCTTGCGGCATGCTTTCAGGCGCGCTTTCATGGCCCCCTTCATGCGCCCCTTCAGCCGCCTCTGCTCCCAGCGTCTGCGCAGGCAAATAGGCGATGCGCGCGGTGATCACGCGTCGCGTGCCGGCCACAAGCTCGGCCGGCCGCGCGCGTTTCATGCCGTGTTTGGCCATATAATCCATCTCGCCGTGGCAACCCGCTTCGAGCCACGCTGCAAGCGGCGCTTCGGCGGCCGACAGATCGGTATCGCTAATGCCGATCGCCCCGAAACCGAGTTCACGGCCCCACGTCTTGATGTCGAGCGCGAGCGCACGAAGCGCCGCCTCGTCGAAACGGGACGTTGCGCCAGAAGCTCGCGCGGCATCATCGGCCGATGCGGGCGTGCAGAAAACAGGGGACTTCGGACTTCGGTTCATCACGCCATTTTACGAGAATGCCTGTCAATCCCGATCACGCGCCCCTACCGTCCGCTCCCGTGCTGCTCGAACGCTCTGTCGCGCTCGCGGACGAAGCCGCCACGCAGGCGTTCGGCGCGCGCTTCGCACAAGCGATCGAAAGCGTGCGCGCGGCCTCGCATCAGGCACAGCCAGCCCAGCCTGGCGCTGTAAGCAGCCTCGCGTTCCACGGCCTGCAAGTCCAACTGGTCGGCGACCTCGGCGCCGGCAAAACCACGCTCGTGCGCGCGACCTTGCGCGGCCTCGGCCACACCGGCCGCGTGCGCAGTCCGACCTACACGCTCGTCGAACCGTATGTGCTCGAGCGGCCCGCCGGGGAACTCGCGCTCTATCACTTCGATCTGTACAGATTCACCGATCCGGCCGAATGGGCCGACGCGGGCTTTCGCGAATATTTCGACAGCGGCGCGGTCTGCCTCGTCGAATGGCCGCAACGCGCGGGAGCGCTGCTCGGCGTGCCGGATCTCGTCTTCTTGCTCGGGCTCGTCGGCAACACAGACGCAAACGCGGACGCACGCGTACTCGTCGCACGCGCTTATAGCGAATCAGGAAAGGCATGTCTCGAAAGATGTTAATCAAACCATTCCATTCGATCGAATCGGCGGCGGGCGCAACGCATAACTGGCGGCGCCGGCAGATCCTGCGCGCCAGTGCGTCGACGCTGGTGCTCGGCCTCGTCGCTCCGCGTCTCGCGTTTGCGAGCTCGGTGCTCGGCGTGCGCGTGTGGCCCGCGCGCGACTACACGCGCGTGACGATCGAATCCGATCAGCCGCTGCAGAACACGCAGCAACTGCTGCAGGGACCGGACCGGCTCGTCGTCGATCTGAACGGCCTCGACCTCGATCAGGCGCTGAAGGAGCTGGTCTCGAAGATCACGCCGAACGATCCGCAGATTTCGTCGGTGCGGGTCGGGCAGTATCAGCCGCACGTGGTGCGCATGGTGTTCGACCTGAAGGGCTCGGTGAAGCCGCAGGTGTTCGCGCTGCCGCCGGTCGGCGCGTACAAGTACCGGCTCGTGTTCGACCTGTATCCGGCTGTCGCGCCCGATCCGTTGATGGACCTGCTCGCGCAGACCGAGCGCAAGCAGCAGGCACTCAACGAAGAAAACAGCGCGCCGCCCGCGACGCTTGCCGGCCCCGGCACGGCGCCGCCGGTCGACAACAGCGAAGCGTTCTTCGAGCACTACGCGCAGAGCGGTGGCGCCGGCAATGGCGCCGCGGGCGTACCGCATCCGCCCACGCATGGCACGACGGCGCCGTCCGCGCCGGTCATTGCCGGCAGGCAGGCGTCGCCCTCCGCGCCGCCTGCCGCACTGGCGCGCAACAAGGGTGGCAACGCCAACAGCAACAGCACCGCACGCGGTCTCGACAGCAACAACGACAACCTCGGCGACAGCGGCGACACCTACGCATTCACCACACCGAAGTCGAGCCGCAGCAACACCGTGCGACTGCTCACCGTCGCAATCGATCCGGGTCATGGCGGCGAGGACCCGGGCGCGATCGGCGGCGCAGGCACCTACGAGAAGCACGTCGCGCTCGACATCGCGAAGAAGCTGCGCGCGAAGATCGACGCGCAGCCGAACATGCGCGCGATGATGACGCGCGACGCCGACTTCTTCGTGCCGCTGAACGTGCGAGTGCAGAAAGCGCGCCGCGTCGGCGCGGACCTGTTCGTGTCGATCCACGCGGACGCGTTCACGACGCCCGAGGCGAAGGGCTCCTCGGTGTTCGCGCTGTCGGAGCACGGCGCGTCGAGCGCGGCCGCGCGCTGGATGGCGAACAAGGAGAATTCGTCGGATCTGATCGGCGGCATCAACATCAAGTCCGCCGACGCCACCGTGAATCGCGCACTGTTCGACATGTCGACCACCGCGCAGATTCGCGACTCGATGCGCTACGGCAACTTCGTGCTCAAAGAGATCGGCGACATCAACAAGCTGCACAAGGGCTCGGTCGAGCAGGCCGGCTTCGCGGTGCTGAAGGCGCCGGACATTCCGTCGATCCTCGTCGAGACCGCGTTCATCAGCAATCCGGACGAAGAGCGCCGCCTGAACGACGACGCGTATCGCGACAAGATGGCCAGCGCGATCCTGACCGGCATCAAGCGCTATTTCGCGGCGAATCCGCCGCTCGCAAAGGGCCGCATGACGTGATGTCGGCACACACGAACCAATCACAAAACGGCCCTCCGGCCGTTTTGTGATTCACGCTCGCAACCCGTGGCGCAACGGTTGCTCAGCGTGCCGGTATCAAGCGCTGCACGACCCAGCCGCCGAACACGTTGACCGCGAGCCCCGCCATCACGAGCAACGCGCCCGCCACCTGCATCGCAGACAGTTGCTCGCCGAGCAGCCACGACGCCGACGCGAGTCCGACGATTGGCACCAGCAGCGAGAACGGCGCGACCTGGCTCGCCGGATAGCGCGACAGCAGACGGCTCCACAAGCCATAGCCGACCAGCGTCGCGATAAACGCCAGATAGACGATCGCGAAGATCGACAGCGCGCTGATACCAGTCAACGCGGCGGCGATCTCGCGGGGCCCTTCGAACACGAACGACGCCGCGAAAAACGGCAGCGGCGGAATCAGGCTCCCCCACACGACGAGTCCGACCAGATCGACCTTGCCGACCTTCTTCGTAACGATGTTGCCGAGTGCCCACATGCACGCGGCGCACAGCGTCAGCAGGAAACCAGCGACGGACATCGTGTGGCCGCCTTGCAGGCCGATCACCGCGAGCCCCGCCGCGGCGATCAGCAGACCCGCGACGTTCGGCAAACGGAAGCGCTCGTGCAGAAACAGCGCCGCGAAGATCAGCGTGAAAAACGCCTGCGCCTGAAGCACCAGCGATGCAAGCCCCGCCGGCATGCCGACGTACATCGCCGAGAACAGGAACGCGAATTGCCCGAACGAGATCGTCGCGCCGTAGGCGAACAGCCACCGCCACGGCATCTGCGGCCGCTTGACGAAAAACACCGCCGGGACCGCAGCGAGCGTAAAGCGCAGCGCGCCGAGCAGCATCGGCGGCACGCCGTGCAGGCCGACCTTGATCACGACGAAATTGACGCCCCACGCGAGTACGACGATCAGCGCGAGCAGCAAGTCCCTGGGCGACATCCGGGTCTCCAAAGAAATGGTTCGATCTGGCAGTGTAACGGAGGCCGCCAATTCGCTTCGTTGCGCCCGCTCGTGGCGAGCGTGCGCCGTTGCCTCGGCAGCGCGCGACGCGCAGTAGAATCGACCATTCGAGCCGTCTCCTTCCATTTTCCCGTCGAGCCCGCCCATGACTTCCTCGATCAAAGCCGTCCTCAAACCGCACTTACGCGACATCGGCAATCTGACCGTGCGGCGCGTGCTGCCCGCGATGGCGGCGCGCCTCGTCGGCCCGTTCATTTTCTTCGACCACATGGGCCCCGCGACCCTCGAACCCGGCAGCGGCCTCGACGTGCGCCCGCATCCGCATATCGGCCTCGCGACCGTCACCTATCTGTTCGACGGCGCGATCATGCATCGCGACAGCCTCGGCTCCGAGCAGAAGATCGTCCCCGGCGACGTCAACTGGATGACGGCCGGGCGCGGCATCGTCCATTCGGAGCGAACGCCGCCGGAAGACCGCGCGCGCGGCCAGACGATTCACGGCATCCAGACCTGGGTCGCGCTGCCGCTCGCCGATGAAGACGCCGAACCGTCGTTCGCGCATCACGCGGCGGCGACCTTGCCGGTCGTCGAGCGCAACGGCGTGACGCTGCGCGTGATCGCGGGCACCGCGTTCGGCGCGGTGTCGCCGGTCGCGACGTTTTCGGGCACGCTGTACGTCGCCGCCGACTTCACGCCGGGCAGCGCGTTCGCGCTCGAACCGGAGCACGAGGAGCGCGGTGTATATCTGGTGGAGGGCGATCTGGAGATCGACGGCACGCCGCTCGAAGCGGGCCAGATGGCCGTGCTCGCGCTCGACGAAACCGTCACGCTCGCGAGCACGCACGGCGCGCGAGCGATGCTGCTCGGCGGCGAGAAGCTCGACGGCGAGCGCTTCATCGAATGGAATTTGGTCGCGAGCTCGCGCGAGAAAATCGAAGCCGCGAAGCTCGCGTGGACCAATCAGGAAATGGGCCACGTGCCCGGCGAAACCGAATGGATTCCGCTGCCGCAGCGCAAGTGACGGCGCCGGGCCGCGCGCCAGGGTGGGCATTGAATTCGCGCGATTCGGCCCCACCTAGCGCCTGTTCACAAACCGTTTCTATCGACGAGGACGCAATGGACACCACTCTGGCCACTTTCGAACAGGACGTCATCAAGGCGTCGATGCTGGCCCCCGTGCTGGTCGATTTCTGGGCGCCGTGGTGCGGCCCCTGCAAGAGCCTCGGCCCGATGCTCGAAAAGCTCGAAGCCGAAGCCGCCGGCAAATGGAAGCTCGTGAAGGTCAACGTGGACGAGAACCACGAGCTGGCCGCGCACTTCCAGGTGCGCAGCATTCCGCACGTGATCGCGTTCGCCGACGGCCAGGCCGTCGATCAGTTCGTCGGCGTGCTGACGGAAGGACAACTGCGCGAGTTCCTCGACCGGCTCGTGCCGCAAGGGGCGCCGGCCGCGCGCATCGAAGCGCAGACCGCGCTCGCCGAAGGCCGCCGCGACGACGCCTACGACCTGCTGCAAGCGGCGCTCGCTTACGACCCGGGCTTCGACGACGCGCGCATGGACCGCATCGAGTTACTGCTCGAAGACAACCGCATCGATGAGGCCCGCAACGAAGTCGATCTGCTGTCGCCGAAAACCACGCAAGGCATCGACGCGCGTTTCAACGCGATCAAGACGCGGCTCGACGCGGTGGACGCCGCCGCGGACCTGCCGCCCACCGATGCGCTCGAAGCGCGTGTCGCCGGCCACCCCGACGATCTCGAAGCACGCTTCGATCTCGCGAATGCGTTTATCGCGCGACGCAAATACGCGCAGGCGCTCGAACATCTGCTCGCGATCGTGCAACGCGACCGCGCGTTCCGCGACGATATCGGCCGCAAGACGATGTTGTCGGTGTTCGATCTGGCCGCGCATCAGCCGGAGCTGGTGTCGCAGTGGCGGCGCAGGCTGAGCGCGTCGTTATATTGATCATTGTGATGTTTTGCCCGATGGCAGCCTGGGTCAGAGCGGTTGAAACCGCCGCCCGGGCTGCCACCTAAACCGTCGCCTTCTTCGCCAGCTCCCGCAACACAAACGCCGCGGCCGCAAAACCAAAGCTCGCGGTCACGCACACGCTGGAGCCAAACCCCGCGCAATTCAAGCCGACCGGCCCCGTATGTCCCGGCGACGTGCTCACGTGCTCGGCTTCTTCATCGATATCGCAGACGGCCGCTTCCGGATAGATCAGCGGCTCGTCGGAATACACGGCGTTCACCTTGAACTTCGCCTTCGGCCCGCGCGGAAAGCCATGCTGCTTGCGCAACTGCCCGCGCACCTTCGACAGCAGCGGGTCCTGGATCGTCAGCGCGAGATCGTCGATGCGGATCCGCGTCGGGTCGAGCTGACCGCCCGCGCCGCCGACCGTGATCAGCGGCTGCTTGCGCTCGACGCACCATGCGATCAGCGCGGTCTTCGTGCGCACGCTGTCGATCGCGTCGATCACATAGTCGAAGCCGCCGCCGAGCGTGGCCGCGAAATTGTCCGGCTCGACGAAGTCCTCGATCAGCCGCACCTCGCAGTACGGATTGATTGCCGCGATGCGTTCGGCCATCGCTTCGACCTTCGGTTTTCCGTAATTGCCGTCGAGCGCGTGAATCTGCCGGTTCGTGTTGCTTTCCGCGACGTTGTCGAGATCGATCAGCGTCAGCGTGCCGAGCGCGCTGCGCGCAAACGCCTCCGCGACCCACGACCCCACCCCGCCGATGCCGATCACCGCGACGTGCGCACCCTCGAATGCGGCGAGCGCGGGCGCGCCATACAGACGGGCGATGCCGCCGAAACGGCGCGCGCGGTCGGCGGTTTCGTTCGCGTCGAGGCTGGTAGTAAGATCGGATTGCGCGGCGGTGCTGGACATGATGGCAGGGCTCGAAAACACAGGCGGAACAAAGCAGGCGGCGGCGCTTTGGCAAATCGCCTGGGCAAATTGCTTTGGCAAATTGGGCGCGCAGCCCGTATTTTGCCTGAACACGTGAAAACAGCCGCGCAGGACCACGAGCAGCGACGCAATGTTGCAGGCTTGCGCCGGCGCAACATGCGCCGCGCCATACGTTGCTCCGCTCGCGCGCAAAAACCTGACGCCTTAGCTATACTTGGCCCACACTGTAGCGTTCGCATAAGAATATGATCTCACTCGCCGAGCTTCGAAAAAACTACTCGCTGGGCTCACTGGACGTTGCCGACGTCAACCACGATCCGTTCCGTCAATTCGACACGTGGTTCCAGCAGGCCATCGACGCCAAGCTGCCCGAGCCGAATGCAATGACGCTGGCCACGGTCGACGCGCGCGGCCGCCCTTCGGCACGCATCGTGCTCATCAAGGGCGTCGACGAGCGCGGTTTCGTATTCTTCACCAACTATGAAAGCCGCAAGGGCCGCGAACTGAACGTGAACCCCTACGCGAGCCTGCTGTTTCACTGGATCGAACTCGAACGCCAGGTGCGCATCGAGGGCCGCGTCGTCAAAACGAGCGAGGCAGACAGTGACGCGTATTTCGCGTCCCGTCCGCTCGGCTCGCGGATCGGCGCATGGGCATCGAATCAGAGTCAGGTGATTGAAAGCCGTTCGCAGCTCGAAGTACGCGAACGCGAAATCAGCCTGCAATACGGCGAAAATCCTCCGCGTCCGCCGCACTGGGGTGGCTACCGTCTGGTGCCCGACGCGATCGAATTCTGGCAGGGGCGGCCGTCTCGGCTGCACGATCGTCTGCTTTACACGCGCGCGGAAGAAAGCGCCAACTGGCTGATCGCACGCCTGTCGCCCTGACCGGTCGATGACCGGACGAATGAGGCCGGCGGCGGCGCCAACGTAGCGGCGCGCGTCGGCGGGATTGCGTTGCGCGGCCCGCGGAATGCGCCGCGCCATGTCGCGATCCACATAGCTTTGCTTTAAATCAACGAACACGGAGAGATCACATGTTCTGGGAGAAAAAGCTGGCGCAGTGGGTTGAAGATGTCAAAACCACAGCTAACCTGCCCGCACGCCTCGTGCTGTGGGACGGTCAGCAACACGACTTCGGGCAGTTCGCCGCGCCCCGGGTCACGCTACACGTGAAGAGCGCAACCGCGCTGCCCTATCTGCTCGAACCGAGCCTCGACAATCTTGGCGAAGCCTATGTCAAAGGCAAGATCGACATCGAGGGCAAGCTGTCGGACATCATCAATATCGGCTATCAGCTCGCGCGCAGCACCGTGACGAGCGCCGGCAAGCTCGCGCGCGTGCGGCGCTACTTCAATCACTCGAAGACGTCGGATAAGAAAGCGATCCAGTATCACTACGACGTGTCGAACGAGTTCTACAGGTTGTGGCTCGACGAGAACATGGTCTACTCGTGCGCGTACTTCGAGACCGGCACCGAAGACCTCGCGACCGCGCAGCTGAAGAAAATCGATCACATTCTGACCAAAATCCAGCTGCAGCCCGGGCAGCGTCTGCTCGACATCGGCTGCGGCTGGGGCGCGCTCGTGCTGCGCGCCGCGCAGAAGTTCGGCGCGAAGTGCGTCGGCGTCACGCTGTCGCAGAACCAGTTCGATCTCGCCACCGCGCGCGTGAAAGCGGCGGGCCTCGAAAACCAGATCGATATCCGCCTGCAGGACTATCGCGACGTCAAGGGGCAGTTCGACCGCATCACGAGCGTCGGCATGTTCGAGCACGTCGGCCGCAAAAACCTGCCCGGCTATTTCCAGAAGATGCACGATCTGCTCGCCGACGACGGCATCGCGATGAACCACGGCATCACGTCGAGCGACGCCGATAGCGGCGAAACCGCGCTCGGCGGCGGTGAGTTCATCGACCGCTTCGTGTTCCCGGACGGCGAGCTGCCGCACATCAGCCTCGCGCTCGAATCGATGCAGCGCGGCGGGCTCGAACCGGTTGACGTCGAAAGCCTGCGCCGTCACTATGCGCACACGCTCGACATCTGGGCGGAAAATTTCGAAGCCCACGCAGACCAGGCGCGCAAGCTCGTCGACGACGAAAAATTCCGCATCTGGCGCGTGTATCTGGCCGGCTGCGCGTATGCGTTCGAAAACGACGACGTGTCGATTTTCCAGGTGGTGTGCCGCAAAGCCGGCCGCAGCGCGAAAACCCTGCCGTGGTCGCGCCGCTACATGTACGAAAAACCGCTGTGACCCGGCTGTGACCCGGTTTGTGACCGGTCGCGCCGCGGCGGCGTGCATGGAGCGCGCGCCGCGGCGCAATTCTGATGAACAGCAGGCCGGACATTGATGGACCAGAGCAGGACGAGTGACGTTGAAGAGCCGTTAAACAGCAAGGACGGCAGCACGGACGATGCGGCGCATCAGGCCGCGCAGCAGTTCGATCTGTTCGGGATGCCGGTGGAGGCCGCGGCTGAAGCGCCGGCCATGTCCGCACGTGAAGCCGATTCGGCCGCAAGCGCTGCCGCGCGGCCAGAGCACAAGCGCACGCCGAAGACCGCAATTTCCAACGCCCCCGCGTCGCTGTTCGAAGACGACACCCGGCCCGACAGCCCCGCTCCTGAACCAGACTGCGCCCCGGTCTCCGCCGACGCCCCGAAAAAGCGCCGCAGCCGCGACGTGCTCGCTGAACCGCCCTCGCCTGAGCTGCTCGCGCTCGCGGCGCAATTGCCGCCGCAGATCCACCTCGGCACGTCGACATGGTCGTTCCCGGGTTGGACAGGCATCGTCTACGGCGACGACTACAGCAACAGCAAACTGTCGCGCGAGGGCTTGAGTGCGTACGGCGCACATCCGCTGCTGAAGACGGTCAGCATCGACCGCTCGTTCTACCAGGCGTTGACGGTCACCGAATACCTGCGCTACGCACAGCAGGTGCCCGAGCACTTCCGCTTCATCGTCAAGGCGCCGATGACGATCACCGACGCCACCGTGCGCGCCGAGCGCGGCGAGCCGGTGTCGCTGAACCCGTGCTTCCTGAACGCGCAGATGGCGATCGACGATTTCGTCACGCCCTGCCTCGAAGGCCTCGGCGCAAAGGCCGGCGCGCTGGTGTTCCAGTTCTCGCCGCTGCCGGATCAGATGCTCGCGCAGCCGGCGGTATTCATCGAACGACTGGGGGAGTTTTTCGACGCGCTGCCCGGGCTGCCCGACGGCAGTTGCTACGCGGTCGAGATTCGCGACGCGAGCCTGCTCACGCCGCGCTTCATCCGCATGCTGAAGACGGCTGGCGTGCGCTACTGCGTCGGCATTCATGCGCGGATGCCCGATCCGCTGCGCCAGGCCGCGGCGCTCGCGCTGCTCGATGGTGAGCCCGCCGGTCCGCTGATCGTGCGCTGGAGCCTGCACGGCGGTTTCAAGTACGAACAGGCGAAGGCGAAGTACGAGCCGTTCAACCGGCTCGTCGACGAAGATCCGGCGACGCGCGCGTCGCTCGCCGAACTGGCCGCGCGTTACGCGCTCGCTGGTCAGCCGGTCGTGATCGCGGTCAACAACAAGGCGGAGGGATCGGCGCCGCTCAGCTGCGTGAAACTGGCCGAAGAAATCGTCGAAGCCTGCGTGCGTGTCACGCAGGGACGCGGCGATAACGGCGACGAGGCGTCATCGCGAGCACAGGAACCGCAGTGACGAACAGCAGCGGGCGGTCTCCCGCATCCGCCCGTTGCCGACTCCAATCCCCACGCTGCGCCGTTAACCCGCCTTGATCCGATGCGCGAACTTCTGGCGGAATTTCGCGACTTTCGGCGCTACCACGAACGAGCAGTAGCCCTGATTCGGATGCTGCGCGAAATAGTTCTGGTGGTAGGCCTCGGCGGGCCAGTAGTTGTCGCCGAGCGGCAGCACCTCGGTCACGAGCTTGCCGTCGTAGATGCGCTGTTCGCCGATCTCGCGAATCGCCTGCAGCGCGGTTTCGTGCTGCGCGTCGGAATGCGTGAAGATCACCGAGCGGTATTGCGTGCCGACGTCGTTGCCCTGCCGGTTCAGCTGGGTCGGATCGTGGATCGCGAAAAAGATGTCGAGAATCTCGCGATAACTGATCTTGGCCGGATCGAAGTCGACCTTGACCACTTCCGCGTGACCGGTGTCGCCGTCGCAGACCTGCTCGTAGCTCGGATGGCGCGCGTGACCGCCCGCATAACCCGACTCCACCGCATTGACGCCCTCGACGCCCAGATACACCGCTTCGAGGCACCAGAAACATCCACCGCCGAGCGTTGCTGTCTCGTTCATAAGCTTCACTCCAGGATCAGATTCACACAATGATCGGCAGCCGGCCTGCGTAGCGCCGCCGTATCTGCCACCGCATCCGAATATATGGCCGAACACGCGTTCTGAAAGGCGCAGTCAGGCACGAGTCAGGCACCCGTCGCGCAATGACCGCAAATCCGGCCGTGCAGATATCGAGTATAGAAACGCCGGCACGCGACGTGTGAATAACCGTGCCTCACACCCGCAAGCGCCGCGCCCGCGCCTCGATCCAGCACGATCGGCAAATTTTCGGGTGCAGCCTTTCGAGGCGATAGTCGCTGCAACCGCCCGGCTGCCACGCGCCGCACGCATCGTGGTGCGGCGCGCGCGGCGATTGCAGTTAAAATTGGCGGAAATCAACGATTTTCACCATGACTTTCGAAACATCCGCTTCCCGCCGCGCGGGTATACGCTTCAATTCGCGCCTTGATTCGCGCTGCAGTCGTTCTTTCACACGGCGCGCGACGGGGGCCTCGCCCCGATGAAGCGCGCGAGCCCACCCAACTTCGACCCGTCCGCGTTCAAACAGGCGCTCAGCCAGTTCGCGACCGGCGTCACCGTGATTACGACGCGCGCCGCGTCCGGCCAACTGATCGGCATCACGGCCAGTTCGTTCAACTCGGTGTCGCTTTCTCCGCCGCTCGTGCTGTGGAGTCTCGCGACGCGCTCCGCGTCGATGCCGGTGTTCCGCGCCAACAGTCACTATGTGATCAATGTGTTGGCCTCGACGCAGCTCGATCTGTGCAAGCGCTTCGCGACCGTGAAGGGCGACCGCTTCGAGGGCGTGTCGCACGCGGCGGGCGACAGCGGCATGCCGGTGCTCGACGGCGCACTCGCGTGGTTCGAATGCCATAACCGCAGCCGCTACGAGGAAGGCGACCACGTGATTTTCGTCGGCGAAGTGGAGCGCTGCGGTGTGCATGAAAATGCCGCGGACATGCTGCCGCTCGTGTTCCAGAGCGCGCAGTTCCACGGCCTGAAGCCGCTTTGAGCGGCGCGGCGCTTCCCTGGCGTCTGTAGCGCCTGTCGGTCGGACGCGTCGAAAACGGCGCGCCCCGCCCTCATCATCCTGAACGGTCGCTATGCGTGGCTCCGTGCCCGCTGTTCTTCTTCACGAGCGACACCGGCACGCCCGAATCTTCCTTCAGCGTTTCGAGCACGATGTTCGAGCGGATGTCCATCACTCCCGGCGCCTTGTACAAGCGATTGAGCACGAAATCCGAATAGTGCTTGAGGTTGTGCGCGAGCACGCGCAGCAGATAGTGGGTTTCGCCGGTCACGACGAAAGCGCCGACCACTTCGGGCCAGTCGCGCAACGCTTCGGCAAAACTCTCGTGCCAGTTCTGCTGGTCGTTGCGCATCGATACCTGCACGAACGCTTCCAGCTCGAACCCCAAAACTTCGCGGTTCAGGCACGCTCGGTAGTGTTCGATGACGCCCTGCTCTTCCAGCAGACGCAGGCGTCGCAGACAGGCCGATGGCGAGAGCGAGATGCGCTCCGCCAGGTCGAGATTGCTGATCCGTCCTTCCTGCTGAAGCACCGTCAAGATACGGCAATCGGTGGCGTCGAGCGAGATCGCGTTCATATTCGGTCTCCCTTTCCTGTTTGACTCAAATTATGTTCCAAGACACGGCTGGTAAGGAGATTTTTTCGCAATCACATTTCACAGCTTGACCTCTATCATTTAGAGATCGCTACCAACCGCCGACACCGCCATGCGAGCACTCTGGGACATCACCCCCGCCGTCGATACCGCCACGCCCGTCTGGCCGGGCGACACGCCGGTCGGCATCGAGCGCGTCTGGCGCATGGAGGCTGGCTCGCCGGTCAATGTCGCGCGTCTGACGATCTCGCCGCACACCGGCGCGCATACCGATGCGCCGCTGCACTACGACGTCGACGGCGCCGCGATCGGCAACGTGCCGCTCGACGCATATCTCGGTTTATGCAGAGTGATTGACTGTATCGGCGCGTCGCCTGTTGTGACGCCACAACATCTGGCCGGCTCGCTCGACGATTTGCCGCCGCGAGTCTTACTGCGCACTTACAGAAAAGCGCCGACGCGCGAGTGGGATAGTGCGTTCTGCGCGGTCGCGCCCGAGACCGTCGACCTGCTCGCCGCGCGCGGCGTGACGCTGCTCGGCATCGATACGCCGTCGCTCGATCCGCAGGAATCGAAGACGATGGATGCGCATCACCGCATTCGCGCGCACCGGATGGCGATTCTCGAGGGCATCGTGCTCGACGCGGTCGAACCCGGCGACTACGAGCTGATCGCGCTGCCGCTGAAGCTGACCACGCTCGACGCGAGCCCGGTGCGCGCGGTGCTGCGTGCACTGCCCGGCTCGCGCTCAGCCACGCTCCCCGGCGAGCGATCTACCCGACAACCCAACCCATCGAACCACCATGAACCATCGTGATGAAGCCGTGGCGCTCGACAGCGCCGACCCGCTCGCAGCGCTGCGCGAACAGTTCGCGCTGTCGCCGACGACCATCTATCTCGACGGCAACTCGCTCGGCGTGCCGCCGGCCGCCGCCGCGCAGCGCGCGCAGACCGTGATCGCCGCCGAATGGGGCGAGGGACTGATCCGCAGCTGGAACAATGCCGGCTGGTTCGCGCTGCCGCGCCGACTCGGCAACAAGCTCGCGCCGCTGATCGGCGCGGCCGAAGACGAAGTCGTGATTACCGACACGATCTCGATCAACCTGTTCAAGCTGCTGTCGGCCGCCGTGCGGCTCGCCAATGCGCGCGATCCGAAACGTCGCGTGATCGTGTCCGAGCGCTCGAACTTCCCGAGCGATCTGTATATCGCGCAGGGCCTGATCGAGCAGCTCGATCGCGGCTACGAGCTGCGCCTTGTCGACGATCCGTCCGAACTGCCCGACGCGATCGGCGAGGACACCGCGATCGCGATGATCACGCACGTGAACTACCGCACCGGCTACATGCACGACATGGCCGCGCTGACGAAGCTGATTCACGACAGGGGCGCGCTCGCGCTGTGGGATCTCGCGCATTCGGCGGGCGCGGTGCCGGTCGATCTGAACGGCGTCGGTGCCGACTACGCGGTCGGCTGCACGTACAAGTACCTGAACGGCGGTCCCGGTTCGCCCGCGTTCGTGTGGGTGCCCAGACGTCACCAGAACGGGTTTGCGCAACCGCTGTCGGGCTGGTGGGGGCATCGCGCGCCGTTCGAGATGAACCCGACGTATCAGCCCGACAACGGCGTGGGCCGCTACCTGTGCGGCACGCAGCCGATGGTGTCGATGGCGCTCGTCGAATGCGGGCTCGACGTGTTCCTGCAAACGTCTATGCAGGCGGTCCGCCAGAAGTCGCTCGCGCTGACCGATCTGTTCATCGAACTCGTCGAGACACGTTGCAGCGAATTTCCAATGAAGCTCGTGACGCCGCGTGAGCATGCGAAGCGCGGCTCGCACGCGAGCTTCGAACATCCGCACGGCTACGAGGTGATGCAGGCGCTGATCTCGCACGGCGTGATCGGCGACTATCGCGAGCCGCACGTGCTGCGCTTCGGCTTCACGCCGCTGTACACGCGCTTCGTCGACGTATGGGACGCCGTCGAAATCTTGCGCGACGTGCTCACCCGCGAGACCTGGCGGGCTCCTGAATTCGCCCAGCGCGGCGCCGTTACCTGAGGACGACAGAATGACCGATCACATGCACACGCCGGGCTTGCCAGAAGAACCGGCGGCACAAGGCTGCCCGTTCGGGCACGGACGGACGGCGTCGGCGCCGTCCGCGAGCGCGTCCGACAGCAGCTGGCACGACGCGCAGCTCGACTTTTCGGAGTCGATGAGCTACGGCGATTATCTGTCGCTCGGCACGGTGCTGGACGCGCAGCATCCGTTGTCGCCGGATCACAACGAGATGCTGTTCATCATCCAGCATCAGACGAGCGAGCTATGGATGAAGCTCGCGCTGTACGAACTGCGCGCGGCGCTCGCGGCCGTGCATCGCGACGACCTGCCGCCCGCGTTCAAGATGCTTGCGCGCGTGTCGCGAATCATGGAGCAGCTGGTGCAGGCGTGGAGCGTGCTCGCGACGATGACGCCGTCCGAATACACGGCGATGCGGCCGTACCTCGGCAGTTCGTCGGGCTTTCAGTCGTATCAGTACCGGCAGATCGAATTCCTGCTCGGCAACAAGAACGAGCAGATGCTGAAGCCGCACGCGCATCGCGCCGACGTGTACGCGCAAGTGAAGGCATCACTCGAAGCGCCGTCGTTCTACGACGAAGTGGTGAGGCTGCTCGCGCGCCGCGGCTTCAGGATTTCGCCCGCGCGGCTCGAACGCGACTGGACGAAGCCGACCGAACATGATGCATCGGTCGAAGCGGCGTGGCTCGAGGTGTATCGCAATCCGTCCGAGCATTGGGATCTGTACGAGATGGCCGAGGAACTCGTCGATCTGGAGGATGCGTTCCGCCAGTGGCGCTTCCGCCACGTGACGACGGTCGAGCGCATCATCGGCTTCAAGCAGGGCACCGGCGGCACGAGCGGCGCGCAGTATCTGCGCAAGATGCTCGACGTGGTGCTGTTTCCCGAGCTGTGGCACGTGCGGACGATGCTGTAGCGGTTAGCGCGTGTAAGGCACTTCCCGGGCAAACCTGGCATCCTGGCGGGGAACAAAGAGCAAGCCAACACTATTACGCAAGTTCGGAGTTATCCGAATCTTGAGAGATGGTCAGCATGGCAGCATCGGAACCCCATAAAAACATCAGAGTGTTTCGATATGCCCGGTGCCGATGACGACGAAGGACTGAAGGTTGTACTGAGTGCTCAGCAACTCGCGGCTGTGCTATCCGGCCAGTCGATCAATCTGAGATACGAAAATTTGTATCAATTGATTGGTGGCCGCTTCCATGAAGATTTCGACTTGTTCGGAAACACAATTGAGGAATTGGTTTTGTCTTTTACATGCGAATGCACACCGGAAGAGATTAACGCGACGGTGGCCGAGATAGACCGATTCAAGAGCGATCATGCGGGGAACCTTGACGCAGCACTTGAGGAAAACTTTGGCTACCAGTGCGATCCGACCGTGTGGGAGCAGACCACCGAGGCTTTTCTCGACAAGCTTAAGCGTCTTCTTCTGAGTGAGTAGCCCGCACTTCCTCCCGCCGGACGGCCCCACACCGTCTGGTAGGGCCTCCGTGTACTTCCATTTCACCCGGCAACCGACAGTGCCTGACACCCGCTAGCGCGCGGTATAACCACCATCGATCGGCAAACACACCCCGCTGATCATCGACGCCGCGTCGCTCAACAGAAACAGAATCGGCGCGGCGACTTCGTCGGATTCGGCAAAGCGCCTGAGCGGAATCGCCTGCAAAGCGGGATCGCGTTTGACAGGATCGCTCCACGCCAGCACCGCCATCGGCGTCAGCGTGACCGTCGGGTTCACGCTGTTCACGCGAATTCCGTACGGCCCCAGCTCGATGCACAACGCGCGCGTGACTGCATCGAGCGCGGCCTTCGACGCCGAATAGCTCAGATGATCGTCGAGCGCGACGAGCGCGGCCTGGCTCGACACGTTGACGATGCTGCCCGCGCGCCCCGCGTCGAGCATGCCACGCGCGACGTGCTTCGCGACCAGCACCGCCCCGCGCGCATTCACCGCCATCACGCGATCGAAGCTTGCGGCCGTCGTTTCCACCGCGCGTTCGAGCAACGCGATGCCCGCGCAATTCACCAGACCGTCGAACGGTTCGAGCGAGGCCATTGCTTCGTCGATCACGGCTTCGTCGCTGATGTCGAGCCTCAACGGCTCGCAACCGGTTTCCTCGGCGAGCCGCGCGAGCTCGTTCAGGTTGCGCGCGGCCGCGACGACCGACGCGCCGCTCGCGCACAGCGCCTCGACCGCCGCGCGGCCGATGCCGCTGGAGGCGCCCGTCACCAGAATCGAGCGGCCGGAAAAATCGAAAGTAGCGTTCATGATGATTGCAAGCGATGCATGACCGGCTTCAACGCCGGATAGAGGTCCGTGTACACGCCGAAGCGCTCTTTGTATAGCGCCATGCGCCGTGCCTCGGGCTGCGCGCGCTCGATCAGCGTGACCCAGCCGCCTTGCGCCGCTTCGCGCGACACGAGACCGACGCCGAGCGCGGCGAGCAGCGCGGCGCCCATCGCGGCTTCGACGTCCTGCTCGATCGTGTAGACCGGATAGCCGGTGACGTCGGCGATGATCTGCATCCACAGGTCCGAATGCGCGGCGCCGCCGACCACGATCAGCTTATCGTCGAGCGATTGCGCGCCTTTGCGCCCCGCCTCGATGTTGTGCTTCAGCGCGAACGACACGCCTTCGAGCACCGCGCGATACAGATGCGCGCGCGTATGAAACAGCGACAGCCCGACGAACGCGCCGCTCGCTTTCGCATCCCACACCGGGCTGCGCTCGCCCATCAGATACGGCAGGAACAGCACGCCGTCGGCGCCAGCCGGCACTTGCGCGGCGCTCTCTTCGAGCAGCCGATGCGGATCGCCATGCGGTGTCGCGCGCGCGGCCTCGATCTCCGCATGACAGAACTGCTCGCGATACCAGCTGACCGACGCGCCCGCGGTAATCGCGCCGCCGAATATGTAGATGTCGTGCTGCCCGTTGAAAACGTGCGGCATGCTGATCAAACCGTGCCGTGCGTCGACACGCTGATTGAGGTAACCCCAGCACATGCTGGTGCCGATCATCGCAACGTGCTGCCCCGCGCGCGTGACGCCGGCCGCGAACGTCGCCATCGCCGCATCGACGCCACCCGCGACGATCGCCGTGCCCGCGTCGAGCCCGAGCTGCGCGGTCCATTGCGACAACAGCCCGCCCACCACCTCCGACGATTCGACGAGCCGCTCCGGCATCATCGTCGCGGGAATGCCGAGCATGTCGAGCGCTTCGTCCGACCAGTCGCGCCGCGCGATATCGTAGACGCCGCCGATGTTGCCGGCCGAGCTGTGATCGACGGCGACCTCGCCGGTCAGCATGTAGATCACGTATGCGTTCGGCGGCAAAAAATAGCGCGTATGCGCCCACACGTCCGGCTCGTTCTCGCGCAGCCACAGCATCTTCGTGTAACCGTAGTAGCTATCGACGCCGTTGCCGGTGATCGTATAGAGCCGTTCGAGATCGACGTTCTCGCACACCCAGTCGACCTGCGCGGTCGCGCGCCGGTCCATCCAGATCAGGCACGGCGCGAGCGGCCGCATGTCGTTGTCGACCGCAATGCCCGAGCCGCCGTACAGGCTACTCACGCACAGTGCCTTGATCGCGCCCGGCGCGATGCCGGCCGCCTTCGCGTCGCCGACGCACGCGGCCACGCATTCGACCACGGCCTTCAGCCACACCGCGGGCCACTGCTCGGCCCACAATGGCTTCGGCGTATCGGGCTGATAGCTCGACGCATGCTGCGCGACGATCGCGCCCTGCTCGTCGACCAGCAGCGCCTTCGTGCTCTGCGTGCCGATATCGACGCCGATGACGTAGTTCATAGAGTCTCCGTTGAAACGCCGCGCCCCAGATTCACGCGCGCGGCTTCATCAGCACTTTGATCGAATCGAGCGAGTTCGCGATCCTGATCGCTTCGTCCCATTCTTCCAACGAAAAGCCGTGCGTGACGATGCCCTTCGACGTAACGAGTCCGCGCGCGAGCAGATCGATCGCGATCGGATAGCAATAGGGCCCAAGATGCGCGCCGCGCACGTCGAGTTCCTTGCGATCGCCGATCACCGACCAGTCGAGCGTCGTATCCGCGCCGAACACCGAGAATTCGACGAAGCGCCCGAGCTTGCGGATCAGGTCCATCCCCTGATTCACGCCAATCGGCGCACCCGTCGTTTCGATATAGACGTCGCAGCCGTAGCCGTCCGTCAGTGAATGGATGATCGCGAGCGCGTCGTCCTTCCGAGGATTGATCGTCACGTCCGCGCCATATTCGCGCGCGAGTGCGAGCCGTTCTTCGACCAGATCGATCACGACGAGCCGCTTCGGCGTCTTCAGATGCGCGACCTGCGTCATCATCAGACCGAGCGGCCCCGCGCCCGCGATCACGACCACGTCGTCGAGTTGCAGATCGCCGCGATTGACCGTGTGAATCGCACACGCGAGCGGCTCGATGATCGCGGCGTCTTCGAGCGAGATGCCGTCGGGAATCTTGTGGACGATCGCGGTCGGCGGAATGCGCATGTACTCGGCCATGCCACCGTCCGCGACTTCGCGCTGAAAGCCGAAGATGTTGTGCACTTCGCACATCCAGTACTGGCCGGACTTGCAATAGCGGCACTTGCCGCACGGCACGATCTGCTCGGCGATCACGCGCTCGCCCTTCTGCACGCCGAAATGCTCGGCCGCGCCTTCGCCCAGTTCCTCGACATAGCCGAAGAACTCGTGGCCCGGAATCACCGGCGCCTTGACCCATGGGCTCGGGCCGCCCCAGAACATCTTCGCGCCCGAATGGCATTTGCAGTCGCTCGCGCAGATGCCGCACGCGGCGATGCGGATCACGAGTTCGTGCGCGCGCGCGCGTGGTTTCTGTACCTGCTCGACTCGATAGTCTTTCGGTGCATGACAGACGATGGCGGTCATGTTCTGCTGGTCGGATTGAGTCGTCATTGCATGGTCCTGCGAAAAGAGGGATGTGGGAAGCGAGCGTTACTTTCTACGGTCGCGGCTGATATAGATCGCGAGCAGAATGATTCCGCCCTTGATCACGTTCTGCACGTATGGATTCACGCCGACCATGTTCAGGCCGTTATTCAGGACGCCGAGTAACAGCGCGCCGATCAGCGTGCCGATGATCGAGCCGCGCCCACCGGAGATCGACGTGCCGCCCATCACGACGGCGGCGATCGCGTCGAGTTCGAAACCGACGCCCGCGTTCGGCTGGCCGCTCATCAGGCGCGCGGTCAGCACGATCGCGGCAAACGCTGACGTCAAGCCGGCGATCGTGTAGACGATCAGCTTCACGCGCGCGACGCGCACGCCGGACAATCGCGTCGCCTGCTCGTTACCGCCGATCGCATACACGTAGCGGCCAAACGGCATCCGTTCGAGCAGCACCCACGCGATCAGATAGATCACCGCCATGATCACGACCGGTGCCTGGACGCCGAGAATCTTGCCGCTGCCGAAGAAGCTGACCCAGTCGGGCAGACCGTCGATCGGGTAGCCGCCCGTGTAGATCAGTGCGAGGCCGCGCGCGATACCCATCGTCGCGAGTGTGACGATGATCGGCGGCATGCCGGCGAACGCGACGAAAAAGCCGTTGGCCGCGCCGAAGCCGAGACCGACCGCGAGGCCGACCGCAAGCGCGGCCACCCCATTCATGCCGGCGACCATCAGCCCGGCCGACAGCGTGCCCGAGAGCGCCATCACCGAGCCGACCGACAGATCGATGCCGCCCGTCAGGATCACGCAGGTCATGCCGACCGCGATGATCGCGTTGATCGACACCTGGCGCAGCACGTTCTCGATGTTCGCGGCCGACAGAAAGCTGTCGCTCGCGAACACCATCACGATGCAGACGACCAGCAGGCCGATGAACGGATAGAACAGCGTCGAGCGCTTGAGCGCGGCCCACGTGAAGCGCACCGGCGCGCCCGGCGTGTCGCTGTTGACACTCGATGTTTTCGGCGAAGAGAAAGGATTAGGCATGTTCATGAGAGGCTCCAGCCGAACCGGCGGTCGCATAGGTCATCACGGCATTCGATTCGATCGCGTCGCCTTCGAGCAGCGCTTCGATGCGGCCCTGCCGGAATACGGCGACGCGGTCGCACATGCCGACGATCTCCGGCAACTCGGACGAGATCATGATGATCGAGTAGCCGCGCGCGGTCAGTTCGCGCATCAGCAGATAGATTTCGGCCTTCGCGCCGACGTCGATGCCGCGCGTCGGTTCGTCGAAGATCAGGATGTTGGTGTGGTGATTGAGCCAGCGCGCGATCACGACCTTCTGCTGATTGCCGCCCGACAGCGTCGCGACTTCGGTGTGCATCGTTGGGGCCTTCACGCCGACGCGCTTCATGATGTCGGCGGTCGCGCGCGCTTCGCTACGTTGGTCGATGAAGAAACGTAGCGACCGGTACTTGCCGAGGTTGTTGATCGAGATGTTCTGCTTGATCGAGAACTCGGTAATGAGCCCTTCGGTCTTGCGGCTCTCGGGCAGAATGCCGACGCCCGCGCGCAGCGCATCAGCCGGATCGGCGAGCTTCGCGGCCGCGCCGTTGACGCGAATTTCCTTCGCGTACGCACGGTCCGCGCCGATCACCGCGAGCGCGGTCTCGGTGCGCCCCGAACCGACGAGTCCCGCGAAGCCGAGAATCTCGCCCTCGCGCAGCGTGAAGCTCAGCTCGGGGCTGTCTTTGAACAGCTGCAAGCGCACGACGTCGAGCACGACCTTCGCGTCGGCGCGCGGCGTCGGCTTCGGCGGAAAGCTGCTTTCGATGCGGCGTCCCACCATCATCTGCACGAGCCGGCCCACGTCGGATTGCGCGACCTCGGTCATGCCGACGTACTGGCCGTCGCGCAGCACCGTGATGCGGTCGCACACCTCGAAAATCTCTTCGAGGTGGTGCGAGATGAAGATCATCGCGACGCCCTGCTGCTTCAGCTCGCGCATGATCGTGAACAGATGCGCGGCCTCGGCGGGCGTCAGCGTCGCGGTCGGTTCGTCGAGAATCAGCACGCGCGCATCGAGCGACAACGCCTTGCCGATTTCGACGAACTGCTGCTGCGCTACCGACAGTTCCCGGATCTGCACCGACAGATCGATCGCTACGCCAAGCCGCTCAAAAATCCGCGCCGCCGCGCGCCGCATTCTGCCGCGTTCGAGCAGACCGAAACGATTGCGCAATTCACGGCCGAGAAACATGTTCTCCACCGCGTTCAGATACGGAATCAGGCTGAACTCCTGAAACACGATACCGACGCCCGCGGCCACCGCGTCGTGATAGTTCGCGAAGTGGCGTTGCTCGCCGTCGAGCGTGATCGAGCCTTCGTCGGGCTGGTAGATACCGCACAGAATCTTCATCAGCGTCGACTTGCCCGCGCCGTTCTCGCCGAGCAGCGCGTGAATCTCGCCGCGCGCGATCTCGAGGTGAATGCCTTGCAGCGCCTTCACGCCGGGAAAGCTCTTGCTGATGTTGTCGAGCTTCAGAATCGTGTCCATCGCATGTTCCTGTGCCGCGCGCCGCCGCGCATGATCCGCACGCGCGGCAGCCTGCGCTTGCATTACCAGCTGAAGCCCTTGGCGTTGCTCTTGTCGATCATCTTCACGTCGACCGGAATCGCTTTCGGCACATTGGCGCCCCACTTCTTCGCGAGCGCGATGCCGAGCGCGATGCGCACCTGGTCGGCCGGGAATTGCGCGGACGTCTCGACGAATTTCGAATTCGGCTTCTGGATCGCGGCGATCGCTTCCGGTGCGCCGTCGACGCTCGTCAGCTTGATGTCCTTGCCCGACGATTCGATCGCCGACAGCGCGCCCATCGAGCCGCCGTCGTTCACGCTGAACACGCCCTTCAGATTCGGATGCGCCTGGATCATGTTCTCGGTGACGGACAACGCGGTCGCGCGTTCCTGCTTGCCGTTCTGCGTATCGACGAGCTTCACGCCCGGCGACTTCGCGAGCGCCGCCTTGCAGCCGCGCACGCGTTCGAGAATCGGCACGACCGGAATGCCGTCGAGAATCGCCACTTCGCCGCTGCCGCCGATCGACTTCGCGAGGTAGTCGCACGCCATCACGCCCGCGTCGTAGTTCTTCGAGCCGACGAACGAATCGACCGGACCGTTCGCGTTCGCATCGACCGCGACCACGACGACGCCCGCCTTCTTCGCCGACACGACCGCCGACTGGATGCCGGTCGAGTCGGTCGGATTGACGAGCAGGATGTCGATTTTCTTTTGCAGCATGTCTTCGACGTCGCTGACCTGCTTGCTGACGTCGTGATGCGCGTCGGTGACGACGACCGTCGCGCCGGTCGACGCGGCCGCGTCGTTCAGCGCTTTCTGCATCGTCACGAAGTACGGATTGTTCAGTTCCTGGAACGTCATGCCGATTTTGAGCGGCGCGGCCTGCGCGGTCTGCGCGGCCGACACAGCGACTAGCGACAAACCGAACGCGAGCGCGGCGACACGGCGCGCGAACATCATCGAAGGGTTGAGCGAAAGAGTAGACGGCTTCATGGTTGTCTCCATTTTTTGAAGTGAGCACGCCCCCTCGCGCTGTGGGCGCACAGCGCGATCGATGCGTGTTGAAACGCGAGTTGAATAAAGCTGTGAACTACCGGATGGGCACTATGTGACCGGGTACGCGACGCCGCTACGCGACAAGCCCGGCGCGAGCACGATCGCCGGCGCGTTGTCGATGCCCCTGCCATGCGCGGCCGCCTGCTCGGAAGCATCGCGGCTCGCATCGTTCAGTTGCTGATAACGGCGAAACGTCGACGGCGCCATGCCCTTCATCGCAAGAAACTGCCGGTTGAAATTCGACAGGTTGTTGAAGCCCGCCTTGAAGCAGATGTCGGTCACGCTCAGTTCGCCGTCGGTCAGCAACTGGCACGCGAGATTGATGCGCATGCGGTTCACGTACTGCACGAACGGCAGCCCGGTATGGCGGCGGAAATATCGCGAAAACGCGCTGACGCTCTGGCCGGCGAGTTGCGCAAGCTCCGACTCGCGCAACTCGTTCGCGAGGTTCTTGCCGATATACGCGAGCACGTGATTGATGCGGGTCGCCGCGAAGCTGGTCGGATCGGCCTGATAAGCGGGACTCGCGAGCGTGTCGCGATCCGGCGCGTTGATCAGGATCTCGAGCATCGACATGAACAGCACGAGCCGGCGCAGCCCGCGCGCCGCGAGCAGTTCGAGAAAGAGCGGCTTGATCTGCGCGGATGTCTCCAGGCCGAACGACAGGCCGCGACGCGCATCGGCGAGCAGCGCCTCGACCTGACGCCACTCCGGAAAACTCTCGAGACAGTTCGATACGAACTCCTGGCCAAACTGCACGACCAGATTGCGCTGCGCGACGCTCTCGCCTTCGGGCACGTCGCTGACCCAGTTGTGCGGCAGGTTCGGCCCCATCAACACGAGGTTGCCGAGGCGCGAAGCTGCCGATGTGATCGCCGACGAACATCTTGCCGGTCGTCGCGACGATCAGATGGATTTCGTACTCCGGATGAAAGTGCCAGCGCACCGTGCGATACGGATAGCCATGCGACCACACTTTGAACGATTCGTCGTGGCGTACGGCCACGATTTCGAGATCAGGTTGCACTGTCTGCCTCCATGAAGCGGCGCGCGGGAGGCGCCGCCGATCTTGATCTTGTAAAGCGAAAAGTAACCGCCAAACGCGTTGGCGACCACTTTAAAAGAAACCGCGGACCGATACTTTTTTGTATTCGGGTTAGCCCCGACGTGTGCGCGGTCAAATTTGATGCAATGCAATATGAGTGGCGCGACTCGTTTTCTCGCCTCGGTTGCTCGTCGCTGCCGCCGGCGCATCGCCCATGCCGCGCTGCGCCATCAAAAGCCCGTCCCCTTGCCTTGACTTTCGTTTCTCCGGGTACGATCATTCGCTCACATACAGAGCAAATGCTCTGCACGCACAGAACGCGCGCCGCGAGCGCCGCGGACAAGTTTTTGGAGACACAACATGAACAGCGGGCAAGGCAGCGGCGCGGCCGCACACGTGATCCTGCACATCGGCGCGGGATCGTTTCATCGCGCGCATCAGGCGTGGTATCTGCACCGGCTGAACGAAGCGAGCACGGCCGGCGAGCCGCGCTGGTCGCTGAGCGTGGGCAATATCCGCGGCGACATGAACCCGGTGCTCGAAGCGCTCGCCGCGCAGAACGGCGTCTACACGCTCGAAACCGTCACGCCGCAAGGCGAGCGCGCCTACGAGACGATCCGCTCGATCGAGCGCGTGCTGCCGTGGAGCGAAAGCCTCGACGGACTGATCGAAGCGGGCGCCGATCCGGCTTGCAAGATCATCGCGTTCACCGTGACCGAAGGCGGCTATTACCTCGACGAACACGACCGGCTCGACACCGCGAATGCCGATCTCGCCGCCGACCTCGCCGGCGGCCACACGACGATCTACGGCGCGCTCGCGGCGATTCTCGACGCGCGCGTGAAGCGCGGCGCGGGACCCGTCACGCTGCAGACCTGCGACAACCTGCGCAGCAACGGCGAGCGCTTTCATGCGGGCATGAGCGAGTTTCTCGAACGACGCGGCGCGAACGAACTCGCGCAATGGTTCGACGACAACACGTCATGCCCGTGTTCGATGGTCGATCGCATCACGCCGCGTCCGACGCCCGACGTGCGCGAGCGCGTGAAGGCCGCGACCGGCGTCGACGACGCGAGTCCGGTGATGGGCGAGGCGTTCATCCAGTGGGTGATCGAAGACCGCTTCATCGCGGGACGGCCCGCCTGGGAGAAGGTCGGCGCGGAACTCGTCGATTCGGTGCTGCCGTACGAGGAAGCGAAGATCCGCATTCTCAACGCGACGCATAGCTGCATCGCGTGGGCGGGCACGCTGGTCGGCCTGAACTACATCCACGAAGGCACGCTCGACGCCGACATCCGCCAGTTCGCGTACGACTACGTGACCGAGGACGTGATCCCGTGTCTGACACCGAGTCCGCTCGATCTCGAACGCTATCGCGACGTCGTGCTCGAGCGCTTCAGCAACCCGCATATCCTCGACACGAACCAGCGCGTCGCCGCCGACGGCTTCTCGAAGTTGCCCGGCTTCATCGCGCCGACACTCGCCGAATGCTTCGAGCGCGGCGTCACGCCGGCGGCGAGCGCGATGCTGCCCGCGTTGTTCTTCCGCTTTCTGGAACGCTGGCACACGGGCAAGCTGCCCTACGCGTATCAGGACGGCGTGATGGAAGAGCGCGTCGCGCACGCCTTTTTCACGGCGCCCGATCCGCTGCGCGCGTTCGCGGCCGACCGGCTGCTGTGGGGCGGCATGGCGCAGACGCCCGAGCTCGAAGCGGCGCTCGCGGACGCGCTCGCGCGGGTCGACGCATGGCTCGCCGAACGCGGCGCGACTAGCCAGGCTTAATGCGCATGACAGCGCGCGCGATGAACCGCTAAAGTAGCGCATCCCCAACGACGAAGGTTTCGCTCCCATGTACCTTGGCATCGACCTCGGCACGTCCGAAGTGAAAGTTCTGCTGCTCGCCTCCGACGGCCGCGTGATCGGCACCGCAGGCTCGCCGTTCACCGTTTCGCGTCCGCACCAGCGCTGGGCCGAGCAGAATCCCGAAGACTGGTGGGCCGGCACGCGCACGGCGCTCGCCGCGTTGCGCGCGCGTCATCCCGACGAATTCGCGCGGATTCGCGGCATCGGCCTGTCGGGGCAGATGCACGGCGCGGTGCTGCTCGACGCGGAAAACCGCGTGCTGCGGCCCGCGATCCTGTGGAACGACATGCGCAGTGACAAGGAGTGCGCGGAACTGACCGAGCGCGCGCCGGAACTGCACAGCGTCGCCGGCAATCTGGCGATGCCCGGTTTCACGGCGCCGAAGCTGCTGTGGGTCGCGCGTCACGAGCCGGAGATTTTCGTGAGGACTGCCTGCGTGCTGCTGCCGAAAGACTATCTGCGCCTGCAACTGACGGGCGGCAAGGTGTCCGATCCATCGGACGCGGCCGGCACATTGTGGCTCGACGTCGCGAAACGCGATTGGTCCGATTCGCTGCTCGCGGCCTGCAACATGACGCGCGCGCAGATGCCGGCGCTGCGCGAAGGCAGCGCGCCGGCCGGCACGCTGCTGGCGGAACTCGCGCGCGAATTCGGCCTGCGCGACGACGTGATCGTCGCGGCCGGCGGCGGCGACAACGCGACCAGCGCGATCGGCATCGGCGCGACGCAACCGGGCGACGGCTTCGTGTCGTTGGGCACCTCGGGCGTGCTGTGCGTGGTCGGCGACAGCTTCCGCCCGAACCCGGCCTCCGCCGTGCACGCGTTCTGTCATGCGATCCCGGACCGCTGGCATCAGATGAGCGTGGTGCTGTCGGCGGCGAGCTGTTTGCGCTGGGTCTGCAAGCTGACGTCGACCGACGAGCCGACGCTGCTCGCCGAAATCGAGGCGCTGCCCGCCGAGGCCTTGAGCACCGCGCCGCTCTTTTTGCCGTATCTGTCGGGCGAGCGCACGCCGCACAACGACCCCTATGCGCAAGGCGTATTCTTCGGCATGACTCACGCAACCGACCGCGCGCTGCTCGGCTACGCGGTGCTCGAAGGCGTGACGCTCGCGCTGACCGACGGCCTCGACGCGCTGCGCGCGGCCGGCACCGAGGCGAAGGTGTTGTCGCTGCTCGGCGGCGGCGCACGCAGCGACTACTGGGCCCAGTTGCTCGCCGATGCGCTCGACACCGTCACCGTCAAGCACGGCGGCGGCGAAACCGGCGCGGCGCTCGGCGCGGCGCGTCTCGGCTGGCTCGCCGCCGGTGGCGAGCCGGCCACCGTGCTGACCAAGCCGCCTGTCGAAAAGGAGTTCACGCCGAATCCGCGCCGCCACGCGCAATTGCGCACCCGGCTCGAAGCGTATCGCGCGCTGTATCGCCACGTACGGCCGCTGTTCGATCCCGCGCGCGCACCGCTCGCCTGAGCGTCAACCGCGGCCGGCCCGCGCGACAGACGCGCCGCCGGCCGCTATCATCGGCGCACTTCAACCGAAACCTCATCGTGCCCAGGTCCACAGAAAAACTCGATCTCGCCACACGCGCCGCGTGGCTTTATTACGTCGCGGGCAATACCCAGAACGAAATCGCCGAGAAGCTGCAGGTATCGCGGCCGGTCGCGCAGCGGCTCGTCGCGTTCGCGGTCGAAAAGAACCTGATCCGCGTGCGGGTCGATCACAAGCTCGCTGATTGCCTGTCGCTCGCCGATCAGCTGTCGAAGCGCTATGGCCTCAGCATGTGCGAGATCGTGCCGATCGATGGCGATACCTCCGAGGAAGTCGACCGTAAGCTCGCGGTGGCCGGCGCGCAGGTGATGGAGCGCTATCTGAGCGAGGAAAAGCCGATGGTCGTCGCGGTCAGCAGCGGCCGCACGCTGAAGGCCGCGGTCGATCAGATCGCGCAGCTAGACCGTCCGCAGCATCGGCTGGTATCGATGGTCGGCGCGATCGCGCAGGACGGCTCCTCGAACCGCTACGACGTCGCGCTGCACATTTCCGAAAAGACCGGGGGCAAGCATTTTCTGCTGCCCGCGCCGCTGCTCGCCGACAGCGAGGCCGAGCGCGCGCAGTGGTGCAATCACCGTCTCTATCGGATCGTCGAATCGCTGTCGGCGCAGGCCGATGTCGCGTTCGTCGGCATCGGCAACATTGGGATGACCTGTCCGTTGCACGAGGACGGCTTCATCACGGAAGGCGAGGTGAACGAGTTGATGCACAACGGCGCGGTCGCCGAAATGCTCGGCCTGCCGATCGATGCGGCCGGCGCGCACGTCGAATCGCCGACCGGCCGACGCGTGACGAGCATCGCGCTCGACACGCCGCCACGCCGGCCGACCATCGGCTTCGCGGGCGGGCTGCGTAAGCGCGAGGCGCTGATCGCGGTGCTCAAGGGGGGATGGTTGTCGGGGCTCGTGACCGACGAGGTGTGCGCGCGGGCGGCGTTGGAGGCGTGAGTTTCGAATGCGTGCCGGTCGCGCTCTATCGCGTCAACGCCCGCAAGCACCGCTCACGCTTGACGATCTGTAGTGCGTGTCTTTGACACGCATGATTCTTTCAATGCAAGGCATAAAAAAGCGCCCGCAGAAGAAGCGTGCCTTCTGTTTAATCTATCCAGAGCGATTGTCTACTCGCTTGCCAAATCAGTCTTCATCTTCAAGCCAGATACAGAAATATTGACCATCTCCACTACTTATCACAGTACCCGAATCAAATGTCGATTCCCTGCCTGTAGCGCCGTTATGACGAAACAGTCACGGCGAGCATCATGCTGCGGCTATTCCTGCTTGATGCAGAACGGGTCTCGTGCATCGGGCTACGGAAAATTCGGAGTCGTCCGAATCTTGAGAGACGGTCCGCACGGCAGCATCGGAACCCCATAAAAACATCAGAGGGGTTCGATATGCCCGGTGCAGATAATGCCGACGGAGTGAAGGTTGTACTGAGCGCTCCGCAACTCGCGGCCGTGCTATCCCGCCAGTCGATCAGCCAGACCGAGATGCTTTCCAACCGGCTTTGGGGCGGGTTACAGCTCGTCGGCGGCGTGCTGGAAATGGTCGGTGCGGGTGCGCTGTGCGTTTTGCCCGACCCGACGATGGCGAGCAAAGCCGGGTGTGTCGTGTTCGGGGTACATGGTTCGGACTCGGCGGCGGCGGGCCTGCGGCAGGTCTGGACTGGTCAGGATACGGCCACGCTGACCCAGCAGGGCACGACGAAACTCGCTGAAGCGATGAAGGCGAGCCCCGACATGGCGAACAATATCGGCCTGTCGCTCGATATCGCCGTGCCATTCGGCTTTGCCGGCTCGATCAAGGCGGCACGCGCTGCGCGCGTCACGATGGGCCGGATCAACCTGGACATGCATGAGGCGAAGGCGGGCAGCCGGATCGGTGGACATACGCTCTTGAAACATGTCGGACGGACCGAAGCGCAGTTGCGGGAAAGATTGGTAAATGAGCCGAAGCGGAAAATCGTGTCGTCGTTCACAAGCCGCGGGACTGCGGAATGGGCTATATCGGAAGTTATGTCTTCAAACGTAGGTAGAATCCGCACGTGGGCGCAGAATCCGACGCGAGATATTACTCTCACACTGATTAAGCACGTCGCGGGTGACGTTGGATATGGGATATCGAGGGCAACAGGAAAGCTAACGAAGATGAACAGGGTTACAGTCTTTCTAAAGTACGAACCCTATAATGGCATGTCATATTACGTGCTTACCGCTTACATTGACTGAAGGGAAACGATGTCGCCCGAACGCTACCCGGCGATGCGCCGCATATTCCACGTGTATTTTGGTCAGGATTTTGACCTGTTTGGCGAAACCATTGCTGAAATCGTGGCTTGTTACAAGAAGGACAGTCCCCACACATATTCGGATTTGATTCGTGAAATCAATTCGTTCATGGATGAGCACTCGACCGATCTGGATTCTGCGTTCGAAACAAGCTATGGAGCGGGTTTTGATCCGACACTGTGGGGACACACCACCGAGTCTTTTCTTAATGAACTTAAGCGTCTCATGAGCGAGTAACCTCGTTTTCCCCGAACCGGACGACTCCCCGCCGTCCGGTAGGTTTTTCGTGCGTTCGTTTCACCTTGGCAAGCGAACGCGCCTAACACCTTCCACGGACAGCGCCTTGCGTGCGCCGCCTGCTTATGCAATGCGTCATCGCGCGATCACGCCGCCAGCACCTCAACAATCTTGCGCTGGAACGCCTTGCCTTCGCTGTCGAACAGATGGCAATGCTCGGGCGTCGCGCCCAGCTTCTGCGTATTGCCCTTCGCATGCCGTTCGAGCGGCGGAATCCGCGCGATCAACCCATCGGGCGCGACGCTCGACTCCGCGTACAGATACGCGGCATCGCCGAGCGATTCGACCGTCATCGTGCGTGCCTCGATACCATCCTCGGTCGTGCTGACGTGCAGATGCTCGGGGCGGATGCCGACCGTCACCTTGTCGCCCTGCTTGGCCGCGCCCGGCTCGACCAACACGCGCTGCGTCTCGCCGGTCTCGTAACGCACCGAGACGCCGTCATGCGACACCGACTGCACGACGCCTTCCATGAAGTTCATCTTCGGCGAGCCGATGAAGCCGGCGACGAAGCGGTTCGCCGGCGCGTGATACAGCATCGTCGGACTGCCGACCTGCTCCAGATTGCCCGCCGACAACACGACGATCTTGTCGGCCAAAGTCATCGCCTCGACCTGGTCGTGCGTCACGTAGATCATCGTCGTCTTCAGTTCGTCGTGCAGGCGCGCGAACTCGAGGCGCATCTTCACGCGCAGCGCGGCGTCGAGATTCGACAGCGGCTCGTCGAACAGAAACACCTTCGGCTTGCGCGTGATCGCGCGGCCGATCGCGACGCGCTGACGCTGGCCACCCGACAGCTGCTTCGGCTTGCGATCGAGCAGATGGTCGATGTGCAGGATCTTCGCCGCGTTGCGCACGGCTGAGTCGATCTCCGGCTTCTTCGCGCCGGCAAGCTTCAGGCCGAACGCCATGTTGTCGTACAGCGTCATGTGCGGATACAGCGCGTACGACTGGAACACCATCGCGATGCCGCGCTTGGCCGGCGGCACGTCGTTCATGCGCACGGCGTCGATGTTCAGATCGCCGCCCGTGATGTCCTCGAGGCCCGCGATCATCCGCATCAGGGTCGATTTGCCGCAACCGCTCGGCCCGACGAACACGACGAACTCGCCATCGGCGATGTCGAGATTGATGTCGCGCATCACTTCGTTGTCGTCGTAGGCCTTTCTGATGTCGCGCAAGGTTACGCTTGCCATGATGTGTCTCCGTGTAATGCTGTTCGATGCTGCTCGTTACTTCGTGCTGCTACCTGATGCCGTGTCACGTCGCGTGCATTCGTGCGCTCATGGCGCCGCGGCCGTCGCGGAGAGCGTCCATTGCGCGACGAGGTCGGGCAACTGCCGCATGTCCTCGAACACATGACGCGCGCCCGCCGCGTGCAATCGATCGATCTGCGCATCGCTCGCATGACCGCCGCCGATAAACCCCAGCACCGCCATGCCCGCCGTGGCCGCCGCCGTGACGCCGGTCACGCTGTCCTCGACGACGAGGCACGCACCCGGCGCGAGCCCGAAGCCTTGCGCCGCCGCCAGGTACACGTCCGGCGCGGGCTTCGGATTCGGCACCGCATCGGCGCAGAACAGCCGCTCGCCGAAGAAACGCTTCAGGCCCGTGCGCGCCAGCACCGTCTCGACGTAGGGCCGGAAGCTATTGCTCGCGCAGCCTTTGACGAGCGGCACCTGGGTCAGCGCCATCTCGATGCCATCGACGGCGGGCGCCTCGATCGCCGCCGCTTCGACCGCGCGGCGGATCGCATCGATATCGTCGGCGCCGAGTTGTTTGCCGAGCTGAGTCGCGGTGTCCTGCAACACGCGCTCGATGCGCAGCCCGAGCAGCGGCAGCACGACCGGCGCGGCGTCGATGCCGGGCCAGCGCGCCTCGAGTTCGCGCACCAGCATGCGCGCGGCCACCGCTTCGCTGTCGATCAGCACGCCGTCGCAATCGCAAATCAACGCATAGCGCGCGATGCCCGGGCCAGCCGTCATTTGACGGCCCCGAACGTGAGCCCGCGCACCAACTGCTTCTGCGACAGCCAGCCGACGATCAGGATCGGCGCGACCGCCAGCAACGAAGCGGCCGACAACTTGGCCCAGAACAAACCTTCAGGACTCGAATACGACGCGATGAACACGGTCAGCGGCGCCGCGTTCGAGCTCGACAGGTTGATGCTCCAGAACGCCTCGTTCCACGCCAGGATCACGAGCAACAGCGCGGTCGACGCGAGCCCGGGCAGCGCCATCGGCATCAGCAGATAGACGATCTCCTGCCACGTCGCCGCGCCGTCGATGCGCCCGGCTTCGAGAATGTCGCGCGGAATCTCGGCGAAGTACGTGAACGCCATCCAGACCGCGATCGGCAGATTGATCAGCGTGTAGACGATGATCAGGCCCGACACGGTATCCAGAAGGCCGGTGTTTTTCCACAGCAGATAGATCGGCACCAGCACGCCGACCGACGGCATCATCTTCGTCGACAGCATCCACAGCAGCACTTTCTGCGTGCGGCGCGTCGGGAAGAACGCCATCGCGTACGCGCACGGCACCGCGAGGATCAGGCACAGCAGTGTGACGCCGACCGAGATCAGTATCGAGTTCCACGCGAACGCGAAGTAGTTGCTGCGCGCGAACACCTCGCGGAAGCTGTCGAGCGTCGGCACGAAAAACAGCGACGACGCATAGGCCTGCTGCTCGGTCTTGAACGCGGTGATTGTCATCCAGAAGATCGGGAAGAACAGCAGCAGCGCGACGAGCCACGCGATCACGCCGGGAATGCCGCGACGAATCGTGTCGAACGGCGATTTGGTCGGCACCGCGACCGGCTGCGTCGTCGATGCCGTAGTGGAGGCAACGTGGCTCATTTTTCGTACTCCCCTTTCAGGTTCTTCGCGAGCATCCGCACGAGGAAGATCGACACGATGTTGGCCAGCACGACCGCGAGAATACCGCCCGCCGAGGCGAGACCGACGTCGAACTGTTGCAGGCCCAGCGCGAAGATCAGGTACGACAGGGTGGTGGTCGCGTTGCCCGGACCGCCGCCCGTGGTCGTATAGATCTCGGCGAAGATCGACAGCAGGAAAATCGTCTCCATCATCACGACGACCGCGATCGCACGTCGCAGGTGCGGCAGCGTGATGTAGAAGAACATCGAGAACGGACCGGCGCCGTCGATCTTCGCGGCTTCCTTCTGCTCCTGATCGAGCGACTGGATCGACGTGAACAGGATCAGGAACGCGAACGGCAGCCACTGCCACGCGACGATCATGATCACCGCGGTGAGCGGATAGTCGGCGAACCAGTCGATCGGCTGCATGCCGAGCGCGCGCATGCCCTGCGCGACGAGGCCGTACACCGGGTGCAGAATCATGTTCTTCCAGATCAGCGCGCTGACCGTCGGCATCACGAAGAACGGCCCGATCGCGAGCAGGCGGGCCACGCCCTGCCCGTAGAACTTGCGATCGAACAGGATCGCCATCAGCACGCCGCCGCCCACGGTGATCACGAGCACCCATACGATCAGCTCGATCGTATGCGCGATCGACGGACCGAACGACGGATCGGTCGCGAGATAGCGGTAGTTGTCGAAGCCGGCGAAGCCGCGCAGATCGGGATTGAGCAGGTTGTAGTGCGAGAACGAGAACCAGATCGTCATCGCGAGCGGGATGACCATCCACAGCACGAGCACGCCGACCGACGGCGCCACGAGCCAGCGGGCCGAATTGGCCTTACGCTCCTCGCGTTCTTTTTCTGTCTGGGGATGGGTTTGCATCAGAGGTAGGCGCAAAGGACGCATGATGGACCACCTGTTCGGTAATGCGCGGAGCGTTCGCCGGAGCCGCGTATGTGCGACGCGGCGTGCCGTGCCTGAATGGCGCACGACACGCGCCGCATCGCATCGGGCGCAGACGAACGGCCGCCCTGCTGCATGAGCCGCATCGGTCGATGCGGCGGGCCTGCCGGGTTACTTCTGATAACCCGCCTGCTTGACCGCGCGATTCGCGGCCGCGTTGCCGGCCGCGAGTGCCTGGTCGACCGTCATCTGACCGGCGATCGCGCCGGAGATGCTCTGCCCGACCACCGTGCCGAACGACTGGAATTCGGGAATTCCGACGAACTGCACACCCGTGTACGGGACAGGCTTCAAGGTCGGATGATCCGGGTCGGCGGTCTGGATCGCCTTTAGCACGAAGTCGCCGAACGGCGCGGCCTGCTTGTACTCGGGGCGCGCGTAGGTGGACTCGCGCGTGCCCGGCGGCACCGAGGCCCAGCCCTCATCCTTCGCGACCATTTCAATGTACTCCTTCGAGGTCGACCACTCGATGAACTTCTTCGCCGCATCTTGCTGCTTCGACGACTTCGGAATCGCGAGCGCCCACGCCCACAGCCAGTGCGAGCCCTTCGGCGTGACCTCGATCGGCGCGGCCGCGAAGCCGACCTTGTCGGCGATCTGCGACTGCTGCTTGTTGTAGAGCATGCCGGCCGCGACCGTCGCGTCGATCCACATCGCGCACTTGCCCGACGACATCAGCGTCAGGTTTTCGTTGAAGCCGTTCGAGCTCGCTCCCGGAGGACCGTCCTTCCTCAGCAGATCGACGTAGAACGTTATCGCCTTCTTCCATTCCGGCGAGGTCAGCTGCGCGTTCCACTTCTCGTCGAACCAGCGGCCGCCGAAGGTGTTCACGACCGTCGTGGCGTACGCCATGTTCTCGCCCCAGCCCGCCTTGCCGCGCAGGCAGATGCCGTATTGCTCCTTGGACTTGTCGGTGAGCTTGTCGGCGAATTGGGCGATCTGGTCGTAGGTCGGCTGGTCGGGCATCTTCAGACCGGCCTTGTCGAACAGATCCTTGCGGTAATAGGTCATCGAGCTCTCGACGTAGAACGGCAGCGCGTACAGCTGGCCGTTCGCGGACAGGCCGTCGCGGGCCGTCTTCACGACGTCGTTGAGGTCATAGCTCGCCGGCAGGTTCGTGATCGGCGCGAGCCAGCCGCGCTTGCCCCATTGCGGCGTTTCATACGCGCCGATCGTCATTACGTCGAACTGGCCGCTGCCGGTCGTGATGTCGGTCGTCGCGCGCTGACGCAGCACGTTTTCCTCGAGGATCACCCAGTTCAGCTTGATGTCCGGATTCGCTTTTTCGAACGCGGGCGACAGCTTCTTCAACTCGATCATGTCCGGATTGTTCAGCGTCGCGATCGTCACCGTCGCCGCCGATGCGCTCAGCGCGAAGCAGGTGGCCGCGCCGGCACCGGCCGCCTTCAGCACGAATTTGAAAGCTGGTTTCATCGTTGTCTCCTTTCTCGTACGTTATGTGATGCTGCGTTCGTTTGACGGAATGACGCGCCGCTCAGAGCAGTCAACGTGCCCGCTCCCTGCTCTTTATTCAGCTCATCCAGTTGCCGCCGTCGACGTTCAGCGTCTGCGCGGTGATGTAGTCGGCATCGGCCGACGCGAGGAACAGCGCGGCGCCGGTCAGGTCGTCGGGCACGCCCATGCGGCCGAGCGGCACGGCCTCGCCGACGAGGCGCTTCTTCTCGCCGAGCGGCCGGTTCTCGTAGCGCGCGAACAGCGCGTCGACCTCGTTCCACATCGGCGTGTCGACGACGCCCGGCGCGATGCCGTTCACATTGATCTTATGCGGCGCGAGCGCGAGCGCCGCGGACTGCGTATAGCTCAACACCGCCGCCTTGGTCGCGCAGTAGTGCGACACGAGCGCCTCGCCGCGCCGCCCGGCCTGCGACGACATATTGATGATCTTGCCGCCGCGGCCCTGTTCGACCATCTGCCGCGCGACCGCCTGCATCAGGAAGAACATGCCCTTCACGTTGACCGCGAACAGGCGGTCGAACACGTCCCAGGATTCGTCGAGGAGCGGGCGCATGTCGAACAGCGCCGCATTGTTGAACAGGATGTCGATCTGGCCGAAGCAGCCGAGCGTGCTCGTGACGATGCGCTCGATGTCCTCGCGGCGCCGGACGTCGGCGCTGACGCTCAACACGCGCTCGCCGTAGATGCCGCGCAGCGCGCCGCCGAGGCTGTCGGTCGGCTTCACGTCGACCAGCACGCAGCGCGCGCCCTCGTCGAGATAGCGCAGGGCTACCGCTTCACCGATACCGCTGGCCGCGCCCGTCAGAATGGCGACTTTGTCCTGCAATCGTGCCACTGCCTGTCTCCGCTTCGTTTTTACATTTTGGCGCGCGGTGAGCGAACGCTCATCGCGCGAACAATTGCTCGGCTAGTGATCGAATGATCGGATACGGACCGGATCATGTCAAGGCACGCGGACGAATTTCGATGGTGCAGCGCGGCAGGAGCAAGCCCATTGCGCGATGGGTCGCCACGACGCGTTCGCTGCGTGCCGTCGTGCGAGGATTCGCACCGCTGACAAAAAATCGCGCTACGTTATATCATTTCGACCTTGCAGCCCGCTCGGGGGCCGCCATGTCAGGAGATTCACGCCGATGACTACCTCGCTCGCCGAACAGCACGCGATGCGGCTCGCGCATGCGGACGCGCACGCCGCGGCGCAGGGGCTCGCGCTGACGCCGCTGCGCCGCCAGGTGTACGCGGCGATCGTCGCGAGCGAGCGGCCGGTCGGCGCGTACGAGTTGCTCGACGCGCTCGCCCCCGAGCGCGGTCGCATGTCGCCGACCACCGTCTATCGCGCGCTCGACTTCCTCGTCGCGCACGGCTTCGTGCACCGGATCGAATCGAAGAACGCGTTCGTCGCCTGCTGCGAAATCGGCGTGCCGCATCGCAGCCAGTTCCTGATGTGCGACGGTTGCGGCGCGACTGTCGAGATTCCCGGCGACGAACTCGCCGACCGCCTGTCGCACAGCGCACCCGCGCATGGCTTCGAGGTGCATCGTCAGGTGATCGAGCTAAGTGGACTGTGCGGGCCATGTGCGCGAGCGGCGAAGCCTGGCGGCGCCGGCGGCGCAGCAGGCACTTCGTCGTGATCAGAGGCGCGGCGCCGCGCTAAGCACCACCCCGTGCCACCCCGTATTTGGCCTTGCCACCGCGAGTGGCTGATTCAACTCTCACCCAGCAGGAAACAACGATGAAAACAATCGGCTTGATGTTGTCCAGAGCGCACCGCGCGCTGAAGCGTTCGACGTCTGTGCGCACCCATCTGTGCACCTGCCTGCTCGCGATCGCGGCGCTCGGCTTCGGCCACAACGCGTTCGCCGCCGACGCGAAAATTCCGGTCGTCGCCGCGGAGAACTTTTATGGCGACGTGGTCCGGCAACTCGGCGGCGATCGGGTCGACGTGACCAGCATCCTCAGCAACCCGGACCAGGACCCGCATCTGTTCGAAGCGAGCCCGGCCACCGCGCGCGCGTTGCAGCACGCGAGCCTCGTCGTCTACAACGGCGCCGACTACGATCCGTGGATGGTGAAGCTGCTGGCCGCCTCGAAAGGCGCGCATCGCACGGTGATCGTCGCGGCCGACCTCGTCGGCAAAAAAGGCGGCGACAATCCGCACCTGTGGTACGACCCGGCGACGATGCCGAAAGTCGCGCGCGCGGTCTGCGACGCACTCGGCGCTGCTGACCCGGCGCACAAGCCGGCGTACGATGCGAACCTCGCGAAGTTTCTCGATTCGCTGAAGCCGATCGACGCGAAGGTCGCCGAGCTGCACGGCCGCTATGCGGGCTTGCCGGTCACGGCGACGGAGCCGGTGTTCGGCTATATGTCTGACGCGATTGGCCTCGCCATGCGCAACCAGCGCTTCCAGCTCGCCACGATGAACGACACCGAAGCGAGCGCGGCCGATATCGCCGCGTTCGAACGCGATCTGCGTGAGCGGCGCGTGCGCGTGCTGATCTATAACAGCCAGGCCACCGAGGCGCTGACCAAACGCATGCTGAAGCTCGCGCAACAATCGAAGGTACCGACGATGAGCGTCACCGAAACCCTGCCGCCCGGCAAGACCTATCAGACGTGGATGCTGACGCAGCTCGATGCGTTGCAGAAAGCGCTCGCGGCGGGTGACACGAACGGCGCGATCGGCGCGACCAGCGCGAGCGCGAAAGGCAAGGCTCCATGATTCCGACTGGCCATCAAACGCCAGCAGGTGCGCAATCAGGCGCACCCACCGCGCGCGGCGACCGGCCCGTGCTCGAACTCGACAACGTGACGCTCGATCTGGGCGGCCGCACGATCCTGCGCGACACCAGCTTCGTCGTGAACCAGGGCGAGTTCATCGGCGTGCTCGGGCCCAACGGCGCGGGCAAGACGACGCTGATGCGCGCGGTGCTCGGCCTCGTGCCGGCCGCGGGCGGCGCGATCCGCGTGCTCGGGCAGACGGTCGAGCGCGGCAACGCGTCGATCGGCTATATGCCGCAGACGCGCAGCGCGCTCGCCGGCCGTCGCGTGCGCGGCCGCGATCTGGTCGCGATGGCAGCCGATGGTCATCGCTGGGGCTTGCCGCATGCGGATGCAAAAACGCGCGCGGACGTCGATCGGGTGCTCGAGCTCGTCGGCGGGACGACTCTGTCGAAGCGGCCACTGTCGGAGTTGTCGGGCGGCGAACGGCAGCGGCTCCTGCTCGCGCAATGCCTGCTCGGCAATCCGAAACTGCTGCTGCTCGATGAACCGTTGATCAGTCTCGATCCGCATCACCAGAAGAGCGTCGTCGAACTGGTGCGGCGCGTGCAGCAGGAGCTCGGCATCGCGGTGCTGTTCTCCGCGCACGAACTCAATCCGCTGCTGAACTCGATCGATCGCGTGCTGTATCTCGGCAGCGGCGTCGCGGCGCTCGGCACCGTCGACGAAGTGATCACACGGCCGGTGCTGTCGCGTCTGTACGGCTCGCCGATCGACGTGATGCGCGTGAACGGCCGCATCTTCGTGATGTCGGGCGGCGTCGAAGTCGAGAAGCACGATCACGGGCACGAACACGACGAGGACGGCGGACATACGCATTCTCACGGCCACTCACACAGTCGCCCAGACCCGCACGACTCACGCGACGGACACACGCACGATGTTTGAATACGATTTCATGGTGAACGCCTTCGCGGCCTCGGGGATCGTCGCGGTGCTGGCAGGCGTGGTCGGCTATTTTCTCGTGATGCGCGGACAGACGTTCGCGGGCCACGCGCTGTCGCACGTCGGCTTCACCGGCGCGACCGGCGCGGTGCTGATCGGCATCTCGCCTATCTGGGGGATGATCGGCTTCACGCTCGCGGCCGGTGTGGGCATGGGCGCGCTCGGCGAACGGCTCGCCGGCCGCGACGTCGCGATCGGCGTAATCCTTTCCTTGTCGCTCGGCTTTGGGCTGCTGTTTCTGCATTTCTTCACCGCCTACGCGACGCAGGTGACGGCGCTGCTGTTTGGCAACGTGCTCGGCGTCAATGCAGCGACGCTCGGTGTGCTCGCGGCGTTGGGCGTCGTCAGTCTGGCCGCGCTCGCGGCCATCATGCGGCCGCTGCTGTTCGCGTCGCTGCAACCGGAGCTGGCCGAAGCGAAGGGCGTATCGCTGCGCCGCGTGTCGGTGCTGTTTCTCGCGATCGCCGCGCTGGCCGTCGCCGCTTGCACGCAGATCGTCGGCGTGCTGCTCGTGTTCACGCTGATGGTGGGGCCGGCCGCCGCCGCGCAGAACCTGAGCACGCGGCTGTCGACGGGTCTCGTGCTCGCGGCCGTGTTCGCGCTTGCGCAGGCGTGGCTCGGGCTGACGCTCGCGTTCTATACCGATTGCCCGACGAGCTTCTGGATCACCGCGCTGTCGGCGGTGGTGTATGGCGGGAGTCTGTTGAAGCGGCATTGAGCGGCGCTTACGCCGATCAAATGAAAAAACGGCGGCACATGAAGTGCCGCCGTTTTTTTTGCCCCGCGTTTTACGACGTTGTTCAGCCGAGCAATACCTTCGCGTGATGCGCGAGATGATCCTCGACGAACGTCGAGATGAAGTAGTAGCCGTGGTCGTAACCCGCATGCCGGCGCAACGTCAGTGGCTGACCCGCGGCCTTGCACGCCGCTTCGAATACGTCGGGATTGAGCTGCGTGGGCAGGAACTGATCCGCGAGCCCCTGATCGACGAGAATCCCTTCCGCGAACTTGTGCGTCGCGTGCGAAACCAGCTCGCTCGCGTCGTACTGCTTCCACGCTTCACGGTTCTCGCCGAGATAACCGCTAAACGCCTTTTCGCCCCAGGGACAACGCATCGGCGCCGCGATCGGCGCGAACGCCGACACCGACCGATAAATGTCCGGATTGCGCAGCGCGAGCATCAGCGCGCCGTGGCCGCCCATCGAATGACCGAAGACGCCGAGACGCGCGCCATCGATCGGCAGGTTGGCAAGCGCCGTTTCGCGCAGCTCGTCGCGCACGTACGAGTACATGCGGTAGTTCCGCGCCCACGGCTGCTCGGTCGCGTCGACATAAAAGCCCGCGCCGACGCCGAAGTCCCACGCATCGCTCTCGCCTGGCACGCCCGCGCCGCGAGGGCTCGTATCCGGCGCGATCAGCGCGATGCCGTGCCGGGCCGCGAAGCGCTGCGCGCCGGCCTTGATCGCGAACGTCTCTTCGGTGCAGGTCAGCCCCGCTAGGCAGAACAGCGCGGGCACCTTCGCATTGCCCTGCAACGCCTGCGGCGGCAGATAGACCGAAAAGCGCATCGGCAGACCGACGGTGCGCGACTCGTGCCGGTAAAAGCGCTGCTCGCCGCCGTGGCAGGCGTGCGACGATAGTAGTTCGAGCATCGCGACGCTCCTCGCTTAGTAGAGCACGACCGAGCGGATCGACTCGCCCTTCTTCATCAGCTCGAAGCCCTCGTTGATGCGCTCGAGCGGCAGACGGTGCGTAATCAGATCGTCGATATTGATCTTGCCTTCCATGTACCAGTCGACGATCTTCGGCACGTCGGTGCGGCCTCGCGCGCCGCCGAACGCCGAGCCCTTCCACTCGCGGCCCGTCACCAGCTGGAACGGCCGCGTGCTGATCTCCTCGCCCGCCGCCGCGACGCCGATGATGAACGACTGCCCCCAACCCTTGTGCGTGCATTCGAGCGCCTGGCGCATCACCTTCACGTTGCCGATGCATTCGAACGAGTAGTCGGCGCCGCCGTCGGTCAGCTGCACGATGTGATCGACGACGTTCTCGACTTCGTTCGGGTTGATGAAGTGCGTCATGCCGAACTTCTTCGCGAGTTCGACGCGGCCCGGGTTGAGATCGACACCGATGATCTTGTCCGCGCCGACCATCTTCGCGCCTTGAATCACGTTCAGCCCGATACCGCCGAGCCCGAACACCACCACGTTCGCACCCGCCTCGACCTTCGCCGAATACACGACCGCGCCGACGCCGGTCGTCACGCCGCAGCCGATGTAGCAGATCTTGTCGAACGGCGCGTCTTCACGCACCTTCGCGACCGCGATCTCCGGCACGACGATGTAGTTCGAGAACGTCGACGTGCCCATGTAGTGAAACAGCGGCTTGCCATCGAGCGAGAAGCGCGAGGTCGCGTCGGGCATCAGGCCTTTGCCCTGCGTCGCGCGGATCGCCTGGCAGAGATTCGTTTTGCGCGACAGGCAGAACTTGCACTGACGGCATTCGGGCGTGTAGAGCGGAATCACGTGATCGCCCTTCTTCAGCGCGCCGACGCCCGGCCCGACATCGACGATCACGCCCGCGCCTTCGTGGCCGAGAATCGCCGGGAAGATGCCTTCGGGATCGGCGCCCGACAGCGTGTAGTAGTCGGTGTGGCAGATGCCCGTCGCCTTCACTTCGATCAGGACTTCACCGGCGCGCGGACCTTCGAGATCGACTTCCTCGATCGTCAACGGGGCGCCGGCTTTCCATGCGATTGCTGCTTTGGTCTTCATCGTCAATGCTCCTGTGAGTCCGTGAGTCCGTGAATGCGTGAATGCGTGAATGCGAAATGGCATCGCGTGCCGGCGACTGCGTGGCGCGCGAAAAGCGTCATGGTATTGCATAGTGCGTGAAGGCTGCCTCGCCGATGGCTGCGCTCGGCACCGTGTTCAACGCCGTCGCTGTCACTGCGCTTCGCACCGCGCGCTACCACCGAACCACGGCTCGACCCGGACATACAGATCGACGAAGCGCGCATAGCGTTCAGCAAGCGCCGCATCGCCGCGTGGACCCGCGACGCGCGTCGCGCCCGGCGCGAGCGCGGCGAGATCGCGCGTCTGCCAGTGGCCGCACGCGAGACCGCCGAGGATCGCCGCGCCGCGCGGCGCCGCGTTCGGGCAATCGACCGCATGCAGGTCGACGTCGAGCGCATCGGCGAGCAGTTGTCGCCAGCGCGCATCGACGGAGCCGCCGCCCGCGAGCTTGAGCGCCGTCACCGGCGCGCCGCTCGCGCGAATCGCGTCGAGCCCCGCGCGCAACGAGAACGCGACGCCCTCGAACGCGGCACGCATCATCGCGCCGCGCGTATGCTCGAGCGACAAACCGAGCCAGCCGCCGCGCGCCTGCGGGTTCAGCCACGGCGTGCGCTCGCCGGTCAGGTACGGCAGGAAGCTCAGCGTCGACGCCGCTTCAGCGGCGGCATGAGCGCTTGCATCAGCCGCATCGTCAAATGCCTCTCGGTAAGCCTCCGCCCACCCAAACGACAGCCACCCGCGCACCCGCTCCAGCGCGATGCCGACGTTCTGCATCGCCGCCATCCGATACCAGTGATCGCTCGCCGCGCGATAGCGATGCAAGCCCTTTAGCGGCGCAGGCTCGTCGTTCGCGAGCACGACGATCTGTCCGCCGGTGCCGGTCGTCAGCAGCGCGTCGCCATCACGCACGAGTCCGCTGCCGAGCGCCGCGCACGGCGTATCCGCGGCGCCGGTTGCGAGCACGATACCGGCCCGTAAGCCAAGTGCCTGCGCGGCCTGCTGCGACAGCGCGCCCGCCGCCGCATACGACAGCGCCACAGGCGCGAACCACTCGGGCGGAATCTCGAGGCGTTGCAGCAGCGCCGTGTCCCACGCGCCGGCGGGATCGGCGAGCGCGGTCGCGCACGCGTCGGACGCATCGGTCACGCACGCGCCGCCGAGCGCGACGCGCAGCCAGTCCTTCGGCTGCAGCGCCCAGCGCGTGCGGCGCGCGGCATCTGGCTCTTGCAGCACGAGCCAGCGCAGCAGCGGTCCGGCCATGCCGGGCGCGACCGGATTCGGTTGCGGCTCGGGCCACGCGTCGAGCATGGCGAGCGCGCGCGAGTCCGGCCACAGCATGGCGCGCCGCACCGCTGCGCCGTTTGCATCGAGCAGCACGACGCCGTGCATCTGGCCAGAGAAGCCAATCGCGCGCACGCCGTCACGCAGCTCGCGCGGCAGGCCCGCCATCGCATGGACGAGCGCGTTCCACCACGTCTCGACGTCGATTTCGGCCCAACCCGCGTGCGGCGTAACGAGCGCATAAGCGACGCTCGATACCGCCTGCTCGCGTCCATGTTCGTCGACGATTGCCGCTTTCAGGGAGCCGGTGCCGAGATCGATGCCGAGAAAACTCATGAGCGCAGGGACGTTGAAACGAGGTGAAGAAGGAGCCAGCGAGACTGGCGACGAAGTGGGAAAGCGAAGCTCAAAGGCGAAGCTGCACAGACGCCGCGAACGTTGAACAAACGGCTCGGAAAACACGCGAAAAAAAACCATTCGCGGGTTAACCCCGCCGTGCTGCGAGCGTCATCAAAACAGGACTATGCGTGAAGCGTGATACACGTCATTGATTCTCACACATATCCCCTCGCGCGACGAACCCGCGCCGCGCACGCCATGCACCGCCCGCGGCCCCCACTGCATAGGGTTCTCTGGCGTCCGGCGGCCGATCCGTCCCACTCGTGGCTTTAATTTGCCTTTCAAAACAGGTCTCTGCATATCGCCGCCGGGAATGCCGGAATAGCCACGTATGGTCTTGTTGCGACTTTTCGTCCCCGATACCTTGGAGTCATCCCAAAACGAGATGGTGGAGACAGACGATATGCAAGCGAACACGGTTCACCCGTGCGACGAGCGCCTACCGGCGGGCCAGTTGCTCACTCTCGGCATCCAGCACGTGCTGGTCATGTACGCTGGCGCGGTCGCGGTGCCGCTGATCATCGGCGCGGCGCTGAAGCTGCCGAAAGACCAGGTCGCCTTCCTGATCAGCGCCGATCTGTTTTCCTGCGGCATCGCCACGCTGATCCAGACGCTCGGACTGTGGATCTTCGGCATCCGCCTGCCCGTCATCATGGGCTGCACGTTCGCGGCCGTCGGCCCGATGGTCGCGATCGGCACCAATCCTTCGCTCGGCATCCTCGACATCTTCGGCTCGACGATCGCGGCCGGCGTGATCGGCATTCTGCTCGCGCCCGCGGTCGGCAAGCTGTTGCGCTTCTTCCCGCCGGTCGTGATCGGCGTCGTGATTTCGGTGATCGGCCTGTCGCTGATGGAGGTCGGCATCAACTGGGCGGCCGGCGGTGTCGGCAATCCCGACTACGGCAATCCGGTCTATCTCGGCCTGGCGCTGCTCGTGCTGACGCTGATCCTGCTGATCAACAAGTTTGCCAGGGGGTTCGTCGCCAATATCTCGGTGCTGCTCGGCATCGTCGCGGGCTTTGCGATCGCGCTGATGCTCGGCCGCGTCAACCTGGACGGCGTCATGCACGCGCCGTGGGTCGGCTTCGTGATGCCGTTCCACTTCGGTCTGCCGCACTTCGATGCGCTGTCGATCGCGACGATGGTCACCGTGATGTTCGTCACGTTCATCGAATCGACCGGCATGTTTCTCGCGGTCGGCGACATGGTCGATCGTCCGGTCGATCAGAAAACGCTGGTGCGTGGCTTGCGCGTCGACGGTCTCGGCACGCTGATCGGTGGCATCTTCAACTCGTTCCCGCATACGTCGTTCTCGCAGAACGTCGGGTTGATCGGCGTGACCGGCGTGAAGAGCCGCTTCGTGTGCGCGATGGGCGGCGTGATCCTCGTGCTGCTCGGCCTCTTCCCGAAGATGGCGCAGGTGGTCGCGTCGGTGCCGGCGTTCGTGCTCGGCGGCGCGGGCATCGTGATGTTCGGCATGGTCGCGGCGAACGGCATCAAGGTGCTGTCGCGCGTCGACTTCGTGAGGAATCAGCACAACCTCTTCATCGTCGCGGTCAGCATCGGGCTCGGCCTCGTGCCGGTCGTCTCGCCGCACTTCTTCTCGCAACTGCCGCCGGCGTTGTCGCCGCTGCTACATAGCGGGATTCTGCTCGCGTCGGTGTCGGCGGTCGCGCTGAACCTGATCTTCAACGGCGTGAAGAGCGAGAAGAAGGCGAAGAGCGAGCTTCGCCGCGCCGGGCACGATCTCGACGCCAGCGCGGGCGGCGCACCGCAGAGCAACGAGATGCTGCGGGCGGCGGATCTGCATTGAGCTTTTGATGCATCGATGATGCGGCGAGCGACACCGAACGCCGCGAATCAACAAAAACGCCACGGCATGCCGTGGCGTTTTTGCTTTACTTCAGCGGTTCGTCGAGCCGCAGCGCTTAGCCTGCCGTCGCCGCCGAAGCCGCGACCGGTGCGCTCGCCGCACCGTAGTCGACCGGCGCGTCGGCGGGACGCGGCTGGTCGCCGTTGTGCTCGATCCAGCCGCCGCCGAGCGCCTGGTACAGCGTGACCAGGTTCTGCAGACGTTCCATGCGCGCGGTGACCAGCGCCTGCTGAGCCACGTACAACGAGGTCTGCGCGGTCAGCACCGAAAGATAGCTGTCGACACCGTTCGTATAACGGAGGGTCGACAGATCCAGCCGGCGCTGCTCGGCCGCGACATCCCGCTCGAGCGCCGCGATCTGCTCGTCGTACGTGCCGCGCGCGGCCAGTCCGTCCGCCACTTCGCGGAAGGCCGTCTGGATCGCCTTTTCATACGTGGCGATCTGCACGTTCTTCTCGATGTTGGCGAGATCGAGGTTGGCCATGTTCTGACCGCCCTCGAAGATCGGCAGCGTGATCGACGGTGCGAAGCTCCACGCCGCCGAACCCGGCTTGAACAGCCCGCCGAGCGTCGGGCTCAGCGTGCCGGCGCTGCCGGTCAGCGTGACCTTGGGGAAGAACGCGGCGCGCGCCGCGCCGATGTTCGCGTTGGCCGCGAGCAGATTTTCCTCGGCCTCCATGATGTCGGGACGGCGCGTCAGCAGATCGGACGGCAGGCCCGCCGGAATATCCGTGAGCAGGCTCTGGTCGCTCAGCGGCAGGCCTGGCGCAAGATCAGCCGGCAACGGCTCGCCGATCAGCAGCACCAGCGCGTTGTCAGCCTGAGCCCGCAAACGCATCTGCGCCTGCAGGTCCGCGCTCGCGGTTTCGACAACCGTTTGCGACTGGCGCAGATCGAGTTCCGAACCGGTGCCGTTGTCGAACTGCAGCTTGGTGATCCGAAACGACTCCTGCGCCGTCTTCAGCGTGTTCTGCGTGACCTTCAGCAGATCGTCCAGTTCCAGCACCGTCATGTACTGGTTCGCCACCTGCGACACCAGCGCGATTTCCGCGGACTTGCGCGCCTGCGCGGTGCCGAGGTACGTGGCCAACGCCTGATCCTTCAGGCTCTGCACGCGCCCGAAGAAGTCGATTTCCCACGACGCGTTCAAGCCCACCGAATACGTGTTGCTAATCGTCGGGCCGTTGGGCAACGCCAGCAGATCGCGCGGCGTGCGCTGCCGGCTTTGCGAAGCCGCGGCGTCGAGCGTCGGGAACAGGCCCGCGCGCACGATACGGTACTGCGCCGCCGACGCCTGCATGTTCAGCACCGACACACGCAGATCACGGTTGTTCTTCAGCGCGATTTCGATCAGCTGCTGCAGACGCGGATCGACGAAGAAGTCGCGCCAGCCGATGTCGCCGGCAGCCAGGCCGTTCGCGCCGCGCGCGCCCTGCGCGCCCGGCTGCTGGTCGTACACGCCGCCCGTCGGGAAAGTCGCCGTCACGGGCGCGGCGGGCCGCTGGTAGTGCGGCGCCAGCGTGCAACCCGCGGCGAGCAGCGCGACCGCCACTGCAATCAAAGAGTGTTTTTGCATCTCAATGCCCATCCTTGCCCGAGCCATTGCCATCCGAGCCGTCGGTCGTGCCACCCGCCGCGCCGCCTTGCGGATCGTGCGGATGGTGCTGTTGATAGTGGCGCAGCGCCTCATCCGGGTCTTCCTTCTCACCGCCGAACTTCGCGCGAATCACGACGAAGAACATCGGGATCATGAAGATCGCGAGGAAGGTCGCCGTCAACATGCCGCCGATCACGCCGGTACCGATCGCGTGCTGGCTGGCCGAGCCCGCGCCGTTACTGATCGCGAGCGGCAGCACGCCGAGAATGAACGCGAGCGAGGTCATCAGGATCGGACGCAACCGCAGACGCGCCGCTTCGAGCGCGGCTTCGATCGGTCCCATGCCTCCACCCTGCTGCAGTTCTCGCGCGAATTCCACGATCAGAATCGCGTTCTTCGCCGACAGACCCACTGTGGTCAGCAGACCCACCTGGAAGAACACGTCGTTCTCGAGCCCGCGCAGCGTCGCGGCCAGCAGTGCGCCGATCACGCCGAGCGGCACCACCATGATCACCGAGAACGGGATCGACCAGCTTTCATACAGCGCCGCGAGACACAGGAACACGACGAGAATCGAGATGCCGTACAGGATTGGCGCCTGCGAACCCGACTGACGCTCTTGCAGCGACAGACCCGTCCACTCGTAGCCGACTCCCGCCGGCAGCTTGGTGACGATCTGTTCCATCGCCGCCATCGCCTGACCGGTCGACTTGCCCGGCGCGGCCGCACCCTGGATTTCCACCGACGAAATACCGTTGTAGCGCTCGAGCTTCGGCGAACCGTAGGTCCACTCGGTGCTCGCGAAGGCCGAGAACGGCACCATCGCGCCCGCGCCGTTGCGCACGAACCAGGCATTCACGTCTTCCGGTTTCATCCGGAACGGTGCGTCGCCCTGCAGGTAAACCTTCTTGATCCGGCCGTCCGTGTCGAGGAAGTTGTTCACATACGCCGAGGCCCATGCGATCGAGAACGTCTGGTCGATCGAGGCGAGCGAAACACCCTGCGCCGAAGCCTTCTCGTGGTCGATGCTCACCTTGAACTGCGGCGTATCGTTCAGGCCGTTCGGACGCACCTGCGCGAGCGTCGGATCTTTCGCCGCCAGACCGAGCAGCATGTTGCGCGCTTCCATCAGCTTCGCGTGACCGATACCCGCGCGATCCTGCAACTGGAAGTCGAAGCCCGCAGCCGTGCCGAGTTCAGGAATCGACGGCGGATTGACCGGGAACACCGTCGCGTTCTTGTAGGTGCTGAAGTGCATGTAGAGACGGCCCACCAGCGCTTGCACCTTCTGGTCCGCGTGCTGGCGCTGCGCGTAGTCCTTCATCCGCACGAACACGAGACCCGCGTTCTGGCCACGACCCGCGAAGCTGAAGCCGTTCACCGTGAAGGTCGATTCGACGATCGCCTTCTCCTCGTTCAGCAGGTAGTCCGACACATCCTTCAGCGCGCGCGCGGTAGTTTCCTGCGTGGAACCCGACGGCGTTTGCACCAGCACGAACATCGTGCCCTGGTCTTCGTCAGGCAGGAACGACTTCGGCAGACGCACGAACAGCAGCCCCACCGCGAAGATCACCACCATGTAGATGATGAGCCAGCGGCCCGAGCGCTTGATCACGTGGTGCACGCCCGAGTGGTACTTGTCGCGGCTCGTGTTGAAGGTACGGTTGAACCAGCCGAAGAAGCCGGTCGCTTTTTCGTGATGACCCTTCGGAATCGGCTTCAGGATCGTCGCGCACAGCGCCGGCGTCAGAATCAACGCGACGAGCACGGACAGCACCATCGCCGCGACGATCGTCAGCGAGAACTGCCGGTAGATCGCGCCGACCGAGCCGCCCGAGAACGCCACCGGCACGAACACCGCCGACAGCACGAGCGCCACGCCGACGAGCGCGCCGGTGATCTGGTCCATCGCCTTGCGGGTTGCCTCGCGAGGCGATAAGCCCTCCTCCTGCATCACCCGCTCGACGTTTTCCACCACCACGATCGCGTCGTCCACCAGCAGGCCGATCGCGAGCACGAGACCGAACATCGACAGCGTGTTGATCGAGAAACCGACCACGTTCATGATCGCGAACGTACCGAGCAGCACCACCGGCACCGCGATCGTCGGGATCAGCGTAGCGCGCAGGTTCTGCAGGAACAGGTACATGACGAGGAACACCAGCACGATACCTTCGAGCAGCGTCTTGACCACTTCCTCGATCGACAGGCGCACGAAAGGCGTCGTGTCGTACGGGTACTGCACCACCAGGCCGTGCGGGAAGTACTTCGACAGTTCGGCGATCTTCGTGCGCACCGCCTTCGCGGTGGCGAGCGCGTTCGCGCCCGTGGCGAGCTGGATACCGAAGCCTGCCGTCGGCTGACCGTTGTACTTGGTGTCGAAGTTGTAGTTTTCGCCGCCGAGCTCGACGCGCGACACGTCGCGCAGACGCACCTGCGAGCCGTCCTGATTCACCTTCAGCAGGATGTTGCCGAACTGCTCGGGCGTATTGAGCAGCGTGGCCTGCGTGATCGTGGCCTGCAGCACCTGCCCCGGCACCGACGGCGTACCGCCGAGCGAGCCGCCCGCGACCTGCACGTTTTGCGCCTGCAGCGCGGAGGAGACGTCGAGCGGCGTCAGGCCGAAGTTGTTCAGCTTGTTCGCGTCGAGCCAGATCCGCATCGCGTACTGCGAGCCGAACAGCGTCACCGTACCCACGCCGTCGATACGGCTGATCGGATCCTGAATGTTCGACGCCACGTAGTTCGCGAGGTCGTACTTGTTCATGCTGCCGTCGGTCGACACGAACGCCATCACCATCAGGAAGCTGCTGCTCGACTTCGTGACCTTGGTGCCGAGCTGCTGCACCGCTTGCGGAAGCAGTGGCGTGGCGAGCTGCAGCTTGTTCTGCACCTGCACCTGCGCGATGTCAGGGTTGGTGCCGGCCGCGAACGTCAGCGTGATGGTGGCCGTGCCTGAGTCGTCCGAGGTCGACGCGAGGTACAGCAGGTGGTCAAGACCACTCATCTGCTGCTCGATCACCTGCGTAACGGTGTTTTCCACCGTCTTCGCCGAAGCACCCGGATAGGTTGCGCTGATCTGGATGGACGGCGGCGCGATGGTCGGGTATTGCGCGATCGGCAGCGTGAACACCGACGCGATACCCGCGAGCATCAGGATGATGGCGATCACCCATGCAAAAATCGGGCGATCAATAAAGAACTTTGCCATGAGGCGGGCTCCCTGTTATTACGCGCCCGAAGCGGCGGAGGCAGGCTGAGCCGCGGGTTGACCTGTCTGGGCGCCGTTTGCGGCGGCCTCGGAAGCCGGGTTGCCGGGCAGCTGCGCCGGCACGGGCTTGACCTGCTGGCCGGGACGCGCCTTGTCGGTGCCCTGGACGACCACGCGGTCACCCGGCTTCAGGCCGTCCGAGACCACCCAGTACGAGCCGAAGGTGCCCGAGGTGACGAGCTGACGCAGCTCGACCTTGTTGTCGTTGCCGACGACGAGCGCGGTGGGCTGACCCTTCTGGTCGTGCGTGACGCCGACTTGCGGCACGATCAGCGCGTTCTGGTTGACGCCCTCGTCGATCTTCGCGCGCACGAACATGCCCGGCAGCAGCACGTGGTTCGGGTTCTTGAAGATCGCGCGCACCGTAACCGAACCGGTGCCCTGGTCGACGGTCACGTCGGTGAACTGCAGCTTGCCCTTCTCGGAGTAGACGCGGCCGTCTTCCAGCACCAGCGTGACCTGCGCGGCGCCCGGGCCGGTCGTCTTGAGACGCCCTTCCTGCATGTCGCGGCGCAGCTTCAGACCTTCGAGGCTCGATTGCGTGAGGTCGGCGTACACCGGGTCGAGCTGCTGGACCGTGGCCATCAGCGTGGCCGCACTCTGCTGCACGAATGCGCCCGGCGTGACCTGCGACACGCCGATCCGGCCGGTCACGGGCGAGGTCACGTCGGTATAGCCGAGGTTGATCTGCGCGGTATCGACCGCGGCCTTGCCCGCGGCGACGTCGGCGGCGGCCTGGCCTTCGGCGGCGACCGCGTTGTCGTAGTCCTGCTTGCTGACCGCGTTCGCCGCGACCAGCACCTTGTAGCGATTGGCCTGCGCGGTGGTCGTTACCAGGTTCGCCTGCGCCTTCGCGAGCGATGCCTTCGCGTTGTTCAACGACGCGATGTACGGCGCCGGATCGATCTTGTACAGACGCTGGCCGGCCTTGACCTCACTACCCTCGGTGAACTCACGGCGCAGCACGATGCCGTCGACCCGCGCGCGCACCTGCGCGACGAGGAAGGCACTGGTACGGCCGGGAAGTTCGGTGACGACGGGCACGGTCGTCGGCTGGAGGGTGACGACGCCGACTTCGGGCGTCTGTGGCGGCGGGGCAGATTGTTTTGGTCCGCACGCCGCCAGCAAGATGGCAGCCGTCGCGGCACTGATTAAGCGGAATGGAACCCGTTCGACGCGCATGGAGCGACCTCTGTCAAAGACTGAGTAATGAAAAAGTGCGCGCATCCCTACCCCGGGGACGACAGCGCACACAAGCGTCTCGCGACGCTCGACCGGAAGCCCATGGATGCAAACCTGCGCCTGCAGGGCACCCTGCTACGAATGCGCCATACCGGGGAATGCCGCGCAACGCCGCCGTTTGGCGGCCGCGAAAGCGCTTTCGAAAGGCAACAGTGACGGATATTAACCGCTCGTCACGGCTTGGGCTATCCGATCGTGGGGTGCTATTATATATACATTCATGAATGCATGTAAAAGTGCATTTATATCTTCCGAGGCTGGGGTACCGCAGATTCGCGTCGCAATTCGCTTCAGAAGTAGTCAAAGCGTCATCAGACTGACTTAAAACTGTCCGCATAAACCCCAGGATCAGCGCAGGCTACACCAATATGGTCAGAAGAACCAAAGAAGAGGCGCTGGAGACGCGCAACCGGATTCTCGACGCGGCCGAACTGGTCTTCTTCGAGAAGGGTGTATCGCGCACGTCGCTGGCCGATATCGCCCAGGCCGCGGGCGTCACGCGCGGCGCCATTTATTGGCATTTCGCGCATAAGAGCGAGCTGTTCACCGAAATGTTCGACCGCGTGCTGCTGCCGCTCGACGAACTGAAGGCGGCGTCGCTCGATCCCAACGAAGCTGACCCGCTCGGGCGACTGATGGAAGTCTGCATCGTCTGCCTGCGCGACACCGCCAACGATCCGCGCCGCCGCCGCGTGTTCGACATCCTGTTTCTGAAGTGCGAGCTGGTCGAAGACATGGGGCCGGTGATGGAACGGTATCAGACCAATATGCGCGAGGGGCTCGCGAAGATCGAGGGCGGTCTGCGCAATGCGATCTCCAAAGGCCAGATGCCCGCCGACCTCGACACGAAGCTTGCCGCGGCGATGGTCCACGCGTTCGTCGGCGGCTCGTTACGCGACATGCTGTTTTTGCCCGACGCGACCGACTTCGGCGCGCATGCGCAGCAGATGGTGGAAGCGATGTTCGACGCCTTGCGCCTGAGTCCGGCGTTGCGCAGGAAGGCGGCGTAGAAGGCGCGCGAGGGTGACGGATTGGAACAGCGGGCGGTTCGGTGAACCGCCCGTTTCTGTTTTTGGACCGGACCACCGCCCCTGCGCCGGGTTCAGGCAACCGCCCGGCGCGCTCGCGCCGCCTGATTCGACGCATAGATGTTGCCGCGCTCGAGCGGCGCGCCGCTCTTTAGCACCGCGATCCATTGATCGGTGCTCGCGACCGCCGCGAAGCGCGACTGCAGCACCACGCTGAACACGCGATGAATCTCCTCCGCGCTCGCGAAGCCCGCGCTGTTTTCATACGGCACCGAGCCGGTTGCGTCGTGCAGGAACTCGACGGCGAGGCCAGCATGCACCGCGTGGTTGATCGTCGAGGCATCGCAATTGTGGGTCATGTAGCCGGTGACGCTCAGCGTATCGATCTGCCGGGCGGCGAGCCAGTCGCCCAGATCGGTCCCAGCGAATGCGCTCGGCAGCGACTTCTCGACGAAATGATCATGAGCGCGCGAGCTCACGACCGTGTGCAGTTCCGCGCCCGCGCTGCCGCGCGCGAACAGCGGCGAGGTGGCGGGCGCGACGTTCTGCACGATCACGACCGGCACGCTGGCGGCGCGCGCTGCATCGATCGCGCGACCGATGTTGGCGAGCGACGTGCGCACGTCCGGAAATTCGATCGGCAGGTCGCCGCTCACGTATTCGTTCTGCACGTCGATGACGATCAGCGCACGGCGCGGCGCGGGTGTGCTCATGGCAAGGCTCCTTGTCAGAAAAAGCGGTCGATGGTGCGCGCCCAGCGCGGTGGCCGCGGCGCAACGGCAATGACGGCATTGTTGCTCCGCTGCCCGCCTGTCGACAGCGGCCCGAATGACAACCTTCGCTAGAATCGGGCCATACTTATGGCTTTCATGAGGCGCCCGGCATGACCACCTTCGCATCTTCCGACGACGTCTCCGATCAGGCGCCGCGCCACGTCGTCGCCGTCGTCGCGTTCGACCGCATCAGCCCGTTCCATCTGTCGGTGCCGTGCGTCGTGTTCGGCGAGGACCGTCGCGGCGGCGGTGTTCCCGACTTCGACTTCCGCGTCTGCGCCGCGGAGACAGGCGCGCTCGCGACGACCGCGGGCTTCTCGATCGCGGTCATACACGGACTCGAAGCGCTTGCCGACGCGCAGACGATCATCGTGCCGAGCTGGCGCGATCCCGCCGAAACCCCGCCCGCCGCGCTGCTCGACGCGCTGAGGGCCGCGCATGCGCGCGGCGCGCTGCTCGTCGGCCTGTGCCTCGGCGCTTTCGTGCTGGCCGCCGCGGGCATCCTCGATGGACGGCCCGCTTCGACGCACTGGGCCTGGGCCGACGACTTCGCGCGCCGCTACCCGCGCGTGCGGCTCGACGCCGACGTGCTGTACGTCGACGACGGCAACGTGCTGACCTCGGCCGGCACCGCCGCCGGCCTCGACTGCTGCCTGCACGTGCTGCGCAAGATCTGCGGCGCGCGGGTGGCGAACCACGTCGCGCGCCGGCTCGTCGTATCGCCGCATCGCCAGGGCGGCCAGGCGCAATACGTGCAGCAGCCGATGCCGCCGAACCCGCGCGGCGATCGCCTGTCCGGCCTGCTCGACTGGGTGAGCGGCAACCTGGCCGCGCCGCATACGCTCGACACGCTCGCCGCGCGCGCGTTGATGAGCCGCCGCACCTTCACGCGGCGCTTCCGGCTCGCGACCGGCACCACCGTCGGCGCGTGGCTGCTCGCGCAGCGGCTCGCGCGTGCGCAACAGCTGCTGGAAAGCACCGACGGGTCGGTCGAAGCGATCGCGGCGAGCGCCGGATTCGGCTCGGCCGCATCGCTGCGGCAGCATTTCGCGGACGCGTTTCGCACGTCGCCGAGCGCGTGGCGGCGGGAGTTTCGCGGGGATTAGATGAAGGCGGCGGGAGCACCGCTATTTCGTAGTGCGTCACCGGGATTTCGTAGTCGCGCGGGATGTTTGTCGCGCGTTCCATCAGGGGCTGCGCGCGGCTCGCGGCCTCAATGCTCGCTGAACCAGCGCGCGACATACAACAATAGTGCGACCAGAAAGATCATCCCGGCCCACGCCCAGTACGGCACGACATGCTGACCGGGCTCGTGATGCGACCAGCTATGCGACGCGCTCGCCGCGCGCCCCGACAGCGCATGGCTGTGCTCGATGCGCGCTCGCCGCGCGATGCCGCCGAGCGTGATCGGCCGCAAAAACACGTACTGGCGACGCGGCGCCGTGCCACGCGCGCGGTTCGGCCCTTTGCCGTGCTTGGCGCGCACGACGGCGTCGAACTCGGCGAAAAAATCGTCGGCGATCTGACGCAAGGCGTTCTCGAGCTGGCGCGTCGGCAGCTCGGCTAGCGGTCCCGACGACGTCGCCCACAGTGTGTAGTCGATGCGCGTGCCGCGCTCCCGCCCCTCGTCCGCGCGCAAACGCACTTCGATCTGACCGCGCAACGCGCCGATGCCCTCGGCCAAGGCCTTGAAGTTGATGGTGCGGCGCTGCGCGTCCGCCGGGCCGGAATCCTGGCCGGCGACGTGCGCGCGCGCCTGATAATGCGCGCGCAACGGGCCGAGCGGCACGGTCATCGTCAGCGCGTATTCGCCGTGGGCGAGACGCACGAACGACTCGCAGTTGTCGAGGCTGGCACGCAACAGCGCGAGGTCCTGCAACGCGTCCCAGACCTCGGACGGCGCCAGCGGAATCCGTAACGCGTCGTTCAGTTCCATGACAACCTCCCCGATGAACGCGCCGACTGCGGGATCAGGACGTCTGATCGATGCGGTCGACGCGCGATGCGTAAAAAGCGAGATAGCCCTTGATGCGACTGACCGGCTCGAACGGCGCCTCGTAGCACCACACCGCGTTCTCGATCACGCCATCTTCGGTGCGCAGATGGAAGTACGACGCGTCGCCCTTGAACGGGCAATGCGACGTGTGCGTCGAGCGTTCGAGCCGGGCCATGTTCACGTGCTCGCGCGGGAAATAGAACACGTCGGCGAGGCCGGTCTCCGATAGCGTCAGCGCGGCCTTGGTGTCGGCCATCGTCACGCCGCCGTGAATCACGCGCACGCGGTGACCGTTGTCGCGGATCACGATGGTATGGCCGTCCAGCCGTCCCGCAGATGTCGACGCATCGCTCATGTCCAGGCTCCGTGATGGGGTGGGTGCTGCACTGCCGGCTGTTGCCGCCGGAACGGCAAAGCCACGGGAGCTGCCCGTGGCTTCATTATCGGCCAAACTTCGGCCGATTGCGCAAGCTTGCTGCGCGGCGGCGGACCGATCGACCCGTTACTTCGCGTTCCAGATGAACGCGGATTTGACGTTGCCGTGCGCCGGCACGCTAACCGAGCGGGTTTGCTCGCTGTCGTTGTATTTCGCGTGCACCGTATAGCGGCCGGGGCTCAAGCGCACCAGCATGAACGGTCCGCGCGACGTCGTGTTCAGCACTTCGCCGTTATGGGCATCGACGATACGCACGTGCACATCCGCGAGAAACTCGGCGTTGGGTCCGGTGAAGCGCAACGTCATTGGCCACTGGCTTTGCGCTTGTCGCAACGCCCGCGATTCGTCGAGGCCGACGCCGCCCGACACGTACGACACGTCGCCCTGCTGCTGGACTTGCGGCAGACCGCCGCCGTTGGTGTTGCCCGCGCTGGTGTTGTCGGTCGTCGAGCCACCGGTCACGCCCGCCTGCTGCGCGTACGCACCGCCCGCCAGTCCGAGCGCGAGCGCCGCGCACAGCGCGACGGCTACGATCCTTTGCTGATTGCGTTGGGTTTTCATCGGTTCGCTCTCCTTGTTGCAGTCCTTTCCCAGTCCCCGAACAGGCCCAAATCAAGGTCGAAGCAACCTGCGTGCCAACCATCCGGTTGCGTCGACTGGACATGCGCGACCGTGGCAACAAGCCGCGTGGCGCGTTTCGCCCTGTCCGCGCTGCTCGCTGTAGCACGGTACGGACCGGCGAAAAAAAACCGGTCCTTGCAGTAAATGCAAAGGACCGGCAATCGCTACTACAGCCAAACTGGAATGGGCGATCCGTTCGAACCGCCCGGATACTGGATCAGCCGAGATCTACGGGCACGAAAATCTGCGCGTTGTCCCGCTGGATCAGCAACGCAATGCTGTTGCCTGCGCCCGAAATCATCTGCTTCAGCTGATCGATGTTCGTGACCGGACGGCCATTGACCGCGAGAATCACGTCGCCCGCCTGGATGCCGGCACTCGCCGCCGCGCCGCCTGCCTGCTGTACGAGCAGACCGTGCGACACCGACGCGCTGCTCTTCTCTTCCGGCGTCAGCGGCCGCACCGCGACGCCGAGACGGCCTTGCAACTGGGTCTGCTGATCGGTCTTGTTCGCCGACGCAACCTTTGCGTCCGAGAACGAGCCGATCGTCACCTTCACGTCCTTGCTGGCCTTGTCACGCCACACTTTCAGCGTGGCCGAGCTGCCCGGCGCGAGACCTGCGATCTTCGCCGGCAGATCCGTCGAATCGCTCACTTCGTCGCCATTCACCGACAGGATCACGTCGCCCGGCTGCAAGCCAGCCTTGGCCGCCGGCCCGTTGGCGTCGACCGAGCTGACCAGCGCACCTTGCGGCTTCTGCATGCCGAACGACTCGGCGAGCGTCTGGTTCAAGCCCTGTACCGCGACGCCGAGGCGGCCGCGGCTCACGTGACCGGTCTTGACGAGATCGTCTTTGACCTTGATCGCCTCGTTGATCGGGATCGCGAACGACAGGCCCTGGAAGCCGCCCGTCTGCGAGTAGATCATCGAGTTGATGCCGATCACTTCGCCTTGGAGATTAAAGAGCGGACCGCCCGAGTTGCCAGGGTTCACCGGCACATCGGTCTGGATGAACGGCGTGTAGTTCTCATTGGGCAGCGAACGCGACTTCGCGCTGATGATGCCCGAGGTCACGGTGTTGTCGAAGCCGTACGGTGAGCCGATCGCGACGACCCACTGACCAACCTTGCTTTGGCGCGGATCGCCAATCTTCACCGTCGGCAGATCGCTCGCGTTGATCTTCAGCACGGCGACGTCGGACTGCTTGTCGGCACCGACCACCTTCGCCTTGAATTCGCGCTTGTCGGTGAGCTTCACGGTGACGACGTTCGCGCCATCGACCACGTGCGCGTTCGTCAGAATGTAGCCGTCATTGCTGATGATGAAGCCCGAGCCGAGGCTCGCGCTCGGCTGGTCGGGCGCGTCTCCGCCATCGCCGCCCTGCATGCCGGGCACGCCGCCGAAGAACCGCTTGTAGAACTGATAGAACGGATCGTTCGGATCGATCGGCAGCTGGTTGCCGTTGAGGTTGCCGCCATTACCACGCATCGCGGTTTGCTTGACCACGTGCTTCGCGCTGATGTTGACGACGGCCGGACCGTAGGTTTCGACGAGACCGGAGAAATCGGGGATACCGGTTTTGGCGGCTGCTTCGGCTGGCATCATCGCGGCGGCTTGCGCTGGCGAGATGATCTGCGGTGCTGGCACGTCGCGATGGCCCGCCACATAGCCGGCTGAAAGCGCAGCGGCCACAGCTACCGCAACGGCGCCGCGGGACAAGGTTTTCGCGTTCATCATGAGCTCCTGACTGGAGAAAGTGACTTGGGATGTCGAGGAGCGTAAGGGGCATCACTTAAAAGAGTCTTAAGCAGCGCCAGATCATGGGAACCTTATCGGACCGGCCGCTACGGACTGCCGCGCCAGCACGAACGCCGGCGTTGGCCGAACAGTAAATCACCATGATCAGAAGCGTACGATGACCTGCAAACCACCGGCCGGCGAGTCATCGAGCGACACTTGCGCATGATGTTGGGTGGCGATCCGACGCACGATCGCGAGACCGAGGCCGCTGCCCGCCACGTCGGTGCGCGCGCGATTCGCGCCCGCTCCCGCGCGATAGAACCGGTCGAACACGCGCTCGCGATCGGCGGGATCGATACCGGGGCCGCTATCGGCGATCCGCACGACCGGATGGCCGTCCTCGACACGCAGGCTGACGTCGACGCGGCCGCCACGCGGCGTGTACTTGGTCGCGTTGTCGACGAGGTTGTTGAACATCACGCGCAGCGCTTCGGCGTCGCCGGTCACGCTGGCGGCCTCGCTCGCCTCGATGCCGAGGTCGACGCCGCGATTCATCGCGAGCGGCGCGTAGGTCGCGACGCACTCCTGCAGCAGCTCGCGCAGATCGAGCATCACTGCGCCGGCGGCGCCGTCCGGCTCGGCGCGCGCGAGCGCGAGCAGTTGCTCGGCGAGGCGCGTCGCGCGCGTGACACCGGCCTGCAGATCGACGAGCGCCTCGCTGCGGGCTGTGTCGTCCTTCGCGCGCGCGACCAGTTGCGCCTGAATCTGTACCGCGGCGAGCGGCGTGCGCAATTCGTGCGCGGCATCGGCGACGAACGCCTTCTGGATATCGAGCGCGGTCGCGAGCCGCTGCAGCAGCCCGTTCAGCGCACGCACGAGCGGCCGCACTTCGAGCGGCAGGCGCTGATCAGGCAATGGATCCAGCGCTTCGGGATGACGGGTGTCGAGCGCGCTCGTCACGCGCCGCAGCGGCCGCAGCCCGCGACCGACGATCACCCATACCGCGAGTCCGAGCAGCGGCAGCAGCACGATCAGCGGCCACAGCGTGCGCAGCGCGACATTGGCGGCGAGCCGGTTGCGCACCGACAGCGGCTGCGCGAGCTGCACGACGTTGTCGCCGACGATCGCGCCATATACGCGCCATTCGCCGCGGTCGGTGCGCTCGGTCGAAAAACCGAGTTCGGCGCGCGGCGCGAGCGGCGCACGCGGCCGCGAGTAATACATCAGCATGCCGTTGCGGTTCCAGATCTGCAGCACGATGCCCTCATCGCCGGTATCGCGGCCGAGCACCTGCGAGAACGGTTCCGCCGGCAGCGCCGCGGCGATCTGCTCGAGCTGGTAGTCGAACAGCTCGTTCGCTTCGGCGAGTGCCTGCCGGTAGATCAGCCAGCCCGCGATGCCGACGCCGAGCAGCACGAGCGCGAGCAGCCAGAACAACAGTTGTCGACGAATCGAGCGCATCGGCTCAGGCGTCCTTCGCGATCATGTAGCCAAGCCCGCGAACGTTGCGGATCAGATCGGCGCCGAGCTTCTTGCGCAGCGCGTGGATATAGACCTCGACGGTATTGCTGCCGATCTCCTCGCCCCAGCCATACATCTTTTCCTCTAGCTGGCTCTTGGACAGCACCGCGCCGGGTCGCGCGAGCAGCGCCTCGAGCAGCGCGAATTCGCGCGCGGATAGCGCGACCAGGGCGCCATCGAGCGTCACCTGGTGCGACGCGGGATCGAGGGTCAAATTGCCGTGGCGAATCGTCGAATCGCTGCGGCCGGACTGGCGCCGGATCAGTGCGCGCATCCGCGCACCGAGCTCGTCGAGATCGAAAGGTTTGACAAGGTAATCGTCAGCGCCGGCGTCGAGGCCTTTGACACGATCGGCGACCGCGTCGCGCGCGGTGACGATCAGCACCGGCAGCGCATGGCCGCGCGCACGCAGTGCGCGCAGCACCTCGAGACCGTCGCGCTTAGGCAGACCGAGGTCGAGCAACGCGAGGTCGTAAGGTTGGGCCGCCGCCGCTCGCAGCGCCGCTTCGCCGTCCTCGACCCAATCGACGGCGAAGCCTTCGCCGCGCAGCGCCTTGCGCACGCCTTCGGCGATCATCCGGTCATCTTCGACTAGCAGGATGCGCATGGTTGTCCGTTCCAAAACATTCGATGATGCCGCATTCTAGCGCCCGCTTCCGACCCGTGCGGCGTGTGGCGCTTTTTTCACCGCAGCCTCGCGGGATGTCACTACAATGGGCGCTTTGCGTCGCGCGACGGCCGTCGGGTAGACCGCGGCGCGCTACCGCGCCGTCAAGGCGCCCAGCTTGCCGTTCCATCGTCCCGCGCACGGCGCACGCCGCTCGCCGCACACCTTGAAATCCTGCTCATCCGTTTGCCCGTTCACCCGTTCATGACGCACCCTTTTCTGTCTTCCGTCGCACGCCGTATGGCGCTGCGCTCGCGCCGTATGTTCGATCGCGCAGCCTTCATGCCTAACCGCGTCGTGCCGCGCGCGGCCGTCTGGCTCTGCGCCGCCGCGCTCGGCGCAGGCACGCTGCTGCCGCTGACCGGGGAGGCCCGCGTCAAGGCCACGCATCCGAGCGTCAACGTCACGACGGTACTGCCGCAGCCGGTGATGGTCGGTCTGCAGCGCGCGCACGTGCCGTTGTCGTCGATCAGCGTGGTCGTCGAAAAGGTCGGCGATCGCACGCCGATCCTCGCGCTGAACGCCGGCAAGCCGATGATGCCCGCCTCGACCATGAAGCTCGTCACCACCTACGCGGGCCTGTCGATCCTCGGTCCCGGTTACCGCTGGCGCACCAGCGCGTACGCGGACGGCCCGCTCGACGCGAGCGGCGTGCTGCACGGCAATCTGTACATCCAGGGCACCGGCGACCCGAAGCTCGTGCCCGAAGAACTGATCGACCTCGTGCAGAAGATTCACAAGGCGGGCATCAACGGTATCGACGGCGCGCTGGTGCTCGACAAGCGCTACTTCGATCCGTCGACTCGCGACCTGCCCGCGTTCGACGACGACGTGAACGCGCCATACAACGTCGGCCCCGATCCGCTGCTGTACGCGTTCAAATCGCTGTCGTTCACGCTGACGCCGTCGCCCGATGGCACGGTGGCGATCGACGTGCTGCCCGCGCTCGCGCAACTGCGCATCGACAACCAGTTGCGTGCGACGAGCGGCCCATGCCGGGGCGAGCTGCCGACGCCGACCGTCACGCCGGAGCCTGACGGCACGCTCGTCGCGTCGTTCATCGGCGATTTTCCGGTGCGCTGCGACGCGCGCACGATCAACGTCGCCGTGCTCGATCACTCGACGTTCTTCGCGCGCGGCTTCCTCGCGCTGTGGCAGCAAACCGGCGGCACATTCACGGGCGCGACCCGCGAAGGCGCGGTGCCCGCCGGCGCGAAGCTCGTCGCCAGGCACGAGGGGCCGATGCTGTCGGACATCGTTCGCGACATCAACAAGTTCAGCAACAACACGATGGCGCGCAACCTGTTCCTGACAATCGGCGCCGCCGAGGAAAGGCCGCCCGCCACGCCCGCGAAAGCCGCGCACGCGGTCGAAGCTTTCCTGACGCGCGACAGCCTGAACACCGAATACCTGTCGCTCGATAACGGCTCGGGCCTGTCGCGCGACGAACACATCACCGCGCTCGCGCTCGCCGATGTTCTGCAACGCGCGAACGCGAGCCCAGTCGCGCAGGTGTTCGTCGACTCGCTGCCGATCGCCGGTGTCGACGGCACGATGCGCAATCGCCTGACCAGCCAGGGCGCGGGCGGCAACGCGCACATCAAGACCGGCACGCTGCGCGACGTACGCGCGATCGCCGGCTACGTCGCGTCGGCCGACGGCAACAGCTATGTCGTCGTCAGCCTGATCAACGATCCGCATTCGGAAGCGGCGCGCGCCGCGCACGACGCGCTGCTCGAATGGGTGTACGAAGGCCCGTCGCAGGGCTTTACGAAGGTTTCCGCGCCCATCGAGGAAGCGCGCGAGAAGCCCAGGAAAAACCCGCGCAAGCGCGGCAGCCACTGAGTATTCCTTCTAGCGATGCCGCGCGCGGCAAGCCCCTAACCGTGTACGCTGTCGGGCAGCATGCGGCGCGCGACATCACGGGCTTGCCGCGCAGGGCGCCGGTCGTGCAGACCGCGCGACCTCACGAACGATAACGACACCACCCGCCGCGTACCGCGCGGCGGTCAGGGACCAGGAAGGGAGACAAGATGCAATTCGATGCCGAATTGCTGCTGCTCGCCATGGCGCCCGTCTTTCTTGCCTGCATCGGCTGGGAGGCGTGGCACGTGAGCCGCACGCGCCCGGCCGAGCGGCTCTACAGCTGGCGCGACACGCTGTGCAACGCCGCGCTCGCGCTGCTGCAGCAGGCCGCCGACAAGCTCGCGTGGCTCGCGATCATCCCTGTCTACGCGTTTTTCTACGAACATTACCGCTTTCATACATGGCCGGCGACGTGGCTGTCGTTCGTCGTGCTGTTCGTCGCGCAGGACCTGCTCTATTACCTCTTTCATCGCTGCAGTCATCGCGTGCGCAGGCTGTGGGCCGCGCACGTCGTGCATCACTCGTCGGAGCGGATGAATTTTTCGACCGCGTTCCGCCAGAGCCTGATGTACCCGATCGCCGGCATGTGGGTGTTCTGGATTCCGCTCGCCATTGCTGGCTTTGCTCCGAAGCAGATCGTCGCGGTCGTGCTGATCAATCTCGGCTTCCAGTTCTTCGTGCAGACGCAGGCGATCGGCAAGCTCCGCTGGCTCGAATACGTGTTCAATACGCCGTCGATCCATCGCGTGCATCATGCGCGCAACGATCGCTACATCGATCGCAATTACGCAGGTGTACTGGTGATCTGGGATCGCCTGCTCGGCAGCTACATCGAAGAAGACCCGCACGAGGCGCCGCGGTACGGCATCGCCGAGCCGCTGCATACGTACAACCCGCTGAAGGCGACGTTTCACGAATGGGCATCGATGGCCGCAGACTTCGCGAGCGTGCGCGGCTGGCGCAACAAATGGCGTGCGCTGTTCGCGCCGCCCGCCTGGGCCGCCGCTTATCATGCGCAGCGCGCGAAGGGAGCCGGCTTGAACTCAAACCATACGGTCGCGCTTCGGACATCGCGCAGGCCGTAGAAGATTCTGTAAGCTGTCGTCACGCCGCCAACGCGGTGGACGCCGCCTGCAACACATGGCATCAAGGGCCACACATACGAGGAGATGCAGTCAACATGAATCAAACCGCTTCGAAGAAACAGCAATGGTTGCGCGTCACGCAGATCGCAGTGGCGAGCGCAGCGTTCGCCGCGCTCGCGGCATGCGGCGGTGGCAGCGACAACAATAGTTCGAGCAGCAGCAACACGCCGCCGGGGGGCGTCACGCTGCAGGTCGTGTCATTCGGCGACAGCCTGTCGGATGTCGGCACATACATGCCGACGGTCCAGGCGAACGTCGGCACGGGCGGCGGCCGCTTCACGACGAATCCGGGTGAGGTCTGGACGCAGAAGGTCGCCGAGTACTACGGCGGCACGCTCACCGCCGCGTACGTCGGCGGCTTCGGCATGCCGCTCACCGCGACGGGCGGCCTCGGTTACGCGCAGGGCGGCTCGCGTGTCGATCTGCAGCCGGGCGAAGGCTACGCGCCGAACAACATGGCCGCGACGACGGTGCCGGTCACGACGCAGGTCGCCGAGTATCTGGCCGGGCACAATAACAGCTTCAATTCGAACCAGCTCGTGCTGATGAACGGCGGCGCGAACGACATCTTCGTCGCGGTGCAAGCGGTCTCGGCTGCCGGTACGGCAGCGGCGACGCAGGCGCTCCTGAACGGCGGTACCCCGGCCGACGCGCAGACGGCGGCAGCCGCCGCGTCGCAGACGGCCACGCTGGCCGCGCTGCAGGACATCACCACCGCGGCGACCACGTTCGTCGGCACGGTGCAGAAGGTCGTCGCGTCGGGCGCGACGCACGTGGTGGTGTCGGACGTGCCGGACATCGCGCAGACGCCGCAAGGTCTCGCCGCGGGCGCGCAAGGCCAGGCGCTCATCAACGCGCTCGTCAAGACCTACAACGGCGTGCTGCAGCAAGGCCTCGCGTCGAGCAAGCAGGTCATCTACGTGAGCGCATTCGCGTGGATCGACCAGACGTTGCAGAACTATCAGTCGCTCGGTTTCACCGTGTCGAATACGGGCACCGCGTGTAACCTGACGTCGATGGCCCAAAGCGCGACCACGTACGCGACGAACAATCCGAGCGTGCTCGCCTCCGGCCAGACGGCGGCGGACTTCGGCAGCGCGCTTGCGTCGTCGCTGTTCTGCTCGCCGCAAACCTACACGGTGGCCGGCGCGGACCAGACCTACATGTTCGCCGACCTCGTGCATCCGACCACGCATCTGCAAGCGCTGTTCGCACAGCAGGTCGAGACGCAGATCGCTGCTAGCGGGCTTGGCAAGTAACGCGGCGTTGGCCGTGGGGTTAGCGGTATTGACATGACAGCTAACCGGCGTCGCTAAGGCTGGCTGGATGGCAAAAGGCCCGGCTCGTTGAACGAGCCGGGCCTTTGTCTTTTCCGGTGGCCGTGCCATGCAGCGCAGCGAGCCGATTGCGTCAGTGCTGCGCTTCGAACGCCGCCGCCGCGCGCCCGAGCCGATCGTTGACCGCAATCCATTCGATCGTATCGGGCAGCTTCTCGATCAGAATCCGCGTGACGTTCGCGCGATCGAGCGCGCGCAGCAAACCGTAGAGTTCGCGTGCATAGACGTGCGGATCTTCCGGCGCGGCGACGAAATGCACGCCGTCGACATCGGCCCACTGTCCCGCACGCGACGCGCGCGCGACCAGTGCGACGCGCTCGCCCGGCTCGCGCACCGCGAGCAGCGGCTCGAGCTCGCCGAGTGGCAGCAGCACGAGCGGCGTGCGCGGCGCGTAATGCGCTTTCAACGTGCCCGACGCGCGCGGCGCGGTCGCGTCCGACCCGTCGGGCAGACGCGGCGCCTCGCCGAGCACGTCGGCGATATCCTGCGGCGTCACGCGACCGGGCCTCAGCAGCGCCGGAAAGCCGCGCGACAGATCGAGAATCGTCGACTCGATACCGACATCCGACGCGCCGCCATCGAGCACATGAATCGCGCTGCCGAACTCGTCGCGCACATGCTGCGCGGTGGTCGGGCTCACATGCCCGAAGCGGTTCGCCGACGGCGCGGCGACGCCGCCATGCCCGCCGCGCAACGCGCTGAATGCATCGAGCAACGCCTGCGCAACCGGATGCGACGGGCAGCGCAGTCCCACGGAGTCCTGCCCGCCGCTGACCGCCGCCGGAATGCGCGCAGCGCGCTTGAGGATCAGCGTGAGCGGTCCCGGCCAGAACGCGTCGATCAGACGCTGCGCATCCTCCGGCAAATACTCGACCCAGTAGTTCGGATCGCCATGCGGCGCGAGATGCACGATCACCGGATGATTGGCCGGCCGCCCCTTCGCCGCGTAAATGCGCGCGACCGCGTCCGGGTTCTCGGCATCGCCGCCGAGGCCGTACACGGTTTCCGTCGGAAACGCGACCAGCCCCCCCGCGTCGAGCAAGGCCGCCGCGTGCTCGATCTGCGCGGCGCTGACCGGCAACGCGTTGGTAGCGTCCTCGGCGGGTTTCAGTTGATCCGGCATGGCGCGCGCGTCAGCTGGTGGCGATGTGCAGCAGCCGCGCGCAATCGCGCGCCGCGGTGCGGGCTTCTTCGAGGGTCGGCGCGGTGAAGTTCACGTGGCCCATCTTGCGGCCGCAACGCGCCTCTTCCTTGCCGTACAGATGCAGGCGCGCTGACGGCATCGCGGCGACTTCCTGCCACGGCGGCGTGACCGCCGCGCGCTTCGGACCGTCCGGAAACCACACGTCGCCGAGGATGTTCAGCATCACCGCCGGCGAATGCTGGCGCGTGTCGCCGAGCGGCATGCTGGTCATCGCGCGCACCTGCTGCTCGAACTGGCTCGTCGCGCAGGCGTCGACCGTGTAGTGGCCGGAGTTATGCGGGCGCGGCGCCATTTCGTTGGCGACCAGCGAGCCGTCTTCGAGAATGAAGAATTCGACGCACAGCACGCCGACGTAGCCGAGCTTCTCGGCGATCTGCAGCGCGGCCTGTTGAGCCTGCTGCACGAGCGCCGGCGACGCGTCCGGCGCGGGGACGATGGTGTGCGACAGCACGCCGTCGCGATGGGTGTTCTGCGCGAGCGGATAGACCACCGACGCCCCGCTCGCCGCGCGCGCGATCAGCGCCGACACCTCGAACTTCAGCGGCAGGCGCTTCTCGAGCACACACGGCACGCCGCCGAGCGACGCATGCGCCTCGCGCACTTCCTCGGCGTTGCGCACGCGAATCTGGCCTTTGCCGTCGTAACCCATGCGCGCCGTTTTCAGGATGCCGGGCAGCACCGCTTCGAGCTCGCCATCGCCCAGCGCCGCAAGCGCATCCGACGACTCGATCACGACGTGCGGCGCAACCGTCACACCCGACGACGCGATAAAGCGCTTCTCGGCGATCCGGTCCTGCGCGACGGCGACGCAACGCCCCGCCGGGCTCACGAAGGTGGTCTTGCCGAGAAAGTCGAGGCTCGCGGACGGCACGTTCTCGAATTCGGTCGACACCGCCGCGCACAACCGCGCGAGTTCGGTCAGCGCCGCTTCGTCGCCGTAGGCCGCGCGCAGGTGGCGGTCGGCGACCGCGCCGGCCGGGCTGGTTTCGTCCGGATCGAGCACAGCGACGCGATAGCCCATCGCCTGGGCGGCAAAACAGAACATGCGGCCGAGCTGGCCGCCACCGACCATGCCAAGCCATGCGCCGGGCAGAATCGGTGAAACCGGTGTGTTGTCAGGGTTCATCTTGGTGGTCGGTCGCGGCCGGATACGCGTCGCGCTCGCACAGCGAGCGGCGGGCATCCGGCCGGGGGTCGGACAGGAGACGTCTTATAAAACAACCAGCGCGCTTACAGCGCCGGCAATACCATCGCGTGAGCCGCTTCGTTCTGGCGCACACGGAATGCAGCGAGCTTGTCCGCGTATTCGGCGCTGGTGCCGGAGAGCAGGGACACCGCGAACAGCGCCGCGTTCGCGGCACCCGCCTCGCCAATCGCAAACGTCGCGACCGGCACACCCTTGGGCATCTGCACGATCGAATGCAGCGAATCGACGCCCTTCAGATACTTGCTCGCGACCGGCACGCCAAGCACCGGCACCGTGGTCTTCGCGGCCAGCATGCCCGGCAGATGCGCGGCGCCGCCCGCACCCGCGATGATCGCGCGAATGCCGCGCTCGCGCGCGCTTTCAGCATAGGCGAACATTTCGTCGGGCATGCGGTGCGCGGACACGACCTTCGCTTCGTACGGCACGCCGAATTCCTGCAGAATCGCGACGGCGTTTTTCATCACTTCCCAGTCGGAACTGGAGCCCATCAATACGCCGACGACCGGCGCATCATGCGTATGGGCGGTTTGTGCTTCACTCATCTTACGGCTTCCTTGTTTCCCGGCGATGCGCGCCTGACACGGCGCGCGCGATCACATCAGTCGAGCTTGTGGCCGGTCAGGCGCTCGAGCGCTTCCTGGTACTTCTCGCCCGTTTTCGCGACCACGTCGTCCGGCAGCTTCGGCGCCGGCGGCTCTTTCTTCCACGGCTGGGTTTCGAGCCAGTCGCGCACGAACTGCTTGTCGAACGATGGCGGGTTCGTGCCGACCCGGTACTGGTCCGCCGGCCAGAAGCGCGACGAATCGGCGGTCAGCGCCTCGTCCATCAGGTACAGCTTGCCGTGGTTGTCCAGACCGAATTCGAACTTCGTGTCCGCAATGATGATGCCGCGCGTGGCCGCGTAATCAGCGGCTTCCTTATACAGACGGATCGAAATGTCGCGGATCGTGGCCGACAGTTCGGTGCCGATGCGGCGCTCCATCTCGTCGTAGGTGATGTTTTCGTCGTGGTGGCCCATCTCGGCCTTGGCGGCCGGCGTGAAGATCGGCTCGGGCAGCTTCTGCGCATTCTGCAGGCCCGGCGGCAGTTGCACGCCGCAGACCGAACCGGTGGCCTGGTAATCTTTCCAGCCGCTGCCGGCCAGATAGCCGCGCACCACCGCTTCGACGAGGATCGGCTCGAGACGCTTGACGACCACCGCGCGCCCCTTGACCTGCTCGACTTCGTCCGGCGCGACCACCGACTCCGGCGCGACGCCCGTCAGGTGGTTCGGCACCACGTGCTTCAGTTTCTCGAACCAGAAGTTCGCCATCGCGTTGAGCACGCGACCCTTGTTCGGAATCGGCTCGCCCATGATCACGTCGAACGCCGACAGACGGTCGGTCGTGACGATCAGCAACTGGTCGTTGCCCACGGCATAGTTGTCGCGGACTTTGCCGCGGCCGAGCAGCGGCAGCGAGCGGAGCGTGGATTCGTAGAGGGTAGACATCGTCGTGGTTCGCTAAAGTGGTGCAAAAAATGTGACCGGAACAAAAGGGAAACGCCGTTCCCCCGATGATGCGGGAACGGCGATCGGACGACAACCTGGCCGAACGGCCAGGCGCGGAGCCAAAACTACAGCTTAACGGACGACTTGCGCGAGCTCGCCCGACTTGTACTTCTGCGCAATTTTATCAAGCGAAACCGGCTTGATCTTGCCAGCCTGGCCTTCGCAGCCGAATTGCATGTAACGGTCGATACAGATCTTCATCGCCGCTTCGCGCGCCGGCTTCAGGTAATCGCGCGGATCGAACTTGCCCGGGTTGGTCGCCATGTAGCGACGGATCGCGCCCGTGATCGCCAGACGCAGGTCGGTATCGATGTTGACCTTGCGCACGCCGTGACGGATGCCTTCCTGGATTTCTTCGACCGGCACGCCGTAGGTTTCCTTCATGTCGCCGCCGAATTCGCGGATTTCCGCGAGCAGCTCCTGCGGCACCGACGACGAGCCGTGCATCACGAGGTGCGTGTTCGGAATGCGCTGATGGATTTCCTTGATGCGCTGGATCGAGAGAATATCTCCCGTCGGCTTCTTGCTGAACTTGTAGGCGCCGTGCGAGGTGCCGATCGCGATGGCCAGCGCGTCGCACTGGGTCAGCTTGACGAAGTCGGCGGCCTGCTCCGGATCGGTCAGCAGTTGTTCACGCGTCATCGTGCCTTCGGCGCCGTGGCCGTCTTCCTTGTCGCCCTTCATCGTTTCGAGCGAACCGAGCACGCCCAGCTCCGCTTCCACGGTGACGCCGATCGAGTGCGCCGCCTCGACGACCTTGCGCGACACTTCGACGTTGTACTCGTACGATGCGACCGTCTTGCCGTCGGCTTCGAGCGAACCGTCCATCATCACGCTGGTGAAGCCGCTGCGAATCGCCGCCATGCACACCGCCGGCGACTGACCGTGGTCCTGGTGCATCACGACCGGAATGTGCGGATACGACTCGACCGCCGCTTCGATCAGATGACGCAGGAACGGCTCGCCCGCGTACTTACGCGCACCGGCCGACGCCTGCATGATGACTGGGGCGTTCACCTTGTCGGCCGCGGCCATGATCGCCTGCACCTGCTCCAGGTTGTTCACGTTGAATGCCGGAAGGCCATAGCCGTTTTCCGCAGCATGGTCCAGCAGTTGACGCATTGATACGAGAGGCATGCTGAAACTCCTTAGATTGAAACGAATTCTTTTGCCGTCGGCATCTTTTGCGGCGATTTTATCGCGAAGCAGGCGGCGTTCCCGCGATGACACCGGCGCTTTGGTGCGCCGTCGCACATGGACCGTACGGGTTTCGCCGCCCTGCTTCGCTCAATCGAGCCTGTGCCGATCGAGCAGTCCTGCCTGATCAGTACGGTTCACCGACCCGCACGATCTTCAACGTGTTGGTGCCGCCCGCCTGACCCATCGGCTCGCCGACCGTCAGCACGACCATGTCGCCGTGCGACGCGTAGCCCTTGCCGACCACCGTTTCGAGCGCCTGCTGCAGCGCCGTGTCGCGGTCGGTGTTGGTGTCCAGATGCAGCGAAGTCACGTTGCGATACAGCGCCATCGCCCGTTCGCTGCCGACGCGCGGCGTCAGCGCGAAGATCGGCACGTGGGTCCAGTGACGCGACATCCACAGCGCGGTCGAGCCCGATTCGGTCAGCGCGACGATGGCCTTGGCGCCCAGGTGATAGGCGGTGAACAGCGCGCCCATCGCGATCGACTGGTCGATCCGCGTGAACGTGCGGTCGAGGAAGTCCTTGTCGAGCTCCGACTGCTCGGACTTTTCCGCTTCGACGCAAATCGCGGCCATCGTCTCGATGGTCTGCACCGGGTACTTGCCCGCCGCCGATTCCGCCGACAGCATCACCGCGTCCGTGCCGTCGAGCACCGCGTTGGCGACGTCCGACACTTCCGCGCGGGTCGGCACCGGCGCGTGGATCATCGACTCCATCATCTGCGTCGCGGTGATCACGAACTTGTTCGATTCGCGCGCCATCCGGATCATGCGCTTTTGCAGCGCCGGCACCGCGGCATTGCCCACTTCCACGGCCAGATCGCCACGCGCGACCATGATGCCGTCCGACGCGTCGAGGATGCCTTGCAGCGCCGGAATCGCTTCCGCGCGCTCGATCTTCGCGATCATCTTCGGCTTGATGCCGTACGGCGCGCCGGCGATGTTCGCGAGCTGGCGGGCCATTTCCATGTCGGTCGCGTTTTTCGGGAACGACACCGCGACGAAATCGACGCCGAGCGACATCGCCGTGCGAATGTCCTCCATGTCTTTCGCGGTCAGCGCGGGCGCCGACAGACCGCCGCCCTGGCGGTTGATGCCCTTGTTGTTCGACAGCTCGCCGCCGATCTTCACGACCGTGTGGATCTCGTTGCCGATCAGGCGCTGCACGTTCAGCACGATCAGGCCGTCGTTGAGCAGCAGTACGTCGCCCGGCTTCAGGTCGCGCGGCAGATCCTTGTAGTCGAGGCCGACGCGCTCGTCGTTGCCGAGCTCGCAGTCGGCATCGAGGACGAACGGATTGCCGGTGACGAGCGTCGTGCGGCCGTTCTCGAATTTGCCGACGCGGATTTTCGGGCCTTGCAGGTCAGCCATGATGGCGACTTCGCGGCCGGCCTGGCGGGCCGCCTCGCGCACGAATTCGGCGCGCTGGCGATGGTCGTCCGCGGTGCCGTGTGAGAAATTGAGCCGCACCACGTCCAATCCCGCCTGAATCATTTGCAGCAGGATTTCCGGCGTGCTGGAAGCCGGACCGATAGTAGCGACAATCTTGGTGGCGCGATGCATGAGTCTCCTCGTCTGGATAGGATCGCTGGTAAGAGCGCTGCGGGGCTGCTGCGGAGTTCGCGCATCGAAAGATGCTGCCTGGGGTCGCGCGCCGGTTGTGGCCGGTGTCGCTTTGTGGAGTGATGCGGTATTCGAGAGCGGCGCCTCGCGCGCCGGAGATTTGCTGTCCTGCTTGCCGGAAGGCTGTTCCGGCTGGGCCGAATCGTGTTGAGCACCTTCGACCTGTGCCGTTGGGGGCTGCTCCGCGTCGCCGGTCGGAGCATGCGCTGCAACCGGTCCCGCGGGCGCTCCGGCGGCTAGCGCCGGTTCGGTGGCCGCGGGCGCTATCGGCGCTTCGGCAGCCACGTCCTGTCCGGCCGCTGCCGACGCAGCGGCCGCGCGTGTCGCGCGCTCCCCTGCCGGCGTTGCCGCGTTACCGCGCTGCGCTTTCACGCCACGCGCCTTGGTCGACTTCGCCGCTGGGGAGCGCGTCGCCACGTTAAGCCCGCGATTCCAGAACTTCTACCGCCGGCAGCTTCTTGCCCTCGAGGAACTCGAGGAATGCGCCGCCGCCCGTGGAAATGTAGCTCACCTGGTCGTGGATGCCGTACTTGGCGATTGCCGCGAGCGTATCGCCGCCGCCTGCGATCGAGAACGCCGCCGAGCGCGCGATCGCGTCCGCGAGCGTCTTCGTGCCGTTGCCGAACTGGTCGAACTCGAACACGCCGACCGGGCCGTTCCACACGATCGTGCCGGCCTTCTCGAGTTGCGCGGCGAGCACCTTGGCCGTTTCCGGGCCGATGTCGAGGATCATGTCGTCGTCCTGCACATCGGCGACGGCCTTTACTTCTGCCTTCGCGCTCGGCGAGAACTCCTTGGCCGTGACGACGTCGGTCGGGATCGGCACCGAGGCGCCGCGGGCCTTGGCCGCGTCGATGATCGCCTTCGCTTCGACGACCAGATCGGCTTCGGCGAGCGACTTGCCGATCTTCAGGCCGGCCGCGAGCATGAACGTATTGGCGATGCCGCCGCCGACGATCAGCTGGTCGACCTTCTCCGCGAGCGACTTCAGGATGGTCAGCTTGGTCGACACCTTGGAGCCCGCGACGATCGCCACGAGCGGACGCTTCGGTGCGCCGAGCGCCTTGCCGAGCGCTTCGAGCTCAGCGGCGAGCAGCGGACCCGCGCAGGCAACCGGCGCGTACTTCGCGATGCCGTGTGTAGTCGCTTCGGCGCGGTGGGCGGTGCCGAACGCGTCGTTCACGTAGATATCGCAGAGCTTGGCCATTTTCTGCGCGAGCTCGTCGGAATCTTTCTTTTCGCCCTTGTTGACGCGGCAGTTTTCGAGCAGCACGACCGAGCCCGGCGCGACGTTCACGCCGTTTTCGACCCAATTCGCGACGAGCGGCACGTCGCGGCCGAGCAGCTCCGCGAGACGCTTCGCCACCGGTGCGAGCGAATCTTCCGGCTTGAAGTCGCCTTCGGTCGGACGGCCGAGGTGCGAGGTGACCATCACCGCGGCGCCGGCGTCGAGCGCGGCCTTGATGGCCGGCACGGAAGCGCGGATGCGGGTGTCTTCGGTGATGTTGCCTTGATCGTCCTGCGGCACGTTCAGATCGGCGCGGATGAACACGCGTTTGCCGGACAGCTTGCCTTCGGCGATCAGGTCGGAGAGACGCAATACCTTGTTCATGGGCTTGAGTATGCGAGTTGATGAGAAGGCGGTGACGGTCAGCGCGCGGGGACGAGGCGCAGCGAACTCCAGCGCTTCGGCCCAACGGCTCCGCGGGATCGGGCGCCGGCGGCCGGCCGCGGCACCAGGCGCCTTGCCGCGGCGCGCTCAACCCGGAAAAGGCATTTTAACTGATCCCAACGGCCTTCTGATCCGCGACACAGCGAATGTCGCGGATTTGATCGCAAGGCCGCGGATGCCGCGGCGTAGCATTCATCGCCGCACCCCGGGCCCGGCCCTCACAGGAAGACGCGCATCAGCGTGAATACGACCATTCCGGTCACGATCGTGCCGAGCATGGTGCGCCGCCACAAAAACCAGCCGAGGCCGGCGAGCGTCGCGTAAAGCTCATGGTTGGAAGGCGCGAACGACAGCCCATCGGACGTCGTCAGCACGTCGGGCACCACCACCGCGGCGAGCGCGGCGGCCGGCGCGTAGCGCAGCATCTTCTGCACGCGCGCCGGCAGTACCGTGCGCTCGCCGCCGATCAGGAACATCGCGCGCGTGAGCGCGGTGACGAAGGTCATGCCGAAAATGGCGAGCCAGATTTGCGTGGTGGTCATCGGGAGTCTCCGGCGCGATCGTTCACGCCACGAATGCGGCGCAGGTCGGCGCGCTCGATCATCAGGTCGGCCGCGCTGCCGGCCGCGATCGCCGCGATCACCGCGAGCAGCAACGCCAGCCGGTACGGCAGATCGAGCGCGAGCAGCGACACGATGCCGGCCACGCTGACCGCGACCAGCGTTGAGCGGGTGGCGATCGCCGACACCATCACCGGCAGCAGCGCGAGCGTGCCGGCCAGCGCGAGCCCCCAGTTGTCCGGAATCAGGCTCGCGAGCAGGATGCCGATGATCGACGACACCTGCCACGACAGCCAGCTCGATACCGCCATGCCCCAGAAGTATGCCTCCTTGCCCGGCACGTAGCCGGTCGGAAAGCTCTTCTTGACGAATAGCAGATAGATCACGTCGCCGTTGAAATAGCCCAGCACGATGCGCCGCCACATCGACAGATACGAGAAGTGCGGCGCGAGGCCGGCGCTGAAGATCACGAAGCGGGTGTTGACCATCGCCGCGGTCAGCAGCACGGTCCACACCGGCAGCTTCGCGGCGAGGAGCGGCAACACCGCCAGCTGCGACGATCCGGCGTAGCACAGCAGCGACGTCGTGAGCGCCTGGGGCAGCGTCAGCACGGACTTGCTCATCGCGATGCCGGTCACGAGGCCCCAGGAAAAAATCGCCATCAGCGTGGGGGCATAGGCGCGCGCGCCTTCACGAAAAGCGCGGCGATCGGTGTCGGACAGTCGAGCGAGCATCGGGCGAAGGGTGCGGGCGCAGGAAACGCCGTCAAGAAGGCCAGGTCGGCGCCAGCTTGCGAGACCACCCGCTGGCGCATCCGGATTTGATTTATGCGTGCGCTGGATTATAGCGTCCGGGGTGCGCCCAAATGCCCGTGGTGTGTGCAAAAGACGCTAAAATAGCGCTCCCGGCTATGTCCTGCGCTCATGGCCGCACCTCATAACGCACCTGCTGGAGAACCGTATGTCAATGGCCGACCGCGACGGCAAGATCTGGATGGATGGCAAGCTCATCGAGTGGCGTGATGCCAAAATCCACGTGCTCACCCATACGCTGCACTACGGCATGGGCGTGTTCGAGGGCGTGCGCGCTTACAAGACCGCCGACGGCGCCACCGCGATTTTCCGCCTGCAGGAGCACACCAAGCGCCTGCTGAACTCGGCGAAGATCTTCCAGATGGCCGTGCCGTTCGACCATGAAACGCTCGCCGCCGCGCAGCGCGAAGTGGTCCGCCAGAACAAGCTCGAGTCGTGCTATCTGCGCCCGATCATCTGGGTCGGCTCGGAAAAGCTCGGCGTGTCGGCCAAGGGCAACACGATTCACGTCGCGATCGCCGCGTGGCCGTGGGGCGCATACCTTGGCGAAGACGGCATCACCAAGGGCATCCGCGTAAAGACGTCGTCGTTCACGCGCCATCACGTGAACGTGTCGATGGTGCGCGCGAAGGCGTCGGGCTGGTACGTGAACTCGATCCTCGCGAACCAGGAAGCGATCGCCGACGGCTACGACGAAGCGCTGTTGCTCGACGTCGACGGCTACGTGTCGGAAGGCTCGGGCGAGAACTTCTTCCTCGTCAACAACGGCAAGCTGTACACGCCTGATCTGTCGTCGTGCCTCGACGGCATCACGCGCGACACCGTCATCACGCTCGCGCGCGACATGGGCCTGCAGGTGATCGAAAAGCGCATCACGCGCGACGAAGTCTATACCTGCGACGAAGCGTTCTTCACCGGCACGGCGGCCGAAGTCACGCCGATCCGCGAGCTCGACAACCGCACGATCGGCGCTGGCGCGCGCGGCCCGATCACCGAAAAGCTGCAGTCGGCTTTCTTCGACGTCGCGAACGGCAGAAGCGCGAAATACGCGCACTGGCTCACGAAGATCTGAGCGACGTTTCGAGATGCCCCGCGCAGCCCAACGGCGGCGCACCGCAAGCACCCCGCATACAACGAGAAACGAGAAAGTCTCATGAGCGAAATCAAGGAAATGCCGCTGGTCGAACTGTCGGCAAAAGATCTGCCGGCGTATTGTCCGAACCCGGCCATGCCGCGCTGGAGCGCGCATCCGCGCGTCTTCATCGACGTGTCGCACGGCGAAGCGCGTTGCCCGTATTGCAGCACGCGTTACAAGCTGCGCGACGGCGAAGTGATCAAGGGCCATTGATCCAACGCATCGAGCGGTTCTGAGCCAGCTTGCGCGGCACGAGGTGCGCGTTTTGAATCACGCGCTCGCCGCGCCGCAGGCTCGACCGCACGACCCGTGCGGCCGCACCGCCGCCGCGCCGCCATCGCGGCGCGTGTGGCCAAACGGCATCGCGCCGTGCGGCTTTCCGCTTTCCCCATTTACCTATCCGAGCGCCGCGCGCATCGCGCGCGCGGCGCTTGTTATCGACACCGGACACTCACTCTGATGCGTCGCGCGTTGGTTATCGCACCGAACTGGATCGGTGACGCATTGATGGCGCAGCCGCTGTTCGCGCGCCTCGTGAAATTGCATCCGCGCATCGTCATCGACGCGGTCGCGCCCAGCTGGGTCGCACCCGTGCTCGAACGCATGCCGGAAATCCGCGACGTCTACGCGACCGATCTCGCCCACGGCAAGCTGCAGATGCTGCGCCGCTGGCAGCTGTCGAGCGATCTGCGCGACGTCGGCTACGACGCGGCCTACGTGCTGCCGAATTCGTTCAAGTCGGCGCTGATTCCGTGGCTGGCGGGCATTCCGCTGCGCATCGGCTACACCGGCGAGAGTCGCTACGGCGTGCTGAACGTGCGTCACGCGAATCCGCGCAAGGACGCCCGCCCGCCGATGGTCGGCCACTACGCCGCCCTCGCCTACGCGCCAGCCGCCAAGGTCCCCGAAGATCTGCCGATGCCGCGCCTCGACACGGACCTGAACGAGGCCTCGCGCGTGTCGGCGCGCTTCAATCTCGATACGCGCGTGCCGCTGTTGGTGTTCTGCCCCGGCGCAGAATACGGTCCCGCGAAGCGCTGGCCGCCCGAGCACTTCGCGTCGCTCGCGCAGATGGTCGGCCAGTCGTTCCCGTACACGCAAATCGTCGCGCTCGGCTCGCCGAAAGACGCGCCGCTCGCGCAGGCGATCGCCGAGAAAGCGCCGAACGTGCGCAACCTGTGCGGCCAGACCGCACTCGGCGAGGCTTGCGCGCTGATCTCGCGGGCCAACGCGGTCGTCACCAACGACTCCGGACTGATGCACGTCGCCGCCGCGCTGCGCCGCCCGCTCGTGGCCGTCTACGGTTCGACCGATCCGCGCCACACCCCGCCCTTGTCCGAGCTCGCGAAGGTACAATGGCTTCATCTCGAATGCAGCCCCTGTTTTGAGCGCGAGTGCCCGCTCGGTCATCTGAACTGTCTGAAGCAGCTGAGCGCCGAGCAGGTTTTCGGCGATTTGCGCGGCATGCTGCTCGCGCAGCGCTGAGCCGACTGGTACTTGCACGCAACACCGCACGCCCCGAGCGCGTCGCGTCATGTTCGCGCCTTGCGGCACGGGCAAGCTGACGCCGGGGGCGATGGTCCGGCGCTCTGGACCGTCCCGCTACCGCTGCCCCGCAACCGCGCGCCGCGCACAAGAGACTGACAAGCCATGCCACGTTTTGCCCACATCTTCGAAGCCGCCGCCGATACCCTGAGCGCCTACTATCAGGCCGTCGCCGAGGTCAATATCGACAGCTTGATGGGCTTGTGGATCGACGAGGAGTTCGTCAGTTGCATCTGCGCGGACGGCTCGCATCTGCACGGCCTCGAGAGCATCCGCAATGGCTTGCAGGTCCAGCTCGAAGCGCTGCCGGTGTCGATCGAGCCGCTCGACATCCGCGTCTACGACAGCCTCGGCACCGTCGTCTATGCGATTGCCGAAGCACATCGTCCGGCCGACCCGACCGCCACGCCCGCGATGGTCTTCACCACCTACGTGATGGTCCATGAACGCGGCGAATGGCGCATTGCGCATATTCACGCAAGCCCGATGCCGAACGAGACCGCCAGCCAGTTCGCAACGAAGATGCGGCATGGCCAGGGCCCGCTGCACTGACGCGCGGCACCACGACAGATTCAGAATCACGTTTTCTCGCTTTTCCGCCGGTATGAGTTCGACGCCACATAAACCCGCTTCCTCCGGTACGGCCCCCGCCAAGGTGGCGGCCGCCGTCGAGGCGGCCGTCGAGCTGCTGTACCGCGCGCCGCTCTGGCTGCCGAACCGGCATGTGCAGACGATCGTCCCGTCGCTGTTCGCGCGCCGCCCCGCGGTATCGTTTCGCCGTGAGCGCTGGGACACCCCGGACGGCGATTTCATCGATCTCGACTGGGTCGCGCACGATACTCCGCCCACCGACACCGCGCCGCTCTTCGTGCTGTTTCACGGCCTGGAAGGCAGTTCGTCGTCGCACTACGCGGTCGCGCTGATGGCCGCCGCGCGCGAATACGGCTGGCACGGCGTGGTGCCGCACTTTCGCAGTTGCAGCGGCCCGCTGAACCGGCTGCCGCGCTTCTACCATCTCGCCGACAGCAACGAGGTCGACTGGATACTGCGCCGCCTGCGCGCCGCGCATCGCGGGCCGGTGGTCGCGGCGGGCGTGTCGCTCGGCGGCAACGTGCTGCTGCGCTGGCTCGGTGAGCGGCAGGCCGATGCGGCGCGGGTGGTAGCCGCCGCTGCCGCGATTTCGACACCGATCGACGTCCATGCGGGCGGCCGTGCGCTGTCGCAGGGCTTCGGCCTCGTCTACACGCGCAGCTTCCTGAAGACGCTGAAGCACAAGGCCAACCAGAAGCTCGAGCAGTTCCCAGGCCTGTTCGATCGCGACGCGATGCTCGCGAGCCGCACGATGTACGAGTTCGACAACGTCGTGACCGCGCCGCTGCACGGCTTTCGCGATACCGACGACTACTGGAGCACCGCAACCACCCGCCCGCTGCTGCCGCACATTCAGGTGCCGACGCTCGTGCTCAACGCGCGCAACGACCCGTTCCTGCCGGCCGAAGCGCTGCCGTCGCGGCACGAGGTGTCGGCGGCGGTCGAGCTTTATCAGCCTGAGCACGGCGGCCACGCGGGCTTCATGACCGGGCCGTTCCCGGGCCGCATCGACTGGCTGTCGCGGCGCGTGTTCGGCTATCTGGAGCGACACGTCGATCATGGATGACATCGTCAAACAGGCGCTCGCCAAATGGCCGAACGTGCCGAGCTGCACCGGCTGGCTGATGCTCGACCGGCGCGGCAACTGGCGCATGCGCGACGAAGCGGCCCAGGCGAGCGGCGCGCCCGGCGTGCCGATCCGGCATGAGGCGCTGCTTGGCTTCATCAACCGGAACTACGAGGCCGATGAGCGCGGACAGTGGTTTTTTCAGAACGGACCACAGCGCGTGTATGTCGAGCTGGCTTATACGCCGTGGGTGGTCAGATTGTCCGCGCACGCGGATGGAACGCTCGCGCTGCACGACCAGGGCGGCGGCGCGTTCGAGCCGGCGGCGGTGTTCGCGGATGAAGACGGCGGCATTCTGTTTGCCGATCGCTCGCAGCCAGCACGTATCGCGGTGCTGCACGACCACGACCTCGAGCTCTTCTCCGATCACGCGACGCTCGCCGACGATGGCTCATTGAGCGGTGCGTTCCACTGGAGTGTTCAGCGCACCTTGCCGCTGCAAAGCGTGCGACGCGATCAGGTGGCCGCGCGCTTTGGCTTCGTTGCGAGCCCGGCGGCGCAGGTCTGACGCGCGCAGCGGCGCGCGTTCACGTCCACCTTACCCTTTCTCGTCGAGCCGCTCCTGCTTGTATCGGCTCTCCATCTCGTGCACGCGCGCCCGAGACGAACGTCGCGCGCGCGTTCGCGAGCGAGGCCGCCGCGTCGTCGTAGCGCTCGAGCAGCATCTGCCCGTAAGCGATGCCGTACCAGTTCGCCGCGACGTTCAGCGCGGTGCGGTCCTCGATTTCCGAGCGCAATCGCGAAATCTCGTCCGCGTATTCGCTGCGCGACTGGTCCTGCAACAGACGCGAGCGCGCCCGCACGAAGCCGTACTCGGGGTCCTGATGCGGCTGCCGCTGCCGCGAGCTTGACGGCGACCGAATTGAGATAGTCGCGCACGAGCCAGTCGTCGAGATAGTCGGGGTCGCGGCGTATCTCACGCATCACGCGCTCGCCGAGCTTGCGTTCGGCCTGTGGACTCAGCGAGCCGGCGCCGCCGCTGCCGAGATCGGGCAACTTCTGCGCGACGATCGGCGCGCGCCAGTCGTTGCTGCCGGTTTTGCCGCCAGTGCCACCGCTACCGCCGCCATTGGAAAAGCGGCTCTGCGCGCCGCCGTAGGTGCCGAACACGCCGCGCGCGATGTCGGGCGGCAGGATCGGATCGGCATGCGCGTCGCTCGGGCCGCTCACGAGCGGCGCCTCGACGATGACGTTCCCGGCACGGTGGCCGCCCCGCCCGTCGATTGCGCGAGCGCGCCCGGCGGCATCGCGATGCGCGATGGATAGCGACGCAGCGAGGAATCGTTTTGGATGCAACGCGAAGCCGGTCTGACGAAGTCGAAAACGCCGCGCGTGGCCCGGACTAAGATAACGGGCAAGGGCGTCGCAGGACGCGTACGAGGCAAAACTCAGCGCACGACACAGCGCAAGTGGAATCAGTCGCCGCGACGATTCGAGGCCGCGCCGCACTGCTATGATAGGCGCCCTCTGAAGGAGTCAACCATGCCTGAACTCACTCATTTCGATGCGGCCGGTGACGCGCATATGGTGGACGTCGGCGGCAAGCAGGAGACGAGGCGCATCGCGATCGCGCGTGGCTCGATCCGCATGCTGCCCGACACGTTCGCGCTGATCCGCGACGGCAACGCCAAAAAGGGCGACGTGATCGGCGTCGCGCGGATCGCGGCGATCCAGGCCTCGAAGCGCACCGCCGATCTGATTCCGCTCTGTCATCCGCTCGCGCTGACACGCGTGAAGGCCGATTTCGAACTCGACGAGCAGATGCCCGGCGTGCATTGCACGGTCCAGGTCGAGACGTTTGGACGCACGGGCGTCGAAATGGAGGCGCTTACCGCCGTGCAGATCGGGCTGCTGACCGTGTACGACATGTGCAAGGCGGTGGATCGCGGGATGACGATCACCGATGTGAAGGTGATGGAAAAGCACGGCGGGAAATCGGGGGATTGGGTGGCGCAAGCTTGACGTGCGATTCGACAACTATCCGGATAGCAACATGACCATCGACGAACTGCTCGAGCAGCTACTGGCGTTTCGCGACGCGCGCGACTGGCGACAGTTTCACACGCTGCGCAACCTAATCGTCGCCACCGGCATCGAAGCCGGCGAGCTGTTGGAGACGATTCAGTGGAAGACCGATGCGCAGATCGACGCGCTGCTTGGCGATCCCGCGCAATCGACGAACCTCAGGCACGAGTGCGCCGACGTGTTCATGTATCTGCTGCTGGTCGCCCATACCGCCGGCTTCGATCTCGTCGACGCGGCAGCGGAAAAACTGAAGCTGAACGAAGCGCGCTACCCCATCGACAAGGCGAAAGGCACGGCCGCGAAGTATTCCGAGCTTTGAACTTTGAAGGGAGGAAGCCGCGGCGCCAGCACGCCCAAGCTTCCGCGGTCCGATCAATCGTCGTCACTGTCGTCATCCGGCGTCGCATCGGCCGCCGGTGTGCCGTAGCGCTTCACCAACTGCTGCTTGAAGCCCGCGAGCGACTTCTGCTCGTCGACGAGCTGGTAGAGATAGCCGAGCTGCGCCGGCCAGTCTTTCAATTCCTCGGCGAAGATCCGCAAGCGTTCGACCGTATCGAGCGCCGCCGCGGTATCGCCGGTCAGCGCCTGCAGCACCGCGTAGCGACGCAGCACCGTCTCGCCCGGCAACAGCGCGATCGCCTGCTTGTGCATCGCGAGCTTGCGCTGCAGGTTCAGCGGATTCATCGGCTGCAGCGTCGCGAGACCGTATTCGCCCCACGCGCCGAACATGAACGACGGATCGGCGCCGTACTGCTCGGCCGGACGCGCGCCGTAGTAGAGCACCTCGGCACGCGCATAGTCGCGATACACCGGATACAGCGCGGCGAGTCCGCCGAACACCACCACCGCGAACGCGCCGAGCGACAGATTCGCCGGCACCGCGCGCAACGGCCGCGTTTCGAGCAGGCCGAACACGAACATCGCGGGCAACAGGAAGAACATGTACTGCTGCGGATACTCGACGAGCGCATGCATCGTCAGCACGCCGATCAGCGCGATGCCGAACACGCGCGCGGCGCTTTGCGGCGCACGCACGACGCGCACGAGCCACGCGACGAGACCCACGAGCACGATCGCGAGACCGATCAGACCGGTTTTCGCGAGCAGGTCGACGAAAATGTCGTGCGAGTTGTTGGCGATTTCGACGCCGCCCAGCTGCTTGACGAGCTCGAACTGATGGCTCGGAAATTCGCCCCAGCCGACGCCGAGCAGCGGATGCTGCTTGAACATCGTCCAGCCGTATTTCCACAGCGCGAGGCGCGGCGCTATCTGGCCGGCATCCTGGAAGCGTTCGGCCGCCGACTGCGCGAGTTCGAGGTGAAAGCGCACGTTGGCCCAGCGGATCAGCGCATTGACCACGAAAAACAGCACCGCGAGCGCGATCGGCACCAGCCATTCACGGTTGCTACGGCGCAATTGCGGTTCGTTGCGAGTCTGCGCGAAGGCCATCCAGAAGCCGGCGACGACGATCACGCCCATCTGCAGCCATGGACCCCGCGACACGGTCAGCGCGAGGCCGACCGAGAAAATCGTCGAGACGAGCAGCCAGATGGGCACCGCGATGCGCCGCGTCTGCACGAGATACAGCGCGCCCGCCATCGCGAACGCGATATACGTCGCGAGGTGGTTCGCCTGCGCCATGTTGCCGAACGGCCGGCGCTCGACGGTTATGTTGTACGCGACGACGAGCGGAGCCACGCGCGCCTCGAGGTGAAACAGCTGGATCACCTGACTGAACACCGCGAACAGACCGCCGACGATCAACGCCCCCGCCGCCCAGCGCAACGCGGTCTCGTCGAGCTTCACGCGCGTGAAGCCGTAGCCCACATGCACGGCCATCCACGCAGCGAGCAGGAAGCCCGCGCCGAGCCAGTTCATCGATGGCTCCGCGACCGGCAGCACCAGCGTCTGCACGACCAGCACGAGGCCGAACAGCAAGGGTACGAGCGCGACCGTGGGCGACGCGAAGCTCACGCGCGGCCGGGTGGTCGCGACCAGCAGCACGACGGCCGCCCCGGTCAGCAGAAACAGCGCGAGCGAGGTGAGTTCGGCGTAGAAGGTTGGGATCGGATACGTATGGTTGGCAACCGCGTAGGGCAGGATCAACGCAAGAGCCAGCAGTACGAGAGACAGGTAGCGTGCGAAAGGGGTGGGCATCGAATCAACAGTGGGCGTCAGCAACCGGCGCACTATACAAAAATTTCGTTGCACTGTGCGCCGGTCCGGCCGAAATAGGCTGAAAATCAGCCCTTTACGTCGTGGCTTCGACTCATCCAGTCAGCGCTCGGCTGCTGTCTCGCTCACTCACTCATTTGCCCCTTATGAACGGCATTCGGGCGGCGCCAGATTCGCGGCGAGCGTCGGCGCCTCGCTTGGCATCGGCCCCGAACCCGGCGCCGGCAACGACGACGCGCTCTTGCCGCTCGCAAAGCATTCCCACGTCAGCGCGCCGGTCTGCACCGCGTCCTTGCTCAACGCGACTCGCGCGCTCGGCGCATCTACGTTGTCCGGGACCGACGGCACCAGCGTCATGGTGTTTGCGCCGGCCTGCGCGACACGCGTCGAGTACGTGATCGTGATCTGACCAGTGTCGTCGTCGATCTGGATGGACTCGACGTTGCGCGTGGCGGGCGGCGACGCATAACCGCCGCTGAACGCGTTGCCGCTCGCGGCGTTTTCGGCCACCGCGAGCCGCGCCGACGCCGCGAGCGACAAGCCCTCGCCGACCCGGCTGCGCGCCAGATAGTCCTGATACGCGGGAATCGCGTAGGCCGCGATCACGCCGACGATCGCGAGCACGATCATCAACTCGATCAGCGTGAAGCCGACGCCGCAGCGGCGGCAGATGCGCGCGAACCAGTTCGCGCGCCAGCGTGCGCGGCGCGACCTACGCGGGGATTGCGTCGATTGAGAGTAAGGGGAATATGGCAGGGTAACGATCATCGGCAGACTCCTGATACGAGAAACGCCTGGCCCGTGGATCGGGAACAGGCGTTTCAATCGTAGCGAGCGAAGCTTGCGCGTCACAGTCAGCCGGATGGCCAGGCTTGCATTCGGACGGCATCACGAATCAGGCAGCGATGCACCGTCAGCACCATGCTCACACCGCCGCACGTTTCGCGTTACGGCGCTTCAACAGATAACCGACGATCACGACGAACAGCGCGCCCGCGATGCTCATCCCGTATTCGGCGACTGGCGTGTCGAGGATCGGCCAGCGGTCGCCGGCCGGGTCGTTGACCATCAGACCACCCGCGATCCAGCCGAGCAGGCCCGCGCCGAACAGTACGATGCCCGGAAAGCGATCGAGCAGCTTCAGAATCAGCTGGCTGCCCCACACGATCAGCGGAATGCTCACGACGAGGCCAAAGATCACCAAAGCCAACCGGTGCTCGTGCTCCGCGGCTTCGGCCGCGCCCGCGATCGCGATCACGTTGTCGACGCTCATCACCGCATCCGCGATGATGATCGTCTTCACCGCCGAGATCAGCTTGTCGGCCGGCTTCACGTTGTCGTGAGCGTCGTGCGCCGGCGCGAGCAGGCGCACGCCGATCCACAGCAGCAGCAAGCCGCCCGCGAACTTCAGGAACGGCACGTCGAGCAGCACGACCGCGAACGCGATCAGCACGACGCGCAGCGCGATCGCGCCGGCGGTCCCCCACACGATCCCACGCATGCGCTGCGACTGCGGCAGGTTGCGGCAGGCGAGCGCAATCACGACCGCGTTGTCGCCGCCGAGCAGAACGTCGATGACGATGATCTGAAAGACCGAGCCCCAATGGAGGGTCGTGAAGAATTCGAGCATGGAAAAAAGCATAAGAAAAAATCGACCGCGCGGACAGAACCGCGGCGCAAGCGCGGACAAAAAAAAAGCGGGGGAGTCTGCACTCCCCCGCTTTTCGGGACCGCCCGCTCACGAAAGGAGTTCGTAAGCGTAACAAAATCGCGCGCCAACGGCACGCGAATTCGATTTACAGCATCGCCTTCAGAAGACGCGCCATTTCCGACGGGTTCTTCGTGACCTTGATACCGCACGCGTCCATGATTTCCAGCTTCGCTTCGGCGGTGTCCGCACCGCCCGAGATCAGCGCGCCGGCGTGGCCCATGCGCTTGCCCGGAGGCGCCGTGACGCCAGCGATGAAGCCAACCACCGGCTTCTTCATGTTGTCCTTGATCCACTCAGCAGCGTTCGCTTCGTCCGGACCGCCGATTTCGCCGATCATGATGACGGCGTCCGTATCCGGATCGTCGTTGAACATCTTCATCACGTCGATGTGCTTCAGACCGTTGATGGGGTCGCCGCCGATGCCGACTGCCGACGACTGGCCGAGGCCGATCGCGGTCAGCTGGCCGACTGCTTCGTACGTCAGCGTGCCCGAACGCGACACGACGCCGATGCGGCCCTTGCGATGGATGTGACCCGGCATGATGCCGATCTTCAGCTCGTCCGGCGTGATCGTGCCCGGGCAGTTCGGTCCGAGCAGCAGCGTCTTGCGGTTTTCGCGACGCATACGGTCCTTGATCTCGATCATGTCGCGGACGGGAATGCCTTCCGTGATACAGATTGCGAGATCCAGGTCGGCTTCGACTGCTTCCCAGATTGCGGCGGCAGCGCCTGCCGGCGGAACGTAAATCACCGACACGGTCGCGCCCGTTTCAGCCTTGGCTTCAGCGACGCTCGCGTAGATGGGGATGCCTTCGAAATCTTCGCCGGCGCGCTTCGGGTTCACGCCCGCGACGTACGCTTCGCGGCCGTTTGCGTATTCACGGCAAGCACGCGTGTGGAACTGACCGGTCTTGCCGGTGATGCCCTGCGTGATGACCTTGGTGTCTTTGTTGATCAGAATCGACATGTATTGACCTCTGTTCGTTTGGCGTCGCGCGGTAGCGCCACTCGGCGCGATGCTTCACGCCTGTGTCGCTCGCGCGCCGCCACTCGTAAACCTGGCAAATGAGCTGGTAAATGCGCCGTGGACAGCTGGCTTACGCCTTGCCCGAAGCAGCCGCGACGACCTTCTGAGCCGCCTCTTCCATGCTGTCCGCCGAGATGATCGGCAGGCCGGATTCGGCGAGCATCTTCTTGCCCAGGTCTTCGTTCGTGCCCTTCATGCGGACCACGAGCGGCACCTTCAGCGACACGGCCTTCGACGCCGCGATCACGCCTTCCGCGATCACGTCGCAGCGCATGATGCCACCGAAGATGTTGACCAGAATCGCGGTCAGGTTCGGGTTCTTCAGCATGATCTTGAACGCTTCGGTGACCTTCTCGGTCGTAGCTCCTCCGCCGACGTCGAGGAAGTTCGCCGGTTCGCCGCCGAACAGCTTGATGGTGTCCATCGTTGCCATTGCGAGGCCGGCGCCGTTCACCAGACAGCCGATGTTGCCGTCGAGCGAGATGTACGCGAGGTCGAACTTCGACGCTTCGATTTCAGCCGGATCTTCTTCGTCCAGATCGCGGTACGCGACGATTTCCGGGTGACGGAACAGCGCATTCGAGTCGAAGTTGAACTTCGCGTCGAGTGCGATGACCTTGCCGTCACCGGTCAGGATCAGCGGGTTGATTTCGGCGAGCGATGCGTCGGTTTCCCAGAATGCCTTGTACAGGCCTTGCAGGATCGCGCGAGCTTGCGGGATCGAAGCGTCGGGCACGCCGATCTTCTTCGCGAGGTCGTCTGCTTCCGAGTCCTTCAGGCCAGTCGACGGATCGACGGCAACCTTGTGGATCAGCTCAGGCGTCTTTTCCGCGACTTCTTCGACGTCCATGCCGCCTTCGCTCGACGCCATCACGACGATCTTCTGCGAAACGCGATCGATCACGAGACCGACATACAGTTCCTTCTTGATGTCGGCGCCTTCTTCGATCAGCAGGCGGTTCACCTTCTGGCCTTCCGGACCGGTCTGGTGCGTGACGAGCTGCATGCCGAGGATCTGGTTCGAGTACTCGCGAACCTGTTCCAGCGACTTGGCGACCTTGACGCCGCCGCCCTTGCCACGGCCACCCGCGTGGATCTGAGCCTTCACGACCCACACCGGGCCGCCCAGCTCTTCCGCGGCCTTGACCGCATCATCCACCGAGAAGACCGGCTTGCCGCGCGGTACCGCGACACCGAATTTCCGCAGGATTTCCTTACCCTGGTACTCGTGAATCTTCATGCGTGATTCCCTTCAGTCTGAGAGTTGGATAGAACTTCGATTCCGTTGCCGCCGTTCAGGCCGACGCGTCGCCGCTTCGTTCGCGGGCCGCCGCGCCGTCCGACGAGGCCGCGCGTTGCGCCGGACGCGGTGCATGACCATACCAGCGCGGATAAAACTGTTTCACCGCCTCGCCGTCGAAACGCAGCGCGTGGCAGCGTCCCAGCTGGAATGGCGGTTTGTCGTTGGAATGCTCGCCTGTGCCGTTGGACGATTCGTCTCCCGAACCCGCGTTCGCGCCCGGCGTGCCGTCATCGGTGTTCCATACGTCGCCGGCGAACGCCTGGATCGCGGCGGTCGGCAGGATCGCGCACAGCTCGGTGAGATGCGTGCAACCGGCCGTGCCGGCCAGCAAACGGGCAGCATCGCGACGGAAGTTGTGGAACAGATTGAGCCCGATGAGGGCACGGTAGGCGGGATTACTGGCTTGGCACAACCCTGGATAGGGGACCCAGTCGGACGACGCCTCGGCGTTGACGACATTGAGCTTGCGATCGATGGTGATGCGAAGCCAGAGTTCATGGATCGGCTGACCATTGGGCCGGACACCCGACGCAAGCGCCACATCGCGTGGCTTTTCGTCGGTCAGGCACGCTTCCACATCCCACAGGCCATCGGCTCGCTCGTAAGCTTCCGCTCTGATTGCGCGACGATGGCGCAACTGACGGGACACTGGCGGGGAGAGCGACATGCGGGAAGGAAAGGCCGGATTGGAAAACTTCTGGAGTTTAGCATAACGGGTATTTGGGACAGCCCCGATTGCGCACGGCCTGGCGCCAGGTTACGGCGCGGTAATTGCCCTACCCGTCGAGACTGGCGTGTTAGTCGCCGTCCCCGATCTCGTCGATACCCTTCAGGATCTTGCCGATCGTCGCGCCGGAGAAGCCGCGCGACGCGAGAAAGCGCGCCTGCTTCGCGCGCTCGGCCGGCGTTTGCGGCAACTGGCCGAACTTCTTGCGCCAGACCGCCTGGGCGCGCGCGAGTTCGGTTTCGCGCAATTGCGCGCTCGCCTCTTCGACGAGCGCCGGGTTGAGCGCGTGTTGCTTCAGTTCGCCGAGAATGCGGCTCGTGCCGAGCCGCGATGCGCGCCGATGGATCAGGCTTTCCGCGAAGCGCGAGTCGGATAGCCAGTTTTCGGCCTGCAGCGCGTCGAGCACCGTGTCGAGCGAATCGGTTTCCTCGACGTAAGGCTTCAGCTTGCGGGCGAGGTCGGCGCGGCTATATTCGCGGCGCGACAGATAGCCGAGCGCGCGCGCTTTCAGCGAACGGGCGGGGCGTTGGGATTTTCTGCTGTCGTCTTTGTCGGACTGGCCCGGCTTCTCTTCGCCGGGTTGGCGACGCGAGCGGGTGTAGGTGACCTCGGAGGGGATTGGGGAATCGAGTCCGGAGGAATCCCGGCTGGACAACGCTGCAGCGGGCGCAGACCGCGTACGCTGCGGGCCGCGGCCCGCGGCGCGGTCATGTGCGTCGAACGGTTCGAACGGTTCGAACGGATCGCCGGACTCAGGCGATCCGTCCGCCACGTCGCGCGGGCCGTCCGGATAGCGTCCGGAGTCGAAACCGGACAGCGGCCGACCTTTGCGTATCACTTGATGCTTACTCTTCTTCGCCCGCGACTTCAGCGTCCGCGCCGGTCACGGCGTTCGCCATCGCGGTAACGCCCAGCGATTCGCGGATACGGTTCTCGATTTCGCGAGCGATATCCGGATTTTCGCGCAGGAATTCACGCGCGTTGTCCTTGCCCTGACCGATCCGCTCGCCGCTGTAGCTGTACCATGCGCCGGCCTTGTCGACGATCTTCGCCTGCACGCCGAGGTCGATGATTTCGCCCTGACGCGAGATGCCCTCGCCGTACAGGATGTCGAAAATCGCTTCACGGAACGGCGGCGCCACCTTGTTCTTGACGACCTTCACGCGGGTTTCGTTGCCGATCACTTCGTCGTTCTTCTTGATCGAGCCGATGCGGCGAATGTCCAGACGCACCGACGCGTAGAACTTCAGCGCATTACCGCCCGTGGTGGTTTCCGGGTTGCCGAACATCACGCCGATCTTCATGCGGATCTGATTGATGAAGATCACGAGGCAGTTCGTGCGCTTGATCGTGCCGGTCAGCTTGCGCAGCGCCTGCGACATCAGACGCGCCTGCAGACCCGGCAGCGAGTCGCCCATTTCGCCTTCGATTTCCGCCTTCGGCACCAGCGCCGCGACCGAGTCGATCACGATCATGTCGATCGAGCCCGAGCGCACCAGCGCGTCGGCGATTTCGAGCGCCTGTTCGCCGGTGTCCGGCTGCGAGACCAGCAGGTCGGCGACGTTCACGCCGAGCTTGCCCGCGTATTGAATGTCCAGTGCGTGTTCCGCGTCGATGAACGCCGCGGTGCCGCCGAGCTTCTGCATTTCGGCGACGACCTGCAGCGTCAGCGTGGTTTTACCGGACGATTCCGGACCGTAGATTTCGACCACCCGGCCACGCGGCAAACCGCCGACGCCCAGTGCAATGTCGAGGCCGAGCGATCCGGTGGAGACCACCTGGATGTCTTCGACTGCCTCACCTGCGCCGAGCCGCATGACCGACCCTTTGCCGAACTGCTTTTCGATCTGCGCGAGCGCGGCGGCGAGAGCCTTGCTCTTTTCAGCAGTCAGTCCAGCCGAGCCTTTCTTGCTTTCTTCCATGAATCGTCCTTTGCTATGATGAACGGCGTCTGAGGCAGGTGTGCACCCGTGGTTCCACTCGAATTGAGCGGAATCTCCAGGACATCACACGAAACGCAGACACTGTATAAAAAAACAGTAGTTTTGGCAAGCGCGATTGTGATGCGAACGCGCATCTTTTACTGTCGCATCGCCCCAACTACCCACAATAATGTTCGGAGACCGCTGCGCGCCGGGGCAACCCCGCGGTGCCGGCAAAGCCAGGCTGGCGCATCATGCGAATTCTGATTGCCGAAGACGACAGCATACTCGCGGATGGTCTGGTTCGATCACTCCGCCAATCGGCCTATGCGGTCGATCACGTGAAAAGCGGCGTAGAAGCCGACACCGCGTTGTCAATGCAAACGTTCGACCTATTGATCCTCGATCTGGGCCTGCCGCGCATGTCCGGGCTCGAGGTGCTGCGCCGCCTGCGCGCGCGCAATTCGAACCTGCCCGTGCTGATCCTGACCGCCGCCGATAGCGTCGACGAACGCGTCAAAGGCCTCGACCTCGGCGCCGACGATTACATGGCCAAGCCCTTCGCGCTGAACGAACTCGAAGCGCGCGTGCGCGCGCTGACACGGCGCGGCGCGGGCGGCGGCCCGACCGTCGTGCGGCATGGCTCGCTGTCGTTCGATCAGGTGGGCCGCATCGCCTACGTCAACGACCAGGCGATCGATCTGTCCGCGCGCGAACTCGGGCTGCTCGAAGTGCTGCTGCAACGGATCGGCCGGCTGGTCTCGAAAGAGCAGCTCGTCGACCATCTATGCGAATGGGGCGAGGAAGTCAGCAACAACGCGATCGAAGTCTACGTGCACCGGCTGCGCAAGAAGATCGAACCGAGCGGCGTGCGCATCATCACCGTGCGCGGGCTCGGCTACTGTCTCGAAAAAGCGGCGCCGCCGGCGAATGCGAGCGCGCCCGCCACCCCGGCCGGCTCCGAGCCGCAGACGGCACAAGCGGCACAATCGTCCACCGCGCCGTCGTCCGCCGCGATGCCGGCGAGCCACCACTACAAATAGAGGCCAGCGATGTCCGCACGCGCTGATCGCGCCACGGCGCACGCTGCGGACCTCGACGAGGCGCGCGACGCGCGCTACGCCAATCCGTTCGCCCCGCCCGACGAAACCGAAGCCGCCGCCGAAGCGCGTCCGCGCTCGCTGTTCGGCGAAATTCTCGACTGGATGCTCGCGCCGCTGCTGCTGCTGTGGCCGATGAGCCTCGCGGTCACCTATCTGGTCGCGAAGTCGATCGCGAACGGGCCGTTCGACCGCGCGCTCGAAACCGACGCCTACGTGCTCGCGCGCCAGATCCATCCGGTCAATGGCGTCGCGGAGCTGTCGCTGCCCGAGTCGACGCGCGATTTCCTGCGTGCCGACAACGTCGACAGCGTGTTCTTTCAGGTGCTCGGCACGCGCGGCGAGCTCGTGGCCGGCGAGCGCGACATGCCGCTGCCGCACGAGGAGGACCGCCCGCCACCGGGCCTCGTCGAATTCCGCGACGACGTGCTGCGCGGCAACGACATCCGCGTCGCCTACACGACCGTCGAGTTTCCGCAGACGCCGGGCGCGCAGGCCGTGCTCGTGCAGGTCGCCGAAACGCTCGACAAGCGCAGCCAGCTCGCCAACGACATTATCAAGGGCGTGATCCTGCCGCAGTTCGTGATCCTGCCGCTCGCGATCCTGCTCGTGTGGTTCGGACTGTCGCGCGGGCTCGAGCCGCTGCATGCGCTGCAGGCGCATATCCGCGCGCGCCGGCCGGACGATCTGTCGCCGCTCGAAGCGCGCCGCGCGCCGCCGGAAATCGAGCCGCTCGTCACGTCGTTCAACGATCTGCTCACGCGCCTCGAACAGAACATGGAGCTACAGAAGCGCTTCATCGCCGACGCCGCGCATCAGATGAAAACGCCGCTGGCCGGACTGCGCACGCAGGCCGAGCTCGCGCTGCGCCAGAACGCGTCGGCCGAGGTTCGTCGCTCGCTCGAACAGATCGCGACGAGCTCCGAGCAGGCCGCGCGGCTCGTCACGCAATTGCTCGCGCTGGCGCGCGCGGAGAACCGTCGGTCGGGGCAGATCTTCACGCCGCTCGAACTCGGCGAACTCGCGCGCAGCGCGGTGCGCGAATGGGTGCAGGCCGCGCTCGCGAAGCAGATGGACATCGGCTACGAAGCGCCCGACGAGCCGGTCGAAGTCGCCGGCAATCCGGTGATGCTGCGTGAAATGCTGTCGAACCTGATCGACAACGCGATCCGCTATACGCCGGCGGGCGGCCGCATCACCGTGCGCGTGCGGCACGACGCCCCCGCGCGGCTCGTGCACCTGGAAGTCGAGGACACCGGGCTCGGCATTCCGGCCAACGAGCGCTCGCGTGTGGTCGAGCGCTTTTACCGGATTCTGGGCCGCGAGGGCGACGGCAGCGGCCTCGGCCTCGCGATCGTGCGCGAGATTGCGGCAATGCACGGCGGCGAGCTCGCCATCGACGACAACGTCTACCAGGAGTCGCCGCGGCTCGCCGGCACACTGGTGCGCGTCAGCTTGCACGTGCTCGAACGGGGCGGGACTTACCCTAACGCGCCTCTATCGTCGGCTTGACGGTCAGCGTTTTTTGAGATATTTCAGCGTGGGTTGCGCGAACATACCAGCACATTCACGGAAATTGAACGCCTATTCGTCGGCTTACCGGACTACCCCCAAGTTCAGGCGCCGAGTCAGAACGCCGTAAGTTTCCACTCCAATAATCGGTTGCACGGGAACGCCTGTGCCGGCGATCCGTGGATATATCAATATTGGAGACGACAATATGGCTACCGTTGGCGGGCAAATCTCGCGCGTGCCGATGACGCGCGATGAGAAGCGGGTGATCTTCGCATCGTCGCTGGGTACGGTTTTCGAGTGGTACGACTTCTATCTGGCCGGCTCGCTTGCGGCCTTCATCAGCAAGAGCTTCTTCTCCGGCGTCAATCCGACCGCGGCGTTCATCTTCACGCTGCTCAGCTTCGCGGCGGGCTTCGCGGTGCGGCCGTTCGGCGCGATCGTATTCGGGCGGCTCGGCGACATGGTCGGGCGCAAGTACACGTTCCTGATCACGATCGTCATCATGGGCCTGTCGACGTTCCTCATCGGCTTCCTGCCGGGCTACGCGGCGATCGGCATTGCTTCGCCGGTGCTCTTCATCGCGATGCGCCTGCTGCAGGGTCTCGCGCTCGGCGGCGAGTATGGCGGCGCCGCGACCTACGTGGCCGAACACGCGCCGGCGAACCGCCGCGGCTTCTACACCGCATGGATCCAGACCACCGCCACGCTCGGTCTGTTTCTGTCGCTGCTCGTGATTCTCGGCATTCGCACGTTCATGGGCGAAGACGCCTTCGGCGCCTGGGGCTGGCGCATTCCGTTCGTCGTGTCGATCCTGCTGCTCGCGGTGTCGGTGTGGATTCGCCTGCAACTGCATGAGTCGCCAGTGTTCGCGCGCATCAAGGCCGAGGGCAAGACCTCGAAGGCGCCGCTTTCCGAAGCGTTCGGCCAATGGAAGAACCTGAAGGTCGTGATTATCGCGCTGCTCGGCCTGACGGCCGGCCAGGCTGTCGTCTGGTACACGGGCCAGTTCTACACGCTGTTCTTCCTCACGCAGACGCTGAGGGTCGACGGCTCGAGCGCCAACATCATGATCGCGCTCGCGCTGCTGATCGGCACGCCGTTCTTCCTGTTCTTCGGCTCGCTGTCGGATCGCATCGGCCGCAAGCCGATCATCATGGCCGGCCTGCTGATCGCCGCACTCACCTACTTCCCGCTGTTCAAGGCGCTCACACACTACACGAACCCGGCGCTCGAAGCGGCAACCGCGAAGTCGCCGATCGTCGTGATCGCCGATCCGGCCGAGTGCTCGTTCCAGTTCAACCCGGTGGGCACTGCGAAGTTCACGAGCTCATGCGACATCGCGAAGGGCGCGCTGTCGCGAGCCGGCCTGAACTACGACAACGTCGCGGCGCCTGCCGGCACGATCGCGCAGATCCGCGTGGGCGATACGGTCGTCAACACGTTCGACGGCCGCGCCGGCGACGCGAAGGAGCAAGCCAAGACGTTCGAGAAGACGCTCGCCGCGACGCTGAAGGCCGCCGGCTACCCGCCGAAGGCCGATCCGGCTCAGATCAACTGGCCGATGAGCATCGTGATCCTGACGATCCTCGTGATCTACGTGACGATGGTCTACGGGCCGATCGCGGCGATGCTGGTCGAGATGTTCCCGACGCGTATCCGTTATACGTCGATGTCGCTGCCGTATCACGTCGGCAATGGCTGGTTCGGCGGCTTCCTGCCGGCCACCGCGTTCGCGATCGTCGCGGCGAAGGGCAACATCTACTCGGGGCTCTGGTATCCGATCATCATCGCGTTGGTCACCTTCGTGATCGGCATGCTGTTCGTGCGCGAAACCAAGGACTCGGATATCTACGCGAAGGATTGAGTGGACCGACAGCCGGAGCCATCTGAAAAAGTTGTGAGCCGGGGGTTGACAGCCTCCGGTGGCCCCAGCATAATCTCGCTTCTTTCGGCGAATTAGCTCAGTCGGTTAGAGCGACGGAATCATAATCCGCAGGTCCGGGGTTCGAGTCCCTGATTCGCCACCAGCTTCAAGAAAAAGCCGCTGTCCCACAAGGACAGCGGCTTTTTTGTTTTGAAACGCTGCCACGAAGCCTGACGACCGATGGGCATCCGAGTTCAGGCAGACGCAGCGACACACCACTCGACGTTGGGGAAATAGCGGCAACAATGCGCGCATTTTCCAGACGGATACCCCGGCTATGCCACGTTAGCTCAGGTCGTGAAGAGATTGAGCCGGTGTCGGGTGAAAGAGCAGCAGCACCACGGTCATCAGACCGAAGGCTGCGCCCGCATAAAAGGTCGTGGCTGCGCCCAGACGTTCCCACAACTGGCCTGCGATAACGCTCGAAACCAGCGTCACGATGCCGCTCAACAGATTGAAGAAACCGAACGCAGTCCCGCGCAGATGCGCAGGTGCCGTGTGCGCGACCATCGTAGCGAGCAGGCCTTGCGTCATCCCCATGTGCAGCCCCCACAGCGCTACGCCTACGACGACTATGCCCCAGTGGGTGCCGTGTGCAAGCACGAGGTCGGCGCCAATCAACACGATCAGACCACCTATCAGCAGCCGCGTATGCCGCATCGTGTCCGCGAGCTTCCCGAACGGATAAGCGGACAGCGCGTAGACGATATTCATTGCCACCATGACGAGCGGAACGAGCGCAATCGGTACGCCGCTGCCCATCGCACGAAGCACCAGAAAAGCCTCGCTGAATCGCGCCAACGCAAAAACGGCGCCTATCCCTACGACCCACCAGTAGTCCAAACCAAGCGCCCTGAGACTCTGCCACCGCACAGGATTGCTTCTTTTGGCGCGAGGCTCGTGCTCAGGCTCCGTGATACCAAACGTCAACAGCGCGACCGCGAGCACACCGGGAATGACGGCAAGCCAGAAGGCAAGCCGAAAATTATCTGCCCATATCAGCATGATGAGAACGGCCAGCAGCGGTCCGAGGAACGCACCGACCGTATCGAGCGACTGGCGCAGGCCGAAGGCCGCGCCACGCAGGTGCTGCGGCGTGACATCCGCGATGAGTGCATCGCGAGGCGCACCGCGAATGCCCTTGCCGACACGGTCAATGACGCGCGCCGTCACCACGACGCCAACCGAGGACGCAATGGCAAAAAGCGGCTTGCTCATTGCGCCGAGCGAATACCCGGCTACGGCGAGCCACTTTCGGTTGCCGAGGTAGTCACTCAGCGTTCCCGAAAACACCTTGACCATCTGGGCCGTGGCCTCCGCGATGCCCTCGATGAGCCCAATCGTGCCGGCGCCGGCGCCAAGGCTTGCCAGCAGAAACATCGGCAGCAGGCTGTGGATGATTTCGGAAGAGATGTCCATGAAAAGACTCACACATCCTAGAACCCACACGCTGCGTGGAATCTGCCGGACGACATTGACTTGCGGTTCGTTTCGCATTCGATAGGGATGGCATCAAATAACACGTTCGAACGGCGCAGACGCATGCGAGCAGCAAGGCAGCCCGCTACGACCGTTGCATCTTGTCTGGCATCGCTGAGTCGGATACCCGTCCTCTCACGCCCGAATCGAGTGCACTCCCTGACACACATCAGTGCACACCTTCCCCGCCCCAGGGCAAAAACTTGCCCTTCGCCGCACAAAGCTAACGACCAACCCGCGGTATGGCCCCTGGCACACTTCCCGCTTTAAAGAGCGCGCAAGGAGCCGGCGCAACCTCCGGTTCGACAGACAATCTGGAAATGGACGGCTAGGGTTCCGGCCTGCTTCACGCAGGTGCTGGTCCGAGAGCTGTCGACCTCAGGCGAGGTTACACGGCGGGACAAAAGCCCGGGAGAGAACGCGATGTTTGCGCTGCTCCCTGCCGTCGCTAACCGTCCCCTCCGAGGTCAACCCATGTTCAAGCTCGTTCGCTGTCTTGGCATTGCCGCCGTCTCCCTCGCCACCTTCGCCTCGAGCCCCACGTTCGCCGCGGGCCGCAACGACTTCAAGGTCTGCTGGACCATCTACGCCGGCTGGATGCCGTGGGGTGAGGCGAAAACCCAAGGCATCGTGTCCAAATGGGCCAGGAAATACGGCATCAATGTCGACGTCGTGCAGCTGAACGACTACGTCGAGTCCATCAATCAGTACACGGCCGGCAAGTTCGATGGCTGCGCGATGACCAACATGGATGCGCTCACGATTCCCGCCTCCGGCGGCGTGGATTCGACGGCCCTGATCGTCAGCGACTATTCGAACGGCAACGACGGCGTGCTGATGAAGGGCAAGGGCAAGCAGATCGCCGACCTGAAGGGCCAACAGGTCAACCTCGTGCAGTTTTCCGTCTCCCACTACCTGCTCGCACGCGCGCTCGAAAGCGCTCACATGAGCGAGCGCGACCTCAAGGTCGTGAACACCTCGGATGCCGACATCTCGGGCGCATTCGCGACCCCTACGGTTCACAACGCGGTCACCTGGAATCCGATGCTCGCCGATCTGAAGGCGCAGCCGAACGTCAGCGAAGTCTTCGACTCCAGCAAGATCCCCGGCGAAATCATGGACATGATGGTTGTCAACACGAAGACGTTGCAGCAGAACCCCGCCCTCGGCAAAGCGCTGACCGGTGCATGGTTCGAAATGGTCGCGCTGATGCACACCGACTCCGCGGCCAGCACGTCCGCGCTGAGCGCGATGGCGAAGGCCTCGGGCACCGATCTCGCCAACTTCAAGGGCCAACTGGCGACGACCGCCCTCTTCTATTCGCCGCAAGCCGCGCTCGACTTCGTCACCAGCGCCGACATGCCGAAGATCATGACGCGCGTCGCGAAGTTCTCTTTCGATCACGGCCTGCTCGGACAGGACGCGAAGAGCGCGGACGCGGTCGGCATGGCGTTCGACAAGGGCGTCGTCGTCGGCAACAAGAACAACGTCAAGCTGCGTTTCGATCCGACCTACGTCGCGATGGCGGCCGCGGGCAAGCTCTGACACGGACCCTCCAGGCACTCGCCGGGGGCTCGCTATCGCGGGCTCGCATCGCAGCTTTCCAACCAGGCGCTCACCATGCGACTCATCAATCGACATCCGAGCCGGATCGGCGGCTTGATGCTGCTTCTGCTGCCGTTCGTCGTGCTGTTAGCGGTCTACTTCACCGGGTCCTCGATGCGACTCTCGCTCAATCCCGATGACAAGCTGCTGCCGAGCGCGGCGCAAATGAGCGACGCGGTGAAGTCGGCCGCCTTCACCGAGGACAAGCGCACCGGCGAGTATCTGTTGTGGACCGACACGCTGTCGAGCTTGCGGCGGCTCGGCATCGGCCTTGTCGTCGGTGCCGTGATCGCACTGATGGCCGCGATCGCGACCGGTTCGTTGCCGCTCGTCAGCGCGACGCTGTCGCCATTCATCACCGTGATCTCAATGGTGCCGCCGCTGGCGGTGCTGCCGGTCCTGTTCATCGTATTCGGGCTCGACGAGTTGTCGAAGGTCGTGCTGATCGTCGTCGGCATCACGCCGGTGATCATTCGCGATCTGCATGCTCGCGCCCGCGAGATTCCGGTCGAGCTATGGGTCAAGGCGCAGACGCTCGGCGCCACCAGCTGGACGCTGATTCTGCGTCTGGTGCTGCCGCAACTGCTGCCGCGTCTGCTGGCGGCGACGCGTCTTTCTCTCGGCGCGGCGTGGCTCTTTCTGATCGCCGCCGAAGCGATCGCGTCGACCGATGGCCTCGGCTACCGCATCTTTCTCGTGCGCCGCTATCTGTCGATGGATCTGATCCTGCCGTACGTCGCGTGGATCACGCTGCTCGCATGGCTCACCGACGAGCTGCTGCGCCGGATCACGCAATGGTGCTTCCCGTGGTACGGAGGCGCGCGATGATCGAAGTCCGCAACGTCTGGAAAGAGTACGGCGACCAGGTCGTGCTCGAGCGTTTGAATCTGACCGTCAAGGAAGGCGAGTTCTGTTCGATGGTCGGCGCGTCCGGCTGCGGCAAGTCGACGTTTCTGCGCCTGCTGCTGGGTCAGGAGCGCGCGACGCGCGGCGAGATCCTGCTGGACGGCAAGCCGCTGCCCGGCGAACCGGACCGGCATCGCGGCGTCGTGTTTCAACGCTACTCGGTGTTCGACCATCTGAGCGTGTTCCGCAACGTGATGCTGGGGCTGGAGCTTCCACAGGCGAAGTTCACCGGCCGGCTATTCGGTGCCCGTCGGCGCGTGGCGCAAGACGAGGCAGCGGCCATGCTCGAGCGCGTCGGGCTGGGCGCTGCGTTGAACAAGTTTCCGCAGCAGCTGTCGGGCGGCATGCAGCAACGCCTCGCGATCGCGCAGGCGCTGATGATGAAGCCTCGCGTGCTGCTGCTCGACGAACCGTTCGGCGCGCTCGACCCCGGCATCCGCAAGGACATGCATGAGCTGCTCTCCGACCTGTGGCGCGAAGCGAAGCTCACGATCTTCATGGTCACGCATGACCTGAAAGAAGGCTTCACGTTGGGAAGCCGCGTGCTGGTTTTCGACAAGGTGCGCGTCGACCCGCAGGCACCGGGCGCCTATGGCGCGCGCATCACCTACAACATTGCGCTCGACCGTAGCCGCGATTCCATGTCCGCCGTGCATATCGCCGAGGCTGCCGTGCGAGGCGCATCGCATATCGAACTGGTCTCCGACTGAAGGGAACTCAGGTATGAACTCAGATACGACCTTATTGCTTGAAGAAACCGTCCCAGGCGGCGGCCATACGTCGCTGATCGTCAAGCGTGGTCGATCGCTGCGCATTACCGACCTGCGCGGCGGTGCGAACGTCAGCGTGATGATGGTCAACGCGACGGAAAAGAGCGAACGGCTCAATCTGCCGGATTCGTTGAAGTGCCAGCACACGGCCAGGCTCACGGTCGGGCACTGCCTGTACTCCGACATGGGCCGCGTGCTTGCCGCAATCGTCGCGGATACCTGTGGCTGGCACGACAGCATCGGTGGAGCTTCGAATGCCGACGAGGTTCGCGAACGATACGGCGCGGGCCGCTACCAGGAGCTGCGCAACGCGTTCTATCGCAACGGCACGGACAACCTGCTCGTCGAAATGGGCAAGTGGGGACTCGGCATCACTGACCTGCTGATGACGCTCAATCTGTTCAGCCGTGTCGATGTCAGCGACGACGGCGTTCTCAGTTTCGTGCCAGGAAACTCAAAAGCCGGCAACTACATCGAGCTCTACGCACCGATGAACACGCTCGTCGTGCTCACCGCGATCCAGCACCCGCTCGACCCGAACCCCGAGTACGCGCCGAGGCCCGTCAAGCTCGAGTTGAGCGACGCGCGGCCCGAGCTCGCCGAAGTTTGCCGCACCGCATGCGAAGAGAACGCACGCGGTTTCATCAACACAGAACGCTTCTTTCTTTGAGCGAAGGCCACGCTTATGACCAGCACGCTTATCGTCAGCGACAAACGTCCGGAAACCGCGGTCTATCGCGAGACACTCGCCGCCGGCGAGCCGTGGCTTCACGAGGTGAAGGCCGGGCAAACGCTGCGCATCGTCGATCTCGAAGGCAACCAGGCGGTCGACACGCTGTTCTACAGCCTCGCCGATCCGCGCGAGCGCTTCGACCCGCAACGCACGTTGCGCCGGCAAAAAAGCCTCTACCTGACGACGGGCTCGGTGCTGTACTCGAACCTCGGCAAGCCGATGCTGACGATCGTCGCCGACACGTGCGGCCGCCACGATACGCTCGGCGGCGCCTGCGCGCAGGAAAGCAACACGGTGCGCTACGCACTGGAGAAGCGCTACATGCACAGCTGCCGCGACAACTTCCTGCGTGCCTGCGCACATGACGGCCGCCTGTCGAAGCAGGACATCGGCGCGAACGTCAACTTCTTCATGAACGTGCCGGTCACGGCCACGGGCGGGCTCAGCTTCGAAGACGGCATTTCCGCGCCGGGCAAATACGTCGAATTGCGCGCGGAGATGGACGTGATCGTACTGATCTCCAACTGCCCGCAGCTGAACAATCCGTGCAACGCCTACAACCCGACGCCCGCGGAGCTGCTGATATGGAATTGAAGCGCATCCGCCACTGGCTTTTTCTCCTCATGCTGGTTCGCTCGGGCCGGTACTTCAGCCGTACGCGCGAAGAACTGATCCAGACGCATCGCTGACGCGACTTCGGCCGTGGACGACCACGGCCGGCCATTCCCACGGCGGGACGGCCCGCCTTCGAATCAACACACCTTCCATGTTCGAGAAGATTCTGATCGCCAATCGCGGCGCTATCGCGTGCCGCATTCTCAGGACGTTGCGCGAACTCGACGTCACGGGCGTCGCCATCTATGCGGAAGCCGACCGAGCGAGCCGCCACGTCAGCGAAGCGCCTGTCGCGCATGCGCTCGGCGAGGGTCCGGCCGCGCTGACTTATCTCGACGTGGACAAGATCCTCGCGATTGCGCGTCGCGAAGGCGTGCAGGCGATCCATCCCGGCTACGGCTTCTTATCGGAGAACGCGGCGTTCGGCGCAGCCTGCGAAGCGGCCGGCATCGCGTTCATCGGACCGACACCCGCGCAGCTTCGCGCGTTCGGCCTCAAGCACACGGCCCGCGAAATCGCGGCCAACGAAGGGGTGCCGATGCTCGAAGGCACCGGGCTGCTCGCGGACTTGCCGGCGGCGCTCGCGGCGGCACAGGCCATCGGCTATCCGGTGATGCTGAAGAGCACCGCGGGCGGCGGCGGCATCGGCATGCGGGTGTGCTGGAACGCCGACGAACTCGGCGCCCATTTCGATGCCGTGAAGCGTCTCGGCGAAAACAATTTCAGCGATGCCGGCGTGTTTCTGGAGAAGTACATCGAACGGGCGCGGCATCTGGAAGTGCAGGTATTCGGCGATGGCAAAGGCGACGCGCTCGCGCTTGGCGTGCGTGACTGCTCGGTGCAGCGGCGCAATCAGAAGGTGCTCGAGGAAACGCCCGCCCCCTGCCTGCCGGACGGCATTCAGGCCGCGCTCTGCGAGGCAGCGGTCAAGCTCGCGAAAGCCGTCGACTATCGCTCCGCCGGCACCGTCGAATTCGTGTACGACAGCGCCGCCGAACAGTTCTACTTCCTCGAAGTCAATACGCGTCTGCAGGTCGAGCACGGCGTCACCGAACAGGTGTGGGGCGTCGACCTCGTGCGTTGGATGATCGAGCTGGCGGCCGGCACGCTCGCGCCGCTGAAGGACCTGGCGGCGAGTCTAACGCCGCGAGGGCACGCGATCCAGGCGCGACTCTACGCGGAAGATCCGGGGCGTGATTTCAAACCGAGTCCGGGCCTCTTGACCGAGGTCGCGTTCCCGAATGCCGACGGGCGCGCATTGCGCATCGATACATGGATCGAGGCCGGTTGCGAAGTGCCGCCGTACTTCGACCCGATGCTCGCGAAAGTGATCGCGTGGTCGCCGACTCGCGATGAAGCGCGCGATGCGCTCGACGCTGCGCTGCGCAACACCCGACTCTACGGCGTCGAGACGAATCGCGACTATCTGCGCCAGATTCTGCGCGACCGGCCGTTCGCGTCGGGCGAACCGTGGACTCGATGTCTCGAAGGGCTCAGGTATCGGGCCAGCACGGTCGAAGTCGTCAGCGGCGGCACGCAGACGACGGTGCAGGACTATCCCGGCCGCCTGGGCTACTGGGCAGTCGGCATCCCGCCGTCGGGGCCGATGGATGACCGGGCGATGCGGCTCGGCAATCGCCTGCTCGGCAATGCGGCCGACGCCGCCGCTCTCGAAGTCACGATGAGCGGGCCGACGCTGCGCTTCAACACGGATGCCGTGGTCGCCATCACCGGCGCGCAAATTCCGGTGCTGCTCGACGATGTCGCTCAGCCGCTGAACACGAGCCTCCATGTGCCGGCGGGTTCGACGCTCGCGCTCGGCACGATACGCGGCGCGGGCGCGCGCGCTTATCTGTGCGTGCGCGGCGGCTTCGACGTCGCACTGTATCTCGGCAGCCGCAGCACCTTTACGCTCGGCCAGTTCGGCGGACATGGCGGCCGCGCGATCCGCGCGGGCGACGTGCTGCATCTTTATCCGCTCGGCGATGCGCAAGCCGGCGCGGCGCTCGTCGACGCGCCGACGCTCGACGGCGTGCGCACCGTTCGCGTGATCTATGGCCCGCACGGCGCACCCGAATACTTCAGCGCCCGCTATATCGCGCAGCTGCTCGACACCGAGTGGGAGGTTCACTTCAACTCCAGCCGTACCGGCGTGCGCCTGATCGGACCGAAACCCGAGTGGGCGCGCGAGGACGGCAGCGAGGCTGGACTGCATCCGTCGAACATTCACGATAATCCGTACGCGGTCGGCGCCGTCGACTTCACCGGCGACATGCCCGTGATTCTCGGACCCGACGGCCCGAGTCTCGGCGGCTTCGTCTGTCCGGTGACGATCATCGAGGCGGACCTCTGGCAGATCGGCCAGCTGAAAGCAGGCGACAAGATCCGCTTCGCGCCCGTCGAAGTCGAACAAGCGCGTGAGGCTGCGCGTGAGCGTCGTCGGGAACTGGAGAGCCTCGAGATTGCACCGGGTGCGCCGAGCGAAAGAAGAGCATCGCTGACGTCGCCGATCGTGCTCGATACCGGGGCGGACCGCGACAGACTCGTCGCACGTGTATCCGGCGACACACATCTGCTGCTCGAAATCGGTCCAGCGGAGCTCGACCTCGTGGCACGGTTTCGCGGACATGCGCTGATGCAGTCCCTCGAAGCGCAGCATCTGACTGGCGTCATCGATCTCACGCCGGGCATCCGTTCGCTGCAGATCCACTACCGGCCCGAGGATCTGCCGCTCGCCAGGTTGCTCGACATCGTCGCGCGGGCGTGGGACGAGGTCCTGTTGCAGAAGGATCTGCGCGTGCCGTCGCGGGTCGTTCATCTGCCGCTGTCATGGGACGACCCCGCGTGCCAGCTCGCGATCGAAAAATATATGACCACCGTGCGCAAGAACGCGCCGTGGTGCCCGAGCAACCTCGAATTCATTCGCCGCATCAACGACCTCGACTCCATCGACGCGGTCAGGCAAATCGTCTTCGATGCGAGCTATCTGGTGATGGGCCTCGGCGACGTGTACCTCGGCGCACCCGTCGCGACACCGCTCGACCCTCGTCACCGGCTGGTCACGACGAAATACAACCCGGCCCGTACGTGGACCGCGGAGAACTCGGTCGGCATCGGCGGCGCGTATCTGTGCGTGTATGGCATGGAAGGGCCTGGCGGCTATCAATTCGTCGGCCGCACGTTGCAGATGTGGAATCGCTACCGCGAAGTCGCGGATTTCGCCGGACAGCACTATTTGCTACGCTTCTTCGACCAGATTCGTTTCTACGAAGTATCGGCCGACGAACTGTTGCGCATCCGCGCGGACTTTCCGCTTGGGCGTTTTCCGTTGCGGATTGAAGAGTCCGAGCTTTCGTTGCCGGACTATCAGGCGTTTCTCGCTAGCGAATCCGCCAGCATCGAGCAGTTCCGTTCAAGGCAGCAGGCGGCCTTCCAGGCCGAGCGCGAGCGGTGGCGTGAAGCGGGCACCTCGGAAGTCACGTTCGAGACGCCGGTCACCGAAGACACTCAGTTAGCTCCGCTTCACGACGGCGAAGTCGCCGTGGACAGCGAGATCGCCGGCAGCCTCTGGCAAGTCAAGGTGAAAACCGGCGACGCGGTCGACGCGGGCGACGTGCTGCTCATCATCGAGTCGATGAAGATGGAAATCCCGGTGTGTGCGCCGTGCGCCGGAACGGTCGGCGAGATCTACGTGGCGCCGGGTTCGCCCGTGCGCGCGGGGCAACGCGTCGCCGTCGTCGAACGTCACTAATTATCTGGACGCAAACCATGTCTTCATTCTCGTCATTCGATCTTCGCCTCCCGACACTTCGCTCCGCATACCGTGATGGAACGCTCACGCCGCGCAGGCTCGTCGCGGAACTGCTCGAAAAAGCTGCGGCGCTCAATCCATCGTTCAATCTGTTCATCCATCTTCTGACCGAAGATGAAGTCGCGCCCTACCTCGACTGGCTCGACACCCAGGACGTCGAAAGCCTGCCGCTCTATGGCGTTCCGTTCGTGATCAAGGACAACATCGATCTCGCCGGCATTCAGACAACCGCCGCGTGCCCCGCGTTCGCGTACACGCCGTCGCGATCGGCGAGCGTCGTTGCGCAATTGATCGCGCTCGGCGCGGTGCCGCTCGGCAAAGCCAATCTCGACCAGTTTGCGACCGGTCTGAACGGCACCCGGTCGCCGTATGGCAAGTGTCGCAATAGCGTGCATCCCGACTATCCGTCGGGCGGCTCGAGCGCGGGGTCGTCACTCGCGGTCGCGCTCGGCGTCGCCAGTTTCGCGCTCGGGACCGACACGGCCGGTTCCGGTCGCGTGCCTGCCGCGCTGAACAATCTCGTCGGTCTCAAGCCGACTAAAGGCCTGCTGTCCACCGCGGGTGTGGTGCCCGCGTGCCGCACGCTCGATTGCGTGACGTTCTTCACGGCGACGGCGGAAGAAGCGAGCGAGTTGCTTGCGTTGAGCGCGCACCCCGATCCTCGCGATGCATACAGCCGCGCGAATCCGCAATGGAATACGGCACGCGCGTTTGGCGAGCCCACGGCGTTCAAGTTCGGCGTGCCGGCGCAACTGGAATTCGCCGGCTGTTCCGAGAGCCCCGGGCTGTTCGCGAAGGTGCGCGCGTTGCTCGAAGAAGCAGGTGGTGAAGCTGTCGAAATCGACTTCACGCCGTTTGTCGAAACCGCCAATCTGCTCTATCAGGGGCCGTGGGTGGCCGAGCGTTACAGCGTGGCGGGCGAGTTGATGACGGAGAAACCCGCTGCGGTTTTGCCCGTCATTCGCAATGTGTTGGCGAAGGCACCCGGCGCGAGCGCGGTCGAACTGTTTCGCGCGCAGTATCGCTTGCAGGAATTGAAGGCCGTCTGCGATGCGTCGATCGATTCACTCGATTTCGTTCTGACGCCGACGTATCCGCGTGCCGTGACGCTCGACGAGTTGGAGCGCGACCCCATTGGTCCGAACTCCCTGCTCGGCTATTACACGAACTTCATGAATCTGCTGGACTATGCCGCCGTCGCTACGCCGACCGGTTTCATGAAGAATGGTCTGCCCTGGGGCGTGACCGTCTTTGGCCGCGCGTTCACCGACCAGTATCTGTTGGGTGTGGCCGACCTGCTGCAACGAAAGAGCGGCGTGCACTGCGTCGGAGGTCTAACCGTCGAGCCGGAGCCGCGCGGCGAACGATGCGCGGCGAGCCACGATCGCATGCGGATCGCGGTCTGCGGCGCACACATGCAAGGTTTGCCCCTCAACCGCGATCTGCTTGCCCGACGCGCGCGGCTCTTGCAGGCCACTCAGACTGCCGCGCAATACCGGTTGTCGGCGCTGCCTGCGTCGGCGGACGGCACGAGGCGTCCAGGCCTGTGGCGCGTCACCGATGGCGGCGCAAAAATTGCTGTCGAAGTGTGGGAAATGCCCAGCGCGGAGTTCGGCTCGTTTATTTCGACCGTTCCGTCTCCGCTGGTTCTGGGGAAGGTCGAACTCGTCGACGGTTCGTGGGTTACCGGTTTCCTCTGCGAGCCGTATGGCGTGCAGTCGGGAACCGATATCTCGGAGTTTGGCGGATGGCGAGCATGGCTTGCCAGCGAGCATTGCGCGAGTTTCTGATGGAACGAACGATGAGCGGCGGCGTCGCAGGGTATGGGCAGTGAAGCGCCGCGGGTTTGGTTGGCACCTCCGGCTTCCTTCCGCAATTCCGTCGCAACTTCGAGAGGTTCCTTAATGACGCTCCGCACCGTCGCGCTCGCCGCAACCACCGCTGCGCTCACGCTCGCCGGCACGACCGCCGCCCTCATCGCACAAGCTCAAACGCCGAGCACCGCCGACAGTCAATGGCGCGCCAGTTCCACCATGCTCGCGACGCTGCTGCAGGACGGCTACAAGATCGTCGCCGTGGTCAACAACGGTCCCGCCGACACGATCTTCGTGCAGCGCGATCAGAGCGCGTTCAAATGCATCGATACGCAGCAACCGGATGCAAAAGCAAAAACGGCGGTGGCGCCGGGCTGTTACGAGCTGGTACCGCCGAGCGGCGCCACGCCGGCGTCGGAATCCAGATAACGTGATTTGAAGCGCGAGCTCAACGTAACCCCGGCTCGCGCGAAAGACTTCGGCGTCGCGCCAACACCGCGACGCTTCAGCGATCCACCAGCCGGCTCAGATTGCCGCGCACCCGCTGCAGCAGCGCGATCAACTGCGCCGCTTCTTCATCGCTGAAACCATTGAGCGCTTCGAGCGCGACCTCGTCGCCGACCTTGCGCGCCTTGCCGAGCGTGCGCTCAGCCTTCGGCGTCATGCGCACCTGGCGCTCGCGGCGATCCTGCGGATTCGCGGTCCGCTCGATCCAGCCGCCCTCCTCCATCCGGTCGAGCAGCCGGCCCGCCGAGATCGGCGCGACCTCGAGCAGATCCGCCAGCCGGGCCTGATTGATGTCGCCGTAGTGGCCGAGATAGGCCAGCACGCGACACTGCGCGCGCGTCAGATCGACCGACGACCTCGCGAGATCGTCGAACCGCTTGCCCGCCAGCCGGCCGACGTCGTAGATCAGAAAGCCGAAGCGCTCTTCGAATTGGGTTTTCATGCGCGGATTATACGGAAGCACTTCGGCGTACAGCGCGACTGCGTATGCGTTCTATCCTCAGCACAACTCCCGATAGCGCCAACCCGTATTGACGATATACTAAGCATGCTTACTATTTCGACCCTCCCCACCATTCATGTCTTCCGCCTCCACGTCGACGAGCGCCACTGAGCTGCTCAACCGGCCGATGATCACGATCTCGATCATGCTCGCGACGCTGATCCAGACGCTCGACAGCACGATCGCCAACGTGGCGCTGCCGCATATGCAAGGCACGCTGTCCGCGTCGCAGGACGAGATCACGTGGGTGCTGACCTCCTATATCGTCGCCGCCGCGATCGCCACGCCGCTCACCGGCTGGCTGGCGGATCGCCTCAGCGTGAAGCGGCTGCTGCTGATCGCGATCGGCGGCTTCACCGTGTCTTCCGCGTTGTGCGGACTCTCCGAGACGCTGTCGCAGATCGTCGTGTCGCGTCTGTTGCAAGGGATCTTCGGCGCGTCGCTGGTGCCGCTGTCGCAGTCGATCCTGCTCGACATCAACCCGCGCGAAAAGCAGGGCCAGGCGATGGCCGTGTGGGGCATGGGCGTGATGGTCGGGCCGATCCTCGGTCCGACGCTCGGCGGCTGGCTCACCGATAGCTACAACTGGCGCTGGGTGTTCTTCATCAACGTGCCGATCGGCGCGATCGCGCTGTTCGGCGTCGCGAGCTTCCTGCCGACGCGCGAGCCGAAACACGACGTGAAGTTCGACGCGTTCGGCTTCATCACGCTCGGCCTCGCGATCGGCGCATTGCAGGCGATGCTCGATCGCGGCGAGCAGCTCGACTGGTTTTCGTCGACCGAGATCGTGATCGAGGCGCTCGTCGCGGCAATCAGCTTCGCGTTTTTTCTCGTGCACACGGCGACGATCGGCGAGCGCTCGTTTTTCAAGTACAAGTTGCTGAAAGACCCGAACTTCGCGACCGGCACGTTGTTCATCTTCGTGATCGGCGCGGTGATGTACGCGACCCGTGCGCTGCTGCCGCCGATGCTGCAAAACCTGATGGGCTATCCGGTCGCGACCACGGGCCTCGTCACCGCACCGAGCGGCGCCGGCACGATGGTCGCGATGCTGATCGCCGGCCGGCTGCTCAAGCGCGTCGACGCGCGGCTGCTGCTGCTCTGCGGTTTCCTGATATCAGCGTTCGCGCTGTGGCAGATGATGCAGTACACAATCGTGCTATCGGCATCGGACATCGTGTGGCCCGGCGTGATCCAGGGCTTTGGACTCGGCCTCGTGTTCGTGCCGCTGTCCACGCTGACGTTCTCGACGCTGTCGCCGGAGCTGCGCGCGGACGGCACCGCGACTTATAGCCTGATGCGCAACATCGGCAGCAGTATCGGCATTTCGATCGTGCAGACGCTGATGACGCGCAACACGCAGATCTCGCACGCGGACCTCGCTGCGAACGTCACCGCGTTCAATCCGGCGCTCCAGTCGATGCTCAACAGCGGCTCGAACTATGACATCGCGGCGCTGAACGCGTCGATCACGCAGCAGGCGGCGATGGTCGCGTATCTGAACGACTTCAAGCTGATGTTCGTGGCGACGCTGCTGGTCATCCCGCTGTTGCTGCTGATCCGGCCGTCGCACAAGGCACCGGATGCGTCGATCGCGCATGCGGCGATGGATTGAGACCGAATGCGCCGACGTCCACCTCAGCCTTCGATTCGCCCGCGCGTCACGCCGAGCAATGACGCCATCGCCGCGTACGCCGCGGCGGCATCGCGCGCGCGGATCGCCTCGAACACCGCCGTGTGTTCGGCGAGCGACGCGTTGAACACATCGGCGCGTTTCGCATTGAGCCGCAATTGTGCCTCGAGCGTGCGCTCGATCAGCGCGCCAAGCGGGATCAGCAGTTCGTTGCTGCACGCGGTGAGCACGCGCAGGTGGAACTGCAGATCCGCGCGCACCCATTCGTCGACGTTGCGCGCCGCCACCATCGCGGTATGCGCGGCCGCAAGCGCACCCAACGTGTCGTCGGTGTGCGCGGCGGCCGCGAGGCCGGCGGCATAAGGCTCGACCATCTCGCGCATTTCCTGCAGCTTGAGCGCGAACGCCATCGGCTCGGCGACGCGTGAATACCAGTCGAGCAGATCGGCATCGAGCAGATTCCACGCGGACTTGACCCGCACGCGCGTGCCCACGCGCGGCCGCGATTCGATCAGCCCTTTCGACGTCAACGTGCGCAGCGCCTCGCGCAGCACCGTGCGGCTCACGCCGAACATCTCCATTAACTCGGCTTCACGAGGCAGGATCGACTCCGGCGCATAGTCGCCGCGGAGAATCGCGGTCGCCAGCAGTTGGGCGACTCGCCCGTGCAGATCGTGCGTAATGGTTTTCTCCTCGCGGTTGATGATCCCGTCGCGCAACGTGGCGGTAAGTCGGCAGATCTCACCACTATGTGACAAATAGTACTATTAATAGTATTTTAATGCAGTTTTGTTGTAGCATGGAATTCCCCGAAATTTTGCATGCCCGCAGACCTGCTTTGCATGGGTTCGGAGTAAGCGCCAAAGTGCCAACTCCGATCGACACCGGAGACACACACCATGAAAATCACCAAGCTCGAAACCTTCATCGTCCCGCCGCGCTGGTGCTTCCTCAAGATCGAGACCGACGAGGGCATCGTCGGTTGGGGCGAGCCGGTGGTGGAAGGCCGCGCGCATACGGTCGCCGCGGCCGTCGAGGAGCTGTCCGATTATCTGATCGGCAAGGACCCGCTGTTGATCGAGGATCACTGGCAGGTGATGTACCGCGCGGGCTTCTATCGCGGCGGCCCGATCACGATGAGCGCGATCGCCGGCGTCGATCAGGCGCTGTGGGACATCAAGGGCAAGCATCACGGCGTACCGGTGCATGCGCTGCTCGGCGGCCAGGTGCGCGACAAAATCAAGGTGTACTCGTGGATCGGCGGCGACCGTCCGAGCGATGTCGCGAACAACGCACGCGCGGTGGTCGAGCGCGGCTTCAAGGCCGTCAAGATGAACGGCTCGGAAGAGCTGCAGATCATCGACACCTTCGACAAGGTGCAAGGCGTGATCAACAACGTCGCGGCGGTGCGCGAGGCGGTCGGGCCGAACATCGGAATCGGCGTGGACTTCCACGGCCGCGTGCATAAGCCGATGGCGAAGGTGCTCGCCAAGGAACTCGACCCGTACAAGCTGCTGTTCATCGAAGAGCCGGTGCTGTCGGAAAACGCCGAGGCGCTGCGCGACATCGTCAATCAGACCAACACGCCGATCGCGCTCGGCGAGCGTCTCTATTCGCGCTGGGACTTCAAGCACATCCTGTCGGGCGGCTACGTCGACATCATCCAGCCGGACGCGTCGCACGCTGGCGGCATCACCGAGTGCCGCAAGATCGCCGCGATGGCGGAAGCCTACGACGTCGCGCTCGCGCTGCATTGCCCGCTCGGCCCGATCGCGCTCGCAACCTGTCTGCAGATCGACGCGGTCAGCTACAACGCGTTCATCCAGGAACAGAGCCTCGGCATCCACTACAACCAGGGCAATGACCTGCTCGATTACATCAAGAATCCGCAAGTCTTCAAGTACGAAGACGGCTTCGTGTCGATTCCGCAGGGCCCCGGACTCGGCATCGAGGTCAACGAAGAGAAAGTGCGCGAGATGGCGAAGGTCGGTCACCGCTGGCGCAATCCGGTGTGGCGTCACGCGGACGGCAGCGTCGCCGAATGGTGATCTGAACACCTGAGCGAAGCAGGCGGAACGCCGCCGGCGGGCCACGGGACGCGCGGGCCGTCGCAGTAACGTAACTTCCCGGACCAGCCGGCTCGAACCGGCGTTCGAGCGCTGCCGCCCCGACCTGCATCACTCCCCGCCGAGCCTTATCCCGCCTGGCTTTCGCGACGTTTGTTCGGTATCGGACATACGTATGGCCTGCTCCTTGCTGAAATGCATGCCAACAACGCATGCAGCGAGGAGCACCATGGGCGAATTCGTTCCTGACTATCTGATCCGCGAACAGGCGGCGGTCGGCGCGCTGGTTGCGTTTGGCGTGCTGCGCATCATCGGCGCGATGCTCGCGTACGAGCGCGGATGGAACATCTCGGTAGTCGGCAAATGCTTTATCGCCGCGGCGGTGCTGTACTGCCTGCCGCAGGTCTTCGATCTGCTCACGCAGATGGTCGGCTCGCACGCGGCCGGCGCCGAACTCGAAGGCAAGGCCGCGGGCTGCGCGATCGCGTTGTTCTGCGCGCCGATTCTCGGTCATCGCCTCGGCTTCGAGTAAGCGGGCTTCGCAGTGCGGCGCTTTTTTACGCGGCGCGCATCCGCGGGTGCTGTCGTAGAACTGACGCACGATGGACGCGCGCGGCCGTCGCGCATCCATCGCCGATTGGTCAATCGCCTATGCCGCGCCGCGCGTTCAACCGAGCGCAGCGAACGCCGGCACGGTGTGTGACAACGCGGCCGCGACGACGAACACGCCGATCATCACGAGCGCTTCCAGATACATCACGTTGACGAAGGTGTGCGCATCCATCGTCGATGCGGTGCGACGCAGGCGTGGCAGCGCCGATGTGCGGTTCAGCGCGCCGAGCACCAGCGCGAGCGCGACCAGCACGAGCTTCAACGTCAGCACATGACCCCACGTGCTCGCCTGAATCGCTTCGAACGAACTGCCCGAGTCGCGCACCGCATTGAAGACGCCCGACAGCAACACCAACGCGACCGCGACGATCGACACGTTCGACACCTGGGTCGCCGTGCGGATCAGCATGCCCCGCGCGGTGGATGCCCCGAGCGCCGGCAGCACCGCCAGGCCGGAGGCCATCGCGAGTCCGCCCCATACGCTCGTTGCGAGCACATGCAGCGTCTGCATGCCGATCGCGGCCGAGACCACGCCGGCATCGGCCGCGTGACCGAGCGACGCCTTACCCGCCGCGATCGCGAGCACCGCGAGCCACAGCAGCGTATTGCGCAGCATGCCCGTGCCATGGCTCAGCGCGGTGCCGAGCAGCACCAGCGCGCCGCCGAACGCGACGCTCCAGCCATAGCCGACATGCGTTTGCGTCAGCACCGTCGGCACCACGCCGAACGCCGCGGACAACCCGACGCCGCTCATCGAGGCCGCCTGATACAGGAGCCAGCCGAGATCCGCGAGCACCAGCACGATGGTGGCCGCGAGCATCGAGCGTTGCGCGCGCATCCAGCCCGGACGCGCCGGTGAAGTGCGCTGGAGCCCGTCCCTCGCGAGCCATGCGCCGAGCAGCGCCGAGCCGACGGCGAAGCCGAACGAGACGTTCATGAGCGTGGCCATTGCGACCTGCCCGATCCACAGTCCGTCGAAGTTCATTTGACGTTGAACGCGAAGTCGCCATGGGTACGATGGCCGTCGGTGGCCACCGCGATCCAGTGCACCGCATAGCGGCCGCTCGTCAACTGAGGCAGCGCGAGGTGCATCACGCGGGCGTCCGCGCTATCGACCGTCGACGCGCCCGGCGTCGCGGGCTTGCCGCTTGCATCGGCGAGTGTGATCTTGCTGAATGCGGGCTCGAGCGGCTCGGTGAAATGGATCGTCAGGTCGGTAGGCGCGACGGCGTCGGCGTTCGCGGCCGGCACGCTCGAGATCAGATGCGCATGCGCGAACGCGGTGGACGACATGGCCAGCGCCACCGCGCCGGACATCAACGCTCGCAGCGTCGACGAGGAGAAATCGAATAGCTTCATGTAAGGCCGATAGCGGATGAGAACGAACGGAACATAGGCGGGCCGGCGAGGCGCATCGTCTGCACGACGGCCGGCGAGCCCGGAAGTGTACGCTTCGATGGCGCGCGCGGGGATCGGTTCAACCTGGCTTGATCGAATGCGTCACGCGGCATCACGCTTGCAGCGACGGCGCCGTGATTATTTTTGAGGCAAAGACGTCGACCACGATCCGTGACGCAACCAAAGTCCGAAACCGGCATAACGCGACATACTGTCGCATGGCGGTCACACCTGGAACCGTCTCTAATGCGGCAAATAGTCACGATTACCCTTCGATGATAGAATGCTGCGTCGCCGCAGCGACGGCTGTCCTTCACACCGAGCCGCCCGAAGTTCGGTCAGGTCCCCGATTCCGATGGAGTTACGCGTGTCTTCAAGACGCCTCTTCCGCCCGTTGCTTGCCCTTCTGTTGATCGGCACCGCGGGTGTCTATAGCGCAGCGAAAGCGCAGACTCAACCGAAGGCCCCCGACACGATGGAAGCGCGCGTGCAAGGCTGCACGGCCTGCCATGGCTCGCATGGGCAAGGTACCGACAACGACTACTTCCCGCGCCTCGCCGGCAAGCCGGCGGAATATCTGTTCAATCAGTTGCAGAACTTCCGTGAAGGGCGCCGCAGGTACCCGCCGATGAACTACCTCGTCACGTATCTCTCCGACGACTACCTGCATCAGATCGCCACCTTCTTCTCGCAACAACGCCCGCCGTATCCGACGCCGGCCAAGCCGACGGTCTCGGCCGCCACGCTCGCGCGCGGTGAGCAGATCGTGCTGCACGGTGATGCATCGAAGCAGGTGCCCGCTTGCGCGGCTTGCCACGGCAAGGCACTGACCGGTATGGAACCGGCAATTCCGGGTCTCGTCGGCCTGCACGCCGACTACATCAGCGCGCAGCTCGGTTCATGGCGCTCGGGCACGCGTCACGCGATCGCGCCGGACTGCATGCACACCATCGCCACGCGCCTCAGCGACGAAGACGTGAACGCCGTCGCGGCCTGGCTTTCCACGCAGCAGGCTCCGCAAAACCCCGTGCCGGCTCCGGCCCGCTCCTTGAAGACTCCGCTTGCCTGCGGCAGCGAACCGCAATAAGGCGCCGGGAGAGACATTCAAATGAAACACAAGTCTTTGTTCGCCCTCTCGGCAGTCGTCGTGGTCGCGGCCGCCGCACTCATTCCCGTCCTGTGGTCGGGCGGCGACAATCTGCATAGCAGCGGCGCAGCCGTGGCGGCAACGCCCGCGGACCAGGCCGACCTGATCAAGAAGGGCGAGTACCTCGCCCGCGCCGGCGACTGTATCGCCTGCCACACGGTGCGCGGCGGGCTGCCGTTCGCGGGCGGCCTGCCGATGGCCACGCCGTTCGGCACGATGTTCACGCCGAACATCACGCCGGACGACCAGTACGGCATCGGCAAGTGGACCCAGGACGACTTCTATCGCGCGATGCACACCGGCCGCTCGAAAGATGGCAGCCTGCTCTATCCGGGCTTCCCGTTCACGAGCTACACGAAGGTCACGCGCGCCGACTCCGACGCGATCTACGCATATCTGCGCTCGGTCGCGCCGGTCAACGTGCCGAGCCGTCCGCACGAACTGAAATTCCCGTTCAACCAGCGCAACATGCTGATCGGCTGGCGCACGCTGTTCTTCCGTGAAGGCGAGTTCAAGCCGGATCCGACCAAGTCGGTCGAATGGAACCGCGGTGCGTATCTGGTCGAAGGCCTTGGTCACTGCGGCATGTGCCACACGTCGATCAATGCGATGGGCGCCCCGGTCAACTCGGCCGCGTTCGCGGGCGGCCTGATTCCGCTGCAGAACTGGTATGCGCCGTCGCTGACGTCGAACCGCGAAGCCGGGCTCGGCGACTGGGACCTCAAGGACATCGCCGACCTGCTCAAGACCGGCGTGTCGAGCCGCGGTGCGGTGTTCGGTCCGATGGCCGAAGTGGTTCACAACAGCCTGCAGTATCTGTCGACCGAAGACATCAACGCGATGGCGACGTACCTGAAGACGATTCCGCAGAAGAGCGAAGCACCGGAACCGCTGCAGCTCGAAACCTCGGAAAAGTTCGGCGGCGAACTGTTGAAGCAAGGTCAGAAGATCTACGCTGACAACTGCGCGAAGTGCCACGAGGATAACGGTCTCGGCCGGCCGCCGGCATTCCCGCCGCTCGCGAACAACCAGTCGATCCAGATGCCGTCCGCGGTCAACCCGATCCGCATGGTGCTGAACGGTGGTTATCCGCCGAGCACGGAAGGGAACCCGCATCCGTATGGCATGCCGCCGTTCGCGCAGGCTCTGTCGAATCAGGAAGTCGCAGCAGTCGTGACGTACATCCGTATGTCCTGGGGCAACCACGGCACGGCCGTGTCGCCGCAGCAAGTGGCCGACTTGCGTTCGGCGCCGCTCGACTAAGCAGGGTTCGACGCACCCCGGGCGCGGCCTGCGAAATTCGCGGCCGCGCCCTTCGTTTTTTCAGGACCGGTATCATGTAGGGCTATTTGTGTTGGAGGTTGCCCTCGTGGGACCGTGCAGGAGGAAAGAGTTGTGCCCTTCGGTGAGCGTTTGAACAGCATCACCCATCTCGTCGGCGCCGTGCTGTCGGTGGTGGGGCTGGCGGCGCTCGTCACGATGGGCGCGCTCGCCGGCGACGCGTACAAGGTCGTCAGCTTCGCCGTATATGGTGCGATGCTGTTCGTGCTGTATGCGATCTCGACGCTGTATCACAGCGTCAGCCATCCGCGTCTGAAGGCGATTCTGCAGAAATGCGATCATTCGGCGATCTACCTGCTGATCGCCGGCAGCTACACGCCGTTCACGCTCGTCACGTTGCGTGGACCGTGGGGCTGGTCGTTATTCGGCGTGAGCTGGGGGCTCGCTGCCCTCGGCATCGTGCAGGAACTCACGCTCGGGCGACGCACCCGCAGCGTGTCGATGGTGCTGTATGTGTTGATGGGATGGCTCGCGCTCGTAGCCGTCCACCCGCTGGTGCAGGCGTTGCCGGCCGCGGGGACCGCGTGGCTCGTGGCCGGCGGCGTCATCTATAGCGTCGGCATCTATTTCTTCATCAACGACGAGCGCATCCGCCACGGACATGGTATCTGGCACCTGTTCGTACTGGCGGGCAGTCTGTGTCAATTCGTCAGTGTCGCGCGCTATGTCGCGTGACATTCCACGGCGACGAATTGCAACTTAAGGCCAGTCGACGTGTCTGCATAGCGCGTTGAAACATTCGGCACATCTGTGAGCGTGCCGCCGATTTCTCCGTGAACGGAACCGGGCCTCGGCCTCGAACACCCATGCGGGCGTGTCGATGCCGCGCTGGTTTTTCCGCGTTGGGGTCCTTTGGGCCCAGCGGGGCCGTTCGCGACACTGCATTGCAAAGAGCTTTTATGTCTTTTGATTCCCTCGGCTTGTCCGAACCGCTGGTCCGCGCTGTCAATGAACTCGGCTACACCAGCCCGACTCCGATCCAGACTCAGGCGATCCCGGCCGTGCTCAACGGCGGCGATCTGCTCGCCGGCGCGCAAACCGGCACCGGCAAGACCGCCGGCTTCACGCTGCCGATCCTGCAGCGCCTGAATTCGATGCCGCCGGCCGCCGGCGGCAAGCGCGTGGTGCGCGCGCTGATCCTCACGCCGACGCGCGAACTTGCCGCGCAGGTCGAAGAAAGCGTGCGCGCCTACGGCAAGTATCTGAAGCTGAAGTCGACCGTGATGTTCGGCGGCGTCGGCATCAATCCGCAGATCGATGCGCTCAGGCGCGGCATCGATATCGTCGTCGCGACGCCGGGCCGTCTGCTCGATCACATGCAGCAGAAGACCATCGACCTGTCGCATCTCGAGATCCTCGTGCTCGACGAAGCCGACCGCATGCTCGACATGGGCTTCATCCACGACATCAAGCGCGTGCTCGCGAAGCTGCCGCCGAAGCGCCAGAACCTGCTGTTCTCGGCGACCTTCTCCGACGAGATCAAGACACTCGCCGATGGCCTGCTCGACTCGCCGGCGCTGATCGAAGTCGCGCGCCGCAACACGACGGCCGAAACGGTCGCGCAGAAGATTCACCCGGTCGATCGCGACCGCAAGCGCGAGTTGCTCACGCATCTGATCCGTCAGCACAGCTGGTTCCAGGTGCTCGTGTTCACGCGCACCAAGCACGGCGCGAATCGCCTCGCCGAGCAACTGGCGAAGGACGGCATCAGCGCGCTCGCGATTCACGGCAACAAGAGCCAGTCGGCACGCACGCGCGCGCTCGCCGAGTTCAAGGACGGTACGCTGCAGGTGCTGGTGGCGACCGACATCGCCGCACGCGGCATCGATATCGATCAGTTGCCGCACGTGGTCAACTTCGATCTGCCGAACGTGCCGGAAGACTACGTGCACCGCATCGGCCGCACGGGTCGCGCGGGTGCGACCGGCGAGGCAGTGTCGCTCGTGTGCGTCGATGAACTGCAGTTGCTGAAGGACATCGAGAAGCTGATCAAGCGTCCGGTCCCGCAGGAAGTGATCGCCGGTTTCGAGCCGGACCCGACCGCGAAGCCGGAGCCGATCCTGCGACGCGGGCAGGGCGGCGGCGGGCGCTCGCCGCGTCAGGGACAAGGCGCGGTGCGTCGTGACGGCGGTGCTGGTGGTGGCGCACCGGCCAAGCCGGCTCAAGGCTCCGGTCAGCGTTCGGGACAAGGCACGGGTCAGCGTTCGGGCCAGCCTGCGTCGAACGCTCAGCCCACGCCGCGGCCACAAGGTGCGAAGCCGGCCGGCAATGGCAATCAGCCGCGTCGCGATACGCAGCGTCACGACGATCGGCCGCGTACCGCCGCGCATGATGGCGCTCCCGCGCACCATGCGCCGCGCAAGCCGCAGGGCAATCGTTCGCACAACGGCAATCCGGGCGCGTTGCTCGGCGGCGGCGCGAAGCGCAACGATGCGCCGCGTGGTGCGCAACCGTCGCGCAACGGCGCCCGTGGCCGTTAAGCGTCGCGCGGCCTGAAGGCTGCCCGCGCATCAGCCGTTAGCGCTTCCCTGCTCGAAGACTAACGGCTGCTCGCGGCGGCAGCCTGCTTCAAATGCTCGACCTGCCGTTCCCATCGCTCGAGCACCACACTCCCCTCTCCTTGCAATTCGAACGTGATGCCGCCCGTGAGGCGCGCATAACGGACGCTTTGCGCTTCCGCTGTGTCGATCGAGCCGAGCAGATAGACGAGGCCGCTGTCGTCGCCAGCAACACCGGGCAGCGGCGCGACACGCAACTGCACCTGATAGAACGCCGCATCGCAGACGAAGCTCAGCGCCGCGCGCCCGCTTTGCGCGATCGCGCGCGTCGCGCGCGCCTGCGGCCATAGCGCGATGCACAGCGTGCGCGAGTCGGGCGCATAGAGTTCGCCGACGCTCAGCAGAGATGTGCGCACGTGGCCGTTCGCATCGACGCTCAGTAGCGACGCGGTGAAGCCCAGCTTGTCCGCAAGCGACGAACCGTCGAACAACGCGCGCACGTTGGCCGGCCATTCGTCGAACACGATCTGTTCGAGCGGACGCGCGGACGTAGATGCGGAGGAGGAAGCGCTCATGCCATCGATCCAGTCGAAGTAGTCGGTAAAGCTCCATCATGCCTCGGAAAAACCAAAGCCCGCATGAGCGGGCTGCGGTTCGCTTCGTCAGGTCGTTGCAGCTGCATTCAGCCGATGCCTCGCGCAATGATCGATAGCTCAGCGAAAGAATACGTGCTGCGTGATCTTCGCGAGCGGATAATGCACGCCCGGCTGAATGCGCGCCGGCAGATCGAGCGGCTTGAGCAGCATCTTCACGCACATGTCGGCGGACAGATTGCGGCGCACCAGCTTGTTGATGCGCGCCGCGCGCTCGCGGTTATACGCGGAGTCGTGCACGCGCTCCGGATAGCGAATCGCGAACACGTGCCGCAACGCGATCTCCGAATCTTCGTTCTTGATTTCCATCACGCGACGCATCAACGCGCCCAGCACCGCGAGCCGACCGTTGCCCTCGATCCGGTTGTACTTCTTGAAGTACCTGAAAAAGTGCTTGTAGTGACGGACTTCGTCGGTGCGGATGTTGTCGGTGATCTGCTTGAGGACCGCTTCGTCCGAGCACTCGTTGATCGCGCGGTACAGCGTCGCGGTACCCGTTTCGACTACGCAACGCGCGACCATCTCCAGCGCGCGGGTCTTTTCGAAATCCTCGACCGAGCACGTGAGCGAATACTCGCCCATGAAATTGCGGAACGCGGTGTCCCAGTCGAACTCGGGCCATACATACGCGATATAGGTCTTCAGCGCCCGGCCGTGCTGCATTTCCTCGGGCTCCCACTCGTGGTTGAGCCAGGCCGAGACCTCGGGGTCGTCGTTGAAAAACGTACTCAGATTGCTGGTGTAGAGATCGGTGCCGCTTTCGATGAACGAAGCCGCGCACAGCAACAGCAGCAGGTCCTCGTTGGCCGCGGCCTTCTGACGGTCAATGCGCGTCAGATCGATGTCTTCGATCCGCCAGGGCATGACATGGTTCAGCTCTGTGTGCATCGTGTCTTGCTCCCATGCTGTACCGACCCGTGGAGTTCTTCGCAACTGCCACCGCGCTCGCCGTGATGTTTCTGCGTGTCGGATACAACGCCGTGAATTAGAGTTGGGCCCTTGTACTCTGCATCTTAGCCGGAGATATCCGACCATGCAGATCACACAGCACAGACCATGCCGCATCGACGCAGTTCCGATTTCAAGATAGTCGAAATCTTCCAACGTGTTAAAACGATGTGCGCAAGGCATAAAAAGCCAGCCCAAAAGGCTGGCTTTTCGGACAGACATCAGACCCGGCGGGGTTGGGGCACGGGCGGGCGCCCTACGCGGGCCCCTTGGGAGGCCCCCCTTGGGCGGGCCCCCTCTTCCTCAGGCAGGTTGGACGTCGCCCGGGATGGGACGCACGCGACGCATGCGCAGCGCGACGATGATCAGCGATACGCCCGAAAGCACCGCCGCAAGCAGGACGTAATAACTTGGCGCGAGTTTGTCGCCGGTCAAATGAATGAAGGTTTCGACGATGGTCGGCGCGAAGCCGCCGAAGATCGTCACACCGATGCTGTAACCGATTGAAAGGCCAGTCGAGCGCACCTGGGTCGGGAAGATCTCCGACATCAGCGCGGGCATCGGCCCCGAGTACGAGGCCTTGAAAATACCGGCGACGCCTTGCAGCACGAGCAGCCAGCCAATCGTCGGATGTGTCTGCAGCCATGCGAACATCGGATAGATCAGCAGGCCCATCAGGATCGACGTGCTCAGCATGATGCGAATTCGGCCGATGCGATCGGACAGCGCGCCCATGATCGGCGAGAAGATGAACTGCATGCCGCCGTTCAGCACGACGACGCCGAACGACGCAGCCGCCGCCATATGCAGCTGCTTGACCGCGTAAAGCGGCATGTAGAGCTGCAGCACGTACACGCCGACCGTCGACTGCGCAACCATGCCGATCGCGAGCAGCAGGTTGACCCACTGATTCGAGAACGACGCGTCCTTCGTTCCGCTGACGACCTTGTGCTCGCCAGCCGCCTCGCGAGCCGCGCGTTCTTCACGCAATGCGAGGAATTCGGGCGTCTCGTCGAGATGCGAGCGGATGTAGTAGCCGACCGGCCCGACCAGCAGACCGAACACGAACGGCACACGCCAGCCCCAGTTGTTCAGATGCTCGGCCGGCAGCCACGCGGTCAGCAGCGAACCGAAGGCCGCCGCGGTGATCGCCGCGAGACCCTGGCTCGCGAACTGCCAGCTCGCGTAGTAGCCGCGCCGAGTCGCGCTGTGCTCGACCATGAACGCGGTCGCGCTGCCGAACTCGCCGCCGACCGCGAAGCCCTGCACGAGCCGCGCCAGCAGCACCAGCAGCGGCGCCGCGAGACCGATCGTCGAAAACGGCGGCATCACGGCCATCGTGAAAGTACCGACCATCATCAGCGCGATCGCGAGCGTGAGCGCCGCCTTGCGGCCCTTGCGGTCGCCGTACACGCCGAGCACGATCGCGCCGAGCGGGCGCATCAGGAACGAGAGGCCGAAAGTGGCGATCGCGAGCAGCGTCGACAGCCACTCGTCCTGCATCGGGAAGAACTGTTTCGCGATGATCGTCGCGAAGTAGCCGTAGACCAGGAAGTCGAACCACTCGAGCGCGTTACCGATCGACGACGAGAAAACGATCCGCCGCACCATCGCTTTCGAAAGCGGCGCGGCGTGGGGGGAAGCGGTCGTCGAGTGCGACGCGGGGGTATTCATGATGGTCTGCTGCATGATAGCTGTGGTAGGTGCGCCACCGCCTGGGTCAGCGAGGCGGCTGGCGGGCGCGCAATAGCGCGGCATACGCCATGCCGCGCGTTCGTTACGTGTTACCCGGGTGTCGGACCTGAGTCCCGCTGCGAACCTCGGCCCCGGGCGTTGCCTCGTCGTGGCCTAGAAGCCGGCGGCGAGACCGTCGCGGCGGCTGTCGCTGGCCGCCACGTAGCCGCGCTCCGGCTCGTTGCGATCGAGTTTCCAGATGAACTGGCCGGAGCCGAAGTCCATGTACGGATCGTCGACCGACTTGATCGTGTGGCCGAGCTTCTGCAGGCCCTCGGTGGTCTTCGGATCGAGCGTCGACTCGATATCGACCGTGAAGTCGCGGTTGACCTTCCAGCGCGGCGCGTCGCACGCGGCCTGCGGCTGCTGAGCGTAATCGAGCATGCGCACCACCGTTTGCAGATGGCCTTGCGGCTGCATGTCGCCGCCCATCACGCCGAAGCTCATCACCGCTTCCTGCTGACCGTTCACCTGCTGCGTGAGGAACGCCGGGATGATCGTGTGGAACGGCCGCTTGCCGCCCTCGACGACGTTCGGCGACTTCGGATCCATCGAGAAGCCGCAGCCGCGGTTCTGCAGCGCGATGCCGCTGTCCGGCACCACCACACCCGAGCCGAAGCCCATGTAGTTCGACTGGATGAAACTGACCATCATGCCGCTCTCGTCCGCGGCCGACATGTAGATCGTGCCGCCCGCCTTCGGCATGCCGAAGTCGAAGTGCGTCGCCCGCTTCGGATCGATCAGCTTCGCGCGCGAGCTCAGGTACGCGTCGTCGAGCATCTGCTCGGGTGTGACTTCCATCGACCGCGGATCGGCCACATAGCGATACAGGTCGGCAAACGCGAGCTTCATCGCTTCGATCTGCAGATGCTGCGACTCGACGCTGTCGACCTTCAGCGACTTCACGTCGAACTTCTCGAGGATGCCGAGCGCAACCAGCGCCGCGATGCCCTGGCCGTTCGGCGGAATCTCATGCACGGTGTAGCCGCGATAGTCCTTGCCGATCGGCTCGACCCAGTCCGCGCGGTAGTTGCGCAGATCGTCGGCGCTCAGCGCGGCGCCGCCTTCGCGTGCGAACGCGGCGATCCGCTCGGCGATCTCGCCTTCGTAGTACGCGCGCGGGCCCTGCTCGGCGATCAGGCGCAGCGTCTTCGCGTGACCGGGCAAGCGCACCAGCTCGCTGACCTCAGGCGCGCGGCCGCGCGGCATGAAGGTCTGCGCGAAGCCCGGCTGATCCTTCAGTTCCGGCACCGCGGCCGCCCATTTGTACGCGACGATGCTCGCCACCGCGTGACCGCGCTCGGCGATCTCGATGGCCGGCTCCATCAGGTCGGCGAACGGCAGCTTGCCGAACTTCTGGTGCAGCGCTTCCCAACCGGCGATCACGCCCGGCACCGTGACGGCGTCCCAGCCACGCTTCGGCTGTTTCGCGAAGCCGTTTTCCTCGCCGTATTTGCGCTTGAAGTAATCGACGTTCCACGCAGCCGGCGACACGCCCGACGCGTTCAGACCATGCAGCTTCTTGCCGTCCCACACGAGCGCGAACGCGTCGCCGCCGAGGCCGCACGACACCGGCTCGACCACTGTGATCGCTGCGGCGGCCGCGATGGCCGCGTCGACGGCGTTGCCGCCCTTCCACAACATGCGCAGCCCAGCCTGCGCCGCGAGCGGATGCGAGGTCGAAACGATATTGCGTGCGAATACGGGCAGACGTTGGGTCGGATAAGGGTTTTGCCAGTTGCTGAAGCCAGTCATGTCGAACACTCTCGAAAGCGCGGGCCGGCACGAAAAAGTCGCCGGACATCATGGGAAAGGTTGTAAGGCAGGTAAATCGCGGAACGCAGGATTGCATCGCGAAGCGCACCAAAAAACAAATTCATTTATCAAATGAATAAATGCGTATTGCACCTGAATGAAGGTTCGGGCAGGTCCGGAGCGTTCGCGGCCAGTTGGCGGACAAGGGGCGCGATGGTTTTACAATAGCCGCAATCGCGTTCGTCGACGGCGGGCTTTCTGCCAGCCGCTCGATGATCGCGACGGACCACGCCGACACGACAGCCACCACCCAAGACACATGACACGAGACCCCCGCCTGACTCTCAACGCCCGGCAACAGGAATTGCTGGAGTGGGTGCAACGCGACGGCTTCGTGACCGTGGACGACCTCGCGAGCCACTTCGACGTCACCCCGCAGACGATCCGCCGCGACGTCAACTGGCTCGCCGATATGAATCTGCTGCGCCGCTATCACGGCGGCGCCAGTCTGCCGACCAGTTCCGAGAACGTCTCCTACACCGCGCGCCAGCGCATGTTTCATGAAGAGAAAAGACGCATCGCGGCGCTAGTCGCCACTCACATTCCCGATCAGGCATCGCTCTTCATCAATCTCGGCACGACCACCGAGGAAGTGGCACGCGCGCTGAACCGCCACCGTGGACTGCGCGTGATCACGAACAATCTGAACGTCGCAAGCATGATGAGCGGCTACCCGGATTGCGAAGTGCTGGTGACGGGGGGCATCGTGCGGCCGTGGGATAAGGGCATCGTCGGTGAACTGGCGATCGATTTCATCCGGCAGTTCAAAGTCGATTTCGCGATCATCGGCACGTCGAGCATCGAAACGGACGGTACGCTGCGCGATTTCGACACGCGCGAAGTGCGTGTCGCCGAGGCGATCATCGAGCACGCACGCACCGTGTTCCTCGCCGCCGATCACTCCAAGTTTGGCCGCCCGGCGCTAGTTCGCCAGGGACATCTGGAGCAGATCGACGCATTGTTCACCGACGCCGCGCCGGCCGCCGACATGGCCGAGGCGCTGAACGCCGCGAATTGTCAAATCTATATCGCCGGATAATTCCAGGCGATCTCCGCCATGCTGCGGTGCACGCAAAACCTCGCGTGAAATCAAGAATCTGGCTGCGGGGCCGGACCGCCTATCGCGCGACCAATTGTCAAATGGAAAATTTACGGGGACCAGGTTGGCGTTTCATCGGTGCTCGCCTACACTCCAGTTCCCCAACGTGCGTTGCGAGTTTCGCACGGCGTCGGTTTGTGAATCTGTCGTGTAAGCCGTACCTCCCGCCCTGATCCTTAGCGGACCCCGCCCCGGCCTGTCGGTCGACTGCAAGGCTGTCCGCAATTTGCTGACATGGAGAGAACGATGCTGAGTCCGCATGAATTCGCCACGTTGTTACTCGTCAAGGACGCCCCCAACCAGGTCGAAATGGACCGAGAAGAACTCGATGCGTTGCTCGAACGCCAACTGGTGCAACTCGAACGCCTCGCATCGGGCAACGAAGAATGGCGCGTGACCGAAACCGGCGACACCGCATTGCGGGCCATCAAACGTTTTTCCTGAGATTCCCTGTCGTTCGATTCGAGAGCCGTTGGCGGCGTATCCGCGCCGCCCTGGCGGATGCGCCGCGCGCTTCGCTCGAGACTACCGGTCTCGTATCGTTCAACTCCCCTGACAGCGGGCCGCCTTCGCGGCCCTTTGTTGTGCGCATCTCATTTACACAGTAAATTCACGCGACGGACTTCCCCGCCCTCGCGCATGCCCAAGACGCTCTCCGCCGACGACATCCAGCAGTTTCGCGAAGCCATGCGACGCGTCGCCGAAAACGCATTTGCGACCCGCGGCGCGCAAGGCGTGACGATGCGCGAGCTGGCGAAGGAGCTCGGCTGCAGCGCGATGACACCGTATCGCTATTTCCGCGACAAGGAAGAAATTCTGGCGATGGTTCGCGCCGCCGCGTTCAACCGCTTCGCCGCGCGCCTCGAAGCGGCCGCGCGCGGCATTCCCGCGAACGCCCCCGCCATCGATCACAGCGCCGTCGGCCGGGCCTACGTCGACTTCGCGCTCGATGAACCGCACGCCTACCGTTTGATGTTCGATCAGACGCCGCAACAGCGAGGCGCTTACCCTGAACTGGCCGCGGCGTCGCAGCGCGCGTGGCGTCTGCTGGAAGCGCACTTCGAGCGGCTCGTCGAGGCGGGTATTCTCGAAGGCGATCCGCGCCTGATCGGCTATGCGTACTGGACGAGCCTGCATGGCTTCACGATGCTTGCGCTCGCGAACCAGCTACCGCCGTCGGCCGCGCAACAGGCGGATTCCGCCGGCGACGGAGCGCGGCAGCCATCACGTGAAGCCGTGTTCGCGCAGCTTTTGCGCATGCTGTGGCGCGGAGCGTTGGCGCCGCAAAAGTGAACCGGCTCGCCGGTCAACCCGTTGCTGCTTACCCGTTACGCAAGGTCGGATCGGCACTCGCACGCCAGCTGATCGCCCTTGCGCGCTGCTCGTTGAAGAACTCGACCCACTGGTTGCGCACCTTCGGATCGCTGCTCGTCGCCTCGCTCGCATGGCGCTGCGCGATCGATGCCTGGAACGCGCAGAAGTCGTCGTTCGACAGCCGGCCGCGCCGGTTCGCCACATAGGCATCGAAGAACGTCTCATAGACGTTCTGCGCGTCGCTGCCGTAGTCGACGGTTTGCGGCGAGCACATCTTCTGTAACGCCTCGAACGACGTTGCGCCCCTCGTCCCTTCCAGACTCGGCGTACTCACGCATCCCGCCAGCAGCGCCGCCGCGCCGATCATCAAAAGTCCACGCATACATCACCTCGAAATGGCTGCTACCGAGAGTATCGTCCGCGGTCGCGCGTTGCGCCACTCCGTGCCATTCGACCCAGGCTCGCTCGGGTCGAAGCGAACTTTACTTTTTCGAATATGTTCATTAAAGTTCGAAAACGAACATGATTCGTTCAATCAGCTTTCCAACTTACTCCCAGATTCGATGCAGAGGCTCACCAGGTGACGCAAGGCACGAAATACGATTTGCTCGTCGTCGGTGGCGGGATCAACGGCGCCGGCATCGCCCGCGACGCGGCCGGCCGCGGCCTGACGGTGCTGCTGTGCGAGCAGGACGATCTGGCCGCGCACACCTCGTCGGCAAGTACCAAGCTGATCCACGGCGGCCTGCGCTACCTCGAGTACCGCGAGTTCGGGCTCGTGCGCAAGGCGCTGCAGGAGCGCGAGACGCTGCTGCGCGCGGCGCCGCACATCATCTGGCCGCTGCGCTTCGTGATGCCGCATATGCCGGATCTGCGCCCCGCCTGGCTGATTCGCGCGGGTCTGTTCCTGTACGACCATCTGGCCAAACGTGAGCTGCTGCCGGGCTCGCGCGGCATCGTGATGAGCCGGCATCCGGCCGGCGCGCCGCTCGTCGAAACGATCAAGCGCGGCTTCGTTTATTCGGACGGCTGGGTCAACGACGCGCGCCTCGTCGTCCTGAACGCGCTCGACGCGCACGAGCGCGGCGCGACGATCCTCACGCGCACGAAGCTGGTCAACGCAGAGCGCGCCGGCGGCGAGTGGCGCGCGCAACTGCAACGCGCGGACGGCACGACGCTCGACGTGCGCGCCGCCGCGATCGCGAACGCGGCGGGCCCGTGGGTCGGCGAGCTGCTGAAGGGCGCGCTCGGCCGGCCATCGGCGCATAGCGTGCGGCTCGTCAAGGGCAGCCACATCGTCACGCGGCGCCTATTCGAGCACGACCACGCGTACATCTTCCAGAACGCCGATAAGCGGATCATCTTCGCGATTCCCTACGAGCACGACTACACGCTGATCGGCACCACCGACCTCGAATATCGCGGCGACCCGTCGCAAGTCGCGATCGACGCCAACGAAACGCAATATCTGTGCGATTCGATCAACCGCTACTTCAGGCAGAAGATCTCGCCGGCCGACGTGCGCTGGAGCTATTCGGGCGTGCGCCCGCTGCTGGAGGACGAGAACGCGGACAATCCGTCGGCGGTCACGCGCGACTACTCGCTCGAACTCGACGCGCCCGCGGAACAGGCGCCGCTGCTGTCGGTGTTCGGCGGCAAGATCACGACGTTTCGCAAGCTCGCCGAGCAGGCCGTCGATACGCTCACCGACGCGCTGCGCCACGGCGGGTCCGCGTGGACCGTCGACGCGCCGCTGCCGGGCGGCGACATCGCACAGGCGAACTTCAATCGCTTCCTCGGTGAGTTCTCGCGCGAGCACGCATGGCTGCCGGCGTCGCTCGCGCATCGGCTCGCGCGCGCGTATGGCACGCGCGCGAATCGCGTGATCGGCCTCGCGCGCTCGCGCGCCGAGCTCGGTCCCGAGTTCGCGCCGGGACTGCACGAAGCCGAGCTGGTTTATCTGCGCGATACCGAATGGGCGCGCACCGCGCAGGACGTGCTGTGGCGGCGCTCGAAGCTCGGCCTGCACGTCGAGCCGGGCACGCTCGATGAGGTTACGCGCGATATCGACGCGTGGTTCGCGCGCGAACCGGCCCGGCAGAGCGCGTAGGCGGCCCGGCCGGGCAAACTGGCATGCCCCGACAAAAGCGGCGGCAAACACAACGCGGCGCCAATGCCGGGTGAAGCAAACGGCGCGAGCCCGTAGAAACGGCGCACACCATGCGCGCGTCCCCGCCCGGCCCCACCGCAGCTTCGGCTGGACGACACCGGCACGCGCCCTCACACTATGGCGGCCCGCTCACAACAACACGCCGCTCGCATCGCCGGCCAGCAAACCGGCGATCCGTAACATGCATGGAGAAGAGACAATGCTGGATCAGTACGTTCTCGCGCTTGACCAAGGCACCACCAGCTCGCGCGCGATGCTGTTCGACCGGCGCGGCAGCGTCGTGTCGACCGCACAAAAGGAATTCCAGCAGATCTACCCGCACCCGGGCTGGGTCGAGCACGATCCGCAGGAAATCTGGTCGACGCAGGCCGGCGTCGCCGCCGAGGCGGTCACGCGAGCCGGCATGAACGGCACGTCGATCGCGGCGATCGGCATCACGAACCAGCGCGAAACCACGATCGTGTGGGATCGCGAAACCGGCCACCCGATCTACAACGCGATCGTCTGGCAGGACCGCCGCACCGCCGACTTCTGCGACGACCTGAAAGCGCAGGGTCTCGAAGCGAGCGTGCGCGCGAAGACCGGCTTGCCGATCGACTCGTATTTCTCGGCGACCAAAATCCGCTGGATTCTCGACAACGTCGAAGGCGCGCGCGAAAAAGCGCGTCAGGGCCGGCTCGCGTTCGGCACCGTCGACAGCTGGCTGATGTGGAATTTCACGAAGGGCGCGCTGCACGTCACCGACGTGACCAACGCGTCGCGCACGATGCTGTTCAACATCCACACCCTGAAGTGGGACGACGAACTGCTCGCCGCGCTCGACATTCCGCGCAGCATGCTGCCGCAAGTACGGCCGTCGTCGGAGGTGTACGGGCCGACGGTGACCACCGTGTTCGCGTCGAAGATTCCACTCGCGGGCATCGCCGGCGATCAGCACGCCGCGCTGTTCGGCCAGATGTGCACCGAGTCCGGCATGGTCAAGAACACCTACGGCACCGGCTGCTTCCTCGTGATGAACACGGGCGCCAAACCGATCGAATCGAACAACAATCTCGTCACGACGATCGCCTGGCAGATCGGCGAGCGTATCGACTACGCGCTCGAAGGCAGCATCTTCATCGGCGGCGCCGTGGTGCAGTGGCTGCGCGACGGCCTCGGCATCATCAGGAACGCGGCGGAAATCGAAACGCTCGCGCGCGGCGTGCCGCATTGCGACGGCGTGTATCTCGTGCCCGCGTTCGCCGGCCTCGGCGCGCCGCACTGGAACGCGCATGCGCGCGGCACGCTGTTCGGCGTCACGCGCGGCACGACCTCCGCGCATCTCGCGCGCGCGGCGCTCGATTCGATCGCCTATCAATCGCTCGATGTGCTGAAGGCGATGGAAGCCGACTCGGGCATTCGCATCGGCGAGTTGCGCGTGGACGGCGGCGCCTGCGCGAACAATCTGCTGATGCAGTTCCAGGCCGACATCCTCGGCGTCGACACGGTGCGCCCCCAGGTGTCCGAGACCACCGCACTCGGCGCCGCCTATCTGGCCGGTCTTGCGGTGGGCTACTGGAAGGACATCGACGAGTTGAAAAGCCAGTGGAAGCTCGAGCACCGCTTCACGCCGGCACTACCGCCTGCGGAGGTCAGGACCTGCCTCGATGGCTGGCAGCGCGCGATCCGCGCGGCGAAGGCCTGGGCCGATACGCCGTAAGGCCGCGGTCCGAAAGTACGTATGATGACGCTTTTCATCCCGGCGCGCGGGCCCGCAACCCGCCGCCCGCGCGCTTTGCGCTTACCGTTTTTCAGGCATGATCGACCACCTCATCTGTGACTGCGACGGCGTGCTCGTCGACAGTGAAGTCATCGCCGATCGCGTGATGTTCGACACGCTGACGGCCACCTTCCCCGGCATCGATTTCGCCCCCGTCGTCAAAACCGCGTTCGGCCAGCAAACCTCGCGCTTTCTCGCCGGCCTCGAAACGCGGTTCGACATCACGCTGCCTGTGAACTTCCTCGACACGATCGAGCACCATGTCGAGCTCGCGCTCGCCGCGTCGCTCGGTCCGATCCACGGCGTGCGCGACGCGCTGCAGCGCGTGACGCTGCCGGCTGCGGTCGTGTCGAACAGCCGTATGTCGCGCGTCGCCGCATCGGTACGGCGCGCGGGTCTGCAGCAGATTTTCGGCGAGCGCGTGTTCAGCGCCGAGCAGGTCGCGCGGCCGAAGCCGTATCCGGACGTCTATCTGTTCGCGGCCACGACGCTTGGCGTCGTGCCGGCGCGTTGCCTCGTCGTCGAGGACAGCGTCGCGGGTTTGAACGCGGCGCGCGCGGCCGGCATGAAGACGATCGCGTTCGTCGGCGCGAGCCATATTCCGGACGGCTACGCGGATGCGCTGCGCGCGATGGGTATCACGCGAATCATCAAGCATATGGATGAACTGCCGGCGCTCATCGAGGCGGGCGTGCGCGGCGAATTCGGCGACGTGCAGTCGTAGCGGTTTTGCGCAACGCCGATAAAAAAGCCGGTTCTTCGGAAGAAGAACCGGCTTTTTGCGTCATGGCGTCGCGTGCCGCTCGATGGACGGCCCGTCAAGCCTCGGCAATCGCGCCCTCGCGCACCTGCGCGAGCGACTCGCGAAACTCGACCAGCTCGGCGATCGTCAGCATCGGCAGATCATGTTGCGCGGCGAAGCGCTCGACGTCCGCGCCGCGCGTCATCGTGCCGTCGGCGTTCATCAGTTCGCACAGCACGCCGGCCGGCTTCAGGCCCGCGAGAATCGCCAGATCGACGGTGCCTTCGGTGTGGCCGCGCCGCGCCAGCACGCCGCCCGGCATCGCGCGCAGCGGGAACACGTGGCCGGGGCGCACGATGTCGGCGGGTTTGGCCGTATCGGCGATCGCGGCGCGGATCGTGGTCACGCGATCCTGCGCGGACACGCCGGTGCTGACGCCTTCGCGCGCTTCGATCGACACCGTGAACGCGGTGCCGTGACGGCTTTCGTTGTTGACGGCCATCGGCGGCAGTTCGAGCGCGCGGATCTTGTCGTCGGGCAGGCACAGGCAGACGATGCCGCTGCATTCCCGGATCAGCAGCGCCATCGTTTCGACCGACAGGCGCTCGGCCGCGACGATCAGATCGGCTTCGTTCTCGCGGTCGTGGTCGTCCTGCAGCACCACGGCACGGCCCTCGCGCAGCGCCTGCAAGGCGGCGGCGATACGCGGCGGAACGGCTTCGGTGGCAAGCAGCGGGAGATCGGCGAAGGCATCGTCTGCAATCGTCGACGGAGCAGGAAAAGTAGCAAAGGACATGGTTGAAACGCTCATCGCAAAAGTTGGGCGAGAAACGTTTCAGGGCATTGCAAACAGACTGACACGCGCCGCCCAGGCGCCGCGCGGAAGCGGACGCTGATACGCCACCCGGCTACAGGCGGCGTCGCGGAACGCACATGACTATCTGCACATCTTCTTCCATCCGGACTATGACCGTCGGCTCTGGCTTCTGACCAGATCTGCTGACCCCGCTCCTGTCTGCGCTATGCCGAAGGCTAAGCGATGCGGGCGCTCGCGGGCTTGCCGGCTCACGCTGTCGCGCTGCCGGCCCACCGCCGGTGGGGAATTTCACCCCGCCCTGAAGACGCACTGATTGCCGGTTCGACCGGCGGGCGAAGCATACAACAGTCGCGCGAGCGCTGCAGCGCGACGAACAAAGACCCTACTCATTGCATTGGACCTGCCCTGCATCGACGCCCTGACCCGCGCTTGAACCTCGACGCCGTCGATTCTCAACCCGGCACACCTTTGCGTGCGGCTTCGTCGCGTGCGGCGCCCGCGGCCGGCACTTCCCAGCGCGGCGGCGTCTCAGCCCGCAGCGTCACGCGAAACGCGCGCGCCTCGGTGTCGCCGGGATTGCGCAGGCTGTGCGGCTGGTCGGCGTCGAACACGATCGCGTCGCCGGTCGCGAGCAGTTGACGCTGGTCGTGCACGCTGACTTCGAGCGTACCGTCGCTGACCACCAGATTCACCGTCGTGCCAGGCGCGCGGCGCACGCCCGCTTCGGTATGCAGCGGGGCGATCCGCAGTTCGTGAAACTCGGCGGCGATCGACTCGTCGTCGGGATAGAGCGGCCGCACCGAGTAGCGACCGTTCGCGCTGACCACGCGAGCCGAGCGCTCGGCCGGCAGATGCTCGAAGCCGTTGGTCGCGTGACGCCGCAGGAACGCCGCCACCGACACCTTCAGCGCCGCCGCCACCTTGCACAGCACCTTGATCGACGGCACGCTGCGCGCCGATTCGATCTGCGCGAGCATGGCGCGCGACACGCCTGACGCGCGCGCCAGCGCATCGAGCGAAAGCTGCCGTTCGGCGCGCAGCCGCGCCAGATTCACGCCGACCAGCTGTTCGAGCGCGAAGGGTTCGGCGGAGCGCGGCGCCGCGTCGGTGTCGGCATCGGCAGAGGGATCGCGGACCAGCGCGAGCGGGGAATGCATATTGGCCTCCAGAGCGCCGCCAGGCGGGGCAAGAGCAGTAAGTGGAAGCAAGATAGCATCGGCTTTGGCCGCGCCCAACGAAGTTATCTTCACACTGTTATCAGCATGGCGGAGGCAAGCAACTGACGATTCACGCGCTTTGCGCGAGCGCGCGCGCCGGCGCATCCATGCGCGCCGCGAACCACGTCAGCAGCAGCGCGGCGACGCTGACCGCGGCCGCGACCCACGGCAAGGTATCGAGCGCGTGACCGTGATTGATCACGAGACCGCCGAGCCACGCACCCGCCGCATTGCCGACGTTGAACGCGCCGATGTTCAGCGTCGACGCGAGATTCGGCGCGGCGGCCGCCTTCTCGACCACGCGCATCTGCAACGGGGGCACCGTCGCGAACGCCGCGATGCCCCACACGAACACCGTGATCGCGGCAGCCGCTTGCGAATGGCTGGTGCGCGCGAAGATCGCCATCACGACCGCGAGCGCGGCGAGAATGCCCATCAGCGACGGCATCAGCGCGCGGTCCGCAAGCTTGCCGCCAACCGTGTTGCCGATCGTCAGGCCCACGCCGAACAGCACGAGGATCAGCGTCACGCCGCGCGGCGAAAAACCGCTCACCTGCTCGAGGATCGGCGCGATATAGGTGAACACGACGAACACGCCCCCGAAGCCGAGCACCGTCATCGCGAGGGCGGTCCACACTTGTGGGTCCTTCAGCACGCGCACTTCGCGGGCGAGGCCGGCGGGGCCGGTGTCGTGGCGGTTCGGCACCAGCGCGCTGATGCCCGCGAGCGACAGCACGCCGAAGCCGCTGACGATCCAGAACGCCGCGCGCCAGCCGAACTGCTGGCCGATGAAGGTGCCGAACGGCACGCCGAGCACGTTCGCGAGCGTGAGGCCCGTGAACATCAGCGCGATCGCGCTCGCGCGCTTTTCGGCCGGCACGAGCGAGGCCGCGACCACCGCGCCGATGCCGAAGAACGAGCCGTGCGCGAACGAGGTCACGACGCGCGCGATCATCAGCACCGAATAGCCCGGCGCCACCGCGCACAACACATTGCCGACGATGAACACGCCCATCAGCAGCTGCAGCGCGAACTTGCGCGACATCCTGCTCGTGACTACCGCGAGCAGTGGCGCGCCGACCGCGACGCCTAGCGCATAGCCGCTGACGAGCAGGCCCGCGGACGGGATCGACACGGCCAGATCGCGCGCCACTTCGGGCAACAGGCCCATGATGACGAATTCGGTGGTACCGATGGCGAAGGCGCTAATCGCGAGCGCGAGTAATGGCATGGGCATTTTTCCGCTCCGGGAATGAGGTGGGATCAGGGTTTGGGTTGAAGGGCCTGGCGCGCCGCCGTCACGAATTCGATGACGACGCCCGGCGCGAGCGCGACGAACAGCTGCCGCTGCTCCTGTTGCACGGCGCTCGCCGGCACCTGCGCGGTCTGATAGCCGATGTCGTGCGCGCCGAGCCGCTCGAGCAACGCTTGCCATTCGCCGGCGCTATCGAGCCGACAGGCGATGTGATCGATGCGCGGCATGACGCGGCCCGCCGCGCCGGAAGCCGGCGCGGCGATCAGATGCACTACCGGGCGGCCGCTTGCGTACAGCCAGTAGCCGTCGACGGAAAACGGCGGGCGCGCGCCTTCGGTGAGCCCGACGATGTCGACGAAGAAACGTCGGGCGGAATCGAGGTCGGCGGTGACGATGGTCGCGTGACCGAGTTGCATGACGAAGGACAGCAGCGGAGGTTTCGACGGCTGCATTGTCGCGGCGTGACGCCAATTTGATAATTGGCGTAGCATTTGAAGCATTTTCAAATTCCGCTTGAAAGCCAGCGATGGATAACCTCGGCGACATCCGCCTCTTCGTCGAAGCGGCGCAGCAAGGCAGCCTGTCGGCGGCGGGCCGCAAGATGGGCCTGACACCCGCCGCGGCGAGCGCGCGGCTCGCGAAACTGGAAGCGAGGCTCAAAGCGCGCCTGTTCGAGCGCACCACGCGGCAGCTACGGCTCACCGACGAAGGCCGCCTCTACCTGAACTGCTGCCGCCAGGCGCTGCAATCGCTAGACGACGCCGAAGCCGCGCTGCAAGCGGGCCAGGGCGTCGTGCGCGGCAAGGTGCGGGTGTCGGCGACCTCGGACTTCGGCCGCAACCTGCTGATGCACTGGCTCGACGAATTCAACGCGCTGTACCCGGACGTGACGTTCGCGTTGACGCTGTCGGATGCGCTGGCCAATCTCGTGCAGGAGGACATCGATCTGGCGATCCGCTTCGGCGTGCCGCAGGACAGCTCGCTGGTCGCGCGCCGGCTCGCGCCGAACCGGCGGGTGCTGTGCGCATCACCGGAATACGTCGGGCGTCGCGGCGAGCCGAAGGACCCGCTCGACCTCGCCAATTTCGACTGCATCGTGCTCGGCACCGCATCGGGGCCGGCCAGCGAATGGCGCTTCACGCGCGGTGACGAGGTGCAGCACTACAGCGTGCCGTTCGAAGCGGCGCGCGAAACCAACGACGGCGCGGTCGCGCGCGAATGGGCGCTGCGCGGCTACGGCATCGCGATCAAATCGATGTGGGACGTGGAAGCGGACCTGCGCGCCGGTCGCCTGAAGATCCTGCTGCCGGAATGGCGCTACCCCGATGCCCCGCTGCACGCGCTGTATCACCGCAATCGCTTCATGGCGCCGCGCGTGCGCGTGCTGCTCGATTTCCTCGCCGAGCGCTTCGCGCAGGTGTCGGATGAACTGGAAAGCCTGCTGGGACTGCCGCCGGACCGGCCAATGAGCGCCGAAACCCCCGTTGCGTGAAGGGCTATAATATGCAGTTACGCTGCAAAGACACGCGCAAGCCGGCCATCACGCGCCGCGCTGCCCCGCGCCGCGGCCTCCTTCACCTTTTACGACGCCCCCAGGTTAACCACTGCGACCGGCGAAATTCGATGACCAAGAAAGTTTATGTAAAGACCTTTGGCTGCCAGATGAACGAGTACGACTCCGACAAGATGGTCGACGTGCTCGGTGCCGCTGAAGGACTCGTCAAGACCGACACGCCGGAAGACGCCGACGTGATCCTGTTCAACACCTGCTCGGTGCGCGAAAAAGCGCAGGAAAAAGTCTTCTCCGACCTCGGCCGCGTACGCGAGCTGAAGGACGCGAATCCGAATCTGATCATTGGCGTGGGTGGCTGCGTCGCGAGTCAGGAAGGCGCATCGATCGTCGCGCGCGCGCCGTACGTCGATATCGTGTTCGGTCCGCAAACGCTGCACCGCCTGCCGCAGATGATCGACGAGCGCCGCGCGAGCGGCCGCGCGCAGGTCGATATTTCATTTCCCGAAATCGAGAAGTTCGATCACCTGCCGCCGGCGCGCGTCGAAGGTCCGAGCGCGTTCGTGTCGATCATGGAAGGCTGCAGCAAGTACTGCAGCTACTGCGTCGTGCCGTACACGCGCGGCGAGGAAGTGTCGCGTCCGCTCGACGACGTGCTGACCGAAATCGCCGGCCTCGCCGACCAGGGCGTGCGCGAAGTCACGCTGCTGGGCCAGAACGTGAACGCTTATCGTGGAAAATTCGGCGGCGCGCTGACCGTGGGTTCGACCGAGATCGCCGACTTCGCGACGCTGATCGAATACGTCGCGGACCTCCCCGGCATCGAACGGATCCGCTACACGACGTCGCATCCGAAGGAGTTCACACAGCGCCTGATCGACACCTACGCGAAGGTGCCGAAGCTCGTCAGCCACCTGCATCTGCCTGTGCAGCACGGCTCCGACCGCATCCTGATGGCGATGAAGCGCGGCTACACCGTGCTCGAGTACAAGTCGGTGATCCGCAAGCTGCGCGCGATCCGCCCCGACCTGTCGCTGTCGACGGACATGATCGTCGGCTTCCCCGGCGAGACCGAGGAAGACTTCGCGAAGATGATGGCGCTCGTCGAAGAGATGAAGTACGACACGAGCTTCTCGTTCATCTACAGCCCGCGTCCCGGTACGCCGGCCGCGAACCTGCACGACGACACGCCGCGCGAGGTGAAGCTCAAGCGCCTGCAACATCTGCAGGCCACGATCGAAGAGAACGTGCAGCGCATCAGCCACGCGATGGTCGGCAAGGTCGAACGCATTCTGGTCGAGCGCCCGGCGCGCAAGGACCCGAACGAGCTCGCGGGCCGCACCGGGAACAACCGCGTCGTCAATTTCCCGGCGCCGGTCGCGTCGCATGCACGGCTGATCGGTCAGATGGTCGACGTGAAGATCGTGCACGCGTATCCGCACTCGCTGCGTGGTGAACTCGTGATGGTTCACGACGACAGCGCCGCGACGACGCATTGAACGACATTCTGAGTACCGCAACCGACAGGATCGACTCACCGCCTTGAAGACCACTCAGCAGCCTCTGGAATTCACCGCACCGCGCGAAGATAATGCGCGGCTCGCCAACCTCTGCGGACCGCTCGACGAAAATCTGCGGCAGATCGAGCAGGCGCTCGACGTGACCCTGCAGCGCCGCGGCCACCGCATCGCGATCCGCGGGCGCGGCGCGAAGCTCGCGCTCACCGCGCTCGAAAACTTCTACAACAACGCGCGCGAGCCTTTGTCGGTCGACGACATCCAGCTCGCGCTCGTCGAAGTGCGTCATCCGGTGCGTCATCGTTCGAATGGCAACGGCAATGGCAATGGCGACACCGTCGACGCGCACTTCGCCGGCAATCCCGACCACCCTTTCGACCAGCCCGCCGACGCCACTGCGAGCGAGGACGACTTCGAGGAATACGGCCCGAAGCTGTACACGCGACGCGCGGATCTGCGCGGCCGCACGCCGGCGCAGCGCGAGTACCTGAAGCAGATCGTGTCGCACGACGTCACGTTCGGCGTCGGCCCCGCCGGCACCGGCAAGACCTATCTCGCGGTGGCCTGCGCGGTCGACGCGCTCGAGCGCGACCAGGTCAAACGCATCGTGCTGACGCGCCCGGCCGTCGAGGCGGGCGAGCGGCTCGGCTTTTTGCCGGGCGATCTCGCGCAGAAAGTCGATCCGTATCTGCGCCCGCTCTACGACGCGCTGTACGACCTGCTCGGCTTCGACAAAACCGCGAAGATGTTCGAGCGGCAGATGATCGAAATCGCGCCGCTCGCATACATGCGCGGCCGCACGCTGAATCACGCGTTCATCATCCTCGACGAGGCGCAGAACACCACGCCCGAGCAGATGAAGATGTTCCTCACGCGAATCGGCTTCGGCTCGAAGGCGGTCGTCACCGGTGACACGACCCAGGTCGATCTGCCGCGCGGCCAGAAGAGCGGGCTGATCGAAGCGCAACAGGTGCTCGCGAACGTGCGCGGCATCGCGCTCACGCGTTTCACGAGCGCGGACGTGGTGCGGCATCCGCTGGTCGCGCGAATTGTGGAGGCGTACGATGCGCATGCGCAGAAGTCGCCGGCCGCGGTCGATCCGCGCTAAAGCGATGCGCTTAGCAGCGCGAGGCCCGCGTCGCCTCGCCGCAAAAAAAAAGACTGAGCCAGGAATGCCACGCATAGAAACCGCATGAGCCGCACCCCGAAACTGACGTTGAGCCTGCAATTCCCCGCCGCCAAAGCCTGGCCGGAACACAAGGTGCTGCTGCCGCGCGCGACGGTGGCCGGCTGGATCAAGGCGGCACTGTTCGCGGACGGCGAACTGACGGTTCGGTTCGTCGACGCCGAAGAAGGCCGCACGCTGAATCGCACCTATCGCGGCAAGGATTACGCGACCAACGTGCTGACCTTCGCCTATGCCGAATCGGAAGATGATCCGGTCACGGGCGATCTGATTCTGTGCTGCCCGGTGGTCGAGAAGGAAGCCGCCGAGCAGGGCAAGCCGCTCGCCGCGCATTACGCGCACCTGCTCGTGCACGGCACGCTGCATGCACAGGGCTACGACCACGAGGTCGAAGAAGAAGCCGAGGAAATGGAAGCGATCGAAACCGAAATCCTCGGCAAGCTCGGCTTTCCGGACCCTTACCAATAGGCGTTCCGCCCCTCCTCGACGCCAGCCCGCCCGAACCCACCGTGAGCACTCCGTCCCCCGAAGCCGATATCCCCGTGCGCTGTCCGGACTACCCGCCGGTGCTCGGCGACTCGCGGCTCCTGACGGACGACGAACTGCGCGCGTCGCTCGAATCCACGTTGCGCGGCTGGGACCGCCAAAGCGATCTGTGGCTGTTCGGCTATGGCTCGCTGATCTGGAACCCGGGCCTGCCGACCGTCGAGGCGATGCGCTCGAAGGTGCACGGCTATCACCGCGGCCTCTATCTGTGGTCGCGAGTCAATCGCGGCACGCCAGAGCAGCCCGGCCTCGTGCTCGCGCTCGATCGCGGCGGCTCGTGCACCGGCATGGCCTTCCGGCTCGCGGCCGATGGCTCGAGGCCGCATCTCGAAGCACTGTGGCGCCGCGAAATGCCGATGGGCTCGTACCGTCCCGCGTGGCTGCCGTGCGTGCTCGCGGACGGCCGGCGCGTCGACGCGCTCGCATTCGTGATGCGCCGCGACGTGCCGAGCTACACCGGCAAGCTGCGCGACGACATCATCCAGACCGTGCTGGGCTGCGCGAGCGGCCGCTACGGCACGACCTTCGATTACGTGAGCCGCACCGTGCACGCGCTGCGCGAAAGCGGCATGCCGGACCGCGCGCTCGAAGCGCTGCTCGCGCGCTGCAAGCCGGCCGTGTGACCGCGGCATCTCGGCGAAAACCCCACCCGCGACTTTTTTGCCGGCGAGCACTTTTGCCCGCGTAATCGGTTAGGATGATTCCACGCTCCGCCGTCGCGGCGGGGCCGTTTCACCCTGGCTTCGCTCATCGCCGGGCCCGGCGGGACACGGTTCCGCCATGCGCCTGGTGTATCCTTAACGCTCTGCAACAGCGCGCCCAGTCTCGCCGGGCGCACTACCATGAACGACACGTATCCCAGTCGACGCCATACCGGACGTCAACTCGACAAACCGCAGGAAAAGCGCTCGCTGCTCGAGCGCCTGACCGACTTCATCTCGCCCGAGCCCGACTCGCGCGCCGAACTTCTGGAAATTCTGCAGGACGCGCACGAGCGCAACCTGATCGACGCCGACTCGCTGTCGATGATCGAAGGCGTGTTCCAGGTGTCGGAACTGAGCGCACGCGACATCATGGTGCCGCGCGCGCAAATGGACGCGATCAACATCGCGGACAATCCCGCTGAATTCATCCCCTACGTGCTGGACAAGGCGCATTCGCGCTATCCGGTCTACGAGGGCAATCGCGACAACATCATCGGCGTGCTGCTCGCGAAAGATCTGCTGCGCTACTACGCCGAAGAAGAGTTCGACGTGCGCGGCATGCTGCGCCCTGCCGTGTTCATCCCCGAGTCGAAGCGGCTGAACGTGCTGCTGCACGACTTTCGCGTGAACCGCAACCACCTCGCGGTGGTCGTCGACGAGTACGGCGGCGTCGCGGGCCTGATCACGATCGAAGACGTACTGGAGCAGATCGTCGGCGACATCGAGGACGAATACGATTTCGACGAGGAGAGCGGCAACATCATCGCTTCGCCGGACGGACGCTTCCGCGTGCGCGCGCTGACCGAGATCGAGCAGTTCAACGACACCTTCGGCACGCATTATTCGGACGACGAGGTCGACACGATCGGCGGGCTGGTCACGCATCACTTCGGCCGGGTGCCGCATCGGGGCGAGACAGTCCGCCTCGACGACCTGATCTTCGAGATCCTGCGCGGCGACGCCCGCCAGATCCACATGCTGCTGGTGCGCCGCGACCCGCTCGCGGGCCAGCGCGAGCGCGAGTCACAGCACGTGCAGACCTGAGCCGGCGGCTCGGGCCGATGCACGGCCTGAGCGCCCGCGCGCTTTCATTGCCGGCGCATTTGCCAACTCGTTTGCCTACTGAGTTGCCCTTTCAACTACCGACGCCGACCGCGCAACAATGGCCGACCCGATCACTTCCCGTTCGCACCGCGGCGTGAGCGCCCCCGCCCCCGCTCCCACCGAAGACGGCACGCGCAGCCGCGCGCTGCCGCGCTGGCACTACCTCGTCGCACTGGCCGCGGGCGCGGCCAATACGCTGTCGTTCGCGCCAACGCCGCATGGCGGCTGGCTGCAACTCGCGATCTTCGTGTTCTTCTTCGCGTGGCTCACGCGCAGCACCGGCTGGAAAAGCGCCGCGCTGACGGGCGGCGCGTTCGGCTTCGGCAACTTCGTGAGCGGGGTCTGGTGGCTGTATGTGAGCATGCACTTCTACGGCGGCATGCCGGCACCGCTCGCCGGCACGGCGCTCGTGCTGTTCTGCCTGTATCTCGCGGTCTATCCGGCGCTCGCCGCGGGGGTGTGGTCGTTCTGCGCGGGCCATGCGCGCAACGGCGCGGCCGACGAGCGCGCGCCATTCTCGCCGACCTGGCACGGCGCGCTCGCCTTTGCGAGCGCGTGGGCGATCGGCGAATGGCTGCGCGGCACGGTGTTCACCGGCTTTCCGTGGCTCGCCACCGGTTATGCGCAGGTCGACGGCCCGTTGGCGGGGTTTGCGCCGGTGGTCGGCGTATATGGCGTCGGTTGGATGGTTGCGCTGACGGCCGCGTTGATCGTGCAGGCGTTGCTGGCACTGCTGCCGTCGTGGCGCTCCGGGCGGGCGAATGAATCGCTCGAGCCGAACGCCAGCGCCGCTGATGACGCCGGCGGTCGCGCCGCGCGGGGCCGCGGCACGCGCATCGCCCCCATCGTCGTGCCTGCTGGCGTCGCGCTCGCGCTGCTCGTGATCGGCCTGCTGCTGCCGCTCGTGCAGTGGACCACGCCCGCCAACGCGGCGCTGTCGGTGCGGCTGTTGCAAGGCAACGTGAAGCAGGAGATGAAGTTCGAGGAAGCCGGCTTGCGCGCGGCGGTCGACGAGTATCAGCGGATGATCACGTCGAAGCCGGCCGATCTGATCGTCACGCCGGAAACCGCGATCCCCGTGCTCGCGCAGCAGCTTCCGCCGAACTTCGCGGCCGCGATCCGCCAGTTCACGGATTCGACCGGCAGCGCGCTGCTGTTCGGCGCGATCGGCGGCACGATCACGCCGGACGGCCGGGTGGTCGACTACACCAACAGCCTGTTCGGCGTCACGCCCGGCTCGCATGAGATTTATCGCTACGACAAGCACCATCTGGTACCGTTCGGCGAATTCGTGCCGTGGGGCTTCCGCTGGTTCGTGAACCTGATGAACATTCCGCTCGGCGATTTCTTCCGCGGCCCGCCGGTACAAAAGCCGTTCATGGTGCATAACCAGCCGGTCGCGGTGAACATCTGCTACGAGGACATCTTCGGCGAGGAGATCGCGCGCACGCTGCGCGAGAATGCGACGCCCGCCGGCGTGCTGATCAACTCGACCAATCTCGCGTGGTTCGGCGACACGATCGCGCTCGACCAGCATCTGCAGATCGCGCGCATGCGCTCGCTCGAAACCGGCCGGCCGATGCTGCGCGCAACCAACACCGGCATCACCGCCGCGATCGACGCGAACGGCCGCGTGATCGGGCGCCTGACGCCCTACACGGTCGGTTCGCTCGACGTGCGCGTGCAAGGCACCTCAGGCTACACGCCTTACGTGACGAGCGGCAACAACACGGTGCTCGCGGTGTCGGCGCTGCTGCTCGCGTTCGGTTTCGCGTTCGGACCGGGGCTCGCGCGGCGACGCAACGGCAAGCGGTAACGCCGACGCCAAAGGCACGACACCCGCAAAAAAAATGCGCCTGACATGCAGGCGCATTTTTTTCATGCTCGTTCGAGCTTCATCAATCCTTCGGCACCGTATCGATGAACGACTGCCGCAGCGACAGCTTCTGGAAGTGCTTGTCCAGGTTCGGATGCGATTCGCGCCAGTTCAGTTCCGGCATACGGAAGTCCAGATAGCCGAGCGCGCAGCCCACCGCGATGTCGGCCAGCGTGTAGTGGTTGCTCGCGCACCACGGCTTGCTGCCGAGCCCTTGGGACATCGCGATCAGCGCTTCGTCGATCTTGCGCTGCTGCCGCGCGAGCCACGCGTCCACGCGCTGCTCGGGCGCGCGCTGCGTGCCTTCGAGACGGATCAGCACGGCCGCGTCGAGCATGCCGTCGGCGAGCGCTTCCCAGCAGCGCACTGCGACGCGCTCGCGCCCCGACGGCGGAATCAGCTTGCCGACCGGCGACAGCGTATCGACGTACTCGCAGATCACGCGCGAATCGAACACGGCCTCGCCGTCTTCCATCACGAGGCACGGCACCTTGCCGAGCGGATTGAAGGTGTGAATCCGGGTATCCGGCGCCCAGACGTTCTCGGGCACCAGTTCGTAGTCGATCTTCTTATCGGCGAGCACGATGCGTGCTTTGCGCACGAACGGGCTGCCGAACGAACCGATGAGTTTCATCATGACCTTCTGCCTTTTTCTGAATCCGGCGAAAGTATAAGTGGTCCAAGGCTTCCGCGAGCGTGCTGGCGCCATCTTCGCGAACCGCCCGCCGAGCCGCTGTGGACGGATTGCAACATGACGGCGGCCGCCGCGCCGTCCGGAGCCGCACAAAGCGAGTCAATGTCCTGCGCGGAGAATGGGGCCAGGAGAATCGCGGCGCTACAATCGCACGATGAACCAGCCGACCGAACCCACCATCGCCATCGACGTCTACCGCACGCGCCGCGAGCGCGTTCTCGCCGCGCTGCGCGCGGCAGGCGGCGGCGTCGCCATCGTCCCGACCGCGCCGGAAGCGCTGCGCAACCGCGACACTGACTACCCGTACCGCCACGACAGCTACTTCTATTATCTGACCGGCTTCACCGAGCCCGAAGCGCTGCTGGTGCTCGATGCCAGCGCCGCGCCCGGCGCGCCCGCGTCGATGCTGTTCTGCCGCGAGAAAAGCGTCGAGCGCGAGACATGGGAAGGCTTCCGCTTCGGCCCCGACGGCGCGCGCGAAGCATTCGGGCTCGACGCCGCGTTCCCGATCGGCGAACTCGACACGCAGCTGCCGCGCATCATCGCCGACAAGCCGGCGCTGCACTACGCGTTCGGCACCTCGGCGCATTTCGACGAGCAGGTACGCGGCTGGCTCGACGCGGTGCGCGCGCAAAGCCGCGGCGGCACCGTTGCGCCCACGGTCGCGCGCGACCTGCTGCCGTTGCTCGACGAGATGCGGCTCGTCAAGGACGACCACGAACTCGCGATCATGCGCCGGGCAGGGCAGATTTCGGCGGCCGCGCATCGTCGCGCTATGGCGCTGTGCCGGCCCGGTATCCGCGAGTACGAACTCGAGGCCGAACTGCTCTACACGTTCCGCAAGTTTGGCGCGCAGGCGCCGGCCTATACGTCGATCGTCGCGGCTGGCGCGAACGCGTGCGTGCTGCACTACCCGGCCGGCAACGCGATCGCGCGCGACGGCGAGCTGATCCTGATCGACGCGGCCTGCGAACTCGACGGCTACGCGTCCGACATCACGCGCACGTTTCCGGCAAGCGGGCGTTTCACGCCGGCGCAGCGCGAGCTGTACGACATCGTGCTGGCAGCGCAGCAGGCCGCCGTCGACGCGACGCGCGCCGGTGCGAGCTTCGACGATCCGCATCAGGCCGCGCTGCGCGTGCTGTCGCAGGGGCTGCTCGACACCGGCATCGTGCCGCGCGCGAAGTTCGCCTCGGTCGACGACGTGATCGCCGAGCGCGCCTACGTGCCGTTCTACATGCACCGCACCGGCCACTGGCTCGGCATGGACGTGCACGACTGCGGCGACTACCGCGAGCGCGGCGCGCCGCGCGACGAAGCGGGCGTGCTGCCGTGGCGCACGCTGCGCGCGTCGATGACGCTGACGATCGAGCCGGGCTTGTACGTCCGCCCGGCCGAGGGTGTGCCCGAACGCTACTGGAACATCGGCATCCGCATCGAGGACGACGCGATCGTGACGCCGGCCGGCTGCGAGCTGATCACGCGCGACGTGCCGGTCGCCGCCGACGAGATCGAGGCGCTGATGCAGGAAGCACGAGCCCTCCATCAAGCGTCGCATCAATAGAGGACCTGATCCGCGATGAACGAAGCATCTCCCTCGGCGGTGATCCTGAGGCCCGCCTCCCACCAGCAGGGGTTCGATTTCGACGTGACGATCGTCGGCGCCGGGCCGGTCGGCCTCGCGCTCGCCGGCTGGCTCGCGCGCCGCAGCGTGACGCGCGAGCTGAAGATCGCGCTCGTCGACGCGCGCGAGCCGGAAGACTCGATCGCCGATCCGCGCGCGATCGCGGTCTCGCACGGCAGCCGGATGATCCTCGAGCCGCTGTGCTGGCCCGCCGACGCCACCGCGATCGAGCGCATCCACGTGTCGCAACGCGGTCATTTCGGCCGCACGCTGATCGATCATCGCGAGCACGGCCTGCCCGCGCTCGGCTACGTGCTGCGCTATGGCTCGATCGTGCACGGCCTCGCCGACGCCGTGCATGCGACGCCGGTCCACTGGTTCCGCTCGACCTCGGCCGGCGCGCCGGTTCAGGAGCTCGACGGCGTCACGCTGCCGATCGAAACCGCGGGCGTCGCGCGCCAGTTGCGCACGCGGATTCTGGTCAACGCCGAGGGCGGCCTGTTCGGCGACCAGAAGCACGCGAAAAATCCGAGCCGCGCCACGGACGAATACGCCGGCGCACGCGACATCGGTAAAAACAGCGCCGGCTCGCGCGACTACGGCCAGACCGCGCTGGTCGGCACGGTCACCGTGTCCGCGCCGCAGCCGCACGTCGCATGGGAGCGCTTCACGTCGCAAGGTCCGATCGCGCTACTGCCGATGGGTGGCGTGCGTGGTGCCGACTACGCGCTCGTCTGGTGCTGCGCGCCCGACGAAGCCGCGCGCCGCGCGCGGCTTTCCGACGAAGCGTTCCTGCGCGAGCTCGACGCCGCGTTCGGCAACCGCATGGGCCGCTTTACGCACATCAAGGGTCGCGCGTCGTTCCCGCTCGGTCTCAACACGGTCGACACGCTGGTGAACGGCCACATCGTCGCGATCGGCAATGCGGCGCAGACGTTGCATCCAGTGGCGGGCCAGGGCCTCAATCTGGGCTTGCGCGATGCGCATGCGCTCGTCGACGCGCTATCGGCCGAAGGCCCGACCCCGCTCGCGCTCGCCACCTTCGCGCAACGCCGCGCGCTCGACCGGCGCCTGACGATCGGCTCGACCGACACGCTCGCGCGCCTCTTTACCATCGACTTCGCGCCGCTCGCGGTACTGCGCGGCCTCGCCCTGACCGCACTCGAATTCGTGCCGCCGGTCAAAACCGCGCTCGCCCGGCAGATGATGTTCGGCCAGCGCCGTTAAGCGCGAGAAATCGCTGCGCGGTTCTATGAGCCGGGCGACTTTCATAGAAGATTTAACGGGTTACGAGACTCGGTTCGCGAGTCCCGGCAACCCGTTAACGCTAAAATAGCGGTTTTCCCTCGCATTTCGCGCTGCGCCGGTTGTCACGATTGTCAAATCCTGGCCCGTCGTCGGCGCGCGCTCACGCCATGCCCCCTCTCGGCCCCCACAATCTGCGTAACAACCTGTTCGTCGCCCCGATGGCCGGCGTGACCGACCGACCGTTCCGCCAGCTGTGCAAACGGCTCGGCGCGGGCTATGCGGTGTCGGAAATGGTCGCGTCGAACGCGCAGCTGTGGAAGAGCGAAAAGACCATGCGCCGCGCGAACCACGAAGGCGAGGTCGAGCCGATCGCGGTGCAGATCGCCGGCGCGGACCCGGAGATGATGGCCGAAGCCGCCCGCTACAACGTCGCGAACGGCGCGCAGATCATCGACATCAACATGGGCTGCCCCGCCAAGAAGGTCTGCAACGTCGCGGCCGGCTCGGCGCTGCTGCAAAACGAACCGCTCGTGCAGCGCATCGTCGAGGCCGTCGTGAACGCGGTCGGCGTCGGGCCCGACGCGGTGCCCGTCACGCTGAAAATCCGCACCGGCTGGAATCGCGAGAACAAAAACGCGCTGAACGTCGCGCGTCTCGCGCAAGCAGCGGGCATTTCGATGCTGACCGTGCACGGCCGCACGCGCGCGGACCTGTACCACGGCGACGCCGAGTACGAAACCATCGCCGCGGTAAAGGCGGCGGTGCGCATTCCGGTCGTCGCGAACGGCGACATCACGTCGCCGCAAAAGGCGCGCGAGGTGCTCGCCGCGACCGGCGCGGACGCGATCATGATCGGGCGCGCCGCGCAGGGGCGTCCGTGGCTCTTTCGCGAGATCGAGCATTTCCTGCAAACGGGCGAGTTGCTGCCGCCGCCGCGCATCGACGAAATCCAGCAGGTGATGAACGAACATCTCGAAGATCACTACGCTTTTTACGGGGAATTTACCGGTGTCCGCACTGCGCGCAAGCACATCGGCTGGTACACTCGCGGCCTTTCCGGCGCCAACCTGTTCCGGCATCGCATGAATACGCTGGACACCACGCGCGAACAACTCCTCGCCGTCAACGAGTTCTTTGACGCGCAAAAGGCGATCTCAGACCGCCTCGTCTACGTCGACGAAGCGCCCGGCAACCCCGGGCTCGACAGCGAGAGCGAGGACAACTCCGACCGACTGGCAGCATGAGCAAGAACAACATCGAACAATCTGTCCGCGACAGCCTGGACGTGTATTTCCAGGATCTCGACGGCTCCAATCCGCACGACGTCTACGACATGGTCATTTCATGCGTGGAAAAACCCTTGCTCGAAGTGGTGCTCGAGCAGGCCGGCGGCAACCAGTCGCTGGCCGCCGAGTATCTCGGCATCAACCGCAATACGCTGCGCAAGAAGCTGCAACAACACGGTTTGCTGTAGCGCGTCGTAGTTTCTCGCGCCCTGCCACGTTTCCCTTCGGCTTTTCGTCTTCATCATGATCAAGCAAGCGCTCATCTCCGTTTCCGACAAGTCCGGCATCGTCGACTTCGCCACATCGCTGTCGGACCTCGGCATTAAGATCCTGTCGACCGGCGGCACCGCGAAACTGCTCGCGGACGCGGGCCTGTCCGTCACCGAAGTCGCCGACTACACGGGTTTCCCGGAAATGCTCGACGGGCGCGTGAAAACGCTGCATCCGAAGGTGCACGGCGGCATCCTCGCGCGCCGCGACCTGCCCGAGCACATGGCCGCGCTCGAGAAGCACGACATTCCGACCATCGACCTGCTGGTCGTGAACCTGTACCCGTTCGTGCAGACCGTGTCGAAGGAAGAGTGCTCGCTCGAGGACGCGATCGAGAACATCGACATCGGCGGCCCGACGATGCTGCGCTCGGCCGCGAAGAATCACCGCGACGTGACGGTGGTGGTCGATCCGGCCGACTACGCGGTCGTGCTCGACGAAATGCGCTCGAACGGCAACACGGTGTCGTACAAGACGAACTTCCGCCTCGCGACCAAGGTGTACGCGCACACCGCGCAATACGACGGCGCGATCACGAACTACCTGACGAGCCTGACCGACGAATTGAAGCATTCGTCGCGCAACGAGTACCCGGCCACCTTCAACATGGCGTTCGACAAGGTGCAGGACCTGCGCTACGGCGAAAACCCGCATCAGAGCGCGGCGTTCTACCGCGACCTGGCGGTGCCGGCCGGCGCGCTCGCGAATTACAACCAGTTGCAGGGCAAGGAACTGTCGTACAACAACATCGCCGACTCCGACGCGGCGTGGGAATGCGTGAAGACCTTCGACGTGCCGGCCTGCGTGATCGTCAAACACGCGAATCCGTGCGGCGTCGCGCTCGGCGCGGACGCTCACGAAGCGTATTCGAAAGCATTCCAGACCGATCCGACCTCGGCGTTCGGCGGCATCATCGCGTTCAACCGTGAAGTCGACGAAGCGAGCGCGCAAGCGGTGGCGAAGCAGTTCGTCGAAGTGCTGATCGCGCCGTCGTTCAGCGCCGAAGCGCGTCAGGTGTTCGCGGCGAAGCAGAACGTGCGTCTGCTCGAAATCACGTTGGGCGAAGGCCATAACACGTTCGATCTGAAGCGCGTCGGCGGCGGACTGCTCGTGCAGTCGCTCGACTCGAAGAACGTGCAGCCGCGCGAGTTGCGCGTCGTCACGAAGCGTCATCCGACGCCGAAGGAAATGGACGACCTGCTGTTCGCATGGCGAGTCGCGAAGTACGTGAAGTCGAACGCAATCGTGTTCTGCGCGAACGGTATGACGCTCGGCGTCGGCGCGGGCCAGATGAGCCGCGTGGACTCGGCGCGCATCGCGAGCATCAAGGCGCAGAACGCCGGTCTGACGCTGGCCGGTTCGGCGGTCGCATCGGACGCGTTCTTCCCGTTCCGCGACGGTCTCGACGTGGTCGTCGCGGCAGGCGCGACCTGCGTGATCCAGCCGGGCGGCTCGGTGCGCGACGACGAAGTGGTCAGCGCCGCCGACGAGCACAACATCGCGATGGTGCTGACTGGCGTGCGTCACTTCCGTCATTGATCGGCTGAAGTTCGGTAGCCGCAAGACAGGCCCGGCGGGTTGTCCCGCCGGGCCTTTTGTTTCGCGGCGACGCGTTCAATCGTCAGGCTTTTTGCGCGCGTAACCGTCCCGCACCTGCGCATGCTGGCTGATGTACGTGCCCAAACCCCGGCCCCGCCGCGCGAGACGCTTAAGCACCGCGACATGTTCGGCGCCGACACTCGCCTCTGTGTACCAATACACGACGCCCGGCCGAAAGCGCACCTTGATGAAATCGTCGCCGATTTCGTAAGCGTCGACACCCGAGTCGCCGCTGAGATTGCGGTAGCGCTCCATTCTCGATTGCCCTCCTTTGCAAAGCCTTTAGCAGCTTTTATTCCGCTAAGCATGCTGCCAGCGGGCCGCCGCGCGCCGCATTCGATGTAGTATCGCAGGCACCTGGTTTTTATCGCTTGTGCGGCACCTCATGAGAATTCTCGGCATCGACCCCGGCCTGCGCGTGACCGGCTTCGGCGTGATCGAACAACACGGCCACACACTGAGCTACGTCGCGAGCGGCGTGATCCGCACCGCCGACGCCGATCTGCCGTCGCGGCTCGGCACCATCTTCGCGGGCATCTCGACGCTGATCCGCGAGCACGCGCCGGATCAGGCGGCCATCGAAAAAGTCTTCGTCAACGTCAATCCGCAGTCGACGCTGCTGCTCGGCCAGGCGCGCGGCGCCGCGATCTGCGGGCTCGTCGCGGGCGGCGTGCCGGTCGCCGAATACACCGCGCTGCAGCTGAAGCAGTCGGTGGTCGGCTATGGCCGCGCGACCAAGGAGCAAATGCAGCAGATGGTCGTGCGGCTGCTGAGCCTGGCGGGCGTGCCCGGCACCGACGCCGCCGACGCGCTCGGCATGGCCATCTGCCACGCGCACGGCGGCTCGACGCTGAGCACGCTCGGCGGCATCGCACCGGCGCTCGCGAAGAAGGGCTTGCGAGTGCGGCGCGGGCGTCTGGTGGGCTAGCGCAACTATGCCCCGCGCCGCCGATCCGCTGCGCTACACTCGCGCTTTCCCATCCGACTCTGAAAACTAATCCGCCATGATCGGTCGCATTGCCGGCGTTCTGCTGGAAAAAAATCCGCCGCATCTGCTCGTCGACTGCAACGGCGTCGGCTATGAAGTGGACGTGCCGATGAGCACCTTCTACAACCTGCCGTCGACCGGCGAGCGCATCGTGCTGCTCACGCAGATGATCGTTCGCGAGGACGCGCATCTGCTGTACGGCTTCGGCACCGCGCAGGAACGCTCGACGTTCCGCGAGCTGCTGAAGATTTCCGGCATCGGCGCGCGCATGGCGCTCGCGGTGCTGTCGGGCATGAGCGTCGCGGAGCTCGCGCAGACCGTCACGATGCAGGACGCCGCGCGCCTCACGCGTGTACCGGGCATCGGCAAGAAGACCGCCGAGCGGCTGCTGCTCGAACTGAAGGGCAAGCTCGGCGCCGACCTCGGCGCGATGGCGGGCGCCGCGTCGCCATCCGACCACGCGTCCGACATCCTCAATGCGCTGCTCGCGCTCGGCTACTCGGAAAAAGAAGCGCTCGCGGCAATCAAGAACGTGCCGGCCGGTACGGGCGTGTCCGAGGGCATCAAGCTCGCGTTGAAGGCGCTGTCGAAGGGCTAAGCGCCAAGCCACGCGCGGTACAATGACCGCATGATCGAAACCGACAAACTCGCCGCCGAGCGCATCATCGCGGCCACGCCCGTGTCGCCGAACGAAGAAGCGTTCGAGCGCGCGCTGCGCCCGCGTCAGCTCGACGAATATGTCGGGCAGGAGAAAGTGCGCGGCCAGCTCGAAATCTTCATCGAGGCCGCGAAGCGCCGTTCCGAATCGCTGGACCACGTGCTGCTGTTCGGGCCGCCGGGCCTCGGCAAGACCACGCTCGCGCACATCATCGCGCGCGAGATGGGCGTCAATCTGCGGCAAACGTCGGGGCCGGTGCTCGAACGCGCCGGCGACCTCGCCGCGCTGCTGACCAATCTCGAAGCCAACGACGTGCTGTTCATCGACGAAATCCACCGGCTCTCGCCGGTCGTCGAGGAAATCCTGTATCCAGCGCTCGAGGATTATCAGATCGACATCATGATCGGCGAAGGGCCGGCCGCGCGCAGCGTGAAGCTCGATCTGCAGCCGTTCACGCTGGTCGGCGCGACCACGCGCGCGGGTATGCTGACCAATCCGCTGCGCGACCGCTTCGGCATCGTCGCGCGACTCGAGTTCTATAACGCCGAGGAGCTCGCGCGCATCGTCACGCGTTCGGCCGCGCTGCTCGGCGCGCAGATCCATCCGGACGGCGCGGTCGAAATCGCCCGTCGCGCGCGCGGCACGCCGCGTATCGCGAACCGCCTGCTACGGCGCGTACGCGACTTCGCCGAAGTGAAGGCCGACGGCAACATCACCGCGCAGGTGGCCGACGCCGCGCTCAGGATGCTCGACGTCGACGCGGTCGGCTTCGACCTGATGGACCGCAAGCTGCTCGAAGCGATCCTGCACAAGTTCGACGGCGGCCCGGTTGGCGTCGACAATCTCGCGGCGGCAATCGGCGAGGAGCGCGACACGATCGAAGACGTGCTCGAGCCGTATCTGATCCAGCAGGGCTTCCTGCAGCGCACGCCACGCGGCCGCATCGCCACGCTGCTCACGTACCGGCATTTCGGGCTGGCCGCGCCGGATTCGGCGAGCGCGCGGCCGGGTCTGTGGGATTCCACGAACTGAGTCACGCGACGAGGCCGACCAGGATGTCAGACCAGACCCAGCAACCCGGCCCTTCCAACCGTTCACCTGTCAATCCCGCCGGCGACCCGTCCGGCAATGTCACGCAGCGCCTCACCCACCGCCTGCGCTCGAAGCTCGCCGCCGGCGTCACGCATCTGACGACCGGCAGCGGACCGGTGCTCGACTACTCGTCGCCGCCGGGCGACCCCGGTCTGTTCGGGCCGGACTCCGTCTGCTGGAAGGTCCACGCCGACTTCACGTCGATGATGACCGGCGGCATCAGCGCGCTGCTGCTTCAGGCGCTGCATCCGCTCGCGCTCGCGGGCGTCTGGGATCACTCGAGCTTTCGCACCGACATCCTGGGCCGGCTGCGTCGCACGGCGACGTTCATCGCCGGCACAACGTACGGCAGCAAGAACGATGCGCTCGCGCTGATCGAGCGCGTGAAGCGCATTCATCTCGACGTGACCGGCGTCGCACCGGACGGCCAGTCGTATCGCGCGAGCGAGCCCGCGCTGCTGACGTGGGTGCACGTCGCGGAAGTGTCGAGCTTCATGACCGCGCATCTGCGCTATGTGAATCCGGTGCTGTCCGTCGCGGCGCAGGATCAATACTTCGCGGAAACCGCGCGCATCGCGGAAATGCTCGGCGCCGTCGATATTCCGCGCTCGCGCGCCGAGATCGAGGCGTACCTGCTCGCGATGCGGCCCGCGCTCGTCGCGAGCGAGCGCACGCGCGAAGTCGTGAGTATTCTGATGAACGCGCCGGCACCGAGCTTCGCGATGCGGCCCGCTGGCACGCTAATGCTCAACGCGGGGGTCGATCTGTTGCCCGACTGGGCGCAGACGATGCTCGGCTTGAATCGCCACGCGGCGCTGCGTCGAACCTTCGCGCGGCCTGGCGTGCGGGTCGTCGCGCCGGTGATCCGCTGGGCGCTGGTCAATGGAGTATCGAAGCGGGCTCGGCGCCGCGCGGCGGCGGCGGTGCGGGAGCAGGATTGATTGCGGCACGCGTCTCGGGCCATTGCCCGCCTTCGCTTACCGCCCCGGTCCCTTCCTGAAACCATCATCGTCGGCGCTGCCCGCGTCGAGATGCGTTACGTCCGCCCACGACACGATCGTCGCGCGACCGTCCCCGTAATCCACGACGTTCAGGCTGGTGTTCAGCAGCGGGTAGTCGCGCGGTGCGTCGAGCCGCATGCCGGTTGCAAAGCGGCGCACGCAGTCGAGCACGCCGCCATGCGTGACACAGGCGATGCGCCCGCCCGGATGCGCGGCGACGAGCGGCTCGATCGCATGCACGATGCGGTGGTAGAACACGCGGTGCGACTCGCCCTCGGGCGGCGCAAAGCCGGGATCGCGGGTTTGCCACTGCGCGTATTCGTCGGGGAAACGCAGCGCGATCTCGTCGCTGTCATGGCCCTGGAACGCGCCGTACGAGCGCTCGCGCAAGTTCTCGCGCGACTGCAGCGGCAGGCCGAGCGCCTCGCCGATCGGCTGCGCGGTCTGCTGCGCGCGCTGCAAGTCGCTCGAATAGATCGCGTCGAGCCGCGCGCCCTGCTTCGCCTCGTCGGCGAGGCGCTGCGCGAGACGTCGCGCCTGCGCGACGCCGGTCGTCGCGAGCGGAATGTCGATGTGGCCTTGAATGCGCTTGATGCGGTTCCAGTCGGTCTCGCCGTGCCGGATAAACAGGATCTGCGTCGTCATGAGAGAGAGGTGCCGTTCGCGGTTGTGTCGAGCGACTATTGTGGCAAAAAGCAGCGGCACGGCTCGCCTGCGGCGACGGCGTGCTCGAACGTTTGCGTTCTTTTACGCGTTGGTCTGCAACCAGAACGTGACCGGCCCGTCGTTGACGAGCGACACCTGCATATCCGCGCCGAACTCGCCAGTCTCGACGATCGGATGCTTCGCGCGCGCGGCCGCGACGAAGTAGTCGAACAGGCGCTTGCCCTCGTCGGGCGGCGCGGCCGGCGTGAAGCTCGGGCGCAGGCCGCTGTTGGTATCGGCCGCGAGCGTGAACTGCGACACGAGCAGCAGGCCGCCCGCGCGTCCGGCGCCGTCGAGATTCTGCACCGACAGGTTCATCTTGCCGGCCGCGTCGCTGAACACGCGGTAACCGAGCACCTTGGCGAGCAGCTTGTCGGCCGTGGCCTCGGTGTCGCCGCGCTCCGCGCAGACGAGCGCGAGCAGGCCCGCGTCGATCGCGCCGGTCACGCGATCGGCGACGCGCACTTCGGCGCGCCGCACGCGTTGGATCAGCGCGATCACGCCGTCAGCGTCACGCGCGCGAAACGGCGCTTGCCGACCTGCACGACGTACTCGCCCGCTTCGACCTTCAGGCCCTTGTCGGACACCGCTGCGCCGTCGATCTTCACGCCGCCTTGCTCGATGTTGCGCAGCGCCTCGCTCGTCGACGGTACGAGGTTCGCCTGCTTCAGCAACTGGCCGATCGCGAGCGGTGCGCCCGCGAGCGTCACGGCCGGGATGTCGTCGGGCACGCCGCCCTTCGCGCGATGGTTGAAGTCCTCGAGCGCGCGTTCGGCGTCCGCCTGCGAGTGGAAACGCGCGACGATTTCCTGGCCGAGCATCACCTTGAAATCGCGCGGATTACGGCCCGCGTCGGCTTCACTCTTGAAGCCGGCGATCTCATCCATCGGACGGAACGACAGCAGTTCGAAGTAACGCCACATCAGCGTGTCGGAGATGCTCATCAGCTTGCCGAACATGTCGGTCGGCTTTTCGCTGATGCCGATGTAGTTGTTCTTCGACTTCGACATCTTCTCGACGCCGTCGAGCCCTTCGAGCAGCGGCATCGTCAGGATGCACTGCTGCTCCTGGCCGTACTGCTTCTGCAACTCGCGACCCACCAGCAGGTTGAACTTCTGATCCGTGCCACCGAGCTCCAGGTCCGCGTTCAGCGCGACCGAGTCGTAGCCCTGCATCAGCGGGTACAGGAATTCGTGGATCGAGATCGGCACGCCGCCCTGGAAGCGCTTCGTGAAGTCCTCGCGCTCGAGAATGCGTGCGACCGTGTAGCGCGACGCAAGCTTGATCATGCCGTCGGCGCCTAGCGGCATCGACCATTCGCTGTTGTAGCGAATCTCGGTCTTGTCGCGATCGAGCACCAGCGCGGCTTGCTCGAAATAGGTCTTCGCGTTCGATTCGATCTGCTCGCGCGTAAGCGGCGGGCGGGTCGCGTTACGCCCGGACGGATCGCCGATCAGCGACGTGAAGTCGCCGATCAGGAAAATCACCGTGTGGCCGAGGTCCTGCAACTGGCGCATCTTGTTCAGCACGACCGTGTGGCCGATGTGGATGTCGGGTGCAGTCGGATCGAGCCCGAGCTTGATGCGCAGCGGCTTGGCCGTCGCCGCGCTGCGCGCGAGCTTTTGCGCGAATTCGTCTTCGATCAGCAGTTCGTCGACGCCGCGCCTGGTCACGGCGAGCGCGTGACGGACTTCGTCGGTGATCGGGAAGGCGGAAGCGGGATTGGGCTGGGTGGACTCGGTGCTCATGCTGGAAACGTGAAGTCGCGAAAAAACAGGATTGTCCCATAGATGCGCGCCGCCGCGCCCTCTCACGCGCCCCGCACGGCCCCGCGACGGGCCAATTCGTTGCGGCTCGCGTCGCCTTCGCCGTTTGCGCCGATAATCTGCTACAACAAATCGGAATGAACATCGACAGGAGCAGCGACGTGGCGCAAGATCCCGCAGACGGCATCTATTTCGGACTGATGTCGGGAACCAGCATGGACGGTGTGGACGGCGTGGCCGTCCGGTTTGCCAATGGGAAGCCGCCCGAGGTGCTGGCCGAAGCGTTCGTCGGCTTTTCGGCCGGCATCCGCGAAGCGCTGTTCGCGCTGCAACAGCCGGGGGACAACGAGATCGAGCGCGAGGCGCTCGCCGCCAACGCGCTCGCGACGCGCTACACGGTGTGCTGCCACGATCTGCTGCGCGACAGCCGCGTATCGGCCGATGACGTCCGTGCGATCGGCGTGCATGGGCAGACCGTGCGGCATCGGCCGGAAAAGGGGTATACGCGACAGATCAACAACCCGGCGCTGCTCGCGGAAATGCTGCATATCGACGTGGTCGCCGATTTCCGCAGCCGCGATGTCGCGGCAGGCGGCCAGGGCGCGCCGCTCGTGCCCGCTTTTCACGCGACGATCTTCGGTGCGAAGGACGAAACGCGCGTCGTCTGCAATCTTGGCGGAATCAGCAACATCACGATCCTGAACGCGACCGGCGGCGTGCGCGGCTTCGACTGCGGCCCGGCGAACGCGCTGCTCGACGCATGGGCCGAGCGCCAGCTCGGCAAGCCATTCGACGAAAACGGTCATTTCGCGGCGAGTGGCCAGGTCGATCGCAAGCTGCTGAACGCGTTGCTCGACGAACCATTCTTCGCAGAGCAGCCGCCCAAGAGCACCGGCCGCGATCTGTTCAACACCGCATGGCTCGATGCGAAGCTCGAGCCGTTCTCCGCGCTCGCACCAGCCGACGTACAGGCGACGCTCGTCGCGCTGACCGCGGTGACGGTCGCGCGCGAGATTGAGCGGCATGCATCCGATGCGCGGGCCGTGTACCTGTGCGGCGGCGGCGCGCGCAATCCGGAGATCATGAAGGCGTTGCAGCAGGCGCTCGAAGACAGTGGTGTAAGCGGCGTGCCCGTGATGACGACCGACGCGCTCGGCGTGCCGCCGAGCCAGGTCGAGCCGCTCGCGTTCGCGTGGCTCGCGATGCGCTGCATCGCGCGTCTGCCGGGCAGTCTGCCAAGCGTGACCGGGGCATCCGCGGAGCGGGTGTTGGGGGCTATTTACCCGCGCTGAGAAAAGGCAGATGCGAACAAACCCACGCCTCTTGATGTCGCGGGTTGCCTCTGCGGCGCGAAAACAATAAAAAAAACGGCGCCGAGGCGCCGTTTTCACTGTGGCACGAAGAGCCTGTCCGCTCAGACCGAGAACGACGAACCGCAACCGCAGGTCGTGCTCGCGTTCGGGTTTTTGATGACGAACTGCGCGCCGTTGATGTCGTCCTTGTAGTCGATCTCTGCGCCGACCAGGTACTGGTAGCTCATCGAGTCGATCAGCAGCTGGACGCCGCTCTTGTTCATCACGGTGTCGTCTTCGTTGATCGCTTCATCAAACGTGAAGCCGTACTGGAAGCCCGAGCAGCCGCCGCCCTGCACGAACACGCGCAGCTTGAGCTCCGGGTTGCCTTCCTCATCGATCAGTTGCTTGACCTTGTCAGCCGCTGCGTCGGTGAAGACGAAGGGGGCCGGCATCTCGGTCACGGGGGTGTCGGTGACTGCGTTCATTCGAACTCTCCAAATAGCTTTAGCCGATATTGTAGGGCTGTTCCGGATATCGTGCTGAAGCCCACAAAATCAATGGGTTCTTGCTGCAAGGTCGATGCAAGGCGAGCCGATGCCGCTTGAGCGAACGAGGCCGGCCGGCGAACCCCGGCAAACCATAAAAAAAGCCGCCTTCGCGCGTGGCGTTGGCGGCTTTTGCTGCAAACCGGCGCGAGGGCCGGTTCACGCCCGAAACGATTAACGCTTCGAGAACTGCTTGCGGCGACGCGCCTTGTGGAAGCCGACCTTCTTACGTTCGACTTCACGAGCGTCACGCGTGACGAAGCCAGCCTTCGACAGTTCCGGCTTCAGCGTTGCGTCATAGTCCATCAGCGCGCGGGTGATGCCGTGGCGAACCGCACCTGCTTGACCCGTTTCACCGCCGCCGGTCACGTTGACCTTGATGTCGAACGTGACACCGTGGTTCGTGAGTTCCAGCGGCTGACGCACGATCATCAGCGACGTTTCGCGCGAGAAGTAGTCGGCGATGGGCTTGCCGTTCACAACGATGTCGCCCTTGCCTGCCTTGATGAACACGCGAGCGACGGCACTCTTGCGGCGGCCCGTGCCGTAATTCCAGTTACCGATCATGTGGGCTCCCTTTAGATCTCGATCTCGAGCGCCTTCGGCTGTTGTGCCGAATGCGGATGCGTTGCGTCAGCGTAGACCTTCAGCTTCTTGATCATCGCGTAGCCGAGCGGACCCTTCGGCAGCATGCCCTTGACCGCTTTCTCGAGCGCACGGCCCGGGAAGCGTTCCTGCATCTTGCCGAACGTCGTTTCATAGATACCGCCCGGGTAGCCCGAGTGACGGTAGTACTTCTTGTCGGTAACCTTGTTGCCCGTGACCTTCAGCTTGCCGGCGTTGATGACGATGATGAAATCACCGGTGTCGACGTGGGGAGTGAATTCAGGCTTGTGCTTGCCGCGAAGACGGTGTGCCACTTCGCTGGCGACACGCCCGAGAACCTTATCCGTCGCGTCAATCACGTACCATTCGCGCGTCACCTCATGGGCTTTTGCGGAAAACGTCTTCATGATCGATCCAAAAAAATTGCTGCGCCCAATGTGTTCTTTCCTGCTTGTAGTGTGCGCATCGAGGCGCGTGCAGGCTCTCCCTGGTTCTTCTTCCGCGGGCGCGGATGCGGAAAAGCCCTGAATTATAAAGGAATTTGTGCTGGCAAGTCAAAACGTGCGATGCGCTCGCCGCGAGCGGCCAGGAAACGGGGCGAAACGCCTGACAAACGGGGGCGAAAAAAAACCCGAACGAGCGGCTCGGGTTTAATCCACCAAAGGAGGAGGTGGAGGAGACAGCGGAGGTTGCAGAACTGCTGCAACGATGAAGTAAATTATAAGAGTCACCCTTGTGCAACGCAAGAAGATTTGCATTGTGAAATTAGTTTTCACAATGTGACAGATCCGATGCAGGAAGGACATTTGACGAAACTCCTTTTGGCTCAAGCACTAAAGGCCAAAAAATTCGAATCGCATCAGACATGCCTTAGAGTAAGTACCCTAAACTGTCCGAGGAATTCTGGAACCACCCGCCCATTCCGCACCGCAACAAGAAAGCAATCACCGTGCATGGACGCGGGATGCGCTCAGCGTGCGCCAATCGTCAGACACCGGGCTACAATGCCGTCTCGACAAAGCGATGCGCGGTGGGAGTGACAGCATGGAATGCAAAGTAAGCTGGATGGGACAAGACGGGATGGCGTTCGCGGCCGAGACGGGCAGCGGTCATCTGGTCGCGATGGACGGCGCACCCGAGGGTGGCGGACGCAACCTCGCGCCGCGCCCGATGGAAATGGTGCTGCTCGGCACCGGCGGCTGCACCGCCTACGACGTCGTGATGATCCTGAAGAAGAGCCGCCAGGAGATCGCCGGCTGCTCGGTGACGCTGAAGGCCGAGCGCGCGAGCGAAGATCCGAAGGTGTTCACGAAGATCCACTTCCACTTCACGGTGACGGGCAAGAATCTGAACCCGGCGACCGTCGAGCGCGCGATCAACCTCTCGCACGACAAATACTGCTCGGCGTCGATCATGATCGCGAAGACCGCCGAACTCACGCATTCGTTCGACATCGTCGCGCTCTGAGCGCGAAAGCGATGGCGGCCACGGCCGCCACCCCGCCCCAAATGAAAAAGCCGGCGTCCCAACGGACGCCGGCTTTCCTTATTCAGCGGCAAAGCAGGCCGATAAGCCGGATTCTGTGCACGCGCCGCGCCCGAAGACTCGACCCGCGTGGCAGCCATTCCTCTAGGCGCGCCATTACTGACGCGCTCAAGCTTCCTACCCGCAGACGAGACGGGGGCCCCGTCCTGCATCGCGAAGATGCGCGCCTGCCTACTTGGAATTGCTCCGGGTGGAGGTTACCGTGCCGGTCTGCCTTGCGACAGCCGCGGTGCGCTCTTACCGCACCGTTTCACCCTTACCTGATCCCGACTTGCGCCGGGCCATCGGCGGTTTGCTTTCTGTTGCCCTGTTCCGCGTGTCGCCACGGATGGCCGTTAGCCATCACCCTGCCCTGTGGAGTCCGGACTTTCCTCGCCCTCGTTGGCCGAAGCCGTCGAGGCCGCGACTGCCTAGCCTGCTTTGCTGGCGCGAATTTTAACACCGAACTTGGAAGCGCCTAGCGCTTGCGTCGCCCCGTGCGGAACACGGACGTGTCGTCGTAGAACGCCGGCGATTCGTTCTCGGGCCACCAGCCTGGAATGCCGAGCACCGGCAGCGGCGCGAACATCCGGCTCGTCAAAGCGTCGGGGCCGAGCAGCGCCGCGCTGACGGCTTCATCGAGCCATGCGTCGCGCGTCGGGGTGTCCCATTCGAAATACTCTTCCGGAACGTCGACGATCCATGCATGGCCGGTGCAGCCCTTGAACGGCGCGATCAGCTTTTCGAGCAGCGCATGGCCGAAGCACCGCACTTCGCAGCGCCGCCCCCACGCATCGCGCCACGCGGCAAACAGCGTCTGCCACTCGAAGCCGCGTAGCGCGGCGCTCAGCGAAGAATCGGCGCAAGCGAACAGCAGCGCGTTTTCGTCGAAGAGGGTCAGCATGTCGCGCACACCGCCACGCGTCGGGCCGACGCCGAGCACGTCGAGTTCCGCCGACTGGCGCGCGTTCAGCGCCGCCTTGATGCGCGGAAACGCGAACCACATCGAACCGTTGAAGAAGTCGTGCAGATTGTGGCGCGTCGGCACGCAACCGGTCGACGCTATATGCCCCTCGTACGCGGCACCCGGTGGCAGGTCGTCCTGCGCGATGAACGCAAGAGGCTGGCCGCGGCCGGTGGTCTGTTGCATCTGGGCGGCGTCGGCGTTCATCGCGGCGAGAAGGTCCGCGTAGCCGGTCAGCGCGGCTTGCTGCCAACGCTGACCGCGTGTGGCGAATTGCGCGAACCACGGCTTCGACCAGTCGATTGCGGCGAAGCACTGTGGCAGAGGCTCGGGTGCCATGCCGCGCGCAGCTTTGGTCGCCGCGGCTTCATGCGCTACCGCGGAGCCCGCTTTCGCCGCCTTATCAATATTGGCAGCGCGCTGCCCCGCCTCACGCTCCCGCATCTACCGCAGCCTCAAACGAGACGCCAGCCAATCGACTCCCCGCCTCGCAGCGGCACGACCGGCGTATCGCCGGCCGGCAGTTCGGCCGGCAGCGTCCATTCCTCGCGACGCAGCGTGACCTTCTCCGTATTGCGCGGCAGACGGTAGAAGTCCGGACCATGGAAGCTCGCGAAGCCTTCGAGCTTGTCGAGCGCGCCGGCCTTGTCGAATGCTTCGGTATAGAGCTCGAGCGCGTGCAGCGCGGTGTAGCAGCCCGCGCAACCGCACGCGTGTTCCTTCAGCCCCTTCGGATGCGGCGCGCTGTCGGTGCCGAGGAAGAAGCGCGGATCGCCCGAGGTCGCCGCCTCGACCAGCGCGACGCGATGGGTCTCGCGTTTGAGCACCGGCAGGCAGTAGTAATGCGGACGGATGCCGCCCTGGAAAATCGCGTTGCGGTTGTACAGCAGATGGTGCGCGGTGATCGTAGCGCCAAGCAGTTCCGGCGCGACGCCCGCTTCGCGGACGTAGTCGGCCGCGTCCTTCGTCGTGATGTGCTCGAACACGACCTTCAGCGCCGGAAATGCGCGGCGCAGCGGCATCATCACGCGATCGATGAAGACCTTTTCGCGATCGAACAGATCGATGTCCGAATCGGTCACCTCGCCATGCACGAGCAGCGGCATGCCGACTTCCTGCATCACTTCCAGCGTCTTCGCGCACTTCATCAGATCGGTGACGCCCGCGTCGGAGTTCGTCGTCGCGCCCGCCGGGTACAGCTTCACGCCGTGCACGAAGCCGCTCTCGCGCGCGCGGCGGATCTCGTCGGGCGGCGTGTTGTCGGTCAGGTACAGCGTCATCAGCGGCTCGAATTTCGCGCCCTCGGGAATCGCGGCGATGACGCGCTCGCGATATGCCTCCGCCATCGCGGTCGTCGTGACCGGCGGCTTCAGGTTCGGCATGATGATCGCGCGACCGAACTGGCGAGCGGTGTCAGGCAGCACGGCCGCGAGCATCGCGCCGTCGCGCACGTGCAGATGCCAGTCGTCCGGGCGGACCAGTGTGATGGCATGGGGGGAAACGTTGGAAGCAGTCATGGCAGGAATACGAGACTTCGCGCGCCTCGCTGATCGACCGGTCAAACCGCGTTGTAGCGGCCCGAACACATGTCAATTTTGCTATTTGGCGTCTCCGGCTCGGTGATATGCTTGGGAAATCATCATTGTAACGGCTCACTCCGTTCACAGGCTCACCTGCAACATGTGCCAACTTCTCGGAATGAACTGCGCCGCGCCGACGGACGTCACGTTTTCCTTTACCGGCTTTGCGGCGCGTGGCGGCGTCACCGATCACCACGCCGACGGCTGGGGCATCGCTTTCTTTGAAGACAAGGCGTGCCGCTTGTTCATCGATCATCAATCGTCGGCCACGTCGCCGATCGCCGAGATGGTCAAGCGCTACCCGATCAAATCGAAAAACACGATCGCGCACATCCGCAAGGCGACGCAAGGGCACATCCTGCTCGAAAACTGCCACCCGTTCATGCGCGAACTGTGGGGGCGTCACTGGATCTTCGCGCATAACGGCGATCTGCAGGCTTACGCGCCGGAACTGAACGGCGTGTATCAGCCGGTCGGCACGACCGACAGCGAACTCTCGTTCTGCGCGCTACTGGAAGGTTTGCGTAAGGCTTTTCCGGGCGCGCAGCAGCCGCCGCTTCACGAGCTGTTCGCCGCGCTCGAGACGCTCACGCGTGAAATCACGCAGTACGGCGTGTTCAATTTCCTGATGTCTAACGGCCAGGCCCTGTTCGCGCATTGCTCGACGCATCTGCATTACGTCGTGCGTCGCTGGCCGTTTTCGACCGCGCATCTGGTCGACGCGGACGTATCGATCGATTTCGCCAAATACACGACACCCGAAGACCGCGTCGCAGTCATCGCGACCAAGCCGCTGACCGACAACGAAGTGTGGACCGCGTTCAAGCCCGGCGATCTGCTGATGTTCCAGCATGGCGACGTGATCGGCCGCGCCAATATTCCGGTGCCGCAGTCGGTGCTCGAAAAGTTGCGCAATCCGGCACTCGACGCATCGGCGTCGGCCACGACGATCGCGGCGTCGAACGGCGCGCACGCGGTGGGCACGAGCGCAACCACGCTTTCACCCGACAGCGAAACCGATCTCGAAGCCGCCGATGACACGGCAGCGTTCGAGTCGTAAGCCGCCGCGTCACCCTACGCGTGCGAAACAAAAAGCCGCTCCACGGAGCGGCTTTTTTTCGTCCCGCGCGAGCCCCGAAACGAGGCCTGCGCACCCACCCTCAGTGCAGAATCTTCGCGAGAAAATCCTTCGCGCGATCCGACTTCGGATTCGCGAAGAAGTCTTCCTTGCGGTCGTCTTCGACGATCAAACCCTTGTCCATGAAAATCACGCGATGCGCGACCTTCTTCGCGAAGCCCATTTCGTGCGTCACGCACATCATCGTCATGCCTTCCTGCGCGAGTTCGACCATCACGTCGAGCACTTCGTTGATCATCTCCGGATCGAGCGCCGAGGTCGGCTCGTCGAACAGCATCGCGATCGGGTCCATGGAGAGCGCACGCGCAATCGCCACGCGCTGCTGCTGACCGCCGGACAACTGCCCCGGATACTTGTCCGCATGTGCGCGCAGACCGACGCGATCGAGCAGCTTCAGGGCCTTCGCGGTCGCCTCGTCGTTCGAGCGGCCGAGCACCTTGACCTGCGCGAGCGTCAGGTTCTGCACGATCGACAGATGCGGAAACAGTTCGAAGTGCTGGAACACCATGCCGACCTTCGAGCGCAGCTTCGACAGATTGGTTTTCTTGTCGGTCAGTGACTGGCCTTTGATGACGATCTCGCCCTTCTGGAACGGCTCGAGTCCGTTGACGGTCTTGATCAGCGTGGACTTGCCCGAACCGGACGGCCCGCACACCACGACCACTTCGCCCTTTTTGACTTCCGTCGTGCAGTCGGTCAGCACCTGGAAATGGCCGTACCACTTCGAAACATTCTTGATAGAGATCATCTTGCGACCTTTTTCTGAAGACCTTTGACGAGGCTCGACGCGATCACGCAGATCACGAAATAACACGCGCCCGCGAACAGTACCATCTCGACGTTCGTGCCGTCACGATCGCCAATATTCGTAGCCGTGCGGAAGAAGTCGGCGAGGCTGATCACGTAGACGAGCGACGTATCCTGAAACAGCACGATACCCTGCGTGAGCAGCAGCGGCACCATCGCGCGGAACGCCTGCGGCAGCACGATCAGGCGCATCGCCTGCCCATAGGTCATGCCGAGCGCGAACGACGCGTTGACCTGACCACGCGGCACCGCCTGAATGCCAGCGCGGATGATCTCCGAATAATACGCGGCCTCGAACAGCGAGAACGCGACCATCGCCGAGGCGAGCCGGATGTCGATGTCGGCCGACAGACCGAGCACGCTTTGCAGCACCTGCGGCACGATCAGGAAGAACCACAGCAGCACCATCACGAGCGGGATCGAACGGAAGAGCGTCACGTAAGCCTGCGCGAACCATCCGAGCGGCTTGATCGGCGACAGTCGAAACATCGCGAGAATGGTGCCCCAGATGATGCCGAATACGATCGCGATCAGCGTGATCTTGAACGTGATGATCGCGCCGGTCCATAGCGTAGGCAGCGCGCCCGGAATACCGCTCCAGTCGAAATGATGCATCACTTTCCTCCGATATAGCCGGGCAGCCGGGCCTTCACTTCGACCCAGCGCATCAGTTGCATCACGATCAGATTGATCAGCATGTATGCGACCGTGACCGCGATGAACGACTCGTAAGTTTGCGACGTGTAGTCGACGAGCTGGCGCGCCTGCGCGGACAGATCGAGCAGACCGATCGTCGAGGCAACCGCGGAGTTCTTGAAGATGTTCAGAAACTCGGAGGTGAGCGGCGGCACGATGATGCGGTACGCGACCGGCAGCAGCACATAGCGATACGTCTGCCACTGCGTGAGGCCTACCGCCAGACCGGCCGCGCGCTGGCCGCGCGGCAACGCGTTGATGCCCGAGCGCACCTGCTCGCACACGCGCGCGGCGGTGAAGAGGCCCAGACACACGATCGACGATGAGAAGAACTGCGCGCCCGGCGGCAATTGCTTGAACCAGTTGCCGATCGACACGGGCAGCAGCTCCGGTATCACCAGATACCAGATGAAGAACTGCACGATCAGCGGAATGTTACGGAAAATCGCGACGTAGACGGTGCCGACGCCCGACGCCCATTTGTTGGGCACCGTGCGCAGCACACCGAAGAGCGAGCCGACGATCAGCGCGATCACCCATGCCGACAGCGACACGGTGACCGTCACCCGCAGCCCCGAGAACAGCCAGCCCAGATAGGTGGTCGGCTCGCCCGTGGAGACGGGACTCAGCAGAATGCCCCAGTTCCAGTGATATGACATGGCCAAGACTCCGGCAAAAAGAAACGGAAGAAGCGCGTGGCCCCTTCCGTTGCGTTCAGCGTTTCGAAAGTGTCGAAAAAGCAGCTAGGGTTTAGTCGATTGCCTTGTCGTTCGGATTCTTGAACAGCGCACGCATATCGTCGCTCATCGGGAAGTTCAGGTTCAGGCCCTTCGGCGGGATCGGCGATTCGAACCAGCGCTTGTAGATCTGTTCGCCTTCGCCCGACGTTTGCACCTTCGCGATGGCGTCGTCGGCGACCTTCTTGAAGTCGGGGTCGTTCTTGCGCAGCATGCAGCCGTACGCCTCCCGCGATTGCGGCGTGCCGACGATCACGAAATCGCCCGGGTTGCTCGACTTGGCGCGCTCGCCGGCGAGCAGCGCGTCGTCCATCATGAACGCGGCGGCACGGCCCGTCGACAGCGTCAGGAACGATTCGCCGTGATCCTTCGCGCTGATGATGTTCATGCCCATGTTCTTGTCCTGGTTCATCTTGCGAAGCAGGCGCTCGGACGTGGTGCCGGCGGTCGTGACGACCGTCTTGCCCTTCAGGTCCGGGAAGTCCTTGATGCCGGAATCTTTCTTGGTCATCAGGCGCGTGCCGATCACGAAGATCGTGTTCGTGAAGGCGGCCTGTTGCTGACGCTCGAGGTTATTCGTGGTTGAGCCGCACTCGATGTCGACCGTGCCGTTCTGCACGAGCGGAATGCGGTTCTGCGACGTGACCGGCACGAGCTTCACCTTCAGGTTCGGCATGTTCAGCTTCTGCTTGACGGCCTCGACGATCTTCATCGCGTAATCCTGCGAGTAGCCGATCACGTTCTGCTTTTCGTCGTAATAGGAGAACGGGATCGACGATTCGCGATGGCCCAGCGAAATGACGCCCGTATCCTTGATCTTTTTCAGTGTGCCCGAGTCTTGCGCATGCGCGCCAACCGTAAACAGTCCGAGAGTCGCGAGCAGCAGCGCAGCTTTTTTAATCTTCATCTTGATCTCCTTGGCAAGAACCGGCGCCAGTGTAACAAAGTAATTTTTCTGAAAGTATCGCTATTAACCATTCTGTTGCGCGCACGCCGCGATGGGCTCGCGGCGCCGTGGCACGGCCGTTTCGCGCATATGAGAAGGCGGGCGGCATCGATAGGATGCCGCCCGCCGGTCAAACACGCCGTCTTGTGGACCGCGTTGATGCACGAAGTTTCGGCGGTGTGCGCCTCCCGGCCCGGATACCGGGCCGCGTCACCGCCGTTTCAAACAAGATAGGACACGGTCCATCACGGATACAAGCCGCGCATCTCGCGCGCCTGCAAAATCCGCTTACACGCGACGATGAACGCAGCCGTGCGCACCGACACGTTCTGCTCGCTCGACACCTGCCACACCGCCGCGAACGCTTCGCGCATCACGCGCTCGAGGCGCTCGTTGATCTCGTCCTCGGTCCAGAAGAAGCTCGAGAAGTCCTGGACCCATTCGAAATATGACACTGTCACACCGCCGGCATTCGCGACCACGTCCGGAATCACGAGGATGCCGCGATCGTGCAGGATGTCGTCCGCCGCCGTAGTGGTCGGGCCGTTCGCGCCCTCGACGATGATCCTGGTCTTGATCTTGCCGGCGTTTTTCTCGGTGATCTGATTTTCCAGCGCCGCCGGAATCAGGATGTCCGACTCGACGGTCCAGAACTCATCACCGGTGATCGCATCGGCTTCGGGGAAACCGCCGACGCCGCCCGTCTTCGCGACGTAGTCGAGCAGCGCGACCGCGTCGATGCCGGTGGACTTGTACACCGAGCCTGTATGGTCCTGCACCGCGACGACCTTCGCGCCCGCCTCCTGGAACAGACGCGCGGCGATGCCGCCGACGTTGCCGAAGCCCTGCACCGCGATACGTGCGCCTTCGATGTCGAAGCCGATGCGGCGAGCCGCTTCGCAGCCCACCACGAACACGCCGCGGCCGGTCGCCTCGCGACGGCCGAGCGAGCCGCCGAGCGTGATCGGCTTGCCAGTCACGACGCCGGTGGCCGTCTGGCCCTGATTCATCGAGTACGTGTCCATCATCCACGCCATGATCTGCTCGTTCGTGTTCACGTCCGGCGCGGGGATGTCGGTATTCGGTCCGATGATGATGCCGATCTCGCTCGTGTAGCGGCGCGTCACGCGCTCGAGCTCGCCACGCGACAGCGTGCGCGGATCGACGCGGATGCCGCCCTTCGCGCCGCCGTACGGCACGTTCACCGCCGCATTCTTCACCGACATCCACGCGGACAGCGCCATCACTTCGGATAGCGTAACGTCCTGGTGATAACGCACGCCGCCCTTGCCCGGACCGCGCGACACGTTGTGTTGCACGCGATAACCCTCGAAGTGCGCGACCGTGCCGTTGTCGAGTTCGATGGGCACGTCGACGACGAGAATGCGCTTCGGGCGCTTCAGGGTTTCGAGCCAGCGGGACAGCGAACCGAGATACGGCGCGACGCGGTCGACCTGGCGCAGATAGTTGCCCCATGGGCCGAGGTCTTCCTTATTGAGGTAGGAGGGAACGGCTTGCAACGTTGAGGCGGCTTGTACCGATTCTGCGGCTTGTTGCTGGGATGACATGAACGCTCCGGCGTTTGATCGAGTACGGGCATTGTGGAAAAACGCCGTATCGAAATCCAATGCCGTTTCCTTATCCCGTTATGTTTTTCTTGCATAACGTTCGCAAAGCCGCAAATTCGCGTCGTCGCGAGGCAGGTTCGAGTTTGAGTTTTATGCCGCGGCTCAGGCGGCGCTCTGCCGGAGTTCCTCCGACACCACGTCCCACAACCGGCGCACGAGAATCTGGCGCGCGTCGTCGCTTTTCGCGGCGAGCTTGTCGCGATACAGGCGAATCTCCATGCTGAGCGTCAGTTGCCCTTCGGGCGTGCCGCGCGTCGCGCGATCGAGGCGGATCAGCCGGCCTTCGGCCACCGCATCTTCGACCGCGCTATGCGGCAGAAACGCGATGCCGTGACCAGCGAGCGCCATCGCCTTGAGCCCCTCGGCCATGTCGGTTTCGTAGAGCCGGTCGAGGTACAGGCGCTCCGGCGCGTTCGCGAGAATCACCTCGGTCATGCGCCCGAGGTACGCGTTCGGCGTGTACGACAGATACGGCGCGGGCGCATCGGCCGAGCCTGGCAGCGTGTGACGCGGCCGCCCCGCGCGGGCCGGCGCCGAGAACGGGCTGATCGGCTCGTGGCCGAGCGTCAGCATGTCGTAGCGCGCCGGATCGAGCGCGACCGGATGGCTCGGATGGTGGTAGCCCATCATCAGATCGCAGCCGCCTTCCACCAGCGAGAGCGCCGCGTCGTGCACGTTCAGCGCGCGCAGCCGCGTGTGGATCGGGCCCATCTGCGCCTCGATGCGCTGCAGCCAGCGCGGGAAGTAAGTGAGCGACAGCGTGTGGGGGACCGCGAATTCGATCGTCGCCTGGGGCGTCGCCGTGTGGCCGCGCAGCAGCGCACGCGCCTCGTGGAATTGCGACAGCATCGCGAGCGCCTGCTCGTTGAACACCTGACCGGCCGCCGTGAGCCGCGTCGGATAAACAGAACGGTCGATCAGTTCCGTGCCGAGCCACGCTTCGAGCGCCTGGATGCGGCGCGAGAAAGCCGGCTGCGTGACGTGGCGCAACTCGGCCGAGCGGCTGAAGCTACGCGTTTCCGCGAGCGAAATGAAGTCTTCGAGCCATTTCAGTTCCATGCGATTGCGCTTGCCGTCGAGAGGGAAGAAGTCAGCATTCTAGCGGCGCGGATTGCGACCCACGCATCCGGGCGGGCCCATCGCGTCACAGTGGTAAAATCCACGGTTCCCTCCGTTCCCGACCCGCTCGCTGAGCGCTCAACCGCTTCAACCCGGTCCTCATCATGTCCGACACCCGCCCCGACACCCTGTTCGCGCTGAACGCGCTTTCCCCGCTCGACGGCCGCTACGCCGCCAAAACCGAAGCCCTGCGCGACTGGCTCTCGGAAGCCGCCTTCATGCGCAATCGCGTGACGGTCGAAATCCACTGGCTGATCGCGCTGTCGCGCGCCGGCTTCGCTGAAGTGCCGCGCTTCTCCGAGGCGTCCGAGCAATTCCTGCTGCAACTGGCCGAGCGCTTCACCGCGCACGATGCCGCGCGCATCAAGGAAATCGAGCGCGTGACGAACCACGACGTGAAGGCCGTCGAATACTGGCTGAAGGAATCGGTGAAGGGCCATGAAGAACTGGAGCGCGCGAGCGAGTTCATCCACTTCGCGTGCACGTCGGAAGACATCAACAACACGTCGCACGGCCTGATGCTCGCCGGCGCGCGCGAACACGTGATCCTGCCGGCGCTGCGCTCGGTGCATCAACGCCTCGTTGCGCTCGCGCACGCGCACGCCGCCCAGCCGATGCTGTCGCGCACGCACGGCCAGCCGGCCAGCCCGACCACGCTCGGCAAGGAAATCGCCAACGTCGCCGCGCGGCTCGCGCGTGCGATCGAGCGGATCGCGAAGGTCGAACTGCTCGGCAAGATGAATGGCGCGGTCGGCAACTTCAACGCGCACCTGTCCGCGTATCCGGAGTTCGACTGGGAAGCATTCTCGAAGGACGTCGTCGAGAACCGTCTGAAGCTCGCGTTCAATCCGTACACGACCCAGATCGAGCCGCACGACTACATGGCCGAGCTGTTCGACGCGATCTCGCGCGCGAACACGATCCTGCTGGATCTGGACCGCGACGTGTGGGGCTACATCTCGCTCGGCTACTTCAAGCAGCGCACGAAGGCCGGCGAAATCGGTTCGTCGACGATGCCGCACAAGGTCAACCCGATCGACTTCGAAAACTCGGAAGGCAACCTCGGCCTCGCGAACGCCACGTTGCGTCACCTCGCCGACAAGCTGCCGGTGTCGCGCTGGCAGCGCGACCTGACCGACTCGACGGTGCTGCGCAACATCGGCGTCGCGTTCGGCTACTCGCTGCTCGCGTACGACTCGCTGATCCGCGGCCTCGACAAGCTCGAAGTGAATGCGCAGCGTCTGAACGAAGACCTCGACAACTGCTGGGAAGTGCTGGCCGAGCCGGTGCAGACCGTAATGCGCCGTTACGGCATCGAGAATCCGTACGAGCAGCTGAAGGAGCTCACGCGCGGCAAGGGCATCACGCGCGAGGCGCTGCAGAGCTTCATTGGCGGCCTGGCGATTGCGCAGGACGCGAAGGACCGCCTGCTCGCGATGACGCCCGGCTCGTACATCGGCCGGGCCGTCGAACTGGCGAAGCGGATCGGCTGATCGGCTGGGCCAGCTTCTTCAATGCGTAAAAAAGCCGCTCCGGGGAGCGGCTTTTTTTTCGTCCCGCGTTCGAAGCTGGAACGCGAAGCAATCAGAGACTCAGCGCGCTTCGACCTGCCTGAGCACCTCGTCGACGATCTGTTCCGGCGTCAGATCGATGCTGACCGTGATCGCTTCGTCGTCACCGGGCTCCTCGAGCGTATCGAGCTGGCTTTGCAGCAGCGACGGATCGAAGAAATGCCCGGTGCGATCCCCGAGACGCTCCGCGAGCACCTCGCGCGAACCCTTCAGGTAGACGAAGCACACGTCCTTGTCGCCGGCACGCAGAATGTCGCGATACGAGCGCTTCAGCGACGAACACGTGAACACCGCCGTCTCGCCCGCTTTCTGCTTTTCCTCGATCGCCGCGCGGATCGTCTTCAGCCACGGCCAGCGGTCTTCGTCGGTGAGCGGAATGCCGTGGTGCATCTTCTCCTTGTTCGCCGCGCTATGGAACGCGTCGCCGTCGGTGAACGCGCAATGCAGGCGCTCGGCCAGCATTTCGCCAATCCTCGTCTTGCCGGCGCCCGACACGCCCATTGCGATCAGAATCATTTGAAACTCCTTACAGGACCGCCGCGAGTGCGAAGGTCAGGCCCAGCCCCATCACCGAAATGATGGTTTCGAGGAGCGACCACGTCTTGAAGGTCTGCACCACCGTCATGCCGAAATATTCCTTGATCAGCCAGAAGCCGCCGTCGTTCACGTGCGAGAAGATCAGCGAGCCCGAGCCGGTCGCGAGCACCATCAGTTCCGGCTTCACCTGCACCGCGCCCGCCGCCGCGATCGGCGCGACGATGCCGCAGGCGGTCGTCATCGCGACGGTGGCCGAGCCGGTCGCGAGACGCATCATCGCCGCGACGAGCCAGCCGAACAGCAGCGGCGACAGATGCACCGCGGTCGCCACGCTGGTGATTTCCTTCGAAATGCCGCTATCCATCAGTACGCGGCCAAAACCACCGCCCGCACCGACGATCAGTGTAATACCCGCGATCGGCGCGAGACACTCGCCGCAGAACTTCTGAATCTGCTCGCGGTTAAAGCCGCGGCTCGCGCCGAAGGTCCAGAAGCTGACCAGCACGGCCGTCAGCAGCGCGACGTCGGTGTTGCCGAAGAAGCGCAGCAGATCGTTCGGCAGCGTCTTCGGCTCGAAGACCAGGTCGGCCCAGCTGCCGACCAGCATCAGGACCACCGGCAACAGGATCGTGACCAGCGTGATGCCGAAGCCCGGCAGTTCGCGCTTCGGTGCAGCGGCCTTCGCGGCGTTACCACTTTGCACGCCGTTGGCGTCCTTCACGTCGCTGCCCAGAAATTGCGCGGCAAGCGGATTTTCCTTCGGCAACTGGATATGACGGCTCACCATCAACGCGAACAGCGGACCGGCGACGATCGCGCACGGCACGCCGACGATCAGACCGTAGGCGATCGTCTTGCCGATGTCCGCGTGATACGCCTGCACGGCGAGCAGTGCGGCCGGGTGCGGCGGAATCAGCCCGTGCACGACGGACAGACCCGCGACCATCGGCAGGCCGACCAGCAGCAGCGATTTGTTGGTGCGCTTGGCGACGTTGAACGCGATCGGAATCAGCAGCACGAAGCCGACTTCGAAGAACACCGGCAAGCCGACGATGATCGCGACCACCATCATCGCCCAGTGAATGTGTTTCTCACCGAACCAGTTGATCAGCGTGGTCGCGACGCGCTCGGCGCCGCCCGATTCGGCCATCATCTTGCCGAGCATCGTACCGAGACCGACGACGATGGCAATGTGCCCGAGCGTGTTGCCGTTCCCCGTTTCGAACGATTTGACGATGGTCTGCATCGGCATGCCGGCCACGAGGCCCAGCAGCAACGACACGATGATCAGAACGAGAAACGGATAGACCTTGAAGCGCGTGATCATCAAGATCAGCAGCGCGATCGCGATCAATGCGTAGACCAGCAGCAAGCTGCCGTGGGCAGATTCCATGAATCCCCTCCTTTGGTTTATTGACTTCAGAGTGCGGATGCCGCCGGCACTTCGTCTCACGGCAACCTGCGCGATGCCTGAAAACCCGGCTAGCCGCGCGGACGCTGAATTCTACTGTTTGTTTCCAGAAAGCGCGCGCAAATCCAGCACGCATATCAGGTAAAAAAAGAGTCTCGGCGCGACAGCCTGATGCGGCTGTATCGACGAGACTCCTGGGCCCGGTTCAGCTGACCGATGCGCTATTGGGTTGTGGGGCTTAGTGCGCGGGTGCCGCCAGCTGGCTCGCGGCGCGCGCGAGGCGGGTGAGCTCGTCCCAGTTCTGCGCGGCGAGCGCGGCCTTCGGCGTGAGCCACGAACCGCCGACACAGACCACGTTCGGCAGCGACAGGAAGTGCGGCGCGCTTTCCGGCGTGATGCCGCCGGTCGGGCAGAACTTCAGCGCCGGGAACGGGCCGTGGAACGCCTGCAGCATCGGCACGCCGCCCGCCTGCTGTGCGGGGAAGAACTTGACGATCTCGTAGCCGAGCTCGAGCGCGAGGATGATGTCCGACGGCGTCATCACGCCGGGCAACAGCGGCAGACCCACATCCTGCGCGGCCTTGTGCATGTCCTTCGTCAGACCCGGCGACACGCCGAACTGCGCGCCCGCCTTCTTCGCCTGGGCGCAATGCTCGGGCTTCGTGATCGTGCCGACACCGACCACGATATCGTCCGCGAGTTCGCACGCACGCTCGATCGCGCCGAGGCCCGCCGGCGTGCGCAGCGTGATTTCGAGCACCTTCACGCCGCCCGCGTGCAACGCGCGCGACACGTGTTCGCCCTGTTCGACCGTGTCGAACGCGAGCACCGGAATCACCGGGCCAAGGCGCACGATATCGCTTACTGTTTTCGACGTCATAGTCAGACTCCTTGTTTCTGCGGCGCCGCGCCGGCTTGCGCGGTGCTCGTGTGATGGTCGCTGGGTTGATGGCCGTGCTGATGGTCACCGTCGTGGCCGTGCTTGTGATGGCTGCCGTGGCCGTGCTGGCCGTCGACCGTGCCGCCCTCGCCGACCAGCTTGCCGAACACCGACGCGCCCTGCTCCGCCGGCGCCGCCGCCGCACGGAACACGCCGAACAGCTCGCGGCCGAAGCCGACTTCGTTGTCCGCCTGATGCAGCGGCTCGGCGTTCGGACGCGCGGCCCACTCGGCTGCGTCGATCTCGATGTCGAGCACGCCCGCCTCGGCGTCGATCACCAGCATGTCGCCCGTGCGCACTTTGCCGATCGGGCCTTGCAGCAACGCTTCCGGCGACAGATGGATGACCGCCGGCACCTTGCCCGACGCGCCCGACATACGGCCATCGGTCACCAGCGCGACATGGAAACCCTGATCCTGCAGCACACCGAGCAGCGGCGTCAAACGATGCAACTCGGGCATGCCGTTTGCGCGTGCGCCCTGGAAGCGCACCACCGCGATGAAGTCGCGCTTGAGCTCGCCCTTGTCGAACGCTTCCTGCACCGCTTCCTGCGAATCGAACACGATTGCCGGCGCCTTCACCTTGCGATGCTGCGCCGCGACCGCCGAAATCTTGATTACGCCGCGGCCGAGCTTGCCCTGCATCAGACGCAGGCCGCCGTCCGGCTGGAACGGCTCCCTGATGCCGCGCAGCACCGCTGTGTCCGCGCTCGCCTCGACACCTGCCACCCATTGCAGCTTGCCGTCGAGCAGCTTCGGCTCCTCGGTGTAGCGCTTCAGACCCTTGCCCGCGACCGTGTTCACGTCTTCATGCAGCAGACCGCCTTCGAGCAGATTGCGCACGAGGAACGCGACGCCGCCCGCCGCGTGAAAGTGGTTCACGTCGGCCTTGCCGTTCGGATAGATCTTCGCAAGCAGCGGTACCGCCTGCGACAGCGTGTCGAAGTCGTCCCAGTCGATCACGATGCCGGCCGCGCGCGCGATTGCGACGAGGTGCAGCGTGTGATTGGTCGAGCCGCCCGTCGCCAGCAGCGCGACGATGCCGTTGACGATCGCCTTCTCGTCGACCACATGGCCGATCGGCATGTAGTGGCCGCGCTCGACCGTCAGATCGAGCACGCGGCGCGCGGCCTGCGCGGTCAGCGCGTCGCGCAGCGGCGTGTGCGGATGCACGAAGGCCGAGCCCGGCAGATGCAGGCCCATCACTTCCATCAGCATCTGGTTACTGTTCGCGGTGCCGTAGAACGTGCAGGTGCCGTGGCTGTGATAGGCGGCCGCTTCCGCTTCGAGCAGCGCGTCGCGGCCGCACTGGCCGGTCGCGAACTGCTGACGCGTCCTGGCTTTGTCGTCGTTCGACAGGCCGCTTGCCATCGGGCCGGCCGGCACGAAGATGGTCGGCAAATGGCCGAACTGCAGCGCGCCGATCAGCAGGCCCGGCACGATCTTGTCGCAGATGCCGAGGCACAGCGCCGCGTCGAACATGTTGTGGGTGAGCGCGACGGCCGTGCTCATCGCGATCACTTCGCGCGAGAACAGCGACAGCTCCATGCCCGCGTTGCCCTGCGTGACGCCGTCGCACATCGCCGGCACGCCGCCCGCGAATTGCGCGACGCCGCCGTTTTCGCGCGCGGCCTGCTTGATGATGTCCGGGTAGTTTTTGTACGGCGCGTGCGCCGACAGCATCTCGTTGTACGACGACACGATGCCGATATTCGGCTCGCGGATCTGCTTGATCACGAGCTTGTCGTTGCCCTCGAGGCCGGCGAAACCGTGAGCGAGGTTCGCGCACGACAACGCGCCGCGCGCCGGAAAGCGCCCCTGCGCATGCTCGATGCGGGCCAGATACGCTGCGCGCGTGGGCTTGCTGCGCTCGATCACGCGTTGCGTGACCTTCAACAATTGCGAATGCGGGGAAACCATCGGAGCTCCTTCGTCGCTGGCGGCAGGCGCACGCATGACACCTGGCGGTATCGCGGGGTTGTGATATCGAACGACGCCATCTTAGTAGAAAAACTACACGATCACAATGACGAACTCTGTTGCAGCGCCGCATGGCGCGGATCGCCAAGTCGCCCTACTGGCGTCGCCTTAGCGCTTTACAGCAGAAACCCAGGGAATACACTTACTCGCCGATATGTAGTTTTTGTACCTAGCTTTTGTGCGTCAACGACCAATCGGATATAGTCCACACGTTCTTCAGCATAGTGCGAGTTTTCCGATGATGCTGTCCCAGGTGGAAGAGATGCGCGACCAGTTGCGCCCGTCCGAGCGCAAGCTGGCCGATTACGTGATCGAGGCGCCGCGCGAGGTGCTCGATCTGTCGATGACCGAGGTCGCCGCGCGCGCGGGCGTGAGTCAGCCGACGATCGCGCGCTTCTGCCACGCGCTCGGTTTCTCCGGCTTTCGCGAATTCAAGATCCGTCTCGCGCAGGGCATCGCCAGCGAAGTGCCCGCCGTCTATCGCGACGTGCGGCCCGACGAGCCGACGCCGGGCGTCGCCGCGAAGGTGCTCGACCGGACGATCGGCGCGCTGATTCAGGTGCGCAACAATCTGTCGTCGGATAGCGTCGCCGCGGCGATCGACATGCTCGCGCAAGCGAAGCGCATCGAGTTCTACGGGGCGGGCGGCTCAGGCATCGCCGCGCTCGACGTGCAGCACAAGTTCTTTCGGCTCGGCATGCCGAGCGTCGCGTATTCGGACCCGCATACGTTTCTGATGTCGGCCGCGCTGCTCGGACCTGGGGACGTGGTCGTCGCGATTTCCAATACGGGCCGCACGCGCGACATCATCGATGCCGCGAAGGCCGCGCTGAACGCGGGCGCGAAGGTGATCGCGATCACGCACGGCAATTCGCCGCTCGCGCGGCTCGCAACCGTGGGCCTCTTTGCGAACGTCGACGAAGACACCGACATCTTCTCCCCGATGACCTCGCGCGTGTCACATCTGGCGATCGGCGACATTCTGGCGGTCGGCGTCGCGCTGAGCCGCGGGCCCGAACTGCTGGAGAAGCTCGCGCAAACGAAGGAAGTGATCCACCGGCGGCGGGTGGATTCGCAGGGGTGATCCGCTGCGATGGAACGCGGAACGACGGGATAACGCAAAAGGGCGGTGTGCCATTCAACCGGCATACCGCCCTTTGATCTTTTCCAGCGCCCTGCTTAACGCCGTCAGCCGCTCAGAACGGCTTGATCACCACCAGCGCGACCGCGGCGAGCATACCGAGCACCGGCAGCTCGTTGAACATCCGATACCACTTGTCCGAGCGGCGATTCTCGCCGCGCTCGAACCTGCGCAACAGCACGCCGCAATACGCGTGATAGATGACGAGGAGCACGACCACGCCGACCTTCGCGTGAATCCAGCCCTGCCCGCTGCCGATGCCGATCACGAGCCACAACCACAGGCCGCACGCGATCGCGGGCACGGCGATGAAGCTCATGAAGCGGAACAGCTTGCGCGCCATCAGCAGAAGACGCGCCGTCGCGGCGGGTTCCGTTTCCATCGCCAGATTGACGAAGATGCGCGGCAGATAGAACAGGCCGGCAAACCAGGAGGCAATCAATACGATGTGAAACGTCTTTACCCAAAGCATCGGCGGGGGTCCTTGTGGTCCTTGTTGTTGTGGCGCTTCGATTCGTGCTTTATTGACGGCCTTCGCCATGACCCAGCACGACGTATTTCAGCGACGTCAGCCCTTCGAGGCCGACCGGGCCGCGCGCGTGCAGCTTGTCGTTCGAAATGCCGATCTCGGCGCCGAGGCCGAACTCGAAGCCGTCCGCGAAACGCGTCGACGCGTTGACCATCACGCTCGCCGAATCGACTTCGCGCAGGAAGCGCATCGCGCGGTCGTGGTCTTCGGTGACGATCGCGTCGGTGTGCTGCGAGCTATACGTGTTGATGTGCTCGATCGCCGCGTCGATGCCGTCGACCACCTTGATCGCGAGCACCGGCGCGAGATATTCGGTGCGCCAGTCTTCCTCGCTCGCATCGACGAGCGGACCGACGCCCGCGTCGGCCAGCACCGCGCGCGCCGCCGCATCGACGCGCAGCTCGACGTCCTTGCCGCGATACAGCTTGCCCAGCGGCGGTAGCACTTCGGCCGCAATGCCGCGCGCGACCAGCAGCGTCTCCATCGTGTTGCAGGTGCCGTAGCGGTGCGTTTTCGCGTTGTCGCAGACGTTCAGCGCCTTCGGCAGGTCCGCGCGATCGTCGACATAAACGTGGCAGATGCCGTCGAGGTGCTTGATCATCGGCACGCGCGCTTCGTTCATCAAACGCTCGATCAGGCTCTTGCCGCCGCGCGGCACGATCACATCGACGTACTCGGTCATCGTGATGAGCTTGCCGACCGCCGCGCGGTCCGACGTCGCGACCACCTGCACCGCGTCCTGCGGCAGACCGGCCGCTTCGAGGCCCTCGCCGATCAGCTTCGCGAGCGCGGTATTGCATTCGAGCGCTTCGGAGCCGCCGCGCAAAATGGTCGCGTTGCCGGACTTCAGGCACAGCGCCGCCGCGTCGATCGTCACGTTCGGGCGCGATTCGTAGATGATGCCGATCACCCCGAGCGGCACGCGCATCTGGCCGACCTGGATGCCGCTCGGCCGGTACTTCAGATTACTGATCTCGCCGATCGGGTCGGCCAGCGCCGCGACCTGGCGCAGGCCTTCGACCATCGTTTTCAGCGCCTTGTCGGACAGCGTCAACCGGTCGATGAACGCGGCATCGTGGCCCTTGCCGCGGGCGCGTTCGAGGTCGCGCGCGTTGGCGGCCTTCAGCAGATCGGCATCGCGCTCGATCGCCTCGGCAACGGCCGCAAGCGCCGCATTCTTCGCGGCGGTCGACGCCCGCGCCATCGCGCGCGAAGCCTGACGGGCGCGTTGGCCGAGGTCGGTCATGTACTGGTCGATATCCATGGTCATTCTCGTGATGCCCCGCACGTTGGCATGCGGTGGTCGGGCAGGATTAGCGAAAGATCAAACGATTGTAAGTCGGGTACCGGGGCTTTGCTCGCACGCGGGCGGCGGGTGCACTGTGCTGTCACAGGTTCGCCGATGCGTTTCGTTCGGCGCGTGGCACGCGAAACACGCTGGTCTGTATGTGTGGAACGACTGGCAGTTGGTACACGATGGCTCGCGTCAGCCACTGCTTCGACGCTCGCGCGAATCAGCTGTGCCGCTTCAGACTGGCCGCCGCGCTGGCGCCGCCGTTGGCACCCGAGGTCGCGGCGGCGGCACTGGCGAAGCTGCCGACGGTTTCGGCGCCGCCACCGTCATCGCGAGTTCGAACAGGCCGTCCCACGGATCGGGCGGCGGATCGTTGCGATGATTGCCCGGCGTGCCGCCCGACAGCCCCTTCACCTGCCGGTCGAGCCGCGCCGCCAGCGCGAGTGCCTTCTCGAGCGCCGCTTCGCTGACGCGCGACAGCGCAGGTCCGATCAGCCGTTCGCGCGGACCCCACACGCGGTTCTCGCGCGTGAGCATCGCGAGCGGCTTGCCGGCCGCGACGCCGCGCTTGATCCGCAGCAGCGTGCGCACTTCTTCGACGACCGCCCACAGCACGAGCACCGCGGCCTCGCCCTCACCGCGCAGCCCGTCGAGCATGCGCGCGAGACGGCCGACGTCGCCCGCGAGCATCGCCTCGTTGAGCTTGAACACGTCGTAGCGCGCAACGTTGAGCACCGCGTCCTGAACCTGATCGAAGCTCAGCGAGCCGTTCGGATACAGCAGCCCGAGCTTCTGGATTTCCTGATGCGCGGCGAGCAGATTGCCCTCGACGCGCTCGGCGATGAACGCGAGCGCTCGCCGCCCCTCCTCGCCGGCTGCGACGCGCTGACCCTGGGCCGCGAGCCGCTGCCCGACCCAGTTCGGCAGCTGCGCGCGCTCGACCGGATCGATCTTCAACGCGACGCCGGCGTCGGCGAGCGCGGTGAACCATGCCGACTTTTGCGTGGCCGCATCGAGGCGCGGCAGCGTAATCATCGTCAGCACGTCGTCGTTGACGGTGGATGCGAGCGCCTTCAGCGCATCGGCGCCTTCCTTACCGGGTTTGCCCGACGGAATGCGCAACTCGACCAGCTGACGGTCGCCGAACAGCGACATCGACTGGCTCGCGCCGAGCAGCGAGCTCCAGTCGAAACCGCGCTCGACCGTGAACACCGAGCGGTCGGTGAAGCCGGCCGCGCGCGCCGCCGCGCGGATGCGATCGCACGCTTCCTGCGCGAGCAGATGCTCGTCGCCGTATACGACGTACAGTCCGGCGAGGCCGCGGGCGAGATGCGCTTCGAGCGCGTCAGGTCGCAGTTGCATGGCTGGCGGTTGACGGGATGAATGAGATTCGACGAATCACGAACGGCGCGATGCTCACAGCGGCGGCGGCGGCAGCGGTGCGCGCGGCACAATGGCCGGCACGGCCTCGGCCGGCGTCGGATGCAGCGAGCGCACCACGCCGAGACGGCGGACGAGCTGATCGACCGCGTCGTTTTCCATGTCGGCGAACAGGATGTCGGACTCGGCGGCCTTCGCCTGCGAGAACTGGTCGCTATAGGTCATCGCGCGGTTCAGCGCGATCACGCTGCCCGGAATCAACACGGTGCCGTCCTTGCCGGTCAGCGTGTAGGTCATCTGCAGATTCAACTGATACTCGGCGACGACGCCCAGCGAATTCAGCGTCAGCGTGCTGACGTTGCGGTTCTGCGTGATCTGCAGGAGCGCATCGGCATTGGCGGGCGAGCTGACCACCACGGTGTCGCTGCCGCCCTGCACGATGCGCGTGAAGCGCGCCATGGCCGCGGGCGAGCCGCCCGCCACATAGAGGCGCTTGAACGCGAAGTCCTGCTGGCCGCGCAACTGGAAGCCGCAGGCCGACAACATCATTACGCTGCAAGCGAGCGTCAAAAACGATCTGCGAGTCACATTCGCTCCCGGTTCGCAGTGGATTCGCGGTGCCGAGGAACGCCGCCGGGCGGGCGGCGCTCCGTCTGCCGGATGAGGGCCTGGAACGTCAAACGACCACGTTCACGAGACGGCCCGGCACCACGATGATCTTCTTAGGCGCCTTGCCTTCGCTGAACTTCACGACCATTGCGTGCTCGGCCGAGAGCTGCTCGATCGCTTCGCGAGACGCGTCCTTCGCGACCGTGATCGCGCCGCGCACCTTACCGTTCACCTGCAGCACGAGTTCGATCTCGGCCTGTTCGAGCGCCTTCTCGTCGACCTTCGGCCACGGCGCGTCGAGCAGTGGGCCGAATTCGTCGGCATAGCCGAGCTCCTGCCACAGCTGGAACGTCAGGTGCGGCACGACCGGGTACAGCACGCGCAGCATCACACCGTAGGTTTCACGCAGCACGGCGGTCTGCGCGCCCTTCGCGCCGTCGAGCGCGTTGAGCATCTTCATCGCGGCCGATACCACCGTGTTGTACTGAAGACGCTGATAGTCGAAATCGGCCTGCTTCAGCACGCTATAGATCTCACGACGCAGCGCCTTGTCGGTGTCGTTGAATCGTGCGGCGTCCAACTGGCCGCCCGCGCGCAGCGCGGCTTCGTTCGTACAGCCGAAGTTCCACACGCGACGCAGGAAGCGGCTCGCGCCTTCGACGCCCGAACCCGACCACTCGAGCTGCTGCTCGGGCGGAGCCGCGAACATCACGAACAGACGCGCGGTGTCCGCGCCGTGCTGATCGATCAGCATCTGCGGGTCGACGCCGTTGTTCTTCGACTTCGACATCTTCTCGACGCCGCCGAGCACGACCGGCTGGCCGTCAGCGTTCAGCACCGCGCCGACCGGGCGGCCCTTGTCGTCGAACGACACGGTCACTTCCGCCGGGTTGTACCAGGTCTTCTTGCCCGCTTCGTTTTCGCGGTAATAGGTTTCGTTGAGCACCATACCCTGCGTGAGCAGGTTCTTCGCCGGTTCGCCGAACTTCACGAGACCGAGGTCGCGCATCACCTTCGCCCAGAAACGCGAGTACAGCAGGTGCAGGATCGCGTGTTCGATACCGCCGATGTATTGATCCATCGGCGCCCAGTAGTCGGTGCGCTCGTCGACCATCGTCTTCGCATCCGGCGACGCGTAGCGGTAGAAGTACCACGACGAATCGACGAAGGTGTCCATCGTGTCGGTTTCGCGCTTTGCCGCGCCGCCGCAGCTCGGGCACGTGCAGTTCAGGAACGCTTCGGACTTCGCGAGCGGATTGCCCGTGCCGTCCGGCACCAGGTCTTCCGGCAGCACGACCGGCAGGTCTTTTTCCGGCACCGGCACGTCGCCGCACTTCGGGCAGTGGATGATCGGGATCGGCGTGCCCCAGTAACGCTGGCGCGACACGCCCCAGTCACGCAGACGCCACGTGATCTGCTTGTCGCCGAGGCCCAGTTCCTTGAGATCGGCGGCGATACGGTCTACGGCCTCGTCGTAGGCAAGGCCGTCGTACTTGCCGCTGTTCACCAGCGTGCCGGTCTTCTCGCCGTACCACTCCGCCCACGCTTCGGTCGAGAATTCCTTGCCCTCGACCGCGACGACCTGCCTGACCGGCAGACCGTATTTCTTCACGAACGCGAAGTCGCGCTCGTCGTGCGCCGGCACGCCCATCACCGCGCCTTCGCCGTAAGTCATCAGCACGTAGTTGCCGATCCACACCTCGACCTTCGCCTGCGTCAGCGGATGCGTGACGTAGAAGCCGGTGGCCATGCCTTTCTTTTCCATCGTCGCGACGTCGGCTTCGGCGACGCCACCGCGCTTGCATTCGTCGATGAACGGCTGCAGTTCCGGCTTGTCTTGCGCGAGACGCGTGGCGAGCGGATGCTCGGCGGCGATCGCGCAGAACGTGACGCCCATGATCGTGTCGGCGCGCGTCGTGAACACGCGCAGCAGCTTCTGTTCGCCGTCGATTTCATACGGGAAGCCGAAGTTCACGCCGAAGCTCTTGCCGATCCAGTTCTGCTGCATGATCTTCACGCGCTCGGGCCAGCCGAGGCCTTCGAGATCGTTCAGCAGTTCATCCGCGTACTGCGTGATGCGCATGTAGTACATCGGGATTTCGCGCTTTTCGACGAGCGCGCCCGAGCGCCAGCCGCGCCCGTCGATCACCTGCTCGTTCGCGAGCACGGTCTGGTCGACCGGGTCCCAGTTCACGGTGCCGGTTTTCTTGTACGCGATGCCCTTTTCGAGCATCTTCAGGAACAGCCACTGGTTCCACTTGTAGTAGTCAGGGCTGCAGGTCGCGACTTCGCGTGACCAGTCGATCGCGAGGCCCATCGACTGCATCTGCTTCTTCATGTAAGCGATGTTGTCGTAGGTCCACTGCGCGGGCGGCACGTTGTTGGCCATCGCGGCGTTCTCCGCCGGCATGCCGAAGGCGTCCCAACCCATCGGCATCAGCACGTTGTAGCCGTTCATCCGCAGATAGCGGTACATCACGTCGTTGATCGTGTAGTTGCGCACGTGCCCCATGTGCAGCTTGCCCGACGGATACGGCAGCATCGAGACGCAGTAGAACTTGGGCTTGTCGGTGGTTTCCGTCGTCTTGTAGGCGTCGACGGCGCGCCATTGCCCTTGCGCGGCGGCTTCGACGTCGGAGGGAACGTATTTTTCGTGCATGGTGTGATGGGATCGCCAGGTTCGGTGCTTTCGCACCGGCCCGGTGCTCTGCAGAATGTCGTTGCGTCGTGTCCCCTTCGGCGGGGAAAGGGCTGATTATACCGTTCGCGGACGGGTGCGCCGCGCGGCGTGGCGCGGGACTGGGTATGCCGGATTCGTGAACGCGGTGCGCACCCGGTGGCGCTCAGTGCTGCGCGGCGGGCGGTGGCGGGTCCGTCACGAAGCCGATCCGCTCGAGCCCCGCCTGCTGCGCGGCGCCCATCACCTGCGCAATCACTTCGTAGCGCGTCGAGCGCTCCGCGCGCAACTGGAGGTCCGGCTGGTCCGCCCGCTTGCCGCCCTCGGCGAACTGCACGCGCATCTGCGCGAGCGTGATCGGCTTGCCGTTCCAGTAGAGCTTGCCGGCGCCGTCGATCGAAAGGGAGATGGTTTGCGGGGTCTGGCGCGCGGGCGCCGCCGCGACCTTCGGCAGATCGAGCCGGATCGCGTGCGAGAACAGCGGCGCGGTGATGATGAAAATCACCAGCAGCACCAGCATCACGTCGATCAGCGGCGTCATGTTGATCTCGGCCATCGGCGCGGCCGTCTGCTTCTTCTCGAGTCCGCCGAATGCCATGTCGCCTCCTTGCGTCTGAGCTTGCCCGTGCGATGGGCGGTGTGTCGTGCGAGGAAGGTCGCGATGTGCCGAGCCCGCCGCGCGTGACAAGTCAGCGGTGCGCCTCGCGCGCCGCCTGCTGCGCGCGCGGAGGCGTCGGCGCGTGCTCGGTTGGGGAGCACACGTACGCATGCAGATCGTGCGCGAAGCCGTCCAACTCCTCGGACAATTGCCGCACGAGGCGGCCCAGCACGTTGTACGCGAGCACCGCCGGAATCGCGACCACCAGACCGAACGCGGTCATGATCAGCGCCTCGCCCACCGGTCCCGCGACGTTCTCGATCTGCGCCTGCCCGCTCGCCGCGATGCTGCCGAGCGCGTGATAGATACCCCATACGGTGCCGAGCAGACCGACGAACGGCGCGGTGCTGCCAACCGACGCAAGCAGCACCTGACCGAACTCGAGCCGCCGCTGCGACGCATTGAGCGCCTGGCGCAGCGCGCGCAGCACCCGTTCGCTGCGCTCGACGCGCGCGAGCAGCGCGCCCGGAATGTCGACCTCGGCCGCATTCAACGCCGCTTCGGCGAGCGGCGCGAACACGCGCTCACGATCAGTGCGGCGCAGGATGGCGACGCCTTCGGCGAGCGTCGGCGCCTGCCAGAAGCGCGCGATCGCCCGGTTGGCCTGGCGTTTCGCGCGCGTCAGAATCCAGCTCTTGACGATCAGAAAACACCAGCTCGCAATCGACATGGCCAGCAGCACATAGGCGACGCCATGCGTGATTGCGTCGCTCGTTTGCAGGTAATGGATGATGCCGCTGCTGCCTGCCATCTGACCTCGCCTTGGGAAAGTGACTTCGGGAGGGCGCGCTCGGGATGCGCTACTCCGCCTCTGCGCAACGGGCTTCGCTCAACGCAGGCCGAGCACGTCCTGCATGTCGAAGAAGCCGTTGTCGTGGCCTTCGAGGAAGCGTACAGCACGAAGCGCGCCTTGTGCATATGACAGGCGGCTTGCCGATTTGTGCGTGATCTCGATGCGCTCGCCGATGCCCGCGAACAGCACCGTATGATCGCCCACGATATCGCCGCCGCGAATTGCCGAGAAGCCGATCGTCGACGGATCGCGCTCGCCGGTCACGCCTTCGCGACCGTAGATCGCGCAGTCGTCGAGATTGCGGCCGAGCGCGCTGGCGATCACTTCGCCCATCGTCAGCGCGGTGCCGGACGGCGCGTCGACCTTGTGACGATGATGCGCCTCGATGATCTCGATGTCGTAGCCGGTCGAGAAGTGCCGCGCCGCGTATTCGAGCAGCTTCAGCGTGACGTTCACGCCGACGCTCATGTTCGACGCGAACACGACGCCGATCTTCTGCGCCGCCGCGCGCAGCTGCGCTTTTTGCGCGTTGTCGAAGCCGGTCGTGCCGATCACCATTTTCACGTCGTGGCGCTGCGCGGCTTCGAGATGCGCGAGCGTCGCGTCGGGACGCGTGAAGTCGATCAGGTAGTCGGATTCGGCGAACACACGCTCGATGTCGTCGGACAGCAGCACGCCGGTCTCTTTGCCGAGGAACGCGCCGGCGTCCTGGCCAAACTGCGCAGCGCCCGTGCGGCAGAGCGCGCCGGACAGCGTCGCGTCGGCATCGTTGAGGACGGTTTCGATGAGCATGCGGCCCATCCGGCCCGATGCGCCTGCAATGGCAATTTTCATGACGATGAAGATTCGAAAAGAGTCAACCGGTATGGAGCCCGGCAAACGCGGCCCGGCGAATGCCCGGACCAGTGTGCCGGGGAATGCGCCCGGTCGATCTAGGGACACGCGGCGGCAGGGAGCAAAGTCACCCGGCTCGCTGCTGGAGCCAATGCGGGCGGCCAACCGGGACGGCTCGCTCAGGTGACTGACCGATACGGCCCGCTGCGGCGACCCACTGCCGCGGCAACCGCGGCAACACATTCATGCGGCCCAAGCGGCGCATTTCCGAGCTCGGCTGGTGCCGGACAAACACACATCTGGCGGGCGCCGCACATGTGGCGCGCAGCCCGCCTCACAACACCGACGAGCAAATCAGTTGCTCGTTCCCGGCGTCGCCGGCGAAGTGTTCAGCGTCGGGCTGCCGCTGCTTTGCGAGCCCGTCGGGCCGACCGGGTTGCTTTCGTTCTCCTGAGCGGGCGGCGGCGGACGCTTGAACTGGAACTGCGGCTGACCGCCGGACGTCGGGCCTTGCGTCGGGATCCCGCCGGCGTTCGCTCGCGGCACGGCGGAACGCACGGACGGCGGGCCGTTCGACGTCGACACCGCATTCGTCGCGCGATTGGCCGCCTGAGCGGCTTCCGCGTTGGCGTCCATGGACGGCGTGGCGGCCTGCTGGGCGCCTTCGACCGACGGCGAGCGCGTCGTATCCACGGTAGCCGGTGCCGCGGCGGCCGCCGCACTGGCGGCGGCTGCGTCGCTGGCGGCCACGGCGTTGGCGGCCTCGGCCGCGCTCGTCGCGCGCGGCGGCGTCGCGTTCGGGCGGCGGCCACGGCGATCACCGTCGATTTCGGCCAGCAATTCGAGATTGGTCGGCAGATCCTCGCCGCCCGTCCAGTGGGTCACGAGGTCGCCGGAGAAGTACACGACGAAGTCACGCTGCTGCACGATCGACGTCGAGCCGCGCTTGAAATAGAACACGTAATCCCAGCGATTCGCGTGGAACATGTCGGTCAACAGCGGCGTGCCGAGCAACTGACGCACCTGCGCGCGCGTCATGCCGACCTTCATCTGGTCGGCCATTTCCTGCGACACGAAATTACCTTGCACAACCGTAATCCGATACGGCGTAATGCGTTGGGCAATGCGCTGGGTCAGGCTGTCGTATGTGGAACATCCGGCAAGAACCGCGACAGTCGCAACAGCGATCAAGGTACCCCGCATGCGGCTCCCCCGGTAGATCAATTGAGATTTAGAAATCATTTCACTCACCGTGCGGGCCCGCTTGCGGGCCGCGCTCATTCCATCGAAGATGACCAGAACGGCAAAAACACATTACTATGAGAGCCCAGCATTGTACTCTAGGGATCCCTTGTCATGACCAATCCAACCGATCTCAAGAACATCGGGCTCAAGGCGACCCTTCCGCGCCTCAAAATCCTTGAGATTTTCCAGCATAGCCCGGTGCGTCACCTGACCGCCGAAGACGTGTACCGCAACCTCCTGCACGAGGAACTCGATATCGGTCTCGCCACCGTGTATCGTGTGCTGACGCAATTTGAGCAGGCCGGCCTGCTCTCGCGCAGCAATTTCGAATCGGGCAAGGCGGTGTTCGAACTGAACGAGGGGTCGCACCACGACCACCTCGTGTGCCTCGATTGCGGGCTGGTCGAAGAATTTTTCGACCCCGAAATCGAAAGCCGTCAGCAGTCCATCGCCAAGGCACGCGGCTTCAAGCTGCAGGAACACGCGCTGGCACTGTATGGGGCGTGCACGAAGGAGAATTGCCCGCATCGCAAGCACTGATGCGTCGCGGGTCGCCTGCGAACGCGACCTGGCAAGTCAGAAAAAAGACCCGGCCGATGGGCATCGGCCGGGTCTTTTTTATTCAGGCGGCGACAATCGCCGCTATCCGACCAGCTCCACGCTCGGCTCGAAGGCGAGGCGCCACGGCTCGGCCAACTGCAATTCGTCGCAATTCGGCGCATCGCCGCCGCGATCGACGACGATGAAATCGCTGACCTGATCGAGCGCGAGCAGCGGATGGTGCCAGACCCCTTTCGCGTAATTGACGCCCTGCCACGCATCGGTCCAGAACGCGCGCATGCGCGCGGCGTCGAACTCGCCGGCCGGCGCGACCACCATCAGATATCGGCCCGCGCGTAAGGGAATGAAAGCCTGGCTGCCGAGCGGATGCCGCTCCATCATCGTGATCTCGACGGGCAGCGCGCGCGGCTGCGCGCGAAACAGACTGACGAGCGGCCGGCCGCCCTGCTCCACCACGTCGACGCGCGCGAGGTCGTGATAGCGCTCGGTGGTACCGCCGTTGATCGGAAAACGACGCGCGCCGTCGAGTTCGATCACGTCGCCGAACGGCGCGAAGGCCGCGCGCGTCAGGCGTTCCATCTGCAGGATCTTCATGCGTGCCGCTCCATGACGTTGCTTGCGTTAAGCGATCTCGCCCCACAGACGCAGGCGCGACACGCCGCCGTCCGGGAAGATGTTGAAGCGCACGTGCGTGACCGGCCCGAGCGCGGCGAGGTCGTCCGCGAACGCGTGCACGTGATCCATCTGCAGTTTCTGTTCGCCGAGCAGCACCGGCCAGAACATCGCCTGCGTGACGAGGGAATCGTCTGTGCCGCCCGTCACCGATGCCGCCTGCAGCGAGCAGCGATCCGGGAAGTTGCCCTTGAAGTGCGCGGTGTCCACTTCGATCTTGCGGATCACGCCGGGCCGCGCGAGCGCGACGATCGCCCAGTCGTTGCCCGGCTCGCGACGCCGCCGCGTTTCCCAGCCGTCGCCCATGTTCACGCCACGGCCCGGTATAAGCATCTGCGAGGCCGGCCCGAAATGCTGGTTGTTCGCGGCGACGAGGTACGCGCCGTTTTCGATCGCGGCGAGATCGAGCAGCGTGCCGCGCTCGACGCGGCTCCAGTCGCGCTGCGGCTGGCCATACACGCGCAGTCGCGCGAGCCCGCCGTCCGGATACAGATTCACGCGCAGATGGGTGACCGGGCGCGCGTCTTTCACCTCGACGTAGTGATGCTGGTTGCCCTGTAGCGTTGTCGCCGGCACGAGCGGCTGCCAGTCGGCGTGCTCGGGCGGCACGTCAGCGTCGCTATGACAGGCATCGATCGACGCCGCCGGCGGGAAATTGCCGGTGAAGTGGCTCGTATCGAGATCGACCCCATGCACGACGCCCGGCCGCGCGAGCCGGATCACGCAATGGTCGTGGCCGGTCGTGCGCTTGCGACGCGTCTCCCAGCCGTCCATCCACTTGCCGTGGTCGTCGTATTTGCCGGGGATGAACACCGCCGGCTGCGGGTCGAGCATGCGCTCTTTCGGCGCGAAGAATTCGTCGCTGGCGAACAGCGCCTTCGCGCCGAGGCGCGGATCGGCGAGGTTCATGTAGCGGCGTGTGAAGGCGGGAGCGTTCGGGTCGAGGATCGGGTTGGCCATGATGTCGGTCGGTGTCGAAGAGGTCAGAAACAGCCGGCGACGCCACGGCAACCGCCGGCTTTACGAAAAAAGGTCGAGGAGCTATCTGGAAAGCGATGCCGGTTCGTCTGGTCAGACCAGATCCCCGCGCAGCCGTCAGACCGCCGGCGCGGGTTCGGCCGCACCGGGTTCGACGAGCGTGTCGTCGACGACGGGCACGTAGCGCAGCGCAGCGTCGCGATTCAGCACGCGATGCGCGCGCGCCTTGTCGATATCGTTTTCCCACACGGCGACCACCACCGTCGCGACGCAGTTGCCGATCAGGTTGGTGAGCGCCCGGGCGATGCCGACAAACCAGTCGACCGGCAGAATCAGCACGAGACCGAGCACAGGAATCGCGGGAATCGCGGAGAGCGTCGCCGCGAGAATCACGATCGCAGAGCCCGGAATGCCGTGCGCGCCCTTCGATGTCACCAGCGACACCAGCACGACGACGATCAGGTCATGAATAGACAGCGGCGTGTTGGTCGCCTGCGCGATGAACAGCACGGCGAGCGTCAGATAGATCGAGAAGCCGTCGAGGTTGAACGAGTAGCCGGTCGGAATCACGAGACCGACCGTCGAATCCTTGACGCCCATCCATTCGAGCTTGCGCATGATCTGCGGCAGCACGGCGTCGGACGACGCGGTGCCGAGCACGATCGACAGTTCTTCGCGCAGATAGCGGATCAGCTTGAAGATGCTGAAGCCGGCGAGCCGCATCACCGCGCCGAGCACGAGCACGACGAACACCACGCAGCTCGCGTAGAACACCAGCACGAGCATGCCGAGCTGCTTCAGCGACTCGACGCCGTAGGTGCCGGTCGTGAACGCGATCGCGCCGAGCACGCCGAGCGGCGCGAGCTTGATGATGAAGCCCATCACGCGGAAGAACACCTGCGACAGCTCATCGATCAACCCGCTCACGCGCTGCGCGCGCTTGCCGAGCAGCGACAGCGCCGAGCCGAACAGCACCGAGAACACGAGGATCTGCAGAATGTCGCCGGTCGCGAACGCGTTGATCGCCGTGTCGGGGATGATCTTCAGCAGGAAGCCCGCTGTGTCCTTCAGGCTCTTCGCGTGCTCGGTATAGGTCGCGAGCGACGCCGCATCGAGCGAGTTCAGGTTCACGTTCATACCTGCACCAGGACGCGTCGCGTAAGCGAGCACCGCGCCGATCACGAGCGCGATCGTCGTCATCGCCTCGAAGTAGATCACCGACTTCAAGCCCACGCGGCCGACCTTGCGCAGATCGCCCGCGTGCGCCATGCCGCTCACCACCACGCAGAACACGATCGGCCCGATCACCATCTTGATCAGCTTCAGAAAGCCGTCGCCAAGCGGCCGCAAGGACTGCGCGAAATGCGGAAACACGGCACCGAGCACGATGCCGACCACGAGCGCTATCACGACCCGGCCAAATAGCGAATTGAAGAATTTCAACACGGCTTCCTCCTGCAGATGGTTGTAACGGTCACTTCTGTTCAGACTGGTCCGACCAGTGCTGTTATGGCGAATAGTAGGAAGCCGATATACCCGCGTCAAGGACTCATCGAGCAGTGTTTACCCGTTGTGTTTTCGGCGATTTCGGGTCGGATTTCGGGTTTTCAGACGGCGCGCGGCGCGCCTTCTCGCGCGCAAGTATTAGAATTGCGGTCAGACCACGCTACCGAACGATCCCTCATGAAAAACGTCCCGCACACCGTCACCGACGCGGCCATCGCGACCATCCGCGAGCGTATCGAGGGGGGCGTCTATCCGGTGGGCAGTCTGCTGCCGGCGCAGCGCCAGCTATCCGATGAACTGTCGATCAGCCGCGCGTCACTGCGCGAAGCGCTTTCCACGCTGGAAGCGCTTGGTCTGCTGGTGATCCGCCCCGGCAAGGGCGTCTACGTGGAAAGCGCGCAGGCGAAAAACGCGCAGGCGTGGCGCTTCGCCGAGCAGTCGTCGCTGCCCGACACGTATCAGATGCGCTACGCGCTCGAAGGCTTCGTCGCGCGCATGGCGGTGCTCGCGGTCACCAACGACGACCTCGCGTGGCTCGAGGAAAACATCACCGCGATGCAAAGCGCGCTCGCCTGCGAGGAACTCGACGAAGCAGCTCGGCTCGACTACGCGTTCCATATGCGCATCGTCAGCATCGCGGGCAATGCGGCGATCGAGTCGATCCTGCGCAGCAGCGCCGAGATCATGCAGGAAAGCCAGCGCATGCCGTTCTACCGGCGCGAGCGGGTGCTGTCCACGTACACCGAACATCGCGCAATTCTCGACGCGTTGAAGGCCCGCGATTCGCTCGCCGCGGGCAAGGCGATCGAGACGCACATCGCGAACGCCGCGCAGCGCGCCGGCGTCTATTTCCCCACGCCGTAGACGGCAAAAATCGCAGACGAAAAAAAACCGCTCCGAAGAGCGGCTTTTTCATGCAGCGTGAAACCCGAAACTTACTTCGCGTTCGCGAGCGCCACAGCCGTGTCCAGCATGCGGTTCGAAAACCCCCACTCGTTGTCGTACCAGCTCGACACTTTCACGAGTCGGCCCGACACCTTGGTCAGCGTCGAGTCGAACGTCGACGAAGCCGGGTTGTGGTTGTAGTCGATCGACACGAGCGGTGCGTCGTTGTAACCGAGGACGCCCTTCAGCGCACCTTCCGATGCTTCCTTCATGATCGCGTTGACTTCCTCGACCGTCGTGTCGCGCGCGGCGATGAACGACAGGTCGACGACCGACACGTTGATCGTCGGGACGCGGATTGCGTAGCCGTCCAGCTTGCCGTTCAGTTCGGGCAGCACGAGGCCGACCGCCGATGCCGCGCCGGTCTTGGTCGGGATCTGGCTATGCGTGGCCGAACGCGCGCGGCGCAGGTCTTCGTGGTACACGTCGGTCAGAACCTGGTCGTTCGTGTACGCGTGGATCGTCGTCATCAGGCCGTTCACGAGGCCGATCTTGTCGTTCAGCGGCTTGACCAGCGGCGCGAGGCAGTTGGTCGTGCACGATGCGTTCGAGATGACCGTGTCCGACGCCTTCAGCACGTTGTGGTTCACGCCGTAGACAATCGTCGCGTCGACGTCCTTACCGCCCGGCGCCGAGATGATGACCTTCTTCGCGCCGCCCTTGATGTGCGCGCTCGCCTTTTCCTTGGTCGTGAAAAAACCCGTGCACTCCATCACGACGTCGACGCCCAGCTCGCCCCACGGCAGTTCGGCCGGGTTGCGGTTCGCCAGCACGCGGATCTTGTCGCCGTTCACGACGAGGTAGTCGCCGTCTACCGACACGTCGCCCGGGAACTTGCCGTGCGCGGTGTCGTACTGCGTCAGGTGGGCGTTGGTCTTCGCATCGCCCAGATCGTTGATGGCAACGATTTCGATATCGTGCTTCTTGCCGTTTTCATAGAAGGCGCGCAGGGTATTGCGGCCGATCCGGCCGTAGCCGTTGATTGCGACGCGAATCGTCATGATTTATCTCCTGATGGCTAAAAAATCCGTTTAGGTTCGCCTGGTCGGACATCCGGTTCGGTGCGTTGCCGCGCGCAGCCACGAGGGGCACGACGGCAACGCGACGCAACCATCAGCCGAGCGCGGCCTTGACCGTCGCCACCACGTGCTCGACGGTGAAACCGAAATGCTTGAACAGCACGCCTGCCGGGGCCGATTCGCCGAACGTGTCGATGCCGACCACGCCGCCTTCCAGACCCACGTACTTGCGCCAGAAATCCGACACGCCCGCTTCGATCGCGACGCGACGCACGCCATGCGGCAGCACGCGTTCGCGGTACTCGGCGTCCTGCTTGTCGAACACGGTCGTCGACGGAATCGACACGACGCGGGCGGCGATGCCTTCGCGCGCGAGCGGCTCGACGGCTTTCATCGCGAGTTCGACTTCCGAGCCCGTCGCGATCAGGATGATCTTACGCGCGACGATCTCTTCATCCCAGTCGCGCAGCACGTAGCCGCCCTTCTCGATGTTGGCGATCTGCGCGTCGGTGCGCTCGTTGAACTGCAGGTTCTGGCGACTGAAGATCAGGCACGACGGACCTTCATGCTCGATCGCATGGGTCCAGGCCACCGCGGTTTCGACCGTGTCGGCCGGGCGCCACGTTTGCAGATTCGGGATCAGGCGCAGGCTCGCGACGTGTTCGATCGACTGGTGGGTCGGGCCGTCTTCGCCGAGACCGATCGAGTCGTGCGTGAACACGAAGATCGACGGCGACTTCATCAGCGCGGCGACGCGCAGCGCGTTGCGGCTGTAGTCGGAGAACGTCAGGAACGTGCCGCCGAACGCCTTGTAGCCGCCATGCAGCGCGACGCCGTTGATCGCCGCGCTCATGCCGAATTCGCGCACGCCGTAGTTCACGTAGTTGCCGGCGGCACGGCCTTCGGCATTCACGCGCACCGGCTTGGCGGCCTTCCAGTTGGTGAGGTTCGAGCCGGTCAGGTCGGCGGAACCGCCGAGCAGTTCGGGCAACACGGCCGACAGACCTTCGATGGCCTGCTGCGATGCCTTACGCGTCGCCACGGTCTCAGCGCGCTCGTTCGCGCCGGCGATGATCGCTTTCGCCTTATCTTTCCAGTCGGCCGGCAGTTGCTTCGCGCTGCGGCGCTTGAATTCGGCCGCTTCCTGCGGGTACTTCGCCGCGTAGGCAGCGAACGCCTCGTCCCATTCCGCTTCGAAGCGCGCGCCCGCTTCCTTCGCGTCCCATGCCGTGTAGACTTCCTGCGGAATCACGAACGGCTCCCACTTCCAGCCGATCGCTTCGCGCGTCGCCGCGATTTCCTTGTCGCCGAGCGGCGCGCCGTGCGAATCGTGCGAGCCCGCCTTGGTCGGCGCGCCTTCACCGATCACGGTCTTGCAGCAGATCAGCGTCGGCTTGTCCGACAGCTTCGCCTGCCTGATCGCCGCGTCGACCGCGTCAACGTCATGGCCGACCACGTTCGGGATCACGTTCCAGCCGTATGCTTCGAAGCGCTTGGGCGTGTCGTCGTGGAACCAGTGCACCACTTCGCCGTCGATCGAAATGCCGTTGTCGTCGTAGAACGCGATCAGCTTGTTCAGCTTCAGTACGCCCGCGAGCGAGCAGGCTTCGTGCGAGATGCCTTCCATCAGGCAGCCGTCGCCGACGAACACGTACGTGTGGTGATCGACGATCCTGGCGTCGGGCTTGTTGAATTCGGTGGCGAGCAGCGATTCGGCGAGCGCCATGCCGACCGCGTTCGCGAGACCCTGGCCGAGCGGGCCGGTGGTCGTCTCGACGCCCGGCGTGATGCCGTATTCCGGGTGACCCGGCGTCTTCGAATGGAGCTGGCGGAAGTTCTTCAGCTCGTCCATCGGCAGGTCGTAGCCGGTCAGATGCAGCAGCGAGTACAGCAGCATCGAGCCGTGACCGTTCGACAGCACGAAGCGGTCGCGATCGGCCCATTGCGGGTTCTTCGGGTTATGGCGCAGATGACGCGACCACAGGGCGACGCCGATTTCGGCCATGCCCATCGGCATGCCGGGGTGACCGGAGTTCGCCTTTTGAACGGCGTCCATGGCCAACGCGCGGATCGCGTTGGCCATCAGGGAGGTGGGTGCGGGAGACGGGGTCGTCATGTCGAGTCCGGAGACAGAGTCAGAAAGCGGGGGCGCGCTTGAGGCCCGGAAGCTCGGCGGTCACTTCGCTACGGCGCACGATGCGGCGCCAGGAGACGCGAAACGGGCAGAGCAAGCGGACAAGGCTGAAAGCGTCACATTCTAGCAGAAGGCTACCCCCTATCCGGCCGGAAAGCCGCCTGGCCGCGTGGTTCAACGCGCACCGCCAGGCGGCGGCATTTACAATTCGAGCAGCTGTGTGTCCGCACTACCGATCGAGCCCGTCCGCCGTGAACGCCCCGCTATTGTTCCAGCCTTGTCCCGACGCCGTCTACGGCTTTCCTCACGCGCGCCTCGTCGAGCGTGTCGAATCCCGTTATCAGACGATCGAGATCTGGGACACGCCGCAGCTCGGCGCGCTGTTCACGCTCGACGGCCGTCCGATGACGTCCGCAGGCGACGAGTTCATCTACCACGAATGCATGGTGCATCCGGCCGCGCTCGCGCATCCTGCGCCGCGCGCGGCGCTGGTGCTCGGCGGCGGCGATGGCGGGGCCGCGAGGCAATTGCTCAGGCATCCGGGCATCGAGCGGATCGTCGTCGCTGAGCTCGATCCCGAGGTCGTGCGGCTCACGCGCGGACATTTGCCGCAGGTGCATGGCGGTGCGTTCGACGATCCGCGCGTCGAGCTGGTGATCGGCGATGCGGCGGACTACGTCGCGGCGGCGGCCCGCGCGACGCAGGGTGCAACGAACGTCGCGGCCGCGCAGTTCGACCTCGTAGTATTCGACCTGACGCCACCCGATTCGCCCGCGGCCGGCCTGTACACGCCGAGCTTCTACGCGCAGTTGAAGCGCGTGCTGCGTGCTGATGCGTTGCTGTCGCTTCATCTCGGCTCGCCGTACCACCACGCGCCGCGCATCGCCGCGCTGCTCGGCGATCTGCACGCCGCGTTCGCACAGGTGCGCACGCTGGGCACCTTCGTGCCGCTCTACGGCTCGCTATGGCTGATGGCGATCGCCAGCGACACGCTCGACCCCGCCGCGCTCACCGCCGACACGCTCACCGAGCGTCTCGCCGCGCGCGGCATCGATTCGCTGCGTCATTACGAACCAGCCCTGCACGCGGGGCTATTCTCGGCGGCGCGATCGGCGCGCGATAAACTGAGCCCGTTGACGAAGTCGTCCTTTTGAAGCGCGGACACCTTGCGCGAATCGGTTCGTGTGATGCCGGCGTGCCGCGCCCGACCGAAACCCGCAACCGTGGCCTCGCCGCCTCACGAGATCCGGAGAACTCCATGACCGCCCCCCACCCCGCCGGTGTGCCCTGGCTCACCCCCTATCTGACGGTGCGCGACGCGCGCGCGTCGACGGCATTCTTCTCGGCGGCGTTCGGTTTCGACGTGCGCGACAGCGTGCAGGACGACGGCGTCGTCATGCACGTCGAGATGACCTATCAAGGCCAGCTGATCGTGATGTTCGCGCCTGAAGGCGCGTTCGGCTCGACCGCGAAGACGCCGAAAAGCGCGGGCACGATCGCGCCGCAATCGTTCTATGTCTATGTCGAGGACGTCGATGCCGTGTATGCTCGCGCGCTCGCGGCCGGCGCGAAGTCGCTGAGCGAGCCACAGGACCAGTTCTGGGGCGACCGCTTCGCGCAGGTCGAGGATATCGACGGCTATCGCTGGGCACTCGCCCGCCACCTGTCCTGAATTCAAGAGTCTCCCGTCGATGCCCCGTTTTTTTGTTGATATCCCGCTTTACGCCGACGACGTGATCGCACTGCCCGACGACGTCGTGCGCCACGTGGCCGTGCTGCGTCTGCAGCCAGGCGACTCCCTGGCGTTGTTCAACGGCCAGGGCGGCGAATACGGCGCCGAGCTCGTGGAGGTCGAGCGTCGTGCGGCTCGCGTGAAAATCGGCGAATTTCGCGCGATCGAGGTCGAGCCGCCGTATCGGCTGACGCTCGCCCAAGGCATCGCCGGCGGCGACAAGATGGACTGGCTGATCGAGAAGGCGGTCGAACTCGGCGCCTCGGGCTTCGTGCCGCTCGCGACCGCGCGCAGCGTCGTGCGGCTTACCGGCGAGCGCGCGCAGCGGCGGCAGCAGCACTGGCAGGGTGTGGTGCGGGCGTCGTGTGAGCAGTGCGGACGTAATCGGGTTCCGGACGTGATGCCGGTGTGCGAGATTGGCGCGTGGCTCGATACGCTGTCGCGCGAGCCGGCGCCTGACGAGCTGCGCCTGCTGTTATCGCCGCGCGCGAGCATCGGCTTTGCGGCGCTGCCTGACGCGCCGCCGCCTGGTGGCGTGACGCTGCTGATCGGCCCCGAAGGCGGCCTTTGCGCCGACGAGGAAGCCGCCGCCGGCGAACAGGGCTTTACCGCGATTGGCTTGGGACCGCGTGTGCTGCGCACCGAGACCGCCGGCATCGCAGTGTTGGCGGGGCTCGCGGCGCGCTGGGGCGGCTGGTGAGCGGGTGCTTGCCCAAGCAGCGCGACAAAAGCAAAGGCCCGCCAATTAGCGGGCCTTTGCCGTTTATACCGCGACGTTCACTGTCAGACTCGAGCAGCTACGCCTGAACAGGCGAAAATCCGGCGAACTTCAAGCGAACGAGTAGAACACCCGGAACGCGACCTTGCGCTCGGCCCAGAATTCGGCCGCTTCACGGAACACGTCGAGCAGCGTCTCGCGCCCTTCCTTGTCGAATTTCTGCGCGATCGGCAGGTGTTCGAGCACGATCACGAAGCCGGGCTGCGCGCCGGCCTTGTGCACGAGGTCGGTCAGGCAGTCGTAGAGCGCGTCGTAGTTCTTGCCGAAATGCTTGGGAAAAAGGAACGACGTCGCGATCGTCTCGAGCACTTCCTGCTTCGAGGCGGCGTTCGCGCAGTACGCATACAGAAAGTGCTGGCCGAGCAGGTTGGCCTCGTCGGCGAGATCCTGCACGCGGAACGCGCGGATCGACTGCACGATGTTCGGCCGCACCGTCCTGAAAAGGCTCATGGGCTCCTCGTTCGATGAAACCACCGTGGCAGCCTCGCTTTGTTTGTCGCGACCCTGCTCGTCGGCGCGCATCTTCATGACGCGTTGGAACAAATTGCCGTCGCCGGCCGCGAAAAGATCCGTCGCGACTCCGGAATCGTGCGCGTAGATGTTGTCGCTCATGCCGTTCATCCCAATGTCATTCAACAATATGGTTAAAACTGGTGTAATGGTCGTCCGAGTAATAACAATTGTCGGTCCGCTGTAGCGGACCTCCGCAGACGATGCGGCGCGCCCCGCGATTACGCGCGTGAGGCGTGGGGACGGTGTATTCGTGGTAATAGCCGCGCCGGTGGGCGGGCAGCACCCGTTCGTAGTTGCCGAATACGATGCCGTCCTTCTGATACGGGTAAGGCCCGCCGGCGGCAATGAGGTTCAACGTATCGACCGCCTCGCGCGGCAATTGCGCCAGCGCGATGGTGCCCACCTGCGCTTCCACCCCAGCTGGCGCCGAGTAATCTCGCGCCAGCGCTTCGGGCGCGGAACTGGACAACGCGCAGAGTGCGGCGGCACCGATCAGCACGCCTTTCATGCGCAACCAGTTGCGTGCCATGTATCAGGTTTCCCCGCTGTCAGATCACGAGTTTGACAACCATGAAAGTCGTAAGGGTATCGCTAATAGCCTTTGGAATCAACGTTCGACGGCCGATGGCACCCCGCCTCACCCCGCGGAAAAGCCGGTGGCGCGGACTTTGACGACTTTTGACAGAATGTTTAGCTCGATCAGGCTAAACTGAGCTCAACCGTGATCGAATGCAGTGCGGGCGGTGCAAGCGGCCGCTGGCCGAGGCGCTCGATTGCGGTTGTTGGAGCCTGAAACCACTGAGCCGAAAGGCCGTGTCATTGCCATTTTTCGGGGTGGCGATCCCCAGCTTGCCCTGAGGGCGTGCCCATTGCGGGCACGCCTTTTTTTTCAGGTACGCCGGTTGGAAAACCGGCGCCGGGCCCGTCGCGGCCCGATCACGATGCGCAGTTAGCGGGTTGCGCTGACGTCCGCGACCAGCAGCGCCGTCATGTTGACGATCCGGCGCACCGTCGCCGACGGCGTCAGCACGTGCACCGGCTTGGCCGCGCCGAGCAGAATTGGGCCAATCGCAATGTTGTTGCCGGCCGCCGTCTTCAGCAGGTTGTACGAGATATTGGCCGCGTCGATGTTCGGCAGCACCAGCAGGTTCGCGTCGCCTTCGAGCGTCGAATCGGGCAATACCTCGCGGCGCAAGTTGGCGTCGAGCGCGACGTCGCCGTGCATTTCGCCGTCAACTTGCAGCCCCGGCGCGCGTTCGCGCAGGATCTCGAGCGTATCGCGCATCTTCTGCGCGGTCGGCGCGTTGCTCGAACCGAAGTTCGAGTGCGACACGAGTGCAACCTTCGGCTCGATGCCGAAACGGCGCACTTCCTCGGCTGCCATGATCGTGATCTCAGCCAGCTCGGCCGGTGTCGGATCGACGTTCACGTGCGTATCGACGAGGAAAATCTGCCGATTCGGCAGCACCAGCGCGTTCATCGCCGCATAGACTTTCGCGCCGGGCTTCTTGCCGATCACCTGATCGATGAAGTGCAGGTGGCGGTGCGTGGTGCTGACCGTACCGCAGATCATGCCGTCCGCCTCGCCCTTGTTGACCATCATCGAGCCAATCAGCGTGGTGCGGCGGCGCATCTCGAGCTTGGCCATCTGCGTGGTGATGCCCTTGCGCGACATCATCTTCGCGTATTCCTGCCAGAACTCGCGGTAACGTTCGTCATGATCGGTGTTGACGACCGTGTAGTCCTGCCCCGCGACGAGCCGCAGGCCATAACGCGCGATCCGCTGCTCGATCACGGCCGGCCGGCCGATCAGGATCGGCTTTGCGAGCTTTTCGTCGACGATGATCTGCATCGCGCGCAGCACGCGCTCTTCTTCGCCTTCCGCGAACACGATGCGCTTCTTCTCCGGCTCGACGCTGCGCGCGAGCTGGAAGATCGGCTTCATCGTCGTGCCGCTGTGATAAACGAACTGCTGCAGATGCTGCGCGTATGCGTCCATGTCCTCGATTGGACGCTCGGCGACGCCGCATTCCATCGCGGCCTTCGCCACCGCGGGCGCGACCTTCACGATCAGACGCGGATCGAAGGGTTTCGGAATCAGGTATTCCGGTCCGAACGATAGGTCCTGGATGCCGTACGCGGTCGCGACGATGTCGCTCTGCTCCTGGCGCGCCAGCTCGGCGATCGCGTTGACGGCGGCGATTTCCATTTCGCGCGTGACCGTCGTCGCGCCGGCGTCGAGCGCGCCGCGGAACAGGAACGGGAACACGAGCACGTTGTTGACCTGGTTCGGGTAGTCGGTGCGGCCCGTGCACAGCACCGCGTCCGGACGCACTTCGAGCGCGAGTTCCGGCAGGATTTCCGGCGTCGGGTTCGCAAGCGCGAGGATCAGCGGCCTGGCGGCCATCTGCTTGACCATGTCCTGCTTGAGCACGCCGCCGGCCGACAACCCGAGGAACACGTCCGCGCCTTCGATCACCTCGGCAAGCGAGCGCGCGTCGGTTTCACGCGCGAAACGCTCCTTGTCCGGGTCCATCAGTTCGGTGCGGCCCTTGTACACGACGCCCGCGAGGTCGGTCACGGTGATGTTTTCGAGCGACAGGCCGATGTCGACCAGCAGGTCCAGACACGCGAGCGCCGCCGCGCCCGCGCCCGACGCGACCAGCTTGACTTCCTTGATGTCCTTGCCGACGACCTTCAGGCCGTTGGTGACCGCCGCCGCGACGACGATCGCGGTGCCGTGCTGGTCGTCGTGGAAGACCGGAATCTTCATGCGCTTGCGGCATTCGCGTTCGACGATGAAGCAGTCCGGCGCCTTGATGTCTTCGAGGTTGATGCCGCCGAAGGTCGGTTCGAGCGCGGCGATCACCTCGACCAGCTTGTGCGGATCGTTCTCGTTGATCTCGATATCGAACACGTCGATGCCGGCGAACTTCTTGAACAGGACGGCCTTGCCTTCCATGACCGGCTTCGACGCGAGCGGCCCGATGTTGCCGAGGCCCAGCACCGCGGTCCCGTTCGTGACGACGCCAACGAGGTTGCTGCGCGCGGTGAAGCGCGCGGCGTTCAGCGGGCTCTCGACGATTTCCTCGCACGCGAACGCGACGCCAGGCGAATACGCCAGCGCGAGGTCGCGCTGGTTGATCATCTGCTTGGTCGGGGCGATCGCGATTTTGCCGGGAGTCGGGAACTCGTGGTAATCGAGAGCTGCTTCGCGGAGTTTGGTATTGACGGGATTCGACATAAGGCGGGCTTCGGAGGGCAGATTAGAATAGACGTTCGACGGCATTGTAGCCCCAATTGCCTACGCAATTCCTTCAATACGGGTACAACAGCCGCGACTGAAACAGCGTGAAAGCGCGCGTTGCCCGTTGTCCGGATGGTCCGGCGCTTGCGACGGGGCATCACGCTCAATCAGCCTGATCCGCGCCATTTCTCCAATCGTTCTCCGCTCACCGTCCGCCATCATGCTTTCCGAGTTTTCGCTGATCGATCGTTTCTTTGCCCGCCGCGCCGCCGCCGTGCGGCCCGCCAATGCCGAAGGCGGCACGCTCGGCATCGGCGACGATTGCGCGTTGCTGGCGCCGCCTGCCGGCGAAATGCTGGCGATATCGACGGACATGCTGGTCGAAGGCCGTCATTTCTTCGCCGATATCGATCCCGAAGCGCTCGGTCACAAGGCGCTTGCCGTCAATCTGTCTGACCTCGCCGCAATGGGCGCGCAGCCGCGGGCGTTCACGCTGGCCTTCTCGCTGCCGAAAGCCGACGAAGCCTGGCTTTCCGGTTTCAGCGAAGGCCTGTTCGCGCTCGCCGAGCGCTACGGTTGCGAGCTGATCGGCGGCGATACGACGGGCGGGCCGCTCAATCTGTGCATTACGGTATTCGGCAGCGTGCCGCCACGAACAGCCTTGCGCCGCGATGCCGCGCAACCCGGCGACGACATCTGGATCTCCGGCACTCTCGGCGACGCGCGCGCCGGCCTCGGCGCGCAGCGCGGCGAATGGTCCGCCACCCCGAATGACGCCGCGACGTTCCGCCGGGCGCTCGAACGCCCCGAGCCGCGCATCGCGCTCGGCCTCGCGCTGCGCGGCATCGCACACGCGGCGCTCGACCTGTCGGATGGACTCGCCGGCGATCTGCGGCACATCCTCGAACGCTCGTCGGTGGGCGCGAGCGTCGACGTCGATGCGGTGCCGCGCTCGGCCGCGCTACGCCGCCTGCCGCCCGACGTCCAGCAGCGCTGCACGCTCGCCGGCGGCGACGACTACGAGCTGTGCTTCACCGCGCCCGCCGCCGCACGCGCCGCGGTCGAGGCCGCCGCGCAGAAGGCCGCCGTGCCGGTCACCCGCATCGGTACAATAAGCGCACGGGAGGCGGCCACCGACCGCCCGGCCATCGCGTGGCGCAACGCCAGCGGCGCGCCGCTCACTCTGACCTTGCAAGGTTTCGATCACTTTCATGCAGAATGACCCCCCGCTCGGCCCCGCCGACGACTTCCTCGGCGGCGAGCCGCCCCAGGCGCCTGGACCGCGCGAGCCGAAGCCTGCTCAGCCGCGCCGCGCGACCGCGCGCTTCATGCTGTCGCATCCAGTCCACCTTCTGTCGCTCGGCTTCGGCAGCGGGCTGTCGCCCATCGCACCGGGCACGATCGGCACGCTGCTCGGGTGGGCCTCGTTCGCGGTGCTGAGTCGTTATCTGACAGTTATCGAATGGGGCGTGCTGATCGGCGTCGGCTTTCTCGGCGGCATCGCGTTGTGCGGCTTTACCGCGAAGCGGCTCGGCGTCGAGGATCCGTCGGCGGTCGTGTGGGACGAAATCGTCGCGATCTGGCTCGTGCTGCTGATGGTCACGCCTGCCACGCTCACCGGCCAGGTGTGGGCGTTCCTGATCTTCCGCTTCTTCGACATGGTGAAGCCGCCGCCGATCGGCTACTTCGACCGCCGGCTGAAAGGTGGCTTTGGCATCATGTTCGATGACCTGATCGCCGCATTTTTTACGTTGCTGGTGATTGCGCTGTGGCGGATGTCGGTTTGAGCGCTGCCTGTTCACCGTTCGAGTACCGTTCGACTGTTTTGGTCGCCGCCCGGCCCCTGCCGTTCGCCGCGCCGCCCGGCCGGCTTCGTTTTCCGGATTGACTGAGATCATGCCTACCGATTCCGTCGTTCACCAGCTTGCGATCCGCGTGAGCAACCGTCTGCGCGACGAGCGCCTGATGCTCGTGACCGCCGAGTCCTGCACGGGCGGTATGGTCGCGACCGCGATCACCGACATCTCCGGCAGCAGCGGCTGGTTCGAACGCGGCTTCGTCACGTATTCGAACCAGGCGAAAAGCGAAATGATCGGTGTGCCGGCCGACCTGATCGAAAAGCACGGCGCGGTCAGCGAGCCGGTCGCACGAGCGATGGCCGAAGGCGCGCTGCGCAACAGCCGAGCGCAGGTGTCGCTGTCGATCACCGGTGTCGCCGGCCCCGGCGGCGGCACGGAAACCAAGCCTGTCGGCATGGTGTCGTTCAGTTGGAGCAACCGGCTGCACACGTCGGTGGAAACGAAGATTTTCAAGGGCGACCGCGACCAGATCCGCGTGCAGGCCGCGGCGCACGCGCTGCGCGGCCTGCTGGCGCTACTCGACGAACGCGAGCATTGAGCGGCGGCTAACTATCACTGAGGAGGCGGACAATGCCGGATTCGCGCGCGATCGCAGACGAACTGATCCGCCGCTTCGATCTGAAGCCTCATCCTGAAGGCGGCTTTTTTGCGGAGACCTACCGCTCGGCCGCGCGCGTGCTGCGCGCCGGCGAGCCGAGCGAGGTTGGGAACGCCCGTGCGGCGTCGACTGCGATCCATTACTTGCTGTGCGACGGCGCGCATTCGGCGTGGCATCGGATCCGTTCCGATGAAGTCTGGCATTTCTATGCCGGCGAGCCGCTGCTGGTCCACGTGCTCGATGAAAGCGATGCCGGCGGTGCGCTCGTCACGCACCGGCTCGGCAATCCGCTCACGCATCCCGATACGGTCTGTCAGGCCGTCGTGCCGGCCGGCTTGTGGTTCGCGGCCGAGTGCGCCGATCCGGCATCGTTCGCGCTGGTCGGCTGCACGGTCGCGCCGGGTTTCGAATTCAGCGAGTTCGAACTCGCGGAGGTGGACGCGCTGAAGGCGCGGCATCCGCGGCATGCGGGGTTGATCGGGCGGCTCGCACCGGCGCGCTGACGCGCCGCGCCGGCCGTCGCGGGATCGCCCGCCGCGGGATCGCCCGCCGGTTCAACGAAACGCGTTGATCCGGTCGCGGGTGTCCTTCGCGGCCTGCGCGGCCGCTTGCACGAAATCGTCGCCCTTGCCCGCGTAGATGATCGCGCGCGAAGAGTTGATCAGCATGCCGGTGCCGTTCGCGGTGCGTCCGGCGCTCACGGTGGCCTGCACGTCGCCGCCTTGCGCGCCGATGCCCGGAATCAGCAGCGGCATGTCGCCGACGATTCCGCGCACCACTTCGATTTCCTTCGGAAACGTCGCGCCGACCACGAGCCCAAGCTGGCCGCTCGCATTCCACTTCTGCGCGGCCAGTTGCGCGACGACCTGATACAACGGCCGACCGCTTGTCTCGAGAAACTGCAGATCCGAGCCACCCGCGTTCGACGTGCGACACAGCACGATCACGCCCTTGCCTGCGTGCTCGAGATACGGCTCGATCGAATCGAAACCCATGTACGGATTGACCGTCACCGCGTCGGCCTGGTAGCGCTCGAAGGCCTCGCGTGCGTATTGCTCGGCCGTGCTGCCGATATCGCCGCGCTTGGCGTCGAGAATCACCGGCAGGCCCGGATGGTTCGCGTGAATGTGGGCGATCAGCTGCTCGAGCTGCTCTTCTGCGCGATGCGCGGCGAAGTAGGCGATCTGCGGCTTGAACGACGACGCGTACGGCGCGGTTGCATCGACGATCGTGCGGCAGAACTCGAAGATCGCGTCGGCGCGGCCCGCGAGCGCACCCGGGAATTTGCTGGGCTCGGGATCGAGGCCAACGCACAGCAGCGAGTTCGTGCGCTGCCAAGCGTCGTTGAGTGTCTGGATGAAATTGGACATGGTGAGTCTCGCGGCGAGCCGGTAATCGGAGGAGGCGCGTATTTTACCTGTCCCACGAACGCCGTCCGTCGATGGCGGTCACCGCGCGGCCCGCGCCTCATAGGCGATAGCAGCGCCAGGCCGCCCGTTCGGACGTTCGTCCGGCCGGCGGCCCGGCGGCTACGACTGCGGCTACTTCCTGCGCCGCGCGCCGCGCCCGCCCGGCATCGAGCGCAGTCCAGTCCGCTCGACCGTGAAGCGGAACGTGCGCGTCAACCGCTCGCCGCGCTTGAGCAGCGTCATGCCGTTTTCGCTCGCGCCGCCCGCCAGGTTCATTGCATTGATCGGATGATCGACCGGTTCGAAGCAGAAGAAGTCTTCGCCGGGCGGCGTGTACAGCACGTAATAGTCAGTGTCGGCGGCGATGTTCAGCGACAGACGGCGCTTCGGCCACACCACTGCCGCCTGGCCGCTCCAGCCGGTGAACGCGTGATTAACGATCGTCTCCGGCAGCGGATACGCGACGCCGAACTGCCACGCGGGGGGCGCCGGCACGTGGCGCACCGGCAGCCAGTCGTCGCTCGAGAGCCACAGGCCGCCGGCCGCCGCCGACAGCTCGGTGTCCGCGTCGCGCACGAAGAACGGATGCACGCCGAGCCCGAACGGCAGCGTCTCGCGGCCAGCGTTTTCGATGTCGAGCGAGACGACCAGCGTTGGGCCGTCCAGCGTGTAGGTTTGTGTCGCGCGGAACGCGTATGGCTTGCCGTCGCTGCGGTCGAGCGCGAGACGCACGTGCTCGCGGCCCGCGTCGAGCACCTGCCATTGCGCGAGCCAGCCGTCGCCGTGAATCGGCAGCGGCTCGTCGGCGCGGTTGCGCGGTACCTCGACGCGCCGCCCGGCCACGCTGAAATGGCCGCCGCCGATGCGGTTCGAGTACGGCAAGAGCGGATAGCAGGCCAGCTGGTTCGGTTGCGTATCGCCACCGACGTGACTGCAGCGCCGGAAGATCGGCGTCAGCGCGCCGTCGTCGCGCCAGTCGAAGCGGGTCACACCGCCGCCGAGCGTCGGCGCGACATCGAGACGCAATTGCGAGTTGGCGAGTGTGATGCACGCGACATCGCCGGCGCTGCCTTCGCCGAGGGCCACCGCCGACGTGCTCGGGCCCGCCAGCACGGGATTGGCCGCCGCGGCGAGTCGCGAGCGTCGCGTTTGAGAGGTTGGGGATGAGGCTGAAACGAGATTCGCAACAGTCATATCTGGCTCCATCGAGAGGCGTGGGACGTTGCCGTCAGGGTTGACGGGAGTTGCGGGCGACTTTTTGTGACCAATTCGCCTCGAGTCCGAACTGCATGCTGCCGATTCGTTGCCGGCCGGTCGCGGGCGTATTGCTCGCGGACCGAAACTGCCACATCGACTTCTGCTTCACCTTCAGGATCGCGGCCCCGGCGTGCGGCCGGGGCTGCGTCATTCTGCGCTAGATAGGCGCGCCCTGGAACAGCGGCTCCGCAACACCGCGCCGCGCGAGCGTCGCGACGAACAGGTCGCCCGCGAGCGTGTCGGCCGCGCGCGCCGTCGCATCGAGCTCGGCGTAGGCGCTCGTGATGTACAGCGTGTCGAGCGCCGACTCGCCCTGGGCGCTGCCCGTGGCCTGGCCGAGCGCGGCACCGCCGATCGCGACGCAGCTCGGCTGCGTGGTGGGCACGTCGATGCGCTCGGTTTCCACGCCATCGGGGCCGTAACGCACCACGCGCGCGCCGCCCCATTGCGCGTTCCACAGGCCGCCGTCGCTGTCGACGGTCGAGCCGTCGGGGATGCCTTTCGCATCGGTCAGGCGAGTGAACAGGCGATCGTTCGCGATGCCGCCGTCCGCGCGATAGTCGCACGCGCGGATTTCACGCGTCGGCGAATCGCAGTAGTACATCGTCGCGCCGTCGGGACTGAATGCGATGCTGTTCGAAATCGCCGGCGCTGGCAACGGTAAACGTTCGAGCGACAGATCGTGATTCAACCGATAAAAGCCGGCGACCGTCTGCCGTTGCCCGCTTTCGTCCTTGGTGCCGAACACGAAACGCCCTTGCCGATCGCAGCGGCCGTCGTTGACGCGCGTGTTGAGACCGGGCTCGACGTCGACGATGCGCTGCGTGCCGCCCTTCTCCAGATCGAAAAACGCGAGGTGCGATGCGAGCCCGAGCAGCACGTAGCGCGGGTTTTCGCACAGTGCGAAGGTGGCGAGCCGCTCGGGCATGTCGAACGAATCGCTGCGGCCGTCGGCCGGATCGTAGCGCCACAGCCGCGCGCCTTCGATGTCGGTCCAGTAGAAGCGGCCGCTCCTCGCGCACCAGGTCGCGCCTTCGCCGAGCTCGCATTGCGCGTCGAGCAGCAGCGTGGCCCGTTGCACGCGCGGGTTGGCGCTCACGCCCAGCCTCCGTCGACGACGATGTCCTGCGCGGTGATCATGCGGCTGTCGTCGGCGGCGAGGAACAGCGCCATGCGCGCGAGGTCGGCCGGCATCAGCTCGGCGTCGATGCACTGGCCTTCCTTGATCTGGCGGCGGCCGTTGTCGTCGAGCCACAGGCGCAGCTGCTTGTCGGTCATCACCCAGCCCGGCACCAGCGTGTTGACGCGGATATTGAAGTGGCCGAGGTCGCGCGCGAGCCCGCGCGTCAAACCCTGCACCGCCGACTTCGACATCACGTACACCGGATAGCCGCCGTTCTTCAGCATCCAGCTGATCGAGCCGAGGTTGATGATCGAGCCGCTACGCGCGGCCTTCATGTCCTCCATCACGGCCTGCGCCGCGAAGAACTGATGGCGGATGTTCACGGCGATGCCCGCGTCGAACGACTCGCGCGTCACGTCGCCGATCTGATGGCGCTTGTCGTTCGCCGCGTTGTTGATGAGCACCTGGATCGGACCCAGCGCGGCCTTCACGTCGGCGATCGCTTTTTGCAGCGCGTCGACGTCGGTCAGATCGCAGGCCAGAAACAGCGGCTTGTGCTTCGAATCGCCGAGCTGGTCGGCGAGCGCGTCGCCCGCGCTCGCGTCGATATCGAAGAACGCGACGCGCGCGCCCTGCGCCGCGAAGTGCTCGACGAACGATGCGCCGATGCCGGTCGCGCCGCCCGTGATCAGCACCGTACGGTCGACGAGGCTCGGATAGCGCGCGTACGCGGTGTCAGCGAGGCTGGCGTTTGCATTGGCCGGAGACGACATCGTTCGATTCCTTTATGAGCTTGGATGTGCTTGGGATGGGGTGAAAGCGACTCAATCGCGCGAGCCGCGGTTCTTCAACTGGTCGAGCAACACGGCCGCGAGCAGAATCGCGCCGCGCACCAGGTACTGATAGAACGCGTCGATGTTCAGCAGGTTCATCACGTTCTCGACCGTACCCATGATCAGCACGCCGATCACGACGCCGGAGATCGTCGCGCGGCCGCCCAACAGCGACACGCCGCCGAGCACGCACGCGGAGATCACGTTCAGCTCGAAGCCTTCGGCGGCGTTCGGCTGACCCGACGTGATACGCGACGCGAGAATCACGCCGGCAAGCGCGGTGACGGCACCCTGGATCAGAAAGATGTAAACGCGCGTGCGCTCCACGTTGATACCGGCGAGCCGCGACGCTTCCGGATTACCGCCGATCGCCAGCGTATTGCGGCCGTACACGGTCTGGTTAAGCATCACGCCGAACACGATGAAGCAGATCAGCGTGACCCAGATCGGCAGCGACACGCCGAAGAACGTCAGGCCGCCGAGCGCGATGAACGTATCCGACGACACGCCGACCGCCTGCCCATGCGACACGATGAAGCCGAGGCCACGCACGATTTCCATCGTCGCGAGCGTCGTGATCAGCGCGTTGATGCGCAGATAAGCGATCACCGCGCCGTTGACGAAGCCGATCACCGCGCCCGCCGCGACCGCCGCGATGATCGCGATGACCGTGCTGTTGGTCGCGTTGAGCACCATCGCGCACAGCACGCCGGCGAACGCGACGGTCGAGCCGACCGACAGGTCGAAGTCGCGCGACGCGAGGCAGAACATCATCGTGCACGCGACCATGCCGATCTGCGAGATCGACAGCGCGAGGCCGAGCATGTTCTCGATCGAGAAGAAATGATCGACGGTCAGCGACATCGTGACGAACATCAGGATGAAGATCACGATCAGGCTGTATTCGGTGATCTGCTGCCACCATTTGGCCTTGTCGCCGGTCTGCGGGATCAGCGCGTCGGCCGCGCTCTTGGCGGTCTGCTGCGCGAGGTTTTCTCTGGCTTGCATGTTCAATACTCCTCCCCGTTCCCCACGGGTTGCGGACTCGCGTCCGGATAAGGTTCAGGCCGCGCGCGACGCGCTCTGGTTGGCGGCGTTGGCGTTCGCGTTTTCAGGCAGCGCGGTCGAGCTTTGCGGCAGCGCGAGGCTCAGCACCGACTGTTCGGTCGCGTCCTTGCGCGCGAGCTCGCCGGAAATGCGGCCTTGGCGCATCACGACGATCCGGTCGGACACGCCGAGCACTTCCGGCAATTCCGACGAAATCATCACGATCGCGCAGCCGCGCTCCGCGAGCTGATAGATCACGTTATAGATCTCGTGTTTCGCGCCGACGTCGATGCCGCGAGTCGGTTCGTCGAGAATCACGACTTTCAGATCGGGCTCGGCGAGCCAGCGCGACAGAATCGCCTTCTGCTGGTTGCCGCCCGACAGGAAGCGGATCTTCTGCCGCCGATGCGGCGTCTTGATCTTCAGCAGCTTGATGAAACGATCCGCCGTCTGCGCCTCCTTCTTGCGATCGAGAAACACGCCCGCGCGCAGATAGTGACGGCGGCAGCTGATGTTGATGTTCTCCGCGACGCTCGCCATCGCGACGATGCCCTCTTCCTTGCGATCCTCGGGACACAGCACGATGCCGTGCTTAATCGCCTCGCCCGCGCTGCGCACCTTGATCGGCTTGCCGTCGAGTATGAGTTCGCCGCCCTTGCGATGCTCGGCGCCGTACACCAGATGCATCAGCTCGCTGCGGCCCGCGCCGACGAGTCCGAAGAAGCCGACGATCTCGCCGCGCCGCACCTCGAAGCTCGCCGGCTGCGCGAGCGGATGACCTTCGATCGCCTTCGCCGCGAAGCGCACTTCACCGAGCGGCCGCGCCGAATAGCTATAGATGTCCGAAATTTCGCGCCCGACCATCTCGCTGACGATCGTGTCGCGCGACACGCCTTCTAGCGTCGGATGCGACGCGACCTTGCGGCCGTCGCGGAAGATCGTGCACGCGTCGCACAGCTCGTAGATCTCATCCATCCGATGCGAGATGTAGATCATCGCGCGGTTGTCGGCGCGCAAATCGCGCACCAGCTTGAACAGCACCTCGGTCTCGCGGTGCGACAGCGAGCTGGTCGGCTCGTCGAGCGCGATCACGCGCGCGTTGCGCATCAGCGCCTTGCAGATTTCGACCATCTGCCGTTGCGCGATCGACAGCTTGCGCAGCTTCGCGTTCGGATCGAGCGCGACGCCCATCGCTGCGAGCCGCTCGCGCACGAAGCGCTTCGCCTCGCGCTTGTTGACCCAGCCGAGCGCATTGGGCAGTTGGCCGAGCAGCAGATTTTCCGCGACCGTGAGGTCGGGCACGTACTGCAGTTCCTGGTGAATCACCGCGATGCCGGCACCGATCGACGCGGCCGCGCTCGGAAAGCGCACCTCGTTGCCGTCGATCATCATGCGGCCCGAATCGGGCTGATACTCGCCGCCGAGAATTTTCAGCAGCGTCGATTTTCCCGCGCCGTTTTCGCCCATCAGGCCGTGCACCTGGCCGACGTTGACGTCGAAGGACACGCCGTCGAGCGCACGCACGCCTGGAAAAACCTTGCCGATATTGTCAAAACGTAGCGTCGCTGACACTTCGCCTCCTTGTCGACCGGAGTTAGCGCTTTAGCGCTTACTCCGGTGCCATGCAAGATATTGCTGCTTCATGTTGACCGTACGCGTTTCGCGCGCGGTCCGTCTGTCTACCGCAGATCGTCTCTCGCCGCCGGCGCGCCGTCTCCTGCGCCAGGCAGGGAAAGCGACGCGCCGGCGGTGTACTTCATACCACCGCAAGTGTTGCGATTACTTCGACGCGAGGCCCATCTTCTCGCGCACTTCGCCGACGTTGTCGCGCGTCGCCAGCATGCCGGTCGTCAGCGTCAGCAGCGGCGGTTCCTTGCCCTGCGTGATCCACGCGTACATCAGTTCCGAGGTTTCCTCGCCGTGGCGCTTCGGGCTGATGATCACGGTGCCGTAGAAGCCCGTCGGCTGCGGCTTCTTGAACTCGTTCATCGCGGACTCCGAACCGCCGATGCCGATGCCGATCATGTTGTCGGCCTTGAAGCCACGGCCTTCCGCCGCGCGCACCGCGCCGAGCACGCCTTCGTCGTTCAGCGCGTAAGCGACCCAGTGCTTGAACTGCGGGTTCTTCGTCAGCGCGATGTTGGCGGCGTTGAACGCGTTTTCCGTGTCGGTCTTCGCCTGCGGCGCGGTGACGATGTTCGCTTTCGGGAAGCCCGCGGCGACCAGCGCGTCGGTTGCGCCGGTGGTGCGGTCATGCGCGGTCGGCAACTGCTCGTAGGTCACGTCGATCGCGCCGACGTCCTTCATGTCCCAGCCGCGCTTCTTGATTTCAGCCGCGATGCCGTCGCCGACCTGCTTGCCGATGTTATACGCCGAGATGCCCATGTGCGGCACCGCTTCGATCGGCTTGCCCGCGCCGTCGACGAGGCGGTCGTCGACCGTCATCATCTTCAGGCCGTCCGCCTTCGCCTTCGCGACGATGCCCGGCCCGAGCTTGACGTCGGGCGTGCAGATCACGAAGCCCTGTGCCTTCTGCGCGGCGAGGTTATCGATCGCGCTCATTACCTTCTCGCCCGACGGCGCGCCGATCTTCACGAGCGTGAAGCCCTTCTGCTTGGCGGCGATCTCGGCGAACTTCCATTCGTCCTGGAACCAGGGCTCTTCCGGCTGCTTCACGAGGAAGCCGATCTTGACCGTATCGGCAGCCTGTACGACCGGTGCGTTGAAGAGCACACCCGCCGCCGCCGCTGCCAGCGTGAGGAAAATTCTGCGTTTCATAATGCGTGTCTCCTGACTAATTGATAACGAGAAGGTAATCGGCCGCGTCTTCTTGTACCGGTCTGACACACGCGGCCAGCGCGTCGTCCGGTGTTCTGTGCATCTCTTCGCGATGCGAATTCAGTCGTGATACAGCGCCGAGCGTCCGCCATCGACAGTGATGCAGCTCGCGTTGATGAACGGCGCTTCGTCCGACGCGAGGAACACCGCGGTCATCGCCACCTCCTCCGGGCGGCCGATGCGCTTCATCGGCTGCAGATCGAGTGTCGCCTGCTGCGCGGCGGCCGGATCGGACTGCTCGTTCCACCAGTCGTGCGTCAGCTGCGTTTCGATGTAGCCCGGCGCGATCGCGTTCACGCGCACGTTGCGCGGCGCGTACTCGATGCCGAGCGCGCGCGTGAGGCCAATCACGCCATGCTTCGCGACCGGGTACGGAAAGCAGCCCGGAATGATCTTGAACGCGTGCGTCGACGCGATGTTCACGATGCTGCCCGCGCCACGCTCGACCATGCCCGGCAGCACCGCGCGACAGCCGTTCCACACGCCGTCGAGATCGACCGCGAAGCAGCGCCGCCAGTCGGCGTCGGTCATCGTCAGCGGATCGCAGAACACGTTGATGCCCGCGTTGTTGACGAGGATGTCGAGCGCGCCGAACGCGCGTTCGCCTTCGCCGACCGCATGCTGCAGCGACGCCGGTTGCGTCACGTCGGTCCGCACCGCGAGCACGCGCGCGCCGGCGCCGGTGCCAACTTCCGCCTCGATCTGCGCGGCCGTGCGCTGCGCCAGGTCGAGGTCGAGTTCCGCCAGCACGACTGCCGCGCCCTCGCGCGCGAACGCCAGCGCGATCGCCGCGCCTATGCCGCGCCCAGCGCCCGTCACGAGAGCGGCTTTGCCGGCGAGCCGGTTCATTTCTTCGCGCCCGCGCGGGCGATCCGCAAACCGTTGATGAACGCCTTCGCATGCGACGCGGTCACCGCCGCGCTCTGGCCCGGCTTGTACAGCGCCGAGCCGAGGCCGAAACCGTTCGCGCCGGCGCTCAGGAACGGCCCCATGTTGTCGGGCGTGACGCCGCCGACCGGCACGAGCGGCACCTGCGCGGCGATCACCGCGCGCCATGCCTTGACGACCTGGCAGCCGAGTTGCTCGGCGGGGAACATCTTCAGCACGTCCGCGCCGTTCTTCAGCGCGATGAACGCCTCGGTCGGCGTCGCGACGCCGGGCGCGCAGGCGAGGCCCCGCGCCTTCGCGGCGATCACGACTTCCGGATCGCTGTGCGGCATCACGATGAGTTCGCCGCCCGCGGCCTTCACGTCGTCCACGAACAGCGGATGCAGCACCGTGCCCGCGCCGACGATCGCGTCGGCCGGCAGCACCTTGCGGATCGCCGAGATGCTGTCGAACGGCTGCGGCGAATTGAGCGGTACTTCGACGATGCGAAAACCGGCTTCGTACAGGGCCTGACCGTGATCGGCCGCGTCGGCGGGCGTGACGCCGCGCAGGATCGCGATCAGCGGACAGGCTTCGAACGCGGCGATCAGACCCGCGTGCGGCATGTACGGTGCGGGCAGATTGATGTGTGGTTGCATGTCGGTTCCTTGTTTCGTGAGCGTCGTAAAGGGCTCTGCCGCCGGTCAGCCTGCGCGCGCCGCCTGGGCGGACGGCCGGACGAGCCCCGCTTCGACGGCGACGCGCCACAGGCCGCGTTCGGTTGCATGCCTGACCGGCTCCGCGCGCAGACAGCCGAATTGCGCGAGCGCGAGGCGGTAGCGCTCGCACAGCGCGTCGTTGCCGATCAGCCGCAGACTCTGCTGCGCGAGCGAGCTGCCTTGCTGCGCGAGTACCGCTTCGAGGCCGGCGAGTTCGTGCCCGATCAGCAGGCCCGACAGATAGTCCGGCTGTGCCTCGCTCGACAGCGCGCCGGTCAAGCCGAGCGTGCGCGTGCTGAACACGGTCGCGAGCACGCCTGCCTGGCCCTGCTCGCGCGCGATGTTCACGCCGCGCAGAAATGCTTCGGTATCCGGGCGATCGGGCGTGACCATCGTGCGGCCGAGAATCGTGTGCTCGCGCAGCGCGGCGAACACCTCGCCGGTCATGAACGTATGAAAACGCTCGATGCGCTCCGCCTGCACGACCGCCCATTTCGCGTGCGTGCCGGGCAGGCCGATCAGCGAGCGGGTGTTGCTGTCGACCGAGTTCGCGTCGTGCGCGCCGTCCGCGTCCGCGCTGAGCGCGCCGAAAATTTGCGTCTCCTCGCCGCGCATCACGTTCGGCAATTCACCGCGTTGCAGCACGCCCGGCACGATATGCAGCGTCGCGCCGCGCGCGGTCTGCACGCGGACGATACCGGCCACCAGCGCATCGGCGTTCGCGGGTGTCTCGACATACGGCGCTTCGAGCCAGCCCTGCGCGCTGCCGACCATCCCCGCCGCGATCACCGGCACGCCGCGCGCATGGTCGAGCCATGCGCCGCAGGCGTCGTCGAACGCGGCGTCGAAGCCGCCCTCGGCCGCGCTACGCGGCAGATTCATGATGCCGGCCGTCGATGCGCGCATCGCCAGCACGCGACCGTGCGCGTCGAACAGATAGGCGCGCAGCGACGTCGTGCCCCAGTCGAGCGCGATCAGCGCGGCGTGCGTGAAATCGACGGCGGCGGTATCGGCGGCGGCGGTCGCGTCCGGCTTCACGCCCGAGGTGGGCGCGGCGGGCGCCCGGTGGTTCGCCGGCGTGGCGGTGCCCGCTTGTTTCATCGCTTGATCCTGCGCGTGGCCGGTCGCGGTGCGCGCCAACCGAGTTCTTCCGAAATCGCGCGCGCCTCGCGCTGCACGACCGGAATCAGTTCGTCCATCCGTTCGAGCGGCATATAGGGAATCGTGCTGGCCACCGACAACGCCGCGACGATCGCGCCCGACGCATCGCGCACCGGCGCCGCGACGCAACGGATCGCCGCTTCGTTCTCTTCGAGATCGAACGTGTAGCCGCCGGCCGCGTAGTTCGTCATGCGCTGCAGGAAGGTCGGCGCATCGGGGCGGTTGTCCGGCTTGAAGCTGACGCCTGCGAGCGCGCGGCGCGACGCGTCGAACAGCGACTGCCATGCGTCCGGCGCGAGGTCGAGCATCATCGCCTTGCCGATGCCGGTCGACGCGAGCGGCATCCGATGGCCGACGCGCGAGCGCATTTCGAGGCCGCGCGTGCCGGGGATCTTGTCGATGTACAGCACGTCGTCGCCGTCGCGCACGCCGAGGTGGATCGTGTCGAGCGTCTGCTCGGCCAGCGACTCGAGGTGCGCACGCGCGACGGCCGTCAGCGGCATCTGTTCGAGCGCGATCGTGCCGAGCTCGATCAGCTTCGGCCCGAGCAGATAGCCGCCCTGCACCTGGCGCAGATAGCGCGCCTGCACGAGGCTGCTGACGAGCCGGTGCGTGGTGCTGCGGGTCGTGCCGAGCGCGGCGCCGAAGCTGCGCAGATCGCGCACACCGGCCGCGGCTGCCTCGAGAATCGCAAGGCCGCGCAACAGCGTCTGCGTGCCGGCCTGCTGCGGCGTGATTTCCAGCAGCGTGACCGGCAGCCCGAGACCGTCGACGGTCGCCGCGCGCGCCACCGGGCGCGACGCCCTCGCGGTAGCGGACGCATTGGCGGCGACATTGGCGGTGACGGCTGAAGCCTCGCGCGGCGCGGAATTCAGCGCCGGATTCGCGGCGCTGTTCGGCCCGCCGTTCGAGCCCTGCGCGGCCTCGGCCGCGCTGGCGGCGGGAGTGGGCATCGCTTTGTTCATGGCGATTCGCCTTCGGATGGTTTCTGCGCTTAGCGCGCGGGGCCGGAGAACAGGGCGGGAACGGGTGCGGCGCCGCGCTCGCGCGGCTGCTGTGGTTGGCTGCCAGACATGGTCGGTCTCGTCTCCGGTTTTTTTCTGTCGCTGTTCGCTGTTTCGGCGCGCTGGGGCGCCGACTCGCGATGCATGTTGGCTTGGATTGTAGGGCGACTTTTGAGAATCACCAATATGTGAATGTTGAGTCCATATAGTGAGATTTTAGTGGGCGATCGAGTGTTTAGCGAACTGTCGCGGTCGCGGTCTGCTGAGGCAAAAAAGCCCGCGCGAGGCGGGCTTCGAAGCAGGACAACGGGATCGAGGGCTCTTTCAATCCGGCAATTCAGCCGCGCCCATCCGCCGCGCAATCACGCGCGCGCGTTGCGTGAGATACGCCGAATTCCTGTGTTCATCGAAATACCTGGGGCGTGGCAGCATCACCGCGAGCCGCGCCGACTGCGCGGCCGTGAGCTTGCTTGCCGAGGTCTTGAAGTAGTACTGCGCGGCCGCCTCGGCGCCGTACACGCCGCTGCCCCATTCGACCGAGTTCAGATAGATCTCGAAGATGCGCTGCTTGTCCATCAGCGTTTCGAGCATCCACGTGATGATCAGCTCCTGGCCTTTGCGGATATAGCTTTTCTCGCGCGACAGAAACAGGTTGCGCGCAAGCTGCTGCGAGATCGTCGAGCCGCCGCGCACGATCCGGCCTTGCGCCTTGTTGCGCTCCCACGCCTGCAGGATCGCGTCGGTTTCGTAGCCTTTGTTGTTGACGAAGTTCGCGTCTTCGGACGCGATGATCGCGCGCTTCAGGTTGCGCGAAATCTGCTCGTACGGGACCCACGTACGCTGCACCGACAGATCCGGCCGGTCCTGCGACAGACGCCATGCGTCCGAGCGCATGAACGCGGTCGAACGCGGATTGACGACGTTCCAGATTGCGATCTGCGCGAAGTAGTACGCCTGCGTCGCGAGCCAGGCGATGGCCACGACCGCGGTCAACCAGGCGAGCCAGCGCAGCGGGCCGGACTGGCCGCGCGAACCGCTGGCGCGCCGCGTCGCTGTCATGGTGCGTGCTATCCGCGCGCCGACGTTACGCGGGCGACGGCGCCGTCAGCAGCGCGCGCAATTCGGCGAGCACCGGCGCACTGTCCGGACGCACGCCGCGCCACACATAGAACGATTCGGCGGCCTGCTCGACCAGCATGCCGAGTCCGTCGGCGCCGCGCGCGCCGAGTTTCGCCGCGTGCTGCATGAAGATGGTCGGATGCGCGCCGTACATCATGTCGTAGGCGAGCGTGCCGTTGCCGAACGCGCGATCGTCGCACTCGGGCAGCGACGCATCGAGGCTGCCCGCGGTCGCGTTGACGATCACGTCGTACTGGCCCGCTTCGATCGCGCGGGCGCTGCCGCCGGTCAGACGGCAGTGCGCGCCGCTGGCAGCCTGCGCGAACTGGTCGACCAGCGTTTCGGCCTTCTGCGCCGTGCGATTGACGATCGTCAGCGTATGCGGTGCGCGCTCGAGCATCGGCAGCACGACACCGCGCGCGGCCCCGCCCGCGCCGAGCAGCAGGATGCGCGCGCCCTTCAGCGACACGCCGAGATTCACCTCGATGTCGCGCACGAGGCCGAAGCCGTCAGTGTTGTCGCCGTAGATGCCGTCGGCGTCGACCCGCAGCGTGTTCACCGCACCCGCCGCCGCCGCGCGCGGCGACAGCGTATTCGCGAATGCATGCGCGTCGAGCTTGAACGGCACCGTCACGTTCAGGCCGCGTCCGCCCGCTTCGATGAACGCGCGCACGTGCGGCACGAACGCGTCGAGCGGCGCGAGCAGATGACCGTACTCGACCGGCTCGCCGGTTTGCGCGGCGAAGCGGCCGTGGATGAACGGCGACTTGCTATGCCCGACGGGGTTGCCGATGACCGCGTAGCGCTCGCGCGTTGGGTTGCCGCTCATCGTCCCGGCTCCGTGACGTGTTGGTCGCGGTCGGCGTTGTTCGCGGCGTCGTTGCCGTCGCCGGTCGCCGCGGATTCGTCTGCGCTGGGGTTGTCGTTGGGATTGCCGCCTTCGCCTTCGGCTTCGGCTTCGGCTTCCGCTTCAGCTTCGGCTTCGCTTTCGGCGCTGTCATCGGATGCGTCGAGCAACTCTTCCTCGCTCTCGTCCTCGCCTTCTTCGGCTTCGGCGCCGCTCGTCACGGTCGGTGCATCGAGCACGTGCAACAGACGCACCGACGCTTCGATCGTCAGTTCATCGATCGACATGACTTCCATCTGCAAACGCGTGCCGCGCGCATGCACGCCGAGGCCCGGCACGTGCAGCAGCAGCGGAATTTCCTCGAGACGCACGAGATCGCCCTTCACGACCGACGCGACCACCTGCTTGCGGTTTTCCTGGGTGAGCCAGCGCAGACACCAGAAGTACTCCATGCGACGCTGATAGTCGGCGTACGCGGTGTAGGTGTCGTCGAAGCCTTGCACGACCGCGAACAGATCGGCGTCCTTCGGCTTGAACGGCGCGGCGAGCTTGGCGGTCACGCCATGCTGCACGCACGCGATCAGCTGCCACTGATTCACGAGGTCGACGTAGCGGCGCAGCGGCGACGTGCTCCACGCGTACTGCGTGACGCCGAGCCCTTCGTGCGGCGCGGCGTTGGTCTGCATGCGCGTGCGCTTCGGGCCGCTCGGCACGCCGAACGCGCGCTGCGTGCGATAGATGCCCGGCACGCCGTGATCGTGCAGGAACCCGCCCCACGACGAGTTCGCGAGAATCGCCAGCTCGGCGACGATCGTGTCGAGCGGCGAGCCGCGCCGGCGCGGCGTAATCGTGACATGCTCGCCGTCGACGTAGAAATTGAAGTCGGTATTGCGCTGCACTTCGCGGCGCAGGCCGTAGCCGGCGCGCGCGGTCTGGCGCTTTTCGAACAGCGCTTGCGCGAACGGCCACAGCACGGCGATATCGTCCTTGTGCGGATACTCGCCGGTGCCCTCGGCGAGCGCCTTCTCGGTGACGATTTCGTCGAGCGTGTTGTGGCGCAGATTGTTCTTCACGAACACGCGCTCGGCGCGCGTTTCGCTCGCGACGATCTCCTGCGTCTCGCGATTGACGATCACGTACAGCGACAGCGCCGGCCGATACCCACCCTCGGCAAGCGTGAAGGTGTCGACGACGCTGTCGGGCAGCATCGTGATCTTGTCGCCGGGCATGTAGACCGTCGACAGACGCGCGCGCGCAATCGCATCGACTTCGTCGCCACGCTGGATGCCGAGCGCCGGCGCGGCGATGTGCACGCCGATGCGCACACGGCCGTCGGCCAGATGCTCGACCGAGAACGCGTCGTCGATTTCGGTCGTGGTGATGTCGTCGATCGAGAACGCTTCGACGTCCGCCTGCGGCAGATCGTCGGGCACGTTCGCGGCCGCGACGGACGGGAAGCCGGTGCCGTGCGGGAAGAACTCGGACAGGAATTTCGCTTCGTGCAGCGCGCGCGGCGACGCGATCGCGCCGCATTCGAGCATCAGCCGCGCCTGCGAGATGCCGCGCGCGGCCGCGGCGCCCTCGAGCGCCTTGTACTCGATCGTGTTCTTGTCGGGCTTCGTCAAGAGCGCGAGCCCCTTGCCGCCCGCGAACGCTTCAGGCAGGCGGCCTGCCTTCAGCTCTTCCTCGTACTGCGCCTGCACGAGCGCCTGCTGACGCTTGCGCTCGAGGCCCGCGAGCGCCATCTTCAGCTGCTCTTGCGGCGCGCGCTGGTACATGCCGCGGCCCTTGCGGCGGAAGTACACCGGCGAGCCGTGCATGCGCAGCACCAGCGCCGCGCGCTCGATCGCGCCGAAGCTCGCGCCGAAGTACTCGGCGCCCAGCGTCGCGAACGGGAACTCATCGTCCGGCGCGCATTCCCACAGGAAGTCCAGATCGATCTCTTGCGCCAACGCGTCGGCCTGCTGCATCAGTTCGGCCGCGGTGGGCTTCTCGAACTCGATCAGCACATCCTTCGCGCGCACCTTCGCGCGCCGCCCGCCCGGCAACTCGACCTGAAACGCGTCGCCCTGGCGCGACAGCACGCTGCCGGCCTTGAAACTGCCCGATTCCTCGAAGAAGACGTTCACTCAATACTCTCGTTCTGACTTGCGTCTGCCGTCGCGCCCGACGCCCTGTGGCGGTCGATCACTGCATGCGCGGCACGGCAACCTGTTCGTGATAGTGAATCCGCGGCGCGCACTGCGCGTGCCAGCGGGTTGAATCTTGCGACCAGCGGTGGCGGTCGGTGTGTCTTTCTAATTGACGTCCTGGCAGGGTTCGGTGCCGCCGCCCTTGCGTGCCGTCAGGCCGCTGCGCGCGGCACCGGCGGCTCGACATGTTCGGCGTCGCAAAAGGCCAGCACGTCGCCGAGATACTGCGCGAACTCGCTGATCGCGTGGTCGCTGCCCTCGATCAGCGTGGTGCGCGCGCCCGGATAGTGCGCGAGCATTTCGCGGTAGTCGAGCACTTCGTCGCCGGTGGCTGCCATCAAATAATAGCGTTCGGGCTGCGTGATCGACGCCACGCCGAGCGCGCGCAATTCATCCAGATGATGCGGCTCGACGACGATGCTGCCGCCACCGTGCCACAACGGCTGCTCGCCGAGATACGCGCTCAGGTCGCGCTGCGGCACGACCGCCGGGTTCAGCAGCACGGCCGGCCAGCCGTGTTTCTCGGCCAGATGGGTGGCGAAGTAGCCGCCGAGCGAACTGCCGATCACGGTCACCTGCCGCGCATCGCCCTTCGCGCGCGCGTCGGCGACCAGCGATTCGGCGAGCGCCACGGTTTCGAACGGCGACACCGGCAGCATCGGGCAGCACCACTCGTCGGCGCGGCCCAGCTCGGCGAGACGCGCCGCGAGCAGGCGCGCCTTGAACGAATTCGGCGACGAACGGAAACCGTGCAGATACAGAATCACGACACGCCTCGCGTCGAAAGACCGTCGAGCAGTTTCTGATGCACCCCGCCGAAGCCGCCGTTGCTCATCACCAGAATCTGGTCGCCGGGGCGCGCCGCGCGGACCACCGCCTTCACGAGCGCGTCGAGGTTGTCGAACGCCTGCGCCTTGCCGTCGAGCGGCGCGAGCGCTTCGCCGAGGTTCCAGCCGAGCGCGTCGCGCCCGCTCGGCGCGCCGTAGCCGAACACGAGATCGGCGTCGGCGAGGCTCGCCGGCAGTTGCGCTTTCATCATGCCGAGCTTCATCGTGTTCGAGCGTGGTTCCAGCACCGCAAGGATTCGCGTGTTGTCGCGGCCGACCCGCGCGCGCAGGCCGGCCACCGTCGTCTCGATCGCGGTGGGGTGATGCGCGAAGTCGTCGTACACGGTCACACCCTCGACGCTGCCACGCACTTCCATGCGGCGCTTCACGTTGCGAAAGCCGGACAGCGACTTCGCGGCCTGCGCGGGCGGCACGCCGACATGGCGCGCGGCGGCGATCGCGGCGAGCGCGTTCAGGCGGTTATGCTCGCCCTGCACCCGCCAGTCGACCACGCCGACGCGCTCGCCGTTGTGATAGACGGCGAAGCGTTCGTCGACGGGCACGCCCTGCTCCGCCGCCTGGATCTCCCAGCCGCCCTGGACGCCGAAGCGCTCGACCTCGCTCCAGCAGCCGCGCGTCAGTACGCGCTCGAGCGCGTCCTCGCGACCGTTCGTGACGATGCGGCCCAAGCGTGGCACCGTGCGGATCAGATGATGGAACTGCGTTTCGATCGCGGCGAGATCAGGGAAGATGTCGGCGTGATCGAATTCGAGATTGTTCAGCACCGCCGTTTTCGGGCGGTAATGGACGAACTTCGAGCGTTTGTCGAAGAACGCGGTGTCGTATTCGTCGGCTTCGATCACGAAGAAGCTCGAATCGGTGAGCCGCGCCGACACGCCGAAATTGAGCGGCACACCGCCGATCAGGAAGCCGGGGTTCAGGCCCGCGTCTTCGAGCAGCCAGGTCAGCATCGAGCTCGTGGTGGTCTTGCCGTGCGTGCCGGCCACGGCCAGCACCCATTTGCCGTTCAGCACGTGCTCGCCGAGCCACTGCGGACCGGACACGTACGGCAGGCCGCGGTCCAGAATCGCTTCCATCAGCGGGTTGCCGCGCGTGACCACGTTGCCGATCACGAATAGATCCGCGTTCAGGCCGTTCAGTTGGTCCGCGTCATAACCCTCGATCAGACCGATGCCTTGCGCCTCGAGCTGCGTGCTCATCGGCGGATAGACGCCGGCGTCGCAGCCGGTCACCGTGTGGCCCGCATTGCGCGCGAGCACCGCGAGACCGCCCATGAAGGTGCCGCAGATGCCGAGGATGTGGATATGCATAAGCCTGTCGTGCCGCGGGGGCGTTTCTTGCGAGGGATGAGAGAGCCACAGGACGGTCGGAACGACCGTCTGCAAAGGACGCTATTGTAACCGACGCGACGCGCGCTGCCCCCTGCCGGCCACGCCCGGCGCCGCCCCGTGCGGGCCGCCGAACCGCGTCGCAGGCTCGATCGAGTATCATGCAAGGATGGTCCGCAAATCACATTTCGACCCGCAGCGCGTGCGCGAGGAAATCGCAATCGCGGCGGCACGCCTGATTGCCGAAGACGGCCTGGATTACGCCAGCGCGAAGCGCAAGGCGGCCCGGCAAGTCGTCGGCGAGACTCGTGTTGCCGGCGAATGGCTGCCGGACAACGATCAGATCGAAGAAGAAATCCGCGAATATCAGTCGCTGTTCCAGAGCGACAGCCAGCCGGCGCTGCTGCGGCGCCTGCGCATGATCGCGGTCGACTGGATGGAGCGGCTCGCGCCGTTCAATCCGTATCTGACGGGCGCGGTGCTCGGCGGTACGGCCGGCGAGCATTCGGATGTGCATCTGCAGGTGTTTTGCGACAACCCGAAGGAAGTCGCGATCTACATGCTCAATGCAAACATCCAGTACGACGTGTCGGAAACGCGCCACTTCGCGGGCCGCGGCTACGTGGAGACGCTGAGCTTTCTGTGGCGCCCCGCGGGCGAGCGCAACGCCGAGCCGGTCGGCATCCACGTCGCGCTGTACGAAACCGACGACCTGCGTGGCGCGGTACGCGCCGACGCGCGCGGCCGCACGGCGCGGGCCAATTTGCCGGCGGTGCAGGCGCTGCTCGACGGCGACGAAGTGCCGTCCTTCACCAATTGATCAGACAGAACGGAGCACGATGAACACGAGACGTATGCTGGCGGGCGCGGTCGTTGCGCTGATTGCCGCGGGCGGCGGCGTACTGGCCAATCACTGGCTCAATCGCGGTTCCGACGTCGCGTACGCGGCGCAGGCCGGAGCGCAGCCTGCCACCTCTGCGAGTCCCGTGCAGCAACTGTGGAGCGCGCCGGTCACGAACGTCGACGGCAAACCGCAGTCGCTGAGCCTGCTCAAGGGCCACCCGATCGTCGTCAACTTCTGGGCGTCGTGGTGCGCTCCGTGCGTCGAGGAAATGCCGGCGCTGTCGCAGATCCAGCGCGAGTACGCGAAGAAAGGCGTCCAGTTCGTCGGCCTCGGCGTCGACTCGGAAAAGAACATCCAGACCTTCCTGCAGAAGGTCAAGGTCGCGTACCCCGTCTACGTGACCGGCTTCGGCGGCGCCGACCTCGCGCGCGCGTTCGGCAACAATGCGGGCGGTTTGCCGTTTACCGTCGTGATCGACGCAAAAGGCAACATCCGCTCGACAAAATTGGGCCAGATCGACCCGACGGCGCTGCGTCAGACGCTCGACGCGCTGTAAATTCCCCGATTTCCCACGCTGCGCTTTTTGGCATGCGATTCCGTGCAGAACGAGCAAAAATACACGGATAATTCCCGAATTTGAGTGAAGTTGGACCCAAGGCTGCGCCGCGGCCCGCGCCGGCCGTCGCCGCGTACGCGCGCGAAACTAGACAAGTTTCTCTAATCAGCGCTAAAGTGCGCGCAATTCCACGGAAAAAGAAGCGACCATGACGCGACTGCTGGTACTGCACGGACCCAACCTCAATCTTCTCGGCAGCCGGGAACCCGAGGTCTACGGTCGCGTGACCCTGCCGCAGATCGATCAGGCGCTGGTGGACCGCGCAGCCGACGCAGGCGTCGAACTCGCGTCGTTTCAGAGCAATCACGAAGGCGCACTGGTCGACCGTATTCAGGCGGCCCGCACCGAGCAAACCGATTTCATCCTGATCAATCCCGCCGCGTACACACACACGAGCGTGGCCATTCGCGACGCACTGGCGGGGGTCGGCATCCCGTTCGTCGAGATCCATCTGTCGAACGTGCATCGCCGCGAACCGTTCCGGCATCACTCGTATTTCTCCGACCAGGCTGAGGGCGTCATTTGCGGCCTCGGCTGGAAGGGGTATCTGTACGCGCTCGAATTCGCGCTCGACCGGCTCGCGGCCGGGTCGTCGCGCGGCTGAATCCAAACACGTCCAATTTGAGCCGGCTACTGCGACTTGTACACGCCGGCACACTACGCATTGAAAGGGGCAACCTGATGGATCTACGTAAACTCAAAACTCTGATCGACCTCGTCTCGGAGTCCGGTATTTCCGAACTCGAAGTGACCGAGGGCGAAGGCAAGGTCCGCATCGTCAAGAATGCGCCGCCGGTTTACGTCCAACCGTCCGTCTCATACGCCGCACCGCAATTCGCACAACCGGCACCGTTCGGCGCTGTCGAAGCACCGGCAGCCCCCGCGGGCGCTCCGGCCACGCCGGCCGCCGCCGCGCCGCAGGGTCACGTCGTTACCTCGCCGATGGTCGGCACGTTCTACCGCGCGCCGTCGCCGGGCGCCGATCCGTTCGTGCAGGTCGGTGACACGGTCAAGGAAGGCCAGACCATCTGCATCATCGAAGCGATGAAGCTGCTCAACGAGATCGAGTCGGACAAGTCCGGCGTGGTCAAGGAAATCCTCGTCGAAAACGGCCAGGCGGTCGAATACGGCCAACCGCTGTTCGTGGTCGGCTAACGCGGCACGCACGATTTGCCGCCCGCGCGCCGCTCGTCCCGAGGCGCGCGACCGATCCTCTGCGGCAGCCGGCGTCGTGACCGACCCGGCGCCCATTGATGAGTCGAAAACCCGCTATGTTTGAAAAAATCCTCATTGCCAATCGTGGCGAGATCGCGCTTCGTATCCAGCGCGCCTGCCGCGAGCTCGGCGTCAAGACGGTCGTCGTCTATTCGGAAGCCGACAAGGAAGCCAAGTACGTGAAGCTCGCCGACGAGGCGGTCTGCATCGGCCCGGCACCGTCGAATCTGAGCTATCTGAACATGCCCGCGCTGATCAGCGCGGCCGAAGTCACCGACGCCGAAGCGATCCACCCCGGCTACGGCTTCCTGTCGGAGAACGCCGACTTCGCCGAGCGCGTCGAGCAGTCCGGCTTTACCTTCATCGGCCCGCGTCCGGAAACGATCCGCATGATGGGCGACAAGGTCACGGCCAAGCAGACCATGATCAAGACCGGCGTGCCTTGCGTGCCGGGTTCGGAAGGCGCGCTGCCGGACGATCCGAAGGAGATCGTAAAGATCGCCCGCCAGGTCGGCTATCCGGTCATCATCAAGGCGGCTGGCGGCGGCGGCGGCCGCGGCATGCGCGTGGTCCACACGGAAGCGGCGCTCGTCAACGCGGTCATCATGACCCGCGAGGAAGCCGGCCGCGCGTTCGGCAACCCGCAGGTCTACATGGAGAAATTCCTCGAGAACCCGCGGCACATCGAAATCCAGGTGCTGGCCGACTCGTTCAAGAACGCCGTGTGGCTCGGCGAGCGCGACTGCTCGATGCAACGCCGTCACCAGAAGGTGATCGAGGAAGCGCCGGCGCCGGGCATCGCGCGCCGTCTGATCGACCGCATCGGCGATCGTTGCGCGGACGCGTGCAAGAAGATGGGCTATCTCGGCGCGGGTACCTTCGAGTTCCTGTATGAGAACGGCGAGTTCTACTTCATCGAGATGAACACGCGCGTGCAGGTCGAGCATCCGGTGACCGAACTGATCACCGGTGTCGACATCGTGCAGGAACAGATCCGCATCGCGGCCGGCGAGAAGCTCACGTTCCGTCAGCGCGACATCCAGTTCCGCGGCCATGCGATCGAATGCCGGATCAACGCCGAAGATCCGTTCAAGTTCACGCCGTCACCGGGACGCCTGACCTCGTGGCATATGCCGGGCGGTCCCGGCATCCGCGTCGATTCGCACGCCTACAATGGTTATTTCGTGCCGCCGAACTACGATTCGATGATCGGCAAGCTGATCGCTTACGGCGCCACGCGCGAACAGGCGATCATGCGGATGCGCATCGCGCTGTCGGAAATGGTGGTCGAAGGTATTCAGACCAACATCCCGCTGCACCGTGAGCTGATGCTCGACGCGAAGTTCGTCGAAGGCGGCACCAGCATCCACTACCTCGAAAACCGGCTGGCCGCGCGTCAGCAGGTCGCGGAAGAAGCGTAAGTCATGAGCTATCGGGAACTGGTTGCCGAACTGGCGCGCGAGCACGCGGAGGAATTGTCCGACGCGCTGCTCGAGCTGGGCGCGCTGTCGGTGTCGGTCGAAGACGCCGACGCCGACACGCCCGACGAGCAGCCGCTGTTCGGCGAGCCCGGCCTCACGCCGGATCGCACGGCATGGCAGCATTCGCGCGTGATCGCGCTGCTCGCGCCGGAACACGATCCGGCCGTGCTGCTGACCGCCGCGGCCAACGAGATCGGACTCGATGCCGCGCCGGCATATACCGTGCGCGAGGTCGAGGAGCAGGACTGGGTGCGGCTCACGCAGTCGCAGTTCGATCCGATCCAGATCGGCGAGCGCATCTGGGTCGTGCCGTCGTGGCACGATGCGCCGGACCCCGAGGCGCTCGTGCTCGAACTCGATCCGGGTCTCGCGTTCGGCACCGGCAGCCACCCCACCACGCGTCTGTGCATGGAGTGGATCGAGCAGTCGATCAAGCCCGGCCAGTCCGTGCTCGACTACGGCTGCGGCTCGGGCATCCTCGCGATTCTCGCGAAGAAGTGCGGCGCCGATCCGGTGATCGGCATCGATATCGATCCGCAGGCGGTCGAATCGGCGCGTCACAATAGCGAACGCAATCACGCCGAAGTCACCTATGGCCTGCCCGACGCCTGTCCGGCCGGCGAATTCGACGTCGTGGTCGCGAACATTCTCTCCAATCCGCTCAAGCTGATGGCGTCGATGCTGTCGTCGAAGGTGAAGCCGGGCGGCCACATCGCGCTGTCGGGCATTCTCGCCCGCCAGGCCGAGGAGGTCGCGCAGGTCTACGCGCGCTGGATCGATATCAGCGTGTGGCGCGAACATGAAGGTTGGGTGTGCCTCGCCGGAACGCGCCGCGAAAGCAATTAGAATAAGGCGTATTGTCAACCTAACGGCCTCAGGCTCAACGGCTCGATATGCACCTGGCGACGCGTTGCCCCTTCTGCGAAACTGTCTTCCTTCTGCAACCGGCGCAGCTTGCGCAGCGCCGCGGCCTCGTGCGGTGCGGGCATTGCCAGGAAGTCTTCGACGCGTCGAGCAGTCTGTTCGACGTCTCCGAAGGCGGCGATTTTTCCACGGCCAAACCGGTTGCCGCCGCGGCGGCAATCGAAGCGCTGTCGGGTGTGCGGCAACCCAACCCGGACTTCAGCGGGGTCGCGTGGGACCCATGGGCGCCGGCTTCGGAACAAGACTCCACCAGCATTTCCCGCGGCACGCTCGATGCCCGTTTGCGCGACCACGCGAGCAGCGTGCCGCTCGCGCCGCTGCCGCTTGGCGGCAACGAGCACGCACCCGTCACATCGGGCACTCCTCGCCAGGCGACCGAACCGGAATTGCGCGCCGGCGCTTTCACGACACCGCTACCCGCGGACGATGAGCCGACGCTGGCCGACGCGCCGCTCGAACCCTTCGCCTATCCCGCCGACAACGCGGTCGATGAACCACCTGTCGTCCCGCCCACCGCGCCTGCTCCCCCACCGCGAGTCGAAGACGAAGCGCCGCGCGTCTGGCACAAGATCGAACGCCCGGAGCCGTCCACGCTCGATGAACCGGCGCTGCGCGAACCAGCAAGTCTGCATGGCATGCCCGACAACGAGCCGCACTTCGGCCCGGTCGGTGGGGGCGTAGGCGGCTTCGGCGCCGCCGCAGGCATGGGTGCCGCAGGTGCTTCGGGCGCCGGCGGTCCCGGCGGCCCGCGCCCGCCGGGCGGTCCGTCGCTCGCCCCATCGAGCGGCGAGCCATTCTCGGTTAATCCGCCCGTCAGCGATGGCGACGATCCGTTCCCGGTCGTGCGCGAAACCCGCCCGGTGGACGCCGGACGCGTCGGCTGGATCGTCGCCGGTGTGGTGCTCGCCGCGCTGCTCGTCATTGCGCTGCTCGCGCAACTCGCGTGGTGGCAACGCGAGACCGTGATGGTCAACCTGCCGCGCTCGCAGATCCTGTACGCGCAGGCCTGCGCGCATCTCGGCTGTCAGCTGACGCCGCCGCACGACCTCGAAGGCCTGCTGGTCGAGCCCTCCGATCTGCGGCAGATCGACGGCCCGCACAAGCTCGAGTTGAAGATGCCGCTGCACAACCGCCTGAACATCGCGCTCGCCTACCCCGCGATCGAACTCACGCTGCTCGACGAACAGAACAACGTCGCCGTGCGGCGCGTGCTGTGGCCGCAGGATTACGTGCCGCCCGGCACCGTGATCGCGTCCGGCCTGCCTGCGCACGCGACGCAGACGATGATCGTGCACCTCGACACCGGCAGCGCGATTGCCTCCAATTTTCGCGTACAGATTTTTTATCCGTAACGCACCCTCGCGCGCCCGCTCCCGAGCGGGCGCATCATTGTCATCACTGACGCCCTTTTCGGAGCACAACACATGAGTCAAGTCACGCTGGGTGGCAACCCGATCGAAGTAAGCGGCACGTTCCCGTCGGTCGGCCAGCAAGCCGCCGCATTCTCGCTGATCGGCCGAGACCTGAAGTCGCTCACGCTCGCCGACTTCGCCGGCAAGCGCAAGGTGCTCAACATCGTCCCGAGTCTCGACACGCCGACCTGCGCGACGTCGACGCGCAAGTTCAACGAAGCCGCCGCGAAGCTCAGCAACACGGCCGTCATCGTCGTGTCGGGCGACCTGCCGTTCGCGGCGTCGCGCTTCTGCACGACCGAGGGCATCGAGAACGTGGTGACCGCGTCGACGTTCCGCGGCCATGAGTTCGCGCAAGCGTACGGCGTCGACGTGACGAGCGGTCCGCTGACCGGCCTGACCGCGCGCGCGGTCGTCGTGCTCGACGAAAACGACAAGGTCGTGCACGCCGAGCTGGTCGGCGAGATCAAGAACGAGCCGAACTACGACGCAGCGCTCGCCGCGCTGAAGTAAGCCCTCTCGCGCGCGAACCACGGCGCCGCGCCTCGCGCGCGGCGCTGTCGGCGCGGCGCGTCTCTTCCCACCGCTTTCATACAGGAACGCTCGCCTTGGCTACGCTCATCTGCGGCTCGCTCGCGTACGACAACATCATGACCTTCGAAGGCCGCTTTCGGGAGCACATCCTGCCGGAGCAGGTCCACATCCTGAACGTAAGCTTTCTCGTGCCGACCATGCGTCGCGAGTTCGGCGGCTGCGCGGGCAACATCGCCTATGCGCTGAATCTGCTCGGCGGCGACGCACGCATCATGGGCGCGATCGGCGCCGTCGACGCACGGCTCTATCTGGACCGGCTCGCGCAGCTCGGCCTGTCGACGGAAAACGTGCTCGTCGTGCCCGACACCTACTCGGCGCAGGCGATGATCACGACCGACCTCGAGAACAACCAGATCACCGCTTTCCATCCGGGCGCGATGATGCAGTCGCATCAGAACCGCGCCGACGAAGTGGCGGGCCTGACGCTCGGCATCGTCGCGCCGGACGGCTATGACGGCATGGTCCAGCACTCCGAACAGCTTGCCGCCGCAGGCGTGCCGTTCATCTTCGATCCGGGCCAGGGCTTGCCGCTGTTCGACGGCGAGACGCTGCGGCGCATCATTGAACTTGCTACTTATGTAGCGGTCAACGATTACGAAGCCGCGCTGGTGAGCAACAGGACCGGCTGGTCGATCGAACAGATCGCCGGCAAGGTCGACGCGCTGATCATCACGCTCGGCGAGAAGGGTGCGCAGATCCATCACGGCGGCGGTATCGAAGAGATTCCGGCGGTCACGGCCAGGCAGGTGCTCGATCCCACCGGCTGCGGCGACGCGTTTCGCGGCGGCTTGCTCTACGGTATCGAGAAGGGTCTCGGGTGGGCCACGACCGGCCGTCTCGCCAGCCTGATGGGCGCACTGAAGATCGAGCATCAAGGCCCGCAAAACTACGCGCCCAGTCGGGCGGAAATCAACGAGCGGTTCAAGCAGGCCTTCGGATACGACCTGCACTGATATCGCGTGCTATGGGAGTTTGGGAATGAGAACATCGAGTCGCCTGATCGTCGTCACCTTGTTCGCCGGTTCGCTGGCCATGTCGGGGTGTGCGGTCAACAGCAGCTCTCCCGACGTTTTCACCGCCTCGCAGGCGCAGCGTGAACAGACGGTTCGCATGGCCACGGTGGAGAGCGTGCGCGCGGTGCGGATCAGCACGAACGACGGTCAGCCGATCGGCATCGGCGCACTCGGTGGCGCGGCGCTCGGCGCGCTCGCCGGCAGCACGATCGGCGGCGGACGTGGCTCGGTCGCGACGGGTATCGTCGGCGGCATCGGCGGTGCGGTCGCCGGCAATGCAATCGAAAACCGCGTCGCCATGCGCGACGGTATCGAAATCACCGTGCGCCTCGACAACGGCGACATGCGCGCCGTCACCCAAACTGCTACCGGCGAAATCTTCCGCGCCGGCGATCGCGTGAGGCTGCTGTCGAGCGGCGGCGTCACGCGCGTCACACACTAAGCGCACCTCCCGCGCGACGGCGCGTAGTTCAGCGCCGCGACGACGACTTCACACGCATGGGTCCTCACGGGTCCATGCGTGTTTTTTCTTTTCGGGACGACGGGCAAAAAAAACCCGCCACCGACACACCGGTAACGGGTCATTGACCGGGTGGCGCCCGCAAGAAATCGAGCACGACCCGGTCATCCGGCACATCGTACGATGTGTCGACTTACTGCTACTGCTTACGGACGGCTGCCCGTCGGGAACGGCCATGCCGCTGCCGGGTTCAGCGCGGTCTTCACCGTCGCCGCCGGTGCGCTCGAGACAGCGGGCGCAGCGGGAGCAGGCGCGGCCTTCTTGGCGACAGCCTTCTTCGCAGGGGCAGCCTTCTTCGCAGGCGCAGCGGCCTTCTTCGCGGCAGCCTTCTTGGCAGGTGCAGCTTTCTTGGCTGCAGCCTTTTTGGCAGGCGCCGCCTTCTTGGCAGCGGCCTTCTTCGCCGGTGCTGCCTTCTTCGCTGCGGCCTTCTTCGCCGGTGCTGCCTTCTTCGCTGCGACCTTCTTCGCTGCAACCTTCTTCACCGCGGCTTTCTTCGCCGGTGCTGCCTTCTTCGCCGCGACCTTCTTGGCTGCAACCTTCTTCGCCGCGACCTTCTTCACTGCGGCTTTCTTCGCCGGTGCTGCCTTCTTCGCCGCGACCTTCTTCGCTGCAACCTTCTTCGCTGCAACCTTCTTCGCAGCGACCTTCTTCACTGCGACCTTCTTCGCGGCGACCTTCTTCGCGGCGACCTTCTTGGCCGGAGCAGCCTTCTTAGCCGGAGCAGCCTTCTTTGCTGCGGTCTTCTTTGCTGCGGGCTTCTTGGCCGCGGCCTTCTTTGCAGTTGCCATCATTTTCTCCTTCAGGTTTTCAGATGAGGTCAGTTCAAACTACACCCTTCGTCAAAACCCGCTTCCCGCGGACGCTTCTCAGGGCGCGCGCTACGAAGCGGGCTATTCATCGGCGTACGCAGGTGCGGCGCGCTTACGCTAATGAATGCGGTAAGGCGCGCCGTGCCCGAAGGCACCGCGCGCCAAATCTGGTCGGCGTCGCAAGGCGACGCCGGCAATTGCTTGATCGGGCCGCCGGCAACGACGCCAGCGGCTTTTTCCGGGGGGAAGTTTGCCCATCCCACTGAAGGGTCCGCAAAGTGCCTGTCATGTTTGTGGGCCGTCAAGGCACCGGGCACGCTTTGCATCAGGCCGTTCTGCTCCTAACCCGGGGCGCCGCGGCCACAGGCGGCGGCATCCCCATCAATGAATACATCCGCGATACGAATCCCGGCTTACTCCCAGGAAAGCGCACCGCCAGTCTGATATTCGATCACTCGCGTCTCGAAGAAATTGCGTTCCTTCTTCAGGTCGATCATCTCGCTCATCCACGGGAACGGGTTTTCCTCGTTCGGGTACAGCGGATCGAGACCGATCTGCTGGCAACGGCGGTTGCAGATGAAGCGCAGATAGCTCTTGAACATCGACGCGTTGAGGCCGAGCACGCCGCGCGGCATCGTATCTTCGGCGTAGCGGTATTCGAGCTCGACCGCCTGCTGGAAGATCGCGCGAATTTCGGCGCGGAATTCGGCCGTCCACAGGTGCGGGTTTTCGAGTTTGATCTGGTTGATCAGGTCGATGCCGAAGTTGCAGTGCATCGACTCGTCACGCAGGATGTACTGGTACTGCTCCGCCGCGCCGGTCATCTTGTTCTGGCGGCCGAGCGCCAGGATTTGCGTAAAGCCGACGTAGAAGAACAGGCCTTCCATCACACAGGCGAACACGATCAGCGAGCGCAGCAGCGTCTGGTCTGCTTCGAGCGTACCGGTCTTGAAGGCCGGGTCGGTCAGCACGTGGATGTACGGAATCAGGAATTCGTCTTTCGCGCGGATCGACGGGACCTCGTGATACGCGTTGAAGATTTCGCCCTCGTCCAGACCGAGCGACTCGACGATGTACTGGTAAGCGTGCGTGTGGATCGCCTCTTCGAACGCCTGGCGCAGCAGGAACTGGCGGCATTCGGGCGCCGTGATGTGGCGGTAGGTGCCCAGCACGATGTTGTTGGCGGCGAGGGAATCTGCCGTCACGAAGAAACCCAGGTTGCGCTTGACGACACGGCGCTCGTCTTCGGTCAGCCCGTTCGGGTCTTTCCACAGGGCGATGTCGCGCGACATGTTCACTTCCTGCGGCATCCAGTGGTTGGCGCAACCCGCGAGATACTTTTCCCAAGCCCACTTGTACTTGAACGGCACCAACTGATTGACGTCAGTCTGGCCGTTGATGATGCGCTTGTCGGCGACATTGACGCGCGCTTCGGAAGCGGCCGCCGCGTTGGCAACCGCGTTGCCAATATGAGCGACGGGAGCGACAGCGACGTCGTTCGCGAAGACTTCTTGAGCGGAGGGAGCATGCGGAGCGGAACGCGTTCCGATTTGCGAATCAACAGCCGACCCCGCAGCGTTGCGCAACACGTTCGGTTGCGTCGCGCTCGAGGGAGTTACGGCAGTGATCTCGTCATCCCAGTTGAGCATAAATGTCACCATCAATTTAGAACGGTTTGTACCATCTTTTCACGAGCGATAAAAGAGTTCACTCGCGAAAATTCCTGTTTTCGATTCGCGTTGCTACGTTCATACAACACTTTGTTCGACATGCTGCGTGTGACCCATCCAGTGACGCGTGATGAACGCGAGTTGAACATGTGTTGCCGAGGTCCTTCGCGAACTCGAAGAGCAACGTTTCGACACGACGTTTCGTTGCTCTATCTATATGTATTGCGCAGTGCGTTCACGGCATCCGCCGACTGATCGATGGACTGATCGATGCCGCACGAGCCGCGCATCGCGAGAGTCGGCGGTGAGCCGTGTCGAGCGTGTTGCGTCAGCGTTGGCTGTCGAGGTGCGATGCCATGTCGTGCGATCGTCTGGTGTTGCCAACGGCTGGGTTGCTTCGCTGCATCGACGAGCGGTGAGACTTCGATACTGCTCACCGCTCGTCGACCTGCTTTCTACTTCATCGATGGGGCGCGTCGCTCACCGCCTGCGGATCACCACCTACGACCCTCGCGTGCAGTTAGCAAGCATCGCTCCCGCTGCTTGCCAATCTTTACTGGCAAGCCTCGCACTCGTCGAAGCCAGGATCGCCCGGACGCATCATGCAGACCGGACCATCCGCTTCGGGTGCCGCGTCGAGCGCGACCGCGGCAGTCGCTGCGACCGCTGCAGCAGCCTGGAAGCCGCCGCCCACACCACCCGCCGCGCCACCGCCCACGCCGAAGCCGCCTGCCGCGCCGCCTGCGCCACCCGAGCCGTCATGACCCGAGCTCACCGCGTTCAGCGCGCCGTGCGCGACCGTCGACTTCTCGACGTGCGTCGCCGCCATCGTGCGCAGGTAGTAGGTGGTCTTCAGTCCGCGCAGCCATGCGAGCTTGTAGATCTCGTCGAGCTTCTTGCCCGATGCGCCCGCCATGTAGATGTTCAGCGACTGCGCCTGGTCGATCCACTTCTGACGACGCGAAGCCGACTCGACGAGCCACACCGGATCGACTTCGAACGCGGTCGCGTAGATCGCGCGCAGGTCGGCCGGGATGCGGTCGATGCGCGACAGCGTGCCGTCGAAGTACTTCAGGTCGGCGACCATCACTTCGTCCCACAGGCCGCGCGCCTTCAGGTCGCGCACCAGGTAGTCGTTGACCACCGTGAACTCGCCCGACAGGTTCGACTTCACGTACAGGTTCTGATAGGTCGGCTCGATGCACGCCGACACGCCGATGATGTTCGAGATCGTCGCGGTCGGCGCAATCGCCACGCAGTTCGAGTTGCGCATGCCGTAGGTCGAGATACGCGAGCGCAGCGCGGGCCAGTCCATCGACTCGCTCGAATCGACCTCGACATAACCGCCGCGCGCCTCGGCGAGCAGCGCCACCGAATCCTGCGGGAGGATGCCGCGATCCCACAGCGAACCGCGGTAGCTCGAGTAGCGGCCGCGCTGTTCGGCAAGCTCGGTCGACGCGTAGTACGCGTAGTAGCAAACCGCTTCCATCGAGCGATCGGCGAACTCGACCGCTTCCTGCGACGCGTACGGCGTGCGCAGCACGTGCAGGCAGTCCTGGAAGCCCATGATGCCGAGGCCGACCGGACGGTGCTTGAGGTTCGAGTTGCGCGCCTTGGCGACCGCGTAGTAGTTGATGTCGATCACGTTGTCGAGCATGCGCATCGCGACGCTGACCGTGCGCTTCAGCTTGTCGTGGTCGAGCGCGAGCGTGCCGTCGGCCTGCTCCTTCAGGTGCGCGACGAGGTTCACCGAGCCGAGGTTGCAGACGGCGATTTCGGCGTCGCTCGTGTTCAGCGTGATTTCCGTGCATAGGTTCGACGAATGGACGACGCCGACGTGCTGCTGCGGCGAGCGCACGTTGCACGGATCCTTGAACGTGATCCACGGATGGCCGGTTTCGAACAGCATGCCCAGCATCTTGCGCCACAGTTGCGCCGCCGGGATCTTCTTGAACAGCTTGATCTCGCCGCGGGCGACCTTGTCTTCGTAAGCCGTGTAAGCCGTTTCGAACTCGGCGCCGAACTTGTCGTGCAGGTCCGGGCAGGTGGACGGCGAGAACAGCGTCCAGTCGCCGCCTTCCATCACGCGCTTCATGAACAGGTCGGGAATCCAGTTCGCGGTGTTCATGTCGTGCGTGCGACGACGGTCGTCGCCGGTGTTCTTGCGCAGCTCGAGGAATTCCTCGATGTCGAGGTGCCACGATTCGAGGTACGCGCACACCGCGCCCTTGCGCTTGCCGCCCTGGTTCACGGCGACCGCCGTGTCGTTGACGACCTTCAGGAACGGCACCACGCCCTGCGACTTGCCGTTGGTGCCCTTGATGTGCGAGCCGAGCGCGCGCACACGCGTCCAGTCGTTGCCGAGGCCGCCGGCGAACTTCGACAGCAGCGCGTTTTCCTTCAGCGCTTCGTAGATGCCGTCGAGGTCGTCATCGACCGTGGTCAGGTAGCAAGACGACAGCTGCGAGCGGCGCGTGCCGGAGTTGAACAGCGTCGGCGTCGAACTCATGAAGTCGAAGCTCGACAGCACGTTGTAGAACTCGATCGCGCGCGCTTCGCGGTCGATCTCGTTCAGCGACAGACCCATCGCGACACGCATAAAGAATGCCTGGGGCATTTCGATACGCACGTTGTCGTGATGCAGGAAGTAGCGGTCGTACAGCGTCTGCAGACCGAGGTAGCCGAACTGCAGGTCGCGGTTCGCGTCGAGCGCGGCCCCGAGGCGCTTCAGGTCGAACTGCAGCAGCTTGTCGTCGAGCAGCTCGGCTTGCACGCCGCGCTTGATGAACTGCGGGAAGTACTCGCCGTAGCGCTCGCCCATCTCGGCTTGCGTGACTTCCTCTTCGAGAATCTCGCGGCGGATCGTATGCAGCAGGATGCGCGCGGTGACCTGGCTGTAGGCCGGGTCCTTTTCGATCATCGTACGGGCAGCGAGGATCGCCGAGTCGTACACCTGGCTCATCGGCACGCCGTCGTACAGGTTCTTCACCGTTTCCGCGACGATCGGCTCGGCGCTTACGGCCTCGCCGAGGTTCGCGCACGCGGACTCGATGATGCCGCGCAGCGCAGCCATGTCCAGCGCACGCGTGATGCCGTTGTCGGTCACGTTCAGGCCCGGGGTGCTGGCGCTTTCCGCTGTCTGACCTTCAAGAGCGTCATGCGCGCGCGCCTGGTTGCGCTTCTCGCGATACAGCACGTAAGCACGCGCGACGTTGTGTTCGCCGCCGCGCATCAGCGCGAGTTCGACCTGATCCTGAATGTCTTCGATATGGAACGTGCCGCCATTCGGACGGCTGCGCACCAGCGCGCGCACCACGTTCTGCGTGAGTTGCTCGACCAGTTCGCGCACCCGTGCCGACGCCGCGCCCTGACCACCGTTGACGGCGAGGAACGCCTTCGTCACGGCGATCGCGATTTTCGACGGCTCGAACGACACCACGCTGCCGTTGCGGCGGATCACCTTGTAGTCGGCGTAATTCGCTTGCGCCGCGAGTGCCTGCGCGCCTTGGGTCTGGCCGAAGGCCTGGCCAGTCGGTGAGCCCTCGTAACGGGTCGTCACGTTGTCGGTGGTTTGCATGTGCAAAGCTCCTGGTCTTGGAAATATTGCGGCGAGTGCCGCGGATTAAATCGAACGCCGCGCCGCCGCGTGAGCGTGCGATGAGGTGCAGGAAGGCCGGCTACGCCGGTTGGCGGGATGCAACTTCGAGGAAGCCTGGTTCGATTTGATGACGGTCTTCATCGGGTCGGTCGCGATCACTGGCTGGTCCTTTCCTGAATGCTTCTGGATGCGGCCGGAGATCCCCTACCGGCTGCGCCCCAGGAATTTTTTTCGCTGTCTGGAATGCTTGCGGCGCCAGGCTCGGGGAGCGGGACGCCGCAGACTTATCCACTCCTATTCACTCGGTTATGCACATGGTTATTCACAGCACAACACAAGATATAGTGCGAAACTCAGTTGTTGGCACCAAGTATAGTGGAGTTTCGAGACAGGTCAAAAGGTTTTATTTGCGCTCGCAGTCTTGACTTTTGCTTCACGCGGCGCGCAGAAGCTCCCCGGAGAAGCAGGCTGCGCCTCGTTCTCCGTGGATCACGCAAGATCGTGCGAAGGGGTTACCGCGTTTCGGAAAACTTGAGATAGGGGAAATACCGCCCGTCGAGCAACGTGTCGCGCTGCAGTCGCGGCCACTCGAAATACGGACCGGGATCGGTCTTGCGACCGGGTGCGATGTCGGAGTGGCCGGCAAGCGCGTCGATCGGATAGCGTGCCTTCAGTGCTCTGACGAGCGCGGCGAGCGTGCGGTATTGCGCCGCTTCGAAGGCGGTGGTGTCGCTGCCTTCGAGCTCGATGCCGATCGAGAAATCATTGCAGCGCTCGCGGCCGAAAAAATTCGACGGCCCCGCGTGCCACGCGCGCTCGTTGCACGACACGAACTGCTCGAGTGCGCCATCGCGATGAATCACGAAATGCGCGGACACGCGCACGCCGCGCAGATGCGTGTCGTAGTACGGGTGAGTGTCGCAGTCGAGCGCGTTCTGGAACAGCTCGGCAATCGCGGTGCCGCCGAACTGGTTCGGCGGCAGGCTGATGTTGTGAACGACGATCAGCGTCGGCAGCGCGCCTTGCGGCCGCGCTTCGAAGTTTGGCGAGGCAAGCTTGCGTGCGGCAGGAACCCAACCGTCGGCATCGACGGTGTACGCGCCGCTCATCGGGCGTCGCGGCCGCTCGGACGCGCGCCGTGGCGCTGCGCGTGCGCGGCGCAGCAGAACGCCTGCCCCGCGACGCTGACCGAGTCGCTCTTCGGTGCGTGCACGCCGCACTCGACGCAGCGGATCATCGGCTCGGCAAGCTGCGGCTGTTGCCCATTCGAAGAACGCGCGCCGCCATTCGCGGTGCCGGCAGCGTTGGCGCCGCCGGCACCGGTGCGTTGCGCGGATTGCGCGTCGTGGCGGCGCAGCGCCTTCACGAGCCATTGACCGACGATGAACAGCAGAATCAGCAAAAAGATTTGTCGCATGGGGACACTCACACCACGGGCCGGTGCAACAGCACCTCGAAAACAAAACGGCTGCCGACGTACGCGAGCAACAGCGCGACGAACGAGGCCAGCACCCAGCGCAATGCCGCACGGCCGCGCCAGCCGGACACCTTGCGCGCGGTCAGCAGCGCGCCGAACATCACCCACGAAAGAATCGCGAACACGGTCTTGTGATCGAGCCGCAACGCGCGGTCGATCAGCTGCTCGCTGAACAGGATGCCCGACAGCAGCGTCAGCGTGAGCAGCACGAAGCCGGCGCCGATCAGACGGAACAGCAGCTTCTCGAGCGTGAGCAGCGGCGGCAGCGCGTCGAGCCAACTCGACCACCAGCCATTGTCCGCCGCCGCGTGCCTTTGCGCGAGACCACCGCGCATCGAATGCAGACGCCGCTCGACCGCCAGCATCAGCACCGCGTGCAGCGCCGCGATCGCGAACAGACCGTATGCGATATTCGCAATCAGGAAGTGCAGCTTGAACATCGGCGCGGCCGCATACGGCAGCACGCGCACGCCGCCGAACGCGAGCGGCAGCAGCGACGCGACGCACGCGAGTGGCAATACCAGCAGGCGCAGTCCGTCGAGCGGGAAAAAGAAACTCTCGATCCAGTAGATGCCGGCGCCGAGCCAGAACATCGCCGACAGCGCGAACGCGAAGCCGAACACCATCGCGTTCTGCGGGAAGATCGTGCTATGCAGCAGCACGCCGTGAGCGAGCAGCGCGACGAACAGCAGCGCGCGCCCGGGCGCGCTCATGCCGGAGGCCACCAGAGCGCCCGCGTTGGCGGCATGACCGGGCAGCGGCGGCACGCTCTCGAGCAGCGGCCGCACGGCCGCGTGCCGGTGCGAGCGCCAGCCGGCCACGGCAAGACCGCCATAGAGAAGCGCGGTGAGGGCATACAGTACAATATCCATATTCGAAGTTTACACTAGGGTCCTACTCCGCGACGTCTTGCGCTTCGCGCGCTGCGCGGGCCCCACCGTTCATCGCTCCCCATGCTCGACAATCTGACTCAACGGATGGCGCGCGTCGTCAAGACGCTGCGCGGCGAAGCCCGGCTCACCGAGGCGAACACCCAGGAAATGCTGCGCGAGGTGCGTCTCGCACTGCTCGAGGCCGACGTGGCGCTGCCCGTCGTGCGCGAGTTCATCGCGAAGGTCAAGGAGAAGGCGCTCGGCGAGGAAGTGATCTCCAGCCTGTCGCCGGGTCAGGCGCTCGTCGGCGTCGTGCAGCGCGAACTGACCGCGGTGATCGGCGGCGATTACGAAGGCAAGGCCTCCGAGCTCAATCTCGCCGTCGCGCCGCCCGCGATCATCCTGATGGCGGGTCTGCAGGGCGCCGGCAAAACGACCACGGTCGGCAAGCTCGCCAAGCTGCTGCGCGAGAAGTACAAGAAGAAGGTGCTGACCGTTTCGTGCGACGTCTATCGTCCCGCCGCCATCGCGCAGCTGAAAACGGTGACCGAGCAGGTCGGCGCGGACTTCTTCCCGTCGGAGCTGAACCAGAAGCCGGTCGACATTGCCCGCGCCGCGCTCGACTGGGCCAAGCGCCACTATCACGACGTGCTGCTCGTCGACACGGCCGGCCGTCTCGGTATCGACGAGGCGATGATGAACGAAATCACCGCGCTGCACGCCGAGCTGAAGCCGGCGGAAACGCTGTTCGTCGTCGACGCGATGCTCGGCCAGGACGCGGTCAACACCGCGAAGGCGTTCAGCGACGCGCTGCCGCTCACCGGCGTCGTGCTCACCAAGCTCGACGGTGATTCGCGCGGTGGCGCGGCGCTCTCGGTGCGTCACGTGACGGGCAAGCCGGTCAAGTTCGTGGGTGTCGCCGAAAAACTCGACGGCCTCGAAGTGTTCCACCCGGACCGCATGGCGAGCCGGATTCTCGGCATGGGCGACATTCTCGCGCTGGTGGAGGAAGCGCAGCGCGGCGTCGACGTGCAGGCCGCGCAGAAGCTCGCCGACAAGGTCAAGAAAGGCGGCGACTTCGACCTCAACGATTTCCGCGCTCAGCTCACGCAAATGAAGGGCATGGGCGGCCTGTCGTCGCTGATGGACAAGCTGCCCGCGCAGTTTCAGCAAGCCGCGGCCGGCGCCGACATGAGTCAGGCCGAGAAGCAGATGCGCCGCATGGAAGGCATCATCAACTCGATGACGCCGGCCGAGCGCGCCAAGCCCGAACTGATCAAGGCGACCCGCAAGCGCCGCATCGCCGCAGGTGCGGGCGTGCAGGTGCAGGAAGTCAACCGCATGCTGAACCAGTACGAACAGATGCGCACGATGATGAAGAAGCTCAAGGGCGGCAACCTGCAGAAGATGATGCGCGGCATGAAGGGCATGATGCCCGGCATGCGCTAAGCTTGATGGGACCGGCGCGCGCTCGCGCCGAGTGCGGCGCGGCTGACTTCGGCATTGTGCGGGTTTATTCTGTAGCGCATTGCGCCGTCCCTCGCGGGAACGTCTCTCGGGACGTTGCCACTCACACTATGTATACAGTTACCGTCCGTCAGACGTCATGAACCGCGAAGAAGCCTTCCATATTTTTCAACACTCCGAAGAGATAGTTTCGGCCTCGGACGTCACTGCGTCGATCGCCCGCATGGCGGCTGCCATCCGCGACGAGATGAGCGAGGACTTCCCGCTCGTGCTGTCGGTGATGGGCGGCGCCGCAGTATTCACCGGCATGCTGCTGCCGCACCTCGATTTCCCGCTCGAGTTCGACTACATCCACCTGACGCGCTACCGCAATACGACGAAGGGCAGCAACGAGATGCAATGGCGCGTCGCGCCGGCCGAGTCGGTCAAGGATCGCGTGGTGCTCGTGCTCGACGACATCCTCGACGAAGGCGAGACGATGGCCGCAATCCGCGACCGCATCCTCGCGATGGGCGCGAAGCGCTTCCTGTCCGCGGTGCTGTGCGAGAAGATCATTCCGAAGGCGAAACCGCTGCGCCCCGATTACTGCGGCTTCGAAGTGCCGGACCGGTACGTGTTCGGCTGCGGGATGGATGCGAAGGGCTACTGGCGCAACCTGCCGACCATTCGGGCGTTGACCGAGGGAGCGTGAGCGGGGCATCCGCCCCGCCCCACCGGCGAAAAAAAAGCAGCCTGCCTGGCTGCTTTTTTATGGCTGCGACGGTGGCAATGCGCGCACCGGCTCGCGTTTCACAGCTTGTGCACGAAAGAGCGGATTCCACCGAGCATCATCTCGACTGAAATCGCGACGAGCACGAGCCCCATCAGCCGCTCGAACGCCGCCATCACACGTTCACCGAGCCACGCCTGAATGCGCTCGGCGAGCATCAGCACGATCGCACAGATGATCATCGTGACGGTCAGCGCGCCGACCCACTCGACCGTTTTGCCCGGCGCCTGCGAGGTCAGCAGCATGACCGTCGCCAACGCTGACGGACCCGCTAGCGCAGGAATCGCGAGCGGCACGATCAGCGGCTCGCCGCCGCGCGCGTCGCCGCCGAACGGACCGTCCGGATGCGGAAACACCATGCGCAGCGCAATCAGAAACAGCACGATGCCGCCGCCGATCCGCAACGACTGGTCGCTGAGGCTCATCATGCGCAGAAAGCTCTGCCCGAGCATCATGAACACCAGCAGGATCGCAAACGCGATCGCGACCTCGCGCAGGATCACGACCGTGCGACGCTCCGGCGCCACACCGCGCAGACAGCTGACGAAGATCGGGATGTTGCCGAGCGGATCGGTGATCAGGATCAGCAGCACCGTCGCGGACAGGAAGGTGTACTCCACCGCCCGCTCCGCTTAGTTCGCCAGCGCCGCGCGCACTTTGCCGATCACGGTCTGCGCGGCATCCGCGACCGGCAGCAGCGTCGCTTCGGCCTCGCGACGGCCCTGATACTCGATCTTGCCGTCCTTCAGACCACGGTCGCCGATCACCAGTCGATGCGGCACGCCGATCAGTTCCCAGTCGGCGAACATCACGCCCGGCCGCTCGCCGCGATCGTCGAGGATCACGTCGATACCGGCCGCGACGAGTTCCGCGTACAGCTTGTCGGCCTGCTCACGCACCGCGTCGCTGCGGTCATAGCCCATCGGGCACAGCACGACTTCGAACGGCGCAATCGACTCCGGCCAGATGATGCCCTTGTCGTCGAAATTCTGTTCGATCGCGGCGCCGAGAATCCGCGTGACGCCGATGCCGTAGCAGCCCATTTCCATCGGCCGAGGCTTTCCGGTTTCGTCGAGACAGGCCGCGTTCATCGCTTCGGAATACTTGGTGCCGAGCTGGAACACGTGGCCCACTTCGATGCCGCGGCAGATGTCGAGCACGCCCCTGCCGTCCGGCGACGGATCGCCCTTCTTCACATTGCGGATGTCGGCGACGACCGGCTCCGGCAGGTCGCGGCCCCAGTTCACGCCGGTGGTGTGATAGTCGACGTCGTTCGAGCCGACCACGAAGTCGCTCATGTTCGCGACCGTGCGGTCCGCGATCACCTTGACTGGCTTCTTCGTGTTGATCGGACCGAGATAGCCCGGCGGTGTGCCGAACGTCTCGACGATCTCGGCCTCGGTCGCCATGCGGAAATTACCGAGGCCCGGGAGCTTGGCCGCCTTGATCTCGTTCAGATCATGATCGCCGCGCAGCATCAGCAGCCAGATCGTCGGCTCGGCGCCTTCGTTCTCGGTGGCGAGCACGACCGACTTGATCGTGCGTTCGAGCGGAATGTTCAGCAGTTCGGCAACCGCCTCGCACTTCGCCTTGCCGGGCGTCGCGGTCTTCTTCATCTCTTCTGCCGGCGCCGCGCGCTCTGCGATCAGCGGTAGCGCTTCGGCCGCCTCGACGTTCGCGGCGAAATCGGAGGTCGGGCAATACGCGATGTCGTCTTCGCCGGTGTCGGCGATCACATGGAACTCATGCGAGCCGCTGCCGCCGATCGAGCCGTTGTCGGCCGCCACCGCGCGGAAGTCGAGACCGAGACGCGTGAAGATGCGCACGTACGCGTCGTACATCTTGCGATACGACTCGCGCAGACCCTGCGCGTCCTTGTCGAACGAGTACGCGTCTTTCATGATGAACTCGCGGCCGCGCATCACGCCGAAACGCGGACGGATCTCGTCGCGGAACTTCGTCTGGATCTGATAGAAGTTGACCGGCAGTTGGCGATAGCTCTTGATCTGGTTGCGCGCGATGTCGGTGACGACTTCCTCGTGCGTCGGGCCCATCACGAAATCGGCCTGCTTGCGGTCTTTGAAGCGCAGCAGCTCGGGACCGTACTTCTCCCAGCGCCCCGATTCCTGCCACAGTTCGGCCGGCTGCACGGCCGGCATCAACAGCTCGATGGCGCCCGCCCGGTTCATTTCCTCGCGCACGATCGCTTCCACCTTGCGGATCGAACGCAGGCCGACCGGCAGGTAGTTATAGATACCGCCCGCGACGCGACGGATCATGCCCGCGCGCACCATGAGCTTGTGGCTGATGATTTCGGCGTCGGCGGGCGCTTCTTTGAGAGTGCCGATAAAGAAACGGGAAGCTTTCATTCAAGGTGTCCAAAAGCGGCGGCTTCCGGTAGGACCGCCAGAAAGGGGAAAATGAGGGAAATCGACACAGATCCGCTGCGAAGCCGGCAGGGTTCGCCCGACTGGCGGCGCCCTGCCCCCGTGCGGCGCCGAAACCGCCGCGCAAAGCCTCTCTCACAGGGGATAGGCACGGAAAACCGACAGGCTACCGCAAACCCGGGCCTGTTGCGGCGAATCGCTCCATTCTGATGCGATTCGGTGCGTAGGGTCCGTTATCTGTTTATAATCAAAGCAATTTTAAAGGATTCGAAGGTGGTTGTATGCTGGATCGTGAAGGCTTTCGCCCGAACGTCGGCATCATCCTCTTGAACGCGCACAACGAGGTGTTTTGGGGCAAACGACTCCGTGAACATTCCTGGCAGTTTCCGCAAGGGGGCATCAAATATGGTGAGACCCCCGTGCAAGCGATGTATCGGGAGTTACACGAAGAGACCGGGCTGCTTCCTGAGCACGTCAAGGTGATCGGTCGCACGCGCGACTGGTTGCGTTATGAGGTGCCTGACAAGTTCATCAAGCGCGAAGTACGCGGTCATTACCGCGGCCAGAAACAAATCTGGTTTTTGCTCCGGATGGTAGGACGCGACTGCGACATCTGTTTGCGCGCCACCGACCACCCTGAGTTCGATGCGTGGCGTTGGAACGAGTATTGGGTGCCGCTCGACTGTGTGATCGAGTTCAAGCGGGATGTGTATCAGTTGGCGCTAACGGAGCTGTCCCGTTTCATGCGCCGGCCTGCGCCGCGTGCGGAAAAACCTGGCGGGCATCATGGGTCGCGTTATCCCCGGATAGCGTCGTCGATGCAAAGCCCGCCGGATTCCACGGTAAGCACGGTGGTCACCACCGTCACGACCGTAACTTCGGTCAGCGTCGAAACTTCGACGCACGTGCTGGTCGCGCCGGATTGCGGTCCCGGCTCACCGGATGCCAACATGAGATCGGAGGATGAGCGCGAAACGGCCGAAGCCGACGAGGCCGTCGCCCCGTTAGTACGACGAGGCGTGCGCGATTAACCATTCCAGGCGGCGGCTCGCGCCGCCTCTCTCTGGCGCGGCTTTCGAGCCGCGTCTGTCTCTCGAGGGAATCAGATTGAAAGCACTTGCATTCGCCGTGGCGTGCGTCGCCACCGGCGCCCTGCTGGCAGGCTGTTCGAGCGCCGGCAAACCGACCAACAAAGACGACAGCGAGTTCACCTATCTGCTGGATCGCAAGAGCAACTGGGTTGAAAACAAGGTCGACACGTTGCCGCCGCTGCCCTCCGACGCGAACCTGCTGCCGTTCGAAGTCTCCGGCAATACGCCGCTGCAATTTGCGATCGACCCGAAGTCCGTCAGCGTCGGCGACGACGGCGTGGTGCGTTACACGGTGGTCGTCACGAGCCCGGGCGGTGCGCGCAACGTCAATTACGAGGGCATCCGCTGCGACACGTATGAATGGCGTCAGTATGCGGGCCTGAACGCCGATCACGACGGCTGGGACACGACGGTCGCAAACCCGTTTTCGCGGATAGAAAACGGCGCGCTGAATGCGTACCAGGCCGCGTTGTATCAGGACTATATGTGCGCAAACAAGATTCCGACCGGCAGCGCGCAGCACATCGTCGAGAACATTCGTTACAAGCGCACGCAGACGTCGCAGATTCATTGAGGCCGGTTGCGCGGCGCGCGCCCGACTCAGGCGCCGTTGCTTATCCGTGACGATTAAAAAGCCGTTCCAGCCTGCGCTGGAACGGCTTAATTGTTGGCTCTTCATACGCGCGATATGCGCGCCGCCTCGCAGATCAAAGCACCACGAGATTGTCGCGATGAATCAGTTCGGGCTCGAGCATATAGCCGAGCACTGACTCAATTTCGCCGCTCGGACGCCGCTGGATCAGTTTGGTTTCCGCGCTGCTGTAGTTCGTCAAACCACGTGCGACCTCGCGGCCTGACGCGCTCAGACACGCGATCACCTCGCCGCGCGCGAATGCACCCTGCACACCGACGATGCCGATCGGCAGCAAGCTCTTGCCGCCGGCGGTCAGTTTTTCGACCGCGCCGTCATCGATCACGACGTGGCCGCGCACCTGCAGGTGATCGGCCATCCATTGCTTGCGCGCCGCCATGCGCGCGGTGCGCGCGATCAGTTGGGTGCCGATCGCCTCGCCGGCCGCCAGTCTCACCAGCACGTCCGACTCGCGCCCACTTGCGATCACCGTATTGGCGCCGCTATGGGCCGCACGCTTCGCAGCGAGAATCTTGGTCAGCATGCCGCCGCGGCCGAGGCTCGAGCCCGCACCGCCCGCCATCGCCTCGAGCTCGGGCGCGCCGGCGTCGGCTTGCTGGACGAGTGTCGCGGTCGGGTCCTTGCGCGGATCTGCGGTGAAGAGGCCTTGCTGGTCCGTCAGAATGATCAGCCCGTCGCCCTCGATCAGATTGGCAACCAGCGCGCCGAGCGTGTCGTTGTCGCCGAACTTGATTTCGTCGGTGACGACCGTGTCGTTCTCGTTGATGATCGGTACAACTCCGAGCCCCAGCAGCGTGAGCAGCGTGGAGCGAGCGTTCAGATAGCGCTCGCGGTCAGCAAGGTCAGCGTGAGTAAGCAGGATCTGCGCAGTCTGGATGGAATGTTCGGCGAAGCGGCTTTCGTACACTTGCGCGAGACCCATCTGACCGACCGCCGCGGCTGCCTGCAGCTCATCGATTTCACGCGGCCGCTTCGTCCAGCCGAGCCGCTGCATGCCCTCGGCGATCGCGCCCGAGCTGACCAGCACGACTTCCTTGCCTTGCGCGCGCAGTGCGGCAATTTGCGCGGCCCAGCGGCCGATCGCGGCATGATCGAGGCCGCGCCCGTCGTTCGTGACGAGACTCGAACCGACTTTGACGACCAATCGCCGTGAATCTGCGATGACGGAACGCATTGTGCGCTGTCTCCCAAGATGACGCGTGATGCATACCGGCACCCGCCGCTGGCGCCGGCGCTCGAGTTGTTATTCCTGCGGATCGGTGCCGGCTTCGCGGGTCGCGGCCGGTACTTGCGTCCCGTCGCGGAAACGCACGTCGGAGGCCAGGTCTTCGGCTTCGGCCGCGCGTTGCGCGTCGGAGTGCTCGGCGAGGTAGTCGAACACGGCGTAGCAAAGATTTTCACAGCCCTGGCCAGTCAGCGCCGAGATCTCGAACACCGGACCGTCCCAGCCGAAGCCTTCGAGGAACGCCGCCACGCGCGCTTCGCGATCGTCCTCAGGCACCATGTCCAGCTTGTTCAGCACAAGCCAGCGCGGCTTCTGATAAAGCTCTTCGTCGTACTTGCGCAGTTCGTTGACGATCGCCTTCGCTTCGGCGACCGGATCGATCGATTCATCGAACGGTGCGATGTCGACGATGTGCAGCAGCAGCCCGGTGCGCTGCAGGTGACGCAGGAATTGATGGCCTAGGCCGGCGCCTTCCGCCGCGCCTTCGATCAGCCCCGGAATGTCGGCAATCACGAAGCTGCGGCTCGGCCCGACGCGCACGACGCCGAGGTTCGGCGCGAGCGTGGTGAACGGGTAATCGGCGATTTTCGGCTTCGCGTTCGACACCGACGAGATAAACGTCGACTTGCCCGCATTCGGCATGCCGAGCAGACCGACGTCGGCCAGCACTTTCAGTTCGAGGCGGACCATGCGGCGCTCGCCCGGCTTGCCGTCGGTCTTCTGACGCGGCGCGCGGTTCGTGCTGGACTTGAAATGGAGGTTGCCGAGGCCGCCGGCTCCCCCTTGCGCGATTTGCACGCTCTGGTTGTGCTCGGTCAGATCGGCGATCAGCTCGCCGGTTTCCATGTCCGTGATGGTGGTGCCGACCGGCATGCGCAGCGTGATGTCATCACCACCCTTGCCGTAGCAATCCGAGCCGCGGCCGTTTTCGCCGTTGCGCGCCAAATGTTTTTTCGCGTAGCGGTAATCAATCAGCGTGTTGATGTTGCGGTCAGCCACCGCGATCACGCTGCCGCCCCGGCCGCCGTCACCGCCATCGGGGCCGCCGAACGGGACGAACTTCTCGCGGCGCATCGACGCGCTGCCATCCCCTCCGTCGCCGGCGATGACTTCAATCCTCGCTTCGTCAATGAACTTCATGTGTTACTCCGTCCCGTGGTGTACTGCCCGATTCGATGCAGGGGTTGATACTGATTGGATGCTGCTATTTTGCCGCGCGCGCCGCGCGTTGATCAATCGACCGACCGGCATAGTCCGCCTATGAGGAGCGGTCGGCTGCGCGGCTTGGGCGCCAAGCTAAAGGGGCGCCGCAATAAAAAAAGCCCCGCGAACTTCGCGGGGCCTTTTTCCGGTCCTGAAGCCCGTGCCTGATTAAACTCAGGCTGCCGGGACGACGGAAACGGTGTGCTTCTTCGCCGCGCCCTTCGTCGAGAACTGGACGTGGCCGTCCTTCAGCGCGAACAGGGTGTGATCCTTGCCCATGCCGACGTTGTCGCCAGCGTGCATGCGCGTACCGCGCTGACGCACGATGATGCCACCAGCATTGATAGCCTGGCCGCCGTAAACCTTCACGCCGAGGCGCTTCGATTCGGAGTCGCGGCCGTTTCGGGACGATCCGCCTGCCTTTTTGTGTGCCATTTGATTTGCTCCTTAACCGGTGCGCTTACGCGTTGATCGCGTCGATGCGCAGTTCGGTATAGTTCTGGCGGTGGCCGCCATGCTTCTGGTAGTGCTTCCGGCGACGCATCTTGAAGATCGTCACTTTGGCGTGACGACCTTGCGACACGACGGTAGCCTTGACGGAAGCCCCACTGACCAGCGGCGTACCGAACTTAATCGATTCGCCTTCGCCCACTGCGAGAACCTGGTCGAGCGTGATTTCAGCGTCAATGTCTGCCGGTATCTGTTCTACTTTAAGTTTTTCGCCGACGGCAACCTTGTACTGCTTGCCACCGGTTTTTATGACCGCGTACATTGAGAACCTCACTCTGTATTCATTTTTCCCACGCACCGCGCGCGGAAACTGTCGATTATACATAGAGTTAGCTGCTCGGTCAAAACCTGCTTGCCAAACCGTCTACCGTCCGGCTTCGCCCTCCCTCGCAGATGGCATACCTGCGACGCGCGGCGCCCCGCAGACGGCCTTGGCAGGCGCCCCGCGCGCCATGCGGAGCGCATCCACGCCGCAGCCGACGACCCGGAAGCGCCCCGATCGCCTTATAATTCGCGGCACTACCCAATTCAGCCATCATGTCGTCGACTGCCACCACCTCCCCCAACGTCGCCAGCCTGCTTGCTCCAATCGCCGAAGACATGCAGCAGGTCAATCGCGTCATCCGGCAACGTCTTGCGTCGGACGTGATGCTGATCAATCAGATTTCCGAGTACATCATCAGCGCCGGCGGCAAGCGGCTGCGGCCCGCGCTGCTGTTGCTGGTGGCGGGCGCGCTCGGCGATACGACGGGGCACCGGCACGAGCTGGCAGCGGTCGTCGAATTCATCCACACGGCCACGCTGCTGCATGACGACGTGGTCGACGAGTCCGACCTGAGGCGCGGCCGCCAGACCGCCAATGCGCTGTTCGGCAACGCGGCGAGCGTGCTGGTCGGTGACTTTCTTTACTCACGGTCGTTCCAGATGATGGTCGGCGTGGGCAAGATGCGCGTGATGGAAATTCTGTCGGAAGCGACCAACATCATCTCTGAAGGCGAAGTGCTGCAGTTGTTGAACATGCACGATGCCGACGTCGACGAAGCCCGTTACATGCAGGTGATCCGCTACAAGACCGCAAAGTTGTTCGAGGCGGCCGCCCAGCTCGGCGCGGTGCTGGCCGGCGCGGACGCGAAAACCGAAGCCGCCGCCGCCGAGTACGGTCGTCGCATCGGCACCGCGTTCCAGATCATGGACGACTGGCTCGACTACACGGGGACGGCCGAGTCGATGGGCAAGAACGCCGGCGACGATCTGCGCGAAGGCAAACCGACGCTTCCGCTCATCTATCTGATCGAACGCGGCACGCCCGAGCAGTCGGCGCTTGCGCGCGAAGCCATCGAGCAAGGTGGCACCGACCGTTTCGATACCATTTTCGACGCGATCACGCGCTCGGGCGCGCTGGATCACACGCTCGAGTGCGCGAAACAGGAGGCGCATGCAGCCGCGGCAGCAATATCGTCATTTCCCCATTCCATTTTCAAGGAGAGCCTGCTAGAATTATGCTCTTACTCGACGGCAAGACAGTCTTGAACGAGACTGAAACACCGAATTAGTCTGAATCGAGTCAGCAGTACCCAATCGGGGTGTAGCTTAGCCTGGTAGAGCGCTACGTTCGGGACGTAGAGGCCGGAGGTTCGAATCCTCTCACCCCGACCAGAATTTAAGGCTCGTAAGTAACTGATTGAATTGGGAAACCAGGCCAGTCAAGGACTTACGAGCCTTTGTCTTTTCCGGCATCGTCAATCTACCTTGTCAATTCGCGTGTCAAAATGCGCGGATGGACGACATGACGACACTGCCTCCCGGACTGGAACCGCACCCCCAAAGCGGTATCTATCAACTCCGTATCGGCATCCCCAAGCACCTTCAACACCTGTTCCCCCGCACGAGCAGCGGCAAGCTGGCGACCGATGCTTACAGAGCCAGCCTCAAGACCCGCAACCGCACTGAAGCAATCACCATCGCACACCGGCTGATAGCCGAACACCGAGTCCGGTTTCAAGCGCTGGAGGACAGTACGCGCCCCGCGCCATTCGTCCCGCTGTCAGAAGAGCTAGAGGCTTACATCGCCCAGTCTGTACAAAACCTAGTCTTGACACTGGATGAACAAACCCGTGTCACCCCTCGACTGGTTAGCGCCTACAGGGGCCCCCTCCCCAATACCGATCAGGCTACATGGGAGCAAACGGGAGATTTCCTGACCCAAGAGCAGGCCGCAGCGGTGCAACGGTTTGACCAGGAACAGGCCCAAGCTTGGAAGACAGCATTAGCGCGCGGCGACTTCTCGTCCACCCGTGAGTACGTAGACTTCGTTTGCGCCCCTCTGTCTATTCGGGTGGAATGGGACACGACCGGGGGACGCTTGGCACTTCAGCGCATCACGCGAACTCTGGTTAGGGCCATGGAAGCAGTGGCGCAAAGAAGCCAAGGTGAACCCATAGATACGCCGCCTGAGCCTATCATCCCTAGGGAACTCACTCCGAACGGCGAACCTGCAAAGAAGACTCGAGAAGCACCCAAGACCCTTCGGGACATGGTGCCATCCTGGCAACAGTGGAACGGGTATGCCGGGGCAGACAACCCCGTAAGGCGCACCGGGAAGGCGCTAGAGTTATTCGAGGAAGCGTGCGGCACAGTCCCCTTACGCGATCTGACGCGAGCGACCGGAGCGGCCTTCGTCAAGTTCCTGCTGGACAGCAAAGCGCGGGGCTTTGGGGCCAAGACCGCTCACAATCATTACACCGCTGTAAATGCTTTAGTGAACACAGCGGTAAAGGATGGCATCCTCGATCGCAACCAGTTCACGGTTTCATTCGATAAAACCAAGGGCGCGAAGAAACGCGAAGGATGGACTGATAACGAGCTAGAGATATTGTTCGGGGCGCCCCTGTTCTCCGACCGGATGGAGCAGGTACGCCGCTGGGAAAATGTAACCCCCGAAGACGGCCGAGCCGCCCTGCTGTTGCTTCTGCATACCGGAGCCCGCATAGGCGAGATAGCGCAGTTACGCCGCGAGGATTTCCAAGTCCGCCACGGCGTCAAAACCGTTCGCATTACCGCTGAGGCCGGAACGGTCAAAACCGACGAATCGGAGCGTATCGTCGCACTAGCTTCTCACCTGCTGGCAGACCCATGGTTCTCCGCGTGGCATGAGAGGGTCGCGGGTGGTACGGGTGGTGCGTTCCCGTCATTGAGCGGCCGAGCAACCGCACCGGGCGACACCTTGGGTAGATGGTTCCTAGAGCTTAGGCGCTCCCTCGGGCTGCCAACTGGCCGCCTTCACGGATCGCACAAGTTCCGCCATTGGATACGCGGGGCGCTGGCCGATAAGGGGATCGGCACCGAAACGTCTGACTCAATCACGGGCCATGCGGCGCAGGGTTCTAGCGGTCGCGTGGACTACACCAAGGCAGCAAGCCCCAAGACCATGCGAGAGGCACTAGACAGTCTTGAATGGCCTAGGATCACGGCAACACCTCGACCTTACGTTTGCGGTTGATGCGCCCCTCCGTTGCTGCACCATGGCATTTGGCCGAGATCGACCCAGAAGGGACAGTCGGGTTTCTCGACAACGGTCATACATTCGGTCTTGTGTCGTCCCCGCGGACCTCCGGCGATCTGGGGCTGCCCGTGTTGTAGCGGGATGTGGTCCACCAGCATGCGGCCGCTCCAAGCGATAGCCCGATTGCAAAGAGCGTAGCCATGAGTACCCCTTGCCCTGGTGCCCACGCCGTACTCATCAACGCGCCAAAGGCAGCCACCGCGAATGCCGAGCCGCTCTGCCTGCTTGCATTGAGCACGCCAGCCGCCACCCCAGCACGGCCTGTGTCGACAGCCGTCATCACTGCGGCCGTGACGGCTGGCGTTATCACACCCGAGCCAAAGCCAACCGCCGTCAGATACAACGCCACACGCCAGTAGGATGTGTCACTCGACAAGCCGAGCAATCCTGCAAAACCGAGCGCGTAAAGCACGAAGCCCCCGACAACGACATGGCGGGTACCGTAAGCGCGGCAAAGTCGGCCGGCTGCAAAACTACCGCCCGCCACCAGCACCAGCACAGTTGCACCGGCCTTCAATCCACCATCGACGACGAGAGCTCGCCAAGCCGTTAGCCCTGCCGTTGTCAGCGTCGCTGCTTTGGCATGAGTGTAACCCGTCGGTGCGTGTGTGAAGGCGTGTACTGGTGCCACGACCGCTTCGCGTGCGTAACCGTCGATACCGTCGCCCGGCGGCGTCGCGAAATCGGCGATCTGCGGCTCGCCATCAAGCCACGTCGGAAAGAAAGTCGACACGACATGGTCGCCGACTGAGAAAGCCTCTACGTCCGGCCCGACCGCCTCGACCACGCCTGCTCCGTCCGCCATGGGGATGCGTCCCGGAGAGGCTGGAAGCCGCCCCGTCACGACGCCCAGATCGTGATAATTGAGCGAGGTCGCATGCAGGTGGACCCGGATTTCTCCCGGGCCGGTATGTCGGGATCGGGCAAGTCGACCATCGTGAGGGCTTCGAGGCCGACCTGACCGTTGGAGCGGAACGCGCGCATGATTGGCAATCCTGATCAGGCGCGGGCAAGCGCCGCGGGCTGTGATTCGGCTGAGTCCAGGTTCTCAACGGGATCGCCCTGTTGTGCCAGGTGGATGCGGAGGCCCGTTTCTCCGGAACCGAGACCGGGCTTGAGCACCTGCTGTCCATCATAGTGTCCGCCATTCTGAGTGCGATACGGGATTGGCGTGTCGGTGAAGAGATTCTCCATCCGGACCTTGAAGGCTGCCGCGACTTCCACCCAGCGCTCTTCAGACAGGCGGTCGCTCTGATAGATGGGGAAGGGCGGCATAACATTCATGCCCGGATAGAAAAGCTGTCCATGCTGGACGGGCCACAAGATCTCGTCGAGTCGGCCATTGACACCGCGCTCGCTATAGTGCGGCTCGCGGCCGCCCATGCTGACGACAACCATCGCCCGGCGACCGGCTAGCGTTCCTTCACCATACCGATCGCCCCAGCGCTCACCACCCTGCAGGCCGACGCCGTAAGCGAAGCCATGTGCATAGACACGCTCGACCCACCCCTTCAGGATCGCCGGCGTGCTGAACCACCACATCGGGAAGGTGAGGATGACCGCGTCGGCCCACAGCAGCTTCTGCTGCTCAGCCACGACATCGGCGGGTTGGGTGCCCGTGGCGAAGGCGTTGCCCGATTCCGATGCATAGCGTAGCCGATCGGCGTTCTTACGCTGCGGGAAGTCGGCTGCATCGGCGACGGCCTTCCAGTGCATGGCGTAAAGGTCAGATACTTGAACCTGATGGCCCTGCGCGGTCAGCGTTTCGACCGCGAGGTTCTTCAAAGAGCCGGTCAGCGACTGGGCCTCTGGATGGGCGTGGACGATAAGAACATTGCTCATGCGGTGATCCTGAATAAGAAAGGGAAGAGGCAGCTTTCGACCATTCTCCTCAAAGCTAGACAGCCCAAAGGACTTTCACCGTTCATCTCGTTGGTGGTGAAGCATGCAGCGTAAATGGTGATCAGGTATATTTGAAATGAATTTCATAGATACCTGGTATTGCCATGGATAATTTGCGTAGTCTCGACCTGAACCTTCTGCGCACGCTCAATGTATTGCTGGAGGAGCACCACGTAAGTCGGGCGGCCGAGCGCCTCAATCTGTCGCAGCCGTCTGTCAGCGTCCACCTATCGAAGCTCAGAAGAGTCTTTAAGGATCCTCTGCTTTTACCCGGGCCTCGCGGTATGCGACCAACGGCAAGAGCCGACTCGCTGCGGGAGTCGCTTTCCGTGGCCCTAGCTGCCCTGAACGAAGTCATGTCGCCGTTACAGCCGTTTGACCCATACACCGCAGCCCTAACTTGGAATATTGCAGCGACGGATTACAGTGAAACGACAGTACTGCTACCCACGCTTCCAAGGCTGCGTGAATATGCGCCGAATTCTCGCGTTAGCGTTACGCAGATCGCCCCCCGTCTCATCGCGAGACAATGCGAAAAAGGTGAAGTTGATCTAGCATTCCATACGGCGGACGAAGCACCTGACGGGTTGCGCCGAAAGACTTTGTTTCAGGAAAAGTATGTCTTGGTCGGACGGCCTGATCATCCGCGACTCAAACGAAGAATTACCGTGTCGCAGTTTTGCAAACTGGATCATGTAATCGTGTCACCGGATGGAGGGGGATTTGTCGGCGTCACTGATATGACTTTGGCGCAGATTGGTTTGAAGAGGCGAGTTGTACTTTCAGTACCTCATTTCACCTTCGTACAAGACGTTTTGTCGCGTACCGACTTGGTCGCGATGCTCCCATCGCGACTGCTTAAAGGCGAATCCAGATTGCAATCGATCGCGCCACCGGTCGAGGTTCCTGGGTACGAAATGGTAATGCTGTGGCACGAACGGTCACATCGCGACCTTTCGCATCAATGGTTACGAGAGCTTATCGGTTCAGGCATTAAGGGGGACAATTAGGAGGCGCGAAGATGTGACGACTTAGAAAGGGTTCCGTTGAAAAGTGGCCGTCCCGTGCGTCGCGTTGGCGAATTTAACTTATTAGCGTCACTCGGATGTTGAGGTTTTCTCTTTGCGTCGATCCGGCGCTCGCGTTATCGCCAGTTTTGTACCAGTGGCGTGCGGCGTCAGCCCTTGGAATTGAATGATAAGCGCGCGCTCAAAGTTTTCGATCATGTCTGGATAGGCAGCACCGCCCCACATGACTATTTGTCCACCGTGACGCGCAATAGACCGTGTCGTTAATGCGCTGGAGACATCACTCTTTTCGTCCACATCTCTGATTTCGACAACTACACCAAATTTCATGCGTCTGACCGGCCGCACCGACGGTCGGTCTCGCGCCCCAACCCCGCCAAATATGCTGTCCAGATCGGATTATTGCCATCGCATTTTCTATCGCCAACGAACCGTACGTAGAAATTCGTGAAGTCAAGAAGAGCCGCCTCCAAAGGGATGGCCCCTAACTCTGAGACCCTTTCGGCGAACTGAAGCCGAAGATCAAACAATTCTTTGGCGTAAAGCATTCCAATTGCATCCGGCGAGACGTTTTTTCCTGTTGCGAATCTAACGATTGTTGCCAATCCTCGGCTGGTTGTTGAATGTCCGAAAGTGGCCGATCCGCGCCCGACGACCGAGCGCGACGCTCATCCTGGCCGCGCGTGCAATGCAAAAGGCATGTGCCGACTCCGAAGAGCCGTTCGGCTTTCGGTATAACCGACATTCGATTTATCATCGCAGTTACGATTGAACCCGAGTGGACGATGAACCCGAACAGCATACCTCTGCAGCCCTCGGCCCTACGCGCCAGCCTGGCTTATTTGCTAGCCGTGACGGCAGCGAGCACCTATATTGTCGTCTCTAGGTTTCCGCACGTGATTGCACAGAGGGCATCGAGTGGACTGCTACACCCACTCTGGCAAACAATCTTGGTGCTCCTCTCAGACTGCCTTTTCATCGTCATCATTGGACTTCCTGCGGCGTTCTTTTCCGCTCTGCCATGCGTCCTGCTTAACCTACTTGCTCGCCGTTACCACTTCCGAAACCCGCTCTTTTACGTTTTCGTGGGATGCGGCCTAGCGCTTCTCGCTGTCTTCCCGTTTATCTCCGTAACGTCTGGATGGACGTGGTACACCGATCCTCCCAATCCCTCGCCACCGCTTGGGTTTTGGCCGGAGGTTCATTCTGTCGCGTCCGTGTTCGGGGTTGCAGGCGCCGTTGCAGGCCTGACGTTTTGGCTCGTGGCCGGTCGGTACTTTCTCGGGAAGTCTGCACTAGCCTGAACTTCGCTGATATCGTTTCCGGTCAACTGATCCTAACCATGCGTCAAGGACCGATTGTTGACGATTCTCGCAGCATGTCGAACGTCTCAAATTGGCCGGTCTGCGTCATTGCACCTAGGAAGCCCCCGAAGGGACTCCCGATCGATAGCCGGAGGCCGCCTATTGCAACCAGAGTGCGACGCTCCCCAACTGCGCAGCGGTCGGCACGCGATGCTCGACGATGGCGTAGCGGGTCAGCCCTGTCGCCGTCTGGTACTGGTAGGCGTACCAGACATCTGCGGCCTTCGCGTTGTCCTCCGTGTATGGAGTACCGTTCAATGAGGCGGTGAACGTGGCCTCGGGAATCGCGATGTTGCTCGTCGCGCCATTGTTCGTGACCGTGAAATCCGCATTGCCCGAACCGTCGATGGACAGATAGTTGCCCGTCGTCGTCGCTGGCGAAGTGCCGCCTTGAGAGCAACCGGCGTAGTAGCGGTTGAAACTGATGCCGATCAGTTGGGTCGGATCAGTAACGAGTTGGGCATTGGATGGGATCAGGACATCGCTCGATATCTGCGCACCGCCAATCGACTCGCAGACCATCGCAACCGCAGGCAGATTCGAGTCGCCGGCATTCTGGTCAAACGTCAGGCCCGCGACAACCGGCGAAGACCAGTTGAATCCGCCGGTACCATTGGCGGTGAGGGATGTCTGCTGCCCCGTACCGGCCACGGCATTCGTTCCGATATCGGAGATCGTGGCACCTGCCCACGGCGCACCACCGGCGTCTACTGCCGTGACGGTGTCCAACACGCCTTCCGATTCGTAATTGATCCCCGTGTAGCTGACGGTCGTACCGTTCTGGACCACCGAAGACGACAGCGGCTGAAGCTGGGCCACCGAGCCTGCCGAGCCACCACTATCACTGGAGGTAATCGTGAACGCCTGCCCCGTTGCCGGATTCGTTACCGAAGTCGTCACGGAGGTCGCCTGGACGCTTTCCTTGAGCGGCAGGGTCAAGGCCATGTTGTCGAAAGCAAAATCGATGCCCGTGTGATTTGCCGTAAAGACCGCATAGGGATCAAAGCCCGACCATGTCACGCCAGGGTAGGTCGAGGCAGGATACAGTTGCTGCAAGGTCTGAAGCAGATTGTTCTGCGTCGTGGAGAAACTGGATGCCGATACATTGGTCAGTGCCTGCGCCAATGCCGCGCTGCTCACCGTGCTGCTGACCGGCACCGTGCCGAAATAGATCGCGGTCGTGATCGGCGTGAGGCTCATCGTCACGGCGCCATTTGCCGGCAGAGCCTCGCCGGTCGCCATGGCGGCAACCAGTGGCCCCTGCGCCGTCTGTGCATACAGCAGATACGGAATCGTGCAGCCGCTCTGTCCGGTCTGGGCAGTCAACTGGAACGAGCCATCCGCCCCCGTCACCGTCCCCTGAAGACAGACTGCACCGTTCGACGCCTGAATGGCCTGCACCGTCGCACCGACAAGCGGGGCGCCGGTTGCAGCGACGCCCTGAATCGTGGTCACGGTACTCGGTGTCGCAGTCTGATTGCCGATATTCCCGCTATTTCCGCCGCCCCCGCATGCAGACACCACAACCGCAACGGTTACCGCCGCACTCAACACTCTGGCTCGCATCGCCATCCCCCGCAAAAAATGGTTCGGCCACGCTGCGTTGGCCGAACCCGGCATCAGTTAATGATTGTAAGAACCGGACGAATCCGCCTTAACGAGCGGCAGCCGTGTCGGCGCCAAGGCGCTTCAGGCCATCCACGAAGCCGCCCACGTAATCCGGGCTGAATTCGAATATCAAACCCTTGCGGACCTCATGCGCGACCGTCACCGGCTTGTACCCGTCGCTCGTCGACTCGTACCTCGTCAGTGCTCGGCCCGCGAAAATCCGGATAGGCTGATTCTGGCGCCAGGCATCCTCAAGCACCCTGGCCGGCAGGTTAATCATCTGAGTCCACGATGCCCCGCTACCGGTGTTGTTGAAGCATTCGAGGTCTTTGATCGTTTCGCCGTTCATGTCGGCGACGTGGCCCAGCGGTTCGTAGGTGCCATCGTTCTTCACAAGCCAGAATTCGATGCCTTGACCCGCATGGAACCCATGATAGCCATGCACGACCTCGTCATCGGTCGGGCAACGCTCTTCCGGATGGTTCGTACGCCATGCATCTACGAACCCACCGTTCACGATCACGCCAGCGACGATCCGGTATGCCTGTGCATGATCGGCCGTGTTGTAGTTCGTCGAGACGAGTTGCAGATTCAGATCCAGCCAGCCATGGAAATCCGGATCATTGATGAATTGCTGTTGGTAAATCTGCGGTGCGGCATACGTCCGGACCATGTTGCAGCCGTTGCAGCCGGGATACCCCGCCTTGACGGCGACCTTCGCGCCGACCTGGTCCCTGGTGAGCGGTGCCGTATTGACTGCGCAGCCAGACAGCGCAATAACACCCGCGAGCGATGCGGCAAACAGAAACTTCTTCATTGTTGATCCCCGAATTGAAAACGACGCGCAGCGGCGGACAGCATTCTGTCCGCGGCATGGATGACAACCAGATGGAGGGGCAGCAGGAACCTGAAGAGCTGATTCAGGTCAGGCCGCGTGAGCGGCACGTCACGGCAAGGTGTTTCGATGTCGACTTCTCATTTTTCTGGCCCCAGAGGTGCTGTTTTGTTCTTCCGGCTCAATTCTTCGCCGAAAAGTTGCGTTATTTGTAGCTGTTATCGGCATAGATTGCTACGATATTCGTAGCATGTCAACCACCCAGAGAACGACACCCGGAAGGGATAACGGCCACTCTCAATCGAGCAGGAATCTGTATGAATGCTTTTATGCAAGAAGTTGTCAGAGCCGCGAAGGAAAGCCCCAAACTGTTCTTTGCACCGCTGACTGGGGCCATTGATGCCATTCGTCGTGAGATGAATCACCTAGCTGCTGGTGATCGGCACGAGCCGGTTCGCCATTCCCACACAGTCACCAACGATCAACGCTGACGCAGATATTCGGACACGCACTGGCTACCCGGCTACAACCTTTATGCTTACAAGCCGAAAAAATGCAACGAAATACGTTGTATCCGAAAAACCTCTTAGCTACGACATTCGTAACTCTATTCATAGGGTTACGCAATGGCTGCAGCAGGAAATACCGTTTTCGGAGGTCGGCTCAAGGAAGCTCGCCTGCGTACGGGCCTGTCGCAAAAAAAGCTCGGCATCGCGGCTGGCCTTGACCCCTTTGTCGCGAGCAGCCGCATCAATCGTTACGAGCTTGGTCTACACAAGGTGGACTATCCGTTTGCCTGCCGGCTTGCAGCCGAACTGTCAGTGCCCGTCGCCTATTTTTATACCGAGAACGATGAACTAGCAGAATTGATCCTGCTGTATGGACGAGCAGCGCCGAAGGCACGATCAATATTGCTGACTATTGCGCGCGAGCTGTAGACTGCCTACTTGGTCGCAAGTCTTGAGATGATCCAGCATCTAGGCATCGGTGCACTGCGTTTCCCTCTCGTTGCCCTCCTACAATGCATCGATCATTGAGGCATAGCATGCAATTGTTTGCTTCAGGGTTTTCCATTGGAAAACCCTCATCACTCTGATCGCGATCGAGCTATCTGCGGGATGCCAGCACCAATCATTTGAGTCTGCCAAGCTGATCGTGTAAACCGGCTTCGGCATCGGAGTCTTCCGAAATCGCTCAAGAAATCCTTTTGGACGCTGATCAATCCGACTCCATCGCCCAACAATCGGGATTTCCAGGAGATCTCTCTCATTAAAAGTTTCGCGATCTTGACTGACAGCGAAACATTTGATGCGATCTGCCTTGTAAGACCCAATTCCCTTCGAAAGCGCACGCCCAATAATTTCTTGTGCGACGTGAGGATAGGCATACACGTGGATATGAGTTTCCGGATGAACAATTAGTATGGCCGCAACTCTTTCTCCATCTTCCTGTTTCATTAGGCGTGTTGTCCAGAATACAACTTCCGGTGCACCTGAAAAATTTATGAAATAATGGGGAAAGTAACCCCTGCTGCAAAATTTGGCCTGGCTATCGCTCAACAGAACGGCATTTGATGCTTTCCGCCAATTTCCGTCGATATCGAATACGTCGATGTCTTCCTTCGGAATACCATCGTGCGTCCATATTTGATCAGCATTACGTTTAGACTGACGCCAGAACAACCAAGCAGAATCTTTAAGAAAATCGTCATCGATGCGGCAGAATGTATTGAAAAACTGGTGGTCTGCCCTCACGCGCTGGACTACGTGCATACTGGGCCACAGATGATGCCCCATATTCAGCTTGGCAGCATCTAATGATTTCCAAAAACAGATCCGGAAGATTGACTCTCCCGGAGGAACGGTTTTTTCAGCTTCGATCAGAGGTTTGTGAGCCCAAGACCCTGCCGCAAGACTCCATCGTCTTGCGCGAAGCATATCGCCATGCATTTTGATATGTTCATGAAGTGGATCGTAGCGGTAAATATATTCCATTAATATTTAATCGAGTAAGAATATCAAAAAAAAGCAGCAGGAAGATCTTTCGGCCTTCCTGCTGCATATCGGTTAAATGAAGTAATCGCCACCTGACTGAGGCATCACCTTGGGCGGAACGCCACGTTCGAACGGCTGGGCGGTCGGAACAGCGCCGACCTCCGTGCGCACCGTTAGTCCGGTGCTCAGGCATTCCCATCCCCAACCAGTCAGGTCATCACCCTCTGGCAGTCGCCGCATGGACTGTTTTTCGTAGGCAAAAAATCTCCAGACTTGGCCGTGTTGGGTGTGGTGCACCTTCAGGACGCCAGTCTGTCCGATCAGATTGGGATCGATATGCATTTCCGGGGTAAGCGGTTCGCTATCAGTTTCAAAGACGGCGTACCGGTTGCGGATCGTTGTGCGCAGCGTAACGTCGTAGAACTCGTCAATCGTCACATGCGTGTTGATCGAAGGGAAGTTTTCCATGCGTTTTCTCCTGGCGCAAGGTGGCCCGAAATAGGCCGAAATTGCCTTGACCAAGCGTGATGCGGATCATGAATCGATAACCGCTTGAGCATGGAGCCGGTACTACGCGTACCTATGCTGCCAGCCTACTGATCTCAACGGGGGACCAGTCATCAGGCAATCGCTTGATGTATGGCAGAAAGGTCGGTAATGGTGGAGGTGGGCCATTGCGTAGCCGGCGCCATTCGCCTCGGATGTAGTTGACGAGTTCGCCAACCTGTTTCCGGACGAGCCGAAATCCAGCGCATCGGTAGAGGCGCCGGATAATTTCAAGCAGCTGATTTTGGTCGTCTTTTGCAATGGCTCGGTGAATGCTGGTTTTCCACTGTTTCATAGTAGCAGCACTGAACCGCCACGACCACGATACGCCGTCATGCACCATTTCATAGCCGCCAAGTTGGATGCGCGCCTGGTTTGCATCGGCGAGTGCTTCTCGTCGAATCAGCCCTTTACCTTCGGCCGTAACCATCAGGACCCCGCGCACGGTCTGATCGTCGGCCAGAGTCAGGAATTTGGCGCAGGCAATGCCTGATCTCCGGCGACGCCACCGAGCCTGCTTGCTGATCTCAGTTTCGTAGCTGGCGGCAAATTGCCGAGCCAGTTCTTTTGCCTTATCCAGGCTGCACTCGATCATCTGATATTCAGTATAGCCATCGACTAGCGCATCCTGAATCCGTTGCATCAGAACGAAACGGTGAAGATAGTGGCTTCGCATACCGATACGTAATAAAGAGACATATCGTTATCCTAGAGAGTTTTCTGCCGGTATACAAGCACAACACGCGAGACTTGATAACTAGAGGTTCCGGTGCGCTTCGCGCACGATACGGTTTTTATCTGTGCGCGTTACTCATACCCATCACGACCGTGTAGAACGGAGCGAGGTCGCCACCCTCGGCAGGATTCAGGGAGGCCGCCAACCTCCCGAACACACATACGTCGATCACGAAGCGGGCACGCCAATGCCCGTAAGTGCGCTGTAGCGTGGTGCATCTAACAGTGCTCGCCATGCTGCGAAGGGCGCTGGCCGGTGAAATCCCGGCCTTCGACCCAATCCTGAACGTGAGTTTGGGCGACGTGGAAACGGCTCATGGGAGGAAATGCCCATGAGACCTGGTCGTTGTGAAACTGGGTGAAAGTCCCTGCCGCGGGACCTGCCGAAAGGGGGTGACGCGTGCCGCACACGTGGGCTGCTGAGGTCGCTGAAATGCGACAGGGTGTCGAGGTGAAAACTGGAGACACTGGGACCTCTGGAAACAGGGGCTCGCTGGATAGCTTAAGCGTGTAACGGCGTCCAGAGAGGATGCTGTGCGGAGTGGTGCGAAGTCTGCGGTGCGGGAGGTGGAAGCCCCGCATCAGTCAGGCCGTGATGAGGCGTGCGCGTAGTAGTCGAGTTGCTTTGGAACCTCGGACCGATGAAACCCCGGAACATTGGGGGTAGGGTCATAGACCTAGGCGCGCATGGCGGAGCGGGCAGGCGTCGTATCACGTAGTAGTAACGATCTAACACGGGAACCGCTGACTGCCGGTGACTCTGGGTGGCACCAGGGTAGGTAAAAGCGAGGGAGCGCGGTTGAGTAGGGGTGATCTGTACCGTTGACCTGGCGGTGATGGTGTAGGGACCGAAAGACCGCAGCGTGCGTTTGATCGATGTATGTGTGTTTCGTGGCGGATCGGGGTTGGCGCCTCGATCCTTTTTACATGGAAGACTGTGGCTCGGATGAGCCGAACCAAGCTAATGGCCTGCGTGCCGAATGAAAAACCCGCGCGATCGCGGAAATGGCGGATGCCAGGATGGCTATCGCCTGTGAATGGCTGCGCCGACAAATCGGCGCAGTGAATCTAACCTCTATCCCCCGCGCACTGCAAAGTGCCCGGGGGATTTTCATGGGCAAGGGCTGAGTATTCACTGGATATTGTCCGCAATCCAACTTGGACTGCCGACGGGTTGTATCAGTAACCGTCTTCTATTCGAAGCCTTCTTGCCGGTAGAGGCAAACCAACTGTGCCCGAAGAATTCTCAAATCATGATTCTCGGTTTCCGGATCAAATTCATTAATTGAACTCCTAAGTATATTTACAGTGTCTTCCCAAGCCATGGATTTTTCAGAATTCTCCGGGGTAGCTGTCTTGTCCCCACGCTGCTTCCCTTCCCGGAATTCGACTTTTCTTTTCTTGGGCATCCCATTTTTACTACAAGCGTCTTCCAGTAGCGCATTCACGATGAGTCGAGCGGATCGGTATTTATAGGTATCGCTTGGCGGTGGGGCGGGCAGTGTTGTCAGGCCTTCGGGAAGCTGGACTGCAACTGCCTGAATGATTTCATCGGGCAGTTCAGCGATCTCGCCGGCGATGTCATCCAGCATTAGCCACTTTAGTTCCTGCGCCTTGGTGATCACGTTCTGGCGCGTGTAGTCACGTGCAATGCGATCTCCATTCATCCAGCATCTCCATAGCCGACCAGTGCCATCCCCGCACCCAAAAATGGCTTCTAGTCGCCAATACGGAACGCGCTTACTTCTGATAGTTGCCCTGTTTGAGATGCAGACGGTTATGAGCGACCACGCGACCGCCTGCTTCGTAAGTTTATCCTCTTTGTATTGTTTCATAACTGGTTGTATCGAACCGCATGAATTCGATTATTTTTTATTAAAAATCATATAGTTATTCGGTACAGATTATAGGCGAACTTTCTCGATTTGCCGCCCAAAATTGCACACCATGCACCTGACCGAATGCCCCACGGCAGGTGCGCTTGGGGCGAATCTCACCGGAAGTCATCATGGAAGAAGCAAAAGATTCTGTGGCAGGGAAGTCACAGACGAACATCACGCCGGGTCGTGATGCAGCAAGCCACGAGATGCGGGCGCAGCCGATGCTCCCCCCGAAGCGACCCGCGGAGCCGCCTCGCGGTGGCATCATGCTCTCGCGTGCCTCGGCAATTGTGCCCGAGCCGATTCGGTGGGTCTGGCAGGACTGGCTCCCCGAGGGGAAGTTGAGCGTGCTCGCGGGCTCGCCGGGAACGGGTAAGACCACGCTGGCCAGTGCGATGGCGGCGATTGTGTCTGCGGGGGGAGCGTGGCCGGACGGTCCCAGCTGCATCCACCAGGGCAATGTACTGTTCTGGAGTGGTGAGGACGATGTCGCCGATACTTTGGTTCCCCGCCTGATGGCGGCGGGTGCCAATCTCGATCGTGTGTACTTTGTCCGCAGCCGGATTGATGAGAAGGGCAAGGTTCAGCCGTTTGACCCAGCTTTTGACATCCCTCTGCTCGGCGAACGGATCGAGGCCATGGGTGGCGCAAGCCTGCTGGTCGTCGATCCGATCGTTAGTGCTGTATCGGGCGATGCGCACCGTGCAAATGATGTGCGCCGGGATTTGCAGGCACTGGTCGACATGGCCGCCCGGTACAGGTGCGCGGTGCTCGGGATTTCGCATTTTGCGAAGGGGACGAGGGGAACCAGTCCCGCCGAGCGGGTCATTGGTTCTGGCGCGTTTGTGGCGCTTGCCCGCATGGTGTTGGTGGCGGGAAAAGACGAAGCCGAAGAGCGCCGCATCCTTGCTCGCGCCAAAGCCAACATCACATTTGACGATGGCGGCATCGCCTATACGCTTGAGCAGGTTGACGTGGGCGGAATCCCTGCCACCAGGGTCGTGTGGGGTGGGCGGATCGAGGGCAACGCGCGTGAAATCCTGGGGGATTTGGAAACACTTCCCGGTGAAGACGAAAAGACTGAACGTGAAGAAGCTGCTGATTTCCTCGCCGGTCTTCTCGCCCAGGGTCCCGTGTCCGTCACGAGCATCAGGGCTGATGCGACCGGGGCCGGCTATGCATGGCGAACGATCGAGCGCGCCAAGCGCGACCTTGGCGTCGAGGCGCGCAAGACTGGAATGAAGGGCGGCTGGATGTGGGCAATTCCTACGGCCGTCAACCAAGATCGCGGCGAAGAAGCGGTGGACCACCGCACTCTCTCCGATGGCGGTCTTCGTCATTCGTGGCGGCCTTCGGAGGATGCTCGCCTTTCCATGAACGGTACTTCTGAAGACCGCCAGCTTTCCGAAGACCGCCACCGTAAGGAGAGTGATGGTTCTCGCGACTCTTCTGCCTGGCCGGCCGATGACGCAGCGGATGGCGTGGACCGCGACGACACCCCGTCGGAAAAATGACGCGTGCACACCCTGACTTCGGGTGAGGCGGTTTGCCCAGCGATGGCGGCTCCCCCTGCCTTCCCGCATGGCAGGAGGGGCTACGCGCTGAACGCACTACGCCCGCTTCGCAGCACCCGAAGCCCAGTGGTCCCTCCCCTCGGGGGAGGGACCAAGAAACAGAGAAAGGCACTTCGCGAAAAGCGTGGAGGTGGGGGCGGAAAGCGTTTGCAAATAAGAGGCCAGCGCAATCCCGGAGAAAACCCGCGCCTTCCGTGGTAAAGTGAGCACCAGTTACCTTGTCAATTCGACGCGCGTTTGACGTTGACGGATTGCCCGGAAAGCCTTATTCCATGGTCGACACAGAGAGGTTCGAATCCTCTCACCCCGACCAGATTCTCCTTGTTAGCTCAAGGTTCAAAACCGCCGCAGTGTTGCTGGGCGGTTTTTTGTTTTGCGCGGCGCTTTTTTCGTTGCTCTCGTGCTGCCCTTCGCCGCTTTCTTTCCTCCGGCTCGCCAGGCACAGCGCGTACGTTGCCACGTTGTCGTCCTAGCGGCGTCAGCCTTCGTCCACACCGGAGCGCGCGGCCCCCTCTGCTATATTCTCTCCATCCTTTCCCTTATTTTTCACGACGCGTGGAACAACTTCCCTTATGGGCGCAGATCGGCGCCGTCCTTCTGCTGCTTGTCTGCTCCGCCTTCTTTTCCATTTCCGAGACAGCGATGATGGCGCTCAATCGTCATCGCCTCAAACATCTCGCCAGCAAGAACACGCTCGGCGCAAAGACGACTCAGGGCCTGCTCGCAAAAACCGATCAGCTGCTCGGCGTGATCCTCATCGGCAACAACCTGTTCAACACGATCATTCCGGTACTGACGACATCGCTCGCGCTGCATACGTTCGGCCGCAATAGCCTCGTGCTGTCGATCGCGACCGGTATCGTCGCGTTCCTCATTATCGTGTTCGCGGAGATCACACCGAAGATCGTCGGCGCGACGTTTCCCGAGAAAATCGCGCTGCCCGCGAGCCTGCTGATCGCGCCGTTGATGCGCGTCGCGAGACCACTGATCTGGTTTGTCAACCTGTTCGCGACCGGCATCCTGCGCGTGCTGCACATCAACACGAAGGGCGCGCGCGACCAGCGGCTGTCCACCGAAGAACTGCGCACCATCGTGCTCGAGTCGGGAAGCTTCATGCCCACCAAGCACCGCAGCATCCTGCTGAACCTGTTCGACCTCGAAAACATCTCCGTCGATGACGTGATGATCCCGCGTCGCCGTATCGAGGCCCTCGACTTCGATGCCCCGTTCGAACAGATCCTGCATCAACTGGAGACCTGCTATCACAACAAGCTGATCGTCTACCAGGGCGACATCGACCGCGTGCTCGGTGTGCTGCACGTGCGCAAGACGCTGTCAGCGCTGCACAACCAGGAGCTCGAGCGCGATACCTTGCGCGAGCTGCTCGCCGAGCCGTACTTCGTGCCAAGCGGCACGCCGGTGTTCCAGCAGCTGCAATACTTTCAGGAGAGCCGGCAACGCATCGCGCTCGTCGTCAACGAATACGGCGAACTGCAAGGCCTCGTCACACCGGAAGACATCATCGAGGAACTGATCGGCGAATTCACCACGTCGATTCCGCGTAGCGCCAGCTCGCGCGGTGGCTGGAACGAGGCGGGCGAATGCATCGTCGCGGGAAGCATGCCGTTGCGCGAGCTGAACCGCTGGCTGCAACTCGGGCTACCCACCGATGGCCCCAAAACGCTGAACGGCCTGATTCTCGAAATCCTCGAAGACATCCCCGACGGCGACGTCTGCGTGCACATCGGAGACACCAAGCTCGAAGTGATGCGCAGCGACGATCAGGCGATCCGCACCGTCAAGCTTTTCAAACCGCCGTCGCGCACGAAGGCCGGTAAAGCAAGGTCAGGCTGAACTTCGCGCCGCCGCACGCTGATGTACGGTCAGCATCGCACAGGCTCGCGAAACGCGCCATTAGCCGAATGGCCGAATGGCATTCGGACGCCCGCAACCGGAAGATGAAGCCGTCATGTTCTAAAGGCGGCTCATCACCGGTCTCTCATGCAAACACCTTTTGCCACCGCCGCGGCATTGCCGCGCCCACTCGCTGTCGACGGCGAATCCAGCGCAACGAGTCTGAACGATCCCGACAACGCCCCGGCCGTGCGTCTGTTGACCGACACGTTGCACGAAGCGACGCGGCGCAATGCGTCGGATATCCACATCGAGCCGGCCGAGCATGGCTGGCGTGTGCGCCTGCGTATCGACGGCGTGCTGCATGAAATCCCGCGGCCGCCCGCCCATCTGCGCGACGCGTTCGTCACGCGTGTGAAAGTGCTCGCGCGCATGGACATCGCCGAGCGACGCGTGCCGCAGGACGGCCGGCTACGCCTGGCGACGTCGCCAGGGCGGCTCGAGGATTACCGCGTCAATTCGCTGCCGACACTGTTCGGCGAAAAGCTCGTGCTACGACGGCTCGACGCGTTGCCCGCCGATCTTTCGCTCGATTCGCTCGGCCTCGATCCGCGGCAGCGCGAAGCCGTCGACGCCGCGATCCGCGCGCCGCACGGTCTGATGCTCGTCACCGGACCGACGGGCAGCGGCAAGACACTATCGCTGTACTGCTTCCTGAACCTGCTGAATGGCGAGGCACGCAACCTCTGCTCGGTGGAAGACCCAGCCGAGATCCAGTTGGCCGGCATCAACCAGGTCAGCGTGCGCGAAAAAGCCGGACTGACTTTCGCGGTCGCGCTGCGGGCTTTTCTGCGTCAGGACCCGGACGTGATCATGGTCGGCGAAATCCGCGACAACGAAACCGCCGACGTTGCCGTGAAGGCCGCCCAAACCGGTCACCTCGTGCTGTCCACGCTGCATACGAACGACGCGCCCGCGGCCATCGCGCGGCTCATCGACATCGGTGTCGAGCCGTACAACCTTGCCGCCGCGCTGCGCATGGTGACCGCGCAGCGGCTGGTGCGGCGACTGTGCGTCGCATGCCGCGCGCCCGCGCCGCATTCGCCGGCGGCACTCCACGCCGCGGGCTTTGGCGAACATGAGCTCGACGGCTGGCAACCGTATGCGGCGACCGGCTGCGCGGTTTGTCATGGCATCGGCTATCGGGGGCGCGTCGGCATTCATCAGGTGATGCCCGTCTCCGACGCGATGCGTGAGCAGATCGTCGCGAGCGCGGGCGCGCACGAGTTGGCCCGCCTCGCGCAGATGGAACAGGTCGCGACGTTACGCGACGCGGCGCTTGCGCGCGTGCGCGACGGCACCACGAGTCTCGCCGAAGCGCTCGCCGCGACGGAGGTCGCATGAGTACCGCCGCGCTGTCACCAACCCGGTCCGTCTCAGCCGACCTACGCTTCAGATGGCGCGGCGTCGACGCGGACGGCACGCGCCAAAGCGGCACGCTGATCGCGCCCGACGCGAGCGCCGCACGCACGATGCTCAAACGCGACAACCTCTTTATCGTCGAACTCGCAACGCAAGGGCCGGCGCCACGCCCGAAGACGAGCGCGGCCGCTGTCACGCTGTTCACGCGACAACTGTCCAGTCTGCTGCGTGCCGGTTTGCCGCTCGCGCCCGCGCTCGAACTACTCGCGCAGGCGTCGACGTCGGGTCAGCGGCAAGGCATGCCGCGCATCGTCGGCACTATCGCGCGCGACATCACCGCCGGCCTGCGGTTTTCGGCGGCCTTGCAGCGGCACCCGGCGCAGTTCAATGCGCTGTATTGCCAGCTCGTCGAGGTGGGCGAAGCGGCGGGCGCGCTCGTCACCGTGCTCGCCCGCCTCGCCGACGATCGCGAACGCGCCGCTGCGCAGCGCGCGAAGGTGCGCGCGGCTCTCACCTATCCAGCCGCGATCCTGCTGCTCGCGCTCGCGATAACTGCCGCATTGCTGGTGTGGGTCGTGCCGACGTTCAAGCAGATCTTCGATGGCTTCGGCGCGAAGCTGCCCGCGCCGACGCAGTTCGTGCTGGCGCTCTCGGCGGCCGCCGCGCGCTGGAGTGTGCCGCTGTTCATACTGATGCTCGCAATGAGCTCGGCCATCACGCTCGTGCTGCGTCGTTCGGTAAGCGCGCGCATCCGCTTCGCGCGCCTGTCGCTCGACCTGCCGGTGGCCGGCCCGCTGCTGCGCACGCTGTGCGCGGCGCGCTGGAGTCGCGCGCTTGGCACCTTGCTGTCCGCCGGCACGCCGCTCGCCGACGCATTCGATTCGCTCACTCAGGCGACCGGCAATGCCTTCTTCGATCGCGCGACGGCAAGCATCGCCATCAGATTGCGGCGCGGCGAACGGCTCGCCGCGGCTATGCTCGCGGCCCGCTGCTTTCCTCCCGAAGTCGTGCAGCCCGTTGCGGTCGCGGAGGAATCCGGCGCGCTCGACAGCATGCTGCTCGATGTCGCGTCGCTTGCGGATCGCCAGGTCGACGACAGGATCGGCACGCTATCGAGCCTGTGTGAACCGCTCGTGATCGTCGTGCTCGGCACCCTGGTCGGCGGCCTCGTCATCGCGATGTATCTTCCCATTATTCAACTCGGCAACGTGGTGTAGCATCGCAGCCGAATCCACTTCGTCACCATGCAGGCTCCTCTTCCGCTCGTGTCACAAACTTCCTCCAGCCTGCTCGCGGGCTTACTGCCGGGCCGCTTTGCCAGCGATATCGGCCTCGCGCTCGCGAGCCTGCCCGCCGGCGTGCAGATCGCATTCGCGATCGTGCTTGGCCTCGTGATTGGCAGCTTCCTGAACGTGGTCGTGCATCGATTGCCGATCATGCTCGAGCGTGCATGGCGCGCCGAAATCAGCGAGACCACCGACGTGCCGCCGCCCGACCACGGACTGCCCGCGCGCTACAACCTGTGCGTGCCGCGCAGCGCGTGCCCGCATTGCGGCCATGTGCTGAGCGCGTGGGAAAACTTGCCGGTGCTGAGCTACCTGCTGTTACGCGGCCGTTGTTCCGCGTGCGGCACGCATATCAGCGCACGCTATCCGCTGCTCGAAATCGCGAGCGCCGCTTTCGCGGCAGGCGCACTGATAGCGTTCGGCCCGACGCTGATGGCACTCGCGGCGTTCGGCCTGTGCGCGACGTTGCTCGCGATGAGCGCGATCGACGTCGACACGCATTTGCTGCCCGACTCCTTGACGCTGCCGCTGTTGTGGGCCGGCCTGATCGTCAATTTCAACGGCATGTTCACGAATCTGCATGATGCGGTGCTCGGCGCTATCTTCGGATATCTGGCGTTGTGGGCCGTGCATTGGGCGTTCAAGCTCGTGCGTGGTATCGAAGGCATGGGCTATGGAGACTTCAAGCTGCTCGCCGCGCTCGGTGCGTGGCTCGGCTGGCCCGCGCTGCCGCAGATCGTGCTGGTCGCCGCGGTGGCCGGTGCCGTGATCGGCCTCGCGGCGACGTGGCGCGGCCGAATGCGCTTCGAGGAGCCGCTGCCGTTCGGGCCGTTTCTCGCGGCGGGCGGTGTGTTGACGCTGTTTGCCGGCACGCCGCTTTATCTGGCTCTGGGGGGCTGAATCATGTTCGTTGTGGGACTCACTGGCGGCATCGGCAGCGGCAAATCGACGGTGGCCGATCTGTTCGCCGCGCGCGGCGTGCCGCTCGTCGACACGGACGTGATCGCGCATCGCATCACCGCGCCGCATGGCCTCGCAATGCCGCACATCGCCGCCGCATTCGGCGCGCAATTCGTCGCCGCCGACGGCTCCCTCGATCGCGCGCGCATGCGCACGCTCGTGTTCAGCGACGAGACCGCGCGCAAACGTCTCGAAGGCATCACGCATCCGCTGATTCGCGCGGAAACCGAGCGCGAAGAGCGCGAAGCGAAAGGACCGTATGTGATCGTCGTGGTGCCGTTGCTGGTCGAGTCCGGGACCTGGAAGAACCGCGTGAATCGCGTGCTCACCGTCGATTGCAGCGTCGACACGCAGATCGCGCGTGTGGTGAGCCGCAACGGCTTCAGCCGTGAGCAGGTGCTCGCAATCATTGCGCGCCAGGCCACGCGCGAAGCGCGGCTCGCCGCCGCCGACGACGTGATCGTCAATGACAATGCGCCGCTCGAAGAACTCGAGGCGCAGGTGGACGCTCACCATCAAGCCTATCTGTCGCTGGCGAAGGGCGATGCCGAGTTGTAGCGCGCGCAGACGCGTCGTCACCGGCACATTGAACTTTGCGCGCACGCGGGAGCCGAAGCGCTCGTAACACCGGGAACTCACAAAAAAGTTGCGAAAGCGCGCAGAAAAAGTGCGTGATTGCCTGGGTAGTCCCACGGCATTAGAATGTTTTGCATTCCTGTCACCGACCACGCCCGAGGCGAGCCCGCTTGATCCTTTACGAGTACCCCTTCAATGAGCGAATCCGGACGCTGTTGCGGCTCGAAGATCTGTTCGAGCGCTTCACGTTCTTTCTGACTCAGGAAGACGCGCGGGAACATCACGTCGCACTGACAACGCTGTTCGAAATCTCCGAAGTGGCGGGCCGCGCGGATCTGAAATCGGATCTGATGAAAGAGCTCGAGCGGCAGCGGCAAACGCTCGCGCCATTTCGCGGCAATCCGGGCATCGAGCAGAACGCGCTCGAAGCGGTGCTCGGCGAAATCGAGCAGACGCTTGCGGGGCTCACGCAGATGCAAGGCAAGACCGGCCAGCATCTTGCAGACAACGAGTGGCTCGCGAGCATTCGCAGCCGCGCAATCATCCCCGGTGGTACCTGCAAATTCGACCTGCCCTCGTATTACGCGTGGCAACAGTTGCATCCCGATCAGCGTCGCCAAGACATCGCCAAGTGGGTGACACCGCTTTTGCCGCTGCGCGACGCGGCCACCATCGTGCTGCGGCTCGCGCGTGAGTCGGGCCAGGCGTCGAAGGTGATGGCGATGCAAGGCAGCTATCAGCAAATGCTGTCGGGCCGCTCGTATCAATTGATGCAGGTTCGCGTCGCTCCCGAATTGCGCGTGATTCCCGAAGCGAGCGCCAACAAGTACATGCTGTGGGTGCGCTTTACGGTGCAGGACGGCGATCTGCGGCCGCGCGCGGTCGACGTCGACGTGCCGTTCCAACTCACGCTCTGCAGCCTGTAATCGCCTGTCAATCACCGCCGCGTTGAGCAGCGCACACCGGATTTGACCGAACGCGCCTTTGAACCGGCGCGAAATAGCCCTATATTCGTTACTTGTTCCGTTTGCGATTGACCGTCCGACCGTATGCCTACCGTCGTCAAATGTCCTACCTGCGGTAAAGATGTCCGCTGGACCTCCGAGAGCCGCTTCCGTCCGTTCTGCTCCGAGCGCTGCAAACAGACCGATCTGGGCGCATGGGCCGCCGAAAAATACAGGATTGGCGGCAACGAACAGGAAGGATCTTCGTCCGAAGAGGAACCGCCGCGCGGCGACTACAATCCGCACTGAGCGAGTCAGTAAAAAAGCCACGCGAACCGGCGCTGCCGATACAGCGCCCGCTACCGCGTGGCTTTTTCAGTCACTGCCTTCAATCAATCACTTCTTCTCAGCCGCGAGCCACTCCAGCACCGGGATCGTGGCCGGCAGCAACGGCGAGACATCCGCAGGCAAGCTCTGCCAGACGAAAGCCTGGCCTTCACGCCCATGCGGCTCGCCCGACCACTGCGTCACCTTGCAGAAGAAGAGGCGCACATAGGCGTGCGGATAATCGTGTTCGAGCGTATGCCACAGATGGCTCGCCTCGACCTCGATTCCCAGCTCCTCGTGCAGCTCGCGCGCGAGCGCGTCCTCGACCGATTCGCCCGCTTCGAGCTTGCCGCCCGGAAACTCCCAGTAGCCCTCGTACGGCTTGCCCGCCGGACGCTGCGCGAGCAGATAGCGCCCATCTGGCTGCACCAGCACGCCGACCGCGACTTCGGTGACCGGACGGCCAGCGCCGTTGGCGCCGACGCTATTGCCGGCACTATTGCCGGCGCTTTTGTTAGCGTCGCTCATGCCGGCGTCTTACGGCCGGACCAGTCGCGCGCGAACTGCCATGCGACCCGTCCCGAGCGCGAGCCACGTTCGAGCGCCCACACGAGCGCATCGCCGCGCGCCGATTCGATCTCGGCGTCGTCGCAACCGAAATGGCGCAGCCAGTGCGCGATGATCGTCAGGTAGTCGTCCTGCTTGAACGGATAGAAGCTGACCCACAGCCCGAAACGCTCGGACAGCGAAATCTTCTCTTCGACCAGTTCACCCGGATGAATCTCGCCGTCCGAAGTGTGCTTGTACGTCTCGTTGTCGCTCATGTACTCGGGCAGCAGATGGCGGCGGTTCGACGTCGCATAGATCAGTACGTTGTCGGACTGCGCGGCCACCGAGCCGTCGAGCGCGACCTTCAGCGCCTTGTAGCCCGACTCGCCTTCTTCGAACGACAGGTCGTCGCAGAACACGACGAAGCGCTCCGGCCGCTTCGCGATCAGATCGACGATGTCGCCGAGGTCGTGCAGATCGTCCTTGTCCACTTCGATCAGGCGCAGGCCGTCTTTCGCATACGCGTTCAGGCACGCCTTGATCAGCGACGACTTGCCGGTACCGCGCGCGCCCGTCAGCAGCACGTTGTTGGCCGGCTGACCGCGCACGAACTGGCGCGTGTTCTGTTCGATCAACCCCTTCTGGCGATCGATGTTCTGCAGGTCGTCGAGCGTGATCGGCGAAATGGCATGCACCGGCTGCAAGTAGCCGCGACCCTGGCGCTTGCGCCAGCGGAAAGCGACCGCGGCCGACCAGTCGATGTCCGGCGCGGCGGGCGGAAGCATCGCTTCCAGGCGGCCGAGCACGGCTTCGACCCGGTTCAGAAACTGTTCGAGTTTGTCCATGGCGAGTAGGCGGCCCGTGGCCGCGCTTTGAAGCTGATTACGAGCGGTAGTCGGCGTTGATGCTCACGTAGTCGTGCGACAGATCGCAGGTCCAGATCGTGGCTTGCGCATTGCCGCGGCCGAGCACGACGCGGATGCCGATCTCGCTTTTTTTCATCACGCGCTGGCCGTCTTCTTCGCGGTAGGCCGGGTTGCGTCCGCCGGCAGTCGCGACCAGCACGTCGTCCAGATACAGATCGATCTTGCCGACGTCGAGATCGTCAACGCCGGCATAGCCGATGGCCGCGAGAATACGGCCGAGGTTCGGGTCCGATGCATAGAAGGCCGTCTTGACGAGCGGCGAGTGGCCGATCGCGTAGGCGATCTGGCGGCATTCGCCGACGCTCGAGCCGCCTTCGACATGCACGGTCATGAATTTGGTCGCGCCCTCGCCGTCGCGCACGATCAGTTGCGCGAGGTTCTGCGCGACCTCGGTCACCGCGTCGCGCAGCGCTGCATAAACGGGCGAATCGGTCGACGTGATCGCGGGCAGGCTCGATTTGCCCGACGCGATCAGGATGAACGAATCGTTGGTCGACGTATCGCCATCGATCGTGATGCAGTTGAACGAGCGATCCGCGACGTGCTTCACGAGCTCGTCGAGGACCGGCTGCGCGACGGCTGCGTCGAACGCGAGGAAGCCGAGCATGGTCGCCATGTTCGGCTTGATCATGCCGGCGCCCTTGCTGATGCCGGTCAGCGTGACCGTGTGACCGTCGATCGTGACCTGGCGCGAGCTCGCCTTCGGCAGCGTGTCGGTCGTCATGAGCGACTGCGCCGCGTCGTACCAGTTCGCTTCCTTGCGGCTCGCGAGCGCGGCCGGCAAGCCCGCCTTCAGACGATCGACCGGCAGCGGTTCGAGAATCACGCCCGTCGAGAACGGCAGCACCTGCTCGGGCACGATGTCGGCGAGACGCGCGAGTTCCGCGCAGGTTTCGCGCGTCGCGGCGAGGCCCGGCTCACCGGTGCCCGCGTTCGCGTTGCCGGTGTTGATCACCAGCGCGCGAATCGGCTTGCCGCCCGCGCGCACGCGCTGCAGGTTCTCGCGGCAGACCGTGACGGGCGCCGCGCAGAAGCGGTTCTGCGTGAACACGCCGCCTACCGTCGCGCCTTCGTCGACGGAAATGACGAGCACGTCCTTGCGGTTCGGTTTGCGGATATTCGCTTCCGCCCAGCCTAGCGTGACGCCGGCGACGGGGTGGAGTTGAGCGGGATCGATCGAGGGAAAGTTGACAGCCATGGTCGCGACCTGTCGAAGAAAATGCCGGCGGACGCCGGCATCGGGGAAACGGAACTGATGACCCGGGTGTGTTGCCGGGTCACCCGCGAAATCAAAACGGCCAAACGGCGCTTAAAAACGACACGGCGCGCCCGGAAGCGCGCCGCATCGCCATCAGGCGATCTTGCCGTGGCACTGCTTGTACTTCTTGCCGCTGCCGCACGGGCACGGGTCGTTGCGGCCGACCTTCGGCACGTTGTCGGCATTCATGTGCACGGCCGCCTGCGGCGCTGCGCCGTGGCCGTGGCTCATCGCGTCGCCGATCATCGCGGCGGTGGCCGCTTCGGCCGCGACCGGCGCGGCGGCGCCGGCTTCCGCGAACTCGGCATGACGGAACTCGACGTTCTCCAGATGACTGCCCTGCTCTTCCATCTGCTCCGCGGCCGCTTCGAGCTGCTCCGGCGACTGGATCTGCACGTTCATCACGATGCGCGTGACTTCGAGCTTCACGGCGTCGAGCATCGCGGCGAACAGTTCGAACGCCTCGCGCTTGTATTCCTGCTTCGGGTTCTTCTGCGCATAGCCGCGCAGATGGATGCCCTGACGCAGATGATCGAGCGCGGCCAGATGCTCGCGCCACGCGCGGTCGAGCGTCTGCAGCATGATCGAGCGCTCGAACGCGCTGAACGATTCGCGGCCGACCAGTTGGACCTTCGCCTCGTACCCTTCGTCCGCGGCGGCCTCGACCGCTTCGAGAATCTCTTCCGCGCTGATCGAGTTCGACTCGTTGATCATTTCCTGAATCGCGAGGTCGAGCTGCCATTCGTTGCGCAGCACTTCCTCGAGCTCGGGCACGTCCCACTGCTCTTCGATGCTGCCCACCGGCACGAACTGATGCACGATGTCGCCGACCACGCCGTGACGCATCGCGCTGATGGTCTCGGTGATGTCGTTCGCTTCGAGCAGTTCGTTGCGCTGCTGGTAGATCACCTTGCGCTGGTCGTTCGATACGTCGTCGTATTCGAGCAATTGCTTACGAATATCGAAGTTGCGCGCCTCGACCTTGCGTTGCGCCGATTCAATCGAGCGCGACACGATGCCCGCTTCGATCGCCTCGCCTTCCGGCATCTTCAGGCGGTCCATGATCGCGCGCACGCGGTCGCCCGCGAAAATGCGCAGCAGCGGATCTTCCAGCGACAGATAGAAGCGCGACGAACCCGGGTCACCCTGACGGCCCGCACGGCCGCGCAGCTGGTTGTCGATCCGGCGCGACTCGTGACGCTCGGTGCCGATGATGTGCAGACCGCCTGCGGCCTTCACCTGATCGTGCAGCGTCTGCCATTCGTCGTGCAGCTTCTGGATGCGGCGCTGCTTTTCGTCGGCGGCCAGCGTTTCGTCCTGCTCGATGAACGACGCCTGCTTCTCCGCGTTGCCGCCGAGCACGATGTCCGTACCACGGCCGGCCATGTTGGTCGCGATCGTGACGCGTTGCGGACGGCCCGCTTCGGCGACGATCTCCGCTTCGCGCGCGTGCTGCTTCGCGTTCAGCACTTCGTGCGGCAAGCTGACCTGCTTCAGCAGATGCGACAGCAGCTCCGAGTTCTCGATCGACGTCGTGCCAACCAGCACCGGCTGACCTCGTTCGAAGCACTCGCGAATGTCGCGGATCACCGCGTCGTAGCGTTCCTTCGCGGTCTTGTAGATCTGATCCTGCTTGTCGATCCGCTTCGGCGGACGGTTGGTCGGGATCACGACCGTTTCGAGACCGTAGATCTCGTTGAATTCGTACGCTTCGGTGTCGGCCGTGCCGGTCATGCCGGCCAGCTTCGCGTACATGCGGAAGTAGTTCTGGAACGTGATCGATGCGAGCGTCTGGTTCTCGCTCTGGATCTTCACGTGTTCCTTCGCCTCGACCGCCTGGTGCAGACCGTCAGACCAACGGCGGCCGGCCATCAGACGGCCGGTAAATTCGTCGACGATGATCACTTCGCCGTTCTGCACGACGTAGTGCTGATCCTTGAAGAACAGCGTGTGCGCGCGCAACGCCGCGTACACGTGGTGCATCAGCGTGATGTTCTGCGGCGCGTACAGGCTTTCGCCGTCGCCGATCAGGCCCCACTCGGAGAGCAGGCGCTCGGCCTTTTCGTGGCCCGACTCGGTCAGGAAGACCTGACGGCCTTTTTCGTCCAGCGTGTAGTCGCCCGGCTTCTCGACGCCGGTGCCGTCCGCCTTCTCTTCGCCGATCTGGCGCTCGAGCAGCGGCGGCAACGCGTTCATGCGCACGTAGAGTTCGGTGTGATCTTCGGCCTGGCCGGAGATGATCAGCGGCGTACGCGCTTCGTCGATCAGGATCGAGTCCACCTCGTCGACGACCGCGAAGTTCAGGCTACGCTGCACGCGCGCGTCGGTCTCGTAGACCATGTTGTCGCGCAGGTAGTCGAAGCCGAATTCGTTGTTGGTGCCGTAGGTGATGTCGGCGGCGTAGGCTTGCTGCTTCGCCGTGTGCTCCATCTGCGACAGGTTGATACCGACCGACAGACCGAGGAAGTTGTAGAGACGCGCCATCCATTCGGCGTCGCGCTGCGCGAGGTAGTCGTTGACCGTGACCACGTGGACGCCGCGGCCCGACAGCGCGTTCAGGTAGACCGGCAGCGTCGCGACGAGCGTCTTGCCCTCGCCGGTGCGCATTTCGCTGATCTTGCCGTAGTGCAGCGCCATACCGCCGATCAGCTGCACGTCGAAGTGGCGCATCTTCAGCACCCGCTTGCTGGCCTCGCGGCAGACCGCGAACGCTTCCGGCAGGATCTTGTCGAGCGATTCGCCGCTCGCGACGCGCTGGCGGAATTCACCCGTTTTGGCGCGCAGTTGGTCATCCGTCAATTGCTCGATCTGCGGCTCGAGCGCATTGATCGCCGCGACGGTCTTTTGATATTGCTTGACTAGCCGCTGATTACGGCTGCCAAAAATCTTCTGTAGAAAACCGGTGGTCATCGGATCGGTGTCTGCGTCGCGGCTTCGGCTGGCTCGCGGTATGCACTATGCGCATACCGCGCCTGGGTCGGAAAGTCCTCGGCGGCTTAGTCCAAGAGTGAATTCGAATCGGGCATTTTAGCACGCGCCTCCGGCCGCGCTCGTGTCGCAGGCGTGACGGCGCCGGCCTCCGCCAGCCCCGCCCGGCAACCTCCGGCGCGGCGCGGACCGACTTCGCAAGCTGCCCGCGCGGTACAATCGCGGCGTGAGCGCGCATGGGGCGAGCTCACGTCGTCAATCCCAAACATGAGCCGTTTTTCGTCCTTTTCAAGGCCGCCGAAGCAGTTCGATCGGCGCCGTCCGCAACCGCTTGCCGAGGTACTCGGCCGCACGGACGCGTTCGCTGCGCTGCGCGCAGGCGTCGAGCAGATCGCCGCGCTCGAGAAGGATCTGCGCGAGCTGCTGCCCGATTATCTGGCGACGAGCGTCGAGCCTGGCTTCATCAAGGAGGGCGTGCTGGCCCTGTTCGCCGCGCACAACGCGCTCGCGGCGCGTCTGCGGCATCTGGAGCCGCGGCTGCTGGCGGATTTGCAGCAGCGCGGCTGGCCCGTGCAGGCGCTGAAGATTCGCGTGCGGCCGCAGCCGCTGAAAGAACCGCCGCCCGTAAAACAGGCGCGCATGACGCCGGCGGGCGCCGCCGCACTGCAGGCGTTGAGCGAATCGCTCGAGCCTTCGCCGTTGCAGGAGGCGCTCGCGCGCATGGCCGCGAGGCATCGGCGCAATCGCTGAACGCTCGACGAAAAAAACGGCCCCGAGGGGCCGTTTTTCATTTGCTTGCCTGTTACGCTGGCTTTATGCGAACGCAGTCTGCGTCTCGTACGCGAAGCCGCGCGGGGCCTTCTGCGTGTCGTCGAAAGTGACGATTTCGTACGAGTCTTCGTGCGCGAGCAGCTCACGCAGCAACGCGTTGTTCAGACCGTGGCCCGACTTGTATGCGGTGTACGACGCGAGCAGCGGGTGGCCGACCACGTACAGGTCGCCGATGGCGTCGAGCATTTTGTGCTTGACGAACTCGTCGTCGTAACGCAAGCCGTCGTTGTTCAGGATGCGATACTCGTCGAGCACGATCGCGTTGTCCATGCTGCCGCCGCGCGCGAGGCCGAGCTCACGCATCATTTCCACTTCATGCGCGAAGCCGAACGTGCGGGCACGCGCGATTTCGCGCACGTACGACGTGTTGGCGAAATCCACTTCCAACGCCTGACCGGTTTTGTCCACGGCCGGGTGACGGAAGTCGATCGTGAATTTGAGCTTGAAACCGAAGTACGGATCGAGGCGCGCGAACTTGTCGCCGTCACGGATTTCGACCGGCTTCGTGACCTTGATGAATTTCTTCGGCGCGTTCTGCTCTTCGATACCCGCCGACTGGATCAGGAACACGAACGAACCCGCGCTGCCGTCCATGATCGGGATTTCCTCGGCGGTGACGTCGACGTAAAGATTGTCGATGCCAAGACCGGCGCAGGCGGACATCAGATGCTCAATTGTCGACACGCGCGCGCCGTCTTTCTGCAACACGGAAGCCAGACGCGTATCGCCAATCGCCAGCGCCGACGCAGGAATGTCCACCGGCGTGGGCAAATCCACGCGCGAAAAGACGATGCCAGTGCCCGGCGCCGCCGGGCGGAGCGTCAGATTGACTTTACGGCCGGAGTGCAGCCCGATGCCGACAGTCTTGACGATCGATTTAATTGTGCGCTGCTTCAACATGGTGGCATTCTGTTCGATTGAAAATCCTAATCAGGATTTTTTATTCCATAGCGCGAATTATACTCCAATCCCCAGACCAGCGTCTTTGCGGGGAACGTGACAATCTGTTTCGCTGCATTACCCACTGGGCTCCCCGACGGAAAGCGTGACGGGCCGATGCCCCGGAACGGAGGCGTTTCCGGTCATCGGCCCGCGTAACGGCCTGTCACAAAAGCGTCGTAATCACCGTTGCCGTAACACCACGCGGCATAAGCGCAGGGTCGCGACGAAGGTGCGACGTCAGCAACTAGCTCAACGTGGCGAGAATACTCGCTGCATCGCTGACTTCGAATTTGCCGGCAGCCTCGACGTTCAGCGTCTTGACCACGCCGTCGTCGATCACCATCGCGTAGCGCAGGGAACGGATCCCCATGCCGCGCGCCGACAGATCCTGCTCCAGACCAAGCGCCCGTGTGAAAGCCGCACTACCGTCCGCCATCATGCGCACCTTGCCCGAGGTGTGCTGATCGCGTCCCCACGCGCCCATGACGAACGCGTCGTTGACGGACACGCACCAGATTTCGTCGATGCCGGCAGCGCGCAACTGCTCGGCATGCTCGACATAGCCCGGTACATGTTTGGCCGAACAGGTCGGCGTGAACGCGCCGGGCAATCCGAAGATCACCACGCGCTTGCCCGCCGTCTGCTCGTGCACGTCGAAACTGTTCGGTCCGATCGTGCAGCCCGCCCGCTCGTCTTCGACGTACTCGAAGAGCGTCGCGTCGGGCAGCTTTTCACCTTCCTTGATCATGCTCAGTCCTTTGCATCGATGCGAAGCACGCTCGCACGTCCTCGTGTCGCAGTGAATTTCGGTTCGGCCCATTCAACTATAAGCCAACGCCGTTCGGCGGCAGTCACTTCGTCCGCTTCGCGAATCCGCAGAGGGCAGTTGCCCCTGCCGCGAATCAGACGATAAGCGACCTGCTTGCCGTTCACCCGCCACGCTCGTGCGTTCGTCCGCCAGCGCTGCATCTGCGACCTTACTCGCAACGCGGCAACGAAGCCTGCCCGTGCGCTCAGTCCGCCTGCTTGCGCAGGAATGCCGGAATGTCGTACGTATCGACGCCCTTTTCCTGCAGCGCCTGCACGTGCGAGGCCGCCGTGTCGCGCGAGGTGCGCCACACTGCCGGTGTATCGAGCGCGCCGTAGTCGGCCGTGCTGGCGTGGCCTGCCGCCGGTGCGTACGCCGCATGCGCCATCGCGCCGATCGGCTGGTTGTCGGTGCCGGTGCGCAGCAGCGTCATCGGTGCAGATTGCTGCTTCTTCGCCGCGCGGCCGAGGCCCGTCGCAACGACCGTCACGCGCAGCGCGTCGCCCATCGCGTCGTCGTACACGGCGCCGAAGATCACCGTGGCATCTTCCGCGGCATAGCTCTTGATCGTGTTCATCACTTCGCGCGTTTCCGACAGACGCAGCGAACGGCTCGACGTGATGTTGACCAGCACGCCACGCGCGCCCGACAGATCGACGCCTTCCAGCAGCGGGCTCGCGACGGCCTGTTCGGCCGCGAGACGCGCGCGATCGACGCCGGCAACCGTCGCCGTGCCCATCATCGCCTTGCCCTGCTCGCCCATCACGGTCTTCACGTCTTCGAAGTCGACGTTGACGAGACCGTCGACGTTGATGATTTCCGCAATGCCCGCGACCGCGTTGTTCAGAACGTCGTCAGCGCACTGGAAGCACTTGTCCATCTCGGCGTCGTCGCCCATCACCTCGAACAGCTTGTCGTTCAGCACGACGATCAGCGAGTCGACGTGATCCTCCAGTTGCTGCGAACCGGCTTCCGCCACGCGCATACGCTTGCCGCCTTCGAATTCGAACGGCTTGCTGACGACGCCAACGGTCAAAATACCCATTTCCTTCGCGATCTGCGCGACGACCGGTGCCGCGCCCGTGCCGGTACCGCCACCCATGCCGGCGGTGATGAACACCATATGCGCGCCGCGCAGTGCGTCGGCGATACGCTCGCGTGCTTCTTCAGCAGCGGCGTGGCCCATTTCCGGCTTGGCGCCCGCGCCCAGACCCGTGTTGCCGAGCTGGATCACCGCGGTGGCACGCGAACGCGACAGCGCCTGCGCGTCCGTGTTCATCACGATGAAGTCGACGCCTTGCACGCCTTTGTTGATCATGTGCTGAACGGCATTGCCGCCAGCGCCACCGACTCCGACGACCTTGATGATCGTGCCGCTCGTTTCGGTTTCCAGCATCTGGAATTCCATGTTGCCTCCGTCAAGATAAAAAGTTACCGCCACTCGGCGTTATCCGGCAGGAGATCGGGCAACCCCCTGTCGCGCGCCGGCCGCCGGCACCAGCGCGAATTTCTCGAAACCCGTAGTCAGAAGTTGCCGAGGAACCAGTCCTTCATGCGCGAGAACACCTGTCCCATCGACCCCGACTGCACCGCAACCTTGCGCCCGCGCATACGCTGCGAGCGTCCTTCGACGAGCAGACCCATCGCCGTCGAATAGCGCGGATTGCGCACGACGTCGGCGAGACCGCCCGCATACTCCGGCACGCCGATGCGCACCGGCTTCAGGAAAATGTCCTCACCGAGCTCGACCATGCCGATCATCATCGACGCGCCGCCCGTCAGCACGACGCCCGAGCTCAGCAGTTCTTCATAACCCGACTCGCGCACCACTTGCTGCACGAGCGAAAACAGCTCTTCGACGCGCGGCTCGATCACGGCCGCCAATGCCTGGCGCGACAGCGTGCGCGGCCCGCGCTCGCCGAGACCCGGCACTTCGATCATCTCGTCCGGATCGGCGAGCGCCTGCTTGGCGATGCCGTAGTCGACCTTGATGTCCTCGGCATCCGGCGTCGGCGTGCGCAGCGCCATCGCGATGTCGCTCGTGATCTGGTCGCCGGCGATCGGAATCACGGCCGTGTGGCGAATCGCGCCTTCGCTGAAGATCGCGATGTCCGTCGTGCCGCCGCCGATATCGACCAGCACCACGCCCAGTTCCTTTTCGTCTTCCGTCAGCACCGCGAGCGACGACGCGAGCGGCTGCAGAATCAGGTCGTTCACTTCGAGGCCGCAGCGACGCACGCACTTGACGATGTTCTGCGCCGCGCTCACGGCACCGGTCACGATATGCACCTTCACTTCGAGGCGGATGCCGCTCATGCCGATCGGCTCGCGCACGTCTTCCTGACCGTCGATGATGAATTCCTGCGTGAGGATATGCAGCACCTGCTGGTCGGTCGGAATGTTGATCGCCTTGGCGGTTTCGATCACGCGCGCGACGTCGGCCTGCGTGACTTCCTTCTCCTTGATCGCGACCATGCCGCTCGAATTGAAGCTGCGGATATGGCTGCCGGCGATCCCGGTGAACACGTTCGTGATCTTGCAGTCGGCCATCAGCTCGGCTTCCTCGAGCGCGCGCTGAATCGACTGCACGGTGGCTTCGATATTCACTACCACGCCCTTCTTGAGCCCCTTCGATTCGCTCTGGCCGAGACCGATCACCTCGTAGTGACCCTCGCCCTTCAACTCGGCGACGATGGCCACTACCTTCGACGTTCCGATGTCGAGGGCGACCAGCAGATCTTTATAGTCTTTACTCATAGCGTGCTCAGTGCGTGTGATGTCCGTTTACTTCTTGCCCTTGTCGGGTTCGCTGATGAAGCGCATGCCAGTGGCACGAATCGCGAAACCGTTCGGATAGCGCAAGTCCGCATTCTCGATATCCTTTCCCCAACGTTGCGTCACCGCGCTCCATGCCGCGGTCAGGCGCTTGCTGCGATCGGCCAGCGTGTCCTGATTGCGTTCGCGGCCCAACTCCACCTGCGTGCCGTTCGACAGCTTCACCGTCCACGCGTAGCGCGGCGACAGCGTCACTTCCTCGGGCGTCTCGTGGATCGCCGCGAACCACTTCTGGAAGTCGTGATAACGCGCGACGACTTCCTTCGCCGTACCGTCCGGGCCGTCGAACGCCGGCAGGTCTCCGTCGAGCTCGCCCTGGTTCGCGGTGAACAGCTCGCCGTCGACGCTCACCAGCTGATCGCTGCCCCACGTCCCAAGCGGCTTGTACTCCTCGAGCGTGACAGCCAGTGCATTCGGCCACACGCGCCGTACGCTCGCGTGACGCACCCACGGCATCTGCTCGAACGCCTGCCGTGCGGCGTCGAGATCGACCGTGAAGTAGTTGCCCTTCAGTCGCCCCACCACGCCGGCGCGTACCGTCGGCGAATTGATGTGCTCGGTATCGCCGTCGATCTGGATCTCGCGCAGCGCGAAATTCGGGCGCTGGATCAGCCAGTAACCGCCCGCCGCCAGCAGCACGAGCACCAGCAACGCGTGCAGCGCGTTGCTGGCGAGATTGAGCTGGCGAACGTTGTTCCACATGGTGTCGCTTGCGGTTGCCTTGGTTAATCCTGCAGCGTCAGCGCCAACACGCCGACCACCAGTTCCTGATAGCTGATGCCGACCGCGCGCGCCGCTTTCGGCGGCAGCGAGTGATCGGTCATGCCGGGCGCCGTATTCACTTCGAGGAAGTACGGCTTGCCTTCGCCGTCGAGCATGAAGTCCGCGCGGCCCCAGTCGGTGCAGCCGAGCACATCGAACGCGCGGCGCGCGAGCACCTTCAGGCGCGCTTCCTCTTCGGCGCCGAGACCGCACGGAATCAGATACTGCGTGTCGTTGGCGACGTACTTCGCGTGGTAGTCGTAGAACTCGCCGGCCGGCACGATGCGGATCACCGGCAGGTCCAGATTGCCGGCGATGCACGCGGTGTACTCGCCGCCGCCTTCGATGCTCTTCTCGACCACGACGATACGGTCGTGCTTCACGGCTTCGATCAACGCGGCCGGCAGCGCGTCCGCGCGCTTCACCTTGATCACGGCGACACTCGAACCTTCGCTCGCCGGCTTCACGAACAGCGGCAGACCGAGCTTCGCGACGATCTCCTTGGCGCGCGCTTCGTAGTCGTCACCGCGCAGCACCGCTTCGAACGGCGGAGTCGGAATGCCGAGCTGCTGCCACACGAGCTTGGTGCGGAACTTGTCGAGACCGAGCGCCGAGCCGAGCACGCCGCTACCGGTGTAACGGATGCCATAGAAATCCAGCGCGCCCTGGATCTGGCCGTTCTCGCCGTAGCCGCCATGCAGCGCGTTGAACGCGCGCACGAAGTCTTCATCCTTCAACGCGGACAGCGGACGCTCGGCCGGATCGAACGGATGCGCGTCGACGCCAGCGTCACGCAGGCCTTGCAACACCAGGCGCCCGGAATTGAGCGACACCTCGCGCTCGGCGGAATTACCGCCGAGCAGCACTGCCACCTTGCCGAATTGTTTAGGGTCGATACTGCTCATCTCACACCTTCTGTTCCTGAGCGAGTCGAACCGGCACACCGCCGATCGAACCCGCGCCCATCGTAATCACCACATCGCCGTCGCGCACCACCGTGGACAGCGCGTCCGGCACTTCATCCACCGTATCGACAAACACCGGCTCGACCTTGCCCGCGACGCGCAGCGCGCGCGCCAATGCGCGGCCGTCGGCGGCGACGATCGGCGCTTCGCCGGCCGCATAGACTTCGGTCAGCACGAGCGCGTCGACGGTCGACAGCACTTTCACGAAATCCTCGAAGCAATCACGCGTGCGCGTGAAGCGGTGCGGCTGGAACGCCAGCACCAGACGCCGGCTCGGAAATGCGCCGCGCGCCGCCGCCAACGTGGCGGCCATTTCGACCGGGTGGTGACCGTAGTCGTCCACCAGCGTGTAGGAGCCCGCGGCCTGGCCGTCGCTGAGAACCGGCACTTCGCCATAGCGTTGGAAGCGTCGGCCGACGCCGTTGAAATCCGCGAGCGCTCGCTGGATATCGGCATCTTTCACTTCGAGTTCAGTCGCAATTGCAATTGCGGCCAACGCGTTCTGCACGTTGTGCTCGCCCGGCAGGTTCAACGTGACGTCGAGCGGCGCCGCGTCTTCGCGCATTACGGTGAAATGCATGCGGCCTTCGCGAGCTTCGACGTTGACCGCGCGCACCTGCGCATCGGCCGCGAAACCGTAGCGGATGATCGGCTTCGACACGAACGGCAGGATCTCCTTCACGTTCGGATCGTCGACGCACAGCACCGCGATGCCGTAGAACGGCAAACGGTGCGTGAATTCGATGAAGGCCTGCTTCAGACGCGCGAAGTCGTGACCATAGGTGTCCATATGATCGGCGTCGATGTTCGTGATGACCTCGATCACCGGGAACAGGTTCAGGAACGACGCGTCCGATTCGTCCGCCTCGGCGACGATGAAGTCGCCGGTGCCGAGGCGCGCATTCGCGCCCGCGCTGATCAGCCGGCCGCCGATCACGAAGGTCGGATCGAGCCCGCCCGCGGCGAGCACGCTCGCGACCAGCGACGTGGTCGTGGTCTTGCCGTGCGTGCCGGCAATCGCGATGCCCTGCTTCAGACGCATCAACTCCGCGAGCATCACCGCGCGCGGCACGATCGGAATGCGGCGATGACGCGCGGCCAGCACTTCCGGGTTGTCGCTGCGCACCGCGGTCGACACCACCACCGCGTTCGCGCCTTCGATGTTCTCCGCCGCGTGCCCGATCGAAATGCGCGCGCCGAGCCCGGCGAGGCGCTCGGTGACCGCGTTGCCCGACAGGTCCGAGCCGCTCACCTGATAGCCGAGATTGACGAGCACTTCGGCGATGCCGCTCATGCCCACGCCGCCGATGCCGACGAAATGAATGTGTTTGACGATGTGTTTCATTGCTTTCCTTCTGGGCTCACGCCCGCCATCGAACCCGCAGCCGCCACCGTCGCGCAGATCTGCGCGACCTGTTCGGTGGCATCCGGTTTCGCGAGCGAGCGCGAACGCTCCGCCATTTCCGCGAGACTTTCCCGCGTCTGGCTGCGCAACCAGTCGGCGAGCTTTTCCGCCGACAGATCGCGTTGTTGTACGACCAGCGCCGCGCCGTTGTCGGCGAGGAACGCTGCATTAGTGGTCTGGTGATCGTCGACCGCGTACGGGAACGGCACGAACAGCGCCGCGACGCCGACCGCCGAGATCTCCGACACGGTCATCGCGCCCGAGCGGCAGATCACCAGATCGGCTGCTTCGTAGGCGCTCGTCATGTCGTCGATGAACGGCACGAGCGAGACGTCCGCACCAGCCTGCAAACCAGCCGCCGCGTAGTTCTCGCGCAGCGCGTCGATATGCTTCGCGCCCGCCTGATGCACGATGCGCGGTCTCTCGTTGGAGCCAAGCAGCGCGACGGCGCGCGGCACGACTTCGTTCAACGCCGCGGCGCCGAGACTGCCGCCCACGACGAGCATGTTCAGCGGACCATTACGCTGCGCGTAGCGTGCTTTGGGTGGATTCGCCCGCGCAAGTTCCTCGCGAATCGGATTACCGGTCCATTCGCTGTGCGGCAGCGCATTCGGAAATGCGACCAGCACGCGCTTCGCGAGCTTCGCGAGCACCTTGTTGGCGAGACCCGCGATCGAATTCTGTTCGTGCAGCACGAGCGGCCGGCCGCTCAGCGCGGTCATCAGACCGGCCGGGAACGTGATGTAGCCGCCCATGCCGAGCACGACGTCGGGCTTCACGCGACGCAGCACGCTCAAACTCTGCGTGCACGCGCGCAGCAGATTCACCGGCAGCATCAGCTTGGTCTTCAGACCCTTGCCGCGCACGCCGCCGAAGCGCAGGTACTCCATTGGAATGCCGTGCTTCGGTACCAGCGTCGCTTCCATGCCCGCGGGGTTGCCGAGCCACACGACTTTCCAGCCCCACGCCTGCATCAGATGTGCGACCGCGAGCCCCGGGAACACATGTCCCCCGGTGCCGCCGGCCATCACCATCAGCGTGCGTTGTGGCAGAGCCGTCATACCTTGCCCCCGCGCATCAACACCCGGTTCTCATAGTCGACCCGCATCAGCACCGCGATCGCCACGCAGTTCAACAAAATGCCCGAGCCGCCGTAACTGACGAGCGGCAACGTCAGGCCCTTGGTCGGCAGTAGGCCGAGGTTCACGCCCATGTTGATGAAGGTCTGCGCGCCGAACCATATGCCGACGCCCTTCGCGACCAGACCCGCGAACGTGCGATCGAGCGCGAGCGCCTGGCGGCCGATCTCGAACGAACGGCGCACGATCCAGTAGAACATCAGGATCACGACGAGCACGCCGACGAAACCCAGCTCCTCGCCGATCACCGCGAGAATGAAGTCGGTATGCGCTTCCGGCAGATAGTTGAGCTTCTCGACGCTGCCGCCGAGACCGACGCCGAACCACTCGCCGCGCCCGAACGCGATCAGCGAGTGCGTCAGCTGATATGCCTTGCCCTGCGCGTAGCGATCGTCCCACGGATCGAGGTAGGCGAAAATCCGCTCGCGACGCCACGGCGACGCCCACACCAGCAACGTGAACGTGCCCACCGCGGTCGCGACGAGGCCGCCAAACAGCTTGCCGTTCACACCGCCGAGGAACAGCACGCCCATCGCGATCGCCGCGATCACCATGAACGCGCCCATGTCCGGCTCGAGCAGCAGCAGCATGCCGACGAGACCGACCGCGACGGCCATCGGCAGAAAGCCCTTGGCGAAGCTGTGCATGTATTCCTGCTTGCGCACCGTGTAGTTCGCCGCGTAGATCGTCACCGCGAGCTTCATGATTTCCGACGGCTGCATGTTCGTGATGCCGAGCGGAATCCAGCGGCGCGCGCCGTTCACGCCCTTGCCGACGTGCGGGATCAGCACGATCACGAGCGCGACGAGCGATATCAGGAAGAGCTTCGGTGCGTACTTGTCCCACGTCGAAATCGGAATGCGGAACGACGCGACGCCGACCGCCGCGCCCATCAGCACGAAGATGATCTGGCGCACGAGGAACGCCCAATCGCGATACGACGCGTACTTCGGCGAATCGGGCATCGCGATCGACGCCGAGTACACCATCACGACGCCGAGCCCGAGCAGCGCGACGACGACCCACAGCAGCGAGTGGTCGTAGTCGAGCATGCGCGAGCGCAGCGGCCGCACGCCGTTGACCGCGCTCGCGAGACCGCTGCCGCCCGTGCGGGTGGACGTGCGCGCCGCGGCGCCGTTGCCGCCGGAGGGTTCGCGCGAGCCGAAACGTTCCGACCAGCTCATATCATCGTCCCCCGTTCGGCCGCGATATCTTCGACCGTGCTGCGGAATACCGCCGCGCGGTGTGCGTAACCCTTGAACATGTCGAAGCTCGCGCACGCGGGCGACAGCAGCACCGCGTCGCCGGGCTGCGCGAGCGCGGTGGCCGCGCGCGTCGCGTCTTCAAGAGTCGCGTGATCGGTCATCGCGACGCCGCAATGTTCGAGCGCCGCGCGAATCTGCGGCGCATCGCGGCCGATCAGCATCACCGCGCGGCACCAGCGCATCACCGGTGCGGCGAGCGGCTCGAACTCCTGACCCTTGCCGTCGCCGCCGGCGATCAGCACGACGCGCTGCGCGAGACCGTCGAGCGCGGCGACCGTCGCGCCGACGTTGGTGCCCTTGCTGTCGTCCACATAGTCGATGCCGTCGATCGACGCGATCAGTTCCACGCGATGCGGCTCGCCGCGATATTCGCGCAGGCCGTGCAAAAGCGGCGCGCCGGGCAGGCCGATCGCGCGTGCGAGCGCGTACGCGGCCAACGCGTTGGCCGCGTTGTGCAGGCCACGGATGTGCAGTGCGTCGGCGGGCATCAGACGCTTCAACGCGATGTCGGGCGTTGCGGCTGCTTCGTTCTTGCGACGGCGCTTCGGCGTCGGCGCCCCGAAGGAAGTCCCCTTGGGGGACTCGTCGCTCGCGTCGCGATCTTGCGCTTCGACGAGCCACACCATGCCGTTGTCGCGCAGGAGGCCATAGTCACCGTCGTTCTTCGGCTCGGTCACGCCGAACGTGACGACCTCCGCGTCGCCGCTGGCGGGCGCGAGCGCCATCACGCGTGCGTCGTCGCGGTTCAGCACGCGCACCGTCCGTGTACCGAAGATGCGGCCCTTCGCGGCTGCGTACGCATCGAGTCCGCCGTGCCAGTCCAGATGATCCTGCGTGATGTTAAGCACGGCGGCCGCGTCCGGCGTAAACGTATGCGAGGTCTCCAGCTGGAAGCTCGACAGTTCGAGCACCCACACGTCGGGCAGCGCGGTCTGGTCGATCGCTTCGGAGAGCTTGTCGAGCAGCGACGGGCTGATGTTGCCCGCCACCGCGACCTTCTTGCCCGCGCGTTCGCACAGCAAGCCGGCGAGACTCGTCGTCGTGGTCTTGCCGTTCGTGCCGGTGATCGCGATCACCTTCGGCGCGTAGCCGGACTCGCCGAGTGTGCGCAGCGCCTGCGAGAACAGTTCGAGTTCGCCCCACACCGGGATGCCCTGCTCGCGCGCCGCCGTGACCAGCGGCAGCAGATCGGCGGCCAGCGGCGACAGTCCCGGGCTGATCGCGACCAGCTCGACGCCTTCGAGCAGCACCGGCGAAAACGGACCGCCGACGAAATCGGCGTCGACGCCATGCGCTTCGAGCGCGGACAGATTCGGCGGCACTTCGCGCGTATCGGCCACGCGCAGCCGACAGCCGTGCCTGGCGCACCAGCGCGCCATCGCGAGACCGGATTCACCCAGTCCCAGCACGAGCACCATCGGCTTTTGCCGATCCCGAAACTTCTCGCCGAACATCGCCTGCTTCCTTAAATACTGCTGCTTAACGCAATTTGAGCGTGGACAAACCGAACAGGCACAACATCAACGTGATGATCCAGAAACGCACGACCACCTGCGTTTCCTTCCAGCCCGACAATTCGAAATGGTGATGCAGCGGTGCCATCTTGAAGAGCCGCCGCCCTTCGCCGTAACGGCGCTTCGTGTATTTGAACCACGTGACCTGCAACATCACCGACAGCGTTTCCGCGACGAAAATGCCGCCCATGATGAACAGCACGATTTCCTGACGCACGATCACCGCGACCGTGCCGAGCGCGCCGCCGAGCGCGAGCGCGCCGACGTCGCCCATGAACATCTGCGCCGGGTGCGTGTTGAACCACAAAAACGCGAGACCCGCGCCGCCCATCGCCGAACAGAAGATCAGCAATTCGCCGGCGCCGGGAATATGCGGGAACAGCAGGTATTTCGAGTAGACCGAGCTGCCCATCACGTACGCGAACACACCGAGCGACGCGCCGACCAGCACGACCGGCATGATCACGAGGCCATCGAGGCCGTCGGTCAGGTTCACCGCGTTGCTCGCGCCGACGATCACCAGATACGTGAGCACGATGAAGCCCCACACGCCGAGCGGATAGGTCATCGACTTGAAGAACGGCAACAGCAGGTCGGCGCGCGCGGGCAGGCCCATCGACAGACCGCTGCGCACCCACGCCATGAACAGGTCGAACACGCGCACGTTGCTCGCCTCGGACACGCTGAACGCGAGATAAACCGCCGCGAACAGGCCGATCACCGATTGCCAGAAATACTTCTCGCGCGATGACATGCCGCGCGGGTCCTTGTAGACGACCTTGCGGTAATCGTCGACCCAGCCGATCACGCCGAAGCCGAACGTGACGAGCATCACGATCCAGATGAAGCGGTTGGTCAGATCGGCCCACAGCAGCGTGGCCACGGCGATGCCGAGCAGGATCAGCACGCCGCCCATCGTCGGCGTGCCCGATTTGACGAGGTGAGTTTGCGGACCGTCCTTGCGAACGGCCTGGCCGACCTTCATCGCGGTCAGCTTGCGAATGACCGCCGGGCCGCAGACGAGCCCGATCAACAACGCGGTGATGGTCGCCATCACCGCGCGAAACGTCAGATAACTGAACACGCGCAAGAAGCTTGCGTCATTCTGCAGCCATTGCGCCAGCGCCAGTAGCATGCCTGGATCCTTCTATTTCAATGTGCAGCGGGCGTCGTGCCCGCGGCGTTGGGTTGTGGACTCGTAACGGCGTCCACCACGCGCTCCATCTGCATGAAGCGCGAGCCTTTCACGAGAAGCGTTGCGGCAGCGCCGAAGCCGGCCTGCTGCAGTTGCGCGACCAGTGCGCCGACATCGGCGACGTGGTGCGCGCCCGCGCCGTATGCGGTGCAGGCGTCGCGCGAGGCGTCGCCCAACGCATACAGCGCGTCGATACCGCTCTCTTTCGCATACGCGCCGATTTCGCGGTGAAACGCCGGGCCGTTGTCGCCGACTTCGCCCATGTCGCCCATCACGAGCACACGCGGCGATTCACGTGACGCGAGCACGTCGATCGCGGCGCGCATCGAATCGGGATTCGCGTTGTAGGTGTCGTCGATCACGGTTGCGCCCGCGAGCGTGCCGAGCACGGCCTGCTTGACCTGCAGACGGCCCTTCACCGCGCCGAACGATTCGAGGCCGCGCTGGATCGCGTCGAGCGACACGCCCGCTGCCAACGCCGCCGAGGTCGCCGCGAGCGCGTTGTGTGCGTTGTGATTGCCGAGCACCTGCAGCGTGACGTCGAGATGGCCTTGCGGCGTGTCGATACTCAAACGCTTGCCGTCGAACCTGCCCTTCACCGCGGCTTCGGTCGTGCTCTCCGCGCTGTTCAACGCGAAATCGATGATGCGACTGCCGGTCGCGGCGACGCGCCAGATGCTCGCGTATGCGTCGTCGGCGGGGAATACCGCCGTGCCTTCCGGCGACAGCGCGTGAATCACGCTCGCGTGTTCGAGCGCGACCGCCTCGACGGTCGCCATGAATTCCTGGTGCTCGCGCTGCGCGTTGTTGACGACGGCAACCGTCGGCTCGGCGAGTTTCGCGAGCAGTTCGGTTTCGCCAGGATGGTTCATGCCGAGCTCGACCACCGCGAGCCGATGCGCGGCATGCAGACGGAACAGCGTGAGCGGAAGGCCGATGTCGTTGTTGAAATTGCCCGCGGTCGCAAGACGCGCATCCGCGCCGACCGCGGCCGCGAAGATCGAGGCGATCATTTCCTTGACCGTGGTCTTGCCGTTGCTGCCCGTGACCGCGACGAGCGGCAGGTCGAACTGACGACGCCAGCCGCGCGCGAGCGCGCCGAGCGCTTCGCGCGTATCGGCGACGCGGATCGCGGGCACGCTCCAGCTATCCGGCGTGCGCGCGACGAGCACCGCCGCGACGTTGCGCTCGGCCACTTGCGGCAGGAAGTCGTGCGCGTCGAAACGGTCGCCCTTGATCGCGATGAACAGATCGCCGGGGCCGGCGCTGCGGCTGTCGGTCGACACGCGCTCGAAGCGCACGCTGTCGTCGCCGGTGACGCTCGCGCCGGGGATCTGCGCGGCGGCTGCACGTAGCGAGAACATGTTCATTCGCCACCTCCGCGTGTTTGTGTGGCGCGCGCGGCGAGTGCGAGGCGGGCGTGGTCCTGATCGGAGAAAGCGCGTTTCTTGCCCATGATTTCCTGTGTGGCTTCGTGCCCCTTGCCGGCCAGCACGATCACGTCTTCGCGCGCGGCGCCGCGGATCGCCTGCAGGATCGCGCTCGCGCGGTCCTCGATGCGGCGCGCCTTCGACGCTTCCTGCATGCCCGCGGCAATTTGCTCGATGATTGCGAGCGGATCCTCGCTGCGCGGGTTGTCGCTCGTCACGACGACGTTGTCCGCCAGCCGCTCGGCGATCGCGCCCATCAGCGGACGCTTGGTCGCATCGCGGTCGCCGCCGCAGCCGAACATGCAGACGAGTTCGCCGCCGCGCGCGGTCGCGATCGGCCGCAGTGCTTCGAGCGTCTTTTCGAGCGCATCGGGTGTGTGCGCGTAGTCGATCACGACGAGTGGCTCGTCGTTCTGCAGACGGCCGCCCAGACGCTGCATGCGGCCGTTCACCGGTTCGAGCTTCGCGAGTTCGGCGAGCGCCGCGTCGAACGGCACGTCGGCGGCGAGCAGCACGCCGAGTACCGCGAGCAGATTGCCGACATTGAAGAGGCCGAGCGTTTGCACTTCGACTTCGGCGTTGCCCCAGTCCGAGGTGCTCAGATGAAACGCGGTGCCGGTCGCGGTGGCATGCACGTTCGATGCAGTGAGCCACGCGTCGGCTTGCGGTGTGCCGTCAGCGTTGGCGTCGCCATGCTCGCCCTCGATGCCATACGCGATCGTGCGCGCGTGACTACGCGTGCTCGCGAGCAAACGCCGGCCGGCGGCATCGTCGCGATTGATCACGGCCGCGCGCAGCTCGGGCCAGGCGAACAGACGCACCTTGGCGGCTTCATAGGCCTCGAACGTGCCGTGATAGTCGAGATGGTCCTGCGTCAGGTTCGTGAACACCGCGATGTCGAAAGCGGTGCCGTTCACGCGCCCCTGGTGCAGCGCATGCGACGACACTTCCATCGCCACCGCCTGCGCGCCCGCGTCGCGCAATTGCGCGAGGCTGCGTTGCAATTGCGGTGCGTCGGGCGTCGTGAAGCCGGTGTGCACGAGTTGGCCGACGAGCCCTGTGCCGAGCGTGCCGACGATCGCGCAGCGCATGCCGCGCGCGGACAGCGCCGCGGCGACCCACTGGCTGCACGAGGTCTTGCCGTTCGTGCCGGTGATGCCGACCGCGAGCATCGCGTCGCTCGGATCGCGATACCACGCGCTCGCGATCATGCCGGCGAGTTCGTTCAACGCCGGCACCGCATGTGCGGCGGCCGCGTCGAGCGTGCCGCTGAAACCTTCGGGTTGCACGAGCACGGCGGCCGCACCGCGCTTGATGGCCGCGTCGATGAATGCGCGGTTGTCCGCGCCATCGACCGCGTACGCGAAGAACGCGTCGCCGGCCGCGAGCGAGCGCGTGTCGGCGTGCAGATGCGCGCCTGGCTGCACGTGCGCGTGCAGCCAGGCGAGGGCGTCGGCGATCTGCCGGTGCGCTGGATGTTGCTCGCGCAGCGCGCTCATCGCTCGACTCCTGGATGATTTTTCGGGGTGGCGGAAATGGTCATCCTCTTCACGCCGGGGCTCGTCGACAGCTTCTTCACCACGGGCGGCGTGGCCGGCGCGCCGGGCGCGGGCGGCGCCGAATCGTCGGACACGACCATCTGCTTGACGGGCATGTCGGGCGGCACGTTCAGCGCGCGCAGCGTATCCCCGGCGATGCCCGAAAACACCGGGCCCGACACCTGGCCGCCGAAGTGGCTACCGGCCGTCGGCTCGTCGACCGACACCGCAACGACGATGCGCGGATTCGGCATCGGCGCCATGCCGACGAACGAGGCGCGATATTTGGAGTGGTCGTAGCCGTGCGGACCGTGCTTGTACGCGGTACCGCTCTTGCCGCCGACGCGATAGCCGGGCACCGCCGCATCCGGCGACGTGCCTTGCGGCGACACCACGGTTTCGAGCATCGCGCGCACTTCACGCGCGGTGGTCGGCGAGAAGATCTGCGGACCGGTGGCCGGCGGGTCGCCCGGCGTGTGGAAAATCGTCACCGGCATGATTTCGCCGTCGTGCGCGATCGCGGTGTACGCGCGGCCGAGCTGGAACAGCGACACCGACAGGCCATAGCCGTACGACATCGTCGCCTGCTCGATACGGCGCCAGCTCTTCCACGGACGCAGACGGCCCGCCGCCGCGCCCGGAAAGCCGACCTTCGGTGCCTGGCCGAGACCGATGCTGGTGTACATGTTCCACATCTCTTCGGGCCGCAACTGCATCGCGATTTTGGTCGCGCCGATGTTGCTCGACTTCTGGATCACGCCGCCGACCGTCAGCACGCCGAAGCCGCTGTCGTCGGTAATCGGCGCGCCGTCGAGTACGAAGTGGCCGTTGCCCGTATCTACCAGTGTAGTCGGCGTCACCCGGTGCAGATCGAGGGCGAGCGACACCGTGAACGGCTTCATGATCGAACCCGGCTCGAACGTGTCGGTCAGGATGCGGTTGCGCAGCTGGTCGCCGGTCAGGTGCGAGCGGTCGTTCGGGTTGTAGGTCGGGTAATTGACGAGCGCGAGCACTTCGCCAGTGCGCACGTCGATCACCATCGCCGCGCCGGCCTTCGCCTTGAATTTCTCGACGGCCGCTTTCAGGTTCGTATAGGCGATGTACTGGATCTTGCTGTCGATCGACAGATCGACGTCCTTGCCGTTGTGCGGCACGACCTGTTCGTCGACGTCCTCGATGATGTGGCCCATCCGGTCCTTGATCACGCGACGGCTGCCCGACATGCCCGCGAGCAGCTTCTGGTCGCCGAGCTCGACGCCTTCCTGGCCCTCGTCCTCGACGTTCGTGAAGCCGATCAGGTGAGCGGTGATCTCGCCTTCCGGATAGAAGCGCTTGTACTCGTCGCGCGAGTAAATGCCGGGGATGTCGAGCGCCGCGACTTTTTCTGCGACGTCGACCGGCACCTGGCGCTTCACGTAGACGAAGGTCTTGTCTTCCGACAGCTTCGAGCGCAATTCCCTAGTGGTCATGCCGAGCAGTTTGCCGAGCGCGTCGAGCTTGTCGGCGCCGAGGTCGTCGGGCACCGATTCGGGAATCGCCCAGATTGCGCGCACCGGCAGACTCGTGGCGAGCACGAGACCGTTGCGGTCGAGAATCTTGCCGCGCGTGGCCGGCATGTCGATGCGGCGCTGATAGCGGATCTCGCCCTGCTTCAGATAGAACGCGTTGCCCGGGCCCTGAATCCAGAACGCGCGCGCGGCGAGCGCGACGAACGCCATGAACAGCAGGAACACGACGAGCTTCGAGCGCCACATCGGCAGGCGCACCGACAGAATCGGATTGGCCGAAAACGCAACGCTCTTGTGGGCCGACGATTTTTTCATCGCGTGGCTCCGCGACGGGTCGCGACCGGCGCCGAGGCCGGCGCGGAAGTCGGAATGGGTGCGTCGATCGCCGTCGCGGCGCCCGGGGCGAGCGTCAGGTACTGGGTGCGGCCGGTGGTGACCGATTGCATCTTCAGCGAGGCGGTGGCGAGCTGCTCGATGCGCGACGTTTTGGACAGCGCGCTCTGCTGATATTGAAGCTGCGAATAGTCCTGCTGCAGCTGACGCTCCTGCGACTGCGCGCGCTGCAGCTGAATAAAGATCTGACGCTGCTGATTGGTCGCGTTGACGACCGACAAGGCACAAGCCATCACGATGATCAGCAGGAAAATATTGAGGCGGTTCATGGCGCGATCCGCTCCGCCACGCGCATCACGGCAGAACGGGCGCGCGGGTTGCCGGCGACCTCAGCGTCGCTCGCGAAGACGCGGCCGATGATCTTGAGCGGAGGGCTCGGCAGGTCGACCGCGCGGATCGGCAGACGGCGATCCACCGCCGGCGCGCTCGCGTGCGCCTGCATGAATCGCTTGACGATCCGGTCCTCGAGCGAATGAAAGCTGATGACCACCAGCCGCCCCCCTTGCTCCAACAACGACAACGCTGCGTCTAGAACGACTTGCAGCTCCGCAAGCTCTTGATTGACGTGAATCCGTATAGCCTGAAAGGTGCGGGTTGCCGGGTCCTTGCCCTTCTCACGGGTTTTGACGACGTTAGCCACGATTTGGGCAAGCTCGCCCGTGCTGACGAGAGGCCCAAGACGGTCGGACTCTGCCCGGCGAGCAACAAGCGCCTTTGCAATCTGAAAAGCAAACCGTTCTTCCCCATAATCTCGTATCACCTCCGTCAATTCCTGCACCGTGGCCCGCGCGAGCCAGTCAGCGGCGGACTCGCCGCGCGTCGGGTCCATCCGCATGTCGAGCGGGCCGTCGGCGCGGAAGCTGAAGCCCCGCTCCGGATCGTCGACTTGCGGCGACGACACGCCCAGATCCAGCAACACCCCCGACACACGCCCTACCCCGCGCTCCGCCATCGCGGCGCGCAGTGAAGCAAAACTCTCGTGGACGATGGCAAAGCGCGGATCGGCGATCTTCTGCGCCGTCGCGATCGCGAGCGGATCTTTATCGAACGCGATCAGCCGCCCTGCTTCACCGAGCCGTTCCAGCAAGAGGCGGCTATGGCCGCCACGGCCGAACGTGCCGTCCACATACGTGCCGTCGGCGCGCGTGACCAGCGCATCGACCGCTTCGTTCAACAGCACCGTGCGATGCTGCAATTCGTTTCCCATCGCAGAAGCCATATAAATAAGCCGCGATCAGAACGTGAAATCTTTCAACGCGTCGGGCATGCCCTCGGCGATCGCCGCCTGTTCCTTCGCGGCGTAGATCTGTGCATCCCACAGCTCGAAATGGCGGCCCATGCCGAGCAAGGTCACTTCTTTCTCCAGCGAGCCAGCCGCTCGCAACTCCGGCGACACGAGCACACGGCCTGCGCCGTCCATATCCACATCCATTGCATTGCCGAGAAAAATGCGTTTCCACCAGGCGGCGTTCATGGGCAGCTTGTCGACCTTGTCACGGAAGATTTCCCATTCGGGGCGCGGAAAGAGCAACAGGCAGCCGTCCGGGTGCTTGGTGATCGTCACCCGGCCCTCTGCCTGTGTTTGCAGCGCATCCCGATAACGAGAGGGAATCGACATCCGCCCTTTCGCATCGAGCGTCAGCGCCGACGCCCCTTGGAACACTTCGCTCTCCCCTATTGCGGCGCTGTTTGCGCCGCCCGCCCGGTCCGTGAAAATCTACCCGAAAGTGGTGCCGAGAACACACAAAAATACACTTTCTCACACTGTCTCCCACTTTAGAGGAACGCTAAACACGGGTCAAGGGAGCGGCGCGCTTTTCGAGCGGATTTTGTTTGCTAGAACAAGGACTTAGCGCGACTCCTTCACGTCCAGCATAAAACAGAAAACCGTTATAAATGAAAGGGCTAGTGCAACTTGTGAAGGTGATACGTGAAATGTGCGAGGAAACAGCGCGAATTGAAAGAGATCGTCAAGGGATTCTGAAAGGGAAGAGGCGGCGTCGCCCGGACCGACGACGAACGGGGCGCGCGGCGCCGTCTCGCTTGCGAAAATGCGTTCAGCGATGGCTGAGGCGATACGTGCGGTGCTCCGGTTAGCGAAGCGAAGCGGGTGAAACGCTCATATGTAATAGGCGGTGCGCGTCATCACCTTCGACATCGCACGCATCAACGCGCGTGCAGGAAACGGCAATTCGATGCCGCCCGCGTCCATCGCGGCCTTGCCGTGCTGCGCTTCATCGACGCGCATCTGCTCGACGATCGCGCGCGATTCATGGTCCGCGGCGGGGAGCTGATCGAGATGACTGTCGAGATGCTGCTCGACCTGGCGCTCCGTTTCGGCCATGAAGCCAAGACTCACGCGATCGCCGAGACGTCCCGCGGCGAGACCGATCGCGAGCGCGCCGGTGTACCACAGCGGATTGAGCAGACTCGGACGCGAGTCGAGCGCCTGGAGGCGTTTGGCGGTCCACGCCAGATGATCCTCTTCTTCCGACGCGGCGTGATCGAACATGGCGCGCAATGAAGGTGAGCCGGTGGCGAGTTTCTGCGCCTGGTAAAGCGCCTGCGCGCACACTTCGCCGACGTGGTTCACACGCATCAAACCCGCCGCATGCGCGCGCTCCGCGGGCGAGAGTTCGGGAGCTTCGGCCGTCGCCGCGAAAGCCTGCGGAAGCGGCAGCGGACGGCTCATCCGCGAGACCCCCGTCAGTGAGCGTAAACCCCGATCAAACTCGCCAATCAACTCGTCCAGCAACATAAAGCGCTCCCTGATTCGATAACCGCCGCATCGTTCCGGAAGGTCCGTGCGACAAGGCCTCGCGACGCGAAACCGGTGGCCCGACAGGCACCAATCCGCATGAAATGGGCGGTTAATTTGCGATTCTAGACCATGTTGCGTAAACGAAACAGCGGCCTTCCGGAGCGACTCCTTTTTCTTTGTTCCATGTATGCCTTTTGTTACATTACGTGGCAACTTCTCGCGAAGTTGGACAGCAAGGCCTTCAGCACTAACTAAATATTTCGCCTTGTACAAAAGATTCGTATTCCTTGGAGATCATTCGATGAAAAAGTCGCTTCTCGCTCTCGCAGCACTGGGCGCATTCGCAGGCGTCGCTCATGCGCAGAGCAGCGTGACCCTGTACGGCATCGTTGACGTTGGTATCAACATGAACACCAACTCGGGCGGTAAGCATCTGTACAACATGTCCAGCGGCGTCCTGCAAGGCTCGCGTTTCGGCCTGCGTGGCACTGAAGATCTGGGCGGCGGTCTGAAGGCCCTGTTCGTGTTGGAAAACGGCTTTGACGTGACCAACGGCAAGCTCGGTCAAGGCGGCCTGATGTTCGGTCGTCAGGCATATGTCGGTCTGTCGAGCCAGTTCGGCACGGTCACGCTGGGTCGTCAGTACGACTCCGTCGTCGACTACGTGGGTCCGTTCGAATCGGGTGATCAGTGGGGCGGCTACATCGCCGCTCACCCGGGCGATATCGACAACTTCAACAACGCGTATCGCACCAATAACACGGTCAAGTACACCAGCAAAAACTACAACGGCCTGACGTTCGGCGGCACGTATAGCTTCGGCGGCGTCGCCGGTGACTTCACGCACAACCAGATCTGGTCGTTGGGTGCTGGCTATAACAACGGTCCGCTGCAATTGGGCTTGGGTTATTTGAACGCACGCACGCCGGCAGCTTCGGGCGGTCTGTTCAACAACGGCGGCACGATCGCAACGAATACGCCGGCCGTGGGTACTACTGCAGCTAACTTCGCAGTCACGACCCCGATCTACGCAGGCTTCGCATCGGCCAACACGTACCAGGTCGTCGGCGCGGGCGGTGCATACACGTTCGGCGCGGCAACCATCGGCCTAACGTATTCGAACATCCAGTTCGGCAACCTCGGCAAGACGTTCGCGTCGCCGTTCGCTGGCCAGAAGGCAACGTTCAACAACGGCGAAATCAACTTCAAGTATCAGTTGACCCCGGCACTGCTGGTCGGCGCAGCGTATGACTACACGCGCGGCGAGCAGATCGAAGGCAACTCGCGTGCTCAGTACCACCAAGGCGCGCTTGGCGTGGACTACTTCCTGTCCAAGCGTACCGACGTGTACCTGGTCGGCGTGTACCAGCACGCTTTGGGCGACACGGTCAACGCAACGGGTCAGGTGGTCGCAGCAACGGCAGGCATCAACGGCCTGACCGGTTCGACGAGCAGCAACCAGTTCACGGCTCGCATCGGTATCCGTCACAAGTTCTAATAAGTCGTAAAAAAACGCAGTTTGTCTCAAAGGCGCCTTCGGGCGCCTTTTTTTATGCGCGGATTTTGTACGGGCAACAAAAAGCCCGGCGCACTTTCGTGCGCCGGGCTTTGTTCTTCGCTCGCTTAAGCCCTGCCGTCGCGCAACTCGCGGCGCAGGATCTTGCCGACATTGCTCTTCGGCAACTCGGTGCGGAATTCGACGACCTTCGGCCGCTTGTAGCCGGTCAGTTGCGTTTTGCAGTACGCGAAGATCTGTTCGTCGGTCAGCGACGGATCCTTTTTCACGACGAACAGCTTCACTGCCTCGCCGGAATGCTGATCCGGTACGCCCACCGCCGCGACTTCGAACACACCCGGCAGCTTTGCGACGACGTCCTCGACTTCATTCGGATACACGTTGAAGCCGGACACCAGAATCATGTCCTTCTTGCGATCGACGATCTTCACAAAGCCGTCCGCGCCCATGATGCCGACGTCGCCTGATTTAAAGAAGCCGTCCGCCGTCATCACCTTGGCGGTTTCGTCGGGCCTGTTCCAGTAGCCCGCCATCACCTGCGGGCCGCGGATGCAGATCTCGCCGGACTGGCCGGGCGGCACTTCGTTGCCTTCGTCGTCGCGGATCGAGACTTCGGTCGACGGCAGCGGCAGGCCGATCGTGCCGTTGTATTCGGTGGCGGTGACGGGATTGCAGGTCACGCACGGCGACGTTTCCGACAGCCCGTAGCCCTCGACGATCGGCGTGCGCGTCAGCTCGAACCAGCGCTTCGCGACCGCCTCCTGCACCGCCATGCCGCCGCCGTTCGCGGTCAGCAGCTTCGAGAAGTCGAGCTTGTGGAAGTCGGGGCTGTTCAACATCGCGTTGTAGAGCGTGTTGACCGCGGGAATCGTCGTGATCGCATACCCCTCGAGCGACTTGATCATGCCGGGGATATCGCGCGGATTCGGAATCAGCACGCCGAGACCGCCGGTGCGGATCGTCAGCAGCCCGCACACGGTCAGCGCGAACACGTGATACAGCGGCAACGCGACGACCGTAATGAACTGATCGATATCCGTGCGGTTCGCGCGCACCGGATTGAGCCAGACCTCCGACTGCAGCACGTTCGCGATCAGGTTCCGGTGCAGCAGCGTCGCGCCCTTGGCCATGCCGGTGGTGCCGCCAGTGTATTGCAGGAACGCGATATCGTCGGGCCCCTGCCGGACCGGCTTGAACGTCAGACGTGCGCCCTCCGAGACCGTGTCGTTGAACTTGACGTGCCCAGCCAGGCTCCACGCCGGCACCATCTTCTTGACCTTGCGCACGACGAAGTTCACGAGCGGGCCTTTGATGCCCATCAGGTCGCCCATCGCCGCGACGACCACATGCTTGACCGCCGTATTGCGCACGATTGCCTGCAAGGTCCCCGCGAAATTCTCGAGCAGGATGATCGCCTCAGTGCCGCTGTCCTTCAGTTGGTGCTCGAGTTCGCGCGGCGTGTACAGCGGATTCACATTCACGACCACATAGCCCCCGCGCAGAATCGCGGCGAGCGCGACTGGATACTGCAGCACGTTCGGCATCATGATCGCGACACGCGAGCCGCGCGTGAGCCCTTTCGACTGCAGCCACGCTGCAAGATTGCGCGAAAGCTCGTCGAGTTCACCGTAGCTGATCTGCTTGCCCATGCACACGAACGCCGGCTTTGCGCGGTGTTCGCGAAAGGCTTCCTCGAGCAACTCGGCCACCGACGAATAGCGTGTCGGGTCGATCTCTGCTGGAACGCCGGGCGGATAAGATTTCAGCCAGATTTTCTCCATGCAGCGTCTCCTGAATTATTTTCGAATGGTCGTGCTAAAAACGCATCGTAGCATGGGCATGTTGCGGCCAATGGGCAAAGCGATGAGGTTAGACGGCAGCCTCGAACTTGCGAGGCTGGGCGCCAGCTTCAATGTGCGGCGCGGCTTTCAGGCCCGCTCGACTTCGACGAGACAGTCGTAAAACGTCGCCGAACCGCCGAGATCGGTGAGTGCCTGGCTCGTCAACTGGTTCGCGTTGCGGCCGTCCGGCGCGAGCTTCTTCCACCAGATCGACAACCCGACGACCAGGCCTTCGCGCGCCCGGTCGGTCACGCGGGCACGCGCTCGCATCGAGCCGCGGTCGTTGAAGATGCGCACCTGATCGCCGTCGCCGATGCCGCGCGCGTGCGCGTCGGCAGGGTGGATGTCCAGATGCGGCTCGCCTTCCGTCGCGCGCAGACTCTCGATGTTCACGAAGGTGCTGTTCAGGAAGTTGCGCGCGGGCGGTGAAATCATCGCGAGCGGATAGCGGGCCGCCAGTTCGGGCGCGCCGTCGGCCGATTCGTAGGGTGGCAGGTAGTCCGGCAGCGGGTCGAGGCCCTGTTGCGCAAGGCGCTCGCTGTAGAACTCGCACTTGCCGGATGGCGTGCGAAAACCACCGTCGGCAAATGGCGCATCAGGCACATTGAGACGGGCCCAGCCGGCTTGCTTCAGCATCGGCCAGTCGACACCGTCCAGCGTCTTGTCGTCCCAGCGAAATGCGGCTTGCGCGACGGCTTCGTCGCTGTCGAAGAGCGCCGGTTCCGTCATGCCCATGCGGCGCGCGAGGCTGCGGAAGATCTCGGTATTCGGCCGTGCGTCGCCGAACGGCGCGATGGCGGGCAGGTTGACCATCACGTGCGTGTGACCGTACGACTTGTGCACGTCGAGATGCTCGAGCTGCGTCGTGGCAGGCAACAGCAGGTCGGCATAATCCGCGGTGTCGGTCTGGAAATGCTCGAGCACGATCGTGAACAGATCCTCGCGCCCAAAACCCGCCGCGACGCGTTCGGAGTCCGGTGCGACCGCGACCGGATTCGAGTTGTAGACCACGATCGCCTCGACCTTGGGGCCGAACGTCGCGTCGCCCGGATGCAGCAACGCGTCGCCGATCGCATTCATATTGATCACGCGGCTCGGCTTCGACGGCCAACCGGGCATCAGGTCGGGACGCTGCAACGCGTGCGAGTCGACCGGTGCCCAACCGCTCGACGACAGCAGCGCCCCGCCCGCGCGCTCACGCCATGCGCCGGTCAGCGACGGCAGACACGCGATTGCGCGCACCGCATTGCCGCCGCCACGCACCCGCTGCAGACCGTAGTTCAAGCGGATCGCGGCTTTCCGCGTGCTGGCGTAAAGTCGCGCAAGATCGGCGATTTCCTCTTCTTCGACGCCGCAAATTTCACTAACCCGAGACAGTGGATAGCTGAGCGCACGCACCTTCAAGTCGGCGAAGCCCAGCGTGTGCGCCGCGATGTACTCGTAGTCGAGCAGATTCTCGGTAATCAGGACGTTCATGATGCCGAGCGCGAGAGCGCCGTCTGTGCCTGGCTTTAGCGCGATGTGTTGATGGCATTTCTCCGCGGTCAGCGAGCGATACGGATCGATTGCGATCAGCCGGGCGCCGCGACGTTTGGCTTCCTGCGCGCGCGTCCAGAAATGCAGATTCGATGCGATCGGATTCGCTCCCCAGATCAGGATCACCTCGCTCTCGGCGAAAAACTCGGTGTGCATACCGATGCCGGCGCCGTACGTGTATTTGAGGCCGGCAGCGCCGGCCGCCGCGCAAATCGCGCGATCCAGCTGCGATGCGCCGAGCTTGTGGAAAAAGCGTTGCGCGATGCTATCGCCCTGCACCAAGCCCATCGTGCCCGCGTAGCTGTAAGGCAGAATCGCTTCCGGCGCACGACGGACAATCTCGCCGAGGCGGCTTGCGGCAAGGTCGAACGCTTCGTCCCAGTTGATTGGCTCGAAACGGCCCTCGCCCTTGCGGCCGACACGCTTCATGGGCGTCGTCAATCGGTTCGGATGGTATACACGCTCCGCGTAACGACTGACCTTCGTGCACAGCACGCCCTGAGTCGGCGGATGGTCGGGATCGCCGGCGACCTTGATCGCCCGTCCATTGTCGATGGTCACGCGCATCGCGCAGGTGTCGGGGCAATCGTGCGGGCACACGGCGCGCGCGAATTCGGTCGGGGCGTTCATCGGCAATGTGTCCTGGCGAGCAGTAAGCGGTCGCGCAAAGTGGAATTTTATTACGTCTATAGGCCGCCGACCTCGGTGGCGCCACCAAAAATGCCTTCGGCGTAGAATCAATCATCCGCAGTGCCCGGGCCGACGTGGTCCGCGGCGATCTCATGCTCGTCAAGCACAAACGCATATTCACTCCATCATGAAACTCATCCCCGAAATTCAGGCCGCTCGCGGCGAAATCCAGACCCTTCGACGAACCATCCATGCCCACCCGGAGCTGCGCTACGAAGAGACGGCGACTGCTGATCTCGTCGCGCGTTCGCTCGAGTCCTGGGGCATCGAGACCCACCGTGGTTTCGGCAAGACGGGCGTGGTCGGCGTATTGAAACGAGGTAACGGCTCGCGCGCGATTGGTCTGCGAGCCGACATGGACGCGCTGCCGATCCAGGAGCTCAACAGCTTCGATCATCGGTCGACGAACGACGGCAAGATGCATGCGTGCGGGCACGACGGACATACGGCGATGCTGCTCGGTGCCGCGCACTACCTGGCCAAACATGGTGCTTTCGACGGCACGATCGTGTTCATTTTCCAGCCGGCTGAAGAAGGCGGCGCCGGCGCGAAGGCTATGATGGACGACGGCTTGTTCAACAAATTCCCCGTGGACGCCGTGTTTGGCATTCACAACTGGCCGGGCATGCCGGCGGGCCACTTCGGCGTGACCGAAGGCCCGATCATGGCGTCGAGCAATGAATTTCGCATCGAAATCAAGGGCGTCGGCTCGCATGCAGCGCTACCGCACAATGGCCGTGATCCGGTCTTTGCGGCGGTGCAAATTGCCAACGGGCTGCAAAGCATCATCACGCGAAACAAAAAGCCGCTGGATACTGCGGTATTGTCGATAACGCAGATACATGCGGGCGATGCGGTCAATGTAGTACCGGACGACGCATGGATCGCGGGGACCGTTCGGACCTTCACTACAGAAACGCTCGACCTGATCGAGTCACGCATGCGCAAGATCGCGCACAGTACAGCCGAAGCATACGATTGCTCCGTTCAGATCCAATTCCACCGGAACTATCCCCCGACGATCAACAGCAGCGAGGAAGCGCGTTTTGCGGCGTCGGTCATGAAAGAGATCGTTGGCGCGGAAAATGTCGATGACGCGGTTGAACCGACCATGGGTGCCGAAGATTTTTCGTTCATGCTGCTGGCGAAACCGGGTTGCTATGCGTTTTTGGGCAACGGCGATGGCGGCCACCGCGAGGCGGGCCACGGCGCGGGCCCTTGTATGCTGCACAACGCGAGTTATGACTTTAACGACGAGTTGTTGCCGGTGGGATCGACGTATTGGGTCCGACTGGCGCAGAAGTTTCTGGCGCAAGGGAAGTAGAGAGTTGATGGAGCGGCCCCCTGAATCGCCGGACACAGTTTCCCACTTAAAATAGCGGGAAAGCATATGACTGTGTTTTTGACTAACAACAAACAAGAAGTGATGGAAGTGTTGATGGGACCGGAACGCCGGCGGCGGTGGTCAGCGGAAGAGAAGTTGGCGATGGTGAGAGAGAGTTTCGAGCCGGGCAAGTCGGTCTCGATGGTTGCACGCCAGCACGGCGTGAATCCGAACCAGCTGTTTCACTGGGCGCAAGCTGTATCAGGATGGCAGCCTGTCGGCTGTCAGTGCCGGCGAGGAAGTCGTACCAGCGTCGGAGCTGAGCGATGCGCTGAAGCAAATCAGGAAACTCCAGCGACTGCTCAGCAAAAAGACAATGGAGAACGAGATTCTCCGTGAGGCGGTGGAGGTGGCGAAGTCGCGAAAATGGATTGCGCGCTCCCCCTCATTGCCGGGGGCCGGCCCACGCCAGGAAGACGGACGATGCCGGGCTGGTCGAAGAAATACGGCTGACCGTCACTGACCTGCCGAGCTATGGTTATCGCCGGGTCTGGGGTATATTGCGTCGGCAGCGGGAGAACCAGTTGAAGAGCGTTGAGGCGGGCGGAGGTGTCGCTTGCTTCAATGCTGTTTGTTAATTTTGGCCGCGTAAACGCAAAAACCCCACCGCGGCGGGTGGGGTTTCTGACTGGGGGGGAGCCTGACGATTACCTACTTTCACACGGGCAATCCGCACTATCATCGGCGTGGAGTCGTTTCACGGTCCTGTTCGGGATGGGAAGGGGTGGGGCCGACTCGCTATGGTCATCAGGCATGACGGGTTGCTGCGTCGCAGGGCTGGAGTCAACCGGTTGCGCCACAGCCAATCGGGAAGAAGCGTAAAGGATTCGGGTGTGGGGGGGTTGTGTTGTTTCTGGCACAACACTGAATCCCAACCGTGCGTTTCTGTGAGCTCCCGCGGGAGTTCACACCAATCCCCTTCGGGGATCGGACCCGCGTAAGTGCTGAAGCACTACTGCGGGTCGAGACACACCTGTTATAGGATCAAGCCTTACGGGCAATTAGTATCAGTTAGCTCAGTACATTACTGTACGTGCACACCTGACCTATCAACGTCCTGGTCTTGAACGACCCTTCAAGGGGCTCGAAGCCCCGGGGATATCTCATCTTAAGGCGAGTTTCCCGCTTAGATGCTTTCAGCGGTTATCTCTTCCGAACATAGCTACCCGGCGATGCCACTGGCGTGACAACCGGTACACCAGAGGTTCGTCCACCTTCGTCCACTCCGGTCCTCTCGTACTAGGAGCAGCCCCCTTCAAATATCCAGCGCCCACGGCAGATAGGGACCAAACTGTCTCACGACGTTTTAAACCCAGCTCACGTACCTCTTTAAATGGCGAACAGCCATACCCTTGGGACCGGCTACAGCCCCAGGATGAGATGAGCCGACATCGAGGTGCCAAACACCGCCGTCGATATGAACTCTTGGGCGGTATCAGCCTGTTATCCCCAGAGTACCTTTTATCCGTTGAGCGATGGCCCTTCCATACAGAACCACCGGATCACTATGACCTGCTTTCGCACCTGTTCGACTTGTCAGTCTCACAGTCAAGCACGCTTATGCCATTGCACTATCAGCACGATTTCCGACCGTACCTAGCGTACCTTCGTACTCCTCCGTTACACTTTGGGAGGAGACCGCCCCAGTCAAACTGCCTACCATGCACTGTCCCCGACCCGGATCACGGGCCAAGGTTAGAACCTCAAACAGATCAGGGTGGTATTTCAAGGACGGCTCCATTGAGACTGGCGTCCCAACTTCATAGCCTCCCACCTATCCTACACAGACCGGTTCAAAGTCCAATGCAAAGCTGCAGTAAAGGTTCATGGGGTCTTTCCGTCTAGCCGCGGGGAGATTGCATCATCACAAACACTTCAACTTCGCTGAGTCTCGGGAGGAGACAGTGTGGCCATCGTTACGCCATTCGTGCAGGTCGGAACTTACCCGACAAGGAATTTCGCTACCTTAGGACCGTTATAGTTACGGCCGCCGTTTACCGGGACTTCAATCAGGAGCTTGCACCCCATCATTTAATCTTCCGGCACCGGGCAGGCGTCACACCCTATACGTCCACTTTCGTGTTTGCAGAGTGCTGTGTTTTTATTAAACAGTCGCAGCCACCAGTTTATTGCAACCCTTTCACCCTTCTGGCGCAGGCCAGTCAGGCTATGAGGGCGTACCTTATCCCGAAGTTACGGTACCAATTTGCCGAGTTCCTTCTCCCGAGTTCTCTCAAGCGCCTTAGAATACTCATCTCGCCCACCTGTGTCGGTTTGCGGTACGGTCACTGTGAAACTGAAGCTTAGAGGCTTTTCCTGGAACCCCTTCCAGTTGCTTCGCCACCGAAGTGGCTCGCCTCGCACCCTTGAATTCTGCGCCCGGATTTGCCAAAGCGCCTTCTCCAATGCAAGGACCGGGACTTCCAACACCCGGACAACCTTCCGCGATCCGTCCCCCCATCGCATTTCACAATGGTGCAGAAATATTAATCTGCTTCCCATCAGCTACGCATTTCTGCCTCGCCTTAGGGGCCGACTCACCCTACGCCGATGAACGTTGCGTAGGAAACCTTGGGCTTACGGCGAGGGGGCCTTTCACCCCCTTTATCGCTACTCATGTCAGCATTCGCACTTCCGATACCTCCAGCACACTTTCCAGTGCACCTTCGCAGGCTTACGGAACGCTCTCCTACCATGCACATTACTGTGCATCCGCAGCTTCGGTATATGGCTTAGCCCCGTTACATCTTCCGCGCAGGACGACTCGATCAGTGAGCTATTACGCTTTCTTTAAAGGGTGGCTGCTTCTAAGCCAACCTCCTGACTGTTTTAGCCTTCCCACTTCGTTTCCCACTTAGCCATATTTGGGGACCTTAGCTGGCGGTCTGGGTTGTTTCCCTCTTGACACCGGACGTTAGCACCCGATGTCTGTCTCCCGTGATTGCACTCTTCGGTATTCGGAGTTTGCTATGGCGTAGTAATCCGCAATGGACCCCACAACCATGACAGTGCTCTACCCCCGAAGGTGAGACACGAGGCACTACCTAAATAGTTTTCGGAGAGAACCAGCTATTTCCAGGTTTGTTTAGCCTTTCACCCCTATCCACAGCTCATCCCCTAACTTTTCAACGTTAGTGGGTTCGGTCCTCCAGCACGTGTTACCGTGCCTTCAACCTGGCCATGGATAGATCACCTGGTTTCGGGTCTACACCCAGCGACTGGACGCCCTGTTCGGACTCGCTTTCGCTACGCCTGCCCTAATCGGTTAAGCTCGCCACTGAATGTAAGTCGCTGACCCATTATACAAAAGGTACGCCGTCACCCCTTCGCAGAGGCTCCGACTGTTTGTATGCATGCGGTTTCAGGATCTGTTTCACTCCCCTCCCGGGGTTCTTTTCGCCTTTCCCTCACGGTACTGGTTCACTATCGGTCGATCACGAGTATTTAGCCTTGGAGGATGGTCCCCCCATCTTCAGACAGGATTTCACGTGTCCCGCCCTACTTCTCGTACACCCAGTTCTTCCATGCTGTTTTCGTCTACAGGGCTATCACCTGCTATGGCCGCACTTTCCAGAGCGTTCGACTAACAATACAGATAACGTGTACCGGCTGATCCCATTTCGCTCGCCACTACTCTGGGAATCTCGGTTGATTTCTTTTCCTGCGGTTACTTAGATGTTTCAGTTCACCGCGTTCGCCTCACGCAGCCTATGGATTCAGCTACGGATACTCCATTAGGAGTGGGTTTCCCCATTCGGACATCTCCGGATCAATGCTCGTTTGCCAGCTCCCCGGAGCTTTTCGCAGGCTACCGCGTCCTTCATCGCCTGTGATCGCCAAGGCATCCACCACATGCACTTGTTCGCTTGACCCTATAACGGGTGTGTCTCTGTGTCGACCCACGTTAGCGCTTTAGCGCTTACGTGGGTCCCATCCCCGGAGGGGATAGACGCACTCGCTACAGGTTGAGTATTCGTGTTGCGCCGTATTCCAAAGCGATCTCTCGATCACCTTTAAAATACATCGATACAATCACAACCCTGATTCACCTACTCACACACCCATCTCCAGGTATGCTTTCGTGAATCTCTTTACTACTTCTTCCTGATTGTTAAAGAACGGCAGCCGGTATGAAGCCTGTGCCTCATACCGCTCTGACTGGCTCAATCGCCAATGCGCAACGCTCTGCCTTCATGCAGAACCCTGCGCATTGAGGATTGGTGGAGGATGACGGGATCGAACCGACGACCCCCTGCTTGCAAAGCAGGTGCTCTCCCAGCTGAGCTAATCCCCCAGTCCCACAGATACTCCAGCGGCCCCAGCCCTTCAGCTCACCAGACAAGACACTGGTGGGTCTGGATGGATTCGAACCATCGACCCCCGCCTTATCAAGACGGTGCTCTAACCGGCTGAGCTACAGACCCCTGAGCCTGTCTGCGTTTCTTCTAACCACAGCCGATAAGCGTGAGCACTTGAGTGCAATGAATGCACAGCTCTGGAAAGGAGGTGATCCAGCCGCACCTTCCGATACGGCTACCTTGTTACGACTTCACCCCAGTCATGAATCCTACCGTGGTGACCGTCCTCCTTGCGGTTAGACTAGCCACTTCTGGTAAAACCCACTCCCATGGTGTGACGGGCGGTGTGTACAAGACCCGGGAACGTATTCACCGCGGCATGCTGATCCGCGATTACTAGCGATTCCAGCTTCACGCACCCGAGTTGCAGAGTGCGATCCGGACTACGATCGGTTTTCTGGGATTGGCTCCACCTCGCGGCTTGGCAACCCTCTGTTCCGACCATTGTATGACGTGTGAAGCCCTACCCATAAGGGCCATGAGGACTTGACGTCATCCCCACCTTCCTCCGGTTTGTCACCGGCAGTCTCCCTGGAGTGCTCTTGCGTAGCAACTAGGGACAAGGGTTGCGCTCGTTGCGGGACTTAACCCAACATCTCACGACACGAGCTGACGACAGCCATGCAGCACCTGTGTTATGGCTCCCTTTCGGGCACTCCCGCCTCTCGGCAGGATTCCATACATGTCAAGGGTAGGTAAGGTTTTTCGCGTTGCATCGAATTAATCCACATCATCCACCGCTTGTGCGGGTCCCCGTCAATTCCTTTGAGTTTTAATCTTGCGACCGTACTCCCCAGGCGGTCAACTTCACGCGTTAGCTACGTTACCAAGCCAATGAAGGCCCGACAACCAGTTGACATCGTTTAGGGCGTGGACTACCAGGGTATCTAATCCTGTTTGCTCCCCACGCTTTCGTGCATGAGCGTCAGTATTGGCCCAGGGGGCTGCCTTCGCCATCGGTGTTCCTCCACATCTCTACGCATTTCACTGCTACACGTGGAATTCCACCCCCCTCTGCCATACTCCAGCGCTGCAGTCACCAATGCAGTTCCCAGGTTAAGCCCGGGGATTTCACATCGGTCTTACAGCACCGCCTGCGCACGCTTTACGCCCAGTAATTCCGATTAACGCTCGCACCCTACGTATTACCGCGGCTGCTGGCACGTAGTTAGCCGGTGCTTATTCTTCCGGTACCGTCATCCCTCACGGATATTAGCCACGAGGTTTTCTTTCCGGACAAAAGTGCTTTACAACCCGAAGGCCTTCTTCACACACGCGGCATTGCTGGATCAGGCTTGCGCCCATTGTCCAAAATTCCCCACTGCTGCCTCCCGTAGGAGTCTGGGCCGTGTCTCAGTCCCAGTGTGGCTGGTCGTCCTCTCAGACCAGCTACAGATCGTCGGCTTGGTAGGCCTTTACCCCACCAACTACCTAATCTGCCATCGGCCGCCCCTTGAGCGCGAGGTCCCGAAAGATCCCCCGCTTTCCTCTCCCGAGCGTATGCGGTATTAATCCGGCTTTCGCCGGGCTATCCCCCACTCCAGGACACGTTCCGATGTATTACTCACCCGTTCGCCACTCGCCACCAGACCGGAGTCCGTGCTGCCGTTCGACTTGCATGTGTAAGGCATGCCGCCAGCGTTCAATCTGAGCCAGGATCAAACTCTTCAGTTCAAACCTGTTACTGTGTTCGGGCTCTCTCGAACCCGGTCGCTCACTCAACGTACTGACGATGATTGATCCGTCTTTCGACAGACAAACCTTCCTCCAATACTGTGTGAGGCTTCTGATACTTCTGCCTGACAGCAGATTCCGGAGAATCCGCCGCCGCATTCCGCATCAAGCGCCCACACTTATCGACTGTTAGTTTTTAAAGATCGGTCCGCCAAACCCGCCGCGCCTGAACCACCACTACCCGGCACTGCTTCGTTTGCGTCGCTGCGTCTGCAGCAGAGAAGCGAGATTATGGAGAACTTCCGTCGGATCGTCAACAGGTTTTTATCACTCGCCTAACCTGCCCACGCCGCCGAAGCCCACGCCATCAAAGGCTTCCCGCTTCTCCGCACCCCGGCGTCCGGAGCACGAAAGTGCGGAATTCTAGTCGCCGACATCGGGACTTGCAAGCGATATTTTGACAAGCGTATTAACGGTGCTTGAAAACCGGTTTGCGCTTCTCCACGAACGCGGCCATGCCCTCTTTCTGGTCTTCGGTGGCGAAGAGCGAATGGAACAGGCGGCGCTCGAAATGCACGCCCTCCGCGAGCGTCGTTTCAAAGGCTCGGTTGACCGACTCCTTGACCATCAGCACCGCCGGCAGCGGGAATTCCGCAATGGTGGCGGCCGCGCCGACCGCTTCGTCAAGCAGCGATGCCTCCGGGATCACGCGCGAAACCAGTCCGGCGCGCTCCGCTTCGGCGGCATCCATGAAACGGGCGGTTAAACAGAGGTCCATCGCCTTCGCTTTTGACACCGCCCGCGGCAAGCGCTGCGTGCCGCCCGCGCCCGGCATGATCCCGAGCTTGATTTCCGGTTGACCGAACTTCGCCGTGTCGGCGGCGAAAATGATGTCGCACATCATCGCCAGTTCGCAGCCGCCGCCGAGCGCGAAGCCCGCCACCGCGGCGATGATCGGCTTACGGATCGAGCGAACCGTTTCCCAATTGCGCGTGATGTAGTCGCCCTTGTAGACATCCATATAGGAGTACGACGCCATCATCCCGATGTCCGCACCCGCCGCAAACGCTTTCTCGCTGCCCGTCACGACGATTGCGCCAATCGACTCGTCGCCGTCGAACTCGCGCAACGCTGCGCCTAGTTCGTCCATCAGCGCGTCGTTCAGTGCATTCAGAGCCTTCGGACGGTTGAGCGTAATCAGTCCGACCCGTCCCCGCGTCTCAACCAGAATGTTTTCGTAAGCCATGCCGCCTCCATAAGGGTTAATCGCACGCGAAAAACGCTTCGCGCATCGTCCGTAGTGATGCTACCATTTCCCAACCAACCGGTCGGTCAATTATTCGACAGGTATTTCCCCAACGTATAGCCGAGCCTCTTTGCCATGACACATCCGCTATTCACCAAGCACGAAGACACGCTGCACAAAGCGCTCGCCGCGCTCGAAACGCGCGGCTACTGGAGCCCGTTCGTCGAGATGCCCAGTCCGAAAGTGTACGGGGAAACAGCCAACGCGGACGGCGAAGCCGCGTTCAAGGCGCTTCTAGACAAAACGTTCGACCTGGACCAACCGTCGACGGGAGAGACCGTCGGCGCAGAGGTTTCGCCGTTCGGCTTCCAGCTCGGCGTGCGTTACCCGAAAGCCGACCCGAGCGCGCTCATCGCCGCATCTGCCGCGGCGCAACGCGATTGGCGCGCCGCCGGCTCGCAGGCATGGATCGGCGTGAGCCTCGAAATCCTCGCGCGCCTGAATCGCGCCAGCTTCGAGCTCGGCTACAGCGTGATGCACACGACCGGTCAGGCGTTCACGATGGCCTTCCAGGCAGGGGGCCCACACGCGCAGGATCGCGCGCTCGAAGCGGTCGCGTATGCCTGGGATCAGCTGCGCCGTATCCCCGCCGACGCGTACTGGGAAAAGCCGCAAGGCAAAAACCCGCCGCTCGCGATGCACAAGCGCTACACCGTCGTGCCGCGCGGCATCGGCCTCGTGCTCGGCTGCTGCACATTCCCGACGTGGAACGGCTATCCGGGCCTGTTCGCCGATCTGGCCACCGGCAACACGGTGATCGTCAAGCCGCATCCGGGCGCGATCCTGCCGCTCGCGCTGACCGTGCGCATCGCGCGTGACGTGTTGCGCGAAGCAGGCTTCGATCCGAACGTCGTCACGCTGCTGGCCACCGCCCCGAACGACGGCGCCCTCGTCCAGCAACTGGCCCAGCGCACCGAGATCAAACTGATCGACTTCACGGGCAGCACCCAGAACGGCACCTGGCTCGAGCGCAACGCGCACCAGGCGCAGGTCTACACCGAAAAAGCTGGCGTCAATCAGATCGTCATCGACTCGGTCGACGACATCAAGGCGGCCGCGCGCAACATCGCGTTCTCGCTGGCGCTGTACTCAGGCCAGATGTGCACCGCGCCGCAAAATATCTACGTACCGCGAGACGGCATTCGCACCGCGGAAGGCACGCTCAGCTTTGACGATGTCTCCCAGGCGCTTGCCGGCGCGGTGCAAAAGCTCGTCGCCGATCCGGCCCGCGCCGTCGAACTGCTCGGCGCGATCCAGAACGAAGGCGTCGTGCAGCGCATCAACGAAGCCGCCGGGCTCGGCCGCGTTCTCGTCGCGAGCCAGACGCTCGACCATCCGTCCTTTCCGGGCGCTCGCGTGCGCACACCGCTCGTATTGCAACTCGACGCCTCGACCGACCGCGCCCAGTTCACGAGAGAATGGTTCGGGCCGATCTCGTTCGTCATCGCGACGGACTCGACCGCGCAGTCACTCGACCTCGCTGGCGACATTGCTGCCGAGCACGGCGCGCTAACGCTGGCGGTCTACAGCACGGACGACGCCGTGCTCGACGCCGCGCACGAAGCGTCGATTCGCGGCGGCGTCGCACTGTCGATCAACCTGACCGGTGGCGTGTTCGTCAACCAGTCCGCGGCTTTTTCGGACTTTCACGGCACCGGCGCCAACCCGGCCGCGAATGCCGCGCTTGCCGATGCCGCTTTCGTCGCCAACCGCTTCCGTGTCGTTCAAAGCCGCGTTCATGTTGAACCGAAAGCGGCGCCCGCGGTAGCTGGCTGAACGGCATAAGAAGGCTTCAGCGCAACGCACGACTTCGTCCTATGCCGTTCGGCGGATGGACCGAGTCGTGCGCTCTGACTAACATCAGACATCGGATCGGCATCACGCGCCGACGCTAGTCGAGCGACCGTGCCCATCGGCCAAAGAGAGTTTGAGGAGACACCCCATGTCATATGAAGCGATCCGGCTGGACATCGACTCATCGAGCCACGTCGCCACCATCACGCTGAACCGCCCGGACAAGCTCAACAGTTTCACGCGCGCGATGCATCAGGAACTCGGCGCGGCACTCGACCAGGTCGAAAAGTCCGGCGCCCGTGCGCTCGTGCTCACCGGCGCGGGACGCGGCTTCTGCGCCGGCCAGGATCTCGCCGACCTCGATTTCACGCCCGGCGCGACGACCGACCTCGGCGCCGTAATCGATGAATACTTCAATCCGTTGATCCGCCGTCTGCAAGCGCTACCGTTTCCGGTGATCGCCGCGGTCAACGGCACGGCCGCCGGCGCGGGCGCCAATCTCGCGTTGGCCTGCGACCTGGTGCTCGCAGCTCGCTCCGCGAGTTTCATCCAAGCGTTCGTGAAGATCGGCCTCGTGCCGGATTCGGGCGGGACGTGGTTCCTGCCGCAACGCGTTGGCATGGCACGCGCGCTCGGCCTCGCGATCACCGGCGACAAGCTCAGCGCCGACACAGCCGAAAGCTGGGGCTTGATCTGGCAAGCGCTCGACGACGCCGAACTGGCTCCGGCCGCGGCAAAACTCGCGGCCCAGCTTGCCCAGCAACCGACGCGCGCGATCGCCGCGATCAAGCAGGCGATGCGTGCCGGCACGACGCAATCGCTCGACCAGCAGCTCGATCTCGAGCGTGATCTGCAGCGCCAACTAGGCGCCTCGCACGATTACGCGGAAGGCGTGCAGGCATTTATCGAAAAGCGCGCGCCGCGCTTCGAGGGGCGTTGAGATGTCCACGCAAACCACCCGCCCCGACCAGATGACTGCCGACGAACTCGCCCGCGCGACAGCTGCCGCGATGTACGAAAACGACGCCTGCAGTCGCGCGCTCGGGCTCGAGATTCTCGACGTGCGCCCCGGCTATGCGCGGCTGCGCATGGCGGTGCGCGACGACTTCCTGAACGGCCATCAGATCTGCCACGGCGGCCTGATCTTCACGCTCGCCGATTCGACCTTCGCGTTCGCCTGCAACACTTACAACATCAATACGGTTGCCGCCGGCTGCTCGATTGAATACCTCCGGCCGGTCTACGGCGGCGACGTGCTGAGCGCCGAAGCGGTCGAGCAGACATCGAGCGGGCGCACTGGCATCTACGATATTCGCGTCACGAATCGCGCCGGCGAGACCGTCGCGATGTTTCGCGGCAAGTCGGCGCAAATCAGGGGCCACCTGATTCCCACCGGCGACTGACATTGAGCGGCGGCAAGCCAGAGCCGCCCTCGCGGACGACTGTCTGCGTGGCTCTCTGACGCCAACGCGTTACATATCAAACTCAGATACTGAGGCAGCAAGGAGACATTCGATGAGCACCGCTCTTCCGCTCGATCCGATCGAGACCGCCAGCCGCGACGAGCTCGCCGCGCTCCAACTTGAACGGCTCAAATGGTCACTCACCCATGCGTATGAAAATTCGCCGGTGTACCGGCGCAAGTTCGACGAAGCCGGTGTTCATCCGGGCGATGTCAAGTCGCTCGCGGACCTCGCGCGCTTACCGTTCACGACGAAGAAGGATTTGCGCGACAACTATCCGTTCGGCATGTTCGCGGTGCCGCAGGAGCAGATTTCGCGAATCCATGCATCGTCTGGGACGACCGGCAAGCCGACCGTCGTCGGCTATACGGCGCGCGACATCGACACGTGGGCGAATCTCGTCGCCCGTTCGATACGCGCCGCCGGCGCGAAGCGCGGCGACAAGGTGCACGTGAGCTACGGCTACGGCCTCTTCACGGGCGGCCTCGGCGCGCATTACGGCGCCGAGCGCGCGGGGCTCACCGTGATTCCGTTCGGCGGTGGTCAGACCGAAAAGCAGGTGCAGCTGATCCAGGACTTCCGGCCGGACATCATCATGGTGACACCGAGCTACATGCTGTCGATCGCCGACGAACTCGAGCGCCAGGGTATCGACCCGGCTAGCTGCTCATTGCGCATCGGCATCTTCGGCGCTGAGCCGTGGACCAACGAAATGCGCGAGGCGATCGAAAAACGCATGGGCATCGACGCGGTCGACATCTACGGTCTCTCCGAAGTGATGGGCCCGGGCGTCGCCTCGGAGTGCATCGAGACCAAAGACGGCCCGACGATCTGGGAAGACCATTTCTATCCCGAGATCATCGACCCCGAAACGGGCGAGGTGCTGCCCGATGGCGAACTCGGCGAGCTCGTGTTCACGTCGCTGACGAAAGAAGCGCTGCCGATCATCCGCTACCGCACGCGCGATCTCACGCGCCTGCTGCCGGGCAGCGCCCGCACGATGCGGCGTATGGAAAAAATCACGGGCCGCTCGGACGACATGATGATCGTCCGTGGCGTCAATGTGTTCCCGACGCAGATCGAAGAGTTGCTGCTCAAGCAGCACGCGCTCGCGCCGCACTATCAGATCGTACTGACGAAGGAAGGGCCGCTCGACGTGTTGACGCTGAACGTCGAACCGTGCCCCGAAAGCGCGCCGGATACTTCCGCGCTAACCACCGCGAAAAACGCGCTGGCGTACGACATCAAGGCGCTGATTGGCGTAAGCGCGGTGGTGAACGTGCTGGCCGTGAATGGGATCGAGCGCTCGGTGGGCAAGGCGCGGCGGGTGGTCGACAAGCGCAGATCGGGGCTCTAAGTCAGGCAACGGGCAACGACGCGCAGCGTAAGAGCCCAACAAAAAACGGCGTCACGCCACGGATCCTGATCCGAACGTGACGCCGATTTCCACGACTTCTATTGACGGCTTCGCGGCAGCCTCCAACCCGCCTCCCGAAAACCGCTGTAACTCAAACGGCAGTCACGCTTCCGCCTGCGTCCCACCGCCTCACGAATTCGGCAGCAGCAACCACATCCGGCCACCCTGCTTCATCTTGCCAGCCAGATCACCGGCATCGTCGCCGAGGCCCCAGAAGTAGTCGGCGCGCACGCCGCCTTTGATCGCGGTGCCCGTGTCCTGCGCGAACACGAGGCGGTTCATCGGCGAGTTCGTCAGCGGCCGTGTAGTCTGCAGGAACACCGGCGTGCCGAGCGGAATCGCGCTCGGGTCGACCGCAATCGAGCGCTCCGGCGTCAGCGGCACGCCAAGCGCGCCGATCGGACCGTCCGCGCCACCGCTCGGCATACTTTCGGCCGACGGCATCTCGCGAAAAAACACGAAGCGCGGATTGGTGTCGAGCAATCCATCGACGCGCGTCGGATTCGCGCGTGCCCATGCCTTGATGCCCTGCATCGTTGCCTGCGCGGGTGTGATCTCGCCATGATCGAGCAGCCAGCGCCCGATCGACTTGTACGGCTGATCGTTGGTACCGCCAAAGCCGACGCGCATCACACTGCCGTCTTCCATCACGATGCGCCCGGAGCCCTGCACCTGCAAAAAGAATGCTTCGATCGGATCGTCGACCCACACGAGTTCGTTGCCGCTGAGCGCGCCCGAGCGTTCGAGTTGGGCGCGCGCCGGCAACGGCGCCCCCACGCGATAGCCGGCGGGCCAGCGGTACAGCGCGGTCTGATATACCCCATGCCGCGTGCGCGAGCCCCGCAGCAGTGGCTCGTAGTAACCGGTGACCAGACCGTCGAGCGTGCCGTCGCTATTCGCGAGCTGGAACGGCGTGAAGTAGGCTTCGAAGAAGGCGCGCGCGCCGGTGACGTCGAGATCGTCGATTTGCGCGGCGGCCGCGCATGCACGCGACCAGTTCGGCTGACGCGCGAGCCTCGTGCAGTTTTGCCGCAACGCGGCTGTCGCGCCGATCAGCGAGTCGTCCTGCCAGCCCGGCACCTGCTGCCACGCAACCGCGGTCAAGCGCGACGACGCGATCTGGCCGGGGATGATCGCCGCGCCGCTCGGCGGCGAAGGCCGGAGCGCGCCGCCGCCGCCGCAGGAGGCAAGCAACACCGCAACCGACAATGCACCGACCCACGCGCCGGCTCGGCGGACAAAACGCATACAATGTTCGTTGTTGATGGAAACCGCCATGTCTGATTTGTTCGACGAATACCCGATGCTCATCTTCGCGCTGGAATCGCTGCTCGCGCTGTTCCTGCTCGTCTTTATCGTTGTGTGGACGTCGTCTGGCAAGAAAAAAGCGCGACGTGCCAAGCCGGCGGAACGGTCCCAACAGCAAAAGCCGCAGTGAGCCTGGCCGGCGGGTTGCATACAGAACCGCACAACCCCTCGCGCCTCAAGCGCTCGTCTGAGCGCTCATCCAACCACCCACTCAACTGCCCGCTGCGCCGCGCGCCGATACGAACTCATTAAAGACCGCGCAACACCGCGCCGGTTCAATGCAACGTCCGCGGCATGCGCAACACGAACTCCGGCACCGGCGCCTCGAAGCGCTCACCATCCTCCGCCACGCAGAAGTAATCGCCGCGCATCGTGCCGACCGGCGTCGCGATCACTGCCCAACTCGTGTATTCGAAATGCTCGCCCGGCTTGAGCAGCGGCTGATGACCGACCACGCCCAGGCCTTTGACTTCCTGGACGGTGTTCTCGCTGTCGGTGATGATCCAGTGACGCGCGATCAACTGTGCGGGCACCTGGCCGGTGTTACGGATGGTCAGCGTGTAGGCAAAGGCGTACTGGCGACGCTCCGGGTCCGATTCTTCGGGCAGGTAGTGCACCTGCGCCGAGACGCTGAATTCGTACTGGCTCATCCTGATTCCGATCTGATCAAACGGGCTGTGAAAAATCGTGGAAGGCCCGAACGCCAATGGTCTGCGGGTGCAGCGGCGATGCGGCGCTCATGGAATGGCATTCTGCTTGATGCGGGGCATGGCCGCAACCGGATACGCCTTTCGGCCAGCAGTGTCTAAGACGTTGGGACACGGCTGCTTTGCCGCGCCCAGTCTCCATGTCGTTTTTGCGCCGGTACTTTGCGAAGTTTCATCGCGCGATTCCGCCACGCCAACCGCGGCCAGCACCCCGGTCTGCACGCGCAAAACCGGTAAAATGGCGCTTTCCCGCTTGCATCGGCCCCTGTCATGACGCAATTTCGCATCGCCCCCAGCATTCTCTCCGCCGACTTCGCCCGCCTGGGCGAAGAAGTCCGCAACGTCGTCGCCGCCGGCGCCGACTGGATCCACTTCGACGTGATGGACAACCACTACGTGCCGAACCTGACCATCGGCCCGCTCGTATGCGAAGCGATCCGCCCGCACGTGGACGTGCCAATCGACGTGCACCTGATGGTGCGTCCCGTCGACCGCATCGTGCCGGACTTCGCGAAAGCCGGCGCGAACCTGATCAGCTTTCACCCGGAAGCGTCGGATCACATCGACCGCACGCTGTCGCTGATCCGCGACCACGGCTGCAAGGCCGGCCTCGTGTTCAATCCGGCGACGTCGCTGAACTATCTCGATCATGTGATGGACAAGGTCGACCTCGTGCTGATCATGTCGGTGAACCCGGGCTTCGGCGGCCAGTCGTTCATCCCCGAGGCGCTCAACAAGCTGCGTGAAGCGCGCAAACGCATCGACGCGTACACCGAGCGCACCGGCCGCGACATCCACCTCGAAGTGGACGGCGGCGTGAAGGTCGACAACATCGCGGAAATCGCGGCGGCCGGCGCGGACACGTTCGTGGCCGGCTCGGCGATCTTTGGCCAGCCCGATCACAAGGTCGTGATCGACAAGATGCGCGCCGCCCTCGCGACCGTCCAGCGTTAAAAACCAGCGCCTCATGACCACTTCGTATCCCGCCCCGACGTTTACTGGCGCGCGCCTCGAAGCCGCGATCATCGACCTCGACGGCACGATGATCGACACGGCCGACGACTTCACCGCCGGCCTGAACGGTATGCTCGCTCAGCTCGACGCGGAGGAAACGACGCGCGAGGAAGTGGTCGGCTACGTCGGCAAGGGTTCGGAGCATCTGATCCGCAGCGTGCTTGCGCCGCGCTTCGAAGCCGAGCACGCGCAAGAGCGCTTCGACGAAGCGCTCGCGATCTATCAGGCCGAGTACGCGAAGATCAACGGCGTGCACACGCGGCTTTATCCAGACGTCGAGGCCGGTCTGCGCGCGCTGCGCGACGCGGGCCTGAAGCTCGCCTGCGTGACCAACAAGCCGCACCGCTTCGCGCTCGAACTGCTGCAGCAGTACCGGCTTGCACCGTATTTCAGCGTCGTGCTCGGCGGCGACAGTCTCGCGAAAAAGAAACCGGACCCGCTTCCGATGCTGACCGCCGCCGCGCAACTCGGCGTCGAGCCGAGCGCCACGGTGGCGATCGGCGACTCGGAAAACGACGCGCTGGCGGGCCGCGCGGCCGGCATGGCGACGCTGACCGTGCCCTACGGGTACAACCACGGCCAAGCTATACAAACGATAAAATCCGATGGTATAGTTGCCTCGCTGCTCGACGCCGCCAGGGCGATCGCAGCGCATCAATCCACGACTTAACAGTCCTTCATCCTCATGTTTCTGAATAAAAAACGGAGTCTGATTAGCATCGACCGGGGAGCCTGGCCCTGGCGTCGCTGGTCGCGCTAACCTCGCCTGAGGTACGCTGAAGCTCGTCTTCGGCAACCGTTTTTTACGTCGCTGCGCTCACGCGCTTTTTCCATCGATCTGTTTTTGCGCACCTGCATCGGCTGATTGAGCCTGCGCGTACCCGCAAGGTACCGTTGCTCACCCGCACCGCTCGCACGCGCCGATGGAAGACCCGCGCCGGTCGGTATCATTGTGTCGAGAACGTCGACCCACGCCCTGACCGGAGGCGCTTAGCCCCGCTTTGCCCGACGCTTGCTGCCGCCGGACCACCGTACAGGATCGGAACATGACCGAACTCGAATTCCAGTCCCTCGCCAACGAGGGTTTCAACCGCATCCCGCTGATCGCCGAAGCGCTCGCCGACCTCGAGACGCCGCTGTCGCTGTACCTGAAGCTCGCGCAGACCGAGCGCAACGGCGCGAACTCGTTCCTGCTGGAGTCGGTGGTCGGCGGCGAACGCTTCGGGCGTTATTCGTTCATCGGCCTGCCGGCGCGGACTCTCATGCGCACGCGCAACGGCGTGTCGGAAGTGGTCCGCGACGGCAAGGTCGTCGAGACGCACGAGGGCGATCCGCTCGCGTTCATCCAGCAATTCCAGGCGCGCTTCAAGGTCGCGCAACGCCCGGGGCTGCCGCGCTTCACCGGCGGTCTCGCCGGCTACTTCGGCTATGACGCGGTGCGCTACATCGAGAAGAAGCTCGCGCACAGTGCGCCGAAAGACGACCTCAATCTGCCCGACATCCAGCTGCTGCTGACCGAGGAAGTCGCCGTCATCGACAACCTCGCCGGCAAGCTCTATCTGGTGGTCTACGCCGACCCGACCCAGGCTGAGGCCTACACGAAAGCGAAGCACCGTCTGCGCGAACTGCGCCAGCGGCTGCGCGTCACCGTCGAGCCGCCCGTCGTGTCGGCCAGCGTACGCACCGAGATCTACCGCGAGTTCGCGAAAGACGATTACCTGGCGGCCGTGCGCAAGGCGAAGGAATACGTCGCCGCCGGCGAACTGATGCAGGTGCAGGTCGGCCAGCGCCTGATCAAGCCGTACCGCGACAATCCGCTGTCGCTGTATCGCGCGCTGCGCTCGCTGAATCCGTCGCCGTACATGTACTACTACAACTTCGGCGACTTCCACGTGGTCGGCGCGTCGCCGGAGATTCTGGTGCGCCAGGAAAAGCGCGCCGAGGACCGTATCGTCACGATCCGCCCGCTGGCCGGCACCCGTCCGCGCGGCAACACGCCCGAGCGCGATGCCGCGCTTGCGACCGAGCTGCTGAACGATCCGAAGGAAATCGCCGAGCATGTGATGCTGATCGACCTCGCGCGCAACGACGTCGGCCGCATCGCGCAGATCGGCTCGGTGGTCGTGACCGACAAGATGGTGATCGAGAAGTACTCGCACGTGCAGCACATCGTCAGCTCGGTCGAAGGCAAGCTCAAGAACGACATGACCAATTTCGACGTGCTGCGCGCCACCTTCCCGGCCGGCACGCTGTCGGGCGCGCCGAAGGTCCGCGCGATGGAGCTGATCGACGAGCTCGAACCCGTCAAGCGTGGCCTGTACGGCGGGGCGGTCGGCTATCTGTCGTTCACCGGCGAGATGGATCTGGCCATCACGATCCGCACCGGCGTGATCGCGAACGGCAATCTGTATGTGCAGGCGGCCGCGGGCGTGGTCGCCGATTCGGTGCCCGAATCCGAATGGCAGGAGACCGAGAACAAGGCACGCGCGGTAATGCGCGCCGCCGAGCAGGTCCAGGACGGCCTCGATAGCGACTTCTGACCGGAGACACACCATGCTGCTCATGATCGACAACTACGACTCGTTCACCTACAACCTGGTGCAGTACTTCGGCGAACTCGGCGAAGACGTGCGCACCTATCGCAACGACGAAATCACGCTCGACGAAATCGCCAGGCTGAACCCCGAGCGCATCTGCCTGTCTCCGGGCCCAAGCAATCCGCAACACGCGGGCATCACGCTCGACGTGCTGCGCGAATTCGCCGGCAAGACGCCGATTCTCGGCGTGTGCCTCGGCCATCAGGCGATCGGCGAGGCGTTCGGCGGCCGCGTCGTGCGCGCGCAGACCATCATGCACGGCAAGGTCAGCACGATCGAAACCGACTGCAAGGGCGTATTCGAAGACCTGCCGAAGCATTTCACGGTGACGCGCTACCACTCGCTCGCGATCGAGCGCGAATCGCTGCCCGACTGCCTCGAAGTATCGGCATGGACTGAAGACGGCGAAATCATGGGCGTGCGCCACAAGGAACTGGCCGTGGAAGGCGTGCAGTTCCACCCGGAATCGATCCTGTCCGAACACGGCCACGCGCTGCTCGAAAACTTCGTCAAGCAGTCGAAGCTCGCCGTCGCCGGCAAGGCCTCGAGTCACGCGGCGTCCCGCAATGCCTGACACAAAGGGAGACGAGATCATGTCCATTACGCCCCAGGAAGCCTTGCAGCGGACCATCGAGCACCGCGAGATTTTTCACGACGAAATGCTGCACCTGATGCGCCTCATCATGCGCGGCGAACTCTCGCCCGTGATGTCGGCGGCGATCATCACCGGCCTGCGCGTCAAAAAAGAGACCATCGGCGAAATCACCGCGGCCGCTACGGTGATGCGTGAATTTGCCCGGCACGTCGACGTGCAGGACAACTCGAACTTCGTCGATATCGTCGGCACCGGCGGCGACGGCGCGCACACGTTCAACATTTCCACCGCGACGATGTTCGTGTCGGCCGCGGCGGGCGCGAAGGTCGCAAAGCACGGCAATCGCGGCGTATCGAGCAAGTCGGGCAGCGCGGACGTGCTCGAAGCGCTCGGCGTCAACATCGATCTGCAGCCGGAGCAGGTCGCGGCATCGATTGCGGAAACGGGCATGGGCTTCATGTTCGCGCCGAACCATCATCCGGCGATGAAAAACGTCGCGCCGGTACGCCGGGAACTCGGCATCCGCACGATCTTCAATATCCTCGGGCCGCTCACCAATCCGGCCGGCGCGCCGAATCAGCTGATGGGCGTGTTTCACCCCGACCTCGTCGGCATTCAGGTGCGCGTGATGCAGCGCCTCGGTGCCAAACACGTGCTCGTCGTGTACGGGATGGACGGCATGGACGAAGTGTCGCTCGGCGGCGCCACGCTGGTCGGCGAGTTGCGCGACGGCGAGATCCGCGAGTACGAGATCCATCCGGAAGACTTCGGCATGCAGATGGTGTCGAACCGCACGCTCAAAGTCGCCGACGCGGGCGAGTCGAAGGTCATGCTGCTCGACGCGCTTAGCAACAAGCCCGGCGTCGCGCGGGAAATCGTCACGCTGAACGCCGGCACGGCACTCTATTCGGCGAACGTCGCGGCCACGATCGCGGACGGCATCGAGCTCGCGCGCGAAGCGATCGCGAGCGGCAAGGCACGCGCGAAGGTCGACGAACTGGTGCGCTTCACCCAGCAATTCAAGCAGTAATCACGTAGCGAGACATTTATGAGCGACATCCTCGACCGCATCATCGCGGTCAAACGCGAAGAAGTCCGGGCGGCCGAGCAAAGCGTGCCGCTCGAAGAACTGCGGCTCGAAGCGTCGTCGCGCGATCTCCGCGACTTCGTCGGCGCATTGCGCGCCAAGCACACGGCGGGTCTCGCCGCGGTGATCTCCGAAGTGAAGAAGGCGAGCCCGTCGAAGGGCGTGCTGCGCGAGCGCTTCGTGCCGGCCGACATCGCGCGTTCGTATGAGAAGCACGGCGCGGCGTGTCTGTCCGTGCTGACCGACGTGCAGTTCTTCCAGGGCAGCGTCGCCTATCTGCAGCAAGCGCGCGCCGCGTGCCAGTTGCCGGTGATACGCAAGGACTTCATCGTCGATCCGTATCAGGTTGTCGAAGCACGCGCGATGGGGGCCGACGCGATCCTGCTGATCGCCGCCGCGCTCGAAACCGCCGAGATGCAGGACCTCGAAGCGCTCGCGCATTCGCTGGGGCTCGCGGTGCTCGTCGAAGTGCACGACAGCGATGAACTCAAGGAAGCGCTGACGCTGAAGACGCCACTGATCGGCATCAACAACCGCAATCTGCGCACCTTCGAAACCTCGCTCGACACGACGCTCGGCATGCTCGACGCGATTCCCGACGATCGCATCGTCGTGACCGAATCGGGCATCCTGTCGCGCGACGACGTCGAGCGCATGCGCGCGCGGAATGTGCATACCTTCCTCGTCGGCGAAGCGTTCATGCGCGCGGACGAGCCGGGCGTGGAACTCGCGCGGATGTTTTTCTGAGCGTCGTATCGACGTATCCGCGTATCGGGCGCAGAGAAATCCACGCAACGAGGACACCCAGCATGGGCATGGAACGCGAAATCAAGCTGGCGCTGCCGGCTTCGCAGGTGCAGGCGGCGACGCAGTGGTTCGCCGCGCGCGCCGGCAAGAACGGACGCGCGATCAAGCTCGTGAACATTTACTTCGATACGCCGCAGTTGACGCTGGCGTCGTCAAAGAGCGCGCTGCGTCTACGGCAGACCCCGGACGGCTGGCTGCAGACCTTCAAGACGGTCGGCACGGCGACGAACGGCTTGCATAGCCGGCACGAATGGGAATTGCCGGTCGCGGGCGCGAAGCTCGAAATCGAATCGTTGCTGAGCGCTTGCGACGAACCCGCCGCCGCGGATGCACTGAAACAGGCCGCGCCTGCGCTGATCGAGCTGTTCCACACCAATTTCACGCGCACGCTATGGCTGCTCGACTCCGACGGCGCTCAGATCGAGGCGGCGATCGATCAGGGCGACGTGCTTGCCGAAGTCGACGATGAAGCGCGCCGCGCGCCGATCTCGGAGATCGAGCTCGAACTGAAATCGGGCGACGAAGCGGCGCTTCACACGCTCGCCGCCGAACTCGGCAAACGGATTGCCGGCCTCGCGCCGGATGACATCAGCAAGGCGCAGCGCGGGTATCGGTTGCGCGCCAGGTGAGCGCGTTGCCCGAAACCCGCGGCACCTCATGCGCTCGCTTGCCGCAACTTGAGCTAGTCCGCGTTTGCTGCGACACTTCCCCGCCATGACCTCCGCTTCCCGCACCCGCGCCAGTTTGCCGCAGGCATCGCTGTTCGACGATGTCGCGCCCGCCCCGGCCTCCGCCGCCCCCACCGCCGCACCGCCCACGCTCGAAGCACAATTCGCCGCGCTACCAGCGGCCTGGCGCGCGCACCTGAAACCCTTCATCGACAGCGACACCTACGCGCCGCTGTGCCGCTTCGTCGACGGTGAGCGTGCCGCCGGCAAAACGATCTACCCGGCCGACGTGTTCCGCGCGCTCCGCCTGACGAGCCCCGACGAAGTGAAAGTCGTAATCCTCGGCCAGGACCCGTACCACGGCGAAGACCGCGGCACGCCGCAGGCGCACGGTCTCGCGTTTTCGGTCGCGCCGCACGTGCGGCCGCCACCGTCGCTGCGCAACATCTTCAAGGAAATCGCCGCGAGTCTCGGTCACCGGACGCCGCAGCACGGTTGCCTCGACAGCTGGGCCAAACAGGGCGTGCTGCTGCTGAACACGGTGCTGACCGTCGAGCGCGACAGCGCCGCGAGCCACGCGAAACGCGGCTGGGAGAAATGTACCGACACGCTGATCCACGAACTCGCGACGCGGCATCAGAACCTCGTCTTCATGCTGTGGGGCGCGCATGCGCAGGCAAAGCGCGCGCTACTCGGCGGCAAGTCGCACTATGTGCTGGAGGCGCCGCATCCGTCGCCGCTGTCCGCGCATCGCGGCTTTCTCGGTTGCGGGCATTTCGCGAAGGCGAACGAATATCTGTTGCAGCACGGCCGGGAGCCGATCGACTGGCGTCTACCGGACGACGCGCAAATGCTTGCGTGAGAGCGTCGTCGTCAGAAGATTGCGATACACAACGAAAACGCCACGGAGGGTGGACCCATCCGTGGCGTTATTCTTTTCACCGCTCGCGCCGCATCGAAGCTGCGCAATGCGGCAGGACAAACCCGCTTAAACCGCGGCGATCGCTTCGCGTGCCGAGCTCAGCGCGGCGTTCGCGGCGTCCGGGCCCATGTTCAGGCCTTCGGCGTAGATGAAGTTCACGTCGGTCATGCCGAGGAAGCCGAGGAAGCTCTTCAGGTACGGCGTCTGGCTATCGTTCGGCGTGCCGAGATACTTGCCGCCGCGCGCCGACACGACGTGGACCTTCTTGCCCGTCACGAGGCCTTCCGGGCCGGTCGCGGTGTAACGGAACGTGATGCCCGCACGTGCGATGAAGTCGAAGTACGTCTTCAGTTGCGACGAGATGCCGAAGTTGTACATCGGCGCACCGATAACGATGACGTCGGCGGCTTGCAGTTCGGCGATCAGCGCTTCGCTGCGTGCGGCGATGGCGGCCTGTTCCGGGGTGCGCTGGTCGGCCGGCGTGAAGAACGCGCCGAGCACGGCGTCGTCGAGGTGCGGCAGCGGTTCGGCTTGCAGGTTACGGACGACGACTTGCGCGCCCGGATTCGACTGTTGCAGCTTTTCCGTCAGCTCGTTGACGAGAAGCGTCGAGTTCGCGCCTTGCGAACGGGCTGCCGAGTTGATTTGCAGGATCGTGGTCATGGTTGACTCCAGTAGGGGCGCGCAGTGTTGCGCGAGTGAAGTCATTGTGTTTTTTTACCGGCCGGCGAAAAAGCCGTCCGGCGGCGAAGGATTGTTGCATGGGTAGAACAATCAACCGCCCTCCTCCGCCGATTGACGACGGGACAGTCGACGATCGGTGGACCGTCCGGTGCGGCCCACCACCACGCCGATCACTTCGTCAGCCAGCGCTCAAGGGCTTTGCGCGCGGCGGGACGGTGATCGCTGACCGTGAGCTTGTAGCGGGCCACTTCGGGACCGTCGAGCTTCACCTGCGTGACCCGCAGCTCGTCGCGGCGGAACGCGTGCACGTCGACTTTCGCGCCCGGCTGATAGCGCATCAGTAGAGCATCGATATTCCCGCCGGTCACGCGCAGACCATCGATCGCGATCAGCACGTCGCCAGCGGAGAGGCCGGCCTTCTGCGCGGCGCTGCCCTCGTGCACGGTCGCGAGCGCGCAATCCGCGCCGCCGCGTAGCCGCACGCCGAGCGACGGCTTGCCGTTTTTGTCGACGTCCGGCGCGAGCGCCACGCCGAACGGCGCGAGCAGCGCGTCGAGCGGCAGATCGCGCGTGCCGCGCACGCCCTCGGCGAACAGTTCGGCCAGTTGCGCGCCGCTCGCTTCCGCGAAAATCGCCTCGATCTCGCTTTCGTCGACGCCGACCGGCTTGCCTCGATAAAAGTCACGGCCAAAGCGCTTCCACAGCAGACGCATCACGTCGTCGAGCGATTTCTGGTTGCCGGTCTGCGCGCGGATCGTCAGGTCGAAGGCGAGCGCGATCAGCGAGCCCTTCGTGTAATAGCTGACGATCGCATTCGGCGCGTTCTCGTCCTGCCGGTAGTACTTGACCCACGCATCGAACGAGCTTTCGGCGACGCTCTGCTTGAGGCGCCCGCTGCCGCGCTGCACCCCGCCGATCACCTTGCCGAGCAGGCCGAAATAGTCGTCCTGCGAGATCACCCCGCTGCGTACGAGAATCAGGTCGTCGTAATACGACGTGAAGCCCTCGAACAGCCACAGCATCGACGTGTAGTTTTCGACGCCGAGGTCATACGGCGCGAACACGGCCGGCTTGATCCGCTTCACATTCCACGTGTGGAAATACTCGTGGCTGCACAGACCGAGATAGGTCCGGTAGCCCTCGCTCATCGGCTCGCGGCCCTGCACCGGCAGATCGGTGCGATTGCAGATCAGCGCGGTCGACGCGCGATGCTCGAGCCCGCCGTAACCGTCGGTGACAGCCTGCGTCATGAACACGTAGCGCTCGACCGGCGCCTTCTTCGACTTCGGTTCGAACAAAGCGATCTGCGCTTCGCAGATGCGCTTCAGATCCTTGCACAGACGCTCCATGTCGAGCCCGATCACGCGACCGCCGATCACGACGTCGTGCGGCACGCCGTGCGCCTTGAACGTCGCGAGCGCGAATTCCCCGAGCGTCACAGGATGGTCGATCAGTTCGTCGTAGTTCTGCGCGCGGTATTCGCCGAAGCCATAGCGCTTCGTGCCGCGCGCTTCCGGCAGCGCGGTCGCGACGCGCCAGCCGCGATACGCGGCGCCCTGCGGCTTCTGGATATCGACCACGCACTGCGCGTCCTCATGGCCGAGCGGCGACAGGAACACGCTGGTGCCGTTGAAAAAGCCGATCGTGTCGTCCAGATGCGCGGCGCGCACCGACAGGTCCCATGCGTACACCTCGTAGCGCAGCGTCAAGGCTCCCTTGACCGGCGCGGCCTGCCACGTGTGCTTGTCGATCTTCTCGACGCGCACCTTGCGGCCCGCGTCGTTCACCGCGCGCAGCGTGACGATGTTGCGCGCGAACTCGCGCACCATGTAGCTGCCCGGAATCCACACCGGCAGCATGAAACGCTGGCCGGCCGGATCGGGATCGGCGACGGTCACGGTGACTTCGAACAGGTGGGCGGCGGGGTTACCCGGAACGATGGTGTAGCGGATCGGCTTCATCGGCGGCGCTTGGGAGTGTCAGGAGAGTGAGGCGGAGAAGTTCGGGGCTCGATGCGAAAGGAGGCGCTGCGTGCGCCTCCTTCAGTTTGAACGTTGCATCTGTTGCGCGCCCGGGGCGGGCGTGGCGCTGTGGCCAGCGCGCTGTTCAGTGCACGGCCGACAGTTCCTTGTCGAGCCGATCTGCCGGCACCGCGCCGGGCAGGCGGCGACCGTCGGCGAGAAACACGGTCGGCGTGCCTTCGACGTTCATCGAACGGCCGAGCGCGAGGTTCTTGTCGATCGCGGCGGTGTCGCAGGTGGCGGCGGCGGTCGGCGCCTGACGGTCCTGCATCCACGATTCCCACGCCTTCGCGCGATCGGCCGAGCACCAGATCGACTTCGACTTGGCCGTCGAATCGGGCGACAGCACCGGGTACAGGAACGTGTAGACCGTCACGTTGTCGATCGACAGCAGCGTTTTTTCGAGCTGCTTGCAGTACGGGCAGTTCGGATCGGAGAACACCGCGATCTTGCGCGCGCCGTTGCCGCGCACGACCTTCACCGCGTTGCCGAACGGCAGGCTCGCGAAGTCGATGCGGTTGGTTTCCGACAGGCGTGCCTCGGTCAGATTCTTGCGCGTCTTCGAGTCGACCATATCGCCGAGCATCAGGTAGTCGCCGCTCGCATCGCTGTAGACGATCTGCGTGCCGAGATTCACTTCGTACAGGCCCGCGATCGGCGTCTTCGACACGCTTTTGATCGTCACGTCGGAAAGACGGGTTTGCAAGGTGGCCTTGAGCTTGTCGGTGGTCTGGTCGGCCTGCGCCGAGCAGCCGAGCATAGCGGCACCGATCGCGAGCGCGGCGGCGGCGATGCGGAAGGTCTTTTTCATGCTGGAGTCCTGGAGTCAGTCGCGCACCTGCGCGTTTTTTACGTTCCGGCCGCGAGTTTCGGCCGCCTATCTGTTCAATCAGGCTCGATCAGGTTCGATCGGGGGTCGGATAAGGGGCGGATCGCAGCGCTTCGATCCGGTCATGATACCTGTCCCGGGCGCCGGTGACCGGCCATCGGCTATCCGCCCGACGCCTCGTCGCGGTTTACCCCAGCGCGGCCGACACGAGCCAGCGCTTGATGAATGGCTGCGCGCCGACGAACGCCATGCCGGTATTGCGCACGGCGCGCGCGAGCGGACCGGGCACCGAGAACAGTTTCTGCAGACCGTCGGTGGCGATCATCAGCGCGCGAATGTCTTCGCGGCGCGCGCGTTCGTAGCGACGCAGCAGCACCATGTCGCCGAGATCGCGGAACGACTCCTTGCCGCCGATCGTGCTCGCGAGCGCGGCGACGTCGCGCAAGCCGAGGTTCATGCCCTGTCCTGCCAACGGATGGATCAGATGTGCGGCATCGCCGACCAGCGCGACCCGCGGGGCGACGAGCCGGTCCACGGTCTGCAACGCGAGCGGGAAGCCCTGCGCGGGCGTCACGCAGTCGAGCGCACCGAACTGTTCACCGCTCACGTGCTCGACTTCGGCGGCGAGCCGCTCGGGATCGAGCGCGAGCAACTGCTCGGCGTGTTCGGTGCGCGCCGACCAGACCAGCGACACGTGGCCGTCCGGCATCGGCAGCAACGCGATGATCTCGCCCTCGCGGAACCACTGATACGCGGTTTCGCCGTGCGGCTTCGCAGCCTTGAAATTGGCGACCACACCGATCTGTCTGTAGTCGCGGCGCACCATCTTCGAGCCGATCTGCGCGCGCACCCACGAGTGCGCGCCGTCCGCGCCGACTACCAGATCCGCTTCGAGCACGCTGCCGTTCGCGAGGCCGACGCTCGCGTTGTCGACGGAGAAATCGAGCGCCTGCGCGCGCGCGTCGAACCACGTGAGGTTCGGCTGGAAGCGCAGCGCGGCATCGAGCGCGCGCTCGATCACCGACGACTCGACGATCCACGCAAGCTGCGGCACCGATGCCTGAAACGCCGAGAAATGCAGCTCGGCGTGCGCGTCGCCATAGACGCGCATGTCGTAGACGGGACCGAGCCGTGTGTGATCGAGCGCCTGCCAGACCCGCAGCCGTTCGAACAAGGCCTGCGAACTCGACGACAACGCATAGACGCGCGAGTCGAAGACAGCACCGGCGGGCAGCGCCGCGCAAGGCTGCGCGAGCAGTGCGACGCGCAGTCCGGCTTGCGTGAGCGCGAGCGCCGCGGTCTTGCCGACGAGCCCGCCGCCGATCACGGCGGCATCAAAGGTCTGGTGGTGTGCGTTCATGCGCGCATTATAGCCGCGGGGGGTGCGGGGGACGGATCGACGGGCGCGGCCGTTGGGCGCTGTGCGCGGGGCCTCGCGGGCTCGTGCCGGACATGGTGTCTGGGGGCAGAGCCTGAGGTTGTCGGCGGGACTGTGCGAGTCTGACGCCGACCGCTCGCGTAACCCGCACTTCATGCGTTGGCGGCCACGCGCATTTGAGTCCCGGGCCGCTGGCCGCGCGGCCTCGATGCGTCGTGCTAATGCGTCGCGGCGCTTGCCGCGAGCGCCGCGTTCGCCTCGCGCATGCGCATGAAGTCGCGATTGGACGAGAGGTTGCGCCACGCGGCCGCCTCGAGCTCCGCCTTGCGATCGCGCTGATCGCTGCGTACCGCGCAGTCGGGGAACACGCGGTCGAACACGCGCCATAGCGAGTCGTAGTCGTTCTTATCGGCGAACCGCGCGATGTCGGCGTGATCTTCGTGCGACAGGTGGGTCGTCAAACAATCGATGGTCTGCCGGTCCGTGGTGGCCTGCGCTTCGTCGAAATTCGGCGCGACCCATGTCGCGACCGAGCCCACCACGACCGCGGCGACGACGCCGATCCCAACCCATCTGATGAGTCCCACGCTGCTCCCCCGGAAATTGAGCTCTGCCGACTCTGAACTGACGATTCTACAGTGGCTTCGCGCCAATGCGCCGGCGGGTCCGCGCGGGCGAACGGGTTACAATTGCGCTTTCCGTGAAAACTCGCACTCAATCGTCGAGCCAACGCCCCGATTCGGTGTCTTGTCCGCTCCGCTGAGCCTGCCGCGCCCCACCTTACGCGAAGGCTTTCCGAATCCGCGCGCAGCGTCGAGCGCATCACGCAACCTACTGATTCACTGAAGGATTTCCATGAGCCTCAAATGCGGCATCGTCGGCCTGCCCAACGTCGGCAAGTCCACCCTGTTCAACGCGCTGACCAAGGCGGGAATCGCCGCCGAAAACTATCCGTTCTGCACGATCGAGCCGAACGTCGGCATCGTCGAGGTGCCGGACGCGCGGCTGAACGCGCTCGCCGAAATCGTCAAGCCGGAGCGCATCCTGCCGGCCGTGGTCGAGTTCGTCGACATCGCCGGTCTGGTGGCCGGCGCAAGCAAGGGCGAGGGCCTCGGCAACCAGTTCCTCGCGAACATCCGCGAAACCGACGCGATCACGCACGTCGTACGCTGCTTCGAAGACGACAACGTGATTCACGTCGCGAACAAGATCGATCCGCTGTCGGACATCGAGGTGATCAACACCGAGCTCGCGCTTGCCGACCTCGCCACCGTCGAGAAGGCGCTCGCGCGCTATTCCAAGGCGGCCAAGTCGGGTAACGACAAGGAAGCCGCGAAGAACGCGGCGGTGCTGGAGAAGGTCCGCGCGCAGCTCGACCAGGCGAAGCCGGTCCGCGCGCTCGATCTGACCGATGAAGAAAAGGCTACCCTCAAGCCGTTCTGCCTGATCACCGCCAAGCCCACGATGTACGTCGCCAACGTGAAGGAAAACGGCTTCGAGAACAACCCGCACCTCGACGCGATCACGAAGTTCGCGGCTGCTGAAGGCGCGCCGGTCGTGGCCGTGTGCGCGGCGGTCGAAGCGGAAATCGCCGACCTCGACGAAGCCGACATGGAAGTCTTCCTCGCCGACATGGGCATGCATGAGCCGGGCTTGAGCCGCGTGATCCGCGCAGGCTTCAAGCTGCTCGGCCTGCAGACCTACTTCACGGCCGGCGTGAAGGAAGTGCGCGCGTGGACGATCCACGTCGGCGATACGGCGCCGAAGGCAGCCGGCGCGATCCACACCGACTTCGAGCGCGGCTTCATTCGCGCGCAGACGATCAGCTTCGACGACTACATCACCTACAAAGGTGAACAAGGCGCGAAGGAAGCCGGCAAGATGCGCGCGGAAGGCAAGGAGTACGTCGTGCATGATGGCGACGTGATGAACTTTTTGTTCAACGTGTAAGCGCGAAGCAGCGCAAACTGCGCTGCGCGCTTAAGGCCCGCGAACCCTCAGGGGTTGCGGGCTTTTTTGTTTGCGCGCTACGACCCCCGCAACGCGTCGAGACAACGGGCCTTGATGTGCGGATTTGCAGTCATGACCGCCGAAACACTGTGCAACGCTTTGGCCTTGTAGTTTTTCGGCGCATCGTCAATAAACGGAATGCCGCACACACGCGATACCGCGAGAATGTGACTGTCGCCTTCGACAGGGTCTACGACCTTCAGCACAGCTGCGGGATTTCTCGGCAACGCATAGGCAAGAGCGATTCCCAAACCTTCCGCGTTCGCGCCGTCGGCCCCTATGGCCAGGCTACCCGGATGACTCTAGCTGTCGCCATGCATGAAGAAGGCGTCCCTGCCGAAAGTGTGCGTTCCCGGATTAGGCGTCAATGGCATGCCGAAAGCTCCGACATGATGGGAATGCCTTGGCGACCCAATCGTGTACGAACCTTCAGGTATCGGCCCGACCGATCGGACGTGTTGCATGAGGCGATTGCTTTTGCCCGCGCCGTGGCCCGAGTTGCATCACCCGTGATCTTCCCGAATAGATTCCCGTTTATTTCCTTTCCGTGACAGCCAATGCTAAATTTCGGCTTCCGGCGCGCCGCCGCCGGAATGTCATCGAACACAACTAGAATCGCGCGATTCGCGTCCGCGCCCCTTCCGAACCGGAGACAAATCGATGAATTACAAGCCGCTGTTCCGTTCACTTTCCGTCGCCGCTGTATTGAGCATCGGCGTCAGCCAGGCGGCTCACGCCGCGACCGAAATCCAGTTCTGGCACGCCATGGAAGCCGCACTGGGTGAACGTCTGAACGACATCGCGAACGACTTCAACAAATCGCAAAACGACTACAAGATCGTGCCCGTGTTCAAGGGCACCTACGACCAGACCCTCGCCGCCGGCATCGCCGCCTATCGCAGCGGCAATGCGCCGGCCATCCTGCAGGTCTACGAGGTCGGCACCGCGACGATGATGCAGGCGAAGAAAGCCATCGTCCCGGTCACGCAGGTATTCAAGGATGCGGGCCTGCCGCTCGATCAGAAAGCCTTCGTGCCGACCATCGCGAGCTATTACAGCGACTCGAAAACCGGCGAACTGATCTCGATGCCGTTCAACAGCTCGACGCCGGTGCTGTACTACAACAAGGATGCGTTCAAGAAGGCTGGCCTCGATCCCAACCAGCCGCCGAAGACCTGGGTCGAGTTGCACGCCGATGCGCAGAAGCTGAAGGCCTCGGGCATGTCATGCGGCTACTCGTCGGGCTGGCAAAGCTGGATTCAGCTCGAGAACTACAGCGCGTGGCATGCGGCGCCGTTCGCGTCGCGTAACAACGGCTTCGACGGCATGGACGCGCAGCTCGAATTCAACAAGCCGCTGCAGGTCGCGCACATCCAGTTCCTGCAGCACATGGCGAAGGACGGCACGTTCACCTATGTCGGCCGCAAGGACGAACCGGTGTCGAAGTTCTATAGCGGCGACTGCGGCATCATCACGAACTCGTCAGGCTCGCTCGCGACGATCAAGAAATACGCGAAGTTCAACTTCGGCACCGGCATGATGCCGTACGACGACAGCGTGAAGGGCGCGCCGCAGAACGCGATCATCGGCGGGGCGAGCCTGTGGGTGCTGTCGGGCAAGGACCCGGCCGTCTACAAGGGCGTCGCGAAGTTCCTCGCCTATCTGGCCACGGCGCCAGTCGCCGCGAAGTGGCATCAGGACACCGGCTATCTGCCGATCACGACCGCCGCGTATGACCTGACGCGCCAGCAGGGCTTCTACGACAAGAACCCCGGCAGCGACACCGCGATCCGCCAGATGCTGAACAAGCCGCCGCTGCCGTTCACGAAGGGTCTGCGTCTGGGCAACATGCCGCAGATCCGCACCGTGATCGACGAAGAACTCGAACAGGTGTGGGCGGACAAGAAGACGCCGCAACAGGCGCTCGACTCGTCCGTCGCGCGCGGCGACGACCTGCTGCGCCGCTTCGAAAAGGCCGGTAACTAAGCATCGCCTGCAGGCAGGGTTCCGGCGCTCCCGCGCGGGAACCCGTCGTTGCAGCACACTCTGGACATTCCGATGGAAAAGCGCTCCTACTTCGGCACCAGCGTGCTGCCCTACCTGCTCGTCGCGCCGCAGCTGCTCATCACGCTCGTGTTCTTCCTGTGGCCGGCGGGCGTCGCGCTCTGGCAATCGACGCAAACCCAGGACGCGTTCGGTACGTCGAGCGCGTTCGTCGGACTCGCGAACTTCAAACAGCTGTTCGCCGACCCGCTGTATCTGGCGTCGTTCAACACGACGATCGTGTTCTGCACGCTCGTCACCGTGTCGGGCCTCGTGATCTCGCTGTTGCTCGCGGTCTGCGCGGATCGCGTGACGCGCGGCGCGAAGGCCTATCAAACGCTGCTGATCTGGCCGTACGCGGTCGCGCCCGCGATCGCCGCGGTGCTGTGGTCGTTCCTGTTCAACCCGAGCATCGGCCTCGTCACGTATGCGCTCGCGAAACACGGCATCGTATGGAATCACGCGCTGAACCCCGGTCAGGCGATGTTCCTCGTCGTGCTCGCGTCGGTCTGGCAGCAGATCAGCTATAACTTCCTGTTCTTCTATGCGGGCCTGCAGGCGATTCCGCGCTCGCTGATCGAAGCGGCCGCGATCGACGGCGCCGGTCCGGTGCGCCGCTTCTTCGGCATCGCCCTGCCGCTGCTGTCGCCGACCACGTTCTTTCTGCTGGTGATCAACATCACCTACGCGTTCTTCGACACCTTTCCCGTGATCGACGCGGCGACCGGCGGCGGCCCCGGCCAGGCCACCCGCACGCTGATCTACAAGATTTTCGCCGAAGGCTTCCAGGGGCTCGACATCGGCAGTTCGGGCGCGCAGTCGGTCGTGCTGATGATCATCGTCGTGGCACTGACCGTCGTGCAATTCCGCTTCATCGAACGCAGGGTTCAATACTCATGATCGAGAACCGACGCGGTTTCGACCTGTTCTGTCACGCGGTGCTGATCATCGGCGTCGTGCTGGTGGTGTTTCCGGTGTACGTCGCGTTCTGCGCGGCGACGATGAGCGAGCACGAGGTGTTCACGGTGCCGCTGTCGCTCGTGCCGAGCACGCATCTGTTCGAGAACATCGTCACGATCTGGACGCAGGGCACCGGCAACGCCGCGGCGCCGTTCAATCGCATGCTGGTCAACAGCCTCGTGATGGCGCTCGTCATCGCGATCGGCAAGATCGCCGTGTCGATGATCTCCGCATACGCGATCGTCTACTTCCGCTTTCCGTTTCGCACGCTCGCGTTCTGGCTGATCTTCATCACGCTGATGCTGCCGGTCGAAGTGCGGATTTTCCCGACCGTGCAGGTGGTGTCGTCGATGCATCTGAGCAATACGTACACCGGTTTGACGCTGCCGCTGATCGCGTCGGCGACCGCGACGTTCCTGTTCCGCCAGTTCTTCAAGACGCTGCCGGACGAGCTGATGGAAGCCGCGCGCATCGACGGCGCGGGCGCGCTGCGCTTCTTCTGGGACGTCGTGCTGCCGCTGTCGCGGACCACGATGGCGGCGCTCTTCGTGATCACGTTCATCTACGGCTGGAACCAGTATCTGTGGCCGATCCTGATCACCAGCCAGCAGTCGCTGATCACCGCGGTGATCGGCATCAAGGGAATGATCGCCTCGGGCGATACCGCGACCGAATGGCATCTGGTGATGACGGCCACGCTGCTCGCGATGCTGCCGCCGCTCGTCGTCGTGCTGACGATGCAGCGCTGGTTCGTGCGCGGCCTCGTGGATTCGGAAAAATGATCCGGTATGGCGGACAGCGACAAGCACTCAAAATCAAAGGCTAGAACGGCATGGCTGCACTGACTCTGCAAAGCGTTAAGAAAACCTACGACGGCAAACAGTTCGTGTTGCACGGCATCGACGTCGACGTCGCCGACGGCGAATTCGTCGTCATGGTCGGGCCGTCCGGCTGCGGCAAATCGACCTTGCTGCGAATGGTCGCCGGGCTCGAGCGCATCTCCGACGGCAGCATTTCGATCGCCGGCAAGGTCGTCAACGAGCTTGAGCCGAAGGATCGCAACATCGCGATGGTGTTCCAGAACTACGCGCTGTATCCGCATATGAGCGTGGCCGAGAACATGGGTTACGCGCTGAAGATCGCGGGCGTCGATCGTGCGCAGATCGCGAAACGCGTCGAAGCCGCCGCGCAGATTCTCGAGCTCGGCGCGCTGCTGCAGCGCAAGCCGCGCGAGTTGTCGGGCGGGCAGCGGCAGCGCGTCGCGATGGGCCGCGCGATCGTGCGCGAGCCGGCGGTGTTTCTGTTCGACGAGCCGCTGTCGAATCTCGACGCGCGTTTGCGCGTGCAGATGCGCCTCGAAATCCAGCGCCTGCATGCGCGCCTCAAGACCACGAGTCTGTACGTCACGCACGATCAGATCGAAGCGATGACGCTGGCGCAGCGCGTGATCGTGATGAACCAGGGCCACGCCGAGCAGATCGGCGCGCCGACCGAAGTCTACGAGCGGCCGGCCACGGTGTTCGTCGCGAGCTTCATCGGCTCGCCGGGGATGAACCTGCTCGAAGGCCGTGTCGCGGACGACGGCTCGACCTTCGACGTCGCCGGCAACGGCCCGAAGCTGGCGCTCGCGGGCGTGCCGTCGATCGGCCGCGAAGTCGCGACAGGCCGCGAGTGGACGCTCGGCATTCGCCCCGAGCATCTGAGCCCGGGCACGGCCAACGCACCGTTCGCGACACTGAGCGTCGATTCTTGCGAAATTCTCGGCGCGGACAATCTCGCGCACGGCCGCTGGGGCAAGCACGATGTGACCGCGCGGCTGCCTCACGCGCATCGTCCCGCGGCCGGCGAGGCGCTGCAGGTCGTGCTGCCCGCGCAGCATCTGCACTTCTTCGATCCGGCGACTGGACGGCGCGCGAACTGAGACGCCCGCGGCGCGCCGCGACGGCGGCCCGCCGCCGGCCCCCCTGCCGCCCGGCCCTCGCCGCGAAGTACAATGCCACCTGAACCACATGCCGCGCGCGGCAGCGTCGTCGAATCCGACGCCGCGCCGGCCGGCGCCGGGTGTTCCGCCCGGCCCTCACACCGATTATCCATTCACCCCGACTGCCCGCCCGCACGCGGCCGGCGTCGTCAACGTCTACTGCAAGCTAATGGCCCAATACGTTTTCACCATGAACCGGGTCGGCAAAATCGTGCCGCCCAAGCGCCAGATCCTGAAAGACATTTCGCTATCGTTCTTCCCCGGCGCGAAGATCGGCCTGCTCGGCCTGAACGGCTCGGGCAAGTCGACCCTGATCCGCATCATGGCCGGTGTGGACACGGAGATCGAAGGCGAAGCGACACCGATGCCGAACCTGAACATCGGCTATCTGCCGCAGGAGCCGCAACTCGATCCGCAGAAAACCGTGCGTGAAGCGGTCGAGGAAGGCCTCGGCGACGTGTTCAAAGCGCAGAAGAAGCTCGACGAAGTCTACGCGGCCTACGCGGAGCCGGACGCCGACTTCGACGCGCTGGCCGCCGAGCAGGCGAAGTACGAAGCGATCCTCGCAACGACCGACGGCAGCGCCGAGCAGCAGATCGAAATCGCCGCCGACGCACTGCGCCTGCCGGCATGGGACGCGAAGATCGAGCATCTGTCGGGCGGCGAAAAGCGCCGCGTCGCGCTGTGCAAGCTGCTGCTGCAAAAGCCCGACATGCTGCTGCTCGACGAGCCGACCAACCACCTCGACGCGGAATCGGTCGAATGGCTCGAGCAGTTCCTGACGCGCTTCCCGGGCACCGTGGTCGCCGTCACGCACGATCGCTACTTCCTCGACAACGCCGCCGAGTGGATTCTCGAACTCGACCGCGGCCACGGCATTCCGTGGAAGGGCAACTACAGCAGCTGGCTCGATCAGAAGGAAGAGCGTCTGAAGCAGGAAGAAGCGTCGGAGTCCGCGCGCCAGAAGGCGATCAAGAAGGAACTCGAGTGGGTGCGCCAGAACCCGAAGGGCCGCCAGGCGAAGTCGAAGGCGCGTATCGCGCGCTTCGAGGAACTGAACAGCCAGGACTACCAGAAGCGCAACGAAACGCAGGAAATCTTCATTCCGGTCGGCGACCGCCTCGGCAATGAAGTGATCGAGTTCAAGAACGTCAGCAAGTCGTACGGCGACCGGCTGCTGCTCGATAACGTCAGCTTCAAGATCCCGGCCGGCGCGATCGTCGGCATCATCGGTCCGAACGGCGCCGGCAAATCGACGCTGTTCCGTATGCTGACCGGCCGCGAGCAACCCGATTCGGGCGAAATCGTGCAGGGTCCGACCGTCAAGCTCGCGTACGTGGACCAGAGCCGCGAAGCGCTCGCAGGCACCAAGACCGTGTTCGAGGAAATCTCGGGCGGCGCGGACGTGCTGACGGTCGGCAGGTACGAAACACCATCGCGCGCGTATATCGGCCGCTTCAATTTCAAGGGCGGCGACCAGCAGAAGATCGTCGGCAATCTGTCCGGCGGCGAGCGCGGTCGTCTGCATCTGGCGAAGACGCTGATCGCGGGCGGCAATGTACTGCTGCTCGACGAACCGTCGAACGACCTCGACGTCGAAACGCTGCGCGCGCTCGAAGACGCGCTGCTCGAATTCGCGGGCTCGGTGCTCGTGATTTCGCACGATCGCTGGTTCCTCGATCGCATCGCGACGCATATCCTCGCGTTCGAAGGCGACTCGCAAGTCACGTTCTTCGACGGCAACTACCAGGAATACGAAGCGGACAAGCGCGCGCGTCTCGGCGAGGAAGGCGCGCGGCCGAAGCGCCTGCGCTACAAGCCGATCTCGCGTTAGGAAGCGGGCGGACGACGGCCCGTCTGGCGCGATGCCGGACGGGCCGCGGGGCATGCGCGTTGCTAACCGTCGCTAGATGGAGGCGCGCGTGAAAGTCTCGCGCACGCGCCAGACGGTCAACACAGCGCCGCGCGACGCGGCAACGAGGAGACAGGCATGGCGATGTCGAAGGGCAGGCGCTGGATCGTCATCGTGGGCGGAACGCTTTTGGCGTTGGTTCTGATCGCGATCGGCGCGATGCAATTCGCGCAACAGGAAGTCAAGAATCGCGTCAGCGCGGCGCTCGGGCCGCTCGGCAGCGCCGACAGTATCGACGTCGGCCTCACCTCGGTACACCTCACCCACGTCGTGCTAAAAGCGCCGCCTGACTGGCCAGCGGGTGAACCGCTACGCGCCGACGAAATCACGATCACCCCGGACGTGCGCGATCTGATCGCGCGGCGCATGCATATCCGCGAGGTCGTCGTGCGCGGCTTTGACATGGCCGTGTTACGCACGAAGGACGGCTCGCTGAATCTGCTGCCGAACCTGCGCGAATCGCTGAACCGCGGCGATCAGCCGGGCAACGCCGGCACGGCGCCGCCGATCCCGCGCGAAAAGCTGGTCGACCATATCCGCTTCGAACACGGCAACTTCCATTTCTACGACATGACTGTCGGGCCGCCGCCGTTCAAGGTCACGGTCAGCAACGCGAACGCGAGCGTCGACCATCTGCATCTGCCGGCGCTTACCGAACCGACCCATGTCAGCGTTCGCGGCTCGATGAAGGGGCCGGCGCATACGGGCACCGTGACGTTCGACGGCTGGATCAAAATCGCCAGCCGCGATTCGCAGACGACGAGCACGCTGCACGGTGTCGATATTGCGATGCTCGATCCGTATCTGCTGAAGAAGGCCGGCACGCGCGCACAGGTGACGGGCGGCACCGTCGATCTGACGATCGAATCGACGGTGCGGAACTATCATCTCCATGCGCCCGGCACGGTGACAGTCCACAACCTGCAGCTCGCCGAATCCGACAATCCGCTCGAGACGTTCATGTCGATTCCGACCCGCGCCGCCGTCGCGGCACTGAAGACGCATAACGGCAATATCACGCTGCATTTCGTGCTCGACGGCGATCTGCGCGATCCGAAGTTCTCGGTGCGCGAAGGGATCCTCACGCGCATCGGCGCGGGGTTTGCGCAGGCGCTCGGGGTCAGCGTCGAAGGCGTCGCGAAGGGTGCGGGCGAGACCGTCAAGGGTCTCGGCAATGCGCTGAAGAATCTGCTGGGGCAGTAGCGGCGGCGGTCAGCTCAAACCGGCAAGCCCAACTCGCGCAGCTTGGCTTCCGTTTGCGCGGCGCTCGTGTGATGCACGCCGTGCCAGCCGAGCGCCTTCGCGGCTTCGGCGTTCTTCGCGTTGTCGTCGATGAAGACGAGTTCGGCCGGCTCGACACCGGGCATTTGCAGTTCGATGCGCCGGCGCATCTCCGCGAAGATCGCCGGGTCGGGCTTCACGAGTTTCACGCGCCCCGACACGACGACGTCGCGAAACCGCCGCAGCACCGGATAGTGCTCCCACGCGTACGGAAACGTCTCGGCCGACCAGTTGGTCAGCCCGAAGAGCGGCACCTCGGCCGCTTCGAGCTTTTCCATCAGCGCGATGCCGTCGTCGAGCACACCCGCCACCATCTGGTGCCAGCGCTCATAGAACGCGCGGATCAGCGGTTCGTGATCGGGAAACCGCGCGATCAGCTCGTCGGTGGCTTCGACGATCGGCTGACCGCCATCCTGGCGGATCACCCAGTCCATCGAGCAGACGTGCGTGAGGAACCAGCGGCGCTCGACTTCGTCGGGAATCAGCTCGCGGTACAGGTACTCGGGACTCCAGTCGATCAGCACACCGCCGAAATCGAACACCACTGCCTTGATCGCCATGCACCACGCTCCTTTGGAAGGTCGTCGCTATGCTCAGATGGGTTGCGTGCGCAGTTCCAGCCACGCTTTCGCGTCGCCCGATACATGCGGCGCGAGGCGCGCGCGCACCGTCTCGTGATACGCGTTGAGCCACGCGCGCTCGTCGTCGCGCAGCAGCGACAGCTCGATGCAGCGCGCGTCGATCGGGCACAGCGTCAGCGTTTCGAACTTCAGGAAGTCGCCGAATTCGGTTTTTTCCGCGGCCACGTTCAGCACGAGGTTTTCGATTCGCACGCCCCACTTGCCCGACCGATACAGACCCGGCTCGTTCGACGTGATCATGCCCTCCTCCATCGCGGTCCACGGTTCGGCCGGTGCGTAGTGCGAGATCACCTGCGGGCCTTCGTGCACGTTCAGGAAGTAGCCGACCCCGTGACCGGTGCCGTGGCCATAGTCGGCGCCGGCCTGCCAGATCGGCGCGCGCGCGATCGCGTCGAGCATCGGCGAGCGGATGCCGCGCGGGAATTGCGCGCGTGACAGCGCGATCATGCCCTTCAGCACGACGGTGAAATCGCGGCGCTGTTCGCTGCTCGGCGTGCCGACCGGGACGACGCGTGTGATGTCGGTCGTGCCGCTCAGATACTGGCCACCCGAATCGATCAGCAGCAGGCCATTGCCTTCGATCACCGCATGCGACTCCTCGGTCGCGCGATAGTGCGGCATCGCGCCGTTCGCATTGAAGCCCGCGATCGTCGCGAAGCTCAGCGACACGAAGCCGGGACGGCGCGCGCGAGCTGCCGTCAGACGCTCGTCGATCGTCAGCTCGGTGATGCGCTCGCGGCCCAGCGCGCTTTCGAACCACGCGAAGAATTCGGCGAGCGCGGCGCCGTCCTGCTCCATCGTCTCACGCACGTGCGCGGCATCGGCGGCGGTCTTGCACGACTTCAGGAAAGTGGACGGATTGACCGCCTCGACCACCCTGACCGACGGCGGCACCGCCTGCAGCGAGCCGTACGTGATGCGGCGCGGATCGATCAGCAGTGTGCTGCCGGCTGGCAGCACAGCAAGCGCGGCGGCGGTTTTCGCGTACGGCTCGACGCTGACGCCGTCGCGCGCGAGCACTTCGGCGAGCGCCGGCGACACCTTGCCGTCGGCGATAAATAGCGACACCCGATCCACGCCGATCAGCGCGTGCGCGACGAACACCGGGTTGTAGCTGACGTCGGCGCCGCGCAGATTCAGCAGCCAGGCGAGGTCGTCGAGCGTCGAGATGAAGTGCCACTGCGCGCCTTTCTCGACCATCGCGCGACGCACCTGCGCAAGCTTGTCCGCACGTGTGACGCCCGCTTGCGGCGCGGCGTGCTCGAAGACGGCGTCGGCGGGCAGCGCCGGGCGCTGCGCCCAGATCGCGTCGAACAGGTCGAGGTCGGTGCGCAATTGCACGCCGCGCGCGTTCAGTGCGGCGCTCAACGCGCGTGCGGCCGCGACGCCCAGCACCGCGCCGTCCACACCGACCGTGCCGCCGCTCGCGACGTTCTGCGCGAGCCATTCGAAATGCGGCGTCGTGAGCTGGCCGCCGGTCATCTTCATCAGCTCGACACCGCTGGCGGCGAGCTGCGCACTCGCCTGCTCCCAGTAGCGGCTGTCGGTCCAGACGCCGGCGAAATCGGCGGTGACGATCAGCGTGCCGGCCGAGCCGGTGAAGCCCGACAGCCACTGGCGGCCTTGCCAGCGCCCTGGCAGATACTCGGAAAGATGCGGATCCGCCGACGGCACGAGGTAAGCGGCAATGCCCTCGCGCGCCATCGCGGCGCGCAGGCTCGCGAGGCGCTCGGGAATGGAGGAGGTTTCGGGAAGTCGGGCGTTCATGGAGTTACCTGCAAGGATTCATCGACGGATTGACCGGCGCGTTGATTGACGCGACAAGAGGCCGACCGTCACGGCGACGGCGATGAGCGCGACGGCGGTGCATACCGGCCATTCGAGCATGTCGCCGTCATGGAAGAGACTTGTCACATTGCCGGCCATCCGCGCGACGCTCGTGCCGAGCACACCGGCCAACAGCGCGGCCCACCAGCGGGCGCGGCTCGCGCGGCGCTGCGGATGCAACCACCAGCCCGCGAGGCCGATCACCGCGCCGAGTACGAGAATGCCTGGCCAACCCATCAGGCGTCGACTCCAGACTGGGCGCTCAAACACGGCAAGATCAATTTCGGATTCGTCTCATAGGCGAAAGGAGCCGCCAACGCTAGCATTTTTGCCTCCTCAACTATACAAGTTCAGCACGGCGCTTTCCGCATAGCGGTTGAGTTTAGGGATCGGGGTGTGCTTAGGCAAGTTGTAAGTCTGACGAAAACGCCTCATGCTTCGCCCGTTGCCAGGCTGACGCAGCGCCATGCGCATCGCCCTTATCGAACCCGACGTGCAACACGCCAAACTGGTTGACCGGCTCATTTTCGCCAGCGGCCACGTGTGCCAGCACTTCACCACTAGCGCCACCTTCCTGCAGCGCGCTACCGACGAATTTTTCGACCTGTTGATCACCGAAAGTTGGGCCGGCGACCATTGCGCCGAAGACGTGATCCCGCGCGCGCGCTCCATTCTGCCGGGCCTGCCCATCATGATGCTGCTGAGCGCACCGCGCGAATGCCAGATCGTCGCCGCGCTGCATGCCGGCGCCGACGACTGTCTCAGCAAGCCAGTGCGCGGCCCCGAAATGCTCGCGCGTGTCGAGGCGCTGCAGCGCCGTGCGGGCCTGCGGCGGCCGCCCAACCGTCGACGCGACGTGATCGGCGGCTATACGTTCGACGCGGCGAATTTGGCCGTGACATTCCGCGACCAGACCGTGATCCTGACGCCGAAGGAATTCCGCCTCGCGCTGGTGCTGTTCAACAATCTCGCGCGGCCGGTGTCGCGCGCGCATATTCTCGAAACCGTGTGGGCCCGCCGCCGTGACGTAAATTCGCGCACCATCGACACCCACGCGTCGCGCGTGCGCAGCAAGTTGCAACTGCGCCCGGAGCTTGGCTACACGCTGACGCCGGTCTATGGTTACGGTTACCAGCTCGACGCGATCCCGCCGGAGGCCTGACAGGCGCGAACTGACGCATGCGGGATATATGGCGGGCAGAATGTGAGTATCGTGGAAACGCTATAATATAGGGCTGAACGATAGCTCCCCCAAATGCAGCTTCTAACGATCGGAATCAACCATCACACTGCGCCTGTCGCCTTGCGCGAACGCGTGGCGTTTCCGCTCGAACAGATAAAGCCCGCTCTGGATACGTTCAAAGGCATCTGGCTGGGCCACATGGCCCCCAACGCGCCCGAGGCGGCAATTCTGTCGACCTGCAACCGCACCGAACTCTACTGCGCGACCGACGACCTCGCCGCGCGCGAAGCCTCGGTGCAGTGGCTGTCGAAGTACCACAACCTCCCGATCGATGAACTCGCGCCGCACGTCTATGCGCTGCCGCAGTCCGAAGCCGTGCGCCATGCGTTCCGCGTCGCGTCGGGGCTCGATTCGATGGTGCTCGGCGAAACGCAGATCGTCGGACAAATGAAGGACGCGGTGCGCACCGCCTCCGAAGCCGGCGCCCTCGGCACTTACCTGAATCAGCTATTCCAGCGCACCTTCGCCGTCGCGAAGGAAGTGCGCAGCACCACCGAGATCGGCGCGCAGTCGGTGTCGATGGCCGCCGCCGCGGTACGCCTCGCCCAACGCATTTTCGACAAGATCGCGAACCAGCGCGTGCTGTTCATCGGTGCTGGCGAAATGATCGAGCTTTGCGCGACGCATTTCGCGGCGCAGCATCCGCGGGAACTCGTCGTCGCGAACCGAACCGCCGAGCGCGGCATGCGGCTCGCCGAGCGCTTCAACGGCCGCGCCATTCCGCTCTCCGAGCTCCCCGCGCGGATGCACGAATTCGACATCGTCGTGTCGTGCACGGCGTCCACGTTGCCGATCATCGGTCTTGGCGCGGTCGAGCGCGCGGTCAAGGCGCGCCGTCACCGGCCGATTTTCATGGTCGACCTCGCGGTGCCGCGTGACATCGAACCCGAAGCCGGCCAGCTCGAAGACGTGTTCCTGTACACCGTCGACGACCTCGGCGCGATCGTCCGCGAAGGCAATGCGTCGCGCCAGGCCGCGGTCGCGCAGGCCGAAGCGATCATCGAAACGCGCGTGCAGAACTTCATGCAGTGGCTTGATGCGCGCAGCATCGTGCCGGTGATCCGCCACATGCACACCCAGGCCGACACGCTGCGCCGCGCAGAGGTCGAACGCGCGCAGAAAATGCTCGCGCGCGGCGACGATCCGGCCGCAGTCCTCGAAGCACTGTCGCAATCGCTCACCAACAAGCTGATCCATGGTCCTACGCACGCGCTGAATCGCGCGAGCACCGACAACCGCGACAAGCTGATCGAGCTGATGAGCGGCTTCTACAAACACCCCGGCTCTACCGAGCGTTAGCGGCGCAGTGCTCGCCGCACCTCCGCGCGCCACCGCCGTGGCTCGCAAAGTGCTTCCGCCCCGGGCACTCGCCCGTTCCCTTGGCCGCATCCATTCCGGAGTCCGCTCCGCTACCCGCCCGATGAAAACGAGCATGCAACGCAAGCTCGACCAGCTGACCACCCGGCTGGCCGAACTGAACGACCTGTTGAGCCGCGAGGACATCACCGCCAACCTCGACCAGTACCGCAAGCTGACGCGCGAACACGCGGAGCTCGACCCGGTCGTCGAGCATTACGGGCTGTGGCGCCAGGCGCAAAACGACGCCGCCACCGCGCAGGAACTGCTCGCCGACGTGTCGATGCGCGATTTCGCCGAAGAGGAAATCCGCGCAGCACGCGATCGTATGGAGACGCTCGGCGTCGAACTGCAGAAAATGCTGCTGCCGAAAGACCCGAACGACGAGCGCAACATTTTCCTCGAAATCCGCGCGGGCACCGGCGGCGACGAATCCGCGCTGTTCGCGGGCGATCTGCTGCGCATGTATCTGCGCTATGCCGAGCGCAACCGCTGGCAGGTCGAGATGATGTCGGCGAGCGAATCGGACCTCGGGGGCTATCGCGAAGTGATCGTGCGAATTGCCGGCGATGCCGCGTATTCGAAGCTGAAGTTCGAGTCGGGCGGGCATCGCGTGCAGCGCGTGCCGGCCACCGAAACGCAGGGCCGCATCCATACCTCGGCGTGCACGGTCGCGGTGATGCCGGAAGCGGACGAGATCGGCGAAGTCGAGATCAATCCGGCCGATCTGCGTATCGACACGTTCCGCGCGTCGGGCGCGGGCGGCCAGCACATCAACAAGACCGACTCGGCGGTGCGCGTCACGCACTTGCCGACGGGCATCGTCGTCGAATGTCAGGACGACCGCTCGCAGCACAAGAACAAGGATCGCGCGCTGAAGGTGCTCGCCGCGCGCATCAAGGACAAGCAGGCGCACGAGCAGCAGGCGAAGGAAGCGGCGACGCGCAAGAACCTGATCGGCTCGGGCGACCGTTCGGAGCGCATCCGCACGTACAACTTCCCGCAGGGGCGCCTCACCGATCACCGCATCAACCTGACGCTGTATCGCCTCGACGCGATCATGGACGGCGATCTCGAAGAACTGATCGCGGCGCTCGTCAGCGAGCATCAGGCCGAACTGCTGGCTTCGCTCGGCGACGCGGACTAACGCCCCGACAATGACCGACGCCTCCCCGGCTCCGCTCGACCCCACCGCTCTGCCCGCCACGGCCGAGGCGCTATTGCGCGCATCGCCGCTGCCGCCGCTCGAAGCGCGGATTCTGCTCACGCATGTGCTCGGTTGGCGGCGCACGCAGCTGATCACGCGCGGCGAGGAGCCGCTCGAACGCGCAAGCGTCGAGCGTTATCGCACGCTCGAGGCGCGGCGCATGGCCGGCGAGCCGGTCGCGCAGCTCGTCGGTGCGCGCGAGTTCTTCGGGCTCGAATTCGAAGTGACGCCGCACGTGCTGATTCCGCGTCCTGAGACCGAGCTGCTGGTGGAGACCGCGCTCGCGGCGATCGAACCTCGGCCGCGCCCACGTGTGCTCGATCTCGGCACCGGGACCGGCGCAATCGCGGTGGCGATCGCGTCGATGCGGCCCGACGCGCAGGTCTGGGCGCTCGACCGCTCGGCCGACGCGCTCGCCGTCGCCGCGCGCAACGGCGCGCGCCTGCTCGACGTGAAACGCCCGGGGGGCGCCGTCGTTTTCCTGCCCAGCGACTGGTACGGCTCGCTCGACGCCGCGTTGCGCTTCGATGCGATCGTCAGCAATCCACCGTATATCGCGAGCGGCGACCCGCATCTGCGTGAGGGCGATCTGCGCTTCGAGCCGCGCGGCGCGCTCACCGACGAGGCCGACGGCCTCAGCGCGATCCGCGCGATCGTCGCCGGCGCCCCCGAGCGTCTCGCCGCCGACGGCACGCTTTGGATCGAACATGGCTACGACCAGGCCGAAGCCGTGCGCGCATTGTTGAGCGAACGCGGTTTCGCCGAGGTCCGCTCGGCGCGCGATCTCGCCGGCATCGAGCGGATCAGCGGCGGCGTGCTGCGCGCCGCTGCGGCCTGAGCGTGGTTCGCCGAGGCTAAAACCCCAGGCGCGACGTGGCTGCGGCCGCCCGTAGCGAAATCCGCTATCATTTCAGCCTATTCCCATCCTTTATCGGAACCGCAAGGTCAGTCATGGATACGCAACAACGCATCAAGCAAATCGTCGACGGCAACAACGTCGTTCTCTTCATGAAGGGCACGGCCCAGTTCCCGATGTGCGGTTTTTCCGGCCGCGCCATCCAGATCCTGAAGGCGTGCGGTGCCGGTGAGATCAAGACCGTCAACGTGCTCGAAGACGACGAAATCCGTCAGGGCATCAAGGTGTTCTCGAACTGGCCGACCATTCCGCAGCTTTACGTGAAGGGGGAATTCATCGGCGGCTCGGACATCATGATGGAGATGTACGAATCGGGCGAACTGCAGCAGCTGTTCGCCGCGGCCTGAGCGATCTACGCTTCGTTCGCTTCATCAGGCGCCGCAAGCCATGCAGCAAGCACGCACCGCGGCGGTGCCTCGCCGGCTGATCGTCGCGATCACCGGCGCCACCGGCGCCATCTACGGCATCCGGCTGCTCGAGACGCTGCGGCGGCTCGGCGGCGTCGAGAGCCACCTGCTGATTTCGAGCGCGGGTTGGCTCAACATCCAGCATGAACTCGAGTTGGGCAAGGAAGACGTGCATCCGCTCGCGGATGTCGTCCATTCGGTGCGCGATGTCGGCGCGAGCATCGCGTCCGGCTCGTTCGCGACCGACGGCATGATCGTCGCGCCCTGCTCGATGAAAACACTCGCGAGCATCGCGCACGGTTTCGCCGACAACCTGATCACCCGCGCCGCCGACGTCACACTGAAGGAGCGTCGCCGTCTCGTGCTGCTGGTGCGCGAAACGCCGTTCAATCTCGCGCATCTGCGCAATATGACGGCCGTCACCGAAATGGGCGGAGTGATCTTCCCGCCGCTGCCCGCGTTCTATAACCGGCCTGCTTCGATCGACGAGATGGTCGACCACACTGTCGCACGCGTGCTCGATCTGTTTGCGCTGGGGCCGGCGTTGTCGCCAGCGTGGGAAGGATTGCGGGGCGTGCAGGATTAACCGCGACAACGCGGATTAACAACGGCCGCGACGCAATCAATTCCCGCTGAACCCATTTATCAAGCTGGCGTGCGGACCTATATTGGTAGCAACCCAATTTCTCCGTGCCGTGCTTACACGGCCGCGTTGCTGTCATGAACCGCTTACCTTCGCTTTTCCTGTCTCACGGCGCACCCACGTTGCCGATCGATCCGTCGATGCCGTCCGCCGAGTTCGGCGCGCTCGCCACGCAATTGCCGCGTCCCGAGGCAATCCTGATGTTGTCGGCGCACTGGGGCACCGCGCAGCCACTCGCGAGCATCGCGACGGCGCCTGAGACCATCCACGATTTTTATGGTTTTCCGCGCCAGCTCTATGAAATCCAATATCCGGCGCCGGGCGCGCCCGACATCGCACGTAGCGCCGCCGCGCTGCTCGGCGCGAGCGGCATCGTCGCGGACGTGCAGCCGCACGGACTCGACCACGGCGCATGGGTGCCGATGCTGCTGATGTTTCCGCGAGCGGACGTGCCAATCGCGCAACTGTCGATCCAACCGCACAAGGACGCCGCGCATCATTTCCGCGTCGGCCGCGCGTTGCGCGCGCTAAAAGACGAAGGCGTGATGGTGATCGGCTCCGGCCAGATCACCCATAACCTGCGCGCCGCCGATTTCTCCGCGCGCCCGGAAGACGCCGATCCGCGTGTGGCCGAATTCACCGACTGGTTCGAGGACAAGCTCGTCGCGCGCGATATCGACGCGCTGCTCGACTATCGCCGCCAGGCGCCGCACGCGGTGTTGATGCATCCGACCGACGAGCATCTGTTGCCGGTATTCGCCGCGCTCGGTGCCGCCGACGACGACTATTCGCTCGCGATCCAGTCGCTCGGCACCTACCAACGCTCGCTCGCGATGACGAACTACGTGTTCGGGACCGCCTGATCCGGCGCGGGGTCGCGCACAAAGGTCAACAAAAAGCCCGCCTGATCATCGATCGGGCGGGCTTTTTATCGGCCCCGAAAGACCCGCGTCGAGCGGATCGTCGGTTTCGACCGGCGCTCAATGCGCGCCGATAACTTCGAGCACTTCGTCGTGCTCGAGCCGCTCGTCCAGATACTCCGAACGATAGCCGCTGTTCACGCCCCAGAAGTAGAACACCAACGCGAAGGCGATCACGACGAGCATGTCCCAGCCGTAAGGCAGAATGCCGAAGCCGCCAAACTCCTTGCTGCCGATCAGCGACAGGATCGCCATGATCGGCAGATACGCGACCAGCCACCAGGCAGCCTTCAGGTCACGGCCCCAGCCCTCGAAGCCCGACTTCGCCTGGAAGTAGAAATACACCGGCAGCGCGACGACCATCAGCAGAATGATTTCGCCGGTCAGGGGCCACCTCGCCCAGTACAGGATCAGCGACGCGCAGACGAACGCGAACGGCGCGATCACCTTCATGCCGGCGATGTGCAGCGGGCGCTCGAGATCGGTTGCCGCGCGGCGCAGTGCCATCAGGCTGATCGGGCCGGTCAGGTACGAGATCACGGTCGCGACCGAAATCACCGCCGCGAGCGAACTCCAGCCGCGGAAGAAGAACAGGAAGATGAACGAGACGAGCAGGTTGAACCACATCGCGTTGCGCGGAACGCCATAGAACGGGTGCACGTTACCGAACATCTTCGGCATCGTGTTGTTGCGCTCCATCGCGTAGATCATGCGCGAGGTGGTTGCCATGTAGGTCGTACCGGTGCCGCTCGGGCTCACGAACGCGTCGACGTACAGCAGGATCGCCAGCCAGTTCAGGTTCAGCGCAATCGCCAGTTCCGCGAACGGCGAAGCAAAGCTGAAGTGGCTCCAGCCCTTCATCACGTCGGCCGGATTCACGGCACCGATGTATGCGATCTGCAGCAACACGTAGATCACGAGCGCGAGCAGGATCGAGCCGATCACCGCGAACGGCACGCTCCTGGCCGGATTTCGCGCTTCACCGGCCAGGTTGATCGGGCTCTGGAAACCGTTGAATGCGAACACGATGCCGCTCGTCGCGACCGCGGTCAGCACCGCCGACCAGCCGTACGGCGCGAACGTGGTCGTCTGGCCAAAGTTCTCGGTGTGGACGCCTGTCATCATCAGGCCGACGATCGTTGCGCCCGGGATCAGGAACTTGAAGATCGTGATCGCCGAGTTGGCGCGCGCGAACAGCTTGACGCCCCAGTAGTTGAGCAGGAAATAGATGATGACGAGCCCGGCGGACAACAGCAGGCCGTTGGTCGTCAACGACCCGTCGACGAACAGCGCATGCGCCCAGGGATAGGGCCATGTACTCATATATTGGATCGATGCTTCGGCCTCGATCGGGATCACCGACACGATCGCGATCCAGTTGGCCCACGCGCTGATGAAACCGACCAGCGCGCCGTGCGAGTAGCGCGCATAGCGCACCATCCCGCCAGATTCCGGAAACATCGCGCCAAGTTCCGCGTAGGTCAGCGCAATCGCGAGAATCACGACCGCACCGATGATCCATGCGCAAATCGCAGCCGGACCGGCAATTTTTGCAGCCTTCCACGCGCCGAACAGCCAACCCGAACCGATGATCGAGCCCAGACCGGTCAGCATCAGCGCGAATGGCCCGATGTTCCGTTGTATAGAACTTTTCAAGTCTTCTCCTAAATCAGAACCATGTCGGCACCGCGTGACATCGCTTGTGGCGGTGGGGACGGGGTGACGCGCATGTAAGCGCGTCCAGATGCGGAATAGGTGCAACCGACGCGCGGCGCGTAGTTTAACGGTTGCACCGTGTTACTGCAGCGAAACCGCAGCCGAACTAAGGGTTCTCCCTAGCAAAAAGTTGTCCCCCTGCGCAAGCTTTGTAAGAAAATTTCGGATCAGTCCGGCAAAGTTTCGTCTAAACTGTTGACCTTCGTCCGAATTCGCCGTATAACGTTCGGGCAGGATTTCAAGTGGCGAGTGAAGTGGTTCTTTCGTAGTTCGCCCATCAACGGTACTCCGGTTGGTCCCATTACCCCCTTCCTTGATTTTCATGCACCCCGGGCTTCGGCCTTATTCACCATTTTTAGGAAAAAGTAATATGGAAACCGGTACCGTCAAGTGGTTCAACGACGCTAAGGGCTTTGGCTTCATCACTCCGGACGGCGGCGGTGAAGATCTGTTCGCGCATTTCTCGGAAATTCGCACTGAAGGCTTCAAGACGCTCCAAGAAAACCAGAAGGTCACGTTTGAAGTGAAGACGGGCCCGAAGGGCAAGCAAGCGGCTAACATCAAGCCGGTGTAAGCTCCGCGCTTCCTTCTGGACGCAAAAAAACCCCGCCTCGGCGGGGTTTTTTATTACGGCGGCCAATCTGAATGCGCCGATTAACTTCGCGTTACTTCGCAATCCGCGGCGGATTATTTGTTGATTATTCGGGATTATCCGAATACACGCCGCGCATGAATACCGAGGCCGGTCGCAACGCTCGCGAGACGATCGCCGAATACCGCTTGCGCGTCTGGAAACGCCGCGGCCAACGCGCCCGACAGAAACGCGAGGCCGGTCGACCCGCCGGTGAAATAGATCGCGTCGACATCGCGCGGCGCGACGCCCGCCGCCTGCACCGTATCGCGCGCGGCCTGCACGATGCGTCGCGTTTCTTCCTCGCCTGCTTTGACGAGCTGCGCTTCGTCGAACGCGAGACGCAGATCCTCTTCCACCTGCTCGAGATCGATCACGGTCTCGCCGCCCGCCGCCACGCCGATCTTCGCCTCTTCCGCGTGGGCGGCGAGCGCGTGCCCGAAACGGTGCTCGACCACGCGCATCAGCCGGTCGTGGTGCTTCGTCTCCGTGAAAAGGTGCCGCATCAGCGCGAGTTCGCTGACGCGCTTCGGCGTGTAGACGGTGTTGATCAGGTGCCAGGTCGCGAGATCGAAATAAATCCGGTTCGGGATTTCGCGCCCTTGCGGATCGAGCGACTGGTAGCCGAGTTCGCGCAGTATCGTGGCGAGTTCGACGCGGCGGTCGAAGTCCGTACCCGCGACGTGCACGCCGTGGTGCGCGAGCACATCGTCCTTGCGCTCGACGCGCTTCATCCGTTCCGGCCCCACTCGCACGAGCGAAAAGTCCGACGTACCGCCGCCGATGTCCGCCACAAGCACGAGCCCCTCGGCGCTCAGGTGCGATTCGTAGTCGAACGCAGCTGCGATCGGTTCATACTGAAAGTGGATGTCGCGCAAGCCGGCCGTGCGCGCGGCGGCTTCGAGCTGTTGCTGCGCCATCTGGTCGGCGCGCGGGTCGTCGTCGACGAAGAACACCGGGCGGCCCAGCACCGCGCGGTCAATCGCGCCGCCGGCGCTCGCCTCGGCCGCGCGCTTCAGGTGAGTCAGGAACGTCGCGATCACGTCGGTGTACTTGATCGCACTGCCGTCGCCGAGATCGGTCGTATTCTCGGCGAGCGGCGAGCCGAGAATGCTTTTCATCGAGCGCATCAGCCTGCCGTCGAAACCGTCGATGTAAGCAGCGAGCGCCGCGCGCCCGAATTCGCTGGTGTGTTCGTCGGTATTGAAGAAGACCGCGGTGGGCAGCGTCGTGTACGCGCCTTCGACCGGCGCCAGCTTCAGCTGCGGGCCGATCGGAACCGCGACGGCCGAATTGGAAGTACCGAAGTCAATCGCGCAATAGTTCATGGCAGGAATGGCCGCTCACGGCTGGCGCGCAAAGAAAGGGGAGCGGCTTTGTATCACGAAAACTCCGGCAGCATCAACTGAAGCTGCCGGGACGGCCGCAAGATCGATTGAAATCATGGCGCGGAATGGATCTTGCTGCGTCCGACCGGATATGCCGCCCCATTTCGCCATCGAGGAGACTTCGCGTCATGAGCGTGCCGCCCACCGCCGCCGTCGATGACCAGCACGCCACGCTGATCGAAACCGATCTGCCGTCGCGGCTAGACCGTCTGCCGTGGGGCCGCTTTCATACGCTGATCGTGGTTGCGCTCGGCGTGACGTGGCTGCTCGACGGCCTTGAGGTGACGCTCGCCGGCGCGGTCGCGAGCGCGCTGAAAACCAGCCCGGCGCTGCGCTTTTCGAATGCCGAGGTCGGCCTCGCGGGCAGCGCATACATTGCCGGCGCGGTGCTCGGTGCGCTCGGTTTCGGCTGGCTGACCGACCGGCTCGGCCGCCGCAAGCTGTTTTTCATCACGCTGACGCTGTATCTGGCCGCGACCGCGGCGACCGCGCTGTCGTGGAATCTGATGAGCTTCATGCTGTTCCGCTTCCTGACCGGCGCGGGTATCGGCGGCGAATACACGGCGATCAACTCGACGATCCAGGAATTCACGCCGGCACGCGTGCGCGGCTGGACCGACCTCGGCATCAACGGCACGTTCTGGGTGGGCGCGGGGCTCGGCGCCGCGGGCTCGCTGGTGCTGCTCGATCCGCACCTGCTGCCTTCCGACTGGGGCTGGCGCGCGTGTTTTTTCATCGGCGCGGTGCTCGCGCTGGTGATCCTGCCGATGCGCATCTGGATACCCGAAAGCCCGCGCTGGCTACTCACGCACGGCGACGAGCGCGACGCCCGCACGATCGTCGAGGGCATCGAGACGCGTTTTCGCGACGCCGGTCACACGCTCGCCGACGACGCCCTCACGCGGCTGCGGCTGCGCGCGCGCGACCATACGCCGTTGCGCGAGGTGTTCCACACGCTGTTCAACGTGCACCGGCGCCGCGCGCTGGTCGGTCTCACGATGATGACCGCGCAGGCATTCTTCTACAACGCGATCTTTTTCACCTACGCGCTCGTCCTCACCGACTTCTATCACGTGCCGGGCGACGACATCGGCTGGTATCTGCTGCCTTTCGCGCTCGGCAATTTCCTGGGGCCGCTCGTGCTCGGGCGGCTGTTCGACGTGATCGGTCGACGCAAGATGATCGCCGCGACCTACGCGATGTCGGCGATCCTGCTGACGCTGTCCGGTTATCTGTTCGAGCAGCAACTGCTGAGCGTCGTCACGCAGACGGTCGCCTGGATGGTCATTTTCTTCTTTGCGTCGGCGGCCGCGAGTTCCGCGTATCTGACCGTGAGCGAATCGTTTCCGCTCGAAATCCGCGCGCTCGCGATCGCGGTTTTCTATGCGTTCGGCACCGCGCTCGGCGGCATCATCGGGCCGGCGTTTTTCGGTCGGCTGATCGATACGCATCAGCGCAGCGAGGTGTTTTCGGGCTATCTGGTCGGCTCGGCGTTGATGCTCGCGGCGGCGCTCGTCGCGGCGATCTGGGGTGTCGACGCGGAGCGCAAGTCGCTCGAGCATGTGGCCGCGCCGCTGTCCAGCGTGACGGAGGGCGAGAACGGCATGGACGGCGCTGCATGAAAAACGCGCGGACCGTGCCGCGCGTGCCTGACTGCTTCGTTGCTCATCGACCGCTTTCTTCGCTTTACGCGAAATCGCGCGGCAAGCGCGGCGAATCCATCGCTCAGAACGCCTTCTTCCAGGCGCCGGCGTACGCGATATCCGCGAGCGCCGCGCGTTGACGCGGCGCCTTCTCGCGTTCGCGCAGGACCGGGTCCAGTTTGTCGACGTCGCCGTAATGGCCGAGCGAGATCATCGCGATCGGCTCGACGTCCTTTGGTAGTTCGAAGGTGGTACGGAACGCGTTCACGTCGAAGCCGCTCATCTGGTGCGCGGCGAGGCCGAGCGCGTGCGCCTGCAGCACCAGCGACATCGCCGCCGCGCCGGCGTCGTAGAACGCGCAGCGGTTTACGTCGCCCTTGTTGGTCAGTGTGTGCGCGGTCACCGCGATCAGCACCGGCGCGAGCGCATTCCAGCCCTGGTTGAACGGCACCAGCGTGGCGAAAGCCTTCTTGAACGCGACTTCGTCGACGCTGCGATCGAATACCACAAAACGCCAGGGCTGCACGTTATATGAAGACGGCGCCCAGCGCGCCGCTTCGAGCACGGCGCGCAACTGATCGCGGCTCACCGGCTCGCTCGAATACGCGCGAGGGCTCCAGCGGCCAGCAATGAGCTCGTGAATGGCAACTTCGGTTGAGGCGGGTTTGTTGGCCATGCGCTTCTCTCGGTAGATATTCATGTTCTCCGGGCGGCTGCCCGAGGCCACATAGCATAACGGGCTTTCGGTGCGCGCTCCAAGTTGCGGCGCGGCGCTATGCGTGCCGACTGAGAAAACGCGCACGACCCCGTTATGGGGCCGTGCGTCGTTGCTTCGCTGACGGTGAATCCGCGCGGCTCGCGAGGGCGCCTCAGATTGCCTGCGGCGTCGGCACCTTGGCCGGGCGGTTGATGCGCAGCACGATCACCGCGGCGATCAAACACAAGCCGCCGGAAATCATCGATGCGACCGTGTAGGTGCCAAGACTCGCGCGCAGCATGCCCGCGCCGAGCGCCGCGAACGCCGCGCCGAGCTGGTGGCCCGCGACCACCCAGCCGAATACGATCGGCGCCGATTCCTTGCCGTAGACGTCGGTCGCAAGACGCACGGTCGGCGGCACGGTGGCGATCCAGTCGAGACCGTAGAACACCGCGAACAGCGGCAGTCCGAAAAAGTCGATGCCGAACGCGTGCGGCAGATACATCAGCGACAGCCCCCGCAGCCCGTAATACCAGAACAGCAGCACGCGGCTATTGAAGCGGTCCGACAGCCAGCCCGACATCGTCGTGCCGAACAGGTCGAACACGCCCATCGCCGCGAGCAACGACGCGCCCTGCACTTCGGTCATCCCGTAGTCGCCGCACATCGCGATCAGATGGGTGCCGACATAGCCATTGGTGCTCGCGCCGCAAATGAAGAAGCTGAAGAACAGCAGCCAGAAGTCGCGCGTTTTGCTCGCCGACGCGAGCGTGCCGAATGCGATCGCGAGCGGATTCTGCCTGGTGACGGTCGTCGTGATGGGCGCGTCATGGGGTTCGCCGTACGGGCGCAGCTGCATGCTGGCCGGATGCTCGGGCAGCAGGAACGCGACGAGCGGAATCACGACGGCCGCCGCGAGCGCGACGACCCACACGACCTGACGCCAGCCGTAATGCTCGGCGATGGCCGCGAGCAGCGGCAGAAACACCAGTTGGCCGGTCGCCGAGCTGGCGGTCAGGATACCCATCACGAGACCGCGGCGCGTCGTGAACCAGCGCGTCACGACCGTCGCCGACAGCGACAGCGCCGCTACGCCGGTCGAGCCGCCGACCATCACGCCCCAGATCAGCACCATTTGCCACGGATGCGTCATCAGCGACGACAGCGCGACACCCGCGGCCATCGTACCGAGCGCGCTCAGCAGCGTGGGGCGCACACCGAAGCGCTGCATCGCGGCAGCCGCGAACGGCCCCATCAACCCGTACAGCGCGATGTTCACCGAGATCGCGAGCGAAATCGTCGCGCGGCTCCAGCCGAATTGGTGCTCGAGCGGCACCATCATCACGCTCGGTGTCGCTCGCGTACCCGCAGCCGCGAGCAACACCAGGAACACCACGGCGACGGTCAACCAGCCGTAGTGGAAACGCCCGCCTATCAGTCGCGCAGCCCAGTTCATCGATTCTCCCATCGACGCGGCCCGGGTGGCGGCGTCGTTCGTATTATTACGGCCTCGGTGAATGACTTGTGACAGATCGGTCACAATAGTGTTGCGATCTTAGTTACTGGTCGGTAACATGTCAAGGCGTCAATCTCATTCGGGTGACTTGCCATGTCCGACAGCGAAACCCCCAAGCCCGCCCCTACTCGTGCGCGGCGCGCGCGCGGCGCACAGACCACCGGGTCGCAGGCGCAGCTGCATCTGCTGCGCGCGGCCAGCGAGTTGTTCTATCGCGAGGGCGTGCGCACGGTCGGCGTCGATGCGGTGGTCGAGCGCGCGGGCGTGAACAAGATGAGTCTGTACCGGCAGTTTTCGTCGAAGGACGAGCTCGTGATGGCGTATCTGGAGCAGAAGGACGAGCAGTTCTTCCGCTACGTCGAGAAGAGCTTCGCGAAGCATCCTGGCGAGCCGGCGAGGCAGCTTCAGCAGTACTTCGACGACCTCGCGGTGCGCGCCTCGGTCGACGATTACCGCGGCTGCCCGTTCGTGAACGTGTCGGTGGAGTTTTCGGATACCGCGCATCCGGCGCGGCAGTTCGTGTTCCGCAACAAGCAGCGCTTGATGGCGCGCCTCGTCGAACTGTCGACAGCGGCCGGCGCCGGCGATCCGCAAGCGCTGGCCGATGGGCTCGGTCTGCTGATCGAGGGCGTGTACGCGGCGAGCCAGACTTACGGGCCGGGCTGCGGGCCGATCCTCGCCGCGCCGAAAGTCGCCGCGCAGTTGATAGCGGCCGCTTGCGCGGAGAAGCCGGTTCGCTGAGCCAGTCCGTCAGCTGGGTCCTTTAGAATTGCGCGTTTTCCCGTCACATCCGTCCGCCATGCCGTTGCCCGCCGAATCCCACGATGCCGTTATCGCCGCGACCCGTCATTGGCTGACGGAGGCCGTGATCGGCCTGAACCTGTGTCCGTTCGCGAAGGCCGTGCATGTGAAGGGGCAGATTCGCTATGCGCTCAGCGAAGCGGACACGCTCGAAGCGGTGCTGACCGACCTGGAAGCCGAGCTGCAGACCCTCGTCGCCGCCGACCCCGCCGCCATCGACACGACGTTGCTGATCCTGCCGTGCGCGTTCAAGGACTTTCCCGGCTTCAACGACTGCCTGTTCTTCGCCGACCGGCTGGTCCAGCAGCTACGGCTCGAAGGCACTATCCAGATCGCGAGCTTTCATCCGCATTACCAGTTCGAAGGCAGCGAGCCCGACGATATCGAAAACTACACGAACCGGGCGCCCTATCCGATCCTGCATCTGCTGCGCGAGGACAGCATCGAGCGGGCCGTGCAGGCCTTTCCCGACGCGGAAGAGATCTACGAGCGCAATCAGGAAACGCTGCGGCGCATTGGCCTCGCGGGCTGGGATGCGTTGATGAAGCGCTAAGTGAAGCGCCAGGCCGCGCCTCAGGCCGGCACGAAAAATCGCTCCTTCAGCGCATCGAGCCCGAGCGCGTCCAGAACTTCGCCGAGCCGCTCAGCGGGCCGGCGCCGCGGCAGGTCCTTGTACTGCGCGATGATCAACTCGTTTTTCATCGAGTGTTCCCAGCCGACCAGCTCGGTCACGCTGACCTGATAGCCATGCGCTTCGAGCTGCAGGCAGCGCAGCACGTTCGTGATCTGGCTGCCGAATTCGCGCGTGTGCAGCGGGTGCCGCCAGATTTCCGTCAGCGCGGTCTTCAGAGCCTTGCCCTTGTTCTGCCGCAGCACGCCGGCTACCTCGGCCTGGCAGCACGGCACGACGACGATGTACTTCGCGTGCTTTTCGAGCGCGAAACGGATCGCGTCGTCGGTGGCGGTATTGCACGCGTGCAGCGCGGTCACGATGTCGATTTCGGCGGGCAACCGCGTCGACGTGATCGACTCCGCCACCGACAGATTCAGAAACGACATCCCCTTGAAGCCGAGCCGCGCCGCCAGCTCTTCGGACTTCGTCACCAGCTCTTCGCGCGTTTCAATGCCGTAAATGTGCGAAGCCCCACCAGCCACGTCCTGAAACTCCTTGAAAAACAGGTCGTACAGGATAAAACCGAGGTATGACTTGCCCGCGCCGTGATCGACGAGCGTCAGCGCCCCCTGCTGGTCCTTCAGGTCCTTGAGTAGCGGCTCGATGAACTGGAACAGATGGTAGACCTGCTTCAGCTTGCGACGGCTGTCCTGATTCATCTTGCCGTCGCGCGTGAGGATGTGGAGCTCTTTGAGCAGTTCGACGGACTGGTTGGGACGGATTTCGTGGGTTTTGCCGGACATCGTATGGGCCGCCATCAATTGCAGTGCGAACGTGCGACAGATGACGGAAAAAGAGAAAGGTTGCTGCCAGTTTACCCAAAGTGCGGCAATCCCAGCGAGTACGCTGCCCGGGTCACGCGAGACAGGCGGTCCACCGGGAACACTTCCTGCTCGAAAGGCGCTGCGCGGAAGTGTCTCGAGAATGGCTGAAAACAGCTTGAGCGCCGGCTGAGCCTGCGGGTGCAAGCCGCGTCGCCGAAAACAGGAGGCTGTCCGGCCGTGCAACCGGACACGCGAACCGGATGCATTTGGGGAGAGCGGTCCCGCAACAAGGGGCGAACGTTACGTAACCAGCAGCGGCCGGCTTTGCAACGGGTCGCGCGCTCGGATGATCACAGAAGAGGCGGCAATGGATACGGTACCCAACGGAAATGTCGAACAGAAGTTTCAGGAAATGATGGCGAAGCTCACCGCCGCGCCGGCATGGTCGGAGAAACAGCAACTCGAACTGGAGATGGCTCGCGACATCTCCACGGAAATGCTGCGGCTCGCCGAGGTCATGCGTGACGGCAACGTCGACCTCGAGACCTGCCTGACGATGCTCAAGTACGCCAAGGTGCTCGACTTCGTGATGACGACGCTCGCGTCGCGACGCGACATCAAGCCGCAGACGTTGCGGGTGATCTTCAAGCTCGCCGGGCTGAAGGTCGATGAGGCGTATCCGGGTTAGCGCGTCGGCATGCTGGTTAGATTGGCTTGGTATCGCGTTTCTCGTGTCACCACAAGACTGCTGCAACACGCCCGCACGCGGCCGGCTGGATGCCGCTCGCGACGCGGGCTTCCACACTCCCCTTCCACGGGTGTCTCAAGCGTGCCGCGCCTCGACGGGCGGCGTTCCCTCATGAAATAGCGTCTTCAGCTGCTCGCGCAACTCCGGCGAATCCGCGTGCTTGTGAACGCTGACGGCATGCTGGACCGCGGCTTCGAGCAGTTCGCCGTCGCTGTCGGCGGATAGCGCGACAGTGCAGTTCGTTTCGCTCGGAAACTCGCGACAGTCGATATATTTGCGGGTCATGGCAATCTCCTTGAACCAGACGATCGACTCTTCCACCGATTCAACAGGCGCTTCGCGTCGGCTGCCGGCGAGCGGCAGTGAAGCGCGCCGCAGCGGCTGCGTCGCAAGCGACGTGATTGGGGATTGACGCGAGGAACGACGCGAACGGCGTCCGATGGAAGATGTTTGAAAAGTATAGGTCGCGTGCGGCGCGGGCCAAGCGGTGAATGCGATGCGCAACGGCCGGGAGAAAGACTGAATCCAGTATTTTCCGGTCTGGGGCGATCGAGCCCGGTCGCCTGGCGAATAGCCGCCTATTTGCCAGTACCGAGCACAGTTCCACAGAGTTTGTCGGCGTTTGCCGCGCGCCGCGCGCGGTGTGACAATAGCGCCCTTCGCGCCGCATATCCGTTCGGTCACCGCGGCGCACCGCCTTTTCTCCCCGTTGATCCGCTGAACCGCATGTCATTCTCGCTCGATTCCGCCCGCGTCGCCGTGATCGGCGGCGGCCCCGCCGGCCTGATGGCCGCGGAGACGCTTGCCGGGCGCGGCGTGCAAGTCCACGTATATGACGCGATGCCGTCGGTCGGCCGCAAATTCCTGATGGCGGGCAAAGGCGGCATGAACATCACGCATTCGGAAGCCCTCGCGCCGTTTCTCGACCGCTACGGCTCGCGCCGCGAGCGCATCGCGCCGTTACTCGACGCGTTCGGTCCCGACGCGCTGCGCACATGGTTGCGCGAGTTGGGCGTCGAGACGTTCGTCGGCAGTTCGGGGCGCGTATTTCCGTCCGACATGAAGGCCGCGCCGATGCTGCGCGCGTGGCTGCATCGGCTGCGCGAAGCGGGTGTGCAGTTTCATATGCGTCACAAGTGGAGCGGCTGGGCGTCAACATCCGAAGACGGTGCCGCCCACGCGTTACGCTTCGACACGCCCAACGGTGAGCAGACGATCAGCTGCGACGCGGTCGTGTTCGCGCTCGGCGGCGCCAGTTGGCCGCGTCTCGGCTCCGACGCCGCGTGGGTGCCGCTGATGACGTCGCGCGACGTGCCGGTGACGCCGCTGCGTCCCGCGAACTGCGGCTTCGACGCGGACTGGAGCCAGTATCTGCGCGAGCGTTTCGCGGGTCAGCCGATCAAGACGGTCGCGATTTCCGTCACCGGCGTAGACGAAAAAGTCCACAATCGACAAGGTGAAATACTTTTGACCGAAACGGGCCTCGAAGGGAGCCTGATTTACGCGTTGTCGGCGCCGATCCGCGAGCGGATTCTCGCCGGCGGCGAGGTCACGATCGCGCTGGATCTCGCGCCAGGCTTGCCGCTCGAGCGAGTCGTGGAGGAGGTGACGCGGCCGCGCGGCTCACGCTCGATCGCGAGTCATCTGCACGGGCGAATCGGAATCGGCGGGGTCAAGCTGGCGTTGTTGCATGAGGTTCTGTCGAAAGAAGCCTTCGCCGATGCGCGCGGCCTCGCCCACGCGATCAAGGCGCTGCCGATGCGACTGCTGCGCGCGCGACCGATCGAGGAAGCGATCAGTACGGCGGGCGGAATCCCGTTCGAGGCGTTGGACGCGCATCTGATGATCGACCGGATGCCCGGCGCATTCTGCGCGGGCGAAATGCTCGATTGGGAGGCGCCGACCGGTGGTTATCTGTTGACCGCCTGCTTTGCCAGCGGGCTGGTCGCTGGCCGGGGCGCGTGCGCGTATCTGGAAGCGCACGGCACGTCGGCGTGACGCGCGCAGTCGCCGTCACCGCGCCTTGAGCCGCCACAACGACGTGACCTCGGCCGCTCGCGCAACATACAACGGATCGTTCTGATCGCTGGCCTTCGGATGCCGTGGACGAATGTCCTCGCGCCCCACGACATTGAGCCCCGCATGCTCGATCGCCGCGAGCAGCCACTCGCGCGTACGCAGCCCAAGGTGCTCGGCGAAATCCGAAATGATCAGCCAGCCCTCGCCGCCCGGCATCAGATGATCGGCGAGGCCGTTCAGGAAGCCGACCAGCATGCGGCTGTCCGGATCGTAGACCGCGTATTCGAGCGGCGACGCCGGCCGCGCCGGCACCCACGGCGGATTGCAGACGACGAGCGGTGCGCGACCGTCCGGAAACAGATCGGCTTGTACGATCTCGACGTGCTCGGCGAAACCAAGACGCGCGAGATTTTCACGAGCACACGCAAGCGCGCGCGCATCCTGGTCCGTCGCGACGATCTTGCGCACGCCGCGTTTGGCCAGCAGCGCGGCCAGCACGCCAGTGCCGGTGCCGATATCGAACGCGAGGTCCAGCGACGGCAGCGGCGTGCGCGCGACCAGATCGACGTACTCGCCGCGCACCGGTGAGAACACACCGTAGTGCGGATGGATGCGCTCGCCGAGCGCCGTAATCTCGACGCCCTTCTTGCGCCATTCGTGCGCGCCGATCAAACCGAGCAACTCGCGCAACGACACGACCGACGCGTCACCGCTCGCCGGTCCATAAGCTTCGATGCAGGCCTGCCGCACGTCGGGCGCGCGCCGCAGCGCAATGGCGTAGTCGGCATCGAGCGGAATCAGGATCATGCCGAGCGTGCGCGCGCGCTGCGACTGCGCCTGCCGATGCTGGTTGAACGCGTCGAGCGGTGTGGCTCCCTGCTTGCGCGGCTTGCGTTCGAGCCGGCGCGTGACGGCCTGCAGCAGTTGGCGCGCGTTCTGGAAGTCGCCGCGCCACAGCAGCGCGGTGCCTTCGCAGGCGAGGCGGTAGGCCGAATCGGCGGTGGTGCGGTCGTCGGCGACGACGACGCGCTTCGGCGGCGGCACGGCCGCTTCGGAACGCCAGCGTGCGGTGCGCGGGCCGTCGGCTTCTGGCCAGGTGAGAGTTGCGGGGCTGGTCATGGTGCAATGGAGTCGATGTGACGTCGCCTGCGACGTGGACCGCGGCAGTGGACCGGAATGTCTGGCGGCTGCCCGCCATCCCGGGCGACGCCCGAATAGTAACGTACCGCCGCCGTGCGGATTCGCCGGGCATGAATTGGTGACGGTGATGAGGTGAGTCTAGACGCACCGAAAGTAGACAATAATGTCTACAATCGACAAGGTGAAAGAGATATCATGATTTTTGAGCCATCGCGCGGCTCACCTCACGCTGCCTTCGCACGTTTTGACGTGCGTGAAACCCTCGTCGCAAACAAGCCGGGCCAAGGCTTCGGTGATCGGCATCAGCAACGATCTAGGCAATTTCCACCGAAAAAAGAAAAACCCCGCCAAAGCGTGTGCTTCGACGGGGTTTTCTAGCATTTCCAGTTACTGCTGATAAAGCAATCTGGTGCCGGCTGCAGGACTCGAACCCGCCACCTCATGATTACAAGTCAAGCGCTCTACCTGATGAGCTAAGCCGGCATGAGGCCGTGATTCTACTTCATTTCACGATCTTAAGGCGAGCCCTTCCGCCGCCTTTCGAGCCATCGTCGTCGGGCTGCGGTTTGTCGGCGGCGTCGGTGGCCGCGGCAGGGTCGGCAGGGGCGGCGGGGGCGGTTTCGACGGCGCGCGGAGCCGCCGGCGTGTCAGCTTCGTCCGCGGCATCCGCGCCCGAATCCTGAGCCTCGCCGCCCGCCGATTCGACCGGGAACGCCATACCCTGGCCGTTCTCGCGCGCGTAGATCGCAAGAATATTGGCGACCGGCACTTCGATCTTGTGGGACTTGCCGGAGAAGCGCGCGTTGAACTCGATCCACTCGTTGCCCATCTGCAGCTGGCTGGTCGCCTCGAAGCTGATGTTCAACACGATCTCGTTGTCGCGCACGAACTGACGTGGCACGCGCGTCTGATTGTCGACGCGGACCGCGATATGCGGCGTGTAGCCGTTATCCGTGCACCACTCGTAGAGCGCGCGCAACAGATAAGGCTTCGTGGAAATCTCTTGCATCAACAGTCCTCTTGCGGGCGCGGGCGCGCATCGAAGCGATGCGGCGTCCGCGCTCCAAAGCCAAACTCAACGACGCATCACCTTTTCCGACGGCGTCAGCGCTTCGATATAAGCCGGGCGGCTGAAAATGCGCTCGGCGTACTTCATCAGCGGCGCGGCGTTCTTCGACAGCTCGATACCGTAGTGGTCAAGGCGCCAAAGCAGCGGCGCGATCGCGACGTCGAGCATCGAGAACTCTTCGCCGAGCATGTACTTGTTCTTCAGGAAGATCGGCGCGAGCTGCGTCAGGCGATCGCGGATCGCGAGGCGCGCCTTCTCGTGATTCTTCTCCGCTGCCTTGCCCTTCTCGTTTTCGAGCGTGCCGACGTGGACGAACAGCTCTTTCTCGAAGTTGAGCAGGAACAGGCGGGCACGCGCGCGCTGGACCGGATCGGCCGGCATCAGCTGCGGGTGCGGGAAGCGCTCGTCGATGTACTCGTTGATGATGTTCGATTCGTACAGAATCAGGTCCCGTTCGACGAGAATCGGCACCTGACCATACGGATTCATCACGGCGATGTCTTCCGGCTTGTTGAACAGGTCGACGTCGCGGATCTCGAAGTCCATGCCCTTTTCGAACAACACCAGCCGGCAACGCTGGGAGAACGGGCAAGTAGTGCCGGAATACAGAACCATCATGTTTACGTTTCCTCAAAAAGCTGAAGGGCCAGCGCGCGGAAAAACCGTTCAGCAGGTTTTTCCTGGCGCCGGCCCCACGCCATGTAGCGGCGTGATTATTTGATATGTTTCCAGTACGCGGCGTTCAGTCGCCAGGCGAAAAAGCTCAGGATACCGAGGAACAACAGCACCCACACGCCAAGTTGCCTGCGGGTTTGCTGCGTCGGTTCGGACATCCATGACAGGTACGACACGAGGTCGGCCACAGCAGAATCATAATCTACCGGCGACATCGTCCCCGGAGTCAGTTGCTGGAAGCCGAGGAATTTGTGTACTTTTTCGCCGGTTCTTTCGTCGGTTTCGTCGCCGAATTTCGCCGCACGCTGCCCCTGAAGCTGCCACAGCACGTGAGGCATGCTCACGTTTTGGTACACCAGATTGTTCCAGCCGGTCGGCCGCGTATCGTCGCGGTAAAAACTTCGCAGATACGTGTAAAGCCAGTCCGTGCCGCGCGCCCGCGCCTCCACCGACAGATCCGGCGGCGTCGCCCCAAACCACGCTTTCGCGTCCTCCGGGCGCATCGCCACGGTCATCGTGTTGCCGACCTTGTCGGTGGTGAACAGCAGGTTCGCCTGGATTTCGTTCGGCGTGATGCCGAGATCGGTCAGGCGGTTGTAGCGCATCAGGTTCGCGCTGTGGCAATTCAGGCAGTAGTTTACAAACAATTGCGCGCCGCGCTGCAAAGAAGCGAAATTGTTCGTGTTGTCCGGCGCGCGATCGAGCGGGAAATTCTCGTCCGCGTGAACCGGAGCGGCCAACAGTGCAAGCATGGTCACGCCGACCAGCGCGCACATCGAAAGCAGTTTTTTCATCTTCATGTTCTCCTGGCTCGCGATTAGTGAGGCTTGAACCGCACCCGTTCCGGCGGCTGCTTGAACTTGCCAAGCCGGGTCCAGAAGGGCATGCCGAGGAAAAACGCGAAGTAGATCAGCGCGCAGATCTGGGCGATCAGCGTCGCGGCCGGCGATGGCGGTCGCGTGCCGAGGAAGCCGAGCGTCAGGAACGCGATCACGAAGATCCCGAAGAAAACCTTGTGGAAGAACGGCCGGTAGCGAATAGACCTGACCGGCGACCGGTCGAGCCACGGCAGGAAGAACAGCGAAATCACCGCGCTGCCCATCACCACGACGCCCCAGAACTTCGATTCGGTGAACACCATCGCGACGATCACCAGCACCGCAAGCACCGGCAGACCGAGCTTCCACTTGCCGCGCGCGCGCACGAGCGCCAGCAACCCGAGTAGCGCGATGACGATCATCAGCACGATCTTGAATGGATCGGTAGTGGCGCGCAGCATCGCATAAAAGGCGGTGAAGTACCATACAGGCGCAATTTCCGGCGGCGTCTGCAGCGGATTCGCGGGGATGAAGTTGTTGGCTTCAAGGAAGTACCCACCCATTTCCGGCGCGAAGAAGATGATCGCCGCGAAGATCAGCAGGAAGATCGTTACGCCCATGAAGTCGTGCACCGAGTAGTACGGGTGGAACGGAATGCCGTCGAGCGGCACGCCATCCGGGCCCTTCTTGGCCTTGATCTCGATGCCGTCCGGGTTGTTCGAGCCGACTTCGTGCAGCGCGACGAGGTGCGCGATCACGAGGCCGATCAGCACCAGCGGAATCGCGATCACGTGAAACGCGAAGAAGCGGTTCAGCGTGACGTCGGAGACCACGTAGTCGCCGCGAATCCACAGCGACAGATCCGGACCGATGAACGGAATCGCCGAGAACAGGTTCACGATCACCTGCGCGCCCCAGAACGACATCTGCCCCCACGGCAGCAGATAGCCGAAGAATGCCTCGGCCATCAGGCTCAGGAAGATCAGGCAGCCGAAAATCCACACGAGCTCGCGCGGCTTGCGGTACGAGCCGTACATGAGCCCGCGGAACATGTGCAGATACACGACGACGAAAAACATCGACGCACCCGTCGAGTGCATGTAGCGGATCAGCCAGCCCCACGGCACCTCGCGCATGATGTACTCGACCGACGAGAACGCGAGCGTCGCGTCGGGCTTGTAGTTCATCGTCAGGAAAATGCCGGTGACGATCTGGTTGACCAGCACCAGCAACGCAAGCGAACCGAAGAAGTACCAGAAGTTGAAGTTCTTCGGCGCGTAGTACTCGGAAACGTGCTTCTTCCACGTGGCAGTCATCGGGAAGCGCTGGTCGATCCAACCAGCCAGCCCGGTCGTCTCTACTTCGTGTTCGCTCGCCATTACGCTTCTCCTTTTTCGTCCTTCCCGATCACAAGGGCCGTCGCCGACGTGAACATGAAGCGCGGGATGTCGAGGTTCTGCGGAGCGGGTTTGTTCTTGAAGACGCGGCCGGCCATGTCGTAGGTCGAGCCGTGGCACGGGCACAGGAAACCGCCGGGCCAGTCGTCGGGGAGATTCGGCTGCGGGCCTTCCTGGAAGCGCGGCGTCGGCGTGCAGCCCAGATGCGTGCAAACGGCGACGGCAACCAGCAGATGCTTGTTCTCGGCGCGTGAACGGAATTCGTTGTTGCAGTAGTCCGGCAGCGGCATCGAAAACGGATTCAGCGAGTGGGGGTCCGCTACCTGGCTGTCGGCTTTTTGAACATCGGCGAGCATGCGGTCCGTGCGGTTGATGATCCACACCGGCTTGCCACGCCAGGCGACCGTCATCATGTCGCCGGGCTTCAGACCACTGATATCGGCTTCGACCGGGGCACCTGCGGCCTTGGCCTTTTCGGATGGTGCAAAGGAACTAACAAAGGGTACGACAACGGCAACACCTCCTATGCCGCCTGCTACGGTCGTCGCTACCAGCCAGTTACGGCGGCTGCCATCGACGCGTTCCTCTTCTTTGTCTCGCATCACACGCCCCACTTCTGAGTTGGATTTTTCCTTCACGTCGCTTCTACCGCTAGTTTGCTCGAATGGAGTCGCCATTTACAAGGGCCGATTGCCAAAAACCGTGCGAAGCCCTTGATAACTCAGGGTTTGTCCGTACCGATCGCAAACTTTTTCGCACCTCCTTTTAAGTGCCTTCTGCGGTATTCCTGCTTTGTTCTTCGTTAATGCAATTCGCAATTCAAACGGGATTGGGGATATCGATAAACAGATGTTCGATATCGAACGATTCGGACAGATGCTTGCCCACCGCCTGCACGCCGAAGCGCTCGGTCGCGTGGTGGCCAGCTGCCAGAAACGCGACGCCGCTTTCCGCCGCCGTATGCATCACCGACTCCGAAACCTCGCCGGTCACGTAGACGTCGACACCCGCGTTGATCGCCGCGTCGAACATGCCTTGCGCGGCGCCCGTGCACCAGCCGACGCGGCGCAGCTCCATATCCGGATCGCCGAACACGAGCGGCGTGCGGCCCAGTGTCTGCGCGATCTCCGCGGTGAGGTGCGACAGCGTGATCGGCATTGGCAGCGTGGCGAGCCAGCCGAGATCGTTGTCGCCGAAACGCGCGTCGCTGATCCAGCCCATCTTCTCGCCGATCTGCGCGTTGTTGCCGAACTCGGGATGATCGTCGAGCGGCAGATGGTAGGCGAACAGGTTCAGGTCGTTGGCGAGCAGCAGCTTCAAACGAGCATGTTTGCGGCCAGTGATCTGCGGTGCCTCGTTGCGCCAGAAGTAGCCGTGATGAACCAGCACGGCGTCCGCGCCCCAGTCGAGCGCGGCCTCCAGGAAGGCCACCGACGCGGTCACGCCGGTCGCGAGCTTGTTGATCCGGCGGCGTCCTTCGACCTGCAATCCGTTCGGGCAATAGTCCTTGAAGCGCGCGGTTTCAAGGAGATTGTTCAAGTACAATTCAAGTTCAATCCGATCCATATAGACCTCTAGTCTTCAGATGCTTAGACGCTTCTGGCTGTTATTTGCCCAAGCGGTGACGGTGCTGTTGGCGCTGATGTTCATCATTGCGACCCTCAAACCGCAGTGGCTGCAGCGTCAAGGACAATTCGGCAGACAACTCGCCGAACCGATCGTCGCGCTACGGGAAGTGGCGCCGGGCATCGGCACTGGCCATGCCGAAACGTCCTATGCCGAGGCGGCGCAAAAGGCCATGCCCGCGGTCGTCAACGTGTTCTCCAGCAAGGATGGCTCGCTGCCTCCCGACCCGCGCGCCAAAGACCCGCTGTTCCGCTACTTCTTCGGCGACAGGAACAATCGCAAGCAGCAGGAGCAGCCTGCCTCGAATCTCGGCTCAGGCGTGATAGTGAGTTCGGAAGGTTACATTCTAACGAACCAGCACGTCGTCGACGGCGCCGATCAGATCGAAATCGCGCTCGCCGATGGCCGCACTGCCAGCGCGAAGGTCATCGGCATCGACCCCGAAACCGATCTGGCCGTGCTCAAGGTCAATATGACCAATCTGCCCACCATCACGCTCGGCCGGATGGACCAGACCCGCGTCGGCGACGTCGTGCTCGCGATCGGCAATCCGTTCGGCGTCGGGCAGACCGTAACGATGGGCATCGTCAGCGCGCTCGGCCGCAACCATCTCGGCATCAATACGTTCGAAAACTTCATCCAGACCGACGCCCCGATCAACCCCGGCAATTCGGGCGGTGCGCTCGTCGACGTGAACGGCAACCTGCTCGGCATCAACACCGCAATCTACTCGCGCTCGGGCGGCTCGCTCGGCATCGGCTTCGCGATTCCGGTGTCGACCGCGCGCAGCGTGCTCGAGAGCATCATTACGACCGGCACGGTCACGCGCGGCTGGATCGGCGTCGAACCGCAGGACGTCACGCCGGAAATCGCGGAGTCGTTCGGGCTCGATCAGAAGTCGGGCGCGATTGTCGCGGGCGTGCTGAAAAGCGGCCCGGCCGACCGCGCGGGCATCAAGCCCGGCGACATCCTGACGAGCGTAAACGGCCAGGCGATCACCGATACCACGCGTCTGTTGAACGTGATCGCGCAGATCAAGCCCGGTACGGCGGCGAAAGTGCATCTGGTGCGCAAAGGTCATCAGATCGATCTCGACGTGAAGATCGGCAAACGCCCGCCGCCGCCGAAACAGACGGAAGACGACAACGGCGGCGGCGATCAGCCGGATGACGAAGGCGGCTGAAGCTAATGCCGCGATTCCACGCAATGAATAAGGGCAGTCCGCAATGAACTGCCCTTTTTCATTTGACGCCCGGCACTGACTCGCGGCACTTCAACTAGACGGCGGCGGACTCGCATCCTCCACGACCACCGGCTGCTTGCCGACGATCAACCGCGCCGCGACGATGCCAGCTTCGTACAGCAGAATCAGCGGAACCGCGAGGATCAGCTGCGAAAACACGTCCGGCGGCGTTACGACGGCCGACACCACGAACGCGCCGACGATCACATACGGCCGGATCTCCTTCAGCTTCTTCAGCTTCACCACGTTCATCCGCACCAGCAGCACGACGACGATCGGTACCTCGAACGTGACGCCGAACGCGATGAACATCGTCAGCACGAAGCTCAGGTAATTGTTGATATCGGTTGTCATCTCCGCGCCGAGCGGCGCATTGTAGTGCGCCATCACGCGGAAGATGGTCGGAAACACGACGAAGTACGCGAACGCCATGCCGCACAGGAACAGCGTGTAGCTGCTCGCGACGAGCGGCGCGACGAGCTTCTTCTCGTGCTGATAGAGCCCAGGCGCGACGAACGCCCAGATCTGGTACAGCACGACCGGCAGCGCGATCACGAAGGCGACCAGCATCGTCACCTTCATCGGCACGAAGAACGAGCCGGTGACGTCGGTGACGATCATCTTGCCGTCCTTCGGCAGATTCATCATCAGCGGACGGGCGAGCAGTTTGAAGATGTCCGGCGCCCAGTACACGAGCCCGACGAACACGACGACGACAGCGAGCCCCGCACGGATGATGCGGTCACGCAGTTCGACGAGGTGGGAAATGAAGGTCTCTTCAGTGCCTTCGTTCTGGGATTGCTGGGGGTCGCTCACACCGGCCCTCGGTTGGGGATTGTCGATCTGAACATCAGAAAAACCGCGTCGGACGACGCAGGTTGGCAGGTGTGTGCCGCGCAACGCGCGCGGCGCCCGACTGCACGCGCGTGCGCCGCAGGCTCGCTCGCTTGTACCAGGTGGGCGTGGCGCTCTGCTGGACGCGCCAGGTCTTGCGTTTGGGCGCGGCGGCCGGCGTACTGACGGGCCACGAGGTGGCACCCGCGCTGCCGCTGGCTCCGCTGCCGGCGTCTTCGAGCGCGCCGCCGGCGATGCTCGGCGATACCGACGTACCGCTATTCCATGCTTCGTTCAGTTCATTCTCGTGCTTGCGCAGATTGTCCTGAACTGCCGTTTCGACATTGCTCGCGGCCTTCTCGAACTCGGTCTTCATGCGCCGCAATTCGTCGAGCTCGATTTCGCGCGTGACTTCGGCCTTAACGTCGTTGATGTACCGCTGTGCGCGGCCGAACAGCGCGCCGGCCGTGCGAGCGACACGCGGCAGGCGCTCAGGCCCGAGGACGACCAGCGCGACGACGCCGATCAGCGCCATCTTGGTTAGACCGAGGTCCAGCATGAAGTGGAATGTCCGTCAGAAACGCGGGAACGGCGCGAAGGCCGCGGCTTAGCGGTAATCGCTCGATTGCTGCGTCTTTTCCTTCGCTTCGACGTCCACCGCGCCGTTGCGCGGCAGCTCGCGCTGCTGCTCTTGCGCGTCGGCCGACGACGAATCGGCTTCCTTCATGCCTTCCTTGAAGCCCTTCACGGCGCCGCCCAGATCGCTGCCGATGTTGCGCAGCTTCTTCGTGCCGAACACGAGCGCGACGATCAACAGAACGATCAACCAATGCCAAATACTCAACGAACCCATGACTACTCTCCTTAACCCCGGCGCCGCATCTTGATGCGGCCAATTTGCATAACCTGAAGCGCGTGCGCTTCGTCTCGATATATCTCTACGTTACATCAGGCTGCACCGCCTCGCTCGCAATGCGGCCATCTTCGCCTGTCATTGTGGCCACACGATCGCGTCGACGTTATTACACAGCGGTAAAAACAACGAAGGCGCTATTGTCCTCGACCAAAACTCGCGGCGGTGCGCACTTGCCACGCAGCGCGCATGACGCGTGAACCGGCGCTCAGCCCATGCGTTGCCAGGGACGCGGTCCCGCGAGAATGTGCGCGTGCAGGTGATACACCTCCTGACCACCGCCCGGACCGGTATTGATTACCGTGCGAAAGCCCGTTTCGCCGCCGTTATAGGCGACCCCCAATTGTTCGGCCAGTCGCGCGGCCAGGACAAGCATTCTACCAAGCAGAGGCGCGTCGCTTTCCGTGCAGTTCGACAGCGTTGCAATGTGCTTGCGAGGAATCACCAGCACATGCGTTTCGGCCGCCGGACGGATGTCGCGGAAGGCGACGAACTCGTCGTCTTCGTGGACCCTGGTCGACGGGATTTCGCCAGCGGCAATCTTGCAGAAAAGGCAGTTCGGATCGTGACTCATCATATTCCTGACGCGGTATGACTTGGGCGAGCGAAGCCGCCCGCGCCGAAGTTCGATCCGAAAGCCGGCCCGCCCATACGGACCGGCTAGCGTTCAGACCCAACTGGCCGGATTCGCGAACGGCTTGTTATCGTACAGATACAGCCAGCCTTTGATAATACGGTACAACATCCATATGCTGACTGCCCACAGCACCGGAATGCCGATCACGACGAGCAGCAGCAACGCGCCGATCGCGTAACCGACGAGGCCCAGCCAGAACGTGCGGATCTGCCATTCGAAGTGCGCTTCGTACGGCGTGCCGGCCACGTCCGACCGTTTGACGTAGTTGATGATGATCGCGACCAGAATGGTGAGGCCGCCGGTCAGCCAGTGGACCGCATACAGCGCGTACAGCACGTGCGTGAGCGTGCGCAGGCTGCGCTCGCGCTCAGGCTCCATCGCGTGGCGGTAGACCGGCGGCGGATAGCTTCCCTGCGACTGTTCCATGCTTGCGTCCTCCCGGAGGTGCGGTTACCGCTATATTGGTGCCGGCGCGCGCGACTTCAAGCGGAAACGCCAGATTTCCGCTCCGGCTGCTCAGTCGCCGTTTTCCTCGCGCTCGCGGCTCTTGCGCAGCGCCTTTTCCTCGATGCCCGACAGGCCTTCGCGACGCTCGAGTTCGGCGATCACGTCGGCGGGGCTCAGATCGAAATGCGACAGCATCACGAGGCAGTGGAACCACAGGTCCGCAACCTCGCCGACCAGCGCCTTCGGTGCGCCGCCCTGGCGCACGTCCTTCGCGGCCAGCACGACTTCGGTGGCTTCTTCGCCGATCTTTTTCAGCACCGCGTCGTCGCCCTTGTGGAACAGGCGCGATACATACGAGATGTCCGGATCGCCGCCCTTGCGGTTGTCGATCACTGCCGCGAGGCGCAGCAGCGTGTCGAGCGTGGAAGCCGTGGCGGGCGACGGGTTTTGCGTGGATTGCGTCATTTGTAGATGTGTTCGGGGTCTTTCAGCACGGGATCGACGGCCTGCCAGTCGCCATCGTCCACCGAGCCTTCGAATTTCTGGAAAAAGCATGAGTGGCGGCCGGTATGGCACGCGATGCCCGATACCTGCTCGACTTTCAGCAGCACGACGTCTTCGTCGCAATCGAGTCGCACTTCATGCACATGCTGCACGTGGCCCGACTCCTCACCCTTGAACCACAGGCGCTGGCGCGAGCGCGAGAAATACACCGCGCGGCCGGTCTCGACGGTCTTCGCGAGGGCCTCGCGGTTCATCCACGCGAACATCAGCACGTCGTTCGTCGACGCTTCCTGCGCAATCACCGGCACGAGGCCGTTCGCGTCCCACTTGACCTTGTCGAGCCAGTTCACTGCCGAAGGATTCGTCACGTCACAACCTCACCGAAATGCCCTGATCGGCCATGAAGCGCTTGGCCTCGCCGACCGTGTGTTCGCCATAGTGGAAGATGCTCGCGGCGAGCACCGCGTCCGCGTGACCGCTCTTGATGCCGTCGGCGAGATGCTGCAGATTGCCGACGCCGCCCGAGGCGATCACCGGCACCGGCACCGCGTCCGACACCGCGCGCGTGAGCGCAAGGTCGAAGCCGCTCCTGGTGCCGTCGCGATCCATGCTTGTCAACAGGATTTCGCCCGCGCCCAACTCGGCCATCTTGCGCGCCCATTCGACCGCATCGAGACCGGTGGCCTTGCGGCCGCCGTGCGTGAACACTTCCCAGCGCGGCGTTTCGCCGTCGGCCGACACGCACTTCGCATCGATCGCGACGACGATGCACTGCGAGCCGTATTTGTCGGTCGCGTCCTTCACGAGTTGCGGATTCGCTACCGCCGACGAATTCATGCTGATCTTGTCTGCGCCCGCGTTCAGCAGGCGCCGCACGTCTTCGACCGCGCGCACGCCGCCGCCGACCGTCAGCGGAATGAACACCTGCGAAGCGACCGCCTCGATGATCGGCAGAATCAGGTCGCGCTGATCCGAGGTCGCGGTGATGTCGAGGAACGTCAGTTCGTCGGCGCCCTGATCGTCGTAACGGCGCGCGATTTCGACCGGGTCGCCCGCGTCGCGCAGTTCTACGAAGTTGACGCCCTTGACCACGCGGCCCGCGGTGACGTCGAGACAGGGGATGATGCGTTTAGCTAGAGCCATGATCGTGCAATTCTGCCAATACCGCTGATGAGGCCGCTCGCTTGCGGGCAAGCGGCACGGTGCCGGCGCGAGCGGTTGCGTCGCGCCGCGAGTGAGGTGCCGGCCGGAAGCTGGCGAGGTTCCGGGCGCTTGATCGTGCGACGCGCGTTACAGGCAAGCCATCGTTCGAACGAGCGCCGCAAGCCGACACGAGCGCAACGCCGGCGGCCCGCGCAAGCTGCCCAGCACGCGCAGCCGACGCCGTGCTTAAGCGTCGTCCGCTTCGCGCAGCTTGTCCGCGAGCGTCTGCGCGGCCGCGAAGTCGAGGTCGCCCGAATAGATCGCGCGACCGCAGATTACGCCCTCGATGCCCTCGCCTTCGACTTCGCACAGCGATTCGATGTCCGCGAGGTTCGACAGGCCGCCGCTCGCGATCACCGGAATCTTGACCGCGCGCGCAAGGCGCACCGTCGCTTCGATGTTGATGCCTTGCAGCATGCCGTCACGGCCGATGTCGGTGTAGATGATCGACTCGCAGCCGTAGTCCTCGAACTTGCGCGCGAGGTCGGCCACTTCGTGACCGGTCAGCTTGCTCCAGCCGTCGGTGGCGACCTTGCCGTCTTTCGCGTCGAGGCCGACGATGATGTGACCGCCGAACGCGGTGCACGCGTCCTGCAGAAAGCCGGGGTTCTTCACCGCGGCCGTGCCGATGATCACGTACGACAAACCGTCGTCCAGATAGCGCTCGATCGTGTTCAGGTCGCGGATGCCACCGCCCAACTGAACCGGAATCGCGCCGCCCACTTCATCGATGATCGCCCGGATTGCATCGCCGTTCTTCGGCTTGCCGGCGAACGCGCCATTCAGATCGACGAGATGCAGACGACGCGCGCCGCGGTCGACCCAATGTCGGGCCATTGCCGCCGGTTCCTCGGAGAAAATCGTCGCCTGGTCCATATCGCCCTGTTTGAGGCGTACACACTGACCGTCTTTCAGGTCGATGGCGGGAATCAGCAGCATAGCAATCGGGTGTTATCTGGGAGTGGATTGAAGGTCGGCGGCAGCGGCTGGCGAGTCAGCCCGCCGCAATACCGTCTCGCTAGTTTAGTACAACTCGTTCGGCGCTCCAGTGGGGCGCCGGTCGGATGCGGGACCGCGGCACCGCGCGACGCGCGCGCGGCAACGGGATGAAAAAAGGCGTTCACGGGTTCCAGTGCACGAAGTTGCGATACACGCGCAAACCCGCCTCGGCGCTCTTTTCAGGGTGGAATTGGGTGGCAAAGATGTTATCCCGCGCTACCGCCGAGGTAAAGGGCACGCCGTAGACCGTTTCGCCCGACGTATGCGCCGGGTTGTCCGGAACCACGTAGTAGCTGTGCACGAAGTAGAAGAACGCGTTGTCGGCGACACCGTCCCACAGCGGATGCGGCTGCGCCTGACGCACGCGGTTCCAGCCCATCTGCGGGACCTTGAAGCGCGAGCCGTCGTCCTGCACCTGGCCTTCGAGCTCGAAGCGCACCGCCTTGCCGGGCAACAGACCCAGACCCGGCGTGTCGCCCTCGGCGCTCCAGTCGAACAGCATCTGCTCGCCGACGCACACGCCCATCAGCGGCTTGCTGCGCGACGCCTCGACGACCGCTTCCTGCAAACCGGACGCGCCGAGACTGCGCATGCAGTCGGGCATCGCACCCTGGCCCGGCAGCACCACGCGGTCGGCCGAGCGGATCGCTTCCGGACGATCGACGATCGCCACCTCCGCTTCCGGCGCCGCTTTACGCAGTGCCTGGGCAACCGAGCGCAGGTTGCCCATTCCGTAATCCACAATCGCTATCGAAGTTTTCATTTCAAGTTTGGCCGCTCTGCCCTCGATCCATCGATGCCGCCGCGCGGCGTCAAACGACGTGCCGGCAAATGCGGTCCTGCCCGATGAATCGCCTGAAGGTGAGTGGCCTGAAGACGTTGGAGGCGGTGAAACCCGTGTTAAGGCCTGCTACGGCCGTTACGTTAGAGGCTGCCCTTGGTCGACGGAATCTGTCCGGCCGCGCGCTCGTCGAGTTCGACGGCCATGCGCAGCGCACGCCCGAATGCCTTGAACACCGTTTCGAGCTGATGGTGCGCGTTGATGCCACGCAGGTTGTCGATGTGCAGCGTCACGCCGGCATGGTTCACGAAGCCGCGGAAGAATTCGATCGACAGGTCGACGTCGAACGTGCCGATGCGCGCGCGCGTGAACGGCACGTGAAATTCGAGGCCCGGACGGCCGGAAAAATCGATCACGACGCGCGACAGCGCTTCGTCGAGCGGCACGTAGGAATGGCCGTAGCGGCGGATGCCCTTGCGATCGCCGATCGCCTTCGCGACGGCCTGGCCGAGCGTGATGCCGGTGTCTTCGACCGTGTGATGATCGTCGATATGCAGGTCGCCATGCGCTTCGATCTCGAGGTCGAACAACCCGTGGCGGGCGATCTGGTCGAGCATGTGGTCCAGGAACGGCACACCGGTGGCCAGCTTCTGCTGGCCGGTGCCGTCCAGGTTGATCTTCACACGGATCTGCGTTTCGCTGGTGTTGCGAACGACTTCCGCAAGGCGCATGGCAATTCCTCGAATCTGGCTTAAAAGCGCTAGTAATGTGGGATGGACAAACTGGCGGGCTGCTCAGTGCAGCCGTTCAACGCGGCGGGTTACCGCAACACGAGTTTCAGGCCGGCGAGCAACTGGGCGTTCTCGTTCGGCGAACCGACGGTCAAACGCACGCAATTGGCCAGCAATGGATGCATTTTACTCACGTTTTTGATCAGAATCCGCGCCGTTAGCAGGGTTTCGAACAATACCGACGCATCGGGCACCCGCACGAGCAGGAAGTTGCCCGCGCTAGTGAACACTTCGGCGCCCGGCAGCGCGGCCACCGCCTGCGCGAGTTTCTCGCGTTCGTCGCGCAATTGCGCGGCCTGCGCATCGAGCACGCCGATGTGGTCGAGCAGGAAATCAGCGGCGGCCTGCGTCAGCACGTTGGTGTTGTACGGCGGGCGGACCTTGTCGAACTCGGTCAGCCACGCGGGCTTGCCGACCAGGTAACCGAGGCGAATGCCGGCGAGGCCCAGCTTCGACACCGTGCGCATCACGACGACGTTGTCGAACTGGTCGGCGCGCGGCAGCCAGCTCTTCTGCGCGAACGGCTGATACGCCTCGTCGATCACGACGAGGCTCTTGCCCGCCGCGGCGATGACGCGCTCGATTTCGGCGTCATCGAACAGCGTGCCGGTCGGGTTGTTCGGATACGCGAGATAGATGATCGCCGGTTCATGCTCGGCGATCGCCGCGAGCATCGCGTCGGTATCGAGCGTGAAGTCGGCTTTGAGCGGCACGCCGACGAATTCGAGATTCGCCAGCTTCGCCGACATCTGATACATGACGAAGCCCGGCACCGGGGCGAGCACCTTCGCGCCCGGCTTCGCGCACGCGACCGACATGATGCTGATGATTTCATCCGAGCCATTGCCGAGCAGCACGTCGCACCCCGCCGGCACGCCCATCACGTGACGAATGCGCTCGATCAACTGCTCGGGGCGCGGCGCCGGATAACGGTTCAACGCGACGCCGGCCAGACGCTCGCCGAGATGCGCGGCAAGTTCCGGCGGCAGCGGAAACGGGTTTTCCATCGCGTCGAGCTTGATGAAGCCGGTGGCGTCGGGAACCGGATAGCTCGTCATTGCGAGCACGTCGCTGCGGATGATGTCTTGAGGTGTCGTCATAGGTTCGGGGGCCGGGCCGTGCGAAAGACGCCGGGTCGGCGTCGTCGGCATGGGGCGCTCGGGTTGGTCTCTGTCGTCGTTATTGAATGGGGCGGGTGGGCTCGAGCCGTCGCTCGAGCGGGTGGAAGCCGGAAAACATGGAAGCCGGTCGATGCGGCGGCGGTTGCCGCCCTCGCCGCTTCTCCTGCTCCCGCTTACGCCTGCTTGAGTTCCGCCGCGCGCCAGCGCGATCAGCGCTCCGCCTCAGCCGCGTTCGTTGGTGTTCTGCCGCATCCGGTATTCGGCGCTGCGTGCGTGCGCTTGCAGACCTTCGCCGTATGCCAGTTCCGCGGCAATCTCGCCGAGCGTCTGCGCACCTTCCGCACTGACCTCGATCAGGCTCGAACGCTTGAAGAAATCATAGACGCCGAGCGGCGACGAAAACCGTGCGGTACGCGACGTCGGCAGCACATGATTCGGGCCCGCGCAGTAGTCGCCGAGGCTCTCGCTCGTGTAACGGCCAAGGAAGATCGCGCCTGCGTGACGGATCTGCTGCGCCCACTGATGCGGCTCCAGCGCCGAAATTTCAAGGTGCTCCGGCGCGATGTCGTTGGCGATCGCGCAGGCCTCGGCCATGTCGCGCACCTTGATCAGCGCGCCGCGGTTTTCGAGCGACGTGCGGATCACTTCGCGGCGCGGCAGGGTGGGCAGCAGTTCGTCGATCGCTTCCTGCACGCGCGCGATGAACGCGTCGTTGGGGCACAGCAGGATCGACTGCGCGAGCTCGTCGTGCTCGGCTTGCGAAAACAGGTCCATCGCGACCCAGCGCGGGTCGGTCGTGCCGTCGCACAACACGAGGATTTCCGACGGCCCGGCGATCATGTCGATGCCGACCGTGCCGAACACGCGACGCTTCGCCGACGCGACGTACGCGTTGCCGGGGCCGCAGATCTTGTCGACCGCGGGCACAGTCTGCGTGCCGTACGCGAGCGCAGCTACCGCCTGCGCGCCGCCGATCGTGAACACGCGATCGACGCCACCCAGCAGAGCCGCCGCGAGCACGAGCGGATTCTTCACGCCGTCCGGCGTCGGCACGACCATCACGATTTCGCGCACGCCGGCCACCCGCGCCGGTATCGCGTTCATCAGCACCGACGACGGATACGCGGCCTTGCCACCCGGCACGTAGATCCCCGCGCGATCGAGCGGCGTGACCTTCTGGCCGAGCACGGTGCCGTCCGCTTCGGTGTACTGCCAGCTATGGCTGCCGCACTCGATCTTCTGCTTCTCGTGATAGCCGCGCACGCGTGCCGCCGCCGCTTCGAGCGACGCGCGCCGCTTCGGCTCGAGACTTTCGAGCGCCGCCTCGAGTTCGGCCATCGGCAGTTCGAGCTCGGCCACGCTTTTCGCATCGACGCGATCGAAGCGATTCGTGTACTCGAGCACCGCCTCGTCGCCGCGCGCCTTCACGTCGTTCAGAATCTGCGCGACCGCGCGCTCGATGGCTTCGTCTTCGCTCGCCTCGAACGCTAGCACCGCATGCAGCGACTTGTGGAAGTCGCGAGCGGTGGAATCGAGTTTGCGAATCTTGGTAGACATACAGGTATCCGTTTCGGTAAGGCGCGCTATCAGTGCAACGTCACATTGCCATCGTCAGTCAGGCCGCCGGGGCGGCGGTTTTCGACGAAGCATTGGCAAACGCGTCGAGAATCGGCCGCAACGCGGCGCGTTTGAGCTTCAGCGCTGCCTGGTTCACGACGAGACGCGACGAAATCTGCATGATCTCCTCCACCTCGACCAGATTGTTCGCGCGCAGCGTATTGCCCGAGCTGACCAGGTCGACGATCGCGTCGGCGAGACCAACCAGCGGAGCGAGTTCCATCGAACCGTACAGCTTGATCAGATCGACGTGAACGCCCTTGGCGGCAAAATGCTCACGAGCGGTTTCAACATACTTGGTAGCGACCCGCAGACGCGCGCCCTGGCGCACCGCGTTCGCATAATCGAAACCGGCCGCGACCGCGACCGACATGCGGCAACGCGCGATGTCCAGATCCACCGGCTGATACAGGCCGCTGCCGCCATGCTCGAGCAGCACGTCCTTGCCGGCCACGCCGAAGTCGGCCGCGCCGTACTCGACATAGGTCGGCACGTCGGTCGCGCGCACGACGATCACGCGCAGGTTCGGGTCGGTGGTCGGCAGAATCAGCTTGCGCGAGCTCTCCGGATCTTCCGCTACTTCGATGCCGGCCGCCGCGAGCAGCGGCAGCGTTTCCTCGAAGATACGCCCTTTCGACAACGCGAGCGTGAGCGGCGCGCTGACCGCCGGCGACGACGACGTTTGCGGCATCGAACTCATGCCCCGCTCCCGGAAACCCGGCGCACCTTCGCGCCGATCGCATTGAGCTTCGCTTCCATGCGGTCGTAGCCGCGATCGAGGTGATAGATGCGGTCGATCAGCGTCTCGCCCTCGGCGCGCAGCGCGGCGATCACAAGACTCGCGGACGCGCGCAGATCGGTGGCCATCACCTTCGCGCCGGACAGTTTTTCGACGCCGGTTACGAGCGCGGTGTTGCCGTCGATCGTGATGCTCGCGCCGAGGCGGTTCAGCTCCTGGACGTGCATGAAACGGTTTTCGAAGATCGTCTCCACGACTTGCGACGTACCGTCCGCGATCGTGTTGAGCGCCATGAACTGCGCCTGCATGTCGGTCGGAAACGCCGGGTATTCGGAGGTGCGGAACGTGACCGCGCTCGGGCGCTTGTCCATGCGCACGCGCATCCAGTCGTCGCCTTCCTCGACCGTGACGCCCGCTTCGCGCAGCTTTTCGGTGACGGCTTCGAGCAGCAGCGGACGCATCTTGCGCAGCATGACGTCGCCGCCGGCCGTCGCGACCGCGCACAGGAAAGTGCCCGCTTCGATGCGGTCCGGAATCACCGTGTGCTTCGCACCGTGCAGCTTGTCGACGCCATGGATCACCAGACGGTCGGTGCCGATGCCTTCGATCTTCGCGCCCATCGCGACGAGCAGACGCGCGAGGTCGACCACTTCGGGTTCGCGCGCTGCGTTCTCGATGACCGTCTCGCCTTCGGCGAGCACCGCCGCCATCAGCAGGTTCTCGGTACCGGTCACGGTGATCATGTCGGTGACGATGCGCGCGCCCTTCAGACGCTTCGCGCGCGCTTCGATGAAGCCGTGCTCGATCGTGATCTCGGCGCCCATCGCCTGCAGACCCTTGATGTGCTGATCGACCGGACGCGCGCCGATCGCGCAGCCGCCCGGCAGCGACACGCGCGCATGACCGAAGCGCGCGACGAGCGGACCGAGCACGAGGATCGACGCGCGCATCGTCTTCACCATTTCGTACGGCGCGACGAGGTTGTCGACCTTCGACGCGTCGAGCGCGACGCGCCCTTCGCCGGCTTCGATCCGCACGCCCATCTGGCCGAGCAGCTTGAGCATCGTGCGCACGTCCTGCAGATCGGGCACGTTCTCCAGATGCACCGGATCGGCGCTCAGCAGAGCCGCGCACAGGATCGGCAATGCCGCGTTTTTCGCACCCGAGACGACAACTTCACCGGAGAGCGGGTAGCCACCTTCAATGATGAGTTTATCCATGCCTGTCGGTTCCTGATCGGCCCGGTTCGCGTCCGGACCTGCTTTGTCTGTGTTCGGCGCGCCGCTAGCGGTGTCGCGCCCTTCCTGAGTAATTCGCACTAAGTTTCCAGATTACGCGTTCTGCCATTCGGCGGGCGTCAGCGTCTTCATGCTGAGCGCGTGGATTTCTTCGCGCATGCGGTCGCCGAGCGCCGCATACACGAGTTGGTGACGCTGGATCAGGCGCTTGCCTTCGAAGTTCGGCGAGACGATCGTCGCAAAGAAATGCTGACCGTCGCCTTCGACTTCGAGATGCTCGCACGCGAGTCCAGCTGCAATGTACTGTTTGACCTGTTCGGGAGTCGGCAACATGAGAGAAGCTCCTCGTCAGTGGCGCAGCTTGTAGCCGGTAGCGAGCATGCGCATCGCCACGGCGGCCAGCACCACGAAGAAACCGGCGACGATCGCGAGGCTCACCAGCGGGTCGATATCCGACACGCCGAAAAAACCATAGCGAAAGCCGTCGATCATGTAGAAAAACGGATTGAGCCGCGATACTTCGCGCCATACGGGCGGCAGCGTATGCGTCGAGTAGAACACGCCCGACAGGAACGTGAGCGGCATGATCAGAAAGTTCTGGAACGCGGCGAGCTGGTCGAACTTCTCGGCCCAAATGCCGGCGATCAGACCCAGCGTGCCGAGAATCGCCGAGCCGAACATCGCGAACACGATGATGTAGAGCGGCGCGGTGAAGGCGAGCGGCACGAACCAGATCGTCACGATGAACACGCCGAAGCCGACACACAGCCCGCGCGCCACGGCCGCGAGCACGTAGGCCGCGAACATCTCGTGGTGCGACAGCGGCGGCAGCAGCACGAACACGAGGTTGCCGGTGATCTTCGATTGAATCAGCGACGAAGAACTATTCGCGAACGCGTTCTGCAGCACGCTCATCATCACGAGGCCCGGAATCAGGAAGCTCGTGTATTCGACGCCCGGATAGACCTGCACGTGGCCGCGCAGCGCGTGGCCGAAGATGGTCAGGTAAAGCAGCGCGGTGATGACCGGCGCGAGCACGGTCTGGAAAGACACCTTCCAGAAGCGCAGCAGTTCTTTGTAAAACAGCGTGCTAAATCCACTGTACCCGCTCATGCAAGCCCCTCGATCACTTCTGGACCGTTCATCACCTGAACGAATACGTCTTCGAGGTCGGCCTTGCGGACCTCGATTTCTTCGAATGTACAACCGGCCGCGCGGCATTGCGCGAGGATGCGCTCGACGTCGTCGTAGCTCGTCAGGCGCAGCAGATGCTGGCGGCCATTACCGTTGCCGGCGCCGCTTTCCGCCTCGAGCGGACGCAGCTCGGCGGGCAGCACGCCCTGCGCGAAGCGCACGAACAGTTGCATGCCGGCGAAACGCTGCAGCAGTGTGCTGGTGCGATCGAGCGCGACGACCTCGCCACGGCGCAGCATCGCGATGCGGTCGCACAACGATTCGGCTTCTTCCAGATAGTGCGTGGTCAGCACGATCGTGTGGCCTTCGCGATTCAGGCGCGAGATGAACTTCCACAGCGTCTGGCGCAACTCGACGTCGACACCCGCGGTCGGCTCGTCGAGCACGATCACCGGCGGGCGGTGCACGAGCGCCTGCGCGACCAGCACGCGGCGCTTCATGCCGCCCGACAGCGCGCGCATGTTGGCATCGGCCTTTTCGGTGAGATCGAGATTGGCCATGATCTCGTCGATCCACGCGTCGTTGTTGCGCAGCCCGTAGTAGCCGGACTGGATGCGCAAGGTTTCGCGCACCGTGAAGAACGGATCGAACACGAGCTCCTGCGGCACCACGCCGAGCGCGCGGCGCGCGTTGCGGAAATCGTCGACGACGTCGTGACCGCGCACCGCGATGCTGCCTTCGTCGGCGCGCGCGAGACCCGCGAGTATGCTGATGAGCGTCGTCTTGCCCGCGCCGTTCGGACCGAGCAGTCCGAAGAACTCGCCTTCTTCGACCGTGAGGCTGACGCCCTTGAGCGCCTGCAAGTCCTTGTAGCGCTTCTTGACGTTACGAATTTCTATGGCTGACATGACTATGGGCCGCGTGCGTCGCGGCGCCTGAAGTAGCCCCAATGGAGCTTGGGGACGCGCAAATGCTGGAAGTAACGGGAACCGGGGCCGATTAGGGGGCCAGTTCGACGCCCCAAAAAAACGTTTGATTATAGGGCAAAAACTGACACCCCCGGCCTGGCCGGAAAGGGGGAGACGACGCTAGAGGAGCGTCAATGTCGCGCTGACGCAACCATGCTGGAGGCGCCAGAAGAGAGAAGTGTATCGACGCCGTAGGCCTGCGCGAGACTGGCGAGCCCAGCCGGCAGATTGACGATTTCGAACTTGCCGCCGCGCGCCGCCGCGGCCCGCACCCACGCGAGCAGGACGGCGAGCGCCGACGAATCGAATTGCGTGAGCGGCGCGCAATCGACGCCGCCCGCACCCGCCGCGATGCGTTGCAGACCCGCTGCGAGCGCGGCCTTCGCGCTCTCGTGGGTCAGCGTCGTGCCGCTGTCGAAGCGGTTCGCCACCGGGTTCAGCACGTCGCTCACGACTGCTTGCCCGCGGCGAGTTGCTGATTGCGCTGCGTGAGGAACTGGATCAGTCCGTCCACGCCCTTCTGCTGGATCTGCTCGTTGAACTGCTGCTGATACGCCTGGATCAGCCACGCGCCGAGCACGTTGATGTCATACACGCGCCAGCCCTGCGCCGTCTTGTACAGGCGGTAGTCGAGTTCGATCGGCTGGCCGCTGTTCATCACGACCGAGCGCACCACCGTGTCGGTGTCGTCCGGATTCATGCGGAACGGCTTGTACTGGATCTGCTGGTCGCGCACCTGCGCGAGCGCGCCCGCGTACGTGCGGATCAGCAGCATCTTGAACTGCTCGACCACCTGGTTCTGCTGTTCGGGCGTCGCGGTGCGCCAGTTACGGCCCATCGCGAGCTGGGTGGTGCGGCGGAAATCGGTGTACGGCAGGATCTTTTCGTTGACGAGCGCCGTGATGTGCGTGATGTCGCCCTGCTGGATCGACTTGTCGCCCCGAATCGCGTCCATCACCTGCTGGGTGACGGTCTTGATCAGCGCGTCGGGCGAGCTGGTGTCGACGGTTTGCGCCGATGCGCCCGCGCTGATGAACGAAAACAACGCGGCAAACAACGGAATCAGGAAGAATTTTTTCATATCGAGCTTTGCCTCAAAAATAATGCAACAGTTTGAATCGACCTTATCACGCGAGTTCGACGGCAATCCATGCGCAAACTGCGAGAGTCGTATCGATCTGTTACGGCTGCACGTTCAATGCAATCTTAAGGACGGGAAGTTGAAGCGCGTGGGCGGCACCAACTGACGCGGCCGGAACTTGCGTCTCCGGGCCGCCTTTCAGGTCGAGAGGCGGTGTTTCGGCGCCCGACGCGGCCTCCGGTGCCGACGCGCCTTGCGGCGTGCCCACGGCCGCGCCGGATGCGGGAGCCGGCTTGGCCGGCACACCTGCCGCGCCCGTCTCGCCTTCGTCGTACTTCGGCAGCGGCGCTTCCTCGTCGTAGCTCGGCAGTTCCTGCGGCCGCCGGCGGTTATCCGACAACAGATACTGCCGGCGCTGCAGATACGCGTTACGCACGAACGAGTATTTGTCGAGTGCCGCGCCTTCCAGCAGGTTGCTCGCTCCGAGCAGGTTCGCGCGCGTGTTGACGATGTTCAGGCCATACAGCGCCCAGCTCAGGCCCGGCGGGTCGACGTAGCTGATCGGGTTCACGTAGTAGTTGCCGAGCGAGCCGACCGCATCGCGCACCGTGCTCGGCCCGAACAGCGGCAGCACCAGATAGGGGCCCGCCGGCACGCCGTAGTGGCCGAGCGTCAGACCGAGGTCGTTGTCGTGCTTCGGGAGCTTCGCGAGCGTCGCGACGTCGAACAGGCCGCCGACGCCGAACAACGTGTTGATCACGATCCGCATGATGTCGGACACGCCGTCGGCGATGCGCAGCTGCAGCAGGTTGTTCGCCGCAATATAGACGTCGCCGATGTTCGAGAAAAAGTTCGTCACGCTGTCGCGAACCGGCTGCGGCGTGACCCAAACGTAGCCCTGCGCAACCGGCTTCAGCGCGTACTGGTCGATCTTGTCGTTGACGGTGAAGATCGTACGGTTCAGCCCTTCGAACGGGTCGCCCTTGGTAGGCGTATGCACGGTCGTGCAACCGGCGAGCAGCGCAGCCGCCACGGCGACCTTGCCGAACTGTAGGACGCGCGCGCCGCTGCGCGCCGTCTGCAGTGTCGTCTGCATCTAGTTCTCCTTGTTGGCCTTACTGGCCGGCAGCGCCGGAGGCCGGCGCGCCCGGCGCCGGTGCAGGGGCGGATGCGGCGGGCTTCGCCGCGCCGGAATCCGCGGCCTTGCTATACAGGAACTGGCCGATCAGGTTTTCCAGCACGATCGCCGATTGCGTCATCGAGATCGTATCGCCGGCCTTCAGCATTTCCGAGTCGCCCCCCGGCTCGAGCCCGATGTACTGCTCGCCGAGCAGACCCGAGGTCAGGATCTTCGCCGAAGTGTCCCTCGGAAACTGATATTGCTTGTCGATATCGATCGTGACGAGCGCCTGGTAGGTGTTGCTGTCGAAGCCGATCGACGCGACCCGGCCGACCGTCACGCCGGCGCTCTTCACCGGCGCGCGTGGCTTCAGCCCGCCGATGTTGTCGAACTTCAGCTTGACCGGGTAGGTTGCCTGGAACGACAACGAGCTCATATTGCCGGCCTTCAGCGCAAGAAACAGCAACGCCACGAAACCCAGCACCACGAACAGGCCGACCCAGAAGTCGAGAACATTCTTTTTCATCGTCATCCCAAAGTGAATCCGCCGCGCCGCCATCACCTCCGCCGTGCGCGGCGCATCATGCACCGCCGGCAGCCGGCATGCTGCGCGGTCTTAGCTGAACATTAGTGCGGTCAGCAGGAAATCGAGCCCGAGCACCGCGAGCGACGCGTACACGACCGTGCGGGTCGTCGCGCGCGACACGCCTTCCGGCGTCGGCTTCGCCTCGTAGCCCTGAAACAGCGCGACGAAGGTCACCGCGAGGCCGAACACCACACTCTTGACGACCCCGGCGCCGACATCGCGCCACACGTCGACGCCGCTTTGCATCTGCGACCAGAACGCGCCGGCATCGACGCCGATCAGCAGCACGCCCACCACGTAACCGCCCAGAACGCCGACCGCGCTGAAGATCGCGGCGAGGATCGGCATCGACACGATGCCGGCCCACAGGCGCGGCGCGATCACGACCTTGACCGGATCGACGGCCATCATTTCCATCGCGGTGAGCTGCTCGCCCGCCTTCATCAGGCCGATTTCGGCGGTCAGCGACGTGCCCGCGCGCCCGGCGAACAGCAGCGCGGTCACGACCGGCCCGAGCTCGCGCACGAGCGACAGCGCGACCAGCAACCCGAGCGCCTGCTCGGAGCCATAACGGTTCAGCGTGTAATAGCCCTGCAGCCCGAGCACGAAGCCGACGAACAGCCCCGACACCGCGATGATCACGAGCGAATAATTACCGACAAAGTGGATCTGCTTCGTGACAAGACGCGGGCGGCGCAGCAGCGGGAAAAATTCGAGCACGAGCCGCAGGAAGAAGCGCGTCGCGTAGCCGGCGGTGCCGAGCCCGGTGATGACCGAGCGACCGATCGTACTGATCATGACTGGCCTCCGCCGATGCCGAAGTCCGCCGCGAGCGGCGTCTGCGCCGGATAGTGGAATCTGAACGGGCCGTCCGGCGCGCCGTCGATGAACTGCCGCACGGTCGGATCGGTCGACGCGCGCAGTTCGTCGGGCGTGCCCTCGGCAAGCACACCGCCGTTGGACAGGAAGTACACGTAGTCGGCGATCGCGAATGATTCCGGCACGTCATGCGTGACGAGAATCGACGTGGCGCCGAGCGCCCGGTTCAGCGTGCGGATCAGGTTCGCGGTGATGCCGAGCGAGATCGGGTCGAGACCGGCGAACGGCTCGTCGTACATCATCAGTTCGGGGTCGAGCGCGATTGCGCGCGCGAGCGCCACGCGTCGCGCCATGCCGCCGGAAATCTCGGACGGCAGCAGGTCGCGCGCGCCGCGCAGACCGACCGCGTTGAGCTTCATCAGCACGAGGTCGCGCAGCAGTTCTTCGGGGAGATCGGTATGCTCGCGAAGCGAGAAGGCGACGTTTTCGAACACCGACATGTCGGTGAACAGCGCGCCGAACTGGAACAGCATGCCCATCTTGCGGCGCAGCGCGTAAAGGCCTTCGCGCGTCTGCTCGCCGATGTCTTCGCCATGGAACAGCACCTGGCCGCGCTGGGCGCGCACGAGGCCGCCGATCAGCCGCAGCACCGTGGTCTTGCCGCAACCCGAGCCGCCCATGACCGCGACGACCTGACCGCGACGAAAGCGCAGATTCAGATTCGACAGGACGAGCCGGTCGCCGTAACCGAAGTCGACGTCGCGCAGCTCGAGTAAGGTCTCGGGATAGGAAGGCACCAAACTGACAATCCTTTTACAGGGAAGGCCGAATTATAGGGCCATCGTGCAAAAGCTGCCGTGAGGTGCCCCGTTCCTTGACTATGCCTGACGATTATTGCGTAAACGTGTGTTGCAGTGCAGAAAGGGCCGCGGCCGGGTCGGCCGCTTCCGTCACCGCGCGCACCACGGCCGCGCAGCCAACGCCGGTCGCGAGCACGTCCGGCAGCACCTGCAGATCGATCCCGCCGATCGCGACGAGCGGCACCACGCCGTCGAGCAGCCGCACATAGCGTGCGAGGCGGCGCAAGCCCTGCGGCGCGGTCGGCATGACCTTGGTCGTGGTCGGGAACACGGCGCCCAATGCAATGTAGCTCGGCCGGAAATGCAGCGCCTTCAGCATCTCGTAGAAGCCATGAGTGGACAGCCCCAAGCGGATGCCCGCGTCAGCCAGCGCGGACAGATCCGCGCTATGCACGTCTTCCTGGCCGAGGTGCACGCCGTACGCGCCCGCCTCGAGCGCCGCCTGCCAGTGATCGTTGATGAACACCTGCGCGTCGTGCGCGCGGCCGGCCGCCACGCAGCGCGCGATTTCGCGCTTCAGCTCGTCGGCGGGTTCGGCCGACTTGCGGCGCAACTGCACCGTCTTCACGCCGAAGCCGACCACCCGTTCGACCCAGTCCGCGGTCGGCAACACCGGATACAGGCCGAGCCTTGCCGGGCAGCGCGGGAACGCCTTGGCGGGTGCCGCCGGCAGGTCGGTAAGGCGCGGAAAGCGAGCGAGGTCGGCCGGGAAAGCATCGTCGGCGCGGGTCTCGTCGCCATCGCGCCACGCGAGCGCGAGCACCAGCGCGTCGTGCGGATCGAAACCGCAGTCGAGGAACGCGGCAAGCGCGGGAATCCAGTCTTCCGCCAGATGGCCTTCGAGGCCGTACTTCTCGCCGCCCAGATGCAGCGTCGCGCGGTTTTCCGCGGCGACGATCACGCCCGCACCCCGCATCAGCCAGCGCGCGATCTGCTCGCCGTGCTGCTGTGCGTCGGCGGTTACGATCAGGTCGCCACCGTTCGGTTCGTCGGGTGCGATCAGGCAGATGCGCCACGGCGCGTGCGTCGGCGGCCAGTCGCCGAGACGTGCGCGGATGCGCTCGGCGGCTTCGATGAGTTCGTCGGCCGTCGGCCAGAACAGATCGCGGTCCTTCAGCGTCAACGACTGAGTCATGCGGCACCTCCATCCTGATGCCAGAACGGCATGCCGATCACCGGCGTGCTCGCGTGCGCGCTCTCGCGCTCGGCCATCGGGCCCGCGAGATACGCTTGCCGACCCGCCTCGACGCCCAGCGCGAACGCGCGCGCCATCGCGTCGGGGTGCGTCGCCTGCGACACGGCCGTGTTCAGCAGCACGCCGTCGAAGCCCCACTCCATCACCTGGGCCGCATGCGACGGCACGCCGAGCCCGGCGTCGACGATCAGCGGCACGTCCGGCAGCCGCTCGCGCAACACGCGCAGCCCGTATGGATTGATCACGCCCTTGCCGGTGCCGATCGGCGCGCCCCACGGCATCAGCGCCTCGCAGCCGGCGTCGAGCAGACGGCGGCCGATCACCAGATCTTCGGTGCAGTACGGCAGCACCTTGAAGCCATCCTTGACGAGCCGCGCGGCGGCTTCGATCAGGCCGACCGGGTCGGGCTGCAGTGTGTAGTCGTCGCCGATCAGTTCGAGCTTGATCCACTCGGTCTCGAAGATTTCGCGCGCCATGTGCGCGGTCGTCACCGCTTCACCGACGCTCAGGCAACCCGCCGTGTTCGGCAAGAGCGGCACGCCATGGCGCTTGAGCAGATCGAAGAAGCCGGCTTCGGCGTGGCCCTCGTTCATCTGACGGCGCAGCGCGACCGTCACCATGCCGGGGCGCGCGGCGTCGATCGAGTCGGACAGCGATTGCAGCGACGGATAGCGCGATGTGCCGAGCAGCACGCGGCTTGCAAAAGTTTGACCGTATAGCGTCAGCGCGTCGGCGGTCTCGTGAGAAGTCATTTGCATCATCCTGGTTTGCCCTCGCGGCTAGAACCGACCGCGTTGCGGCAATGGGTTTTCGGCGACGGTTGTTGCGTTCGGTAAGCGAGAGGCTGGCGCGGTCGCGCTCAGCCGCCCGCGACCGGCTGCACGACGTCGAGCCGGTCGCCCGTTTGCAACGCGCGCGCCGCATGCTGCGCACGCGCGACGAAATCGCCGTTGAGCGCGACAGCGAACGGCGGACGCGCGCCAAAGGCGGCGAGCGCATCGGCGACAGTCGCGCCCTCGGGCAGCGACAACGGCTTCTGATTGATATGAATGTCCATGGTGTTCGAATACGGTTCAATCGATGGCGCAAGCGGCATCGCGCGCGGCACGTTGGCCGCTACGCTCGGGCCGGCTCGCGCGCGAAATGCTGCTGGAACAGCTCGCTCCAGCGTGAGTCGCGCCGCCAGCCGGCGAATGCGTCGGCATCACCGACGCGGCCGTCGAGCAGCGCGCTCGCGAAGCGCACGGCTTCGTCGGCGACTTCGGGCGCGATCATGTAGCCGTGCCGGTACAGGCCGTTCACGCGCAGCGTGCGCGCGCCGTCCCACAGCAGCGCGGGGCGATGATCGGGCAAGGTCGGCCGGCACTGCGAATTCAGCTCGAGAATGCGCGCCTCGCCGAAGCCCGGGTGCACCGAAAACGCCGCGCTCAGCAACTCGAGCGCCGAACGCACGCTGACGGGCGACATGTCCTCGCCCTCCACCTCGGTCGCGCCGATCACGTAGAGGCCGTTCTGCTTCGGCGCGATATACAGCGGGTAACGCGGATGCAGTAGCCGCACCGGGCGCGTCAGCTGCAGGTGAGGCGCATGCACGCGCGCAACTTCGCCGCGGATGCCGCGCAGCGTCGGCAGCACCGGCTTCGCGCCGAGCCCGCGGCAATCGATGGTGATGCCGGCCTCGGGCAGCGACGCGTCGTCGATCGGCGTGTTCCAGTGCGTGTCGACGCCGCGCTCGGCAAGCCCGGCCGCGAGCGCGGACAGCACCTGGCGGTTGTCGAGCTGGCCTTCTCGCGGCAGCAGCCAGCCTTGGCTGAAGCGGCCGGCCAACGCGGGTTCGGCGGCGCCGAGCTGCGCGCCCGCCAACGCGACGAAGCCGCCGTCGAGCAACTCGGCCGGCGCGTTCGCACGCACGCGCCGCTCGAATAGCGGCGCCTCGGTGCGATCCGCGTGATGCCAGACGACGAGCGTGCCGTTGCGCTGGAAAAACACCGGCTCCGGCAGTTCGGCAAGCACGCGCGGCCAGCTTTCGAGCGAACTCGCGCCAAGCCGCGTGATCAGCAGCTCGGCGCTCGCGGCCTCTGCCAGCGGCGCGAGCATCGCGGCGGCGACCCACGCGGCAGCCTGCGAACCGGTGGCATCGCCGCGCTCGTAGAGCGCCACGCGATGCCCGTCGCCAGCGAGGCGCCACGCGACCAGGCGGCCGCACAGGCCGCCGCCGAGCACGGCGAAATCGGGTCGGGCGGGACGGTTCATCGCGCGCGCTCCGTTCGACTGCGGTGGGCAAAACCAAAACGGCACGGCTCACCCGAGGCGGCGTGACGAACGGAAAAATGCATGTCTGAAGAATAGGCGGTCATCGAGTCCTTTCCGTACGGCCAAAAACGCACGTACCCAGGACGAAACCGGCGGGTGAAGCCGGCCGGTCACGACGTGCACATGTGAGCTGCGCTCGCCGCCCGGCGGGGAATGGAAGACGGTTGCTTCCGGAAACTTCCCGCGCCGGTATTACCCGGATCGGGTGCAAAGGGTCTCTCTCAGCCTCGCCGCCCCGGCATGAAAGTCATGCCGCCTGTGGGCGAAGCACCCCTGTTTCGTCGAAGGTCATTAGACCATAAAAGGCGCGGCGCCCGCAAACCAGCGCTCCACGGTCGCCACCCCAATTTTGATCTGGCACCGTCTATCGAGATGCCGGTGCGAAGCGGCCCGGCGCTCTGGCACAATGCCGTGACCAGTGCCGCAAAAACGCGGTGCGCGCGGCGCTCGTGGCCGCATGCGTGGCGGCGGCACCCCAGCGGATGCCGGCCCCGAAAATTAATTTTCGCTTAAGGGCGTCACGCCAGAATCGGGCGCCCGTCCGGACTCGCGTTCATCGAGCGTGATGGCGCGATGCCCGGCCAGGTATCGCAGACCCGCGGCAGCCACGCCCTCGCAAAGAGGCCTGCTGTTCGCGGGATCGCCCGACATGGGTCAACCAGATCGGACCCGTACGCCGGAATGGCACTTCGGGTCAGCACTTCATCAGGACGCTCATGACACCACATACTTCCGCCAGCCCCGCGCTGCCGCCCGACGAAAAGGTCTCCGCGTGGACCCTGATCAAGCCCTACTGGGTTTCCGAGGAACGAGGCATCGCGTGGGGGCTGCTCGTCACGATCATCGTGATGAACCTGCTCGTCGTCTGGATCAACGTGCGCCTGAATAGCTGGAGCAGGGACTTCTACAACGCGCTGCAGGCGAAGAACGTCCACGACTTCCCGCACCTGCTGATGATCTTTACCGGACTCGCGTTCGGTTTCATCATCCTCGCCGTGTATGGACGCTATCTGCGCCAGATGCTCGGCTTCCGCTGGCGCCAGTGGCTGACCACCCGCTACCTGAACGAGTGGCTCGACGACAGCGCGTTCTACCGCATCGAGCGCGACCGTCTCGCCGACAACCCCGACCAGCGGATCAGCGACGACCTGCAGTCGTTCGCGACCACCACGCTGTCGCTAACGCTCGATCTGCTGTCGACCGTCGTCACGCTCGTGTCGTTCATCACGATCCTGTGGTCGCTCGCGGGCGCGTTGAGCATCTCGCTCGGCGGCATGCCGCTGCAGATCCCCGGCTACATGGTGTGGGCCGCGGCGCTGTATGCGGTGGGCGGCTCGCTCGTCACGCAGAAGGTCGGCCATCCGCTCGTGTCGATCAACTATCAGGCGCAGAAAGTCGAGGCCGATTTCCGTTTCGGCTTGATCCGGCTGCGTGAGAACGCCGAGCAGATCGCGTTCTACAACGGCATGGAAACCGAGAAGACGAACGCGCGCACGCTGTTCGGCCGCATCCGCGACAACTGGTGGCAGGTGATGAAGTACACGAAGCGCCTCACCTTCGTGCTGAGCTTCTACGGCCAGATCGCGATCATTTTCCCGATCGTCGTCGCCTCGCCGCGCTACTTCGCGGGCGCGTTCACGTTCGGCGTGCTGATGCAGATTTCGAGCGCGTTCGGCACGGTCAGCGATTCGTTCTCGTGGTTCATCAACAGTTATACGAGCCTCGTCGAATGGCGCGCGACCGTGAACCGGTTGCGCGAATTCAAGCGCGTCGTGCATTCGCCGCGTCTGAAGGAATCGGTGTCGCCGGCCACGGAACATGGCGGCATCAATCTGCATTTCGTCGACAGCAACACGCTTACCACCGACAGCCTCCAGCTCGCCCTGCCCAATGGCAACCCACTGTCGCGCATCCGCGATATCGCGATCCGGCCGGGCTCGCGCTGGCTCGTGCGCGGTCCGTCGGGCGCCGGCAAGAGCACGCTGATGCGCGCGCTCGCGGGCCTGTGGCCGTTCGGCGACGGCTCGATCGACGCACCGGTCAACGCGCGCATGATGTTCATCCCGCAGATCAGCTACATGCCGATCGGCACGCTGAAGGCGGCGCTCGCGTATCCGTCGGCGGCGGACACCTATGGCGACGACGAATGCCGCGACGCGCTCATCACCTGCCATCTGTCGGAATACGCGGACCGTCTGCAGGAAACGGCGCACTGGACTCGCGTGCTGTCGCCGGGTGAGCAGCAGCGCTTCGCCGCCGCGCGCGTGCTGCTGCACAAGCCGGACTACCTGTTCCTCGACGAAGCGACCAGCGCGCTCGACGCGGAAAACGAGGCGCGGCTCTATCGGCTGTTCACCGAGCGGTTGCCGAAGGCTGCGATCGTCAGCGTCGCGCATCGCGAATCGCTCGCAGCGTTCCATGACGAAACGCTCGACGTCGAGCGTTCTGTCGAAGCGGTAGCGGCGTGAGCGACGCGAGCGGCGCTCACGTCAGCGAAGCGCACGGCACCGCCGCTCGCGTCGTGCTGATCACCGGCGCCGGTTCCGGCATCGGTGCGGCGCTCGCACGGCGCCTCGCGGCGCCGCATACGTCGTTGATGCTGCACGCGCGCGGCGCAGACGACGCCTCCCGTCGACGGCTCGTGCAGGTTGCCGCCGACTGCACGGCAAGCGGCGCACGCTGCGCGACCGTGTTCGGCGACCTCGCCGAGCGCGGCGCGGCGGAGCACGTGATCCATCAGACGCTCGCGAGCTTCGGCGCACTCGATCAACTGGTCGCGAACGCCGGCCATGCGCAGCGCCAAACGCTGGCCGCGCTCGATCCCGACGCCTTCGGCGCCGCCTTCGCCGCGATGCCAGCCGCCTTCGCCGCGCTCGTGCGACGCGCGATGCCCGCGCTCGAAACATCGAAGCGCGGTCGCGTGGTCGCCTTGAGTTCGTTCGTCGCGCATCGCTATCGCGCGGATGCGCCATTCGCCGCGACGGCGGCCGCGAAAGCGGCACTCGAAGCGCTTGCGAAAACGGCGGCCGCGGAGCTCGCGCCGCTCGGCGTGACCGTCAATTGCGTGGCGCCGGGCTACACGCGCAAGGATCGCGGCCCAAGCGCCGACAACGCGGCCGTGTGGGCGCACGCCGCCGAAGCCACGCCGCTCGGTCATGTTGCCGAACCGGACGACGTCGCCGCGCTGATCGCATTCCTGCTGTCCGACGCGGCACGCCACATCACCGGCCAGGTGATTCACATCGATGGCGGCTTGACGCTCGGTTAAGCCTCGCCTGCGCGCCGGCACCTCCGGGCGCAACATCCGGAAAGACACGAGAAGAGTTCGAAAGCATTTGCGGAGCGCGCAAGCTGTTCCGCGCTTTGAAAATGCCGGCGAGCAGCGACGATAGTCGTACGGGCCGCGCCATGCGCCGGCCGTCGTTGATGTCAGTCACGTCTTTCATCGCAACCGCTCTTCGGACTCCTCGCCCATGTCATTCGCTCGCCGTGTTTCACCTTTGCTCCCGTCTTTGCTCCCGCGCATCGCGCTCGCCTGCGGCGCGGCGCTGCTGCTCACGAACGCCGTCGATGCCGCGCAAACGACCGAGCCGAACCAACCCGCCGATATCTGCGCGGCGCTCACGCACATCGTCGATGCGAGCGATTTCCGGCGACTGCCAAACGAGACCGCCGCGCAACTGCCGGGCGTCTCCAATACGGACGCTTGCCGCGCCAGCCCGCACGCGTACGACTGCCACTGGCGCGCGCACTGGCAAGCCGACGGCGTCATCAACGATCCGCTCGAAGAACTCGGCGCCGACATCGCCGCCTGCTTTCCGCGCGTCGTGCATGACGTCAACACACCCGTGCGCCAGCATTTCGTCGTGACCACCGACGCCCGTCGCGTGAACGTCACCGCGAGCGTGCAAGGTCAGAACGAACTGCGACTGCGCGTGACGCGCTGAGCGCGCGGCCGTCGCTGCTTTTGATGCTCCATCGCATTTCGTGACCGGGATCGGGCGCTGCCTCATGACCTCGTCGCCGACCGTGCGCGCGCCAGCGGCAACCAGGCATTCGCGCCTGGGTCTGGTCGCCTCGCTGATATGCCGGCGTCGTTGCGCCCTCGCCGCCTTCGCCGCGACGCTGACGCTCGCGCTCGACGGCTGCGCCTGGACGCTGATCCAGGCCGCCGACGCCACCGGCTCGGTCATCCAGGCCGGCTACGCGATCGCGTCGAACTACTCGTCGCCGACCTTCGTCAACGGGCGGCCCGCGGATTTGCGGCACGTCTGCATCGAAGTGAACCCGACGGTGTCGGTCGGCGATTTCGTGCCGGCGCTGCAGCTCGCGCTCGAGCGGCGCGGTATTCGTTCGGACGTCTACAATCCGGGCACCTCGCCGGCCGGCTGCGAAGCGCGGCTCGTCTACGACGCCGCGATCGACTATGGCCGCCGCTCGTTCAGCGACGAATCGATCCAGTACCTGTCGATCATCGATCTGACGCTGATCCAGGGTGGCCGCATTCTGGTCACCGCGCGCTATCAGACCGGCGGCCTGAACACCGACCGTTTTTCGTCGGCCTCGGTCAAGCTCGGCGGGCTGATCGAGCGGATGGTGGTCGATCGGACCGATTTCCCGCGTCAAGCGCAGCAACAGCAGACCCTGCAAACCTCGCAGGCCTTCCCGCCGCCCCACTGAGTGCTTGCGGCTTTGCTTTCGCTTGCAGCGCCTTACACGGGAAAGGATTGGAAAGCGGTATACGCTTTGCGCGGCCCGTGCGCATCACTAAGATGACCTGAATGAACCAGACCATCCTGATCGTCGATGACGATCCCGTCGTACGCGAGCTCGTCAGCGAATATCTGCACGGCCGCGGCTTCAAGGTCGCCATGCTGGAAAATGGCTTGGCGTTGCAGCGCAGATTGCAGCAGGAGCGTCCCGCGCTCGTCGTGCTCGACATCATGATGCCGGAGCTCGACGGCATCAGCGCGCTGCGCGCCTTGCGTGTCGCCGGCGACGACATTCCCGTGATCCTGCTGACCGCGCGCGCCGATCCGATCGATCGCGTGATCGGCCTCGAACTCGGCGCCGACGATTATCTCGGCAAGCCTTTCGAACCGAGCGAGCTCGTCGCGCGGATTCGCACCGTGCTGCGGCGTCGCGGCTCGATCGCGCCGGGCGCGCCCGAACAGCGCGCGCCCTATCATTTCGGCCGCTTCGAAGTGAACTTCCCCGCGCGCGAACTGCGCCGCGACGGCGAACGCATCACGCTGCGTTCGAGCGAATTCGCGATGCTGAAGGTGTTCGTCACGCACGCGATGACCGTGCTCACGCGTGCGCAGCTGCTCGAAAAACTGCACGGCAATAGCGAAGCGCATCGCAACCGCAGTCTCGACGTATCGATCTGGCGCTTGCGTCGATTGATCGAAGTGGACCCGTCGGAACCGCGCTACGTGCAGACGGTGTGGGGACACGGCTACGTGTTCGTGCCGGACGGCGAGATCGGCGCGGCCGAACGCGGGCTTGCGCCGCCGCTCGGTTAGCGGCGCCTGATGGTCGAAGCCGGTTGATGCGGCCCACGCGTCGCACGTAACGCGCAGCGCGGTGTCGCGCGCACCGCGCTGACCCGGGGCTGACGGTCAAAACGTCAGCACACTCAGAAACATCCTCTGCAGCCAGCCCATCGTCATCGCATCGTTGACCATGCCGAGGCCCGCCTGCTCGATGCGCGCGTTCGCAACCTTGCTCGACGCGACGTAATTGCCTGCTTCGATGTCCTTGGGATTGACGATGCCCGAGAGTCGAAGACGGTCGCGGGTCCCGCTCATCGCGATCACCTTCTCGCCTGACACGACGAGATTGCCGCCCGACACCGTGCCGATCACGGTCACGGCTAGCGTGCCCGTCATGTCGCTGATGTCGCTCAGATTGCCCTGCCCTTTGTAGTCGGTGCTGGCAGAGCCGATGTTGAATAGTTTGGCGAGTCGCGCGGCGGCATTCGTCGATTGATCCGCGGCAGTCGCGGTGATGCTGCTCGTGCGGTTCGCCGACGCGCTCGCGCTGTTGTTGCCGCTATACGATTCCGACAGCCGGATCGTCAGCACGTCGCCGACGTGCTGCGCGCGCGGCGTCTCATACAGCAGCAACGGCGCGCCGGCCTGATAGATCGCGCCTTGCGTGTTGACGTTCAACGGCGCGGACGCGAGCGGCGGCGCCATCGGCGTTTCGACGATCGACCTGGTCTGCGCGCTCGAACAGGCCGCGAGACAGCTCGCGGAGCCGAGCACGAGGGTGAGACGTAGCGCGGTCATGCTGGCTCCGTGGCGGAAAGGATGAAAGGAGTCGAAGTGAGGCGGCCTATCCGGACACCGCCCGGTTTCGGCGTTGGGATCGCACCGGTAATCAGGGTTGCCTGGCAAACGTCAGCCCGCGTCGGCGCCGCTCGCCTGCCATTGCCGCACGACCGCTTTCATCCACGCATCCGAGCCCTTCAGCAGATACGTGAGCGTGCCGTTGCGGCTGCCGGGCAGAAAGCACAGCGTGATCGAACTCACCGCGTTCTCCCATACGTACATCGGCATCGCGCCCGGCGCCGCCGCGTTGCGGGTCGCGAGACGCGGCGGCCCGTAACGATCCTCGAGCGCGTCGCGCAGATCCTCCGCGGTCAGCTCGTCGATCACGAACGACATCTCGTAGAGACGCAGCGCGCCCTGCCCGTCGATGCGCGCGAAGCGCATCACGTGTTCGAGCGCCGGCGCACCATCGACCACGGCCTGCGACACCGCCCAGCGTTCATCATCGCGATGCGCCCAGCGGCATGCGACGCTCAGGCTATCGTGCGACTTCAGCCGCATGCCGAGCGCTCCGGCCTGCACGTCCGTCTCGCAGATCGGCACGCTGCCGACCGGCGTCGCGCGCACGGTCGAGCCCGCACGGAATTCGTCGATCGTGATGCCGAGCGCGACGCCGCGAAACGAAAACGGCGCGTCCGGCGAGCGCCGCCGCGTGTCGGTGACGACGCTATTCGATGCCGCGCTGGCCGCCTTCGCACTGCGCGCGACGAGCTGTGCATGCGCGGCGCACGACAGCACGCCGCCGAGCAGCATCAGTGCACCAACCATCCGGGTGAGCGTCATGATTCAATCGATCGCGGAAGCGCACATGTCGAAAGGCGTCGCCGCCGCATGGCCGACGACCGGCAGCACTTTCAGGGTCGCCGCCGTGACCCGGCACGGCAGCGCCGCGGCGCCGCAGCCGCCGAGCGGCAACAGCAGCGCGCCGGCAACGAGCCACGCCACGGCGCGCCGCCGCTGCTCAGTAGTTCTGGATAACGGCACGCGGACCTCGCCGATTCACGCAGTCGTGTTGAGCAGATGGCCGATGAGCCCCGTGCCCGGCGCAGGCAGTGCAGGCTTCCCTAGCCCGGCGCTCTGCTGCGATTTCGCCGCTGCGCCCGTGGAGTTTGAACTGGCGGATTTCTCCGTGGCCGGCTTATTCGCCAGCGAGGAGAAAGGCATGGAACTGAGCGTATTGTGGATCGTCATGATGGACCTCGCGAAGGTGCGCATTGCGCACCGGTGTCGGTTGAACGCCGCGCGCCGTCGTCCGAGGCAGCGGGCCTCGTTCGGCGTGCGGCGCGACTTGCTGCGGAACCAATCATCGCGCCGCGCGGGCGCCGACGATGGGCGAAGCAAAGCACGCTTTCGCGCGGTTGTTACGATCCGTTCCGTGGGCTTGCGAGGGCTTTCGAGTGCTTGCCAACTGTTGTCATCGCGTGCCTGTCGTCGCGCAGAGCCGGATCAGGCAGTGCTAAAGTAAGCGCTGCACCTTCGCTGATCCGCCCCGGCGCGAGCCCGCCAGCACCGAGCGGCACACAGTAAGCGTTGGTAAGGAAATGCCCGGTCGCGCGTCGGGCGGGCCAGTCTAGAATTTCGCCATGAATCCACAGGTCCTTATCGTCGACGACGATCCGGTCGTACGCGATCTGCTTTGCAAGTTTCTGCAGTCGAACGGCTTCGATGCGTCCGTGCTGCATGACGGCACCCATTTGCAGCGTCGTCTCGAGCGTGAGCGGCCGTCGGTCGTCGTGCTCGACATCATGATGCCGAACACCGACGGCCTGCGCGCGCTCACCGCGTTGCGCGCCGCCGGCGACGACATCCCGGTGATCTTCGTGACCGCGCGCGGCACGGTGGCCGACCGCATCGTCGGCCTGTCGCTCGGCGCGGACGACTATCTGACCAAGCCGTTCGATCCGCGCGAACTGCTCGTGCGGATCCAGACCGTGTTGCGCCGGCGCGGGCCGTCCACCACGAGCGCGCCCGAAGCACGCAAGCGCTATCGCTTCGGTCCATTCGAACTGGACTTCGCCACGCGCTCGCTGAGCCGCGACGACGCCAAGCTGCCGCTGCGCGACAGCGAATTCGCGCTGCTGAAGATCTTCGTCAACAATCCGTACAAGGTGCTGTCGCGCGTGCTGATTCACGATCTCGTGCATCGCGACAACCTCGCGTTCCGCGACCGTAGCCTCGACGTACCGATCTGGCGCCTGCGCCGCGTGATCGAGGACGACCCGTCGAACCCGTGCTACGTGCAAACGGTGCGCGGCAAGGGCTACGTGTTCGTGCCCGACGCCAACGGCACACCCTTCGAGGACGGGGCCGCCCCGAGCGCATGAGAAATCCGCTGAACACGCTGTTCGGCAGAATGGCGTTGCTGTCGGCGGCGGTGCTGTTCGCGATTCAGGCGAGCTGGTTCGTGCTGGTGACGATGCAGCCGCCGCGCCACGAAATCGACGGCTTCGCGCGCGGCATTCTGCTCGTGCTGCAGGCGATCAACGGCGAGCCGATCAAGGGCGCCGCGCTCGCGCCGGCGATGCGCGTGCATCTGGTGCCCACCTGGAACATGCCGACCAGCGTGCATCTGCGCGAGCCGCACGAGCATATGGTGGTCGAACTGAGCCGGCACCTGCGTGAGAACCTGCCGGCCGGCACGCAGATCGCCGTCGACGATCTGCGTCCGCCGCAACTGTGGGTGCTGGTCCCGGGCAAGTCGAACTGGGTCGTCGTGCCGGTCGACCTGCCGCCGCCGCCGCGCTTTCTGATCGAATCGGTGTCGATGCTGGTCGCCGGGCTGATCCTGTCGTTGTTCGCGGTGTGGCAGATGCAACGGCCGTTGTCGCGCGTGGCCGATGCGTCGCGCGCGTTCGGCTCGGGCGGCCGGCCCCAACCCGTGCCGGTGCAGGGCCCGCGCGAGCTGCGTGAGCTGATCGGCTCATTCAACGACATGATGCGGCGCCTGAACGAAGCCGGCGACGACCAGGCGGTGATGCTCGCCGGCGTCGCGCACGATCTGAAGGCGCCGCTCACGCGCCTGAAGCTGCGCGCAAGCGTGCTGGTCGACGAAAACGAGCGCGCGGGCCTGATCCGCGACGTCGATTCCCTGACCAACATCGTCCAGCAGTTCCTCGAATTCGCGGGCCAATCGGCGGACGCCGGACCGCCCGTCGAAGTCGACGAGTTCTTGCGCGAGCAGTTTTCCTCGGGCGATTACGCGGAGGCCGCTGAAACCGCCGAAGCGGCGGACCCCGCCGAAACCCCGCTGTTCGCGCTCGATCTGCGCGCCGGCCCCTCGTTCACGCTGCCGCGCACGCTGCTCGACCGGCTCGTGACGAACCTCGTCGACAACGCGCTCGAACACGGCATGCCGCCGGTGGAAATCTCGACCGCGTGCAACGACCGTCATTGGACGATCAGCGTGCGCGACCACGGCGCCGGCATTCCCGACGACCGCATTTGCCGCGGCGATGAAGCCGTTCGTGCGGCTCGACGCCGCGCGCGGCGGCGAAGGCCATTGCGGGCTCGGTCTCGCGATCGTCGCGCGGCTCGCGCACGATCGCGGTGGACGCTGCCTCGTGCGCAATCACGCGCAGGGGGGGCTCGAAGTGCGGATCGAATTGCCGGTGGACCCGGCGCTGTCGTAAGGATGCTCGCAGGCAAACGCGGCGCGGACCGGACACTTACCTGCCCTTACCGCATCGACTGTCGCGCGGGTTGCGGCCTTATAGTCGCCCTCGGCAACCTTGATGCAGCCCTTCCCGGTCCGCCCGCACCTCTGCGGCGGACTTTTTTTTTGCGCTGTAAGGAAGGCCACCAAAGCGCGCCAGCGAAGCGCGTCAATGCACGAGCCGATTGCGCAGCGCGTCGACCGTCGCCGTGGAAAGACCGAGGCCTTGCGTCAGGTAGCTCGCCATCGTGCCGTAGCTCGCCTGCACCTGGTCGAAGCCCGCCTGCAGATAATTCTCGTCGACGTCGAGCAACGGCGCTCTCGCCGTCGCGATGGCCGCGCCTTCCTGCGCGCGCAGCGTGGTGGTTTGCGCGGCGATCGATGGCGCGAGATAGACGTTGCTGAGCAGGTAGTCCTGCATGATCACGTCGAGCGGAACGTTGGCGATGCTGAGCAGCAGCGCCGCGACCCAGCCCGCGCGATCCTTGCCCGCGTTCGAGTGGAATAGCTGCGCGCCCGTGCCGTCGGCGAGCGCGCCGAGCAACGCGCCATAGGCGGCTCGCTGCGGGCCGCCCGTCACATACGCGCGCGCCTGCGCCTGCATGAACGCGACGGCGTCGACGGGAGAATCGACCGGGGGCGCGACGAAGTCGTTCGTGCCGAGCACGTTCAGCGTCGAGGATGTCGCGCCGCTCGGCAGCACGTCGGCGGCGCGTGCGATTTCGGCGGGCGTGCGCAGGTCGTAGACCGACACGATACCGAGCTTGTCGAGCGTCGCCGTGTCGGTGCCGCTCAGCGTCAGCGCGTTCGCGCGATAGAACACGCCGCGCCGCATCTGTTTGCCGTCGACGGTCAGGTAGCCGGCACCCGCGCCGCCGACATCGCGGAAGTTGCTGACCGACACGAGCCGCGGCGTAGCCGGCTGATCGGCTTCGAGACTACCGCCGCAGGCGGACAGCAGCGTGCTGCCGAAACCCGCGGCCAGCATCGCACCGGCCGAGCCCCTCAGAAAGCGTCGCCGCGCCGCCGACGCTTCGCCGGGCATGCCGCGCTCCACGGGCACGGTCGTGCTCGCAAAGGCGCGGAAAGGCGAACGGTTTTTCGCGGTAACGGACATCGGGGCGACAGGTGTATAGGAGGATTGCGTGGGGCAGCCGGGGCTGCAGACGCAGTTTAACGTTGACCAATAAGTTTTGCGTTACATCGTAGGGGTTAGTAAGAAAAAAGAGGGACGGTTGGCCCACCGATTTCCGTTCCCTTGCGGTGCCTTATCGGCCGTTACCTCGCGCACGCCCTTTTTGACCCCAACTGGCCTCACGACGCCGCATCCCCGTAGAATACTGACACCCTCCCATCCGGCCCCCGCAGGCACAAGAAACCTGGAGACCACAACAAAACATGTCTTCTCTCCAATGGTTCACCGAGCTGACCCCGCGCGAGCGTCGCACGCTATTCGCCGGTTTCGGCGGATACGCGGTCGACGCGTTCGACTTCATGATCTACTCGTTCCTCATCCCGACGCTGATCGCGACGTGGGGCATGAGCAAAAGCGAAGCAGGCATGATCGCCACCAGCTCGCTGATTTCGTCGGCGATCGGCGGCTGGCTCGCCGGCATTCTTGCCGATCGCCACGGCCGCATCCGTGTATTGCAATGGACGATCGCCACCTTCGCGATTTTCACGTTCCTGTCTGGCTTCACGCAGTCGTTCTGGCAGTTGCTCGCCACGCGTACGCTGCAGGGCATCGGCTTCGGCGGTGAGTGGTCGGTCGTGACGATCATGATGGCCGAGACGATCCGCTCGCCACAGCATCGCGCAAAGGCGGTCGGCACCGTGCAGAGCAGCTGGTCGTTCGGCTGGGCGGCCGCGGCGATCGTCTACTGGGCGGCTTTCGCGCTGCTGCCCGAGCAGTACGCGTGGCGCGCGTGTTTCTGGGTTGGCCTGCTGCCCGCCGCATGGATCATCTATATCCGCCGCAACGTCAGCGACCCCGAGATCTTTGTCGCGACGCGTCGCGCGCGCGAAAGCGGCATCAACACGTCGCACTTCATGCAGATCTTCTCGGCCGCGCATCTGAAGACAACTGTGCTCGGCAGCGCGCTGTGCACCGGCATGCTCGGCGGTTACTACGCGATCACGACGTGGCTGCCCACCTATCTGAAGACGGAGCGCCATCTGTCGGTGTTCAATACGAGCGGCTATCTGATCGTGCTGATCGTCGGTTCGTTCGCCGGCTATATCGTCGGCGCGATTCTGTGCGACAGGATCGGCCGGCGCGCGTCGTTCGTGCTGTTCGCGGTCGGCTCGTTCGTGCTCGGCATGGTCTACACGATGCTGCCGATCACCGACACGATGATGCTCGCGCTCGGCTTCCCGCTCGGCATCGTCGTGCAGGGGATTTTCGCGGGCATCGGCGCGTATCTGTCGGAGCTGTATCCGAACGAAATCCGCGGCTCGGGGCAAGGCTTCTGCTACAACCTCGGGCGCGGGCTCGGCTCGTTCTTTCCGATACTCGTCGGTACCTTCGCGCAGACGATGACACTCGTGAAGGCGATGGGCATCGTCGCGGGCGCGGGGTATCTGCTCGTGATCGTCGCCGCGTTGTGCCTGCCGGAAACGAAGGGCAAGGTGCTAGGGGCGGCCGGCTCCGCCGCTTGAGATCGTCTGACACCGCAGTTCCCAATCATGAAAACGATCGTACTCGGCGGCGGCGTCATCGGCGTCGCCACTGCTTTTTATCTGTGCCAGCAAGGCTGCGACGTGACGGTGATCGAGCGCGAACCCGACGTCGCCCTGTCCACGAGTTTCGGCAACGCCGGCGTGATCGCGCCGGGCTACGTGACGCCATGGGCCGCGCCCGGCATGCCGGCGAAAATCCTCAAGTACCTGTTCAAGCCGGCCTCGCCGCTGATCTTCCGGCCGACGCTCGATCCGGCCCAATGGCGCTGGATCGCGCGCTGGCTGCGCGAGTGCGACCTCGACCGCTTTCGCGTGAACAAGCAGCGTATGCAGCGCATCGCGTACTACAGCCGCGCTTGCCTGCACGAATTCCGCGGCCGTCATCCGTTCGACTACGGCCGCAGCCAGGGCTATCTGCAACTGTTTCGCAGCGAGTACGACGTCGAACTCGCGCAGCCGGCGCTCGCGGTGCTGCGCGATGGGGGCATCGTGCATCGGGAAGTCAGCGCCGCGCAGTGCGCGGAGATCGAGCCCGGTCTGCGCTGGGCGCGTCAAGCGCCGTTCTCGGGCCTCTATCTGCCCGACGACGAAGCCGGCGACTGCGCGCGCTTCACCCGCGAACTGCGCGCGATCTGTGAACGCAATGGCGTGAGCTTTCGCTTCGACACGCGCGTCACGTCGCTCGATGTCGAGGGAGCGACGGTGCGCGGCGTGCGTATTCGAAGCGAGCGGGGCGCGCAGACGCTGCAGGCCGACGCGGTGGTCGTCGCGCTCGGCGTCGATAGCGCGGCGCTGCTCGCGCCGCTCGGCGTGAAGGTGCCGCTCTATCCGGTGAAGGGCTATTCGGCCACGCTGCCTGTGACCGACGAGGAAAAAGCGCCACGGGCGGCACTGATGGACGAATCGCTGAAGACGGCGATCACGCGCTTCGGCAACAACCTGCGCATCGCGGGTACGGCGGAGCTCGGCAATCGCCAGACGACGTTGCGCGAGCAGGCGCTGCAAACGCTGCTCACGGTGCTGCGCGACTGGTTTCCGCACGCGGCCAATCCGACTTCCGCGCACTTCTGGGTCGGCCACCGGCCGATGACGCCCGATGGCGCGCCGCTGCTCGGCCCGTGCAACATCGACAACTTATGGCTGAACCTCGGGCACGGCTCGACGGGCTGGGCGATGTCGATGGGCTCGGCGCGCGTGGTCGCGGATCTGATCGCACAGCGCAAACCGGAGATCGATCTCGACGGTCTGACGCTCGCGCGCTATCGCCAATGAGGCGGACATAACGCACCGCGACGAGATAAAAGAAAACCGGGCTCCCCCATTCAGGCGAGCCCGGTTTCTTTTTTACTGCATTGCTTTCCCGCTACAGGTGCCCTTCATGGGGCGCCTTGCCGTCTCCACGTCTTCCTGCAAATCGTCGCCGGCGCGCGCGGCCTGGAACGCCAGGCACGCACACCGGCTGAAGACGCTTAACGCGGCAGTTCCGAATGCCCCATCAGGAACGCATCGACCGAACGTGCGCACTGACGGCCTTCGCGAATCGCCCACACCACGAGCGACTGGCCGCGGCGCATGTCGCCTGCCGTGAACACCTTGTTCACCGACGTGTAGTACGCCTTGTCGCCCTCGGTCGTGGCGCGCACGTTGCCGCGCGCATCCTTGTCGACGCCGAACGCTTCGAGCACCGGCGACACCGGCTGCGTGAAGCCCATCGCGAGCAGCACGAGGTCAGCCTTCATTTCGAATTCGGAGTTCGGCACTTCGACCATCTTGCCGTCCTTCCATTCGACGCGCGCGGCGATCAGCTTCTCGACCTTGCCGTTCTTGCCTTCGAGACGCTTGGTCGCGACCGCCCAGTCGCGCTCGCAGCCTTCCTCATGCGACGACGACGTGCGCAGCTTGATCGGCCAGTACGGCCATACGAGCGGCTTGTTCTCTTCTTCCGGCGGCTGCGGCAGCAGTTCGAACTGCGTGACGCTCTTCGCGCCATGACGGTTCGACGTGCCCACGCAGTCGGAACCGGTATCGCCGCCGCCGATCACGACGACGTGCTTGCCCTTCGCGACGAGCTGGTTCGGCACTTTGTCGCCGGCGTTGACCTTGTTCTGCTGCGGCAGGAATTCCATCGCGTAGTACACGCCTTCGAGCTCGCGGCCCGGCACCGGCAGATCGCGCGGCATTTCGGAACCACCGGCGATCACGACCGCGTCGAACTGTTCGTTCAGCTCGGCCGGCGTGATGGTTTCCTTCGCCGTGTTGCCGATGTGCGCCGGCAGCGAGTCCGGCTTGCCGATGAACACGTTGGTGCGGAACGTCACGCCTTCGCCTTCCATCTGGCGCATGCGGCGGTCGATCTGCCACTTCTCCAGTTTGAAGTCGGGGATGCCATAACGCAGCAGGCCGCCGATCCGGTCGTTCTTCTCGAACACGGTCACGTCATGACCGGCGCGCGCGAGCTGCTGCGCGGCCGCGAGACCCGCGGGGCCCGAGCCGACCACGGCGACCTTCTTGCCGGTCTTGTGCTTCGGCGTTTGCGGCGCGACCCAGCCTTCGGTCCAGGCTTTGTCGATGATCGCGTGCTCGATCGACTTGATGCCGACCGGGTCGTCGTTGATGCCGAGCGTGCACGCCGCTTCGCACGGTGCCGGGCAGATACGGCCCGTGAACTCGGGGAAGTTGTTGGTCGAATGCAGCACTTCGATCGCGTTCTTCCAGTCCTGACGGAACACCAGGTCGTTGAAGTCCGGGATGATATTGTTGACCGGGCAGCCGCTGTTGCAGAACGGAATGCCGCAGTCCATGCAACGCGCGCCTTGAATCTTCGCTTCGTCGTCGGTCAGTGCCGCGACGAATTCCTTGTAGTGCTTCACACGCGTGAGCGGAGCCTCGTACGTCTCGTGGCGACGTTCGAACTCGAGAAAACCGGTTGCCTTGCCCATGTGGTTCTCTTCTCTATCTGTATCTAGGGGGTAATCTGGACCCGCCACGCGTCGATTGGTCGGAACGCGGCGGGTACGTCTAAAGTTGACTTCCGTGAAGGCAGCTCAGGCGGCGAGCACTTCGCTGTTCGCCTTCTTTGCGGCGAGTTCGCCGAGCGCGCGCTTGTATTCGGTCGGGAACACCTTCACGAACTGACGGCGTGCCGCGTCCCAGTTTTCGAGCAGCGCCTTCGCGCGCGGCGAGCCCGTGAACTGGAAGTGACGCTCGATGAGCCCCTTGAGCAGCGCTTCGTCGGTCGTGCCGCGATGCCACACGCCCTGATCGACCGTGCGCTCCTGTTCGGCCTGTTGCAGAACCGGTTCGAGCGCGACCATCGACTTGTTGCACTTGCTCGCGAACATGCCGTCCGGATCGAACACGTACGCGATGCCGCCCGACATGCCGGCCGCGAAGTTACGGCCCGTCTCTCCGAGCACGACGACCGTGCCGCCCGTCATGTATTCGCAACCGTGGTCGCCCGTGCCTTCGACGACCGCTGTCGCGCCCGAGTTACGCACGCAGAATCGCTCGCCGGCCACGCCGCGGAAGAAGGCTTCGCCTTCGATCGCGCCGTACATCACCGTGTTGCCGCAGATGATGTTCTCTTCCGACTTGCCGCGGAAATCGTTGGTCGGACGGATGATGATGCGGCCGCCCGACAGGCCCTTGCCCACGTAGTCGTTGCCGTCGCCGACCAGATCCAGCGTGATGCCCTTCGCGAGGAACGCGCCGAAGCTCTGACCCGCGGTGCCCTTCAACTGGATGTGGATCGCGTCGTCCGCGAGTCCTTCGTGGCCGTACTTCTTCGCGATCGTGCCCGACAGCATCGCGCCGACCGTGCGGTTCACGTTGCGCACCGGCTGGATGAACGACACGTGCTCGCCTTTCTCGATCGCGGCCTTCGCCTTCTCGATCAGCGTGTGGTCGAGCGCGCGGTCGAGGCCGTGATCCTGCACGTCGACGTGCTTGCGCGCGACTTCAGCCGGCACTTGCGGCTGGTAGAACACACGCGAGAAGTCGAGGCCCTTCGCCTTCCAGTGCTCGATACCCTTCTTCGTGTCGAGCAGTTCCGCGCGACCGATCAGGTCGTCGAACTTGCGGATACCGAGTTGCGCCATGATTTCGCGCGCCTCTTCCGCAATGAAGAAGAAGAAGTTCACGACGTGTTCCGGCTGGCCCTGGAACTTCGCACGCAGCACCGGATCTTGCGTCGCGACGCCGACCGGGCACGTGTTCAGATGGCACTTGCGCATCATGATGCAGCCTTCGACGACGAGCGGCGCCGTCGCGAAGCCGAACTCGTCAGCGCCGAGCAGCGCGCCGATCACGACGTCGCGGCCGGTCTTCATCTGACCGTCGGCCTGCACGCGGATACGGCCGCGCAGCCGGTTCAGCACCAGCGTCTGCTGCGTTTCGGCGAGACCCAGTTCCCACGGCGTGCCCGCATGCTTGATCGACGACAGCGGCGATGCACCCGTGCCGCCGTCATGACCGGCGATCACGACGTGGTCGGCCTTCGCCTTCGCGACACCCGCGGCAACCGTACCGACGCCCGACTCCGACACGAGCTTCACCGAGATGCTCGACGACGCGTTCACGTTCTTCAGATCGTGAATCAGCTGCGCCAGATCTTCGATCGAGTAGATGTCGTGGTGCGGCGGCGGCGAAATCAGGCCGACGCCCGGCACCGAGTAACGCAGCTTGCCGATGTAGTCCGACACCTTGTGACCCGGCAGCTGACCGCCTTCGCCCGGCTTCGCGCCCTGCGCCATCTTGATCTGGATCTGGTCGGCCGACACGAGGTACTCCGCCGTCACGCCGAAGCGGCCCGACGCGACCTGCTTGATGCGCGAGCGCAGCGAATCGCCTTCCTTCAACGCAATGTCGACGACCACTTCGTCGCCGATCACGGACTTCATCGTGTCGCCGTTCTTGATCGGAATGCCGCGCAGTTCGTTGCGGTAACGGTTTGCGTCTTCACCGCCTTCACCGGTGTTCGACTTTCCGCCGATGCGGTTCATCGCGACGGCGAGCGTGGCGTGCGCTTCGGTGCTGATCGAGCCCATCGACATTGCGCCGGTCGCGAAACGCTTGACGATTTCCTTCGCCGGTTCGACTTCGTCGAGCGGGATCGCCCTGGTCGGATCGAACTTGAACTCGAACAGGCCGCGGAAGGTCATGTGGCGCTTGGTCTGATCGTTGATCAGATGCGCGTATTCCTTGTACGTCTGGTACGAGTTGCTGCGCGCCGAGTGCTGCAGCTTGGCGATCGCATCCGGCGTCCACATGTGTTCTTCGCCGCGCACGCGGTACGCGTACTCGCCGCCCGCGTCGAGCATGTTCGCGAGGACGGGGTTGTCGCCGAATGCTTCGCGATGCAAACGGATCGCTTCTTCCGCGACGTCGAACAGACCAATGCCGCCGACTTTCGACGACGTGCCGTGGAAGTACTTCGACACCAGATCCGCGGCCAGACCGACCGCTTCGAAAATCTGCGCGCCGGTGTACGACATGTAGGTCGAAATACCCATCTTCGACATGACCTTCTGCAGGCCCTTGCCGACTGCCTTCGTGAAGTTGTAGACCGCCTTCTCCGCCGACAGGTCGCCCTTCAGGCCGGCCGCGAGCTGGCTCAGCGTTTCCATCGCGAGGTACGGGTGCACGGCTTCCGCGCCATAGCCCGCGAGCAGCGCGAAGTGGTGCGTTTCACGCGCCGAACCGGTTTCGACGACGAGACCCGTGCTCGTGCGCAGACCCTGCTGCACGAGGTGCGTGTGGATCGCGGCCGTAGCGAGCAGCGCCGGAATCGCGACGTTGTCGCGGTCGGTCTTGCGGTCCGACACGATCAGCATGTTGTAGCCGGACTTGACCGCATCGACGGCTTCCGCGCACAGCGACGCAAGGCGTGCCTCGATGCCTTCCTTGCCCCAGGCGACCGGATAGCAGATGTTCAGTTCGTACGAGCTGAACTTGCCGCCCGTGTACTGATCGATCGCGCGGATCTTCGCGATGTCCTTGAAGTCGAGCACCGGCTGCGATACTTCGAGACGCATCGGCGGGTTGATGTTGTTCGTGTCGAGCAGGTTCGGCTTCGGGCCGATGAACGACACGAGCGACATCACCATGTTTTCACGGATCGGATCGATCGGCGGGTTCGTGACCTGCGCGAACAGCTGCTTGAAGTAGTGATAGAGCGTCTTGTTCTTGTTGGACATGACCGCGAGCGGCGAGTCGTTGCCCATCGAGCCGACGGCTTCCTCGCCCGCTTGCGCCATCGGCGCCATCAGGAACTTCAGGTCTTCCTGGGTGTAGCCGAACGCCTGCTGGCGATCCAGCAGCGCAGCAGCTTCGCGGCGTTCCGTCACGACGTCTTCGGCCTTCGCCTCGATCTCGTCGAGCTTGATGCGCACGGCGTCGATCCAGCTCTTGTACGGCTTGGCGTTCGCGAGGTTGTCCTTCAGTTCCTTGTCGTCGATGATGCGGCCGTGCTCCATGTCGATCAGGAACATCTTGCCCGGCTGCAGACGCCACTTCTTGACGATCTTCGACTCGGAAATAGGCAACGTGCCGGCTTCCGACGCCATGATGACGAGGTCGTCGTCGGTGACGATGTAGCGCGCCGGGCGCAGACCGTTACGGTCGAGCGTCGCGCCGATCTGGCGGCCGTCGGTGAACGCGATGGCGGCGGGGCCGTCCCACGGCTCCATCATGGCGGCGTGGTATTCGTAGAACGCGCGGCGATTTTCGTCCATCAGCGTGTGCTGTTCCCAGGCTTCCGGAATCATCATCATCATCGCGTGGACGAGCGGGTAGCCGGCCATCACCAGCAGTTCGAGACAGTTGTCGAACGATGCCGTATCCGATTGGCCCGGATAGATCAGCGGCCACAGCTTCGGCAGATCGTCGCCGAGTACGTGCGAGGCGATCGCGCCGGTACGCGCGTTCAGCCAGTTGACGTTGCCCTTCACCGTGTTGATTTCGCCGTTGTGGGCGATCATGCGGTACGGGTGAGCCAGTTCCCACGCCGGGAACGTGTTGGTCGAGAAGCGCTGGTGCACGAGTGCGAGCGCCGAGATGGTGCGGTCGTCCTGCAGGTCGCGGTAGTACACGCCGACCTGGCCCGCCAGCAGCAGACCCTTGTAGACGACCGTGCGCGCCGACATCGACGGCACGAAGTATTCCTTGCCGTGCTTGAGCTTCAGCGCCTGGATGCGATGGCTCGCGGTCTTGCGGATGATGTACAGCTTCCGCTCGAGCGCGTCGGTCACCATGATGTCCTTGCCGCGGCCGATAAAGATCTGGCGGATCAGCGGCTCGCTCGCCTTCACGGTCGGCGAGATCGGCATGGCGTGGTCGACCGGCACGTCGCGCCAGCCGAGCACGACCTGACCCTCGGCCTTCACCGTGCGCTCGAGCTCCTGTTCGCAGGCGATGCGCGACGCGTGCTCCTTCGGCAGGAAAATCATGCCGACGCCGTATTCGCCAGCCGGCGGCAGCGTCACGCCCTGCCGGGCCATCTCTTCGCGATAGAAGCCGTCCGGAATCTGGATCAGGATGCCCGCGCCGTCGCCCATCAGCGGATCGGCGCCGACGGCGCCCCGGTGATCGAGGTTCTCGAGAATCTTCAGGCCCTGCTGGATGATTTCGTGACTCTTGTGTCCCTTGATATGGGCGACGAAGCCGACGCCGCAGGCATCATGCTCGTTTTGCGGGTCGTACAGACCTTGGGCGGCGGGAACCGGGTGAATCGGTTGCTGATGATCGTTCATGGGGACACCGTCTGTGAGGAGGCCGGACAGGCCGTTAAACCATTGTGCTTTTGCCGCAGTGCGCTTCGGGACCACGACGGCGCTCTTCTCGCAGCAAGACTGCGCGGGACGAAAAGCGTCGGAAATCGGAATATACGCGACGAATCAAGGAAATAGCAAATAAAACCTAATGATCAGCCCCCGATTATCAAATTGGTGCAGTGCGGTTATTTTTTATTGGTGCCACATCAATTTGGGGCAAAAGAAAACGGCATCCGACGTGCCGTCTTCATGCAGTCCCTTGATGCAAAACACTTTAATCGGATTTAAAGCGGCTCTATCGGCGCCGCCGGGGTATCGCCCTGCCGCCGCCTCACTGCGTATGCGGCGTCTCGCGCACCTTGCGTGGCCGGCCACGCGGTAGGGGTGACACACGTCGGTTGGCGGCGCGCGCCGCCCATTCGCGGTACGTGTCGCTGCCGAGCACCCAGCCCTTCAACGTGGCTTGCTGAAGCTGACTTGCCTCGCGCTCGTCGAGCGGCTGCTCGCACAGTTCGCGATAAGCACGCTGTCGCTCGAACGGCGTATTGCCGAGCGACCAGTAAAGGGGGTGATCCGTGATCAGACTGTCGAGGGTGAGGCCGATGTGATGACGGTAGCTCGACCAGCGATAATCCTCGGCCGCGTTGACCAGCTGCAAGCGCACCGGACACATTTCCACGACCCGGCTCGCAAGCAGGAAGTAGCGCTCACCCTCGATCACGGTGGCCCGGTAACGGCCTTCCCACAAGGTGCCGCGACGCGCATAGCGCCGGTTGAAGTGCGCGACATAGCGCCGCCCGACGGCCTGCATCGCCTTGGGCAGGCTCGACTCCTCGGTGGGCGTGACAAGCAGTTGCACGGCGCCCGGCATCAAGGCGTAAGCGTGGATGGAAAGGTGATGGTCCCGGGAGGCCGCCTTCAGACAGTCGATGAAAAGCTCGTAGTCCTGGTCGTCGACGAAGGCGGGCTGCTGGTCGAGCCCGCGGAGGATGACGTGCTGCGGCTGGTCGGGGACATAAAGACGTGCAAGCCGTGCCATGCTGGAGTGTCCAATAGTCGCGTTGGTATATACCCGAAGGTCCGAAGAGCCGCATGGGCGCAAGGTTCGGCGCCATGCGGCCAAGCCAGAAACCACGCGGTGCTTAGGGAGAAAACTCTAACCGCCGCGTATGGTTTGTTTCAAACGTTGTAGTCATAATGAGCGGGCCTTTTTTGGAGGAGCACATATGAAATTAAAACAGGCCGTAACGGGGATGGCAGTGCTAGCCTGCATGAGCACGGCAGCGCACGCACAATCGGCCGGCACCATTTACTTCTCGACGGGCTGGTTCCATCTGGCGCCCCAATCGAGCAGCGACCCACTGACCGTGACCAGCATTGGCGGTAGCCCAACCAACATCACCGAAGCCAACACCGGCGCCTCGCTGAGTTCGGCCGATACCATCGGTTTCACCGCCGGCTACTTCGTCACCGACCATATCGCAACCGAATTCGTCATTGGCGTCCCCCCTACTTTCGATCTGTACGGCACGGGCAGCTTCGCGCAGTTCGGCAAGCTCGGGCAGGCCAAACAGTGGAGCCCGACGCTGCTGTTCAAGTACTACTTCAACGCGCCGACCGCTTCGTTCCGCCCGTATCTCGGTCTCGGTGTGAGCCGCATCTGGTTCACCGACGAACACATTTCCAACAGCGCATTCGAAGCCAACGTTCTGCATGGTCCGACCAGTGTGTCGACGGATAGTTCGTGGGAACCCGTGTTTAATGCGGGCTTCACGTACGCCTTCAATCAGCATTGGTTCGCCGGCGTGTCGATCTCGTACCTGCCGCTCAGCACGACCGCAAAGCTCAGTTCGGCATCGGCCACGCCGGTCGGCACGCTGACCGTGCAATCGCAAACCAAGATCAAGCTGAACCCGATCGTCACTTACGTCAACGTCGGTTACCGTTTCTAACGCTTCGCTAAAGCAGGTAGCTTGAATTAGGGTAGTCGAATTTTCGCGACCTGGGGAACGCCGTCATCGAACCGATCACGGCGTTTGCATTTGGCGTCTCTGTTGCATCGGGATGGCAGCGTCATCCGGCATCAGCGTTTGTAAATTTGACGCGAATTCGGCGCGTCCATGTGCAAAATCCGGCGACGATACGGGCACGCCCCATCCTGTCGCGAGCCGCACGCGTGCAGCGGTGCCGGCAATGCAGCGCTTGGCATCGAAGTTGCGTTTAGATGGCGTTTCCTATGCGACGACGTGATACTGCGTCTACGCATAGCGTGTCCGCGCGACGATGCGCGGGGCCTTTCAACTCATCGACGGAGCGACCATGACAGCACTTCCAAATACGCGAGACGCCCTCGGCGAATCCTGGACCAGCGCGAGTCGCCGCGCGCGGCGCATCGCTCGCCACAGCCGCCACGCGGCCGAAGATATCGCGGTCGAGTTGCGCACCCTGCTGTCGGAACTCGAATCGACCTTGGCCGACGGCACGCAGGCCGACGCCGTGGCCCTGCGCGGCAGGCTGCGCAAACAGTTGGACGCCGCGCGCGAGCGGCTGAACGACACGCGCGACGCGATGCGCGATCGGGCGGGCGTCGCGATCTCGGACGCCGATCACTACGTGCATGAAAATCCGTGGCAGACGATTGCGATCGTCGGCGGGCTTGCGCTGGTGCTGGGGGCGCTGTTCGCGTCCCGTTCGCGATGACACTGGCTTGCCCGGTTTGACGGTGCTGGCAAGGGGGCGCGACGGCCGCTTCGATGCGGCAACGCTGAACGTTACACCCCTTGCCGCGCCCAGCCGCCAGCGGCTAGTTATCGTCGATCACGAACAGCCGCCGATACTCCTTCAGCGCGTAACGATCGGTCATCCCCGCGATGTAATGCGCGATCAAACGCGGCTGACGCGTCGCATCGGCCGACTGATAGTCCGGCGGCAGCAGCCGCGGGTCGTCGGTGAACGCGTCGAACAGGCCGACCACGACGCGGCGTGCCTTGTTGGCCATGCGCATCACGCGATAGTGACGGTACATGTTTCTGAACAGGAAGCGCTTGAGCGCCGCGGCCTGCGCGGCGATCGCATCACTGTGCGCGACGAGCGGGGGCGCCGCGCGCACGTCGTCGAGTGACGCCGGCGCGTAGCGCGCGAGACTGGCCCGCGTCGTTTCGATCAGATCGACGATCAGCGTATTGATCACGCGCCGCACCGTCTCGTGAATCAGCCGACGCCCCTCGATCTGCGGATAGTCGCCGCGCGCCGCCTCGCAGTGCGTCTGCCAGAGTTCCACTTCGGCGAGCTGCTCGAGCGACAGCAGACCGGAGCGCAGACCGTCGTCGACGTCGTGATTGTTGTACGCGATTTCGTCGGCGACGTTGGCGATCTGCGCTTCGAGCGACGGTTGCCGCCCTTCGAGAAAGCGCTCGCCCAATGTCCCGAGCCGGCGCGCGTTGTCGCGTGAGCAATGCTTGAGAATGCCCTCGCGCGTCTCGAAGCACAGGTTCAACCCGTTGAACGCTCCGTAGTGCTCTTCAAGTTCGTCGACGACCGTGAGGCTCTGCAGGTTGTGCTCGAAGCCGCCATGCTCGCGCATGCATTCGTTCAACGCATCCTGGCCGGCATGGCCGAACGGCGTATGGCCGAGATCGTGCGCGAGCGAAATCGCTTCGACGAGATCTTCATTGACGCGCAGATTGCGCGCAACCGAGCGCGCGATCTGTGCAACTTCGAGGCTATGGGTGAGGCGCGTGCGAAACAGGTCGCCCTCGTGGTTGACGAATACCTGAGTCTTGTATTCGAGCCGCCGGAATGCGGTCGAGTGGACGATGCGGTCGCGGTCGCGCTGAAACTCGGTACGCGCGCTCGGCGCGGTTTCCGCATAGCGACGCCCACGCGACTGGCTCGAATGCGCCGCGTACGGCGCGAGATGCGCTTCGAGCGCCTGCTGGGTCGGCGCGGGGGCGGCGGGTGTGGCAACCGCGGCAGCGGCATCCGCGGTGCTGACCGTGGCGGCGATGACGCCGTTCCCGGCGCCTGCGCGCGCGCTCGTCGTGTCATGCTGGATATCGTCGCTGCGCCTGTCAGTCACCGGGTCCTCCGAAACATGGGCGGCGCCTCGTGACGCGGGTGCGTGAAGCGTGGCTGCAGGGCCGTGTTGAATCTAGACGGCGGCGGCCAGCGTCGCATGCACGTCGGCGTCGGGCGCGCGGGTGATCAGTGTCTCACCGAAACGCTTCAGCAGAATGAACTTGATCGCGCCGGCTTCCGCCTTCTTGTCGATCTGCATCAGCTCGATGTAACGATCCGCGCCGAGCGCGGGAGCACGAGTGGGCAGATGCGCGGCAAGCACGACGTCGACGAGCCGCTTGCGCGACGCTTCATCGAGATGGCCGAGCCTCACCGACAGATCCGCCGCCATCACCATTCCGCAACCGACCGCCTCGCCGTGCAGCCACTCGCCATAGCCGAGTCCGGCTTCGATCGCGTGGCCGAACGTGTGACCGAAGTTGAGGATCGCGCGCAGACCACCTTCGCGCTCGTCCTGCGCCACCACCGACGCCTTGATCTCGCACGAGCGTTTGACTGCTTCAGTCAACGCCTGCGGTTCGCAGCGGTTCAAAGCCTCGATATTGGCCTCGATCCAGGTGAAGAATCCGGCGTCGGCGATTGCGCCGGTCTTGATGACCTCGGCGATGCCCGCCGCAAGTTCGCGTTCGGGCAACGTACGCAATGCGCCGATGTCAGCGATCACCGCCCGAGGCTGGTAGAACGCGCCGATCATATTCTTGCCCAGCGGATGATTGATGCCGGTCTTGCCGCCGACCGACGAATCCACCTGCGACAGCAACGTGGTCGGCACCTGGATGAACGGCACGCCGCGCATGTAGCAGGCGGCGGCAAACCCGGTCATGTCGCCGACCACACCGCCACCGAGCGCGATCAGCGTGGTCTTGCGGTCGGCGCGCGAGCCGAGCAGCGCGTCGAAGATCAGGTTCAGCGTCTGCAGATTCTTGTGTGCTTCGCCGTCCGGCAAAACCACCGTGGACACCTGCTTGTTCAGCGGCGCAAGCGCTGCGCGCAGCTTGTCGCCGTAGAGCGGATCGACGGTGCTATTGGTGACGATCGTGACCGAGTTGCCGGCGATATGCGGCGCGAACAGCGCGGTCTGGCCGATCAGGCCGGCACCGATATGGATGGGGTAGGCGCGCTCGCCCAGTTCGACGTTGACGGTAATCATACGGTCCATTATGAAGCAGGATGTTTGGCGACGCCGGCCATCTCGAGCTGCATCAGAACCATGTTGACGAGTCCGTTGACCGAGGGCCGGCCGGTTTCGATCACGAAGTGCGCGCATTCGCGGTACAGCGGGTCGCGCACTTCATAGAGCGCTTCGAGGCGCGCCTTGGGGTCTTCCGTTTGCAGCAGCGGGCGATTCTTGTCGCGCCGCGTGCGCAGCCACAGGTCATGCGGATTGGCGCGCAGATAGATCACGAGGCCACGGCTTTTCAACGCTTCGCGGTTTTCCGGCCGCAGGACTGCACCGCCGCCGGTCGCGAGCACGATATTGTCGCGCCCGGTCAGCTCGGAGATCACGCTCGCTTCGCGATCGCGAAAGCCCGCTTCGCCCTCGAGCTCGAAGATCACGGGAATGCGCGCGCCCGTGCGCGCCTCGATTTCGTGGTCGGAATCGAAGAACGGGCGCTCGAGACGGCGCGCAACCGCCCGACCCACAGTGGTTTTTCCTGCCCCCATGAGCCCTACGAAAAAAACATTGGCGTGTGCGTCCCGCGCTTGCAACGGTGTCCTCTGGCTAATCCGGTGTAGTTCGTGCCGCAGCTTACTGGCAAAGCGGCTGCCTTGTCGAGCCTGCGCGCCGCCGGCGGACGGCGGTGCATGCGTGCCCTATATGCCCTAATTTTCCCGCACCACGCGCGGTGTGATGAAAACCGCCAGTTCGCTACGCGTGTCGCGATGAGTCCGATGGCGGAACAATGCGCCCAGAACCGGTATTTTGCCGAGGAGGGGCACCCGCTCGACGTCGTCACGGTCGTCGGTCTCGTAAATTCCGCCGATCGACACCGTACCACCGTCCTCGACCTCGACGCGCGTTTGCACGTGCTTGGTGTTGATCGCGGGCCCGGCGTCGGTCTGCTCGCCGACGCTGTCCTTCGCGACGTCGAGATCGAGCACCACGCGGCCATCCGGCATGATCTGCGGCTCGACCTCCAGTTTGAGCGTCGCCCGGCGAAACTGCACGCCGGATACGCCCTGGCCGACCTTCGCCTGATACGGCAGCTCGGTGCCCTGCTCGACGATCGCCTTCATCCGGTCCGCGGTGACGACCCGTGGGCTCGACACGATTTTCCCATGCCCTTCGGACTCGAGCGCCGAGAGTTCGATATTCAGCAGCCGGGTCGCGTGAGCCGCGAACAGCGTGAGGCCGGCGGTCGCGGCATCGAATCCGGAGATCGGTCGGGCCGACAGATCGTACACGGAGCCGTCCGTCCCACCCGTCAGCCCTCTCGACGTACCGTCCGCACTGGTGCCGGCGAGCGACAGCCGCACCCCGAGATTGCGCGAAAAGCCTTGGTCGCCTTCGACGATCTGAGCCTCGATCAGCACCTGGCGAGTCGGCCGGTCGACGGAAGCGATCAGCGCCGCGATCTGCTCGAGCCGCCCCGCGAGATCGGTGACGAACAGCAGGTTGGTGCGCGGATCAGCGGTGACGGCGCCACGTTTGGACAGCACGCGCTGCGTGCCGGAACCGGTCAGCAGGCGACGCACGTCCTCGGCGTGCGCGTAGTGCAGTTCGAAGGTGCGGCTCGCGAGCGGCTCGAGGTCCGCGGCGCGCGCGTGGGCTTCGAAGCGCTGACGTTCGCGCGCGGCGAGCTCGGCGGCAGGCGCGACCCAGATTACGTTGCCGTGGCGCTCCATCGCCAGATTGTTGACGTCGAGCAAGGTGTCGAACGCGGTGCGCCACGGCACCTTGTCGAGACGTATCGACACGGCGCCGCGCACTTTGTCGCTGGCGACGATGTTCAGGCCGGTGAACTCGGCGAACGCTTTCAGGACCGCGCCAAGTTGCGCACGCTGAAAGTTCAGCGAGATCGGCTCGTTGCCCGCGGGAAGGCCCGAGTCCGCACTCGCCGATGCGTCGGCGAGGCGCGGCCGCGGCGGCAGCGGGACCGGCGGGCCTTCGAGACCAGGCGTGCCGGCACTGTCGTCGCGAGCCGGGGTGGCGGGTTGTCTTGGCGAAGGCGGCGGCATTGGGCCGTTGGCGACGTCGTCCGGGGAAGCGTCGGGCGCTATCGCGGAACGCGCGGCCGGCTGGAGCGTGTCCGGCTCCTGGGCCGCGCCTGGCGTGGAAACGTCGCCGAACGGATTGGCCGCCTGGCCGATGCCGCCGCTCGGCAGCGGCGCCGTCTCGTAGGCGGTGTTGGCCGATACGGCCGGGTCGTCGAGCGCCGCGTAAGTCGGCAACGGCGGCAGCAGCAGTGGCGTCGCTGCCTGTGCGACGCCGGCACCCAGCGTCGCGGCGACGTAGAGCCCGAAACACCGTCCGCAGACGACGCGGACCTCCCGTCCGACACCCAGCGTCGCGACGCTCCATCGTTTGAGCGGGCGCATCATGACGCCTCCGTCAGCGTCAGCGTCAGCGTGCGCGTCGCGCCGCCGTTCGCGAGCGTAATGCCAAGCGCGTCGAGCTGTGTGACCCGCTCGACGCCCAGTCGTTGCCCGGCCGCGACCGTCGTCGTGCCGTCTGGCGTGTCGAGCAGCGCGAGCCCGCGGGTACGATCGCGCAGCAAACCGACAAGGCGCAACTCAGAAGCATCGCCCAGCTCGCCGCTCGCGGAGATCTGCGACTTCGCAAACGGATCGAAGAACACGAGGCCTTCGTCGTCATCGTCGGCAGCCTCGTCGGCGTCAGGGCTCGCCTCGGCGCTCGCAGCCGGGGTGTCGGGCACCGGTCGCAGCGCGGCGTACACCTGCAGCGTCGCGGCCACCGCGAGCCCTTTGCCGTCCTGCTTGACGGTCACGTCGACGGGAACGATCAGCACCGGCAGTTGCGCGAGCCCGTGGAAAAACGCCATCAGGTGAACGAAGTCGGTGCGCGCGGTGAGCTGCAGCACGCGCATCCGCTCGACGCCCTCGCCGCTCGCCGCGCCCGGTTCCACCGCAAGCAGCGCGACGCCGCTTTGCGTGGCCAGCTCGGAGACGATGCGCACGTCGTCGGCGGAGTTCCACGACACGGCGCTCGACGCCGTGGCCGGCATCGCCGCGGCTGCACGGCGCAGCGACGGCAGCTGTGCGAGCGTGTGCCGCGCGTGTGCGAGACGCTGCGTGCTGACCGCGAGCGCCGCGCGGCTCGCTTCCAGTCCGGCGAGATCAGCCGCGTTCCAGCCGTACGCGCCGACGCCGAACACGAGCGCGGCAAGCGTCGCCGCGACGAGCCAGCGACGGCGCCGGCTCCACGCCTCGAGCGGCATACGCGCCTGCTTGACCCAGCGCGAAAAACCCGCGGATCCATGCGCCGCACCACCCGCCTCGAAAAAGGTCGTGCTCATCGCGCACCTCCCGTTGCTGCGGCCTTCAGGGCGCGCGTCGCTTTGTGCGGCGGATCGCCCCAGCGCAGGCGCGCATCGAACTCCACGGGTCCGCCTATCGCCTGTTCCGTCGACGCGCCGCCCTTCCCCGTCGGCCGATGCAGATCACGCATCTCCGCGCCCTGCACGCCGTGGATCGCGCCGAGCCGCTTGAGCCACTCAGCCGACGCGATATGGTCACTCGAAGTCGCCAGCAATTCAGTCTCGTACTCGCGCTGGCGCAGCTGCCGCAACACGACGCGATCGCCGGGTTCGAAGCTCAGCGCGTCGAGCAGATCGCGCAGATGTGCGAGCGGCCTCGCGAGACTCGCGGCGCGCGCCGCGGCTTCGCGCTCATCCTGTTCGGCCCGCGACAGCTTCGCGTGCTCCGCGAGCGGCACGGCGAGCGGAGTCAGCGCGTGCCCGGCCGCCGCGCGCCGCGCATCGAGCCGCGCTGCGGCGAAGCTCTGCCAACCGGCGACGAGCGACACACCCGCGGCACCGACACAGGCGGCTACAGCCCAGTCGCGCATACAGCGGCGCCGCGCGAGTCGCACGTTGCGTTGGCGATACGGCAGCAGATTGAAGCCGCCCAGCCACGGTACAGCGGCGCGCTGATCGGCACTCGCGGCGACGCCAGACGAAAACGACAGAACGGCCTTCATTCCAGCACCCCGCGCAACGCGAGCCCAAACGCGACCGCGCCAGCCGGCTCGTGCAGCAAGGCGTCGTCGAGCGGCCGCGCGTGGCTGCCGAGCAGCGCGCATTCGAACGGCAGCGCCGAGCAGCCGAGCACGTCGCCAATATCGGCGAGTGAAAAGCCGACGCCGTCGAGCAGATCGATTTCGCCGCCGATCAGCGCGCAGTCGAACTCCGGCCCGCGCATGAGATCGCGCAACGCGTCGGCGAGATCGGCATGCTCCGGCGCCGGGTAGCGCATCTCGCCGACGCTCGCGCCATCGACGACGCTCCAGCCGTACACGCCGTCCGTACCGACCCACACCGCCGCGTACGGCTCGTTCGGGTCGAGCTCGCGACTGGCCGCGTGGCGCAGCGCGCGCAATGCCGCGTGCGGTTCGCCATCGATCGCGGACAGCGAAATCCCTGCGGTCGCGGCGCATTCGATCCGCGCTTCGAGATGCTGACGCGCGGTCGCGGCGATCTTGACCGAGCGCACCGGCGACGGCGTCTCGTCGACGTACCAGTCGACCGCGAGCGCATGACGCTCGAGGCCGGCGATGCGCTCCGCCTCTCCCATCACCGCGGGCCGCAAGTCCGGCGAGCGCAACGCCGCCGTCCTCCCCCTCGCAGTCGCTCTGAGCGGCGAGCCGCGCGAGCGGCACTGTCGTCGTCAGCGTGGCCGACGAAGGCACGGCCATCGCGCAGCGCAGCGCGTGCGTCGCGCACACGCGCGGCAAACCGGCGAACGCATCGCGCAACGCCCGCGCGACGGCCTGCCGATCGACGATCTCGGCGCCCGCCATGGTGCCGGCCGCGAACGGCACCGTGCTCATATGTTCGAGATGCAGCGCGCCCCGGGCGCGTTGACTCACCACGACGAGACGCACGTTTTGCGAACCGACATCGATGCCGGCGGCGAAACGCTGCCGGCCCTCCCGCACCGCCTGAAGCCACGAATTTTTATAGGCCATACCGCCCTCCCTCTGACTCACGCGACGAACCATTCGAACGCGAGTAACGAGGGATCATTGTCGGCAGACGCACGTCCTAACGACATTCAGCCGAATGGCTAACGCGGATGCGAAGCCGCCCCGCGCGACATCAAAGCGACTACAGTTGGGACTACAGCGAAGTCACTCCCGCGCCGCCTGGCGTGTGCCGATTGCGCGTTATTCGTAAGCTCGTCGAAAGCAGAAAAACCCTGGCGGCTATAATCGCGGGACTGTTTTTCCGGTACTCCTATGCAAGCCACGTCTCCTGCGTCCCCACCGCCCGCGCCGAAAAAGCGCAAACGTCCGTTATGGCTGAAGCTGATCCTCGGCTTTGTCGGGTTGATCGTGGCGGGCATCGTATGCGTGGCGCTGGTGCTCGGCTATGCGCTCGTCGTCGCGACGCCGAACCTGCCGTCACTCGATGCATTGACCGACTATCAGCCCAAAGTGCCGCTGCGAATCTATACGGCCGACCACGTGCTGATCGGCGAATTCGGCGCGGAGCGGCGCGACATCGTGCACATCCAGGACGTGCCCGACAGCCTGAAGAAAGCGATCCTCGCGATCGAGGACGCGCGCTTCTATGAGCACGGTGGCGTCGACCTCACCGGCATCGCGCGAGCCGGCTTCGTCGCGCTGACCAACGGTCATGCGACGCAAGGCGCGAGCACGATCACGATGCAGGTCGCGCGCAACTTCTTTCTGTCCAGCGAGAAGACGTACACGCGCAAGATTTACGAGATGCTGCTCGCGTACAAGATCGAGTCGAAGCTGAGCAAGGATCAGATTCTCGAGGTGTACATGAATCAGATCTATCTCGGTCAGCGCGCGTACGGTTTCGCGAGTGCCGCGCGCGTGTACTTCGGCAAGGATCTGAAGGACCTGACGCTCGCCGAATCGGCGATGCTCGCCGGTCTGCCGAAGGCGCCCTCCGCGTATAACCCGGTCGTCAATCCGAAGCGTGCGAAGGTGCGCCAGGAGTACATCCTGCAGCGCATGTACGAATTGCACTACATCACTCAGGAACAGTACGACGAGGCGAGCCGGCAGCGGCTCGTCGTGAAGGGCATGGGCAAGGAGTACAGCGTGCACGCGGAATACGTCGCGGAAATGGTGCGGCAGATGATGTACGCGCAGTATCGCGAGGAAGCCTACACGCGCGGCCTGAACGTCGTGACCACGATCGACTCGGCCGATCAGGACGTCGCCTACCACGCGGTGCGCAAAGGCCTGATGGACTACGAGCGCCGTCACGGCTATCGCGGCCCGGAGGCGTTCATCGATCTGCCGGCCGACGCCGACGAGCGCGAGCAGGCCATCGACGACGCGCTGCTCGAACATCCCGACAATGGCGAAATCATCGCGGCCGTCGTCACGGCGGCGAGCCCGAAGCAGGTCCAGGCGGCGTTCATCGACGGCAATGTCGCGACCATTCAGGGCGACGGCCTGCGCTATGCGCAGTTCGCGCTCGGCCCTCGCGCGCAGCCGAATCAGCGCATCCGGCCCGGCGCGATCGTGCGGCTCGTGAAGAACGACGAGGGCGACTGGTCGATCACGCAATTGCCCCAGGTGGAAGGCGCGTTCATCTCGGTGGTGCCGCAGGACGGTGCGATCCGCTCGCTGGTCGGCGGCTTCGACTTCAACAAGAACAAGTTCAATCACGTGACGCAGGCGTGGCGTCAGCCGGGCTCCAGCTTCAAGCCGTTCATCTATTCGGCGTCGCTCGAAAAGGGCCTCGGGCCCGCCACGATCATCAACGACGCGCCGCTCTTCTTCAGCGCCGCCGAAACCGGCGGCCAGGCGTGGGAGCCGAAAAACTACGGCGGCGGCTTCGACGGTCCGATGACGATGCGCACCGCGCTGCAGAAATCGAAGAACCTCGTGTCGATCCGCATCCTGAACCAGATCGGGCCGAAGTACGCGCAGCAATACATCACGCGGTTTGGCTTCGACGCGGACCGCCATCCCGCCTATCTGCCGATGGCGCTTGGCGCGGGTCTCGTGACGCCGCTGCAAATGGCCGGTGCGTTCTCGGTGTTCGCCAACGGCGGCTACCGGATCAATCCGTATCTGATCGCGGAGGTCACCGATCAGCGCGGCATCGTCGTCGCGCACGCGCAGCCGCTCGTGGCCGGGCAAAGCGCGCCATTCGCGATCCAACCGCGCAACGCCTACGTGATGAACAGCCTGCTGCAAAGCGTCGCGCAGCACGGCACCGGGGCGAAGAGCAACGTGCTCAAGCGCACCGATCTCGCCGGCAAGACCGGCACGACCAACGATTCCCGCGACGCGTGGTTCGCCGGCTATCAGCACACGCTCACCGCGATCGCGTGGATCGGCTACGACAACCCGCGCAGCCTCGGCGACAAGGAAACCGGCGGCGGCCTGGCGCTGCCGGTGTGGATCGAGTACATGGGACGCGCGCTGAAGGGGGTGCCCGAGTACAAGATGCCACGCCCCGACGACGTCAGCGAAATCGGCTCGGAGCTTTATTTCGACGAGTTCACACCGGGCCACGGCTTCATCGCGACGGTCGGCGTCAGTCAGGCGACGCTCGATGCGGAGGCGAGCGCGGCAGCCGCCGCGCCGGAACAGGTCGGCGAACAGGAAAAGCAGGACATCATGAATCTGTTCCGCGGGCACTGAGGCTGCGTCGATGTCCCGCTAGAAAAGAAAAAAACCGCCGCGTTCGTTACGCGGCGGTTTTGTTTTGAGAGCGTCTCGCGCTTATTACACCGCGCTCATAGCGCGGCGATCCGCACCGGCTCGCCAGCCTGCTGCGTCGCATACTGCGACAGCGCCGCGAAAAACTCCGCGCCGCTGCGCGTGTCGCGCCATTCACCGTCGACGAAACGGAAGTGGAAACCGCCGGCCTTCGCCGCGATCCAGATCTCGCTCATCGGCGGCTGAAGGTTGACGATGATCTTCGTGCGGTTCTCGAATTCGAGCGTCAAAACGTTGCCGCTGCGCTCGAGCTCGATGTCGGCGTCGATGTCGTCGAGCGCGCTCTCGATGGCGGCCAGCACGGCTTCCGCACGGGTCAGGTAATCACTATCGGACATGCTAAACTCCATCGATTATTCATTCAGGGACAGTCATGCGAGTCGTAACTCGGATGCGCGCGGCAGCGCCCGGCCGCGCGATTGTAGCGGTTTTAGTCATTCTCGCAGGTTGTGCGCTTACCGGCTGCGGCCAACGCGGTGCACTCTATCTGCCGACCGTACCGCCGATGCCTGCCCCGCCGGCTCACCGCACGCAAACGCCATCGACCGATCGAAGCCAACCGGCTAGCGGCAGCGCGGCCGACACGGGTTCGATCCCGGACACCTCGGGCACGCCGCTCACGCTCGCCCCCGAAGACCAGCTCGCGGCGCCGCCCGCTTCGGCGGCATCGGCTCCCGCAGTGCCGCTGCCCGCCTCCGCCGTCCCTTCCGTTCAATAAGACTTTCGCATGACTCGATCCGCATTTGACTACGTCGACGGCGTATTGCACGCCGAAGGCGTGTCCGCCGTTTCCCTCGCCGAGCAGTTCGGCACGCCGCTCTACGTCTATTCACGCGCCGCGCTCACCGCTGCGTGGAACGCCTATGCGGGCGCCTGCGCGGGGCGTCGCGCGAGCGTGCACGTGGCCGTCAAGGCCAACAGCAATCTCGCGGTGCTGAATGTGTTCGCGCGCCTCGGCGCGGGCTTCGACATCGTGTCGGGCGGCGAGCTCGCGCGCGTGCTCGCGGCTGGCGGCAAAGCGGAAAACACCGTGTTTTCGGGCGTCGGCAAGCAGGCAAGCGAAATGCGCGACGCGCTCGCGGCGGGCGTCAAATGCTTCAACGTCGAATCGATTCCCGAACTCGACCGCCTCAACGCGGTGGCGGGCGAGATGGGCAAGAAAGCGCCGGTGTCGCTGCGCGTGAATCCCGATGTCGATGCGAAAACGCATCCGTACATTTCCACCGGACTCAAGACCAACAAGTTCGGCGTCGCGTTCGAAGATGCGCGTGCCACCTACCAGGCGGCCGCGGCGATGTCGAATCTCGAGGTGATCGGCATCGACTGCCATATTGGCTCGCAGATCACCGAAGTCGCGCCCTATCTCGACGCGATCGACAAGGTGCTGGAACTCGTCGAGCAGATCGAGCAGGACGGCGTGTCGATTCGCCATATCGACGTCGGCGGCGGTCTGGGCATCACCTACGACGACGAAACGCCGCCGGAAATCGGTGAGTTCGTGCGCACGGTGCTCGATCGCATCGAAGCGCGCGGCCACGGTCACCGCGAAGTCTATTTCGAGCCGGGCCGCTCGCTGGTCGGCAATGCGGGCGTGCTGCTCACACGTCTCGAGTTTCTGAAGCCGGGCGAGGACAAGAACTTCGCGATCGTCGACGCGGCGATGACCGATCTCGCGCGCCCCGCGATGTACGACGCCTATCACGCCATCGAGCCGGTCGTGAAGCGCGACGTCCCCGCGCATGTGTACGACGTGGTCGGTCCGGTCTGCGAAAGCGGCGACTGGCTCGGCCGCGAGCGGCTGCTCGCGGTCGAACCCGGCGATCTGCTCGCGATCCGCTCGGCCGGCGCGTACGGCTTCGTGATGAGCTCGAACTACAACACCCGTGCGCGCGCCGCCGAGGTGATGGTGGATGGTACACAGGCGCATGTGGTTCGCGCGCGCGAAGAGCTCAAGCAGCTGTTTGCGGATGAAACGATACTGCCGGCGTAAACGTCAGTCCCTGCGGCAGAGCGCGAAGGTCGAGCGCAGCAACGAAAACGGCGATGCCACGGTGGCATCGCCATTTTTATTTGAAACAGCGTGACGCCAATAAACTCGCCATCATCGTCGGCGCGTTCCCATCCTCCGCTCACGTATCCACACCACCAGCCGCCATCCCAGCAACGCGATCATCACCGCGCCGTAGATCTTCGGCAGCAGCAGGTCGTGCTTGCCTGCCTTCATCCACCAGAAATGCAGGATCGCGAGCACGCCGATCGCATAGATCGCGCGATGCAGCGTCTGCCAGCGACGTCCGAGCTTGCGCACCATCGCGCGCGGCGACGTGACCGCGAGCGCGATCAGCAGCACGAACGCGGCGAAGCCCACCGTGATGAACGGCCGCTTGCCGATGTCCTTCAGAATCTCCGCAACATCGAACCACTTGTCGAACCACAGGTACGTGGTGAAATGCAGCGTCGCGTAGAAGAACGTGTAGAGCCCGAGCATGCGGCGCAAACGCACGAACGCGGCGACGCCGGTCAGACGGCGTAGCGGCGTCACCGCGAGCGTGATGCACAGGAATACGAGCGTCCACAGGCCGGTCGAGCGCGTGATGAATTCAATCGGATTCGCGCCGAGCCGGTCGGTCAGGCCGAACAGCACGAGGCGCGCGAGAGGATAGAGCGCCGCGATGAAGACTGCGACTTTGGTGGGCACGACCCAGCGCGCGCCGCCGGTGGAACGCGGGTTCGCGGCCGACGCCGTCCGCCGCGTCGCAGGCTCGGTGCGGGTGACAGTTTGCGTATCGGAAACCATCGCGCTCGCCCTAGAAGTTCTTCTTCAGGTCCATGCCCTGATAGAGCGACGCGACCTGATCGCCGTAACCGTTGAACATCAGCGTCTTGCGTTTCGGCGTGAAAAAGCCGTCTTCGCCGATGCGCCGTTCAGTGGCTTGACTCCAGCGCGGATGATCGACATTCGGATTCACGTTCGAATAAAACCCATATTCGTTCGACGCGTACGTGTTCCAACTCGTCGGCGGCTGCTTCTCGACGAAGCGGATTTTCACGAGCGACTTCGCGCTCTTGAAGCCGTACTTCCACGGCACCACGACGCGCACCGGCGCGCCGTTCTGATTCGGCAGCACCTGGCCGTAGAGGCCCATCGTCAGTAGCGTCAGCGGATGCATCGCCTCGTCCATCCGCAGGCCTTCGGAGTACGGCCAATCGAGTATGGGTGCCGACAACCCTGGCATCTGCGACGGATCGGCGAGCGTGATGAACTGCACGTACTTTGCATTGCCGGTCGGTTCGACGCGTTTGATCAGCTCCGACAGCGAGACGCCGATCCACGGCACCACGATCGACCAACCTTCGACGCAGCGATGCCGGTACACACGCTCCTCGAGCGGCGCGAGCTTCAGCAGATCGTCGATGTCGTACACCTTCGGATTCTTGATCTCGCCCTCGACGCTCACCTTCCACGGATGCGGCCGCAACGTGCCCGCGCGCTGCGAGGGGTCGGATTTATCGGTGCCGAACTCGTAGAAATTGTTGTAGGTGGTGATGTCCTTGTACGGCGTGATCTTGTCGAGCGCGACGAACCTGGTGTTGGTTTTCGCCGCGAGCTTCTGCGCCTTCGGATCGGGCGACGAGTAGGTCGCGAGCGCCTCGCCGCTCACGCCGATCAGGCCGCCGAGCGCCATCGCGCCCGCCGCCTGCAGGATGCGTCGCCGGTTCTCGAACACGTGCCGCGGCGCGATTTCGCTGCGCGCGATGTCATCGCCGGTCAGTTGAATTCTGTCGCTTCGCTTGATCCACATCGTGCTACTCCTTGCCGGCCCGCCGCGTCGCGCGCGTTGCGGAGCCTTATTGATGATCGCCCCTTTGGGGGCGTCTGTCATCCATGGGTAGTTGCTCTGGTGCTCGACTGGCGAACACCGGGGAGCAACGAATATTCCATCGGCCATAAAAAAACCGCCGGTGCGAAAGCACGCGGCGGTTCTTAGTCGGTTCAGCGCGGCGGATCTTACAGCTTGCCGTAGCTATGCAAGCCCGACAGGAACATGTTCACGCCGAGGAACGCGAAGCTCGTGACCAGCAGCCCGGTCAGCGCCCACCACGCGGCGAGCGCGCCGCGCAGGCCCTTCATCATACGCATGTGCAGCCAGGCCGCGTAGTTCAGCCACACGATCAGCGCCCACGTCTCCTTCGGGTCCCAGCTCCAGTAGCCGCCCCAGGCTTGGGCGGCCCACAGCGCGCCGAGAATCGTCGCGATCGTGAAGAACGCGAAGCCGACCGCGATCGACTTGTACATCACGTCGTCGAGCACGTCGAGCGCCGGCAGACGATCCGCGAGCACGCCGCGTTCCTTCGCCAGATATGCGACGCCGACCATCGCCGACAGCGCGAAGCTGCCATAGCCGATGAAGTTCGCCGGCACGTGAATCTTCATCCACCAGCTTTGCAGCGCCGGCACGAGCGGCTGGATCTGCTGCGCGTCGCGCGCGACCGAGTACCACATCAGGAAGCCGACGGCTGCGCTGATCACGAGCAACACGAACGCGCCGAGCGCGCGCGTGTTGTAGTGCTGCTCGTAGTACAGATAGAACAGCGCGGTGATCAGGCTGAACAGCACGAACACTTCATAGAGGTTCGAAATCGGAATATGGCCGACGTCCGCGCCGATCAGATACGACTCGTACCAGCGCACCATCATGCCGACGAAGCCCATCAGCACCGCCGCCCACGTCATCGTCGAGCCGATCGCGGCGCCGGTCGGCGAGCGCGACAGCAGCGCGATCCAGTAGAACCCGGTCGCGAATACAAAGAGCGCGCTCATCCACAGGATCGCGGACTGGCTCGACAGGAAATACTTGAGGAAGAAAGCGTTGTCGGCGCGACTCAGATCGCCGTGGTAGATCTGGATTGCGAGCAGCGACAGCGCGGCGATTCCCACCATCAGCGGACGCACCGGCTTCCAGCGCCAGCCGAGCACGACGAAAACCGGCACCGAGCACATCAGCACCAGTTTGTCGTAGTAGTTCATGAACGGGTAATAGCGCGACAGCGCGAACCCGGCGCCCCCGACAAGCACGAGCGCGAACAGCCAGTCGACGATACCCAGGCGTTTCAGGAACGGCCGTTCGTCGAAGTTCGGGAGTTCGGGCGTGCTGCTCGCAAACGCCTTGTCGGCGCGTGAAGCAGAAGAAGAGGAGGAGGAAACCTGAGTCAAGTCCATGATCTTACCGGGTCGAATCCTGTGAGCTTGCCGACGCAGCGGCGGCCTGACCGGCCGGGCTGGCATCGGCTGCTTCGATGAGTTTCGCGCCCAGTGCGGCGCTCACGGCGGCCCGCGTCTGGACGAACTCTTTCTCGAAGTCTAGCGTCTTACGCGCGCTCGACATCGCCATTACGACGCTCGTGCCGTGGTCCGTGTCCTTGAGCCAGAACCACAGACGCCGTTCGCGAACGTAGAACATCGAGAAGATGCCCAATACGAGAAGCAGGCTGCCAAGATACACGACTTTTTTGCCCGGCGCGCGCGTCAACTGAAATACCGAAGCTTGCACCTGCTTGAATGAGTCAAGCTGCAAATAGACCGGCGATCCATACAGAAAGCTGTCGGAAATCGCATTAAGCGAACTCTGGATGAAGCGGCTCGTGTCCGCATCGGCCGGCGCGGCGGGCTCGCCGAGCCGCTGGCGCGACAGTTGCCACAAGTCCCACGTCACGCCTTCGAGCATGCGAAGCAGCAGGCCCGCCGCCTTTTCCTGCTCGCCCTTCGGTACCGAGCGGTCGATAAACCCAGCGACCGCCTGGAAGCCGCCGAGCGTTTCGCCATTCGGCATCTTCATGCTGCTGTCGGCGCCCGCAAAAAGGGTCAGCACCCGCAAGGCGCTTTCCTCCAGATGTTGCTGCAACTCCGCATTTGAACCCGGCACCGAACGCTGCGCGAATTGATGAGCGGCGATGGCCCGTTGGTTCGGGTCTTCCAGCGTGGCGCGCAGATTCATCCATTCCTTGAGCGTGCCGCCACTATCGGCGGGAATTCGCAGATAGCGGAACGGGTCATCGGGATTCAAGCGCATGCCGGCGAGGAACATTTTCTCGCCGTTCACGTCGACGGGCAGCATGTAGTTGTTGTACTCGCGCGCCTGGCCATCCTTGCCGCGAATCTTGTACTGCACCGACGGGCCGACGTTGTGCAGATCGAGCGGCTTCGACGTTTTCGCGCCGGAGCCGAGGCGCTCGTCGAACGCTTCCTTCAGCGAGTGCTGCGCGACAACCCCGCGCGCATCGTTCTGCCCGTTGCCGTTCGAGATGTTTTCGACGTTGATCGCGCGGAAGTCGGTGAATTCGACGGTCTGGCCATCGGCCAGCGGCGTGGCCGAGCTCAACGGCGCGCTGCCGCCGATCGTGCCGCCAAACGGCGCGGGCTTTGCACTCGGGCCGGACATCGGGAAGGCAGTCATCTGCATCAGCGAGCCGCCGTCCTGGAAGCTCGATTGATAAATCGACACGCCGTCGTATTCGAACGGCTTGTTGACCTCGACGCGCGCCGGCACGCGCGCGCCGGTCTTGTGATCGATCACGACGATGTCGCTCGCGAACAGCTTCGGCATGCCGGTCGAGTAGTAATCGACGATGAACTTGTTGAGCTCGATCGAAAACGGCAGGTCCTGGATCAGCGAACCATTGGGCTGATTCAGGATCGCGGTCGACACGTGCTGCCCTTCGGGTACCCACGCGTAGCCGCGGAACGTCGGGTTCGATTGCGACAGCCGATGCTCGGGCGAAATCTCGTTGATCACCGTGTTCGAGTTGATCGGCGACTTATCGAACAGCCACATTTGCAGCTTGATCGGCAGATTGCTGTCGAGCAGGCCGCCGAGGCAGATCACGACGATCGCGAGGTGCGCGGAGATGTAGCCGAACTTCGTCAGCGCGCCACGCTTCGCGGCGATCAACGTCGCGCCGTCCGACTCGCGCGTGACGAACTTGTAGCCGAGCTTCGTCGACAACCTTGCGAGCACCGCCGCCGACTGCGCGCGCGTGCCGTGCACCGCGAACTCACCCTTGTGATGGAACGCGCGCAGGCTGCCTTCTCGAACCTTGTCCTTCCAGCTCTTCGCGTCGGCGACCATCTTCGGCGCATTTCGGATCACGCAGAGCGACACAGACACCATCAGGAAGCCGAGAATCAGCATGAACCACCACGAGCTGTACACCGTGTAGAGGCTTAGCGCGCGGAAGATGTCCGCCCAGAACGGACCGAACTGGTTGACGTAGTTGGGATACGGATCGTCCTGCGTGAGGACGGTACCGATGATGCTGGCGATCGACAGAATGACGAGCAGCGCAATGGCGAAACGCATCGAGCTCAGGAGCTCGATGGCGCTGCGCATGACGCGATTGCCCGACTTCGACTGCAGACCCGACGTGGTGACGCTCATTCAATCTCCGACTGAACAGCAAAAAAGGGTGAAGGGCTGTCGTAGCGACGACACCCTCACCCTTTTCTTGTTTTTCACCGGCCTCGCCGGGCCGGTTGGATTTGCGCGGACGAAGCGCTTAATGCAGGCCCGCGATGTAGTCGGCAACCGCTTTGATTTCGTTGTCCGACAGACGCGATGCTATCGCATGCATCGCGTCGTTGTTATTACGAGCGCCCGGACCTTGCGTGAACGCGGTCAATTGCGTCACCGAGTACTCGGCCCACTGCCCCGACAGGCGTGGATACTGGATCGGAATGCCCTGCCCCGTGGGCCCGTGACAGGCCGCGCAGGCCGGCACCCCGCGGTCGGCAATCCCACCGCGATAGATCTGCTGCCCCACCGCGACGGTCTTCTTGTTGTGCGCATAGCCTGGCTTGGGCGTCTGCGCCGAGAAGTAAGCCGCGACGTTGATCATGTCCTGATCGGAAAGCGCGGCGGCCATGCCCGCCATGATCGCATTGTTGCGCGCGGCCTGTTTGGCGCCCGGCTGCGCCTTGAAATCTCTGAGCTGCTTGACGAGGTACTCAGGATGCTGGCCCGCCAGTTTCGGGTATGCGCCGCCGGCACTGTTGCCGTCTGCGCCGTGACATGACGCGCATACCTGTACCGCGATTGCCTGCCCCCGATTGATGTCCGGCTTTGCCGGATCTGCTGCTCGTGCCTGAATTGCCAAACCTGAAAGACCTGCCGTTACATGAAGCACCATCAGAGTCTTGCACAGTCGATTCATTCGCACACCCTGTCTCGTCTTGTGGGATTTTAGATGTTCTGCAAAGTACGACGACGGCGACCGAGTGACCGCCAGGAGCCGCCAAGGCACGTGGGGCGGCCTCCTAACGTTTTCAGTAAACCATCGTATTGTACAATAACTCGCTAATCGTTTAGACGCCAGTCGGGCTTGACCCGTTCCCGCTGCGGGCTCCGCAGCTTCTCCAATCTGGCTTCCACCATGCCCTTCCTGCTCCACGAATCCCGCTTCTATACCACCGTAAATCATCTGCGCGACCTGCCGGCCACCGCGCAGCCCGAGATCGCTTTCGCGGGACGCTCGAACGCGGGCAAATCGACCGCGATCAACGTGCTCTGCAATCAGAAGCGACTTGCATTCGCAAGTAAGACGCCTGGCCGCACGCAGCACATCAATTATTTTTCGGTTGGCAAGGCGGATGAGCCGACCGCCTATCTGGTCGACCTGCCGGGCTACGGTTATGCGGAAGTGCCGGGTGCGGCGAAGGCGCACTGGGAAGCGCTGCTGTCCACGTATCTGCAATCGCGCTCGCAACTGCGCGGCATGATCCTCATGATGGATTCGCGCCGCCCTCTGACGGATCTCGATCGGCGCATGATCGAGTGGTTCGCGCCGACCGGCAAGCCGATCCACACGCTGCTCACCAAATGCGACAAATTGACGCGTCAGGAAAGCACGAACGCGTTGCGCACCGCGCAGAAGGGACTGGCCGAATATCGGGCTGCGGGCTATCGCGGCGAACTCACCGCGCAACTGTTTTCGGCGCTCAAGCGAACGGGGCTCGATGAAGCGCATGAGCTGATCGAGAGCTGGCTGATCCCGGAGGCAGCGGGCGAAACAGGCGAAACGCCGGCCGCGGGCTGAACGCATATCAATGCAGGAATCCCGCGGCACGCGTGATATGCCTGTAAAACCCACGTCAGAGCGCGTTTGCGGCCGCGCATAAAAAAACCCGCCGCTTGAACGGCGGGTCAAACAGCCTAATCGAAAAACGACAGGCACCCGCTCAGGGAGGAGAAGCGGGGAGGTCAGCGCTAGGCGCCTTGCTCGATCGGTATGATATACCATTGTCTCGAAAAGTTTCCGGGAGCGGAGCCAGGTGCTATTTGTCCACTCCACCTATCCACGATCTTCGATTCGACATGAGCTTCTACCCGCACTACCGTCCGCGCCGCATGCGCCGTGACGACTTCTCGCGTCGCATGATGCGCGAAAACCTCCTCACGACCAACGATCTGATTTACCCCGTGTTCATCGTCGAGGGAACCAACGTGCGGCAAGCCGTGCCGTCGATGCCGGGCGTCGAGCGCGTGTCGGTCGATCTGCTGATGGGCGTCGCCGGGCAGTGCGTCGAACTGGGCGTGCCGGTGTTGTCTCTGTTTCCCGCGATCGAGCCCTCGCTGAAGACGCCCGAAGGCCGTGAAGCGGCCAACCCGGCGGGCCTGATCCCGCGCGCGGTGCGTGAGTTGAAGAAGAATTTTCCGGGGCTCGGCGTGCTCACCGACGTGGCGCTCGATCCGTATACGAGCCATGGTCAGGACGGCGTGCTCGACGAAGCCGGCTACGTGATCAACGACGAAACCGTCGAGATCCTCGTCGAGCAGGCTCGTGCGCAGGCGGAAGCCGGCGTCGACATCGTCGCGCCGTCGGACATGATGGACGGACGCATTGGTGCGATCCGCGAAATGCTCGAGAGCGAGGACCACATCCACACGCGCATCATGGCGTACGCGGCGAAGTACGCTTCGGCGTTCTACGGCCCGTTCCGCGATGCCGTCGGTTCCGCGACGAACCTCGGCAAGAGCAACAAGATGACCTACCAGATGGACCCGGCAAATTCCAACGAGGCGCTGCGCGAAGTGCAGGCCGACATCAACGAAGGCGCGGACATGGTGATGGTCAAGCCGGGCATGCCGTATCTGGACATCGTGCGTCGCGTGAAGGACGAGTTCCAGTTCCCCACCTACGTGTACCAGGTAAGCGGCGAATACGCCATGCTGAAGGCCGCCGCGCAGAATGGCTGGCTCGATCACGACAAGGTGATGATGGAATCGCTGCTCGCGTTCAAGCGTGCAGGCGCGGACGGCGTGCTGACGTATTTCGCGCTGGATGCCGCGAAGATCCTGCGTTCGCAGAAGTAAGCCAGGCGCGCTTTAGCGCGCGGCCGTCGAGAAAAAAACGGAGGCGAACCTTAGGGTTTCGCCTCCGTTTTTTTGTGCTGCCGCTTGCGAAGCGGCGGTCTTGCAACGCCCCGCGGCCTTCGATTACACCCCCGATGCACTCGCCCGATCCAGTGTGCGCAGGAATTTATCCGCCGATTCGTAGCCGACCTCCCGCAACACTTCCTTGCCACCCTGATCGAAAAAAATAATCCCCGGCGGCCCGAACAGATTGAAGCGCTTGAGCAGCGCCTGGTCGTCGGTATTGTTCGCAGTGACGTCGGCGCGCAGCAGATTCATCTGCTTCAGCTTCGCCTGAACGCGCGGGTCGCTGAAGGTGAATTTCTCCATCTCCTTGCAGCTCACGCACCAGTCCGCGTAAAAATCGAGCATGGCTGGCTGCGCCGCCGTTTTGACGGCCTGGTCGAGCTGATCCGATGAACGTACCGGCGCGAACGTCAATTCGCTTTGCGGCGCCGTTGCGGCCGCGCTGGAGCCATCCTTCGCGATGCTCGCCTGATTGCCGACGCGAGCCGCGAGCACCGCCAGCGGTCGCAGCGGATCCAACGATCCCGCCGCGAGGCCAACTAGAAGCGCGGCTGCCCAAACCGCCATCACGACGCCGACCGCCCGCCCAAGCCGGTGCCATATCGAGGCGCCTGCAACCGACTTGGAAAACAGGCCGAGCGCAACCGCGGCGATCAGCAGCCAGAGGGCGCTCAACAGCATCGACGCCGCCCCGCCGAGCACCGGCCAAACAATCCACAGCGCCGCGGCCAGCAGAACGACGCCAAAGAACACTTTTACGCTGTCCATCCACTTGCCCGCGCGCGGCAGCAGTGTACCCGCGCCGAGGCCAATGATCAGCAGCGGCAGCCCGAGCCCGATGCCCATCGAGAACAGCGCCGCGCCACCGAGCACGGCGTTGCCGGTATGCGCAATGAACGCGAGCACCGCAAAAAGCGGCGCGGTCATGCAGGCGCCGACCACCAGCGCCGACAGCGCGCCCATCACGGCGACCGCCGTAAATTTGCCACCCGAGCGTCCCGCTGACGCGCTCGACATGCGATCGCGCCAGCGCGGCGGCAGTTCGAGATCCACACCGGCGATCAGCAGCAGCGCGAAAATCGTCAGAAGCCCGCCGAACGCGCCGAGCACCCACGGGTTCTGGAGCCATGCGCCGAGACTCTGCCCGACGAGTGCCGCCACGACACCCAGCACCGTGTACACGAGCGCCATCCCGACTACATACGCGAGCGACAGCGCGAAGCCACGCCTGCGCGTGACGCGCGCTCCCTCACCGATGATGATCGCCGACAGAATCGGAATCATCGGATACGAGCACGGCAGCAAGCTCAGAATGGCGCCGGCAACGAAATAAAGCCCGACGATCGCAAAAAAACCGCCACGCTGCAGCAGCGACTGCGCGTAATCGGCGCTGGTGGCGCGTTCGTACCAAGGTTCGTCGTCAGTGGCGGCGGATTGTTGCGCGGTTGGGGTCGCCGCCCCGCTGCCAGCCAGCTGCAGCGCCTCGCTGCTCACGTGGTACACGCGCTCCATCGGGGGGTAGCAGATGCCCGCGTCGGCGCAGCCCTGCGACGTCACCGCAAGATCGAACGGTCCGGCAGCCTGCTTGACCGGAATGCGAATCGTCAGCTCGTTGCGATACGTCTCGACATTCTTGTTGAATGTCTGATCGAACTTCACATGACCGCCTGGCAGTTCAGGCTCGCCAAGCGTCGCCGTGCCGTTGCGGGTCGCGAACGCGAAGCGCTCGCGGTACATGTAGTAGCCGTCCGCAATCTTGTAGGTGACGACGACTTGGCCGGGGGCCTCGGTCGCGCTGAACCGGAACGCGACGGACGGGTCGAGGAAGTCGTCCGCGGCGCGCGCGAGCGTGGCGACTTGCGCGAGCAACGCGCAGCCGAGCAGAAAGAATGCGGTGCGCAGCGCAGCGCGCGCGCGCCGGTCGAGACCGTTAAACATGAACAGGGCGTTGGGTTTCAGCAGTGATCCACTGGCCGTAGGCGGCGGAGGCCGTCGCTTGCCATGAGAGGATTTCCGGCGTGCCGTAGGGATGGTGAGCCTGAATGTATTGCTCCAGTTCGAGCGCGCGAGCGGCGCTGGTCTTGAACAGCAGCTGGATTTCCTGCGCGGTTTCGATCGCGCCCTGCCAGTGATAGCTCGACTGCACGCTGCCTAGCTGGGTGACGCACGCGCAAAGGCGAGCGGCGAGCGCGTCGGCTGCGAGCTTTTGAGCGCCGGCCGCATCCGGCACCGTTGTCAGCACCAAGGTCACATTCACACTCACACCAAGCTCCGGCGGCGCAGGATTTCGATCCCGATATCGTATCACCTGGCCCTGTCGCCCTGCAGGGCGCCACGCGGTGCGGCCGCGACATTTGGTCACTGCGAAGCGGCTTTCGCTATCAATGAAAAATCCGCCGCAGAAAACAAAAAAGCCAGGCGATGCGCCTGGCTTTTTGTCGAAGCAGAAAGCTTACTCAGCTTCTTGCACTTCCGTTTCTTCGACTTCCGGTCGGTCGAGCAGTTCGACCAGTGCCATCGGCGCATTGTCACCGACGCGGAAGCCGAACTTCAGCACGCGCAGGTAGCCGCCCGGACGGTTTGCGTAGCGCGGGCCGAGCACGTCGAACAGCTTCGTGACCGAGTCACGATCGCGCAGGCGGTTGAACGCCAGACGACGGTTTGCGAGCGACGGCTTCTTGCCGAGCGTGATCAGCGGCTCGACGACTTTACGAAGTTCCTTGGCCTTCGGCAGCGTGGTCTTGATGACTTCGTGCTCGATCAGCGAGTTGGACATGTTACGGAGCATTGCCAAACGGTGGCTGCTCGTGCGGTTCAGTTTCCGCAGACCATGACGGTGACGCATGTTAATTCCTTCAGTTCAAAGTTTTGGTCCAGCTCTTCTATCGCACTCGTTCTGCAGCATCGACTACAAACAGTGAGCGCACGGGCCGGTAGTGACAAAAGACAAGACGCGGATTTTAAAGGAAAATCCGCGCCTGTGCCAGTACAGTACAGCGGTGCAATTCGCGGGTCCACACCCGACCGAGTTGTCCGCTTACTTGTCGAGACCAGCCGGCGGCCAGTTTTCGAGCTTCATGCCGAGCGTCAGCCCACGCGATGCCAGAACTTCCTTGATCTCGTTCAGCGACTTGCGACCCAGATTCGGAGTCTTGAGCAGTTCGTTCTCGGTACGCTGGATCAGGTCGCCGATGTAGTAGATGTTCTCGGCCTTCAGGCAGTTCGCGGAACGAACCGTCAGTTCGAGATCGTCGACCGGACGCAGCAGGATCGGATCGATCTGCGGTGCGCGCGACGGCGCTTCCGCCGCTGCTTCGGTACCTTCCAGCGCCGCGAACACCGACAACTGATCGACCAGAATGCGCGCCGATTGTCGGATCGCTTCTTCCGGCGAAATCACACCGTTGGTCTCGATGTTCATCACGAGCTTGTCGAGGTCGGTGCGCTGCTCGACGCGAGCGCTTTCGACCGCGTAGCTCACGCGACGAACCGGCGAAAACGAGGCGTCCAGCACGATCCGGCCGATGATCTTGGCCGACTCTTCACCGTAACGACGCACATTGCCCGGCACATAGCCGCGGCCCTTTTCGACCTTGATCTGCACGTCGAGCTTGCCGCCCTTCGATAGATGCGCAATCACGTGATCGGGATTGATGACTTCGCAATCGTGTGCGAGTTCGATATCGCCGGCCGTGACCACGCCTTCGCCTTCCTTCCGCAGCGTAACCGTCACTTCGTCACGATTATGCAGCTTGAAGACGACGCCCTTCAGGTTCAACAACAGGTTGACCACATCCTCTTGCACACCGTCGAGCGTCGAATACTCGTGCACGACGCCTGCAATCGTCACCTCGGTCGGGGCATAGCCCACCATCGACGACAACAGCACGCGCCGAAGCGCGTTGCCCAAGGTGTGGCCATAACCGCGTTCAAACGGCTCCATGACCACTTTCGCGTGGCTTTCGCCAAGCGATTCAACTGCAATAATCTTGGGCTTCAACAAACTGGTTTGCATAGGTTTTCCTTTTCAATACCCTCGGCTCGTTACACCGATAAGGCTGACCGGTAACAACCTGAAAATAAACAGCCGAGACGCCCCCTTGCGCAACGCAATCAGGGCGCCCCGGCCGTCAATCCGATTACCGCGAATACAATTCGACGATCAGGCTTTCGTTGATGTCGCCAGCGATGTCGCTGCGTTCCGGCTTCTGCTTGAAGGTACCTTCGAACTTCTTCGCGTCGACCGCGACCCAGCTCGGCATGCCGCCTTGCTCAGCGAGCGACAGCGCCTCAATGATGCGAGCCTGCTTGCGCTTCTGTTCGCGCACGGCGACGACGTCCCCAGCCTTCACCTGCATCGACGGGATGTTCGTTACGACGCCGTTCACCGTGATTGCCTTGTGGCCAACGAGCTGACGTGCTTCAGCGCGCGTCGAGCCAAAGCCCATGCGATACACGACGTTGTCCAGACGCGATTCGAGCAGTTGCAGCAGGTTCTCACCCGTGTTGCCCTTCAGGCGGTCTGCTTCAGCGAAGTAGCGACGGAACTGGCGCTCGAGGACACCGTAGATACGCTTTACTTTTTGCTTCTCGCGCAGCTGAGTGCCATAGTCGGACGTACGTGCGCCCGAGGTACGGCCGTGCTGGCCGGGCTTGCTGTCAAGCTTGCACTTGTCAGCGAGCGAACGGCGCGCGCTCTTCAGGAAGAGGTCAGTGCCTTCCCGGCGGGACAGCTTGGCCTTGGGGCCGATATAACGTGCCACGTTGATTCCTTCTGTGATTTATCACGCGAATGCTTCCACTCGCGCTAGTCCGAACCCTTTGAGTCGAACGGTGGGCTTAGTCAATTCAATAACACGCGCAGCCCGCCACCGCGCAAGGCGGGAACAGGCGCTCGAAATACCAGCGTCTTAGATACGACGACGCTTCGGCGGACGGCAGCCGTTATGCGGGACCGGCGTCACGTCGGAGATCGCGGTGATCTTGATGCCAAGACCATGCAGCGCGCGCACCGCCGATTCCCGGCCAGGACCGGGGCCCTTGATCCGCACTTCGAGGTTCTTCACGCCGTATTCCATCGCCACGCGGCCAGCTGATTCAGCTGCGACCTGAGCTGCAAACGGAGTCGACTTACGCGAACCCTTGAAGCCCTGACCGCCCGACGTTGCCCAGGCAAGCGCGTTGCCTTGACGGTCGGTGATCGTGATGATGGTGTTGTTGAACGACGCGTGAACGTGAACCACGCCCTCGGCGACGTTCTTCTTGACCTTCTTGCGAACGCGTTGCGCCGCGGAGTTGTTCGAAGCCTTAGCCATTACGTTTTCCTGTAACTGTCAGTTCCGCTTACTTCTTCAGCGATTGCGCTGCACGACGCGGACCCTTGCGCGTACGGGCATTCGTACGCGTACGCTGGCCGCGCAGGGGCAGACCCTTACGATGCCGCACGCCACGATAGCAGCCGAGATCCATCAGGCGCTTGATGTTCATCGTCGTTTCACGGCGCAGATCGCCTTCAACGATGAACTTGCCGACTTCTTCACGCAGCTTTTCGAGGTCTGCGTCAGTCAGGTCTTTGACCTTCTTCGAAAATGCCACACCAGCAGCGACGCAAATGTCGCGCGAGCGCGTGCGACCGACACCGTAAATAGCCGTCAGGCCGATTTCAGTATGCTGGTGATTCGGGATGTTAACCCCTGCGATACGAGCCATTGTTTTTCCTCAAACAAAAAGCGCAAGCAAAAGCGCGGCGTTCAGCCTTGACGCTGTTTGTGGCGCGGATCAGAACTGCAAATCACGCGCACAACGCCTTTGCGCTTGATAATCTTGCAATTGCGGCAAATGCGCTTAACCGATGCCATCACTTTCATGATATTACCCTTTTTTCAAATCACTTCGCCCGGAACACGATCCGCGCACGCGACAGATCGTAAGGCGTCAATTCAACCGTCACCTTGTCGCCCGGCAAGATCCGGATGTAGTGCATCCGCATTTTGCCGGATATGTGTCCCAATACGACATGGCCGTTTTCCAGCTTCACCCTGAAGGTAGCATTAGGCAGGTTCTCGATTACTTCGCCCTGCATCTGGATAACATCGTCTTTGGCCATAAGTCCTTTCAACGCATCGGGACGCCGCCGCCTTTGAAATTAGCTTTCTTCAGCAGCGATTCATACTGTTGCGACATAACGTACGACTGCACCTGCGCCATGAAATCCATTGTGACGACGACAATGATCAGCAGCGACGTTCCACCAAAATAAAACGGCACGTTCCAGCGTAGCACCAGAAATTCAGGCAGCAGGCAAACGAACACGATGTAGATCGCACCGGCAAGCGTCAAACGCGTGAGGATGCGGTCGATATATCGCGCCGTCTGATCGCCCGGGCGGATACCTGGGACGAAAGCGCCGCTCTTTTTCAGGTTGTCGGCCGTTTCCCTGCTGTTAAACACCAGTGCAGTGTAAAAGAAGCAGAAGAAGACGATCGCCAACGCGTACAGCAACACGTACACCGGTTGACCGGGCTTCAGGGCTTCGGCAACGTTGTGCAACGTGTCTGCGAACCAGCTGGTACGCGAACCCGAACTAAACCAGTTCAGGATAGTTGCCGGGAAGAGAATGATCGACGATGCGAAGATCGGTGGAATCACGCCCGACATATTCAGCTTCAGCGGCAAATGCGAAGACTGGCCGCCGTAAATCTTGTTGCCCACCTGCCGCTTCGCATAATTCACAAGTATCTTGCGCTGGCCGCGTTCGATGAACACCACCACATAGGTCACAGCAGCAATCAGCGCGACGACGATAATCGCCGAGATGATGCTCATCGAGCCGGTTCGCACCAGTTCAAAGAGACCACCGATTGCGTTCGGGAAACCCGCCGCAATACCGCCGAATATGATGATCGAGATACCGTTGCCAAGCCCGCGCTCCGTGATCTGCTCACCCAGCCACATCAGGAACATCGTGCCGGTCACCAGCGTCACGACCGTCGTCAAGCGGAAAACCATCCCCGGATCGATCACGAGGCCCGGCTGATTTTCCAGAGCGACGGCAATACCGAACGCCTGGAACGTCGCCAGCACAACCGTGAAGATCCGCGTGTACTGCGTAATCTTTCGCTGACCTGCCTGCCCTTCCTTTTTCAGCGCTTCGAGCTGCGGCGAAACAATCGCCAGCAACTGCATGATGATCGACGCCGAAATGTACGGCATGATCCCCAGCGCGAAAATCGTGAACCGCGAAAGTGCGCCACCCGAGAACATGTTAAACATGCCAAGGATGCCGCCCGACTGGCTTTGGAACAGTTTCGCCAGTTGGTCCGGGTCGATACCCGGCACCGGAATATGCGCGCCGATACGGTAGACGACTAGCGCCAGCAGCAGGAACACTGCTCGCCGGCGCAAATCGCCAAACTTCGCCGCGCTGCGACCGGGTTTTGCGAGACTCGGGCTGTTAGCCAAGTACCTTCTCCGATGCAAGTGCTAGTGACGGCAATTAACTCGCGCGTTACTCGGCAAAAGAGCCACCGGCTGCCTCGATAGCAGCACGTGCGCCCTTCGTCGCACCCAGACCCTTCACAACGACCTTGCGCTTGAGCTCGCCCGTTGCAATGATCTTGGCGCTACGGATCAGCTCGCCGACGAGGCCGGCTTGCTTGAGAGCCAGCAGATCGATTTCGTCGACCGGCAGCTTCTCCAGATCCGAGAGACGTACTTCACCGACGAATTCCTTCGTCAGCGAGGTGAAGCCACGCTTCGGCAGGCGACGTTGCAGCGGCATTTGACCGCCTTCAAAGCCAACCTTGTGAAAGCCGCCCGAACGCGACTTCTGACCCTTGTGACCACGGCCAGCGGTCTTGCCGAGGCCGGAGCCGATGCCGCGACCAACGCGGCGCTTTGCGTGCTTCGCGCCTTCGGCCGGCTTCAGGTTATTCAATTCCATTATCAACTCCTTGAGTCCTGGTCAGCCGCTTAGCTGATGACCTTAACGAGGTACGAAACCTTGTTGATCATGCCGCGCACAGCCGGCGTATCCTGCAACTCGCTAACCGAGTTGAGTCGGCGCAGGCCCAGGCCACGCACCGTTGCACGGTGCGATTCACGGGTGCCGATCAGGCTCTTGACGAGCTGGACCTTGACAGTTTTATCAGACATGGTGTCCACCTTTAGCCCAGAATTTCTTCGACGGACTTGCCACGCTTCGCAGCGATGTCGGCCGGCGTGGACTGCTTGCGCAGACCATCGAGCGTCGCACGAACGAGGTTGTACGGGTTCGTCGAGCCGTGGCTCTTGGCCACAACGTTCTGCACGCCCATCACGTCGAACACGGCGCGCATCGGGCCGCCTGCGATCACGCCGGTACCGTCCTTCGCCGGAGCGAGGAGGACCGTCGATGCGCCGTGCTTACCGTGCACTTCGTGTTGCAAGGTACCGTTCTTCAACGGCACCTTGAACATGTTGCGGCGAGCCTGTTCCATCGCCTTCTGGACAGCGACCGGTACTTCCTTCGCCTTGCCCTTGCCCATACCGACGCGGCCATCACCGTCGCCAACCACGGTCAGTGCAGCGAAGCCGAGAATACGGCCACCCTTCACGACCTTGGTCACGCGGTTAACCGCGATCATTTTTTCACGAAGGCCGTCGTCGCGTTCGTCAGCCTGAACTTTAGCTTGCATCTTTGCCATGACGAATTCTTCCCTTAGAACTTGAGTCCGGCTTCGCGCGCCGCGTCAGCCAGCGCTTTCACGCGGCCGTGGTAACGGAAACCCGAACGGTCGAAGGCGACGGATTCGATGCCGGCAGCCTTAGCCTTTTCTGCAATGCGCTTGCCGATCAGGGTGGCAGCAGCAACGTTGCCGCCCTTTCCCGATTGATCGGCCAGTTGCGCACGCACTTCGGCTTCGAGCGTCGACGCGCTAGCGAGCACCTTGGTGCCGCACGGCGAGAACACTTGCGCATAGATGTGCGTGTTCGTGCGATGCACGGCGAGACGCGCGACCTGCAGCTCAGCGATCTTTATACGCGTCTGACGAGCGCGGCGCAGGCGAGATTGAGTCTTATCCATGATTGCGCACCCTTACTTCTTCTTCGTTTCTTTGAGGATCACAACCTCATCGGCGTAACGCACGCCCTTGCCCTTGTAGGGCTCCGGCGGACGGTAGCCGCGCACTTCTGCAGCGACTTGACCGACTTGTTGCTTGTTGATCCCCTTGATCACGATTTCGGTTTGCGACGGGGTTTCTGCCTTGACGCCAGCCGGCATCTGGTGCACCACCGGGTGCGAGAAACCCAGCGACAGGTTCAGCTTGTCGCCTTGCGCTTGTGCGCGGTAACCGACGCCAACCAGCGTCAGCTTGCGCTCGAAACCCTTCGTCACGCCGTGCACCATGTTCGCAACCAGCGCGCGCATCGTGCCCGACATCGCATTCGCCTCGCGGCTTTCATCGACCGGCTCGAACTTCAGCGTGCCGCTGTCGTTCACTACCTTCACGAGGCTGTTGGCAGCCTGCGAAATCGTACCCAGCGGACCCTTGACAGTAATGCTGTCGGCGCTCAGGGCCACTTCCGCGCCTTGCAGCGCGATTGGGCTCTTACCTACTCGAGACATGTTTCTCTCCTTTCGGCCTTAAGCGACATAGCAGATGACTTCGCCGCCAACGCCCGTTGCACGTGCCTTGCGGTCCGTCATCACGCCCTTCGGCGTCGACACGATTGCCACGCCCAGGCCATTCATGACCACGGGGATGTCGTTACGGCCGCGGTACACACGCAGACCAGGCTTCGAGACGCGTTCAATGCGCTCGATGACCGGACGGCCAGCGTAATACTTCAACACGATGTTCAATTCCGACTTCGCACCTTCGGACTTCACTGCGAAATCGTCGATATAACCTTCGTCCTTCAGGACCTGCGCAATCGCAACCTTGACTTTCGACGAGGGCATAGTCACCGAAACCTTCTCGACCATCTGCGCATTGCGGATGCGAGTCAGCATATCGGCGATAGGATCACTCATGCTCATTTATGTTTCTCCTATTACCAGCTCGCCTTGGTCAGGCCAGGGATCTCGCCGCGGAACGCGATTTCGCGAATCTTGTTACGCGCCAGCCCGAATTTACGGAACGTGCCGCGCGGACGACCGGTAATTGCGCAACGGTTGCGCTTACGGGTCGGGTTAGAGTTTCGCGGCAGTTGCTGCAGTTCCAGGCGTGCTGCGTAATGCTCTTCTTCCGACTTGCTCGTATCGCCAATGATTGCCTTCAATGCTGCACGCTTGGGAGCGTACTTGGCGGCGAGGCGAGCACGCTTCTTTTCACGTTCGATCAGTGCCAGTTTAGCCACGGTAACCTCAGTTTCTGAACGGGAACTTGAAGCTGGCGAGCAGAGCCTTTGCTTCGTCGTCAGTCTTCGCAGTCGTCGTGATGCTGATGTTCAGCCCACGCAGTGCGTCGATCTTGTCGTAGTCGATTTCGGGGAAAATGATCTGCTCTTTCACACCGACGTTGTAGTTGCCGCGACCATCGAACGCCTTGCCCGACACGCCACGGAAGTCGCGCACACGGGGGAGCGCAACCGTCACGAAACGGTCCAGGAATTCGTACATTGCCTGGCCACGCAGCGTGACCATTGCACCGATCGGATAGCCCTGACGGATCTTGAAGCCAGCGATTGCCTTGCGTGCCTTCGTGATCACCGGCTTCTGGCCCGCGATCTTCGTCAGATCGCCAACGGCGTTTTCGATGATCTTCTTGTCAGCAACGGCTTCGCCAAGGCCCATGTTCAGGGTGATCTTGGTGATGCGCGGCACTTCCATCACGGACTTGTAACCGAACTTCTCGATGAGGCCGGGTACAACCTTCTCTTTGTAAAACTCTTGCAAACGAGCCATTTTTTACTCCGCAGCGTCAGGCGCTCAGTACGGCACCGGTCGTCTTCAGGAAACGGACCTTCTTGCCCCCTTCGACCTTGATGCCTACACGCGATGGCTTGCCATTCGCGTCCACCAATGCGACGTTCGAAATTTGCAGCGGCATCGTCTTGGCTTCCACGCCGCCCGTCGTACCCTTCATCGGGTTCGGCTTGACGTGCTTCTTGACGAGGTTGATGCCCTCGACAGTCACGGTCTCGCCGTGAACGGCCAGCACCACGCCACGCTTGCCCTTATCTTTGCCGGTGATGACGATAACTTCGTCACTCTTGCGAATCTTGTTCATCGCGACTCCTTACAGCACTTCAGGCGCCAGCGAAACGATCTTCATGAATCGTTCGCTACGCAACTCGCGCGTGACAGGCCCAAAAATACGGGTACCGATCGGTTCGAGCTTGGTGTTGAGCAACACAGCCGCGTTGCCGTCGAACTTGATCAGCGAGCCGTCCTGACGACGCACGCCCTTGGCGGTGCGAACCACCACGGCGTTGTAGATTTCGCCTTTCTTCACGCGCCCGCGCGGCGTTGCCTCTTTGACAGTCACCTTGATGATGTCGCCAATGCTGGCATAACGACGCTTCGAGCCGCCGAGCACCTTGATGCACATGACTTCACGTGCACCCGTGTTGTCGGCCACTTCAAGCCGAGTTTCGGTCTGGATCATGGTTTATCTTTCCCAACTTAATCCGGTCACGCCACCATGGCGCTTCCCGGTCAGTCTTGGTCCCGTCAGCCGATCGGCTGCTTGGGTTAGAACAGCAGCGACGGCAAACGAAACCCGCCATCGCAATCCGGTGAATCCTTCGGTCTGGGCTGGCGCCCGAACCGCTTCCCCCACCAACTTCGCCCGCGACGGGGCTCCCACAAAGAGGGAAGACCGAAATTATATCAAATAATCTCGGTCTTGCAAGCGAAACTTACTGCGATTTCAACTACTTCTACAGCTTTGCGACATTAGATGACGCGAGCAGCCTCGACCAGGCGAGCCACAACCCAAGCCTTCGTCTTCGAAATCGGACGAGTTTCCTGGATTTCAACGAGGTCACCCTCGTTGTACGTGTTCGCGTCGTCATGCGCGTGGTACTTCTTCGACCGCACGACGTACTTGCCGTAGATCGGGTGCTTCACGCGGTGCTCGACCAGCACGGTAACCGTCTTGTCCATCTTGTTGCTGACGACCTTGCCGACCAGCGTCCGCTTGAGCGAGGTTTTTACGCTATCGTTCATTTCTGGTTCGCCTTCTCAGTCAGGACGGTCCGCACACGCGCGATGTCGCGACGGACCTTCTTCAGCTGGCTCGTGTTCGTGAGCTGCTGGGTCGCGAGTTGCATGCGCAGGCCGAATTGCGCCTTCAACAGGTCCGACAGCTCCTTGTTGAGCGCGGCCTGATCTTTCTGGTGAAGTTCGGAAGCCTTCATCATTTGCTCCTTAGGCGCCGAGCTGACGCACGATAAACGTCGTCTTCAGCGGCAGCTTCGCTGCAGCCAGACGGAACGCTTCGCGCGCCAGTTCTTCGGTTACGCCGTCCATTTCGTACAGCATCTTGCCCGGTTGAATCTCAGCGACGTAGTACTCCGGGTTACCCTTACCGTTACCCATACGCACTTCCGCCGGCTTGGTCGAGATCGGCTTGTCCGGGAAGATCCGGATCCAGATGCGGCCACCGCGCTTGATGTGACGCGTCATTGCACGACGCGCCGCTTCAATCTGGCGCGCGGTCAGACGGCCACGACCGACAGCCTTCAGGCCGAACTCACCGAACGACACCGCGTTGCCGCGGGTAGCAACGCCGGTGTTACGACCTTTCTGCTCTTTGCGATACTTTCTGCGTTTCGGTTGCAGCATCGTTATTCTCCAGTCTTCCCGTCGCCGCCGGCACCGCCAGCACGTCGGGGAGCGCCACGGCGTGCACCTGCCGGGCCACCACCTTCGCCATCACGACGCGGACGGCGATCGCCACCCGGACGTGCATTGCGGCGCGGACGCTTTTCTTCGGCGACTTCTTCGACCACCGGTGCGTCGTTGCGGCCGAGCGTGTCGCCCTTGTAGACCCACACCTTCACGCCGATGATGCCGTACGTCGTCTTTGCTTCCGACGTTGCGTAGTCGATATCCGCACGCAGCGTATGAAGCGGCACGCGACCTTCGCGATACCATTCCGTACGGGCGATTTCGATACCGTTCAGACGGCCAGCGCTCATGATCTTGATGCCTTGAGCACCCAGACGCATCGCGTTCTGCATCGCACGCTTCATCGCGCGGCGGAACATGATCCGGCGCTCGAGCTGTTGCGTGATCGAATCAGCGATCAGTTGCGCGTCCGTTTCCGGCTTGCGGATTTCTTCGATGTTGACGTGAACCGGAACGCCCATGCGCTTTTGCAGCTCGGACTTCAGCAGTTCGATGTCTTCACCCTTCTTGCCGATCACGACACCCGGACGCGAGCTGAAAATCGTGATACGCGCGTTCTTTGCAGGACGCTCGATCACAACGCGGCCGACGGACGCGTTCTTCAGCTTCTTCTTCAGGTATTCACGAACACCGATGTCTTCCTGCAACATCGCCGCGAAATTGTTGTTGTTCGCGTACCAACGTGAAGCCCAATTGCGGCTGACGGCCAAACGGAAGCCAGTCGGATGAATTTTCTGTCCCATCGTATGACCCCTTAATTCCCGACCGTCACAGTGATGTGACAGGATTGCTTCTCGATGCGGTTACCGCGGCCTTTAGCGCGCGCGGTGAAACGCTTCAGCGATGCTGCCTTGTCGACGTAGATGCTCTTGATCTTGAGCTCGTCGATATCGGCGCCTTCATTGTGCTCCGCATTCGCGATCGCCGACAGCACGACCTTTTTCACGATCCCCGCAGCCTTCTTCGGCGAGAACGTCAGAACGTTCAGCGCCTTGTCGACCGGCAAACCGCGGATCTGGTCAGCCACAAGGCGCGTTTTCTGCGCCGAGATGCGGGCACCGCGATGAATTGCTTTCACTTCCATCTTGATTGCCCCTTATTTCTTGGCCTTCTTGTCGGCCGCGTGTCCCTTGAACGTACGGGTCAGTGCGAACTCGCCAAGCTTGTGGCCGACCATGTTTTCCGTGACATACACCGGAACGTGTTGACGGCCGTTGTGAACGGCGATCGTCAGGCCGATGAAGTCCGGCAGGATCGTCGAGCGACGCGACCAGGTCTTGATCGGTTTCTTGTCACGCGATGCTGCAGCCGCCTCAACCTTCTTCAGCAAATGGGCGTCGCAGAACGGACCTTTCTTAATAGAACGTGCCATTGCCTACTCCTTAACGCTTGTGACGGCGCTGGACGATCATGCTCGTCGTGCGCTTGTTGCTGCGGGTGCGATAGCCCTTCGTCGGCGTGCCCCACGGGCTCACCGGATCGCGGCCTGCCGCAGTCTTGCCCTCGCCACCACCGTGCGGGTGGTCGACCGGGTTCATTGCAACGCCACGCACCGTCGGGCGGATACCGCGCCAGCGGTTCGCACCAGCCTTACCGATTTGACGGAGGCTATGCTCTTCGTTGCCTACTTCACCGATCGTTGCGCGGCATTCAACGTGAACGCGGCGGATTTCGCCCGAACGCAGACGAACCTGCGCGTAGATGCCTTCGCGAGCCAGCAGCATCGCCGACGTACCCGCCGAACGCGCCATTTGCGCGCCCTTGCCCGGCAGCATTTCGATGCAGTGAATCGTCGTACCGACCGGGATGTTGCGGATCGGCAGCGTGTTACCTGCGCGGATCGGCGCCTCCGAACCCGACATCAGCTGTTGACCGACGGCAATACCCTTCGGAGCGATGATGTAGCGGCGCTCGCCGTCTGCGTACAGAACCAGCGCGATGTTCGCGCTACGGTTCGGGTCGTACTCGAGACGCTCGACCTTTGCGGGAATACCATCCTTCGTGCGACGGAAGTCGACGACACGATAGTGATGCTTGTGACCACCACCCTTGTGACGCGTGGTGATGTGACCGTTGTTGTTACGGCCGGCGGTCGACGACTGCGTGTCGAGCAGCGCTGCGAACGGCTTGCCCTTGTGCAGTTCCTTGTTGACCACCTTGACCATCGCGCGGCGACCCGGCGAAGTCGGCTTAACTTTCACGATTGCCATGATTACTTGGCCTCCGCTTCAAAGTTGATTTCCTGGCCGGGCTTCAGGCAGACGTACGCCTTCTTCACGTCCTTGCGCTTGCCCATGAAGCGACCAAAGCGCTTGGCTTTGCCCTTCGCGACCAGCACGTTGACGGAATCGACTTCCACCTTGAACAGCAGCTCGACTGCAGCTTTCACTTCCTGCTTCGTGGCATCCGGCGCGACTTCGAACACAACCTGTTCGTTCTTGTCGGCCACCAGCGTCGCCTTTTCGGAGACCACCGGCGCGAGCAGGACCTGCATCAAACGATGATCGTTCTTGCGAATCTCGCTCATGACAGCAACTCCTCGATCTGGGCGACCGCAGCCTTCGTGATCAGGATCTTCTTGAAGTAGATCAGCGACAGCGGGTCGGCGTAACGCGGCTCCACAACCGCCACGTGGGCGAGGTTGCGCGACGCGAGGTACAGGTTTTCGTCAACCGTGTCGGTAATCACCAGCACGGAATCGAGACCCATCGCCTTGAATTTTTCGGCCAGCAGCTTCGTCTTCGGCGCTTCGAGCGTCAACTCATCGACCACCGAGATGCGGCCTTCGCGGGCCAGCTGCGAGAAGATCGAGCAGAGACCTGCACGATGCATCTTCTTGTTGACCTTGTGCGAAAAGTTTTCTTCCGGCGAATTCGGGAAAATACGGCCACCGCCGCGCCACAGCGGGCTCGACGACATACCGGCACGGGCGCGGCCCGTACCCTTCTGGCGCCACGGCTTCTTGGTCGTGTGTTTGACCTGCTCACGATCCTTCTGCGCGCGGTTGCCGCTACGGGCATTCGCCTGGTACGCAACCACCACCTGGTGAATCAGGGCTTCGTTGTAGTCGCGGCCGAACACGACGTCCGACGCGCTAACGCCTGCACTTTCCTGACCATTGGCATTCAGGAGCTTAAGTTCCATTATTTCGCTCCTTTCACGGCACGCGTCTTCACGGCCGGCGTAACGAATACCTTGCCACCCTTCGCACCCGGAACGGCGCCCTTGACCAGCAGCAACTTGCGGTCAGCATCGATACGAGCGATTTCGAGGTTTTGCACCGTTACCTTCTCATCACCCATGTGACCGGTCATGCGCTTACCCGGGAAAACACGACCCGGATCCTGCGCCATACCGATCGAGCCCGGCACATTGTGCGAGCGCGAGTTACCGTGTGATGCACGGCCAGACGAGAAGTTATAACGCTTGATGGTACCGGCGTAGCCTTTACCGATCGACACGCCTTGCACGTCGACCTTCTGGCCCACTTCGAACAGCTCGGGACCAACCACGGCGCCGCTCGACAGTTCGGCAGCCTTAGCGGCATCGATCTGGAATTCTTTGAGGATTTCACCGGCTTGAACACCGGCTTTGGCGAGATGACCTGCCAACGGCTTCGTCACGCGGGATGCACGGCGCGTACCGAAGGCAACCTGCACGGCCGTGTAGCCGTCGGTTTCAACAGTCTTGATCTGCGTCACGCGGTTGTCGGACACGTCCAGCACGGTGACGGGAATTGAATCCCCTTCAGCCGTGAAGATACGGGTCATACCAACCTTGCGACCTACGAGTCCAAGGCTCATCGTTTTCTCCATTCCCGACTGCGATTGGTCGGGGCTAATTTACAAAATGCCGGCACCGCTTCGGGCATGAAACCATGCTGCAGGACGCCGACTTTTTTACGCAAATGCGCGAAAAGCTCAACAGTATAGCGAGCCTTTTCGTTTTCCGCAAGCAATCAATGACTTAGCGTTGCCCGGGTGGCCGGGCAAGGGCTGGAAGCCTTACTGCAGCTTGATTTCAACGTCCACGCCAGCCGGGAGATCCAGCTTCATGAGCGCGTCGACGGTCTTGTCCGTCGGGTCAACGATGTCCATCAAACGCTGGTGGGTGCGGATTTCGAGCTGGTCACGCGAGGTCTTGTTGACGTGCGGCGAACGCAGGATATCGAAGCGTTGAATGCGGGTCGGCAGGGGTACGGGACCACGAACAATCGCGCCAGTCCGCTTTGCCGTATCGACGATTTCAGCTGCCGATTGGTCGATCAGGCGATAGTCGAAAGCCTTCAGGCGAATGCGGATTTTCTGGTTCTGCATGACAAATTCCTTGAAAAGAGCGAGGCGATATTGCACCGCCGATTAGAAAAAGAACGTAGGCTCGGACGCTCGCGCAGAGCGAGTGCCCGAGCCCGGGCGCTACAGACTGCTACAGCAATCGTCGATGTTACTCGATGATCTTGGCGACGACACCAGCGCCGACCGTACGGCCACCTTCGCGAATTGCGAAGCGCAGACCTTCTTCCATCGCGATCGGGTTGATCAGTTTCACCGTGATCGACACGTTGTCGCCCGGCATCACCATTTCCTTGTCCTTCGGCAGCTCGATCGAGCCCGTCACGTCCGTCGTACGGAAGTAGAACTGCGGACGGTAGTTGTTGAAGAACGGCGTGTGACGGCCGCCTTCGTCCTTGCTCAGCACGTACACTTCAGCCGTGAAGTGCGTGTGCGGGTTGATCGAACCCGGCTTGGCCAGAACCTGACCACGCTCCACGTCTTCACGCTTCGTGCCGCGCAGCAGGATACCAACGTTGTCGCCTGCCTGACCCTGGTCGAGCAGCTTGCGGAACATTTCCACGCCCGTGCAGGTCGTCTTGGCCGTTGCGCGGATACCGACGATCTCGATTTCCTCGCCAACCTTGATCACGCCGCGCTCGACGCGACCCGTCACTACCGTGCCGCGACCCGAGATCGAGAACACGTCTTCCACCGGCATCAGGAACGCACCGTCAACCGCGCGCTCCGGCGTCGGGATGTACGTGTCCAGCGCATCGGCCAGGTTCATGATCGCTACCTCGCCCAGCTCGCCCTTGTCGCCTTCCAGCGCCAGCTTGGCCGAACCCTTGATGATCGGCGTGTCGTCGCCCGGGAAGTCGTACTTCGACAGAAGTTCGCGAACTTCCATCTCGACGAGTTCCAGCAGCTCGGCGTCGTCCACCATGTCGCACTTGTTCAGGAACACGATGATGTACGGAACGCCAACCTGACGCGCCAGCAGGATGTGCTCACGCGTTTGCGGCATCGGGCCGTCGGCAGCCGAGCACACCAGGATTGCGCCGTCCATCTGCGCCGCGCCCGTGATCATGTTCTTCACGTAGTCTGCGTGGCCCGGGCAGTCGACGTGTGCGTAGTGGCGGTTAGCCGTTTCGTACTCGACGTGCGCGGTGTTGATGGTAATGCCACGCGCCTTTTCTTCCGGCGCCGCGTCGATCTGGTCGTACGCCTTCGCTTCGCCGCCAAACTTCTGCGTCAGGACCGTCGTGATCGCTGCCGTCAGCGTGGTCTTGCCGTGGTCAACGTGACCGATCGTGCCCACGTTCACGTGCGGCTTGGTCCGCTCGAATTTACCTTTAGCCATGTTTCTCTTCTTTCAGAAAGTTAATCGTTGAATGACTTTGCCGCGCGATTACTTCGACTTCGCGTTGATGATCGCTTCCGACACGTTACGCGGAGCTTCAGCATAGTGCTTGAACTCCATCGTGTACGTTGCACGGCCTTGCGTCAGCGAACGCAGAGACGTCGAGTAGCCGAACATTTCCGACAGCGGCACTTCGGCGCGAACGATCTTGCCGCCGCCAACCATGTCATCCATGCCCTGAACAATACCGCGACGGCCAGAGAGGTCGCCCATCACGTTGCCCATGTAGTCTTCCGGCGTTTCGACTTCGACAGCCATCATCGGTTCGAGAATGACCGGCTGTGCCTTGCGCATCGCTTCCTTGAACGCCATCGAACCGGCCATGCGGAACGCGTTTTCGTTCGAGTCGACATCGTGGTAGGAACCGAACGTCAGGTGAACCTTCACGTCCACGACCGGGAAGCCCGCCAGCACGCCGGCCTTCAGCGTTTCCTGGATACCCTTGTCGACTGCCGGGATGTATTCACGCGGAATCACACCGCCCTTGATCTCGTCCAGGAACTCGTAGCCCTTGCCTTGCTCGTTCGGCTCGAGCGTGATGACCGCGTGGCCGTACTGGCCGCGACCACCCGACTGCTTGACGAACTTGCCGTCAACGTCTTCCGCCTTGCCGCGAATCGTTTCGCGGTAAGCCACCTGCGGCTTGCCAACCGTTGCTTCGACGCCGAACTCACGCTTCATCCGGTCGACCAGAATTTCCAAGTGGAGCTCGCCCATGCCCGAAATAATGGTTTGACCCGATTCTTCGTCCGTTTGAACGCGGAACGACGGATCTTCCTGCGCCAGACGGTTCAGGGCCAGACCCATCTTTTCCTGGTCCGGCTTCGTCTTCGGCTCAACAGCCTGCGAAATCACGGGTTCCGGGAAAACCATGCGCTCGAGCACGATCGGGCTCGTCGGATCGCACAACGTGTCGCCCGTGGTCGCGTCCTTCAGGCCGACCGCAGCGGCGATGTCGCCTGCGCGCACTTCCTTGATTTCTTCGCGCTGGTTCGCGTGCATCTGCAGAATACGGCCCAGACGTTCCTTCTTGTCCTTGGTCGCGTTCAGCAGGGTGTCGCCCGAATTCACAACGCCAGAGTAGACACGGAAGAAGATCAGTTGGCCGACGAACGGGTCGGTCATGATCTTGAATGCCAGTGCCGAGAACTTTTCGTCGTCAGCAGCGCGGCGCTCACCCTTTTCACCGTTTTCCAGCTCGCCGGTAACCGGCGGGATGTCGATCGGCGACGGCAGGAAGTCGAGCACGGCGTCCAGCATGCGCTGCACACCCTTGTTCTTGAACGCGGTGCCGCACAGCATCGGCTGGATTTCGCAAGCGATCGTACGGTCGCGCAGACCCTTGATGATTTCCTCTTCGGTCAGCTCACCCGACTCGAGGTACTTGTTCATCATGTCTTCGTTCGCTTCCGCCGCGGCTTCGACCATCTTTTCACGCCATTCGTTGCATGTGTCGACGAGCTCTGCCGGGATGTCTTCGTACGAGAACTTGGTGCCTTGGGACGCGTCGTCCCAAATGATCGCCTTCATCTTCATCAGATCGACGACGCCCGTGAAGTTCTCTTCCGCGCCGATAGGCACGACGACCGGAACCGGGTTCGCCTTCAGACGCAGCTTGAGCTGGTCGTAGACCTTGAAGAAGTTCGCGCCGGTACGGTCCATCTTGTTGATGAACGCGAGACGGGGAACCTTGTACTTGTTAGCCTGACGCCACACGGTTTCCGACTGGGGCTGCACGCCGCCCACAGCGCAGTACACCATGCACGCGCCGTCGAGCACGCGCATCGAGCGCTCGACTTCAATCGTGAAGTCGACGTGACCCGGGGTGTCGATGATGTTGATGCGGTGTTCGGCGCGGTCGCCCGCCATGCCCTTCCAGAATGCCGTGGTAGCAGCGGAAGTAATCGTGATGCCGCGCTCCTGTTCCTGCTCCATCCAGTCCATGGTGGCAGCGCCGTCGTGAACTTCACCAATCTTGTGGTTCACGCCCGTGTAGAACAGAATGCGCTCGGTCGTCGTCGTTTTGCCGGCGTCGATGTGAGCGCTAATACCGATGTTACGGTAGCGCTCGATAGGAGTCTTGCGAGCCACTTTGATCCTCTATTGGGATGACGCGATGCGAGAGATGCCCATCGCGCTGTAACACAAACGGGCGAGGCGCCTTTGAAGCGCACCCGCCCGGAATTTCTTTCCGTTTTCCGCTAAACCCGGGGTGGGGAAGCTTAGAAACGGAAGTGCGAGAACGCCTTGTTGGCTTCTGCCATCCGGTGAACTTCGTCGCGCTTCTTCATCGCGCCGCCACGGCCTTCGGCCGCTTCGGAGAGCTCACCTGCCAGACGCAGGGCCATCGACTTCTCGCTGCGCTTCTTCGCGGCTTCACGCAGCCAACGCATCGCCAATGCCATACGACGCGACGGGCGCACTTCGACCGGAACCTGATAGTTCGCACCACCAACGCGGCGGCTCTTCACTTCGACCACCGGCTTGACGTTGTTGAGCGCCACCGTGAACACTTCCAGCGGGTCCTTGCCACCCTTGGTCTGGATCTGTTCGAAAGCGCCGTACACGATACGCTCGGCAACCGACTTCTTGCCGGAGAGCATCAGCACGTTCATGAATTTTGCTACATCAACGTTGCCAAACTTCGGATCCGGCAACACTTCCCGCTTGGGGACTTCGCGACGACGCGGCATGTTTCTTCCTTTACTTTTCAGTTGGAGCTGTTTACAGCCCCGCGGCCACCAACTAACCCGATTCATCCGTAAGACTAACCAGCCTGGTCGGGTGACCACTTACTCGATAGCACCGGTGATTCCGGCACCATCGCTATTACCGCCTTTGCAGGCGACCTGAAACTACGATCGACCGGCTAAATTACTTGCCAGCCTTGGCACGCTTCGCACCGTACTTCGAGCGAGCCTGCTTACGATCCTTGACGCCCTGGGTATCCAGCGAGCCGCGAACCATGTGGTAACGCACACCCGGCAAGTCCTTCACACGGCCGCCGCGAATCAGCACGACCGAGTGTTCCTGCAGGTTGTGGCCTTCGCCACCAATGTACGAAATGACTTCGAAGCCGTTCGTCAGACGAACCTTGGCGACCTTCCGGAGTGCCGAGTTCGGCTTCTTCGGCGTCGTGGTGTACACACGGGTGCACACGCCCCGACGCTGGGGGCAGTCCTGCAAAGCCGGGCTCTTGCTCTTCGTCGTTTCCGACGTGCGGCCTTTGCGAACCAGTTGATTGATGGTTGGCATTGATTATTCCTGAAATTGAACAAAATCGACGCATCGGTTTCCGGGCAAAGCGGAAACGCCCGCGCATCGAACTTCCGGCTGGCCCGCTCACGCACGAACTGAAGTTGCGCGTAGGCATTCCAAGAACCGGAACCTAACATAATATTCCGAAAATACTAAGGGAGTCAACAAGTTGCGGTGTTTCGCCCCTGTCAAACCGGCTAAACAGCCAGACGACGTCAGTCTGCCGCTACGACGTGCAGCAATTCGTAGCCGAAACGGTCCAGTTTACGCGCCCCCATGCCCGGAATCCCGCGCAGATCGTCGATCGAATCGGGGCCGAGACGGGCGATTTCCGCGAGCGTCGCGTCATGGAAAATCACATAGGCCGGCACTCCGTCGCTCTTCGCGGTTTCTGTGCGCCACATGCGTAGACGCTCCCAGCGGGCCCGCTCGCGAGGGCCCATGCCAATGGTCGGATCGGCGCGCTCGCTCGTACGACCCGACGATTGACGCGTGCGTGTCGGCTTGACGTAGCGACGCATCGTCACCTTCTGCTCGCCCTTGAGCACCGGCTTGCTCGCCTCCGTCAGCACGAGCGAACCGAAGCCCTCGTGGTCGACCGTCAGGTAACCGAACGCGACGAGTTGGCGAAAGATCGCACGCCACTCCGGCTCACCGAGCGCCGCGCCGATACCGAACGTGGTCAGCTTCTCGTGGCCGCGCTGCAGGATTTTTTCGCTGCGGTTGCCACGCAAAATATCTATCAGGTGTCCGGCTCCGAAATGAAAGCCGCTCGCACGCTGCGCGCGAAACACGCACGACAGCGCCATCTGAGCCTCGCGCGTTGCATCCCAGGTCGGCGGCGGCTCGAGGCAGTTGTCGCAGTTGCCGCACGGCTGGCTCGTTTCGCCGAAGTACGCGAGCAGGCGCACCCGCCGGCAAGTCGCCGTTTCGCACAAACCGAGCAGCGCGTCGAGCTTGCCTGTCTGGACGCGCTTGTGCGCGTCGTCTGCTTCGGATTCGTCGATCATCTTGCGCTGCTGCACGACGTCGCCGAGCCCGTAGGCCATCCACGCGTTCGACGGCAGTCCGTCGCGGCCCGCGCGGCCGGTCTCCTGGTAGTACCCTTCCACGCTCTTGGGCAAATCCAGATGCGCGACAAACCGCACGTCGGGTTTGTCGATGCCCATGCCGAACGCAATCGTCGCGCACATCACGATGCCTTCCTCGCGCTGGAACATCTCCTGATGTTTCTGGCGCACCTCGAACTCCATGCCGGCGTGGTACGGCAGCGCGCGCATGCCCTTTTCCTTCAGCCACTCCGCGGTTTCCTCGACCTTGCGGCGCGACAGGCAATAAACGACGCCCGCGTCGGTCGTACCGTCAGCTTTCGTATGCTCGGCGCGGATGAAGTCGAGCAGTTGCGTGCGCGCGTTGTCTTTTTCGGCGATGCGATAGCGGATGTTCGGCCGATCGAAACTCGACACGAACACGCGCGCGTCTTCGAGCGCGAGACGGTGGATGATTTCGTCGCGTGTGATCGCGTCGGCGGTCGCCGTCAGCGCGATGCGCGGGACATTCGGAAAGCGCTCGTGCAGCACCGACAGCTGAATATATTCGGGCCGGAAATCGTGTCCCCATTGCGACACGCAGTGCGCTTCGTCGATCGCGAAAAGACCGATGCGCGTGCGTTCGAGCAGTTCCTGGAAGCGCGGCGTCATCAGCCGCTCCGGTGCGACGTAGAGCAGATCGATGTCGCCGTCGCGGAGCGCCCGCTCGGTGGCCACCGCCTCCGCGCTCGACAACGTTGAGTTCAGGTACGCGGCCCGCACGCCGACTTCGGTCAGCGCGGCCACCTGATCCTGCATCAGCGCGATCAGTGGCGACACCACGATGCCGGCGCCAAAGCCGCATTCGCGCCGCACCAGCGACGGGATCTGATAGCACAGCGATTTGCCGCCGCCCGTCGGCATCAGCACAAGGCAATCGCCACCGTCGGCGACGTGCTCGACAATTTCGCCCTGCTGCCCTCTGAACGCGGGATAACCAAAGACTTCATTGAGGATTTCGAGCGGTCGGGACATGTATTTGAGAGAGACGGCGAAAGGAACGGCACGCAGGCGGTGAGACGGATTTTACCAACCCATTCGTGCCGCGCCCGCGCTTTGCGACAACGTTAGCCATCGGGCCTAGGACTGCTCCGGCACGTCGCACCCATGCACGCGCAAAAAAGAGCAAAAAAAAACCGCTCAGTCGAAACTGAGCGGCCTTTTTTTCGTGGCTCGTGAGGCAAGGCGGCTTGCGCCGCCAGCACTTACTCGCCCGAGTGTTGCTGTTCGGCAGCCGGCGTTTCCGGCGTACCGAATTCGAACGACTCTTCCGCTGCGATCTGATCGAAACGCTCGCGGTCGGCCAGTTCCTTGCTCTTGCGCGCCTTGTGGAACGCGAGACCCGTACCGGCCGGAATCAGGCGGCCGACGATCACGTTTTCCTTCAGGCCACGCAGGTCGTCGCGCTTGCCCATGATCGCCGCTTCGGTCAGCACGCGGGTCGTTTCCTGGAACGACGCCGCGGAGATGAACGAATCGGTCGACAGCGACGCCTTCGTGATACCGAGCAGCACGTTTTCGTACGTTGCCGGACGCTTGTCTTCCGCGATCATACGGTCGTTCTCGTCGAGCATGTCCGACCGCTCGACCTGTTCGCCCGGGATGAAACGCGTATCGCCGTTGTCCGAAATCTGCACGCGGCGCAGCATCTGACGCACGATCACTTCGATGTGCTTGTCGTTGATCTTCACGCCTTGCAGACGGTACACGTCCTGCACTTCGTCCACGATGTAGCGCGACAGCGCCTCGACGCCCTGCAGACGCAGGATGTCGTGCGGATCCGCCGGTCCGTCGACGATCATTTCGCCCTTGTTGACGACCTGACCATCGTGCACCAGAACCTGCTTTTCCTTCGCGATCAGGAACTCGTGCTGGTTGCCCTCGAGGTCCGTGATAACGAGACGCTGCTTGCCCTTCGTGTCCTTACCGAACGACGTCGTACCCGTGACTTCCGCCAGGATACCCGCGTCCTTCGGCGAACGTGCTTCGAACAGTTCCGCCACACGCGGCAGACCACCGGTAATGTCACGCGTCTTCTGCGATTCGGTCGGGATACGTGCGAGCACTTCGCCGACCTGCACCTGCTGACCGTCCTTCACGGTGATCAGAGCGCCGACCTGGAAGCCGATCTGCACCGAGTGCTCGGTGTTCGGGATCTTCACTTCCTCGCCGTTCGCATCGAGCAGCTTGACCTGCGGACGCACCGTCTTCGACGCCTGCGAACCACGACGCTTCACGTCGATCACGACAAGCGTGGACAGACCCGTCACGTCGTCGATCTGTTTCGCGACCGTCACGCCTTCCTCGACGTTCTCGAACTTCACCGTACCACCGTACTCGGTGATGATCGGACGCGTCATCGGATCCCACGTGGCCAGTTGCGTGCCAGCCTTGATCTGCGCACCGTCGAGCTGCAGCAGCGTGGCGCCGTACGGCACCTTGTGACGCTCGCGCTCGCGGCCGTGATCGTCGGTGATCATCGCTTCACCCGAACGCGAGATGACGATCTGCTCGCCCTTCGCATTCGTGACGTAACGCATCGTCGACGTGAAACGCACCGTACCGTTCGACTTCGCTTCGACCGACGATGCCACCGCCGCACGCGACGCCGCGCCACCGATGTGGAACGTACGCATCGTGAGCTGCGTGCCCGGTTCACCGATTGACTGCGCCGCGATCACGCCGACCGCTTCGCCGACGTTCACCATCGAGCCGCGGCCGAGGTCGCGACCGTAGCAGGCCGCGCACAGACCGTAGCGCGTTTCGCAGGTCAGCGGCGTGCGCACGCGCACTTCGTCGATGCCGAGGCGTTCGATGTCTTCGACCGCGTCTTCGTCGAGCAGTGTGCCCGCTTCGAACAGCGTTTCCTGCGATTCCGGGTTGACGATGTCAGCCACGGCCACGCGACCCAGGATACGGTCACGCAGCGCTTCGACCACTTCACCGCCTTCCACGAGCGCCTTCATCGCCACGCCGTTCGACGTACCGCAATCTTCCTCGACGACGACCAGATCCTGCGTCACGTCGACGAGACGACGCGTCAGGTAACCCGAGTTCGCGGTCTTCAGTGCCGTATCAGCCAGACCCTTACGTGCACCGTGGGTCGAGATGAAGTACTGCAACACGTTCAGACCTTCGCGGAAGTTCGCCGTAATCGGCGTCTCGATGATCGAGCCGTCCGGCTTCGCCATCAGACCGCGCATACCGGCCAGCTGACGGATCTGAACCGCGGAACCACGAGCGCCTGAGTCCGCCATCATGTAGATGGAGTTGAACGACTCCTGACGCGTCTGGTTGCCGTCGCGGTCCGTGACCGGTTCCGTCGACAGCTGCTCCATCATTGCCTTGCCGACCGCTTCCGACGTCGCCGACCAGATGTCGACCACGTTGTTGTAGCGCTCCTGCGCAGTGACGAGACCCGACATGTACTGACGGTCGTATTCCTTCACCTTCTTCGCGGCGTCGCCAACGATGGTTTCCTTCTGCGGCGGTACGAGCATGTCGTCGACGCAAATCGAAATACCAGCACGCGTTGCCAGACGGAAGCCCGACTGCATCAGTTGGTCGGCGAAAATCACCGTCTCACGCAGACCGCACTTGCGGAACGCGGTGTTGATCAGACGCGAGATTTCCTTCTTCTTCAGCGGCTTGTTCAGCACCGAGAACGGCAGACCCGGCGGCAGGATTTCCGACAGGATCGAGCGGCCAACCGTGGTCGCATACAGCGTGATCTTCGGTACGAACGCCGGCCCGCCTTCCGACTTGTCTTCGTTGTGGACCATTTCGGTGATCCGCACGTTGACGCGCGAGGCCAGTTCGACTTCCTTGTTCTCGTACGCGCGCAGCACTTCCGACACGCCCGTGAACGTCAGGCCTTCGCCCTTGCCGTTCACCGCTTCACGCGTCGCGTAGTACAGGCCGAGCACGATATCCTGCGACGGCACGATCGACGGATCGCCGTTAGCCGGGAACAGTACGTTGTTCGACGCGAGCATCAGCGTGCGCGCCTCCATCTGCGCTTCGAGCGACAGCGGCACGTGAACGGCCATCTGGTCACCGTCGAAGTCGGCGTTGAACGCCGCGCAAACGAGCGGGTGCAGCTGGATTGCCTTACCTTCGATCAGCACCGGCTCGAAAGCCTGGATGCCGAGACGGTGCAGCGTCGGCGCACGGTTCAGCATGACCGGATGTTCGCGGATCACCTCTTCGAGGATGTCCCACACCACCGGTGTCTGGTTCTCGACCTCCTTCTTCGCGGCCTTGATGGTGGTAGCGACACCCATCACTTCGAGCTTGTTGAAGATGAACGGCTTGAACAGTTCGAGCGCCATCAGCTTCGGCAGACCGCACTGATGCAGCTTCAGCGTCGGGCCGACCACGATCACCGAACGGCCCGAGTAGTCGACACGCTTACCGAGCAGGTTCTGACGGAAGCGACCGCCCTTACCCTTGATCATGTCCGCGAGCGACTTCAGCGGACGCTTGTTCGCACCGGTCATCGCCTTGCCGCGACGGCCGTTGTCGAGCAGCGAGTCGACGGCTTCCTGCAGCATCCGCTTTTCGTTGCGGACGATGATTTCAGGCGCCTTCAGCTCGAGCAAACGCTTCAACCGGTTGTTACGGTTGATCACGCGGCGATACAGGTCGTTCAGGTCCGACGTCGCGAAACGGCCGCCGTCGAGCGGGACGAGCGGACGCAGTTCCGGCGGCAGCACCGGCAGCACTTCGAGGACCATCCAGTCCGGCTTGATGCCCGAACGCTGGAACGCCTCGAGCACTTTCAGGCGCTTCGCGTACTTCTTGATCTTCGCTTCCGAGCCGGTGTTCTTGAGCTCCGTGCGCAGCAGCTCGACCTGCTCGTCGATGTTGATCGCGCGCAGCAGTTCGCGAATACCTTCCGCGCCCATTTCGGCACGGAATTCGTCGCCGTATTCCTCGACCTTGTTGTAGTAATCCTCTTCGGTCATGATCTGCCGCGCTTTGAGCGGCGTCATGCCCGGATCGATCACCACGTATGCTTCGAAGTACAGCACGCGCTCGATGTCGCGCAGCGTCATGTCGAGCACCATGCCCAGACGCGACGGCAGCGACTTCAGGAACCAGATGTGCGCGACCGGCGAGGCCAGCTCAATGTGGCCCATTCGCTCACGACGCACCTTCGCGAGCGTCACTTCGACGCCGCACTTCTCGCAGATCACGCCGCGGTGCTTCAGGCGCTTGTACTTGCCGCAAAGGCATTCGTAGTCCTTGATCGGACCGAAAATCTTCGCGCAGAACAGACCATCGCGCTCCGGCTTGAACGTGCGGTAGTTGATGGTTTCCGGCTTCTTGACTTCACCGAACGACCACGAACGGATCTTGTCCGGCGAGGCCAGACCGATCTTGATCGCGTCGAAAACTTCAGGTTGTTGGACTTGCTTGAATAGATCGAGCAAAGCTTTCATCGCTTCTCTCCAGTAGTCCGATTAGTTCCGGTCCAGGTCGATGTCGATACCCAGCGACCGGATTTCCTTCACCAACACGTTGAACGACTCAGGCATGCCGGCATCGATCACGTGATCGCCCTTGACCAGGTTCTCGTAAACCTTGGTCCGGCCCGTCACGTCGTCCGACTTCACCGTCAGCATTTCCTGCAGCACGTACGATGCGCCGTACGCTTCGAGCGCCCACACTTCCATTTCACCGAAACGCTGGCCACCGAACTGCGCCTTACCGCCCAACGGCTGCTGCGTGACGAGCGAGTACGGGCCCGTGGAACGCGCGTGCATCTTGTCGTCGACCAGGTGGTGCAGCTTCAGGTAGTGCATGTAGCCGACCGTCACCGTACGTTCGAACATCTCGCCCGTGCGACCGTCGAACAGACGCACCTGGTTCTTCGACGGCGTCATGCCGAGGTTTTCAGCGATGTCGTCCGGGAACGCCAGGTCCAGCGCGCGGGACATTTCTTCTTCCGTCGCACCGTCGAACACCGGCGTTGCGAACGGCACGCCTTCGCGCAGGTTCTTCGCCAGTTCGAGGATTTCGTCGTCGCTGAAGCTGTCCAGCTCTTCGGCGCGGCCCGATTCGTTGTAGATCTTGATCAGGAATTCGCGCAGTTCAGCGATCTTCGCCTGACGCTGCAGCATTTCGCCGATACGCCAGCCGAGACCCTTCGCGGCCCAACCCAGATGCACTTCGAGAACCTGACCCACGTTCATCCGCGACGGCACGCCGAGCGGGTTCAGAACGACGTCAGCCGGACGGCCGTCGGCCATGTACGGCATGTCTTCGATCGGCACGATCTTCGACACGACACCCTTGTTACCGTGACGGCCTGCCATCTTGTCGCCAGGCTGCAGACGGCGCTTCACCGCCAGATACACCTTGACCATCTTCAGCACGCCCGGCGGCAGTTCGTCGCCTTGCGTGAGCTTCTTGCGCTTCTCTTCGAACGCGAGGTCGAACTGGTGACGCTTCTCTTCGATCGAGTTCTTGATCGCTTCGAGCTGGGCCGCTGCTTCTTCATCCGCGAGGCGGATGTCGAACCAGTGATAGTGGTCCAGATCTTCGAGGTAAGCGCGGTCGATCTTCGTGCCCTTCGCGAGCTTCTTCGGACCGCCGTTCACCACCTTGCCTTCGAGCATGCGTGCGAGACGCTGGAACGCATCGCCTTCCACGATACGCAGCTGGTCGTTCAGGTCGAGACGATAGCGCTTCAGTTCATCGTCGATGATCTGTTGCGCGCGCTTGTCGCGCTGGATGCCTTCACGCGTGAATACCTGCACGTCGATCACAGTGCCGCTCATGCCCGACGGCACGCGCAGCGACGTGTCCTTCACGTCCGACGCCTTCTCACCGAAGATCGCGCGCAGCAGTTTTTCTTCCGGCGTCAGCTGGGTTTCGCCCTTCGGCGTGACCTTGCCAACCAGCACGTCGCCCGCCTCGACTTCCGCGCCGATGTACACGATGCCCGACTCGTCGAGACGGCCAAGCTGCACTTCGGCGAGATTCGAGATGTCGCGCGTGATTTCTTCCGGTCCGAGCTTCGTGTCGCGTGCAACGACGTTCAGTTCTTCGATGTGAATCGACGTGTAACGGTCGTCCGCAACGACCTTCTCCGAAATCAGGATGGAGTCTTCGAAGTTGTAGCCGTTCCATGGCATGAACGCGATCAGCATGTTCTGGCCGAGCGCGAGCTCGCCCAGATCGGTCGATGCGCCGTCAGCCAGCACGTCGCCGCGCGCAACCTTGTCGCCCATCTTCACGATCGGACGCTGGTTGATGTTCGTGTTCTGGTTCGAACGCGTGTACTTGATCAGATTGTAGATGTCGACGCCGACTTCACCCGCGACCGCTTCGTCGTCGTTCACGCGAATCACGATACGGCCCGCGTCGACGTAATCGACCACACCGCCACGCAGTGCCTGAACCGTCGTGCCCGAGTCGACCGCCACGGTGCGTTCGATGCCCGTACCGACGACCGGCTTTTCCGGACGCAGACACGGGACGGCCTGACGCTGCATGTTCGAGCCCATCAATGCGCGGTTCGCGTCGTCGTGCTCGAGGAACGGAATCAGCGAAGCTGCGACCGACACGATCTGCGACGGCGCCACGTCCATGTACTGAATGCGGTCCGGCGTGACCATCAGCGTTTCGCCCGCTTCACGCGACGACACGAGTTCGTCGGTCAGCGTGCGGTCGTCGGCCACCGCCGCGTTCGCCTGAGCGATCACGTAACGGCCTTCTTCGATCGCCGACAGATAGTCAATCTGGTCGGTCACCTTGCCGTCCGCCACCTTGCGATACGGCGTTTCGAGGAAGCCGTATTCGTTCAGGTGCGCGTACAGAGCGAGCGAGTTGATCAGACCGATGTTCGGACCTTCCGGCGTTTCAATCGGACACACACGGCCGTAGTGAGTTGGGTGCACGTCGCGGACTTCGAAGCCTGCGCGCTCACGAGTCAGACCGCCCGGGCCTAGTGCGGAAACACGACGCTTGTGCGTGATTTCCGACAGCGGATTGGTCTGGTCCATGAACTGCGACAGCTGCGACGACCCGAAGAACTCGCGAATCGCCGACGAGATCGGCTTCGAGTTGATCAGGTCGTGCGGCATCAAGTTTTCGCTTTCGGCCTGGCCGAGGCGTTCCTTCACAGCACGTTCGACACGCACGAGGCCCGCGCGGAACTGGTTCTCAGCGAGTTCGCCGACACAGCGCACACGACGGTTGCCGAGGTGGTCGATGTCGTCCACTTCGCCCTTGCCGTTGCGCAGCTCGACGAGGATCTTGATCGTCGCGAGAATGTCGTCGTCCTGCAGCGTCATCGGACCGACGATTTCATCACGGCCGACGCGCCGGTTGAACTTCATACGACCCACCTTCGACAGGTCGTACGCTTCTTCGCTGTAGAACAGACGGTTGAACAGTGCCTCGACCGCTTCTTCGGTCGGCGGCTCGCCCGGACGCATCATGCGGTAGATCGCGATACGTGCGGCCATCTTGTCGGCCGTTTCGTCGATACGCAGCGTCGACGAGATGTACGGACCCTGGTCCAGATCGTTCGTGTAGAGCGTCTGGATGTCCTTGATCTTCGCTTCGCGCAGCTTCTCGAGCACGGATTCGGTAATTTCGTCGTTGGCGTTCGCGATGACTTCACCCGTATCGCCGTCGATCACGTTCTTCGCGAGCACGCGGCCGAGCAGATAATCTTCCGGCACCGAGATGAACTTGGTCTTCGCGTTATCGAGGTCGCGAATGTGCTTGGCGTTGATCCGCTTGTCCTTCTGGACGATCACGTTGCCATCGCGGTCCGTGATATCGAAGCGCGCGACTTCACCGCGCAAACGCTCCGGCACGAATTCCATCTGCGCGCCTTCCGGCATCAGCGTGAAATTGTCGAACACGAAGAAGTTTGCGAGGATCTGTTCCGGCGTCAGGCCGATTGCCTTTAGCAGGATCGTAACCGGCATCTTACGACGACGGTCGACGCGGAAGTACAGCACGTCCTTCGGGTCGAACTCGAAGTCGAGCCACGAGCCACGGTAGGGAATGATACGTGCCGAAAACAGCAGCTTGCCCGAGCTGTGCGTCTTGCCCTTGTCGTGTTCGAAGAAAACACCCGGCGAACGGTGCAGCTGCGAAACGATCACACGTTCCGTGCCGTTGATGACGAACGAACCGGTCGGCGTCATGAGCGGGATTTCGCCCATGTACACTTCCTGTTCCTTCACTTCTTTGACGACCGGCTTGCTCGGTGATTCTTTGTCGAGCAGCACCAGACGCACCTTGGCGCGCAGCGCCGAGCAGTACGTCAGACCGCGCTGCTGGCATTCCTTGATGTTGAATGCCGGCGGCGACAGCATGTAGCTGACGAACTCAAGGCGCGCGAAGCCGTTGTGCGAAACGATCGGAAAAACGGAAGTAAACGCGGCCTGCAAGCCTTCCGGCTTGCGTTGCGTAGATGACGTGTCTGCTTGCAGAAACGTGCTGAATGATTCAAGCTGGGTAGCCAGCAGGAAAGGTACTTGGTGAACGATGGGGCGCTTCGCAAAACTCTTGCGAATACGCTTCTTCTCGGTGAAGGAATATTGCATACGATCTCCGAATCACGGCGGGCATAGTTGTCGAGGCAGGATACCTTGATGAGACAACCCGAGTGTTCACCGACTGAGACCCGATGGCCGTCCGATGGCTTGAACGAGCCTAGAAGCTTGGTGGTTGGCCGCTACCAACCGCTGGCTGACGGCAGCGGATGCCTGTGTTGCCCGCTACCCGACCAAACTTGCCTTCTGCAGTCGCTTCAGAAGACAAAGAGAAATGCCGGTCAAAATTACCGTGGGCGTTTTTCTTTGGCTTCTGGGAAGCACATTCCTGCCGGCATACGCCCGCAAAAACGCGTCCTCCACAAAGCACAAAAAGGCCGGCGGTGAAAAACCGCCAGCCTTCGCACAGCGCGTTGAAGCTTACTTGATTTCAACCTTCGCGCCGGCTTCTTCCAGCTTCTTCTTGGCTTCTTCAGCAGCAGCCTTGGGCACCGCTTCCTTAACGGGCTTCGGTGCACCGTCGACCAGATCCTTCGCTTCCTTCAGGCCGAGACCCGTCAGTTCACGAACAGCCTTAATGACCGAAACCTTGTTTGCACCGGTTTCAGCCAAGATGACCGTGAATTCGGTCTGCTCTTCAGCAGCAGCAGCGCCGCCGGCTGCACCTGCCGGGCCAGCCACTGCAACAGCAGCTGCCGAGACGCCAAACTTTTCTTCGAACGCCTTGACCAGCTCGTTCAGTTCCAGAACCGACATCGAGCCTACGGCTTCGAGGATGTCTTCTTTTGCGATTGCCATTTGAAATACTCCTAAATTGAATTCGGATACAGCCAGCGATCAATCACGCTCGACTGAAGTGCATTACGCAGCGGCTTCTTCGCCTTGCTTCTTTTCTGCCAGCGCGGCCAGAGCGCGCGCGAAGCCAGAAACAGGTGCCTGCATAACGTACAACAGCTTGGAGAGCAGTTCTTCGCGGCTCGGGATGCTTGCCAGCGCTTGCACGCCAGCCTTGTCCATCACCTTGCCTTCGTAGGAACCAGCCTTGATGACCAACTTGTCATTGCTCTTGCTGAAGTCATTGACGACCTTAGCAGCAGCAATCGCATCTTCCGAGATGCCGTAGATCAGGGGGCCAGTCATCTGCTCTGCCAGCGGAGCAAACGGGGTACCCTCGACGGCGCGACGCGCCAGCGTGTTCTTCAACACGCGAAGGTAAACCTGTTGCTCACGCGCTTTCGCGCGCAGCTTGGTCAGATCGCCAACCGCGATTCCACGATACTCAGCCAGAACCACGGTCTGAGCTTTCGCGACTTGCGCGGCAACCTCAGCGACGACGGCCTGCTTGCTTTCTTTGTTTAGTGGCACGGTTAACCTCCAGATTCGATACACGCAGCGTGCGCCTTGTGTACCGCATTCAATAACGGCGTCCGACCAGTCAGGAGTATTTCGACCGTCAAAAATCCGTATCGCTACAGACATCCAACGGCTTCATCACTACAAAACCTTTTCGGGTTCGCCATCTGCGTTGGCTTTACATTAAGGGCCCGCCTACTTGCTGCGTGCCCACCAACGGTCTTTGACAACCGGTCGCGCGATGCAGACTGCCACCTCGCAACCGCCCAAAGCCCTTAAAAGCCGCCCCAACTCGCGCCGGAGCGGCGAAAATTCATTACTGGGCAGCGATCGACGTCTGGTCGACACGAACACCAACACCCATCGTGCTCGATAGGGCGACCTTGCGCAGATACACGCCCTTGCTCGTTGCCGGCTTCGCCTTCTGCAGCGCTTCGATCAGCGCATTCAGGTTGTTGCGCAGTGCTACCGGTTCAAACGAAGCGCGGCCGATCGTTGCGTGGATAATGCCGGCCTTGTCGACACGGAATTGCACCTGACCAGCCTTGGCGTTCTTGACCGCGGTCGCGACGTCCGGCGTGACCGTGCCAACCTTCGGGTTCGGCATCAGGCCACGCGGGCCGAGAATCTGCCCGAGCGTACCGACGATACGCATCGTGTCCGGCGAAGCGATCACGATGTCGAAGTTCAGGTTCCCGGCCTTGACCTGTTCGGCCAGGTCTTCCATACCGACGACGTCAGCACCAGCGGCACGAGCCTGCTCAGCCTTTTCGCCCTGCGCGAACACAGCGACGCGGACCGACTTACCGGTACCAGCGGGCAGCACGACCGAGCCGCGAACCACTTGATCCGACTTCTTTGCGTCAATGCCGAGTTGCACGGCGACGTCGATCGACTCGTCGAACTTCGCGCTTGCGCATTCCTTCACGAGCGACAGAGCGTCTTCGATCGGGTACAGCTTCTGACGATCCACTTTGGCTGCAAATGCTTGCAGACGCTTCGAAAGCTTAGCCATTTACACGCCCTCCACGGTGATGCCCATCGAGCGGGCGCTACCAGCGATCGTACGAACCGCTGCGTCCAGATCAGCAGCCGTCAGATCGGGCATCTTGGTCTTGGCGATATCTTCAGCTTGAGCGCGGGTGATCTTGCCGACCTTGTCGGTATGCGGCTTGCTCGAACCCTTGTCGAGCTTCGCTGCCTTCTTGATCAGAACCGTAGCCGGCGGCGTCTTCAGAACGAACGTGAAGCTCTTGTCCGCGAATGCCGTGATCACGACAGGAATCGGCAGACCCGGTTCCATCGCTTGAGTCTGCGCGTTGAACGCCTTGCAGAACTCCATGATGTTCAGGCCGCGCTGACCCAGCGCCGGACCAACCGGCGGCGACGGATTGGCTTTACCTGCAGGAATCTGCAGCTTGATAAAGCCGATAATTTTCTTTGCCATTTCGAGAACCTTTGTGGAACGCCGCCTTACGGGCGGACGCTCAGTGAGTAGTAGCGCGTGTTCGCCGACAAACTGGCTAGTTACGCTCCTCAACGGCCATTACGCGGACCGTAAGCGCGAAATACGGAACGCACCTAGCGGTGCGTTCCATAAAATCTAGACTACAACTTTTCGACTTGGCCGAATTCCAACTCGACCGGCGTTGCGCGGCCGAAGATTGTAACGGAAACACGGACTCGCGACTTTTCGTAGTTCACTTCTTCGACGCTGCCGTTGAAATCTGTGAACGGGCCTTCTTTCACGCGCACCATCTCGCCTACCTCAAACAGGGTCTTCGGACGCGGCTTCTCCACGCCCTCCTGCATCTGCGACATGATCTTTTCAACTTCCCTAGGGGAGATCGGGCTCGGCCGATTACGCGCCCCGCCGACGAAGCCGGTCACCTTCGCCGTATTTTTCACGAGATGCCACGTTTCGTCTGTCATTTCCATTTCGACTAAAACATAGCCCGGGAAGAAACGACGTTCGGTTACTGATTTGTGACCGCCCTTTACCTCAACAACCTCTTCCGTTGGAACGAGGATCTGGCCGAACTGATCCTGCATACCAGCCCGCTCGATGCGCTCCTGAAGCGCTCGTTGCACGCTCTTCTCCATACCGGAATATGCGTGCACTACGTACCAACGTTTGCCGCTCGGGGATGCCGGAGTATCACTCATATCATTTCCAACCCAGAATCGCCGAGAAAATCGCCCACTCAATGGATTTATCACAAACCCAGAGGAAGATAGCCATCACGACTACGAAGCCGAAGACCACGAGTGTTGTTTGGGTCGCCTCTTTGCGACTCGGCCAAACTACCTTGCGGACCTCTTTGTATGAGTCATTGGCGAAAGCGATGAAACCCTTGCCAGGCGCCGAGAGAAGACCGACTGCGACACCCGCGATCGCACCAACAGCCAAGGCGGCTCCGCGGATGTACCATTCCTGGCCATTAAGCCAGAAGAACCCCACGAACCCGGCCAAGACCAGCAACACACCTGCGATCAACATCAACTTGTCGCCGGATGTATTTACAGTTTCGACGGAAGGATTCGCCATAACACCTTAACAAGCGCCACTACGGCGCGATAGTTGGCAGGGGCAGAGGGAATCGAACCCCCAACCTTCGGTTTTGGAGACCGACGCTCTGCCAGTTGAGCTATACCCCTAAACCATTTGGGGTTGACGACACCGCCAACCCCGATACAACCGATTATCGAGAACTCTCTGGCGTTACTCGATGATCTTGGCGACGACACCAGCGCCGACCGTACGGCCACCTTCGCGAATTGCGAAGCGCAGACCTTCTTCCATCGCGATCGGGTTGATCAGTTTCACCGTGATCGACACGTTGTCGCCCGGCATCACCATTTCCTTGTCCTTCGGCAGCTCGATCGAGCCCGTCACGTCCGTCGTACGGAAGTAGAACTGCGGACGGTAGTTGTTGAAGAACGGCGTGTGACGGCCGCCTTCGTCCTTGCTCAGCACGTACACTTCAGCCGTGAAGTGGGTGTGCGGGTTGATCGAACCCGGCTTGGCCAGAACCTGACCACGCTCCACGTCTTCACGCTTCGTGCCGCGCAGCAGGATACCAACGTTGTCGCCTGCCTGACCCTGGTCGAGCAGCTTGCGGAACATTTCCACGCCCGTGCAGGTCGTCTTGGCCGTTGCGCGGATACCGACGATCTCGATTTCCTCGCCAACCTTGATCACGCCGCGCTCGACGCGACCCGTCACCACCGTGCCGCGACCCGAGATCGAGAACACGTCTTCCACCGGCATCAGGAACGCACCGTCAACCGCGCGCTCCGGCGTCGGGATGTACGTGTCCAGCGCATCGGCCAGGTTCATGATCGCTACCTCGCCCAGCTCGCCCTTGTCGCCTTCCAGCGCCAGCTTGGCCGAACCCTTGATGATCGGCGTCTCATCGCCCGGGAAGTCGTACTTCGACAGAAGTTCGCGAACTTCCATCTCGACGAGTTCCAGCAGCTCGGCGTCGTCCACCATGTCGCACTTGTTCAGGAACACGATGATGTACGGAACGCCAACCTGACGCGCCAGCAGGATGTGCTCACGCGTTTGCGGCATCGGGCCGTCGGCAGCCGAGCACACCAGGATTGCGCCGTCCATCTGCGCCGCGCCCGTGATCATGTTCTTTACGTAGTCTGCGTGGCCCGGGCAGTCGACGTGTGCGTAGTGGCGGTTAGCCGTTTCGTACTCGACGTGCGCGGTGTTGATGGTAATGCCACGCGCCTTTTCTTCCGGCGCCGCGTCGATCTGGTCGTACGCCTTCGCTTCGCCGCCAAACTTCTGCGTCAGGACCGTCGTGATCGCTGCCGTCAGCGTGGTCTTGCCGTGGTCAACGTGACCGATCGTGCCCACGTTCACGTGCGGCTTGGTCCGCTCAAACTTACCCTTGGCCATTTTCGACTCCTAAGAGGATTTTCCGTACGTTGCGCCGGGCGCAAACAATCACCGATTACTTCTGGTGCCCATGGGCAGGATCGAACTGCCGACCTCTCCCTTACCAAGGGAGTGCTCTACCACTGAGCCACATGGGCGCTACCTCTGTGTTGCTGGAGCGGGTGAAGGGAATCGAACCCTCGTCGTAAGCTTGGAAGGCTTCTGCTCTACCATTGAGCTACACCCGCAGGATCATGGATTCCCAACAACTGCTACATCTTGCATTCTGGTGGAGGAGGTTGGATTCGAACCAACGTAGGCGTAAGCCAACAGATTTACAGTCTGCCCCCTTTAGCCACTCGGGCACCCCTCCGCAGAGAACTGACGATTATGGGGGAACAATGTCTCTTTGTCAAGGGCTGCTTGACCGTTCCGATCCCAACGCTCTCATTTATATAGTGATTGACTGTTAGCCGTCCGTAAACGCAAAAACCCCACCGCGGCGGGTGGGGTTTCTGACTGGGGGGGAGCCTGACGATTACCTACTTTCACACGGGCAATCCGCACTATCATCGGCGTGGAGTCGTTTCACGGTCCTGTTCGGGATGGGAAGGGGTGGGACCGACTCGCTATGGTCATCAGGCATGACGGGTTGCTGCGTCGCAGGGCTGGAGTCAACCGGTTGCGCCACAGCCAATCGGGAAGAAGCGTAAAGGATTCGAGTGGGAGGGTTGTGTTGTTTCTGGCACAACACTGAATCCCAACCGGGCGTTTCTGTGAGCTCCCGCGGGAGTTCACACCAATCCCCTTCGGGGATCGGACCCGCGTAAGTGCTGAAGCACTACCGCGGGTCGAGACACACCTGTTATAGGATCAAGCCTTACGGGCAATTAGTATCAGTTAGCTCAGTACATTACTGTACGTGCACACCTGACCTATCAACGTCCTGGTCTTGAACGACCCTTCAAGGGGCTCGAAGCCCCGGGGATATCTCATCTTAAGGCGAGTTTCCCGCTTAGATGCTTTCAGCGGTTATCTCTTCCGAACATAGCTACCCGGCGATGCCACTGGCGTGACAACCGGTACACCAGAGGTTCGTCCACTCCGGTCCTCTCGTACTAGGAGCAGCCCCCTTCAAATATCCAGCGCCCACGGCAGATAGGGACCAAACTGTCTCACGACGTTTTAAACCCAGCTCACGTACCTCTTTAAATGGCGAACAGCCATACCCTTGGGACCGGCTACAGCCCCAGGATGAGATGAGCCGACATCGAGGTGCCAAACACCGCCGTCGATATGAACTCTTGGGCGGTATCAGCCTGTTATCCCCAGAGTACCTTTTATCCGTTGAGCGATGGCCCTTCCATACAGAACCACCGGATCACTATGACCTGCTTTCGCACCTGTTCGACTTGTCAGTCTCACAGTCAAGCACGCTTATGCCATTGCACTATCAGCACGATTTCCGACCGTACCTAGCGTACCTTCGTACTCCTCCGTTACACTTTGGGAGGAGACCGCCCCAGTCAAACTGCCTACCATGCACTGTCCCCGACCCGGATCACGGGCCAAGGTTAGAACCTCAAACAGATCAGGGTGGTATTTCAAGGACGGCTCCATTGAGACTGGCGTCCCAACTTCATAGCCTCCCACCTATCCTACACAGACCGGTTCAAAGTCCAATGCAAAGCTGCAGTAAAGGTTCATGGGGTCTTTCCGTCTAGCCGCGGGGAGATTGCATCATCACAAACACTTCAACTTCGCTGAGTCTCGGGAGGAGACAGTGTGGCCATCGTTACGCCATTCGTGCAGGTCGGAACTTACCCGACAAGGAATTTCGCTACCTTAGGACCGTTATAGTTACGGCCGCCGTTTACCGGGACTTCAATCAGGAGCTTGCACCCCATCATTTAATCTTCCGGCACCGGGCAGGCGTCACACCCTATACGTCCACTTTCGTGTTTGCAGAGTGCTGTGTTTTTATTAAACAGTCGCAGCCACCAGTTTATTGCAACCCTTTCACCCTTCTGGCGCAGGCCAGTCAGGCTATGAGGGCGTACCTTATCCCGAAGTTACGGTACCAATTTGCCGAGTTCCTTCTCCCGAGTTCTCTCAAGCGCCTTAGAATACTCATCTCGCCCACCTGTGTCGGTTTGCGGTACGGTCACTGTGAAACTGAAGCTTAGAGGCTTTTCCTGGAACCCCTTCCAGTTGCTTCGCCACCGAAGTGGCTCGCCTCGCACCCTTGAATTCTGCGCCCGGATTTGCCAAAGCGCCTTCTCCAATGCAAGGACCGGGACTTCCAACACCCGGACAACCTTCCGCGATCCGTCCCCCCATCGCATTTCACAATGGTGCAGAAATATTAATCTGCTTCCCATCAGCTACGCATTTCTGCCTCGCCTTAGGGGCCGACTCACCCTACGCCGATGAACGTTGCGTAGGAAACCTTGGGCTTACGGCGAGGGGGCCTTTCACCCCCTTTATCGCTACTCATGTCAGCATTCGCACTTCCGATACCTCCAGCACACTTTCCAGTGCACCTTCGCAGGCTTACGGAACGCTCTCCTACCATGCACATTACTGTGCATCCGCAGCTTCGGTATATGGCTTAGCCCCGTTACATCTTCCGCGCAGGACGACTCGATCAGTGAGCTATTACGCTTTCTTTAAAGGGTGGCTGCTTCTAAGCCAACCTCCTGACTGTTTTAGCCTTCCCACTTCGTTTCCCACTTAGCCATATTTGGGGACCTTAGCTGGCGGTCTGGGTTGTTTCCCTCTTGACACCGGACGTTAGCACCCGATGTCTGTCTCCCGTGATTGCACTCTTCGGTATTCGGAGTTTGCTATGGCGTAGTAATCCGCAATGGACCCCACAACCATGACAGTGCTCTACCCCCGAAGGTGAGACACGAGGCACTACCTAAATAGTTTTCGGAGAGAACCAGCTATTTCCAGGTTTGTTTAGCCTTTCACCCCTATCCACAGCTCATCCCCTAACTTTTCAACGTTAGTGGGTTCGGTCCTCCAGCACGTGTTACCGTGCCTTCAACCTGGCCATGGATAGATCACCTGGTTTCGGGTCTACACCCAGCGACTGGACGCCCTGTTCGGACTCGCTTTCGCTACGCCTGCCCTAATCGGTTAAGCTCGCCACTGAATGTAAGTCGCTGACCCATTATACAAAAGGTACGCCGTCACCCCTTCGCAGAGGCTCCGACTGTTTGTATGCATGCGGTTTCAGGATCTGTTTCACTCCCCTCCCGGGGTTCTTTTCGCCTTTCCCTCACGGTACTGGTTCACTATCGGTCGATCACGAGTATTTAGCCTTGGAGGATGGTCCCCCCATCTTCAGACAGGATTTCACGTGTCCCGCCCTACTTCTCGTACACCCAGTTCTTCCATGCTGTTTTCGTCTACAGGGCTATCACCTGCTATGGCCGCACTTTCCAGAGCGTTCGACTAACAATACAGATAACGTGTACCGGCTGATCCCATTTCGCTCGCCACTACTCTGGGAATCTCGGTTGATTTCTTTTCCTGCGGTTACTTAGATGTTTCAGTTCACCGCGTTCGCCTCACGCAGCCTATGGATTCAGCTACGGATACTCCATTAGGAGTGGGTTTCCCCATTCGGACATCTCCGGATCAATGCTCGTTTGCCAGCTCCCCGGAGCTTTTCGCAGGCTACCGCGTCCTTCATCGCCTGTGATCGCCAAGGCATCCACCACATGCACTTGTTCGCTTGACCCTATAACGGGTGTGTCTCTGTGTCGACCCACGTTAGCGCTTTAGCGCTTACGTGGGTCCCATCCCCGGAGGGGATAGACGCACTCGCTACAGGTTGAGTATTCGTGTTGCGCCGTATTCCAAAGCGATCTCTCGATCACCTTTAAAATACATCGATACAATCACAACCCTGATTCACCTACTCACACACCCATCTCCAGGTATGCTTTCGTGAATCTCTTTACTACTTCTTCCTGATTGTTAAAGAACGGCAGCCGGTATGAAGCCTGTGCCTCATACCGCTCTGACTGGCTCAATCGCCAATGCGCAACGCTCTGCCTTCATGCAGAACCCTGCGCATTGAGGATTGGTGGAGGATGACGGGATCGAACCGACGACCCCCTGCTTGCAAAGCAGGTGCTCTCCCAGCTGAGCTAATCCCCCAGTCCCACAGATACTCCAGCGGCCCCAGCCCTTCAGCTCACCAGACAAGACACTGGTGGGTCTGGATGGATTCGAACCATCGACCCCCGCCTTATCAAGACGGTGCTCTAACCGGCTGAGCTACAGACCCCTGAGCCTGTCTGCGTTTCTTCTAACCACAGCCGATAAGCGTGAGCACTTGAGTGCAATGAATGCACAGCTCTGGAAAGGAGGTGATCCAGCCGCACCTTCCGATACGGCTACCTTGTTACGACTTCACCCCAGTCATGAATCCTACCGTGGTGACCGTCCTCCTTGCGGTTAGACTAGCCACTTCTGGTAAAACCCACTCCCATGGTGTGACGGGCGGTGTGTACAAGACCCGGGAACGTATTCACCGCGGCATGCTGATCCGCGATTACTAGCGATTCCAGCTTCACGCACCCGAGTTGCAGAGTGCGATCCGGACTACGATCGGTTTTCTGGGATTGGCTCCACCTCGCGGCTTGGCAACCCTCTGTTCCGACCATTGTATGACGTGTGAAGCCCTACCCATAAGGGCCATGAGGACTTGACGTCATCCCCACCTTCCTCCGGTTTGTCACCGGCAGTCTCCCTGGAGTGCTCTTGCGTAGCAACTAGGGACAAGGGTTGCGCTCGTTGCGGGACTTAACCCAACATCTCACGACACGAGCTGACGACAGCCATGCAGCACCTGTGTTATGGCTCCCTTTCGGGCACTCCCGCCTCTCGGCAGGATTCCATACATGTCAAGGGTAGGTAAGGTTTTTCGCGTTGCATCGAATTAATCCACATCATCCACCGCTTGTGCGGGTCCCCGTCAATTCCTTTGAGTTTTAATCTTGCGACCGTACTCCCCAGGCGGTCAACTTCACGCGTTAGCTACGTTACCAAGCCAATGAAGGCCCGACAACCAGTTGACATCGTTTAGGGCGTGGACTACCAGGGTATCTAATCCTGTTTGCTCCCCACGCTTTCGTGCATGAGCGTCAGTATTGGCCCAGGGGGCTGCCTTCGCCATCGGTGTTCCTCCACATCTCTACGCATTTCACTGCTACACGTGGAATTCCACCCCCCTCTGCCATACTCCAGCGCTGCAGTCACCAATGCAGTTCCCAGGTTAAGCCCGGGGATTTCACATCGGTCTTACAGCACCGCCTGCGCACGCTTTACGCCCAGTAATTCCGATTAACGCTCGCACCCTACGTATTACCGCGGCTGCTGGCACGTAGTTAGCCGGTGCTTATTCTTCCGGTACCGTCATCCCTCACGGATATTAGCCACGAGGTTTTCTTTCCGGACAAAAGTGCTTTACAACCCGAAGGCCTTCTTCACACACGCGGCATTGCTGGATCAGGCTTGCGCCCATTGTCCAAAATTCCCCACTGCTGCCTCCCGTAGGAGTCTGGGCCGTGTCTCAGTCCCAGTGTGGCTGGTCGTCCTCTCAGACCAGCTACAGATCGTCGGCTTGGTAGGCCTTTACCCCACCAACTACCTAATCTGCCATCGGCCGCCCCTTGAGCGCGAGGTCCCGAAAGATCCCCCGCTTTCCTCTCCCGAGCGTATGCGGTATTAATCCGGCTTTCGCCGGGCTATCCCCCACTCCAGGACACGTTCCGATGTATTACTCACCCGTTCGCCACTCGCCACCAGACCGGAGTCCGTGCTGCCGTTCGACTTGCATGTGTAAGGCATGCCGCCAGCGTTCAATCTGAGCCAGGATCAAACTCTTCAGTTCAAACCTGTTACTGTGTTCGGGCTCTCTCGAACCCGGTCGCTCACTCAACGTACTGACGATGATTGATCCGTCTTTCGACAGACAAACCTTCCTCTAATACTGTGTGAGGCTTCTGATACTTCTGCCTGACAGCAGATTCCGGAGAATCCGCCGCCGCATTCCGCATCAAGCGCCCACACTTATCGACTGTTAGTTTTTAAAGATCGGTCCGCCAAACCCGCCGCGCCTGAACCACCACTACCCGGCACTGCTTCGTTTGCGTCGCTGCGTCTGCAGCAGAGAAGCGAGATTATGGGGACTCTTTCGCGTCTCGTCAATACCCGTTTTTGCTTTCGCTTAAAAAAAGTTGCCGCTCACTCCCGGGTCGCATCCACCACGACCTCGACAGGAACTGCAGCGGCCATAGCCGCGTAGCCCGCGTCGCTTGGATGGATGTGGTCGCCGCTATCGAAAGCGCGCTGCAGACGCTCCGGCTGCGCCCGATCGCGCAACGCCGCGTCGAAGTCGACGACGCCATCGAAAGCACGACTAGTTCGGATCCACTGATTAACCGCGAGTCGGATGTTTTCCCGCTCCGGTGGCAGCGACGCCGGCGTCAGCGTCGCGCCGAACATCTTGACACCGTTGCGCCGCGCGGCCGCGATCACTCGCTGGTAACCGGCGATCAGATCGGCAGCCGTGACCGACGTATGAGGAAAATCGCAGTCGAGCCCGCCATGAGGCGGCATTGCCGCAAAGTTGATGTCGTTGATGCCAATCAGCAGGATCGCCGCTTTGACGCCTGGACGTCGCAAAACGTCGCGCTCGAAGCGGCTCGCAAGCGCGTCGCCATAGCAAGGCGAGTCGCTCAGGAGCCGGTTGCCGCTGATGCCGAGATTCACGATCGCGGTCGACTGCGCGCCGCTCGCCGCCAGCCGCCGAGCCAGCGCATCCGGCCAGCGACGGTTCTGGTTGAGGGTGGAGCGCATGCCGTCGGTGATCGAGTCGCCGATCGCGGCCACGGCAAGCGACGGTGCCGCCGCCTCCACCGACAAACCCGTGACCCACACATATTGCGTGAAGCGGCCGGGAAACGCCGTGGCGGACGCGTCGGTGGTGTGATTGCCGGGCCCGGACACATAATTTACCTGATTCGACACTCGGTGCCATGCGACGATCCGCTGCTCCGGTCCCACGAACGCACTGATCGCATATGGCGCGCCCTCGACGACATCGATCGCGACCGCATCGCTGTCCACCTCGCCGCCAGGCGGAACGCTGACCGCGCCCTTACCGCCAAACGTCACCCGACTGCCGGCGCCCTCGACTGCTGCCGCGCCACCGGCGGAGCGCGCGATGCGCAGTTCGTCGATGACGAGAGGCGTCTTGCCGTACGCATTGCTCAGATGAATTCGCGCCACCCTCCCCGACAACGTCGGATACATGATTTGCCGAACGGTGCGCCCGGCGACTTCCGGCGCGCGATACAGCGGTGGCAACTCGGCCCGCTGTGGAATCGGTTGCAGCGCGGTCGCCCAAACGGCGACCCAATGCTCGGACGCTTCGGCAGCGAACGCACTCGAGGAAACGACAAACGGGGCAAATTGGGCAAGCAGCGCCGCGCCGCATGCGGCAGCCAGGGTGCGAATGGTCATTCGGAAGATCGGTTCGAGGCGAAACGCGCATTGTGCACGAACGACGCGGCAAGCGCCGGCAATCGCAGGCAGGTCCGCTTACCCCGGCGCCCGGCGGCTGTGCCGGCTCGGTCTCACGCCGTTTGCTGACTCATGATCTTCAGCGCGACCGCTTCGGCGACCTCGATTCCGTCGATTGCCGCCGAGTAGATCCCGCCCGCATACCCCGCACCCTCGCCCGCCGGATACAGCCCGTTGACGTTGACACTCTGGTAGTCGTCGCCGCGACGCACGCGTACCGGCGACGAAGTTCGCGTTTCAACGCCGGTCAGCACCGCATCATGCATCGCGAAACCTGCGATTTTCTTCTCCATCTGTGGCAGCGCTTCGCGAATCGCTTCGATCGCGTAGTCGGGCAGCGCGGTGCTGAGATCGGTTGGCCGCACGCCCGGCTTGTACGACGGAACGACCGAGCCGAGTGAAGTGGACGGCCGCCCCGCGATGAAGTCGCCGACCAACTGCCCTGGAGCCATATAGTTACCGCCACCGAGCTCGAACGCCCGCTCCTCCCACTTGCGCTGGAACGCGATGCCGGCGAGCGGCCCGCCCGGGTAGTCGTCTGGCGTAATGCCGACCACGATGCCCGCGTTCGCGTTGCGCTCCGCGCGCGAGTACTGGCTCATGCCGTTCGTGACGACGCGCCCCAGCTCGGACGTGGCCGCCACCACGGTGCCGCCGGGACACATGCAGAAGCTATAAACCGCTCGCCCGTTGCTGCAGTGGTGCACCACCTTGTAGTCGGCTGCGCCGAGCTGTTTGTGACCGGCAAATTTCCCGAAACGGCTCCGATCGATGATCCCTTGCGGATGCTCGATCCGAAAACCGAGCGAAAACGGCTTCGCCTCGACGTGAACGCCGCGGTCGTACAGCATCTGGAAGGTATCGCGTGCGCTATGGCCGACCGCCAGCACAACGTGGTCGCAGCGCAGCGTCTCGCCGGTCGACAGCTTCAGCCCGCGCACCTGGCCGTTGTCGATGTCGATGTCCTCGACACGCGTTTCGAAGCGCACTTCGCCGCCCAACTCGTGGATGCTCGCGCGCATCTTCTCGACCATGCTGACGAGACGAAACGTGCCGATATGCGGCCGGCTCAGGTACAGGATGTCCTCCGGCGCACCGGCCCGCACGAATTCGTCGAGCACCTTGCGGCCGTAGTGTTTCGGGTCCTTGATCTGGCTGTAGAGCTTGCCGTCCGAAAAGGTGCCCGCGCCACCTTCGCCGAACTGCACGTTCGACTCGGGATTCAGCACCGATTTGCGCCACAGGCCAAACGTGTCCTTGGTGCGCTCACGTACGGCCTTGCCGCGCTCGAGGATGATCGGCCGGAAGCCCATCTGCGCGAGGATCAGGCCCGCGAACAGTCCGCACGGCCCCATGCCGATGACGACCGGACGCGGCGTGCTCAGTTGGGCGGGCGCTTCGGCGACGAACTTGTAGCTCATGTCGGGCGTCACGGCGCAATGCGGCACGTCGGCGAGCCGTTTCAGCGCGGCCCCTTCATCCTTGACCTCGACATCGACGATGTAGGTGAGCTTGATGTCGGCGCGCTTGCGCGCGTCGTGCGCGCGGCGAAACACGGTGTATCGGATGAGCCCGTCCCGCGCCACGCCGAGTTCCGTGAGGCGCGCACGGATGGCGGCTTCGAGGGCGCTTTCGGGATGATCGAGCGGGAGTTTGATTTCGCTTAGACGTAACATGAGTACCGGAGATGCAAGTGGGCCGCAAATCGCGGCCAATTCGCAATTTTACCGGTAAGTGTCGGCGCGGGGTGACGGCCGGTCATGAAGCGCCGGCCCGTCGAAACCGGGCAAACCAGCATGCATGCTTCGACGCCCTCGACGAGCTATCAGCCCCAACGTCTCTGCACAAAAAATTTATTAACCGACCGGTCGGTTGGTTTATACTACGCCGACACAGACCACTCCTCCAGAGAGAGCGTCCCTCATGTACACCCAATCCCTCGATATCCCCGGCAACGTTGCCCCGCTGGACGCGGACGCGAATTCGCCCGAACAACAGGCTCGCTTCGACGCGGTCATGAGCGCCGACGGCAAGATCGAGCCGCAGGACTGGATGCCCGACGCGTACCGCAAAACGCTGGTGCGGCAGATCTCGCAGCATGCGCACTCGGAGATCGTCGGCATGCTGCCCGAGGGCAACTGGATCACGCGCGCGCCGAGCCTCAAGCGCAAGGCGATCCTGATCGCCAAGGTGCAGGACGAAGCCGGCCACGGCCTCTATCTGTATAGCGCCGCCGAAACGCTCGGTGTCTCGCGCGAGCAGCTGATCGACGCGCTGCACGCGGGCAAGGCCAAGTATTCGAGCATCTTCAACTACCCGACACCCACCTGGGCCGACGTCGGCGTGATCGGCTGGCTCGTCGACGGCGCGGCGATCATGAACCAGATCCCGCTGTGCCGCTGCACGTACGGCCCGTACGCCCGCGCGATGATCCGCATCTGCAAGGAAGAGTCGTTCCATCAGCGCCAGGGCTTCGACGCGCTGCTCGCGATGATGGCCGGCACCGAGGCGCAGCGCGAGCTGGTCCAGCAGGCGGTGAACCGCTGGTGGTGGCCGGTGCTGATGATGTTCGGCCCGAGCGACAAGGACTCGGTCCACAGCAACCAGTCGGCCAGATGGGGCATCAAGCGCATCACCAACGACGACCTGCGCCAGAAATTCGTCGATGCGACCGTCGAGCAGGCGAAGGTGCTCGGCGTCACGCTGCCCGACGTGGACCTCAAATGGAACGAGGCGCGCGGCCACTACGACTACGGCGACATCGACTGGGAAGAGTTCTGGCGCGTCGTCAATGGCGACGGCCCGTGCAACCGCGAGCGCCTCGCGACCCGCGTGAAGGCCCATGAAGACGGCGCCTGGGTACGCGAAGCCGCGCTCGCCCACGCGCAAAAGCAGCGCCAGCGCGCGCAACAGCGCGCCGCCTGAGTGGCACCGCACATCAAAGGAATCAGGAGATCAGCAATGAACAAGGAATGGCCGATTTGGGAAGTGTTCGTGCGCAGCAAGCAGGGACTCGACCATAAACACTGCGGCAGTCTGCATGCCGCCGACGCGCCGATGGCGCTGCGCATGGCCCGCGACGTCTACACGCGCCGCCAGGAAGGCGTGAGCATCTGGGTGGTGCCGTCCTCGGCGATCACGGCCTCGGCGCCGCACGAGAAGGCCGAGCTGTTCGAACCGGCGGGCGACAAGATCTATCGCCACCCGACGTTCTACACGCTCCCCGACGAAGTCAACCACATGTAAGCGCGGCCATGACCACTACGTCCACTACGCCCATTACGCCCGAACATCTCCAGTACGTGCTGCGCCTCGCGGATACCGCGCTGATCCTCGGTCAGCGCAACACCGAGTGGTGCGGCCACGGCCCGATCCTCGAAGAGGACATCGCGCTGTCGAACATGAGCCTCGACCTGATCGGCCAGGCGCGCCTGCTGTACACGCACGCGGCCGCGCTCGAAGCGCCGCTGACCGGCCGTCAGCGCAGCGAAGACGACTACGCGTACTTCCGCGCCGAGCGCGAATTCGCGAACTACACGCTCGCCGAGCTGCCGCATTACGGGCCGCTCGCCGGCACCGCGCAGGCCGGGAAGGATTACGCGGTCACGATCGTGCGCAACTTTCTGTACGCGACGCTGATGATGCATCTGTGGGGTGCGCTGACGGGCTCCACCGACGGACAGCTCGCCGCGATCGCCGCGAAGTCGATCAAGGAAACGCAGTACCACGTGCATCACGCGAGCGAGTGGCTGATCCGTTTCGGCGACGGCACCGACGAATCGCACCGTCGCGCGCAGGCCGCGCTCGACTATCTGATGCCGTACACGTACGAGTTCTTCAGCGCGGACGCGGTGGAAGACGCGGTCGCCGCGGCCGGCATCGGCCCGCGCACCTCAGCGCTGGAAGCCGCGTGGCTCGACGACGTGCGCGCCACGCTCGACCAGGCCACGCTGACGCTGCCCGCGGTGCTGCGGCACGTGAGCACGGGCAAGCACGGCGAGCATTCGGAGCACATGGGTTTCGTGCTCGCCCAAATGCAGAGCCTCGCGCGCCAGCATCCGGGCGCCAGCTGGTGAGTACGCGATGACGACCTCGACCGCCCCGCAGCCCGCGAACGCCGCCGCTGCCACGACCGACGCCGCGCTCACCCGCGCATGGACCGTGCTCGAAGCGGTACCCGACCCGGAGATCCCGGTGGTGTCGATCCGCGAGCTCGGCATCCTGCGCGACGTGCGACGCGCCGCGGACGGCGCGCTCGAAGTCGTGATCACGCCGACCTACTCGGGCTGCCCGGCGATGTCGCAGATTGCCGAAGACATCGGCCGTGCGCTCGAGGCCGCGCAGCTCACGCCATACCGCGTCGCCACCGTGCTCGCGCCGGCGTGGACCACCGACTGGATCACGGCCGAAGCCCGCGAAAAACTGCGCGTCTACGGCATCGCGCCGCCGACGGGCAACTGCGGTTCAGCCGCGACGTCAGCGCCGCAGGAGAAAGTGCTGCGCTTCGTGCCGCGCGCGCTGCCGGCCCCAGGCTGCCCACGCTGCGGCTCGGCGCACACCGAGCGGCTCGCGCAATTCGGCTCGACCGCCTGCAAGGCCCTGTATCGCTGCCTCGACTGCCGCGAACCCTTCGACTACTTCAAACCGTACTGATATGGCCACCCCGCAATTCCATCCGCTGCGTATCCGCGAAGTGCGCCCCGAAACCGCCGATGCGGTCTCGGTCGCCTTCGAAGTCCCGCCCGAACTGCGCGACCACTATCGCTTCACGCAGGGGCAGTTCGTCACGCTGAAGACGCATATCGACGGTGAGGAAACGCGCCGTTCGTATTCGATCTGCGTGGGCGTCACCGACTACGATCGCGACGGCGAGTTGCGCATCGGCATCAAGCGCGTGCGCGGCGGGCGTTTCTCGAACTTCGCGTTCGACACGCTGCAGCCGGGCCACACGATCGACGTGATGACGCCGGACGGCCGTTTCTTCACGCACCTGAACGCGGAACAGGGGCAGCAGTACCTCGCGTTCTCGGGCGGCTCGGGCATCACGCCGGTGCTCGCGATCATCAAGACGACGCTCGAAGTCGAGCCGCGCAGCACCTTCACGCTCGTCTACGGCAACCGCAGCGTCGACCAGATCATGTTCGCCGAGGAGCTCGAGGATCTGAAGAACCGCTTCATGAACCGCTTCGTGCTGTATCACGTGCTGTCGGACGACCTGCAGGACGTCGAGCTGTTTAACGGCGTGCTCGACCAGGAAAAATGCGCGGCGTTCATCGAGCAGCTGCTGCCGGCCGACGCGATCGACGAAGCGTTCATCTGCGGCCCCGCGCCGATGATGGATGCGGCCGAGGCCGCGCTCAAGGCAGCCGGCGTGCCGCCCGCGAAGGTGCACGTCGAGCGCTTCGGCACGCCGCTGCCGCAGGCGGGCGTGCCGCCCGTCGAGATCACCGCGGACACCCCCGCGGCCGAGCTCGAAATCGTGCTCGACGGCAAGCGCCGCAAGCTGCGCCTGCCGTATCAGGGCACGAGCGTGCTCGACGTCGGGCTGCGCGCCGGTCTCGCGCTGCCGTATGCGTGCAAGGGCGGCGTGTGCTGCACCTGTCGCGCGAAGGTGCTCGAGGGCGAAGTGAAGATGGAAAAGAACTACACGCTCGAAGAACACGAGGTCCGCGACGGGTTCGTGCTGACGTGTCAGTGTCATCCGGTTAGCGACAAGGTCGTCGTCAGTTACGACGAACGTTGAGTCGAGTGCTTTCATGGCCTATGTACGGACTGCCCGCCCGTGACGTCCGCCACCGCTTTCGGCCGTTTCGCGATCCGCTTAAACTAGAGGCCGCTCATCGATCGGGACATCGGGTTCCAGTCGGCGAGCGGCCTCTTTTTGTTACAGCTGCTGGCGTCACTGCAAGCCCTTGCCCATGAGCACGATTCACCTCACCAACGGCGATGTCGCCGCCGAGTCGCTGCGTACCGCGCTGGACCAGGCGGGCCGCGACGATCGCGTGCAGCCGCTGCGGGACGATCTGGCGGTCGGCCCGTTACGCGGCGTCGACGACGCTCCGCACGTGCGCGCCGACTTCTGGGAACGCGTCAGCGCCGACACGCAACGCGACTTCGTGCGCGAGTTCCGCGAACAGGCCGCGGTGCTCGACGGCCTCGCCAGCAGCACCGCGAATCTCGTGGTGTGGCACGCCGAAAGCGCGTCCGATCAACTGATGCTGCGCCGCGTCTGCTACCTGGTGCGCAACAGCCCGCAGCGTTTGAACGAAGTGCGTCTGTCGATCGCCGACCTCACCGATCCGCAAGCGTGGGCGCATACCCGCAAGGATCGCGCGACATCGGTCGGCATGTTTGCGCCGGACGTATTGCAGACACACCTGCCGGACGCCGCGCCGATTTCCGTGCTGCGCATCAGCCGGCTCGCGCTCGAATGGCAGGAGGTCAAACAGGCGAACGGCGAGACGCGGCGCTGGCGTGACAAGACGTTCACGAGCGGCAGCGTTGCCGAAATCGACGCGCTGATCCTCGACCGCGTACCCGACGACTGGCAGCCCGCCGCGCGCGTCGCCGCCTACGTGATGACCGCCGGGTTGGGGTTCCTCGTCAGCGACAGCATCGTGCTGTGGCGCATGCGCGAACTCGCGGCGCTGCGGCGCATCCGCCTGCGCGGCGACGCGAACGAATGGCGCTCGCTCGAACTGCGCGCGGCATCCGCCCCCTGCTCACCCCAATAAGATAAGAACAGACGAATATGGCCCGCACCCGAGCCCCCGACCACGAGACCCAACGCGAGCAGATTCTCGAACTGGCCGCCGCGAAGTTCGCGCAGACCAGCTATCCAAGCACGTCGATGGCCGATCTTGCCGCGGCGAGCGGCACCTCGAAAGCGCGCCTCTATCACTATTACGAGAGCAAGGAAGCAATCCTGTTCGATCTGCTCGATCGCTACACGAAGCGCCTGATGCTGATCATCGCCGAGGTGGAAGGATCGAGCCAGCGGCGCGAACTGAGCGAGCGAGAAACCTTCGCGGAGCTGATCCGCGCGTTCCTGTCCGAGTATGAGACGTCGCACAGCCGGCACGTCGCGCTGCTGAACGATGTCAAGTATCTGGTCGATTCGCAGCGCGAGATCATCCTGAACCGTCAGCGCGACGTAGTCGCCGCCTTCGCGCGGCAGCTCGTGCGCGCCTATCCCGAACGCGCGACACGCGACAACCAGACCGCGCTGACGATGATGGTGTTCGGCATGATCAACTGGACCTTCACGTGGCTCAAGCCGGACGGCCGGATGGGCTATCGCGAGTTCGCCGAGCAGGTGGTCGGCATGGTCGAGCATGGTCTCGCCAGCGCGCCGGCCAGGTAGACGATGGTCTGAACAGATCGCAACCCGCGCACTGGATGTTGCAAAGCAACAACATGCAGACCAAATAAATCAGCGCAGGGAATCCATGCGGCATCGTGTCACGAACGTGCGATCACTTTTAACTTCTGTTTAAAATCAAATAATTAAATTTAGGGTTCCAGCGCTCCAGGTATTCACCTCGACTTTTGATACGGGTTTTCCCTAGTGAATGGCTTAGGTTTCCGTTAAAATCGGTTTTGCGGTGCACAACGCCGCCTGATTAAAAGGAGAACCCGACCATGAACATGCTGACCCATCGCAACACCGAGCCGATCGCGCCGAACGATCGCGCGTCGCTGCCTGCTGAACGCGCGCACGTTCTGGTCCGTGAACTCACCGCCGCCGATCGCGAACGCCTGCTTGCTCACTTCCTCGCGCTCGACGAAGAAGACCGTCTGCTGCGCTTCGGCCAAGTCGTGCCGAACCATGTGATCGAAAACTACGTGCGCGCGATCGACTTCACGCGCGACACCGTGTTCGGCGTGTTCAACAGCAAGCTGGAACTGAGCGGCGTCGGCCATCTGGCCTACCTGCCGGCCGAAGGCAACAAGCGCACCGCCGAATTCGGCGTCTCCGTGCTCGAAAGCGCACGCGGCATCGGTATCGGCTCGAGGCTATTCGAGCGTGCCGCGATCCGCAGCCGCAACACGCATGTGACGACGCTGTACATCCACTGCCTGGCGCGCAATTCGACCATGATGCACATCGCCAGGAAGGCCGGCATGAAGATCGAGTACGCGTACGGCGAGGCCGACGCCTATCTGACGCTGTCGCCGGCCGATCAGTCGAGCATCCTCGCGGAAATGCTGCAGGAGCAGGCCGCCGTGTTCGATTACGCGCTCAAGCGCCACGCACGCCAGGCATCGCGACTGTTCGAGTCGTTCATGCCGGTGGCTGTCGCTGCCTGAATAATCGCTACGGGGAACTGAGATTGGGGCGGCCGCAAGGTCGCCCTTTTTCTATCTGTACCCAATCAACGCCACGCGTAGGACCGTGCGCGGAAGCCTACAAAATGGGCAGCGCTGTCGTTTCCTTGATCTTTTCTAGCGAAAAGCTCGATTTCACATCGATCACCGATGGATGCCGCAGCAATTGATCCTGCACGAAGCGCGAAAAGTGCGCCATGTCCTCCACCTGGACGCGCAGCAGGTAATCCATCTCACCCGTCATCGCGTGACATGCGACAACTTCGGGCCACGTCTGCACGGCCGCGCCGAACAGATCGGCATGCGTGGCCTCGCCATGCGGACTGAACGCGCGACCGCCACCCTTCTCCAGCCGCACGCTGACATACGCGAGCAGGTCGAGCCCGAGACGTTGCGCGTCGAGCAGCGCGACATAGCCGCGAATCACGCCGCTTTCCTCGAGCCGGCGAATCCGCCGCAGGCACGGACTCGGCGACAGATTGATCCGTTCCGCTATCTCCTGATTCGATAGCCGGCCATTCTCCTGAAGGATCGCCAGAATGCGTCGATCGATCGCGTCTATCTCGCCAATAGCCATGTTCTGCCACGTGTCGTTCGAATAGAGCCATAAACTGGCTCAAGCGTAGCGACGCGTGATTAAGTTCGCAAGTTTTTGTCTTCATCGCGGTTCTACACTTGCCCCATCCGGTCGCGCTCAGCCGACCGTCCCGCGCGCTCACCGCCTGCGCGCCTCGGCAACCCTCTTGCATGGGATTGGAGACTGACGATGCAGGTTTCAACTTGGGAAAATCCTGTCGGCACTAACGGCTTCGAATTCATCGAATACACGGCGCCGGACCCGAAAGCGCTCGGCAAGCTGTTCGAACAGATGGGCTTCACGGCCGTCGCGCGGCATCGTCATAAGGACGTGATGCTGTATCGTCAGGGCGACATCAACTTCATCGTCAACGCGGAGAAGCATTCGTTTGCGCAGCGCTTCGCGCGCTTGCATGGCCCGTCGATCTGCGCGATTGCGTTTCGCGTACAGGACGCCGCGAAGGCCTACGCCCAAGCGCTCGAAAAAGGCGCATGGGGTTTCGACAACAAGACCGGCCCGATGGAGCTGAACATCCCGGCGATCAAGGGCATTGGCGATTCGCTGATCTATTTCGTCGACCGCTGGCGCGGCAAGAACGGCGCGACGCCGAACAGCATCGGTGACATCGACATTTACGACGTCGACTTCGAGCCGATTCCGGGCGCGAACCCGAACCCGGTCGGTCACGGCCTGACCTATATCGATCACCTGACGCACAACGTGCATCGCGGCCGCATGCAGGAATGGGCGGAGTTCTACGAGCGCCTGTTCAACTTCCGCGAGGTGCGCTACTTCGACATCGAGGGCAAGGTGACGGGCGTCAAGTCGAAAGCGATGACCTCGCCGTGCGGCAAGATTCGCATTCCGATCAACGAGGAAGGCTCGGACACCGCCGGTCAGATCCAGGAATACCTGGACGCGTACCACGGCGAAGGCATCCAGCACATCGCGCTCGGCACCAGCGACATCTACCGCACCGTCGACGGCCTGCGCGCATCGGACATTTCACTGCTCGACACGATCGACACGTACTACGAACTCGTCGACCGACGCGTGCCGAATCATGGCGAGCCGCTCGAGGAACTGCGCAAGCGCAAGATCCTGATCGACGGCGCACCGGACGATCTGCTGCTGCAGATCTTCACCGAAAACCAGATCGGCCCGATCTTCTTCGAGATCATTCAACGCAAGGGCAACCAGGGCTTTGGCGAAGGCAACTTCAAGGCGCTGTTCGAATCGATCGAGCTCGATCAGATTCGCCGCGGCGTCGTGCAGGACAAGACCTGACCACGCAGACTCGCGCCTGATCGGCGCGCACAAGAAAAAAGGGCGAGGATCGCAGGATCCTCGCCCTTTTACGTTGCAACGCCGCCGCTCTCTTCGGAACGGCGGCCGGTCGTCATTAGACGCGCGCGATGCGGTGCGTCATGAATTCTGCCTGTACCGATCGCTGCCGATCGCACCGTCGACCCGCGCCGGCGCCACCTGCGCCGTGCGGATGATCGCGTTCGGCAGTGCCCCCGTGCTGCCCGGATTCGAGCGCACCGGCGCGCTCATCGCGAAGAAAGCGGCGGAAACCATCAGGAAGGTCTGGATGTTTCTTGTGTTCATGCGTACTCCTTTTCTAACTGCCCTGCTGTCCAGAAGCTGCACAGAATGCGCGGCGTTCGGCATCGCTCGCAGGTCGGGGTTAGACAGTCGTTTTCACTGCGGTTCCGCAAATTTGTAGGTTTTACAGCTTGTTACACGCGCAGGCGCAATACAACTCCATTCCGGCGGAAATCCGCGACAACTGCCGACAACACGTCGGCAACTTGTCGCGAAACCGGCCGAAATCAGACCGTGCGCGGGCGATTTTTGATCCGCTGCGGCGGGTTTCCACCAGTGCTACCATCGCTTAAAACCCGTCAATATGACGGCCCCGGCCCCAGCATTCACGAGATGCCGGGGCCAGAAAAGTTTTGGTGATCCCAAGCTGAAGTGGAGGAGTACACATAATGAATGCCCCGCTAGACGCAGGTCAGCGAGCCTCGCTCGAAGCCGCGTTGTCTTCCGTCACGCTCGACGACAAATACACCCTCGATCGCGGCCGCGCGTACATGAGCGGCATCCAGGCGCTGGTGCGTCTGCCGATGCTGCAGCAGGAACGCGACCGCGCCGCCGGCCTCAGCACGGCCGGCTTCATCTCCGGCTACCGCGGATCGCCGCTCGGCGGGCTCGACCAGTCGCTGTGGAAAGCGAAAAAGCATCTGGCCGCGCATCAGGTGGTGTTCCAGCCCGGCGGTCAACGAAGACCTCGCGGCCACCGCCGTATGGGGTTCGCAGCAAGTCAATCTGTACCCGAGCGCCAAATACGACGGCGTGTTTTCGATGTGGTACGGCAAGGGCCCCGGCGTCGACCGGTCCGGTGACGTCTTCAAGCACGGCAACTCGGCCGGCTCGTCGCGGCACGGCGGCGTTCTCGTGCTCGCCGGCGACGATCACGCGGCCAAATCCTCGACACTCGCGCACCAGTCCGAACACATCTTCAAGGCATGCGGGCTGCCGGTGCTGTTTCCGTCGAACGTGCAGGAATATCTGGACTTCGGCCTGCACGGCTGGGCGATGAGCCGCTACTCGGGCCTCTGGGTCGCGATGAAGTGCGTGACCGACGTGGTCGAATCGTCCGCATCGGTCGATATCGATCCGCACCGCACCAACATCATCCTGCCGGAAGACTTCGTGATGCCCGACGGTGGGCTGAACATCCGCTGGCCCGATCCGCCGCTCGTGCAGGAAGCGCGTCTGCTCGACTACAAGTGGTACGCGGGTCTCGCCTACGTGCGAGCGAACAAACTCGACCGCGTCGAAATCGATTCGCCGCATGCGCGCTTCGGCATCATGACCGGCGGCAAAGCTTATCTAGACGTGCGCCAGGCGCTGACCGACCTCGGTCTCGACGACGAAACCTGCTCGCGCATCGGCATCCGGCTGTACAAGGTCGGCTGCGTGTGGCCGCTCGAAGCGCAAGGTGCGCAGGCCTTCGCACGCGGTCTCGACGAAATTCTGGTGGTCGAGGAAAAGCGCCAGATCCTCGAATACGCGATCAAGGAAGAGCTGTACAACTGGCCCGACGCGCAGCGCCCGCGCGTATTCGGCAAGTTCGACGAGAAGGACGGCGCGGGCGGCGAATGGTCGGTGCCGATGGGCAACTGGCTGCTGCCGGCGCACTACGAGCTGTCGCCCGCGATCATCGCGAAGGCGATCGCCACGCGGCTCGACAAGTTCGATCTGCCATCGGATGTGCGCGCCCGCATCGCCGCGCGCATCGCGGTGATCGAGGCGAAGGAAAAGGCGCTCGCGCGGCCGCGCGTCGAAGTCGAGCGCAAGCCGTGGTTCTGCTCGGGCTGCCCGCACAACACGTCGACCAACGTGCCGGAAGGCTCGCGCGCGATGGCCGGCATCGGCTGTCATTACATGACGGTCTGGATGGATCGCAGCACCAGCACGTTCAGCCAGATGGGCGGCGAAGGTGTCGCGTGGATCGGCCAGGCGCCGTTCACGAACGACAAGCACGTGTTCGCCAATCTCGGCGACGGCACCTACTTCCACTCGGGGCTGCTCGCGATTCGCGCGGCGATCGCGTCGAAGGCGAACATCACCTACAAGCTGCTGTACAACGACGCGGTCGCGATGACGGGCGGCCAGCCGGTCGACGGCGTGCTGAGCGTGCCGCAGATCACGCATCAGCTCGCCGCCGAAGGCGCGGCGAAGATCGTCATCGTCACCGATGAGCCGGAGAAGTACGCGGCAAGCGTCGGCCTCGCGCCCGGCGTCGACATTCACCACCGCGACCAGCTCGACGACGTGCAGCGTCAGCTGCGCGAGGTTCCGGGCACCACGATCCTGATCTACGACCAGACCTGCGCGACCGAAAAGCGCCGTCGCAGGAAACGTGGCGCGTATCCCGATCCGGCACGGCGCGTCGTGATCAACGAAGCGGTGTGCGAAGGCTGCGGCGACTGCTCGGTGAAGTCGAACTGCCTGTCGGTCGAACCGCTCGACACTGAGTACGGCACGAAGCGCCAGATCAACCAGTCGACCTGCAACAAGGACTTCTCGTGCGTGAACGGCTTCTGCCCGAGCTTCGTCTCCGTTGAAGGCGGCCAGTTGCGCAAGCCGAAGGCGGCGTCGGGCGCCGGCGCCGAAATGCCGCCGGTGCCGGATCCCGAGTTGCCGTCCATCGACCGTCCGTACGGCGTTCTGGTGACGGGCGTCGGCGGCACGGGCGTCGTCACGATCGGCGCGCTGCTCGGCATGGCCGCGCATCTCGAGAACAAGGGCGTCACGGTGCTCGACGTCACCGGCCTCGCGCAGAAAGGCGGCGCCGTGATGAGCCACGTGCAGATCGCGAAGCAGCCCGCCGACATCCACGCGACCCGCATCGCAATGGGCGAAGCGAGCCTCGTGATCGGCTGCGACGCGATCGTCACCGCCAGCGACGAATGCGTGTCGCGGATGCACGCGGATCGCACGCGCGTCGTGCTGAACAGCGCGCACACGCCGACGGCCGAGCTGATCAAGAACCCGAACTGGCGCTTCCCCGGCAGCAGCACCGAAGCCGACGTGCGCGCCGCGGCCGGCGATGACAACGTCTCGACCGTCGACGCGAATCACTTCGCCGTCGCGCTGCTCGGCGACGCGATCTACACGAACCCGTTCGTGCTCGGCTATGCGTGGCAGCGCGGCTGGGTGCCGCTCACGCACGAGTCGCTGATTCGCGCGATCGAGCTGAACAACGTGCAAGTGGACAAGAACCGCGCGGCGTTCGAATGGGGCCGGCGTGCCGCGCACGATCTGGCTGCGGTACGCAAGCTCGCGCAAACGCAGGGACGCGGCGATCCGGCCGACAGCGCGGGCGGCAAGATCATCGCGCTGCATACGCCGAAGGCGCTCGACACGCTGATCGACAAGCGCGCCGACTATCTGACCGCCTGGCAGAACCGTGCGTACGCGGAGCGCTATCGCGCGCTGGTGTCGCAGGTGCGGGCCGCGGAAGAAGCGCTCGATTCCGGCGACGGCCAAATGCCGCTGACCGAGGCGGTCGCGAAGAACCTGCACAAGCTGATGGCGTACAAGGACGAATACGAAGTCGCGCGTCTGTACAGCGACCCGGCGTTCATCGAAAAACTGAACGCGACGTTCGAAGGCGACTGGAAGCTGCACCTGCATCTCGCGCCGCCGACGCTATCGAAGAAGGACGCGCACGGCCATCTGGTGAAGAAGAAGTACGGCCCGTGGATGTTCCGCGCGATGCACGTGCTCGCGAAGCTCAAGTTCCTGCGCGGCACCGCGTTCGACGTGTTCGGCAACACCGGGGAGCGTCGCACCGAGCGCGCGCTGATCGGCGAATACGAGGCATTGGTGCGTGAGCTGATCGGCGGGCTGACTTCTCAGAAACGCGATCTCGCGGTCGAGCTCGCGAATCTGCCCGACGGCATCCGCGGCTATGGGCACGTGAAGGAAAACAACCTGAAAGGCGTGCGCATCAAGTGGAACGAGCTGCTCGCGCGTTGGCGTTCGCCGGATGCGGGCAAGACGCAGCACGCGGCTTGATCGACTCTCCCAACTGAACCGAAAAGCGGCGGTCTGCACGGACCGCCGCTTTTTTTCAGGCGCAAAAAAACGCTACGGAACCGGGATTCCGTAGCGCTTCTGCCCAGGCCGCCGCGCGCGCGTTACTGCCGCGCCCGCGCCAACCTCACGTGATGCACGTTACTTCGCGTTCACCGACTTGCGCGCGTTCGCCGAAGCGACCGCCGTCATGTTGATGATACGGCGCACGGTCGCGGCCGGCGTCAGGATATGCACCGGCTTTTCCGCACCCAGCAGGAACGGCCCGACCGTCACACCCTCGCCGCCCACGACCTTCAGCAGGTTGTACGCGATGTTCGCCGCTTCGACGTTCGGCATGATCAGCAGATTCGCTTCGCCGGCGAGCGTCGTGCCCGGGAACGCGGCCTTGCGGACCGTCTCCGACAGCGCCGCGTCGCCGTGCATTTCACCGTCGATTTCGAGCGACGGCGCGCGTTGCGTGATCAGCTTGCGCGCCGCGGCCATGCGCTGCGACGACGACGACGGCGCGCTGCCGAAGTTCGAGTTCGACAGCAGCGCGACCTTCGGGGTGATGCCGAACTTCTCGATTTCGCGCGTGGCGAGCATCGTCATGTCGGCAAGCTGCTCGGCGGTCGGCACTTCGTTCACGTACGTGTCGCAGATGAACATGTTGCGGCCCGGCAGCATCAGCAGATTCATCGCGGCGAAGTTCTCGACGTCGTCGGCCTTGCCGAGCACCTGCTCGATGAAGTTCAGATGCGTGTGGAACTGGCCGATCATGCCGCAGATCATTCCGTCCGCTTCGCCAAGGCGCACGAGGATCGCGCCGATCAGCGTGTTGAACTTGCGCATCGCGGCCTTCGCGACGTCCGGCGTCACGCCTTCGCGCGCGCCGAGTTCGTGATACGCCTGCCAGCACTTGTGATAGCGCGGATCGTCTTCCGGATCGACGATCTCGACGTCTTCACCGCACTTGAGCTTCGAGCCCATCTTCTTCAGACGCATCTCGATCACCGACGGACGGCCGACCAGGATCGGCTTGGCGATCTTTTCGAGCAGCACGAACTGCGCGGCGCGCAGCACGCGCTCGTCTTCGCCTTCCGCGAACACGATGCGCGCCGGTGCCGACTTCGCCGCCGCGAACACCGGCCGCATCACCATGCCCGAGCGATAGACGGTCGCGCCGAGCTGTTCGCGGTACGCATCCATGTCCTGGATCGGGCGGGTCGCGACGCCCGAATCCATTGCGGCCTGCGCGACGGCCGGCGCGATCTTGATGATCAGGCGCGGATCGAACGGCTTCGGAATCAGGTATTCGGGACCGAATTCGAGCGAGTGGCCTTCGTAGGCCTTCGCGACTTCATCGCCCTGGTCGGTTTCCTCGGCCAGTTCGGCAATCGCGCGCACGCACGCGAGCTTCATTTCTTCGGTGATCGTCGTCGCGCCGACGTCGAGCGCGCCGCGGAAGATGAACGGGAAACACAGCACGTTGTTGACCTGGTTCGGATAGTCCGACCGGCCGGTCGCGATGATGCAGTCCGGGCGCACCTTGCGCGCTTCTTCCGGACGGATTTCCGGCTCGGGGTTCGCGAGCGCGAGAATCAGCGGCTGCGAGCCCATTTCGGCGACCATCTCCGGCTTCAGCACGCCGGCGCTCGAGCAGCCGAGGAACACGTCCGCGCCGCGGATTGCATCGGCGAGCGAGCGCGCTTCGGTGTGCGCGGCATAGCGCTCCTTCGACGGATCGAGGTTGCCGCGCCCTTCGTAGATCACGCCCTTCGAGTCGGCGACGAGAATGTTCTGCTTCGACAGACCGAGATTGACGAGCAGATCCAGACACGCAATGGCCGCCGCGCCCGCGCCCGAACAGACCAGCTTCACTTCGTCGAGCCTCTTGCCGACCACCTTGAGGCCGTTCAGGATCGCCGCCGACGCGATGATCGCGGTGCCGTGCTGATCGTCGTGGAAGACCGGAATCTTCATACGTTCGCGCAGCTTCTTCTCGATGTAGAAGCACTCGGGCGCCTTGATGTCTTCGAGGTTGATGCCGCCCAGCGTGGGCTCGAGCATCGCGATCGCCTCGACGAGCTTGTCCGGATCGGATTCGCTCAGCTCGATGTCGAACACGTCGATGTCCGCGAACTTCTTGAACAGACACCCCTTGCCTTCCATCACCGGCTTCGCGGCAAGCGGGCCGATGTTGCCGAGGCCGAGCACCGCGGTGCCGTTCGTGATCACGCCGACGAGGTTGCCGCGCGACGTGTACTTCTGCGCGTCGAGCGGTTCCTCGTGAATTGCCATACAGGCTGCCGCCACACCCGGCGAATACGCGAGCGACAAATCCAGCTGGTTCGACAGCGCCTTGGTAGGCGTCACCGAAATCTTGCCAGGTTTCGGATTCTGGTGATATGCGAGAGCGCTTTGCTTGAGTTGTTCGTCCATTTCTAGGCCTGCGAGACGTAAGTGATTGGGCCCGGCGACACACATCGTTGCAGCGCTTTCATCTGTCGGACCGATAGCCGACCGAGGCGGTTTTCGCACGCGCCCGGTCAGGCGCGACGGCTTACCTCGACGAAGACGGGACGATGTGGAGTGCTTCGCGGGTCGATTAGTGTACACCCCGGACGTGTCGATGCACTGAGTGGTTAACAGGACTCGCCATTAGCGAAACAGGCGTTCAGGACGCTGCGTCGCCATGGCCCAACCGTGCTTTTCCGCCACGCGGCGGGGCGCCATGCGGGCCGCATGGTCCACGCATTCGCAGTATTCGAAGCGATTGAAGGACGCGCTTCGTCGACGCGGTCAGTCGAGTTCGGCGCCGCGTCGCTCAGGTATCAGAACCAGGGTCGCGAGGATGTCGAGCAGGTAAATCGACGCCAGTAGCGCGAGCGCCGCGCCGAACGAGTAGCGCGCCGCCAGCGCGCCCACGACGACCGGCCCAAAGCCGCCCACCGCGCGACCCGCGTTGAACAGCACGTTTTGCGCGGTGGCGCGCGCATCGGTTGGATAGAGCTCCGAAATCAGCGCGCCGTAGCCGCCAATCATGCCGTTGACGAACACTCCCATCGCCGCGCCGCCGATCAGCAACGCCATCGGCGTCGTCAGTTGCGCATAGAGGAACACCATGACGACGGCGCCCGCCTGGTAGAACAGGAACGTCGGCTTGCGGCCGAAGCGGTCGGCGGCGATGCCGAATAGCCAGATGCCGGCCGCCATGCCGAGAATCGTCGCGGCGGTCCACAGCCCCGATTTGGTCAGCGAATAGCCGAAGGTCTTCGACAGATAGCTAGGTAGCCAGATCATCAGCCCGTAATAGCCGAAGTTCTGCACCGAGCACAGGATCGTGACGCCGAGGCTCGCGCGCGTCGTGCGTCCATCGACGAACAGCAGTTTCAGCGGCAGCTTGCGCATGCCGCGCGCGACGCGTTGGTCGAAAAGCGCCGGCTCCTCGACGCGGCGCCGCACGAAGAACGACACGACCGCCGGCAGCAGCCCGAGCGCGAACATGCCGCGCCAGCCGATCACCGGCAGCAGCAGCGGCGTCAGCAACGCGGCCGCCAGCACGCCAAGCTGCCAGCCGAGCCCGACATACGACGACACCCGCGCCCGCTGCGACGCCGGCCACGCTTCGGCGACCAGCGTCATACCGATGCCGAATTCGCCGCCCAGCCCGATCCCGGCGACGGTCCGATAGATCAGCAGGTCCGTGTAGCCTTGCGCGAGCGCGCACAGGCCGGTGAACACTGCGAAGATCAGGATCGTCCACGTCAGCATGCGCACGCGGCCGAAATAATCGCTGAGCACGCCGAAGAGCACGCCGCCCGCCACCGCACCGATGAGCGTCCATGTGACCAGCGCACCGGCCTGCGAGGAACTCAGATGCAGGTCGGCGGCGATCGCCGGCAGCATGAAGCCGAGAATCAGCAGATCGAAGCCGTCCATCGCATAGCCCAGCACCGACGCAAGCAGCGCGCGGCCCGCATAGCCCGGTTGGACGGCGGAGCGGGTTTCGGTGGCGGAGGCGGAGGCAGGCGGAGCGGCGTTCATTGAAAGCATTCCGTAGGTCTGAAGGCGGCTGCGTGGGAAGCGTCGCGGGAAAGTCGCGTGAGTGTAAAGGCGGCCTCACCCGGTCACAAGACGATGCGCGCGCCAAAGCGCCCGCCGGCTGCGCCGCCGCGCACGACGGCCTCCTCGGTGCGACCCATTTCAGGTAAAATAGCGGCCCACGCGCGCAGCAAAAGCCGGTCTGTGCTCTTCCCCCGGCCGCGTATCCCGCCCAGCATGGCGCGGCATACCCCGCTTGCTGCGCCACCGGGCCCAGCGCCCGCTTCTCCCCCGCTCACTCCGAAGGATCCGCCCATGACAGGCTTCGATCGCCAGACGATCTCCGACACCACCGCCAAAATGCTGCTCGAAGTACAAGCAGTGCATTTCAACGCGGAGAAACCGTATATTTTCACGTCCGGCTGGGCGAGCCCGGTGTATATCGACTGCCGCAAGCTGATCTCGTATCCGCGTGTGCGCCGCGGCCTGATGGAAATGGCCGAAGCGACGATCCTGCGCGACGTCGGCTATGAGCAGATCGACGCGGTCGCCGGCGGCGAAACCGCGGGCATCCCGTTCGCGGCATGGCTGTCCGACCGCCTGATGGTGCCGATGCAGTACGTGCGCAAGAAGCCGAAGGGTTTCGGCCGCAACGCGCAGATCGAAGGTCTGCTGACCGAAGGCCAGCGCGTGTTGCTCGTCGAAGACCTGACGACCGACAGCCGCAGCAAGATCAACTTCATCAACGCGCTGCGCACCGCCGGCGCGACGGTGAACCACTGCTTCGTGCTGTTCCACTACAACATCTTCAAGGAAAGCGTGTCGGTGCTGAAAGACATCGACGTCGATCTGCACGCGCTCGCCACGTGGTGGGACGTGCTGCGCGTCGCGAAGCAGAACAACTACTTCGACACGAAGACGATCGACGAAGTGGAAAAATTCCTGCACGCGCCGGCCGAGTGGTCCGCTGCACATGGCGGTGCGACGTCTACGCCGCAATAAAGCCATCGCGCTAAGGCAGTGACAATAAAAACGTAGCCGCTTTATGCGGATTGAATGAAAAAGCCGCCTGTTTCGCAGCAGGCGGCTTTTTTTATCGCCGATTGTTTATCGCCGATTACCCGGCGGACGAAACGAGGCCGATATCAGGACTGGTTCGCGATGTTCTTACTCGAGTTCGACGAAAGATTCAGCAAACCATTGCTCTGCGCATACTGGAATAGTTGGGAGTCGCGATCGATTCCGAGCTTGCGCATGGCCGCGTTTTTTTGTGTGCTGATCGTCTTGATGCTGCGATTCAAACGCTCCGATATTTCCTTGATCGTCATACCCGATACGAACAGGCGCACGACTTCGAGTTCGCGCCGCGACAGCTTCGAGTCGTCGCGCTTGCCGGCTGAATTGACCCGCAACCCATCGAGCACCGCCTTCACCGACGGACTCATATAGGTCATACGACGGCCCACGTGTTGTACCGCAAGCGCAATATGGCTGAGATCGTCCGATTTGTTCACGACCGACGTCACGCCAAGTTCCTTGAGCCGTTTGAGCAATGCGGCGTTCTCGAGCATGGTGAGCACGACGATCGGCAGATTCGGGAAATTGCGGCGCAAATAGTCGATGAGTTGCAAGCCGTCGCCGTACTGACCGCCCGGCATGGCCAGGTCGGTGACGAGCACGTCGCATTCGGTGGATTGCAACATTTTGATAAGTTCAGTCGACTGCCTTGCGCGCCCAACGACTTGCATACCGGGAAATTTGAGCAGCGCATTTTCAGCGCCAAACAGAATAACCGGATGATCGTCTGCCACCACGACCCTGAGTGAAACTTGCATCGTCCTCCTCTGGACGGATAAACCGGTCTCCACAACTTCTAACACTGCTTTTGACGCTCGCTATTTAAACGAGTCAAATGCAGTAAGGGTCGCGCGACAACCCCCTTACTATAGCTGATTTCCTGTCTGCGAATTCCGCGGCACGCGAACATATTGCGTCGCAGAGCTAATCAGCGCTGATGTTAGACTTGATTCGACCTTGGGGCACAATTCAGCACAACGACAGTCGCGAGGACCCGCGCCTCGCGCCCTTACAGGAGAACCGGCATATGCGCATGCGTTGCCTGGTTGTTTCGCTGGCTTCATCTTGGCGGCATCGATCGCTCGCCGTCGGCGCGATGCTTGCGCTATTCGCAGCGCATAGTGCCGGTGCGCGGGCCGACGAGCCGTTCACGCTGACGAGCGCGAGCGTGCGCGCGGGCGGCACCGTGCAGAATGCGCAGGTGTTCGACCGGAACGACTGCAAGGGCGGCAACCGTTCACCGCAGCTCTCATGGCGCGACGCGCCGGCCGGTACGCGCGGCTTCGCGATCACGATGTTCGACGAGGACGCGCCGGGGCGCGGCTGGTGGCACTGGGCGGTCGCGGGCATCCCCGCCACGGTCGACAGCCTGCCCGAGAATGCGAGCTCGTCCGGTTTCCTGCGCAAGCTCGGCGCGGTCGAAGCGCGCAACGACTTCGATACCGACGGCTATGGCGGCCCGTGCCCGCCGCCCGGCAAACCGCATCGCTATATCATCACCGTGTACGCGCTGAACTCGGCCGATCTGCGTCTCGCGCAAGGACGTCCCGCGTTGATGTTCGATCACGAGATCGGCACGGCCGCGATCGGCAGCGCGCGGCTCGAGGTCAATTACGGGCGCTAGTGGCGGCCGTCGCGGTCGTGATGGGGCGCCGCCGCGCCGCATCGCCTGGCTTGCGCCGTTCGCCTTCCCGATCGCTTTGCTGGAGCACTTCATGTCGAAGATCGTCATCGTTTATCACAGCGGCTACGGCCACACGAAGAAGGTCGCCGAAGCCGTGCTCGCGGGCGCGCTGGAAGCCGGTGCGCAGGCGAAGATGATGCCGGTCGGCGACCTCGACGACGCCTCGTGGGACGAACTCGCCGCCGCCGACGCGCTGATCTTCGGCGCGCCGACCTACATGGGCGGCCCGTCGGCCGATTTCAAGAAGTTCGCCGACGCCAGTTCGAAACCGTGGTTCGCGCAGGCGTGGAAAGACAAGATCGCAGCCGGCTTCACGAACTCGGCGACGATGAACGGCGACAAGTTCTCGACCATTCAGTACTTCGTCACGCTGGCGATGCAGCACAGCATGATCTGGGCCGGCACCGGCATGATGCCGTCGAACACGAAGGCCGCGACGCGCAACGATCTGAACTTCGTCGGCGGCTTTACCGGACTGCTTACGCAATCGGCGGCCGATGCGTCGCCCGACGAAGCGCCGCCGCCGGGCGATCTCGAAACCGCGCGCCTGTTCGGCGCGCGCATTGCGGGCGTCACCGCGCGCTGGATCGCGCCGCGCGGGTAGCGGCGCGCGGGTAGCGGCGCGCGGCTAATGGCTGAACGGCGCCGAAACGACGTCGCGGCTCATCGGCGGTTCATCTTCGGTCATCAGCCCGCATTCGCCGCGCAACGGGTCACGCCAACGTCACGTTGTGCGCGCATCGTCGTTTTTTCGCGCTGCACCGCACGGTCGCGGCGATGACGTCTTAAAATAACGTTCCGGCGCGGCGTCGCGCCCCGTTTCCAGCGAGTGAGATCGAGATGAGCACGAAAGTTTTTGTCGACGGACAGGAAGGCACGACCGGCCTGAAAATTTTTGAATACCTGTCGCAGCGCGCCGACGTGGAAATCCTGCGTATCGAAGAAGCGAAGCGCAAGGACCTGGACGAGCGCCGTCGTCTCATCAACGCGTCGGACGTCACGTTCCTGTGTCTGCCCGATGTCGCCTCGCGCGAGTCGGCCTCGCTCGTCGAGAACGACCGCACGGTGCTGATCGACGCGAGCACCGCGTTCCGCACCTCGCCCGACTGGGCCTATGGCCTGCCCGAGCTGGCTCGCTCGCAGCGTGAGCGCCTGCGCACCGCCAAACGCATCGCCGTGCCGGGCTGCCACGCCTCGGCGTTCGTGCTCGCGATGCGCCCGCTCGTCGAAGGCGGCGTCGTCGCGCCCGAGTTCGCCGCGCACGCCTATTCGATCACTGGCTACAGCGGCGGCGGCAAGAAGATGATTGCCGACTACGAAGCCGGCGGCAACGACAGACTCAAGAGCCCGCGCCCGTACGCGCTCGGCCTCACGCACAAGCACCTGCCGGAAATGGCCACGCATACGGGCCTGAAGTCGGCGCCGATTTTCACGCCGATCGTCGGCGACTTCTACAAGGGCCTCGCGGTCACCACGTACTTCTCGCCGGGCCAGCTCGCGAAGAAGACGACGCCGCAGGACGTGCAGGCTCAGTTCGCCGAATACTACGCGGGCGAAGCGTTCGTGCACGTCGCGCCGTTCAACGCCGACGCGAGTCTCGACAACGGCTTCTTCGACGTGCAGGCGAACAACGACACCAACCGCGTCGACCTGTTCGTGTTCGGCAACGAAGAGCGCTTCGTGACCGTCGCACGGCTGGACAATCTCGGTAAGGGCGCGTCGGGTGCGGCGATCCAGTGCATGAATCTCGCGATCGGCGCGGCCGAAGACACCGGTTTGAAACGCTAGGCGAGTCGACCCGCATCCGCGGTGCCACGAAAAAAGCCGGTCTTTGCAGACCGGCTTTTTTTGTTTTAAAGCCCGCTCATTGCATTGCACTGCATTGTGTTTTCCGCCTGCAGCGCATGTCGCACGGCATAACTCGCGGCCTGGCAATGGCTATTGCCACAGCACCTTTTCTTATCGCTTGCGGCGGGGCAAAGCCGACAATCCGGGCTCCGTCACACCGGCGCAATGCGCGGGCGCGAGTTGCGGTACGCAAGGCGCGCCGACGCCCAGCGCTAGCACCGCGACGCTGTGCCCCGACATCGCGGACCTCGTCAACAGCACTTACCTCGGCGGCGCCGGCAGCGGCGAAATCGTTCAGCTGAATATCGACGCGACCGCGATGACCTACACGCTGAAGTGGCTCGAGTCGCCGATTCCGCTCACCAGCGCGAGCGTCGCCGTCACACGCAGGGGCACGCAGATCACGGGCGCGGTGATTCACCCGCCCACCGGCATGCTGCCGACCGCCGAGCAGACACGCTGCGCGTTCATCCTCGGCGCGGGCACCGGCACCGCGTCGGACGGCACGACCTACGCGACGCCCGACTTCGTCGACAACCCCGAACCCGCCGATGATCCTGATCGGCAAGGGCGTCGCGGGCGGCGGGATTCCGGGCGCGACGATCCAGTATGCAGGCATCACGCTGCTGCCCGGCGTTCCCGCCATCGGCGCGGTCAACAAGCGGCACTTCGACTTCTATCCGTTCCTCGGCTTCGCGAGCACGACGACCGACATCACGAAGCTTGCCGGCACCTACAACGCGCTGCTGTACCACCTGTCGCCGACCGCGAACTACGAAACCGTCGCTACGAACGCCGTCGAAACCTTCGACGCGATGTTGACGGCAGAATTCATCGCCGTGGCAGGCCCAACGGTCCGCTTCAGATCGCCTGATGCATTGGCTTCGGCCGCTGGCCTGGCTCCGGTCCTGAAGCAATCGGGCAAATCCAGCTGGCTCAAACGACCTCAAAAGGGCGACAAGCGTCTCAAGCGGATCTTCTATCAGTCCGCATTCGCATCGATGCGCTGTCCCGAGAGCGCCGCGTTCTACGCGCGCAAACGCAAAGAGGGGAAGCGACATCATCAGATCATCATTGCTCTGGCCAGACGACGCGTGAATGTGCTGTGGGCCATAGGGCGGTATGAATTCGAAAATCATTTCGGTGCTCGCTCTGTGCGCACCGTTGCTGGGCGCGTGCGGCGGCAGCAGTAACGGCGACGGACCGATGACCGAAACGCGGCCGTGCCCTGCGTCGCTCGACTACGGCACGGTCTTCACCGGTGGCGGCGGAGACGGTGAACTCGTCAAACTGCAGCTCGATACGACGAAGATGACGTGGCAGATCAGCTACATCCAGTCGCCGATTCCCGCCACCACCGGCACCGTCGCCCCGACGCGCGCGGGCCAGGTCGCGGGCGGCTCCCTGCCCCCGGAAAAGCGGCTACCGACCAACAAGCTGAACCAGTGCGCGTTCCGTCTGAACGGCGCGAGCCTCGATGCGAGCCGGCCGGCGCGGATTTTCGTGGGCGAAGGCGTCGTCGTCGTGGGCGCCGGTGTTCAACGCGGGCCTTGCGTACAACATCACCGAGCACTGGGGGCTCGTTGCGTCGGTCACGTATATCCCGCTGAAGACGACGTCGTCGGTCATCGTCAAGGCGGCCGATGGGACGGAGCTTGGCGTGTCGAAAGCGGATCTGGACGCAGACCCGATCATTTCCTTCCTGGCCGTGTCGTATAAGTTCTGAATTTGATTTTCCGCGGTCGCGGCGCCGCCTTGGGCGCGCGGCGAATTCCGGGCAAAAAAAAGCCCACCTAAGTTGGCGGGCTGAATCCATATCAGAGGAGACATGGAGGAGACAAGACGAACTATAGCAGACCGCTTGGTGCGTCGCAACATGCAAATTAGGGTTGACCCTCAATGTTGCAGACATACAACGGTCACATCGGTACGGCTCAGTTTTCCCTTGTCTGCCGACACGCGCGGTGCTTAGTGCCTCACCAGCGCCATCATCGCGCCGAAACCGACGAACACACCGCCCGTCAGCCGGTTGAACATCCGCGCGACGCTGCGGCTCTTCAACCTGGCGCCGATGCGCGTGCCAAAACCCGCATACACCAGATACCAGCTGACCTCGATCGACGCGAACGTCGCGAGCAGCACGCCGAACTGCGGCAACTTCGGCTGGGTTGCATCGATGAATTGCGGCAGCAGCGCGGCCGCGAACAGGATCGCCTTCGGATTGCTGCTCGCGACCAGAAAGCCGTTGCGAAATAGCGCGAAGCGCGAGCGCGCGGGCCGGGCCGTCAGGTCGTCGACGTTGTGCGCAGCGGTTTCGTCGGCCGGCGCGCGCCATGCCTTGATGCCCAGATATACGAGGTAGGCCGCGCCGATCATGCGCAGTGCATTGAACATGGTCGGCCATGCCGCCAGAAACACGCCGAGCCCCGCCGCCGATACCACCAGCATCAGCACCAGCGCCGATAGACAACCGGCCATCGTCGCGCTCGCGCGACGCAGGCCGTGCTGGGCGCCGTGCGTCATCACGAGCAGCATGTTGGGACCGGGAATCGCGGAAACGACGAAAACGGTGGCGGCGAACAGCCACCATGTATGCAGAGTCATCGAAATCGGGTGTAGGGGGATCGGGCGGCTATTATGCCTTGCCGCCCAGCGCGACTCATGCGGCCACGCTGCGTCGAGCGCTCGCGTCCGGCGATCGACAGCGCCGTCAGCGGCCGGCCCGGCGCGTCGCGACCTGACCCAGCACCGCGAAATCCTTCTCGCCGTCGCCGTGCGCGATCGCCTCGATCAGGCTGTCGCGAACCACGCTCGCGACCGGCATCGGCGTCGTCACCGCATCGGCGGCGGCGAGCGCGAGGCGCACGTCCTTCAGTCCCAGACGCGCCTTGAACAGCGCCGGCTCGAAGCGCTGCTCGGCGATCAGCTTGCCGTAGCCCGAGTACACCGGTCCCGGAAACAGGCCGCTCGTGATCACGTCGAGGAAGTCCTGCATCGCGAGGCCGTGGCCCGTCACGAGCGCGGCCGCTTCGCCGAGCGTCTCGATCGCCGCGCCGAGCATGAAGTTCGCGGCCAGCTTCATCACGTTCGCCTGCTGCGGCAGCGAGCCGATGCGCCAGGTCTTCTGGCCGAGTGCGTCGAAAATCGGCTGGATCCGGTCGATCGATTCGGCCGGGCCGCCCGCGACGATCGTCAGCTTGCCCGCGGCCGCGACGTCGGGCCGCCCGAGCACCGGTGCGGCGACGTAATGCACGCCGCGCGACGCGTGCGCGGTCGTCAGTTCCTCGGCGAGAGCCACGGAAATCGTCGCCATGTTCGCGTGGATCAGCCCGCGCGGCGCATGTTCGAGCAACGACGCGGTGATGACTTCGCGCAGCGCGGCATCGTCGGCAAGCATCGAGAACACGGCGTCGCCCGCAAACGCTTCAGCCGGCGTCGCGACGACTTGCGCGCCCAGCCCGGCCAGCGGCTGAGCCTTTTCCGGTGAGCGGTTCCACACGCGCACCTGGTGCCCGGCTTTCAGAATGTTTGCAACCATCGCGGCGCCCATCTCGCCGAGACCGATAAAACCGATGTCCATCTATCGCTCCGTCTTCTAAAGAACCCGAAGTAGAGCACACTCATGCGACAAGCGCAGGACAACGCGCAACCCGAGCGGTGCGATACTGCAGGCATGGTCACCGCGACATTCCGCTTCTACGAGGAGCTGAACGACTTCATCGCCCGGCCGCTGCGCCGGCGCGCGTTCACCTGCGTCTGCGCGCGCGGCGCAACGACCAAGCACATGATCGAAGTGCTCGGTGTGCCGCATACCGAGGTCGAGCTGATACTGGTAAACGGCGACTCGGTCGGTTTCGATCATCCGCTCGCCGACGGCGACCGCGTCGCGGTCTATCCGAAATTCGAGGCGCTCGACATCCAGCCGCTGCTGCGCGTGCGCGAGCGGCCGTTGCGCGTGATGCGCTTCATCGCAGATGCGCATCTCGGCGGCCTGGCGCCGCTTCTGCGGCTTGCGGGCTTCGATACGCTGTACGACAACCACTTTCCCGACGCCGATATCGAGGCGCTTGCCGCCGCGCAGCAGCGCATCGTGCTGACGCGCGACCGCGAGCTGCTCAAACGCCGCAATATCACGCATGGCTGCTACGTGCGCGCGCTGCGGCCGCGCGAGCAGTTGCGCGAAGTGTTCGAGCGGCTCGACCTCGCGCGCAGCGCGCAACCGTTTCGGCTATGCCTCGTATGCAACGCGCCGCTGCGACGCATCGCACGCGAGGAAGCCGGCCTGCGCGTGCCGCGCGGCGTGCTGCAGCGGCACAGCCGCTTCGTGACCTGCGATGTATGCCGACGCGTGTTCTGGGAAGGCACGCATTGGCAGAGGATGCGCGCGTTGATGGACAGCGTCTCCGCCGGCGCACCGGACCGTGTCGGCTGACGCCCCGCGCTTGCGTACAATGCGGGTTGATCTATTTGGCAGAGGCCTTTCCGATGATGAAAAAAACCGACCTTGAAAAGAACAAGGCGCTGAAACTGGGCAACGCGATGAAACAGGCAACCGCTAACCGCGGCGGCAAGAACGCGGCGACCGAGCCGAAGATCGACCGGCGCGAGCAGCGCAAGCTCGATCAGGCGCAAGGCCTCGTCCCGTTTGCGTGCAAGCTCAACGGCGAGCTGGTGGAGGAGCTGAAAACGCGCGCCGCCAGTCATCCGGACGGCCTGAACGGGCTGCTGGATGAAGTGATCCGGCGCGGACTCGCGGGCTGATCTTCCCGCGCGCAAAATCCGCCGCAAAAGCAAAAAGGCCAGAGCGCGAGCTCTGGCCTTTTTGCTGGCAACGCATCTGCCGCCACCGGCTGCACCGACCGGCAAACGGTGCGGCGCAGCGCTATGTCGCGCCCGACGAGCGCGCGTTGGCTTAGTTCTGCACGCCCTTGTCGTTCGTGCCTGCTGCCGAAGCTGCGGCGGAAACGTGTGCCTTCTTGCCGTGGGTCTTCAACTGCTTGACGTGGTGCTTCTTCGGTGCGCTTGCTGCTTCCATAGCAGCGGCATCCGATGCCTGCGCGAAAGCCTGAACGGAAACGAGTGCGATCGAAGCGGCTGCGAGCGAGACGATAACTTTTTTCATGTGTTGATCCCCAAACCAGACGACTGAGTCAATGTGAATGAATACAGCTGCACGGTAGAGCGGCTGGACTTCGAGGTGCCTTGTGCTCCCCGCGGGAGAGTATTACCCAGGCGTAGGCGGTTTGTCATGCGCAAAACTCGATATGTATTTTCCGGGAGACAGCCTGCTTTCAGCCTGCTTTCATCTACCTGCAAGCCGCAGCGGAGACCCTACCAGGTCCCCGTGAAGCCGCCGCCCGCGCGCCTCGCCGACCGCTTCGCGGCGCTCAAACCAGGTTTCGCAGCAGGCTCGCGGTCTCCTGCAGCGCCGGCAAAACGCGGTGCAGCGCGGCGTTCGCCGACTCCTCGCCGATCGGCATGCTGACGCTGATCGCCGCGACCACCGTACCGTGCCGGTCGCGCAGCGGGACCGCGACGCCGCGCACACCGATCTCGAGCTGCTGGTCGGTGACCACGTAGCCGTTGCGGCGGATTTCGCCAAGCACTTCTCTGAGCCGTTCGACGGTCGAATAGGTGTACGGCGTGAAAACCTTGATCGGATACGACGCGAGCCACGGGTCGATGCTGTCGGGCGGCTGGAACGCGAGCAGCACGAGCCCCGCCGACGATAACGGCGCCGGCGCGCGCGAGCCGGTCACGAAGCCGACCGCCATCGCTCGATTCACGCCGTTGCGCGCGACGTAGACGACGTCGTGTTCGTCGAGGATCGCGACCAGCGCGGTTTCCTGCACGGTCGCGGTGATCCGCTGCAGGAACGGTTGCACCGTGCGCGGCAGCCGCGCCGAATCGAGGTAAGACTGGCCGAGGCGCAGCACGCGCGGCGCGAGCCAGAACAGCTTGCCGTCTGTGTCGACGTAGCCGAGCTCGCGCAGCGTCAGCAAATAGCGGCGCGCAGCCGTGCGCGACAGGCCGGCGCGCGCGGCGACCATCGTTGGCGTCATGCGCGCGTGCTCTTCGTCGAATGCTTCGATGATCGCGAGCGCCTTCGCGGCGCCCGCGATCCAGTCCTTGTCGTCCATGTCGTTTGCTCGTGGAAGGAGCGGGGGATCGCGGTCCGGTCCGCAAGTCGCTTGATTACCGCGATCCGCAGGCCGGCGACCGCACGGCCGTTGCGCGATTATCGCGCGACTCGCGGGATTTGCCTGCCTGGCGCGCGACGCCCGCGTATCATGTGAGCGATTCCTTACCGGCTGAGCACCGCGTGGCGTGCCTGCGCGGCTTCCCAGCGCGATCCCAAGACAAATCAGAAGAAATCTTGAATCCCGATACCCGCCAACACCTGCGCGCGAACGTGCTGATGCTGATCGCGGCGATGATCTGGGGCTCCGCGTTCGTCGCACAGCGACTGAGCCTCGATACGATCGGCCCGTTCCTGTTTACCGGCTTGCGCTTTCTGCTCGGCGCGCTCGTCGTGCTGACGATGATCGTCTGCGTGCGCCGCGCGCCGCTCGGCGAGCGGACGAAGCGCGCGCCCGGCGGAGCCCGCGAACTGCTTGGCGCGGGCGGGCTGCTCGGCGTCGTGCTGGCCGTGTCGATCTCGCTGCAGCAGATCGGCCTGCAGTACACGAAGATCGCGAACGCGGGCTTCATCAGTTCGCTGTATGTGGTGATCGTGCCGCTGCTCGGCGTGCTGTTTCGCCACCGGACTGGCCTCCGTACGTGGCTTGGCGCGCTACTGGCGGCCGTTGGCATGTACTTCCTGAGCGTCGACGAGCACTTTTCGATGCTGTACGGCGACTGGTATCAGCTCGCCGGGGCGCTGGTGATTTCCGCGCAGATGATGCTGGTCGGCCGCTTCGCGGCGCGCCACGACACGCTGATGCTCGCACTCGCGCAGTTCGTGACCTGTGGGCTCGTGTGCCTGTCGATCGGCCTTGCCATTGAACCCGTTAGCGCCGTGGTAATTGCGCGAGCCGCGCCGACGATCGCGTACGGCGGTGCGTTATCGGTGGGCGTCGCGTATACGATCCAGGTGGTCGCGCAGCGCCACGCGGCGCCCTCGCATGCGGCGGTGATTTTCAGCATGGAAGGCGTGTTCGCGGCGTTTGCGGGCTGGCTCGTCCTCGGCGAAACGCTGACGACTCGCGCGTTGTTCGGCTCTGCGCTGATGCTCGCGGGATTGATCGTGTGTCAGATACTGCCGGGCTGGAAACGCGCCCGGCAGCGTGCGCCGCAGGTGATGTGATTTACAGCGTTTTAAAACGATTCGACGCCAACGCTCGGTGCGCGATGCGCGCCGACAGGCGTCTTGCCCTTCGCCCAACTATGCCGCGCGCGGATGAGCGAATAGGCTCGGCGTATCGGCGGTTGGCGGAAACACGCACCAGCAGCCGTCGTCGTGGCGAAAGAAGAACAAACCCCGCCCGCCCTGTTCCGACGACGTCTCCACCCTCACATAGCGCCGCCCGCCCGCGCGCGTGCGGCTGAACTCCGTCACGTGAACCGGCTCGGCCGGCGATGGCGAAAGCCACTTCTCGACCAGAAACCGCAACGACTGTTCGCTCGCGGCTCTCATGATCTGCTCCGGAACAGCTTGTCGCGCTGCTCATCGCGCGTGGACTCGGGACTGTCGTCGTCGCGAGCGGCGTCGCCGTCCTCGGCGGCCTCGGCGGCTGCCAGCGCCATCATCCGACTGGTCGCGACCGCGCGCAACGAGCTGCAATGGGCCGCATGTCGAAGGTCCGACAGAAGACGGACTAGCTGTCGTGCTGATCTGCGCTTCATACATCCCCCGCACTGCACCAGAAACCTCACAAAGCACTTTAACTCTATGCCGGATTGTTCGCTGGGCAAATGGTTTTGACTAAATAGCAACAGTTGCGCTTGCAATAAGAAGGCGTGCAATCTTCGTACCGAGTTATCAATGTGCGCGTTCGGTGGGCGGAAATCTGTGCGTTGGCGAGCCCTTCGCGTCGCGCGAAGCGTCGATGCGGGAGCAACGGGAAGTGTCGGTCGGAGGCGTGGTTATCCACAGCGACCTCTGAATAACTTCGGGATAGCGCGACGAACAGCCTGTGCGCGAAATCTTGATAAAGATCAGGGTCGGCTAACGGTGTTCGAACTTATCCCAGTTATGTAGTTTTTCTACCGACGTGTTCCGCAGGGTTATAGGTTTCGCATGATGTTGAAGCGGCGCGACATTTGCGACTTATCCACAGAATCGGTTGACCCTTGTTAACTACTACTACGTATGTATACGTATCAAGTAAACACCATAAGGTGAATATCGCTGCGCGCCTGAATCAGAGGCTGATCGGACCTTGATCAGCCTCGATGCGAAAGCCGCTGCGCCGCTGTCACGGCACCAGAGGCGCCGTGCCGCTCGCGGGTTCGATCGCTGCAGCCTGGCCAATCGGGTCGGCGGGCTGGACCGGCGAGGATGTCGACGGTGTCGTCAACGGAACCGGTGCGGGCGCGGGTTAACTGCACTGGCGCGGGCGCTGACTGGACCGCCTGAGCCGCAGCTGGTGGCGTCACGGCGACAGGCTTGTCGGTCGTCGGTTGGGCGAGCGCTGGTGACGTCGTCTGAACCGGCACGGTCGGCGTCGCTCGAACTGCAGCGGAGGTGGTCGCCGCTACCGGCTCGGGCACCGGCTCAGGGATCGTCCGTTGAAGCGGCGCTGCTACCGGCATCGGCAGCGTCCGCGTCTCGATCGGGCTGCTCGTCACCGGCTGCGTGCGCACGACCGTCTGCAAGTAATGATCGACGAGACCGAAAAAGCGGTCATAGAACTTGCCCGACGGAATCGTCTCGCTCGAGATCTTCACCATCGCGTCGCTATTGGAGCGAATCGGCAGCGACAGCGAACCGAGCACGCTGAGCCCGACGCTCGCCGACGTATCGCTCTTCTTCAATGCGAAGCCGTTCTGCACCGCGTTCACGTACACGATGCTGGTATCGGCCGCCTCTTCGCCGGGCGTGCACACGACGTGAAATTCGACGACCACGTGCGAATCGCCGGTAGGCTGAAAATTCTTCCTGCCGTCGACGGTATCGGGACGCGACATCGTCGTCAGATAGCCTTGGCTCAGCAATGCGCGGCGCGCGGCTTCGCAGCTATCGCCCGTACTCGAATTGAAATTGCGCGCGTACGGGCTTGCGCCGGTTTCGAATAGTTCCTGAGTGAATTTGGGTTGCGGCGTGCTGCTGCATGCCGTGAGCGCGACCAGCCCGAACAGGGCCGCAGCGGTGGTGCGGGAAAAGGGGTTCTGCATGATCAGTTGCGAGAAGCGCTTCGTGAGCGCGAACGGAAATGCATTGTAGAGCGGGCAGCGTCACGTGCGTAAAAAGCGTGCAAGGTGCAGCCCGGACCCTATTGCAGCGGGTAACACCACGTCAACTTGAAGCACGCTGCCGCCCCCTCGCAGTGCATGCGGGCGAAAATGCGAAAGAAATCGCGCGCGCGTGCCTAGTTCGACGTCGTGCGCGTCGAGCCAATCGTCGCGGCCGAAGTCGACCCAGAGGTCGCGGCCGACGATGCCCCGGCTGCCCCGCTCGCGGCGGGTGCCGCGGATGCAATGAGCACCGCCGGCACGCTGAACGCGTCGGCCCACGGATTCGCGCTGGCGCAACGATCCGCCTCGCACGACGCGGCCCGCCCAACGGCCCCGGAAGCGCCGTCAGCGGGTGTCGCAACCGCCGCGAAATCCTCCACGCGCAGATTCACCTTCTGCGCATAGGCCTTCGAGCCGCCATAGCTCTTGAGCGCGGTATTCAGATCGCCGTTCGCCGAGCGCATGTAGCCGTACAGAATCGCCGAGCCCGCTTCGATGTTCGCACCCGGCTCGGTCAGATCCTTCACGTTGCGCAGCAGGCCGCGGTGCGCCTGCGGCACGACCTGCATCAGCCCCGTCGCGCCATTGGCGCCGCGGGCTTTTTCCTTGAAGCGGGATTCGATCGAGATGATGGCGAGCAGCAGCGCCGGAGGAAGGGAGTATTTGTTGGCGGCGGATTGCACCGCGTCGGAGATCTTTTGAGCCTTTTCTTTGCCCACACCGAACTTCTGCGTCAGGTACGCCGATATTCGGTCGGTGTTCTCGTCGGCCGCCGCGGTTTGCGCGAGGCCGAGCGAAAGCACGATCAGGCAAAGTAACCGGCTCATAGTGGACGTCGGAGGAAGCAAAGATCCGCGCATTATAGCGCCGCGGCGTCGGGCGGCGCCTTTCCTCGGCAATTTTTGTCTTTTAAATCAAGGGTGACCGGAACTCGCCCCGCTTTCCGATGCGTTCATTTGACCGCTTTTGACTTCAGGTCATAGCCGTCGCTCAGCGTCGCGAGGAACGCGGCGACGTCGTCGATATCACGCTCGGACCAGACCGGACGCTCGCCCGTTTTGCGCGTCAGCGGCTCGTCGGTCGTATCGACGTTCACGCGCAGTGCGACCGGCAGATCGTTGAATTTGTCGACTTTGCCGTGCGCATCCCTTGGATACCACTTGTCCGGGTTCGTATCGCGTTGCACGTAGAAACGCAACGCCTCTTTCAGCGTGTGGAAGCGACCGTTGTGAAAAAACACGTGACGCGTCGCGGTATTGCGCAGCGATACCGACTTGAACAGTCCGCAGTTCAGCTTGTCGCTCTGATCCGTACGCAATGGTCCGCACAGGCCCATGTCGAAATACTTCGGATCGGCGTTGACCTTCAGTTCAGCGTTGCGCGGCACGCCAAGCGCCTGAAAGTTGAAGTCGGTGAAAAGCGGATGAGCGCCGTTCACGCCCGACTGGTCGATATGACAGGATGCGCAATTGCCGCCGGCGGGGTCGTCGAACAGTTTTTTGCCGCGCAACTCTTGTGCAGTTAGTTGCACTTTCCCGTCCAGGTAGTAGTCGAACTTGCTCGTGTACGGATGAAAACTCGGGTCTTCGAGCTCGAAGCGCTCGATCGCGTACATCGCCTGGGTGAACGCCTTGGTCGGATCGGCAAAAATGTTCTGGCCGAATACTTCCTTGAAGCGCGCAGCGTAGGGCGCGCGCTGCATCTTCGCGAGCAATGCGGCCGGATCCTTGTTGGCCATCTCGTTCGGATTGAACAGCGGGAAGTTCGCCTGATCGTGCAGATAGTTGAAGCGCCCGTCCCAGCCGAAGCCGCCGACCGGCGCGTTGTCCGTTTCGCTGAGCCGCTCGGACAGGCTCGCCGCCTGCGCATGCGTCCAGATCGGCGTACGGTTCAGCACGTAGCGCAGGCTCGGCACCGCGCGCGTGCCCTGCTGATGCAAGTCCGCGCCGCCCAGTTGCGCGGCGAGACCGTTGGGCGGCCCGTACGCGTGCTCGGGACTGTGGCAGCTCGCGCACGACATCTTGCCCGAGGCCGACAGCGCCGGATCGAAGAACATCAGTTTGCCGAGCGCGGCGGCGTCGCTATAGACGGGCTTCGCATCGGCGGATGTCGGTGTCGCATTCGACGCAACAGCGGGCGCCGCACCGGCGCCCCCCAGTAACGCGCCGCCCATCAGGGCGGCGAGCGCTATCCGACGCGCGCTCGCGCGCGCCGTGAATCGCATGACAGAAGACAGCATCGAGTCTTTTACAGGTTCGTGAAGATGTCGCTGCCGAACCCCACCAGACCGGCCTGTCCCGCATAACCAAGGTGGTCGAGCTGGAAGATGTCCTCGATGCTCTTCAGCATCGAATAGTGGTTGTACGGCACCGTGGACACCGTGCCCGGCTTGATGAACTTCGAGATCATCACAGCGCCGGTCTGGTCGCCGCCGTAGCTCGACTTGGTCAGGTTGATCGTGATGCCGTTATAGGCGAGCGACGAAGTCTCCGGGAACGACGGCAGGTTCGGGCCGGGTTGCTGGCTACAGCAGGTCGTGCCCGCAAATACCAGATCCTCGCCCGACGCGGACTGCGTGACCGTCGCGTAGCTGCTTTCGTCGAAGTTGATGATCAGCAGGCCATCCTTCTGGAACGCCGGCGATGCGGTAATGATCGGCACCCACTTCTGCAGGAACGTGTTCGCGCTCGTCAGGCCGCCCGGCTGGCCGTTCACGCAAGGTGCGTCGTGGCCGTCGTCGCACAGGTTCGGCGTGATCAGGTTGAAGTTCGCCGTGGTCGAGACCGATTGCAGATCGTTCTGCAGGTTATTCAGATTGACGACGTGCTGTCCGCAGTCCGGCGAATCGATGATCGAGTGGAAGTACATGAACGGATTGTGGCGCGTCGCATACTGGTCGCCGAGCGGCACGGCCGCGCTCGGCGCTTCGGCCGACTGCGTGAGGTCCGTCGTGTTCAGCGTCGGATGGCCGCAGGTGGCGGCTTCGCGCGACGGATCGTTGCCCATGTCGCCTTCATAGCCCTTCCACGTATAGCCCGCTGCCTTCAGCTGGTCCGGCAACGTCTTCACGCTCGCCGGATACACGCAGCCCGAGCCGATCGCCTGGCCATCGGACGTCATGCCGGTCAGCTTGAAGTCCTGATAGGTCATGCAGTCGTTGTCGGTCTCGTTAGTCGGCGACTGGCCGCTGATCATCGAGATGTAGTTGTCGAGACTCACGTGGCCCGTGCCGTAGTACTGCTGCACGAGCGCGCCTTGCGATGCCAGTGTTTGCGCGAGATACGGCGCTTTGGTGTTGGCGCCGAATGTGGTCGCGTAGTTTTCGTTTTCGAGCGTGATCACGAAGACGTGGCGAATCTGCTGCTGTCCGGTCAGTTGCAGCCCGCCGGACGAAGAAGACGAGCCGCAGGCGGCCACGATCAAAGCGATTAAAGCCGCGCAAGCGGCCGTGATGAGTGCGCGTAGCCCAATGCGGTGTGACATGTTCGTTGCCCTCTGTTGCTGTCTTTTTGTTGCCCTGTGGGGAATGCGGTTTTATTTGCGGGCAGACTTTATGGAGTGCCTATGACATTGCCGTGAAAGTTGACATTAGTTCACCGATAAAACCATTGGCGAACCAGCGGGTTGCCCACTCGATTCACGCTTCGCGCCGATTTGAGACAATGCGCGTCGGCCGCGAGCATCGTTGCGCGCGGCCTCAACGAACAACCGATGTTTTCAGCTATGAGCAAGACCGCGTTTATTCCCAGCGTCCCCGGCACGTCGGAGGACGACTTCGAGATTTCGGCGAGCGCGAAAATGGCCGGCTACCGGCGCTTCTTCGGCGTATTGAAGGTGGTGCGCACGACCGACGGCCGCGTGCTGTTTCCATTCGATGGCGCACCCGAACTGGGCCCACACGCGAGCCGACTCGAAGCGCTCGCGGCCGCGCAGGTGTATGGCGAACACATCGTCGCGAGCGATCTGGCGCGGCCGGAGTTGTAGGATTCGTCGATCACCCGGCGATATGCCGATAGGCGAAAAGATGCGGGTGGGTCAGCGCACGCGCACCCGGTTTGCCGCGCCGGCCCCCGCACGCGCGGCGAGCACACCACCGAGCACGCCGCCGACATGGCTCTGCCACGACACATCCGGATAGATCGGCAGTACGCCGAACAGCAGGCTCAGACCGTAGCTGCTGACGACGACCAGGGCCACGAGGATCGACACGAGATTGCGCGTGTAGTAACCACGCGCAACCAGGTGACCCGCATAGCCGAACACCAGCCCGCTCGCGCCGATATGCACCGAATACGGCGCGCCGAATAGCCACGCGCAAAGACCGGCGCCGAGCATCGCGCCGATGGTCGCGCGCCAGAAGCCGGCGATGTTCGGCCACGTACACAGCCAGCCGAGTACGACGAGCCCGCTGGTGTTGGCGGCGATGTGTCCGACGCTCGCATGCAGCCACGGCGCGAACAGGATGCCCTGCAAGCCGTCGAGCGAACGCGGCACGACGCCGTGTTCGTTCAGATGCAGGAACGGCAATGCAACCGACAGAAAGAACACCGCCCACATCGAACCGACGAACAGCGCGATTAGCACGACGCGTGACTTCAGCTTTTCGGTTAGCGTGTTGGGAGATGAGGTCTTCATGATGACGAGGCCACGTGGGATGTCGACAGAGGGTAGTCGATGTGGCGTCGTCACGTCGAGGCATCGTGGCAAGACAGATGCCGATGGTGTTTCGTCCGCCGGACCGCATGGCGGCGCGGCTGATTGCATGAGCTTGCGGCGCGGTTTGCCGCTACGTCTTCGTCACTCCACCGTCACCGACTTCGCCAGGTTCCGCGGCTTATCCACATCCGTGCCACGCGCACAAGCGGTGTGATACGCGAGCAACTGCAGCGGCACGACGTGCAGGATCGGCGACAGCAAGCCATAGTGCTCTGGCATCCGGATCACATGCAGCCCTTCGCCGTTGACGATCTTCGTATCGGCATCGGCGAACACATAAAGCTCGCCGCCGCGCGCGCGCACTTCCTGGATGTTCGACTTCAGCTTTTCGAGCAGCGCGTCGTTCGGGGCGACCGTCACCACCGGCATCGCTTCGGTCACGAGCGCCAGCGGCCCGTGCTTCAGCTCGCCAGCCGGATACGCCTCGGCGTGGATATACGAAATCTCCTTGAGCTTCAGCGCGCCTTCGAGCGCGATCGGATAGTGCATGCCGCGTCCGAGGAACAACGCATGTTCCTTGCGCGAAAACTCCTCCGACCACGCGATGATCTGCGGCTCCAGCGCGAGCACGCTGTTGAGCGCCGCCGGCAGGTGGCGCAACTGCTTCAGATAACTCGCTTCCTGCTCGTCGTTCAAACGTCCGCGCAGCTTCGCGAGCGTTGCCGCCAGCGTGAACAGTGCAACCAGCTGCGTCGTGAATGCCTTGGTCGACGCGACGCCGATCTCGCGGCCCGCGTGCGTGAGGAACGACAACTCGGTCTGCCGCACCATCGCGCTCGTGCCGACGTTGCAGATCGCGAGCGTGTGCTTGTGGCCGAGTTCCTGCGCGTGCTTGAGCGCCGCGAGCGTGTCGGCGGTTTCGCCCGACTGCGAAATCACCACCACCAGCGACTTCGGATTCGGCACCGACTCGCGATAGCGATACTCGCTCGCGATCTCGACCTGAGTCGGAATCTTCGCGAGCCATTCGAGCCAGTACTTGGCGGTGAGCCCCGAGTAGTAGCTGGTGCCGCACGCGAGAATCAGCAGGCTGTCGATGTCCGCGAACACCTGGCGCGCGCCCTCGCCGAAGATCGACGCATCGAACGCGTCGGCCTGCGGAATCGTGTCGGTGATCGCGCGCGGCTGCTCGAAGATTTCCTTCTGCATGAAGTGGCGATACGGGCCGAGTTCGACCGCGCCGCCATAGGCGGCCACCTGGCGCACCTCGCGTTGCGCGGCCTCGCCCTGGCGATCGGCGATGCGCACGCCATCGAGCGACAGTTCGCAGACGTCGCCTTCCTCGAGGAAGATGAAGCGCTCGGTGCTGCCTGCGAGCGCGAGCGCGTCCGATGCGAGGAAGTTTTCGCCGTCCCCGAGCCCGACCACGAGCGGCGAGCCCTGACGCGCGCCGACCACCGTATGCGGCTGATCCTCGTGCAGCACCGCGATCGCATACGCGCCGTGCAGTTGCGCGATCGCCTCGCGCACCGCGGCGAACAGGTCGCCGCGATACAGGCTATGGACCAGGTGCGCGATAACCTCGGTGTCGGTCTGCGAGACGAACTCGTAACCCTTGCCGCGCAGCATTTCGCGCAAGGTCTCGTAGTTTTCGATGATGCCGTTGTGTACCAACGCCAGCGCATCCCGCGAGAAGATCGGGTGCGCGTTGTCGGTGACCGGTGCGCCATGCGTGGCCCAGCGTGTATGCGCGATGCCCGTCACGCCTTCGAGGCGACCGTCGCGCACCTGGCCTTCGAGGTCGGCCACGCGCGCGACGCTGCGCGCGCGGCTCGGCCCGCGAGCGCCGAGCACGGCGACGCCGCACGAATCGTAGCCGCGATATTCGAGGCGCCGCAGTCCTTCGATCAGGACGGGAACGATATTACGTTGCGCAACCGCGCCGACAATGCCGCACATGGTGTATTCCTTTTCAGTGCCGGATTCAGTGAGCGCGCCTCGTGGGCACGCCGTATCGATCAGCTTTTCTTTTTGACAGGGCGCACGTAGCCCGTCTTGCTCGTCTGGGTTTTATCGTTCAACACCAGCGCGTCGGCGGCGACGTCCTTCCACACCGTGGTGCCGGCCGCGATCGTCGCGCCGCGCTGCACGCGCACCGGTGCGACCAGTTGCGTGTCCGAGCCGACGAACACGTCGTCCTCGATCACGGTGCGGAATTTGTTGGCGCCGTCGTAGTTGCAGGTGATCGTGCCCGCGCCGATATTCACGCGCGCGCCGACATCCGCATCGCCGATGTAGGTGAGGTGGTTGGCCTTCGAGCCATGACCGAGCACCGCGTTCTTGATCTCGACGAAGTTCCCTACATGAGACTCGTCCTGCAGCGCCGCGCCTGTGCGCAAGCGCGCATATGGACCGACAACGGCCTTCGCGCCGACTTCCGCGCCTTCGATGTGCGTGAACGCATCGACGCGCGTACCGGCGCCGATACTCGCGTTGCGAATCACGCAGTTCGGCCCGATGCTGACGTTGTCGGCCAGCGTCACACGGCCTTCGAACACGCAGTTGACGTCGATCGACACGTCGCGGCCGCATTCGAGCGTGCCGCGCACGTCGACGCGCGCCGGGTCGGCGAGCGTCACGCCCGCGACGAGTAGTGCGTCGGCGACATTGCGCTGATGAATCCGCTCGAGCTCGGCGAGCTGCTGCTTGCTGTTGACGCCGAGCGTTTCCCACTCGTCGTCGGGCTGCGTGGTGACGACTTCGAGGCCGGCTTCGATCGCCATTTCGACCGCGTCGGTCAGATAGAACTCGCCTTGCGCGTTGTCGTTTTTGAGCGCCGCGAGCCAGCCGGCAAGGCGCGCGGTCGGCGCGACGATGATGCCGGTGTTGATTTCGGCGATCTTCAGCTGCTCGGGACTCGCGTCCTTCTGCTCGACGATGCGTTGCACGTTGCCGTGCTGATCGCGCACGATGCGGCCGTAACCGGTCGGGTCGTCGAGCGTGACGGTGAGCACGCCGTAGCCGTCCTGGCCGGCACGCCCGGTCAGTGCGCGCAGCGTTTGCGCACGCGTGAGCGGCACGTCGCCATAAAGCACCAGCGTGGGCAACGATGGATCGAGCAGCGGCAGCGCCTGCTGCACCGCGTGGCCGGTGCCGAGCTGTTGCTCCTGCACCGCGAACTGGATATCGGGCGCCGCGACGGCTTCGCGCACGGCTTCGGCGCCGTGGCCGATCACGACGATCAGGCGGGCGGGCTTCAGCGCGCGGGCGGTGTCGATGACATGAGCGAGGAGCGGCCGGCCGGCCAGAGGATGGAGCACCTTGGGAAGCGCGGACCGCATGCGCTTGCCGGTACCTGCCGCCAAAATGACGATGTTCATGGCGTCGGCAAATAGACGAGTTTGGAGCGGACGATTCTATCATGCTGCACCTGCAAAAAAGGCCGCAGACGCGGCCTCGGCAGGGCTTGCAAGCCAGCGGAAAAGCGGCCGGAATGCCGCCGGAACAGGCACTTTTCGCTCGTTACAGGTCGTCGAACTGGACCAGCGAAATGGTCTTCGCACTGGTGAGCGGCGCGCCTTCGTCGCCGCTCGAGCATGGTTCTTCGTCGAACGCGATGTCACCTTGCGGGTCGGCTTCGCCGCTCGCGCGCAGCCCCGCGAACGCAAACAGCTGGTGATCCATCAGATGCGACGGCACCACGTTCGACAACGCATTGAACATGTTCTCGATGCGGCCCGGGAAACGCTTTTCCCAGTCGCGGACCAGCGCCTTCATTTCCGCGCGCTTAAGGTTTGGTTGGCTACCGCACAGATTGCACGGAATGATCGGGAATTCACGCAACTCGGCGTACTTCTCCAGATCGGTTTCCTTCACGTAGGCGAGCGGCCGGATCACGATGTTCTTGCCGTCGTCCGATTGCAGCTTGGGTGGCATGCCCTTCAACTTGCCGCCATAGAACAGGTTCAGCAGCAGCGTTTGCAGGATGTCGTCGCGATGATGGCCGAGCGCGATCTTGGTCGCGCCGAGCTCGCCGGCGACGCGATACAGGATGCCGCGCCGCAGCCGCGAGCACAGCGAACAGGTGGTCTTGCCCTCCGGCACGAGCCGCTTGACGATGCTGTAGGTGTCCTGATTCTCGATGTGAAACGGGATGTCGAGCTGGGTCAGATACTCGGGCAGCACGTGCTCGGGGAAGCCCGGCTGCTTCTGGTCGAGGTTTACCGCGACGATGTCGAAATTGATCGGCGCGCGCTCGCGCAGCCGCATCAGGATCTCGAGCATCGCGTAACTGTCCTTGCCGCCCGACAGGCACACCATCACCTTGTCGCCGTCCTCGATCATGTTGTAGTCGCCGATCGCCTGGCCGACCTGGCGCGCGAGACGCTTGAAGAGCTTGTTGTTCTCGTACGCTTCCTTCTGCTCGCGGCGCGTGAGCGGCGATTTCGGGGCGCGGGCGGCGCTCGGTGCCGCGGTGGCGTCAGCGGCTTCGTTGTCTGCGGTCAGGATTTCCGGTGCGTTCATCGCTCAGTCCTCCTTGATGCGGAAGACTTCGACGCCGACCGCATCGCAGTCCGGATACACGTCCGGCTTTTCGGTCGACACGCGCGCGCCGCGCACCTGCGGATGTTCGAGCATCGCGCGCACGAGGTCGTCGCACAGCGTTTCCTGCAGATGAATATGGCCTTGCGAGACGCGCCTCGCGATCGTCGAGCGCATGAAGTCGTAGTCGACGACTTCGGTGAGCTTGTCGTGCACCGGCGTGGACATCGCGAGCGGCACGAACAGTTCGACGTTGATCACGACGCGCTGCTCGCCGCGCTTTTCGAAGTCGTGCACGCCGATATTGATGTGCACTTCGTAATTGCGCAGAAAAAGCAGGCGGCAATCGGCGAGCCGGGGGTGCGAAAGAGCGGCAAACATGTTCGTTCCAGTCCAAAAAAGCGTGCGGGGCACGCAAAGGGGCGCTTCGCCACACGCGATGACCGCCTCGAAGGCCGGCCACGCGCGCGTGTCAGGCGCCCGTCAAAAACATCACGTCGCGCGGCAGCGGCACGAGATGCTGCCCGCCGTCGACCACCAGCGTCGTTCCGGTCACGCCGGCTGCATCCGCGAGATACAGCGCGGCGGCGACGATGTCCTCGGGCCGCGACGCACGGCCAAGAGGCGTCATACGGTGAGCGGCCTCGAACCCGTGCTGGGTCTGGTCGCCCGATTGCATGGTCAGCCCGGGCGCGAGCCCGACCACCCGGAGCTTCGGCGCGAGCGCCTGAGCGAGCGCGACCGTCGCGGTCTGCAGCGCCGCCTTCGACAGCGTGTACGACAGATAGTCCGGGTTCATGTTGTACAGCTTCTGATCCAGCACATTGATGACGACGCCGCGCTGACTTTCGTCGCGCAATGCCGCATCGGGCGTCGCGTCGTAAAGCATGCGCGCGAGCACGAGCGGCGCGCCGACGTTCATCGCGGTCAGCTTCAGCAGCAGCTCGTAGCCGACGTCGCGCGCCGTGTCTTCCTCGAAGCGCGACGCGTTATTGACGATGCACGACGGCCGCCCGAGCGCAGCGGCGCAGTCCGGCAGCAGCCGGGCGACCTGCGCCTCGTCGCCGAGCTCGGCGTGCAGCGCGACCGCGCGGCGGCCCAGCGCGACGATCTGCGCGACCACTTCGTCGGCGTCCTCACGCGAGGCACCGTAGTGCACGGCCACGTCCCAGCCGCGCGCGGCGAAGCCGAGGGCGAGCGCGCGCCCGATGCGGCGCGCGGCGCCCGTAATCAGCACGACGCGGGGCGTTTCGGGCGGCAGTTCAGCCGCGCGGGCAGCGATGTCCGGAGAGACGGTCATTTACAATGCGGGGATGAATCCCAAAGCTCACCAACCCGATAGTTTACCTGCTCCCGGCCCGAGCGCGCTCGCGCAGTCCGACGCGCTCGTCGCCGAGATCCGCGTGCAGCTCGACGCGGCCGGCGGCTGGCTGCCGTTCGACCGCTACATGGAGCGCGCGTTGTACGCGCCGGGTCTCGGCTACTACAGCGGCGGTGCGCGAAAATTCGGCCTGCGCGCCGACGACGGCAGCGACTTCGTCACCGCGCCGGAATTGTCGCCGCTGTTCGCCGCGACGCTCGCGCGCCCGCTCGCCGAAGCGTTGGAGGCGAGTGGCACGCGCGATGTGATGGAGTTCGGCGCCGGCACCGGCAAGCTCGCCGCGGGCTTGCTCAATGCGCTCGACACGCTCGGCGCCGGGTTCGACAGCTATTCGATCATCGATCTATCGGGTGAGCTGCGCGAGCGGCAGCGCGAAACGATCGCGGCGGCCGCGCCCGCGCTGCTCGCGAAAGTGCGCTGGCTCGACGCGTTGCCGCAGCGCTTCGAAGGCGTGGTGATCGGCAACGAGGTGCTCGATGCGATGCCGGTGCGGCTCTTCGCGCAAAACGGCGGTGTCTGGCGCGAGCGCGGCGTGGTGTGGCGCGACGCCGCCTTCGCGTTCGACGACCGCCCCGTCGCGGCCGCCGCGGACCTCGCGCTGCTGACCGAAATCGATGCGAGCCGCGAACCGGCCGGCGACGACTACGTGACGGAAACGCACGAAGCCGCGCGCGCCTTCACGCGCACCATCTGCACGATGCTCGCGCGCGGCGCGATCTTGCTGATCGACTACGGTTTTCCGCGCCACGAGTACTACCACGACCAGCGCGCGCAGGGCACGCTGATGTGCCACTACCGGCACCGCGCGCACGGCGACCCGTTCCTGTACCCCGGTCTGCAGGACATCACCGCGCACGTCGAATTCACCGGCATCGCCGAGGCGGGCGTCGAGACCGGCGCGGACCTGCTCGGCTTCACATCGCAAGCGCGCTTCCTGCTGAACGCGGGCGTCACCGAGGTGCTCGGCGAAATCGATCCCGCCGACGCCGCGCGCTTTCTTCCCGCCGCCAACGCGGTACAGAAGCTGCTGTCCGAGGCGGAGATGGGCGAGCTCTTCAAGGTGATCGCGTTTTCGCGTGGACTCGACGATACGCTGCGCGCCTTTTCGAGCGGCGATCGTTCGCATACGCTGTGATCGTGAATCCGCTCTGGCTCGAGGACTCGCGATGATTCGCTGGCTTTTGACTACCTTCGTTGCCGTCGCGGTGCTGTCGTCGTGCTGGCCGTGGCTGAGGAAGCTCGGCATCGGCCGGATGCCCGGCGACGTGACCTTGCGGCTGTTCGGCCGCGAGTATCCGTTTCCGTTCATGTCGACGCTGGTGCTGTCGATGCTGTTGTCGCTGTTGGCGCGGGTGTTGTAGGCGCCGTCGCGCGCTACTTTACGCCCGCACGACTTCAAGCCAGCGCAGCCTCTACCGCACGTACGCGCTCCTCATGCACGGCGTCCTTGATGCCGGCCGGCGCATCGGCGAGCCGCTGCGCCACTGCCCCTGCATCCACGCCTCGCGCGGCCACCAGTGCAAGCCTCAGCCGCTCGGCCTGCGGGTACTCGCTCATCTCGAGGCCGAGCCGCCCGCGTGCATCCGACTCGCAGGCCTGCAGCGCCTCGGCGAAGCGCGCCGGCTTCCTGATCGCGTCGCTGCGCTCGAGCAGGCGCACCAGAGCCGCCGCCCCCATCTCCATCACGCGATGAATATTGCCGTGCTCGCGCGCGACCAGCACCGCCAGATCGCGGCACTCGTTCGGCACGCGCAGCCGCTCGCACAGCGGCTTCAGCAGATCGACGCTGCGGCCCTCGTGGCCGATGTGCCGCGGCAGCAGGTCCTCCGGCGTGGTCGCCTTGCCGAGGTCGTGCGTCAGCGCCGCGAAGCGCACCGGCAGCGCGTAGCCCTGCTGCGCGGCATGGTCTAGCACCATCATCACGTGGACACCGGTATCGACCTCGGGGTGATAGTCGGCGCGCTGCGGCACGCCGAACAGCGCGTCGATCTCCGGCAGAATCCGCGCGAGCGCGCCGCAGTCGCGCAGCACGCCGAACATCCGCGACGGCTTCTTCTCCATCAACCCGCGCGACACCTCCTGCCACACGCGCTCGGCCACCAGCGCATCGGCTTCGCCGTCGGCGACCATCTCGCGCATCAGCGCCAGCGTTTCCGGCGCGACCGTGAAATCGACGAAACGCGCCGCGAAACGCGCGATGCGCAGAATCCGCACCGGATCTTCGAGGAACGCGGCGCTGACATGGCGAAAAAGCCGCGCCTGCAAGTCAGCCTGGCCGTTGAACGGATCGATGACGGGGCCGGTCAGCTCGCCGTCCGGGCGCACCTCGCGCGCCATCGCGTTGATCGTCAGATCGCGGCGCGCGAGGTCTTCTTCGAGCGTCACGTCGGGCGCATAGAAAAACTGGAAGCCGTGATAGCCGGCCGCCGTCTTGCGCTCGGTGCGCGCGAGCGCGTACTCCTCCTGCGTCTGCGGATGCAGGAATACCGGAAAGTCCTTGCCCACCGGCCGATAGCCCTGCGCGACCATCTGCTCGGGTGTTGCTCCCACCACCACGTAGTCGCGGTCCTGCACCGGCACGCCGAGCAGCTCGTCGCGGACCGCGCCACCTACTGCATAGATATTCATGGGCATTCGTCTTGATAGGCGATCGCGTGCGTTTCGCGGCGCGAGGCGTCGATCCATGCATTGACCGCGGGCAGCTCGGTGAGCCGCTCGACATAGGCGGCTGCGGTCTCCGACAACGCCGGCTTCCACGTGTTGAAGCGCATCGCGACCGGCGCGAACATCGCGTCGGCAATGCCGAATTCGCCGAACAGGAACGGACCGCCGTAGGTCTCGAGGCAGTCGCACCAGATCGTCTCGATCCGCGCGATATCGGCGAGCGCGCCCGGCGTCGCGTTCTTGCCCGGGAACGACGCACGGATGTTCATCCACATCTTCGAGCGCAACTCGCCGAACCCCGAATGCATCTCGGCGCTGACGCTGCGCGCATGCGCGCGCGCCGCCGCGTCTCGCGGCCACAGCGCGTGTTGCGGGAAGCGCTCGGCGAGCGTTTCGGCGATCGCCAGCGAATCCCACACGGCCTGCCCGGCGTCGTCGATCAGGCACGGCACCTTGCCCGGTCCGCGCGGCGCCTGAGCGCGGATCTTCGCATTCGTGTCCGCTTCGTACAGCAGGATCAGTTCCTCGTCGAACGGAATGCCGAAGTGCGTGAGCAGCAGCCACGGACGCATCGACCACGACGAATAGTTCTTGTCACCAATCAGCAGTTTCATACTTGTTATCAGGTAGAGGGAAAGGCTTCAGCGTCCGGCGTTGGCGCGGAACGTGTCGAGTCGCGAACCCGAGGCAGCACCGGTCAGGTACGTCGGCACGATCGCTTCGATGCTGACCGGTTCGAGTCCGAGCTCGGGCGCGAGCGGCCCGCTCAGAATGTTGGCGACCTTCATCGAATCGAGATTGTCGCGCGAAATCACCGGTTCGCCCGGCGCCATTTCGAAGCTCAATGCCTGCAGGCGCGCGAGCGGCTCGGGCAGACGGATGATGCGCGCATGCTTGCCGATCACGTCGCCGCAGTACGAAACCAGGTCTTCGAGCGTGTAGACGGTCGGACCGCCGAGCTCGTAGGTGCGGCCGCTCGCGCCATCGAGATCGAGCACGTTGACGATCGCCTTCGCGACGTCGCCGACATAGACCGGTTGGAACTGCGCGTCCGGCATCGCGAGCGGAATGGCCGGAAACACGCGCTGCAGGAACGCGAACTTGTTCAGAAACGCGTCCTCGGGTCCGAACACGACCGACGGCCGGAAGATCGTCCACGCGACGTTGGCCGCATGCACGGCTTTCTCGCCGTCGGCCTTCGAGCGCGAATACATGCTCGGGCCGTTCGGATTGGCGCCTAGCGCGCTCAGATGAATCAGCCGATGCACGCCCTTGCCTTCGCAGGCGGCGACGATGCGCGTCGGCAGCTCGACGTGCGCATGCGCGAACTCTCGCCCATAGGGCTTGCCGCGTTTGCCGTTCAGGATACCGACCAGATTGATTACGCAATCGGCGCCCTCGACGAAGCGCGCGAGTTGCACCGGATCGAACACGTCTGTTTCGAGCACGTCGATCGGCAGCATGGTCAGATGTCGCGCGTTGTAGCGTCGCCGTGTGGCGACGCGCACGTCCTTGCCCGCCTCGACGAGCGCGTTGACGAGGTAGCTGCCGATAAACCCTGAACCGCCGATGACCGCGATGGCTTGATGTCGCATTTTTCGACTCCCTGATGGAAGCCGCGGCAACGGCTGGCGAAGCGCGCCGCAACCTCGAAGCGAGATTGCGGCGCCAAGGCGCTTACGGTGCGATGTAACCCAGGCGCGCCTTCAGCGATTGCGGACGGCCTTCGAACAATGCCGCGTAGTAGACCGTGTTGGACAACACATTTTTCACGTAGTCACGAGTTTCCTGAAACGGAATCGTCTCGGCGAAGACCGCGCCTTCGACCGGGCGCTGCAGCGACTGCCGCCAGTTGCGCGGACGGCCCGGACCTGCGTTATAGCCAGCGGTGGCCAGCACGGCGGACCCGTCGAACTGATTGTAGATCATCGCCAGGTAGTTCGTGCCGAGCAGGATGTTGGTGTCGATGTCGTTCATCTGCTCGCGCGACACCGGTCCCAGACCGATCTTCTTCGCGACCAGTTGCGCGGTGGCGGGCATCAGCTGCATCAGTCCGCCCGCGCCGACCTCAGAGCGCGCGTTGATGATGAAGCGCGACTCCTGGCGAATCAGCCCGTACGCCCACTCGACGTCGAGCCCGCTCGACTGCGCGTCCTGCTCGACGATGTTGCGGAACGGCGATAGATAGCGCAGCGAAAAATCGTGCTCGCTCTTCGTGCGGTCCGCGGTGTTGACGGTGCGGTCGTACAGCTCGATGCGGCGCGCGTACTCGGCGGCGGCGAGCAGTTGCCGGTCGGACATGTTGCGCAACGGCCAGTTCCATTCGCGATTGCCTTCGAGCCGCAGATTCAGCCCATAGAAGCGCTGCGCGAGATCGAAGCCCGGCGTGGTGCCGGCTTGCTGCACTTCGGCGTCGGTCACGGTGGTTTTCGGCGGCACGGTGATCTTCTGGCCGAGCTCTTCGAGCGCGAGCTGCCCGTAGAAGTTGAAGTTCGACGCGATCGACTGGAATTCCTGACTGGCCGTGGCCGTGTCGCCGGCCTGCTTCAGCGCGCGCGCGTGCCAGTACACCCACGACGGTTGCTTGCGCAGCGACTCGGGCATCTGCTCGATCGACCAGCGCACCATGTTCCAGTCGCCTGCGAGTAGCGCGCTGCGTGTGCGCCATTCATACGCGGGATTCGACAGCGGCGCGTTGGCCGACAGCCGGAACCAGTCGACCGCGCCAGGCATCTGCTTGAGCGCGCCCTGATAGCCGATCGTGCCCCAGCCGATCGCGCGCTCCGGCGAATTCAGCGACGGCGCGACCGACGCGAACGTGGCCGCGGCCATGGCCGGATCGTTGCGCGCCATGCGCGTGATGGCGAGCAGCGCCAGTTGATGCGATTGCGCATCCGGTCCGACGCCGCGCGCGAGCAATAGCGGCGGCGCATTGGTCGCCTGGCTGAACAGCACCGGGTCGGGCGGCTGGTCGCCGAGCGCGTCGACGAGCTTGCTGCCGGTACTCGTGTAGTTCTGTTCGTACGCGAGACGAATTTGCGCCCAGATGTCGTCGGCGCTGAACTGGTGGTTCACGCCGAGCACCGTGATCAGATCGACGCAGCCGTCGCCGTACCACTTCGGCTCGACGAGCAGCGCGCGCGCCGCGTCCGCGACGTTCTCGCCGCGCGACGCGCGCGATTCGAGCGCGTAGCACTTGACCTGAGTGTCGTCGTCGAGCACGAACTTCGCGTACTGCTGGTCGAAGTTGCGCCAGTCGTGACGCGTGCCGAGCACCGTCAGGTAGTCGTTGCGCATGCGATCGGCGATCGCCTGGCCGTCGTACTTCTGCAGGAACGCGAGCACGGGCGCGTCCGGCGCGTCGATGCGCGCATGGCCGGTCGAATCGAACAGCTGCGGCTTGATCTGGAAGTACTCCAGATACGAGGGCGCCGGATAATTCGGGATCATGCTCGCGAGCTGGGCTGCGCGCGCCGCGTCGTTAGTACGCGAGGCTTCGCGAAGCTGGACGAAAATCTGGTCGTCGTTCGTGAGTTGCGAGATCGGAAGGGGCTTGACGGCCGAGGCAGTGCTGCAGGCCACGAGTGCCGCTGCGGCAAGCGCGATACTGGCCGCGCGATATACTCGAAAAAGGCGTTTTGACATCGTTGTTTCTGGAGCGCGAATTGGACCCAAGCATAGCATGCAACCCTGTCCCGGCAACGAAAAAGGCGCTGCGCCGGAGGTTGCTGGAAAGCCGTCTGCAAGCGGCTTCCGAGCCGGCGAAGAATGCCGCGCTCGGGCGTCGGATGCTCGACGCGCTGAAGCACTACGCGGTACGCAGCGCGGGATTCTACTGGCCGCTTGCCGGCGAGTTCGACGCGCGCGGCGCGATTGCGCTCTGGCTTGCCGCGGACTCGCACCACGAAGCCAGTCTGCCAATCATTAAAGAACGTGGCATGGCGCTCGAATTCCATGCCTGGACGCCCGCGACGCCGATGAAAATCGGCCATCACAAGATTGCCGAGCCCACCTCGGGGCGCGTGGTGCTGCCCGAGCTGCTGTTCGTGCCCTGCGTGGGTTTCGACTCGGACGGCTACCGCCTCGGCTACGGCGGCGGCTATTACGACCGCACGCTGGCCGGCTGGCCGGCGGCGCACAAGCCGATCACGGTCGGCATCGCCTACGAAGCGTGCCGCACCGACACGCTGGAACGCGAGGCGCATGACATTGCGCTCGATCTGATCGTCACGGAGGCGGGGTTTCATCCGGCGCTGCCGGGCTGAACGCGCGATGCGCGGCGTGTGACGCGCCGGCGCTTGCGCGGTGTTTCGTCGTTACAGTGAAGCCGCCGCGCGCGCCGCCGTGTCGTACAGGCCCGACGCATTGCGCATCAACTGCGCGGCCTCGCCGATCTGCTGGTTGGTCAGGCCGCTTTCCTTGAGCGTCGAGATCAGGCAGTTTTCGCGCACCTCGCGATACTTCAGGCATAGTTCGCGGCCCGCGTCGGTTGCGGAAAAGAACACTTCCTTGCCGGTCTTTTCGCTTTTTACGTACCCTCTAGCTACGAGCTTTTTCAACGCGTACGTCGCGACGTGCGTGTCCTCGATGTTCAGCACGAAGCAGATGTCCGCGAGCTTCTTGCGGCGTTCGCGATGGCTCACGTGGTGCAGCAGCGACACTTCGATCGCGGTCATGTCCTTGTCGCCGGCCGCCGACATGCAGCGCACCATCCAGCGGTTGAACGCATTGCCTGCCATGATCAGCGCGTATTCGAGTTCCGAGAGTTCCGCGCTGCTCTCGGAGACGAGATGTTCCGACGAAACGATCTTGGTGGGATGACGCGTCATACGAGGTTCCCGTGACGAAAATGGGCTGGAAAAGTGTCGCAAGTGTACGACGATGCTCGCCACCGACGAGCCTGGCAAAAACGCTTATTGGTAAATCGTCAATATTTTATTGATAATGTACGCTCCAAACGTCGCCGACTCCGTGCCGGGCATGCGCCAACGCACCGCGCTGTCCGCCTCATCCTCCGACTCGATCCGGGCCGCCCAGTCATGAGCCAACCACGAATTTTTCCCCTCGGCGATGCCGCGCTCGTCTGCGAAGCGCCGCCGCCCGCCACGCTGGAGTGCCAGCAGCGCGTGTGGGCTGCGGCCGAAGCCGCGCGCGACTGGCCGCAGGTGCTCGAAGTCGTGCCCGGCATGAACAATCTGACGCTCGTGTTCGACCCGCTCTCGACCGACGCCGACGCGCTCGGCGAGCAGTTGCTGACGGCCTGGAACGCAGCGGCCAAAGCCGTCGCGCCCGGGCGCGACGTCGAGATTGCAGTGCAGTACGGCGGCGCATTCGGCCCCGATCTGCGGGCGGTCGCCGAACATACGGGCTTGAGCGCGCGCGAGGTCGTCGAACGTCATGCGGGCGGCGTCTACGTGGTGTTCTTTCTCGGCTTCCAGCCCGGCTTCGCCTATATGGGTGGGCTCGACACCGCGCTGCACACGCCGCGCCGCGCGTCGCCGCGGCTCGAGGTGCCGGCGGGCTCGGTCGGCATCGGCGGCGAGCAGACTGGCATCTATCCGGCGGTGTCGCCGGGCGGCTGGCAGCTGATCGGCCGCACCGAGGTGCCGCTGTTCGATCCGGCGCGCCGTCCGCCCACGCTGCTGCAGCCCGGCGACCGGGTGCGCTTCACGATCGCGGGGATGCACGCATGATCGACGTGATCCGCGCGGGTCTCCAGACCACGATCCAGGACCTCGGCCGCCACGGCTATCGGCATCTCGGCGTCGCGATGGGGGGGGCGCTCGACCGGCTGTCGCTCGAAGTCGGCAACCGGCTGGTCGGCAACCGCCCCGACGCGGCCGGCCTCGAAATCACCTTCGGCCCGACCGCGCTGCGCTTTTTGCGCGCGACGCGCGTCGCGATCACCGGCACCGAGTTCGGCGCGACGCTCGACGGCAAACCCGTCTATTCGTTTTGGAGTCTGCCCGTGCAGGCCGGCCAGGAGCTCGTGCTGCACGCGGCGAAGCGCGGCATGCGCGGCTATGTCTGCGTGGCGGGCGGCATCGACGTGCTGCCGATGCTCGGCTCGCGCAGCACCGACCTTGCCGGCCATTTCGGCGGACTCGGCGGCCGCGCGCTCAACGACGGCGACCGTCTGCCGGTCGGCGCGCCGCAGCAGCGCGGCCACCTCGGCTTCACGCCCGAGGCGCCCGAGTTCGGCGTGAAGGCGCCCGCCTGGTGCAAGTTCGTGCTGGTCAACGAGCCGCTGCGGCGCGGTCGTCATCCGTCGGGCGTGCCGTGGGCCATACCGATCCGCGTGCTGCGCGGCCCCGAATACGACAGCTTCACTGCGGATGCACAGCAGTCGTTCTGGTCCGACGAGTGGCTCGTGACGCCGAACAGCAACCGCATGGGCTATCGCCTTGCCGGCACCGAGCTGAAGCGCACGCACAAGACTGACCTGCTGTCGCACGCGGTACTGCCCGGCACGATCCAGGTGCCCCCGAACGGTCAGCCGATCGTGCTGATGAGCGACGCGCAGACCACCGGCGGCTATCCGAAGATCGGCGCGGTGATACAGGCCGATCTGTGGAAGCTCGCGCAGGTGCGCCTGAACGGTGCTGTCCGTTTCATCCCGACGACGCCCTACGAAGCGCGCCAGGCTTTGCTGGAAGAACGCACGTATCTGCGGCAGATCGATGCCGCGATCGCGATGCATGAAGAGCGTTGCGCGCGCCGGGTGGCGCTCGCGGCGCTGTGACACTAAGTAAAGGAATCCCCATGGAAATCGATCTGAACGCCGATCTCGGCGAAGGCTGCGGCTCCGACGAGGCGCTGCTCGACCTCGTGAGCTCGGCCAACATCGCATGCGGCTGGCATGCGGGCAGCCCCAACGCGATGCGCGACTGCGTGCGCTGGGCCGTGCAGAAAGGCGTGTCGATCGGCGCGCATCCGAGCTTCAACGATCCCGAGAATTTCGGCCGCAAGGAAATGGAGCTGCCGGCGGGCGAGATCTACGCGGGCGTGCTGTATCAGCTCGGCGCGCTGTCGGCGATCGCGCAGGCCGAGGGCGGGCGCATCGCGCACGTAAAGCCGCACGGCGCACTGTACAACCAGGCCGCGCGCGACGCGAAGATCGCTGACGCGATCGTCTCCGCGGTGCACGATTTCGATCCGTCCGTGGCGGTGTTCGCGCTCGCCAACAGCGGGCTCGTGAGCGCCGCGCGCAACGCGGGCCTGACCGCGATCGAGGAAGTGTTCGCCGACCGCGGCTATCGCGCCGACGGCTCGCTCGTGCCGCGCAAGGAGCCGGGCGCGCTGCTCGACGACGAGGACGAAGTGCTCGCGCGCACGCTCGTGATGATCCGCGAGCAGCGCGTGAAAGCCGTCGACGGACAGTGGGTGCCGTTGAACGCGCAGACCATCTGCCTGCACGGCGACGGCCCGCATGCGCTGGCGTTCGCGCGACGCATTCGCGGCGCGCTCGCCGACGCCGGCATCGAAGTGCATGCGGCGGCCGCCGCGCGCGTCTGAGCGTTCGCCTCACCGTCCTAGCCACTGCGCGCGTCGCTCCGATCCGGCGCGCGTGACCGATCCAGCGCCCCGCACCCATGCGGGGCGATTGCCAGCCGCGGCATCAATCGCGATGCCCGCTGCAAACCCACGGATGCCGACGCGCATTCACGGGGCAGGTAAAGAGAGTTCGACGCGGCCGCAGAGCCGCGGCGGCACGCCGGCGCATGAGGCCGCATGCACCGGTTCACGTCAGCCGCCACCCGCGGCGAAGTTGAATAGCCTCTTTGGAGATCCTGATGCAGACAACTGTCAGTCTATGGCCGCTCATCGGTGTGGCCGTCATCATCGTTGGCTTTCTGTTGCGCTTCAATCCGATGCTGATCGTGGCCGTCGCCGCGATCGTCACCGGTTTCGCGGCGCACTTCCCGCCGGAAAAAATCCTCGCGCTGATCGGCACCGGCTTCATCAAGACGCGCAACATCCCGCTGATCATCCTGCTGCCGCTCGCGGTGATCGGCCTGCTCGAACGACACGGCCTGCGCGAGCGCGCGCAGGCGTGGATCAGCAGCATCAAGGCGGCGACCGCCGGACGTCTGTTGATCGTCTATCTGCTCGTGCGCGAGCTGACCGCCGCGGTCGGCCTGACCGGGCTCGGCGGCCATCCGCAGATGGTGCGTCCGCTGATCGCGCCGATGGCCGAGGGCGCGACCGAGAACCGCTTCGGCAAGATCGGCGACGCGGTGCGCTTCCGGCTGCGCGCATTCTCGGCCGCAACCGACAACGTCGGCCTCTTTTTCGGCGAGGACATCTTCGTCGCGTTCGGCGCGATCGTGCTGATGACGACTTTCCTGAAGGAAGCGGGCATCGTCGTCGAGCCGATTCACGTCGCCGTGTGGGGCATTCCGACCGCGATCAGCGCGTTCATCGTGCATGGCTTCCGGCTCTGGCTGCTCGACCGCCGGCTCGAGCGTGAATTGCGCGGCAAGGCGCCGGGCGGCAGTTCGAGCGCGACCGCCGCATCGACGCCGCCGTCGGCCACGCGTGCTACCGGAGACGAAGCATGACCTTCACGATCACCTATCTGTTCTGGTTGCTCGGCATCGTGCTGCTGATCGTCGGCGGCATGATCGTCACGGACCGCGAGCATCCGCGCCGCCTCACCGCGGGCGGCTTCTGGATTCTTTACGCGCTGATCTTCCTGATCGGCGACCGGCTGCCGCCGGCCGTGGTCGGCGGCGCGGTAATCGCGATGGCGCTGATCGCGGGCTTCGGCGGCGTCACCGCGGGCAAGCCGAAGACGCTGTCGCTCGAAGCACGTCAGGCGAGCGCCGCGCGACTGCGCAACAAGCTGTTCGTGCCCGCGCTGACGATTCCGGTCGTCACCGTGATCATCACGCTCGCGGCAAGCCATCTCGTGTTCGGCGGTGTGCCGTTGATCGAGAAGGCCAACGTCACGCTGATCGGCTTCGGTCTGGGCTGCGTGATCGCGCTCGCGATCGCCTGTGTGATCACGCGCGACACGGTCGGCCAGTCGATGAAGGAAGCGCGCCGCCTCGTCGATGCGCTCTCGTGGGCCGCGGTGCTGCCGCAGATGCTCGGCATGCTCGGTCTGGTGTTCTCGGACGCGGGCGTCGGCAAGGCGGTCGCGCACGTGACCACGTCGTATATCAGCCTCGAGTACCGCTTCGTCGCGGTGGCCGTGTACTGCATCGGCATGGCGCTGTTCACGATGGTGATGGGCAACGGCTTCGCCGCGTTTCCGGTGATGACGGGCGGCGTCGGCGTGCCGATCCTCGTCGGCGTGTTCCACGGCAACCCGGCCGTGATGGCCGCGATCGGCATGTTCTCCGGCTACTGCGGCACGCTGATGACGCCGATGGCCGCGAACTTCAACATGGTGCCGGCTGCGCTGCTCGAATTACCCGACAAGAATGCGGTGATCAAGGTGCAGATTCCGACGGCGTTGATGCTGCTGGTGATCAATATCTTTCTGTTGAATTTCTTGATGTTTTTGTAGGGCTGCTGACAAGCGCGTCGTTTTGACAACCGGGATGTGAGCAGACGCAAACGGTCTTGCGCCGATCAACTCGCCTCGACCACGAAGCCGTGCTGCCGCAACAACTGCAGCACGCCCTTCGGCCCACCCAGATGCAATGCGCCGATCGCGACGAACAGCGGCTTGTTCGGCGCGGCGAGCTGCAACATTCTCGCGACGAAGCGGCGATTGCGCTCGTAGACGATCCGGTTGTCGATCGAATTGGAGACGCGCGGGTCGCGCGCGAGCTTCTCCGATTTGGCAGCCTGCCACGCGGCGATCGCATCGGCATCGCCGACCCGCCACAGCCGGTGCAGCGTGCGCACGTCCTCGACGTTCTGCGCGGGCGTCTGCACCAGATCCTGCGCGAGCATCTCCCGCTGCTGCGCGGCCGACAGTCCGGTGAACGCGCGCATCTGTTGCGCGAGCGTTTCGAGTCCGACGATCTTGCCGCGCGTCTTCAGATAGACGTTCTGCAACTGCGCTTCGGTGCCGTATTCCGTTTGCAGACCCGCGGACAGCGAGTCGTAGGTCTCGACCACCAGCGACGCGAGCCACGGCCGCATCTTTTTGATCGCATCGAGCGCGGCCGGGTTGCCGCGCAACCGCAACGCGAGCTTGTGCCACAGCGGCTCGGGCAGCAGACCCGGCAGGCAGTCGTGCTTGCACACGCCGTACTTCGACACGTCGTCCTGCGACACCAGCAGCTCGTCGGGCGACAGTTCGAGCGCGAGCGTCGGCGACGCGGCGAGCGCCGCGAGGATCGGCGCGCGGAACGGCTGCCCCGCCGGATAGTCGGCGGGATCGCCGACGTGCAGCGTGCCGAGCACGTAGATCGTCGTACTGCCGCGCGTCGCGACATAGAACGGCATGCGCGCCGGTTGCAGACGCACCGGTCCGCTCGCGGTGGTGCCGGGGACCGGAGGCGGCGCAATCGACGGCGGTGGCGTAGCTGGCACCGTGACGGCAGGACGGGCCGCCTGGGCTGGTGCCTTGGCCGCCGCGCCGGCCGCGTGAGCGATGCAGGGTACGGCCGCGCCGACCGACAGCGCGCAGCCTACGCGAAATAAAGCGGACAGCGACGCGGGAAGAAATACGGAGAAAAAGGCGCGCGCGAGCACGTGAACAAACGCGCAGAGAAACGTGCGAAAAAACTTGCCGGCGAACCTTCCAGCAAATGCGCCGCAGGGCGCGGCGCCTCCCAGCGCACGCGCCCCGCGGCGCCGCGCGAAGGCGGCTATCCAGCCGCCCTCACACAAGCGGCGCGCAAGACGACGCGCCGCCACCACATCAGGCATCCACGTCCCCCACCTCTTCAGCGCGGTGACAGGAGACCAGGCGGCCATCCACTTCTCGCAGCTTCGGCTCCTCGCTGCGGCAGCGGTCGATCACGTACGGGCAGCGCTGATGGAACGTGCAGCCCGACGGCGGATTCAGCGGCGACGGCATTTCGCCTTGCAGCTTGATCTTGATCGTGCGGTCGGCCTCGAAGATCGACGGGGTCGCCGACATCAGCGCGCGCGTGTACGGATGGCGCGGCTTCGAAAAGATGCGTTGCTTGTCGCCGAGTTCAGCGACGCCGCCGAAGTACATGACCATCACGTCGTCGGCGATATGCTCGACCACCGACAGGTTGTGCGAGATGAACACGTAGCTCGTCTTGAACTCGTCCTGCAGGTCCATGAACAGGTTCAGGATCTGCGCCTGGATCGAGACGTCGAGCGCCGAGACCGGTTCGTCGGCGACCACGATCTGCGGATCGAGGATCATCGCGCGCGCGATCGCCACACGCTGACGCTGGCCGCCGGAGAACATGTGCGGATAGCGCTTCGCGTGCTCGGGCCGCAGGCCGACCGTGCGCATCATCTGCGCGATGCGCTCGGCGCGCTCGGTCGCGCTCATCTGCGTGTTGATCGCGAGCGGTTCGCCGAGCGTCTGCTCGACGGTCTTGCGCGGATTGAGCGACGCAAACGGGTTCTGGAACACCATCTGCACGCGGCGCCTGAGCGCCGCGATCTTCTCGTGATTCGCGCCGGCCACGTCCTCGCCGTCGATCAGCAGGCGGCCCGCGCTCGGCGTTTCGATCATCGTCAGCTGACGCGCGAGAGTCGACTTGCCGCAGCCGGACTCGCCGACTACCGCCAGCGTCTTGCCGCGGTCGAGCGCGAACGACACGCCGTTCAGCGCCTTCACCGTGCCGTGCGCGAACATGCCGCGCTTGACCGTGTAGTAGCGCGCGAGCTGGTCGGCGACGAGCACGTGATCGCCAGTACGATCCGACTGGCGACGGGTTTCGGGTACTGCGCTCATCGGGCGCCTCCTTGCGTGTGAACGTTGGCGTCCTTATCGAGGTTCAGCGGCTTGATGCAACGCACGCGCGTGAGCTCGGCGTGCGCGGGCAGCGGCGCGAGCGCGGGGCGGGCCTTCATGCAGTCGTCGACCACGTACTTGCAGCGCGGCGCGAACAGGCACCCCTTGGGCCGGTCGTCGCGGCCCGGCACCATGCCCGGCAGCGCCGCGAGCCGCACCGCGCCGACGTTGTGCTCGGGAATCGCGGCCAACAGTGCTTCCGTGTACGGATGATGAGGCGCGGCGAAGATGTCCGGCACCTTGTTCGTCTCGATCACCTCGCCCGCGTACATCACGGCGACGCGCTGCGCGACCTCGGACACCACGGCCAGATCGTGCGAAATCAGCACGAGCGCCATGCCGCGTTCCTTCTGCAGGCGCATCAGCAATTCCATGATCTGCGCCTGGATCGTCACGTCGAGCGCGGTGGTCGGCTCATCGGCGATCAGCAGCTTCGGGTTGCAGGCGATCGCCATCGCGATCATCACGCGCTGGTTCATGCCGCCCGACATCTGATGCGGAAACGAGCCGATGCGGTTCTTCGCGTCCGGAATGCCGACCTGGTCGAGCAGTTCGAGCGCGCGTTTGTCTAGCGCGCCGCCGCGCAGGCCCTCGTGCAGCTTCAGCACTTCCTTGATCTGATAGCCGACCGTGTAGCTCGGGTTCAGGCTCGTCAGCGCGTCCTGGAACACCATCGCGATGTCCTTGCCGATGATCTTGCGGCGTTCCCTCGCGGAAGCCTTCAGCAGGTTCTTGCCGTCGAACGTGATTTCGTCGGCGGTAACCTTGCCGGGCGCGTCGATCAGGCCCATCAGCGCCATCATCGTCACGCTCTTGCCCGAGCCCGATTCGCCCACCACGCCGACCACTTCGCCCGGCGCGACGTCGAGATTGATGCGGTCGACCGCGGGCAGGCCACCGAAGTTGACCACGAGATTGCGGATGGTCAGTAAGTTGCTCATGGTCAGGCCATCCGTTTCAGTTTGGGGTCGAGCGCGTCGCGCAGCCCATCGCCGAGCAGGTTGATCGCAAGCACCGAGATCAGGATGGACAGGCCGGGCATCGTGACGATCCACCATGCGCTGTCGATGTAATCGCGCGCCGACGCGAGCATCGCGCCCCACTCCGCCGACGGCGGCTGCACGCCGAGGCCGAGGAAGCCGAGCGCGGCGGCATCGAGAATCGCCGACGAAAAGCCAAGGGTTGCCTGCACGATCAGCGGCGCGGTGCAGTTCGGCAGCACCTGCGAGAACATCAGCCGCAACGTGCTCGCACCCGCGACGCGTGAAGCGGTCACATACTCCTTCTGCAACTCGCCCTGGGCGGACGCGCGCGTCAGACGCACGTAGCCCGGCAGCGCGACGATCGCGATCGCGAGCATCGTGTTGACGAGACCCGGACCGATGATCGCGACCACCGCGACCGCGAGCAGCAGCGACGGCAGCGCGAGCAGCACGTCCATGATGCGCATGATCGGGGTGTCGGCCCATTTCTCGAAGAACGCGGCGACGAGGCCGAGCACGACGCCCGGAATCAGCGCGAGGACCACCGAGACGAAGCCGATCCAGAACGACAGCCGCGCGCCGTACATCAGACGCGAAAGGATGTCGCGGCCCGCTTCGTCGGTCCCGAGAATGAACTTCCAGTTGCCGCCGTCGAGCCATGCCGGCGGGATCTTCACGGAGTCGCGGTATTGCTCGATCGGGCTGTGCGGCGCGATCAGCGGCGCGAAGATCGCGATGAAGACCAGCACCAGCACGATGATGCCCGCGCCGACCGCACCGCGGTTGCGCGAGAAGTTCGCCCAGAATTCGCGTGCCGCGATGCCGCGGCCGCTCGGCGGGGTAACCGCTTGGGGGACGGTGTTTTGAATGTCAGCCATCGTGATTTACCTCGTATGGCGAATGCGCGGGTTGAGCACGCCGTACAGCAGATCGACGACGAGGTTCACGACGATCACCAGCGTGGCGATCAACAGGATACCGCCCTGCACGACCGGATAATCGCGCCGGCCGATCGCGTCGATCAGCCACTTGCCGATGCCCGGCCATGAAAACAGCGTTTCGGTCAACACCGCGCCCGCAAGCAGTGTGCCGACCTGCAGGCCGATCACGGTGACGACCGGAATCAGCGCATTGCGCAGCGCATGCACGACGATCACGCGTCCCGGCGAGAGCCCCTTCGCGCGCGCTGTGCGGATGTAGTCCTCGCGCAGCACTTCGAGCATCGACGAGCGCGTCATGCGCGCGACGACCGCGAGCGGAATCGTGCCGAGCACGATCGCGGGCAGGATCAGGTGACTGAGCGCGGATTTGAACGCGCCTTCGTCGGTGGACATCAGCGAGTCGATCAGCATGAAACCGGTCACGTGCGGAATGTCGTATTCGACCGCGATGCGGCCCGACACCGGCGTCAAGCCGAGCTTGACCGAGAACACCATGATGAGGATCAAGCCCCACCAGAAGATCGGCATCGAGTAGCCGGTCAGGGCGGTGCCCATCACGCCGTGATCGACCACCGTGCCGCGCCTCAGCGCCGCGAACACGCCCGCCGGCAGGCCGACGATCAGCGCGAACAGCATCGCGCAGAACGACAGTTCGACGGTGGCGGGAAAGCGCGCGAGGAATTCGCCCATCACGCTCGTGTTGGTGATGATCGAAGTGCCGAGGTCGCCGTGCACGGCGCGCACGATGTAGTGGAAGTACTGCATTGGCAAGGGCTCGTCGAGCCCGAGGCGGTGCATCGCGGCCGCATGCATGGCCGGATCGACGCCGCGCTCGCCCATCATCACTTCGATGGGGTCGCCCGGGATCAGGTGAATCAGCGCGAACGCGAGGATCGTGATGCCGATGAATGTCGGTATCACCATGCCGATGCGGCGCAAAACGAAGCGGAACATGGTTCGCTCCCATGGTACTGGTGATGAAAAAACGCAACCGGCGACGAGGGCTCGTGACCCCGGTCGCCGGACCATTTCGACCAGTTTTCTAACCGTGCGAAAAGTGTACTGTGTTGCGGCGTACTTTTTGAACTTTACGGATTACTTGACGCTGACGCCGTCGAAGCGCGCGTAGCCGAGCGGTTCGATGCGCATGTCGACCACCTTCTTGCTGACCGGCTGATAGACGGTCGAGTGCGCGATCGGCGAGAACGGCAGTTGCTGCGCGAAAATATATTGCGCTTCGCCGTAGATCTTCGTGCGCGTCGCCACGTCCGAAGTCGTGCGGCCCTTCTGGATCAGATCGTCGAACGGCTTGTAGCACCACTTCGAGAAGTTGTTGCCGTTGATCGCCTCGCAGCCGAGCAGCGTGCCGAGCCAGTTGTCCGGATCGCCGTTGTCGCCGGTCCAGCCGATCAGCATCGTGTCGTCTTCGCCCGCGTGCGCGCGCTTGATGTACTCACCCCATTCGTACGTGACGATCTTCGCCTTCACGCCGATCTTCGCCCAGTCCGCCTGGATCATTTCCGCCATCAGACGCGCGTTCGGGTTGTACGCGCGCTGCACCGGCATCGCCCACAGCGTGAGGTCGAAGCCGTTCGGGTAGCCCGCCTTCGCGAGCAGATCCTTCGCCTTGGCCGGATCGTACGAGGCGGCCGGCAAGTTCTTGACGAACGACCATTGCGTCGGCGGCATCGGGTTCGTGGCCAACTGGCCCGCGCCCTGGTAGACCGACTCGATGATCGCCTTCTTGTTGATCGCCATGTCGAGCGCCTGACGCACTTCGAGCTTGTCGACCGGCTTGTGCGTCACGTTGTACGCGAGATAGCCGAGGTTGAAGCCCGGTTGCGACGGCATGTCGATGTTCGGCTCGGCCTTCAGCGGCGCGATGTCGGCCGGGCGCGGATAGCTCATTACCTGGCATTCGTCGCGCTTGATCTTCTGCACGCGCACGCCGGCATCCGGCGTGATCGAGAAGATCAGCTTCGAGATCTTCACCGCGCCCGGCTTCCAGTAGTCGGGATTGCCGTCGAAGCGGATCGTCGCGTCCTTCGTGTAGCTGCGGAAGATGAACGGACCGGTGCCGACCGGGTACTGATTGATGTCGGCGGCCTTGCCTGCCTTGAGCAGCTGATCCGCATATTCAGCCGACAGGATCGACGCGTATTCCATCGCCAGATTCTGGATGAACGGCGCGTTGACTTCCTTCAGCGTGAACTTGACCGTGTACGGGTCGACCTTCTCGACGCTCGTGATCAGCTTGTCGAGGCCCATGTCGGTGAAGTACGGGAACTGCACCGGATACGCCTTGCGGAACGGCTGGTTCGGGTCGAGCATGCGCTGGAACGAGAAGACCACGTCGTCCGCGTTGAATTCGCGCGTCGGCTTGAAGAACGAGGTGGTCTGGAACTTCACGCCATGACGCAGATGGAACGTGTAGGTCTTGCCATCGGGCGACACGTCCCACTTCTCCGCGAGGCCGGGCTCGACCTTGGTGCCGCCGCGTTCGAACTCGACGAGGCGGTTATAGACGGTGAACGTGTTGGCCGTGAAGTCGACGCCCGTCGTGTATTGGGCCGGATCGAAACCCGCGGGACTGCCTTCCGAGCAGTAAACGAGGGTTTTGTTCGGGATCCCAGCGGCCTGCGCGCTCGTGACGCCAAGCAGGGATGCCGCTGCGGCAGCGACGAGCGTGGACCTACGCGCGACGCGCAACAGATTGTTTTGCTTCATGTTTCCTCCAGGTTCAGGGCCGGCTTGCGCCGGCGTAGCGGGATATTACTTGAGCTTGGGCCGGCTACCAAGCGGAGCAAAATCCCTCTGTTGACGACAGGAAACACTTCGTGCAAACGTTTTGCCACGGTTTTGTCACGGGCCGGGCGGGCTCATTCGAGCCGCCCGGCGACGAATGCGGCGCAAAAAAACGCGCCGCGCCCGCTTATTTCACCCCAACCCCCAGGAATTGCGTCGGCCCGAACGGATCGATCTTGAAGCCCGTCACGTTCTTGCTGATCGGCTGATAGACGGTCGAATGCGCGATCGGCGTGAACGGCACCTGGTCCTTGAAGATCTCCTGCGCCTGCGTATAAGCCTTGGTGCGATCGGCCATGTTGGTGGTGCTGCGGCCCTGCTTGATCAGATCGTCGTAAGGCTTGTAGCACCACTTCGAGAAGTTGCTGCCGTTGACCGCGTCGCAGCCAAGCAACACGCCGAGCCAGTTGTCAGGGTCGCCGTAGTCACCCGTCCAGCCGATCAGCATCGCCTGATGCTCGCCGGCGTGCGCGCGGCGAATGTACTCGCCCCATTCGTACGTGACGATATTCACCTTGACGCCGATCTTCGCCCAGTCCGCCTGCAGCATTTCGGCCATCAGGCGCGCGTTCGGGTTATACGGGCGCTGTACCGGCATCGCCCACAGCGTCAGCTCGAAGCCGTCGGGGTAGCCCGCCTGCTTCAGCAGCGCTTTCGCTTTGTCGACGTCGTAGGGCGCGTCCTTCAGGTTCTTGTCGTAACCCCATTGCGTCGGCGGCATCGGGTTGGTCGCGAGCTGGCCCGCGCCCTGGTAGACCGCTTCGATAATCGCCTTCTTGTTGACCGACATGTCGAGCGCGCGGCGCACGAGGACGTTGTCGAGCGGCTTTTTGGTCGTGTTGTACGCGATATAGCCGAGGTTGAAGCCCACTTCGCTTGGCATCGCGAGCGACGCATCGGCCTTCACGGTGGGGATGTCGGCCGGGCGCGGATAGGACATCACCTGGCATTCGCCGCGCTTCAACTTTTGCAGGCGCACGGCCGGATCGACCGTGATCGCGAAGATCAGCTTGCCGAGCTTCGCGACGCCCGGCTTCCAGTAGTCGGGATTGCCGTCGAAGCGGATCGTGTCGTCCTTCGTATAGCTGCGGAAGATGAACGGACCGGTGCCGACCGGGTACTGGTTGATGTCGGACGCCTTGCCCGCCTTCAGCAGCTGATCGGTGTATTCAGCCGACAGGATCGACGCGAACGGCATCGCGATCTGCTGCAGGAACGGCGCGTCGACTTCCTTCAGCGTGAAGCGCACCGTGTACGGATCGACCTTCTCGATTTTGGCGATGTTCTTCGCGAGACCGAGGTCGTTGAAATACGGGAAATTGACTGGATACGCCTTGCGGAACGGGTTCTCGGGATCGAGCATGCGTTCGTAGGTGAACACGACGTCGTCCGCGTTGAATTCGCGGGTCGGCTTGAAGTACGACGTGGTCTGGAATTTGACGCCGTGGCGCAGATGGAACGTATAGGTGAGGCCGTCGGGCGACACGTCCCACTTTTCGGCGAGTCCTGGCTCGATGTCCGTGCTGCCATGCGCAAATTCGACGAGCCGGTTATAGACCGTGTACGAGCCGGCGCTGAATTCGACGCTGGTCGTGTATTGCGCGGTATCGAAACCCGCCGGGCTGCCTTCGAAGCAGAACACCAGCGTCTTGTCGGGCAGCGTGGCCGCCTGCGACGCGGCGGGCGCGAGGCCGCTCGTGGCGACCGCGAGCGCGGCGAGCGCCGGCAGGCAGAACTGGTGAAGCGCGAACAGCCGGTGTGTCGCAGTCTTTCTTGTCACTGTCATATCGTCCTCCGCACAGCAGCCGGGTTAGCTGCGTTTCGATGATAGACAGCCCAAAAATGAGCTTCAACAGGGACTTACCACGCTATTTGGGACAAATTTGCGACCCATGCCAGACTGGCGGGGACCGCGCGGCCGTTGCGGCCGCGCGGGCATCGCAATTACACGGCGAGCCGTTCGCAGATCGCCTTGGTCGACGCGGCCGCGTTCAGCGTATAGAAGTGCAGACCCGGCACTTTCGCGTCGAGGAGCCGTTGACACAGAGCCGTCACCACGTCGAGCCCGAACGCGCGGATCGACTCGCGGTCGTCGCCGAAGCTCTCTAGCCGGCGCGCGATCCAGCGCGGCACTTCGGCGCCGCACATTTCGGAGAAGCGCATCAGCTGCGAGAAGTTCGTGATCGGCATGATGCCGGGCACGATCGGCACGTCGACGCCGAGCTGGCGCGCATCGTCGACGAAACGGAAGTACGCGTCCGCGTTGAAGAAGTACTGCGTGATCGCCGAGTTCGCGCCGGCTTTCACCTTGCGCGCGAAGTTTTCGAGATCGTGACGCGGCGAGCGCGACTGCGGATGGTATTCCGGATAGCCCGCCACCTCGATCCAGAACCAGTCGCCGAACTCGGCACGGATGAAGCTGACGAGCTCCGACGCATAGCGCAGCTCGCCGACCGCGCCCATGCCCGAGGGCAGATCGCCGCGCAGCGCGACGATATGGCGGATGCCGTACGCGCGGTACTCGTTGAGGATCGCGCGCAGGCTGTCCTTCGACGAGCCGATGCACGACAGATGCGGCGCCGCCTCGAGCCCTTCCTTCGCCATGTCGACGACGGTATCGAGCGTGCCTTGCTGGGTCGAGCCGCCGGCGCCGAACGTGACGGACACGAACTTCGGTTTGAGCGACACGAGTTCCGCGCGCGTCGCGCGCAGTTTGTCGATGCCTTCCTGCGTTTTCGGCGGGAAGAATTCGAATGAGAGTTCGATCGGATTCATAGTCAAAAAGGTCAACCGAGACTGCGGTTGCCGAAAATGAGCGCGGACAGTAGCCACGACACGATGCTGTACAGGATCGAGCCGAAGAACGCCGACCAGAAGCCCGACACCTCGAAGCCCTTCAGCAGCGACGCGCACAGCCAGAAGCACAGCGCATTGACGACCAGAATGAAGAGTCCGAGCGTGAGGATCGTGACGGGCAGCGTCAGCAGGATCAGCAGCGGCCGCAGCAGCGTATTGATGAGGCCGAGCACGATCGCGACGATCAGCGCGGTACCGAAACTACGGATATGGATCGACGGAACGATGTAGGTGATGATCAGCAGCGCGAGCGCGTTGATGAGCCAGGTCAGCAGCACGGTCATGTAGAACTCCTTGTAAGCACCTGTGCGGAGAAGATGTCCAGCAAACGAAAAGCCGCGCTGGCGAACAAAGCGGCGCATTGCGCGCCGCCCCGGGATCGGACCGTCAAGCTTTTACCGCCGCCCGCGTGGCCGGGCGCGCGAACGCGCGCATCGAGCCGCGGACGGCCGCGTGCTTAATAGCGGTAGTGGTTCGGCTTGAACGGACCGTTCTTGTCGACGCCGATGTAGCCGGCCTGCGCGTCGGACAGCACGGTCAGGTTCGCGCCGATGCGCGCCAGATGCAGACGCGCGACCTTCTCGTCGAGATGCTTCGGCAGCACGTACACCTTGTTTTCGTACTTCGCGCCCTGCGTGAACAGTTCGATCTGCGCGAGCGTCTGGTTCGTGAACGAGTTCGACATCACGAACGACGGGTGGCCCGTCGCGCAGCCGAGGTTCACGAGGCGGCCTTCGGCCAGCAGGATCACGCGCTTGCCGTCCGGGAAAATGATGTGGTCGACTTGCGGTTTGATGTTTTCCCACTGGTACTGACGGGTCGACGCGACGTCGATTTCCGAGTCGAAGTGGCCGATGTTGCAGACGATCGCGTTATGACGCATCGCCTTCATGTGATCGTGGTTGATCACGTGGTAGTTGCCGGTCGCGGTCACGAAGATGTCGGCCTTGTCGGCCGCGTATTCCATCGTCACGACGCGGTAGCCTTCCATCGCCGCTTGCAGCGCGCAGATCGGATCGATTTCGGTGACCCACACGGTCGCGCCCAGACCGCGCAGCGATTGCGCGCAGCCCTTGCCCACGTCGCCGTAACCGGCCACGACCGCGATCTTGCCCGCGATCATCACGTCGGTCGCGCGCTTGATGCCGTCGACGAGCGACTCGCGGCAGCCATACAGGTTGTCGAACTTCGACTTCGTGACCGAGTCGTTGACGTTGATGGCCGGGAACGGCAGGCGGCCTTCCTTCTCCATCTGGTACAGACGGTGCACGCCGGTGGTGGTTTCTTCGGTGACGCCCTTGATCGCCGCGAGGCGCTTCGAGTACCACGTCGGGTCGATCTCGAGGTGCGCGGCGATCGACTTGTACAGCGCGACTTCTTCTTCGTTGGTCGGCCTGGCGATCACCGAGCGGTCTTTCTCGGCCTTCGAGCCAAGGATCAGCAGCAGCGTCGCGTCGCCGCCGTCGTCGAGGATCATGTTGGCGAACTCGCCGTTCGGCCATTCGAAAATGCGGTGCGAGAACTCCCAGTATTCATCGAGCGATTCGCCCTTGAACGCGAACACCGGCGTGCCGGCCTGCGCGATCGCGGCGGCGGCATGGTCCTGAGTCGAGAAGATGTTGCACGAGGCCCAGCGTACGTCCGCGCCGAGCGCGGTCAGCGTCTCGATCAGCACGCCGGTCTGGATCGTCATGTGCAGCGAGCCGGCGACGCGCGCGCCCTTCAGCGGCTGCTGCGCCTTGTACTCATCACGGGTCTGCATGAGGCCGGGCATTTCGGTCTCGGCGATCGTGAGTTCCTTGCGGCCCCAAGCGGCGAGCGACATGTCGGCGACAACGTAATCCAGCTTCTGGGAATCGATGACTGCGGCGTTCATCACGCCCTCCTTTCTAAGAAATTGACTAGAAATGTGACGTGAGCGCGGTTTGAGGCAGCGTTCGGATTCGCGCGATGCGCATTCCATGCTGCCAATTGAAGCCTTCGAGCCTGGCGGGCGGCCGGCGAATGCGGATTCGCGGTACCCGTCGCAACGCTCCTCGAAGACGAACGGCGATTGTAGCAAATCGAGATGACTTCGGCGCGTGCCGGATGGTGCGGCAGCGCGCTGGTTCAGATCGGCAGCAGCCCCAGCATCGGCGCGAGCAGCACCATGGCGACGCCGGCGATCATCATCGTCAGGCTGGACACCACGCCCTCCTCGCTGCCGAGCTCGCGTGCCTTCGCGGTGCCGACGCCGTGCGCGGCCGCACCGAACAGCGCGCCGCGCGCGAGCCGCGTGCGCAGCGGCACGAACGCGAGCACGATTTCGCCGAACAGCATGCCGCAGACGCCGGTCGCGATCACGAACAGCGCGGTCAGGTCCTTCGGCGCGTGAATCCTGTCGGACACGGCGAGCGCGAATGGCGTCGACACCGAACGCGTCATCAGGCTGCGCTGCAAGTCCGGCGACAGGTGCAGCAACTTCGCGAGCATCAGCGAGCCGCCGACGCCGACCAGAATGCCCACCGTCACGCCGACGGACAGCGAGATCCAGTGGCGCTTCAACAGTGCGCGGTACTCGTAGATCGGCACGGCGAACGCGACCGTCGCGGGGCCGAGCAGCCACATCAGCCAGCGTGTGTCCTCGAAGTAAAGCGAATACGGAATGTGCGCGAGTACGACGATCGCGACGAGCGCGGCCGGCACCGTCAGCATCGGCGTGAGCCACGGCGAGCGCACGCGCGCATACAGCGCCTTCGACGCGAAGTACAGCGCGATCGTCAGCACGAGGCAGCCGGCCGCGATCAGGCGCGCGGCGTCGTCGGCCAACAGCGAAGCGAACGGGAGCGGGTTCATCGGCGCTCGTGCGACAGACTGCCTGCCTTACGCGCAACCCGCACGCGGCGCAGCGCGAAACGCCGTTCGACGCGCGCGGCCTGATCGACAGCGAACGCCACCGCGACCATCACCATCAGGGTGCCGGCGATCACCACTAGCGCGAGGCGCCAGCCGTCCGCGCGGAACAGGCCGCCGTATTGCACGGCGGCGACCGCCGCCGGAATGAAGAACAGCAGCATGTCGGACAGCAGCCAGTCCGCGCCGGCCTTGACCCAGCGCGGCGCGATACCTCCGCAGAACAGCAGCGCGAGCAGCGCGACGAGGCCGACCACGCCGCCCGGCACCGGCAGATGGAGCCGCCGCACGATGAAATCGGCGCCGATCCAGAGCGCCGCGATCGCGGCGCTTTGCACGGCGATGCGTGCGACACGGCCGAAGCCACCCGCGTCTCCACTTGAGCCGCCACCGGCGGGACGGGCGGAACGGGTGAAAACTGGCGCGGACATGACATCCCCTGGCTGGCGTGGAAGGCATTTAGTATGGGGCCCGCCGCGCCATAAATAAAATGACTTACAATCATCGAAACCATTCCGAACTGGAATTCTGGAGACCACGCTCATGGAACTCCGCGCGCTGCGCTATTTCGTCGAAGTGGTCCGTCGGCAAAGCTTCACCGTCGCCGCTGAGCAGATGTTCGTCACGCAGCCGACCATCAGCAAGATGGTCAAGTCGCTGGAAGACGAAATCGGCTCGCCGCTGCTGCTGCGCGACGGCCGCCAGATGGTTCTCACCGACGTGGGCCGGATCGTCTATCAGCGCGGCCAGGACGTGCTCGCCGCGCACGCGCAACTGCAGGCCGAGCTGAACGATCTCGACACGCTCGGGCGCGGTGAACTGGCAATCGGCATTCCACCGATGGGCGGTGCGCTCTTCACCCCCGCAATCGCCGCGTTCCGCCAGCGCTATCCGAAGATCGAGCTGAAGCTGTTCGAGCAGGGCTCGCGCGCGATCGAAGCCGCGCTGATCAACGGTGAACTGGAACTGGGCGGTGTGCTGCAGCCGGTCGACCCCGACAACATCGACGTGCTGCCGATGTCGCGCGAGCTGTTGTGGCTCGTCGCGCGCGCCGGCTCGCGCTGGGATGCGTTGAACGAGGTGCCGCTCGCCCAACTCGCCGATGAGCCGTTCGTGTTTTACGGCGAAAGCCTCGCGCTGAACGACGTCGTGTTGAACGCGTGTCGCGCGGCGGGATTTGCGCCCGCGATCGTCGGACGCAGCGCGCATTGGGACTTCATGGCGGCGCTGGTGCTGGCTGGCGTCGGCATCGCGCTGCTGCCCGCGCCCTATTGCCGGCGGCTCGATCCCGCGCAGTTCACCTGCCGCCCGGTCGTCGAACCGGAGATCCCGTGGGAAATGGCGATCGGCTGGCGCCGCAACGGCTATCTGTCGCACGCGGCGCGCGCGTGGCTCGACGTCGCGCGCGAAACGCTGCCGACACACGCCAGCGACGATTTCATACTCGGACCGGGGATCGGCTTTAACGGAATCACAGCGCCGCAAGGAGCTCTGCCACCCTCAGGCGAGTGACGGGCGGCGGCCGGCCGCCGGCCGCGTTACGCCGCTCGCGTTTGCCGACCTCCTTGCAAACGGCGATCAAACCGCCTGCGCCGGCATGTCACCTGGGTTCGGGGGCGTCACCGTCGCCGACCTCCCCGCTCCGTCTCGCCGGCTCGTCGCGATCAACTCCGCCGCCCGTTCGCCGATCATCACCGTCGGCGAATTGGTGTTGCCGCCGATCAGGGTCGGCATGACCGACGCATCGACGATCCTCAACCCCGTCACGCCGCGCACGCGCAATTGCGGATCGACGACCGAGCGCGCGTCGCCGCCCATCCGGCAGGTCGCGACCGGGTGATAGATCGTGTCCGCGCGCTCGGCGATCGTCTGGCGCAGTTCCGCATCCGATTGCCCTGGCCGCGTGTACAACTCCTCGCCGCCGTGCAGCGCGAGCGACGGCGCGCCGAGAATGCGCCGCGCCATCTTCGCGCCCTCGACGAGCAGATCGAGATCGCGCGCATCGCTCAGAAAGCGCGGATCGATCAGCGGCGCGACACGCGCATCGGCGCTTGCGAGCGTCACGGTGCCGCGGCTATGCGGACGCAGCACGCATACATGCAGCGAATAGCCGTGGCCCCAGTGCATATGGCGGTTGTGATCGTCGACGATCGCCGCGCAGAAATGCAGTTGCAGATCGGGCCGCGCGAGCGTCGGCCGGCTCTTCAGAAAACCGCCCGCCTCGGCGACGTTGCTCGACAGCATGCCGCGCCCGTGGCGCATGAAGGTCACGAATTGCGGCAGCATCCGCGCGATGCCGCGCACCGAAAAACCGGTGGGCTCGATCGACCTCACGCGCTTGTTGATCGTGAAATCGATGTGATCGATCAGGTTCTGGCCGACCTCGGGCGCATCGTGAAGCACGTCGATGCCGAGCGAGCGCAGATGCGCGGCCGGCCCGATGCCCGAGCACATCAACAGTTGCGGCGAGTTGAACGCCCCAGCGGCGAGCACGACCTCGGCGCGCGCCGCGAGCGTTTCGGTGCGGCCGCCGCGCACGATTTCGACGCCGCTCGCGCGCTTGCGGTCGAACACGACGCGCAGCACGGTCGCGTCGGCCATCGTGTGCAGATTCGCGCGCGGCCGGTCGTAGATGTACGCGCGCGCGACGCTGCAACGGCGCCCGTCACGTTGCGTGACCTGATAGAAGCCGATGCCTTCCTGATCCGCGCCGTTGAAGTCGTCGTTCGCTTTGTAGCCCGCTTCGAGCGCGGCCTGCACGAAGCGCCTGGAAAACGGATTCCTGAAGCGCAGATCGGACACGGTCAGCGGACCGGCCTCGCCATGCCACGCATCGGCGCCGCGCTCGTTGTCTTCGGCGCGGCGAAAATACGGCAGCACCTCGGCCCACGACCAGCCGTCGCAGCCGAGCCGCGCCCACTCGTCGTAATCGAGCGGATGGCCGCGCGTGTAGATCATCGCGTTGATCGCGCTCGATCCGCCGAAACCGCGTCCGCGCGGCTGATAGCCCTGGCGACCGGCGAGCCCCGGCTGCGGCGTGGTCAGGTAGCCGTAGTTGGTCTTCAGTCTGTTCGGCACCACGGCCGCGACGCCGACCGGCATGTTCACCAACAGATTGCGCCCGGTATGCGGACCGGCCTCGATCAGCGCGATGGTCGCGTCGGGACAGCTATCCGCGAGACGGCTCGCGAGCGTGCAGCCGCCCGAGCCCGCACCGACGATGATGTAGTCGTATTGCATGCGCTCCTCCTGATGGGCCGCGTTGCTCGCGGACCCTGTCTCGTGCACACTTGTCTACGTGTGTTTTCTGCGCATTGTAGGGAGCGTATTGGGGCTGCGGCGGCTCCCTGACAGAACGATTCCTCTAAACGCCGGCGGCAACGCGCCCCTATGATGAAAGGCGCGTACGGCCCGCGCGCGGCTTCCAAACATGGCGCGACGCGCGCCCTCCTTCCGGCATGCGGCATCACGCGCGGCGCTCGAACAGATGCGACAAAGCGCATCGGGGATGCCGTCGGCGAAGCGGCGCACAATAGCGAAAGCAAGGAGACAGCAGATGGAACGGCACGGCTTCGGCCAGACTCACGAAGTGACGAATCAGGCACCGCCGCTCGCGGACTACAACCTGTTCTCGAGCGACGCCGCTTTGAGCGCGGCCGTCGATCGCGACGGCGCGAGCTGGCATCGCGAGGCGCTGCTGCGACACGGCGCGACGCTGACGACGCCCGACACGCTCGCGCTCGCGGAGCTCGCCAACCGCCATACGCCGGAGCTGGTCACGCATAGTCCGCGCGGCGAGCGCATCGACGCGCTCGAGTTCCATCCCGCGTGGCATGAACTGCTCGCGCTGCTGCGCCGCGAAGGGCTACACGCGCTGCCGTTCGCCGAGCCGCGAAGCGGCGCGATGGCCGCGCGCTGCGCCGGCTACTTCATGCATGCGCAAATCGAATCCGGCTCGCTGTGCCCACTGACGATGACATTCGCGAGCATTCCGGTGTTGCAGCGCGAATCCACGTTGTTCGATACGCTGCGCGACCAGTTGTACACACGCGAGCACGATCCGCGCGACGTGCCGCTCACGCAAAAGCGCTCGGCGATGATCGGCATGGGCATGACCGAGAAACAGGGCGGCTCCGACGTGCGCAGCAACCGCACGCGCGCCCATGCGTTCGACGGTGCCGGCGGACGGGGCGGCGCCTACCGGCTCGTCGGTCATAAATGGTTCTTCTCGGCGCCGCAGTGCGACGCCCATCTGGTGCTCGCGCGCACCGACACGCACGAGGGACTGTCATGCTTTTTCGTGCCGCGCTTCGCGCCGGACGGCAGCAAGAACGCGGTGCAGATCCAGCGTCTGAAGGACAAGCTCGGCAATCGCTCCAACGCAAGCAGCGAAGTCGAATTTCTCGACGCGTACGGTGTGATGATCGGCGACGAAGGACGCGGCGTGCCGACCATCATCGAAATGGCGAGCTACACGCGGCTCGACTGCGTGATCGGCAGCGCCGCGCTGATGCGTGCCGCGCTCGTGCAGGCGGTCCATCATGCGCGGCATCGCAGCGCGTTCGGCCGGCACCTTGCCGAGCAGCCGCTGATGCGCAACGTGCTCGCCGATCTCGCGCTCGAATCCGAAGCGGCTACGGTGCTGTTCATGCGTCTCGCGCGCGCGTTCGAGGAATCCGCCGACGCGTCGTCGGCTTCATCGGCCGAACGCGCCTGGCGGCGCATCGTTACGCCTGCCGCGAAGTACTGGGTCTGCAAGCGCGCGCTCGAATTCACCGGCGAGGCGATGGAAGTCTGGGGCGGCAACGGCTACGTCGAAACCGGGCCGATGGCGCGCTTCTATCGCGAGGCGCCGGTCAACTCGATCTGGGAAGGCTCGGGCAACGTGATGTGCCTCGACGTGCTGCGCGCGATGGAGCGCGAGCCGCAGGCCGCGCAAGCGCTGTTCGCCGCCTGGCAGGACGTCGCGCGCGCGCATCCGGCGTTGGGCGCGGCGCTCGCGCGTCTCGCCGCGACGCTGAACGGACCGGCCGAACCGCGCGAGGCGTCGGCGCGACGTATCGCGCAGCAGATCGTGCTGATCGCGCAGGCGACGCTGCTCGCGCAGCACGCGCCCGCCGGGGTCGCCGACGCGTTCATCGCGACGCGTCTCGCCGACGGCTGCGGCGAAAGCGGCCGCGTGTACGGCACGCTGCCGGCCACGTTCGATCACGCGGCGATCGTCAAGCGCGCCTTTCCCGGGTAAACGCGGCGGGCGCGCAAACCCCGAGCGCACCGCTCGCAACTCCGACTCAACCTCAAACCAAGATAAGCGCGCTCGACGCGCACGGTCATCCATCTGGGAGTGGACTCACATGAAGAACGATGTGCCGGAGGTCGCCGCGCTCCAAGCACTGTTGCGCGATCAACGTCATGCGTATCTGCGCGCGCCCTATCCGTCGTGGGACACGCGTGCGACGCATCTGCGTGCGCTGCGCAAGCTGATGCTCGACAATCGCGATGCGCTCGCCGACGCGATGCACGCGGACTTCGGCAATCGCGCGAAGGAAGAAGTGCTGCTCGCCGAATTCCTGCTCGTGAAGGAAGAGATCGACGCCGCGCTGCGTCACGGCAAGCGCTGGATGAAAGCGCAGCGCCGCCGCACCAACAAGTGGCTGCTGCCGGCGCGCGCGAAGGTGGTGCCGCAGCCGCTCGGCGTGGTCGGCATCATCGTGCCGTGGAATTATCCGGTGCTGCTCGCGGTCGGCCCGTTGATCAGCGCGCTGACGGCCGGCAATCGCGCGATCATCAAGATGTCCGAGCTGACGCCGCGCACCTCGGCGCTATTCGAGCTGCTGATCGGTCAGACGTTCGCGCGCACTCACGTCGCGGTCGTCAACGGCGATGCGGCGCTCGCGGCCGCGTTCAGCGCGCTGCCGTTCGATCATCTGCTGTTCACCGGCTCGACGAAGGTCGGTCACGAAGTGATGCGCGCGGCGGCCGAGCATCTGACGCCGGTCACGCTCGAACTCGGCGGCAAGTCGCCGGCGCTGATCGGCGCGCATGCGCGTTTCGACAACGCGGTCGACAATCTGATCGCCGGCAAGACCCTGAACGCGGGGCAGACCTGTGTGGCGCCCGACTACGTGCTGGTGCCGCGCGGCAAGGAGCAGGCGTTCATCGAACGGGCGCGCGTGCGGATGGCGAGGATGTATCCGGACTTCGCGCAGAACCCGGATTACACGTCGATCATTTCTTCGCGGCACTTCGAGCGGCTCGAACGTCTCGCCGACGAAGCGCGGGCTGCGGGCGCGCAATTGCATGCGCTGACCAACGCGACGCCCGATGCCGGGAGCCGGCGCTTTCCGCTGATCGCCGTGACTGGCGCGCCGGACGAATGCGCGCTGATGCAGGAGGAGATTTTTGGGCCGCTGTTGCCGCTCGTGCCGTACGACACGCTCGACGACGCGATCGCGTGGATCAATGCGCGGCCGCGGCCGCTGGCGCTTTATCTCTATGCCGACGATGCGCGGACGGTTGAGCGTGTCACGCATGAAACGATCGCCGGCGGCATGGCGGTTAACGAGACGCTGATGCATCTGGCATGTGAGAGTTTGCCGTTCGGCGGGGTCGGGGCGAGTGGGATGGGGGCGTACCACGGGTACGAGGGGTTCGTTACTTTTTCCAAGATGAAGCCCGTGCTCGTGCAGGCGCGCTTGAATGCGCGCGGGTTGATTTCGCCACCGTACGGGAGACGCGTGAACGCGGTGTTGAAGTTGATGATGAGATTCTGATTTAGCCCCTGGGCGGGGTGAGGCCTTTTTTTGTCTTTGTTCTTTGCGGTGTTGGCCTTTCCTTGTTGTCTTATCGATCTATTAGCGTTGCCCCTGTGCGGGGCGGCACCTACTTTCTTTGCTGCTGCAAAGAAAGTAGGCAAAGAAGACAGCTAAAACCGCCAACTCTTAAGCGGGTCCCTCGGTCTGCATGAGGTAGTGGTGCATCTGGAATCCGTGCTCCCGCACATTCCGCGCCAGTGACAAGGCAGTCATTCTTCCGGCGGCGCTACGCGCGCCGAAACCCCGTTCAAAACCCACCGGTTGTTTCGGCGCATCGCCGAGGCGCAGCCGACGGCCCCCGCTGCGCGGGCCAAACCATTGGTTTCCCTGGCAGACCCGTCCGCGACGCACGTAGTGCGGAGTGGGAGGGATGATGGCTTTGTCACGAACGGGGAATGTGCGGGGGCCCGGATTCCAGATGCACCACTACCCCTTCCAAGCCAGGGGACCCGCTTATAAGCTTGCGGTTTGAGCTGTCTTCTTTGCCTACTTTCTTTGCAGCAGCAAAGAAAGTAGGTGCCGCCCCGCACAGGGGCAACGCTAATAGACCGATAACAAAGCAAGGAAAGGCCAACAAAGCCAGAACAACGACAAAAAAGCGCCCCGCCCTGCCAAAGGGCAAACACACACCTTCAGTTATCCACAGTACTAGCACCGCCAGGCACATCAGTAGCAACAACATCAACCACATCCGGCGCGCCAGCGCCATTGCCCGTCTCAGCATCGGCCCCACTCTCGAGCCGATGCAACCAGGCCAGCAACTCGGCGACAGCCTGATAAAGCTGCGGTGGAATCCGCGCATCCAGATCGACTTGCATCAGCAGCGACACCATCTCGGGCGCCTCATGCACATAGAGCCCTGCCTCCTTCGCGCGCTGCACGATCATCTCAGCGAGCAGCCCATACCCCTTGGCGACCAGACGCGGGGCGGGCTCGCCGCCATGAGCGTCATAAACAAGCGCGGCCGCGCTGCGACGTTGGGTGCGGCTCATCAGATATCCCAATCGAGGTCGTCGCGCGATGCGGCGCCCGACGCCGACGCCGTCGACGTGGCCACAGCCGCCGACGCCGACCGTGCATACGCGCTCGCGGCCTGCGCACCCGCCGCCGAGGTGCCCGCCGCGGTAGTACCAGGCACACCGCCGCCGATCTCGCGAATCGTCAATCCCTGCAACTCGAGCCCCGCCGCCGCGAGCCGCTGACGGAAATCGTCCCCCTGCATCGCGAGCCGCGCGGCGCCCCGCGGGCTCGCCTGCACGCGCGCGGCCAGCCGCGTGCCGGTCAGCGTCAGTTCGGCATCGACGGTGCCGAGCGTCGGCAGCGACAGCGTCAGGCGCGTGCGCCACGGCTGGTCGTCCTCGCTCGCGAGGCCGCCGCCGCTGCGGTCCCATTCGTCGCCATCCTGCTCGATCGTCCAGTCCAGACGCGCGCCGGGCCACGCCTCGCCGGTCCAGCGGAACTGTCCGGTCGCAAGCAGATCGAGCTGCTGGCGCACGAGCGGCACCGTCGCCGGATGCACCGCCGCCGCCATCGCCTGCGCGCTCTGCGACGAGCCGGCATCGGCCGCCTGGGACACCGCGCTGTGCAGCCCCGCGTGTGTGGACTGGCCATTCAGGTCGGACACCGAGCTGGCCAGCAGCTCGCCCGCGACGAGTCGCGCGGCCTGCGCGGTCAGGATCGACGGCGTCGCGTGCATGGCAGGGTTGTTCTCGGCAACGTTCGCCGTGCCGCGTGGCGTTGCCTCGGGGGCTCCGTTCGCCGCAGCGGACCGCGCGCCCGCGTCGCCAGCGTCGGCGCTCCAGTCGGGAGGCAATTGAGAATCTGCGACGAGCTGGTTCTGCGCCTCGTTCGCCAGTTGGGCCGGCGAACGCTGGCCGACCAGCCACGCCGCGAGATGCGCCTCGTAGAACAGGCCGCTGTCGGCGACCGTCTGTTGCAGCGCGGCCGCGAGCGCCGCGACCGGCACTTCGGTCGCCGCCACGCTCGCGGTGGCGGCCGCGGTTGCGTTGGCGGCAGCGTTGGGATTGGTGTTGGTGCTGGCAGCAGCAGCGGAATCGTCGGCAGCGAAATTGACTGTCGCGGCGCCCGCCGCATCGGTCAGCGGCAAGCTTTCGATGGCGACGTCGAGCGCCGGCGCGGCCGCCCAGATCGGCGCGCGGCCGAGCACCGCCGGTGTGGCCTCGCCGCCTGAGTGCGCAATCGCATTCAGCGTCAGCGCGACGGCCGACAGCGCGGTTTGCGCGGACGGCTGGGGCGCGGGCGTCACGTTCGCAGGCGCCGCGGGAACCGCGGTATCGACGCCGGCCGCGCCGGTCTGCGAGGTGGTCGCGGTTCCCGGCGCGATGCTGAGCAGGCTGTCGATCCGGCTCGACAGCACCGAAGCGAGGGCCGAATCGATTCCGTTCATGCCGGTTCCTTGGTCGCATCGGCGGCAACGCGCGCGATGCTCTGATTGCTCCGATCCTTCAGACGCGTGCGGCGTGGCGCCCGCTCACGCGCGCGCCCGCTCGCGCTCAGCGCGCCCCGTACAACTCCTTCAGCACGCGCGTCGACCGGCCGGCGAACAGCGCCGACAGATGCGCCATGCGCGGATTCGCGAGGTCGCGGATCGCGGCGTCGTCGGCGAGGATCTGGCGGATCAGCGCGTACTTGCGCAGGCGTTCGGCCTCGTCGAGCTTGACGCCCACGTCGGCTTCGCGCAGCGCTTCGACCAGCTGCCGATACTCTTCCTGCAAGTGCACCAGGTCGTTCCACAGTGCACGACGGGCCGCCATCAGCATGCGGCAGGACAGCGCCGCGATCGCCTCGTAGCGGGCAAAATATTCTGCGTTCGATGTCATCTCAGGCTTTCCGCGGCTGGCTGTGCTGCCATCCGCGCGATCTCCGGGGCTATCCCGATCCATGCCTCTTCGAGCGTCGCGAGCAGACGGTCCACTTCCACGAGCATCGCCTCGCTCTGATTGATATTGGCTTGCAACAGTCGACGCGCCATATAGTCGTACAAAGCGTTGAGCCGTTCGGCGATTTCGCCGCCCACCTCGAGGTTGAGCGACTGCTGCAGCCCGCTTTCGATGATCCGGATCGCCTTGCTGATCGCCATGCCACGCTCGGCCACGTTGCCCTGCTGCAAATGCATGCGGCTTTGCGCGATCGCCTGGCGTGCGCCCTGGTACAGCAACACGATCAGACGATGCGGACTTGCGCCCATCACGGATGTCTCGATACCGACACGCGCATACGCGTTGGCTCCAGCGTGCCCTTGGGAAAACATCGGCGCTCCTCCTCTTATACTGGCTGCGGTTAAGTCGTGGCGTGGCCGCGCGGCGCGTCGACGCGCCGGTCGCTGACCTGTAATTTGGTTATCGGATGCGCGACGACAAAGCTTTAGTCCGGTGTAAGGAGGATCGAAAGCGCCGCTGGGCGGGCACCGGAAACACGGCACGAAGCCGCCGGCGCAAGCGCCGGCAGCGGCGTGCCGGATCGCCGGACGGGACTCGTGTGGACCTTCAGGCGGTCCTTCAGGCAGTCCTTCAGGCAGCCCTTCAGGCGGACACGCGCGATCCCGCTCAGATCGACATCTGCGCGATGTCGTTGTACGCGGCGACCAGCTTGTTACGCACCTGCAGGCCGAACTGGAAGCCGATGTTGGCCTTCTGCATGTCGACCATCACGTCGTTCAGCGAGACGCTCGACGCGCCGAGCTCGAACGCCTGCGACTCGCCGACCGCCTTCTGCTGGTCGCCGCTGATCTTGTCGAGCGAAGCCTTCAGCGCCGCCGCGAAGTTGGTGGGCGTCGCCGCGCCGGATTGCTCCGCCGCCGGGGTCGCGTCGCCGGCCGCCTGCGCCGCCATCGCCTGCATCTGTTGCAGCGCCGACGATAGCGCGTTCACGGGCATGGTCATGTTTTCTCCGTTGGATGTGCGATCGGACCGCCGGACGGTGTACCGATCTGGACGAAAGCATAGCAGCGGCTCCTCGCGGAAAGTCCCGAAACTAGAGGGAAAACCCGGCTCTATTCAAGCAATCGGGTTGAGCGGCGCTGCGGATAATTTCAAAGGTGAAAGTCTCTGTCCGTCCGCCCAGCCCCGGCGCGGCATCACGACAGAACGCCAAGGCATTCCCCGGAGAAACCCGACGCATGGATTCGTCAGCCAACTCTTTGATCAACCCCGACGCCCGTATGGGGCTCGCCGGCGCGCAGCCCGCTGCCGGTCAGGCCGGTAGCGGCCAGGCCGGCGGCATGGCCGACCTCGGTGGCCTCGGCGGCCTGGGAGGTATCGGCGGCAATTTCGGCCAGCGTCTGTCCGGACTCGCGCAGATGCGCGGCAACCCGCGCGCGCCGCTCGTGTTCGCGGTCGCGCTGCTGGTGGCGGTCGTCGCCGGCCTGTTCCTGTGGTCGCGCGCGCCCAGCTACAAGGTGCTCTACAGCAATCTGTCCGACCGCGACGGCGGCTCGATCATCACCGCGCTGCAGCAGGCCAATATTCCGTACAAGCTGTCCGAAAGCGGCAGCGCGATCCTCGTGCCGGCCGAGCAGGTCCACGAGATGCGCCTGCGCCTCGCATCGCAGGGGCTGCCGAAGAGTGGCTCGGTCGGCTTCGAGCTGATGGACAACCAGAAATTCGGCATCAGCCAGTTCGACGAGCAGATCAACTATCAGCGCGCGCTCGAAGGCGAACTCGAACGCACGATCGAAGCGATCTCGAGCGTGAAATCGGCGCGCGTGCATCTCGCGATTCCGAAGCCGAGCGTGTTCGTGCGCGACAAGGAAGCGCCGTCGGCGGCGGTGCTCGTGAACCTGTACCCGGGCCGCGTGCTCGACGAAGGGCAGGTCGTCGCGATTACGCACATGGTGGCGTCGGCGGTGCCGGAAATGCCGGTGCGCGGCGTGACGATCCTCGACCAGGACGGCAACCTGCTCACGCAGCCAACCAATGGCGGCGGACTCGATGCGACCCAGCTGAAGTTCCGCCAGCAGATCGAGCGCAACACCCAGCAGCGCATCGACACGATCCTCGCGCCGCTGTTCGGCGCCGGCAACGCGCGCTCGCAGGTCAGCGCCGACATCGACTTCTCGCACAGCGAGCAGACCTCCGAGAACTACGGCCCGAACGGCAATCCGCAGCAGGCCGCGATCCGCAGCCAGCAGTCGAGCAGCGCCACCGAAATGTCGCAAGGCGGCGCCTCGGGGGTGCCGGGCGCGCTGTCGAACCAGCCGCCGCAGCCGGCCTCCGCGCCGATCGTGGCGGGCAACGGCGCGAGCTCGGTCACCACGACGCCGGTCAGCGACCGCAAGGATTCGACCACCAACTACGAGCTCGACAAGACCGTGCGCCACGTCGACCAGCCGATGGGCGGCATCCGCCGGCTGTCGGTCGCGGTGGTCGTCAATTATCTGCGGGTCGTCGATCCGAAGGGTCACGTGACGATGCAGCCGGTCAGCGCCGACAAGCTCGCGCAGATCACCCAGCTCGTGAAGGACGCGATGGGCTTCGACGCGTCGCGCGGCGACTCGGTCAACGTGGTCAACAGCGCGTTTACCACCGAGCTCGACCCGAACGCCGACCTGCCGTGGTGGCGCACGCCCGACATGCTCGCGCTGTACAAGCAGATCGCGACGTACCTCGGCATCGGCGCGGTGGCCCTGTTCCTCTACTTCGTGATGGTGAAGCCGGCGTTGCGCCGCGCCTTCCCGCCGCCGCCCGAGCCGGTTGCCGCGCTGATGGCGCCCGACGAACCGGTGCTGCTCGACGGCATCCCGGCCGAGGAGCGCGATGGCGCGGTGGTGGAAATCGAAGCGGATAGCGAGCATCTCGCGCTCGAAAACGCGAAGCACAAATACGAGCGGAACCTGGAGTTCGCGCGCAGCATCGCGCGTCAGGATCCGAAGGTCGTAGCAACCGTCGTCAAGAACTGGGTGTCCGATGAGCGCTGAAGGCGTAGTGAAGAGCGCGCTGCTGCTGATGTCGATCGGCGAGGAAGAGGCGGCGCAGGTGTTCAAGTTTCTGGGCCCCCGTGAGGTTCAGAAAATCGGCGTCGCGATGGCCGCGCTGAAGAACGTCACCCGCGAACAGGTCGACGAGGTGCTGCAGGAGTTCGTGCGCGAGGCCGAGCAGCACACCGGCATGTCGCTCGATTCGAGCGATTACATCCGCTCCGTGCTGACCAAGGCGCTCGGCGACGACAAGGCCGGCGCGATCATCGACCGGATCCTGCAGGGCAGCGACACGAGCGGCATCGAAGGCCTGAAGTGGATGGACTCGGCGGCGGTCGCGGAACTGATCAAGAACGAGCATCCGCAGATCATCGCGACGATCCTCGTGCATCTGGACCGCGATCAGGCTTCGGAGATCGTCGGCTGTTTCACGGACCGGCTGCGCAACGACGTGCTGCTGCGGATCGCGACGCTCGACGGCATCCAGCCGGCCGCGCTGCGCGAGCTCGACGACGTGCTGACCGGCCTCTTGTCCGGCAGCGACAACCTGAAGCGCAGCCCGATGGGCGGTATCCGCACGGCGGCCGAGATTCTGAACTTCATGTCGAGCAACCACGAGGAAGGCGTCATCGAAAACGTGCGCCAGTACGACGCCGAGCTCGCGCAGAAGATCATCGACCAGATGTTCGTGTTCGAGAACCTGCTCGAGCTCGAAGACCGCGCGATCCAGCTGCTGCTGAAGGAAGTCGAATCCGAAGCGCTGATCATCTCGCTGAAGGGCGCGGCGCCCGCGCTGCGTCAGAAGTTCCTGTCGAACATGTCGCAGCGCGCGGCCGAGTTGCTCGCCGAAGACCTCGACGCGCGCGGCCCGGTACGCGTGTCCGAAGTCGAGACGCAGCAGCGCCGCATCCTGCAGATCGTGCGCAACCTGGCCGAGAGCGGACAGATCGTTCTAGGCGGCAAGGCGGAAGACGCCTATGTCTGATCCGAACGCCCCGGCAAAGGAAAGCCTCTCGGCCTACCAGCGCTGGGAGATGGCGTCGTTCGACCCGGCTCCGCCGGCGCCGCCGCCGGCCGAACCCGAGTTCGACGAGCGCGCGTTCGAAGCCGAACTCGAGCACCGCCGCGAAGCCGCGCATGCACAGGGCGTCGCGTCCGGTCATGTGGCCGGCCAGGCGCTCGGCTATCAGGCGGGCTATGACCAGGGGCACGCGCAGGGTTTCGCGCAAGGCCAGACCGAGGCGCGCGAGGAAGCGATGCGGCTCGCCGCGCTCGCCGAAACCTTCAAGAGCGCGCTCGATGGCGCGCAGCACGCGATCTCCGAAACGCTGATCGCACTCGCGCTCGACATCGCGCAGCAGGTCGTGCGCCAGCACGTGCAGCACGACCCGACCGCACTGATCGCGGCCGCGCGCGAGGTACTCGCGGCCGAGCCCGCGCTTGCCGGCGCACCGGCGCTGATCGTGAGTCCCGCCGATCTGCCGGTCGTCGAGGCGTATCTGCTCGATGAATTGCAAACGCGCGGCTGGACCGTGCGCACCGACGCATCGGTGGAGCGTGGCGGTTGCCGCGCGCAGGCCGGCACCGGTGAGGTCGACGCGGGCATCGACACGCGCTGGCAGCGCGTCGCCGCCGCGCTCGGCAAGGTGAGCACGTGGTGAAGCCGACGCTCGACGAGATCCGCGCGAGCGATCTGACGCCGCTCGAACGCGAGCTCGCGTTGGCGTCGTTCGGCGCCGAGGCGCTGGCCGATGTCGAGTCGGCCGGTATTCCGCAGCCCCCGGATGCGGCATGGCACGCTCCTGCGAGCGCACATCCGGCGACAGGCGCGGCGGCGAGCCGCGAGTCCGCCGCGACGGACCACGCCGCGCGCAGTGCTTGCGCCGCTCACGCTCCGCACGCGCCGTCCTACGATCCCGCGCTCGACATCAATCCCCACATGCAGGCATGGCGCGGCCAGCTCGACGCGCTGCGCGCGCGCAACGCGATCGCGAAGCCGCTGCGCGCGTGCGGGCGTCTCACACGCGCGGCCGGTCTCGTGCTCGAAGCGGTCGGCCTGCGTCTGTCGGTCGGCGCCGAAGTGATGATCGAGTTGCCGCCCGGCAGTTCGCTGCCGATGGCCGAAGCCGAAGTGGTCGGCTTCTCCGGCGACAAGCTGTTCCTGATGCCGACCACCGAAGTGATCGGCCTGTTGCCCGGCGCGCGGGTCTTTCCGCTCGAAAGCGCGCCGATCGCCGACCCGCTCGCGGGCGCGAAGCGTCTACCGGTCGGCTGGGAATTGCTCGGCCGCGTGCTCGACGCATCCGGCCGTCCGCTCGACGGGCTCGGCCCGCTCGGCACGCAAAGGGACGCGCCGCTGTCCGCGCCGGTCATCAATCCGCTCAATCGCGAGCCGATTCACAAGGTGCTCGACGTCGGCGTGCGCGCGATCAACTCGCTGTTGACCGTCGGTCGTGGTCAACGGATGGGGCTGTTCGCGGGTTCGGGCGTCGGTAAATCGGTGCTGCTCGGCACGATGGCGCGCTACACCAGCGCCGAGGTGATCGTGATCGGCCTGATCGGCGAACGTGGCCGCGAAGTGAAGGAGTTCATCGAACAGATTCTCGGCGAGGAAGGGTTGGCGCGCTCGGTCGTGATCGCCGCGCCGGCCGACGTGTCGCCGCTGTTACGGATGCAGGCCGCCGCGTACTCGACCTCGCTCGCCGAATACTTCCGCGACCAGGGCAAGCACGTGCTGCTGCTAATGGATTCGCTGACCCGTTACGCGATGGCGCAGCGCGAGATCGCGCTCGCGATCGGCGAGCCGCCCGCGACCAAGGGGTATCCGCCGTCGGTGTTCGCGAAGCTGCCGGCGCTCGTCGAGCGCACCGGCAACGGACCGGCGGGCGGCGGCTCGATCACCGCGTTCTACACGGTGCTCACCGAAGGCGACGACCAGCAGGACCCGATCGCCGACTCGGCGCGCGCGATTCTCGACGGCCACATCGTGCTGTCGCGCTCGCTCGCCGAAGCCGGCCACTACCCTGCGATCGATATCGAAGCGTCGATTAGCCGGGCAATGACCGCGCTGATCGACGATAACCATCTGAATAAAACGCGTATGTTCAAGCAGATGCTGTCGCGCTATCAGCGCAACCGCGATCTGATCAACGTCGGCGCGTATTCGAGCGGGCGCGACGCGGTGCTCGATCGCGCGATCGCGCTGTATCCGCGGATGGAAGCGTTCCTGCAGCAAGGCTTTCGCGAGTGCGCGAACTTCCAGCCGAGCATCGACATGCTGAACGCGCTGTTTGCTTAGGGTCTGTTTACATATGGAACGCACGTGCGTTGCCGCGAGAAGGGCCGCTCGCAAGGACTGCGACGCCGCGAATACTCGACGTATTCGCAAGGAGCATGACGCAGCGAGCGGCCCTTCTCGCGGCAACCCCATTGCCTGGAATTCATTTCAGGGGAATGCCCGCGGGCATTCGCACGTGCGTTCCATATGTAAACAGACCCTACGGCCGAGGAGGCTGACGATGTCGAAACATTTTCCGATCAAGACGCTGATCGGTCTCGCGCAGGACGACGTGGACGCCGCCGCGCAGCGGCTCGGCCGCGCGCAGCGCGAGCGCAACGACGTTCAGGCGCAACTCGATGCGCTCGTGCAGTACCGCGACGAATACTACGCACGCTTCATGGAGAGCGCGCAGTCGGGCATGCCGGCCGGCAACATGCGCAACTTCCAGGCGTTCATCGATACGCTCGATGCCGCGATCGAGCAGCAGCGCAGCCTGCTGGCGGCGGCGAGCGCGCGCCTCGAGGCGGCGAAGCCCGACTGGCAGCGCCACAAGCAGAAGCTCGGCTCGTACGAAGTGCTGCAGGCGCGCGGCGAGGCGGCCGAGGCGAAGGTTGCGGCGCGGCGCGAACAGCGCGACGCCGACGAATTTGCGGCGCGGAGTCTGCGCATGCGAGCCGACGGCGCGTGAGGCCTTGCCTCGCGGCCAAAGCCTGACGGCACACCCGTTCGACCGATTCACAGGATTCTTTATGTCGCTTCTTTCACAGATCGGCTCCCAACTGAGCACGCTGCTCGACACGAGCGGCAATGGGTCGAGCAGCGCGTCCGCGAACGCCGCGGTCTCGAGCCCGTTCGCGCAGACCTTGCAGCAAAGCATCGACCAGCAGAACAGCGCGAATCAACAGCAGACCAGTTCAGCGACGGCGTCGCAAGCCTCGGCGCCGAGCGCGCCCAGTGCGCCGCCGCCCGCTTCCGCTTCCACGTCCGCTCCCGCTTCCTCGCAGCAGAGCGCGAGCGGCAGCCAGAACGGCAACGGCACAGCGAGCAACGCGGCCAGCAGCAGCGCGTCATCGCCGTCGTCCACGCCGTCGACGACACCAACGCAGCAGGCATCGAACAGCCAGACGACCGCGACGCAAGCCAGGCAGAAAGACACCAAGGCGCAAACCGACGCTGGCGCGCTCGCCGCCGCTGCGGCTGCCGCCCAGGCTCAGGCGCAAGCGCAGGCACAGGTCGTCGCCAACAACGCCGACTCGAACGCCACCACCACGACCGATGCCGCGAGCTCCGCCGCCGATGCGGTGAGCGCGCTGGCCGGCACGGCCACGAGCGCGCTCGCGGCCACCGCGGCAAGCAGGAAAGGCGCGGTCGATCCGAAGTCGCTGCAGGATGCGTTGCAGCGTGCGCTGTCCGCGCTGTCGAGCGGCCAGGGCGCGGTGCCCGCGGCCGCGCTCGCTGCCGGCGCGGCCGCAAAAGCCACGAGCGTGTCGAGCGCGGCGGGCGGCTTGGGCAACACGAAAAACGGCCTGAACGGCACGTCGGACGACAAGACGCTCGCGAGCGGCCTGTTCGGCAACGGCAAGGGGGCCTCGACGACCCACACGACGTCGACGGCGACGGCTGCCGCGACCGCGCTGGCCGATCCGTCGGCAGCGAAGTCGGCCGCCGACGCGTTGAGCGCCGCGGCCGCGACGAGCGGCCAGGCGGACAACCTCGCATCGGTGCGCAGCGCGTCCGAGGCGGCGAACGCCGCGCTGGCCGCGACGCAGGCGGCAGCGAACGCCGCGAGCACGACGGCGGCAGCGCAGAGTACGGGCAATGCGAGCGCGGCCGCCGCCGCGAATGCGTTGACGCCGCAGGTCGGCACGAGCGACTGGGAAGACGCGCTGAGCCAGAAGGTGGTGTTTTTGTCGAATGCGCATTCGCAGAGCGCTGAGCTGACGCTCAATCCAAAGGATCTGGGGCCGTTGCAGGTCGTGTTGCAGGTGGCGGATAACCATGCGCATGCGCTGTTCGTTTCGCAGCACCAGTCGGTGCGGGAGGCGGTCGAGGCGGCGTTGCCGAAGCTTCGCGAGGCGATGGAGTCGAATGGGATTGGGCTTGGCAGCGCGAGTGTGAGTGATGGGTTTGCGCGGCAGAGCGGGCAACAGCAGCAGAGCGCTGGCGCGGGTGGGGGGAATGGGAAGAGGGGTGGTGGTGGTGGGGGCGCCCTTGCAGGGGACAGTTCCAGCGATGCCATCGGGAATGTTGCCGTGCGGCAGCAGGTTGGATTGGTCGATACGTTTGCCTAGAGCGAGGCGGGGCGCTTTTTTGTCGTTGTTCTGGCTTTGTTGGCCTTTCCTTGCTTTGTTATCGGTCTATTAGCGTTGCCCCTGTGCGGGGCGGCACCTACTTTCTTTGCTGCTGCAAAGAAAGTAGGCAAAGAAGACAGCTCAAACCGCAAGCTCATAAGCGGGTCCCTTGGCTTGGGAGGGGGAGTGGTGCATCTGGAATCCGGGCCCCCGCACATTCCCCGTTCGTGACAAAGCCGTCATCCCTCCCACTCCGCACTACGTGCGTCGCGGACGGGTCTGCCAGGGAAACCAATGGTTTGGCCCGCGCAGCGGGGGCCGTCAGCTGCGCCTCGGCGATGCGCCGAAACCACCAGTGGGTTTTGAACGGGGTTTCGGCGCGCGTAGCGCCGCCGGAAGAATGACTGCCTTGTCACTGGAGCGGAATGTGCGGGAGCACGGATTCCAGATGCACCACTACCTCATGCAGACCGAGGGATCCGCTTAAGAGTTGGCGGTTTGAGCTGTCTTCTTTGCCTACTTTCTTTGCAGCAGCAAAGAAAGTAGGTGCCGCCCCGCACAGGGGCAACGCTAATAGACCGATAACAAAGCAAGGAAAGGCCAAAAAAGCCAGAACAACGACAAAAAAAACCCCAAAAACCAGAAACAGCCAGAAATAGCCAGAAATAGCCCTTCTTTTCGACCCATAGCGCCGCAGGCAAATCAACAACAATCACCCTAACCCTTACTAGGCCAGCAACAAGCTGGCAAACCAAATGGCAACCACGACCGCACCGCAACAAGCGCCCGCCTCGCCGGGCCCCATGAAGCGCATCATCCTGATCGTCCTCATTGCGCTGATCGCCGCGGGCGCTGCCGGTGCCGGCGTGTGGTTCTTCATGTCGAAGCGCGCACCCGTCGCCGTATCGGCCGAAGCCGCGCCGGCGCAATCCGCCGTGCCGCTGTTCTTCCCGCTCGAATCGATGACCGTCAACCTGCAATCGGACGACGGCCAGCAACACTTCCTGCGCATCGGCCTCACGCTCAAGCTCGGCGATGCCGCCACCCAGCAGGCGCTCACCGATCACATGCCGGAAGTGCGCAGCCGCATCCTGCTCGCGCTGTCGAACAAGCACCCCGAAGAACTCGCGCCGCTCGAAGGCAAGCGCGCGCTCGCCGAAGAGCTGAAGACGCTGATCACCGAGCCGATTGACAAGGGCGCCGCACCGATCCGCGTGCAGGACGTGCTGTTCACCGAATTCGTCGTGCAGTGACGTGACGTTGTCAAGCGCTGCCATCATCAATCGCCAAGGGACGCACGAGGAATAAGCAATGGGCCACGAAGAGTTCATGTCCCAGGAGGAGGTCGATGCCCTTCTGAAGGGCGTCACCGGCGAATCCGACACGGAATCCGAGCAAAACGACCGCACGGGCGTGCGGCCGTACAACATCGCCACGCAGGAACGTATCGTCCGTGGCCGGATGCCGGGCCTCGAAATCATCAACGACCGCTTCGCGCGCCTGTTGCGCGTCGGCATTTTCAACTTCATGCGGCGCTCGGCGGAAATTTCCGTCGGCCCGGTGAAGGTGCAGAAGTACAGCGAGTTCACGCGCAACCTGCCGATCCCGACCAACCTGAACCTGGTCCACGTGAAGCCGCTGCGCGGCACGTCGCTGTTCGTGTTCGATCCGAACCTCGTGTTCTTCGTGGTCGACAACCTGTTCGGCGGCGACGGCCGTTTCCATACGCGCGTCGAAGGACGCGATTTCACGCAGACCGAGCAGCGCATCATCACGAAGCTGCTCAATCTGACGTTCGAGCACTACGCGGCGTCGTGGAAGAGCGTGCGTCCGCTGCAGTTCGAATACGTGCGCTCGGAAATGCACACGCAGTTCGCCAACGTCGCGACGCCGAACGAAATCGTCATCGTCACGCAGTTCTCGATCGAGTTCGGCTCGACGGGCGGCACGCTGCACATCTGCATGCCCTACTCGATGATCGAGCCGATCCGCGACATTCTCTCGTCGCCGATCCAGGGCGAGGCGATGGACGTCGACCGACGCTGGGTGCGCGTGCTGTCGCAGCAGGTGCAGGCCGCCGAAGTGCAGCTGAGCGCCGATCTCGCGCAGGTGCCGGTCACGTTCGAACAGATCCTGAACATGCGCAAAGGCGATGTTCTGCCGATCAACATCCCCGAGCACATCACCGCGAAAGTGGACGGCGTGCCGGTGATGGAATGCGGCTACGGAATTTTCAATGGTCAGTACGCGTTGCGGGTCCAGAAGATGATCAGCGCAGCCGACACGATGAAGGAAGGTGGATATGAGTGACCTGAACGCAAAGCCCGAGACCGATCTCGCGGCAGCCTCGCAACTCGCCGGCGAGCTGTCCGCCGTGGAAGACGACGCGGCGATGGCCGACTGGGCAAGCGCGCTCGCCGAGCAGAACGGCAACGACGAAATCAACCCGGCCGCGGGCGCCGTGTTCCAGCCGCTGTCGAAGGCCGCGCCGACCTCGACGCACAACGACATCGACATGATCCTGGACATTCCCGTCCAGATGACGGTCGAACTCGGCCGCACCAAGATCGCGATCCGCAATCTGCTGCAGCTCGCGCAGGGCTCGGTCGTCGAACTCGACGGCATGGCCGGCGAGCCGATGGACGTGCTCGTCAACGGCTGCCTGATCGCGCAGGGCGAGGTGGTGGTCGTCAACGACAAGTTCGGTATCCGGCTGACCGACATCATCACGCCGTCCGAACGCATCCGGAAACTCAATCGATGAAACGTTTGGCAGGTCGCGGCGTGCTGCTCGCGTCGCTTTTCGCGTCCACCGTCGCGCACGCCGCCGACATGAACGCGGTCAACAACGCCGCGAAGATCGCCTCCGGTGTCGGCGCGGGTAGCGCGGTGCCGGCGCTCGGCGTCGGCGCGGTCCTGCAAACCTTCGTCGGGCTGGCGGTCGTGATCGGCCTCGTGTTCGGCTGCGCGTGGCTCGCCCGACGCTTCGGCCTGCAACCGGGCCAGCGCGGCGGTCTTGTGAAGACGGTCGGCGGCGCTTCGCTCGGTGGCAAGGAACGCGTCGCGGTCGTCGAGATCGGCGATACGTGGCTCGTGCTCGGCGCCGCGCCCGGCAACGTGCGGCTGCTGCATACGATGCCGGCGGGTTCCGTCGCGGCCGATACGGTTGCCGCTTCGCCTGCACCGCTTTCCGGCACTTTTGGTCAACGCTTTCGCGACGCCCTGAAGGGCGAAGTGGGCAAACGTTTCAACGCGCACCGCGGCGGGGATCGGTAATGCAGGTCAGTTTCAGGCAGTCAGCCTGGTTCTTCACGCTTACGCGCCGTGCGGGGCGGGCGCTCCCCGCAGCGCTGCAACTCGCGCTGCCGGCACTGCTGTTCGCGCTGCCGACGCTGTCTTTCGCGCAAACCGCCGGCCTGCCGGCGTTCACGACGAGCCCCGGCCCCAACGGCGGCACGACTTACTCGCTGAGCGTGCAGACGATGCTGCTGCTCACGATGCTGTCGTTCCTGCCCGCGATGGTGCTGATGATGACGAGCTTCACGCGCATCGTGATCGTGTTGTCGCTGCTGCGCCAGGCGCTCGGCACGACCACGACGCCGCCGAACCAGGTGGTCGTCGGTCTCGCGCTGTTTCTGACGCTGTTCGTGATGTCGCCGGTGCTCGATAAAGCCTATAACGAAGGTTACAAGCCGTTCTCCGAAGGCACGATGTCGATGGATCAGGCGGTGGCGCGCGGCGTCGCGCCGTTCAAGACCTTCATGCTGCGTCAGACCCGCGAAAGCGACCTTGCGCTGTTCGCGCGCATCTCGCACGCGGCGCCGATGCAGGGGCCCGAAGACGTGCCGCTGTCGCTGCTGGTGCCGTCGTTCGTGACGAGCGAGTTGAAGACCGGCTTCACGATCGGCTTCACGATCTTCATTCCGTTCCTGATCATCGACATGGTGGTCGCGAGCGTGCTGATGTCGATGGGCATGATGATGGTGTCGCCGGCGACGATTTCGCTGCCGTTCAAGCTGATGCTGTTCGTGCTCGTCGACGGCTGGCAGTTGCTGCTCGGCTCGCTCGCGCAGAGCTTCGTCTGATATTTTTTGACTCCTTGTTCCTCAGGCACTCACGATGACACCCGAAGCAGTCATGACGCTGGCCCACCAGGCCATGTACGTCGGCCTCGTGCTGGCCGCCCCGCTGCTGCTCGTCGCGCTCGTCGTCGGTCTGGTCGTGAGCCTGTTCCAGGCGGCCACGCAGATCAACGAAAGCACGCTGTCGTTCATCCCGAAGCTGCTCGCGATCGCGCTCACGCTGGTGATCGCCGGACCATGGATGCTGACCACGATGCTCGACTATCTGCGCCACACGATCACCAGCATTCCGACGCTCGTCAACTGAGCGCCGCTGGCACGCCTGCCCTCCCCACTCCATGTTCACGGTCACCTACGCGCAACTGAACGTCTGGCTGACCGCGTTCCTGTGGCCGTTCGCGCGCATCGCCGCGCTGATCGCGACCGCGCCGGTGCTCGGCAACATGTCGCTGCCCTCGCGCGTGAAAATCGGTCTCGCCGCGTTCGCGACGATCATCGTCGCCCCGACGATCGGCGCGCTGCCGCAGGTCACCGTGTTTTCCGCGGCCGGCGTGTGGATTCTCGTCAACCAGTTCCTGATCGGCATCGCGCTCGGCGTGACGATGCAGGTCGTGTTCCAGGCGATCGACGCGACCGGCTACTTCATCGGCCTCGGCATGGGCCTTGGCTTCGCGACCTTCTTCGACCAGCAGGCGACCGGCTCGGGCGTCGTGATCTCACGCTACATGACGACGATCGCGACGCTGGTGTTTCTCGCCGTCGACGGTCATCTGCAGATGATCGCCGCGCTCGTGACGACGTTCCAGTCGGTGCCGGTGTCGGCGAACCTGCTCGCGCCGCACGGTTGGCAAACGCTCGCGAACTGGGGCGGCTCGATCTTCTCGGCGGGGCTGCTGCTCGCGTTGCCGGTCGTCGTCGCACTGCTGATCGCGAACCTCGCGCTCGGCATTCTCAATCGCGCGGCGCCGCAGATCGGCGTGTTCCAGATCGGCTTTCCGCTGACGATGCTGGTCGGCCTGCTGCTCGTGCAGCTGATGCTGCCGAACATGATCCCGTTCTTCGTGCGCTTGTTCGATAACGGCATCGATGAGATGGGACGGGTCGCGGCGGCACTGGGATAACGCCGAAAATCGCGGACATAAAAAAACCGGCTCGCGCCGGTTTCTTTATTGCGCCGCCGGGAGCGGCATCAGCTGTTGATGTACTGGAACAGCGACATGTTCTGGATCTGCACGAACGCTTGCTGCGAAGCCTGCAAGGCCGCCTGCTCCATCGAGTACTTGCTGATCGTCGAGACCATGTCGGTCTGGGTCAGGTCCGCGAGATCGCTTTGCGTTTGCAGTGAGTTGGTCTCCGTCACCGTTTGCAGCGCCTTGACTTCCTGCTCGCGGCCGCCGACCGATGCCTGCACCGCGGTGACGTTGTTCAGCGTGTTGCCAAGCTGCGACAGGCCCGTATTCAACGCGTTCTGCAGGTTCGCCGAGGCCGCGGGGTTGCCGCTCACCGGCTGCTGGAGCGCGGCGATCATCGCGTTCAGGTTCGCGAACACGTTGGTGCCCGCCTGGTTGGCCGGCTGCACCGTGAATTTGTCGTTGGCCGCCGGCGTGCCTGTGATTTCGACGGTCTGGCCCGCGATCGTGATGTCCGAGCCCGCCGTGTACGGCTGCACCGTACCCGCGACGTTGGTCGTCGTGTCAGTGACCGTGTAGGTGAGCGAGCTGCCGCTGCCGCTGAACTGGATCTGGTACGAGTCCGCGTTCCCCGCGTTGGTCGGATCCTTGACCGACACCGCGCCGATCACGCCGCTGCCGGTATTGGCCGGGTCGCCCGAGGCGATCGGCTGCGCGTTGGTCGCGCCGACGCTCATGAACACCGACAGCCCATTGTCACCGGTCGAGACCGCGTTGCTATCGGTGACCTGCACGGTGCGCGTGCCCGTGTCGCCCGTATAGGTGACGTTGCCGGCCGCATCGGTCGTGAAGGCCTGGGTCGAATTCTGGAAACCGGCGAACAGCGCATTGCCCGAGCTGTCGCTCGCATTCGCGGAGGTGACGAGCTGGTCGCGCAGGGCGGTCAGCTGCGCGGCGATCGCCGTGCGGTCGGCGTCGTTCAAACTGCCGTCGCCGGCGCGCAGGCCTAACGTGTTCGCGCTTTGCAACGTCGTGATGACGCTGGAGAGCGTCGAGTCCTCGGCCTGCAACGACGTGAGCGCCGCGTTCTGGTTCGTCGTGTACTGCGACAGCGCGGACGCCGTCGAGCTGAGCTGCACGGCCTGCGCGGCGCCGAGCGGATTGTCGGCGGGCGTGGTCAGGCTCTCGCCGCTCGAGATTTCCTGATAGATCTGCGACAACTGAGCCTGCTGATTGCTCATGTTCGCGACGTTCATGCTGAAGTACTGCTGGGTCGAAATTCGCATGGTTCCGCCTTACGAGAAGATGCCAAGCAAAGTCTGGAACAGCGTCTGCGCCGTCTGGATGACCTTGCTGTTGGCCTGATAGAGCTGCTGGTACTGAAGCAGGTTGGCCGCTTCCTCATTGATATTGACGCCCGACACCGACTGCTGCGCCGACGTGATCTGCGTGACGAGCGTGCTTTGCGCGGTCGCCGAGGTCTGGATCTGCGTGGTCTGGTTGCCGATGTTGTTGACGTAGCTCGCGTACGCGCCCGTCAGCGTCGAGGTGCCGCCGTCGAGCGCCTGCGCCGAAGTCAGGTTCGACAGCAGTTGCGCGTTGCGGCCGTCGTTGGTCGCGCCGGTGTTCGGTCCGATCGTGAACGAGTCGCCGTTGGCGGGCGTGCCGCTGATCGTGACCGTCACGTTGTTCATCACGCCCGCGCTCGCCGAATTGCTCGGGTTGGTGATCGTCAGCGTCGCGCCCGAGCTCGGCGAGTATGGCACCGCGGTCGTCGCCGAGCTGATCGTGTACTGCGTGGACGGCGAGCCGGCGACTGTCACCACCGTGCCGACCGGGAAGCCGGTCAGGCCGGTGCCCGCGGTGTAAGTGATCGTCGAGGTGCTGGTCGGCGCGCTGTAGCCGGCAGATACCGTGCCTTGCGTGATCGTCCCGGTGCCGGTGTTCGACGTCGACGCCGACGCGAGCACCGGCGCCGCGGCCGCGATTGCCGACGCCGACGTGGTGGTCAGCGCGAAGCCGTCGAGCGCGCCGCGGGTCGGTTCGACCGAGAACGAGTCGCCGGCCTTCATCGTGCCGCTCGCGACCGAGAACTGCAGGCCGCCGATCGGGTTGGTCAGGTTCGCCGCCGAACCGACGATGCTGCCGGTCTGGTTGTCGGTCAACGTGTAGGTGCTGCCGTCGTACGACAGCGTGTAGTCGCCCGTGGTCGGCTGGGTCGCGTCGGCGAACGAGACGCCGAGCGTAGCGTTGCCGGTGTTCTGCGAGTTCGCGTACACGGTCGGCGAGCCGACCGTGAACAGCGCGCCGCCCGCGGTGCCGTTCAGCGTCAGGCCGAGTTCGTTCTGCGCATTGACCTGCGCGGCGAAGCTGGTCGCGATCGCGCCGAGTTGCGCCTCGGCCGGATCGAGCGTTTGCGAGCGGAATTGCAGCAGTCCGCCCAGCGTGCCGCCGGACACGCTCGTGTCGGACAGCGTCTGCGGCGTCGGTGTCGGCTTTGCCCCGGCCTGGCCGAGATACTGGACCGACAGCTCGCTCGGATCACCCGACGAAGTCGCCGTGCCGAGATTGAAGCTGTTGCCGGCCAGCACGAGCGGCTGTCCGCTCGACATGAACAGGCTATAGCTGCCGTTGTCCTGCACGACCGACACGCCGATCAGTTGGGACAGGTTCGACACCGCCTGGTCGCGTTCGTCGAGCAGCTGGTTCGGCGGCTGGCCCTGGTTGCTCGCCTGCGTGATCTGCGTATTCAGCGACGCGATCTGCGCGGTGTAGGTGTTGATCTGCGTAACAGAGTTGCTCAGCTGCGTGTTGACGCTCGAGCGCAACTGGTCGTACTGCTGGCCCGCCGCGTTGATCTGGTTCGCGAGCGTCTGCGCGTCGCTGACCGCGGTCTGCCGCGTCGACACGCTCGACGCGTTGTTGGCGACGTTCTGCAGCCCGGTGAAGTAACCGCTGATCGCGCTCGCAATCCCGGCGGTCGGACTGCCGACGAGGTTGTTGAGCTGGGTGATCATCGTGTTGTACGCGGTGAGCGCGCTGCTCGACGACTGCGCGTTGTTCAGCTGGGTCGTCAGGTACTGGCTGTACGCGCGCGTCACGGTGTCGGTGGAGACGCCCATCGGCAGGTAGCCGGAGCCGGTATACGTGCCGCCCGTCTCCGAATACACCGGGGTTTCCATCGTATAGCCGGGTGTCGACGCGTTGCTGATGTTCTCACCAGTCGTCGTCAAACCCCACTGGGCCGCGTTGAGTCCGCTAAGGCCGATATTCAACAGATTGCTGGACATGCGTCATCCTGAAGGGCGGCATCGCAGACATGCCACCGCGTTAGTGGAACATCCTCTTTAACGGCCCACCGTGCGAAAAATTGAGGGCCATGCCGTTTCGTTTGCGCGACGTTGCCGCGCTGTTGCCTCCGACGCGAGTGCAACGTTTGCTTCGTCGGCCAAAGCGTTCGCGCGGTGCCGGGCGTCGCGCGCACGGCACCGCGCGTTGGCTCGCCGCTCAGCGCGCCAGCGAGCGGCGCTTCATTTCGAGCTGCGTGATCAGCCGCTGCAGCGTGTTTTCCGCGCTGCCCGGCAGCGACAGGAAACGGAAGCCGAGCTGATAGCGCTGCGTGCCGTTCGGCAGCGCGAGCGAGCGATGCGACACGAGCTGCAGATCGAGCGACAGACGGCCGAGCGCGCCGAGCGTGAGCTCGCAGTCCATCAGGCGCGCGCCCATCGGCAGCGCGGCGACGCGCAGGTCGGTCGTGCGCATCCCGACGCCGCCGAGCGACAGGTCGTGCACCTCGAAGCGGAACGTGTCGCCCTCGGGCAGGCGGCCCGTACACATGAACGGGTCGAGAATCGGCGCGGCGACGCGGAAGTACTCGCGGCGCTGCACGTAGAACAGCACCTCGGGGAAGTCGGCCTCGAACGCCGGCATTCCCTCGAAGCGCGTCTCGCGTGGCGTCGGGGTCGTGAACTCGACGCGCACGCCGTCGGGCGACGCGTGGAACTGGCAGCGCGGCGCGTTGAGCAGCCCCTTGTTCTGATCGGCGAGCGCGCCCCAATCGAAGGTGAAGGTGCGCTCGCGCACGTCGACGTCGAGCAGGCGCGTGACGATCTGCCCGCCCGCATATTCGACGGTGAGGAAATCGCCGCGATTGACGATATTGCGCAGCTGCACGCCGATTTCCAGCGGATTGCGGCGGCCGAAATCGGAAGCGCTCTCGTTTTGCGGGACGTGCGGCTGACCGTTCGTGTCAGTCAGGCCGTTCGACTGGTTCATATCCATGGGCTTGCCGGTAAGCATGTTCTTGCGGGCACGTGCCAGGGCCTAGCCATGGACTCTGAGGGTCTTCATGCAAAGCCGCAACACACGCGTTCGACCGGACCTTACAGCGCTATTCCGGTATCGGGTCTAACTCGTTAGCGGCAGCATCGAGCCAAAATTTAGGGGCTCAATTTAAATATTCGCCGGAAAATTTCGCGCAAACGTTAAAAGCGTATCTGCCCTATTTTCCGCGACCTTGCTCGCCCCGGACCCTGCGGAGCTTTTTACCGATGCCGGTTTTTCTGCTGCTTTTATCGCCGCTTTTACCGACACCTTTAAAACCGCTTTGATGCCCGTCGCGTGCGTTATTTTTAATCAGCCCATTTTCTGCATGATCGACAGCAGCTTTTTCGCGTAATGCGGATCGGTTGCATAACCGGCGCGCTGCATGCCGTTCGCAAAACCGTTCACGTCGCGCGACGAATTGATCACCTGCGCGTAACGCGGATTGCTCTTCAACATGCTCGCGTAATCGGTCATCGCTTCCTGGTACGAGTCGTACGCGCGGAATTTCTCGACCGTGCGCTGCGGCTTGCCGTTCACATACTCGGTCGTGACCGTCGACACGGTCTTGCCGGTCCAGTCGTTGCCCGCCTTGATGCCGAACACGTTGTGGCTCGTCGAGCCGTCGGCCTTCTTGATCTCGCTCTTGCCCCAGCCCGATTCGAGCGCGGCCTGACCGATGATGAAGCGCGCCGGAATGCCGGTCGCCGCGCTCGCGGCCTGCGCCGGCGTGGCGAGCTTGTCGACGAAGGCGTCGACCTTCGACGAGCTGCCGTCGCCGCGCACCGGCGGCGTCAGCGCGCTATTGGCCGAGTAGGCGCGGCCGAGCCCGAGCTGACCGTTGGCCTGGGCGTTGCCGTAGGCACGCGCGAGCGCGTTGAGCGCCGCGCTCTGGCCTTCATCGCCGCCGCTAGCGCCGCCGCTAGCGCCGCCGAGCGCGTTGGCCATGCCGGCGAGACCACCCGCCGCGCCCGCGCCGTTCGCGCCACCCACCTGCATGCCCTGGTTGCGCATCAGTTGCTTGAGCATCGCGTCGGCGACGCCGATGCCCTTCTTCGACAGCTGCTGCGCCATCTGCTGATCCATCATCGACGTGAACGTCGCCGTGTCGTGCGAATCGAACGGACCGTCCTGCGGCGTTGCATCGCGCATGCTCTTCAACATCATCTGCGTGAACACGGCGTCGAACTGCTGCGCGGCCATCTTCATGCCGGCTTGCGGCGAGGCCTTCGCCTGCGCGCTGAGTGCGCCGAAGCCCTGCACGTCGAGCGCGAACCGGCTGGTCAGATCGTTGGCGGAGTTGGCGCTATTGGTCGTATCGGAATTCATCTCGCGTGCTCCTTAGATGATTTCAAGGTCGGCGCGCAATGCGCCGGCTGCTTTCATGGCCTGCAGGATCGACATCAGATCCGCGGGCGTCGCGCCGAGCGCGTTGAGCGCCTTCACCACTTCGGCGAGGTTCGCACCGGCGTTCACGAGTTTCAGCGAGCCGTTGTCCTGCTTCATCTGGATCTGCGACTGCTGCGCGACCACCGTGCGGCCGTTCGAGAACGCGCCCGGCTGGCTCACCACCGGCTGCGTATTGATCACGACCGACAGATTGCCGTGCGCGACCGCGCAGTTCTGCAGCGTGACCATCTGGTTCATCACGATCGAGCCGGTGCGGGCGTTCAGGATGACTTTCGCGGCGGCCTGCCCGGGCCGCACTTCGAGGTTCTGCAATTGCGCCATGAACGAGACCTGCTGCTGCGGATCGGCCGGCGCGCGCAGCTGGATCGTGCGGCCGTCGAGCGCGGTCGCGGTGCCGCTGCCGAACGCGTTGTCGATCGCCGCGACGACGCGCTGCGTGGTGTCGTAGTCCATGTCGTTCAGGTCGAGCTGCATGGTGCCCGCCTGCGACACCGCCGTCGGCACCGAGCGCTCGACGATCGCGCCGCTGGTGATGCGCCCCGCGGCGAGCTGGTTGACCTGCACCCTGCTGCCGTTCGCGCTCGCGCCCGCGCCGCCCACGGCGACGTTGCCCTGGCCGAGCGCATACACCTGGCCGTCGGCGCCCTTCAGCGGCGTGAGCAGCAGCGTGCCGCCGCGCAGGCTTTTCGCATTGCCGAGCGACGACACCGTGATGTCGATCGCTTCGCCCGGCCGCGCGAACGGCGGCAGCACCGCGGTCACCATCACCGCGGCGACGTTCTTCAACTGGATGTTCGACAGCGACGACTGCGAGTTGCTGGAGCCCGCCGCCTGGTTGTTGATCGAGATGCCGAGGTTCGCGAGCATGTTCGCGAGCGTCTGCGTCGTGAACGGCGTCTGCGTGGTCTGGTCGCCGGTGCCGTCGAGGCCGACCACGAGGCCGTAGCCGATCAGCGGGTTGTCGCGCACGCCCTGGATCTGCACGAGGTCCTTCAGGCGCTCCGCGTGCGCCGGCGTCGCGGCCGGCAGTGCCGCGCAGGCGAGCGCGACGAACATCAGTGCGCGGCCCGCGCGCGACAGCGTGTTGAAGACGGTACCCATGATCACCACGGCGCCACGTTGAGGAAGAACCGCTGCAGCCAGCCCATGGTCTCCGCTTCGTTGATGTAACCCTTCGCGGAGTATTCGATTTTCGCGTCGGCGACCTGGGTTGAGTACACGGCGTTCAGACTCGAAATCGTGTTGGGATTCACGACACCGGAAAAGCGCACGAATTCATTACCCTGATTGATCAGCATCTGTTTCTCACCGCTCACGATCAGGTTGCCGTTCGCCTGCACGCCGGTCACGGTCACGGTGATCGTGCCGTTGAACGTATTCGACGCGTTCGCGCCGCCGGTGCCGGCAAAGCCGTTGGCGCCGGTCGCGTTCAGGTTGGTCTTGGCGAACAGGCCGCCGAGAAAGCCCGCGGTCGGCACGCTGAAGTTCGTGCTGCCGTTGCGGCTCGCATTCGCGCCCGAGTTCTTCGTCGCGTTGATGTTCTCGGCGATCACGATCGTGATGATGTCGCCTACGTTGCGTGGCCGCTGGTCTTCGAACAGCGGCCGACCCGCGTAGCCCGGGTTGTAGATCGAGCCCGGCGCCTGCGCCTGCGGCGGCAGCGGCGGCACCGCGTTCATCGGCTGCTGGGTGATCGGTTCCCTCGGCAGTTGGGCGCAGCCGCCGAGCGCGGCGAGCAGCGTGAGCTGCACGAGCGCCTCGGCCGTGCGCGAATGAACCGGAGTGCGAGTGGAGTGCGACATCATCGTTTACCGCCTTAAATTTCCAGTCCTCAAACCTGCATCTGGCTCAAGGTCTGCAGCATCTGGTCGGAGGTCGTCACGGCCTTGCTGTTGATTTCGTACGCGCGCTGCGTCTGGATCATGTTCACCAGTTCCTGCACGACGTTCACGTTCGACGCTTCCACGTAACCCTGGTTGAGCGTGCCCGCGCCGTTCAGACCCGGCTGCGACACGTTCGGCGCACCCGACGACGCCGTCTCCGAGAACAGGTTCTCGCCCTTGGCGTCGAGGCCGGCCGGGTTGATGAAGGTCGCGAGCTGCATCGTGCCGAGCTGCTGCGTATTGCTCGAGCCGGCCACGGTGATCGACACCGCGCCGTCGCTGCCGATCGTCAGCGAGGTGGCATTGGTCGGGATCGTGATCGCCGGAATCACCTGGTAGCCGCTCGACGTGACGAGCTGACCCTGCGCGTTGGTCTGGAACGAGCCGTCGCGCGTGTAGGCGGTCGTGCCGTCGGGCATCTGCACCTGGAAGAAGCCCCCGCCGTTGATCGCGACGTCCTTCGAGTTGCCGGTCTGCTGCAGGTTGCCCTGCGTGTACAGACGCTCGGTCGCGACCTGTTGCACGCCGGTGCCGAGCTGGATGCCGGACGGCAGTTCGGTTTGCTGCGTCGAGTTCGCGCCCGGCTGGCGGATGGTCTGGTACAGCAGATCCTCGAACACCGCGCGCGAGCCCTTGAAGCCGTTGGTGCTGACGTTCGCGAGGTTGTTCGAGATCACGTCCATCTGCGCCTGTTGCGCATTCATGCCGGTGGCGGCGATATAGAGTGAGCGGTTCACTTATGGTTCTCCAATGTCGGGCGGAGTTGGCGCTTTAGCGCTTACTCCGGCCCCATGCAAAGCGGTCTCGGAGCGCGCCTCGTAGGGCGCCCCGCGGCAATCCGTTAACTGAAGCTGAGCAGCTGGTTGGCGGACTGATCGTTCTTGTCGGCGTTTTCCAGCAACTGCGTCTGCATCTGGAACTGGCGCGCGTTGGTGATCATCGAGACCATCGCGCTGACCGGATTCACGTTGCTGCCTTCGAGCGACGCCGGCGCGACCGTCACGGTCGGATCGGCGTCGGCGGGATTGCCGTCGGCGGTGCGAAACAGACCGTCATCGCCGCGCGTGAGCGACTGCGGATCGGGATTGACCAGCTTCAGCTGATCGACGGTGACCACAGCGGTGGGCGGATCGCCCGGCGTCAATGCCGACACCGTGCCGTCCTTGCCGATCGTGATCTGCGCGCCCGGCGGCACCGATACCGGCCCGCCGTTGCCGAGCACGACCTGATTGGTCGCGTTCACGAGCTGGCCGTTTTCGTCGATGTGCAGATTGCCCGCGCGCGTGTAGGCCTCGTTGCCGTCGGCGGTCTGCACCGACAGCCAGCCCGGCCCCTGAATCGCGACGTCGAGCGGATTGCCCGTCTGCTGGATCGGCCCCGGCGTGTAGTCGGCGCCCGGTGTCGACGACAGCACGAAGGTACGGGTCGTGTCGTCGTTGATCGCGCTGCCGTCGCCGAACGACATCGGCACGGCGCGGTAGGTTTCGAGCTGCGCGCGAAAGCCCGTGGTCGACGCGTTCGCGAGGTTGTTCGCGACGATCGCCTGCTGTTCGAGCGCCTGCGCGCTGCCCGACATCGCGGTGTAGATCAGCCGATCCATGAAGAACTCCTGTTCGCTTACAGGTTGATCAGGGTCTGGTCGACGGCCTGCTGGGTCTTGATCGTCTGCGCGTTCGCCTGATAGTTGCGTTGCGCGGTGATCAGGTTGACCAGCTCGTTCGTCAGATCGACGTTCGAGTTCTCGACCGCGCCGCCTTGCAGCACGCCGTGATTGGTCGATCCCGGCGTCGAGATCTGCGCGACGCCCGAGGCAGCCGTCTGGCCGTACTCGTTGTTGCCGAGGTCGACGAGGCCGTTCTGGTTCGAGAAGTTCGCGAGCACGATCTGGCCGAGCGCCGCGGTCTGCCCGTTCGAGTAGTTGCCCGTCAGCGTGCCGTCGGAGCCGACCGTGAAGCCGGTGAGCTGGCCGGCCGCGAAGCCGTCGGTCTGCAGGCTGTTCACGCCGTCCTTGCCGCCGTACTGCGTCGTCGTGCCGATGTTCAGCGTGAGGTTCTGCGGCGTCGACGAACCATCGGCGGTCGGGATCGAGAAAGTGAAGCCGCCGAGCGTAGCGGTGGCAACGTACGTCGCGGGCGTGGTGGCCGGAACGGCAGGCTGGGTCGTGCTGACCAGCTTGCCCGACGAATTGAAGGTCGCCTGGCCGACCAGCGACGCCGTGCCGGTCGAGGTGCCCGCGTAGACGTTCCACGTGCCGGCACCGGTCTTGGCGAAATACATGTTGACCGTCTGCGAGCCGCCGAGCGAATCGTAGGCCGTCGTGCTGGTCGAGTAGTTGTAGGTCGTCGAGTCGTTCTGGTTGAACGCAGTCGGCGTTGGCGCGACGGTGTAGGCGGTGGTAGCCGACGGTGTGCCGGTGAACGTCACGCTCTGGCCATTGCCGAGCGTGATCGCCGTGCCGGCCGTGTAGGTGCCGGAAACCGGCGCGGTGTTAGCCGTAGTGTCGGTAACCGTGTAACCACCGGCGCCGTCGAAGGTGATCGAGTAGGTGTCGTTGTTAGTGTTCGCGGTCGCGTCGGTGATCGTCGCGCCGGTCGTTGTCAGCGCCGTGCCGCCGGTGTTAGTCACCGTCGGCGCACTCAGCATGATGTTGTCCTGCGCGTTCAGGTTCAGGCCCGCGGCGATCGAGGTGGTCGCCTGCGGCGCTATGTTCGCGGTCGGCACCTGCAGCGGCACGGTCTGCGCGGTGTTGATGATGCCCGAGCTATTGGCCGCGTAGCCCATCAGATCGAGGCCCTGCGCGTTCGTGATGAAGCCGTTCTTGTCGAGCTGAAACACGCCGTTGCGCGAATAGGTCAGCGTGCCGTTGTTCGACATCTGGAAGAAGCCGTTGCCGTTGATCGCGACGTTCAGTGCCTGGTTCGTCGTGGTGAGCGTGCCTTGCGAGAACTGCTGCTGCACTTCGGACAGTTGCGTGCCGATCCCGATCTGCTGGCTCGTCGCGGTGGCGATCGAGTTCGCGTACATATCGGCGAATTCGGCGGTGCCGCTCTTGAAGCCGACCGTGTTGGCGTTGGCGATGTTGTTGCCGATCACGTCGAGATCGCTCGACGACGCCGACAGACCGCTCAAACCTTGTTGGTAACCCATGACGTGCTCCGTGTCTGGAAAGTCGTAACTGAATTGATCTGAATCAGAGGATCGCTGCGACGCCGGTCAGGTCGACCGTCGAGCCGTTCGACAGCACGAGGCCCGGCGTGCCGCTGCTCTGCTGGACGACGCTTTCCACCGTCGCGCCGGTGAGCGTGGTAGCCGTCGCCTGCTGGCCGTTGATCGTGCCTGTCGCGGTGATCGTGTAGGTGCCGTCGGCGAGCGTGTTGCCCGCCGAATCGGTCGGCGTCCAGCCAACCGGAATCGTGCCGGCCGACTGCTTGCCGAGATCGAGCGTGTTGACGATCGTGCCGGCCGAGTTCTTCACGACGATCTGCAGGTCGCTGACGGAGTTCGCGAGCGTGACGCCGAACTCGTTCGTCTTGCCGCTCGCCACGGTGATCGAGTTGCCCGGTGCGAGCACGGTCGAACCGATCAGCAACGCGGCCTGCGACTGCTGGCCCGCCGACAGCTGCGTCGACAGCGAGGAGAGCGACGTATTGAGCTGGCTGATGCCCTGCACCGTGCTGATCTCGGCGAGCTGCGAGGTCATCTGCGAGCTGTCCATCGGATTGGTCGGGTCCTGGTTCTGCATTTGCGCGACGAGCAGCTGCAGAAAGGTGTTCTGCAGGTCCGCCGCCGACGTGCCCGACGTGCTGCTCGACGTGCTGCTCGTCGAGCTGGTCGCGCTCGAGCTGCTGCTCGTGCCGTTCATCGTGTCGAGCAGCGTCTGCGAAACGGTCGTGCCGCTGCCGCCGATCGTGGTGTTGGTGGTCAAGGCTCTCTCCTCAGGTTCCGATCGTGAGCGTTTTCAGCATCAGGGTTTTGGCGGTGTTCAGTGTTTCGACGTTGGCCTGGTACGAGCGCGAGGCCGAGATCATGTTGACCATCTCCTGCACCGGGTCGACGTTGGGCAGCGTCACGTAGCCGTTCGCGTCGGCGGCCGGATTGCCGGGCTCGTACGCGGTCTTCATCGGCGACGGATCGTCGACCACGCCCGTCACCTGCACGCCGCCGACCTGCTGGCCGGAGCGTGTGCGCGCGCCGCCGAGCGGGCTCACCGCGAACACGACCTGCTTGGCCTTGTACGGCTGACCGTCGGGGCCCGTCGTGCTGTCCGCGTTGGCCAGGTTCGACGCCGTCACGTTGAGCCGCTCCGACTGCGCCGACATCGCGGAACCCGCGACACCAAAAATGTTCATCAGGGATGGCATGTTTCCTGACCTCTCCTGCCGGTTCGCACCGGCTTTACGTTAAGTCCCGTAGCGTTTCTGTTCGTGCGTGCATGCTGCCTGTGTTCAGCTGCTATGCGCCCTGCCTGGGTGCCGTGCTCGTGCCCGGCTTACGACGAGCCCGACGTGATCGCCGACAGCATCGTCTTGATCTGGTTCGACACGACCGTCATACCCGACTCGAAGTGCACCGTGTTGTCGGCGAACTGCACGCGCTCGGTGTCGACGTCGACCGTGTTGCCGTCGAGCGCCGGCTGCAGCGGAATCCGGTATTGCAGGTTGCCGTAATCGTCGGGGCTGCCGCCCGTCGCCGTCAGCGTGGCCTTGCCGCTCATGTGGCCGGCCTCGGTCGTGTTCATCGACATGCCGCTCGTCACGCCCGCGGGTTGCGTCATCGCGAGCGTCGAGCTGTTCGATGCGCCTTGGCCCGCGGTGCTGCCGCCCGTCTTCTTCAGCGCGCCGGCGAGCGACGACGCGAAGTCGATATCGCGCGCCTTGTAGCCGGGCGTGTCGGCGTTCGCGATATTCGACGACAGCAGTTCCTGCCGGTATGCGCGCACATCCATCGCCTGCCGGCCGAATGCGAATTCGGCATCGAGCTTGTCCAGCATCGGAATCTCCCGAGAACGTTTCCAAGGCCGTCCCGTGTGCGCATCGTGAGAGACACGCGGCGGGCGCGAAGGCCTTTTTGCATGTGATGCATCTTATGGGCCGCGCGCAAGCGGCAATCGGACGAATAACCGGGAAAGGGGGCTTCTATTCAACGTTTGCGCGAAAGCGGCGCTCACTAGAATGCAAGGCGTACCGATGCATTCGATGGAGACCCGCGATGGACCAGCCCACCAACACCTTGCCGCAGCCGGCGAGCGGCACGACGATGCGTCGCGTGGGGGGTGGCCGGGTCGATGAACGGGGCGATGGTTCGGAGGGCGCGCTCGCCCAGCCGGTGCCGCGCTCTTTCTCGCGTTGCCTTGCGCATTGCCTGACGCGGGCGGCCGTCAACGTCGCGGTATGGGTTGCGGGCGGCATCGTGTTGCTGCCGGCCACGACCCAGGCGCAGGACGCGGGCGGCCCGATCGTGATTGCCGGGCCCGCCGAGAAAAATCCCGCCGCGCTGAACGATCTCGCGCAACGGATTCAGACGCCGGCGCAGCGCAGCGCGGCGGCGGCGTCGCTCGCGGCGGCGACCGCACAGTCGCTCGGCCGCGCGAGCGGGTCGCGCGACACCGATACGTTCGGGCGTGCCGCGAGCGCAAGCGGCGCGATCGTCATTCCGGGCGCGGGCGAGCCCGCTGCCGCCGCGCCGGCCATCATCCGCACCAACTTCAAACCGGACGCCAACGGCGTCGTGACGATTCCGCCGGCGGCCAGCACCGGGGCGTCGGGCGTCGCGCGCGTCAATGTCGAAGCGGGCCCGGCCGCCAGCGTCGCGAATCAGCGCGTGGTCGCGGCCAATGCGCCGCAAGGCGACGGTTTCGACAGTCTCGCTGCGCGCGGCGAGCCACCCGAGTTCGGCGCGAATGGCAAGCCGATCGCGGCCGCTGCGGCGCAGCCGGCGCATCCCGGGATCGCGAGAACACCCGCGACGTCGCCTGGCTCGCGCCAAGCGGCGGCCGTCATTGCACAGAGAACGCCGCAGACCGCTACCGCCGCGACGGCTGCGCAAGCCGCGCCGCTGCCAGGCCAGCAGGACCCGGAAGCGATTCACGCGAGCGCGCTCGCGTTCCTGCAACAGCAGGCCGTCGGCCTGCCCGGCAAGGCCGACATCACTGTCGCGTCCGCGTTTCCGCGCGGCCTCGCCGCGTGCACGTCGCTCGAACCGTTCATGCCGACCGGCGCGCGCCTGTGGGGCCGGCTGACGGTCGGCGTGCGCTGCGCGGGCGAGCGGCCGTGGACCATCTATCTGCAGGCGCGCATCTCGCTGCATGCGACCTACTACCTCGCCGCCCGCGCGATGGCGCCGGGCGAAGTCCTCACGGCCGCCGACCTCGTCGCGCGCGAAGGCGACCTGACCGGCCTGCCGCAGGCGATCGTCACCGACCCGTCGCAGGCGGTCGGCTCGGTCTCGCTCGTGCGGATCGCGGGCGGCATGCCGCTGCGCCGCGACATGCTGAAGAGCGCGTCGGCGGTGGTGTTCGGCCAGACCGTGCGGGTCATCGCGGCCGGCGACGGTTTCTCGATCTCGTCCGAGGGCAGCGCGATGAACAACGCGTCGCCGGGCCAGCAGGTGCGCGTGAAGACCGCCAACGGCCAGATCATCTCCGGCATCGTCAAGGACGGCGGCACGGTGGAGATCCAGATGTGAGCGGGCTGGTGGCAACGAGCACCGTCGAAACGGGTGGCGCCCCGGTGGCCAGGGCAGACGGACGGGGATTGAAAGGGGTAGATGGCCACCTGGCGGCGAGCCGGGTGTCGAGCGATTGCGCTAAAGTTTTGATCAGCGGTTGCCGTTATCAGGATCAAATCGTTAGGGAAGCCAATCGTGAAAGTCGATCCCACCACCTCTTCAAATCTGCCGTCCTTGAAAGACGCTTTGTCCCGTTCGCAGCAGAGCGACGAAGCCACGCCGGCAGCCAGCACCACCCAGGGCGCGACGAGCACGGCCGCGCCGGCCGCGAGCAGCGCGTCGAGCGAAACGAGCGTGAGCCTGTCGGGTCTGTCGCAGCATCTGCGCAGCCTCGCGGCCTCCGGCTCGGCCGACATCGACACCGCGCACGTCGAGTCGATCAAACAGGCGATCAAGGACGGCAAGCTGCAGATCGACTCCGGCAAGATCGCCGACGGCGTGCTGCAGACGGCGCGCGACCTGTTGCAGAACAAAACCTCGTCGACCGGCAACTGATCGGCATTTCGCCGCGCGGTGATCTGCCGGGCGGCGTCCGACCAACCCGGTTCGCGCGCCGTTCGCGAGCCAGTGTGCGTAGCGAGTTGTTGATATGAAAGAAGCCCTCGTTGCTACCCTGATCGAAGAATATTCGACCGTCGAGGCATTCGCCTCGATCCTCACTCTCGAAACCAAAGCGCTGACGGCGGTCTCGCCGCTGGAGCAGTTGCCGGCGATCGTCGAGAAAAAAACCGAGCTGATCGGCGTGCTCGCGAGGCTCGAAGCCGCGCGCGACTCGCATCTGGCCGAACTCGGCTTTCCGACCGGCTGGTCCGGCATGGAGCTCGCGGCCAGCACCGACGCGCGCGTCGCGACGCAATGGAAGCTGCTGCAGAAAGCCGCGGATCGCGCGCGGCGCGTCAACACCAACAACGGCGAGCTGATCCGCGTGCGGATGGACTACAACGAGCGCGCGCTAAAGGCGCTGCAAGTCAACGTGCCGCGCAAGACGAATCTGTACGGGCCGGATGGACGAGTTCCGGTTTATTCGGGACTTTGATCGGCCCGCCTGCCCGGCCTGCAATCGAGCAATACACGAAATGAATGAAAAAGCCCGTCATTGACGGGCTTTTTCGTTTTCCGCCGCCGCTTTTCCACCCACTTCCCTGTCCGTTCCGCGCTGCGTTAGCCGTTCGGCTAGCTGGCGCTAGTCCACCTCGTCACGTTGAAATGGTGACTTCGTTCGAGCTTTCGCCAACGCCGCGGCTTCGACGCGGCCGCAATTCGACGGGCGGAAGCTTGTTTGCTCGTTAGTTTGTGTAGGCGTGTGTATAATGGAGGGTATGATGTATGAACAGTGCCGAGGTCGTCAAATTGATTCAAGCGAATGGCTGGCAGCTCGTCCGCATAGCGGGCAGTCACCATCATTTCAGGCACGCGGGAAAACGGGGGCTCGTGACCGTCCCGCATCCGAAAAAAGATTTGCCGGCCGGCACCCTGAACAGCATTCTGAAACAGGCGGGGCTCAAATGAAGCATCTGATCTTTCCGATCGCCATCGAACCCGGAGACAACACGCACGCGTTCGGCGTCGTGGTGCCCGATATTCCAGGCTGCTACTCCGCGGGCGACACGCTCGAACAAGCGTATGTGAACGCGAAACAGGCAATCGAATCGCATCTCGAAACCTTGCTCGACGAAGGGCTGCCGCTGCCCGAGCCTCTCACGCTAGGCGAGCATCGGCGCAATCCCGAGTTCGCGGGGTTCACATGGGGTTTCGTGACGACGCGCAATATTCCGGCGTTGAAGAAGGCGGTTCGCATCAACATCTCGCTGCCCGAGGTGCTGGTGCAGGAGATCGACGCGTATGCGCAGGCGCGCGGTATGTCGCGCTCGGCGTTTCTCGCGCTCGCCGCCGAGCATGAGATGGCGAACGCCTGAGCAACGGCAGGCGGCACAGGCGCGCATCGGCATCGGCGCACCGCCGCATCTGAAGGCGGCGTTTGAAAAACGGCGTGCGGCGCCGCGGTGGCGTCAGTTCGCTTCGGCGTTCGCCCAGGCCATTTCGCGCAGTCGGGCGCGCAGGCGTGCCACGGCCTGGCTATGCAACTGGCACACGCGCGATTCGCTGACTTCCATCACCGCGCCGATCTCGCGCAGATTCATGCCGCGCTCGTAGTAGAGCGACATCAGCAGCTTCTCGCGCTCCGGCAAGCGGTCGATCGCTTCGATGAGCGCCGAGCGCAGGCTGTCGTCGAGCAGCGCCGAGAGCGGATCGGAATGATCGACGCAGTAGCGGTCCAGAAAAGGTTCGTCGTCGGCGGAGCGGTCGAAGTCTTCGTAGTAGATCAGCTGGCTGCCATGCAGGTCCTGCAGCATCGACTGATATTCGTCGAGCGGCATTTGCAGGTGCTCGGCGACCTCCGCCTCGCTCGCCGAGCGGCCGAGGTTCTGCTCCACCTTGTGCACCGCGGATTCCACTTCGCGCGACGTGCGGCGCAGGCTGCGCGGCAGCCAGTCGTTGCTGCGCAACTCGTCGAGCATCGCGCCGCGAATCCGCTGGCTGGCATAGGTCTCGAACTGCGCGCCCTGGTCTTCCTTGTAGCGGCCGGCGGCATCCAGCAAACCGATCATGCCGGCCTGGATCAGGTCGTCGAGATCGACGCTCGCCGGCATTTTCGCGACAAGCTGCAAGCCGAGTCGACGCACGAGCGGTGCGTACTTCGTCAAAACTTCGGCCTGAGAAATCTTTCCCTGAGCGTTGTACATCGTGCTCCCCTTGTCCTTCGTGCACGCCTTTCAAGCGTGATGCGCGGACGGTTGGTCGGCGTGGTGCGCCGCTGTAACTGTCGCAGGCGCCCGCCAGGGCGTTTGCGACGACATCGCTGGCCGCATCGGCCAGTACTGCAATTCGGCGGCGAGATGGCGGAAGTCGCGCGCGGCCGGTGTCGACGGAAACGCGTCGACCACGCAGCGCGACAGCTCGAGTGCCCGTGCGATGCGCACGTCGGCCGCAATGCAGCCGGCGTTTTCCAACGCGACGGTCAGGTAACGGCCGGCCACGCCGGCGAGATTCGCGAACGCGGCTTGCGCGTCGTCGGCGCTTTGTACGTGATTCGCGAGCACGCGCAACTGCGCGATCGCGTGCGCGTAATGCAAACGCTTGATGCACGCATAGGCCTCGGTGATCGCCTCGCCCGACATGCGCGCGACGATCATCACGTCATGCGCCTGCTTGGCGAGCGGCGACAGATGCCCTTCGTCGTCGAGTTGCGCGTCGATCAGCACGATATCGGCCGAGCCTCCGAGCAGCACACCGAGTTCGGCCTCCGTATGCCCCTCGCGGTTGTTGCGCGAGGCGGACAGCACCGAAAAACCGAGCGCGTGACGCGCGGCGGCGAAATCGACCGGGCTCTCGCCGCGCATCACCGCCGCGAAGTTGCCCGCGCCGCGCAAGCCGCCAAGCATCGCGCTCACCGACTTCTCACCGACGCATTCGTCGATCACCAGCACGTCCTTGCCCTGCTGTGCGAGCGCCGCGGCGAGGTTGACCGCCACGGTCGTATTACCGACGCCCGACGACGCCCCCGCCAACGCGATCACGCGCGCGCCGCCGCGCCCGAGCAGCCGCCGCAACCCTTCGGCTTGATCCGAAACGAACTTATCCAAAGCGAACCTCGTGCAGCTCGGCCGTCGAACGTGCGGACAGCGAGGACAGCAAAGCGGGGATGTCGTCGTCGTGCGGCACGAACGGCGAGTTGTCGCGCGGAATGCAGAAGGTGCTCTTGATCAGGAATTTCTTGGTCGCGACGTAAAGGTTCTCCGGCACCTTCTGTCCGGTCGATACGTAATGCACCGGCAGCTTGTAGCGGATCACCGTATCGAGCACGCCGCCGAGGTTGGTCGCTTCGTCGAGCTTGGTCAGAATGCAGCCGGCGAGCGGCTGCTGGTCCGACGCGCGCTGATACGCCTGCACGACTTCGTTCAACGTGTCGCCGTGGCTCGTCGCGTTGAGCAGCAACAGACGCTGCACCGGCTGGCCGGCGCGGCTTAGCATCGCGATCTGGTCGGACACGAGCCGGTCGCGCTGGCTCATACCGATCGTGTCGATCAGCACGATGTGCTTGTTGCGCAACTCCGAGAGCGCGAGCTGCAGATCGGCGCTGTCCTTCACCGCATGCACCGAAACGCCGAGAATCTTGCCGAAGATGCGCAGCTGTTCATGACCGCCGATGCGGTAGCTGTCGGTCGTCAGCAGCGCCACCTTGCTCGCGCCGAAGCGCATCACGCAGCGCGCTGCGAGCTTCGCGGTGGTCGTCGTCTTGCCGACGCCGGTCGGCCCCATCAGCGCGAATACGCCGCCGCGCTCCATCAGCGCGTCTTCGTCCTCCATCACCGGCAGGTTCGACTCGAGCACCGAGCGCACCCAGTCCATGCCGCCGTCCATCGTGTCGACATCTTCGGGCAGGTTGTCGACCAGCATCTGCACGAGCTGCGCGGAAAAGCCGGCGGCGAACAGGTGCTTGGTGAGCGCGGCGCGTGCGGGACTGCGGCGCTGTCGATCGCCCCACAGCAGACCCGCGAAGTGCTCTTCCATCATGTCGCGCATCGACGACAGCTCGTTCATCACGGTGTCCTTGACGACCTGCTCCATGCGCCCCTTGATCGCTTCGGCGACGGCGGACGGCGTGCGGCTTTCGTCAGTAGCGGACGGCACGGGCGCGATCTTCTGAGCGGCGCGGCGCGCAGCGGCTTCGGCGGCTTCGCGCGCCCAGTCGGGCGTGTCGATCACCGGCGGCACGGCGGCCGGCCGCGCGTCGACTGCGCTGCCGAGGCCTTTGGCGGTCGCGACGGCGGGCGTCATCGCGGCGGGACGCGCGCTGTATTGGCCGCTCTGTTGCTGCTGCTCGGCCGCGAGGCGGCGCGCGTGATCGATGAGCCACGGATTCGACTCGGCCATCGTGCGCGGCGCGGCGGCTTCGCTCGATGCGTTAGCCGGCGGTACCGGCACGCCGGCAGCTTTCAGCAAATCCGCGCGGATGTCTTTCGACAGGCGCGCGGCCGCGGCGCGGGCGCTCGCGCCGGAAGGCGCGGCGGCAGCGGCGGGCGTGGCCGGTGCGTTGAACGATGTGGCCGCGCTGGACGCCGACTGGCTCACGGCGGGCGCTGCTTGATTCGCGGACATGCTGAGCGCCTGGCTGAGCGCCGAATTGAGCGCCGTCCTGTTCACCGAGCCGGCCATGAAATCCGCAGCCGCATTCGCCGGCTCGATCGCCGGCGTCGCTTCACCACCCGCTTCCGGGCTCGCGCCGAACACCGACGAAAACACGTCCGGCATTGCGCTCGCGTACGGATTCGTCGGCGCCGCGAACAAGCCGCGCGGGGCCAGCGTCGATGCCGCACCTGAGCCCGTGCCGAGCGCCGCGGCCTGCGCGCCTTCGCGCGCTTTCGGCGTGATCGCGGCGAGATCGCTATCGGCGAGCGCGACGATTTCGACGCTGCCGTCGTCCATCGTGCGATTCGACAGCACGACCGCATCGGGGCCAAGTGCTTCGCGAACGAGACGCAACGCATCGCGACTGGTAGCACCGACAAATTTACGAATGTTCAAGCTGGACCCCCGATGAGGTATACGGACTGACGGACCGGCAATACACCGCTTCCCATTGCGATCAATTATTGCGAAAGGCGTCGGGCGACGATCGATGGATAAAGACCGTTAAAGGTGGGTAATTCGCGCGATGGACACACGGCAGACGCATCGTTGGACGAGCCTGGGAGAGCCGTGCCAACGCAAACCGGCGCCCCATTGGAGCGCCGGTTGCGTTGTATCGACAGCCGCGGGCGAGCGACCTTCGTCAGCCGTGCGCGCCGATCAGATTGACCACCTTGACGTTGCGCGTATCGGGCACTTCCGCATACGAGAGCACCTTCAGCTGCGGCAGGCTGCGGCGCAGGAAGCGCGCGAGCATCGGCCGCAGTGCGTGCTGCACCAGCAGCACCGGAGCGAGGCCAAGGTTCTGCTGACGCGTCATCGCTTTCTGCGTTTCGGTGAGCAGCGTGTTCGCGAGACCCGGTTCGAGGCCCGGGTTCGGGCCGGTCGATAGCGCCTGCGACAGCACCCGTTCGAGGTTCGCGTCGAGGCCCATCACCTGCATGTCGGCGGTCCCGGGGAACCACTGCTGCGTGATCGCGCGGCCCAGCGCGAGCCGCACCGCGGCGGTGAGGTCGTGCGGGTCGGTGAGCTTGGTCGCGTGTTCGGCGAGCGCTTCGAGGATCGTGCGCATGTCGCGAATCGGCACGCCTTCTTCGAGCAGGTTCTGCAGCACCTTTTGCAGCGTGGTGAGCGGCAGCATCTTCGGCACCAGATCGTCGACGAGCGACGCCGTGTCCTTCTGCATCCGCTCGACCAGCGACTGCACCTCGCGGCGGCCGAGCAGCTCCGACGCGTGCGTGACGACGAGGTGATTCAGGTGCGTCGCGACCACCGTGCTCGAATCGACGACCGTGTAGCCGTATACCTGCGCCTGTTCGCGCAGATTCGTGTCGATCCAGATGGCGGGCAGGCCGAACGCCGGGTCCTGGGTCGGCGTGCCCGGCAGCGCGGCCGATACCTGGCCCGGGTTGATCGCGAGCCACTGGCCCGGATACGCCTCGCCCGAGCCGACCTCGACGCCCTTCAACGCGATCCGATAGCCGTTCGGCCGCAATTCGAGGTTGTCGCGGATATGAATGACCGGCGGCAAGAAGCCGATTTCCTGCGCGAACTTCTTGCGGATGCTCTTGATCCGCTTGAGCAGTTCGCCGTCCGAGTTCTTGTCGACGAGCGGAATCAGCCGGTAGCCGACTTCGAGGCCGAGCGTGTCGATCATCGTCACGTCGTCCCAGCTCGCCTCGGCGTTTTCGACCGGCGCCAGCGCGGCCGGCGCGACGTCGACGAGCGCCGGTGCGTTCTTGCGCTCCTCGGTGCGCTTCTTCATCGTGCGGCCGAGCTGGATCAGGCCGCCGCCGAGAATCAGGAACGCGAAGTGCGGCATGCCCGGGATCAGTCCCATCAGCACGAGAATGCAGCCGGTGATCATCAGCACGCGCGGGTTCGTGAACAGCTGGCCGGTCAGTTGCGTGCCGATGTCCTCGTTGGTCGCGACGCGCGAGACGATCACGCCGGCCGCCGTCGAAATCACCAGCGACGGAATCTGCGCGACGAGGCCGTCGCCGATCGTCAGCAGCGTGTAGTTCTTGCCCGCCGCGGCAAAACTCATGTCGTGCTGGACCATCCCGACGATCAGCCCGCCGATGATGTTGATCACCATGATCAGGAGGCCGGCGACCGCATCGCCTCGCACGAACTTGCTCGCGCCGTCCATCGAGCCGTAGAACTCGGCTTCCTGGGAGATCTCCTTGCGCCGCGTGCGAGCCTGCTCTTCGTTGATGAGGCCGGCGTTCAGATCGGCGTCGATCGCCATCTGCTTGCCGGGCATCGCGTCGAGCGTGAAGCGCGCGGACACTTCGGCGATCCGCCCCGCGCCCTTCGTGATCACCATGAAGTTGATCACCATCAGGATCACGAACACGACGATACCAACCGCGAAGTTGCCGCCCACGAGGAAGTGGCCGAACGACTCGATCACCTGACCGGCCGCATCGGGACCGGTATGGCCTTCGAGCAGCACGACCCGCGTCGAGGCGACGTTCAGCGACAGCCGCAGCAGCGTCGAGAACAGCAGCACGCTCGGGAACGCGGCGAAGTCGAGCGGCTTCATCGTGTACATGCTGACGAGCAGCACCATCACCGACAGCGCGATGTTGAACGTGAACAGCAGATCCAGCAGGAACGGCGGCAACGGCAAAATCATCATGCCGAGGATCATGCAGATCAGCACCGGCCCGGCGAGGGCGCGCAGGTTGGTGCTGCTCAGCGCATCCGAGCGTCGGGCGAGGAAACCGGCGCGAGCGTTCATGCGGAGGCTCCGTTGTGGTCGTCGCTAGTGGCGTCGTTGGCATTGTCGTCGGCCGGGTTCAGCGTGTTGGCGGCTTCCTCGGCGGCGTCCTCGTCCGCTACGCCGCCCTTGTCGAGTTCGGGCGGCACGTCGAGTTCGGTCGGCGCGACCGGCACGTCGCCGCCTTCGGCCTTGAAGCGGCGCAACTGATAGACCCACGCGAGCACTTCCGCGACCGCGCCATAGAGCGGCCCCGGAATCTCACGATTCAGATCGACGTTGTGATAGAGCGCACGCGCGAGCGGCGGCGCTTCGAGCAGCGGCACGTTGTTTTCGGTGGCGATCTCGCGAATCCGCGCGGCCACGAGGTTCACGCCCTTCGCGACCACCTTCGGCGCGCGCATCTCGCCGTCCGTATATTGCAGCGCGACCGCGAAGTGGGTCGGGTTGGTCACGACCACGTCGGCCTTCGGCACTTGCGCCATCATGCGGCGCCGCGCGATCGCGCGCTGCTGCTGGCGAATCTTGCCCTTGATGTGCGGATCGCCTTCGCTCTCGCGATGCTCACGCTTCACTTCTTCCTTCGTCATGCGCAGCTTCTTGTGGAACGACCACAGCTGGTACGGCACGTCGAGCGCGGCCACCGCGAACATGCCGGCCACCGTCATGCCGCAGCACACCGCGATCAGATGCACGGAGTTGGCGAGCGCGAGATTGAGCGGCTGCGTCGCGAGCGCGAGGAATTGCTCGTGGCGATTCCAGATCGCCGTGCCGCCGATCAACCCCACCACCAGCGTCTTCGCGAGCGACATGCCGAGCTGGATCGGTCCGTTGATCGAAAACATGCGGCCGAGGCCCTCGATCGGGTTCAGCCGGTTGAACTTCGGCTCGAGCCCCTTTGCCGACAGCAGCCAGCCGCCCAGCGCCATCGGTGCGAGCAGCGCGGCAAGTCCGGTGACGCCGAGTATCGGCACGAGCGCGTAGAGTCCTTCGCGACCCGCTGAGCCCGCGCCGATCAGCATGCGGCTGGTGTCGAACGCGCTCGCGTGGTTGAAGGTGAGCGACGCACGCAGCATGTTCTGCAAATGCTCGCCGATGCTGCCCGACATGCCCCATACGCCGTAGAACCCGGCCGCGAGCAGCGCGAAGGTCGACAGCTCCCGCGAACGCACGATCTGCCCCTCCTCGCGCGCCTTCTGCAGGCGCCGAGGGGTGGCGGATTCGGTTTTTTCGAGGTCGCTGTCCTCTGCCACAAAGCTCTCCAGTCGGCCGAGGCACGGCGCCTCTTTCCAGTGACAGCGATTATTCCTGCTCGACGCAAGCGCCGATCGGCGGATAAGGGCGGAGAAACGGGGGTATTTCGAAGGATGAGCGGACGGCTCGCGCGTCTGTCACGCAAGCCGTCCGGCATTGGATCGACGTGCGGCTTCAGTAGCCGACGAAGGGGGAGGGACCGCCGCTCGCGGTCTGATCGAGGTGGTAGTACACGTAGCGGCCGAAGAAGAACGGCAGACCGAGGTCGAAGCTGGCGTTGCCGCCGATCTGGCCGGCGAGCGTGTTGAACGCGTAGTTGCTGCCGTTGGCGAACAGCGTCTGCGCGTTCACGATGCCGATGCTCGCGGCCGCCGACACGTTGTTCTTCCCGACCAGCGTGACCGTGCGGGTCTGCGCCGACGACGGGCAATAGAAGCCCGCGAACTGGCTGCCGCACAGCGTGAGCGTGCTATCGCCGAAGAAATAGGCGTTCGAGCCGGAATCGAGGAACGCCTGGACGGTCGTGCCGTTGAAGGTGCTGTTGTTGAGGTCGCCGTATGGGTCGGTCGTGAATACCTGCGCAGCGGCAAGCGGGTTGTTCCCCTGCGTGCCGATGCCGAACACCAGCGTGCCGGTCGCCGACGCCTGCCCGGTGTTCGACACCGGTGCCATCTGTACGATCACGCCGTTGTTGTCGAGCGGGAAGTTCGCGACCGGATTGGCGATCTGTTGCGGAATCGGCACCGCGGTGCGCGTGCACGACGTGCCGTTCGGACAGGCGAAGTAGTTGCTGTAGGTCGCCGCGGTCGTCGTGTTCGCGCAGGTTGCGCCGCAATCGGTCGGCGCGGTGCCGATGCCGAGGATGCCGTTCGCGCCCAGATCGGCGGCCGTGTTTTCGGCCGGGCCGCTGCCGCAGCCGCTTGGTACCGTGCTCGCGGCCTTGTCGCCGATGATCTGCAGCGGGATGCTGCCGGTCGTCGTTTCACCGCCGATCGTCACGATCGCGGTACGCACCGAGCCCCACGTGTAACCGTCCGCGAACGTCGCGCACTCGGCGAGCTGCGCGGCGTTGCTGCCGATCGTGCTGACCGGCAGCGCGCCGAGCAGCGTCGAATTGAGCACTGAACTGACCACGCGCAGGCCAAACGAGCCGGTGTCGACCTGGATATTGTCGATGGTCTGACAGTTGCTGGTCGAGCCTGGCGCGCAGATCCTCACGCTGACGGTCGGGATGTTGATGACACCGGCCACGCCCCGGCCGACCGTGATCGGCACCGTGTTCGACGCGTTCGCGGAGATCGGCTGCTGGCTCGGGCTGGCCGGCAGCGAACCGCCGTTCAGTCCGTTCGATGTGCTGCCGCCATTGTTGGAACTGGAGTTGTTGTCGCTACCGCCGCCTCCGCCTCCGCCGCAGGCGACGAGCGTCGCCGTGAGCAGCACGGCAAGCGCGGCCTGCATCCAGCTTTTGATGTTCGCGGTCGTGAGCATGGTTCGCATCGTGGTCCTCGCCGTTACTGGATGTCGGAACCGCTGACGCCGGCCGGCAGCGCGGAGGGCAGCCACGCGACGCCGCTGAACGCGCCCATGTGGCCGCCCGAACGCACCACCAGCCCGCTCTCGTCGACGGCGACCGGCCCCCGCGCATTGCCGCGCGCGGCCCGCACGGCCTTCACGCCGGCCACGTACTGAGGGAAATAACTGCCGAGCAGGTCACTGAGATCGGGCATTTGCGGACCATGCCACGAAATGCCGAATACCGCGCCACTCGTGCTCAGGTATTCGCGCACCACGGTGCCGTTGCCGAACGTGGTCTCGCGTACCGTGTAGGAAGCGGGTGTGGAAGATGTGGAAGACGCCGCGCTCGATTCAGAACGCATGACACTTTGCGATGTGCCGCTGGCGGGCTGCACCACGCGGGAGGACACCGACGCGTCGGACGGGGGGGTGAGCGGCGCGCTGCCCAGCGCCGCATGGGCGGACTGCGCGGCCGTCAGGGCCAATAACGAACATGGCAATACGAGCGCCGTGACTCCGGCGCGACCAATACGACTCCACATGAGAAGCTCCTCCCGAGCCGCGGCACGCTTCGCCGACTGCGCGAAGCGGCCGCTTATAGGCAGATGATACGGCACCGCCGCGGCCGCAACGCTGAGGGATGACCTCGCCGGGCGACTGCCCGGCGTTGCGCGGGCCGGGTGCCGTACCGCTTTGACCTCGTAGTATGCCTGCGGATTCTTTCAGCCGGCGCAAGGCGCGCCCACGCGCGCGACTGACCGACTATTACTAGCAGGAAAACGTACGGAAGATGGGTAGCCGGTACTCATTGAACGCGTGTTTGGCGCAAATCGCGGAGAAACCACCAGTCCGGCGCGCTTGCCGGGCCGAGTCACTTGCTCAGAAACCGAGGCTCGCGAGCAGATCGTCGACCTGCGATTGATCCTGCACCACATCCGTCTTGCCTTCCGGATTGATCTGCGGACCGTTGAGCAGATGCTCCGGGCTGCCCGTCGACGACACCTCCGCCTTGAGAGCCGCGGCGTTCGCCGCGAACTGCTCGCGCCGCTCGAGCGCGATGTTCTCGACCAGCACGCCGAGCAGCTGCTGCTCGATCAGATAGACGACGTCGGTGATCTTCTTGATCACCTGGCCGGTCAGATCCTGGAAGTCCTGCGCGAGCATGATCTCCATCAGCTGCGAGTTGGTCGCGCCGGTCGCGTCGGGCACGCCGCGCAGGAAGGTGCGCGTGTCGTTCATCAGCGCGCGCACTTCCTCGCGCTCGATCGGCGCCGCGTACCACTGCTCCCAGCGCGCGTCGAGCGTGCCCGCGTCTTTCTGCAGCTGCTCCTGGATCGGCTTCGCGATGTCGATCGCCGACAGCACGCGCTCGGCGGCCTGCTCGGTCATGTCGGCGATGTACTTCAGACGATCGCGCGCATCGGGCACGGCTTCGGCCGCGCGCTCGACGTGCTTGTCGAGCCCGAGTTCGCGCATCGAATCGCGCAGCGTGCGCGTCAGTTGTCCGATGCGGGCAAGGATGCGGTCCGACGCGAAGTCGCCGCTGTCGTTGCCCGCTTCGGCGCCAGGCGTTTGGGTCGGCGGCGTCACGTCAGCTCCCGGCTTTCGCCATTTTCTCGAGGATCTTGTTGAGCTTCTCGTCGAGCGTCGCGGCCGTGAACGGCTTGACGACGTAACCGCTCGCGCCGGCCTGCGCCGCCGCGATGATGTTTTCCTTCTTCGACTCGGCCGTCACCATCAACACCGGCAGGTGCGCGAGGCTCGCGTCGGCGCGGATTTCCTTCAGCATCGCGAGACCGTCGAGGTTCGGCATGTTCCAGTCGGAGATCACGAACTCGTAGCTGCCGCTGCGCAGACGCGCGAGACCGGCCGCGCCGTCTTCCGCCTCGTCGACGTTCGAGTAGCCCAGTTCCTTCAGCAGGTTGCGGACGATCCGGCGCATCGTCGGAAAATCGTCAACCACCAGAATCTTCATTCCCTTGTCCATTTCTTTCCCTTTGCTTGATCCATGTTGCGGCGCTCGGCCGCGTCATTCCATCCGGCACGCATCATACCCGCTGAACGCGGTCACCCATCGACGACAAACGCGCCATCACGCGCCGGCTCATGTCCGGCAGCGCGGCGATTTCGTCGGCCGCGCCGAGCGCGATCGCCTCGCGCGGCATGCCGAACACGATGCAACTCGCCTCGTCCTGCGCCAGCGTGTAGGCACCGGCCTTTTTCATCTCCAGCAGCCCGGCCGCGCCGTCGCGCCCCATGCCGGTCAGGATCACGCCAACGGCGTTCTTGCCCGCATGCTGCGCGGCCGAACGGAACAGCACATCGACCGACGGACGATGCCGGTTCACCGGCGGGTCGTCGGACAGATGCGCAATATAGTTCGCACCGCTCCTCGCGAGCAACAGATGCGCATGGCCGGGCGCGATGTACGCGTGCCCCGGCAGCACACGCTCGCCGTGCTCTGCTTCTTTAACGGTAATCCGGCACAAACCATTGAGGCGTTGCGCGAAAGATTTCGTAAAGCCCGGCGGCATGTGCTGCGCGATCAGCACCGCGGGCGCGTCGGGCGGCAGCGGCACCAGCACTTCGCGGATCGCTTCGGTGCCGCCCGTCGAGGCGCCGACGATAACCAGCTTCTCGGTACTCAGCAGCGGGTTGTTGAAGAGCGGCGCGGCGCCGGCCGGCGCCTGCGCGGCCTGGGTGGCCGCATGCTGCGCCGGCGCTGCCTGGCGCACGCGCGCGCGGGCTGCCGCGCGAACCTTGTCGGCGAGCTTTTCCGCGTAGTCGAGCATGCCGTCGCGAATGCCGACCTTCGGCTTGGTCACGAAATCGACCGCGCCGAGTTCGAGCGCGCGCAGCGTGATTTCGTTGCCGCGCTCGGTCAGCGACGACACCATCACGACCGGCATCGGCCGCAGACGCATCAGCTTCTCGAGAAAGTCGAGGCCGTCCATGCGCGGCATTTCGACGTCGAGCGTCAACACGTCCGGGTTGTGCTGCTTGATGAGCTCGCGCGCGACGAGCGGATCGGGTGCCGTCGCGACCACCGTCATGTCCGGCTGGCTATTGATGATTTCGGTCATCAGGCTGCGGATCAGCGCCGAATCGTCGACGCACAATACCTTGATCTTTTGCACAGCGCTCACGCCTCCTCTGTGGTTCTGGCGTTGTTGGAATGAGTCGGGCGCGGGCTCGCGCCGAACAATTCGATTCTCGGCCGCGCGGCGGCGGCGGCCGGCTTCGCGAACAGCTCGACCCGCTTGCGCGCGGCGGCGAGCCGCTCGGCGCGCGCTTCGGCGCTTTGCCGCACGAGCGCCTGTTCGCGCTCGGCGACGCCCGCTTCCTGTTGCAAGCGCAATTTCTTCACCATCACCTGACCGGTGCGCGGCATGAACGCGACCTTGCGCGGGTGCGAGCCCTGCAGGTCCTCGGCGACGATGCGGATCTTTTCGGTGGCCAGATAGCGGCGCACGAACTCGGAGTTGCGATCGCCGATGTTCATCGTCGTCATGCCCGCGAGCACCGCGCCGCCGCCGAACACCTTGGCCTCGAAGCGCTCGCGCCGCCCGCCCGCCTTGATCAGTTCGTTGATCAGCACTTCCATCGCGTACGCGCCGTAGCGCATCGAGTCCGACGCGGCCTGCGCGACGTCGGCGCCGTCGTCGGGCAGCATGAAGTGATTCATGCCGCCGATGCCCGCGGTGCGGTCCTGGATGCAGGCCGCGACGCACGAGCCGAGCACGGTCACGAGCACCATGTCTTCGCTCGTCGTATAGAACTCGTTGGGCAACAGCTTCACGCCGGGGCGCTGGAAGTGGTTGTCGTAGTACAGGTTCGAAGCGATCGGCAGCGTGCTGCTCATGCGGCCACCCCGCTCGATTGATGCGCGTCATGCGCGTTGGCGCGCGACGGCGCGCGAGTGCCGCCCGCGTCGCGCGTCAGTTCGTAGACGGTCTGGCCGCGCAGCCGGAACGCTTGCGTCACGTACGTGAAGTTTTCCGAATGGCCGGCGAACAACAGGCCGCCCGGTTTCATCAGCGGCTCGAAGCGCGACAGCACCTGCGCCTGCGTCGGCTTGTCGAAATAGATCATCACGTTGCGGCAGAAGATCGCGTCGAACTGCGTGCGCAACTGGTAATCGCGATTGGTCAGGTTCAGTTGCTCGAAGCGCACGAGCGCGCGCACTTCGGGACGCACCTTGACCATCCCCGCATGCGCGCCCGTGCCCTTCAGGAAGAAGCGCTTCAACCGCTCGGGCGACAGGTGCTTGACCTGGTCGAACTGGTAGACGCCGGCCTCGGCCTTCGCGAGCACCTGGGTGTCGATGTCGGTCGCGAGCACCGACGCCTGGCGCGCGCCGCTGTCGCCGAGCGCTTCGAGCAGCGTCATCGCGATCGAGTACGGCTCCTCGCCCGTCGATGCCGCCGAGCACCACACGGACACCGGTTGCGCACGGCGCGGCACGAACTCGGCGAGGATCGGAAAGTGATGGGCTTCGCGGAAAAACGCCGTGAGGTTGGTGGTCAGGGCATTGGTGAACGCTTCCCACTCGGCCGGATCGTTTTCCGCTTCGAGCAGATCGAGATACTGCCGGAACGTATCGATGCCGCGCGCCCGCAAGCGGCGCGCGAGGCGGCTATACGCCATGTCGCGCTTGTGGTCCGACAGCGAGATGCCCGCCCCGCGATGAATCAGCTCGCGGATGCGGGCGAAATCGGCCGCCGTAAATTCGAAATCGCGGCCCGTCTCGACGGACCTGGCCGGCTCTCTGCGGTCAGGTGCTGCCCGCGCGGGGCGTTGTGTTGCGCGCGTTGCCATCATGAAAATTCCTGTCTGCGATATGAGCCGTCACGCTCGCCGCCCAGCCGGACTGCCTGGGAGGTAGGAATTGTCGTCGCGGGGTCGCGCCCTCCCGCGAGTTCCAGCGACATATGGCCGGCTCGCGACACGCGTGCTGTGCGTGGCTTCGATGCTTCGCCCATCCGCGGGCGCGATGCCGGTTGACCACATGTCACTCTGCCGTTGCCTAAAATGTTTCCCAGTCCGCGTCCGAGCTCGCCTTCGCCGTGCCCGGCGGAGCGGCGCGCGTGGGCGTGTCGATCGCGACGCGAGCCGCGGCTGCGGCCGGCCGGGGCTTCAATGCCGGTTCGACGCGTGCGGCCGCGTCGTGCTGCGTCGGGGTCGCCGCGCTCGCCGCGATTGCCTTCGATTCCTTGCTCGCGCCCACCGGGTTCACCGGAGTCGCCGCGCTCGCCGCTTGCGGTGCAGCCCTGGCGGGCCGCGCGGGCGTCTGCGCACGCGTCGCCGGGGCGCTCTGACGCGCCGGTGTGCCGGTTACCTTCCAGCCGCCCAGCACCGCCTGCAACTGCCGCGTCTGATCTTCGAGCGACGCCGCCGCGGCCGCCGCCTGTTCGACCAGCGCCGCGTTCTGCTGCGTGACCGAATCCATCTGCACGACCGCGCGGTTGACCTGCTCGATGCCGCCCGACTGCTCCTCCGACGCCGCGCTGATCTCGCCCATGATGTCGGTCACGCGACGCACCGCCTGCACGATTTCGTCCATCGTCGTGCCCGCGCGGCCGACCAGCTCGGAGCCGCTCCTGACCTTGTCGGCCGAATCGCCGATCAGCTCCTTGATCTCCTTCGCGGCGCTCGCGCTGCGCTGCGCGAGGCTGCGCACTTCGCCCGCGACGACCGCGAAACCGCGGCCCTGTTCGCCGGCGCGTGCGGCTTCGACCGCCGCGTTCAGCGCGAGGATGTTGGTCTGGAACGCGATGCCCTCGATCACGCCGATGATGTCGACGACCTTGTTCGAACTGGTCGCGATTTGCTGCATCGTCGTGACGACCTGGCTCACCACGTCGCCGCCGCGCGTCGCGATGTCCGACGCGTTGACGGCGAGCTGGCTCGCCTGGCGCGCGTTCTCGGTGTTCTGCCGCACGGTGCCGGTCAGCTGATCCATGCTCGATGCGGTTTCCTGCAGCGACGCCGCTTGCTGCTCGGTGCGCTGCGACAGATCGGTGTTGCCCATCGCGATTTCGCGCGCGCCGGTGTCGATCGATTCGGTGCCGCTGCGGACCGCGCGCACCATCGTCGCGAGGCTTTCCTGCATCCGCTTGATGCCCGCGAACAGGCGGCCGATTTCATTGTTGCTGAACACCTCGACGGGGGTGGACAGGTCGCCCCCAGCGATCCGCTCGAAACAGGCGGTCGCGTCGTTCAGCGGCTGCACGATGAGCCCGCGCAGCGCGAAACGGATGCCGACCACCACCAGCAGCGCGAACGCCGTGGTCACGCAAATCAGCATGATCATCAGCGACGCGCTCGACTGCGCGCTCGTTTCCTGATCGGCCACGCTCTGCCGCAACGCCTGGATCACCGCGGCGGCGGCCGCGTCGTAGGCGATGAACATCGGGCTGATCTTCGTGTCCGCGACCGCGTGATACGCGTCGAGATCGTTCGCGTTCAACGCGGCGAATTCGACGTCGACGCCGTCGTGCATCACCGTCGTACGCTTCGCGAGCACATCGTCGAGCAAGGCCTGCTCGACGCGGTGCTTCGGCGCGTCGAGATACGCCTGCCAGCTCTGCTTGCTCTTGCCGAGCAGCTCCTGCGCGCGATCGAGCGCCTTCTTCGCCTCGTCCGCGTTACCGGCGGCCGTCAGCGTGTTGAAGCGCTCGATCGCGATGCGCGAACGCAACAGATACGCCGACGCATCGTCGAGCGCATGAATCGCGACCAGTTCGCCGCGTGCGATGCGATCGAGCGAGTCGCTCGCGCCATTCAGCGCGGTCAGCCCGAGCGCGCCGACTACTACGGTCAGCGCCGCCAGAAGAATCCCCACCATCGTCAGCGACGTGCGGATCGACCACCTGCTCAGCATTTTGATGCTCCTTGTGCCGGGTTCCGTTACTGCCTGCGCTCAGACGCCGAGCGTTTCGGTCAGCGACATCTCGGAGCTGGTCATCAGCTTCTCGATGTCCATCAGGATCAGCATGCGGCCGTCGACCGTGCCGAGACCGGTCAGGTATTCGGTCGTCAGCGTCGCGCCGAATTCCGGTGCCGGCATGATCTGATCGACCGCGAGCGTCAGCACGTCCGACACGCCGTCCACGACCATGCCGACCACGCGATGCGCGACGTTCAGGATGATCACGACGGTCTGATGGTCGTACTCGACGCGGCCGAGATGGAACTTGATCCGCATGTCGACGATCGGCACGATGATGCCGCGCAGGTTGATCACGCCCTTGATGAACTCGGGCGCATTGGCGATGCGCGTCACGTTGTCGTAGCCGCGGATTTCCTGCACCTTCAGGATGTCGATGCCGTACTCTTCCGCGCCGAGCGTGAAGACGAGGAATTCCTGACCGCCGGCGTCCGCCTGCGCGTCGCGGCGGCCATTCGTACCGCTCGCGTTTGCGACGCTCGAATTGATGGATTGGACTTCTGCCACGTTAGCCCCCAAACGGTTGGGATGAATTGAGTTGAAGTTGTGTTGCGATGTCTGTCAGTGCCGCGTTTGCTGCGTGCGTTAGGCGAGGCTCATCGCCTGCGCATGCCCATGCCCATGCGCATGACGCGATTCGCGGTTCAGCGCCGCGACGTCCACGATCAGCGCGACGCTGCCGTCGCCCAGAATGGTCGCCGCGGAAATGCCGTGCACCTTGCGGTAGTTCGTTTCCAGATTCTTCACGACCACCTGCTGCTGGCCGACGAGTTCATCGATCAGCATCGCGAAGCGCCGTCCCTCGGTCTGCATGATCGTGACGATGCCCTGGGTCGGCTCCTGCTTCGCATCCGACACGTTGAACACCTCGTGCAGCGCGACGAGCGGCAGGTATTCGCCGCGCACGCGCACCACGCGCTCGCCGTTGGCGACCGTGTAAATGTCTTCGGCTCGCGGTTGCAGCGACTCCATCACGAAGTTCAGCGGCAGGATGAAGATCTCGTTGCCGACCTTCACCGACATGCCGTCGAGGATCGCGAGCGTGAGCGGCAGCACGATCCGCGTGGTGCTGCCCTTGCCCGCGTGCGACGTGATCTCGACGTGACCGCCCATCGACTGGATGTTGCGCTTCACCACGTCCATGCCGACGCCGCGGCCGGACACGTCGGTGACCTGCTCGGCGGTCGAGAAGCCCGGCAGGAAGATCAGGTTCCAGACTTCCTCGTCGCTCATCGCTTCGCTGACCTGCATGCCCTGCTTGGCCGCCTTCGCGAGAATCTTGTCGCGGCGCAGGCCCGCGCCGTCGTCGCTGACCTCGATGACGATGTTGCCGCCGTGGTGCGCCGCCGACAGCACCAGCTGACCGGTCGAATCCTTGCCCGCCGCGCGCCGCGCCTCGACGGTCTCGATGCCGTGGTCGAGACTGTTGCGCACGAGGTGCGTCAACGGGTCGATGATCCGTTCGATAAGGCTCTTGTCGAGTTCGGTCGCCTGACCGAAGGTGACGAGTTCGACCTCCTTGCCGAGTTTCGCCGCGAGATCGCGCACCAGACGCGGGAAGCGGCTGAACACGTAATCCATCGGCATCATGCGGATCGACATCACCGCTTCCTGCAGATCGCGCGCGTTGCGCTCGAGTTGCGCCATGCCGTTGAAGAGCCGGTCGTGCAGCGCCGGATCGAACGTGCTGGTGGTCTCCGCGAGCATCGCCTGCGTGATCACCAGCTCGCCGACCAGATTGATCAGCTGATCGACCTTCTCGACGCCGACGCGAATCGAGCTGCCTTCGGCGCCGGCCGCCGCGGCGGCCGGACGGGCCGCCTTGCGGTCCTGATCGGCGGACGCGGCCGAAGCCGGTTTGGCCGCCGCCTGAGCCGCCGCGGGTGCCGCAGGCGGCGGCTCGATGCTGTCCGCCTGACCGGGTGCGCTTGCGGGCGCAGCGGTGAGGGCCGCCGGGGTCGACGATGCTGCGGGCTCCGTGTGAAGGACCGGCTGCGCCTGCGCTTGCGCCGCGGGAGCGGCGGGCGCGACCTGCGCGGATTGCGCCGGTGTCGGAGCGGCAGCGTCGGGCGTTCCAGGTTCGCCCTGCTGCGCGTCGTCCGCCGGCGCGGTGCCACGGCCGATCGTGATCTGACTTTCGTCGATCACGAAGCAGCACACGGCGATGATGTCGTCGGAAGATACGTCGCTCGAGAGCCACAGCGTCAGATCGCTGCCGCTCTTGACCTGCCCGACGATGTTGCCCAGGTTGCCCAGCTCTTCGGTGAGCAGTTCCTGGTCTTTCTCTCCCACGCCCCGTAGCGTAATTTTCAGATGTGGGCCGGCGCTGTCGGCCGTGCCCGCGGCTTGTCCGGTCTGTGCCGGTTCGCCGTCGATCCATTCGCCCGCCGCCTGCACCGCCTGTTCGACGACGTGCTCGGGCGGGGTGCCGCCTTGCTGCTGTACCGCGGTTGCTTGTGTTGTTGTTTGGGTTGCCGCCGCCTGCGTTGCTGCGGGCGCGGGGGCGCTCACGGCCGGCGCGGTTTCGGCGCTCGCCGCCGCTGCCGGCGCGCCGCCCATGCGGCTTTCCGCGTGCAGCTGCTCCAGCTTCGCGCAGATCGCGCGCGCCACCGCCGCATCGGGCTCGGCGCTCGCGCGATAGTCGGCGAGCTGGCCGGACAGCACGTCCTTGGTTTCGAGGAACGTGTCGATCATGTCCTTGCGCAGCACCAGCTCGTTGTTGCGCGCGCGATCGAGCAGCGACTCGAGAATGTGCGTGGTCTCGGTGAGCGCGGTGAAACCGAACGTTGCCGCGCCGCCCTTGATCGAATGCGCGGCGCGAAAGATCGCCGCGAGGTCTTCGGGGTCCGGGTGGGCCACGTCGAGATTGAGCAGCAATTGCTCCATCTGCGCGAGCAGTTCGTCCGCTTCGTCGAAGAACGTCTGATAGAACTGTGTGATGTCGAGTGTCATGCCTGGTTCACCGCGAGAGTGCCTGTCTGGCTTGAGTCGCCGTAGAGGCGCGTCGAGAGCTATCTGTACTGTGTCTAAAGGTGTTGATGACGCGGATCAAGCCGGGTCCGGTTCGGCCAGCGCCGCCACCAGCTCGGTCAGCATGTCCGGGTCGAGCGGCTTTTCGATCCAGCCGGTCGCGCCCGCCGCGCGCGCCGCCTCTTTGAAGGGTTCGCCCGATTCCGTCGTGAGGACGAGGATGGGCGTCGCCTGATAGGCCGGATTTCCGCGCAGCGCGGTGATCAGATCGAGACCGGTCTTGCCGGGCATGTGCTGGTCGGTCAACACGAGATCGAACGCCATCGCGAGCGCGTTTTCGAGCCCTTCGTTGCCGTCCGCCGCGAGCGTGACTTCATAGCCGGCGCCCGTCAGCGTCGCGGCGAGGATCTGCCGCATCGATGCCGAATCGTCGATTGCCAGGATGTGCCTGATCATGAAAACCTCGCTGCGCTTAACACTGGGCCGCCGGGCGGTGCGCGCCGGTCGGGCGCGGGCCGCGGCCCGGCGGCCGCGGTCTGTTACTGGGCCGGTGGCGCCGCCGCCGGCAACTTCGGTGCAGCCGTCACCGGCTGCGCAAGTCTTTGCAGCAGCGGCTTCGAGCCGGCTGCGTCGTCCGACAGGGTCGTCGTCGTGGAGTCGTCGTGATCGAGCGCCTCCTCGGACTTCCTGTTCAACACGATGATGCTGATGCGACGGTTTTCCGGATCGAGCGGGTCCGCCTTGTTCAGGTTCTGCGTCGACGCGAGACCGAGCACGCGCATTACCTTCGCTTCGTCCATGCCGCCCGCGACCAGCTCGCGCCGCGACGCGTTGGCGCGGTCGGCCGACAGCTCCCAGTTGCTATAGCCCTTCTCACCGCCCGCGTACGGCACGGCGTCGGTATGGCCCTGCACGATGATGCGGTTCGGCACGTCGTTCAGCGTGTGGCCGATCTCGCGCAGGATGTCGCGCATGTACGGCTCGACGACGTCGCGTGCGGTCGCGAACATCGGCCGCTTCTGCGAGTCGACGATCTCGATGCGCAGGCCGGTCAGCGTCGAGTCGATGCGGATCTGCTGCTTGAACTGGCGCAGCACCGGGTTCGCCTCGATCGCGGCCATCAGCTTGACCTGCAGGTCGTGCAGGCGCACCTGTTCCTGGCGTTCGAGCGCGCCCGTCAGCTGCTTCACGGAGTCGTCGTCGTTGTGCGACGCGGTGCGCTCGGCGCGGCTGCTGCTGCCGTCGGTCGAGCGGGTCACGCCCTGCGCGTCGGTCGAGATGTCGCGACCGCCGCCCTTCAGGATGCTCGAGTCTTCGGCGCTGCGATCGCCGCCCCACAGCGTGATCTTCAACGGCTGGTTGAAGTAGTCGGCGATACCTTTCAGCTGCACGGTGGAGGCCGAACTCAGCAGCCACATCAGCAGGAAGAACGCCATCATCGCGGTCATGAAGTCCGCGTACGCGAGCTTCCACGCGCCGCCGTGATGACCGGACTTTTTCGGCGCGCTGCGCTTGACGACGATTGCGCGGTCTTTGTCCTTGCTGCTCATCGGTTCGGTTCCCGTCGCCTGCTTATTTCGCCTTGACGCGGCGCACGTGCTCTTCGAGCTCGGCGAACGACGGGCGCTCGGTCGAGAACAGCACCTTGCGGCCGAACTCGACCGCGATCGCCGGCGCGTAGCCGTTCAGGCTCGCGAGGATCGTCACCTTGATGCACTGGAACATCTTGGTCGACTCGGTCACGCGCTGCTCGGCGACGCTGGCGAGCGGCCCGATCAGCCCGTACGAAAGGAGAATGCCGAGGAACGTGCCGACGAGCGCCTGCGCGATCATTTCACCGAGCACGGCGGGCGGCTTGTCGGCCGAGGCCATCGTGTGCACGACGCCCATCACCGCGGCGACGATACCGAACGCCGGCATCGCGTCGCCGACCTTGGTCAGCGCGTGCGCGGGCGCCTCGCCTTCCTGGTGGTGCGTCTCGATCTCCTCGTCCATCAGGCTTTCGATCTCGAATGCATTCATGTTGCCGCCGACCATCAGCCGCAGGTAGTCGGTCAGGAACTCGATGATGTGCTTGTCGGCGAGGATCTTCGGGTACTGCGTGAAGATCGGGCTCTTCGACGGATCGTCGATGTCGGCTTCGAGCGTCAGCGTGCCTTCCTTGCGCGCTTTCGCGAGCAGCACGTACAGGAGCCCCATCAGCTCCATGTAGACGTCCTTGTTGTACTTCGCGCCCTTGAACAGGGTCGGAATGACGCGCAGGGTCGCCCGGATCGTCTTCATCCCGTTACCGAGAATGAATGCGCCGACTCCGGCGCCGACGATCATCAGCACCTCGACGGGTTGCAGCAGCGCGCCGAGATGGCCGCCTTCGAGCGCGTAACCGCCGAAAACGGACAACAGCGTCACGAGTGTTCCCACGAAAATCAGCACTGCCGAGCCCTCACAAAAAAGCGACGGTTACCGTCGTTAGTCAGGTTTACGGCACCGGGGCGGAAAACTTTGGGGAAAAAGACGGCGCTCGAGTCCGGTGTAAACCAGAGGCTTGCGCTGCCTCAACGCGTGCTGCTCAGACTTCGGCGGTGACGAGGGTATCGAGCGTGGGGGCGGGGCAGCGGGCCTCGTGAGCTCGCGCGTCGGTCACTTGCGGCACCTCGGCCGGGACTCCGGCGACGGCGATTTGCCGCTCGGCCCGCGTTTGCGCCGCCTTCTTCGTCTTGCCCGCGCGCGACGGCGGCTGACACAGCCCGCACACGAACCCGTGCTGCGGATCGTGCGCGTGCGCGACGAAGTGGCCGCCGCAGCGGCGGCAGGCGCTCATCTGCAGCATGCCCGAGTCGAAGAAGCGCACCAGCGTCCAGGCGCGCGTGAGACTGAGCACCGGCTCGTCGTCGTGCAACTGCACGTGCTCGAGATACAGCCGGTAGCTCTTCACGATCGATTCGATCGCGCGGCAGCCGCCGTGACCGGCCATGAAACGGTAGATGTTGTAGAACAGCGACGAATGAAAGTTCGGCTGCCAGGTCATGAACCAGTCGGTCGAAAACGGCAGCATGCCCTTGGGCGGCGACACCCCTTTCAATTCCTTGTACAGCTTGACGAGCCGGTCGCGCGACAGGCTGGTTTCCGCCTCCAGCAATTGCAGACGCGCGCCCAGTTCGATCAGCTCGATCGCGAGGGTGATTTCCCGGACTTCGAGTAAGACGCTCTTACTGGCCATCAGCCGATCTGCTCGACCGGCTGGCTCGCCATCAGGATCGCCGAATGAGCCTGCGCCATCGCGCTGGACTTGTCCTTGTCCGCAAGGGCGGACAGCACCGCGTGATCGTCGAAGCGGAAGCGGCACAGCATCTGGTTGGACGCCGCGAGCTTGACGGTCTGCGCCAACGACAGATTGGCGAGCACGTCGGCCAGCTGGTCCGAAATACCCATGCGGAACATGCCCATCGGCTTGTCTTCGCGCAGCAGACGCTGGGCGAGCAGCAGATAGGAAAGATTGACTTCCCTGATCTCACTGAGCATATGGCTAGTCGTGCTCATGATTTCCCCCGTTCGTATGCCCGGCTGGTCAGGCCGATTTTTGCGGAAACGTTTGCTCGAACGCGCGCGCTGAATCCGCGCGCATCCGCTCGTCTCTGGTCTTGCAAGCATTGTCTCGAAAGGGGGCACAGCCGAAAATCGGAGAGACACCCCAGCTGGATGACGGATTAATCCGTCATTTGTGTAGGAATTATTCCTACAACCCGGGTTGCGGCGAGGCACGAATTGGGCCGAATTAATGCGCGGGGCGGGACTGACGATGCGTGCTGGGAATTTATACGGCTGCGGCGTGTACCGGATGGTGAGTTTTCAGAACTTCATCGCCGCACCGTAAATCGGTGGAAAAGAATTATAAGACGTTTTCAGCCGGCTGCAATCTGGCTCAGTTAGAGATCTTTCCCGGCTCATCCGACCCTCGGGTCCGCCGCTTGCTACGGTGCATTTCGCCTGTCGAGCTTGATTGAGTCGGTGGAATTACGCTTCCCGATGATGGGGCCCTGTTGGCGGCTCGACCTTGCGCGGCAGCTGTAACGGTCGATGTTTCGCGCTGTAACAACATTAAGCGTTTGAAAAATAACTCGAATTACCGCGGTCGATCCCGATAATGAAGGCTAAGGGATTACCCGATAGCTATTTCGGAGCCCCTCGGGCGGGGCAAACCGCGCCCAACCGTCCGGTTAGGCAGACGTACCACGCGCCATTCAGCCGTGGTGCGAAGCCCCGGTAAGTATCAAAAATCCGCATGGGATCCGGGTCGGCGCCACAGCGCTAACTTTGATCGACACAGGAGAAAACGCATGCGAATCGCACAAGTCGCGCCGCTCTACGAAGCTGTCCCACCGAAACTCTATGGCGGCACCGAACGTGTCGTGTCGTATCTGACCGAAGCGCTGGTCGAGCTCGGCCATGACGTCACGCTGTTCGCGAGCGGCGACTCGGTCACGTCCGCCAATCTCGAGGCGTGCTGGCCGCGCGCGCTGCGCCTCGATCCGACGATTCGCGATGCATTGGCGCCGCACGTGCTGATGATGGAAAAGGTCCGCAAGATCGCGCACGAGTTCGACGTGCTGCACTTCCATCTCGACTACCTGCCGTTCCCCCTGTTCACGACGATGGACACGCCGTTCGTGACCACGCTGCACGGTCGTCTCGACCTGCCGGAATTACAGCCGGTGTTCGACGCGTTCTCGCATGTGCCGGTCGTGTCGATTTCGGATTCGCAGCGTCTGCCGCTGCAGCAGGCCAACTGGCTCAACACGATCTATCACGGTCTGCCGGACCAGTTGCTGACGCCGCAGCCGCACAAGAAGCCCGAATATCTCGCGTTCCTCGGCCGCATCTGCCCGGAAAAACGCGTCGATACAGCTATCAGGATCGCCGCGCAAAGCGGTCTGCCGCTGAAGATCGCCGCCAAGGTGGACAAGGTCGACATGGAGTACTTCAAGCGCGAGATCGAGCCGCTGCTGTCGATGGCGCATGTCGAGTTCGTCGGCGAGATCAACGAGGCGCAGAAACCCGAGTTTCTGTCGGGCGCGAAGGCGCTGCTGTTCCCGATCGACTGGTCCGAGCCGTTCGGCCTCGTGATGATCGAGTCGATGGCCTGCGGCACGCCGGTTATCGCGTTCAACCGCGGCTCCGTGCCTGAGGTGATCGACCACGGCGTGACCGGCTATATCGTCGAGGACGTGCAAGGCGCGGTAGCGGCTCTGCAGCGTCTCGACGAGCTGTCGCGCATCGAAATCCGCGCCCAGTTCGAACGCCGCTTCAGTTCGAAAACGATGGCGCAGAACTATATCGACGGCTATTCCGCCTTGATTGAAACGTCGCGGCGCCCGGTATTGCGCCAGGTCGCGGTCGGCTAGGCGCGCCTGAAAACGGCCGGCGCTTTTGCGGCTGGCCGTTTTCGGCCCGCATTGAAGCGGCGCTGTGAACCTTCGCTTATAACGCCGCAATAGCGGCGAGTCCGGCATCGGAATCGTTTGCGCGAGCGAAAAACGAAGTCTTTTGGCTGCCGGACGCGAAAAAGCCGCCCTGTATGGGCGGCTTTTTTAATACAGGGATGGTTGCGCTTCCACGGTGGATTTGCGCGCGGCGAATAAGCCAAACAGCAAAGAAACCTTCAGACCGCCTTCACCCCGTCTCACATCAGGTCGGGCGGGCGTCACGCCGAGCCAATCAGAAATCGCTCGCGATTCTTGCCGACGATCCATTTGGGCGGCTTGCCGCGCCCGCTCCATGTATTGCCCGACTTCGGGTCCTGATATTTCGCCGGCAGCGGCGTCTTCTTGGGCGGGCGGCCGCGCTTGGCGGCGACCGCGAAACCGAGATCCTGCGCGGTCAGACCGTATTCGGCGATCTTTTGGCGGATGTCGGCGACGACATTGTCGATTTCCGTGCGTCGCGCTTCTTCTGCCTGTGCCTGCAATTTGGCAATCTGCGCCTTGAGGTCTGCATATTGAGACATTCGGTTCTCCCCTTTTCTAGAACTCATTCGACCGCAGACTAGCTGCAATTATAAAAATTCGCAATGGCGACTAATACCGGTTTAGCGAATTTTCCTCTGATAATTATTAAAGAGTGTGAATTGTAAAACCTGCGCTTTATCTCGTAATAGTTTATAAATTCTGTGCGGATTGACAATCTTTGACACTCGATTTGGCGCTGTCTGCCTAGAATTGCGCGCTCAAGGTACGTACTCGCCCTTTTCGATGCGTGCTTCTGAAGTACCCATTCTTTTTAGGATCACCAAACATGCAGTTGTCAAAGCGCCTCGTTGCCGAATTGCTCGGCACCTTCTGGCTCGTGCTCGGAGGCTGCGGCAGCGCGGTCCTCGCCGCCAACTTCGCCGGGCCGGTTCACGGATTGGGCATCGGCTTCGTCGGCGTGTCGCTGGCCTTCGGCCTGACCGTGCTGACGATGGCTTTTGCGATCGGCCACATTTCGGGCTGCCACCTGAATCCGGCGGTGAGCGTCGGACTGGCCGTCGCCGGCCGATTTCCGGTGCGCGATCTTCTGCCCTATGTCGTCGCGCAGGTGGTCGGCGCGGTGCTCGGCGCATTCGTGCTGTCGCTGATCGCGTCGGGCAAGCCTGGCTTCGACCTGGTCGCGAGCGGCTTCGCGACGAACGGTTACGGCGAGCAATCGCCGGGTCACTACTCGCTCGCCGCTGCCTTCATTTGCGAAGTGGTAATGACTGGCTTCTTCCTGTTCGTGATTCTCGGCGCGACCGACCGCCGCGCGCCGGCCGGCTTCGCGCCCATCGCGATCGGCCTGTGCCTGACGCTGATCCATCTGGTCTCGATTCCTGTCACCAACACGTCGGTCAATCCGGCGCGCTCGACGGGCCCGGCGCTATTCGTCGGCGGCGTGGCGATCGATCAGCTGTGGCTGTTCTGGGTTGCGCCGATCATCGGTGCGGTGATCGCGGGTGTCGTCTATCCGCTGATCGCTGAGGATCGCAGCAGCGATGCGCGCAAGCTGGCGCTCGACTGACGGCCAGTTCGACGCCCCGGTCTCGCGATCGTCGCGTAGCCGGCATGAATGGGCGCCTCGGCGCCCATTATTCATTGCGCTCGCCAATGCGATATGAATGCCGCGCCGGCCGCGTGCCGGTGGGCACCGCTGCTAGAATCGGGCGACTTCCCAGCCTCGCACAGGTGCTTTCGATGAACCGTTTCCGCGGATTCCTGCATGGCGTCGCACTGTCGCTCGGCGGCGTGTGCGCGAGCACGATGGCGTTGCCGGCCGCGTCCGCGGCGACGAACACGGCGACCGTCGTTGCGACCGCGGCCCCCGTCGTTGCCGCGGCGGGCGGCAATATCGAAACCCTCGTATTCGTTCGACACGGCGAGAAACCCGCGCAGGGGTACGGCCAGCTAGACTGCCAGGGGCTCAACCGCGCGCTCGCGTTGCCGGCCGTGATCGCCGCCAAATTCGGCAAACCCGATGCGATCTACGCGCCCGACCCCGCCCAGCAAAAAGACGACGGCGGTCATCCGTACTATTACGTGCGCCCGCTCGCGACGATCGAACCGACCGCGATTCAATTACAGATGCCGGTCCAAACACCGTACGGTTTTGCGCAGATCGACCAGCTCGGCAACGCGCTCGTCGACCCGGCCAATCGCGGCAAGCTGATCGTCGTTGCCTGGGAGCACAAGCTGATCGAGAAGCTGTTGCGGCAGATGTTGAGCGCGCATGGCGGTCGCGCGGCCGACGTGCCGAAATGGCAAAGCGACGACTTCGACAGCATTTACATCGTCCGACTCGACTGGCAGAACGGCACGCCGCGCGCGAGCTTCAAACACGATCGCGAAGGGCTCGACGGGCGGGCAACCGATTGCCCTTGCGCGGCCTTGCCGGGAGTGTCGACATCTTCGGCAGGGGCGGCCTCTTCCGCAACTTCGGCCGCTTCGGCGCCTGCGGCGGATTAATTGAGCAATACAGATGTAAGCCGTGTTTACGTGCGCTGGCGCGGCAAGCGGCGAGCGTGCGCGACCAGCCGCCTGCCGGCTTGAATTGATCCGCCGCGAAGCCCCGTGCGGCGCGGCTGCAAGCGAAGTAAGGTATTTGCGCGCAACGTCCGCGCGAGCGTTTTTTCTAGCTTCGATGACTTCGACGATGCTTGCAGTCCGTAACATCTGGTCGCAGTCCAGCCCACCTCGAGTGCGTACATTGGTCCTGTGCGACAAACCTACGTCGCCTCACAGGAGAGACCAACATGAAACGCATCGTCACTCACTTGCTGGTTGCTGCCGGACTCGCGGCGGGCGCATGCGGTGTCGCGCAAGCGCATACGGATCTGAGCGTCGGCCTATCGCTCGGCGCCCCGGTTTATGCAGCGCCCGCGCGCGTCTACGCGGCGCCGGAGCCGGTGTACTACGGCGGCTGGGATCATCGCTACCCGCGCGGCGACTACTACCGCGACTATCACCGCGATGATCGCGGCTGGGGTCACGACAACCATCGCTGGGGTCATGACAATCGAGGCGAGCACCGCGGCTGGCGGGATTGACGAGCGCTAGCGGAGCGCACGCTGCGCGCTTCGCGAGCAACTGTTGCGGCCCGCATCCACGCGAGTGGATGCGGGCCGCTTTCAATCGCAGTGACTACGGTTCAAGATGCCAGTTCGTCGTTGAGCGCAAACAGTTTGCGCAGATGATGCGCAACGCCCGCCTCGAAATTGTTGCCGATGCGCGGCACATGCGGCAGACGGGTGATCAGATCGGGATTGGCGTTGTTCATCATGAATGGATGGCCGGCCGTCTCGAGCAGATCGATATCGTTCATGTTGTCGCCGAACGCGACGCAGTGCGACGCGTCGACACCGAGACGCTCGAGCACGATCTGCAGGGCGCGCCCCTTCGACACATTCGCGGTCATCACTTCGAGACAATCCGGCAATGAATACGTCACGTACAGTCGCTCGCCGAAGTCGCGTTCCAGATTGGCGGCCACCCGCGCGAGATCGGCGGGGTCGCCGATATACAGCGCCTTGGCAATGTCGACGCCATCGTGCTTCGGCAGGTCGGTCACTTCGTACGTGAAGCCGGAATCCTGGTGAAATTCCAGCAGATGGGGCGCGTCGCGGTCGATGAGCCACGCCTCGTCTGCAAACAGACTGACGATCACTCGACCATGCGCGCCGACAATTTCGGGCTGCACGAGACGCTGGACGATCGCCGGCGGCAAATCGTCGGCGTGGATCACCGTGTTGTCAGGCGCGTGAATGCGCGCGCCGTTCGACGTGATCAGATACGGATTGATGCCGAGCAGATCGCGGATGCCCGCGACGTCGCAGTAATGCCGCCCGGTGGCGATCACGAACTGCAGCCCGTCGCTTTCGAGCTTGCGCACCGTGGCGACCGTGAACGGGTCTACCTGGTGATCGGCGTTGAGCAGTGTGCCGTCGAGATCCGTGGCGATGACTTTATACATGGTGAGTCCGGCGGCTGAACCGTCGAGGCAGCGTCAAAGCGGGTATTTTACAGGTCTCCCCGAGCCAGCCGCTGCGCCTCGCGCCGCGCCAGTTGCAAGCCGCCATGCGCCGAATCCGCCCGCGGCTCGCGCAGGCGCGCCTGATACGCCTGCGGCACGTACTCGCGCAACGGCGTACCGAGGCCTCCGCATAACGCGACCGGCAGCGCGCCCGTCGCGTCCAGCGCGGCGATCATCTTGCCGACTTCGACGCCGGCCTCGCGGAGCAGCCGCGCCGCGAACGGATGTGCGCGGTGTTCGATCGCGATCGGCGCGAGCCGCGCGTAGGCAGTCTGATTGGCCGTGCACAGCCACACGACGAGACTGTCGCGATCCCGCGCGCCGGTATGCGCGAGCAGCGCTTGCGTGAGATCGTCGACGGCAACGCGGCCATCCAGCGCCTGTTGCGCGTGCACGATCAGCCGGAGGCCGAGCCACGCGCCGCTCGCTTCGTCGCCCGATGGAAAGCCGTAGCCGCTGGCCATGCGGAATTCGCCGTCGCTCGCGAGCGAAGCCGCGACGCTGCCGGTGCCGAGTGCGACGATCACGCCGGGCGCGCCGTCGTGCGCGCCGAGCAGGGTCGTGTAGGCGTCGGTTTCGACGGCCAGTCCGGCGAGCCGCGGCGCCTGCTGGTGAAACTCGGCGAGCCAGTCGCGATTGTTGACGCCCGCCAGTCCGCAACCGAGCACGCAGCGCGACCAGTCCAGCGCGACTCCGGCTCGCTCGAACGCTTCGCCGCAGGCGGCCTGAATGGACTGCCATGCGCGCGGGATGCCGAGCCCAAGGCCCGATGGGCCGCTTGCCGCTTGCGCCAGTTCGCGGCCCTGCGCGTCGCCGAGCACGACGCGCGTGCCGGTGCCGCCGCCGTCGACGCCGATCAGAAAGAAGTCGTGGTTCATCGAATCGAATCAGTTCCGTGGGTGAATAACGCTTAGCGTGGCAGGTCAGTTTGAATCGCGCAATTAGCCGATTGGCCAGTTTGCGGCGTACACCGCTTCCACTATGCTGGCGAACGACATGACCACGCGGGGAGCGCGACAGTGACACAACGATGCAACTGGGTATCGAGCGAAGCGCTCGCACAGTACCACGACACCGAATGGGGTGTGCCCTCGCGCGACGACCAGCACCTGTTCGAGATGCTCGTGCTCGAAGGCGCGCAGGCCGGCTTGTCATGGTCGACGATCCTCAACAAGCGCATCGGCTACCGCCGTGCATTCGCCGACTTCGACATCGACAAGGTCGCGGCCTTCACGCCGAAGCGCGTGGATGCGCTCTTCGCCGATGAAAGCATCGTGCGACATCGCGGCAAAATCGAGGCGGCCATCCTGAACGCGCGCGCTGTGCAGCAGATTCAGGCCGAACATGGCTCGCTCGCGAACTTCGTGTGGTCATTCGTCGACGACACGCCGATTCAGAACGAATGGGCTTCGTATAAGCATGCACCTGCGTCGACGGAAGTATCGGACGCGCTAAGCAAGGCGCTCAAGCGCTACGGCTGCAAATTTGTCGGTTCGACGATCTGCTACGCATTCATGCAGGCGGTCGGCATGGTCAACGATCATGAGACGACCTGCATGTGTCGTGAGCGATGCGTGTCGCTGGGCAAGAAGGGGCGTGGTCGGAAGGCGAGGTGAGGCCACGGCGTCCGCGGGAGGCGCAAACGCGTGAATTGGTGCCCTTTCATGCTCGTAGTCGGCCCTTCGTCGGACGACGCACGGCGGATACTCGTCGCCATGCGCTCACGCGATGCGCGCTCAACAACAAATAACTACCGCCTCGGACGCGGGAGACCAACCATGAAAACACTTAGCTTCCTGACCCACCAGGACATTTACGATCAGTCCGTCACGCATCTGTTCGAACAGAAACGCGCTGCATTGCTACCGAGGGGCGGCGGCGCCTACCGCGGCTATTGCGGCGGCTGCCCGGTCGGCAACCTCCCGCTTACATGGATGTCGGCTTGGCCGCGCTGAAAAAAGCGCTGCTTCGCGCCCGCATCAACGTATACGACCCGGTGACCATCGCTTTGCTCAGTTGCCTGCAAAACGTGCACGACGTGTTCGGCACATGGGAGTGGCACGACCGGCTGGGCTCGATCGCGCGCGAGTTCGGGCTGTCGGCCGAGCGGCTGAGGAGCGCGGCGTAACGGCTGCACGCAGGGGCAAAATCCGACGCCGCAAAAGCAAAACGGCGATGTGGCTTCTTTCGAAGCTCACACCGCCGTTCGGCGTATCTGAAAAGCGTGTTTAGTGCAGCTTTTTCGGCAGCATCTGGCTGCGCAGACGCTTGTGCAGGCGCTTAACAGCTGCTGCCTTCTTGCGCTTGCGAGCCGTGGTCGGTTTTTCGTACGACTGGCGTTCACGCAGTTCAGCGATCAGGCCATTCTTTTCGATTGCGCGACGAAAGCGGCGAATTGCCACTTCGAACGGCTCGTTTTCCTTCAGAAGAATCGTCGTCATGTAATTCCTAACTCAATCACTAGATACGGGTTTAATTGCATGGCGGTAACCGCTCAGGTCACCACTCACGCGCCGGCCCTCCGGTCGCTCCGATTCATGGCCAGTAACAGGCAAACGCGAGGCTGATAAACAACCCCGGCCAAACCACGAATGAAGCGAGAGGCAAAGCGGCCACGGAGGCCGGAAAAGAGAGGTGGGGAGTTCACCGCGGAACGCGGACAGACCTAATGCAAAAGCCGCGTCTGTTGCCGTTTCGCCAACCTTTCATCAACGAAGAACACTGACGAAACAGGCAAAGATCTCAATTCACTCTCGATCATATCAGGAAACTCTCCATCCTACCAGGGGTTTACCGATTGCGCCAGGCTATTCCCTGGCGCGGATCGCCCCCGCGTTGGCGGCCGAGGTGTTCGCCTTATCAGGCGCTCGCTTCGTCCAGCTCACGAATATCGTCGGCGGCGAGGGACAGCTGGACGGCCGCGACCAGGCTCTTCAACTGCTGGACCGAGGTTGCGCTCGCAATAGGGGCCGTAACGCTCGGGCGCGCGATCAGCCATGCAAGCGCGATCGCGGCCGGCGTGCTGCCGTGCCGTTGCGCGACGCGGTCGAGCGCGCCGAGAATCCGCAAGCCGCGCCCGTTCAGGTATTTTTCGACCCGGCTCCCGCGCGCCTTGCCGGCCAGGTCGGCCTCGCTGCGGTATTTGCCTGACAGGAACCCGCTCGCGAGGCTGTAATAGACGACCACGCCGAGATGATTCGCGAGCGCCACCGGCTCGCTGTCGCTCTCGTATTGCGCGCGGTCGTACAGGTTGTATTCGGGCTGCAGCAACTGATACCCGGGCAGCCCGTGCTCGCGCGATACCGCGAGCGCTTCCTCGACGCGCGCGCCACTATAGTTAGACGCGCCGATCACGCGCACCTTGCCCGCCTCGATCAGCTTCTGATACGCACCGAGCGTTTCGGCGAGCGGCGTCGCGGTGTCGTCGTCGTGGGAGAAATAGACGTCGATGTAATCGGTTTGCAGGCGGCGCAGCGAGTCTTCGACCGCCGCCTGGATATTTGCGGCCGATAGCCCCTTGCGCTGCGGATGCTTCGACACCTTGGTCGCAAGCACAATCCGCTCGCGCTTGCCGCTCTGATGGAACCACTTGCCGAGGATCGTCTCCGACTCGCCGCCCTGGTTGCCGGGCACCCAGGCCGAGTAGACATCGGCGGTGTCAATGAAATTGAGTCCGGCTTCAACGAACGCGTCGAGGATCGAGAAAGAGGTGGCTTCATCGGCCGTCCAGCCGAATACGTTGCCGCCGAACATGAGCGGGGCGACCTGCAACGAGGAAGTGCCGATCCTGCGTAGTTCCATGATGGCTCCAGGTATGAGTGGGCGAACGCAATGCGGGAAATGGCCGGGCAAACCCGGGACCGTTGAGCGTACGCCGCCTTGCACTACGTTGCAGCCCCGGGCACGAAGGCTACGCCGCACGCCTCGCGCTTGAACGCGGTCGATGCGTGGCGCAAAAGATGGCGCAATAGTTTGCGCGCGTCTCAAGTTTATTCAGAACAACCACCGGCGCGATGATCTATAGGGTCAGGACAACTCGGCCAATACGACGACGCAAACGACCGGCACGTACACAGACGTCTCGGTAATTGTGGCCGGCTCCGTCTTGAGCGTCCCGATCTCGAGTACGCCCGAAGGACGGCGAGGCGTTCAGCGTGACGCCCGCCGATAGTCTGTCGCCTGAACTATCGCTCTACCCCACGTGCCCGCAACAAAGCTTTAGTTGACCGACCAGGCTCAATGGTCACTTCAGGAACGTCGACCATGCCTGGTGTTCGCGGTAGTACTGATCCTCCGCAGCATCCAGTCCGTTGTCCTTGTACCAGGGCAGATGCCTGCACGTGTACCGTCCACCGAAACGCACCGCAGCCAGATGAGTTTCGCGGCGGAAGTACCGCTTGTTGTAGACCGCAAAGGTCGTATCGATCGGCGCGCGAAAGATCGGGTCACCGTTGGTGCTCGCCGCGATCTGCTGTTGCCAGAAGCGTGCTTCCCAGTCGATCAGCCCATAGTTCTTCACGCCGTCCGACTGCATGATGGAGAGTGCTTTCTCGTCCATCAGCGCGGGTTGCGAGATGTCGAGAGCAAAGCCGGCCTTGCCGATTTTCAAAGCTTCCGTGGCGTCTATCAGGTCGAACAGGAAAGTATCGGGCAACTCGGGATTCAGTTCGAGATCGGGATCGGTAATGCAGAAAATGTCCGGCAGCCGGTGATAGATGACGTCTGAAAGCGTGAACGCGCGCGGCCCGACATTGTGGTCGAGCCGTGCGACGCTCACCGTATCCTGGATGCTGGCGAGGTAGTCGAGCATACCGGGGGCGCTCGATGCGTTGTCCATGACGATGAGATTGCGCAATCCTCTGCCTTGGAGCTGCGACACCATCCGGCGCAGATATGTGACGTTGTTAAAGGTCGGGATCAGAACCGGCACGTTGGCGATCAGGGCGCCGACTGGATGCCGGTATTGCCGGCTATCCGCCCTGAGCGCTGCCAGCTCGCTCGCTGGCTCAGCCCGGTTGACCGGCGCGATGCGCTCAAGATCGCTCACGTATTGTGAGACTCGGCTCAGTTCCTGGCGGATATTCCTGTCGTTCGGCAGCAGGGTATCGGCCTTGCGCAAAGGCTCCAGTGCCTCAAAGGGTTTCCCTTGCTGCCGCAGCGACGTCGCCAGCATGTGCCATGCCTTGCCGATTTCTGGCAAGAGCGTGGTGAACTGGCGGGCTACAGCTTCGGCCTCGGCAAACTGCTGCTTGTCGAGCAGGAGCGTGAGCGTATCGACGAATTCACCGGCCAGCGCGGCGCGCTGCTCGGGCGACAGGCCTGCTGGGCTGTCCCCGGCGGTGTGCGCATTGCTGACATGCGCCAGAACCTCGAAATGCTCAGGCTCCAGTCCGTCGCACCACCGCTGCCACATGGTGCGAAACGCGCGCGAGGCGGCGTTGGAGATCGCGCCGGCGTCGATCAGGACCGACTGTCTGCAGTACTCGCGCAGCTCGCCGCGCACTACCGCGAGCGCTTCGGGGTCGGCGGCCAGCGCGGCGCACTTGCGCACGAAGTCGTCCTTGTCCTGCGCAACGAAGGCTGAGTCGAGCCCGAGGTGCGAGAGCCACCCCGTGCTGCCGCGGCTTGCCATCGAAACGCCCGGCAGGGTCATGGTGGGCACGCCCATCCACAACGCTTGCATGGTCGTGGTCGAATTGCCGAAGGGCAACGTGTCGAGACAGACGTCGATCAGATTGTGCTGCTGCAGGTAAGTCGAGACATTCCCGCGCTGCAGAAAACTGATACGGCTCAAGTCGATCCCTTCGCTCGCGAACAGCCCGGTCAGCTTGTCCATCTGCTCCCGTGCCGTAATCGCGCCGATGACCATGCGCGAATCCGGTACCTCGCGCAGCACGCGTGCCCAGAGCGCCACGACTTCAGGCCCGATCTTGACGATGCGGCTGAAGCTGCCGAACGTGATGAAGCCGTTTTTCAGGGCAGGTAACTCGTTGACGTCCGGCGCTTGCGGGTGCGGCTTGAACGGCGCGAGCGCCGGCAGGAACACGAGCTTTTCCGAGAACTGGCGCTCGAATTGTTCGAGCGGCGTGACAAAACGGTCCGACAGGTAATAGTCGACGGCATCCAGGCCCGTCGTGGCCGGATTGCCGATCCAGCTCGCCTGGATCGGCGCCGGCTTGTGCGCGAAGACCACGAGCCGGTTGCGGCCGGTATGGCCGGACAGGTCGATGAGGATATCGATGCCATCGTCGCGGATCTTCTGCACGACTGCGTCGTCGCTCATGCCGAAGATTTCGCTCCACGTCTGCGCATGCACACGAATCTGCTCGGTGAAGCCGTCGGTCACCGCGTAGTTCGAATAGATGTGCAGTGACAGACTCGAATCGAGCGCCAGATGCTCTAGCACCGACAGGAAGAAATACGCAACCGGGTGACCGAGCAGATCGCCGGAAACAAAACCGACTCGCAGGCGCCGCGACGGATCGCGGTCATTGGTGTGCCGGGGCCGACGCGCACGCAGCGGCGCTTCGTGGCGCGCTGCAAACTCGCGGAACTCCGCGAATGCGCTGAGCGCATCGAGGTCCGGCTTGTGCATCAGGTTGAACAGCAGGTTGCTGTGGGTTATCGCCAGCATCGGTGCCAGTCTTAGCGCACGGCGGAAAGCGGTTTCGGCTTCGTCGTACAGACCATGCTTGAGTAGCGAGAGGGCAAACGCGTCGCACTCGATGGCGTCGTTCGGCGCCAGTTCCACGGCACGGCGGAGATGGACGATCCCCTCGGCGTACCGGCCCATCTCCTCTAAGGCGGTACCAAGGTTGCGATGTAGCGCGGCGCTTTCGGGATATTTTTCGAGCGCCTGCCGGCAATGCGCTTCGGCTTGCTGATACTGGCGGGTGGTAATCAGCCCGTCAGTCAGCATCGTCCGGGCGGCAATGAAGTTGGGCAGCAGGCGGGCGGCGTGCTCGGCTGCCTCGACGGACTCGTTGTAGCGGCCCGTGCGTTGCAGGACACGCCCAAGTTCGTACCAGCATTCGCCATGCGACGGATATTGATGCGTCAGACGGCGGGACACATTCAGCGCCGCTTCGAATTTCCCGCTGTTCAAGAGATGCTGGAGCTGGCGCATCTCCTTGAGGCTTGCGCGGCGCGTATCGAGCTTCACGCGCTCGTCCGGATCGGATGCCGCAGGGGGGCGCGAGTCGCTCCCGCTCGCATCAGCCTGGGGAGCGGGAGCGGTCGCAGCCTCGGGCTCCGGCGTGGCCGGGAGCGGCGCTTCTTCCCCATTGATGCGCGCGTGCAGCATCTGGACGGCCGCCTCGGGCAGGCCTTGATGCCGCGCGAGGTCGAGCACGACGCGGGCCGCCTCGGTCTGCTGGCTGGCGACGAGGGCGTTAATGTAGTAGACCCAGATCTGCCCATTTTTCGGCATCTGCCCAAGCGCCGCCTCGAAATGCGGCACTGCTTCGGAGGGCCGCCCCGTTTGCATGAGCAGCGCGCCGAGGTGGTAGTGCGCGTCGGGGTGATCGCTCGCGGCCTCCAGGACGGAGGCATAGCGCGCGGCCGCCTCGTCATATTCCTGCTGGCGATGATGTTCGATCGCGCTCTGCATGGTGAGCGCGATGTCGTGATTCTGCTGCAATTTGGCAGCAGGTGTGGCGGTGCAGAGGAAGGCGGTCATGACGAAGGCGCGCGTACGCGTCAAGAACTCGGAACGTTCGAATTATGGGCGGCGGCCAATTACGCCGATCGTCCGAGCTAGCGCCAAAACGGCCGCCAATTTGCCTTCGATGAACTCTCAGGGCAAAGAAACGGAAAAGAAAAAGCCCGCGCAAGGCGGGCCAGGGTACGCCATTGCGCCGCGAACGACGCAATGAACCGTTGCTCCTGCTTCAGTACCGCGCCATGCTCAAATACTGCCCGGCGTTGCGGCTCGCCTGCATGCTCGCCTGATACTCGGCGCCCAGCACCTGCTGCGCGGCCTGCGCGGCCTCGACGATGCGGCTGTCGATCTCGTGGATCTCCTTGAGCCGCACGATGACCTCCTGCGGCTGGGGCGCGCCGAGCGCCGTCAGGAGGGGCGAGCGCTCGTCCGCGAGCTGCGCGGCCCGCTCCCACTCGCCAACAGCGACCGCCAGTTCGAGGTCTTTCGTTATCTGCCAGATGCGCTCGATCGGGGCGACGTTCTGCATGGCTCGCTCCTCGTCGCGCTCAGCTCTTGTTCGTGGCGAGCGCGCCTGCGCTGTTGGTGCCACCGAACAGTTGCGTGAGGTATTGCGAGTTGTTGTTCATCGTTGCCATCAGTGTGTTGAGCGCTGTGAACTGCGCGGTATACATACTGGTGAGCTGAGCCTGCCACGCTGTAAGCGTCGTCTGCTGGTTCGAGAGGCTAGTCAGGTCGGCGTTGATCGCGTCCGTACGGTTTTGAATGATGCCGCCGGACGAGGTGTAGTTTGTGATGCTGTCGTCCAGTTGCGCGGCGATGCCGTTGGTCGAATTGAACAGCGAGGCTACAACCGACTGGTTGTTCTGCAACGCATTGCTGAGCGTCGTGTCGTCCACCGACAGCGTGCCGTCCGCCTGGAGCGTAACGCCGATCGCGGCAAGCGTCGTCTGCGAGGTGCCGCTGCCCACGCCGCCGCTCACGATCTTGGCGAGCTGGTTCTGGATCGTGCTCAACGTGGAATCGCCGATTAGCACGCCCTGCGACGTCGAGTTCGCGTTGTACGCCGTCAGCGCCCCCATCGTCGTGACGAGCGTGTTGTAGAGGCTGACGAAATTGTTGATCGCCGAGGACTCCGCGCTGGTGTTCTGCGCGATCGTGAGCGTCTGCGTGGTGCCGACCGCCGCTGCCGTGAGGTTCAGCGTCACGCCGGACACGGCCGTCGTCACGGAGTTCGAGGAGCTGGTTACGCCCACGCCGCCGAGCGTGAAGTACGCATCCTGGGCGGCCTGCGTCTGGGTCCAGCCTGTGCCGGAAATGGTCGACTGGCTGGGGTTGTAGGTCTCCGGGTTGCCGTTGCTATCGAGAACCGGGTTGCCACTGCTATCCAGAACTTGAGCGGTGAGGTCGCTCGCGCTGGAGATCGCCTTGCCGTTGGTGGTCGTCACCGCGAGCTTGTTCAGGTCGTCGGTCGAGCTCGAATCGTTGATCGCGATGCTGATGCCGCTCGACGCGCCGGTCGAGGTCGATTGCAGCACGAGATGCGCGCCGTCCGCGCCGGTCACGACGGTCGCGACCACGCCGGGATTGTCGTTGGCCGAATTGATCGCCGATGCAATGCCGGCAATCGTGCTGTTCGAGCTATTCAGGGAAATCGTGCTGGTGTTGCCGTTGACCGTCAGGGCCATCGTGGCCGCGCCGGAAGCCAGGTTTTTGGTCGAGCTGTAGCCCGCCGAGGTGAGCACTTGCGACGTGGCGACCTGCGCCACATTGAGCGAGTACGAACCTGCCACCGCGCCCGTGCTGGCTGTGGCGGTAACGCCGCTGCCGCTCAAGGTGGACGAGAACGAGTTGAGCGTCGCACCGTCGCTGAGCGGCTCGGCGGCGGCCTGCAACGCGGACAGTGCCGCGGAGAGCGTGCCGTAGGCCGAGATCAGCGTGTTGTCCGCAGTCTGCTCGGCAGCGATGGTCGCGGCCTGGCCGGCAGACTTCGAGTTGACGAGCGCGGTAACGAGCGAACTTGTGTCCATCGACGAATTGGTCGAGCCGCTAATGATCGACTGGGCGGCTGCCTGCACCGTGGCGTTGGCGTCGGCTGTCGTGGTGGCGACTGCACTCGCGATCGCGCTGGTGGTGGATCCGGTTACGGTGGTCGATCCGGTTACGGTGGACATGAGGAGGCTCCGTGCGTCGGCAATGCCGGTTAAAGCGATTTAACAAGCGGGGTAACGCGGGAAAAGACAATCGGGAGGCAAGCCTCCCGACGGGTTTGCGTCCGGCGCGCATCGAGCCGCGCGCCGGCTGCCTGCAGCGGGAAGCGCCTTACTGGAGGAGCTTCAGGATCTGCTGCGGCTGCGAGTTCGCTTGTGCCAGCACCGAGATACCGGCTTGTTGCAGAACCTGTGCCTTGCTCAGGTTAGCCGTTTCTTGTGCGAAGTCGGCGTCCTGGATCGACGATTGTGCGGTCGACAGGTCGGTCGACTGAGCTTGCTGCGTCGTGCCGATTGCGCTGAAGCGGTTTTGTGCCGCGCCGAGCGTTGCTTGCAGGTTGTTGACAGCGTTCAGCGCGTTGTCGATGGTCAGCATTGCTGCCGAAGCGCCGTCCTTGGTCGAGATGTCGATCTGCGAAACCGTGTTCGACTGGCTCAGCTTGTCGATGGTCGCGCCCATTGCGTCTGTAGTCTTGCCCGCAGCATCGAGATTCGGGTCATCGCCGGCCGCTTGACTCGCGGTCGCGATAGCGCCCGTTACCGCTTCGACTTCGGTCGCCATAGTTGCGCCGGTGTCGCCAGTCAGCGTGGTGTTGCCGTTGCTGTCCGTACCAACAGTACCGCTGGTGAAGACTGCGCTAGCAACAGCGTTAGTCAAGGCCTTACCGTTCTGGTCCGTGAGCGTGAAGCCGCCCTTACCGTCGGCAATCACGTTGATCTGCGAGACAGTAGCGTTCTCGCTGCCGTTCGTATTAAGCGTCCACGTCTGCGAAGCATCACCTGCTGCAGCCGGAAGCGCGGCGCCACCGGTCACTTCGGCCGCGGGGGCATTCGAGAAGGCCGTGATCGTCGAAGCATCGGTGATGGCGTTACCGTTTTGGTCCGTGTACGAGACCGAATTCGTAGCGTTGTCCCACGAAGCCGTGACCGACGTGATACCCGCAGCCGCCGCAGCAGCGCCCGTGCTATCCAGCGAGACCGAGAACGAGCCGAGCGTGTTGCCCGCTGCCGGAACGCCGCCGCCAATCGAAGCAGCGGACATCGACTGCGAGAGATTCAGCGAGATCGACTGACCGACGTTTGCGCCGACCTGGAACGACACGTTGCCCAACGAGCCGTCGAGGACGTTCATGCCGTTGTACGTCGTTTGCGACGCGATACGGTTGATTTCCGAGACTTGCTGGTTCACTTCCTGTTGAAGTGCAGCACGGTCGTTGTCGGTCATCGAACCGTTAGCTGCTTGCGTAGCAAGCTGGCGGATACGCTGGAGCGACGAAGTCAGCGACGACAGACCCGACGATGCCGTTTGCACCATCGACGTACCGTCGTTCGAGTTCGACACACCCTGGTTCAGACCGTTGATCTGGGTCTGCATGATGTTCGAGATCGCAAGACCTGCTGCGTCGTCTGCTGCGCTGTTGATGCGCTTGCCCGACGACAGCCGCGTGATCGCTTGCGACAGTGCGCTACCCGAGCCGGTCAGGTTTTGTTGCGCGACGAGCGAGTTGGTGTTGGTATTGATTCCGAGCATTGAGATTCTCCTAATGGGGCTATCGGCCCAGTAACGGCAGCGGTTCGTTGGCCTGCCGCCTTGTTTGTGATTACGACCCCACCTGGAAAAACTTTAGCCGCCTTGTTGATGCAACCCCTCTGGGCTGACGCCCTTGCCTCGCCCGCGTGCAGTGGGGAGGCGCTTTTCAGGATGCGGGACGCCAGGCTTCGTCCTTCGGCGGCTTAAGGCTCGCAGGCGTCGAAGCCACTTCGCGTCGCAATGCTGATCGAGCATCCGATCGCCCTTGATCTGCACCCGGCCTTACGGCTTCGAAAGACGAAGCCCGCGCAGCACGTCATCGGTCGAATTGAACCGAGCTGCCAGCTCAATTCGGGCCGCCACCGCGCGTGCGCATGCCTTAAGCTGCGAATCCACAGCCCCTCTACGACGACCGTGACCGCTACGAGCCCACTTGCCCCCACGCGCCAGCACATTCTGAGCGAAGCCACTGCCCTCGGCGCCACCGGGCAGTTCGCCGACGCACTGGCGCTGCTTGCACCGCTCGTCGGCGCGAAGGCCACGCCCGAGGACGCGGAGCACGCCGATGCGCTCAACCTCGCGGCCATGTGCGCCACGGGTGTGGGCCAGCCTGCGCAGGCGCAAGCTCTATGGTTGCGCTGCATTCAAGCGAAGCCGGATTTCGCCGACGCGTATCTGGGGCTCGGAGCGATGCTCGCGACCCTCAATCAGCTTGCGGAAGCGGAAGCGGTTTACGGGCGGCTTGCCGCGATACGCCCCGATGACGCCGATGTCCATAGCAATCGCGGGATCGTGCTGCACCGTCTCGGACGGCATGACGCGGCCCAGGCCGCGTACCGGGTGGCGCTCGCACTTCGCCCGGACCACGTCGACGCGAACTACAACCTCGGCATCGTGCTTCATGAACAGCGCCGCCTCGACGAAGCGGAGGCGGCCTATCGCACAGCGCTCGCCGTGAATCCGCAATTTGCCAAGGCGAACAACAACCTCGGCAATCTGTTGCGCGAACGCGGCCGGATCGAAGAGGCTGAAGAAGCGTATCGGCAGGCGCTGCTCGCGCACCCGCAATATCCCGAGGCACTGAACAACCTGGGGGCGCTTTACAGGGCGCTCGGCCGGCTCCGGGAAGCCGAGCTGGCTTGCCGCCTCGCGCTTCAGATCCGCCCCGCCTACGCGGACGCGCTCAACAATCTCGGCTGTGTGCTCACCGAACTCAAGCGCCTGCCCGAGGCGGAAAGCGCCTACCGGCAGACGCTCGCGTTGCGCCCCGCCTTCGCCGAGGCGCACTACAACCTCGGCTGCGTCCTGCACGCACTGGACCAACTGGTCGATGCCGAATGCGCGTATCGCGAGGCGCTTCGGCTCGCGCCGAACCGCGTCGAAGCGGCCAATAACCTGGGTTGCACGCTGCTTGCGCAAGCGCGCCTGCCCGAGGCTCTTGCGGCGTTTCGCCACGCGCTCACATTGCGCGCCGACATCGCCGAAACGCACTTCAATATCGGCAGCATCGTGAAAGAGCTCGGCGACCCGGAGCAAGCCGAAGCCGCCTACCGCCGCGCGCTCGCGCTGCGCCCCGACTACGGCGACGCGAAGTTCCGTCTCGCCACGCTGCTCATCGGCATGGGCCGCTTCGAAGAAGGCTTTCTCCTCTACGAATGCCGCTACGAGATGGCTGGGTTCGCGCATCACGCCACGCAGTCGATGCTGAGGTGTCCGCGCTGGCGAGGCGAGCCGCTCGCCGGCAAATCACTCCTCGTTTGGCAGGAGGATGGACTCGGCGACATGCTGCAGTTCGGGCGTTATCTGCGCCTGTTGAAGGCTCAGGGCGCCGCGCACGTCGCGTTTGCCTGTATGGCACCGCTACAACGCCTGTTCGCCGATGTCGATGGAGTCGACGCGGTGCTCAGTCATGACGAAGCCTCGGCGCGCGCCGGCGATTTCGATTGCTGGATCAGCGCCCTCAGCGCACCGCTGTATCTGGGCACAAGGCTCGACACGATTCCGCCTCCCCTGCGCATCACCCTGGCCCCGTCGCGCGTCGAGCATTGGCGCGCGCGCCTTGCTGTGCTGGGCGCGGGACACCGGGTGGGTCTCGTCTGGAAGGGCAACCCGAAACACCACAACGACGTGCACCGTTCGCTACCGTTGCTCAACACACTGGCGCCGCTCTGGAGCCTGCCGGGCGTGAAGTTCGTGAGCCTGCAAAAGGGCGCGGGGGAAGACGAAGCGCTGTCATTCCCTGCGAGCCTCCCGATCCTGCCTCTCGGCGCAGATCTCGAAGACTTCACCGACACGGCTGCGGTTATCTCGCAACTCGATCTGCTGATCTGTGTGGACACTTCGACGGCACATCTGGCAGCCTCGCTCGGCAAACCATGCTGGGTGCTCTTGCCGGCACGCGACGTGGACTGGCGGTGGATGCATGGCCGTGACGACTCGCCGTGGTATCCCAATACGGTTCGCCTGTTCAGGCGAGGGCTGGATGAACCGTGGCCCGCAGTCGCGGAGCGCGTGCGACAGGCCTGCGCTGCGTGGTTCGGCGCGTGACATCAACGCCGCGCTTGCGCTGAAGTGAGGCTAGTCACACATGCCGCGAAACACCACGGCAGCGATCATAGGCGCGCAGAGCACGAGCAGCACCAAGGCATCGAGCAGGCGAACCAGGCGGTGTCGCAGATGGGCCAGATGACGCAGCGGAACGCGGCGGCGGCCAGTTCGTTGCACGACCATGCCGGTCAACTGGTTCTGCAGGCCTCGGATTTCAGGGTGGCTTGAAGCGGCTTCCGGGTTCGCGCAGAAAGTTTTCCGGTCGTCGGCGTTGCTGGTGCGTGATGAGACCGGCAACTGATGCTGGAAGCACGCCATGTTGGAGCGCAAGACGTTGGTCCTGACGCCACGACAAAAAACTAAAGGCCCCAGGCTTTCGCCAAAGGGCCTTGTTTTATCGGGTTTTCTGCGAACCCGGCATCATGTCTAAATCCTGGTGCGCCCGGTTGGGATCGAACCAGCAACCCCTGCCTTCGTAGTTTTATCGGCACACACAGATTCTTTATAAATCAACGCCTTACGCAACTCGCAAACTGCAAAACCAAGGCTAAACAAGGCCAATGGAGGTCAATCCGGTTCACGCAAGGTGCAATTTAGCTGCACTCGCGATTCAGCGTTTCCGAGTACGTTGCGGACCTGACCATGCTTGCGCTACGCCCTCTTCAATGTGCGTTGTTCGTCGGTCGCCTAGGTGTAGCGATAGTTACGCCGATTTTCTGTGCGTGTGTACAATGCGTTGAGCCATAAAGCGCCACCTAATCGGACCCCATTTATATGGTCGACAGGCACTACCCGCGCGCACCTATCAGTGAAGCAATCATCGACTTACAGGTCGAATTCACGTCGCCGCCGCCTCAGAGTGCGTTTGTTGACGCCGCACAAAAAATTCGCGATCGATTCCCAGTGTCGCAGCCCATACAGATGTTCGAGATGAACTTCGGAGGGGCGACAGAGGAAGCTCAACCGACCGTCAAGTCTGAGCGTACCGAGACCGGCATGCGCCTGACTAACAATCCGCCCACACGAGTTCTTCAGTTGCAGAGGCGCGGATTTACCTTCAGTCACCTGCCGCCGTACTCGGACTGGGGCACCTTCAGTGATGAAGCGAAAGAACTATGGAACCAGTTTGTTCCTGAGTTCGGTCCGACTAGAGTGGTTCGGGCTGCCACTCGTTATATCAACCGAATCGTGGTTCCGGCGGACAAGGCGGATTTTCGCGAATACTTCACGCTTTACCCAAATGTGCCGGCTGCGATGCCTCAAACGGTGACGGGCTGTTTCATGCAACTCGTTATACCGCAACCGAATGGTCCGAAAGACACGTCAGCCGTTATCAATTTCGCACTAGAACCAAGCGCGAATTCTGGTGGACTGTCGTTTCTGCTCGATTTCGACGTGTTTTCGCCCTGCCACTTTGACCCGACGGCCGACGAAGTCTGGAACGTATTAGCGCAACTCAGAACCGTGAAGAACGAGCTATTTGAAGCATCAATTACCGACGCCACAAGGGAGCTGTTCAAATGACCGCCATCGCTTTAGCGAATGGACCTGGGGTTCTTGTCAATCCCGGGAGCAGCAACGCTATGGGGCTGACGCCTCAGGTGTACCTTAAGAAGGTTTCGCGCCCGGCACGTCACAACCCGCTACTACTCCCAGAACATACAGCCAAGCGTGACATTCAACGCCTGGCTACGCTGGAAGAAGATTGGGATGGCTTCGGTAGCGATAAGCCTCGCAATGAGGCAATCTCCCACGCCATCGCCGCCCTGCCCGCACTCATTGCGATGGCAGAGAGAACCGGCGGATGGTCCCTGCCTCACGTGGTCGCGAATGAAGTTGGTGAAGTCGTCCTGGAATGGTGGAAAGGCGGTAAGAAGCTCACACTGTTTGTCCAGGACGAACGGATCGACTTCTTACGGACTTGGGGCGAACGCATCGATTCGGATATGGAAGACGGGATCCTCGAGCCGGGAGAGTTCGCCGCACTTTGGACTTGGCTGAACGTATAACGCACTCTGCGTACAACAATGGCAGACGAAGTCGTAGAAGATGGGGAGCAGCTGTATCGGCGGGTGCCTAATAGCTCCGCTTTCTTTAGCTCGTCCAATGGAACGCTTCGCTTGAGTTCGTGCGTGTTCAATGACAAAGCGAAGTCCACTGCGGAGAAACGACCATCCGTCGACAGAGCCAAACTTCGCGGACATGACCCACACGCGGCAAAGACGGAGCCGACACAAGGCATTGTCGGCCTGGTCACAGAGGCAGTGCGCAATATCAGCGGCGTCACTCGGACCGATACGAGCGGAAATGTTGTCACCGAGCACGCCGTCGACGTGATATACGATCCACGCGAGGACAACAACGCGCACGCGTTGGTCACGGTTGCTCCCGTATTCGAATCTAATCGCCCCTTCGAGCGCCTGAAGGACAGCCTCGCCAGACTGGCCGAAAAAGGCGGCTGGCTGGTCGAACCTGGCGGCGGCGACTAACGCCACCAACTATCAGCCAATTTCGGCACCCACGAAACACTCGATGCCGCATCAAAGTGCAACTTTTTTAACGTCGCGATATGTCTCTAGCGCCCGCGTGAGTCGTGGTCGCGGCAGCGAGCACCAAGTGCATCACAACTACTCCGTTAAGGACCACCCGCAGGCGGGGAGGGGACTGCAAAAAGCAAAGCTGGTTTCCGAGCGCTGGCGGCTGGGTATCGTCCTCCATTACGGACATTCGAACTGGAGATTGAGATGACCCTGGTGGTCGCACATGCCGGTGAAGACATCGGATTCATGATCGCCGACACACTTCTAAGTTCGCCCGCTCCGCTGCGAGGCGAGATGCGTCCACTTAATGGCGCCAGTCACGCACTGAAAATCCACATACTGTCGGGCCGCCTCGCAGTTGCGTTTGCCGGTGATCCGGGATTGGCCTGTGGTCTCATTGCCGAAATCAACGCTGACATCAAAGGCGATCCCGCGTTAGACGTCCCGCAAAGCCTTTTGGAGAGGTATCAGGAGCGCGCCGCTCATATCCCACAGGATCAACGTTCAGATTTTTTGGTTTTGCGCCTATCGGCTGATGGCCCCCGCCTTGACAAGGTGACGCTGGAGGAAGGGGTACGGACAGTGCAGAGAGCTTACATAGGCGACTCAGAAGGCTATCGGCAGCTAACCGAACTTGTAGGGCCATATGCTGGGCCAACCGTGCGCAGGTGCAGCAACCAGACGGCTCATTCGTCACAGAACAATTTGAGCCGACAGACGGCGAGCAATGGTTCGCCAGAGCATCCGACGCCTTAGAGGCGCTCTGTCATAGACGGTCCGTCGAGACAGTCGGTGCAGTCACTGATGCTATCACCCGCGTGGTGAACGCCCGCATCTCTGGCGAACTGGAGTATCGGCAAGCCGTTTACGTAGGGCGCTCAGTCGAGGAAGGGAACACCGGCTATACGCTCCTCGCCGCCAACAAAGGCACACGGGCTATGGCCATATTCTTCTATGCGGGAAAAGTGGGTTTCGTGTTTTTGCCGGGAGACCCTGCTGGATGCCACAGGCTGGCCGCAGATTCGGACGTGAAATTTATCGACGCTGCCCGAAAGCAATATGGCATCGAATTGGTTGGTGCAACGCAACCCGCCTGAAAGACCTTAGAAAAGCCTTATCTGGAAGGGCAGAGTACGGCCATGTTCAGCCGGTCGCGCGTCCCCTCGGCCAGACATTCGAAAGTCGCTTCCATGCTGAAAGCTGCCGCTCGCTTTGCTCCGTGACCCGGAAGAGGCTTGCCGTTCAACCTCGACTATGGCATGTCGTTATACAGAAATGTCGGCATCACCGTCATCGCGCAATAAGCGCATGGTTTCCGCGGCGATATGAACTTTCGTAAGTCCCTTCCAGATGGTCTGCGCGCCGGGTTCGCCGTCGCCCTTGCGAGCGAGGAAACCGCCGAGGCGTGCGACCAGGCGCAGCACTTCGTTGAGCTTGGGTTGCACAGCTCCAGGCGTTTTCGTAAGCAGGTAAGCAGCGCGAATTTCATCGGGATCGAAGAACAGACGCGCGTCCAGATCGGGGCAGGTCCGGCCCAGCCGCATCAGATAGGTCACGCGCCAAGCCACCACCAGAAACAGCGCCAATGCACGCTCGAGTCGCTCAATCGTGCCCAACTGCAGTTCTTCGACCTGACAGCCGTTCTTCAGAACGTTGAACAGGATCTCGATTTCCCATCTCGCCCGATACCACTCGATCAATTCGGTCGCTTCATCAAGCGTGGTCGCCGCACGGTTAGTCAGCAAGCGCCATTCGATCGGTTTGACGCCGGCAGGCGCGTCCAGCTCGCGCGCGACCAGGCACGTTGCAGCGATGCTTTTGCCCTTGCTCGCGGGCAACTGCACACGTTGGAGCCACAGACGCTGGCGCACCATGCGCGCTTTCACGCCTTGGCGTGCGGCCATCGGGAAGTCGATTTCGCCCACCGCTTCGCCGCATGTCGCGCGCTCCCACAGTTTGTCGCCCTCGGGCAGGCTGCGGTTATGCGAGGCACGTACCAGCCAGTCGGCCGGGTTGCCCAGCGCATCGGCGCGTTCCATCAGCGCCATCAGATCCGCTTCGCGGTCGGCCACATACACCAGGCGGGTCGACGGCATATCCGGCGCCATCTCGGCGATACGCTCGTAGCCTTCGATCCAACGCAAACTTTCCTTCGGACCGCTACGTTGGCCCGACTCGTCCTTCTTCTCGCGGGCCCACATCCAGGCGTCCAGGATGCCCAACGGCTCGCGCTGCGGCGTCACCGCATAGGTCGGGTGAACAAACATCCCGCGCTGCGCCTCATACGTCAGAGGCCCCAGTCCGATCGCCCCCTGACCATTGAAATCAAGCTCGGTAGTGTCTTGCAAACAGAGAACGACCCGACGCGTTTGCATCCGCCTTTGCGTCTGTTGCCAATGTGGCTCCAGAATCGCATGCCACTGAACCTTCTCGTTATCGAAGAAGCGGTACGCCGCTATCGTCTCGCCCCAACCGTGGCATGCCTGAGGCACACTGGCCGTCGGCTCGGCCGCCATTCTTTTCATCAAAAGCCTCGCTCGCTTGTTCAGGCGTGCGTCGCCCAGGTCCAGTTGCTCGAATTCCGTTTGCGTCCAGGGTGTCGATTCGGTGACCAAGGCATCCGCTCAAAAGCGGAGAGTAAACGGCAAACGCCGACAGTTTACAAGCGGCGCGCTATGTCATTGAAAGTAAACGGCCTTTCTCGCCGCCGCAGACCGGCGGCGACGTTGTGTATAACGACATGGGCATAGATGCCACTGCTGAGGAGCGAATACAAGTTATTGGGGAGCTTCTAGGTCGCCTTGGTCAGAACAAGTTACTCTCAAATAGCATTAAAAAGGAAAATCTAAATGAAATCGTTCGCGATTTAATATCAGGTGAAAAAAAGAAAATTCTGAAAGGCACCAGGGTAATGAGGGCAGTCTCAAGAGTCAAGTGCAACGTTTAGCTAATCCAGCCTTCTCTAACTCTTTAGCCATTGCTTCCTCGGGGGAGTCCCAGCCGAGCGTCTGGCGAGGCCGCCCGTTAAGCAATTTGGCGATGTCATTGAGTTGGGTCTGCGAGAGCGTCGAAAGGTCTGTGCCCTTTGGCAGAAACTGACGCAGCAAGCCGTTGGTGTTCTCATTGCTGCCGCGCTGCCAGGGCGCATGCGGATCAGCAAACCAGATATCGATATTGAGCCGCCTGGAGAGCTCGACATGGCAGGCCATTTCCGTTCCCCGATCGTAGGTCAGGCTCTCGCGAAGAAAGGCCGGCAACTTCTTCATTTGCCGCGAGAAGCCTTCCAGCGCATTCCTGGCCGTACAGCCATCCATGCGGCACAGAATCACGAAGCGCGTCTTGCGTTCGACCAGCGTGCCCACGGCGGAACGATTAAACGCACCCTTGATGAAGTCGCCCTCCCAGTGCCCCGGCAACAGCCGTTGCTCGATCTGCTCGGGGCGATATTGGATGCGCAAATCCTCGGGAACATAGCTGCCGCCAGCAAGCGTCGTGCGCCGATTTCCGCGCGCCGGTTTTTCTTGGCGCAAGGCTGCGATCATGGCTGGTTTCAGCGAGCCACGTGCATACGTGTAAATGGCAGCATAGACCGTCTCGTGGCTGACGTGCTGACTTGGGTCGTCTGGATACATGGCCCGCAGTTTGGCAGCGATTTGCTGCGGCGACCAGCGCCAGTAGACCAGGTGATCATGCACATGCCGATAAAGCGCGCTGCCTTCGATCAACTTGCGCGGCCGTACGCAGCGCCGACGACGCAGCCGATAGGCCGAGGCCGCCTGCGTCGCACAGTAGCGCGGCGCGTCCACGCTGCAATTACGCGCCAGTTCGCGCGACACCGTCGAAGCGCTGCGCCCCAGCAGCCCCGCAATAGTTCTTATGCTGCCGCCCTTTTGATGTTCGATCATGATCGCCGCGCGTTCTTCCGCACTCAAATGCTTGTAGTTCTTCTTCATCGCAACACCCTACCTCATTCAAGGTGTTGCACTTGGAACTAGAGACTAAGATTGCATCAAGATTCAATTAACGTCGACTCCGCGGCGCCTCCGAGTGATCATGTAAATTTCGAGCCATTTGTCGGAATATCGCCGAGAAAGTATCAAGACATATTCAATTCCAGAGAGCCGAGAAAAGATTCCACCGGAAAAATTGTCGACTGGAGAGCCAAATACAATAGGCCGAGATTTATGCGATTCACAAATTCATATAAAGAGATTGAATTAGCAATTGTCGGCGAGGAAATACCCTTACTTGTAAAGAAATTAGGAATTAGTGTAAAATGATGCACTGAAAATCGGAGATTAACATGAAGAAACCAAGCAGCCTTGCTCAGCAGATAGCACAAGCACAGCGCCTACTCGCTAGCCTGCCGGAAGCCAAGAAGTCGAGTCTGAGATTGGAAGGGTCTGATCTTTATCTAAACAAAAAACCAGATTACCCAGTCTCTCAATTAACCAGGACGAAAATCAAACAGTCATCGAAGTAATTAGTTGCTCGGCTTTATATTGGCACGCGTTGAATCTCAAGATTCCGCGCTCGATGATCGTTAGGAAACGGCAGAAACTTCCGCATAACGACCAACGACTTCTTGGGCCAACATGCCACTCTCGTGAACGTATTGAGGGATCGCTGCCGGCGCAATGCGAACTCAACGTTTGCAAAAGGGGCGTCCATGGTTAAGTGTTCACGAAAATCTGATTTGAAAATCTGAGCCGAATCCGTCGAGCAGTTTTTTGACCTCGGCATCGATGGTTTCCTTGGTCCAGGTGACGAAGCGGCGCCAGTGATACCTGGCGTGCTTCCAGAGGATTTCGATGAGATTCAGTTCGGGGCTGTAGGGCGGCAGATAGAACAGCACCATGCGATGTTCGAGAAACCATTGGTCGATTGTTTCCTGATCGATGTTGTGATAGATCGAGGCGTTGTCGAGCACCACTAGCGTCGTCAGACCGGGCGTGCCTTCCCGCGCGACCTGCTCAAGGAATTGCACGACATCGGGGCGTTTGATCGTGGTCTTGCTGGTGTGATACGTCAGCAGGTTGGCGCCGAAATCCAGTGCACCAGGGACGGAGCGTTTGCAGTGCGGTTGCGGGAACACACGATGCGGTTCGCCGATGGGCGACCAGCCGCGCTGCACCGGGGGCGAAGCACTGAACCCGGATTGATCGAAGTAGAACAGCTGGCACGCACCGTCGAGTGCGGCCTGCTGTAGCTTCGCGAGGTTGGAGGCCTTCACGGCGAACTCCTCGGGGTTACGCTTTTTTTGAGCGAATAGCGACCACGCTTGTAGGAAAACCCCGCTCGTTTGAGCGCAGTCGACAAGGTATCCAGGCGGCAGGGAAACGGCACACCATGAGCTTCTTCAACGCGCTGCGCAATCTGTCTGAGAGTCATCAATTCGGCGCTGGCCGCCTCGATGGCGGTGGCGATCATGGCTTCAGACAACGAACGGGGACGTCCGCCTTTATGACCGACCAGCAGCCCACATATGCCGGATTCCCGCCACGCGTGCGCCCAGTTGTAGACCGACTGCCCGCTCACGCTGAGCTGCGCAGCCACTTCAGTCAGTTTGATCTTGCGGCCGAGCATCATCACGCCCGCGGCCCGGGTGCCCATGTCGCGATGCTGGTGGTTCAACGACATCTGTTGCAAGGTCTTTTCCTCGGCTTCGCTCAGCTCTACAACACACTTCATCTGGACTCCGGCGCAATGGGTTTGCCGAAGTTAACAAAATTCAAACGCGTTTACCAGCAACACTTACCGTCGACGAGGTAGAGCACAGCGGCGCCCCGGATATCCTCACCATTCGGGCGCGCTCGGCCTCGATGACCAAGGACATGGGCGAACGAAAGGAGGCGAGCTGGCACGGCGAAACGCTCGGCCCGATCGTGCGCAAGATCGCCGGCCGGCACAGCCTCAAGCCGGCGATCGCCGACGCCCTCGCGAAAATCGCGATCGCACATATTGCACACGATTGCCGATGGCGGATACACGACGTAGCTCGACCTGGAGATGCGCGACGATCCGACGAGCGACCGGCACCGCTCGAACTTTCGCAAACCAGGCAAGTAATCGTAGTTACAAAAACCTGTTGCGCGCGCCAGTTTACGTAACTACAATAACCATATGACAACGATACACGACCCAGCTAAAAGCGAAGCCAACGAAGGGAAGCACGGCGTTTCCCTGGCGCTCGCTGATGCTATCGATTGGTCGTCGGTATGGTGCGCGCCCGACGACCGCAAGGACTACGGAGAACTGCGCGAAATAGGCTATGCCGTGATCGATGCCCGTCTCTATTGCATCGTTTTCACGCAGCGCGGCGAAACCTTCCGGGTTATCAGTCTGCGCAAAGCCAACAACCGGGAGATTGACCGCTATGAAGAAGCAACCCAAATTGATCCGTAACACGCCAGAAGAAGAAGCCGCGATTGCGCGCGGCATCGCGGCCGACCCTGACACGTTCGAGCCGACCGATGAACAGTTCGCGCAGATGAAGCGACGCGGCGGCCGGCCGAAACTCGCGAATCCGAAAGTTGCGGTAACGGTGCGGTACGACGCCGATATCGTCGACCGGTTCAAGGAAAGCGGCGAAGGCTGGCAAACCCGCATGAACAACGCTTTGCGTGACTGGCTGAAAACACACCGCGCATAGGCGTTCCGCAAACGATCGTTTTCAGTACAACCTGACAAGGGGGCGCGCAGTGCCCTTTTTGTCGATTCGAATTTCCATAGCGTCAATGCCAGACAAACTCCCCGGAATCGGCCAGACGCTGCGATTTTCGTTATTTACCGGCGACGCGACGGCCTGCGCTGAGTTTTTCCCAGGTGGCTCCGTTTTCGCCCGTGGTAACGCATTGCTGGCGCAAGCCAGCTTGCAATACGACACTGCCGATCGAGTAGTGATGACCGCCGTACTCGCATTGCGGCGCAGCAGGCAGCTGCGCGGATGCTGCCGATCGCTCCACGACGACGTGTGTCACTGCTGCGAGCTCAGCGATCACTCCACACGCTACAGCAACCGCGCGCCACGGCGTCTGTTTCCCGGGCGCTTGCGCGATGGTCGCCGCCGTCTGAGCAAGGATCGGCGGATCTACTACAACCGGCTTCACGGGAGCGACTGCATTGCTCGCGCCTTCAATGGCATCGTGCCGCGACGTATCGGCCGCATGAACTGGGTTTCGTGATGTTGCCCTGGCCGATGCCGGCTCTGTTGTGCCATTTCGCAACCACACTTCGAGATATGACATTGCACGCTGGTACACGTCGCGCGGTATCTCGTCCATGTTCGGAAACTTGAACACGGTCATCAAGCGCCGATAGACCATCAGCTTGTCGGTCTGCGTCTTGGCTTGGATCTGATGCGCCTTGCGTGCGATCGCACTACGCTGACGATCGCTGATGTAACTCGGGTTCGGTTCGTTGTGGATATGCACGCTTACGTTGGATTGCGCGCTATTCGTCTTGACATGGCGGCCTGCAACTTGCCCGATGTTCCCGTTGAATTTCTGTTGCATTACTTTTTATTCTCCAACGCGGCTGGCACGGCACCGGTTGGCGCGACCATAGCGCCGACCAAGGCGGTTCCTGACCGGGCGCGGGATCTCCGATGCTGCGGTCGACGCGGCGATCACGGCCAGGACGCTCGGCTTTAACGACTGGACCAGCTCGAAGGCGCAGCCCGGCGAAGTCGGCCACGGCGGGCCGGCCGCCGCGTTCATCGTCCGCACACTGAATCCAGGCCACGTCGTCGCCGTCGACATGCGCGCTATATCGACCCGACAATCAACGGCGGCGTCAAGACGCAGACCCAAGGCGACAAGTCAGGCTACGGCTGGACAGCCGACGTGCAGCGGCTCGACAAGGCAAGGCGCGTGATCGTCGTCGAAAGCGTGTTCGTATACCACGGCAAACCGGTCTACCAGACCGTGACTGCGGCGTGGACCAAAGCGCTGAAGCGGGCCGGTATCCGTGACTGCCGCTGGCACGATCTGCGCCACACGTGGGCAAGCTGGCATGTGCAGCGCGGCACGCCGTTACAGGTGCTCAAGGAGCTGGGAGGATGGGAAACGCTGGAAATGGTGCAGCGGTACGCGCACCTGTCGGCCGATCACTTGGCGCAGTGGGTGCAGCCGATGACGATGCAAGCCGCACCGCAGTTAGCTGCAATTTAGCTGCAATTCGTGGGGAGCGGGAACGGGTGAATTCGTTGGAACCCTTGTCAGGGTTGGTGCGCCCGGCTGGGATCGAACCAGCAACCCCTGCCTTCGGAGGGCAGTACTCTATCCATTGAGCTACGGGCGCTTCACCACAAAACTGCGGGGAATCTACGCGAAAGCGCGCCAACCAGAACGGACGCGACGCCAACGCGAGAGACCGCAAGGATACCCGGTTTCGGCCGAACCGTCCACAGGACGGCCTCCGACGCCCATCCCAGCGTCTTCCCCGAGCTCTGCCATCGTCCATGCCGATCCGGGTAAACGCCTGCTGAACACCGTCCTGGCCCCCTCGCCGCCGCCGAAAGCTTGCGTCTATAATCGTCCGTGGCTGATAAAGAACAAGAAGTTGCCGTCGCGCTGTACCGCTCACACACCCACGGAGACGAGACAAGCATGAGCGAAGCACCACACGGAGCCCCGATCAAAACCCCAGCACAGCTTATCGCCGCGGTCATCGCCGGGTTTGCTGTGCCGATCGTCATCATCGTTCTGCTCGCCGTCTACGTCGATAATTCGACGCGCACCGGCGCCGGCACCGACTCTCTCTCCGAAGCCGAAGTCACCTCCCGCATCCATCCGATCGCCCAAGTCGAGATCCGCGACGCCAACGCACCGCGCGTCTACAAGACCGGCGAGGAAGTCTACAAGGCGGTCTGCTCGGCGTGTCACGCGTCGGGTGCCGCAGGCGCGCCGAAATTCACCAACACCGCAGACTGGGCGCCGCGCATCGCGCAGGGCTTCGACACGCTGTGGCACACCGCCCTGTCCGGCAAGGGCGCCATGCCGCCGCGCGGCGGCACGAGCCCCGACGACTACAGTGACTTCGAGATCGCGCGCGCGGTCGTCTATATGGCGAACAATTCGGGCGCGAGCTTCCCCGAGCCGGCGCAGCCGGCGGCGGGCGCGGCCGCGGCATCCGGTGCGGCAGCGGCATCCGGTGCAGCAGGTGCATCGGATGCGGGCGCGGCCCAGGCCGCCGCGGCGCTGGCCGCAATGGCCAGCGTGCCGCAGACTCCCGCCCCGGCAGCAGGTGGCGCGCAAAGCGCGGACGCCTCGCAGGCCGGCAAGGCGCTGTATCAGTCGGTATGCCAGGCCTGTCACGCGACCGGCGTGCTGAACGCGCCGAAGTTCGGCGACAAGGAAGCATGGGCGCCGCGCCTGAAGGACCCGATGGACACCGTCTATAACTACGCGCTGCACGGCAAGGGCGCGATGCCGCCGAAGGGCGGCTCGAACGCATCGGATGCGGACGTGAAGGCTGCGGTCGACTATATGGTCAGCGCGGTGAAGTAAAGCACGCGGCATCGGTCGTCGCTGAAATGAAAAATCCCTGCATGCGCTAACGCGATGCAGGGATTTTTTATGTGCAATCGCGAGCAACCGCAACCGGCGGGCACTGGCAGTCCCGCCCGCTCACGACTTCTGCAACAACGCCTTCAGGCTCGCGAGCCGGTCCTTCGGCGACATCGGCGCTTCTTCCGGTGTCGGCGGCGGCGCATCGTCGAGCAGCATTTCGTTGATGAAGCGCGACGCCTCGCAGACGACCGTCTCCCGCGCCCGCTTGCGCTTCTTGCACCAGTTCAGATGCAGGCTGCGCTGCGCGCGCGTGATCGCGACGTACATCAGCCGGCGTTCCTCCTCGATGCGCGCGTCGTCGATCGGCTCGTCGTCCGCGCCACCCCGATGCGGCATGATGCCTTCCTCGACGCCGACCAGGAACACGTGCGGATACTCGAGCCCCTTCGACGCATGCACGGTCGACAGCCGCACCGCATCCGGATCTTCCTCGCGGCCTTCGAGCATCGACATCAGCGCGACCGTCTGGATCAGCCCGAGCAGGTTCTTGCCGGTGTCGCCGAAGCCGTCGGCGGTGTCGTAGCCGGTCGCTTCGCTGCCGCTGCCGTGCTCCGGCTCTTCCTTCGTGCCCTTGCGCTTGAGCCACTCGATGAACTCCAGCACGTTCTGCCACTTCGCCTGCGCCTGGCGTTCGTCGAACGCGTCGTACAGATACGCTTCGTAGTGGATCGCCTCCATCAGCTCATTGAGTAGCGTGCCCGCCGCGTCCTTCTCCGCGCGGTCGGTCAGGCGCTGCATGAAGTCGCAGAACGCGCGCATCGGCTCGATCTGACGCGGCGACAGACGCGCCTCGATGCCGCCCATGTAGACCGCCTCGAACAGCGACACCTTCGCCTGACCCGCGAACGCGCCGAGCGCCTCCAGCGTCGTATTGCCGACGCCGCGACGCGGTGTCGTGATCGCGCGGATGAACGCGGGATCGTCGTTCGCGTTGGCGATCAGACGCAGGTACGCGCAGATGTCCTTGATCTCGGCCTTATCGAAGAACGACTGGCCGCCCGACAGCACGTACGGAATCCGTTCGCGGCGCAGCACCTGCTCGAAGATGCGCGCCTGGAAGTTGCCGCGATAGAGGATCGCGTAGTCGCGGAAATTCGCGCGCCGCTCGAACTTGTGCGCGGACAGCCGAAACACGACGGACTCCGCCTCGTGCTCCTCGTCGTTGCAGCCCGTCACCGTGATCGTGTCGCCCATGCCGTGCTCGGACCACAGCTTCTTCTCGAACAGCTTCGGATTGTTCGCGATCACGTTGTTCGCGGCGCTCAGGATGCGCACCGTCGAGCGGTAATTCTGCTCGAGCTTGATCAGGTGCAGGTTCGGGAAATCCTTGCCGAGCTGGCCGAGGTTTTCGAGGGTCGCGCCGCGCCAGCCGTAGATCGCCTGATCGTCGTCGCCGACCGCCGTGAACGCCGCGCGCTTGCCGGCCAGGAGCTTCACCAGTTCGTACTGGCATGCGTTGGTGTCCTGATACTCGTCGATCAGCAGATAGCGCAGCTTGTTCTGCCAGCGGTCGCGCACCTGCTCGTTGCTCGCGAACAGTTCGGCGGGCAGGCGGATCAGATCGTCGAAATCGACCGCCTGGTAAGCGTGCAGCGTCGCCACGTAGTTGCGATAGACGATCGCCGCCTGATGCTCGTCCTCGGTCGAGGCGGTCGCGATCGCCTGCTCGGGCATGATCAGGCCATTCTTCCACAGCGAGATGATCGACTGGATCTTGCGAATGAAGCCCTTGTCCGTCGAGCCGACCTGCTCCTGGATCATGCCGAAACAGTCGTCGGAATCCATGATCGAGAACTGCGGCTTCAGGCCGACATGCTCCGCCTCCTGACGCAAAATCTGCACGCCGAGCGAGTGGAACGTACACACCGTCAGCTGGTTCACGGGCACCTTGCGGCCTTCCTTGCCGGGTGCGGTCAGCGTCTTGCCTTCGAGCAGCTTGCCGACGCGCTCGCGCATCTCCGCCGCGGCCTTGTTCGTGAACGTGACGGCGGCGATGTGCCGTGGCTCGAAGCCCTTCGCTTCGATCAGGTGCGCGATTTTCTGCGTGATCACGCGCGTCTTGCCGCTGCCGGCGCCGGCGAGCACGAGACAGGGACCGTCGAGATAACGGACCGCTTCACTTTGAGCGGGGTTCAGGCCTGCGGACATCGTTTGTGGATGGCTAATACGGTTGAGGGACGCTGAGGTCGGACCGGCGGGTGGCGCCGGCCGAAGGCCCGGGGCATGCTGCGCGGCGCAGTGCTCGCGAGAGGTGCGATGTTAACATGGCCACTGCGATGGCCACTGCGATGGCCACTGCGATGGCCACCGCGATGGCCACCGCGATGGCCACCGCGATGGCCACCGCGATGGACGCCCTCGTTGGATGCCTCGATGGCTCGGACGCCCCGACGGGCTGCGCGCAAGGCCGGCCGTCATGTTCAGCCCCCAGTCCAGCCCACAAATGCCACAATGAGCAGATTGCGCGCCGCCGCCGCGGTGGCAAGGCGGCGCGCCGCTCCTCCAGGAAGACTCGCATGTCCGCATCGCTGAAAATTGGATTGATGGGCTACGGCTTCGCCGGCGCGACGTTTCACGCACCGGTGATCGAACACTGCGGACGCGCGAGGGTCGCCGCGATTGCGACCGGGCAATCCGAGCGCGCGCACGCCGACTATCCGCACGCGAAAATCGTCGCCGATCTCGACGCGCTGCTCGCGCTCGACGACATCGACTGCGTCGTGATCGCGACGCCCAACGACACCCACTTCGACCTCGCGCGCCGCACCCTCGAAGCCGGCAAGCACGTGGTCGTCGACAAGCCTGTCACGCTGAGCGCCGCCGACGCCCACACGCTTGCCAATATCGCGCTCGCGCGCGGCAAGCTGTTCGCGCCCTTTCACAACCGCCGCTGGGACGGCGATTTTCTGACCGTGCGCGATCTGCTCGCGCGCGTGGAACTGGGTCGCCTCACGCAGTACGAATCGCATTTCGACCGCTTCCGGCCGGGCGTGCGTCAGCGCTGGCGCGAAGACGTGACGCGCGGCGGCGGTCTGCTGTTCGATCTCGGTCCGCATCTGATCGACCAGGCGCTCGCCCTCTTCGGCGCGCCGAAGACCGTATCGGCGACGGTGCGCACCCATCGCGACGACGCAAGTGCACCCGACTACGTGCACATCCAGCTCGGCTACGACGAGTTCGAGGTCGTGCTGCACGCAAGCGCGTTGACCGCGTTGCCGGGACGGCGCTTTGCTATCCACGGCACGCGCGGCAGCTACGTGAAGTACGGCCTCGACACCCAGGAAGATCAGCTGAAAGCGGGCCTGCGCCCCGGCGACGCAGGCTTCGGCGCCGGCAACAGCCCCGGCATGCTGCGCGTGCTCGAAGGCGACGAGGAAGTCGAGTGCGAATTGCCGACCCGCAACGGCGAGTACGCAGGCTTCTATATTGCGTTGGCCGACGCGATCCAGAACCGCGTCGCATTTCCGATCAGCACGCGCGACGCGGTCGACGTGATGACGATCATCGACCTGGCCGCGCGCAGTTCCGAGCAGGGCGTGCGACTGCCGTTCGAGCGGATTCGCTGAGCCCCGCCGCGCTGCGCGTCGACACCGCGACACCACGAGCTGTGTACCAAAAACGGGACCGCCTTTAGCGCCGCGAAGGCTGTCGGCGCGGGCTTTCCTGACGTTCCGGAAAGGAACATAACGTTACAAATTCGCCCGCTGCAGAGTCAGCGGGCGTTCTTCGTCAGCCGTTGCTAGTGAGGTAGCAACCCAACACGACAACGACTCCGGGAGAATCCATGTCTCGAATCATCCGTGCCCTTGTTGCATGCGCGCTGCTCGGCTCCGTCGCCGCCTGCGTGGTAACGCCCCCGCCCGCGCCGCATCCGGGCCCGACTCCGCAGCAGATCGCGGACCAGCGTCTGCATCAGGTCGAGGGCCGCATCGACAATCTCGCGCACCGTATCGATAACCGCGTGAATCAGGGCTATTACCCGCCGCCGCAAGGCGCCGCGCTGCATCACCGTCTCGAGACGATCCGCCAGGAAGCGCATGACATGGCCGCCCAGCATGGCGGCGGTTTGTCCGCGGAAGAACAGCGCGTGCTGAATCAGGAACTGGACAATGCGGCTCATGCGATCGGCGAGTGAGCCAGCGAGCAAGTGGTCAAACCGAATCGGCAAACGAGCCACCAGGTGAGCCCCCACTACCGCTCATCGTGCGGTCACGGATGGCACCGGGAGAAGCAACTGAAAAGCGCGGGCACCACGGTCCGCGCTTTTCTTTTTGACGCCCCCGAACAGCCACAGCCGGCCCCACACCGCTCCCGGGCCTTTATTTGACAAGCCCCGGCCCGTCGCGTAAATTCGCCGCACGCGTCGGGAGAGCGTGCTGGCAGGCGAAAAATCGCAGGCCGCGCCGCCGAAGGGGCACACCCGCAAACTCTCAGGCAAAAGGACCGACCGCGTCGAAAAACCCGTCTTCCGGCGGCTTTTTCGCACTCTGGAGAGCGGCAGTAGCCATCCGCGTCGCACCTCGTGCACCGCAGGCAGGCTGCCCACCGAAGGGGCGCGCGTTTCACCCGTGACGGATCGAGCTCATTGAGCCAGTCGCGGCGGCGCAATCTCTCAGGTATCGAGGACAGAGGGGTCATGCAGAACCACGCTCGCAGGCACACGGCCGCGAGGCAGTGCGCCGCATGGCCTTTTTTGTTTCGCGAGATGCCCGAGGCCCCATGACCGAACTCAAACACACCCCGCTCCACGCCGCTCACCGCGCGCTCAATGCTCGCATGGTCGACTTCGGCGGCTGGGACATGCCCGTCAACTACGGCTCGCAGATCGAGGAACATCGCGCGGTGCGCACCGACGCCGGCATGTTCGACGTGTCCCACATGTGCGTGGTCGACTTCACCGGCGAGCGCGTCCGCGCGTTCTTCGAATACGCGCTCGCGAACAACGTCGCGAAGCTGCAAACACCGGGCCGCGCGCTCTACTCCTGCATGCTGAATCCGAACGGCGGCGTGATCGACGATCTGATCGTCTATTACTTCGCCGAAGACCACTTCCGCGTGGTCGTCAACGCCGGCACCGCCGACAAAGACATCGCCTGGTTCGGCCAGCTCAACGCGGGCGGCTTCGGTCTCACCATCACGCCGCGCCGCGATCTGGCGATCGTCGCCGTGCAAGGCCCGAACGCACGCGAAAAGGCCTGGCAAACCGTGCCGGCCGCGCGCGCCGCGACTGAAACGCTGAAACCGTTCAACGCCGCGCGCGTCGACGGCACGCCGTTCGGCGAGCTGACCGTCGCGCGCACCGGCTATACCGGTGAAGACGGCTTCGAGATCATCGTGCCGGCTACCCACGTCGAAGCGCTGTGGAAGGCGCTCGCGGCCCACGGCGTGCGCCCGGCCGGTCTCGGCGCGCGCGATACGCTGCGCCTCGAAGCCGGCATGAACCTGTACGGCCAGGACATGGACGACAATGTCTCGCCGCTCGACGCCGGCCTCGCATGGACCGTCGACCTGGCCTCGCCGCGCGAGTTCGTCGGCAAGAGCAGCCTCGAAGCCGACGGCTCGCGCGCCGCGTTCGTCGGCCTGATCCTGCTGAAGGAAAACGGCAAGGCCGCGGGCGTGCTGCGCGCGCATCAGAAAGTCGTCACGCCGCACGGCGACGGCGAAATCACCAGCGGCACGTTCTCGCCGACCATGCAGGAATCGATCGCCTTTGCGCGCGTGCCGAAGGGCGTGCAGCCGGGCGACACCGTGCACGTCCAGATTCGCGACAAAGCCTGTCCCGCAAGCGTGGTAAAACTGCCGTTCGTGCGCAACGGCAAGGTGCTGGCGGTCTGAGCGGCCGGCGCGCGCCCCCACATTCAAACACTACCGAACATACCGTTCAGGAGCATCCAATGAGCATCCCGGCCGAACTGAAATACACCGAATCGCACGAATGGGTCCGCACCGAAGCGGACGGCACGCTGACGGTCGGCATCACCGACCACGCGCAGGAAGCGCTCGGCGACATCGTCTTCTTCGAAGTCCAGGAACTCGGCAAGTCCGTGACCGCGGGCGACACCGTCGCCGTGATCGAATCGGTGAAGGCCGCCTCCGATATCTACGCGCCGGTCTCGGGCGAAGTCATCGAGGCGAACACGACCGTCGCGGACTCGCCCGAAACCGTCAACAGCACGCCGTACGACAGCTGGCTGTTCAAGATCAAGCCGGCCGCCGATGCGTCGCTCGACCGCCTGCTCGACGCCGAGGCCTACGCGAAGTCGATCGGCGCCTGAGTCGCCTTTTGTTTTAACCGTCAGGCGCGGCGCTCGCACAACGGCGCGCCGCGCCGCCAGGAACACCCATGAAGCTCGAACACCCGGATCGTCTGATGAACCGCACTCCTCTCTCGCTCGCCGCGCTCGAAGTGCACGACGCCTTCGCCGAACGGCATATCGGCCCGGATACGGCCGACCAGCAAGCGATGCTCGAAGCACTCGGCTTCGCGTCGCGCGCGGCATTGATCGACGCCGTCATCCCGAAGACGATCCGCCGCACCGAAACGCTGCCGCTCGGCCCCTTCGCGCAACCGAAGAGCGAAGCCGAAGCGCTCGCCGCCTTGCGCGAGCTCGCGGACAAGAACCAGGTGTTCCGCTCCTACATCGGCCAGGGCTATTACAACGCCCATACGCCGACGGTGATCCTGCGCAACGTGCTCGAAAATCCGGCGTGGTACACCGCGTACACGCCGTACCAGCCTGAAATTTCCCAAGGCCGTCTGGAAGCGCTCCTGAACTTCCAGCAGATGGTCACCGACCTGACCGGCCTCGCGATCTCGAACGCATCGCTGCTCGACGAAGCGACCGCCGCCGCCGAAGCGATGACGCTGCTGCAACGCGTCGGCAAACCGAAGTCGAACGTGTTCTTCGTTGCCGACGACGTGCTGCCGCAGACCATCGAGGTCGTGAAGACGCGCGCGACGCCGGTCGGCATCGAAGTGAAAGTCGGCCCGGCCGCTGAAGCCGCCGACGCCAACGCATTCGGCGTGCTGCTGCAATACCCGGGCGTGAACGGCGACGTGCGCGACTACCGCGCGCTGACCGAAGCGATCCACGCGGCGGGCGGCCATGTCGTCGTCGCCGCCGACCTGCTCGCGCTGACGCTGCTTACGCCGCCGGGCGAATGGGGCGCGGACGTCGCGGTCGGCAATACGCAGCGTTTCGGCGTGCCGGTCGGCTTCGGCGGCCCGCATGCCGCGTACCTCGCGGTGCGCGACGAATTCAAGCGGCAAATGCCGGGACGTCTGGTCGGCGTAACCGTCGACGCGCAAGGCAACCCCGCGCTGCGTCTCGCGCTGCAAACGCGCGAGCAACACATCCGCCGCGAGAAGGCGACCTCGAACGTGTGCACCGCGCAGGCGCTGCTCGCGATCATGGCGAGCATGTACGCGGTCTATCACGGCCCGCGTGGCCTGAAGACGATCGCACTGCGCGTCAATCGCATCGCCACGCTGCTCGCCGAAGGCGCGAAGCAGCTTGGCTATAAGCTCGTCAACGAAGCTTTCTTCGACACGCTCACGTTCGACACCGGCGCCCGCACGCAAGCGCTGCACGACGCGGCGACGGCCAGGCGCATCAACCTGCGCCACGTGAGCGCGACGCAAGTCGGCCTGTCGATCGACGAAACCACCACGCGCCACGATCTGGCCGACCTGCTCGCGGTGTTCGCTCAAGCGGCCTTCACGAGCGACGTGCCGCAAGTCGACGCGCTCGACGCCGCGCTCAACGCATCGAACTCTGCGTCGGTGCCGGCCGCGCTCGAACGCACGAGCGCGTACCTGACGCATCACGTGTTCAACCGTCATCATTCGGAAACGGAAATGCTGCGCTATCTGCGCAGCCTGTCGGACAGGGACCTCGCGCTCGATCGCTCGATGATCCCGCTCGGCTCCTGCACGATGAAGCTGAATGCGACGTCGGAAATGCTGCCGGTCACGTGGCCCGAGTTCGGCCAGATCCATCCGTTCGCACCGACCGAACAAACCGTCGGCTACCGCGAGATGATCGATCAGCTCGAAGAGATGCTGGTCGCCGCGACCGGCTATGCGGCCGTGTCGCTGCAGCCGAACGCGGGCTCGCAGGGCGAGTACGCGGGTCTTTTGATCATCCACGCCTATCACGCGTCGCGCGGCGAAGCGCATCGCGATGTCTGTCTGATTCCCGCTTCGGCGCACGGCACGAACCCGGCGTCGGCGCAAATGGCCGGCATGCAGGTCGTGGTCGTGGCATGCGACGCGCAGGGCAACGTCGATATCGAAGACCTGAAGAAGAAGGCCGCACAGCACGCCGATAAGCTCGCGGCGATCATGATCACGTACCCGTCGACGCACGGCGTGTTCGAGCAGAACGTCCGCGAAATCTGCGAGATCGTGCATGCGCACGGCGGCCAGGTGTACGTGGACGGCGCGAACATGAACGCGATGGTCGGCCTGTGCGCGCCGGGTCAGTTCGGCGGCGACGTCTCGCACCTGAACCTGCACAAGACCTTCTGCATTCCGCACGGCGGCGGCGGACCGGGCGTCGGTCCGGTCGCGGTCGGCGCGCATCTCGCGCAGTTCCTGCCGAACCAGACTTCGTCGGGCTACCAGCGCTCGGAGGATGGCATCGGCGCGGTGTCGGCCGCGCCGTACGGCTCGGCGTCGATCCTGCCGATCTCGTGGATGTACATCGCGATGATGGGCGCGAAGAACCTGAGCGCCGCGACCGAAACCGCGATCCTCAACGCGAACTACGTCGCCAACAAGCTCGCGCCGCACTATCCGGTGTTGTACTCGGGCCCCGGCGGCCTCGTCGCACACGAGTGCATTCTCGATCTGCGTCCGATCAAGGACACGAGCGGCATCACCGTCGACGACGTCGCGAAGCGCCTCGCCGACTATGGCTTCCACGCGCCGACGATGAGCTTCCCGGTACCGGGCACGCTGATGGTCGAACCGACCGAGTCGGAGTCGAAGGAAGAGCTCGACCGCTTCATCGAGGCGATGATCGCGATCCGCGAGGAAATCCGCGCGGTCGAGGAAGGCCGCGCGGAGCGCGAGGACAATCCGCTGAAGCACGCGCCGCACACGGCGGCGGTCGTGATCTCGGACGACTGGAAGCACGCGTATGCGCGCGAGACCGCCGCCTACCCGCTGAAGACGCTGATCGCGAACAAGTACTGGCCGCCGGTCGGTCGCGCGGACAACGTGTACGGCGATCGCAACCTGTTCTGCTCGTGCGTGCCGATCGCCGATTACGAGTAAGCAGCGCGAGTCGGCGAGACGTCATGCGCGGCGCTGTGAAGGTCCGTCGGCATCCGCGAGCGGTCCAGCCGCGGTCCTGTCGTTGAAAGCCGCAACCGGCTAACATCACACACCGAATCAGCCTAACGAGGAGTTTCGCATGGCGCGAAAGGTGCGATTGATGCAAAGCCGGGCCGAGGCGGCAGGCGTCCGTCCGTGGCGGCCCGCTTACGCGGTACTGTTGGCCGCAGCGGCCGCGTTGCTGCCGCTGCGCGCGGCGCAGGCCGCGATGAATTTCTGCGCGGCGCCGGCGCTGCAAACGAGCGAGCGCACCAATGCCGACCCCGGCGTCAAGGCGCTCGTCGCCAACGTGCAGGCACATCTGAACGAGCAGCCGCATGCGCTCGCCAAATTGCACACCGAGGGCACGCTGCCGCACGAGGGCATCTACGATCAGAGCGTCGAAGCGGAGAAGGATCTCGACCTGCTGCGCGACGCCGCGCTCGCGTGGCGCGCGACCAGCGACGACCGCTTCCTGAAACTCGTCGACCGTCTGCTGTACGCGTGGGTCACGACCTATCAGCCGAGCTTCAATCCGATCGACGAAACGCGTTTCGAAGGTCTGATCCTCGCGTACGACATGACCGCGAGCGCGTTGCCCGTCAAAACGCGCAACGCGGCGATGGCCTTTCTGACGAAGCTCGCGAACGGCTACATCGCGCAGATCGACGCGCAGCCGCGGCCGCTCACGGGCACGTTCCGCAACAATTGGCAAAGCCACCGCATCAAGCTGATCGCGATGGCGGCATTCACGCTCGACAACCGCAAGATGATCAACGCCGCGCAGCGGCTGTTCGTCGAGCATATCGGCGACAACATCGCCCCGGACGGCTCGACGATCGACTTCGGCGAGCGCGATGCGCTGCACTACGTGACCTACGATCTGCAACCGCTGGTGACGGCCGCGCTCGCCGCGCGCCGCCACAACCGCAACTGGCTGCAAGAAAAGGGCGCGAACGGCGCGACGCTGCTCGCCGCGCTGAATTGGCTCGTGCCGTTTGCTACCGGCGGTCAGACGCATGAGGAATTCGTGCATTCGAACGTCGCGTTCGATGCAAAACGTCGCGAGGCCGGCTTGCCCGGCTATTCGGGTCAGTGGGATCCGAAGAACGCGACGGAACTGTTTCACCTGGCGGCCCGTCTCGATGGACGCTTTACGCCAGTCGCGCTGCAGCTCGCACCGACGCCGCCCGCGTGGCTCGCCGTGTGCTTGCCGCTGCCGGCGCGCTAAACTCTTTATCTATAGGCAGGGAGCAGGACATGGCAGTCAGCGTCTTCGATCTCTTCAAAATCGGCATTGGTCCGTCGAGCTCGCACACGGTCGGGCCGATGCGCGCGGCGCTGATGTTCGTCCAGGGACTCGAGCGCGACGGGCTGCTCGCTTCCACCGCATCGGTGAAGGCGGAGCTGTACGGCTCGCTCGGCGCGACCGGCAAGGGCCACGGCACCGATCGCGGCGTCATGCTGGGCCTGATGGGCGACGCGCCCGACACCGTCGATCCCGAGACGATCGCGCAACGGCTCGAAGCAGTGCGCACGTCGCGCCAACTCGCGCTGCTCGGCACGCACGAGGTGCCCTTCGTGCAGAAAGAGCACATCGCGTTTTATCGTCAGGCGCTGCCCGAGCATCCGAACGGCCTGAAGCTGTTCGCCTTCGATGCGCAAGGGGCAACGCTGCGCGAGTCGACCTATCTGTCGGTCGGCGGCGGCTTCGTCGTGACGGCCGGCGCGCCGAACACGAAGGTATTGAGCGCCGTCGATCAGCTTCCGCATTCGTTCCGTACCGGCAACGAATTGCTCGCGCTGTGTGCGGCGAGCGGCAAGAGCATCGCGCAGCTGATGTGGGAAAACGAGCGCGTCTGGCACAGCGAGGAAGAGACGCGCGCCGGTCTGCTGAAGATCTGGGACGTGATGCAATCATGCGTCGCGCGCGGATGCGGCATCAACAATCCCGATGCCGATGGTCACTTGCCCGGACCTTTCCAGGTGAAGCGGCGCGCGCCGCAGCTGTATCGCGCGTTGACGGGCAACCCTGAGCGCGCGTTGCAGGATCCGCTGTCCATGGTCGACTGGATCAACCTGTACGCGATCGCCGTCAACGAAGAGAACGCGGCCGGCGGGCGCGTCGTCACCGCGCCGACCAATGGCGCGGCCGGCATCATTCCGGCGGTGCTGCATTACTACACGCGCTTCATGCCGGGCGCGAACGAGCAGGGCGTGATCGACTTCCTGATGACGGCCGCCGCGATCGGCATCCTGTACAAGCTGAATGCGTCGATCTCCGGTGCGGAGGTGGGCTGTCAGGGTGAAGTCGGCGTCGCATGCTCGATGGCCGCGGGCGCGCTGGCCGCCGTGATGGGCGGCACGCCGAAGCAGGTCGAGAACGCCGCGGAAATCGGCATGGAGCACAACCTCGGGCTCACCTGCGATCCGGTTGGCGGCATGGTGCAGATTCCGTGCATCGAGCGCAATGCGATGGCATCGGTGAAGGCGGTCAATGCCGCACGCATGGCGTTGCGCGGTGACGGCAGCCACTACGTGTCGCTCGATTCGGTGATCAAGACGATGCGCGAAACCGGCGCGGACATGAAGACCAAGTACAAGGAAACGTCGCGCGGCGGCCTCGCGGTAAATATCGTCGAGTGTTGAGTCGCTGAGCGCGGCATTCAATTGCGTGCGATCGCATCGGAAAAGCGCGGGCCCTGCGGCTCGCGTTTTCATTTGCGCGATCGTGTTGCGCGCACGCCGATCGAACAGTTGCGCTGCGCCATGACAACGCCCACATGCTCGGCGTAAGCTGTCGAAGCGCCCATCGGCCGCTGTTGCACGTTCCGCCGATGCGGCTCCATCCCAACGCACCCACGCACTGCCAGGAGGCTTCTTCGCAATGTCGCTGCCGAATGCTCCCGCTTCCCATTCCGCTTCCAATTCCGTTATCGCTGCCCATACCGCACGCACGACCGGCGCGCGCCTCGTCGTCGATGCGTTGCTCACACACGGCGTCGAGCGCGTGTTCTGCGTCCCCGGCGAAAGCTTTCTGGCCGTGCTCGATTCGCTGCACGACGAAACCGGGCGCATCCAGACGATCGTCTGCCGTCACGAAGCCGCGGCCGCGAACATGGCCGAAGCGCTCGGCAAGCTGACCGGCCGCCCGGGTGTCGCACTCGTCACGCGCGGGCCGGGCGCGACGCATGCGTCGATCGGCGTTCATACTGCGTTTCAGGACTCCACGCCGATGATTCTGCTGATCGGTCAGTGCGCGCGCGAACATCTCGATCGCGAGGCATTTCAGGAGATCGACTTCCGGCGCATGTTCGGTCAGATGGCGAAGTGGGTCGCGCAGATCGACGACCCGAAGCGCATCCCCGAATATCTGAGCCATGCGTTTCATACGGCCACCTCGGGGAGGCCCGGGCCGGTCGTGCTGGCGCTGCCCGAAGACGTGCTGAGCGATGCCTGCGACGCGGTACCTGGCGCACCCGCTTATCACCGCGTGGCGGCGTCGCCATCGGCCGCGCAGATCGCGAAGCTGCGCGAGTTGCTCGAAGGCGCGCAACGGCCGATGGTGATCGCCGGCGGCAGCGGCTGGACAGCGGCCGCATGCGCGGACCTGCGGCGTTTCATCGAAAACTGGCAGTTGCCGATTGGCCTCGCGTTCCGCTTCCAGGACACCTTCGACAACGAGCATCCGAACTACGCGGGCGACGTCGGTCTCGGCATCAATCCGGCGCTCGCTCAGCGCATTCGCGACGCGGACTTGCTGCTCGCGCTCGGTCCGCGCCTCGGCGAAGCGACGACCAACGGCTACACGCTGCTCGACATCCCGAAGACGAAGCAGACGCTCGTGCACGTGCATCAGGGCGCGGAAGAACTGGGCCGCGTATATGCGGCCGATCTGCCGATCGTCTCGGGCATGCCTGAGCTTGCGGCATTGCTTGCGGAACTGAAACCGTCGTCCGGCAGGCTCGCCTGGGCGGGTGCCGCTGAGGAAGCGCATCGCGCGTATCTGGATTGGCGCGAGCCGCGCCCAATTCCCGGCGACGTGCAGATGGGCGAAGTGATCCAGCAGTTACGCGCTCACTTGCCCGACGACGCGATCCTCACGAACGGCGCCGGCAATTACGCGACGTGGCTGCATCGGCATTTCTCGTATCGGCACTTTCGTTCTCAGCTCGCGCCGACGAGCGGCGCGATGGGCTACGGCGTGCCGGCGGCGCTCGCGGCAAAGTCGCTGTATCCACAGCGCGCGGTGGTCGCGCTCGCCGGCGACGGCTGCTTCATGATGGCCGCGCAGGAGCTCGCGACAGCGATGCAGTACGACCTGCGCGTGCTGTTCATCGTCGTCAACAACAGCCAATTCGGGACGATCCGCATGCATCAGGAGCGACACTATCCGCATCGCGTGCATGGCACCGACCTCACGAATCCGGACTTCGCGGCATTCGCGCGATCGTTCGGCGCGCATGGCGAAACCGTTGAACGTACCGGGGATTTTCTGCCGGCGTTGCAACGCTCGATCGAGTCGCAGCTGCCGGCCGTGATCGAAATTCGCATGCTGCAGGAAGCGAGCACGCCTGCGGCGACGCTCGAGATGATTCGTGAGCAGGGGAGGAAGATGCGCGGGCAGTGAAAATCGCCGCGTGGCCTGACAGCGTGTCGAATGCGCCGCCCATAAAAAACCCCGCCAGAGCGGGGTTTTCTATTATCGACCGTAGTCAGCAAAAAACTTACTTGCCGCCCACGCTTTGCAGCGTCGTCCACTTGCCATCGACGACCTTGTACAGCGTGATACCGCCGTTCTTCAGATCGCCGCGCGCGTCGTACGCGAGGTTGGCCGACGTCACGGCCGGCTTCGACGTCTTGGCGAGCACCGGCAGGTACCTGGCAGGATCGGTCGAGTTCGCGTTCTTCATCGCGGTGAACATCGCCATCGCGCCATCGAACGCGTACGGCGAGTACGTTTGCACGTCTTCGTTGAAGCGCGCCTTGTACTTCTCGACGTATGCCTTGCCGCCCGGCATTTCTTCGAGCGGCAGACCGGCAAGCGAAGCCACCGTGCCGTTAGCCGCATCGCCGGCGAGCTTGATGAAGGTCGGCGTGTGGACCATTTCGCCGCCCATCAGCGGCGCCTTCACGCCGAGCTGCTTCATCTGCTTGACCATCGGTGCGGCTTGCGAATCCGCGCCGCCGTAATAGATCAGATCCGGGTTCGACGACTTCAGCTTGGTCAGGATCGACTTGAAGTCGACGGCCTTGTCGTTCGTGTATTCACGATCGACGATCGTCGCGCCTGCCGCCTTCGCAGCCTTCTCGAACTGATCCGCAAGACCCTGGCCGTAAGCGGTGCGATCGTCGACGATCGCGATCTTCTTCATGCCGAGGTTCTTCACCGCGAACGCGCCAGCGACCGAGCCTTGCTGCGTGTCGGACGTCATCATGCGGAAGGTGGTCTTGAAGCCCTGCTGCGTGTATTCCGGCGCCGTCGCCATCGCGATCTGCGGAATGCCCGCGTTCGCGTAGATGCGCGAGGCCGGAATCGTCGTGCCCGAGTTGAAGTGGCCCAGCATGCCCTTGATGCCGTCATCCACGAGCTTTTGCGCGACCGTCGTGCCGGTGCGCGGGTCGGCCTGGTCGTCGGCCGAGTCGAGCACGATGCGAACCTGCTTGCCGCCGATCACCGGCTTCGTCGCGTTGAACTCTTCGACCGCGAGCGTGATGCCGTTCTGGAAGTCCTTGCCATAGTGCGCCTGTGCGCCCGTCATCGGACCGGCGAAACCGATCTTCACGTCTTCCGTCGATTGAGCGTTGGCCGTCCCCGCCAGCGACATGGCGGCAACCAGAGCTGCGCCTGCCAGCTGTTTCATTTTGTGTTGCATAGCTTCTCCTTGGTACCAGGTGTGGATGAAGCGGTGTCGGGGTCGCCGTCCCGCTTCCTTTCTATCGAATAAATCGCCGAGGTTCGCTCAACCGATCGTCATCAAATTCGCATTGCCGCCTGCCGCCGCGGTATTCACGCTGACCGAGCGCTCGGTAAGCAGACGCTCGAGCGCATAGTCCTCGTCGCCGCTCGCGAGCGCACGGGCCGCGACGCCCTGCACCGACACGATCGGCCCCGCGCGCTTCGCGACCTCCTTCACGAGCGCGAGCAGCTCATCGCTGTCGCCTTCGAACAGCACGGCGTCGAACGGCGCGTCGGCGCTCTTCTTCACGCTCGCGTGGGCCTTCAGCGACGCCGGCAATTGCGAAACCAATTGTTCACCGGCCGCGCCCTCGAACAACGCACGATTTCCCGTAGCCAGCGCCGCCGCGAACTGCACGCGCGCGCCGCTCGCCGTCGACGCGATACACAGCACCGTGCCGCGCGGGCCCAGCGTGTACGTATTGCGCTCGCCGGTCGGCCCCGACAGTACCGCGGTCGCGCCCGCCGGCACGTGCGACAGATAGCCGTCGCAACGCGCGGCAAGCTGCGGCTCGCGCTCGGCGATCAGCCAGTCGCGCAACGCGCTCAGCGCGGCCACCGGATTGTCGCCCTGTTCTGCAGCCTGCGCCGCCTGCGGTACTTCGACCACCAGCGCCTGCGCGAGCGACTTCGGCAAACCAGCCGGACGCGTTGCGAGCAGACGCTGCAGGTATAACGCACCGCCGGCCTTCGGCCCCGTACCCGACAGTCCTTCGCCACCGAACGGTTGCACCCCGACCACCGCGCCGATCACGTTGCGGTTCACGTAGATGTTGCCTACGTGTGCGCGGCTGATCACGTGCGCGATCGTTTCGTCGATGCGCGTGTGGATGCCGAGCGTCAAACCGTAACCCGTCGCGCGAATCTGTTCGAGCAGCTTGTCGAGCTGGCTGCGGCGATAGCGCACCACGTGCAGCACCGGACCGAACACTTCGCGCTTCAGCTCGTCGATGCTGTCGAGCTCGATCAGCGTCGGCGGCACGAAAGTACCCTGCGTCGCGCCCTCCGGCAGCGGCAGTTGCTCGACCTTGCGGCCCTTGTCGCGCATCGCCGCGATGTGGGCGTCGATGCCGCGCTTCGCGTCCAGGTCGATCACCGGGCCGACGTCGGTCGACAGCCGATCCGGGTTGCCGAGCGCGAGCTCGCGCATCGCGCCCGTCAGCATTTCGAGCGTGCGGTCCGCGACATCGTCCTGCAAACAAAGAACGCGCAACGCCGAACACCGTTGACCGGCGGAGTCGAAAGACGACTGCAGCACGTCGGCGACGACCTGCTCGGCGAGCGCCGACGAGTCGACGATCATCGCGTTCTGGCCGCCGGTTTCGGCGATCAGCGGAATCGGCTTGCCATCCGGATCGAGTCGGCCGGACAGCGTCTTGTTGATCAGACGCGCGACTTCGGTCGAGCCGGTGAACATCACCGCACGCGTGCGCGGATCGGCGACCAGCGCGGCTCCGACCGTCTCGCCATTGCCCGGCAGCAGTTGCACCGCGCCCGCCGGCACGCCCGCTTCGCGCAGAATTCGCACCGCTTGAGCTGCGATCAGCGGCGTCTGCTCGGCCGGTTTCGCGAGCACCGTGTTGCCGGCCGCGAGCGCGGCGGCCACCTGGCCCATGAAAATCGCCAGCGGGAAATTCCACGGGCTGATACAGACCACCGGACCGAGCGGCCGATGTGTGTCGTTCGAAAACTCGTCGCGGATCTGCGTCGAGTAGTAGCGCAGGAAGTCGATCGCTTCGCGGATTTCCGCGACCGCGTTGGCGAGCGATTTGCCCGCTTCGCGCACCACGAGGCCCATCAGCGTGTGCATCTGCGCTTCGAGCAGATCCGCGGCGCGCGCGAGGCAATCCGCGCGCGCCTCGACCGGCGTCGCCTGCCAGATCGGCGCGGCGGCCACCGCATGGCCGAGCGCGGCGCTCACGTGCTCCGCCGTCGCTTCGACGACCGTGCCGACGAGATCACGATGGTCGGCCGGGTTGCGCACGTCGCGCCCGGCGCCGACGGCGATCTGGTTGTCTTCGAGCATCGGCGCGGCGCGCCACGGATGATGCGCGCTCGCGAGCAGCGCCGACGACAGCGACGCGAGCCGATGCTCGTTCGACAGATCGAAGCCCATCGAATTGAGCCGCTCCGCGCCATACAGATTGCGCGGCAGCGGAATGCGTGCGTGCGGCGCGCCGAGCGGCACGATTCTCGACGCTTCCTCGACCGGATCGGCGACCAGCTCCTTGATCGCGACGGATTCGTCGGCGATGCGGTTCACGAACGACGTGTTCGCGCCGTTCTCGAGCAGCCGGCGCACGAGGTACGCGAGCAGCGTCTCATGCGTACCGACCGGTGCGTACACGCGGCACGGGCGGTTCAGCTTGTCGCGGCCGGTGACTTCTTCGTAGAGCTGCTCGCCCATGCCGTGCAGGCACTGGAACTCGTACTGGCCGGGGTAGTAGTTGTTGCCTGCGAGCTGATAGATCACCGACAGCGTGTGCGCGTTGTGCGTCGCGAACTGCGGATAGACGGCATCGGGCGCGCCGAGCAGTTTCTTCGCGCAGGCGAGGTACGACACGTCGGTGTAGACCTTGCGCGTGTAGACCGGATAGCCTTCGAGGCCGTCGACCTGCGCGCGCTTGATTTCCGTATCCCAGTACGCGCCCTTCACGAGCCGCACCATGACACGGTGACGGCTGCGGCGCGCCAGATCGATCAGGTAGTCGATCACGAACGGGCAGCGCTTCTGATACGCCTGCACGACGAAGCCGATGCCGTTCCAGCCTTGCAGCTCAGGATCGAAGCACAGCGCTTCGAGCAGGTCGAGCGAGAGTTCGAGGCGGTCGGCTTCTTCGGCGTCGATATTGAGGCCGATGTCGTAGCGGCGCGCGAGGATCGCGAGCGAACGCACGCGCGGCAGCAGCTCGCTCATCGTGCGTTCCTGCTGCGCGCGCGAGTAGCGCGGATGCAGTGCGGACAGCTTGATGGAGATGCCGGGGCCTTCGTAAATGCCGCGGCCGCCCGCGGCCTTGCCGATCGCGTGGATCGCCTGCTCGTACGACGCGTAGTAGCGCTGCGCGTCGGCCTCGGTGGTGGCCGCTTCGCCGAGCATGTCGTATGAATAGCGGAAACCGCGCGCCTCGTACTTGCGGCTGTTCGCGAGCGCTTCGGAAATGTTCTCGCCCGTCACGAACTGCTCGCCCATCAGGCGCATCGCCATGTCGACGCCCTTGCGGATCAGCGGCTCGCCGCCCTTGCCGATCAGGCGCGTGAGCGCCGACGACAGGCTAGTCTCGCTATTGGTCGTCACCAGCTTGCCGGTGATCATCAGGCCCCAGGTCGCCGCGTTGACGAACAGCGACGGCGCCTGGCCGACGTGCGATTTCCAGTCGCCCTTGCTGATCTTGTCGCGGATCAGCGCGTCGCGGGTCGCGCGGTCGGGGATGCGCAGCAGCGCCTCGGCGAGGCACATCAGTGCGACGCCTTCCTGGCTCGACAGCGAAAATTCGTGGATCAGCCCTTCCACGCCGCCGCCCTTGCTCTTCGAGCGCAGCGTTTCGACGAGCTTGCCGGCCATCGCCTGCACGTCGCCGGCGAGGTTGGCCGGCAGACGCGCCTGGCCGAGCAGGAACGGCACGCACTCGGGTTCAGGGCGGCGATACGCGGCGGTGATCGCCGCGCGCAGCACCGACTGCGGTTGCACGTTCTGCGCAAAATCGAGAAACGGATGGGATGCGCCGTCTTCCTCGTTCTCGACCGCCGCGCCGTCGGCGAGATCGGCCGTGCCGGTCGCGCCTGACAGTTCGGGCGGCAACTGGCCGTGCTCGATCTTTTCGAGGTAGGCGAAAATCGCCTGCTTGATCAACCAGTGCGGGGTGCGCTCGAGGCGGGTGGCGGCATCTTTGAGCCGGGAACGCAGGAGGTCGTCGACCTTGACGCCAAGGGTGGTGCTAGCCATGTTTCCTTCTCTGATATCGGGCGCGAGCCTGGCGAAAGACTAAAAGTTGGGCGAATCGTACGCCTCCAAATAAAAAGGTGCAACCAAATCGGCAGGTTGGTTGCACCCCGTCGGAAGCCTTATGGAACATGGGTTTCCGGACGGTGACCGACAGTCGAACCGGGGTGTTTTCGATCGGTACTTTCCCTGGCGTGATTCTTTTTGAAATAAGCCTTATCAAACGACTTCGCGCGCCGATATACAGAAGCACGAAGACGGACGGCCCGAAACGTCGGTTTCAGGGCACGCAGAAAAGATAAACGGGGTTCTCGAGGGTTGGTGTAATGGAAAAGTGGCTGGTAATACTGGGCATCTGGGCGCTGTGCGCGGCCTGTGCGGTGTTTTTCATTCGAGGCGCGACACGGGGCTCGAATCGGCGCGAAGAGGAGCGCAAGCGTGCGAGCGCGGCCTCGCGTGGATCGGCGGGCGATACGCGAAACGCGCTGAACGACTGAGATCAGGAGAGGCGCGCAACGGCTCATGAAGCCGGATGCGCGCGAATGTGGGGATTCGCGACTGGATTGGCGCGGGGAGTTGCGCCTGAAGATCGCTGTTGGATCAGCGCGGCCCGAGCGACGGCGCAACCGGCTCGAACCGCGCACAGACATCGCCGGGCGATACCAACTGGTCATGCAGACCACACAGCCGGCTATCGGCGACGCTCGCGCCGAACCCTGAACTGAACACGGCAAGCCCTGGGATGCGCTGCTCGAGCGCATCCCGTTCGCTCACGCGATGCCGGCATGCGGCGCAGCAGGGCGCGTCCGCCGCGCAGCTGCGCTCTACGGCGCCTACGTATGGCGCAGCGCCGGCGCCACGATCCATCGAAATCTTCATGGCGTTATCCGAGGCTGTTCCAGTACGACGCGAACACGTGTGCGGACAGCGCGTAACCGATCGCGATATTGACCACCACGCCCGCCGTGAACGCGAGGAACGGCTTCAGACCGGTCGCGGCAAGCGAGCGCAAGCGCGTCGTCAGACCGATGCTCAGGAAGCAGAAGGTGAACGCCCACGTGCGCAGCACCGTGATCGGCGCGACGAACTCCGGCGTGACGACCTTACGGTAATCGGCGAGTGAATAATGGCTCGCGATCCACGTGACCAACGCCGACGCGATCACGAAGCCGATCACGAACTTGGGGAAACGCGCCCAGATCTCACCGGCATTCGCGCGCGCGGCGACGCCGCTGTCCTGCGCTTCCCAGCGCGTCGTCGCGACGATTGCGAGCACGAACGCCCAGATGCCGATCCAGATGTCGCGGCCGACCACCTTCATCAGCGTGAAGGCCTGCAACGACGCTTCCGGCGCGCCGGCGATCGCGCCGCCTGCGTGGCGCGCGAAATCGCCGTAGGCCTGGGCAGCGGCGATGCCCGCGGCGTCGGCGAATTCGGAGGTGCCGATCCAGGCGCCGGCGACGGCCGTCGGCAGTCCGAGCGAGCGCGACGCGAACGGCAGCACGAAGATCATCACGATCGCCCACAGCACGACCAGCGTGATCGCGACCGACGCCTGCTCGCGTTTCGCCCGTACCGCGCCGGCAATCGCGATCGCTGCCGACACGCCGCACACCGCGCCGCCGACACCGAGCACGGCGGCAAAGCGTCGATCGAGTCCGAATGCTCGCGCAACGAGAAAGATCACGAAGAACGTCACCAACGACACGATGCTCGCCTGGACGACCGCGACCGGACCGGCCCACACGAGCAGCGTGAACGGCAGCGTCGCGCCGAGCAGCACGATACCGACCTTGATGTAAAACTCGACGCGCAGCCCAGCCGCGAGCCACTCCGGCAGCGTGAACAGGTTCGACACGAGCAGCCCGAGCGCGAGCGCGACGAGCGGCGGCTCGAGGTTGTACCTGGACGCGTCGACCCATGCGCCGAGCGTCAGAATCAGCGCGGAAGCGACGAACACCACGACGAACGCGGCGAGAAACGCGCCGACGCGCTGCCGGAGCAGGGCGACGCTCGCGCCGAACAGCACCGCGAATGTCGCGAATAGCGCGAAGTAGTTGGGTAGATGCTTGCCGATGTCCTGCGCGGCCTGCGCGACGCTCGACCATTTGGCCGGCGCAACCGCGAGCCACTTGATGCTGCTGCCCGACGCGAACAGCGCCCACGCGATCACGATCACGAGCAGGCCGACGCCCGCGGCGAGCCAGTCTTCGGTCAGCGAAAAGCCGCTGCCTCGTGCGGTTTGCGCGTCTTGTGTACCTTGCCGCTGACCCGGCGCGGCGCCCTCCGGCACGGTGTGATGGGTGTCGCTCATTGCAGATGCCCCACGAAAGTTGAGTGGCATCGGCGCGAAGTTATTGTCGTTTAGCCCCAAAATGCGCCGATTTGGCGACTATAGGCGAGCGGGATCGCAAAGCGAAACGATCATTCGCTCTATGGATATGACTCAAAGAAGTATGGCGGGCGTCATCTGGCCCGTGGCGTCAGATGTCGAGCGGATCGACTTCGAGGTTCCAGCGCAGCACGCCCTTGAGCGCGCGCAACAGTGGCTGCCATGCGCGCAGCGTAGCCTGCAGCGCCGCGCGCGATGCGCTTTCGATCAGCAGCTGCGCGCGATGCACGTGCATCACCTTGACGATCGTGAGCGGGACTGCGTCGTAGACGGTGACGCGCCCGGCGGCAGGAATCCGCGCAAGTTCGGCGGCGGCCTGCTGCAGAAACGCGAGCGCCGCTTCGAGCGTGCGGCCTTCGGCGCGCAACAGCGCCTGGTAGACGAACGGCGGCAGGTGCGCGTCGCGTCGCTCGGCGAGCGTCGCATTGGCGAAGCCGACGTAGTCATGACGGCACAGCGCGTGATACAGCGCGTGACGCGGATAGCGCGTCTGCACCAGCACTTCGCCCGGCAGACCGGCGCGGCCCGCGCGGCCGCTCACCTGCATCAGCTGGGCGAACAGGCGCTCGCTCGCGCGGAAATCATGCGAAAACAGCGCGGTATCGGCGTTCAGCACGCCAACCAGTGACACGCGCTGGAAATCGTGTCCCTTCGCGATCATCTGCGTGCCGACCAGAATATCGACCTCGCCCGCGTGCACGTCCGAGAACAACGCCTGCGCGCTGCCCTTGCGGCGCGTGCTGTCGGCGTCGATTCGCAGCACGCGGGCGCCCGGCACCGCGCTCGCAAGCGTTTCCTCGACGCGCTGCGTGCCGCGCCCGAGCGGTGCGATATCGACGTTGCCGCACTCCGGGCACGAACGCGGGATACGAGACTCCCAGCCGCAGTGATGGCAGCGCAGCGCGCGCTCGGGCTTGTGCAGCACGACGTAGGCGCTGCAGCGCGGACAACCGGCCACCCAGCCGCACGCGTCGCAGGCGAGTTGCGGCGCGTAGCCACGGCGGTTGAGGAACACGAGGCTCTGCTCGCCGCGTTCGAGCCGCGCCTTCATCGCGGCGATCAACGGGCCCGACAAACCTTCGATCGATGCCCGCCCGCGTCGGCGCTCGTCTTCGAGATCGATGAGACGCACGCTCGGCAGTGCGGCCTCGGCGACGGCGCGGCGCGACAGCGTGAGCCGCTCGTAGCGGCCCTGATCTGCCTGCCACCAGCTCTCGAGCGACGGCGTCGCCGAGCCAAGCACGACCGGCACGCCGAGTTGCTTCGCCCGATAGATCGCGAGATCGCGCGCCGAATAGCGCAAGCCTTCCTGCTGCTTGTAGGCCGGATCGTGCTCCTCGTCGACGACGATGATCGCCAGCCGCGGCAGCGACGCGAGCACCGCGAGCCGCGTGCCGAGCACGATGCGCGCGCGGCCGGTATGCGCGGCGAACCAGTTGCGGGCGCGCTCGCCTTCGGCGAGGCCGCTATGCAGCGTGACGATCGCGCTGGCGTCGAGCGCGGCGAAGCGGGCGCGGAACGCCGCCTCGAACTGCGGCGTCAGGTTGATTTCCGGTACCAGCACGAGCGCTTGCGCATCGGGCTTGCCGGCCAGAATCGCGGCGAGCGCGCGCAGATACACCTCGGTCTTGCCGCTGCCCGTCACCCCGTGCAGCAGGAACGGCGCGAAGCCGTGGGCGTCGCGGATCGCTTCGACGGCACTCGCCTGTTCGTCGGTGAGGGTTGGCAGGGCAGGCGCGGGCATGTTCGGCAGCGACGCGGCGGCGGGCACCGTGGCGGCGTCGATCACATCGAGCGTGACCCAGCCTGCCGTCTGCCATGTGTCGAGTGTCGCCAGCGCCTTCGGATGCAGCGCGCGGGCGTCGGCAGCGAGGAGGAAGTCGGCTTGAGCGAGCGCTTGAGCGAGCGCTCGGAGCGCGGTCGCGCGGGCCGGCAAGGCGTCAGGCAATACCGTGCGGCCCTCGGCCGTCAACCGATAGCGCTCTTCCGGGGCGAACAGCCGTGACCAGCGCGACGCGTCGCGCAGCGCCTGCGGCAGCCCCGGCAGCGCCACTTCGCCGAGACCGCGCTGATAGTAGTCCGCGGCGAATGCGGCGAGCGCGAGCCAATGTGTCGACACCGGCGGACACGCCGTGCAGACCTGATCCACATCACGCAGGCGCTCGGCCGGCACGTCGCTGTGAGCGGTCACTTCGCAAACGAGCCCCACCACGTGCCGCTTGCCAAACGGAACGCTGACGAGCGTGCCTACGACAGCCGCCCCGGAGATGTCGCAGCGGTAGTCGAACAGGGTCGGCAGCGGATGGTCGAGCGCGACGCGGACGAACATTTCGTTCACTCGGCGTGGCGCTGAGGATGAGCCGGCACGAGGCCAACTCGCGGCGCGGGGTGGGTCGCACGGAACGCGAAGCCGTAGAAGTTAAAGTAAAACCTTAATTTCACCGCTAAGTTTTGGATTCGACTGAACAATTGCGCTCGGCTCGCGGCCCTGTGGATAACTTTGTTGAGAACTTCGCTTCGACGGGCCGCAAACGGCGCCGCGACGGCCTTGTGTGGGATTCCGCACATTTCATCACGCGCCCCGCAAACCCTTGCCCGACAAGGCTCAGATCAAATGCGCCGAGTATGTGCAAGGGTCGGGGCACGATTAAAGTCTCTACCGCGCCGCAGCGTGCGAAGTGTGCATAAGTCAGCTCTTGACTTTCGTAAGACCACCATCTGGCGGCGTATTCGCGGAGCTGCGGTCCTTAGGGCGAGAGCCCAATTCGCTGCGATGCAACAAGAAACGGTAATGATTACACACTCACGCGGGCGTATGTGCGCCACTACGAATAGCGCGACTGTGACGATGCACTTCGTCGACCAGTTCAGCAACATGCTCTGGCGGCGTGAACTGTGAAATGCCGTGACCCAGATTGAAAACGTGGCCGGGATGGTTACCGAAACTGTCGAGCACCGCGCGCGCTTCCATGCGGATCGCGGCAGGCGGCGCAAACAACACCGACGGATCGATGTTGCCCTGAAGCGCCACCTTGCCACCGACACGTTCGCGCGCCTTGCCGAGGTTCACGGTCCAGTCGAGGCCCACCGCGTCGACGCCGCTCGCGGCGATGTCGTCGAGCCACAAGCCGCCCCCCTTCGTGAACGCGATTACGGGCACTTTTTCGCCGTCGTGTTCGCGCTTCAGCTGGCTGACCACCTGCTCGATGTAGCGCAGCGAAAAGCGCTGATAGATGCCATCGGCGAGCGCTCCGCCCCATGTGTCGAAAATCATCACCGCTTGCGCGCCAGCTTCGATCTGCGCGTTCAGATATGCCGCGACCGAGCGCGCGTTGACCTCGAGAATCCGCTGCAGCAGATCGGGACGCGCGTACAGCATCGATTTGACGGTGCGAAAGTCCGCCGAGCCGCTGCCTTCCACCATGTAGCACGCGAGCGTCCACGGGCTGCCTGAGAAACCGATCAGAGGCACGCGCTGGCGGCCTTGCGCGTCCTTCAGCGCCGAGCGGATTTCACGCACGGCGTCGGTCACGTAGCGCAGTGTCGCGTCGATGTCGGGCACCGCTAGGCGCGCGACGTCGTCTTCGGTGCGCACCGGACGGGCAAATCTCGGCCCTTCGCCGTTGACGAACTCGAGACCGAGGCCCATCGCGTCGGGCACGGTCAGGATGTCGGAGAACAGGATCGCGGCGTCGAGCGGATAGCGATCGAGGGGCTGCAAGGTGACTTCCGTCGCGAAAGCCGGGTTCTTCGCGAGACCGAGGAAACTGCCCGCGCGGCCGCGCGTGGCGTTGTATTCCGGCAGATAGCGGCCAGCCTGCCGCATCAGCCAGATCGGCGTGTAGTCGGTGGGCTGGCGCAGCAGCGCGCGCAGAAAAGTGTCGTTCAGGAGTTGATGGGCCACGTTGCGTGCGACTGAAGAGCTGAGGGCAAAGGAGCATTTTACCGGAGGCGGCTCCGGACATCGCGCGTCGCGGGGTAATGAATGTTGCGACGGCGCGTCGTGGGAAGCGGGCGGAAAGCAGCTCGGACGCACCTCGATCAGCTACCGCCCGCCACTGCCCGCGCGGGTCAGGGTCGGTGTCTTCCGCTGCCCGGGTCGCCCTGGCTGAACGGCCGATGTTCAAGCCCGCGCTGCCAAGCTACTATCCAACAGCTTTACCGATGAATTGCACACTACACACCACCAGGAGACTCGATGAAGAAGGCAGCACTCGCAATGCTCGGCGCGCTCGCCGGCGTCCTGATGCACGTCGGCGTAGCCAGCGCGCAAAACGCCGCGCCCGCGCCGTCCAGGCTCGACGACATCATCAGCCGCGGCACGCTGCGCGCTTGCACTACCGGCGACTACAAGCCGTATTCGTTCTACAGGGGCGATGGCCAGTTCGAGGGCATCGATATCGACATGGCTGAATCGCTCGCGAAGTCGCTCGGCGTGAAGGTCGAGTTCGTCAAGACGTCGTGGTCGAACCTGATGAACGACTTCGTCGCAAAGTGCGACATCGGCATTGGCGGTGTGTCGCCGACGCTCGAGCGCCAGAAGCATGCGTTCTTCACACAGGCTTACATGATCGACGGCAAAACGCCGATCGTCCGTTGCGACGACGTCAACAAATACCAGACGGTCGCGCAGATCGATCAACCGTCCACACGAGTGATCGTCAATCCGGGGGGCACCAACGAGAAGTTCGCGAAGCAATACTTCACGCACGCAAACGTGACCGTTTATCCGGACAACGTGACGATCTTCAAGCAGATCCTCGCGGGCAAGGCGGACGTGATGGTGACGGATGCGTCGGAAACGCTGCTGCAGCAGAAACTCAATCCCGGCCTCTGCTCGGTGCATCCGGACAAGCCGTTCCAGTACGGCGAGAAGGCATGGTTGCTACCGCGCGGGGATGTCGCGTTCCAGCAATACGTCGATCAGTGGCTGCATCTCGCTCGAGCGACCGGCGAGTATCAGGCTATCTCGGACAAGTGGTTGAAGTAAGCCGACCGTGTCCGTTGGAGGGCGTCAGTTGCTGACTGATTGCGAGGGCGGCCTGCGCAGGCCTTGAAATTTGGTGCCGGCGATGATGTAACGAAGGGCGACGTCGTCGGGTCGTATAACTGTCCGGGTCAGGTCCAAGGTGCAGCGATGCGCCCCTTTCCAATACGCTGCACAAGCGGATTTGCTTTGCTGCATTGCATCACAGGTTTTTCATCGAATTGCGATGTATTTCGGGGCAGGGTCCCAGCGCTGGTACCGCAGGAAATTCGTCGCTCGAACGCTGCAGACGCAACCATCTCACGCTGATGAGTGACCCAATTTCTGCTGCACCAGGCGTCATGAATGGCATCAATCATGCATATTAAATTGCGGCGTAGTCATCGGTAATAACTACGTTTTAAAGATTTCATTTTGGCAATAAATCCCGCAGCGCCTTATCTGGCGGGCGTTACAACCTGAAACACTTTGTTACCGCGTTCATAGAGTAATTCGCCCACAATGCCCTCAACGGTTTCAACACGGATGTGGCTGTGTGCGTGGTGTGAGCGGATACGATGCACTTGCCGGTCGGCGCTTGCCGAAGCCCTGTAAAGGGGCATCCCTGCTGGGGCCGTCATCGACGCAGGGGCGTCGTGATAACCGTCCCATCTTTGGTCTCCTCGCGCTAACCCCGTAGCGTGTGGTTTTTAGCGGGCTCCAGGCCCGCTTTTTTTTCGCCTGCTCAAACGTTTGCGCGCGACGAATCCTCGCCGCGCAACTCCTGTTCTACCGTACCTATTTGGCATATTTGGCTGCGCAGCGTGCTGCGGCGGCGTCATGCCGTCTTATCCTCTCTGAGTTTCAACTCGCCGATCATCCGTTCGCGCATCACGAATTTTTGCACCTTGCCGGTCACGGTCATCGGCAGTTCATCGACGAAGCGGATATATCGCGGCACCTTGTAGTGCGCAATCTGTCCCTGGCAGAACTGCTGGATTTCTTCTGCCGTCGCCTGTTCGCCGGTCCGCAGCACGATCCACGCGCATACTTCTTCGCCATACCTGGTATCGGGAACGCCGAACACCTGCACGCTCTGGATCTTCGGGTGACGGAACAGAAACTCCTCGATCTCGCGCGGATAGATGTTTTCGCCGCCGCGAATCAGCATGTCCTTCAGCCGGCCAACGATGTTGCAATAGCCTTCGGCGTCGAGCGTCGCGAGGTCGCCCGTGTGCATCCAGCCGTCGACGATACTCTCGTGCGTCTTCGCGTCGTCCCCCCAGTAACCGAGCATCACCGAGTAGCCGCGCGTGCATAGCTCGCCCGTTTCGCCGACCGGCACGATATTGCCGAGCGGATCGACGATTTTCACTTCGAGATGCGGCTGGATGCGCCCGACTGTCGTCGTACGCTTGTCGAGCGGATCGGTCGTCGAGCTCTGGAACGAGACAGGGCTGGTTTCCGTCATGCCGTAGGCGATCGTGATCTCGCTCAGGTGCATCTTCGAGACGACCTTCTTCATCGTCTCGATCGGGCACGGCGAGCCCGCCATGATGCCGGTGCGCAGCCGCGAGAAGTCGTACGAGGCGAAGGTCGGATGGTCGAGTTCTGCGATGAACATCGTCGGGACGCCGTGCAGCGCGGTGCATTTTTCCTCCGCGGTCGCGGTGAGTGTCGCGGCCGGATCGAAGCCCTCGCCCGGAAACACCATGTTCGCCCCGACCGACACGCACGCGAGCACCGCCAGCACCATCCCGAAGCAGTGGTACAGCGGCACTGGAATGCACAGGCCGTCCTGCTCGCTGAGCCGCATCGCCATCGCGATATAGCGCGCGTTGTTCACGACGTTGCGATGCGTCAGCGTCGCGCCCTTCGGATTGCCCGTCGTGCCGCTCGTGAACTGGATGTTGATCGGCTCCCGGCACGACAGCGTCGCGCCGATCGCATCGAGCCGAGTGGCGTCGAACGACGCACGGCCACGCTCGATCACGTCGGAAAAGCTCAGCATGCCTGGGGTCTCCGTGTCGCACATGCGGATCACGTAGCGCAGTTCCGGCAGCCGCGCGGCATGCAGTTCGCCCGGCGGCTGCGTCGCCAATTCGGGCGCGAGTTCCTGCAGCATCTCGAGGTACATCGACGTCTTGAAGCGCTCGGCGGTGATGATCGCCTTGCAACCGGCCTTGTTCAGCGCGTATTCGAGCTCCGCGAGCCGGTAGGCAGGATTGATGTTGACGAGGATCGCGCCGATACGCGCGGTCGCGAACTGCGTCAGCAGCCACTCGACGCGGTTCGGCGACCAGATGCCGACGCGATCGCCCTTCGCGATGCCGAGTGCAAGCAGCCCGGACGCAAGCACATCCACTTCCTGCGCGAATTCGCTCCACGTCCAGCGGATGCGCTGCTCCCGAAACACCACGGCCGGCCGGTCGGGAAAACGCGCCGCGGTGTCGCGCAGAAGCTCGCCGACGGTCGCTTCGCTCAACGGATTTTCGGTCGACCCGCGCACATACGACAGTCCATCCGCAGGTTCGATGAGCGCACCTTCTCCCGAGCTATGCGTTGCCATGGTGTTGTCTCCGTGAGCGCAAGCGCGCTCGATTGAAATGAATTTGAAATCGATTGTGCACCGGCGCGTATCCGGCCGGCATCAAGTCTTACCCGCACCGCGTCGCATCGACCGCGGCGAGCGGCGACCGTCCGTTTCTCCAACCTCGTGGATTTTGCCGACCTTTACGTAAACGTCAACTAGCTATCAAAAAAAAGCAGCCGCGCAGGCTGCTTTCTTCCACTAGGTGCTGCTTTAGTGCTGGCCGCGCAGCTTGCGCAGACGCTGGATTGCCGCGAGCTGCGCCGTCGCGTACGCGAGTTCCGCCTGTGCGGTCGCGTACTCGAGGTTCGAGCCCGTGTTCTGCAGCGCCTCTTCCGCACGCTTGCGTGCGTCTTCGGCCTTGGCTTCGTCGAGATCCTTGCCGCGGATCGCGGTGTCGGCGAGAACCGTCACTGCACCCGGTTGGACCTCGAGGATGCCGCCGGCGACGAACACAAACTCTTCTTCGCCGTTTTCAACTTCGATGCGCACCGCACCCGGACGGATCCGCGTGATGAGCGGCGTGTGGCCCGGCAGAATGCCGAGTTCACCCGCTTCGCCTGGCAGCGCGACGAACTTCGCCTGGCCCGAAAAGATTTGCTCTTCCGCGCTGACGACGTCTACTTTAATGGTTGCCATATGTGTCGACTCCTGTCGACGAGAGTTAGCGCTTGAGTGCTGACTCCCGTCCCATGCAAGGCGGGTTGAGCGTAATCAGAGACGCTGGCTTTGCGCAACACTACCGTTTTGGCAGCCGTGATGCGCGAGGTCGGCGCCCGCTTCGTTACACCCGACCTTTACTGGATCTTCTTGGCTTTTTCGAAGGCTTCGTCGATCGTGCCGACCATGTAGAACGCTTGCTCCGGCAGGTGGTCGCACTCGCCTTCGACGATCATCTTGAAGCCACGGATCGTTTCCTTCAGCGGCACGTACTTGCCCGGCGAACCCGTGAACACTTCAGCGACGTGGAACGGCTGCGACAGGAAACGCTGAATCTTACGAGCGCGCGCGACGGCGAGCTTGTCTTCCGGCGCGAGTTCGTCCATGCCCAGAATCGCGATAATGTCGCGCAGCTCCTTATAGCGCTGCAGCGTTTGCTGCACGCCGCGCGTGATCGAATAGTGCTCTTCGCCGATCACGTGCGGGTCGATCTGACGCGAGGTCGAATCGAGCGGGTCCACCGCGGGGTAGATACCGAGCGAAGCGATGTCACGCGACAGCACGACGGTTGCGTCGAGGTGGCCGAAGGTCGTAGCCGGCGACGGGTCGGTCAAGTCGTCTGCAGGGACGTACACGGCCTGCACCGACGTGATCGAGCCAGTCTTGGTCGACGTAATACGCTCTTGCAACTTACCCATTTCTTCAGCCAGCGTCGGCTGATAGCCCACTGCCGACGGCATACGGCCGAGCAGTGCCGACACTTCGGTACCGGCCAGCGTGAAACGGTAGATGTTGTCGACGAAGAACAGCACGTCGAGGCCTTCGTCACGGAAGTGCTCGGCCATCGTCAGGCCGGTCAGCGCGACGCGCAGACGGTTGCCCGGCGGCTCGTTCATCTGGCCGTACACCAGCGCGACCTTGTCGAGAACGTTCGAGTCCTTCATTTCATGATAGAAGTCGTTCCCTTCGCGGGTACGCTCGCCCACACCGGCGAACACGGAGTAACCACCGTGTTCCTTCGCGATGTTGTTGATCAGTTCCATCATGTTCACGGTCTTGCCCACGCCGGCGCCACCGAACAGACCCACCTTACCGCCCTTCGCGAACGGGCAGATCAGGTCGATAACCTTGATGCCGGTTTCGAGCAGCTCGGTCGACGGCGACAGTTGGTCGAACGCCGGAGCCTTCTGGTGGATCGCACGCGTGGTTTCGCTCGAGATCGGGCCGGCTTCGTCGATTGGACGGCCAAGCACGTCCATGATACGGCCGAGGGTCGGCTTGCCGACCGGCACGCTGATCGGGTTGCCCGTGTTCTTCACGATCGTGCCGCGGCGCAGACCATCCGAAGCACCCAGACAGATGGTACGGACCACGCCGTCGCCCAGCTGCTGCTGGACTTCGAGCGTCAGTTCCGAACCTTCCAGAATGAGCGCGTCGTAGATCTTCGGCATGGTTTCACGCGGAAATTCCACGTCGATCACCGCGCCGATGCACTGTACGATCTTGCCTTCTACCAAAGCAGTAGTACTCATCGCTTTTCCTTTAGATACTCAATTCTTGACTCGCGCAAAGGCGCAGTTTCTCCGATGGGCGCGCCGCTCGGGCGCACACGCAACGACCTGCCTGACCGGGGTCAGACGGCCGCCGCTCCACCGACGATTTCCGACAGTTCTTTCGTGATCGCGGCCTGACGGCTCTTGTTGTAGACGAGCTGCAGATCGTTGATGACCGTCTTCGCGTTGTCCGAAGCGGCTTTCATCGCGACCATGCGGGCCGACTGCTCCGATGCCATGTTTTCCGCGACGGCCTGATAGACCAGCGCTTCGACATAACGCACCAGCAGTTCGTCCACCACTGCCTGCGCATCCGGCTCGTAGATGTAGTCCCACTGCGTGCTCGGCGTCGTACCGTCTTCTTCCGTGCGCTCGAACTGGTCCGCCGACAATGGCAGCAGTTGCTCGATCACCGGCTCCTGCTTCATCGTGTTGACGAAGCGTGTGTACGCGAGGTACACCGCCGAAATCTTCCCTTCCGAGTACAGGTCGAGCTGCACCTTCACAGCGCCGATCAGTTTTTCCAGATGCGGCGTATCGCCCAGTTGCACGACGTTCGACACGACTTTCGCCTGCAGTCGGTTCAGGAAGCCCAGACCCCTGCTGCCGATCGCGGTTGCCTCGATCGTCTTGCCCTGGCCTTCCAGTTCCTTGAACTTCTGCAGCGACGCACGCAGCACGTTGGTGTTCATCCCCCCGCACAGACCTTTATCAGTCGTGACGAGGATGATGCCGGCCGCCTTCGCGCCTTCGTTCGACACCATGAACGGGTGACGATACTCCGGGTTCGCACGGCTCATGTGCGCGGCGATATCGCGGACCTTGTCGGCATACGGGCGAGCAGCGCGCATGCGCTCCTGAGCGCGGCGCATCTTCGATGCGGCCACCATCTCCATCGCTTTCGTGATCTTGCGCGTGTTTTGCACGCTCTTGATCTTGCCGCGAATTTCCTTCATTCCAGCCATTGCTTGCTCCTTTGTCGGCCCGAGTTAGCGCTTTAGCGCTTACTCGGGTCCCATGCAATGCGGCCGAAGTAGCGCGGGAGCATTCGCATGCGGCCCGCGCCGCTTCAAGGTCCGTTTATGCCTTGCGGATCACTCGCGGATCAATAAGCGCCGGACTTCTTGAAGTCTTTGACGGCCGTGTGCAGCAGGCCTTCGTCGTCCTTCGAGAGTTCCTTGGTGTCTTCGATACGCTTGACCAGGTCAGCATGGCTCGACTTCAGGTGGTCGCGCAAGCCCTTTTCGAACGGCAGGACTTGAGCAACTTCGAGGTCGTCGAGATAGCCGTTATTCGCCGCGAACAGCGACACAGCCAGTTCCCACACCTGCAGCGGCTGATACTGCGGCTGCTTCAGCAGTTCCGTCACGCGGCGGCCGCGCTCGAGCTGCTTGCGGGTCGCTTCGTCGAGGTCCGATGCGAACTGCGCGAACGCAGCGAGTTCGCGGTACTGCGCGAGGTCGGTACGGATACCGCCCGACAGCTTCTTCACGACCTTCGTCTGAGCCGCGCCACCCACACGCGACACCGACACGCCAGCGTTAATCGCCGGGCGGATACCTGCGTTGAAAAGGTCGGTTTCAAGAAAGATCTGGCCGTCGGTAATCGAGATCACGTTCGTCGGAACGAATGCGGTCACGTCGCCTGCCTGCGTTTCGATGACCGGCAGTGCCGTCAGCGAACCGCTCTTGCCCTTCACTTCGCCGTTGGTGAACTTCTCGACGTACTCTTCCGACACGCGAGCAGCACGCTCAAGCAGACGCGAGTGCAGATAGAACACGTCACCCGGATAAGCTTCACGGCCCGGCGGGCGGCGCAGCAGCAGCGAGATCTGACGGTATGCCCAAGCCTGCTTGGTCAAGTCGTCATAAACGATCAGCGCGTCCTGACCGCGGTCGCGGAAGTATTCGCCCATCGTGCAGCCGGCGTACGGTGCGAGGTACTGCATCGCAGCCGATTCCGAAGCCGAAGCGGACACGACGATCGTGTATTCCAGCGCGCCGGTTTCTTCCAGCTTGCGCACCACGTTCATGATCGACGAAGCCTTCTGGCCGATCGCGACGTAGATACAGAAGAGGTTCTTGCCCTTCTGGTTGATGATCGCGTCGACTGCGACTGCGGTCTTGCCGCACTGGCGGTCGCCGATGATCAGCTCACGCTGGCCACGGCCGATCGGCACCATCGCGTCGATCGACTTCAGACCGGTCTGGACCGGTTCCGAAACCGACTTACGCCAGATCACGCCCGGAGCAATCTTTTCGATTGCATCGGTCTTCTTCGCGTTGATCGGGCCTTTGCCGTCGATCGGGTTGCCGAGTGTGTCGACCACGCGGCCGAGCAGTTCCGGACCCACCGGCACTTCCAGAATGCGGCCCGTCGTCTTGACGATGTCGCCTTCCGAAATGTGTTCGTATTCACCCAGAATCACGGCGCCGACCGAGTCGCGCTCGAGGTTCAGCGCGAGACCGAAGGTGTTGCCCGGAAATTCGAGCATTTCGCCCTGCATCACTTCCGACAGGCCGTGGATACGCACGATACCGTCGGTCACGGAGATCACGGTGCCCTGGTTGCGAACGTCTGCGCTCGCGTCAAGGCCCTGGATCCGGCTCTTGATCAGCTCGCTGATCTCAGAGGGATTGAGTTGCATTATTCGCTCCTGATAGTCAATTCTGTTGCGTGCCAGCCGCTAAAACGCGAAGCGCTTCAGGCCGTCAGGGCCGTTTGCATGCTGGCGAGCCGCGCGCGGACCGAGGTATCGAGCACTTCGTCGCCGACCGTCACGCGTACGCCGCCGATCAGCGAGTGATCGACTTCGACTGTCGGCTTCAGCTTGCGCTTGAACTTGCGTTCGAGGCTTGCGACGAGTTCGTTCAACTGCGCACCTTCGAGCGGGAATGCGCTGACGATCAGCACATCTGCTGCCCCTTCGCGGGCGTTCTTCAACTCTTCGAACTGCGAGGCGATTTCCGGCAGCAACTGCAGGCGATGGTTGTCCACCAGCATCTGCACCAGATTCTTCGCTTGCGCGTTGTCCTTGAGCGGCGACTTGACCGCGGCCAGCAGCAGATCGCTTACCTGGGCACGGCTCACTTTCGGGCTCGAGGCGATCGACAGCACTTCGGGCAGACGCGCAACCTGTGCCAGCTCCTGCACGAGCGTGGACCAGGCGGCGATGTCACCAGCTTCGGCCACGCCAAACAGCGCTTCCGCGTACGGACGGGCGATGGTTGCAAGTTCGGCCATGATCAGAGCTCGGCTTTCAGTTGATTCAGCAGGTCAGCATGAGCCGCCTGGTCGACTTCGCGCTGCAGGATCTGTTCAGCGCCCTTCACAGCGAGTGCAGCAACTTCGCCACGCAGCGCTTCGCGCGCCTTCACGACTTGCTGATCCGCGTCGGCCTTCGCCTGCGCGATGATGCGGGCGGCTTCCGCCTGCGCCTGAGCCTTGATTTCGTCGGCGACTGCGACAGCGCGCTTTTCAGCGTCGGCAATGCGTTGCTGGCCGTCGTTGCGAGCCTGAGCCAGTTCCTGGTCGACGCGCTTGTGAGCGGCTTCGAGTTCCTGCTTGCCCTTTTCCGCGGCGGACAGACCGTCGGCGATCTTCCTCGCGCGCTCGTCGATGGCGTTGATCAGCGGCGGCCACACGAATTTCATCGTGAACCACGCGAGGATCAGGAACACGACCATTTGCGCAAACAGGGTTGCGTTGAGATTCACGGTGTTTCCTTAAACGTTGCTAGTTCGGAAAGTGAAACGGCAAGGCGCTCATCGATTCTGCTCGATCAGCGCCCCAGTACCCGTTCCGCCCTGCGCCTTTACCAGTTATAGCTCAGGCGCAAACCTCCGAGGAACCTCAGCCTGCCAGCTTCGAGAGCAGCGGGTTCGCGAACGCAAACAGCATTGCCACACCAACGCCAATCAGGAACGCCGCATCGATCAGACCAGCCAGCAGGAACATCTTGGTTTGCAGCGGGTTCATCAGTTCCGGTTGACGGGCGCACGCTTCAATGTACTTGCCGCCCATCAGACCGATACCGATACAGGCGCCGATAGCACCCAGGCCGATGATGATGCCGATACCGATGGCGGTCAGACCCTGGATGTTGGCGATGAAAGCTTGCATGATCACTCCTTTGTGAAAAGTCTTTTAGAACTGGTTGGAACTGGGATTTAAAAAACTACGATTCTTTGCCGACAACGCAGGTTAGTGCGTGTCGTGTGCCTGGCCGATGTACACCAGCGTCAGCATCATGAAAATGAACGCCTGCAGCAGAACGATCAGGATGTGGAAGATTGACCACACTGTGCCGGCGACCACGTGGCCGATGAAGCCAAGCACCGTCGTGTCCGCGCCGAAGCTCCAGAGGCTGCCGAGCAGGGCAATCAGCAGGAACAACAGTTCGCCCGCGTACATGTTGCCGAACAACCGCATGCCGAGCGAGACCGTCTTCGCGACGAACTCGATGATGTTCAGTGCGAGGTTCGGGATCCACAGCAGCGGATGCGCGCCGAACGGAGCGGACAGCAGTTCATGCACGAAGCCGCCAGCGCCCTTGATCTTGAAGTTGTAGTAAATCATCAGCACGAACACGCCGAGCGCGATACCGATCGTGCCGTTCAGGTCGGCGGTCGGCACGATGCGGTGGTGCGGGATGGCTTCGGACAGACCCAGCCAGCCGATCACACGGCCCGGCAGGTCGACGGGTATGAAGTCGAGCGAGTTCATTAGCGCGACCCAGACGAACACGGTCAGCGCGAGCGGCGCGATGAAGGTGCGCGAGCCGTGGATCATGGCCTTCGATTGATCCTCGACCATTTCGACCAGCATTTCGATCGCGCACTGGAAACGGCCCGGCACGCCGGACGTTGCCTTGCGGGCTGCCATGTGCAGCACGAAGATCGTGACGAGGCCGCACACGATCGACCAGAAAAGGGTGTCGAGATTCCACACGTGGATGTCGAAAATCGACGTCTGATGCGCGGTGGAAAAGTTCTGCAAGTGGTGCGCGATGTACTCGGACGGATCCATTGCGCGCGTGCCTTCGCTAGCTGCCATATCGTTAAAGCCACCCAAATTGTCGAAAATCGTTCGAGGCCGCTCCCGCCGGAACACTGTGTTGCGGGAACGCGCCGGGTGCGGGCCCTGTCTCACCCGCACACCCGTGCCGGCGCTGCGCGCCGGCCTTAAATTCTTTTTGCTGCTGTTTTTTGTGCTGCTACCTTAGCGCCACGCCAAGGCGATCCAGTAAGTCTTCAGCGCGATGAGGTAGGTCACGAGCAGCGGAATCCAGCGTACGTCGTGATACCAGAAGGCGATTGCGACAAACATCGCAATCGTTGTCCCCATCTTGAGTGCTTCGCCGATCATCCAGCCCATCACGGTCTCGGCGCCGCCCTGCTTTTTCAGTCGTGCCGCGAACAACGCGCCCGGCACCCAGCAGATCGCCCCCCCGAGGAACGCGGACAGCGCAGCAGCGCCCGGCGGCTTGTAGAACAGCCACCACAACAGCGTTGCGACCAGGGACAAAACCATTTGCGCTGCGACGACCCTGAACGGCGTTACGCGCGATGGACGACCCACGCCGGGACCAAACAGCTTTTCCGCCTCGGCCCGCGTGAGCGGAACGATATTGTTATCTTCCTGCGCGTCATCCCACGCTTCGGCCGGATCGAACTGCCGACTGGAGGACATCTCGGGTGCGGAGCGCTCAGCGCGGTGTCTGTCGTCACCATTCTCCGGCGACAGATTCGACGTTTTGACCGCCATCGCAATGTTCCGAAAGTCTCGTTCAGCCCGCGAGTTTACGCAGCGCTTACGGGGTTGCCGTGCAATTAAATCCGGGCGATTGTAAGCGATAGTTGCAGGCAATTCAAGACTTTAGGCCAGCCTATAACCGCGTGAAACTTCCCTTCACGATGCGGTAAAACGTACGCTAACGACGCGAAACACGTCAAATGTAAGGCGGGCGGGGGACGGCAAAACCCGTGCGGGTGGTCGCGTGGATCGAAGCTCGTTGGCAGTGCGTTCCGACGCAGCGGCAGACGTCTCGAAAATGCAACAAATGCCTCTTTTTTAAGGGCTGAACGGGATAGCTCTTCTATTGAGCTGAATCAGCCTCACCGCAAATTTCGATGATGATCGGGTCGCTTTTGATAGCGGCTCGTCAGGATGATTATCGCGTGAATGTGGAGCGTCCGAAGCTAGGATTCCTGATTATTCGTGCATCGGTTGTTTTGGAATCCACAATAGTCGCTCGCACCGAGGTAGACCAACTCGCGGCAGTGCTCATGCACAGGCCGCCAGCCGTTCACCACTCTTGCCTGCTGAGCGCCAATCTGTGCTCAGACGTTCGCGTTCCCGCGCAAACGAACCAGAATGCCTTCCAGTGCGTCGAGATCGCCGAAGTCCACCAGCACCTGGCCGCGACCGCGTCGGCCGAGCTTGATTTTCACCGTAGCGGACAGCAGGTCCGACAGTTCCTCTTCCAGGCGTCGCGTGTCACGGCCGCCGTCCGGATTCGCGCGGGCCTTGGCCGCCGGCGTCACCTTCGTGGTCATCGCAACCAGCTTTTCCGTCTCGCGCACAGACAGGCGCTTGTTGACGACCTGGTTGGCCAGCGTGATCTGTGTCGCGGCATCGACGGCGAGCAGCGCGCGAGCGTGGCCCATGTCGAGATCGCCGGCGAGCAACATCGTCTGTACCGGTGTCGCAAGGTTCAGCAGACGCAGCAGGTTCGACACCGCGCTGCGCGAGCGGCCCACCGACTCTGCCGCCTGCTCATGTGTGAAATTGAATTCGTCGAGCAGGCGCTGGATACCCTGGGCCTCTTCGAGGGGATTCAGATCCTCGCGCTGGATGTTTTCGATCAGCGCCATCGCCGCGGCGGCCTGGTCGGGCACGTCCTTCACAAGCACCGGCACCTCGTCGAGGCCCGCAAGCCGCGCCGCGCGAAAACGCCGCTCCCCCGCGATGATCTCATAGCGGTCCGCCGCGATCGGACGCACGAGAATCGGCTGCATCAGCCCTTGCGCGCGGATGCTCGCCGCAAGCTCCTGCAGCGCGCCTTCGTCCATGCGCGTGCGCGGCTGGTATTTGCCCGCCTGCATCTTGCCGAGCGGCAATACGTTCGGCGCGCCGTCGATCACCGCTGCCTCGGTGATATCGGCGGTGCCGCCGAGCAATGCCTCCAAACCGCGGCCCAGTCCCTTCTTTCTTGCTACTGCGTTCATCGTGCTTCCTCGATCCGCTTAGGATGCCTGGGGCGCGTCATTCAGCGCGCGCACCCGCTCAATCATTTCGACGCCGAACTGCACGTACGCCTGCGCGCCTCGCGACGCCCTGTCGAACACCACACCGGGCAGCCCATAGCTGGGCGCCTCGGCCAATCGCACGTTGCGTGGAATCACCGCGTCGAAGACCTTGTCGCCGAAGTGCTCTTTCAATTGATCCGAGACTTGCTGTTGCAACGTAATGCGCGGATCGAACATGACGCGCAGCAGACCGATCACCTTGAGGTCGCGATTCAGATTCGCATGGACCTGCTTGATCGTGTTGACGAGGTCGGACAGCCCTTCGAGCGCGAAGTATTCACACTGCATCGGAATGACGACGCCGTGCGCGGCGCATAGTCCGTTGAGCGTCAGCAGTGACAAAGCCGGCGGGCAATCGATCAGCACGAAATCGTACTCGCCCTCGACCCCGGCGAGCGCCGCCTTCAGTTGACGCTCGCGATTCTGCATGCTGACGAGTTCGACCTCGGCGCCCGCGAGCTCACGGTTCGCGGGAAGCACGTCGTATCCGACCGCCTCGGGCCGTACGCGGGCATCGGCCACCGACACGTTGTCCACGAGCACCTCGTAGACCGTGTTCGTACATTCGGCCTTGTCGATACCGCTGCCCATCGTGGCGTTGCCTTGCGGGTCCAGATCGATGAGAAGGACTCGCTGTCCCTGCGCTGCCAGGCTCGCGGCCAGATTGACTGTGGTGGTCGTCTTGCCGACGCCGCCCTTCTGGTTCGCAACGCAGAAGATTTTTGCCATCGTTGGTGTGTCCCTTTTGCTGCTTGGATGAAGTGAAAATCGTTGAGGGTGTTGACAGGCCGAGGCGGCCGTCAGCTTTCGGGGTCCACTCGCACCTCGATCAGATGCCGCTCGGCGTCGAGCGACGGCACGTTCAGCCGGATGATCTGTTCCACGTGGGCGCCCGCCGGCAGACGCGTAATTTCGGCATCCGGCCGCATACCCTTCATCGCCCAAATTGCGCCCTGCTCCGCAACCAGATGACGGGCCAGTGTAACGAAATCCGAGAGTTCTGCGAACGCGCGCGAGACAATTACGTCGAACTTTGCCGGTACTTCGGCGCCAGGCCGCAGCGTCTCCACCCGACCGGTCACAACCGACAGGTTCGCGAGGCCCAGTTCCGCCTTCGCCTGCGACTGAAAGGCAGTCTTCTTATGGACGATGTCGTTCGTCGTGATGGTCCAATCGGGTAGCACGATCGCGAGCACGATGCCCGGCAGCCCCCCGCCCGAACCGACGTCGAGCACCGACGACGGCCCGCGCGGCGCCAGGTGCGGCACGATCGATAGCGAATCGAGAATGTGCTGGATTAGCATCTGCCTCGGATCGCGGATCGCTGTCAGGTTGTAGACGTTGTTCCACTTCGCGAGCAGCGCGACATAATCGAGCAGCTTGCGTTGCTGCGCGTCGCTGAGTTCGAGACCAAGTTCACGGACACCGTCCGCCAGCAATGACGCCAAGGCCTGCTGGTCGATTCCCCTCTGCGCTGCCGTCATTGAACCACCGGCGTGCTGTCGGCGCCGGGCTCGGCGGACTTCGACGGACGACGCCCGAGGCCACGCTTCAGATGGACCATCAGCAGCGAGATGGCGGCAGGCGTGATACCGGAAATACGCGACGCCTGTCCAATCGTTTCCGGCCGGAACTGCATCAACTTCTGGCGAGCTTCGAACGACAGCCCACGGACCTCGGTGTAGTCCAGCCCTTCAGGCAGACGCGTGTTCTCTTGCGCCTCGTTGCGTTCGATCTCACCGGCCTGTCGGTCGATGTAGCCCTGATATTTGACGCCGATTTCGATCTGTTCCTTGATTTGCGCGAGCAGCACGGGGTCTTCCGCAAGTGCTTCGGGCGCACCACAAGTGCCGTCACGCAGCCCACAGACGCCGTCGTAGCGGACGCCCGGACGACGCAGCAGGTCCGCGAGACTGTATTCGTGGTCGATTGGCTTGCCAAGCAAGGCGGTCGCCTCTTCTGCCGATAAGGTCTTAGGATTGACCCAGGTTGAACGCAAGCGCTGTGTTTCACGTGAAACAGCGTCACGCTTGCGACTGAAGGCGTCCCAGCGAGCGTCATCGACCACGCCGAGTTCGCGCCCGATCTCCGTCAGCCGCGTATCGGCGTTGTCTTCGCGCAAGCTCAGACGGTACTCCGCGCGGCTCGTGAACATCCGGTACGGCTCGGACACCCCGCGCGTGACCAGATCGTCCACGAGCACGCCGAGATAAGCCTGGTCGCGACGCGGACACCATGCTTCCTTGCCTTGCACAAACAGACCGGCGTTGATGCCGGCCAGAGTGCCCTGTGCAGCTGCCTCTTCGTAGCCGGTCGTACCGTTGATCTGTCCGGCGAAGAACAGGCCACTGATCACCTTCGTTTCTAGCGATGCCTTCAGGCCACGCGGATCGAAATAGTCGTACTCGATCGCGTAGCCCGGGCGCAGGATATGCGCATGCTCGAGCCCGCGCATGGAACGCACCAGCTCGAGCTGCACGTCGAAGGGCAGGCTCGTCGAGATCCCGTTCGGATAGAACTCGTTGGTCGTCAGACCTTCCGGCTCGAGGTAGATCTGATGCGATTCCTTCGACGCAAACCGGTGAATCTTGTCCTCGATCGACGGGCAATAGCGTGGCCCCACCCCCTCGATCACGCCCGTGTACATTGGCGAACGATCGAGACCGCCGCGAATGATGTCGTGTGTCCGTTGATTCGTATGCGTGACCCAGCATGGCACCTGGCGCGGGTGCTGCTCGACACGCCCGAGGAACGAAAACACCGGCACCGGGTCCAGATCGCCGGGCTGCTCTTCGAGCTGCGAATAGTCGATCGTGCGACCGTCGATTCGCGGTGGCGTACCGGTCTTAAGCCGGCCCTGCGGTAGCTTCAGCTCTTTCAACCGCGCCGACAGCGAAACCGCAGCCGGGTCGCCCGCGCGTCCGCCGGTGTAGTTGTTCAACCCCACGTGAATCTTGCCGTCGAGGAACGTGCCCGCGGTTAGCACCACCGCGCGCGACCGGAAACGAATACCCACTTGCGTGATGGCGCCGACCACGCGGTCGCCCTCGACCATCAGATCGTCGACGGCCTGCTGAAATAGCCAGAGGTTCGGCTGATTCTCTAGACGATGGCGGATCGCCGCTTTGTACAGCACGCGGTCAGCCTGAGCGCGCGTCGCGCGGACCGCCGGTCCTTTCGACGAATTCAGGATCCGAAACTGGATGCCGCTTTCGTCGGTAGCGGCCGCCATGGCGCCACCCAGCGCGTCGACCTCCTTGACCAGATGGCCTTTGCCAATGCCGCCAATCGACGGATTGCAGCTCATCTGACCAAGGGTTTCGATGTTATGGGTCAAAAGCAGCGTTTTGTTGCCCATGCGCGCCGACGCCAAAGCAGCTTCGGTGCCGGCATGACCGCCACCGACGACGATTACGTCAAATTCTGAGGGAAAAAGCATCGCGGGATCTCACGCCAGATCGTCGCGTGAGCCTTCAAAAGAAATGTATGGGCGAATTATAACGGGTTCAGTTTCGGCCCGAATTTCGTCCGAATGGTGAAACAATAAAAAGCGGTGTGTTTCACGTGAAACACACCGCTTCCAGAGACAGCGATCAGCGAAATAAGTGCGGGCTTATGCGACCTTTTTGGCAAGACCGAGATAGGTTTCGATCACCCGGGGATTTTGCGCGAGCTCGGTTGCCGGTCCTTCCAGTGCCAACTCGCCGGTTTCCAGCACGTAGCCGTAGTCCGAGATCTGCAATGCAGCGCGCGCGTTCTGCTCGATCAGCAGCGTCGCGACGCCCGTCTGCCGCAAGGCGCTGATGATGTGAAAGATTTCCTTCACGATCAGCGGCGCGAGACCGAGGCTCGGCTCGTCCAGCATCAGCAGATCGGGCTTGCCCATCAGGGCGCGGCCGACCGCGAGCATCTGCCGCTCGCCGCCGGAAAGCGTGCCGGCCGCCTGCTTGCGCCGCTCCTTCAGCCGCGGAAACAGTTCGAACACCGGTTCCAGCTGATCGAGAAAGTTGCGCTCCCCTGCTCGCTTGCGCCGGTAGGCTCCAAGCAGCAGATTGTCCTCGACGGTCATCGAAGCGAAAAGCTCGCGCTTTTCAGGCACCAGGCACATACCAAGCGCAACGCGTTTTTCGACCGGCGTCGCGCTGACGTCGTCGCCCTGATAGGAAACCGCGCCTTTCGCATGACCGGACGTCGGCAATGCGCCCATGATCGCATTCAGCAGCGTCGACTTTCCCGCGCCGTTCGGGCCGATCACGGAGACGATCTGCCCCGCCCGCACCTTGATCGCCGCATTGTGCAGCGCTTCAACCTTGCCGTAGCGGACGGACAATTGGCTCACTTCGAGAATCGGTCCCGCCGACGCCACGCCGGTCGTTGTCATGTCGTCCATCATTCCACCCCACCCAGATACGCTTCGAGCACCGCCGGATCCTGCTGGACTTCCTGCGGCAGGCCCTCAGCGATCCGCGTGCCGAACTCCATCACCACGAGCCGGTCCGTCAAATTCATCACGAAATCCATGTCGTGCTCGACGAGCAGCACGCTCATCCCTTCTGTCTTCAGTCTGCGCAGCAGTTCGGCGAGCTGAAGCTTTTCCTGATACCGGAGACCAGCGGCCGGTTCATCGAGCAATAGCAGAGTCGGGTCGCAGCACAGGGCGCGCGCAATTTCGAGAATCCGCTGTTGACCAAGCGCCAGGCTGCCCGCTTCGTCATACATGTGCTGTTCGAGGCCGACGCGGCGAATCTGCCGAGCGGCTTCGGCCATCAACCGCTGCTCTTCGGAGCTGTTCAGCCGCACGACACTGCGCCACACGCCCGCATGGCCACGTAGATGCGCACCGATCGCGACGTTCTCGAGCACGGTCATACCCGGCAGCAGCTTCACGTGCTGGAACGTCCGGCCGATGCCGCGCTTGACGATTTCACGCGAACTCAGCGCATCGATGCGCTCGCCGCGGAACGTGATCTCGCCGCTTGTCGCCTGCAGCACACCGGTCACGAGATTGAAGGTCGTCGACTTGCCTGCGCCGTTCGGTCCGATCAGCCCGATGATCTGCCCTGCTTTGACCTCGAAGCTGACGTCGTTCACCGCGACGAGACCGCCGAACTGCTTGCGCGCCTTGTTCACCGTCAGCAGGTCTTCGCCGGTCTGTGGCTTGTTGCGCTGCGGCAGAGGATCCGCGTGATCGGCGAGATGCGCCCGCGGGCCACGCGGGAAAAAGCGCGCGACGAACGGCCAGACGCCCTGCCGCGCGTACTGCAGAAGCAGCACCATGATGATGCCGAACACGATCACTTCGAAGTTGCCGTTCTCGCCGAGCAGTTTTGGCAGCAGCGTCTGCAAATAATCCTGCAGCACGGTCAGGATCGCCGCGCCGAGCACCGCGCCCCAGACGTGCGAGACGCCGCCCACCACCGCCATGAACAGGAACTCGATGCCGTGATTCAGTCCGAACGGCGTCGGATTCACGGCGCGCTGCAAGTGCGCGTACAGAAAACCCGAGACCGACGCAAGCACCGCCGCATAGACGAAAATCACGACGCGCATCCAGCCGGTGTTGACGCCCATTGCCTCGGCCATCAGACCACCGCCGCGCAACGCGCGGATTGCGCGACCCGGCCGGCTATTAAGCAGATTCTGAACAGAGACGACCGCAGCGAGCACGACCACCCAGATCAGGTAATAGATATGGCGGCCGGACTCAAGATTGATCCCGAAAACATTCAACACCGGGATGCCGTTGATGCCGTCGTACTTGCCGAGCATGTCGAGATTGCCGAACAGGTAGAACAGCGCGAGCCCCCACGCAATCGTGCCGAGCGGCAGAAAGTGGCCGGATAGGCGCATCGTCACGAGACCGAGCATCAGCGCAACCAGGGCAGTGACGATCACGCCCGCGATCAGTGCGAGCCACGGCGACACGCCGAAGTTCGTCGTCAGATACGCGGTTGCATACGCGCCGATGCCAACGAACGCGGCCTGCCCGAAGCTCGTCATCCCGCCGATGCCGGTCAACAGCACGAGGCCGATCGCGACGATCGAATAGAGACCGATGTAGTTCAGCAGCGTGACCCAGTACTCGGGTACATGGATCGGATGCGGCAGAACCGGCAAAGCGAACAGCACCACGAGGAACAACCAGAAGAACTTCTTTTGCATGATTCGTTTCATCGTGTCACTCCTCTTCCTCTTCGGCGTGCGGGCTCGCCAGACTGCGCCACAGCAGCACCGGGATGATTAACGTGAACACGATCACTTCCTTATAAGCACTAGCCCAGAACGACGAATACGACTCCAGCAGACCAACGAGAATCGAGCCGGCCGCCGCCAGCGGATAGCTGACCAGACCGCCGATGATCGCGCCCACGAAGCCCTTCAAACCGATCAGGAAGCCCGAGTCGTAGTAGATCGTCGTGAGCGGCGCGACGAGGATGCCGCACAGTGCGCCGAGCCCCGCCGCAAGCGTGAATGCGAGGCGTCCCGCCTGCGTGGTGCCGATGCCGACGAGCCGCGCGCCGAGCCGGTTCACCGACGTCGCGCGCAACGCCTTGCCCGAAATCGAGCGATCGAAGTACAAATACAGCGCGCCGATCAGCACGGCCGCGGTGCCGATCACCCACAGGCTCTGTCCGGAGATCGACAACGTACCGATGTTGAACGTCGCATCGGAAAACGCGTTGGTGCGCGAGCCTTCGGCGCCGAACATCACGAGGCCGAGACCGACCATCACGAAATGCACGGCCACCGCGACGATCAACAGCAGCAGCGTGGTCGCCTCCGCGATCGGCTCGTAGGCAAGGCGATACACGAACGGACCCATCGGAATCACGATCAGCAGCGTCAGCGCGATCTGCACGATCATCGGCAGCGGCTGCAGGAAGATGCCGCGCGTGAGCGCGTAGACCGCGATCGGAAACAGCAGGTACTTCCCCGCCAGCACGGGCAGCGTGCGCGCCGCATGACGACGCCGCTCAGCATGCCGCAAGACGGCCGCCGTCTCGACGACGAAGCATGCCGCGCCCATCGCCATCAACAGCCAGCAGGTGGCCGGAAACTTCTGCGTTTGCAGTGCGGCGAGCGTCAACGCACCGTACGAAACGAACTCCCCTTGCGGGATGAAGATCACCCGCGTGACGGAGAACACCAGCACCAGCGCAAGCGCGAGCAGCGCGTAGATCGCGCCGGTCGTGATGCCGTCCTGCGCGAGGATCGCCGCAATTGATAGATCCATACTTCCTCGTCCTGAAGCGTCGAAATCGAAAGACCGGGAAACAGTCGCGACGGCGCGGTGCGAAGCCGGCCATCGATCTGCATGTCTGAAAAGACAACCGCCGCGCCGGGACGCGGCGCGGCGGTCGATGCCATTGTCGTCGAACACAATGGCAATGCGGCGTCATGCACCGCAGATTGTGCGAGAGGCGCGTACCGCTACTTGTTTTTGTAAATAGTCTTAGTTGTTCTGCAACTTCCACTTGCCGTCGACGATCTGCACGATCACGCGTGCGCGCTGGTCGAGGCCGTTGTGGTCGGTCGCGGTGGTGTTCATGATGCCGTGCGACACTGGCAGCTCCTTGATGTTTTCGAGCGCGTTGCGCAGCGCCATGCGGAACTCCGGCGTGCCCGGCTGGGCGGTCTTCAGCGCGACCGGAATCGCAGCCTGCAACATCTGGCCGGCATCCCATGCGTGGCCGCCGAAGGTCGCGACCGAACCCGCGCCATACGCCTTCTCATAGGCGTTCTTATAGGCTTCCGCCGACTTCTTCACCGGGTTCGAATCCGGCAATTGATCGACGACAAGAATCGGACCGGCCGGCAGCAGTTCGCCTTCGCAATCCTTGCCGCACACACGCAGGAAGTCGTTGTTCGCGACCCCGTGAGTCTGATAGATCTTGCCCTTGTAGCCACGCTCCTTCAGCGTCCTGGCCGGCAGCGCCGACGGCGTGCCCGAGCCCGCGATCAGCACCGCGTCGGGATTCGCGCCCATCGTCTTCAGCACTTGGCCCGTCACCGATGCATCGGTGCGGTTGAAGCGCTCGTTCGACACGATCTTCAGGTTGTGCGCTTTGGCGGCGGCGTCGAACGTCGTGTTCCAGCTGTCGCCGTATGCGTCCGAGAATCCGATGAAGCCGACCGTCTTCACGCCGTGATGCTGCATGTAATCGGCGATCGCTTCGGCCATCAGGCTGTCGTTCTGAGGCGGTTTGAATGCCCATGCGCGCTTCGCATCCATCGGCTGAATGATCGCGGCCGATGCCGCGAGCGAGATCACCGGCGTCTTGCCCTCAGCGGCCGGATCGAGCATCGCGAGCGAATTCGGCGTGACGGTCGAGCCGATGATCGCGTCGACGTGGTCTTCGTCGATCAGCTTGCGCGTGTTCTGCACGGCCTTGCTGGTGTCCGACCCGTCGTCGAGGATGATGTACTGCACGCTCTTGCCGCCGATCTCCTTCGGCAGCAACGCGATCGTGTTCTTTTCAGGAATCCCGAGCGACGCGGCCGGCCCCGTCGTCGACAACGTGACGCCGATCTTCACCTGCGCGAATGCAGCCCCCGCGCCGCACATCAGCGCCATCGCGATGCCGGTGCGTACCCAATGCCTTGTCTTTTTCATTGCGAGTCTCCAAACGCTTTGAAAAGCGCCTATCTGTAAGCCGGCTTGCTGGGCCGGGTGTTTGAATCTAGTGAGCGGGTTCAGGTGTGCCAAGCATGGTTTTCCCTGCTCGGCGCGCATACCTTCCCCAGCTGCGTTGGGTACCGCTCCTCTCGCGTCGCGCGAGTGCGCATTCGCGTCATACGCCGCGTTTCTGTGCCGGGGCTTTATTCCAACCAGGCATCTCATAAACCACTAATATGTTAGTAGTTTGCGTTCTGCATTATCGACGGTCAAGAGAGCGTGCGCCAAATGCGGGTTTGTCCTGAAGCAGCGAAACCACACTTTTGCGCGATGCGGACACCTGGCCCGGGTAATAAAAAAGACGCGTCAACTGCACGCGTCTTTTTCGATGAGGTCCCGTGGCGCAGAGCCTTCGCTCAGTCGCCGGCGAGCTTCCACTTGCCGTCGACGATCTGCACCATCACGCGCGCCCGCTGATCGAGGCCGGCATGGTCGTTCCCGCTCATGTTGAAGATGCCGTGCGACGCGGGCAGATCTTTCGTGCCTTCGAGCGCGGCACGCAGCGCCTCGCGGAATGCCGGCGTGCCTGGCTGCCCCTTCTTCAACGCGAGCGGAATCGCATGCTGCAACAGCAGACCCGCGTCCCATGCGTGACCGCCGAACGTCGACACCGACCCCGCGCCATATGCCGTTTCATACGCATGCTTGTACGCAAGTGCGCTCTTCTTCACCGGATTCGCCTCGGGCAGTTGCTCGGCGACCAGCAGTGGGCCAGCGGGCAGCCACGTGCCTTCGCAATCCTTGCCGCACACGCGCAGGAAGTCGTTGTTCGCGACGCCGTGCGTCTGATAGTACTTGCCCTTGTAGCCGCGCTCCTTCAGCGTTTTCTGCGGCAGCGCGGCCGGCGTGCCCGCACCGGCGATCAGCACCGCGTCCGGGTTCTGCGACATCATCTTCAGCACCTGGCCCGTGACCGATGCATCGTTGCGCGCGAAGCGCTCGTTCGCGACGATCTTGATCTTCGCGAGGTCAGCGGCTTTGCTGAATTCCTTGAACCAGCTCTCGCCGTACGCGTCGGAAAAGCCGATGAACGCGACCGTCTTCACACCGTGATTGGCCATGTGCTGCGCAATCGCCGTGGCCATCAGAATGTCGTTTTGCGGCGTTTTGAAGACCCATCCACGCTTCGCGTCCATCGGCTCGACGATGCCCGCGGCCGCGGCCAGAGAGATCATCGGCGTCGAGGTTTCGGCAGCGACGTCGATCATGGCGAGCGAGTTCGGCACGACGGTCGAGCCGATCAGTGCATCGACGTGGTCTTCGCTAGTGAGCTTGCGGGCGTTCTTGACCGCCTGGGTGGAATCGGTTGCGTCGTCGAGGACGATGTAGTCGATCTTCTGGCCCGCCACTTCTTTCGGCAGTAGCGCGATCGTGTTCTTTTCCGGAATGCCGAGCGATGCGGCCGGTCCTGTTGCCGACACGGTGACGCCGATTTTCACGTCCGCGAATGCATGGCCGCTCCAGGCAGCCGAGACCCCTGTGGCGACCAATGCCGCGCTGATCCAACGCAATGCCGACTTCATCCTGCTCCTCTATTAACCCCGTTATTCAATTGCAATTAAATCCGCGGATTTAATTGCCAAACCCAGTGGTCGGTGAATAAGCGAGTGTAGCGGACGCAAGCGCCGTGCTGCAAGCGTTTCGCAGGCTTGTGATGTTTACCTGCAGCGGTTGGCGGAGAGTAAAAAATGGCGCGTGAAATAGCCGGGCGATCGCGTCAAAGATTCGATAAACACAAATAAAAAAGCGCTGTTGGATATCAATCCAACAGCGCTTTCTTCTGGGCACTGAGTGCCTCACTTGTCTCCTCGTTCTCCACCTGCAAATTCGTGGTGCATCAGAACTGCATGAAGATTAAACGACCACCCCAACAGTCACAACTAGCAATTACCCTAGTGGTGCACTGCGGCACCGGATTGGGGCGCGTAGGGCGCTTTTCGTCGCACGGTTTGCCACAGGTTCGCCCGAGTCCCTGATCCAGCGGACCTTCAGCACGAGCCGCAATTAGATCGGACGTCGAAGCAATTTCGTACCGCACTGCATCAAGCGAGCGACCACGCGGGCGGGATCAAACAGCCACTCTCAAGCCCGCAACGGTCGCACTCGCGCGACGATCTCACCGACGATGCCGCGCCGGAACGCCAGCACACACGCGATGAAAATCAGCCCCGTGACGATCGTCACCGATTCGCCGAGCGAGCGGAACCAGTCGATGCCGGTCATCGACGCGAGTGCCGCGCCGATATCGCCGAGCCTGTCTTCGAGCGACACGATCAACGCGGCGCCGAGCAACGGCCCGAACAGCGTGCCCATACCGCCCACCAGCGTCATCAGGATCACGAGGCCGGACATCGTCCAATAGGCATCGCTCAGCGTTTCGAAGCCCTGCACCAGCACCTTCAGCGAACCCGCGAGACCCGCAATGCCGGCCGACAGGATGAATGCGAGCAGCTTGAAACGGTCGGTGTCGTAGCCGAGCGACACCGCGCGCGGCTCGTTTTCCTTGATCGCGACGAGCACCTGCCCGAACGGCGAATGCACGATCCGCACGATCAGCAGGAAAGCCGCGACGATCACCGCGAGCACGACGAAATATAGCGCGAGGTCCGAAGAGAGATCGAGCACGCCGAACAGCTTGCCGCGCGGCACGCCTTGCAGACCGTCTTCCCCGTGCGTGAACGGCGCCTGCAGGAACACGAAGTAGACCATCTGCGCGAGCGCGAGCGTCACCATCGCGAAGTAGATACCCTGACGGCGAATCGCGAAGAAGCCGACGACGAGCCCAAGCAGCGTCGCCGCCGCGGTGCCGCTCAGCACGCCGAGCTCCGGCGAAAAGCCGAGCGTCTGCATCGCATAGCCGGTGACGTAACCGGCCGACGCGAGAAACATCGCATGACCAAAGGACAGCAAGCCCGTATACCCGATCAGCAGATTGAAGGCGGCCGCGAACAGCGCGAAGCACAGCACCTTCATCACGAAGAGCGGATAGATGCCGAGCACCGGCACCGCGAGCAGCACGATCAGCAGCAGACCGTAGAGCACCTTTCTCTGCATCATTTTTCCCTGCCGAAAAGACCCGCCGGACGCACGAGCAACACGAGCGCCATGATCACGAAGACGACGGTCGCCGACGCCTCGGGGTAGAACACACGCGTGAGTCCTTCGACTACGCCGAGCATCAGGCCGGTCAGGATCGAGCCCATGATCGAGCCCATCCCGCCGATCACGACCACCGCGAACACGGTGATGATCATCGACTGGCCCATCAGGGGCGAGACCTGAATCACCGGCGCGGCGAGCACGCCGGCAAACGCCGCGAGCGCGACGCCGAAGCCGTAGGTCAGCGTGATCATCAGCGGCACGTTGACGCCGAACGCCTCGACGAGCTTCGGGTTTTCGGTGCCCGCGCGCAGATACGCGCCAAGCCGCGTCTTCTCGATCACGAACCATGTCGCAAAGCACACGACCAGCGACGCGACGACCACCCATGCGCGATAGTTCGGCAGATACATGAAGCCGAGATTGGTCGCGCCCGACAGCGCCGACGGCACATCGTACGGCTGGCCCGACGAGCCGTAGATCGAATGGAATACGCCCTCGATCACGAGTGTGAGGCCAAACGTCAGCAACAGGCCATACAGATGATCGAGCTTGTAAAGCCAGCGCAGCATCGAGCGCTCGATCGCGACGCCGACCAGTCCGACGATCAGCGGCGCGAGCACGAGCATCACCCAGTACGGCAGATTGAAATACGACAGCCCCATCCACGCGAGCATCGCCCCGAGCATGAACAGCGCGCCATGCGCGAAGTTGATCACGTTGAGCAGGCCGAAAATAATCGCCAGCCCGAGGCTCAGAATCGCGTAGAACGAGCCGTTCACGAGCCCGAGCAGAAGCTGGCTCAGCATCGCCGGTAGCGGAACGCCAAAGATGTCCATTGAAGCCCTTAGCCCTTCAAGCCATCGTCAAGGTGAGATCGGTGACGCACGATCCGGCCGGCACGCGACGAGCGGCGACGCCGCCCATCGGCGTACGGCATCTGAAACGGTCATCCGCCAGCGCGTGCCCCTGCAGCGCCGGCGGTTCTCTCAGGTCTGCGCGGTCCTCGACCGCTTACTGCGCCCGCGCTTACTTCCACAGCGCGCAGCGGGTCTGCGCCTTGGTCGTGAAGACCTGATCGCCCGGAATCGTCGCAGTGATCTTGTAGTAATCCCACGGCTCCTTCGATTCGGCCGGCGTCTTCACCTGCATCAGGTACATGTCGTGGATCATGCTGCCGTCCTGACGGATGTAGCCCTTCGCGTAGAAGTCGTCGATCTTCGTCTTGTGCAACTGCGCCATCACCTTGTCCGGATCGGTCGAGCCCACCGCCTGCACCGCCTTCAGATAGTTCATCGCCGCCGAGTAGTCGGCAGCCTGCAGGCTCGACGGCATCTTCTTCATCTTGTCGAAGTACCGCTGCGACCACTTGCGCGTGTCGGCGTCCTTGTTCCAGTACCAGCTGTCGGTCAGCACCAGACCTTGCGTCGTTTCGAGACCGAGGCTGTGCACGTCGTTGATGAACATCAGCAGCGCGGCGAGCTTCATCGTCTTGGTGATGCCGAATTCCTTCGCGGCCTTGATCGCGTTGATCGTGTCGCCGCCCGCGTTCGCGAGGCCGAGGACCTGTGCCTTCGACGCCTGCGCCTGCAACAGGAACGATGAGAAGTCCGACGCCGACAGCGGATGACGCACCTCGCCGAGCACCTGGCCGCCGTTCGCCTTCACGACCTCCGCGGTCGCTTTTTCGAGCGCCTTGCCGAATGCGTAGTCTGCCGTCAGGAAGTACCAGGTCTTGCCGCCCTGCTTCGTCACGGCCGAGCCCGTGCCGTTCGCGAGCGCGGTCGTGTCGTATGCGTAGTGGATCGTGTACGGCGTGCATTGCTCGTTGGTCAACGTATCGGCGCCGGCGCCGACGCTGATATAGACCTTGTGCTTCTCGCCCGCGACGGTGTTAGTCGACAGCGCGGTCGCCGAGTTCGTGCCGCCGATCACCATGTCCACGCCGTCGCGGTCGAACCACTCGCGAGCGCGGGATGCCGCGATGTCCGCCTTGTTCTGGTGATCCGCGTACAGCACCGTGATCGGCTTGCCGTTGACCTTGCCGCCGAAGTCGGCGACCGCCATCCGGATCGCTTCAAGACCGCCCTGCCCGTCGATATCCGCGTACAGCCCCGACATGTCCGTGATGAAGCCGATCTTTACAGCATCGTCGGCCGCTTGCGCGCTGCCCAGCGTCAGTGCGGTGCCGGCGGCGACCGCGAAGCAGAGCGAGGCAATTCGCGCGAGTGGGTTCTTTTTCATGCATGTCTCCTGGTTCTTCGCTTGTGGTTATCAGAGGCAGTCGGGCGCGCGTGTGTCCGTGTCTATACGCCCAGTAAATCGTGCAGCACCGGCATCTTGCCTTCGAGTTCGCTAGCCCCGAAATGCTCGACGATCATGCCGTGCTCCATCACATAGAAACGATCCGCGAGCGGCGCGGCGAAGCGGAAGTTCTGCTCGACCATCACGATCGTGTAGCCGCGCGCCTTCAGCGTAACGATCATGCGCGCGAGCGCCTGCACGATCACGGGCGCGAGCCCTTCCGAGATTTCGTCGAGCAGCAGCAGATTCGCGCCGGTGCGCAGAATCCGCGCGACCGCGAGCATCTGTTGTTCGCCGCCCGAGAGCCGCGTGCCCTGACTCATGCGCCGCTCGTGCAGATTCGGGAACATCGCGTAGATTTCCTCGAGCGACATCATGCGCGCCTTGTCGCCGACGGGCGGCGGCAGCAGCAGATTTTCCTCGCACGACAGGCTCGAAAAAATGCCGCGCTCTTCCGGGCAATAGCCGATGCCGCAATGCGCGATGCGATGCGTGGGCAAGCCGACCGTTTCGCGTCCGTCGATACGGATCGAGCCGGTACGGCGACCCGTGAGGCCCATGATCGCGCGTAGCGTCGTGGTGCGGCCCGCGCCATTGCGCCCGAGCAGCGTCACGACCTCGCCGCGGCCGACCGACAGATCGACGCCGTGCAGAATGTGGGATTCCCCGTACCAGGCTTGCAGTCCCGCGATTTCCAGCGCGGGTGCGCCGCTTTTCGTTTCGTTCGCTTCGAGGCCTTCGCGCTCGACCGTCGTATTCATGCGTGGGCTCCGGCGAGCGCCGCGTCGGCGCTGCCCATGTAGGCTTGCATCACGAGCGGATTCTTCGACACTTCCGCGTAGCTGCCCTCGGCGAGCACTTCACCCCGTTGCAGCACGGTGATCGTGTCGGAGATACCGGCGATCACATTCATATTGTGTTCGACCATCAGGATCGTGCGTCCGGCCGACACTTTCTTGATCAGCGCGGTCACGCGATCGACGTCCTCATGACCCATGCCTTGCGTGGGCTCGTCGAGAAGCATCAGTTCCGGCTCCATCGCGAGCGTGGTCGCGATTTCGAGCGCGCGCTTGCGGCCGTAGGCGAGCTCGACCGTCAACACATCGGCGAAATCGGTCAGGCCGACCTGGGTCAGCAGATCCATCGCGCGATCGTTCAGACGGCGCAACGTACGCTCGCTCTTCCAGAAGTGAAACGCGGTGCCGAGCGAGCGCTGCAACCCGATGCGCACGTTCTGCAATGCCGTCAGATGCGGAAATACCGCGGAAATCTGGAACGAACGGATGATGCCGCGCCGCGCGATCTGAGCTGGCCGTTCGCCAGTGATATCGACACCGTTGAAAACGATCTGGCCCGCGGTGGGTTCGAGAAATTTGGTGAGCAGATTGAAGCAGGTGGTCTTGCCCGCTCCATTGGGGCCGATCAGCGCATGGATCGAGCCGCGGCGCACGCGCAGGTTCACGCCGTTCACGGCGACAAAGCCTTTGAACTCGCGGGTGAGACCGCGCGTTTCGAGAATCGTATCGCCGAGAATCATGTTCCCTTCCATACGGAGTAAGGCGAAGCACTACGATCTTTCCGCGCGAAGCTCCGCGCGACTTGTTATTTTTGCGGCACCCCTTGCCGCTCGTTGGCGTGCTGCACCAATCCGGACGGTGAGCCATGGCGCGGCACGCAGCATGGCTGCCATTGTCGCGCCAATGATGCAGCGCAATCATTGGGATTTGCACTTAGGGAACGAGGCCCGCGCCGTGCGTATGTGACGCGCGGTTCACACGCTTCACGTACGCGGCGGAAAACCTGACTGGTGCGCTCACCGAGTCATGTCACACAGCTGACATCGACGCGGCAACACCGGTATGCGCGGCCATGCTGCCGCTCACGCGCGCGCGACGATCCTCGCGGATCATGTCGCTGGCGCGCTCGGCGATCATCAGCGTCGGCGAATTGGTGTTACCTGACGTGATGTTGGGCATCACCGACGCATCGACGACACGCAAGCCCTCGACTCCGATAACTCGTAGCCGATTGTCGACGACCGCGGCGGGATCGTCGGTCGTGCCCATGCGGCAGGTGCCGACCGGATGGAAGATCGTCGTGCCGACCGCGCCCGCGGCCTGCTGCAATTCTTCTTCACTTTGATACTGGAGGCCCGGCAGGATCTCCCGCGGCTGATAGCGCGCGAGCGCGGGCGCCGCGACGATGCGACGCGTCAGACGTAGCGCGTTCGCGGCGACGTGGCGGTCGTAGTCGGTCGACAGATAGTTCGGCGCGATCAACGGTGGCGCGCAAGCATCGGCCGACGCAATATGAATGCTGCCGCGCGACGTGGGGCGCAGCTGACACACCGAAGCCGTGAATGCATTGAAGCGATGCAGCGGTTCCCCGAAGCGATCAAGCGACAAAGGCTGCACGTGATACTCGAGATCGGGTCGCGACAGAGAGCGATCGTCGGCGTCGGACTTCGCGAACGCGCCGAGTTGCGACGGCGACATCGACATCGGTCCACTCTGAAACAACGCGTACTGCATGCCGATCATCAGCTTGCCCCACCAGTGCGCAGACATCGTATTCAGCGTGCGCACGCCCTGCACCTGATACGCCATGCGCAGTTGCAGATGGTCCTGCAGATTTTCACCGACACCGCGTAGATCCTGAACGACCTCGATGCCGAGATTCTGCAGACGCGCGCCATTGCCGACACCGGACAATTCGAGCAGTTGCGGCGAGTTGACCGCGCCGGCGGAAAGGATCACTTCGCAACGCGCTTTGGCGAGATAGTCGACCTCGCCGCCACGATATTCGACTCCGGTGCAGCGGCGGCCATCGAACACGACACGCTGCGTGTGGGCACCGGTGATGACAGTGAGGTTCTCCCGCTTCAACGCGGGCCGCAAAAATGCCTTCGACGCATTCCAGCGAATGCCACGCTTCTGGTTGACGTCGAAGTAGCCGACACCGGTGTTATCGCCGCGATTGAAATCGTCGGTGGCGGGGACGCCGGTTTGCTGCGCGGCTTGCGCGAACTCTTCGAGAATCTTCCATTTGAGGCGCTGCTTCTCGACGCGCCACGGTCCGCCCGCGCCGTGCGCTTCGTTGGCGCCGCCGTGGTGATCCTCGCTGCGCCTGAAGACCGGCAGCACCGCGTTCCAGGACCACGTCCTGTCGTTCGTCACACGCGCCCACTCGTCGTAGTCTTCCCGCTGACCGCGCATGTAGATCATGCCGTTGATCGACGAACTGCCGCCGAGCACACGCCCGCGCGGATACGACAGCGTGCGGCCGTTCAGACCCGGCTCGGCCTGGGTCTTGTACAGCCAGTCCGTGCGCGGATTGCCGATGCAATACAGGTAGCCGACCGGCACGTGAATCCAGTGATAGTCGTCCTTCCCCCCGGCTTCGAGCAGCAGCACGTGGATGTCGGGATCTTCGGTGAGCCGGTTCGCCAGCACGCAGCCGGCGGTACCCGCGCCGACGATGACGTAGTCGAACTCGCCTTCGAGTCGCCGCGCGGCGCGAGGCGTACTGTCGCTATGACTCATCGTTCAGCCTCCTAAGCATCTTTGCGGCGCACGCGTGGCTGCTCGATCGCTTCCACGCATGCGCCGCGAAACGCTTTTATTGCGCTTTTATTGTTTTCCTGGCGCGCTTGCCGACTTGATGCCGCGCAAAGCCGCTAGCTTACTTGGCGACCGGCATCGTGAATTCGGCGCCCTTCGCGATGCTGTCAGGCCAGCGCTGCATGATGCTCTTGTAGCGCGTGTAAAACCGCACGCCTTCCTCGCCGTACGCATGATGATCGCCGAACAGCGACTTCTTCCAGCCGCCGAACGAATGCCAGGCCATCGGCACCGGAATCGGCACGTTGATGCCGACCATGCCGATCTCGATCTGCCGGGAAAACGCGCGTGCAATGCCGCCGTCGGACGTGAACAGGGACACGCCGTTCGCAAACTGATTCGCGTTGATCAGTTCGACTGCGGAGGCGAAGTCGGGCACGCGCACGACGCACAGCACCGGTCCGAAAATCTCCTCGCGGTAGATCTTCATGTCGGGTAACACGTCGTCGAACAGCGTGCCGCCGAGGAAGAAACCCTTCTCGTGCCCCGCGACCTGATGACCGCGCCCATCGACGACGAGCTTCGCGCCCGCGGCGACGCCAGCGTCGATATAGCCGAGCACCTTGTCGCGATGCGCGCCGGTGACGAGCGGCCCCATCTCGGCCGCCGCTTCCATGCCGTTGAGGATCTTCAGGCTATTCACGCGCGGCGTCAGACGCTCGATCAGCTCATCGGCGATATGCCCCACCGCGACCGCCACCGAAATCGCCATGCAGCGCTCGCCGGCCGAGCCGTAGGCGGCGCCGATCAGGGCGTCGACGGCCTGGTCGAGATCGGCGTCGGGCATTACGACGAGGTGATTCTTGGCACCGCCCAACGCCTGCACGCGCTTGCCGCGCTTCGTGCCTTCGGTGTAGATGTATTCGGCGATCGGCGTGGAGCCGACGAACGACAGCGCGCTGACTTCCGGATGCACGAGCAGCGCGTCGACCGCGACCTTGTCGCCGTGCACGACGTTGAACACGCCGTCCGGCAGGCCCGCTTCCTTCAGCAGTTCGGCGAGCCGGTTCGACGCGGACGGATCGCGTTCGGACGGTTTCAGCACGAAAGTGTTGCCGCACGCGAGCGCGACGGGGAACATCCAGCACGGCACCATCATCGGGAAATTGAAGGGCGTGATGCCCGCGACCACGCCGAGCGGCTGCCGCAGATTCCAGTTGTCGATGCCGCCGCCAATCTGATCGGTGAAATCGGTCTTCAGCAGATTCGGGATGCCGCACGCGAATTCGACGATCTCGATGCCGCGCATCACCTCGCCCCTGGCGTCGGAAAACACCTTGCCGTGCTCGCGCGTGATCAGCTCCGCGAGCTCATCGTGATGACGGTCGAGCAGTTCCTTGAACTTGAACAGCACCCGCGCGCGTTTGATCGGCGCGGTTTCGCTCCAGGCGGGAAACGCGGCTTTGGCGGCAGCGACCGCGGCGTCCACCTCGGCGACGCTCGCGAGCGGCACGCGCGCGCTGACGCTGCCGAGGGCCGGATTGAAGACGTCGCCGAAGCGCCCGCTCGTGCCTTCGACCGTCTTGCCGTTGATGAAATGGCTCAGCGCGCGTGCACTCGCCGCGCTGCGTGTGGCCTCGTCCTGCGCGGTTGCGTCGGAATATGTCTCGCTCATCTCGTTCCTCTTTCCTGTGAAATCTTCCGCTTCGCGCTCGATGCCGCGCGCACAAGCGTGCTGAACACCAAGCGTACGGCCCCTACGAGCGACAAATCCAATAAGTAATGCTCAACTGCGCTATAAGCCGCGCTAATATCAGCATATGGATCTGACTCTCCTTAGGGCCTTCGTCACCGTCGCACGCGAGGGCAACCTTACGCGTGCCGCGGTGCAACTGCATCTGACCCAACCTGCCGTCAGCCTGCAAATCAAGCACTTGCAGGAGACGCTCGGCGTGACGCTGTTCACGCGGACTTCGCACGGGCTCGCGCTGACCCGCGACGGCCAGGCGCTGCTGCCGCATGCCGAACGCGCGCTCGGCGCGGCAGCCGACGTGCAGCGGGCGGCGCAGACGCTGCGCCAGGAAGTACGCGGGCGCCTGCGCATCGGCACCATTCTCGACCCGGAGTTTTTGCGCCTCGGCGGTTTCCTGAAGCAGCTCGTCGAGACCTGGCCGCAGATCGAAACCGCGCTGCGCCACGGCATGTCGGGCTGGGTGCGCGAACAGATTCGCGCGGGCGAGCTCGACGTCGGCTATTACATTGGCCTGCCCGCCGACGACGAGACGCACGACGGCGCCACGTTTCACGCGGTCACGCTCACGCATTTCCAGTATCGCGTGCTCGCGCCGGCGGGCTGGAAAGATCGCGTGAAGGGTGCGCGAGACTGGCGCTCGCTCGCGGCGCTGCCGTGGATCTGGACGCCGCCGGCGTCCGCGCACAACCGGCTGCTGTCGCGCTGTTTCGGCGAAGCCGGTGTGAAGCCGGTCAAGGTGGCCGAGGTGGACCAGGAGCCGTCGATGCTCGATCTGGTCAAATCGGGCGTCGGTCTCACGCTTGCGCGCGATGCAACCGCGATCGCGGAGGCGCATGCGCACGCGCTGACGATCGTCGATGGCATAACGGTGCCGACGCAGCTGAGCTTCATCACGCTCGACGAGCGCAAGGACGAGCCAGCGATCGCGGCGGCGTTGAAGCTGATCGAACAGCAGTGGGCGATTTGAGCGGGGACGGTCTGACGCGTTGCGATATGAGTCTCGCTAATGCCCGCCCTCTCCCACTTGTCCGCCGAGCTGAAACCGCTCCGTCACGAAGTTTTTGCTAGATTAGCGGTTTGCGCTCGCGCAGCGCCCTCGCAGCTTTCCGTTCCGCCTGGCTTCGTCCTTCCCGGCGGCCTCCGCCCGGCAACACCAGCAACTCCGGAGCCGCCGCTCACTTCCCCATCCACAGGAGCCTGACATGGCACGCAACATCGAAATCAAAGCCCGCGCCCAGCATTTCGACCAACTGCGCGAGCGCGCCGCACAGCTCGCGACGGACGCGCCGCTGATCTTCCGCCAGCAGGACTTTTTCTACGACGTGCCGCGCGGCCGCCTGAAGCTGCGCCAGTTCGACGACGGCACGCCGGCCGAGCTGATCTTCTATCAGCGCGACGACCGCGACGGCCCGAAGGCGTCGTACTACACGCGCAGTCCGGTGACGAATCCCGAAGCGATGCATGCGCTGCTCGCGACCGCGCTGACCACGCGCGGCATCGTCTCGAAAGAGCGGCACGTATATCTGAGCGGGCGCACGCGGATTCATCTGGATCGCGTCGACGGTCTCGGCGATTTCGTCGAACTCGAAGTGGTGCTCGCGCAGGACGACGACGAAGAAGGCGGCCACGCGGAAGCACAAGCGATGTTCAAGAGCCTTGGCGTATCGGAAGCGGATCTGGTGCCGGTCGCGTATGTCGATCTGCTGAATGCCGACGACGAGCCAAAGCGGGCGGCATAGAGATCCCGTCACCGCAGGGGCCGCGGCAACGCATGCGCGGCTCCCTCTTCCTGTCAGTCGGCACTGCCGGCAACGGCTTCGAACGCTCAAACCGCCGCCGCCCCCGGCGCCAGATGCCCGAGCGGCAACGGCCCATTGCGCTTGAACGTGGTCAGCACGATATTCGAGCGCACGCTATCGACACCCGGCACGCGCATCAGCTTCTTCATCACGAAGGTCGACAGGTAATTCAGATCCGGCGCGACGATGCGCAGCAGATAGTCGGCATCGCCGACGACCGCGTGACATTCGAGCACTTCGGGCAGCAAGTCGATCTGCTGCTGAAACTGCTCGATGATCGAATCGCCGTGATGCTTCAGCTTCAGGCTCGTGAAAGCGGTGACGCCAAGCCCAAGCTTTTCGGGCCGCAGCACGACGCGATAGCCATCCACCACGCCGACCTGTTCCAGCCGTTGCAGGCGTCGCCCGATCTGCGACGGCGACAGCGGCACCTGCTCCGCCAACTGCTGATGCGTGGCGCGGCCGAAGCGCTGCAGCACGTCGAGCAGCGCGAGATCGAAGTGGTCGAGTTCAAGCATGGTGATATCCCGCATTAATCTGCCATTTAACACGCGATTATCGCATAACTATCCGCTTATACGCGAAACTTGCGCCCTTTCCGCACGTGCTCCGCTCTACACTCGCATACACCGATCTCATGCAATCCGTCTTGTTACGGCAGCCTCGCCATGTCCACCGCCAGCACCGCCAAACTCAAGGAACAGTTCGACGCCGGTCTCGAGACCCGCGCCGACTTCACGATCGATCAGCCGCTTGAGTGCTACGGCACGGTTGACCATGCGGGCTGGCGACAACTGTACGCGCGCCAAACAGCCTTGCTCGAAGGCCGTGTCTGCGATGAATTCTTCGCGGGCGTCGAGCGCATCGGCCTGCCGTCGGAGCGCGTGCCGTCCTTCGAAGACGTCAACGCGCCTGCCTACGCGGCGGGCGACCTGTTCGACGGCGACTGCGTGATTACGCGTGGCACCCGCGAGGGTTGGAACACCGGCGGCGACGTTTGAACGAAAAGCCATCGCAAACCGATCCGGCCCAGCGTGCGGCGAGCGTTGCGCAACCATGAAAAAATGACGGATTCGTCCGCCTGCCGGCGAGCGAGTTCGACGAGCGAGGTAACACCATGATTCAGAAACTGACTTCCGACGAGCGAACCCAGCAACTGGCGAAACTGAATGGCTGGCAAAGCGTGGCTGAGCGCGATGCGATTCGCCGCGCGTTCGAGTTCGCCGACTTCAACGAGGCCTTCGGCTTCATGACGCGCGTCGCGATCAAGGCGCAGGAGATGGACCACCATCCCGAGTGGTTCAACGTGTACAACAAGGTCGACATCACGCTGTCCACCCATGAAGCGAACGGCGTGACCGAACGCGACATCGCGCTTGCCGCATTCATCGACGGGATTACTATGTAATACCAATAATTACGGGCCTTTATGCGTGTTTATGCATAACTCGCCGCCTAATCAGGTGACCATGAAAGGACAATGCAGGCAATTCCTTAGGTAAACCTTCAGTTCTACAGGCTATTCTTAAGTTGAACGTAAGCTTCCCAGGCCTGCCTTGCAATCGGGTCGAAACGATCGAGTGATAGCGACTGCTGACGCTGTACAATCAGCAGCGCATACGGCTTGGAGAGCGCGCTTGCCTCCTTGCACAGAACGTGTTCGTCGCCGCTTGAAGGTGAGCGGGTGCGCCAGAAGTTGATCGCGGCTTCCAGTTCGTGAATGCTGATCTCGGACATGACTTCGTGATGGCTGGCACGGTGCTTCGATTCGGCTCGACAGCTGCTTCGTGGCGCGTCTGCCGCCGCTTCGCACGCTGGCTGTGTAGCAGGCGCCCCGGCGAACCGCTTGCCCAAACGCCTAAACCCATTGTACTTGAGCGAAATCCATGCGACTCCTTCTGATCGAAGATGACCGCCCCATCGCACGCGGCATCCAAAGCAGTCTCGAACAAGCCGGCTTCACCGTCGACATGGTCCATGACGGCATCTTTGCCGAGCAGGCCCTCACGCAAAATCGCCACGAACTCGTGATCCTCGATCTGGGTCTGCCGGGCATCGACGGCATGACGCTGCTGTCGCGTTTCCGCCAGAGCAACCGTCACACGCCGGTGATCATCCTGACCGCGCGCGACGAACTGAACGACCGCGTGCAAGGCCTGAACTCGGGCGCGGACGACTACATGCTGAAGCCGTTCGAGCCGGCCGAGCTCGAAGCGCGTATTCGCGCGGTGATGCGCCGCAGCGGTCCGCACGGTGACATGCCGCGTCCGGAAGTGTCGCTGGGCGGCGTGCGGCTGTCGGGCGTCGACCGCCGCATCTTCAACGACGACAAACCGCTCGAACTGTCGCCGCGCGAATTCGCGGTGCTCGAAATGCTGCTGCTGCGTCACGGCCGCGTCGTCAGCAAGGCGCAACTACAGGATCATCTGACACACTTCGGCGGCGACCTCGGCGATACCGCGATCGAAGTCTACGTGCACCGCGTGCGCAAGAAGCTCGAGAACTGCCGTGTCGAAATCGTCACCGTGCGTGGCTTTGGCTACCTGTTGCAGGAAATTCGCCAGGCCGCATGATCGTCGTGAAGGCCGCGCATTGCGTCGCGGCCTGACGGCGCCGGAGCGGCGCCGCGCATCGGCTGTGCCCGGGGCGCCTTGTGCCGGGCCCCGGGCCGTCTCAAGGCGCCTCGCGCCATTACTACCGCAGTTGCCACCGCAGTCACAACTTTCCCGCGCGTTCGATCATGCACCAGCCGGCCGCCAATAGTCTGCGCCGCACGCTGCTGCGGCGCCTCGCTGCTCCCCTGTCGCTGCTCGCGCTGATGAGCGGCCTGATCGCTTACTGGCTCGCATGGCAGTACACGCAGCACGTGGTCGACCGTTCGCTCGCGGACCTCGCGACCGCGATCTCCAAACAGATCCAGATTGCCGGACCGGAAGCGCCGATCACGGTGCCGCCGCTCGCGCAGGCGATGTTCTCCGACCCGGTCGAACATCTGGTCTACCGGATCAGCACCGGCGACACCGAAATCGCCGGCGATCACAATCTGCCGCTGCAAGGCACCAACGTGCGCCGCATGCATTACGCGTACGTGTTCGAGACGCAGCACGAAGGCGTGACCGTGCGGGTCGCTCAGGTGCGCGTCGATCAGCCGAGCGGTAATCCGATCGTCGTCGAAGTCGGCCAGCCCGTGCATCACCGCTTCCGCATCGCCGCCGAGTTCCTCATCGCGATCATGATGCCGTTATTGCTGCTGCTGCTAGCCGGCTGGGTGATCGTGTGGCGCGTCGTCAATCAGCAGCTCAATCCGCTGACGGCGCTCGCCGATTCGCTGAACCGGCAAACGCACACGTCGCTCGAGCCGGTCGACGAAACCTATGTGCCGGTCGAGATCCGTCCGCTGACGGGCGCGCTGAACGCGTTGCTCGATCGTCTGAAAGCCGCCCTCGATGCGCAACGTAAATTCATCGCCGATGCCGCGCATCAGCTGCGCACGCCGCTCACCGCCGTGAAGCTGCATGCGGAGCAGGCGGTCGTCGCACGCGATCCACAGCAGACGCTCGCTGCCGTGCGCGAACTGCGCGCCGCGGCCGATCGCGCCGTGCGGCTGTCGAATCAATTGCTGTCGCTCGCGCGTGCCGAGCCGGGCGAACAGGCGGCCCGCTTCGTCAATGTCGACATGGCCGCGCTCGCGTTCGACACCGGCGCCGAATGGGTGCCGCGCGCGCTACCGGTACACGTGGACCTCGGCTTCCAGCGCCTCGACGATCCGTCCAACGATGACCCGCTGATGGCGCGCGGCAACCCTGTGCTGCTCCATGAAGTGATCGCGAATCTGCTCGATAACGCGCTGAAGTATGTGCCGCCTTCGCGGGCCGACGGCGGGCGTATCACGGTCACAGTTTCGCAGACGCTGATCGACGATCTGCGCATGGCCGAGATCGTCGTCGAAGACAACGGGCCGGGCGTGCCGCGTTCGCAGCAGTCGGATCTGTTCAAGCGATTCTTCCGCGGCGACGGGCAGACCGAGGCGGGCGTCGACAGCGGCGCAGGTCTGGGCCTCGCGATCGTCCACGACATCATGGTGCTGCATCATGGCAGCGTGCATTACGAGGACGCACCGGAGGGCGGCGCACGCTTTATCGTGAGGATTCCGTTGCTGCCGCCCGGTGCGTCCGCAGGCGCTGCCACCGCCAACGATGCCAACGCACGGCGCGCGACGAAAAAACCGGCGCACTCGGCGCCGGTCGATTTGTAGAAGGTTTGCCCGGCTGCCGCGGCGGCGTTCGCCTCAGCGCTTCGATCAGCGCAGACAGCTACCGCCGCGCACCGACCCGCGGCTCATTTCTTCTTCGATTTCTTCGCCGATTTGCTCGACTTTTCCCCCTTGTCGGCGCCTTTACCCGACTTGCCGCCGCCCTTGCCCTTCTGCGGCGGTGCCAGCATCGTGCCGCGGCACTTGCGCGCGCCGCAGCGGCATTCGTATTCCTTTTTCAGCTTTTTCGTCTGACGCGCGTCGATCACGAGGCCGTAGTCGTAAAAGACTTCCTCGCCCTCCGCGATATCGCGCAGCGCATGCACGTACACGTGTCCGTCGATTTCCTCGGCTTCGCAGTTCGGCGCGCATGAATGATTGATCCAGCGCGCGCTATTGCCGTTCACCTTGCCGTCGATGACCTTGCCGTTATCCAGCGCGAAATAAAACGTGTGATTCGGTTCAGCCGGATTATGCGGATGGCGGCGCAACGCTTCTTTCCAGGTAATCCGCTCGCCCTTGTATTCGATCAGTCGCTCGCCGGCCGCGATCGGTTCGAGAGCAAACACGCCTTTGCCGTGCACACCCGAACGGCGCACGGCGATCCTGCGTGAATTCATTGAATGAATCCTTGTGAAGAACTGGGGAATCAAATCTGGCAATCGTCAGGCACGTCGTGCGCGCGGCTTTTTTCTGACGCGAATAGCAAACGCGGCGCCCTGAAAGCGCCGCGTCGACTTGCGACGCGCACCGCGCCACAACCGGCATCCTACACGTTGTCCACGGCTTCCTTCAACCGTCAGCCGATGCGTTTGTTCAACGTGCGACGGGCGTCACCGTTGACCAAACGAAATGTCGCCGAACAGCGCTTTCTGCTCACGCGGTTGTGAACGCCAGTACTGCGGCGGCGCTTCGACGGTCGCACCGAGGTTAGCGGCGGCGTGCCACGGCCAGCGCGGGTTATAGAGCAGCGCGCGAGCCAGCGCGATCAGATCGGCATCGCCCGTTTCGATCAGCTGCTCGGCGTGCAGCGGATCAGTGATGAGTCCGACGCCGATCGTCGTCAGACCGGTTGCGTGCTTGACCGCCTTCGCGAACGGAATCTGATAGCCTGGCTCGAGCGGAATTTGCTGCAGCGGCGAGACACCGCCCGACGACACGTCGATCCAGTCGCAGCCGCGCTTTTCCAGCTCGTGTGCAAACGCGATCGTGTCTTCGAGCGTCCAACCGCCTTCGACCCAGTCCGTCGCCGACACGCGCACGCCGACCGGTTTGTCGGCAGGAAATGCGGCACGCACGATGTCGAAGATTTCGAGCGGAAAACGCATGCGGTTTTCGACCGAGCCGCCGTAGTCGTCGGTGCGCTGATTGGCGATCGGCGACAGGAACTGATGCAGCAGATAGCCATGGGCGGCATGCACTTCGAGCGCATTGATGCCAAGACGCGCGGCACGCCGCGCGGACGCGGCGAACGCCTCGCGAATCCGGTTCAGGCCGACGACATCGAGCGCGAGCGGCGGCTCCTCGCCCGGCTTGTGCGGCAGCGCCGACGGCGCATGCGGCAGCCACCCGCCTTGCGACACCGCAATCAGCTGGCCGCCTTCCCACGGCACGTGGCTCGATGCCTTGCGGCCCGCGTGCGCCAGTTGCATCGTCACGTTGACGTGCGAATGCTTGCGGATCGCGGCCAGCACCGGCACGAGCGCCTCTTCGGTCGCGTCGTCCCACAAGCCGAGATCGCCGGGGGTGATGCGCCCGTCCGGCTCGACGGCGGTTGCTTCGATGCACAGCATGCCCGCGCCGGACAGCGCGAGACCGCCGAGGTGAATCATGTGCCAGGCGGTCGCTTCGCCGCGTTCGGCGGAGTACTGGCACATTGGGGAGACGACGATCCGATTGGGAAGCGTCACGCTACGCAGCGTGAGCGGAGAGAAAAGCGCGCTCATGGATTACGCCCAGTGAAAGCCCGAGAGCGATCGAGGATAGCACCGCACGCGGTTTACTGCATGAACGTGGCACCTGGCTGGACGCTTACGTCGCCATTCGGCTAGCCATTCAGGCTTGCGTCTCGACGTGATCGAGCCATTCGCCGAACATGCGGCACGCGGCGGCTTCGAGCACGGGACCGTATCGGCCGGTGTCGGCGCGCAACTGACGCGCGTCGATGCCGTGGCCCGAGAGTTCGTTCGCATTCCCTATCAGCCAAGGTTCGAACCGATCGGTGCGGATCTCGGGATGACACTGCAAGCCCAGTACGTGATCGCCCCATGCGAAGGCCTGATTCTCGCAAGCCGGGGTCGATGCCAGACGGGTCGCGTTGGCCGGCAGATCGAAGGTGTCGCCGTGCCAATGCAGCATCGAGGTATGAGCGCCATCGAGATGACGCAGCGGCGAGGCGCGGCCGGCATCGGTCAGCTTGAGCGGCGTCCAGCCGAGTTCGGCCTGAGCCGCGGGGTAGACGCGCGCACCGAGCGCCCGCGCGATCAGTTGTGCGCCAAGGCAGATACCGAGTGTCGGCAGACCGGCCGCGATGCGTTTTTCGATCAACGACAGCAGCGGCGCGAGCGTGGGGTACAGCGCGTCGTCGGTAGCGCTGATGGGGCCGCCCAGCACGACCACCAGCGACGCGGCAACCGGATTGGGCGCCTCGATACGGGCAACGCCCACATCGAGATAACGGACCGGACGCCCGCGCTCGCCGAGCACGAGCTCGAGACTGCCCAGATCCTCGAAGTGCACATGGCGGATGGCGAGTACTTCCCGATTCATCGGCCTGCCCTATCTTCAGGTTGACTAACGACCTGCCGCCAGCGACTTTATCCTTGCACGGCACCAGCCGGCAAGCAGGCGGCGCCTACCGCCCGCCGTCGCCGGCCAGGCCATGTTAGCGGATTGCCCAGGAAGACGCCGGTTATTGGGCGAAGATCTTCCACGTCTTCTTCTGGGTGGCAACGTCCGCCGTTTCATGCACGGAGCAGTCGAGACGCACATCGGTGTCCAACATGTTCAGGTCGAGCAGCGCGCAGTGATGCGGCGTCTTCTTCGGATTCTTGCTCGGCTGGAAATGCGTGCAGCTCAGGCACATACGATGCGGCGGAATCGTGTTTTGCGCTTCGAGCTGATAGATGGTCTTGAGCAGCGTGCGATAGAACACGGACTGCTCGTCGTCGCGCAGCGTACCGACCGCCTTCGAGAGGAAGTCCGGCCATTGCGCGGCGCGTTTGGCAGCGGTGCGGCCACGCGAGGTCAGACGTACCGCGAGCGCGCGACCGTCGTCGAGTGCGCGACGCTTTTCGACGAGGCCCTTGGTCTCGAGCGTGCTGACCGCATCGCTGGTGGTCGCGGCAGTCAGCGCCGTTTCACGCGCGATTTCGCCGAGACGCATCGGCCCCTTACGTTGCATCAACAGCACGAGGATCTCGCCCTGGGTCGGCGTAAGGCCCGCGCCTTCCGCCCATTCCCAAGCCTGGCTTCGCATCGCCGTGCTCAATCGCAAGAGGCTGTGGGTCACTCGCCCGGCTGCCTGTTCTCCGTATACGCCTTCGCTCATAATCTTCGATTCGTTTATTTACCGCTTTGGTGCAATGCCGGCGGCTGCCTGCCGGAGTACACCCGTTGCGTGTGTGGGGTAGCTTCGTCCAACCGCGGATGAAACCGTTTGTACTATCTCAAAAATACACCGTCTTGGAAGCCGAAGGCGGCGAAAAACGACATTCTATGCGACAGCGGCTAATCGTACAGCTAACTTATCCAACGCGAGCTGTGGATAAGCAGGGGAAAACGTTTGGACAGCCTGTGTACCGTTTTGCAACAAGCACTTGCAGCGTGTTGAACGTTTCCTCGGTTGCGCTTGCCAGGCGTGGCCGGAGCCCGTTTTACGAGCCCAGTTATCATTTCCCCAGCGCGTTGACTTTGCAGGAAATTATTCAGTTGTCCACAGCCTTTGGCAATGCCTGCTTACGACTACTACGCTGGTATACGTAAGCTTTCGAAAAACCTGAAGGGTTGCGCGCGCGAAAAACCATAAAAATTTTCTTACGAAAAAAAACCCACACGCGGCGGGTTTCGTCGGAACGTCGCGTAGCTGGCGCACGCAAACGGTTTCATGAAGTCTTCGCGACTAGGCGCGCCATTGCAGACACTGCTGGCGTACCGCTTCGTGCAAGGACTTTTCCTGCGCAAACACACTGCGCAGCCACGTCGCGTCGTTGACCTGACCGCGCGCGATCGCGCCGACTTCGGCCAGCGCATTCACCGAGCCGAGCGCTTCCGCATGCGGTCCGATCTGTTCGAGCGTTTCGAGAATATCTTCGGAAATCGTCTTGCGTTCACCGGTTTGCGGATTGATGCAGATGCCACCGAGTCCGAAGCGGCAGGCTTCGAAACGGTTGAATGTGTAGACCAGATAGTCGTCTTCCTGCGGCATGATCGGCTTATCGAGCAACAAATGACGCGCAAGCGTCTGGATGTAGCAGGCGATCGCCGCGGCGCGATCCACCGAAAACGGTGTATCCATCACGCGGACCTCAATCGTGCCGAAGCCCGGCTTCGGACGGATATCCCAGTAGAAATCCTTCATGCTGTTGACCACGCCCGTGTGGACCATCTTCGAGAAATACTCCTCGAAGCTGTCCCACGTCAGCACGAACGGCGCGCGGCCCGACAGCGGAAACGCGAACACGGAATTCAGACGTGCCGAATGAAATCCGGTATCGACGCCCTGTACGAAAGGCGACGACGCGGACAACGCAATGAAATGCGGGATGAAGCGCGACATCGAATGCAGCAGATACAGCGCGCTGTTCGGATTCGGGCAACCGATGTGCACGTGCTGGCCGAACACGGTGAACTGCTTCGCGAGATAGCCGTATAGCTCGGAAATATACTGAAAGCGCGGCGTATCGACGATCTGCCGCTCGCTCCATTGCTGGAAAGCATGGGTGCCGCCACCGCACAGACCGACGTTCAGATGATCGGCCGCGGACACCAGCGTGTCGCGAATCTTGCGCAGATCGGTGACCGCCTGTTCGTGCGACGTGCAGATGCCGGTCGACAGCTCGATCATGCTTTCGGTGATTTCCGGCGTGATATTGCCGGGGATTTTTTCGTCCTTGATGAGGCGCAGCAGATCCGTGCCGGCTTTGGTCAGATCATAATCGTGCGTATTGACGATCTGCATTTCGAGCTCGATACCGAACGTGAACGGTTTCGAGTCGATGAAGGGTTCGAGTGACATGGCGTCCCCTGAGTCAGGTCGTTTGAGGCGAAGGAATTGAAAGACGGGTTCGTGAAACGCGCATGGCAGCCCATGCGCGTTTCACGCTTACCCCTCGCGCCGCTCGGCGACGAGCGCGAGGCTGCGATAGACGAGCCACGGCCCGAGAATCTGCAGCACGAAAATCGAACACATAGCGATTGCGCGCAGCTGCGGATCGAAGTTCGGATACAGGTTGTACGTGTCGTCGACGAGCAGATACGCGAGCGCCGACATCGGTGACAAGGACAGGCCGAGCGCGATGCCCTGCTTCAAGTTCAGGCCGCTCGGCTTCGCGAACGCCAGCACGCCGACCAGCTTCGCGACGAGGCGAGCAACGATCAGACCCAGCGCGGCGACTCCGCCCAACGCGATGTGCTTCCATTCGAACGACGTCAGCGTCAGCACGAACAGGATCACCGTCAGCAGCCAGCCCGCGGTGCCGAAATGCTCTGGCCACAACTGCGGACGCACTTCGTGATTCTTCACGATGATGCCCGCGGCGAGCAGCGCGAGAATCGTCGACAGCTTGAACAGATGCGCGATCGCGATCGCGAGCAGCACGAGACCGAACAGCGCCACGAACGAATGCTCGTCCTGCATGTTCAGGCGCCGATAGAAGAACGTGCAGGTGCGCGCGAGCAGATACGCGAGCACGAGCGAGCCGACCAGCAGGTACAACGGCTGCAGGATGGTCGCGAACACGTTGCCGTAAACCTCCTGATGCAGCCAGCTCGACACGAGCTTTTCGATCACGACCGCGTACATGCTGTTCAGCGCGGTCAAGGTCAGAAGACGCTGCGTGACCTGGCCTTCCGCGCGTAGTTCGGTTTTGAGCTGGATCACCATCGCGGGCGATGTCGCCATCGCGATCGCGGCGAGTACGGTCGCGACCATCAGCGGCACGTGCAGAAACAGCAACACGGGCAGCACCAGCACGAAAGTCAGCGTGGCTTCGGCGACGCTCGACAGAATCAGCCACGGATTACGGCGGATCCAGCGCAGATCGAGCCGGCTGCCGAGTTCGAACAGCAACAGGCCGAGCGCGACGTCGAGCAGCGGGCCGCGCGGCGCTCGCGGAATCCGCATCGATCACGCCAAAGCCTGCCGCGCCGGCCACGAGTCCGATCACCGCATAGCCGGAAATGCGCGGTAAACGCCACGCGCGATAGCAAAGCTCGCCGCACAGACCGGCGGCAAGCAATGCAAGACCCGCCCAGAAAATGGCGTCGGGCGAAAGCGGCCACGCTGGCAAAAACGAAAACGCCGAATTCATCGTAATGGGTTCTCCTTGGCAGCAACGGCAGACGACACGAACCGGCGCACACGCACGCCGTCACGAGCGCACGGGGAGCGCACGTTGTCGCAAGCGCTTCGCGAAATCAGCGTTGCGAGGTTTCAATGATCGGATGATCGGAATGCGCCACGGCCGCGAAGAACCGCACGGAGTCGGGCACATACACGGGATGCGGCAGTAGCAACAGGGATGCTGAAGGAACGCCGTCGACCTTGAATCAGATTCTGTTTGACCGGCACCGTTCCATTGCTGCGCGTGCCGTCAGTTGCTGTGGCACGACGCGGAAAAACGGGGATTGTGCCATAGCTTTTTCCGGGTTAACCGAAAAGACGTTAACTCGCAGGCAAAACGGTAAAAAAGAACGTTATTTTCCCAGTGAACGGAAAAAGCGACCTTTTTTCGAGGTATCGCATCAGTTTCGACCACGTCGCAAACGGCGAATCCGCTCCGGGGCGTTGCCGCTGCTTCGGTGATTTCGATGCGCGGTTTTGTCGTTAACGCAGCGCGTCGAGCGATCCGTTTTACGCGAACTCGAACGAAATTCAGCTAGCCCGATCGGCGGGGCGTTAGCCCCCGTCTTTGCTGTTTACTGGTTTACCGTATGTATACGTAGTAACAGTTAACAAGCTGCCTCGGTTTCTGTGGATAACCTATGTTTACCGAAACAAATCATCGAGTTCCCGGCCGCATAACCGGATGCACAGCATGTGCGGCGGCTGCCGGTATACGCGAGCAACTTTTCGCACTTTTTCGCGATGTCCCAGTTACCCCGTTTACGTCCACAACGGTTCCACACGACTTGCGCCGGTTAACCGCGCGGTTATCCACAGGTGGTAGTGGATAAGCCGGAACCTGGTTTACAGGGCGGGCGGAGTTAACGTGCCGGGCGCAGAGATAACTTCGCAATGGTCGAAGCCGGTTAACCGATCGTTCCCTGTCGCAAGGACCGCAGCAGAAAACGCCCAGGGTCGATGTCTTCCGCGAGATCGCGTTCGAGCGGCCACGGCTCGCCTTCGATCTGCGAGGCGATCAGTTCAGCGCCGAGCGCGGCCCACACCAGCCCGCGAGAACCATAAGCGAATGCGCCGTACAGACCGTCGAGGCGCGGCAGATCGAGCGGCCATGCGCCGCGCAGGCGGGCAGCATCGCGGGCGGCAGCGGCTTCGTCGGCGAACTGGCCGATCATCGGCATGCGATCCGAGCTCACGCAGCGAAACGCAACGCGTCCGGCGAGCGAGGTCAGCGGCGCGGCATCGAGTGCGCTTGCGAACGACGGCAACATCTGCGCGACGCGCTCGATATTCTCGCGATGACCGTCCGCGCGCAGCGACGTGTCGGGGTCGTCGAGTTCATAGGTCGCGCCTGTCAGCGTGACATCGTTCGCGAGCGGCACGGCGTAGCCCTCGCCGATCACCGGCAGCGCGAGCGGCGCGACGGTACCCGCCGGCAGCAAGCTCAACTGACCACGAATGCTGCGGGTCGGCGCATGACGCAAGCCAGCGATGCGCGCAGCTTCATGCGCACCGGCGACGATCACGACCGGCGCTCGCGCGACTACCTTTCCCGCGATATCGAAGACGGTCCACTGATCGCCGGAACGTTCGAGCCGCGCGACGTCGACACCGAAGCGTCGTTCGAGCAAGCCGCCTGCCGATGCGAATTGCGCCGCGCACAGCGAAGCCGGATCGATCCAGCCGCCGTGCGGAAAGAACCAGCCGCCACGCGCGAGCGGCACGCCGGCGAGTCGCTCGGCATCGGACGCGCACACCGGCGTCACGTAGTCGGACGGATAGCGGAACGCGCCGATGGCCTCGCCGATTGCGCGCGCCTCGTCGTCGTCCGCGGCGATCTGCAGCAGACCGCGATCGCCGCGCGCGAGCCGATGCCCTGCACTTTCGAGCGCGGCCCAACGATTGAGCGCGTACAGAAAGCCCGCCCGCGTGACGCGCGACGCGACGCTGTCGTCGCGCGAAATCATTGGGTGGAATACGCCGGCTGGATTGCCAGACGCATCTTGTGCAACCGACGCATGCCGCTCGAGCGAAGTCACGCGCCAGCCGCGCGCCGCAAGCCGCTCGATCACCGCGCAGCCGGCCAGTCCCGCACCGATCACGACCGCGTGTCGTTCGTCGTGCCCGAACGGCGCGGGCGGCTCATAACGGCGCACACGCCAGCGCGGCGCGAAGCGACCGACCAGCATCGCGCGTTTCCAGCCGAAGCCGTCGACCTTGCGATACTCGAAGCCGCATTGCGTCAAAGCGCGTTTGACGTCGCCCGCGCTGCTATAGGTGGAGAAGGTCGCGTCATCGCCCGCGACGCGCGCGAGCGCCTTGAAGATCGCCGGGCTCCACAGCTCTGGATTTTTCGCGGGCGCAAAGCCATCCAGATAGAACGCATCGGCACGCAGCCGCAATGTGGGCAGGCTGTCGAGCGCATCGGCGAAGATCAACGTCAGCACGACGCGGCCGCCTTCGAATTCGAGCCGGTGCGTGCCGGGCACGAGCATCGGCCAAGCGTTCGCGAGCGTGTCCGCGAGCCCGGCGATCAGCGGATCGGAGATCGTCGTTGCGTGAACGCGGCGCAGATCGGCGGCGCTAAACGGATGCTTTTCGGTCGACACGAAATGCAGCCGCTCGCAGCGAGCCGGATCGGCGCGCCATGCGGCCCACGTGACGAGAAAGTTGATGCCGATGCCGAAGCCGGTTTCGAGCACGGTGAACGTACGGCGGCTCTGCCATCTTTCGGGCAATTCGTTGCCGCGCAGAAAGACGTAGTGAGCCTGCTCGAGCGCGCCGACGGCGCTGTGATAGATGTCGTCGTAGCGTGGTGAAAAGGGGCTGCCGTTGTCGCGGAAAGCGAGGACGGCGGGGATCAGCGGATCGGTCATGCGCGACGGGAAAACTCGCTCAAAAGGTCGCTCGAAAGAGCGGGTTCGATGGTTCGAGCCGGCGCGCGCTGCGCGCGAGTCGCCGTAAAAGACCCATCAGGACGCATTTAGACGCTTTGCTGCGTTGGCAAAAACCAACGCTAACCCCCGCCAGGACTGGGTTTCAGCCCTCGTTTAGGGGGTGCTGAGGGGCAAAATTTCGATTTCCTTGCAAGAACGGCCAGAAAACCGTGCAATTCCTCGAAACCCTTATCCTGATTGGGTTTGCGCTGCGCTATCATAGCAAGCGCCGCGAAGGGAGCGGCAGCACGGCCGCCGAACAGGATTTTGTCCGGCGCGGGAGATCGTCAGGATCAGGGCCGCAGCTGCTCGACGGCGCGGTGCGCGCACGTATAATCGGCGCGGTCGCGCTGTTCGTATCAACCTAAACTCAGAAAGGAACCTTAATGAACAAACAGGAACTGATCGACGCTGTCGCAGGACAGACGGGCGCCAGCAAGGCTCAAACCGGTGAAACGCTGGACACGTTGCTTGAAGTGATCAAGAAGTCTGTGTCGAAGGGTGAGGCGGTCCAGTTGATTGGCTTCGGTAGCTTTGGTTCGGGCAAGCGCGCAGCGCGTACGGGTCGTAATCCGAAGACCGGCGAAACTATCAAGATCCCGGCTGCCAAGACCGTCAAATTCACGGCAGGCAAGGCGTTCAAGGACTCGGTCAACAAGCGCTAGGCAGATTCCTGCCGGGCAGTTGACACCCGCGAGAAAAACCCGCCAGTGGCGGGTTTTTTTTCGTCCATGCATATGGTTCAAGCGCGGGACGTGCTTCGTTCAGTCATGACGATGCGCGTTCTCGCCGTGGTCATGTCCGCCATGTTCTCAGTCGTCGCCGTGCCCGTGATGATGACGGCCGCGATCATCATCATGATCGTGGTCGTCGAACTCCCACGCCGGGAACGGATCAGGGAACTGCTGCCAGGCTTGCGGCCCGAGCGCGTATTCGTCGTCGGTGAGCAGACAGGCGTCGAACTTCGCGCGCCAGATGGCAGGGTCGATATCCACGCCGATCAGCACGAACTCCTGACGACGATCGCCGATGCTGGTATCGTCCGGCGCGCCGTACCAGTCGGCGGCGATTTCGGCGGCCAGCTCGTCGTCGCCTGCCGGCCATTCGCTGCGATCCTGCGCGGCCCACCACATGCCCGCCGGACCGTGCCGGCAAGCGCCACCGGCCTGCGATAGCGAACCGCCGATATCGTTGCGCGTCGCGAGCCAGAAGAATCCCTTGCTACGCAGTACGCCCTTCCACTCCCGATGCAGCAGCTCCCACAGCCGCTGCGGATGAAACGGCCGGCGTGCGCGATAGACGAAATGGCCGACGCCGTATTCGTCGGCTTCACTGCGATGCATGTGGCCGTGTTGACCGCCGTGCTCGTGCTCGAGTGCCGCGAGCCAGCCCGGCGCATTCGACGCTTCGTCGAAATCGAAGCGTCCGGTGTTCACGATCTGCTCGAGCGGCACTTCGGCGAAGCGGCTCACGAGCTGCACCGCGCGCGGGTTCAGGCGTGCGAGGATGCGCTGCAAACGCGCGAGCTCGTCGGCGCTGACGAGATCGATCTTGTTCACGACGAGCACGTCACAAAACTCGATCTGCTCGATCAGCAATTCGACGATCGTACGGTCGTCGTCTTCGTCGACCGTGATGCCGCGTTCGGCGAGCGCATCGGCCGACGCGTAATCGCGCAGGAAGTTGAACGCATCGACGATCGTGACCATCGTATCGAGCCGCGCGACGTCGCCGAGCGACGCGCCTTCGTGGCCCTCGAATGTAATGGTTTCGGCACTCGACATTGGCTCGGCGATGCCGCTCGATTCGATCACGAGCGCGTCGAAGCGATTTTCGCCGGCGAGGCGATGGATTTCGTTTTGCAGCTCGTCGCGCAGCGTGCAGCAGATACAGCCGTTCTCGAGTTCAACGACCTGCTCGTCGACGCTCGACAGGTCGGCCGCCTGGCGCACGAGCGTCGGGTCGATATTGACCGCGGCGAGATCGTCGACGATCGCGGCGACGCGCAAACCGGCGCGATTCGCGAGGATGTGATTCAGGAGCGTGGTCTTGCCGGCGCCCAGAAAACCGGAGAGCACGGTGATGGGCAATAGCGGCTGGTTCATCGCGGTACGGAATACGGGAGGATTGAAAGGCGTGCCGGGGGCGGGGCCAAATGGTCGGCGTCGCTGCGACGGCGCGACAGCAGCATGAAGCCGCATTGTGCATTAAAACGGGCGCAGCCTGCGCAAGCGACAGCGCTGGACAAGCCTACCGCGCGGGCATCAACTTCCAGCTGCGCAGAATCGCGGCGATCTGTTGCGCGTATTTGTCCCGCAACGTCGGCGTCTCAGAGTGGTATGCTCCGACCGCCTGCCAGGTATTGCCGTACTTGTTCATCTGGCGGCGCAGATGCCACGCCGCGATATAAACGTTCTTGCACGGCTCCATCAGCGTGCCCTGCGAGATCCCGTACTGGGCGAGCACCGGCAGATGCACCGAATTGATCTGCATCACACCGTAGTCGGTCGAGCCGTTCGCGTTCTTGTGCTGCGCATCCGGCCGGTTGTGCGACTCCTGCCACGCGATAGCCCGTAAAATCAATGGGTTGACCTTCTGATACTTCGCCGCTTCGTCGAAGCAGTCGGCGCGCGCGGAGCCGGCTGCGACGAGCAGCGCGAGCGTGGCGGCGACGGTGACGAGCGGACTTTTCATCGATCAACAGGACTGGATAAACCCGAGGTAAGAATCGGTAAGGCAGTTTGCCGGCCGCATTTCGGCCGCAACGGCAAGCTGGCCGGGCATTTGTCGAGCATCGGGGAAAACCCGCGTCAGCAAACGCATAGCAGTGAGTCGAACGGCTCGTATCATACCGGCAGTCCGACCTTCGTCAAGTTGGCTAACCGACATAAGACCGTACAAAGCCGGGTAATGGCGTCTGTGTACGGTGCCGGTCAGCTTTCAATTTAATAACGACCCTGCGATCCCTAAGGATTCGCATGAGGCCCCTTGTTTTGTTTCAAATCCGACATGAAAAGCTGTTACTGTTCGTTTTTTTCGGACGTCGGGACGCTGGAGCTCGAAGCGAAACTCGCTTTTGGGGCCGGCTCACAGACCGACCGGGCGGTAGCTTGCTGCCAGGTCCGCATCGCATGACCGCCGGTGGCAGAGGCTGCCGGCATCGATATCACATTCCATGAGAAGAAATTGTATGGCTTTGCGTCGCGTGGCAACGGCGCTGCTGGTGGCTGGACTGATCACCGCGCAGACAGCACAGGCAGAGGTGACACTCAACTTCGTCAACGCCGACATCGACCAGGTCGCCAAGGCGATCGGCGCGGCGACCGGCAAGACGATCATCGTCGATCCGCGGGTGAAGGGGCAACTGAACCTCGTGTCCGAAAACGCGGTACCCGAGGATCAGGCGCTCAAAACCCTGCAGTCCGCGCTGCGCATGCAGGGCTTCGCGCTCGTGCAGGATCACGGCGTGCTGAAAGTGGTGCCCGAGGCCGACGCCAAGCTGCAAGGCGTGCCGACCTACGTCGGCAACGCGCCGACGGCGCGCGGCGACCAGGTCGTCACGCAGGTCTTCACGCTGAGGAACGAATCGGCCAACAACCTGCTGCCGGTACTGCGTCCGCTGATTTCGCCGAACAACACCGTCGCGGCCTACCCCGCCAACAATACGATCGTCGTCACCGACTACGCCGACAACGTGCGGCGCATCGCGCAGATCATCGCGGGCATCGATAACGCGGCAGGCCAGTCGGTGGCGGTCGTGCCGCTGAAGAATGCGAATGCGATCGACATCGCGCAGCAGATGAACAAGATGCTCGATCCGGGCGCGATAGGCAGTACGGACGCGACGCTAAAGGTGTCGATCGCGTCGGATCCGCGCACCAACTCGCTACTGATGCGCGCGTCGAACACCGCACGTCTCGCGGCGGCAAAGGAGCTCGCGAAACAGCTCGACGTGCCGACCACGATGCCGGGCAACATTCACGTCGTGCCGCTGCGCAACGCGGATGCGACGAAGCTCGCGCGCACGCTGCGCAGCATGCTCGGCAAGGGCGGCGGCGAAGGCTCGTCGGGCGGCTCGAACGAGGCGAACTCGTTCAACCAGAACAGCAGTGGTGGTGGCGGCGGCGGTCTGTCGAACGCCAGCAATTCGACGGGCACGTCGGGCACGCCACCGTTGCCGTCAGGCGGACTCGGCGGCAGCTCGATGAACTCGCCGATGGGCGGCGGCGCCTCGGGCTCGAATAGTAATAGTGGCGGCTTTCTCGGCGGAGAAAAGGAGAAGAGCGAAGACCAGGGCGGCGGCATGATCACGGCCGATCCCGCAACCAACTCGCTGATCATCACGGCGCCCGAAGCGACGTACCGCAACTTGCGCGCGGTGATCGACCAGCTCGATGCACGTCGCGCGCAGGTGTATATCGAGGCGCTGATCGTCGAGCTGAACTCGAATACGAGCGGCAACCTCGGGATTCAGTGGCAGGTCGCGAACGGTAACCTGTTTGCCGGTACCAACCTGTCGACGGGCTCGGGCAACAGCATCATCAACCTGACGGCGGCCGCGGCCGCTGCCGGCTCGACCGGCGGTCTCGCTACGGCGCTGGGCGCCCAGAACTTGCAACAGGGCCTGAACGTCGGCTGGATCCACAACATTTTCGGCGTGCAGGGTCTCGGCGCGCTGCTGCAGGCGCTGTCGCAGACTGCCGACGCGAACGTGCTGTCCACGCCGAACCTGATCACGCTCGATAACGAAGAAGCGAAGATTATCGTCGGTACCAACGTGCCGATCCAGACCGGTTCGTACTCGAACCTGACGAGCGGCACGACGAGCGCGGCGTTCAACACGTTCGACCGTGTCGACGTCGGTCTGACGCTGCACGTGAAGCCGCAGATTACCGACGGCGGCATCCTGAAGCTGCAGCTCTACACGGAAGATTCGGCGATCGTGAACGGTACGAACAACGCGGCGACGAACCCGGCGGGCCCGGAATTCACGAAGCGTTCGATCCAGTCGACCGTGCTGTGCGATAACGGCGAGATCATCGTGCTCGGCGGCCTGATGCAGGACAACTACCAGGTCAGCAACAGCAAGGTGCCGCTGCTCGGCGACATTCCGTGGCTGGGCCAGCTGTTCCGCTCCGAGCAAAAGACGCGCGACAAGACTAACCTGATGGTATTCCTGCGCCCGGTCATTCTCGCCGATCGCGACACCACCCAGGCCGTCACGGCGAACCGCTACGACTACATCCAGGGCGTGCAGGGTGCGTACCGTTCGGACAACAACATCATGAGGGATCGCGACGATCCGATCGTGCCGCCGATGCCGCTCGGCCCGAGCCAGGGCGGTGTGCCGGCGCTGAACCTGTTCGATCTGAACCAGATGCGCCGCCAGCAGATGATGCCGCAGCAGGCACCGCAACAGGTGCCTCAACAGGTACCGCCGCAGGCTGTGCCGCAAGCCAACGCGCAGCCCACGACGCAACCCGTGCCGCAACCGGCGGTCGTCGATCCGGCCAGCGGAGTGGTGCCGAGCACGGTATCGCCGGGAGCGCGTCCGTGACGCAGACGTCCGCGCAAACCGCGCCATCGCAAGGTCTGTTGAACGGCGCCGCCGCCGGCGAGCGCGCGGCGCCCTCGCCGCTCGCCGCCCGGCTCGTGCCGTACGGTTTCGCGCGCAGCGGCCAGATCCTGGTCGCGCATCAGTATGCCGATAGCCTCGAAGTCTGGATCAGCGAGCGCACGAGCGAAGCCGCGCTTGCCGAAATCGCGCGCAACTACGGCACGGTATCGGTGGTGCGCGTGGCCGCCGACGATCTCGCGCAGGCGATCAACCAGGCCTATGCGCGCCAGGACGGCAGCGCCGCGCAGGTGGTCGGTGAAGTGGAAGGCGAAGTCGATCTGTCGCGTCTGATGCAGGACATTCCCGAGGTCGAGGATCTGCTCGAATCGGAAGACGACGCGCCGATCATCCGCATGATCAACGCGCTGCTCACGCAAGCGGCGCGCGAACAAGCATCGGATATTCATATCGAGCCGTTCGAGAATGCGTCCGTGGTGCGCTTTCGTGTCGACGGCACGCTGCGCGACGTGGTGCGGCCGAAAAAAGCGCTGCACGGCGCGCTGATCTCGCGGATCAAGATCATGGCGCAGCTCGACATCGCGGAGAAACGTCTGCCGCAGGACGGCCGCATTACGCTGCGCGTCGGCGGTCGTCCGGTCGACGTGCGCGTATCGACGCTGCCCACCGGCCACGGCGAGCGCGCGGTGCTGCGGCTGCTTGAAAAAGACGCGGCGCGACTGAATCTCGAAGCGCTGGGCATGGCATCCGACACGCTCGGCAAGTTCGACAAGCTGATCGGCAAGCCGCACGGCATCGTGCTCGTGACGGGCCCGACCGGCTCCGGCAAGACCACGACGCTGTATGCGTCGATGTCGCGACTGGAGACGGCGACCACCAACATCATGACGGTGGAAGACCCGATCGAATACGACCTGTCCGGCATCGGCCAGACCCAGGTCAACGAGCGGATCGGCATGAGCTTCGCGCGCGCGTTGCGCTCGATTCTGCGTCAGGATCCGGACATCATCATGATCGGTGAAATCCGCGACCTCGAAACCGCGCAGATCGCGGTGCAGGCGTCGCTGACCGGCCACCTGGTGCTCGCGACGCTGCACACGAACGACGCGGCATCCGCGGTCACGCGTCTGACCGACATGGGCGTCGAGCCGTATCTGCTCGCTTCGTCGCTGCTCGGCGTGCTCGCGCAGCGGCTCGTACGGCGGCTGTGCCCGGTGTGCCGCGAAGAGCGCACCGAAGAGGACGGCAGCAAGCGCTGGCATCCGGTCGGCTGCGACCGTTGTGGCCAATCCGGTTACGCGGGACGGCGCGGCGTCTACGAGCTGCTGCTGATCGATGAGACGATCCGTGCGCTGATCCACCGCAACGCGGCGGACGCCGAAATTCTCGAAGCGGGCCGCGCGCACGGCATGCGCACGCTGCGCGAGGATTCGGAGCGCTGGCTCGCATCGGGACTGACGTCGCTCGAAGAAGTGATTCGCGTGACGGGCGGAGCATAAGCGCATGCCGGCATTCCGTTTCGAAGCGATCGACGCGGCGGGCAAGGCACAAAAAGGCGTGCTCGACGCCGACAGTGCGCGCGGCGCGCGCACCAACCTGCGCTCGCAGGGACTCACTCCGCTCGTCGTCGAACCGGCGGCGTCGCGCACCCGCGGCGAGCGCAATCAGCGGCTCGCGCTCGGGCGTCGTCTGTCGCAGCGCGAGCAGGCCATTCTGACGCGGCAGCTCGCGAGTCTGCTGATCGCGGGTCTGCCGCTCGACGAAGCGCTCGCGGTGCTCACCGAGCAGTCGGAGCGCGACTACATCCGCGAGCTGATGGCGGCGATTCGCGCCGAAGTGCTCGGCGGTCATTCGCTCGCGAATGCGCTGCAGCAGCATCCGAAGGACTTCCCCGAGATCTACCGGGCGCTCGTCGCGGCCGGCGAACACACGGGCAAGCTCGGCCTGGTGCTGTCGCGGCTCGCCGACTACATCGAGCAGCGCAATGCACTGAAGCAGAAGATCGTGCTGGCGTTCACGTATCCGACGATCGTCACGATCATCGCGTTCGGCATCGTCACGTTCCTGCTCAGCTATGTGGTGCCGCAGGTCGTCAACGTGTTCGCGAGCACCAAGCAGCAACTGCCGTTTCTGACGATCGTGATGATGGCGCTGTCCGGCTTCGTGCGGCACTGGTGGTGGGCGATGCTGATCGGCGCGATCGTGGTCGTCTATCTGGTGCGCGCGACCCTCAGGCAACCGGGCCCACGGCTCGCCTTCGACCGCTGGCTGCTGACCGCGCCGCTGATCGGCAAGCTCGTGCGCGGCTATAACACGGTCCGCTTCGCCAGCACGCTCGGCATTCTGACCGCGGCGGGCGTGCCGATTCTGCGCGCGCTGCAAGCCGCGGCCGAAACGCTCAGCAACAATGCGATGCGCGAGAACATCGACGACGCGATCGTGCGAGTGCGCGAAGGTACGTCGCTGTCGCGCGCGCTCGGCAACACGAAGACGTTTCCGCCGGTGCTCGTGCACCTGATCCGCTCGGGCGAAGCGACCGGCGACGTGACGACGATGCTCGATCGCGCGGCCGATGGCGAAGCGGGCGAGCTGGAGCGTCGCACGATGTTCCTGACGAGCCTGCTGGAGCCGCTGCTGATCCTGGCGATGGGGGGCGTGGTGCTGGTGATCGTGCTCGCGGTGATGCTGCCGATCATCGAACTGAACAACCTCGTGCAGTAGTAGTCGTCGTAGCGCGAGGAAGGAAGAGAAAGGATTTGCGCGGCATGCGGTATCAGCCGCGCAACCGCTTCGGGTTTCAGCGCACGTAAATGGTGGGACCGCTGGAGTAGGCGGGGAGGAAGATTTCCGAGTGGGCGCCATTGCGGTCGATGATGATCGAGCGAGCGCGGACTTCGGAGAGCCTGGTGCCTTGCATCAGCGTGCTGCCGAGCGACACCGCGCGCGGCGGCTCGCCACCGACGCTGACGATCGCCGCGGCGCCTTTGCTCAACGCGAGGATGCCGAAGAGATGGATGTCCTGATTGACGTTGCGCGTGAGCTGTCCGCCGAACAGCGTCGCGGCCTGATCGGTCGAGACCTGCGCATGCGCCGCCGCAGCCGGCAACGGCGCGCCGGACAACGTGATGAGCGTGATGACCCAGTAGGTCAGCGTCGCGCAGAAAGCGGCGAACAGCGCGAGCGACAGGAGGCGAATTTGGATGGCGTTCATGCGCACATTGTACGGACTATTGTGAAAATTGCGGTGGGTTGAAGCCCTTCAACTGCATGACATTAAAATGACGGCCCGGCGTGTTCAATCTGATAGGCCGGGCCGAAAATTTCACCTGAAAAGAGGTAGCAACCTATGCAACTGTCGACCATTCGCCGCGCTGACAACGCGGGTTCGCGCGGCCGTCGTCAACGCGGTTTCACGCTGATCGAAATCATGGTCGTGATCGCCATTCTCGGCATTCTCGCCGCGCTGATCGTGCCGAAGATCATGAGCCGTCCGGACGAAGCGCGGCGCGTTGCCGCGAAGCAGGACATCGGCACCGTGATGCAGGCGTTGAAGCTCTATCGCCTCGACAACGGCCGCTATCCGACCCAGGAGCAAGGCCTGCACGCACTGATCGAAAAGCCGTCCACCGACCCGGTGCCGAACAACTGGAAGGAAGGCGGCTATCTCGAGCGTCTGCCGAACGATCCGTGGGGCAATGCGTACCAGTACCTGAATCCCGGCGTGCACGGCGAGGTCGATGTGTTCAGCTACGGCGCCGATGGCAAGCCGGGCGGCGAGGGCAACGACTCCGACGTCGGGTCCTGGCAATGAACAGGCTGAACCTGGCATCCCGGCAGACTCGATGATGTTCATGCACGCGCCCTCCTTGCCACCGGTTCGGCCGCTTGTTTCGCGAGGCGCCCTGCCCGCCACGCCGTTATGTTCGCGGCGCGTGCAAGCGTGCGTGCTTCACCGATGCATTGCTGTATGAATTTCCGTTGATCGTCGATGCCCGGCACTATGCGCACGTCCGCTTGCAAGTCCCGTGTGGACACTCCGTGTACGGCTTCGCGGCCGCGCTCCCGCCTGCGCCGCCGCCGCGCGGCAGGCTTCACGCTGCTCGAAATGATGGTCGTGCTCGTGATCGCGGGCCTGCTCGTGTCGCTGACCGCGGTCACGATGACCCGCAATCCGCGCACCGATCTGAACGAGGAAGCGCAGCGTCTCGCGCTGCTGTTCGAATCGGCTGGCGATGAAGCGCAGGTGCGCGCGCGGCCGATCGCGTGGCAGCCGTTCGAGGGCGGCTTCCGTTTCGATCAGCGCACCCAGGACGGCTGGCGTCCGCTGCGCGACGATCTGCTCGGACCGCGTCAGTGGGAAGGCGGTGTGACCAGTGTCGCGATCAGTTACCCGGGCTCGGATTCGCACGCCGATCGCATCGTGTTCGGTACCGAGGCGATCGACGTGCCGGTGCAGGTCACGCTGTTTTCGGCGGCCGGCCAGGCGACGATCGTCGGTACCGGCAATGGCCGCTACGAGGTGCGCTGAGATGCGGATGCTTCGCTATGGCAGGTCGGTCCGTGCCCCTTCCCTCTTCATGATGCGCGATGTCGGGTGCCGCGAGGAGCGTGGCTTCACGATGATCGAGGTGCTGGTCGCGCTCGCCATCATCGCGGTCGCGCTTGCCGCGTCGCTGCGCGCGGTCGGCAGTCTCGCGAGCGGCGAAGCCGATCTGCACCGGCGTCTGCTCGCCGGCTGGAGCGCGGACAACGCGCTCGCGGACCTTCATCTGAAGCATGCATGGCCCAACATCGGCTCAACGAGCTTCGATTGCTCGCAAGGCAATCTGCAACTGCGCTGTACCGAGCATGTGACGGCGACGCCGAATCCGGTGTTTCGCCGTGTCGAAGTGATGGTGACGATGCCTGGGCAGTCCGGCAATCTCGCGCAGATGGTCACGGTGGTCGCGAATGAAAACAACCGCTCGCTGTGAGCGCCGCCGCCGTTATGGCGCGCGCGGCTTCACGCTGATCGAACTGCTGGTCGCGATCGCGATCCTCGCGGTGATCGCCGTGCTGTCATGGCGCGGGCTCGATCAGATCATCCGTGGCCGCACGACGATCACGAACGCGATGGAAGACGAACGCGTGTTCGCGCAGCTGTTCGACCAGATGCGCACCGACGCACGCCAGGCCGCCAGCGACGACGAATCAGGCCAGGCCGCGGTCTCGGTGTCCGGCAACGCGCTGCAGATCGTGCGGCACATGGTGCTGCCGGCCACCGCGCCGCGTCTGCAGGTGGTGCGCTATCAGATCTCGAACGGCCGCGTGGTGCGCTACGCGTCGCCGCCGCTCGGCAACGTCGGCGAATTGCGGCGCGCGTTGCACGGCAGCGACGAAGGCTGGAGCGCGGTGCCGCTGATGGGTGGCGTCGGCTCGATCTCGGCGCGCATGTACGTGCCGAAGCTCGGCTGGACCATACGGATGAACGACGTACAGACCGCGATGACCGAGGCCGTCAACAACCTGAAGGTGCCGCAGCTCGGCAACGCGCCGATGCCGCGCTCGGTGACGGGGCTCGAGGTCAGCATCGGCGCAACATCGCTCGCGCGGCCGGTCACGCGCGTTTTTCTGGTCGGAGAATGACATGACGTTCTCCTCGTCGTCGTTGAAAAAGTCGGCATCCGGTTCGCGCGTGGCCGGTGCGCGCGAGCGCGGTGTGGCCATCATCAGCGCGCTGCTCGTCGTCGCCCTGTCGGCGATCCTCGTGTCCGGCATGTTGTGGCGCCAGCAGGTGCAAATCCGGCGCATCGAGAATCAGCGGCTGTTGTCGCAGGCGCAATGGGTCGCGCGCGGCGCGCTCGACTGGACCCGGCTGATTCTGCGCTCCGAAGGCGATACGTCGGCTGGCATCACGTATCTGGGCGGCTTGTGGGGCGTGCCGATCGCGAAAACCCGACTGTCGGATTTTCTCGGCCAGATTGGCGAGGTACGCGCTGAGCAAGGCGCGGCCACCTACCTGTCGGGCTCGATCGAGGACGCGCAGTCCCGATTCAATCTGCGCAATCTGGTCGCAAGTCCGGCGCCCGGCGTGACGCAAATCAGCGCCGAGCAGATGGCCGCGTATCAGCGCCTGCTGGTGTCGCTCGGCCTGAGCGGGCAGCTCGCCAAAGTGACCGCGCTGCACGTGCGCGCGGGGCTGTCGCAGTCGGCGACGCGCTTTCAGACCGGCACGTCCATCAGCAGCACGCCGCAGGTGGGCGGCGGCGGCGGTATGACGGGCGGCAACTTCACGAACCAGCCCGGCATCGAGGACGGCGACGACAACGTGGCGGTCGCGCCGCTGCTGATGACGGGCGTCGATTCGCTGCTCGACATTCCGGGCTACACGCCGGAGATCGTCGCGAAGCTGCGGCCGTTCGTCACCGTGCTGCCTACGACCACCGCGATCAACATGAACACCGCGTCGGCCGAAGTGATCGCGGCAGTGGTGCCGGGCATGACCGTGTCGCAAGCGCAAGCACTCGTCGCGCGGCGCCAGACCGTGTTTTTCCGCAACGTCGGCGACGTGCAGCTCGCGCTGACCGCCGCCGGTGTGCAATCGGTGTCGATCGATCCGAATCAGTTCGACGTCAACTCGAGCTACTTTTTAGTCCACGGCAGTGTGCAGCACGAGCGCGCCGAAGTGGATCGCACGACGCTCGTCTATCGCGATCCGCTAACTCACACCACGCGTATCGTGCGGGTACAAGACCAACTGTGAACAACGCAATCCATAGAGAGAGTGGCCTTTGAGCACGCTGATCGTCCTATTGCCGCCGCGTGATCCGGCGGTGCCCTCGCAGGAATGGCAACTGCCCGAGCTGCCGTTCGTGCTGCTCGACAAGACGGGGCGCACGCAGCGCGCCGGCCGCTCGGCGCTCGCGCTGCTGCCGCGCGCCGGCACGACGGTGCTGATGCTCGCCGCGCGCGACCTGCTGCTGATGCCCGCGACGCTGCCGCCGCTGCGTGGCCCGAAGCTGCGCCAGGCGCTGCCCAATATCGTCGAGGATCAACTGATCCAGGACCCGCAGACCTGCCATATCGCGGTCGATCCGCAGGGGCTTGGTGAAGGTCGGCACCTGCTCGCGATCATTGATCGCGGCTGGTTCCGTTTCATCTGTGAGGCGTTCACGGCGGCCGGTCATCGCAGTCTGCGCGCGGTGCCGGTCACGCGTTGCCTGCCGCTGGCGCCGGTGACCGAAGTTGCCGCGAACGACGATGAAACAGCCGAAGTGCGCGAGCCGGCGATGGCTGGCGCGGCGAGCGTCGCGACGTCGCTACCGGGCATCGCGCCGGTGGTCGCGCCCGAAGCGCCGTCCATCGTGCCGATGGTGGCCGCGGTGCTCGGTGCGGTCGTGCAGACCGCACCCGCGCTGCTCGTCGAAGGCGCGCTCGACAGCGGCGTGCCGCGCGTCGAACTGGCGATTGCACGCGGTGTCCAGGGCGAGGGTTTCGCGGCGCCGGCCGATGCGGTGAACGCGACGCTGTCCGCGCTAGCGGGTGCGGCGCCGGTGTCGCTGTACATGCTGACCGAGGTGCCCGGCAACGAGCCGAACCAATCCACGACGAGTCCCGCGCGGCTCGCCTCGCATATTCACGGCGCGAGTCCGCTGCCGTTCGAGCAGCTCGCGCGACGCGCGCTCGAATGCCGCTTCGACCTGTGCCAGTTCGAATTCGCGTCGCAGCCGTGGCGCCTCGATCGCGCGACGCTGCGGCGTCTGCGTCTGCCGATCGTGCTCGCGCTCGCCGCGCTCGTCGTCGCGATCATCGGCGCGAACGTGCAGTGGCTGATGCTTGCGCGTCAGCGTGACGCGATCAACACGCAGATGACGGAGCTGCTGCTCAATACGTTCCCGAAGACGACCGTCGTACTCGACGCGCCCGATCAGATGGCGCGTCAGGTGCAACAGCTGCGCGTGGCGGCGGGCGAGCTGTCGCCGGAGGATTTCCTGTCGCTCGCCGACGGCCTCGCGCGCTCGCTGTCGCCGCTGCCGGTCAACGGCATTGCCGCGCTCGACTATCACGATCACCGCCTCGACGTGACCTTCAAACCCGCGGTCAAGGTCGACCCCGACTTCGCCAAGCGCCTCGCGCGCAACGGCCTTACCGGCGCGATCGACAGCAGTACCGGCAAGTGGACCATCAGGAACGGACAATGAAAGCTGAACTCGCTCAAACATGGGCTGGCTTCTGGGACCAGCGCACCGATCGCGAAAAGGCGCTGCTGACGTGGGGCGGCGCCGCGCTCGCCGTGGCGATTGCGTGGTCGGTGCTGTGGGCGCCCGCGCAGGAAGGCCGCGCGCACCTGCGTGAATCGCTGCCCAGCCTGCAGCGGCAGCTTGCGCAGATGACCGCGCAGTCGAACGAGGCGCGCTCGCTGTCGGCGGCCGCGCAAGGTGTCGCGCCGACCGGCGCGGCGCTGAAGGACGCGCTTTCCGCATCGCTCGGCGAACATGGCCTTGCCGCGACGCAGGTGCAGTTCGTCGGCAACGCGGTGCAGGTGCAAATGAAAAACGTGGCGTTTCCGGCCTGGACCGCGTGGGTCGATGACGTGCGCAAGCAGTTCAAGGTGCAGGTCTCCGAGGCGCACATTAGCGCGTTGAAAGACGACGGCCAGGTCGATCTGACGGTCGCGCTGCAACCGTCGACCGCGAAATAACAACGCGCCGCTCGCTACAGGATCTCGCATGAATTACTGGATGTGGCGCCTGCGTGCGGCGCTGCCGTGGCTGGTGGTCGCCGTTTTGTCGGTGGCGGCCGTGACGCTCGCGTTACTGCCGGCCGCCTGGATTACGCCGCAGTTCGCGCGGCAAACGCACGGGCACGTCAATCTCGTCGACGCCGAGGGCTCGCTGTGGCACGGCTCGGCGACCCTGATGCTGGCCGCCGGCGCCGATATGAGCGCGGCGACGCTGCTGCCTGGTCGGATCGAATGGCGCACGGCGTTCTGGCCGCTTTTCACCGGACGCGTGCGCATGGTCATGCGCCATAGCGAGGCGATGCCCGACCCGGTCACGGTCGAAGCGACGCCGCGCGGCGCAACCGTCACGCCGGGCGTGCTCGCGGTGCCGGCGTCGCTGCTCGCGGGGCTTGGCGCGCCATTCAACACGCTCGATCTGCAGGGCAACGTGCAGCTGTCGTGGTCCGAGTGGCGCAGTTTCAACGGCGAAGCGTTCGGCCAGCTGACGATGATGCTCGACGACGTCAGCTCCCGGGTGTCGCTCGTGAAGCCGCTCGGGTCGTACCGGGTCAGGTTTCAGGCGCAGGGCACGTCGTCGGCGCTCGATCTGAGCACGATCAAGGGTCCGTTGACGCTGACCGGCAGCGGCACGGTGTCGGCCGCATCGACGTCGTTTCATGGCACGGCGAGCGCCGCGCCGGAACAGCACGATAACCTCGCCGGCCTGCTGAATCTGCTTGGCCGGCCTAGCGGGCCGGATACGGTGGCGCTGACGTTCGTGCACTGAGTTGGGGCTGACGTGCGCTGATGTGTGCCGAGGCGCGTGTTTCGCGCGCGTGGCGCGATGAAAAAAGAGGCATGGCCGCGAGTTGCGACCATGCCTCTTCTGTTTCGTGGCGTTGCTGCGCGGCGAGCACAGCGGACATTATTTGCTCTGCACCCGCGCTTGCAGCGCGTCTGTGCCCGACGCGGTGCTCTGTGCGATGGACGGCGCGCCGACTGACGTGGCCGCAGCCCTCGGCGCCGATGCCGGCGGCGGTGCGGGCGCCGCGACATCGCCGGTCTCGCGATTCATCTGCGACGCGTCCCAGCCGCCGCCGAGTGCCTTCACGAGCCCCACCGACGACACCATCCGCTGCCCGGCGATATTCTCGAGCTTCTGTTCGGCGGTGAAAGCCGTGGTCTGCGCGGTCAGCACATTGACGAAGCCGACCGTGCCCGCCTTGTACTCGTTCGTCACGATGGCGAGCGCCTGGCGCGCCGAGTCGACCGCCTGCCGCTGCACGACGATTTCCTGTTCGAGGATGCGCAGCGCCGCGAGATTGTCCTCGACGTCCTGGAACGCGGCGAGCACCGTCTGCCGATAGGTCGCGACATCCGCGTCATAGGTGGCACGCGCGGCCTCGGTTTGCGCTTTGCGCAGGCCGGCGTCGAAGATCGTCCCGGCCAGTTGCGGGCCGAGCGTCCAGAAGCGCGACGGCAACGTCAACAATTGCGAGAACACCGAGTTCTCGAAGCCGCCGGTCGCCGACAGCGTCAGCGACGGGAAGAAGGCGGCGATCGCCACGCCGATCTGCTCGTTCGCCGCCGCGGCCTTGCGTTCCGCCGATGCGATATCCGGCCTGCGTTCGAGCAGCGCGGAGGGCATCTGCGCAGGCACGGCGGGCGGCGTCGCGGTGAGCGGCATCGGCGGCAGGGAGAACATCGACGCGGGCACGCCGACCAGCACCGCGATCGCGTGCTCGTCCTGCGCGCGCTGGATGCCGTTGTCGATCGCGGCGGCCTGCGCCGATTGCAGCTGCGTTTGCGCCTGGATCACGTCCGAGCGCGCGGCGACGCCGGCCGCGTACTGATTCTGCGTGAGTTGCAGCGAGCGTTGATAGGCGATCACGGTGTCGTCGAGCAGCTTCTGCGTGGAGTCGAGCGCGCGCAGCAGGAAGTAGGTCTGCGCGAGCGTGGCCTGGGCGGACAGGCGCGCGTTCGCGAGGTCGGCGGCCGCGCCCTGCTGGCCGGCTTTCTGCGCGTTGACCGAGCGCGTGACCGAGCCCCACAGGTCGGGCTCCCAGCTCGCCGTCATCTGCACGTTGAAGCTGTTGGTGATGCCCTCGCGACTGGTCGCCGTAGTCGCATTACCACTGGTTTGCGTGCCGTTGCCCGAGCGCGTCGCGCCCGCCGACGCACCGATCGTCGGGAAGTACGCTGCCCGCGCTTCGCCGACGAGCGCGCGCGCCTGCCGGTAGCTCGCGGCGAATTGCGCGATGGTCTGGTTCGCGGTGTTGAGCTTGGCTTCGAGTTCGTTGAGCTTCGGGTCTTCGTAGATCGCCCACCAGTCGCCGCGGTCGTGTTGATCGGCGGGTTCGGCGACTTTCCAGCCGGGCGCGGCTTCCTTGAACGACGCGGGGATCTCGGTGGCCGGCCGCTGATAGTTCGGACCGACCGCGCAGGCGGCCAGGAGCGTCGCGCAGGCCGCGCTCACGGCAAGGGACAGGACGCGCGGAGCAAGCGCCCGCGACATTCGATCAGACTGCATGCAATGAATTCCTTCTGGACGCCGCAATGCGGCCGGGAATGGCGCCACCGGCCGGGCGAGATCGTGGTCTGCCGGAATGTTAGCGTATGAGCCCGCGCGAGCGCGGGAAACTGAAAGCCGAAAGGTTAATGCGAGGCGGTGCGCAGGTGTGTTACTTGCGGTGACGCGCTGGTTACGCGTTGTTACCGGCGGCGCGAGGGGCTGCGGGTTCGCGGTGGTTCAGATGGCTAGACGAAGCGAAACTGTGTGCCGAAAAGCGCGCTGCGAATCGGTGCACCTTCAGAGCCGCGATTCCGTGGATTGGGTCTGCTGGCGTTGACGCTGACACGCGAGCTTGCCAGCGGAGGCCCGGCACGACGCACCGCCAGGCGCGAGGCAAGCGTTACCGCTGTTGGCCGTCGCGGGGACGACGTTTCCCGCCTTTATCACGAAGCTTTCCTTCGGCAGCACGATCTCGCTGGATTCCGCGCCCACAACGCTGCCTTTGCTCGCCCGCTTCGTCCCCCTTCGATGCTCGGCCCACGCGAGCAACGCGACACCCACCGACCCACCCGGCAGCACGAACAGTCCCGCAAACAGCGCGAGCTTCCACCAGCGGTGTCGGCCCTGGAAGGTATGGAGTGCGGAATCGGTCAGTGAGCGGCTGAGGCCGCCAAGCGTGTTTTTGAGGTACAGCATCGGGGAAATCCTTTGGCGCGCGTCGCGAGGCGGGCGGCGTGCGGTCGATCGGTCAGAACATGGTCTCGAATGGCGCAGGACGCGCGAAACTCATTGCTTGTCATAATATTGACTATGCAATCAAATTTCAAGATACTGTGCGGCGCAATTGATTCGACTGTTGTATTTCGGTTGGCCTCGTTGCGCACCGCAAAATGCGATTTGACTTGTCTGCTTAGGCAGCTAAACTTCGTCTTGCCTGGATGTTGCGGATACCCCATGACTGATGGCCCCTACAAAGCGGACGAGGTCGAGCTCACGAGCAGTCTCGGCTACTACCTGACGAAAGCGCGCAACGTGCTGGTCGAGCGCACGGACCGTGCGGTCAAGCCGCTCGGGCTCACCGCGCAGCAGATCGGCGTGATTCTGATGCTGTCGTCGCGGCGCGCGAGCACGCCATTCGAGCTGTCGCGCGCGATGTCGTACGACAGCGGCTCGATGACGCGTCTGCTCGACCGGCTGGAAAAGAAGGGCTTCGTCGTGCGCACCCGCAGCAGCGACGACCGACGCATGGTGAAACTTGAGCTGACGCAGCAGGGCCACGAGGCCGCGCGCCAGTTGCCGAACCTCGGCGCAACTGTGCTGAACGACCAGTTGCGCGGCTTTACCGCCGAGGAGCACGCGACGCTGATTCACCTGCTCGCCCGTTTCATCGCAAACGGTCCCGAGGCAGACGCCGACGTGGGTTGCGGACCGGCGCCACCGCCGGACGAGCCGCCGGGATGAGCCGAGGCATGCGTCAAACAACGGTCGTCGTCGGATGGCGGCGGCGCGTCATCACGAAGTACTAGCGGGACAATCACGAGGCGCTTTTCAAAGGCGTCATTGTCATCAGATATCTGTCTGGGCAGAGGGTGATGCGGCATGCAAGCATGGTATCTGAAACACCCGATAAGGCTGCCGCGACAAGCTTTCGCCGCCTGAGGAGAACAAACCTATGGATGCCACGGCTTCCAACGCCACGCTGCCCGCAGCAGAACTCGCCCCGCTCCAGGGCGGCACGCTCGCGCTGCTGACCGTCGGCCTTGCGCTCGGCACCTTCATGGAGGTGCTCGACACCTCGATCGCGAACGTCGCGGTGCCGACCATTTCCGGCAGCCTCGGCGTCGCCGCAAGCCAGGGCACCTGGGTGATCTCGTCGTACTCGGTCGCCTCGGCGATCGCTGTGCCGCTGACCGGCTGGCTCGCGCGACGCGTCGGCGAGGTACGACTCTTCACGCTGTCCGTGCTGCTGTTCACGATCGCGTCGGCGGCCTGCGGTTTCGCGCACAACTTCGAATCGCTGATCGCATTCCGGCTCGTGCAAGGGCTCGTGTCCGGGCCGATGGTGCCGCTGTCGCAGACGATCCTGATGCGCTCGTACCCGCCCGCCAAACGTGGACTCGCGCTCGGCTTATGGGCGATGACCGTGATCTGCGCGCCGATCTTCGGCCCGGTGATGGGCGGCTACATCACCGATAACTTCACGTGGCCGTGGATCTTCTACATCAACGTGCCGATCGGCCTGTTCTCGGCGTTCTGCGCGTATCTGCTGCTGCGTGGCCGCGAGACGCAGACGACGCGCCAGCGCATCGACGCGGTGGGCCTCGCGCTGCTCGTGACCGGCGTGTCGTGTCTGCAGATGATGCTCGACCTCGGCAAGGACCGCGACTGGTTCAACTCGACGTTCATCGTGGCGCTTGCCGTGATCGCGCTCGTGTCGATCGCGTTCCTGCTCGTGTGGGAGTTGACCGAGAAGGAGCCGATCGTCGACCTGTCGCTGTTCAAGGATCGCAACTTCGCGCTCGGCGTCGTGATCGTCTCGTTCGGCTTCATGGCGTTCTTCGGCTCGGTGGTGATCTTCCCGCTATGGCTGCAAACGGTAATGGGCTATACGGCCGGCCTCGCGGGTCTCGCCACGGCACCGGTCGGATTGCTCGCGCTGTTTCTGTCGCCGATGATCGGCAAGAACATGCATCGGCTCAATCTGCGCATGGTCGCGAGCTTCGCGTTCATCGTGTTCGCGATCGTATCGTTCTGGAACTCGGCGTTCACGCTCGACGTACCGTTCGGCCACGTGATCCTGCCGCGGCTCGTGCAGGGGATCGGCGTCGCCTGCTTCTTCGTGCCGATGACGACGATCACGCTGTCGAGCGTGTCCGACGAGCGTCTTGCAAGCGCGTCGGGTTTGTCGAACTTTTTCCGCACGTTGTCGGGCGCGATCGGCACCGCGATCAGCACGACGTTCTGGGAAAACGACACGATCTATCACCACGCGATGCTTGCAGATACGGTCAGCACGTATTCGGCGAACACCAACGCCTATACGAATGCGCTGGCGGGCGCCGGGCTCTCCGGCGACAGCCTGACCGCGCAGCTGAACCAGGTGGTGACGAGTCAGGCGTACATGATGGCCACCAACGACTTCTTCCGCATCTCGGGCGCGGCGTTTATCGTGTTGGCGGTGCTCGTGTGGATCACGAAGCCGCGCAAAGGCACCGGGCCTTCATTAGGACACTGAAGCAAACGCGCGGCAGCGGCGAACGCATCGCCGCTGCGCCCACCGCTCGATCTATTGCGACATCGTCTCGCCATTCGGCAGCCTGGTCGTGTTACGGGGCGTCGTCTCCGGATGCGTCGCATCGGGCGCGTTCTGCGATGGCGTCGCGCTGCCTTGCGGCGCGCTGGCGGCTGTGCCCGTGGTGCCTCTCACATACTGCTTGAAATCCGCACCGGCTTCCCACGGATTCGGCTTGCAGCCGAGCGAGCTGTCGCAATGCGCCGAAAAGCCGATCGTGGTGGTGCCATCGGGACCCGCGGCGCGCGTGATCTCAAACGCGAGCGCGCGCTTGCCGCCGTCCGGGCCGGCGGTCTGGATCAGTGAGTCGTTAGCGGTCTCGATCTTGTATTTCGAATGACTCGCGACCCACGTTTGCGCCCGTTGCCACCAGAGGTCGCATTCGGCCTTGTTCGAACACGTCAACGGCCTGGTCGCGATCTGCATGACATCGGGATCGACCTGACCCTGGGTCGAGCATGCCGTCGTCGCCAAGAGACACAGCGCGGCCAACAGAGCTTTGTTCTTCACGTCGATACCTCCCCTGTGGAGCATGTCATAAGATTTTGGACTACCCCATCGAAGCGGTGTTTCACCCAGATCGGAGAATCGCGACGTCGCGCGGAGTATTTGCCGATTCCGCGGACGCCTGAAGAGCGCAATCCGTAGAGGTTACCTGCGCGTTACTCGGGGCAAAGAAAAAGCGGCCACGTGGGCCGCTTGAAGCACTTCCGGGATGCTGTGGTCCGAACGCTCAGACGCTGAAGCGATTGAGCGTATAGGCCCGATACGCAGCGACGAACGCATCGAACGAACCAACCTCGTCGCGTTCGAGTTTCGCCTGTTCGTCGAGCGATCGCACCGCGAGGTCGGCAAACGCCTTGGACTGCGCGGCATCGAGCGGACGCGCACGGAAGTACGCGGCGTGCGCTTCGCTTTGCGCGAGGCCGAACGCGAGGAAGCTTTGCTGCTGGTCGCGCATCGTTTGCAGCACGCGCGCCGATGGCGTCAGCGACACGTCCGCGAGCTTCGCGCGTTGCGCGGCGACCGCGCGCGCGTGTTCGTCGCCGCCCTTCAGGCTGTCGAGCACGGCCGCCGCGGCGTCGATTTTCACGAGCAGTTCGTCGGCCCAGTCGATCATCGCGACCGGCTTGCCGTCGCGAACCAGTTCGAGGCCTGGCTTGCGGCCTTCCATCGTCACGCGGCCGAAGTTCTGGTTCGCTTCGGTGTACGCGGGCGGAGGCAGGGGCGCGCTGTCGTCGAGCGCGCACACGAGCAGGTACGCGTCGAGAAAGCGCGACGTTTCGAGCGAAATGCCGGCCGGCTCGAACGGATCGATGTCCATGCAACGCACTTCGACGTATTGCACGCCGCGCGCGGCGAGCGCATGCAACGGCCGCTCACCCGGATACGTGACGCGCTTCGGACGGATCGTCGAATAGAACTCGTTTTCGATCTGCAGCACGTTGGTGTTGATCTGCACCCACTCGCCGTCGCGTTGCGTGCCGATCTGCTCGTAGGCGGGATACGGCCGGCTCACGGCTTTCGCGAGCGCGTCGAGATAGCCGGGCAGCGTGTCGTAGTCGGCGTGCAGCGCGGCTTGCGCGGCCGTGTTCGAATAGCCGAGATCGCTCATGCGCAGGCTGGTCGCGTACGGGCGGTACAGCGTGTCGGCGTCGAACGTCTCGAGCGTGTGTTTGCGATCGCGGAGAAAGCGCCGATCGAGCGCCGGCGACGCGCCGAACAGATACATCAGCAGCCAGTTCGTGCGGCGGAAATTGCGGATCAGCGCGAGATAGCGGGCGGACTGGAAGTCGACGGCGTTCGCGGTGGATTGCTGATCGGCGTGCAGCAGGCGCCACACGTCTTCGCTCAGCGAATAGTTGTAGTGGATGCCCGCGATGCACTGCATCGTGCGGCCATAGCGCAGCGCGAGGCCGACGCGGTACACGTACTTCAGCTTGCCGATGTTCGAGGAGCCGTAGTGCGCGATCGGAATGCCATCGTCGGTGGCGGGCAACAGTCCCGGCATCGAGTTGTTCCACAGGATCTCGTCGCCGAGCTCCGCGTAGACGAAACGATGCAGCACGTCGAGTTGCGCGAGGGTTTCGGCGGCGTCCTGCTCAGCCGGCGTGATCAGCTCGAGCAGCGCCTCGGAGTAGTCGGTCGTCAGCGACGGGTGCGTGAGCGCCGAGCCGAGCGCGCGCGGATGCGGCGTCATCGCGAGTTGGCCGTTGCGCGTCACGCGCAGGCTTTCCCTTTCGATGCCGCGCAGGCCGCGTATCAGCACATCGCGCTGCGGGCTCGAGTCGAGCACGGACAGGCGGTGCGAAAGCGCGTCGGTCGTGCAGGAAGGTGTGGTGTTTGGCATTGATGCAAGTTGGGCGTTGCCGGTCGCCGTGTATCGCCAGACGATTCACAGACGGTATAGCGGCTGACAACGTTCGGCGGAATTTTCAGTAGCGGGCACTTTAACATCTCGCCAGAACCGCTGCTTGCGGCCACTTCGGCGGAGTTTCAGCGAGCACGTCGAGGTCGCGCTGAACTACGCCATCGGCATCGGCACGTCGCGACGACGCTCAGCTCATCCCCCGCGCGCAGCGCCCGCCCGATCCGCCACCTCGTTCCACAGATGCATCGCGGCATACGCGCGATACGGCCGCCACGCGTCGGTGCGGCTGCGCTGTTGCGCGGGCCGTACGAGCGAAGGATCGCGCGCGCAGATCGATTGCATCAGCACGAGATCCGCCTCGGGCCATGCATCGGGATCGCGCCATGCACGCATCGCGACGTATTCGACGGTCCAGGGGCCGATGCCCGCGAGCGCGAGCAATGCGGCACGCAGGCTCGCGGCATCGACGGTGTCGCTGCTGTCGAGCGGCACGTCGCCGCTCGCGACCGCACGCGCGAAGCCCTGCAACGCGGCGACGCGTTTGCCCGGCATGCCGATCTGCGCGAGATCGACTTCGGCGAGCGCGGCCGGCGTCGGAAAACGCCACGCGGTGTTTTCGTGCGGATGCCCGTCGATGCGTTCGCCCGCTCGCTGCACGAGCCGTCCGATGATGGTCGTCGCGGCCTTCACGCTGACGTGCTGACCGACGATCGCGCGCACCACCAGTTCGAAGCCGGACCACGCACCCGGCACGCGCAGGCCGGGCACCGCGGCGACGAGCGGCGCGAGCCACGGGTCCGCCGCGAGTCCGGCGGCGATCTTCTTTGGATCGGCGCGCAGATCGAACATTCTTGCGATTGGCGCGGCGAGTGCATCGGCGTGGCGGCTCGCCGGCCCTTCGATGCTCGCGACGATGCAGCGCTTGCGCGGATGCAGCCGCACGCTAAGTGTGCCGCCGTCGCCGTTCCAGTCGATCGCGCGACGATACGCGCCGTCCTCGACGGCTTCGACGCCAGGCGTCGCGCGGCCGCTGAAAAAGCGCAGCAGCCGCGGCCAGTCGAACGGTGCCTTGAACGGCAATTCGAGAGTTGCAACCTCGTGAAGCGTGCTCAAGCGGCGTGATCCAGTTGGGAGTTGTGGGAGTCGGCATCTGTGCGGCTTGCGTCGCGGCGGAGCGCGTCGCTGGCTGCAACGCCGCCTGCGTGCTGCGCCTCATTGTCGAGCAACGCGGCCTTGCGCGGCAGCCCCCAGCGATAGCCGGCGAGCGCCCCGCCCTTCTGCACGACGCGATGGCAAGGAATCGCGAGCGCGACCGGGTTGGTCGCGCATGCGCTCGCGACGGCGCGCACCGCCCGCGGCGAGCCGACCGCCTCGGCGATCTGCGAATAGCTGCGTGTCTCGCCGTACGGGATTCGCCGCAGCGCATCCCACACGCGCTGCTTGAATGCGGTCGACGCGATATCGAGCGGCAACTCGAAGGCCTGGCGCGTGCCGCGCAGATACGCGTCGATCTGTGCGATGAACGGCGCGAGCCGGCCGGCGTCTTCGCGCAGCTCGGCATTCGCGAACTCGCCGCGCAATTCGTCGATCAGCAGCGCGATGTCGTCGCCGAAACCGATCTTGCAGATGCCCTTGTCAGTCGCGGCGACCAGCACGAAGCCGAGCGAGGTCGGCGCGCTCGCATAGCGCACCGTCAGGCCCGCGCCCTTGCGGCGATACGCGGACGGCGCCATGCCGAGCTCGGCCGGCGCGCTGTCGTACATTCGCGACGGCGAGCCGAAACCGGCGTCGAGCGTCGCGCGCGTGACGTCGGCGCCGCCCTGCAGCGCATCGCGCAACGCGGCGCCGCGCTGCGCGGCCTGGTATTGACGCGGCGAGACGCCGACCACGCGCTTGAACAGGCGCTGCAAATGGAACGGGCTCACGTGCACGGCATCGCTCAGTTGCGCGAGCGTGAGGCGCTGCTGCGGATCGGCGTCGAGCGCTGCGCACGCCCTGGCGACGATGTCGAGCTCGCGCGGCAGACCGCCGGGCTGGCAGCGCTTGCAATCGCGAAAGCCCGCGGCGCGCGCGGCGGCGGCATCGGTGAAGAAAGCGACGTTTTCGCGGCGCGGCTGGCGCGACGCGCACGACGGCCGGCAGAACACGCCGGTCGTCCTGACCGCGTAGAAGAATGCGCCGTCGGCATCGCGGTCGCGGTGGGTGACGGCGTCCCAGCGTTCGTCGTCGGTGCGCCACTGGGCGGTGTCGACGTCGGCGGCGGCGCGCATGGGGACGGAATGGCGAGTGGTGGCGTTCATGATGTCCTGGGGCCCGGATGGGCAGGCAGTGTCGATGCTCATCAATCTAGGCCCGAACGCTACACAGTACGCGCCGGATCTTGCTCTGTCATTCGGACGCGCTTGTCCGTACCCGTAGTGGGGTCAAACCCGGCAAATCGCAATCCGAAGCGCCTTGGAATGCCCTGCGGCCGGATGTTTTGCCTCAAACTGCGGCAATTTCGCACGATATCGGGTTTTCCCTTAAAAAGTTATTGCGTCGCACCAAGCCGATGTGTATATTAGTGCTTGTCTCCTCCATGTCTCCTCCTGATATGGATTCAGCCCGCTCCACTTGAGCGGGCTTTTTTTTGCCTGCGGTTTTTGTCCGCGCCTGGTTTGCATTTGGTCCGGTTCGCCCACGACTTCCCGCCGATCCACCCCGCCCTTTCCTTTCTCCTACACTTCCTAATCGGTTCTCCGAACTAGCGAAAGGGCGTTCGAAATGAAAATCCACATTCGCGAGATCGACCACGTCGTGATCCGGGCGACGCAGGTCGAAACCCTCGCGCGCTTTTACTGCGACGTACTCGGTTGCAGTGTTGAAAAGGAGCAGCGCGAACTCGGCCTCACGCAACTGCGCGCGGGCCGATCGCTGATCGATCTGCTGCAGGTCGGCGCGAAGCTCGATCGCGCGGAAAACGGCGCGGCGGGCACGGGGCGCAACATGGACCACCTGTGTCTGCGCGTCGAGTCGTTCGACGCCGACGCGTTGAAGGCGCATTTGAGCGCGCATGGCGCGCGGCTCGGCGAACAGGGAGTGCGTTATGGCGCGGACGGATTCGGGCCGTCGCTGTATCTGTTCGACCCGGAGGGCAATATGGTCGAGCTGAAGGGGCCGCCGGAAGCGGCGCGGGTCACGTCGCTCTGAATGCGAGAACGAAGCGGCGCAAAAACTGGTTCAGACCTGAGCCGTCACGCATCGGCGGGCGCCTTGAGTACGGTCCAGTCGATCTTCACCGCATCGGCTTCGGCGCTGCCGAGCCATGCTTCGCCGTCCTGCACCGTGCATTGCAGCCGCATCGTGCGTTCGGCAAGCGAGCCGAGCGATGCCGCGACGTCTTCGCCGAGCGTCCAGACCGTCACGTTGCGCAGGCGCTCGACCTTGTTGCGCACGCCCTGCCACCAGATTTCCGAAGTACGCCCGCCATACGCGATCACGACCACGTGATTCGCCCGCCCGCTCGCCTTGGCGATGCGGCGCTCCTCGGGCTGGCCGACCTCGATCCACGTGTCGATCGCGCCGGTCAGATCCTTCGCCCACAGATCCGGTTCGTCGACATCCGACAAACCTTTGCAGAACTCCAGCCGTTCCTGCGCGAACAGCGCGAACGCGGCGACGCGGACCATCATCCGTTCGTCGGTTTCGGAGGGGTGACGGGCGATCGTCAGCGAATGGTCGGCGTAATAGTGCCGGTCCATGTCAGCGATCTGCAGTTCCGCCTTGTATATCGTCGATTTGAGAGCCATGCCGTTGCTAAACCAGGCGCTCGCTCCACCGGAGCGCAGCGAAAATGAATCGTCGACGGCGCGTTGCCGTTTCTTGTGTTTGCTGTACATCGTATGTTCCTCCCGCGCCGTTAGCCGGTGCCTATGACACAGAAGGAAGCATTTACCGGGCCACCGCAGGTTCCGTGGCCGTGCCGTATACGTCGCGAGCCGCATCTCGCAGCGCGTCGAGCACGACGGCGGCCGCCGGCGACAACAGATGCGACTGGCGCGTGATGATACCGAATGTATCCATCCTGCAAGGCAAATCGATCGGTACGCGCTTCAATACCCCGTACTGTTGGTACTGGCGCGCCACTTCATCGGGCAATACCGCCAACATGTCGCTTTGCAGCAGCAGGCTCGAAATCGCGAGGAAGTTGTTCGTATTGACGACGTTCTGCGGCGGATTCAGGCCGATCTGCGAAAACATCAGGTCGAAGCGATGGCGCAGCACGCTGCCCGGCGGATGCAGCACCCAGCTCGCGTTGACGATGCCGCGCAGCGTCAATCCCGTTTCATTTTCGAGCGGATGGCCGGGACGCGCGACCACGCACAGCGGTTCGTCGGCGAGCGGTTCGTAGCGCACGTCGGTCTTGAACTGGTTCTGCCTTTCGAGCACGCGGCCGATCATGATGTCGAGATCGCCTTCGGCGAGCCGCGGCAGCATCACGTCGGAGGTCTCGACCTCGGTCCAGATCTGCAACTGCGGATAACGCGCCTTCACGCTCGCGATCGCGCGCGGCACCATCGTCGCGGCCGCCGCGGCGATCACGCCGATACGCACCTGACCCGCGAGCCCCGCGCGCAGCGCCGAGATTTCGTCGTGCGCCTGGCTCAGGTTCGACAGCACCATGCGCGCGTGGCGGATCATCACCTCGCCGTACAGCGTCGCGTGCATACCGTGCGGCGTGCGGTCGAACAGGCTCACGCCGAGCATGTCCTCGAGCTCTTTCAACAGGCGCGACGCGGCCGGCTGCGTCATGCCGAGCACGTCGGCCGCGCGGCGCACGTTGCCCTCCTCCTCCATCGCGGCAAGCAGCAGCAACTGGCGCGTCTTCAGCCGCGCGCGCACGAACCAGTTCGAATAGCTACGCGTCATCGCAGGGTCTCCTGGGTCTTTACGAGCGATTTTTGTACGTTCTTCCTCTGAAGCTCCATGATGCCATACCGAAACTGATATCGGAGAAGCCTAAAAAGGGATTGGAAAGTTATTGGGCCGGCTCATACCATTCGTGGACTTTTGTGAACTTACGGTGCGCCTTTTTTCGCCGATGAACCGCGATCCGCTCGTCCCCCTCGTTGCCAGCCCGTTTCGCCATTACATCAATGGCGGATGGGAGACTGGCGCGACCACGGGCGTGTCGCTCAATCCGTCGGATCTCGACGAGCCGGTCGGCGAATACGTGCGCGCGGACGTGCGGCAGACCGACAGCGCGATCGAGGCTGCGCACGCGGCGTTTCGCGACTGGTCGCTCGCCTCCGCACAGCGCCGCGCCGACGCGCTCGACGCGATCGGCAGCGAAATGCTCGCGCGCCGCGAGGAGCTGGCCCGGCTGCTCGCGCGTGAAGTCGGCAAGGTGCTGCCCGAGGCGCTCGCCGAAGCGACGCGCGCAGGGCAACTGTTCAAGCTATTCGCGGCCGAGGCGCTGCGCGCGTTCGTCGAGCCGCACGCGTCGGCGCGTGCCGGCGGCGAAATCGACGTGACGCGCGAGCCGCTCGGGGTGGTCGGCATCATCGCGCCGTGGAGCGCGCCGCTCGCGATCGCCGCGGCGAAGATCGGCGCCGCGCTCGCGCACGGCAACTGCGTCGTCTACAAGCCGGCCGAATCGGCGCCGGCCTGCGCGGCGGCGCTCGCGTCGATCGTCAGTCGCGCGGGCTTGCCGGCCGGCGTGTTCAACCTCGTGATGGGCAGCGGACGCAAGGTCGGTGCGCGCATCGTCGCGCATCCGCTCGTCGCGGCGATCAGCTTCACCGGTTCGTCCGACACCGGCACGCGCGTGCTGCAGGCCGCCGCGACGCGCCAGGCGCGCGTGCAGCTCGAGATGGGCGGCAAGAATCCGTTCGTCGTGCTGGCCGACGCCGATCTCGACGGCGCGGTCGACGCGGCGCTCACCGGTGCCTTCAGCGCGACCGGCCAGCGCAGCACGGCTGCCGCGCGGCTGATCGTCGAACGCGCGGTGTTCGCGCCGTTCGTCGACGCGTTGCAGGCAAAGCTCGCGAAACTCACCGTCGATCACGCGTTGAAGCACGGCACCGATATCGGCCCGGTGGCGAACGCCGCGCAGCTCGAACGCAATCTCGACTACGTGCGCGTCGGCGAGCAGGAAGGCGCGCAGTTGCTGCGCGGCGGGCGGCGACTGGAGCGCGCGACGCGCGGCTATTTTTTCGAGCCGGCGCTGTTTATCGGCGAATCGGAGCATCGGATCGCGCGTGAAGAGATTTTCGGGCCGCTCGCGGTCGTGCTGCGCGCGGACGATTACGAACACGCGCTACATCTCGCGAACGACACCGCCTACGGACTGTGCGCCGGCATCTGCACGCGCTCGCTCGAACGCGCGCGGCATTTTCGCCGCCACGTGCAGAGCGGTCTCGTCACGATCAATCTGCCGACCACGACCGTCGAGCATCACGGACCCGGCGGCGGCCGCAAGGCGTCGGCCTATGGCGCGAGCGATGCCGCGTTCTGGACCGCCGTGAAAACGGCGTACCTGGCGAGCTAGAAGCAATGAGCCGCGCCACCGTTTTCACCGCGACTCGCGCGAACCGCCCGGCGTGCCGCGCGCAGATCCGACCCGATTCGCGCGACGGCTGACGCCGCCCGCGTTACCCCGCTGCAACTACACGACATCAATGCAGCTTTTCACCCTCAGGAGACAGTAGATGACCAGCAAGCTTCGCCGTTTGACCCTGACCGCGATGGCCGCCGCCGCCCTCGCCGCCCCGTTCGCCGCACAACTGTCCGCCCAAGCGGATGAGCCGCTCAAAGTCGGCTTCCTCGTGAAGATGCCCGAACAGGCGTGGTTCATCAACGAACAGAAAGCCGCGAGCGCGCTCGGCAAGAAGGACGGCTTCTCGGTCGTCAACATCGGCACGCCCGATGGCGAAAAAGTGCTGGCCGCGATCGACAACCTCGGCGCGCAAGGCGCGAAAGGCTTCGTGATCTGCGCGCCCGACGTGCGTCTCGGACCGGCGATTCAGGCGCGCGCGAAGCGCTACAACATGAAGTTCGTGACCGTCGACGACCAGCTGGTCGATTCGACCGGCAAGCCGCTGGCGAACGTGCCGCACCTCGGCATGTCGGCCTTCAAGATCGGCAACCAGGTGGGCCAGGCGATCACCGACGAAATGAAGCGCCGCGGCTGGAAGCCTGAGGAAGTCGGCGCGCTGCGTATCACGGACTATGAGCTGCCGACCGCGAAGCTGCGCACCGACGGCGCGACGCAGTCGCTGCTCGCCGGCGGCTTCAAGAAGGAAAACGTCTTCGACGCGCCGCAGAAAACCACCGACGACGAAGGCGGCTTCAACGCGGTGTCGCCGGTGCTCGCGCAGCATCCGAACATCAAGAAGTGGGTGATCTTCGCGCTCAACGAGGAAAGCGTGCTCGGCGGCGTGCGCGCGACCGAACAGCTGCATATTCCGGCCGCGGACGTGATCGGCGTCGGCATCAACGGCGCGGGCGAGGCGTTCGCCGAGTTCCAGAAGAAGGAACCGACGGGCTTCTACGGCACGATCGCGGTCAGCTCGACGAACCACGGCAAGGAAAGCACCGAGAACCTTATCGAGTGGATCAAGGACGGCAAGCAGCCGCCCGCCGACACGCAGACCACCGGCAAGCTGATGGTGCGCGGCAACTGGCTGGACGTGCGCAAGGAACTGGGTATTTAAGCGAGGTTCTCGCAGCAGACGGCGGGCCGCCTCGTGCCTCGCGTTTAGCGCGAGCGCGGCCCGCTCAGGTTCATCCGTTCGAGGTTTTTCGATGACGTCCTTATTCACCGGGTCTCATGCCAGCGAGGCGGCGCTCGCGCCCTCGCCCGCATCGACGCCCGCATCCGACGCCCCCTATCTCCGGCTCGACGGCATCACCGTGCGCTTTCCGGGCGTGCTCGCGCTCGACCAGGTCTCGCTAGAAGTGCGCCGCGGCGAGGTGCACGGCCTGATGGGCGAAAACGGCGCCGGCAAATCGACGCTGCTGAAGGTGCTGTCCGGCGTCAATCATCCTGTCTCGGGCACGTTGTCGCTCGACGGCGTCGAGCAGCAGTTCGCGACGACCAAGGCGGCGATCGCCGCGGGCATCGCGATCATCTATCAGGAACTGCATCTGGTGCCGGAGCTGACGGTCGCCGAGAATCTGATGCTCGGCGCCCTGCCGAATCGCTTCGGCGTACTGGACGAAAAGGCTTTGGTCGCGCGTGCGATGCGCGAGCTCGAACGGCTCGGCGAAAAGCTCGATCCGTCGCAGCAGGTCAAGCATCTGTCGATCGGTCAGCGGCAGATGATCGAAATCGGCAAGGCGCTGATGCGCGACGCGCGCGTGATCGCGTTCGACGAACCGACCAGCTCGCTGTCGTCGCGCGAAACCACGCAACTGTTCCGCATCATCCGCGCGCTGAAGGCCGAAGGCCACGCGATCATCTACGTCACGCACCGGATGGATGAAGTCTACGAACTGTGCGATCGCGTCACCGTGTTTCGCGACGGCCGCCGCATCGACACCTTCGAGGCCGGCGCGGGACTCGACCGCGATCGGCTGATCAGCTGCATGGTGGGGCGCTCGATCACCGATGTGTACGGCTATCGCGCGCGCGAGCACGGCGACGTGCAGCTTCAGGTCGACGGCCTGATGGGACCGGGCCTGCGCGAACCGGCTTCGTTTTCGGCGCGCAAGGGCGAGATCGTCGGCTTCTTCGGACTCGTCGGCGCGGGCCGCTCCGAGCTGATGAAGCTGATCTACGGCGCGGTCAAGCCGAGCGCCGGCGAGGTCGCGCTGAAGGGCAAGCGCGTGCAGTTCGCCACGCCGCGCGACGCGGTGCGCGCCGGTGTCGCGCTGTGTCCCGAGGATCGCAAGCAGGAAGGCATCGTGTCGATCGCGTCGGTGTCGGACAACCTGAACATCAGCTGCCGCCGCCACTTCAGCCGCTTCAGCGTGCTCAACGGCCGCAAGGAAGCGCAGACCACCCGCGAGTTCATCGGCAAGCTCGCGATCAAGACGCGCAACGGCGACACGCCGATCGGCACGCTGTCCGGCGGCAATCAGCAGAAGGTGATCCTGTCGCGCTGGCTCGCCGAAGAGATCGACGTGTTCCTGATGGACGAGCCGACGCGCGGCATCGACGTCGGGGCGCGCAGCGAGATCTATGGGCTGCTGTATGGGCTCGCCGAGGCGGCCCGCACGGTCATCGTCGTGTCGAGCGATCTCGCCGAGGTGATCGGCGTGACCGATCGCGTGATCGTGATGAAGGAAGGCCGCATCGTCGGCGATCTGCCAAAGGCGCAGGCCACGCCGGATGCGCTGATCAAGCTGGCATTGCCGCGCTGATCGCCCAACGGATCGCGCCACCAGACCTCTTACCGAATATCGCAACGAAAACGGCATTGAATGGAACAGACATCATGAATACACCTTCCACCGATTCCTCGACCCCCGCCGTCGCCTCCGTGGGCTTGGCCGCGCGCGCCGCGCGCACCTGGGACCTGATCAACAAATCCGGCATCGTGATGGTGTTCGTCATCCTGTTCGCGGTGCTGTCGTTCACGGTCCCAGACTTTCTGAGCACGCGCAATATCCAGGGCCTGCTGCTGTCGGTCACGCTGATCGGCTCGATCTCCGTCACGATGATGTTCGTGCTCGCGCTCGGCGAGGTGGACCTGTCGGTGGCGTCGATCGTCGCGTTTTCGGGCGTGGTGGCTTCCGTGCTGATCACCGCGACGCACAGCGTGTTAGTCGGCATCACGGCCGGCGTGCTCGCGGGCGGCGCGGTCGGGCTCGTCAACGGCACGCTGGTCGCGCGCTACAAGATCAACTCGCTGATCGTCACGCTCGCGATGATGGAGGTCGTGCGCGGCCTCGCGTACATCACGTCGAACGGCGACGCGGTGATGATCTCCGAGGAGCGCTTCTTCGACCTCGGCGGCGGCTCGTTCCTCGGCATTTCTTATCCGATCTGGAGCAACATCGTCGGCTTCGTTCTGTTCGGCTTCCTGCTGAAAAAGACCGTGTTCGGCAAGAACGTGCTGGCCGTCGGCGGCAATAGCGAAGCGGCTGTGCTCGCGGGGCTGCCCGTCACGCGGATCAAGATCACCGTGTTCGTGCTGCAAGGCCTCGTGACCGGCTTCGCGGGCGTGATGCTCGCGTCGCGCATGAGCCTCGGCGATCCGAAGACGTCGGTCGGGCTCGAGCTCGGCGTGATTTCCGCGTGCGTGCTCGGAGGTGTGTCGCTGACGGGCGGTGTCGCGACGATCTCCGGCGTGCTGGTCGGCGTGCTGATCATGGGCTCGGTACAGGACGCCATGAGCCTGCTGAACGTACCGACGTTCTACCAGTACCTGATTCGCGGCGGCATCCTGCTGCTCGCGGTTCTGTTCGACCAGTTCCGCCGCAGCAAGCGCGTGCACTGACGCGCCGTTGCTCGTGGCCGGTTTCCTGCGCTTTGCGAGAAGGCGTACTGCCGATGCGGGTCGATAAAACCCGCATCGGCTTTTTTATTGCAGGTGAAGCCTGGCAAGTATCAAAAGCAATAAAAAAAACGGCTTGGCATCGGAATGCCCAAGCCGTCTCTTTTAGCTCACGCGTTCACGCCTGCGACTTTTAAAGCCGCAGCGGATACGCATGCGACGGTATTCCGGCTTTTGCCGGAATACCGGTGTTGTACTTATTGCTTGATGAATCGGTCGTTCGCCCAGAGCCCCTCGGTATCGCTATTGGCTGAATTCACGAACTCGACGTCGTGGCCGACCACGCGCACCACGCGGAAACTCGAGTCGGTCGGAGTCGACACGCATTGATATCCGGAGAAGAATTCCTGCATCTGCTGCTGTTCACCGGCTTGCGCGTGGTGATCGGCGGCATCGAGCTTGTCCTTCGATACGCAGCCATAGGCATTGGCCTTGAACTGGATCGTTTGCTGCGGCTTGATCACGACGTCTTGCGCCTGAACGCTAGCGGCAGCCAAACCCGCGATGGCGAAAACAACGGCAATTCGAGTTTTCATTCGTTCCTCCGGGGCGGGCCGAAAAAAATCTCGGTTAGCTATGTATTTAACTTTAACGGTGGACCCGCATCTCGCACTCTAGGAGAACCGATGAGAACGACAAGCACATCTTGTGTGCGATCGCAACAGTGGCGAATTGTCGCACCTGCTGTCGAAGCTGATTAAAGCTTGAGCACACGCCTGACCGAATGGCAATGAAATGAATAACTAAAAATCCACACTCGCATATGCCTTAGCTGGTAAAGCTTTGCGCGCGCATTCACGTAAACGTGTAGCGTCAATTAAGCGATTTAATACAATTTAATCAACGGGTTTGTGCATCGCACACAAAGTCATTCCACAGGCAAAAGCTGCGATGCGCAATAACGAGGCAAGTGCAGAAAATAAACAGTGCCAGCCGTATCTCACGGGCCCTGGTGAAACGCTTGCAACGCGCCATTGCCGAAAACGCATGAAAAAAGCCGCGCGGCGCAAAACCGCGTGGACAGGCGAGGGGGGCGCGATCGCAGTGCGATGTACCCTTCGCGTGCGGCCTGAATCCAGGTGGATCTTCGTCGAGCCGGTATGCGGGTACAGGCGGTGCTCTACAATGAAAATGAATCTCCTGCACCCGGAGGCTATCGTGAACGAGCACGTCATACTCGGGATTTTTCTGGTCGTTCCGCTGCTGATCGTCATGTTTCTTTTTTCCGACGAACTGTGGCAGGAGCATCGAGACCTGCACGACGGACGGCCGTTGCGAGCGCGTCGCCGACGCATCGACTGGCGGCATCCGCTACGCCGTTCGCGCGAGCGGCTCTGAGATTGCGAAGCGGGTCCCCAAAGAAAAAAAGCCTGCCACAGGGGCAGGCTGAAAAAAAGAGATCCACACTCAATGCCTTGAACACAAGGCAATAGCAGTCTAGTCGCGACACGCCAATCGGTGGTTTCAACGGCTTTTACAGTTGTTACCGGGCGTGACCGTAATGCGGGGCGCGACGTTGCGTCGGCAGGGCCTCGCGTCGCGCTTCAATGGGCGCGCCAGTGCGCGCGAATCCGTTTGGCGAGCGCTTCGAGCGTGTCCGGATCGGCGACCTCGCGCGCATGCAGCTTCAGCGGTTGGCCTTCCCAGCGCGGAATCACGTGGAAATGGACGTGCGGCACTGTCTGTCCCGCCGCCGCGCCGTTGAACTGGCCGATGAACACGCCGTCAGGACGCAGTGCCGCGCGCACCGCGATCGCGAGCTTTTGCGCCATGCGCGTCGACGCGACGAGCGCCGCATCCGACAGATCGAAAATTTCCGCGACCGCTTCCTTCGGCACGACGAGCAGATGGCCGTCGGCCTGCGGCATCAAGTCCATGAAAGCCAGCGCCTGGTCGTTTTCGGCCACCTTGATGCACGGTAGTTCGCCGCGCAAGATTTTGGCGAACGGGTTGCTGTCGTTGTAGCTCATCGCGTTTCCTTTCATTTGGGCTGGGTTCGATTCACGGGTCGAGCGGGATACTTTTTTGCGTAGCTTCGCACCGCGGTTTCCTATTCTCTACCCGAACGCTTACGCCACGCGTGCGGCACGCCGGATCGCTTGAGGTGGCTGGCCGAACGCGCGCAAAAACGCGCGCCGCATCCGCTCGGGGTCGATGAAGCCAGTGTCGGCTGCGACGGTTTCGATCGAATGACGGCCGGTTTCGAGCATGGTGCGAGCCGCCTCGACACGCAGCGCCTCGATCGCGCGGGCCGGCGACTGGCGCGTCTCGTCGCGAAACGCGCGGCTGAACTGGCGCGGGCTCAGATGCGCGACGTCGGCGAGCTGCTCGACGGTCAGCGGCTCGCGCAGATGGCTCTTCGCATACGACAGCGCGTTCTGGATCCGATCGGATTTCGGTTCGAGATCGAGCATCGCGGAGTACTGCGATTGCCCGCCGGTGCGCCGGTGATAGACCACGAGCTTCTTCGCGATCGCACGCGAAACCGCGACGCCGAGGTCGCTCTCGACGAGCGCGAGGCACAGATCGATACACGCGGTCATGCCGGCCGACGTCCACACCGAGCCGTCGACGATGAAGATGCGGTCCTCGTCGACCCGCGCGCGCGGAAAGCGCCGTTGCAAATCGCGCGCATGCGCCCAGTGCGTAGTCGCGTGACGGCCGTCGAGGATGCCCGCTTCGGCGAGCACGAACGCGCCGGTGCAGATGCTCGCGGTGCGGCGCGAGGCGGCGAGGGCGTCGTTCAGAAACGCGAGCAGCCCCGGCGACGACGGCGCGATCTCCATCGCGCCGGTGACGATCACCGTGTCGTAGGCGGGATCGCCGAACGGGCGCGTCGCGACCTCGACGCCCGCCGAGCTGCGCACCATGCCGCCGTGCTCGGAGATCACCGCGACGTCGTACGCGGGCTCGCCGGTGTCCTGATTGGCGAGTTCGAAAATCGATACCGCGACCATGTCGAGGATCTGAAAGCCCGGAAAGACCACCACGGCGATGCGTTTCATCTGCGATGTCCGAAAACGAGGGGAATACGACATTTGAGACAAAACAGTACGCGCCTAAACTCAGCTCGTCAACCCCGTCGTATCAGCGCAAAAGCCGCCAGGCGGCGAGTTCACGGATGTTCCCATTCACCGGACAGGCGGCCGCATCATGCGCAGCCCGCAAGGAGAGCTTCAATGGCAACGCAGGCAGACAAGGGCGTACAAGGCAATTCGAACGAAGGCAACGGTACGGCGGTGGTCACGGGCGCATCGTCGGGTATCGGCGCGGTCTACGCGGACCGGCTCGCGCGACGCGGCTACGACCTGCTGCTGATCGCGCGCGACGGCGCACGCCTCAGCAGCCTCGCCGACCGGCTGACGAAGGAAACCGGCCGCCGCGTGAGCACCGTCAGCGCCGATCTGACCAACAAGGCCGACGTGCGCCGCATCGAGAACCAGTTGCGCGCCGAGCGCGGCATCACGATGCTGATCAACAACGCGGGCGTCGGCGCGACCGCGACGCTGATCGACTCCGACATCGATGAACTCGAGCAGATGATCGAACTGAACGTGAGCTCGCTCACGCGCCTGACGGCGGCGGTGTTGCCGGGCTTCATCGCGCGCGGCGCCGGTACGGTGATCAATATCTCGTCGATCGTCGCGCTGGCGCCGGAATTGTTGAACGGCACCTATAGCGGCACCAAGGCCTACGTGTTGAACCTCACGCAGTCGCTGCATCACGAGGTGGGCGGCAAGGGCGTGCGGCTGCAAGCGGTGCTGCCGGGCGCGACGAGCACCGCGTTCTGGGATCGCGCGGGTCTCGCGGTCGAGAACCTGCCTTCGCAGATCGTGATGAGCGCCGAGGACATGGTCGACGCGGCGCTTGCCGGTCTCGATCAGGGCGAACTGGTGACGATCCCGTCTTTGCCCGATGCCGCCGACTGGGAGCGTTTGAACAGCGCGCGTTTGCATCTGCAGCCGAATCTGTCGCGCAGCGCGCCGGCCGAGCGCTATACGCGCGCCGTGGCCGCGTAAGCCGAAGGTCGAGGAGGGCGGCGCCAGACTCAGCCGCTCACGGCCACTTGATTCTTGCCGTCGTGTTTCGCGCGATACAGGCCGACGCCGGCGGCCTCGATCAGCGACGTGACCGGTTCGGCGGCCGACGGCACCACCATCGCCGCGCCGATGCTGATCGTGACGACGCCCTCTGCCGAGCCCGCATGGGTGATCGCGCGGTCTTCGACCGCGATGCGGATTTTCTCCGCGAGCAGGCGCAAGCCGCCCGCCGACGTGTCCGGCACGACCACCGCGAACTCCTCGCCGCCGAAGCGCGCGGCGAGATCCAGTGAATGGCCGAGGCACGCTTCGATCGTATGCGCGACGCTCTTCAGCACTTCGTCGCGCCGGCGACGTGCCCGTAGGTGTCGTTGTAGGCCTTGAAGTGGTCGACGTCGATCATCAGGAGGCCGAGGCCGGTCTTGTCGCGGGTGCCACGGTGCCATTCGGCCGCCAGATACTGGTCGAGGTAGCGGCGGTTCGACAGGCCGGTCAGACCGTCCGAATGCGTGAGCCGCTGCAACTCCAGATTCGTCGCCAGCAGTTGCCGCTGAGATTGCCGCAGCGCGCGGTACGCCTCGTCGCGTTGCAGCAGGTGTAGATACGAGCACGAGTGATAGCGGATGCGCGCTATCAGCTCGATGCGGTCGGGCAGCTTCACGAGGTAGTCGCTCGAACCGGCCGCGAACGCCGCGCTTTTGACGAGCGGCTCTTCGTTGGTCGACAGCACGACGATCGGGATGTCGCGAGTGGCGGGATTCAGCCGGTATTGCCGCACCAGCGTCAGACCGTCGGTGCCCGGCATCACGAGATCTTGCAGGATCACCGTCGCGCGCGTTTCCTCGGCGCAGCGCACCGCGTCTTCCCATGACGCGCAGTAGCGAAAGTCGATGCCCGGCTCGTCGGCGAGCGCCTCGCGCACCCCCTCGGCGATGACCGCCTGGTCGCCGACCAGCAGCACCATGATCGGGCACTCGGCCGCCGGCGGGTCGGCGAGGATGCGCGCGAGCGCGTCGTCGCTGGCGAGACTGGGCGCATCCTCAGCGACGAGCGCGTGCGCCTGCGCGTTCGCGTCGTCTGCGGGATGCAGCGTTGCGGCGTTCTGGGGCGGTTTAGAGGTGTCCATGTGGCTCGGCCAGGATGAAGTTCAGGGAGGGCACGTCAGCTTGCGGGGAGGCGAGGCGCTCGTTGACCACTGCCCTTGGTCAGATAATAGTCGGCGCCCGCATCAAGGCCAGCGCGGCGATCTTCCCCGCGATGCCTGGATGAAAAGCAGCGCAATGCCCTGCGTCGGTTAACGCGTCCAACGTTATGCACCTGTTACAGAGTTAATCTCCGGTTACCAACTGCAGCATCTATTTCCGCGCGCGCCGGCGACAATTCGTCCATGCCTGAACGGCGGGAGCTCAATATGAAAAAGATCGCAGTGGCGTTGGTAATGGCGGGTAGTTTGACGGTGGCGGGCGAGGCGTCCGCGCACGGACACGGCGGTGATGTGGTGGGTGCGCTGATTGGCGGCGCGGTGCTGGGCGCGGTGGTCACCTCGGCGTTGACGCCGGCGCCGGTGGTCGCGTATCCGCAGCCGGTCTATGCCGAGCCCTCGTACCAGCCCGCGCCGGCTTACGTGGCACCGCCGCCCGGATATTGCTACGACCAGTATCAGCGCGCATATGTCGCGTGCGGCGCACCGCCGCCCGGACAGTACGGCTATGCGCAACCGCAACCCGAGCCGCAGTGGTGAGCGCAGCCAGCCTCTGATGCGCGGATGATTCAGCCGAACAACGCGCAGACAAAAAGGCCGTCGCCCAATGCGACGGCCTTTTTCCATTTGAGGCACGGCTTAATGCTTGTGATGCAGCCACTCCGCGTAATGCGTGTCGAGCCAGCGCTCGAGCCTGGGCGGCCTGGACGGGTCGCGGTGACGCGACATCATCCAGATGGCAAGGCCGACCACCAGCATGACGGCGGGCCCCATCAGATAAGCGAGCATTGATTCAGGCATCGGAACCTCCGTATCGGCTTGCATCCATCTCTCAGTGTAGGCGAAGGAAGCGGGGAAAGAACGACGATGTCAAACGGTCCAGAGAAGCGAAAAAAGGTGCATTTGCGCCCGGTTTGGAAACCTGTTTTTTGATGATTTTTCCTTTATTTGCCTAGCGTCTGGGCGAGGTCGCATTAGCCTGTGTACCATCCTGTTACCGGCCTGACGGCAAGCGTCACATGGCGCCAAAACCCATGACAATGCCGTCAAGCCGTCCCGTTCGCCGTCTGCCGCGCGACTTCCACCTGGCTATCGACAAAGTCCGCCCAACTCTGAAGCATGCGACCCTGCCACGCCGCTTCGTCGGTTGCTTCACGCTTCGCGATGTCGCCCCCCGCAGCTGTTTGCTGTTCCATGTCGCGCAGATGCGACGACGCGGTGCGACGAAAGTCATGCAGCACGAAATGCTCCACGTCGAGCCCCAATGCCTTGACTGCCTGGTTCAGCGTGCTTTTCGCGATCGGCCGATCGTCGCCCCTGACGCTCGGGAACACGAACGTCTCGCTGGTGCGCCCGCGCTGCAGCTCGCGCAGCAGCGCAACCGCCTGACGCGGCAGACGGACGACGCGGTCCTCGCGCGCGTTCAGGCGCGCGGCGGGGATCGTCCACAGCGCGTTGTCGAGATCGAACTCGGCCCATGTCGATTCGACGAGGTCCGCTTTGCGTGCCATCGTCAGCACCAGCAGATGCAGCGCGAGCTTCAGCGGACGGCGGATATTGGATGTGTCGATCCTGCGCAGCATGACACCGATCTCGGCGCCGGACAGCACGCGGGTGCGGCTGTCGAAGGTCGCGATCGAGCGCGCCGGTACGACTTCCGCGGGATTGCTGGTCGCGAGCTGGCGCGCGATCAGATACGCGTACAGGCGCTTCACGACGTTGCGCGTGTGCAGCGCCATTTTCGGCGAGCCGCGGCTTTTGATGCGCTCGCAGATCGCGACGACGTCGTCAGCGGTGACCGCGCCGATCGGCTTGTTGCCGATCGCGGGCAGCACGTCCTTGTCGAGCGCGCGCCGCGTGGTGCGGCGATATTCATCCGACTTGCCGGCCAGCGCCGTCGCGAGATAAAGCTCGGCCGCTTCGCGCAGCACGTCGGCCTTGCTCTCGGCACCGCGATCGCGCCGCGCGGTGGCGACCGGCGAGATGCCCTGCGCGACGAGCGCCGCGTACCTCTGCGCCTTCGCGCGCGCGACGCGCAGCGAAATCATCCGGTAATCGCCGATGGTCGCGAGCGGCTGACGCTTGCCGTTCAACGTATAGCGGAAGCGCCAGACCTTGGTGCCGGTCGTCATGACCTCGATCACGAGGCCGTTGCCGTCGGCGACGCAGTAGCGGGTCGCGCGCGGTTCGAGCGCGCGGATCTCGGATTCGGTGAGCGGGGTGGCGAGGCGGGGCATGCTTTGGGGGCGCTGTACGTTTAGGCTCGGACAGCTGGATTCTAAATCCTTTGCCCGGTTGTGTACCAAAAATCCGGTGGGTTTTTGGTCGACGGAGTGCGATTTTCGCGTGTGCGGCAGCGGCACCGATTCGGCCGCGAGAGCCTATATGACGGCCGCATTGCGGCGACGCACAAGTTCGGCGTTACTTGCCGATACAGAATCGGCTGAAAATCACGCCGAGCAGATCGTCCGAACTGAACTCACCGGTGATCGAGTTCAGTTGATCCTGCGCGAGCCGCAATTCCTCGGCGAACAGATCGAGCGCCTGTGCGTTCTGCTCCGCATGCACGGCGGCGGTCGCCAGATGCTCGTCGGCCGCGCGCAACGCGATCAGGTGCCGCTCGCGCGCGAGATAGACGCTCTCCGCGCCCGCCTGCCAGCCGGCAATCCGCAGCAGTTCGTCGCGTAGCAGCGCGACGCCGTCGCCCTTCTTCGCCGACAGCCGCACCTCGCTAAGTTCTAGGTCGGCGTCGAGCGCCTGCGTCGCGGGCGCGAGCCCTGTCAGGTCGGTCTTGTTCAGCACGCGGACGACGGGCACGCCGCGCGGAAAGCGTCCGGCGATCGTTTCGTCGCCGGCCGTCATTCCGGCGCGCGCGTCGAGCAGATGCAGCACCACGTCCGCGCGCTCGATCTCGCCCCATGTGCGCTCGATGCCGATCTTCTCGACCTCGTCCTCGGTCTCGCGCAGGCCGGCCGTGTCGATCACGTGCAGCGGGATGCCTTCGATCTGGATCGTCTGCGCGACCTTGTCGCGCGTCGTGCCGGCGATCGGCGTGACGATCGCGAGTTCGGCGCCGGCGAGCGCATTCAGCAGCGACGACTTGCCGACGTTCGGTTGCCCCGCCAGCACGACCGACAAACCTTCGCGCAGCAACGCGCCCTGGCGCGCCTCGCTCAGCACGTGCGCGAGACGCTCGCGTATGCGCACGAGCTTGCCGCGCGCGTCGGCGGCTTCGAGGAAGTCGATTTCCTCTTCCGGGAAGTCGAGCGTCGCTTCGACCAGCATCCGCAGCGTGATCACCTCTTCGACCAGCGCGTGGATGTCGCGCGAGAACGCGCCGTCGAGCGATCGGCCGGCCGAACGCGCGGCGGCCTCGGTGCTTGCCTCGATCAGATCGGCGACGGCCTCGGCCTGCGCGAGGTCGAGCTTGTCGTTCAGAAACGCGCGACGCGTGAATTCGCCGGGCTCGGCGAGCCGTAGACCGAACGCGCGGCCGGCGTCGATGCAGCGCTGCAGGACCAATTGCAGCACGACCGGGCCGCCATGGCCTTGCAGTTCAAGCACGTGCTCGCCGGTGTACGAGTGCGGCGCCGGAAAGTACAGCGCGATGCCGCGATCGAGCGGATTGCCGCTCGCGTCGAGAAACGGCACGTAGCTCGCGTGACGCGCCGCGAGCGTCTGGCCGGTGAGGGCCTGCATCAACGGCTGGGCCGCCGCCGCGCCAGCGCGGCCGAACGAAATCCGCACGACGCCGATGCCTCCCCGGCCGGGCGCGGTAGCAATGGCAACGATGGGATCGGAGTCGGTCGTGAGCATGTGAAGTCGGGTGAAACGGGAGGGGAGGAGCAGGGCCGCGTCGGTCGAACCGGCGCGAGGCATTGTAACGCGCGCGCTTCGCACGGAAGCGCTGGCGACAAGGACGCGAAGCGGATGACGTGCCCGTTCGCCTCTATTGTTTGAACAACTCAGATTTATCTCAATTAAGCTAGGATTGTTACCGCGCTACTTAGGAATTGTTGAGACTCGGCAGGAACTGCGGTTCAGGCAAAGCCAAGCCTGGCAATCGAGAGATGAAAAAAATCAAATTCGCGCAACGCGTTACGGGGCGCGCGCTACAAGCTAAAACTATCTCAAATAAGAGAAAACAAAGCTTGATCGGTTGTCAACTGGCTGAACTCCGAATTGCACAATCTGGCCCATGCCGACCGACAAAGAAAAAGCCGCCTTCGCCAAGAGGCTGAAGGATCTGCTCGAGCCGCTGAAAATCCGCGGCGGGACCAAACTCGCCGAGCAATTCAATCTTCGCTATTACGGCGAGCGGCCCGTGACGCCCCAGACCGCACACAAATGGCTGACGGGCACGACGATCCCGAAGCCGGACAAGTTGCGCACGCTCGCCGAATGGTTGAACGTCAAGGAGCACTGGCTCCATTACGGACCACCGCCCGGCGCCAGCGCACGACCGATGGCACGTGGCGAAAAATATCCGCCGACACCCGAAACGATCGAACTCGCTTCGAAGATCGCATCGTTGACCCCGAAGGACCGGAATCTGGTCGAGGAAATGATCGTGCGTTTTTACGGCGAAGATTCCGACGAAGAGTGAACGACGAAACTCAAGCGCAGCCGCCCGCCGCATTTCCTTCAGCCGCACCATAAAAAAAGCCGCCCGGTTCGCACCGGGCGGCTTTTCGTTTTGAGCTTGCGTCACGGCGGCCCTGCGGGCCGCCACCGGACGGAACATCAGGCCGGCTTCACCTTCGAGCTGCCCATCATCCGCGTGATGTAGTACTGCTGCGCGATCGACAGCACGTTGTTCACGACGTAGTACAACACGAGACCTGCGGGGAAGAAGAAGAACATCACCGAGAACGCGATCGGCATGAACATCATCATCTTCGCCTGGACTGGGTCCGGCGGCGTCGGGTTCAAGCGGGTCTGCAGGAACATCGACACGGCCATCAGGATCGGCAGGATGAAGTACGGGTCCTGCTGTGACAGATCATGGATCCATAGAATCCACGGCGCGCCGCGCATTTCCACCGACGACAGCAACACCCAGTACAACGAGATGAACACCGGGATCTGGATCACGACCGGCAGACAGCCGCCGAACGGATTGACCTTCTCGGTCTTGTACAGCTCCATCAGCGCCGCGTTCATCTTCTGCGGATCGCCCTTGAAACGCTCGCGCAGCGCCTGCATGCGCGGCGTGATCGCCTTCATGCGCGCCATTGACTTGTAGCTCGCGGCCGACAGCGGGAAGAACACCGCCTTGATCAGCACCGTGAGCAGCACGATCGACCAGCCCCAGTTGCCGACATAGCCGTGGATCTTCGACAGCAGCCAGAACAGCGGCTTCGCGATGATCGTGACCCAGCCGTAGTCCTTCACCAGATCGAGACCCGGCGCGATACCTGCGAGCATCTTTTCTTCTTCCGGACCGGCGAACAGACGCGCGGACACGCTGACGGTCTGGCCCGGCTGGATGGTCGGCATCGCCTCCTTCATGCCGACGCGATACAGCGACGGATCGATCTTCTCGGCGTAGAACTCGCGCTTCACGCCTTCCTGCGGAATCCAGGCCGACGCGAAGTAGTGCTGGACCATCGCGACCCAGCCGTCGTTGGCCGACGTCGCGAAGTTCTGCTTGTTCTTGTCGAGATCGCTGAACGTCATCTTCTGGAAGTGATGCTCGTTCGTGTAGACAGCCGGTCCGATGAACGTGTGCGAGAAGCGCGGCGTTTCGACCGGCTGGTCGTCGCGCACGAGTTCCATATAGAGTTGCGGCGTCACCGGCGTGGTGCCGACGTTCTGGACCTTCGTCTCGACGCCGATCACGTAGCTGCCGCGCGTGAACGTATACGTCTTGATGACCCGGAGGCCGCCCTTTTCCGGCGACTCGAAGCTCATCTGGAACGAGTTCTGGCCGTCGGCCAGATGGGTCGGCTGATTCGGCATCAGCGTAAAGATGTCGTTGTGATTCGGGAAATCACCGCCGAGCAGGCCAGTGCGCGCCAGATACGTGTGATTGTTCGTTTTGTCGAACAGCGTGATCACGAGATCCGGCTGCTTGCCGTCGCCCTGCTTGACGAGCGACAGGCGCGACAATGTGCCACCGCGGGTGTCGATTTCGCCGCTATAGACGTCGGTGCCGAACTTCACGAGCTGCGATTGCTCGGCCGCTGGCGCGTTGCCCGGCGCGGCCGCGTTGGTTGTCGGCAGATCGGCCGGCTGGGTGCCCGGTGTCGTGGTGCCCGGCGTGGCGCTGCCGGCGGTCTGGGTCGGCGTCGTGCTCGGGAAGAACATCGACGGGCGTCCGTGGTCGCGTTGCCAGTTGTCGAACAGCATGACAGCTGACATGAAAAAGATGACCCATAGGACGGTGCGTTTGATATCCATGCGTTGTCTCAGTGTCGATGGAACGGCGCGTCAGCGCTTTTCAGAAGTGGGTGGCGGGACGAGATCGATGCCGCCCGCGGAAAACGGATGGCAGCGGCAAACACGCCTCACGGCGAGATAAGTCCCGCGCGCGGCGCCATGATACTGGATTGCCTCGCGCGCGTAATCAGAGCAGGAAGGGTAAAAACGGCACCGGTTGCCGAGCATGGGGCTCACGGCAAGCTTGTAAAAGCGCAATAAAGCGAAGAGTACCGTTTGCATGGCAGGTGCGGCCGTACGGCGCCGCGCAACGTGAAGTACAGGACGGCGCCCGCGCTCTGAAGCTGCCGGCGCAACGCCCATTGCGGCGACCGTGGTGCGGGCGGTCACTGCGTCATTCCGTCTTGGGCGCCTCCGCGGGCGGCGCCTGACGACGGGTAATTTCGCGCGCTGCCTTGTCGAGCAGCGCCTCGATTTCGCTGCGGCACAGCGCCTTCAACGGCGGCGATGACGCGCTCGGCAAAGCTTTTTTGTCGAAACGCGTGTGTAGACGCAGCAGCACATCCCAACCGCCGAATTCCGCGCGACGCAGCCGGAAGGCTTCGCGCGCCATCCGGCGCACCAGATTCCGCGTGGCCGCGCGCGGCGCATACTTCTTACCGATCACGAGGCCGAGACGCGCCTCGTTGCCGGTGGGCCGGCCGTACACGACGAAGTGTGCGGTACGGCGCCACGGCCGCAAACGAAAAACGGATGAAAATTCATCCGTTTTTAGCAGCCTTGCGGCTTTGGGGAAGGCGGCTTGCGCTCGCAACGGAACCGAGCCCGGTTGCTGCGCCCCGGCCGCTCCCGCTTCGCCGCGGGTTTCGGTCACAGCGCGCAATCCGCTTGCCTTAGATCGCGAGGCGCTTGCGGCCCTTCGCGCGACGTGCGTTGATGACCTTGCGGCCGCCAGCGGTCTTCATGCGAACGCGGAAGCCATGGGTGCGCTTGCGACGGGTAACGGAAGGTTGGTAAGTACGTTTCATGTTGCTCTCACTTGATCGAAAAAAACCGCGCGATCATCGCTGAAAGCGCAATGGCCGGTGGTTTACTGAAATTGGTTTTCGCGGAACCCGTTATTTAAACTGGTTTTCCGTTGGCCGTCAATAGTTTAGCCGTCGTCTGGCGCAGCCGGGGTTGCCGGACCAAGCGATCGGTCCCTGTGGATAACTCACTTTCGGGTTCGTTTTGGCGTTAGAATCTCGCCTTACTTCCCAAAAATGTTGCACGCCGCTCCGGCACGCTTGTCCCGCAGACCCTTGTGGCACAGGCGCCTGGGGCTGTTACGCCTGGCTGCTCAGGGCCTTGTTGCGCGTGCGCGACAGGGGCAGCGGCGACCGCCGTGCACACCATAACGATAGCAACTTGATGAACGAATTCTGGCAACACTGTTCCGCATTGCTGGAGCGTGAGCTTACGCCCCAGCAGTACGTGACGTGGATCAAACCCTTGGCCCCGGTCGCCTTCGACGCCGATGCGAACACGTTGAGCATTGCCGCGCCGAACCGCTTCAAGCTCGACTGGGTCAAGAGCCAGTTCTCCGGCCGCATCGCGGATATGGCCCGCGATTTCTGGCATGCGCCGGTGGACGTGCAATTCGTATTGGATCCGAAGGCCGGTATGCGTAGCCCAACGGCCGCGGCGCCGGCTCCGGCGTCGGCACGCCCGGCTTCGGCCGCGCCGCAGGGCGGTAATGCCGGCGGCGTCGCGGCCGTCGATGCGGCTGTCGGCGCCGTGCATGCCGCGCATGCCGCGCGCGCGAATCCCGCAGCCGCGGCTGCGGCGCTCGCAGCGCAAAACGCGAATTCGCGCAGCGCCGCCGAAGACGTCGCAGATCTCGATCTGCCGAGCCTGGACGCGAACGAAGCCGCCGCCGGACGTCGCACGTGGCGCCCAGGCCAAGGCGTGGGCGCGACGGCATCCAGCGAGAGCGACTCGATGTACGAGCGCTCGAAGCTGAACCCCGTGCTGACCTTCGACAACTTCGTGACCGGTAAGGCGAATCAGCTCGCGCGCGCCGCGGCGATCCAGGTCGCCGACAACCCCGGCATTTCGTATAACCCGCTGTTCCTGTACGGTGGCGTGGGCCTCGGCAAGACACACCTGATCCATGCTATCGGAAATCAGTTGCTGATGGACAAACCCGGCGCGCGGATTCGCTACATCCACGCGGAACAGTACGTGTCCGATGTCGTGAAGGCGTACCAGCGCAAGGCGTTCGACGACTTCAAGCGCTACTACCACTCGCTCGACCTGCTGCTGATCGACGATATTCAGTTCTTCTCGGGCAAGTCGCGCACGCAGGAGGAATTCTTCTACGCTTTTGAGGCGCTGGTCGCCAACAAGGCGCAAGTGATTATCACGAGCGATACGTATCCGAAGGAAATCTCGGGTATCGACGATCGCCTGATCTCGCGCTTCGACTCGGGCCTGACGGTGGCGATCGAGCCGCCCGAACTCGAAATGCGCGTCGCGATTCTGATGCGCAAGGCGCAATCGGAGTTCGTGAGCCTGAATGAGGACGTCGCGTTCTTCGTCGCGAAGCATCTCCGCTCGAACGTGCGCGAACTCGAGGGCGCGCTGCGCAAGATCCTCGCGTATTCGAAGTTCCACGGCCGCGAAATCACGATCGAACTGACCAAGGAAGCGCTGAAAGACCTGCTGACGGTGCAGAACCGGCAGATTTCGGTGGAAAACATCCAGAAAACGGTCGCCGACTTCTACAGCATCAAGGTCGCGGACATGTATTCGAAGAAGCGTCCGGCGAACATCGCGCGGCCGCGGCAGATCGCGATGTACCTGGCGAAGGAATTGACGCAGAAGAGTCTGCCGGAAATCGGCGAGCTTTTCGGCGGGCGCGACCACACGACGGTGCTGCACGCGGTGCGCAAGATCGCCGACGAGCGCAGCAAGGACGCGCAGCTGAATCACGAACTGCACGTGCTGGAGCAGACGCTGAAGGGCTAGACGGGCTGGCCGCACGCGACCGTGAAACGGACGTCGGCGGCAGGAAACGCCGGAAGCGGCTACGCAGTGGTTTGAATGAGGCCGCGAAAACGCTGTAAATCGAGAAACGGGCAGGGGACTCACAACCCGGCGGCGCTGTCGGGTCCGAACGGGAAATGACAAGGAACGCGACGGTAAGCGGGCAGAAGCGACGTAAAAAGCGCGGCAAACCCGTGACGAATTTGCGGCGCAACCGGCCAGAAGTGGCGGAACAACGAGCCTGCGAACCGGTAGCGCCGCGCAGCGGCGCGACAAGTCGGCGGCAGCCCGGACCACGCCCTACAAAATCGACCTGTTTATTCCCGAACTCGCCCCCATTTTAGTGAGGCGGTCCCGTTTTCAGGCACAATACAGGTTTAACCGCCCGGCGGCGACGGGCGGATTTCACGCCGTGTCGGGCGCTTTTCAGGGCGCCGGCGGGGAGCCGTGGCTGCGCGCTGAAACGCTTGTCCCGTAAGGCGTGCAGGCCGTTATACCAACGAAGGAACCCTATGCAACTGGTCAAGACCGAACGCGACAACCTCCTCAGGCCGCTGCAAACCGTGAGCGGCATCGTCGAACGCCGCCATACGTTGCCGATCCTCGCCAATTTGCTGATCACCAAGAACGGTCCTGACGTATCGTTCCTGTCGACCGACCTGGAGTTGCAGATCACCACGCGCGCCGATTTCGGCGTGGGCGGCGATTCGGTCGCGACCACGGTGGCAGCGCGCAAGCTCCTCGACATTCTGCGCGCGATGCCTGACGGCCAGGTCACGCTGACGCTGAACGACAAGCGTCTGACCGTGCAATCCGGCAAGAGCCGCTTTGCGCTGCAGACGCTCGCCGCGGACGAATTCCCGACCGTCGCTCAGGCCAAAGACTACGGCGCGAGCCTGGTGGTTCCTCAAAAGACGTTCCGCCAGCTGCTCGGCATGGTCCATTTCTCGATGGCCCAGCAGGACATCCGCTACTACCTGAACGGCATGCTGCTGGTGGTGGACGGCGATCAGCTGATGGCGGTCGCGACCGACGGTCACCGTCTCGCGTTCTCGTCGATGAAGATCGAGGGCTCCTTCGCGCGCCACGAAGTGATCATTCCGCGCAAGACGATTCTCGAACTGCAGCGCCTGCTCGAAGACATCGACGACACGCTGAAGATTGACATCGCGCAGACGCAGGTCAAGTTCACGTTCGGTCAGGTTGAACTCGTGTCGAAGCTCGTGGAAGGCAAGTTCCCCGACTTCCAGCGCGTGATTCCGAAGTCGCACAAGAACAAATTCCAGATTGGCCGCGAAGAACTGCAGCGTTCGCTGCAACGCGCGGCGATTCTGACGTCGGATAAGTTCAAGGGCGTGCGCTGCATCGTCGAGCCGGGCCAGTTGAAGATCATGTCGACCAACGCCGATCAGGAAGAGGCGCAGGAAGAACTGGAAATCGCATACGACGGCGACAGCGTCGATATCGGGTTCAACGTCACGTATCTGCTCGACGTGCTCGCGAATTTGAAGGTCGACATGCTGCAGGTGAGCCTGGGTGATGCCAGCTCCAGCGCGTTGATCACGATTCCCGAGAACGACGAATTCAAGTACGTGGTGATGCCGATGCGCATCTGACGCGTCCAACATCAAGAAGAACACCAAGGGGCGCAGCGCCCCTTTGGCGTTTTTATGGCGTTTTGAAAAGTCCAGAGCAGCAACCTTGCAGTAACGCAGAACCGGAAAAAATCCATGACTGAAACGAACAATACGCAGCCCGATAACAGCTACGGCGCCTCGTCCATCCAGATCCTCGAAGGTCTGGAAGCCGTGCGCAAGCGGCCTGGGATGTACATCGGGGATACATCGGATGGCACCGGTTTGCACCACCTCGTGTTCGAAGTGCTCGACAACTCGATCGACGAAGCGCTCGCCGGCCATTGCAACGACATCCAGGTGATCATCCACGCGGACAACTCCGTGTCGATCACCGACAACGGCCGCGGCGTGCCGACCGGCCTCAAGATGGACGACAAGCACGATCCGAAGCGCAGCGCCGCCGAAATCGTGATGACCGAGCTGCACGCCGGCGGCAAGTTCGACCAGAACAGCTACAAGGTGTCGGGCGGCCTGCACGGCGTGGGCGTGTCGTGCGTGAACGCGCTGTCGGCGTGGCTGCGCCTCACCGTGCGCCGCGACGGCAAGAAGCACTTCATGGAATTCCACCGTGGTGTGCCGCAGAACCGCGTGCTCGAAGAGATCGACGGCGTGATCACGTCGCCGATACAGGTGATCGGCGACACCGAAAACCGCGGCACCGAAGTGCATTTCATGGCCGATGAAAAGATTTTCGGCAATGTTGAATACCACTACGACATTCTCGCGAAGCGGATTCGTGAGCTTTCGTTCCTCAATAACGGCGTGCGGATTCGATTGGTGGATCAGCGCTCGGGTAAGGAAGAGGATTTCGCGTTCGTCGGCGGCGTGAAGGGTTTTGTCGAGTACATCAACAAGAACAAGTCCGTGCTGCACCCGAACATCTTCCACATCATCGGCGAGAAGGATGGTGTGGGCGTCGAAGTGGCGATGCAGTGGAACGACAGCTACAACGAAAACGTGCTGTGCTTCACGAACAACATTCCGCAGCGCGATGGCGGCACGCACCTTACCGGTCTGCGTGCGGCGATGACGCGCGTGCTCAATAAGTACATCGCCGATCACGAAGTCGCGAAGAAGGCGAAGGTCGAAACGTCGGGCGATGACATGCGTGAAGGGCTGTCGTGCGTGCTGTCGGTGAAGGTGCCTGAGCCGAAGTTCAGCTCGCAGACGAAGGACAAGCTCGTGTCGTCGGAAGTGCGCGCGCAGGTGGAAGAAGTGGTCGCAAAGGCGCTCGAGGAATTCCTGCTCGAGACGCCGGGCGACGCGAAGATCATCTGCGGCAAGATCGTCGATGCGGCGCGTGCCCGCGATGCGGCGCGCAAGGCGCGTGAGATGACGCGCCGTAAGGGCGTGCTCGATGGCGTCGGTTTGCCCGGGAAGCTCGCCGATTGCCAGGAGAAGGATCCGGCGAAGTCGGAGATTTATATCGTCGAGGGTGACTCGGCGGGAGGGTCGGCGAAGCAGGGGCGTGATCGGAAGTTTCAGGCTATCTTGCCGCTGCGCGGCAAGGTGCTGAACGTCGAGAAGGCGCGCTACGACAAGCTGCTTTCTTCCGAGCAGATCGTTACGCTGATTACCGCGCTTGGCTGCGGGATCGGCAAGGAAGATTACAACCTCGACAAGCTGCGCTATCACCGCATCATCATCATGACCGATGCTGACGTCGACGGCGCGCACATCCGGACGCTGTTGTTGACGTTCTTCTATCGGCAGATGCCGGAGATGATCGAGCGCGGGTATATCTATATCGCGCAGCCGCCGCTTTACAAGATCAAGGCGGGGAAGGATGAGCGGTATCTGAAGGATGAGTCGGAAGTCAACGCTCATATTCTTCGGCTCGCGTTGCAGGGGTCGGAGTTGGTGGCTTCTGAAGGTGCGACTCCGATTACCGGGGATGCGTTGGGTGAGTTGGCTCGGGCTTATCTGTTGGCGCAGGCAGTGGTTGATCGGTTGAGCCGGCTGTATGACGCGGGTGCGCTCGAGGCCGTGATGGATGGCGTCGTTATCGACCTCTCCAGCGAGCAGGCGGCCGAAGCTTCGGCTCGCGCGCTTGAGGCGAAGCTGCGGGATGATGCGCTGAAGCCGGAAGTGCGCGTTACGACGATGTATGACCCGGTGCGGGAGCTGCGCTCGCTGCGCGTCGCGCGGACGCATCATGGGAATCAGAAGATTTCTGTGATCGATGAAGAGTTTCAGTTGACTGCGGATTATCAGCAGCTTGTGACCACCGCTAATACGTTCAAGGGGTTGATCGGCTCTGGCGCTGTGATCAAGCGTGGGGAGCGGAGTATGGCTGTCACCGACTTTAAGAGTGCGATGAAGTGGCTGCTGGCTGATGCTGAGAGGAATATGTCCAAGCAGCGCTATAAAGGCCTCGGGGAGATGAATCCGGAGCAGCTTTGGGAGACGACTATGGATCCTGCGGTGCGGCGTCTTCTTCGGGTGCAGATTGAGGATGCTATTGCTGCTGATGGCATCTTTACTACGCTCATGGGGGACGATGTGGAGCCGCGCAGGGCTTTTATTGAGTCGAATGCGTTGAGGGCGGGGAATATCGACGTTTGAGGGTGTTGTAGCAGGAGTCATAACCTGAGATTTTGGGAAGCATCCATTGAGACATTTATCGATAGACGCGCTCCGATAGCTCACATGATGGCACCTGACTAACGTCACAGCCGCACGAATGACGGCCACAGTGTTGAGGTGGCCGTAGTTTTTTCGGTCTCGGCAACAATCAGGGGGGCTTTTCAGCCGGACTTCTGCTGCGTCCGCTGGTCCGCGGTTTTCGTCTGTGCTCCCGCCCAATGTACTGAAAACGATTTCGCCTGCGACAGCATCGCCCAGCTCACGCACAGCGGCTTCGTTGGTCGCGCCAGAGCATCGTAGTTGGGGTGACCCGGTTTGCTTCTCTAGCGAATGCGCCTCTTTTAGATAGACGCACTGCGCTGACCGCCTCAGAACGACTCCTAGCGGCGATGGCCGTTGATGCGCTCCTATCTGACGCCGGCAAAAACCTGGAATCTGGCGAAGTCGGTGACGGTGGAGTGCGTGGGCGCTGGCCGGCATCCCGTGTGCCCGGCAAAAAAGAAAGTGTCCCTCGACCTCGTCATGGAAGCCTCCCTGACGGAGAGTGCCGAAACGGTCAAAGCCTTGTCAGCTATGGCTAGGGACGCATTTATTCGGTAGCGCATGTAACCATCGAGCGGCTCGTCTTTTTACCCCCCGTTTTCTTTGAAATTTTTGGGCGCAGGGCGGCTGAGGGACACTTTTAGGGAGGGGGCTCCGAAGCGTCACGCGAGGCGTGAAAGCCCTCCGTACGAATCGCGGATGGGTCTACAGGCACCATCAGGGCCCGCTCGAACTCACTGGGTCAAATCTGTCCCGCAATCAACCATTCCACCGTTCCGGCCACCCCCTTGCCAGCAAATCCACCGCATCTTGCATCTGCAGCGCCGTCTCGTCGCGGTTCGCCCCCAAGAGCCACTTGAGAGGACCGCGACGAAACATCCAAGCCTCCATGTTTTCAATCCTCCATGCGACTTCTGGCGCCCGCGTTGAAACGCGGGGGCGCGCTTGCCGCCACTACAACCTTGTTGTGGTATGACCCAAGCGACTGAGCCTGGCTCGGCTCGGCCAGTGGACGCCATCCGCAACCGCCGACCGCGCCAAGTCATGAGCTTACTTCGCAACGGGCATTGTGAACTCGGCTCCCTTGGCAATGCTATCCGGCCAACGCTGCATGACGCTCTTGTAGCGCGTATAGAAGCGTACGCCTTCTTCGCCGTAAGCATGATGGTCGCCAAAAAGGGAACGCTTCCAGCCGCCGAACGAATGCCATGCCATCGGAACCGGGATGGGCACGTTCACGCCGACCATGCCGACCTGAATCTGTCGCGCGAACGCCCGGGCCACGCCGCCGTCCGACGTGTAAAGCGAGACACCGTTCGCGAACTCATGCGCGTTAATTAGCTTCACTGCGCTCGCGAAATCGGGCACTCGAATCACCGCAAGAACAGGCCCAAATATCTCTTCCTTGTAGATTTTCATGTCCGTCCGAACGTCGTCGAAGAGGGTACCGCCGATGAAATACCCTGGCCTCGAATAGACCGGGTGAGTTCGCCCGTCAACGATGAGCCTGGCACCTTCGGCTTCGCCGGAAGCGATGTAGCCGGCCACTTTCGCCTTGTGTTCGGCCGTCACGAGCGGCCCCATTTCAGCGTCGAGTTTCTCGCCATTCTTGATAACAAGCGATTTGACGCGCGGAATTAACTTCTCGATGAGGGCGTCCCCGGTGTCACCCACGGCGACCGCCACCGAGATAGCCATACAGCGCTCGCCGGCGGAGCCGTAGGCGGCACCAATCAGCGCATCCACCGCCTGGTCCAGGTCTGCGTCCGGCATCACCACGAGGTGATTCTTCGCGCCGCCCAACGCCTGCACGCGCTTGCCGCGACGCGACGCTTCCGTATGGATGTACTCCGCAATCGGCGTCGAGCCGACGAACGACAGGGCGGCGACGTCCGGATGGTCGATGAGCGCGTCGACTGCCACCTTGTCGCCATTGACCACGTTGAAGACGCCATCCGGCAAGCCAGCTTCCTTGAGCAGTTCGGCGAGGCGCACCGAAGCGGACGGGTCGCGCTCGGACGGCTTCAACAAGAACGTGTTGCCGCAGGCCAGCGCAACCGGGAACATCCACATCGGCACCATCACGGGGAAATTGAACGGCGTAATGCCCGCCACCACGCCCAACGGCTGACGCAGGTTCCAGTTATCGATGCCGCCGCCAATCTGGTCGGTGAAGTTCGTCTTCAGGAGATTGGGAATGCCGCAAGCGAATTCGACAACTTCGATGCCACGTACCATTTCGCCCTGCGCATCGGTGAAGACCTTGCCGTGCTCACGCGTGATGAGCATCGCCAGCTCGTCGTGGTGCTTGTTCAGCAGTTCCTTGAACTTGAACAGGATGCGCGCACGCTTGAGCGGAGCAGTCTCGCTCCAGCTCGGGAAAGCTGCCGCGGCTGCCTGCACCGCCTGGTCGACTTCTTCGACGGAGGCAAGGGCCACTCCGCCGGTCACCTCTCCGGTTGCGGGGTTGAAAATATCCTTGAAGCGGTCGCTCGACGGCACAACGATTTGACCGTTGATGAAGTGGCTAACCTGCTTGATAGAGAGGTTCGCTGTTTCATTTGCTACATTCATTTCGGAACTCCAGATGCTTGTCTGGCCGATGGCGGCCTGGTGGTTAAAATCAGGCAGCGTTGCGCAGTACGTCTTGCACCGTTGAGAAAATCTGGTCAATCTTCTGCTCGTCGATAATCAGTGGCGGCGAGAAGGCAAGATGTCACCGGTGTAACGCACGAGTACGCCAGCCTCGAAGCATTTCAGGAATACGTCGTATCCGCGTGCACCCGGTGCACCCGGACGCGATTCGAGCTCGATACCGGCGACCAGACCGAGGTTCCGGATGTCCTTCACGTACGGCGAGCCATGCAGCTCGTGTACAGCATCTTCGAAAACGCCGGACAACTCTTTTGCACGCTCGAAGAGTCGGTCCCGCTTGTAGATATCGAGCGTTGCAATAGCAGCTGCTGCCGCGGCGGGATGCGCAGTGTAGGTGTAGCCATGAAAAAACTCGATAGCATTCTCCGCTCCTGCATTGACCACCGTGTCATGGACCGCGCGGCTGGCCGCAACGGCACCCATTGGAATGGCCGCGTTATTGATTGCCTTCGCCATCGTGAGGACGTCCGGAACTACGCCGAAATATTCGCTCGCCGTCGGCGCGCCCAAGCGCCCGAATCCGGTAATCACCTCGTCGAAAATCAGCAGGATGCCGTGCCTGGTGCACAGCTCGCGGAGTCGCTCAAGGTAGCCCTTCGGAGGAACGATTACGCCAGTCGACCCTGCAAGCGGTTCGACGATAACGGCGGCGATGGTCGAGGCGTCGTGGAGCGCGACGAGCCGCTCAAGCTCATCTGCCAGATGTCCACCCCAGGTCGGTTGGCCACGCGTGAACGCTGCCTCCGCGATGTTCAGCGTATGCGGAAGGTGGTCCACATGTGGCATCAGGTTACCGGAGAACGTCTTGCGGTTTGCCAGGATGCCACCGACTGAAATGCCGCCGAACCCAACACCGTGATAACCACGCTCCCGGCCGATGAAGCGGGTACGTTGCCCTTCACCGCGCGCACGATGATAGGCGAGTGCTATCTTCAACGCTGTGTCGACCGACTCCGAACCCGAGTTTGTAAAGAAGATACGGTCGAGGCCCACCGGCATCAATTCGGCGACCGCGGTCGCTGCTTCGAATGCGAGCGGGTGGCCCATCTGAAACGTCGGCGCATAGTCCATCGTTGCGAGTTGCTCAGCGACAGCCTCCGTGATTTCCGAGCGGCCATGGCCCGCGTTCACGCACCAAAGACCTGCCGTCGCGTCGAGCACGGGACGGTCGTCCACGGTCGTGTAGTACATGCCCTTCGCAGATTTGAACAGTCGGGGTGCTGCCTTGAATTGCCGGTTCGCCGTGAAGGGCATCCAGAAGTTCGAGAGGTCCGGCCCGGTTTGCGTTGTGCTCATGAGATGACTCCGTGAATATGGAGTCAACTCTATCGACTTCGCACGCTACAATCACTGGACAGCCGAAAACAAACGGTCAGACTGTACTAACTACTTCTCCCGGACTGTATTGAAATGTTCGAACTGAACCTGTCCCGCCTCAGGAAGAACGAAGGTACGCTGGTCGACCAGATTGTCTCGTCAATCGAGCAGGAACTGAGGCAGGGTACGTACCCCGCCGGCACCATGCTGCCTTCTGTACGAACGCTTGCGAAAGCTCATAACCTGAGCACGTACACAGTCTCTGAAGCATACCAACGGCTTGTTTCGCTAGGGCTTGTGAACGCCCGTGCCGGAGCAGGTTACCGTGTCGCAACTCCAGCAGCCAAAGCGCCTGCTGCGCCTGTCTGGAGCGCTCCAAGTTTAAACGCCGCGTGGCTACTGTCCGACGTTTTTGCGGACCAGTCTGTGCCCATCAAGGCGGGATGCGGGTGGATTCCAAACGACTGGATAAACGAGAGTGGCGTTCAACACGCGTTGCGCGTAGTAAGCCGCGTGCCAGGACCCCGCATCGGAGGCTACGGCCATCCGTACGGACTCGCGACACTGCGCGAGCATATCGCTAATTCGTTGCGTAGATATTCGCTGTCCGTAGGTACCACTGACGTTCTGTTGACGCAAGGCGTCACTCAGGCGCTGGACCTCGTCGTTCGGACTCTTCTTCGGCCCGGTGACACGGTGATTGTTGAAGACCCGTGCTATTGCAATCTGCTGCAGATTCTCAAGGTGGCATTCGTCAACGTGGTGAGTGTTCCGCGTACACCTGACGGCATCGATAGCGCGCAACTTGAAGAGGTGGTGAAGCGACATCGCCCGAAGGGCCTGTTCATCAATACCGTGTTGCAGAATCCTTCGGGAACATCGCTTAGCGCTTCGTCAGCGTTCCGCCTGCTTCAGATTGCCGACCGCGAAGGTCTGTGGATTGTTGAAGACGATATCTCCAGAGAGCTCGCTCCGCCTGGCGCGCCATGCCTCGCGGCGATGGAAGGTCTGCAACGGGTCATCTACGTATCAGGCTTTTCAAAAACCATCACACCCGCAATGCGAGTCGGATATATCGCCGCCAGCCGAGACCTCGTTTCGCGGTTCGCCCTGACAAAGATGGCGGTCGGCCTTACCTCATCCGAAGTTACCGAGCGTGCTGTCGCGACCGTCCTTATAGAAGGGCACTACGACCGTCATACCGCTCACATCCGGGAACGGCTGTTCAATGCGCACGCGCGCGTGACTGAGTCCATGGCCAGAGCCGGCCTCGAAATATTCCACGCGCCCAATGCAGGGCTGTTTTTGTGGGCGAAGTTGCCTATTCGGCCGGAAGACAGCATCGCAGTTGCAAATGATGCGTTGAGCAAGGGCATCTGGCTTGCTCCTGGCTCATATTTCCGACCAGGGGAGCCCGCATCTGAGTGGTTCAGATTCAATGCAGCGGCGTCCGACGTTCCGGAACTGTGGACGTTTATGAAGGGGCTGACCAGCGGCGCCGCCTAGCTTTGCGAAAAAGGCAGACTCGGAGAGACCAAAGCTGCCTGCAACGGGTCACAGAACGGCCATCGATTCCGTCATGTTCTGTCGCATGTAATCAAGAAACCGTTTCTGGAACAGCATGGTGTGCTCGTGCGCGGCCTTTTCCGCCGCCTCGGCGTCTTTCCTCGCTATCGCGTCTATCAGTTCGTCGTGGTCGCGTCCGAGCTTCGCCGCTGTCGGCGAAGTGACCGTGAAGTCAAAATGCAGATGCAACAGTCGCTGGCCTTCACCCAATAGCCGCTCGTAATATCCGACGAAGTAAGGGTTGTTCGCCGCATGCGCGATGGCCATGTGCAGAGCCTTGTTCGTTTCGGACATCGCCTGGAAATCGCCACTTGCCACCGCCTGCATGTACACGTCATCTGCCTTACGGATGCGGGCGAGGTCGGTATCGGTTCGGTGCAGTGCTGCCAACCGCGTGACCGCTCGCTGGATGAGGTCAAGTGCCGAAATGTATTTGGGGAATTCTTCAATTTCGAACGGCGTGACAAGAGTCGTGCGGTTCGGAAGAATGGTCACCAGGCCTTCGCTAGTCAGTCGCGCAAGCGCATCGCGCACCGGCGAACGCGAAAGGCCAAACTGCTCCGCAAGCGATACCTCGTCCAGCGGGGCGCCTGGCTTGAGTTGCAGCGTCAGAATCTGCTTTCGCAACTCCTCGTAGATGTACCGTCCGCCATGCCGGCGCACGTTGGTCTCAGTCTCTGTCGTGCCTTTGCTCATCGTTTCACCGCCATCATCGTGGGCCCGGAAAGACGGGCGCGCATTCAAGTTTATCATCGCGCGCACTCCGCCTCAGGCCTTCAGGAAACCCGAGCCCCAGGTGTCGCTCAGCATGAAGCCGGCGGCGAGCGGGTCGTCAGGGTCGACCCCAATCTGCTGGATTCCGTAGACCCACGCCCGCCCTTGAACACGCGGGAGCACCGCCGGCCTGCCTCCTACCTCGGTTTTGCCGAGGAGCTCGATGGTAAATTCGCCTCCGATTGTCGAGCGCGATTTCAGCCGACTGCCAACGTCCGCCAGGCCTCGGGCGGCCAGCGTCGCCAGATTGGCCGAGCTTCCCGTTCCGCACGGTGACCTGTCGACCCGACCAGGAGGCAGTGTCGTGCACGTCTGATACAGTTCGTCAGTCACGCGATTGCGGAACATCACGTAGGCGACCTCGTTAATCTGTGGGTAGAGCGGATGCTGTATCCGAATCTGCCCGTTGATGACATCCTTCAGCGACACGCCAAGCTCGGCAAGCTCGCGGGCCTTCTCTGGCGCAATCTCCAGCCCAACCTGTTCGACGTCGATGAGCGCGTAATAGACGCCCCCGAACGCGATGTCCGCCTTGATTGTTCCGAAGTGCGACGTCTGGAAGCTAAAGTCCAGCTGTTCGACAAACGACGGCATCATGTCGAGTGAGACCTCGGTGCAACGCCCGTCCTTACAGCTCGCGCGGGCGGTAACCAATCCCGCTGGCGTGTCGAGCACCACAGTCGTTTCCGGCTCCTGCATCTCGACCATACCGAGTTCAAGCAACGCTGTGACCACGCAAATGGCATTGCTGCCCGACATCGGATGCGCCTTGTCCGCCTGCAGCACGATGAATCCGGCGTGTGCTTCAGGACGAGTCGGCGGCAGCAGGAGATTGACCGACATCTGCAGGCAGCCTCGCGGCTCAAGCACGACCAGTCTGCGCAGACTGTCGTCCACCTCGTTGATGTAGTTCATCTTGTCGAGCATGGTCTCACCGGGGATGCCGACGACTCCTGCCGTGATAACCTTGCCAATCTCGCCTTCGCAGTGCACGTCTACGAGTTGGAGTGTCTTTTTCCAGCGCATGATTGACCCACCTTACTTGATGTACCAGCCCCATGGCTTGTCACTGTCGTACCGCGTAATCTGTTTTGTTTCCAGATAGTTGTTAAGGCCCCATTCGCCAAGTTCGCGGCCGATACCGCTTTGCTTATAGCCACCCCATGGAGCTTCCGTAAAAGTCGGTTGCGAGCAGTTAATCCAGACAATGCCTGCGCGCAGCGCTCGCGCGACACGTTCGCAGCGCTCGTTATCGCGCGACATCACCGCCGCAGCAAGGCCGAAGCGCGAATCGTTTGCGGACCGCACCGCGTCCGCCTCAGTGTCGAACGGTCGAATGCATACGACCGGCCCGAAGATTTCCTCACGCCAGACCCAGCTTTCTTCCGGTACATCGGCAAAAACGACGGGCTCCATAAAGTAACCCTTATCGAGGTGTGCGGGTCGTTCTCCGCCAGTTACCAGTCGCGCGCCTTCTTCCTTGCCACGCGCGACGGCTTCGAGCACTTTCTCATACTGCCCCTCGCTAACGAGTGGTCCAAGCAGCACGCCGTCCTCAAGACCGTTCCCGATAGTGATTTTGCGCGTTTCCTCTTCCAGCCGCTCGAGCAGGCGCCCGTAAATTTCGCGCTGCACGAGAACGCGCGACGTCGCAGAGCAAACCTCTCCCTGGTTCCAGAAGATGCCGAACATAATCCATTCGACGGCCGCATCGATATCGCTATCTTCGAAGACAATGAACGGCGACTTGCCGCCCAGTTCGAGGCTCACATTCTTGATGTCGCGCGCAGCGGCCTGCATGATTCGGGTACCGGTCGGAACGCTACCGGTGAACGCCAGCTTGTCGATACCCGGATGCTCGCTCAGCGGGGCGCCTGCGTCCTTGCCAAGACCGGTGACCACGTTGAGCACGCCGGGAGGAAGTTCAGCACCGGCCGCAATGTCGGCGAGCTCAAGCGCAGTCAGAGGCGTGAGCTCCGACGGTTTCAGGACCATGGTACAGCCAGCTGCGAGAGCAGGCGCGACCTTCCATGCGGCCATCAACATCGGAAAGTTCCAGGGGATGATGGCCCCCGCGACACCGACCGGTTCCTTGCGCGCAACCGAGCTGAAGCGGTCATCGGAAAGCGCAACAGGCTTCTCGGCATCGGCATCCAGCCTCTTGGCGAGACTCGCATAGAATTCGAAGCAACCGGCTGCATCGCCCAGGTCCCATAGGGCCTCCGGAAGCGGTTTGCCATTGTCGCGAACTTCGATTTCCGCAAGCTCCTGCAAACGGTCACGAATGCCCTTGCCGATTCTGCGAAGGACAGCGGCGCGCTCGGCGCCGCTCATACGGGGCCATGGGCCTTCGTCGAATGCTTTGCGGGCAGCGTTGACTGCAAGGTCGACGTCTTCCGAGGTTGCGGCAGCGACCTTTGCAATCACCTTCTCATTGCTCGGGTCAACCGTATCGAAAGTCCCACCCTGCAGGGGCGAAACCCATTGGCCGTTGATATAGAGATGCTCGTACGATTTCATCGAATTCGTCCCGTCAGGAGAAGCGGTAGGCGCTGAATGGTGTGAGGTTCTGTTTCGTCGGGTGCCCGGCAACCATGTCTGCAATCAGACGTCCAGTTGTTGCGCCTAATGTGAGACCGAGCTGGCCGTGGCCGAATGCCATAAACACGTTCTGCAGACGACGTGAACGGTCGATGATGGGTTTAGTGTCTGGCAGGAAGGGACGATAGCCAACGCCATACTCGACATCGTCCGTCTGGAGTTCCGGTAACACCCGCTTTGCTTTTTCAAGGATGATGTCGGCGCGCCTGAAGTTCGGTTTCGCGTCGCGTCCAGCGAATTCAATCGTGCCGCCAATCTGAAGGCCACGCGTCATCGGGCTGAAGCAGAAGCCTCCGTCCGCATAGATTGTGGAATGACGGATTTCGACGCCCGGATTCGCAAGTACGGCCTGGTAGCCTGCAATACCCTCGAGCGGGATGCTGACACCTAGTGCGTCGAAAAACCGTCGCGAACCGATGCCAGAGGCCACAACAACCGCACTGGCCTGCACGCGTTGGCCGTTTGCTAGCGTGACACCCGTTGCTCGCCCATTCGACTCGTCGATGCGGGTGACCTCCGCGCGAATGCGCCGACCACCCTGGGCAACGAAACTTTCCGTGAGCGCGGCAACGAAGCCCTCTGTGTCGCTGACCGCTCGCCAGTCAGGAAAGAGCAAACCGTGAGCGAAGCGTCCTGCCAATGCGGGCTCAAGGTCACCGATTTCTTTTGCGTTCAGCCGCTGCGATTTGAAGCCGAGGGATGTGCGCAGGTCGAGGTGTGGTTGCTCGTGGGTGATGCCCGCTGGATTGTCGAAGACTTCAAGAATCGGACGCTCGCCCATCAGGGTCTTGTCCTCACAGGCATCAAGCAACGGTGCATAGTCGGCATACACGTCGTGCGTGAGCGTCGCCATTGACTGCGCAATGTCGACAATCTTCGAATGGCGCGCGCACATGAGAAAACGGAAAAACCACGGCACGATGCCCGGCAGTGCACTTGGGCGCAATGCAAGAGGACCTTTCTGGTCCATCAACCAGCCAGGTACCTTCATCAAAATGCCGGGTTTCGACAACGGGATGATTTCGCTCACCGCCATCTGGCCACAACTCCATTTCGCCGTACTGTTGCCTGGCGCTTCGGGGTCAACCAGCGTAACGGCGTAGCCACCGCGCTGAAGATAGAGTGCGCAGCAGACTCCGATGATGCCGCCACCGACGACAGCGGCGGATTCCTGCACTACAGGAGCCTGGCTGGCCGTGAAAGAATCACGAGGAACGGCGTTCACTTGGAGAACTCCTGCAGGTCAAAGCCATGCGCGTAGGGTTGCGAGTCATCGACGTAGTGCTCCGAACGCCCAGTCATCCAGGCGCGTCCCTCAACACTCGGCAGCACGGCATCGATACCACTTTTTAACTTCAGCGTAGATTCAACACGGCCGATAAAATGGCTACCGATGAGGCTTTGATGGGTGAAAGTCTCTCCTTGCTGCAGCAGCCCCATTGCATGGCGCTGAGCCACGCGCGCCGACGTGCCCGTTCCACAAGGCGAACGGTCAATCAGGCTGTCACCTGCGATGACGACGGCGCGAGCATCGGCGTCCTTCGAAATCGGAGCACCCGTCCACATACAGTGCTTGACGCCGCGAATGTTCGGGTTGTCGGGGTGAACAACATCGACCGTGTGGTTGACCAAGACCTGCATCTGGCGGCCGCAATCAAGCAGTTCCTCGGGGGAGAAATGCTCGCAGCCAGGGAAGTTCGGCTGCACCTCGACTATCGGATAGAAGTTGCCACCGTAGGCAATATCGATGGTCAGTTTGCCGAACCGCGGATGGACCACTTCCACATCGCGATACAGCAGGAAGCTCGGTACATTTGTAAAGCGGACGGAGGTCAAACGCCTGCCTTCCGTCTCATAGTGAGCGGTAAGCTGCCCGGCAGGCACATCGACAACGACCTTGCCGGGCGACTTCGGATGAACAAGACCTGCTTCAAGTGCGAACGAAATGGATCCGATTGACGCATGCCCACACATGGGGAGGCAACCAGACGTCTCTATGAAGAGCAGGCTCATATCCGACCCAGCAGACAATGCCGGATAGAGGATGGTGCCCGACATGTGAGAGTGCCCGCGGGGCTCGAGCATAAGAGAACGACGAATCCAGTCGTACGTCGCGACGAACTCTTCACGGCGCTCGTTCATCGACTTCCCCGTAAGCTGAGGCGCGCCGTCAATCACCATGCGGACTGGCATGCCCTCTGCGTGCCCTTCGATGCACCTGAAACTATGTCTCGTCATTCCGATGTCTCGTGAAAGAAATGCGCCTACGGAATGTGTCCGTCGGCGCGCGTGCGTCAGACCTGGGCGGCCTCAAAAACAGCGCGGAACGCTGTCTTTTCTTCGTCCGTGAGCGGCTTGAGCGGCATACGTGCAGGACCGACCTTGAAGCCGGCGAGTTCGCAGCCGTACTTCACCTTCTGCACAAACTTGCCTGCTTCCATGGTCGCCATAACCGGAAACAGAGAACGCATCACGTCCTGCGCGCCGCGGATATCGCCAGCGGTGAACTTGTTGTAGAAATCAACCACAGGCTTCACGAAGCAGTTTGCCGGACCGCAAATCCAGCTGCTCGCGCCCCAGAGGAAGAAGTCGAGCGCCTGGTCGTCCGAGCCGCACGACAGTTGGTAATTGTCCTTGTACTTCTCGCCGATTTCGACGGCGCGCAACAGGTTGCCGCTACTTTCTTTGATGCCGATGACGCGCGGGTTGTCCTTGAACGCGTCCAGCACGCCGAAGCCCACTTCGACATTCGTGCGAACAGGGTAGTTGTACAGGACGATGTCGACGTCCGGAACTGCTTTCAGGATGGCTTCGTAGTGGCCGATAAGCTCTTCCTGCGACGGCAGCGCGTAGTACGGCGGAGCAATGAGAACGTTCTTGTAGCCCGCGTCGCGGACCAGTTGGACCTGTTCGATGACTTCGCGCGTGCACGAGCCGTTTGCGCCGCCGATGAGCATGCCGCGATCACCCACGACTTCAAGGACCGTCTTCAGGATGGCGCGTCGCTCGTCGTGCGTAAGCGCGTAGTATTCGCCCGTCGAGCCCAGCGGAACGAATCCACTGACGCCAGCCTTGAGCTGGAACTCGAGGATGGACGCAAGCGTGTCGTGGTCGACCGCACCGGACACATTGAACGGGGTGACGAGTGCGGGCAGGATACCTTTCATCTGCATTTGAGTTACTCCGACAATCAAAAATACTGTTTGGGTTAATAGGCAAAACGTCTGAGGAAGCGCGATTCAACCAGCCCGACCAGACGTGTCAGCGGGAACGCGACAAGGAAGTAAATAATTGCAACTGCGGTCAGGAACTCCACCGGCCGAGCCGTGCTGTTGGAAATGCTCTCTCCAACAAACATCAGGTCTGCGACACCCACCGACGAGATGAGCGCGCTCTCCTTGAACAGGCTGACAATGTTCGAAAGGAGCGGCGGAACCGCCCTGAGCAGTGCCTGTGGAAAAATCACATAGAGAACCTTCGCTTGCGGCGTGAGGCTGAGGGCGGTGCATGCGTCATGCTGTTCGGCCGAAATTGATTTCAGGGCTCCACGGAAGGTCTCGCTCGTAACCGCCGCCATGTACATGGTCAGTGAGATGACGACTGACAGGTACGGAGGAATCGGTATCCGGAAAATAACCGGGAAGCAAAAGAAGACCCAGAAAAGCTGAATCAGCAGTGGCGTGCCGCGGAAGAACTGGACATAAAAAGTGGTCAGCCCTTTAACCCATGGTGTCGGCGACATCCGCAGCAGGCTCAACATGAATCCTGCGAGGCTCCCTATCACTGCACAGCTGCTTGTAAAAGCCAGCGTAACGCCCAGCCCCTTAAGCAGGACGTGCCAATAGGGAAAGACGGCAAAAAAGTTGAGGCTCATGTTCAGTTCCTTATCGCTGCATAGCCGCGTCCTGCCGGCGCTCGACAAGATGCACTAGCTTCGAGATGGGCAAGGTTAGTGCAAAGTAAATCAGCGCCACGACGGAGTAAGTCTCGAGAGGACGATAAGCTTCAGTCGCGAGACTCTTGGCGACGTACATCAGGTCAGCAACAGCAACGATGGCAACCAGAGCACTTTGCTGAAGACTGCCGATGCCGTTGGTCATCAGAACAGGCATCGCATTTCGCAGGGCTTGTGGCAGCACGACGTAGAACGTACGCTGCCAGGGACGCAGTCCCAACGCAACGCACGCGTCGAGATGCTCCTTGGGAACTGCCTGGACACCGGCTCGATACGCTTCCGCGTTGAAGGCAGTGAGATTCAGGCCGAGCGCAAGCACGCCCATAACGATGGGGTCGATGAACACATCTGCGAGCATCGGAATGCAGTAGAAGAACCACACAATCTGCAGCAGTGCGGGTGTGCAGCGGAAAAACTCGATGAAGAGCTGAGCCGGCCATCGAACGACTGCCCAGCGGCTCATCGCCAAGAGACAAAGAAGGAAGCCCAGAACAAGGCCCATGGCGTTGGAGGCAATAGCCAGCTCCAACGTCACCCTGAGGCCAGAAAGCAATGCCCCAACACTGCCTTCAAGAAAACTAAAGTCAAAGTGGTAGTTCATGGCTTTAACCTCAGTCGAGATGCAGAACTTTCTCGAGGAACTCGCGAGTGCGAGCCTCTTTCGGACACTTGAACATTTCGGCAGGTGCGCCCTGTTCCACGATTTTTCCGCTTGCGCAGAACACCACACGAGTGCCGATATCACGCGCAAAATGCATATCGTGCGTGACGATAATCATGGCCATCGTCTGTTCAGCCAACTGCAGCATTACGTTCTGCACTTCAACGACCATTTCCGGGTCGAGTGCCGACGTGACTTCGTCGAACAGCATCAGCTTTGGCTCGAGCATCAATGCGCGGGCGATTGCAACGCGCTGCTTCTGACCGCCGGAGAGCTGGCTCGGATATGCATGCAGCTTGCTTTCCAGCCCCAGCCGGGCGAGATATATCCGCGCACGCTCGGTGGCCTCTGCTTTCGACAGGCCGCCAGCCTTGACGGGGGCGAGAATGAGGTTGCCGAGCACCGACAGATGAGGAAAGAGCGTGTAGTGCTGAAACACCATGCCGATTTGCTTCTGGAGCTTGGCGTCAATGCGTTTTGCACGTCCTGCATCAGCGCCTCGAATGTAGGGCTGGCCCCGGAAGCCAATCTCGCCACTTTGAATTCCCTCGAGGCCCATCATGACGCGCAGCAGGGAGCTTTTTCCGCTTCCGCTAGGGCCGATGATGACAAGGCGGTCGTCAGCACGCATGTCGAGGTCCATCTTGTCCATGACGACAAGGTTCTCGCCGTAAGACTTGTACACCTGGCGAAACTGGACGAAGTCTCCGGTTGTGGAGACGGGAACGTCATGGACGGCGGATTGTCCGTTGGGTTGAATGGCCATGGTTTGGGGTGACAACATTGAAGTCTCTCCAGCGAAGCGCGTGCGATGCGCCTGAATAAGTAAGCGAGCCAAAACTGACGGTCTTCAAGCAACTCCGGCCGAGGCGCTCATGTCCGGCGGCTGGTACCCGGCAGGGAGGGTTTCGGGCGGACCGCCCTTCACCATACATCTCGCCGCGTGCTACATTGCATTCTTCGGTGTATGCAGCGTTGCACACAGTTTAGGCAGCTGAAATTTGCACTGTCAACCTCTATTCGAGGTTTTCAGGGAAACCGCTCAGGGGGTTAACCCGCAGCACAGAATTGCCAGTGATTTCTTGCTGCTGAGGGCCCATATCGACAGCAATTCAGGCAAAAGTGAAAGGTTGAAAAACACGTCAGCTGCGGCCGCTCCATGCTCACTGCATCGCTGCGATGCCTGAGAGACGGTGCGTGCTAAGGTGCGCAAAGAGGCCTCCGCTGATGCGAAAGCCTTTAATTTAATTTAGAACTTGTGACGGATACCCAGCCGCACTACGGTCTGGCGGGCGCTTCCCGGTGCCTCCGTCGCGGTGGGCCCGATTGCGTAGATGCTCGCAAAGGTCGCATCCCCGGCTGCCTTCTGGTAAATGGCCATTGCGAATACGTCCGTGCGCTTTGAAAGGATGTAATCCAGCATCACGTTAAATTCGTGCCATTTCGGATGCAGGTCCCCGGTTGCGGAAGCTTGATTGCCGCTCGTGAAATAGTAGCCCCCGGACAAAAGGACGCTCGGTGTGAACGTGTAGGTCGCGTTTACTTCGTAATTGTCAAGTCGCAGGTAGCTGGAAACGATGGGGCCTGACTTGATGCCATCAAGCACCGTCCGGGCCCATGACGCTGCCAGCTTCACGGGGCCAATCGTGTACGTTCCACCCGCACCGTAGATGCGCTGACGGGCTGCGACGAACGGAGCGTCTGCATTGGATGAAACAGCGCCATCGGCGTTTGTGCCTGGATTATCCAGTTGCTCGAATGCCGCGCCGAGATAGATAGGCCCGTTCGCATAGGAACCCCCAACGCTATACGCACGGTTTTGCTTGAACCCTCCGGCCTGATTACTCATCCCGTACATCGTTCCGAACGTGAAACCACCCAGGTTCGGACTCGTGTACTTGACGGAATTGTTGACGCGGAAGTCGTTGCCGATGTTGTCACTGTCGAACGGATGGCACATGTATCCGCCGCCGTAGGTGCCGCACGAAGTCAGCGGATAAAGGTAGTCAACAACCGGGTCGTACTGACGACCGAGGGTAACCTTACCCCAAGACTGCCCCGACATCCCCACCCAGGCGAGGCGCCCGAATATCCGGCCACCTTGGCCGAGATTGCCGTTCGCCACGCTAAAACCATTCTCGAGCTGAAAGATAACCTTGTTCCCAGCCCCGATATCCTCTGCCCCCTTCAGGCCGAATCGACTTGCCTGCGGAGGGCCATCGGACAACATAAACGCGTGCGCACCGTTGCCGGTTTTGAGATTGCTCACGTAGTTGAATCCCGCGTCGATAATTCCGTACAAGGTGGCGCCGCTCTGAGCGTTGGCGACATTTGCGAGCATCATTGCAATAGCAGCGCCAAACAGCCGTGAAGCTTTCATATCGGACTCCTCAATATATTGTTTAAATCAGCTTGCGTTACGAAGACCCAACCTGCAGGAGACCTGCCGCACCATGCACGGAGTCGACATCTGTTGCCGCCTCCGACAGCAGCACCACCCTGAGGAACCGCCGGCCTCGCTTCCACGAACCGCCCGGCTAACAGCGCTCTCAGATATTCAAACGCTGCAGTGTATACATCAAAGTGTGCAACTTGCGCCGATTATGTCGCCCAATTTTCGACAAGGTCAAGCGAACAAAAACCGGATAGGTACCGCTCGAACCGAAGTGTCGCGATATATCGGGTTAACGCGGAGGTGAAAAACCGGTGGCGACCCAAAAAACAGTTTACTTGTCGAATTTTAGTCGACAAAATGATTGCAGGAAATCCGGAAGGCCCAAACGGGATGCAACGGATAGCACAGGGATGGCTCAACCCTCGAAAAACCGATGCTGGTTGTGCCGTGAGACGAGGTGACAAGGAACGTTCGATGAAGAAGCCCAACATTGTGTTCATCATGGCCGACCAGTTGACGGCTTACGCGCTCCCTGCGTATGGCAACAAAGTCTGCAAAACGCCGCATCTGGACAAGCTAGCGTCTGAGGGCACCGTTTTCGAGCACGCATACTGTCCGTACCCGCTCTGCGCGCCATCGCGCTTTGCTTTAATGAGTGGGCGCCTGCCTTCCCGGATTGGCGCTTACGACAACGCGGCCGAGTTTCCCGCGTCCGTTCCCACATTCGCTCACTACCTTAGGGACGCCGGCTATTACACGTGTCTGTCCGGCAAGATGCATTTCGTCGGCCCCGACCAGCACCATGGGTTCGAGGACCGTCTGACCACCGAAATTTACCCCGCGGATTTCAGCTGGACGCCGCTGACTTATGACGAGGTCGGCGACCCGGAGCACCCGGAAACGCATGTCAAGACCCAGGGTGTGTCAAGCGTTGAAACGGTCGCCGACGCGAATGCCGTCGCGCGGTCACTCCAAATCGACTACGACGATGAAGTCGCCAGGCGTGCGGTTCAGCAAATCTACGACTGGCGTCGATATGGTGACGGTCGCCCTCTATTCATGACAGTTTCGTTCACGCAGCCTCACGACCCGTACGTCTCGACTCCCGAGTTCTGGAATCTCTACAAGGACGAGGAAATCGACGAGCCTCGCGTCGCCGAAATTGAACTCGACAAGATGGACCCCCATAGCCGCGGCCTGTACTTTCACTACGGTCTCGACAAGTACAACGTGACTGACGAAGTCTATCGGCGCGCGCGGCATGGCTACTACGCTATGATTTCCTATATCGACCAGCGCGTGGGAGAACTACGGGCGGCCCTCGAAGCCACCGGGATGGCAAAAGACACGATTCTGATGTTCACGTCGGACCACGGCGACATGGTTGGCGAGCGCGGTCTATGGTTCAAGAAAAACCTGTTCGAACCCGCGCTATCCATACCGCTCTTCTTCTACGACCCGCGCGCAAAGGGTCCCGGACGCGTAAAGGCCCCCGTATCACTCGTCGATGTGCTCCCCACTCTGGTTGACATTGCTAATGGAGACGAGAAAGCCATCGTGACGGCCTACGAAGGCAGCAGCCTTCTGTCTTTGATGAAGAAAGATGAGCCCGACCGGGTGGTTCTTGCTGAGCACCTTGACGGCGGGACGAAAGCTCCACGCGTCATGGTGCGAAAGGGAAAGTACAAGCTGGTCTATTCCAGGGCGTATCCTTCCCAGCTTTATAATCTTGATGCAGACCCGGGTGAGGTCAATAACCTCGCCGACGACCCGGAGGCTCGCCCCATCCTCGAAGAACTCAAGACGATTCTGGCGGAAACGTGGAACCTTGAAGACCTTCGGGAAGAAGTCGCGGCCAATCAGCGAACTAGGCAGTTCCTGATGCGCTCGCTGCAGACTGGTCGGGTTATCGACTGGGAAACTTATCCGAATGCGGTTCGCGACCACACGAAGTTTGTTCGTCGCGGAGAGTATTTCCCCGAGGTAGAACAGCGGTCGTACCTGAGATTGCCCGACAGCGATTGAACACGGCCCGGCGACCCAGATAGTCGGGAAGTCCTGGAAGGCTCTCCGCAATCTTCCCGAACAAACCAGATTGACTGCGGTATCCAATCAAAACGAAGCATGCTATGAACACTCTCCTAACTGACGACGAGCGCCGAGGAAAGGTAACCAGCACCAAAACGGTGTATCAGACGCTTCGCACCGAGATTCTGAACCTTGCGCAACGACCAGGAAGGCTTCTTGACGAGGCAACGCTGGCCGACCGGTTTCAGATGTCCCGTTCCCCGATACGCGAAGCGTTGATTCGGCTGGTCGGCGACGGTCTCGCAGTCGTGCTTCCCAACCGAAGCACGATTGTGTCGCCAATCGAACTGGAGGCGTTCCCGAAGTACGTCGAGGCGCTCGGTATCGCTCATCGCCTGAACTGCAGACTCGCCGCGACAAATCGTACGGACGAGGATCTGGTCATGATTGCGGCTGCTAACAAGGAATTGCTCGAGACAATCGCAACAGGTGACTATCTCAGCGTTTCTGCGGCCCACAAGAACTGCAATATGGCGACAGCGCGTGCAGGCCGGAATCCCTACCTGGCTGCGTTCTATGAGCGCCTGCTCGACGAACGCCGTCGGATGTTCAATCTGCACATCGAGCACCTGGGACAGACACACGATGCGAATCAGTTGTATCAACAGCACGAGATGATGTTGAAAGCCATCCGCGCCTGCGAACCCGACCTGGCAGACAACCTGGCGCTGGAACAGACAAGGCACTTTCGGGAGAGCTTTTTCGAATTCATGCGAAGCGACCAGGTCTCTGAGGTTGACCTGAGCAAAACCGTCGAGGGGTCATGAGGTGCCTGTTCTGGGTCGGCTGGTTGACGTATTGAACGCGACATCCGGCGGTTGTCGCCTTTAACAAGCGGGTTACGTCAACTGGAGGTACGGGCTTCAGACAGTTTTGTTAGGACGACATTTTAATTTGTCGGATTTCCAGTCAAATATTGCCAGGTGAAGAAGCTCAATGCACTGATGTGCACCATTCGAACGGATTGATTGACCACACCATCACTTTCTTTTTTGGGGTCGACATGTTAGGTAACTCTCGCTTGACTCTTGGTGCCGCAGCATGTGCGGCATTTCTCTCCGCTGCCCTCGCAAGCATGCCGGCCAAGGCCGATGATGCAAACACGTGGCAAGCCGTCAAAAAGGCGGGCGTACTTCGCTGTGGCGCCGCTGTCGCACCTCCCTATGTTATGCGCGACCCCAGTACCGGGACGCACAGCGGATTCTTCAGCAGCCTGTGCCGTGACTTCGGTGAGAAGATTCTGAAGGTCAAAGTGGAGTTCGTTGACACTACGTGGGACAACATCGTCGCCGGCTTGCAGTCGGAAAAGTGGGACCTCTCCATGGCGCTCAACGACACGCCTGCCCGACGGGAAGCCATCGATTTTTCCGCTCCGGCCATCGACTACAGCCTGTCGTTCGCGTACAACAAGAAGAATCCCAAGTTCGCGGGAGGTATCCACTCCCTTGCCGACATCGACAAGAAGGACATCAGAATTGCCGTCATGTCTGGCACCGCCGCGGACAAAGCCATTACTGCTGCCCTGAAGCAGGCAGAGATTGTTCGCTTGCCGGGGGACGATGAGGTACGGCTTTCCCTTCTTTCCCGCCGAGCAGATTTGGTTGCAGACCCGAGCATCACGAACATGCTTCTTACGCAGGCGCACCCGGACTGGGCAGCAGCGTTCAGCCCAACGCCCCCACTCGCGCACCAGAACGTTGCGTTTGGTCTTCGCAAGGGTACTCCGCCTGCGGACGTTGCAGTTCTCAACGACTTCATTGCGTCTCAGGTGAAGTCTGGGTCGGTCGACAAGCTTGTGAAGGCTTCGGTTCAACAAATGCTCGACGCCGCAAAGTAACAACTTCCGTATTCAAGCCGCCAACGACCTCTAAAAAACCCCGTTGGCGGTCTGATTGGAGACTGATTGAACAGCGCCCCGACGAGAGCGCATAACTCGAGGCCACTCTGAAGCCGCAGGTAGCCGAACAGTCATTGAAATGGGCTGGGCTGCAGCGCCATGCAAATGGAACAGGGAGAGAGGACTTGCGCAACTTGTACGCATCGCAAATGGAACGGCGCCGCGATGCCGGCAGGGCCATCGCAGCGCTCGGTGTATTACTTCTCTATGTGTTACTTGTTCGAGGTGAGCATGGCCTGGACCGATGTCTTGATGAGGCGATTGACGGCGCCCGATTTGACCTGCTCATTGACGTACTTGTTCAGGACGGCGATGTCAGCCGCAGGCGTCTCTTTCCGAACGCCGAATGCGACTTCCTGCTGAGCAAGAGGCGGGGTCGGCTGGACGGTGGCCGCCCATTCGGGATGCGCCTCGGTCAACAGCATGTTAGTGATGTTGGCGTCAGCAAGAAGGTCAGCGCGTTTCGACATGAGAGCAAGACGCGTCTCATCGTTGCCTGGCAAGCGCATGATTTGAGCCTGTTTGATAACTGCCGAAATAGCCTTGTCTTGCGCAGTTCCTGACATGACCGCGATAGTCACGCCCTGCTTGTCAATTTCCGCAACAGTGTGAGCACCCTTCGGAATTTTCGGGTTGTTCTTGTTATAGACGAACGAAACGTTGTAATCCGTTGCCGGCACCGAGAAGGAAATCGCCTTTTCGCGGTCCGGTGTGTCGTTCAGCGCCATCGAAAGGTCCCACTTTTCCGACTGCAGACCTGCAACGATGTTGTCCCACGTGGTGTCGACGAACTCGACCTTCACCTTCAGGACGTTCTGTCCGAAGTTTCGGCAAAGCTCGGAGAAGAAGCCGCTGTATTCCCCGGTCTTCGGGTCGCGCATCACATACGGAGGCGCGACCGCCGCGCCGCATCGCAGGACACCTGCCTTTTTCACGCTCTGCCATGCGGAGGAGTCGTCAGCGCGAGCCGGCACACTGGCAATGACGCAACCAGCGGCAACCAGACACAACAAAGCTTGACGGGTAAAACGAGACAGCCGAACCATGATGACCTCTCAAACAAGGGGAATCCCGGCGACGAACATGCGTACGTCACACAACTATGTGTGCTTAGATGTGTGCATCTGTGTATGCATAATAGGAAGTCAAAATTCGACTTGTCAACTAGGCGATTGCCCTGGCCTTCCGGGCGAAGGCCGACGCAAAAGCCGGGCGGTAGAAGCGGAGGCGGCAAAGCAGCGCGATGCACCGTCTGGCACAGGCACTGACGTTGTGGGACGGCACCATGCTGCAGACGCTCTCGGATATGGCACTGAGGGTGTGTGATGCGGGCAGCGCGGGCATCGGCCTAGTGGAAACGGACACCGACGGCACGCCCATCTTCCGCTGGGTCGCGGTTTCGGGTGCATGCCTTGCCGCCGTGGGCAGCACCATCCCGATAGCGGAGAGTCCAGGCGGCGTGACGCTTGAACTGGCAACGGGGCAACTCTTTTCCTTTCCCTAGCGCCACTTCGCCTTTCTGAAACACATTGCCCCCGAGATTATCGAAGAACTGGTCGTACCGATTCCGGGCGAACCCGACCCGTGGGGCACCCTGTGGGTGATGTCTCACGACAGGGAACGCGTTTTCGATACCGAGGACCGTAGAATCCTCACCAGTCTCGCGAACTTCACCTGTGCAGCGCTCACGATGACCCGGGCAAAGGCCGACGCCGAAGCGCGCGCGTCAGAGGCGGAGGCATCAAGGAATGCTCTGACTCTCGCCGAAAGCACGCAAGGACGACTTCATTGCGTTGCTGAGCCATGAACTGCGCAATCCTCTCGCACCCATTGACAGTGCCCTGACGGCCGCACGAAAGCTCGCTACAGATAATCCCGCCGTGTTGTCTGCGCTCGGCATCGCCGACAGGCAGATGCGGATACTCAAACGACTCGTCGGCGACCTGCTCGACGCGTCCCGGATAAGGCATGGAAAGCTCTCCACTCGCCCTTCATACGGGCTGCTCCAGGATATCGTGGCCGATGCAGTGACGGCGATGAAAGCCGACGTCAAAAACGGTGAGCACCGCATCCATGTGACCATTCCGCCGTTTCCGGTGACCGTTCACGCCGACGCTGCCCGACTCACCCAGGTCATATCGAATCTGCTGACGAATGCAGTGAAATACACCCCTCCCGGCGGCGACATCACTTTGTCAGTCGAGGCACCGGACCTGAGCATCGAGCCGATACACGATTCATCGCCCCGCACTGCGGTCATCACGGTGAGGGACAACGGCGCGGGCATTTCGCCGTCACTGCTGCCACACGTCTTCGAGATGTTTGCCCAGTCGGCGTCAGCACGCGGAAAGGCAGAAGGCGGACTCGGAATCGGACTGGCGGTCGTGAAGCATCTGGTTGCCGCACACAACGGCACGGTTATCGTTGCGAGCGACGGTGAAGGCCAAGGGACGGAAGTCACCGTGCAGCTCCCCATTGTCTGCAAAAGCACGAGTGCCCCAGTCGCGTCCGCGACACGCACCATGGCACCGGCTCGCATCCTTCTCGTGGACGACAACGCAGGCGCCACGGCGGCGCTCGGCACATTGCTGGAGCTGGAGGGGCACGAGGTGAAGCGGGCACAGAGCGGACCCGACGCGCTCTCGATAGTGGAATCATTCACGCCGGACGTTGCGCTGATTGATATCACGATGCCAGGGATGGATGGCATCGAGCTCGCACAACTACTTCGCCTTCGCGCCCAATGCTCCCTGACGAAACTGGTCGCATTGACCGGCAGCACCGATGCCCCAGGCAGACCTCAGATTGATGAGCGGATATTTGACTGCCATCTCATCAAACCGCTGTCGCTCGATAACCTCGCGGATGTCATGCGCTCATGGCGTCGCGGTCGGCGGAAAGTGTCGATGGGGACGGCATCATTCCCGGGCAGCGCTAATTCCGCCGACTCACTGGTTACGAAAATCTGGCACAGACGTTGGGACGCGACCCGACATCGTAAAGACTGGCACCGCTCGTGACACATCGAGGACGGCATCCGGAACATATAAAGGAGGCTACCCCTCACGGGACATGCCATCGCCCCGAACGGCCAATATGCCGTCGGCGGGAGTATTGTGCAGGGAACAAAACTCATCAAGGATTCCCGCATCGTCGCCAGCTTCGAAACCGGGGGCGAAGCGCATGCCCCAGGACCTGATTGGCCGCGCGCTTGAGTAGACAGCCACGACTAACCCAGTGTCGCCAGCAGCTTCATGAAGTTGCGCTTGGCACGATAGGTCTCGCGGATGGTCTGCAGTTCATCGGCGAACTGCGCATGCTCCTTCAGTTCTGCTCGCAATTTCCCGATAGTCCGCACGATGCCGAACGCCTCCTCATAACGGGCGTTACGCGTTCCACTCTCGGCGGCGATGGGTAGCAGGCGGTGATACAGGACAATGGCGTCGTGCGGATGGGTCTTTGAGCGAATGGATGCCATCGTTGCCCACATAGTTGTCGCCACGGGACCGCCGCAGAACGTCTTCCACGCCGTGTCGTACTCGCGCCCGGTGAGAAAGATTTTGACCAGTTCGGTTCGCGTCGGCATCTGCCAGGAATTGCGCTTCGCTTTGGTCGGCGCCTCTTCAGCACGAACAAGACTCCACAGATGATTGAGCGCGCGCTCGCGTGTCATATCATGCTGGCCAGTCGCGCTGGCGACATCCATCAGGGCGGCGAATGCTTCTGCACCCGGGTGCATCCCGAAACGCTGCCACGCGAGCACATCAGCCTTCTCGAATTCGCCGCGCCGCAGGTGCTCCTGGATGCAGAAGTCGAGCAGACGCTGGTCCACGTTCTTGCCTGACTCCATGAGGCCGCGTTCGGCCCACGCGAGTCCTTCGTCGTAGCGCCCGTGCTTCGCGCAAAGCTCTGCGACCAGCAGGAAGCGGTAGGGACTCGACAGGTCCTTTGACCGGATGCGAACCAGTGCGTCCACATCGCCGTCGAGGTCGGCCAGCGCCTCCATCGCGCGTTCCAGTCGCATGCGTAGCGGGTCGAACGACCGGCGAAACTCATTGCTCGGCGCAAGTGCCGGCAGGCCGTCCCATCCGTTTTCTACAAGCATGCGGTACCGATGAATCCCAAGGTCGCCGAGCGGTTCGGCGTAAGCCGGCAACACATCGTAGAAGGTATCCCACACGCCGTCGGTCTGGAACCGGAACAGTCGCTCCGCGAGCTTCGTTGGGTCCGGTCGCGTCTGTCGACATGCTTCGAGATGTACGGCGGCAAGCTCCATGATGGCCGGCATCACATCACCCCCGGAGTCATCAATCTGCTCGAGACTTGCTTCGGCGCCGGCAATCGCCAGTTCCGCAAGCTCGACCACCTGGGCGGCCTGAGGACTGGCAAGCCGCTGCCGCAGCATGTCCGCGAGCGCCATCAGGCCGTCGCCGTACGCGCCGGCTTCGCGCCAGTCGAGCGGCCGCGAAATGCGCGTCGCCTGTCGTACCGCGGTCTTCATGCCCGGGAGGTCACCGGCGTTTGCCGCACGCGCCGCGAGCAACAGCCTGTCGCGCAGCGCCATGTCGCGCTCGACCGCTTCCAGCAACAGTTCGCGCACGGCTTCCGCATTCAGCGTCGCAACATATTCACGAATCTGCTCCTCGTACGTCTTGCGCTTTTTACGAGGCTTTGCCGGCTTTGACTCATCGGCATGAAACACTTCCGCGCCGGTATTCTCGAGCCACGACAGGGCGACCGCGACCCCGTGCTTGCAGAAGATACCGTCCTCGCCGACCGGACAGTCGCATTCGTAGGTCAGCTCGCCGTCGTCGCCCGCGCCAAGTTCGACGCGGTACCTGTGCGTGCCACGTACGTTCGCGCGAAGGACACCATCGCGCTCTTCGAGGCGTGATACGGCGCCCTCATGAAAATACGCCTTGCCGCGCCCGAACGTTTTCGTGTCCGCGAGCGACTGGATTTCGGCGAGGGTAATGATGTCGTGAAGTGGTGACTGGCTGGACATGGCGTACGTTGGAGATATGCGAGAAAGAAGGATGCACGAGCCAATCGGCTGTGGCACGAATCCGCAAAACCAACGGCCACCCAAAGGCGCCCGTCGCATGCGAAATTCCCTGACTCTGCAGGAGGAATTCCAATTTCGGGAGGGACCAGGCGCGTCCGTTCGTACTACGTCTTTCCTTGAGCGATACGACAGATATAAGCAGTCGAGGGGTACTACCAGCACGGTTTGTCAGCGCCCCAAGCGTAACGCTCCCGTAGAGCGGCGGCGCGCACAATTCGGACCCTGTCGACGTCGACGAACGCAGCGGAATCAGCGGCGACGTGGAGTCAGGTCAAGCGAACCGTTCATCTACCCTCACGTCGTCTCCACAACTTACGCGTCGGACTTCCACGGCCATGAGGGGTAGACTCGCCCACTGCTTTCAACGCTCTCCCGTTGGTCCTCGGCTTGTCCGTCATTACGCTCGACATCGCCAGCGCTCGGAGCCTCGTCCGCCTGCAAGCTTTCGGAACTGCCATCGGTCGAGTCAGCGCACACGTCCTCGCCAGCTTTCACCGACGGCAAGCCCACACCGAACCACCGAACGTCGCTACGCAACGCAGCGACGTACGCACGCCATCCGTTTGCGTTGTCGGCAAACAGGCTCCGTCGAACAGTGGAAGCAAGACGCTTGCGATTCAGCTCAGGCTCAAGCAGTTCCCGTGGCCATGCGAAGAAGGCGTCTGACACTCGCTGAACAAACTGCTCTGCTGTCATCCGCGGCGATACCTGTTCGAGGAGCGGGAAGCCTCCAAGCGGGTCGTGCGCTGCGGCCAGTTCGCGTACGGTCTTGTGGCCGTCACCACATTTCAGGAGACGGTTCACGACCGCCAGTACATCTCCAAGGTGAAGCAACAAGGCACGGCGCTCGAATGCATCATTCATCTGCTCATTTCTCTCTACGTGAGTCGAAGCACAATTCTAGCTTGCCCGTCGCGCAGCGCTGTGAGAGGCACGGTGTTCGCGTTTTCCTTGAGCGGCAAAAACTCGGACTTCTTCGCGGACCTGTCTGACAAGGCGTCCATCCTGTCGATTTATCAGCAACCCGGAACTGCCGATGCATGGCGAGGCGACAGGAGTCGCCCTCAGGCAACGCGGGCGCCGCGGATGTCGATGGTCAGGGTTCGGGCCGGCCTGTGCCGTCGGCCGTCCAGCTCCTGGCAATTCTCTGAGGCCCACTCACCTCGAAATATCCGGTTTCAGAAATCACAAATCCCTGGTCAACATTGCGGGCGTCTGCGGCGTTAAGGAGATGAACGGTGAAAACCGTCCCGTTACCTGAACGGAAAACCTGCTGGAGCGGAACATGAAAAACACGAACGGGCAGTCCCTGCGTTGTCAGGTCGAAAAGTGGCTCGCACCGGCTCCCACGATGCACGTTCATGTAACCAGATTCAGTCGCACCGCAGGGAATGGGAGACGCTACGTGTGCGTCGAAACGTCGTCACCAGCCGGAGCGCGCGCGTTGTTTTTCTTCAGGCACGATGACGGCAGGTGGAGCGTGTTCCCGCCCACTGCCAATAGGCGGAAGTCAACTGCAGAGCACCCTCTCGTGCAGGGGGCCGCCGCCACCTTTTGATGACGGTCACGAGTTCGCCGCGCTCAATCGCGGCGCTCGGGATTCAATCTGGTTTCGAGCCGGTGCACGGCTATCGAGCCGCATTTTCGTAAGATGAGCGAAGTCCACGGAAACGTGGGGCGCCACTGCACGGCGCCTCGGCCGTCCCGGCACAAATCGAGCAAGCGTGAGCTATGCAGGTGCAGACCGCCCGAGCGACGGGAACTGAACGAGTTCTGAGTTTTGCTGCTAAGCATCTCGACGCGGCCGCGCCGGGAACGAGCGAAATGTCGAGCGCTCAGAATCGGCGTTTTACCCGGATTGACCCATGTACCACAGCAGACTACAACTTCACTGTCGGAGTCTCGGATAACGTAACTGCGATTGAGCTAAGGCCATTCTTTTGCGTGTCAGCGAGTTGCGCTGAGGTGTTAGCTTGGATAGATTTTCGCTGCCTGCTTACCCTTCGGGCCTTGCTTCCGGCCAAAGCTTACCTTCTGGTTTTCCTGCAGCGATTTGAAGCCTTTTGCCTGAACCTCGGGAAGTGCGCAACAGATCCTCCCACGGTTTTGGATTGGATGGCTTTGACGAAACAATACCCGTTGCGCAATGTTCTCTGAGTGGAAGTCCAATAGGAGCACAGCTCACTCGAACGTCTGAGGCCCCTTTAGCGTTAAGGGGAGATTTCATCGCCCAGTATTCCCAAGTAGTGACTTGCCGCCTCTGTACGAGGCTGTTTTTTTACGTGGGACGTCCGTTCCCGACAAAATTTGAAGAGCACCCGTCTCGGCGCGAGCCTGGTAACAGACGTGGGCGGACATGACGTGCGCCCGAACGGCCGACCAGCGCCCACGAGAGCTGGGCTTGTCCGATAGCGGCCAGGTCGCAGTGTGCGGCCAGGCGCGTTAGGTCGCCGCGCCGTGCGACCACGGGTTCAACGTTCCTTCAAATTATTGCTTCGCCGCTTTTGCTGCTTTCTCGACTGCCTGGTCAGCCGCTTCGGTCACCTCCGATGCGGCTTTTGTTGCGGCGTCCAGGTTACTTTGCGCGACTTCGACTGCCTGCTTCGTGGCCTTTTGCACGCTTTCCTGAGTGGTGTTGGCCAGCGTGATAGCTTGTTTCAGAAATGCGATTGCGGCTTCGGAGCCGACCGGGGCGTTTTGCGCGAGATTCTCGACGAACGATTGAACCTGGCGGCTGACCTCCTGGTACCGCGCATTGACGACCTCTGCCAGTTGCGTTTGCGTGGCCGACGCAATCTCCGCAACCTGACGTTCGTACGTCAGGACCTTCTCCGCCGAGTGCAGCGCCAGCGCATCTTGCAGACCGGTAACTTCCTGTCGGTCCTTCTTCGCCAGCCCGTCTTGCTCGCGTTGGTGCCAATCGGCAAGCGTCGTTTTCGCCGTATCCAGATTCAGTCTGACGAGCTTTTCCTCGCCCTCCAGCATTCTGCTGGCCAGGCCGAAAAAGAAGTCAAGATTAGCTTGCTGCGCTGTAGCAGCCTGTCCCTGAAAATCAGCCATGTTCGCCTCCGGAAGATGTATGCCCAACGCCCAGCATGTTCGGCAACGGTGACCAACTGATGAAGCGCGTCGTATGGAAGCTCCCGAGCAGCTGCATTTTCGACACCGGCTCCGCAGGCGTATTGGTCTTGGCCACGAGCCCGTACAACGTCCTCAGCACTGGGCTGCGTAAGGGTGCTCTGCGGACGTCGACAGATGCAGGAACTGCAAACGACGAAAATACAATTACAGGACGGCAGCGGTCGGGGCGCCAATTGAATCTGCCTATCTGGGGCACACTTGAAAAAGGGTGTTTTTTCTCTCGCCGCCACCTGCTGGATGCGTCTGCGTCCTTATTGCGATGGCGCTTTCGCCGGAGACCATCATCGCGATGTGTGACGAGGTCGTGGAACAGCACGCCGCTCTTTTCCACGCAAGCAGATATTCGCCACTGGAACTTCCCGGACCTGCTGGTGACCAAAGCCGGTGACGCACGAACAGGTGCCGACCTCCGGGTAGGTTTTCCGACAGACCTACGTCTGCGAGCGTTGTCATTGCGCTGCTACTTCACTCGAAGAAAGCGGCGGAGTGACTTCTGGCCACGTACGGGATAGGGAAAACGGTATCCGTGTCGATTACACCGGGCATTTAAAGCGTTAAGTCAGAGCGGGGAAGGCGCGCCGCAACGGGCGTTCAGGTGCAGTGAAGTTCACGCGAACGACATGCCAGCCCGAGTGATGGCGTTCGACCGCAAGCATCAACATCGAAGTCGTGTCACACCTTCGTAGCCTGAAGCACGTAGGTTTGGTCACGATGAGTTACAGGAGCATTGCACGTCATGAATCGTCGTCCGAATCTTGATGTACATCTGCAAGGCACTCTCAAACACAACGGCTCCAGGCGGGCCTTCGCTGCACGACTGGACATGACCATCAAGCGCGCCAAGGTGACCTCCGGTCGGGTGGCCAGGTCACTCGGCGTACCGGAACACGAGGTGACCCTTTGGCGCGCCGGAGTTACCGTTCCGAAGAGCACGGATTGTGCGCGCCTTTCTGAACTTCTCGACGTGGACGTCGTCTGGCTATGCGCAGGTCAAGCGTAAGCGACAGCATGTCATGGCAGTTCTCATCGGACACGGCCTCGCACGCGGTTCGGCTTGTCGCCACTCACCGGCACCTCGGTCGGGTCACGTGCCTGGCTCCTGCCATTGACCGGCAACACGGTCGAAGTGGCATGTTTGAAGACAAGTTGCGCACCCGGGCCAGACTCCAGCAGAACTGCAAACTGGTCAAAGGCGGCCAGTTGACCGCTCAGTCTGATGCCGTTCACGAGGAACACGTTTACGGTGGTCTTGTCGTTCACGGGCATCTGCAAAAAATCGTCTTGTACGCCTGGGCGTCCGGTCATGTTCAAGGTCAAGGCGATAGGTCCTTGGATTGTACCGGCGATACCTGAAGCGGCCAGCCTTTTCGATTCTGGACACAATGATGGCAAGCGGTACCGTAAAGTGGTTCAATGATGCGATGGGTTTTGGTTTCATCACGTCGGATGGCAGCGGTGAAGACCTGTTTGCCCTCTTCTCGGGAATCAGCGCAGACGGGTTCAAGTCGCCGCAAGAGAATCAGGAGGTCAGCTTCGACGTGAAGATAGGGCCGAAGGGCAAGCAAGCCGCGGATATCAAGCCAGTTCAGGAGATAGTCTGTCTCTTTGCCGCTTACGGCGCCGGTTCGTCAGGCGTCGTACTTTCAAGGCGGAGTCGGCCAGGAGCGCCTGTCGAAAAAGCAGAATCCGCCACCAAGCGCCGAGATTGGAAGTCAACGCGAAGCGCGGCGCGGCGGCGTCATCACGCATGACTCGGACGCCAATTGCTTCGACACGTTCGTCGGCGTGGGCCTTTCTGCTCCCGCATCGACGCTTTCGCCTTCCGCTGTGAAACTGGCACGCGGAGCAACTTCACGAGTAGCTGCTCGCGAAAAATCTCTGGAGGATTGAGCAATGGACAACGTTTCGCGGGAAGAGAAGATTCGTGTACGGGCCTACGAGCTCCGGGAAAAAGACGGCAGCCCCGACGGTCGCGCCGACGAGTATTGGGAGCAACCCCGCGCACAGATAGAAGAGGAAGAATCCGATGCCGACGGGAGCGGAGCCGACCTAAAGGGGCGGCTGCCGCTGTGACGAAAACTGGAATGGCGCTGACGAAGAGCCGCCATTGACCGCTTGGTCGAGTTGCAATTATTGAAGGCGGAGCGACAGCGGCGCAATGCTCGCAACGAGCCTCTTCGTTGTCGCTTTGCGCCGACCACTCGACGTTCCGGACGCTATCCAGCGTCGCTGGTGTCCTGCCGCACCGCGCTCCTGACCGCGAGGCTGACCTGGCAGGTTAAACGGCGTGCCTCCGCAGCGACACCCTTGTAAGTCTTCTTCATTCCACTGCTGTCAGAGGCGGGCGCATTCATTCCCTCTTCTTCTGCATTTTCGGCTTCGTCTGTTTCTGCGACATATCGCCCGACTTACCCATGGTGTTTGCGCCGGACGCGCCAGATGGTGACTTTGTAGCGCCGCTTGCTTTCGGCGTTCCCATTCCGGTGCCACCCTGGCCTGCACCGGCGCCCCCTCCACCACCTGTTCCCGCACCCTGCGCGTATGCGGCGTCGATGCATGGCCCGTGAACTTTGACCTGCATCAAGCTGCCAAACGACATGTGGCGACTCTTGCAATTGGTCATGACAAGCGTACTGCTGGTAGACGATGATGCGGAGGCTTTGGCCGCGTGGGGCGCGATCTGTGCCACTGACGGATTTGATGTAAGAAGCGCGAGCGACGGCCAGTCAGCATTGGCAATGTTCATCGAATCCCCAGTCGACATAGTGGTCGCCGACTGGCGCATGCCGGTGATGTCGGGCAGCGAACTCTGTCATCGTTTGCGCACGCTGCCTGGACTAGCTGACGTTGCTTTCATACTGGTTTCCGGCGAACCCAGTCCACCGGCCTTCATCAATTACGACGGCTTCCTTCCCAAACCCGTGGACGGACCGGTGTTGCTGGCCACAATGCGACGGCTGCTGGCGGACCACATAACCCATCGCGAGCAACAGCGCCGCAAGACAACGTAGTCGAAAAGCCGCCTCTTGTGCTGACGAGGGAAATCGAAAGATGGCTGTTGAAAGGAAATGCCGATTCCAAAGGCACGTTGGTAAGTCAGCAAAAATTTCTGCTCGCAGTAATCAGGCCGCCAAGCAGGTGAGACATATCGACAAGGCGCTGCGCGACCAGATGTCGAACCTCACCTTCGCATTGCCATGTTCCGTACACGGCAAGTAGCGATGCGCCGAGCGCTTCCTTTCTCTGCTTCTCGAGCAGGCTCGGCTACACGATTACATTCACGTTGCCGGTCTCGTCTTCAAGCGTCACAAACATGACCCCCTTCGCAGTGCCCGGCCGTTGCCGTGCGGTAACAAGACCGCAGCCTCGTGCGAGCCGCTCGTCGCGATAGGTGCGCAGAGTCGACGCTGGCATCAGCCGGTTTGCGAGCAACTCCGGCCGCAGCAGTTCGAGCGGATGTCGACCAAGCGTAAGACCGACAGACCGAGATAGTCAGCGACGATGCCGGCACTGTGCTCAAGCGACGAGTCCCAAACGCTGATGGCCACATCGACTGGCAGCACCTTGACGCCATGGCGTTGTGCATCCCGTACTAACTGCGAAGGCGAGGAGAAGCGCATCGCTGTCAGTCCGTCTTCGCGACCGATGCGCTCCCTGCTTCGTCCTGCTTTCACGCTCTATCATTGACCGAATGCTTCGCGTTCGAGTTGTTCACGGGAAACGTGGCGCACGTCCTTGCCTTTGACTACGTAGATAATGAATTCCGCTATGTTCGTCGCATGGTCGCCAATGCGTTCGATGGCCTTTGCGATGAAGAGGTAGTCCAGCGCGATGGGGATGATTCGGGGAGCCTCCATCATGTACTTCACCAGCTCATGGACGAACAAACGAAACTGGTCATCGATAGCGTCGTCGTCGCGGACGATTTGTGCTGCGGCAACTGTGTCGAGGCGCGCGAATGCATCAAGCGCACCGCGGAGGATAGTCATGGCCATCTCACCGGATAACGCGATTTCCGCGACATTGATGGTCGGTGCATTGTGGTCTTCTGCAATTCGTCGAGTCCGCTTAGCGACCTTCCGCGCTTCATCCCCAGCACGCTCGAGGTTCGTGACGATCTTCGAAATGGCCATCAGCAGACGCAGGTCGCGTGCAGCCGGCTGGTACCGCGCGATGATGTTGATGCACTCTTCATCGGCCTCCGCTTCGATGGCATTGACTCGACGCTCGTCGGCGATGATTCTGTCGACCAGGTCCAAATCGAGGTGGTTAAGCGCCTGCATCGCATTCATGACTTGCGATTCAACGAAACCGCCCATCTCGAAAACCTTGGACAATACGTGGTTGATGTCAGCGTCGAATCGACTGGAAAGGTGGTTATCGGGCATAGGAATCCGTGCCAGCCAACCCAGCTGTTTTTGTAATCGCCGCGCGGTTTCGTGACCGCTCCATCACGTCATGGCGCGCGTCGTATGGAACAGTGGCCGATGTTCCAGGAACCGTGCAGAAGCATTCAGCGAAGCACAGCGGCGAACCCCGGCCCGCACGGGCAATCCGCTCGGACCGTGGTACAGCTACGATTTTGCTGGTCGACCAGTCTTGACGGTTTCGACCGCAGAAACAGCTGCCAGCAGACCCTCGGCGGTGGGGGCCGAGTCCAGCAAGAGCAGACCAGCGCGAAGAAGCTCGCTTTTTTTCACCGAGACGCCTGCGTCGAGACACTTCTGTTTCAGCGCCGCGATTTTCTCGTAGTCGGACCTCGGCATCGTGAAGCTGTCGCGAACCACCTTCTCTTTCTTCGCGCGTTTCGCTTTCACCTCGGCTGCCGGACTGACTTGCGCTGCCTCAACGGGTTTCGCGCGCTTCTGTTTGCCGGCCTTCGTCGGAGCCGGCTGGGCATCTGGCGCTGCGGCTGCGGCCACGCTCTTCTCATCCGCTGGCTTCTCATCGGCTTTCGCATGGCCGTTGACATTCTTCGGGAAGTGAAAGGCCTTCTTCGTCGGCTTCCTCACGCTGGGTTCACTCATGACCATCTCCAGACTGATAAACGGTATAAACAGTATATACCGTTAATTTGCGATTGCCAGACCGCATTCGAGATGCCGCCCTCATGCCAGGACCATCAAGTTGTCCACACAATCTGTTTGCAAGGCTATGGACAATTCCCGGGCAAGCGGGACAAGTAGCTGAAAAGATTGATTTTGTGCAGTGCGCGCCGAACATGTGCCTTTCGCAGCTCATCTGTGTCGGGCACCAAGCAGTGGAGTAAGCGCACCAGTGGTCAACAGAACACAAAAGCGTCCCTAAAGACAAAACGAAGCGATAGGTCTATTCAATTTGCATGCGGTTGGGCAGCGTCGTCTAATCGACCTCCCGAAGTTGCCGTTCCTACTCAACGCTAGGAGAGCGCCATGGCCCAGCCCAACGCTGAGGATGTCATCAAGGCTATTGCCTCCGACACCAATACCCCCACCGAGACCGTGTCGAAGCTGTATGAGGACACGCGGGCCGAATACAGCGACGGCGCGCGGGTGATGGATTACATGACAGTTCTCGTGGCCAAGCGTGTTCGCGAGAATTTGCGACATCGGCACTAGGGCCGAATTGACATCAATAACCATCACGACGCCGTGCAACGCCGCATTCTGCCGCATTGAAGAAGTGCACCGAAAGGCTCCTGCTCCTGTGTCGTTGACGTACCTCATGTGATTGGGTAAGTTCGACTGGTCATAGTTACTACAGGGCGGTGTTGATGGTCGAAGATTACGAAACAACCAGGGAAATCGAAGTCGAGTTGGATGGCACCCGCTATCGGGGCCGCTACCGCGTCATGAGCGGCACGGTTATCGTCTACTTCGAGGACGAAATCAAGTTCGCCAGCCATGACATGAACGGGCCTGACGTAGTTGCTAGATGGCTGCTGACCGACCTGTCGCGACGGGTCGAGTCGAGGAAGCGGAAAGCGTCTGGTAGCTAGAATGATTCAGGAATGGCTGTACTCACGGCCCCACCTGACAGCCTGTACGCAGCATTTCGAGCGCGACCCGTCCGTGGAGTTGCTGCTGCTCCCCCAGATATTTGACTGCCTTCTTCAACGCATGCGGTTCGCCGAGCTGAAAAGCATATTCGCGGAGTAAGGTTTCGCTGGTCACCAGGTCGTTCAAATGGCCAAGGTGCTCCTGGACCTGTGCGAGTTGTTCAATCGCCGCCAGGTAGTGGTCGTCAAGTACCGGCGCGAAGAATTCGAGTGAATATCGCAGCCTCTTCCCCGCGATACGTACATCGTGAAGCGCTGCGTAGTCAGCGTCCCGATTCGAGACCACGCGCCTAACGCGCTTTTTCAACATCCTGCTGGCTTGCTCCGCGCGCCGCGCCGCAAATTCATCCAGTGGCGTCAGGACAGTTTGTGCACAAATCTGATTTTCGGCGGCGGCCATCGCGTGTTGAACTATCCGTTCAACACCAGCATTTGCGATTGTCCTGTTGCTGAACGATAGTGCATCACTTCGATACCGGTCGACCCGTTCAATAAGAGTTTTAAACTTTTTATTAATAGTCAGGCTGATGAACAATACGTCGACGTGCTGATACTGCTTGAGCTTTTCTTCCTGCTCGCGGAGTCGACATTCAGGCCAAACATCTCCCGCTCAGGAATCAACCTGGGGGCGGCGAAGTGAAATCGGCGCTACGCTCGCGCGCCGACCGCGCTCGGCGACTCCGGACGGCTAAAAGCGACTCGAATCCTCGACTTTCTGGACATGCGCGACCCGGCGAATCGATAAAGTGCCTGCCGTCTGCCGTCACCGTCTGTCGTATCACGACAATTCTGTCATTTGCATTGCATTCCTGCCCGGACCGCCTATAACGCTGCATAAATAACTCTGTCCGTACTCATGGGAGACGGCCATGTTCGCAAGTGTGAGAGGCTTGCCGTTCCTTTTGCTAGTCCTTGTGCTCCTTTGCATTCCGCGCGTCCCCTACGCGCAGGTGGCGCGAATGGAAGTCATTCCATTCGAGTCGATGACGCTCACAGACGAGCAATTTCTGGCCGGAAGCGAAGACGGCAAGCGCGTGACGATAGCCGGTGAATTGCGGCTGCCTCGATCCGGGACCGACAGGCTGCCCGCCGTCATACTGCTGCACCCGTCTGGGGGTATCGGCGGCCAGATAGCGGACTGGGAGCAGTGGTTCCTGTCGTTGGGCGTTGCCACTTTCGTTGTCGACAGTTTCACGAGCCGAGGCATAGAAAACACAATCAATGACCAGAGTCAGCTTGGCAGACTCGCCCAGACAGAAGACGCGTATCGCGCGCTCAGCCTTATTTCCAAAAACCCTCATGTCGACGCGAGCCGCGTGATGCTAATGGGCTTTTCCCGTGGAGGGCAAGACACGCTCTACGCGAGCATGGTGCGCTTCCAGAAAGCGCATGCCGATGCATCGACTCCAGGATTTGCAGCCTATGTTCCGCTTTACCCAGACTGCAGTGCCCACTACCTCGATGACGACAACGTATCACAGGCTCCCATTCGCATATTCCATGGAAGCGCAGACAACTATGACCCGGTCGCGCCTTGCAAGGCCTATGTGGAACGGCTGAAAGCCAAGGGGGCGGACGTAGAGCTGACCGAGTTTGCCGGGGTTAATCATATTTTCGATGCGCGCGCCTTCGCACATCCAACCTCCCTGCCGAAAGCGCAAACAGTGCGCAATTGTGCATGGGAAGAACGCAGTGCGGGACATTTGCTTAACGTCAAAAGCAACCTGCCGTTCTCATATGCCGACCCCTGTGTCGAACGGGGCGTGACAATCGGGTACGACGAGAGCGCGACGGAGCAAACGAAGAAGGCAATAGCCAACCTGGTTACCACTACGCTTAAGCCGACACCGACACATGCCCCGTGATTCCGTTGAGACTGGCGGGAACAGCATTGCTTTGGGCTGTTACGTAAAACGCGCGGAGATTTGCTTGCTGCGAGGGTGTAAAAAGTTTTGTGTAAACGGTCATTTGGCAGGAGACTGCCAGCAACAGGAGCATAGATGACCGTAGCGAAACGCAATAAAAGAGAGAAACCCGATGCTGAACTCGTCAAGCTGGCAGACAGCCTGCTGGCGAATTACCAGAAGCCGGAAAACCTGATAGACGAGAACGGCCTGCTCAAGCAGCTGACCAGGATGCTGGTGGAGCGTGCGTTAGAGACGGAGATGTCCGAACACCTGGGCCATGGCAAGAGCGAAGCGGTGACCAATGCCACAGGCAACACCCGTAATGGTCATAGCGCCAAGACGCTGCAGGGGGAGTTTGGCAAGTTGCCGCTCAACATCCCGCGCGACCGTCAGGGGGCGTTCGAGCCGAAGCTGGTGGAGCGCCATCAGACGCGCTGGACGGGCTTCGACGACAAGATCATTTCGCTGTATGCGCGTGGCCTGAGCGTGCGCGAGATCCAGGGGCACCTGGAAGAAATGTACGGCACGGAGGTCTCGCCGACGCTGATCTCGGCGGTCACTGACGCCGTCAGTGATGAGGTGAAGGTCTGGCAGGCCCCTGCGCTCGACGCGCTCTATCCGATTGTCTATCTCGACTGCATTCACGTCAAAGTGCGCGACAGCGGCGCGGTGCGGACCAAGGCGGTGTACCTGGCCATCGGCGTGAACATGGCCGGCCACAAGGAAGTCCTGGGACTGTGGATCGCCCAGACCGAGGGGGCCAGGTTCTGGCTGCAGGTGGTCGCTGAGCTCAAGACGCGCGGCGTGCAGGACATCTTTATCGCCTGCGTCGACGGGCTTAAAGGCTTTCCTGAAGCCATTGAAGCGGTCTACCCCAAAGCGGCCGTGCAACTGTGCATCGTGCACATGGTGCGCAGCAGCCTGAACTTCGTGCCGTGGAAAATGCAGCGGGAAGTCGCCGCCGACCTGAAGACGATTTACACTTCATCGACCGTCGAGATGGCCGAACAGATGCTGGGCGCCTTCGAGGCCAGGTGGGACAAGGACTATCCGTCCATCGGGCAGAGCTGGCGACGCAACTGGGCACGGGTGATTCCGTTCTTCGATTACCCGCCGGAGATCAGGAAGGTGATTTACGCCCCGGAGGAAGTCCCCTTGGGGGACACCACGAACGCCATAGAATCGATCAACATGAGCCTGCGCAAGGTGATCAAGACCCGCAGCTCGTTCCCGACCGATGAGGCCGTCACCAAGCTGTTTTACCTGGCCCTGAACAACATCAGCAAGAAGTGGACGATGCCGATCCGCGACTGGAAGGCCGCACTGAACCGTTTCACGATCCAGTTCGAAGAGCGGCTGGTGCCGGGTTAAACCTCAACCCGTTTACACAAAATTTCGGACACCCCCCTTTCTGCGAGATCTTCTTCAAAAAATGGCCTTCCACTCGAGGCCACTTATCCACATCCCCCTTTGGACAACTTTTGTAAAAACAGCCGAACACATTGTGGGCGAAACCTTGATAAATGCGCCGCGTTAACCGGTCGGCTAAAAATTCTCCCTGGCTCCGTCAACCTGTCCGCCCGCGCTCCCAAGGGTTATCGATTCTGCAGCGCATTGATCCGTAAACGAACTTCCACGTTATCCACAGCTGAACGCCCCACTTGTTAACTATTACTACGTATACATATATAAAGACTATAAAAACCGGAGAAGCACGCCGAAACACGCGCAACGTATACGCACATAACGACAGCAACATCGCAGGACGCAGAACCAGCGAGCACCAACCCAGCCACCCACACCTCACCCCAACGGCAAACAAATCTCCGTAGCCAACTCCGCAGGCGCAGTCTCCTTGGGACTGTTCAAAAATACTCCTCAAACACCGGCGCATCCGCTGCCTCCCTCCCAGACTGCACGAGCCAGGTCCCGTACAACCACTCATAAGCCGCTCGCATATCGCTATACGGCCCCACATGCCGCAACACCGCATATTCCCCACCGCGTATACGCGTGACAGAAACCGCCCCACCCATCCCAACAGCCGAAGCCACTTCAGCCATCACAGGCCCCGGCAACAACACACCCGCCTTCGACCGCAACGCCTTCTCCTCGACCACTCCCGGATCATCGAAGTAAACCCCGATCATCCGCATCTGCGCCTCGAGCAGAGTATGTTTCGCAAGCCACCCCAACAAAGCATCAAAAGCCTTTCCGATCTGCATATAAGGTCCGACATGATCGACCGACAAAATCTCCATCGGCTCCACATAACGAATCACGACCTCACGAATCATCGTCATCTGATCGTCTTCTGAAAGCGCCGGACGAAACCGGCTATGCGTGCCTTGCCTGCGATACTGCGCCGGCGGCACACCAAACACGGCGCAAAACGTCCGCGAAAAAGACTGCAAACTGCTATACCCCGAACGCTCGGCAATCTGAGCAATCGGCATCGAACTACTCGCAAGAAAACCCGCTGCGCGATGCAACCGTAAACGCCGCACGGTCGTCGCGACCGTCTCGCCATACATCGCCTGATAAATCCGGTGCCAGTGATACGGCGACAGACACGCAATCTCCGCAAGCCGTCCTATATCGAGCGGTTCGTCGAGGTGATCGTAGATATGGTCGAGCACGCGTGCGAGTCGCGTCTCGTATCGAGCCCGATGGTCTGATTCGTTCATGACTGGACCGCAGAAAATTGTCGCGAGAGGATGCGAACAAAGTATCACGTCAGCGAGTGTCGGCCGTTTACCAAATCCTGCGGATTTCAAGCGGTGCGCACAAAGGGGATTGAGCGCCTGTTGACCGCGCCCCGTGGACGCGAGCAGGAGCGCCAAACACAGCATCGGCAAACAGCCCCAATCTCCGCAACGTGACGCTGCCGCCGTTTGGCGCTATCGTGTAGTGAGCAGCACCAGCACCAGCAGCAAGCAACCTGCAGCATGTAACCGCCGTTCCCATTCCTACCCGCGTTCGCGCGAGGCGATGGAGCCGCAAACATGAGCTACACCGAGTCGATCGGCAGTCGCACGTACCGCTTCGCCGACCTGAAGACCCTGCTCGCGAAAGCGAGCCCGCAACGCTCGGGCGACCAGCTCGCAAGCATCGCGGCAGCGAGCGAAGAAGAGCGGGTCGCCGCCAAAATGGCGCTCGCCGAGGTGCCGCTACGCACGTTCCTGAACGAACCGCTGATCCCCTACGAAACCGACGAAGTCACCCGCCTGATCATCGACGATCACTCGCCAGCAGCCTTCGCCGAAATCTCCCATCTGACAGTAGGCGACTTCCGCAATTGGCTACTCAGCACCACAACCGACACCGACGCACTCACCCGCATCACCGAGGGCCTAACACCAGAAATGGTCGCCGCCGTCTCAAAGCTGATGCGCAACCAGGACCTGATCACCGCCGCCCGTAAACGCCCGGTCATCACACGCTTTCGCAACACGGTCGGTTTACCGGGCCGCATGTCCGTACGCCTGCAACCGAACCACCCAACCGACGACGTCAAAGGCATCGCCGCCTCGATGCTCGACGGCCTGATGTACGGCTGCGGCGACGCGCTGATCGGCATCAACCCCGCGAGCGACAACCTCGCCGCGATCACGAAGCTGCTGCAGATGATCGACGACTTCCGCCAGCGCTATCGGGTACCGACGCAGTCGTGCGTACTCACGCACGTGACGAGCACGATCGCCGCGATGGAAAAAGGCGCGCCGGTCGATCTCGTATTCCAGTCGATCGCCGGTACCGAAAAAGCGAACGCGAGCTTTGGCATTTCGCTCGCGCTGCTGCAGGAAGCGTACGAGGCGGGGCTGTCGCTACAACGCGGCACCGTCGGCAGCAATCTGATGTACTTCGAAACGGGGCAGGGCAGCGCGTTGTCGGCGGATGCGCATTTCGGCGTTGACCAGCAGACCTGCGAGGCGCGCGCCTATGCGGTCGCGCGCAAGTTCAAGCCGTTTCTGGTGAATACGGTAGTCGGTTTCATCGGCCCTGAGTATTTGTACGATGGCAAGCAGATCACGCGCGCGGGTCTCGAGGATCACTTCTGCGGCAAGCTGCTCGGCGTGCCGATGGGTTGCGACATCTGCTACACGAACCACGCCGAAGCGGACCAGGACGACATGGACAATCTGCTGACGCTGCTCGGCGTAGCGGGCATCAATTTCATCATGGGCGTACCTGGCGCGGACGACGTCATGCTCAACTATCAGAGCACGTCCTTTCACGACGCGCTGTACGTGCGCGACGTGCTCGGTTTGCGCCGGGCGCCGGAATTCGAGGAATGGCTGGAGTCGATGCAGATCATCGACGCACGCGGCGCGTTGATCGGCGCATCGTCGCGGCAACCGCTGCTCGAAGGCGCGCGCGACTGGATGGGGATCGCATGAGCGAGAACGACGCACTCGACAAGGACCCGTGGAGCGCACTGCGTCGGTTTACGCAAGCGCGCATCGCGTTAGGCCGCGCGGGCAACAGCCTGCCGACCGCGCCATTGCTCGCGTTCAATCTCGCGCATGCGCAGGCGCGCGACGCCGTGCACCATCCGCTCGATGTGGACCCGCTGCACGCACAGCTGCGCGCGCAAGGTATCAACACGCTCGACGTGCATAGCGCCGCGCCGGATCGCGAGCATTATTTGAGGCGCCCTGATCTTGGGCGGCGTCTGTCGGAGGAGAGTCGCGCGACGCTTGCCCGACTGCCATCGCAATCAAGCGATGTGCTGTTTGTGATCGGCGATGGTCTATCGGCGTTCGCCGCATCGAAGCAGGCTGTACCGTTGCTGCAAGCTATACATCCAAAGCTCGCGGGTTGGACCATCGGTCCCGTAGTGGTCGCGCGTCAGGCGCGCGTCGCACTCGGCGACGAGATCGGCGAATTGCTCGACGCGAAAATCGTTGTGATGCTGATCGGCGAGCGGCCGGGTTTGAGTTCACCGGATAGCCTCGGCATCTACGTCACGTACGCGCCGAAAACGGGGTGCAGCGACGCCCAGCGCAACTGCATTTCCAACGTGCGCCCGCAAGGCCTCGACTATCCGCAGGCCGCGCACAAGCTGCACTATCTGCTCACGCAGGCGAGGAAGCTGAGACTGACAGGGGTGGGCTTGAAAGACGACAGCGATGAGCTGCTAGCCAGCGCTCCGACGCATCCTGCCGTGAACGACGGTTCAGCGTAGGACGCAACGAGCGTAAATCTCGCACGCCCACTCACTTGCGCAACAACCTCAACCCATTGGCCACTACCAGCAAACTCGCACCGACATCTGCGCACACCGCCATCCACATCGTGCCGAAGCCCATCAACGTCAGCACGAGGAACACGCTCTTGATGCCAAGCGCGAGCGCGATGTTCTGCACCAGCACCCCGTAGGTCGCCTTTGACAACCGGATAAACGTCGGAATCTTCCGCAGATCGTCGTCCATCAACGCGACGTCGGCGGTTTCGATCGCGGTGTCGGTACCCATCGCACCCATCGCGAAGCCGATGTCAGCGCGCGCGAGCGCGGGCGCATCGTTGATGCCGTCGCCGACCATGCCGACCGTCGCGCCATCGCTCGACCATTGCGTGAGCGCGTCGAGCTTGTCCTCGGGCAACTGATCGCCGCGCGCTTCATCGACGCCGACCTGCTGCGCGATCGCCTCGGCGGTATGACGGTTGTCGCCGGTCAGCATCGTGGTGCCGACGCCGAGCCGCCGTAATTCGGCGACGGCGGCGCGGCTCGTTTCCTTCACCGTGTCAGCGACCGCAAACAGCGCGAGCACGCGCTGCGCATCGGCGAGCATCACGACGGTTTTGCCGTGCTGTTCGAGCGCATCGAGACGCGCCTCGAGTTGCGGCGAGCAGCGGCCCAACTCTTCGACCAGGCGATGATTGCCGAGCCAGTACGCGATACCGTCGATATCGCCGCGCACGCCGCGTCCAGCGATCGCCTGGAACGCATCGACGTGCAGGTGTTCGACGCCGTCGTCATTGGCGGCAGCAGCGATCGCCATCGAAACAGGGTGGTCGGAGCGGCCCCCGAGGCTTGCCGCAAGCGTGCGGTATCGGAACGTTTCACGCGCGTCACCAACCACCTCAAACTCCGTCTGCACTGGCTTCCCGTGCGTAATCGTCCCGGTCTTATCGAGCGCCAACCGGGTCAGCTTGCGACCCTGTTCGAGATAAACGCCACCCTTGATCAGAATCCCCTTGCGCGCCGCGGCCGCGAGCCCGCTGACGATCGTCACCGGTGTCGAAATGACGAGCGCGCACGGACACGCGATCACGAGCAGCACCAGCGCCTTGTACACCCACGCGTGCCACGCTCCACCGAACACGAGTGGTGGGACCAGAGCGACGGCGAGCGCAATCGCGAACACGATCGGCGTATAAACGCGCGCGAATTCATCGACGAAGCGCTGCGTCGGCGCCTTCGTGCCCTGCGCCTCCTCGACCGCGTGGATGATCCGCGCGAGCGTCGTGTTGCCGGCGGCCGCCGTCACTTGATAATCGAACGAGCCCGCCTGGTTGATCGTGCCGGCGAATACGGCGTCGCCGATCGCCTTGTCGACGGGCAGGCTCTCGCCGGTGATCGGCGCCTGATCGACGCTCGAGCGGCCCGCGACGATTTCGCCATCGAGCGCGATCCGCTCGCCCGGCTTCACGCGCACGAGCGTCCCGGGCACGATCGCGTCGACGCGGACGGGCTGCCACGCTCCATCGGGCTGCTGCACGCTGGCCTGTTCGGGCGTGAGCAGCATGAGCCCTTCGATCGCGTTGCGCGCGCGGTCGAGCGAGCGTACCTCGATCAGCTCGGCGATCGTGAAGAGCACCATCACCATTGCGGCTTCGGGCCACTGGCCGAGCAGCGCCGCGCCGGTCACGGCGATGCTCATCAGCGCGTTGATGTTCAAGTTGCCGTTGCGCAGCGCGACCCAGCCCTTGCGATATGTCGTGAGGCCACAGCAGGCAATCGCGACGACCGCCATACCCGCCACCACCCAGGCCGGCGCGCCGAGCCAGCTAGCGGCTTCTGAGGCTCCCGCGACGATGCCGGCGAGGATCAGGGGCCACCACGGCTTGCGCATTGCGTCAGTGGCTGCTTGGGGCACCGCGTCGGCGTTCCCACCCTTTCCGGCGTCGCTTGCCAGTTCGGGCGTGAAGTCGAGCGAGCGCAGGGCGGCGAGGACCGACTCGAGCGCCTCCGGCGCGTGGACGACAGTCAGCACGCGCTGCATCAGGTTGAAGTCCATGCTACGCACGACCGGCATACGGCCGAGTTTCTTGCGGATCAGCGCTTCCTCGGTCGGGCAGTCCATCTGCAGGATGCGGATTGCGGTGCGAAGGTCGTCGCCGACGGCTTCGGACGGAGGCAGGCGCAGCGACGCAGGCGCAAAAGCGCTAGCGGCGCAGCAAGCGACAGCAGCGTGATCATGGGCGTGGCCGTGATCATGACCGTCCTGATGATCGTGCCCTTCATGCCGATCACCGCCGCCCACGTCGGCGCCACAAGCATGTTCACCGCCATGCGAATGCCCACATCCCTCACCCGTGCCCCTGCCGTGATCATGGTCGCGCCGCGCATCAACGTCGCCGCAACCCCCGTGCATACAGGCTTCGTCCAGTTCCGGACGATCGGTGGCAATACGGCAGGTGTCAGGCATTGGTGGCTTCCTCGTGCGATTTGTGGTCTAGTAAACACCCTGAAGCCACTACAAGGTCAAGGCCGCGTGGAGGAAGGGTCCATGAAAATCGGCGAACTGGCGAAAATCGCCCATTGCACGACGGAAACCATCCGTTTCTACGAGAAAGAGCGCCTGCTGCCCGAGGCGGAGCGCACCGAAGCCAATTACCGCAGTTACACGGCAAAGCATGTCGAGCGCCTGCGCTTCATCCGCAATTGCCGCGCGCTCGACATGACTCACGACGAAATCCGCGCATTGCTGCGTCTGACCGACGCGCCGGCGAACGGCTGCGGCGGCATGCATACGCTGGTCGACGAGCACATCGCGCACATCGACACGCGTATCGAAGAACTGCAGCAGCTGAAGGCGCAACTGACGACGCTGCGCGACCAATGCCACGGCGAGCATCCGGTCGAAGACTGCGGCATCGTGCACGGCCTGACCGACATGGATGTGGCCGTGCCGCGTCCGCGGCATACGCATCTCGGTTGACGCCATGCTTGCCGTCGAGCGCTATCGCGTCACGACGCAGCGCCGGCGCGGCAACCCCATACACGGCAAGGCCGCATGTGCGACCTTGCCGATCGATCATCGAATCCAGTTGGAGAATCAACGTGTTCACCTGTAGAAACCAGTCCTGCGGCGCGCAGTGGGAGCAATCCGACGTCGTCATCAAGAACGAAGGCCAGGGGCTGCTGTTCCGCTGCCCGCTGTGCGGCGCGCGCAATTACGTCGAGCGTTTCGACGGCGACAACGGCGCGGTGCTGTACGAGCAGTTGCCGGGCCGCCCCGATCAGGGCCCGATGGCCGAGTAATCTCGATTCCTACAGACGATCCTATGAACAGTCCCACCCCCGCCGGCGCCGCATTCAGCGAGCTGCCGCTACCGCCCGCCACGCTCGCGAACCTGACGCAGCTCGGCTACGTCGAGATGACGCCGATCCAGGCCGCGAGCCTGCCGATCGCGCTCGCCGGTCAAGATCTGATCGCGCAGGCGAAAACCGGCAGCGGCAAGACCGCGGCGTTTTCGCTGGCGCTGCTCGCGCGCCTCGATGTACGCAAATTCGGCACGCAGGCAATGGTGCTGTGCCCGACGCGCGAACTCGCCGATCAGGTCACGCAGGAAATCCGCCGTCTCGCGCGCGCGGAAGAAAACATCAAGGTGCTGACCTTGTGCGGCGGCACGCCGATGCGCCCGCAGACGGCGAGCCTCGAGCACGGCGCGCACGTCGTGGTCGGCACGCCGGGCCGCATCATGGATCACCTCGAACGCGGCAGCCTCGATCTGCAATCGCTGAACACGCTCGTGCTCGACGAAGCCGATCGCATGCTCGACATGGGTTTCTTCGACGACATCGCGAAGGTCGCCAGGCAATGCCCGAAAGAGCGCCAAACGCTGCTGTTTTCGGCGACGTACCCTGAGGGCATCGCGAAGCTGAGCCAGCAATTCCTGCGAAACCCGAAGGAAGTCAAACTCGCCGAGCGGCACGACGACAGCAAGATCCGTCAGCGCTTCTACGAAGTGACCGAAGACGAACGTCTGCACGCGGTCGGTCTGCTGTTGAATCACTATCGTCCGGTCAGCACGATCGCGTTCTGCAACACGAAGCAGCAGTGCCGCGATCTGCTCGACGTGCTGCGCGCGCAGGGCTTCCATGCGCTTGCGCTGCACGGCGAACTCGATCAGCGCGAGCGCGATCAGGTGCTGATCCAGTTCGCGAACCGCAGCTGCTCGGTGCTCGTCGCGACCGACGTCGCCGCGCGCGGCCTCGACATCGCGCAACTCGAAGCGGTGATCAACGTCGACGTGACGCCGGACCCGGAAGTGCACACGCATCGCATCGGCCGCACGGGCCGCGCCGATCAGGAAGGCTGGGCGCTGAGTCTCGCGAGTATGGACGAGATGGGGCGCGTCGGTGGGATCGAGCAGGCGCACAAGCGCGACGTCGAATGGCACAAGCTGGCCGAGCTGAAGGCGGGCAACAACGAACCGCTGCTGCCGCCGATGGAAACGCTGCAGATCCTCGGCGGCCGCAAGGACAAGATCCGTCCCGGCGACGTGCTCGGCGCGCTGACCGGCGACGCCGGCTTCGCGGGCTCGCAGATCGGCAAGATCAACGTGACCGACATGTCGACCTATGTCGCGGTGGAGCGCAGCATCGCGCGCGAGGCGGTGCGCCGGCTCAGCGCGGGCAAGCTGAAGGGGCGCAAGGTCAAGGTTCGTTTGATGGACGAAGCCTGATTCACCCGAAGCTCCGGCTTTCATTGAAAGTCCAATAACTCGAAAAACGGCCGCGTCAGCGGCCGTTTTCGCAACCGGGCCGCTCAGCATCACATTCCTTCATACCTACGCAGTTACCCGCATTCCCCGAAATCCACACCGCGTCCCCGCAAACCATGAACCCACCGGCTTAGGCCTGCGTCGAGCGGCTTCGCGCGAGCCATGAAGAAAACGCATGCCGCGCATGACAAAGTTTCGATTGTGAGCGTTCTTTGGCTGATGCCTAATCACCCCACCGGAAGGAACGCCCCGCTGCCGCCATTCGCGCGGCCGCCGGCGGGTGTAGATAGGGAGAAAGTCTTATGCAGAGCGCCATGCAAGCCCGCTCGAAACTGCCGGACGTCGGCACCACCATTTTTACCGTGATCGGCCAACTGGCCGCGCAACACGATGCGTTGAACCTGTCGCAGGGCGCGCCGAATTTCGCGCCGGACCCGAAGCTCGTCGACGGCGTCGCGCAGGCGATGCGCGCCGGCCACAACCAGTACGCGCCGATGGCCGGCATCGGCGCGCTGCGCGAAGCGCTCGCCGACAAGGTCGAAACGCTGTACGGCGTGCGCTACGACCCCGCCAGCGAGGTGACCGTGCTCGCGAGCGCGAGCGAAGGTCTTTATTCGACGATCAGCGCGCTCGTGCATCCGGGCGACGAAGTGATCTACTTCGAGCCGTCGTTCGACAGCTACGGTCCGATCGTGCGCCTGCAGGGCGCGAAGCCGGTCGCGATCAAGCTGTCGCTCGATCACTTCCGCGTGAACTGGGATGAAGTCGCCGCCGCGATCACGCCGAAGACGCGCATGATCATCGTCAACACACCGCACAATCCGACGGCGACGATTTTTAGCGACGCCGATATCGAGCGGCTGAAGGCGCTCACGCGCAACACCGACATCGTGATTCTGTCCGACGAGGTCTACGAACACGTCGTGTTCGACGGCGCGAAGCATCAGAGCATGGCGCGCCATCAGGAACTCGCCGAGCGCAGCGTGATCGTGTCGTCGTTCGGCAAGTCGTACCACGTGACCGGCTGGCGCGTCGGCTACTGCCTCGCCCCCGCCGCACTGATGGACGAGATCCGCAAGGTCCATCAGTTCATGGTGTTCTCCGCCGATACGCCGATGCAACACGCGTTCGTCGACGCGCTCGCCAATCGCGACAGCTACCTCGGCCTGTCCGACTTCTATCAGAAGAAACGCGATCTGCTCGCGCATACGCTGCGCGAATCGCGCTTCGAGCTGTTGCCGAGCGAAGGCAGTTTCTTTATGCTCGCCCGGTTCCGCGGCTTCTCCGATGAAAGCGACAGCGATTTCGTGCTGCGCCTGATCCGCGATGCGCGCATCGCGACGATTCCGTTGTCGGCGTTCTACACCGACGGCACGGATTCGGGGCTGATTCGCCTGAGTTTCTCGAAGGACGACGCGACGCTGCTCGAAGGCGCGCGGCGTTTGTGTGAAATCTGAGCGCGCGAGAGCACACTCGAAGTGTCGAAGTCGTCAAAGTATTCGAAGTATGAAGGGAGATGTCATGAAGTTGCTCAAGTGCTTGTTGGCGCTGGCCTGTGCCGGCGCGTCGCTCGCAGCATCGTCGGCCGCAAGCGCCGCCGATACCGCGACGCTGCGTTTCGGCCTCGAAGCGCAGTACCCGCCGTTCGAGTCGAAAGGACCGAACGGCGAACTGCAAGGGCTCGATATCGACGTGGGCAACGCGGTCTGCGCGGCCGCGCACATGACGTGCAAGTGGGTCGAAACCTCGTTCGACGGCCTGATTCCGGCGCTGCAAGGCCGCAAGTTCGACGCGATCAATTCAGCGATGAACGCGACCGAGCAGCGCCGCCAGGCGATCGATTTCACGACCGTCGTCTATCGCGTGCCGTCGCAGCTGATCGCGCGCAGCGACAGCGGTTTGCAGCCGACGCCTGAGTCGCTGAAGGGCAAGCGCATCGGCGTACTGCAAGGCTCGATTCAGGAGACCTTCGCTAAGGTGCATTGGGAACCGGCCGGCGTGATCGTGCTGCCGTATCAGGACCAGAACCAGGTCTATGCCGATCTGACGGCTGGCCGTCTCGACGGCACGCTCGTGCTCGCGCCGGCCGGACAAACGGGCTTTCTGTCGAAGCCCGAAGGTAAGGGCTACGCGTTCGTCGGTCAGCCTGTGCGTGACGACAAGATTCTCGGCAGCGGCATCGCATACGGCATTCGCAAGGGTGATACTGCGCTGCGCGATCAGTTGAACGCCGCGATCGCGAAGGTGCAAGCCGACGGCACGGTGAAGACGCTGGCCGCGAAATATCTCGGCAATATCGACGTCAGCGCGAAGTAATCGCGTCGCGTTCGGCCGGCGGCGCCGTTTGCGAGCGGCGCCGCGCGTTCGCTTGTTGGCCATGCGTTTGACGGCTACGATACGTAGGCTTCGCGAAGTCGGAGACAACGGCGAAGTCGGCGGATCAACCGGAGAGCGCGCATGAGCGAGACGATCGAAGCGGCAAGCGCTGCGAACACCGCACGCGCAAAAGGCGCAGACGCGCCGCGCTTCTGGCGCAGCGCGGCGCTGCCGTTCATCGAGGCGCGTTCCATCGACGATGGCCGCAAGGTCTGCTACGCCAAACATTCGCACGAAACGTTTTCGATCGGCGCGGTGACGGGAGGCCGCAGCGTGTACCTGAACCGCCACGCGCGGGAATGGGTCGGCGCGGGCGCCGTCGTGATGATGAACCCCGACGATGTGCACGCGTGCAACCCGGTTGCCGGCGAGCGGTGGTCGTATCGGATGCTGCACGTCGACGTTGCGTGGTTCACGAAACTGCAGCACGAGCTGGGCTTCAACGAGAACCATGCGTTCCGCGCGTTTTCGCAGATCATGACGCTCGACGCCGCGCTGTTCGACGGCCTGAACCGGCTGTGCGCGATTCTCGCCAGTAACGACGACGACAACGACACCCTGCGCAAGGAAAGCGCGGCCATCACCTTCTTCTCCAGCGTGCAGCAAACGCTCAATCCGGCGAGCCTGCCCGAGCGTGCCGTGAGCGGCCAACTCGCGCGCGCCGCGGATTACATCGCCGAAAACTGCACGCGCGCGCTGAAACTCGACGATGTGTGCGAAGCCACCGGGCTGTCCGCGTCGCACCTGATACGCGCGTTCAAGCTGCGCTACGGCATGACGCCCCACGCGTATCTGATCAACCGACGCATCCAGTACAGTCGCGGGCAACTGCGGCGCGGGGCACTGATCGCCGATGTCGCGCTCGATGCCGGCTTCGCCGATCAGGCGCATTTGCAGCGCACCTTCAAGCGGCTGGTGGCGGCGACGCCGGGCCAATATCGCAGTGGAGCGTGACGCGGCATCAAGCCGCCTCGGGAAGCAGGCGCGGCTCGCGTCACTCGACGAGCAGATACATCGCACTGAGCGCGAGCAGCGCCGCCATCACGCGATTGAACACCCGGACCCGCTTCGCTTCACGCAGATGCCTGCGCAAAAACGTGCCGGCATACGCCCAGCTCGCGATCGATAGATAGCAGATCACGAAGTACAGCGCCGTGAATTGCCAGACGAGCCCGCCGTCGCCGCCTGCCGCATACGCGCTCATGCCGGCCAGCGACGCGAGCCACGCCTTTGGATTGAGCCATTGCATGGCCGCGCCGTGCGCGAACGACGGCCCGCGCGCCGGCTTGTCCGCGCCGAGCTGGCCGTCATCGATGGTGAGCTTGTAGGCCATGTAGAGCAGAAAGCCCACGCCCGCCCATTTGACGATCTCGATCAGATTGGGAAAGCGCGCGAGCAATTCGTGCAGGCCGAGGCCGATCAACAGAAGCAGCAACGTGAAACCGACAGTCGCGCCAGTGACGTGCCGCAGACTCGCGGCGAGCCCGTGCTGCGCGCCGGCGCTCAGCGCGACGACGTTGACCGGGCCGGGAGAAATGGAACTGGCGAGCGCGAACGCGGCCATCGAGAGTAATGCGGTCATCGGATGCCTCGAAACGTGAGTGTGCGAATGGATTGCGACGCTCAACGGTAACGAGGCGGCGAGGGCATGTATTGAAGGAAATTGCCCAATCGATAAGAAGCTAAAACCGCTGCGGCTTCAACGGTTCACAAAAACATTAGGCGATTACGCGATGATTCGATAACAAACACGCGTTTGAATTTAAAAAAGAAATACGCGCAAACGTTACCGAGGAAAAACAATTTTTGAATTATCAGGTAAATTCTATTTATCGAAACTTATGATATGCCCCTATGCAGCGGGCGATTATTCGGCCCGATAAACAGTCCGAAGCCTCGAAAATGCGTGATTCCACTTGCGTATGGATTCGCTATCTGCTGGGTGCTCTGTCCCAACAAACCGGAAGCGTAGTGAGTACTTCGACAAACGGACTCCCGCCGTTGGAAACGCAGAGCACATGATCCACAAAAGAAAGGCCCGGTTTCACGTCCTGATCGCATGGGCGCGCAGATGGCGGATGCCACGCGATGGCGTCATCTACGCGGGATGCGGCGTGGTGCTCGCAATGCTCGCGCTGTGTGGCTACGCGCTGTATCAAAGCCGCGAGGATGCGATTGCGCGCGCACTCGATTCGACGCGCGATGTCGCGACGATCACCGAGCGCGATATCGCGCGCAATTTCGAGCTGTACGCGCTGTCGCTGCAGGCCGTCGCCGATGGCCTCGGGCGTCCGGGCGTGCTCGATTCGCCGCGTTTGCGGCGCGAGATCCTGTTCGATCGCGCGGCGACCGGGCAATACGTCGGCGCGATGGTGGTGATCGACGCACTGGGCAACGTCGCGATCGATTCGGATAGCGACGTGCCGCGCGGGGGAAACCTCTCGGACCGTCCGTACTTCAGGATTCATCGTGAAGATCCGGATCTCGGGCTCGATGTCAGCGCGCCGTACAACTCGAGACTCAGACCCGGTTCGCGCAGCATCGCGCTGAGCCGGCGACTGTCCCGGCCTGACGGATCGTTTGCGGGAATCGTCGCGCTCGGTATCGATCAGGAGTATTTCACGAGCCTGTTCGCGGATCTGCGGATCGGGCAGCATGGCTCGGTGTCGATCGTCAGAACGGACGGCACGATCATCGTGCGACGGCCCGACGATCGACACGCGACGGGCAGCGACATCAGCAAGACGCCGTTCTTCCAGCACCTGCTCGCGAAAGACGAGGGCAGCTTAATCGCGTCTTCGCCGCTCGATGGCGCCGAGCGGCTTTACTCGTTCAGACGGATTCCGCAATTGCCGCTGATCGTGCTGGTCGCCGAGGCGACCGACGATATCTACGCGGGCTGGTGGGGGCGCGCGCTGACGATCGGTTCGCTGATGCTGATCTTCGGGATCGGCGTGATCGTGTTGGCGGCGTGGCTCGGCGCCGAGTTGCAGCGTCGACAGCGGGTGGAGCACGAGCTCGAACGGCTTGCCGGCACGGACGGACTCACCGGCCTGCCCAATCGCCGCGCGCTGTGCGAAACGCTCGAGCGCGAATGGCTGCGCGCGCGCCGCACGGGCAGCGTGTTATCGCTGCTGTTCGTCGATATCGATCACTTCAAAGCCTATAACGATACGTATGGTCATCAGGCCGGCGACGTCGCGCTGACCGCGGTCGCGCGCTGCATCCGCAGGGTGATCCAGCGGCCGGGCGATTGCGTCGGTCGATACGGCGGCGAGGAGTTTGTCGTGGTGCTGCCGGATACCGACGCCGCCGGTGCCGGGGTGGTCGGCGAGAACATCCGCGTGGCGATCGGCGAGTTGGGCATCGCGCACCAGGGCGGCGAGTTCGGTCGCGTGACGGTCAGCATCGGCGCGACCACGTCGCGGTCGGATCGGGTGACGGATGTCAGCGTCGTCGTTCGGGCTGCCGATGAGGCGTTGTATACGGCCAAGGCCGGTGGCAGGAATAGGGTCGCGCAGATGGGAGTTGGGTGACCGGTCGCTCCTGATTTTTCTGCGCCGGAAATGAAGAAGGGTTGCGACGCTTTCGCGTGCAACCCTTTCTAATTTCCGCGACGTGCTACCTCGCGCCGGTTGTCGATGCCTGGATTAGAACGAGCCAGCGATAACGCGCACCAGCCCACTGCGCAGCGGCGGCGCTGCTTCAGCGAACTCGAGATTCACCTTGTTGGCGACGCTCAAGATGCGGGTCTGATACGTACGATAGTTCGTATCTTCGCTGTAGGTCACGGTTGTGCCGCCACTGTTGCCTTGGTGCAGGTTGTGTGTGGAGTTTTCGTGGCTCGCTACGCCACTGTGCTGGCGCTCCTTGATTTGCACGTCGGTAATGGCGGTGTAGTACACGTCTTTAACTGCAGCGTTGGCGACCAGTTCAATCAGGCCGCCCGCGAGGGCCGCGCCAGCGATCGGCGCGGCATGCGTGCTACCAAACGATGCCGCGGCGGCCGCGCCAAGAAAGGCACCGCCAAGAGGGGCGCCATATCCGCCGAATGCTTCCTGGGCCGCCGACGGAGCGACCTTGCCTACCTGCAGGATGTTTGCCTGAAGAATATATTGCGCATGGTCGGGGTCTCCGACGATGCGGTATCCCTTGCCCGAGACGGCCGCTTTCACGTCAGCCGCGATGTCGAAATCAGGCTTGTCGGAGGTATTGCGAATCTGCACGAAAACAGTCTTTTTCGAATCGGCGACCGGGTCGAGGAAGATCGTGTCCGACATCTTTGTCTGGACATCGAGATCGTGCTTGCTGATCGCAACCTGGGTCGCCGCACAGCCGGTCAGCAAGCTGGTGGTGCCGGCCGTAGCCAGAAGAACTGCTGTAAGTGCAAGTTTGTTCAATTTCATAACTTCCCCTGTGTTTCTGCAGCAGATCACTACGGTCCCCTGCTGCACGCTGGCCAATCATTTGAATTAATTTCTTCGCAGATACCCGTCCTTGCATGCTTATGAGGAAAGGAAGGGCATGTGGAATGTCGGCTGCTAGCTTGGGAATCTTTAGGGTTAGAAGCGAAATTATGCTAATTGGGTAATGGCATGGCCATTACGGGGGAGCGGATGTTGGGCGTATGGTGATAGGGCTGCGCAGCTTGCGCAATCTCGCAGTAGTTTGCGAATGGGTGTGCCGCAGCCGCGTTGTCCCATTTGCCTGCACAGGCGCCAGAACGCAAAAAGCCCGGTCGCAGTGACCGGGCTTTTTGCTTGAATCTGGTGGTGGGGCGTGAGTGACTCGAACACTCGACCTACGGATTAAGAGTCCGCTGCTCTACCAACTGAGCTAACGCCCCAACAGAAGCGAAATTATGCAGGATCTTTTTGAGATTGCCAAGCCCTTTTCGCAGTGTTATTAAAAAGATCGCATCGCCCGAACTTGAGCGTTCCCACGACAAAGCCGTCATCCCGAAAACATCGACGCGTCCAACGCTGCCGGTATCATGTCGCGGACACCTCCCGCACGCAGCATCGCGGCTTTCGCCCGGGGATTCCCATGGATGACAAAGAGATTACCGAGCTGCTCGACCGAGTTCTCGCCCCATGGGTCCGGGCGCTCACGTTGACGCCGATCAAGGTCGACGAGGAAAGTGCCACGCTGCGTCTGCCGTTCTCTGGCGAGTGGCGACACTCGGGCGGCATGATCAGCGGCCAGGTATTCATGGCGGCCGCGGATACGGCGATGGTCGTCGCCATCACCGCCGCGCTCGGCGGCTTCAAGCCGATGAGCACGGTGTCGCTGAACATCAACTTCATGCGCGCGGTCCGCAAGGGCGATGTGCTGATCAAGGCGCGCGTGCTGCGCATGGGCCGCAATCTCGTGTTTGGCGAAGTCGAACTGTTCGACGAAGGCGGCAACATGGCGGTTCAAGCCACTACGACTTACGCGCTGCTCGAGTGAATGCGCGTCGGACCCGAGGGGGCCGCCAACACAATCTGCGCGCAGCAAGAGCAAAGGAAAGCAAGGAAAAGCAGCATGTTCGATCAGGTCGTATTCGCCGGCGGCGGCAACCGCTGCTGGTGGCAGGCGGGTTTCTGGGACGTCGTGCAGCCGCAGCTCGACATCCGTCCGCGCGTGATCACCGGCATTTCGGCCGGCGCCGCAACCGCGTGCATGATTTACACGCGCGGCGACGCCGACTGGGTTATGCGCTATTACGAAGACGCGCTGCGCCACAACACGCGCAACGCATACTGGGGCAATCTGCTGCGCGGCGAGTCGGTGTTCCCGCATTACCGGATCTACCGTCAGGCGCTGCTCGATATCTATGGCGACAAGTTTTCCAGGCTCGCGCAGGCGCCGGAAATCCGCATCGGCGTGTCGCATCTGCCGCGCTGGCTCGGCGCGAGAAGTGCGGTCGCGGCAGGGCTGGTCGCGTACAACATCGAAAAATACGTGCGCAAGACGCTGCATCCGACGCTCGGTCGGACGCTTGGCTTTCATCCGGAATTCGTGCGCGCGCAGGATTGCGCAAGCGTCGACGAGTTGGCCGACCTGATCCTGCAATCGTCGAGTACACCGCCGTTCACGCCGGTTCTGCGGCGCAACGGCCGGCCGGTGCTGGACGGCGGCATGGTCGACAACGTGCCGGTCGGCGCGCTAGATGCCGACGCGCCGGGCAACGTGCTCGTGATGGTCACGCGTCTTTATCCGCGGCCGCAGATGTTCGTCGTGCCACACGGCGTGCAGCAGCGGCTTTACGTGCAACCGTCGCGCAAGGTGCCGATTTCGAGTTGGGATTACACGAGTCCGTCGCAGATGGTGCACGCCTATAACCTTGGCCGTGCCGACGGTGAGGTCTTCCTTGAACGCATCCCTGCATTGATGGAGGCGGGAGCGCACGAAGCGCGATGAGCGACGCGACGCGGCGGGGCGGGCACACATCTGATCCGCCGGCCGCCTCGCCCACCAATCACCGCCGACGCCCGCCCTGCAACGCCTCCGGATTCGCGACACTGGCGGTATCGCCGGCATCGAACGCGAGGATGTTGTTGAACGCCGCCGAAAAATACAGCTCGTAGCTCTCGCGCTCCACGTAGCCGATGTGCGGCGTGCAGATCACGTTCTCCATGCGCAGCAGGCTGTAGCCTTGCAGGATCGGCTCGCTTTCGTAGACGTCGATCGCGACCATGCCCGGACGGTTGTGCGACAGCGCGTTCACCAGCGCACTCTCTTCGAGCAGCTCGGCGCGGCTCGTGTTCACGAGCAGCGCGGTCGGTTTCATGCGCATCAAATCGTCCTGCTTGACGATGCCACGCGTGTCGTCGTGCAGACGCAGATGCAGGGACAGCACATCGCTGGTCTCGAACAGTTCCTCACGACTCGCCGCGACGCTGTAGCCATCGGCGCGAGCGGCTTCGCGCGAGTGCTCGCGGCCCCAGATCAGCACGTTCATGCCGAACGCCTTGCCGTAGCCAGCGAGCAGTCGGCCGATCTTGCCGTAGCCCCAGATCCCTAGCGTCTGTCCGCGCAGCACTTGCCCCAAACCGAAGTTCGGCGGCAGCGCCGACGTCTTCAGCCCCGACTGCTGCCAGGCGCCCTGTTTAAGGTTTGCCACGTATTGCGGAATACGCCGTTGGGCGGCCATGATGAGTGCCCACGTCAGTTCGGCCGGCGCGACCGGCGAACCGCTGCCCTCGAGCACGGCAATGCCGCGCTCGGTACAGGCCGCTAGATCGATGTGGCTCGACACTTTGCCAGTCTGACTGATCATGCGCAAACGCGGCAGCTTGTCGAGTAGTTGCGACGTGATGCGGGTACGCTCGCGAATCAGAACGAGGGCGTCGACTTCCGCAAGACGGCTCGCAAGTTGTCCGAGACCGCGCACGGTATTGTTGAATACTTTGACTTCCTGGTCGGCCAGCAATTGAAAGCAGTCGAGCTTGCGAACGGCGTCCTGGTAATCGTCGAGGATGGCAATCTTCATGGTATGTAATTTGCGGCGCACCTCGTTGGTGCGAACTGAATGTTATGCTGACTGTCCCACCATGTGACTTAGGTCACACGTTAGTCTGGCTAGATGCCCTACCGTAGAAGCTGTCGCACACAAAGAACGGCAACGCTACGTGAAGGCGAATTGAGAACGTTTTTAGCAGTTTGTTGCGTGTTGAGGCAAGCCGCTTTACACAAGGTTGCAGAAGCCTTGTAGGAAGCGCGCCTCCGCCTGGCAAGCTGTGTGGCCCAGGACGATCTGCGCGATCATGCGCCGCCAGTGGAAAATTGACACGTCGGCGCGATGAATTCAATGCCTCTCGCATGCAGCGTCCCCGGGCTTGTACCGTTTTTCTATTGCTTCAAACGGAGACAAGTCGATGAATCATCCCTCGTTCGAAGGCCAGCCCACTATCGAGGCGCCCACATGGATCAAACACCGCAAGCTGATCGACTGGGTCCAGCGCATCGCCGCGCTGACCAAGCCTGAAAAAGTGGTCTGGTGCGACGGCTCGCAGGAAGAATATGACCGCCTGTGCGCGCAGATGGTCGAAGCCGGAACGCTGAAGAAACTCAACCCCGCCAAGCGTCCCAATTCCTATCTCGCCTGGTCCGATCCGTCCGACGTCGCGCGCGTCGAGGATCGCACCTTCATCTGCTCGCAGCGCGCAGAGGACGCCGGCCCCACCAACAACTGGATCGCCCCGGCCGAAATGCGCTCGACGCTCGACGGCCTGTTCGATGGCGCGATGCGCGGCCGCACGATGTACGTGGTGCCGTTCTCGATGGGCCCGCTCGGCTCGCCGATCGCGCATATCGGCGTCGAGTTGAGCGACAGCCCGTACGTCGCGACCAATATGCGCATCATGACGCGCATGGGCCGCAAGGTGTATGACGTGCTCGGCGAGGACGGCGAGTTCGTGCCATGCGTGCATTCGGTCGGCGCGCCGCTCGCGGCGGGCGAGCAGGACGTGTCGTGGCCTTGCAACAAGACCAAGTACATCGTGCATTTCCCCGAATCGCGCGAAATCTGGAGCTTTGGCTCGGGCTATGGCGGCAATGCGCTGCTCGGCAAGAAGTGCTTCGCGCTGCGCATCGCATCGACGATGGGCCGCGACGAGGGCTGGCTCGCCGAACACATGCTGATTCTCGGCGTCACCTCGCCGGACGGGCGCAAGCATCACGTGGCGGCGGCGTTTCCGTCGGCGTGCGGCAAGACCAACTTTGCGATGCTGATCCCGCCGGCGGGCCTGAACGGCTGGAAAATCTCGACGATCGGCGACGACATCGCGTGGATCAAGCCGGGCAAGGACGGCCGCCTGTACGCGATCAATCCGGAAGCCGGCTACTTCGGCGTTGCGCCGGGCACGAGCGAAAAGACCAACTACAATGCGCTCGCCACGTTGAAGGAAAACGTGATCTTCACGAACGTCGCGCTGACCGACGACGGCGACGTCTGGTGGGAAGGCATGACCGACGAGCCGCCGGCGCATCTGATCGACTGGCAGGGCAAGGACTGGACGCCGGCCGAGGCAAAGGAAACCGGCCGCAAGGCGGCGCATCCGAACGCGCGCTTCACGGCGCCGGCTTCGCAGTGCCCGTCGATCGACGCGGACTGGGAAAACCCGGCCGGTGTCGCAATCGACGCATTCATCTTCGGTGGCCGCCGCTCGACCACCGTGCCGCTCGTCACCGAAGCGCGCAACTGGGTCGAGGGCGTCTACATGGCGGCGACGATGGGCTCTGAAACCACCGCCGCGGCGGCTGGACAGCAGGGCGTGGTGCGCCGCGATCCGTTCGCGATGCTGCCGTTCTGCGGCTACAACATGAGCGACTATTTCACTCATTGGCTGAAGACCGGCGAGCGTCTGCAGCAGTTGAGCGCGAAGCTGCCGAAAATCTTCTGCGTGAACTGGTTCCGCAAGGGCGCGGACGGCAAGTTCGTGTGGCCTGGCTTCGGCGAGAACATGCGCGTGCTGAGCTGGATGGTCGGCCGCATCGAAGGCACTGCGCAGGGCGAAGAGCATGCGTTCGGCATTTCGCCGCACTATGAGGACATCGACTGGAGCGGGCTGAACTTCAGCCGCGAGCAGTTCGAGCAGGTGATTTCCGTCGATGACGCTGCATGGCGCGACGAGCTCGTGTTGCACACGAAGCTGTTTGACACGCTGCAACACGGTCTGCCGCCGGCACTGACTGAGGCGAAGCGCGCGCTCGAGGAAAAACTTACAGCGTGATTATGTGAGTGCTCACTCAGCATAAAAAGCCGCCCTCGGGCGGTTTTTTCGTTGGGCGCCCGGTTTACTTCCGTTTTTTCGAGTTCCGCAACGGCCGAACGACCGTTGCGTCTGTTCGAACAAAAAAGACAGAGCAAGATGCAGCGCAGCAGATTGTTTTTGATTTGGGAATAATCGCTGGTCAGACCCCGGTTTTATCGACACAGTCGTACCAAAATTGACAATATTTCCTATTTTGCGGGCAACTTCTGCACGATTTTGCGAGTCGTAGGAGAATTCCAAGTTCGCTTCACTGGTTTTCACCAATTGTCAGGAAGCAGTAACAAGGCAGGGAGTTGTCATATGGATCATTTGCAGTCGATGCGAGTTTTCGTCAAGGTGGCGGATCTCGGCAGTTTTGCCCGCGCCGCGAGCGCCATGGATATTTCCAACGCGGTCGCCACCCGTCACGTTGCCGACCTCGAGGGCCGTCTTGGTACGCGGCTGCTCAATCGCACGACCCGCAGCTTGTCGCTGACCGAATCCGGTCAGGTCTACCTCGAGCGCGCCCGTCAGATTCTCGACGAACTGGAAGACGTCGAACAGATGGTGGTCGCTCGCAATCACGAACCCGTCGGCACGCTACGCATCGTCGCGCCTGTCGTGTTCGGGCTGCATAACCTCGCGCCCGTGCTGCAAACGTACGCGGAGCGCTATCCAAAAGTCATTCCCGACGTCACGCTGGTCGATCGTCAGGTGGACCTCGTCGAGGAGGGCTTCGACGTCGGCGTCGTGATCGCGCGGCAAATGCGCAGCGCGAGTATCGTTACGCGGCGTCTGACCACGGGCTGCATGACCGTCTGCGCGACGCCGGCTTATCTGGAAAAGCATGGCATGCCGACGCGTCCCGAACATCTGCTCGAGCACCCGTGCCTGAGCCTGCCATCCGAATACTGGGGCGATGAACGCGTGTTTACGGGGCCGGAAGGCGAAGTGCGCGTGCGGCCGTCGAACGTGATCGTCGCGAACAACACGGAGATGCTGAGACAGTTTGCGCTGCTCGGCATGGGCACCGCGATTCTGCCGAGCTATCTGATCGGTCGCGACATGACGCGCGGCCGGCTCGTGCGTTTGCTCGGCGATTACCGTTTGCCGCAGGTCGAGATCAATATTGCGTACCCAAGCCGCCGTCACCTGCCGGCCAAGGTGCGCACGTTCATCGACCATCTGGTCGAGCACTTCAACCAGACGCCGAACAGCGTGCTCGGCGAGCAGTGGATCAAGGACGGTCTGGAGCGTCCGGCGACGTCGGCCGCGTTCGAGACTGCCGAGTCGCGCGCACCGGAAGCGTTCGATGGCGCCGAGCCGCTGTCGCGGCTTCTCGATAGCGAGCTGTCGCCGGCCGTGCCGAAGCCGATGACGAAGTCGTCCAATCGCAGTCCACGCCCGACGGCGTTATCGCCGTTGTAAATCTCTGAATGTCGAAGCCCGCAGCGATGCGGGCCGGCATTAAAAAGGCGCAGTCACCTCAAGTGACTGCGCCTTTTTTCATGGACAGATGCGGACTACGCCGCGGGCTGTGCACGGATCGCCGACTGCGGTGGCTAATGTAGCTATTCCTGCTACCACCGCGAGCCGCCGGTCCGAATCTCGCCCCACTAGCCGGTTTTTCGCGCCGCGGTCTTTTTCGCCGGTGCCTTCCTGGCCGCCGCGGACTTGGCGGCGGGCGCCTTCTTCGCCGCCACCTTCTTTTCCGCCGGCTCGGCCTTCACGGCCACCGCGGTATCACCTTCGTCCGCTTCCGGCATCGCCTTGGCCGCGGAACGAGCACCCGAAGTCTTCGCCGCTGCGGTCTTCGCCGCCGCCGGCTCCTTCTTCTCGAATTCGAAGCCGATCTTGCCGTCGTTCTGCTTGACGAGGAAAGCTTTGAAGTTACGGCCGGTACGCGACGACTTGAAGTTCGTCAGCAGATCGGTGCGACCCTCCTCGAGCAGTTTGGCCATCTGCTCGCGGGCGATTTCCTGCTGCAGGATCACCTTGCCGGAACGGAAGTCGCACGACTTCGGATTCGCCACCGAGTTTTCGCAGACGTAGCTCATGCCATGCTCGAAAACGCGGCCTTGGCACTTCGGACACGCGCCGACCGGCTGCTGATCGGAGAAGTCGGGCGGCTCGCCGTCTTCGCCGGCCGCGTCCTGGCCGAAGTCGAACTCGAGCTTGTAATTCTTGATCTCGTCGTCGAGCGACAGTTTCAGGATCGCCGAGAACGGCCGCCCCATCTTGCTGCGGAAGCCCGACAGCGGCCCGATCGTCTTGTTCTGCAGCAGTTCTTCGACTTCGGCGATCTCGAACTGACGGCCGCCCGGAATCTTCGAGATCGAGAACTCGCACTTCGAGCACGCGAAACGCCGGTAGTTTTCCTTCACCTGGCCACCGCAATGCGGGCAAGGTGTCTGCAATGTCGCGTAATCGCCCGGGATCGTGTCGGAATCGTATTCCTTCGCGCGCTTGACGATAGTCTGCGTCATGCGCGCGATTTCCTGCATGAACGCGTCGCGTGGCAGGTTGCCGCGCTCCATCTGCGACAGCTTGTATTCCCATTCGCCGGTTAGCTCCGGCGCAGTCAGCTCCTTCACGCCGAGGCCGCGCAGCAGCGTCATCAGCTGGAAGGCCTTGGCGGTCGGAATCAGATCGCGGCCTTCGCGGATCAGGTACTTTTCGGTGAGCAAACCTTCGATGATCGCCGCGCGCGTTGCCGGCGTGCCGAGCCCCTTGGCCGCCATCGCTTCGCGCAATTCGTCGTCTTCGACCAGTTTTCCCGCACCTTCCATCGCCGACAGCAGCGTCGCTTCGTTGTAGCGTGCGGGCGGCTTCGTGATCAGTTGCTGCGCGGCGATCTTGTCGGTCTTGACTTTTTCGTCCTTCTGCACCGGCACGAGGTTCGCGTCATCGCCGCTGGTTTCACGGCCGTAGATCTGCAGCCAACCCGGCTCGACGAGCACCTTGCCCTCGGTCTTGAAGTGATGGCCGACCACCTCGGTGATACGCGTAGTCACTCGGGATTCGGCGGCAGGGAAGAACACGGCGAGGAAGCGCTTCACGACGAGGTCGTAGAGCTTCTGCTCCGGCTCGGACAGATTCTTCGGCGCCTGCAGCGTCGGGATGATTGCGAAGTGGTCGCTGATCTTCGAGTTGTCGAAGATGCGCTTGTTCGGTTTCACCCAGCCCTTGTCGAGCACCTGCTTCGCGAACGGCAGGTAGTTGTTGCTCTCCTTGAGCATGCCGAGCGTCTGCTTGACCGTGTCCAGATAGTCTTCCGGCAACGCGCGCGCGTCGGTTCGCGGATAGGTCAGTACCTTGTGCTTTTCGTACAGCGCCTGAGCGAGACCCAGCGTGTTCTTCGCCGAAAAGCCGAAGCGGCCGTTGGCTTCTCGCTGCAGACTGGTCAGGTCGAAGAGCGCGGGCGACAGCTGCGTCGACGGTTTCGACTCCTCGGTCACCGTGCCGAGCTGGCCGCGGCAAGCCGCGACAATCGTCTCTGCCGCTGGCAACGCCCAGAGGCGCGAATCGCGCTTCTCCGGATCGAACTCGTCGCGCTTGAATTTCGGATCGAACCAGCGGCCTTCGTAGAAGCCGCCCGCGCAGACGAACTCCGCCTTCACTTCCCAGTAGTCGCGCGGCACGAAGCGTCGAATCTTCTCTTCGCGTTCGACGACGATCGAAAGCGTCGGCGTCTGCACGCGCCCGACCGTGGTCAGGAAAAAGCCGCCGCCCTTGCTGTTGAACGCGGTCATCGCGCGCGTGCCGTTGATGCCGACGAGCCAGTCCGCCTCCGAGCGGCAGCGCGCCGCGTCGGCGAGCGGCTGCATCTCTTCGTCGCTGCGCAGACGCGCGAAACCGTCGCGGATCGAGCCGGCCGTCATCGACTGCAGCCACAGCCGTTGCACCGGCTGTTTGGCTTTCGCGTGCTGCGCGATCAGGCGGAAAATCAGTTCGCCCTCGCGCCCCGCGTCGCATGCGTTGATCAGACGGTCGATGTCCTTGCGCTTCATCAGCCTGGTCAGCACCTTCAGGCGCGACTCGCTCTTCGCGATCGGATTCAGATCGAAATGCGGAGGAATGACGGGCAGATTGGCAAAGCTCCACTTGCCGCGCTTGACTTCGTAGTCGTCGGGCGCGGCGATTTCCAGCAGGTGGCCCACTGCCGACGAAAGGACGTAGTCGTCGCTTTCGTAGTACTCGTCATGCTTGGTAAAGCCGCCCAAAGCGCGCGCGATGTCGTTCGCGACAGAAGGCTTTTCGGCGATGATCAGTGCTTTGGACATGACTCGATGTGAGGTTGGTAGATCCGGGTTGGTGGCCTTGAGGGCCAACATGGCGCGAGACGCTCGCTTGAGACCTCTTTCGATCCAATAACGACCGCTTTATAGCACAAGGTGCGAACCCAACGGGTCAAGTGCCATAAAAGCGCGTCATCATAATTGCGCGTCCGGCGGTTGATCAACTGCGGCAAACGCCGCGTGCGGACAGCGATGCCAGCCGCGATGCTGTCCCAAATGATCGGCGGGGGCCTGTGCCGCAAGCGGCGCGTCGCGAGGCTTTCCGTTTGACCGGGCGGCGCGCGAGGCCGCCTTCAGGCGACCGCCAGCGCCGGCCGCAGCTTTGGCGCACCGGTTACGCCGGGCAGCGCGGTCAGATCCGACAGCATCCGCTCGACGATCGACACCTGTGGCAAAACCGTACCGAAAAACCGTGTCGTCACCGAGTCTTCGATCAGGACGGTCGGGAAATTCTCCACGTCCAGATCGTCGAACCGATCCGCATGAGTTTCGATGTCGATCCATGCGAAACAGACTTCCGGGTGCCGCTCGGCCAGTTGGTTGAAGGAGTCCCGGTACTCGCGACACGTCCCGCACCACTCCGCGCACAGGCACGCAACGAACAGCGTGTCGGGTTCGTTGACGCGCTCGGCGATCCGGTCCTGGTCGGTGTCGAGGTTCAGCGCGGGCATGAAGTGATTTCCTTGTGTGTTTTGTCGGGTGCTTTGGCGCGAATGTAGCATGGCCGGTCGCGAAAAGTTGCCAATCTGCATTGACGCCGGTCAGTCTCGGCTCAGTCATGATGGGCTCGCATGAAGCGGCCGCCGGGCAGCAGCGTGACCTCGCCGGCGAGTTCGAGCCGGAGCAAGGCGGCATGCAGGGCGGCGTTCTCCATCTCGGTACGGGCGGCGAGAATTTCAAGCGTGGTCGGCGAATGGCCGAGCGCGGCGAGCAGACGCTGTGCGTCAGGGGCGAGCGCCGGCTGCGGGGCCGGCCCGGACGCCGGTGAGTCGGCGAAGGCTGCGGTCGTAGCGGGCAAAGCGGTCCCACCCGACGAAACGTGCAAACCCGCATGCTCCAGCGGCACGGCCCGCTTCGCCGAGCGTCTCGCATCGCCCGCCGGCCGCCGGGCAAAACCGAGCTCCTCCAGCACCTCGTCAGGCGTTTCCACGAGCCGCGCTCCCTGCTTGATCATCCGATGACAGCCGCGCGACAACGGCGCGTAAATCGATCCGGGCAACGCGAACACGTCGCGCCCCATCTCATTGGCAAGCCGCGCGGTAATCAGCGAACCGGAACGCATAGCCGCCTCGACGATCACGACTCCGCTGACCAGCCCAGCGATCAGCCGGTTGCGCTGTGGGAAGTTGGCGGCGCGTGCCGGCGTGCCGAGCGGCCACTCCGAGAGAATCGCACCCTGCGCCGCGATCTGCCGCGCGAGCGCTTGATGCGCGGCGGGATAGACAAGGTCCGCGCCGGTGCCGACCACCGCGACCGTTCCGCCGACACCTTCCAACCCGCCCCGATGCGCGGCGCCGTCGATGCCGAGTGCGAGCCCCGATACGACCGTCACGCCCGCCGCCGACAGTTCTCGCGCGAACCGCCGCGCATCCTCGATGCCCTGCGGCGTCGCGCTGCGGCTGCCTACGAGCGCTACCGCGCGCGTATGCAGCAGCTCAAGCCGGCCCTTTATATATAGGAGGGGTGGCGGATCGGGCAACGTCAGCAGCGCGGGCGGATAGGCGGGATCGTCGAGCGTGACGATCTGGTTGCCCGGCTGCTCGCGCCATGCGAGCACCGCATCGAGCTGGCCGTCGAACGCTGGACCCGGCGGCGCCAGCACCGCGCGCGCCGCGGCGTCTCCGGCGACCTCCGCGAGCGTCTCCGGCGACTGCGCCAACAGCGCCTGCGGCAGCCCGAATGCGCCCAGCAACAGGCGCAACGCCGCGGGTTTTAGGCCCGGCGCAAGTGACAACCGCAGCCAGGCGGCAAGTTCGATACGGGTCGCGGGCAAGGTCTGCATGCGGGTCGCTCCTCTGGCGGGGCCTGCGGGCAGGCGGGCGCCATGCTAAAATTTTCATCATCCGAAATAAAAACGCGGAAATAAAACGGCAATGAGCCGCGAATAATCGCGGCGCCGCGCTTACCGGCGCGGGTTCGTCGTCGGGCGCACGAGGCGCGTTGAATCGAACCGGTTCGACATCATCTATCCTCTGCGTATTACGACGGGCTCACAACCTGGCCAAATGGCCAACGCGAGCCTCCAACGGTTGGCGGCGTCTCAAATCACACTCGAAATCATGGCTTTACTGAGCATCCTCAATTACCCGGACAAACGGCTGCACAAGGTGGCGAAGCCAGTCCCGGAGGTCAACGACCGTATCCGCCGTCTCATAGCGGACATGGCCGAAACGATGTACGCGGCGCCCGGCGTCGGCCTCGCCGCCACCCAGGTGGACGTGCACGAACGCGTGATCGTGATCGACGTGTCGGAAACGCACGACGAACTGCTCGCGTTCATCAATCCGGAAATCGTCTGGTCGAGCGATGAGAGGAAGTTGTCGGAAGAGGGCTGCCTGTCGGTGCCCGGGATCTACGACAACGTCGAGCGTGCCGAGAAAGTGCGCGTGCGTGCGCTCAACGAGAAGGGCGAAACGTTCGAGCTCGATTGCGAGGGGCTGCTCGCCGTGTGCATTCAGCACGAAATGGATCACCTGATGGGCCACGTGTTCGTCGAGTATCTGTCGCCGCTGAAGCAAACGCGCATCAAGAGCAAGATGAAGAAGCTCGCCCACGCGATGTAACGCGCTTTCAACTTGCCTACCGCCCCATTCATGAGTCATTCGTTGCGCGTCATCTTTGCCGGCACACCGGAATTCGCCGCGGCCGCGCTGGCCGCGATTCATGGCGCCGGGTTTGCCGTGCCGCTCGTCTTGACGCAGCCGGACCGGCCGGCGGGTCGCGGCATGAAGCTGCAGGCGAGTCCGGTCAAGCGCTACGCGCAGGAGCACGGCCTCGCGGTTGCGCAGCCCACGTCGCTGCGCCGCGCTGGCAAATATCCACAGGAAGCCGCCGCCGGCATCGAGCAACTGCGCGCGACGCCGCACGACGTGATGGTTGTCGCCGCCTACGGACTGATCCTGCCGCAGGAAGTGCTCGACATTCCGCGCTTCGGCTGCATCAACATCCACGCGTCGCTGCTGCCACGCTGGCGCGGCGCGGCGCCGATTCATCGCGCGATCGAGGCAGGCGACGCGCAAACCGGCATCACGCTGATGCAGATGGACGCTGGACTCGACACCGGCGCGATGGTTTCCGAAGTACGCACCCCCATCTCCGCCGACGACACCACCGCCACGCTGCACGACCGCCTCGCCGGGGACGGCGCGCAACTGATCGTCGACGCACTAATCGAGCTCGAGCGCAGCGGCAAGCTGACGTCGATCCCGCAACCGGCCGACGGCGTGACCTACGCCGAGAAAATCGCCAAGCACGAAGCGGCGCTCGACTGGCGCCGGCCGGCCGAGGCGCTTGCGCGTCAGGTGCGCGCGTTCGACCCGTTCCCCGGCGGCGCCGGCACGCTCGACGACGGCAGCACCGTCAAGATCTGGGCCGCCACCGCCGTGGCCTCGCCGGCGTCGGGCAGCAACAAGGCGCCAGGCACCATCGTCGAGGTTGCGCCCGACGGCGTGCTGGTCGCTTGCGGCGAAGGTGCACTGCGTCTGACGCAATTGCAGAAGCCCGGCGGCAAGCGCCTGCCGGTGCGCGAATTCCTTGCTGGCTCGCCGCTCACCGCAGGCCAGCGCTTCCAGCTTCCCGAGGCGCAATAAGCGCGTCTCGCACGCCGGAGCATCGTCCATTCGGCCGGTGTTCTCCGCGCCCGCCGCGAGCGCGACGCGCGTTAGAATCCTCCATGCAGCAGACCAGGTTTTCGAGGGTGCATCACATGTTCGGCATCGTCCATTTCGAGTTTTTCATCGTCGCGGTTTTTCTCCTGAACATCACGCCGGGGCCGGATACCGCTTATATCGTCGGGCGCAGCGTCGCCCAGGGCCGCGGCGCGGGGCTGATGTCGGCGCTCGGCATTTCGGCGGGCTGCTGCATTCACTCGCTTGCCTGCGCGTTTGGACTGACCGCGCTGTTGGCCGCGTCGGCTACGGCGTTCACCATCGTCAAATTCGTCGGCGCGATTTATCTGATCTATCTGGGGGTGCGCCTGATCTTCACGAAACCGGCCGCGGATGCGCCGGTCGGCGACGCGCGCGCGTCGTCCACGCCGAAGTCGCTGCGGCAGTTGTTCCTGCAAGGCTTCTGGACCAACGTTCTGAACCCGAAAGTCGTGCTGTTCTTCGTGTCGTTCTTCCCGCAATTCGTCACGACGGGCAGCGAACACAAGACCTTCGCGTTTCTCACGCTCGGCGCGGTCTTCGTGCTGATGAGCATGGTCTGGAACAGCTTCGTCGCGTGGATCGCGGGAAGCGTCACGCAGCGTTTCTCGGGCAAACCGGCGGTCAAGCGCTGGCTCGATCGCGGCGTCGGCAGCGCGTTCGTCGGCCTGGGCATCAAACTCGCGAGCGCCGCGCGATGATTGAATTTTCCCGCACCGCCCATATCTAACATTTCGCTTACAATCTGGCGCCGCAATCGCGCGGCACGGAGATGAAGGCCACGCTCGGGGCAAGGAGTTGCAGACATGTTTAACTGGGTGAAAACCGCGATGTTGATGGCCGCGATTACGGCCCTTTTCATCGTGATCGGCGGGATGATCGGCGGGTCGCGCGGCATGATGGTCGCGCTCGTGATCGCCCTTGGGATGAATTTCTTCTCGTACTGGTTCTCCGACAAGATGGTCCTGCGCATGTACAACGCGCAGGAAGTCGACGAAAACAGCGCGCCGCAGTTCTATCGGATGGTGCGCGATCTCGCCACGCGCGCGAACCTGCCGATGCCGCGCGTCTACCTGATCAACGAAGACGCGCCGAACGCGTTCGCCACCGGTCGCAACCCGGAGCACGCGGCAGTCGCGGCGACCACCGGCATTCTGCGCGTACTGTCCGAGCGCGAAATGCGCGGCGTAATGGCGCACGAACTCGCGCACGTGAAGCATCGCGACATTCTGATCTCGACGATTTCGGCGACCATGGCCGGCGCCATTTCCGCGTTGGCGAACTTCGCGATGTTCTTCGGCGGCCGCGACGAAAACGGCCGTCCCGCCAACCCGATCGCGAGCATCGCGGTTGCGCTGCTCGCGCCGATTGCCGGTGCGTTGATCCAGATGGCGATTTCGCGTGCGCGCGAATTCGAAGCCGACCGGGGCGGCGCGCAGATTTCGGGCGACCCGCAGGCACTGGCGTCGGCGCTCGACAAGATCCATCGCTATGCGAGCGGCATTCCGTTCCCGACGGCCGAGGCGCATCCGGCCACCGCGCAGATGATGATCATGAATCCGCTGTCGGGCGGCGGTATCGCGAGTCTGTTCTCGACGCACCCGGCGACCGAGGAACGCATCGCGCGTTTGATGGAAATGGCGCGCACCGGGCGCTTCGACTGACGCGCCGCGTCGCTCGGCGCGTCGAGCCTGAAGTACTGAAGAGCGGGCCCGCGAGGCCCGTTTTTTTTCACACCGTTCGTCGCCACTGCACGACAGCGTCTGCGGCCACCACCCACGCATGGCAGCGCCCCACCGGCGCCACGCTACAATGTGCGCTGATTGCGCCGCGCGCACCGTGCGGCTTGCCCTTGCTCCCTTCATGACTCCAAAGCCTTCTTCGCGTTCTGCTTTCTCGTCGGCGCGTTCGCGCGAATCCCGTTTGTCGACGCTGCAACTGTCGCCCGAATCGCTCGGGTTCGCACTCGATTGCGCGGCCCAGGCCGTCGGCGCCGTGCGTCTCGGGGCGGCCTTGCCCGCGGCGCTGCAAAGCGTTTTCGTGGCGGTGCCCGAGGACAACGCCGCAGCGGCGCGCGGCGCGGTGCAGGATATCGCCTATCGCACGCTGCGCCGTCTCGCAACCGCCGAGTGGCTGATCGCGAAGCTGGTGAAGAAGGCGCCTCCGCCGCACGTCGCGCATGTGCTCGCGTGCGCGCTCGCGCTGCTCGTCGACGACGAAGCGAGCGCCGCCTACACGCCGTTCACGGTCGTCGACCAGGCGGTCAGGGTGATTGGCGCGCGTCGCGAGTTCGCGTTCGCGAAGGGGCTCGTCAACGCGGTGCTGCGCAACTTCTTGCGCGAGCGCGACACGTTGCTCGCCTCGGTGCAAGCCGATGAAGTAGCGCGCTGGAACTATCCGGCCTGGTGGATCGACGCGGTGAAGCGCGCATGGCCCGAGGCGTGGCAATCGGTGCTGGCCGCCGGCAACACGCAAGGTCCGCTGACGTTGCGCGTGAACGCGCGCCATTCGACGGTCGACGCCTATCTGCAAGTGCTGCAACGCCAGCAGATCGCCGCAAGCAAGGCTGGCGAGTACGCGGTCACGCTCGCGACGCCAATGCCGGTCGAGCGCATTCCGGGCTTCAGCGAAGGTGTCGTGTCCGTGCAGGACGCAGGGGCGCAACTCGCCGCGCAATTGCTCGGCGTGCGCGACGGCATGCGCGTGCTCGACGCATGCGCGGCCCCTGGCGGCAAGACCGGGCATCTGCTCGAACTCGCCAACGTTCAACTGGTCGCGCTCGAAAGCGATGCGTCTCGTGCGCGCCGCATCGGCGAAAACCTGCGGCGTCTGAAGCTCGAAGCGGAAGTGCGCATCGGCGACGCGGGCAACCCCGCGCAGTGGCACGACGACCTCGACCAGCCGTTCGACCGCATCCTCGCCGACGTGCCGTGCTCGGCGTCGGGCATCGTGCGGCGTCATCCGGATATTCGCTGGCTGCGTCGTCAGTCCGATATCGCCGCGCTCGTCGCCGAACAGCGCCGCATTCTCGACGCGCTGTGGCCGCTCGTGAAACCGGGCGGCGAGATGCTTTACGTCACCTGTTCGATCTTCCCCGAAGAGGGCGAGTTGCAGGCACAGTGGTTTGGAAACCAGCACCAGGATGCGGTACGATTGGACGCGCCGGGGCAGCTTTTACCCTCAGTTGCCCGCGCGCCCGCCGACCCATCGGCCGGTTCTCATGCTGGACGACCCGCTGAATTCAGCGCCGGCACGAACTCAGACCACGACGGATTTTTCTACGCGCGCTTTCAGAAACGGTGACCATAAAACGCTTCTTCCCGCTTCGGCTCGCTGCCGTGCTCTGGATCGCGCTGGCCGTCTGGCTTGCAGCGCCGGGCGCGGCGCACGCTGACTCGATAGCGGTGCAGCGGGCGTCGCTGCAGGCCGACAACGGCGGCTGGAGTCTCGACGCGCATTTCGAATTCCAGCTGAACAGCAATCTCGAAGACGCGGTCAACAAAGGCATTCCGCTTTATTTCACGACCGATTTCGAACTGAGCCGGCCGCGCTGGTACTGGTTCGACGAGCAGCCGGTCAGCGTGTCGCAAAGTTTGCGGCTGTCGTTCCAGCCACTCACGCGCGAATATCGCGTGTCGAGCGTGCAGTCGGGCGGCTTGCAGCTCGGCTTTTCCACGCTCAACGATGCGCTCGCGGTGATCAAGCACGTGACGTCGTGGCACGTGATCGACCGCAATCAGGTGCGGGTCGGCGAAACCTATAACGCGTCCGTGCGCATGCAACTCGACATCGGGCTGATGCCCAAGCCGTTCCAGATCGACGCGGTGAACAACCGCGACTGGAACCTCGCCTCCGATTGGAAGCGCTTCACTTTCACGGCCGCCGATCGTGCTAAATAAAGTGCGCTCATCTTCCACCAGTGTCAGCAGCATCGTCGTGCGCGTGCTCGTGTCGACGGTCGCGGTGACGGCCGTGTTGCTGCTCGTGTTGCTGGCCGCCGCCAGCGCGAACACCGAATTCTTCGACCGCTATTACCAGTGGCTGTATGCGGCCAACGTCGCGGTCGCGTTGATCTTTCTGCTGGTGGTGGCGACGCTCGTCGTCATCATCATCGTGCGATTACGCACGGGCAAATTCGGCACACGGCTGCTCGCGAAGCTCGCGTTCTTCATGGCGCTGGTCGGTGTGGTGCCGGGCGGCATCATCTACATCGTGTCGTATCAGTTCGTGTCGCGCAGCATCGAGTCGTGGTTCGACGTGAACGTCGAAACCGCGCTCGCGTCCGGCCTCAACCTCGGGCGCGGCATGCTCGACGCGTCGCTGTCCGATCTGCAGACGAAGGCGCGTTTGATGTCCGAGCAGCTCGCGAGTGCGGATGCGGCCGGCACCACGTTGACGCTGCTGCGTTTGCGCGACCAGTTCGGTGTGCAGGACGCGACGATCGTCGAGCCGACCCGCAGCATGTCTGGCGCGACGCCGGACATGCACGTGGTCGCGCAGGCGTCCGGCAACTACGCGATGCTGCTGCCGAACGATCTGCCGACACCGCTGATGATCGAGCAGGCGCGTGGCCACGGCTATGCGGCGATCGAAGGCGAAGTGGACGGCGATCCGAATGCGCACGGCGGCAAGGGAGCGCTGCGTCTGCGCGTGGTGCAGCGTATTCCCGATGCGAACGCGTCGCTATTGCAGCCCGCCGAGCGCTTCCTGCAACTGACGCAGCCGGTCTCGACGACACTCGCGCGCAATGCCGACTCGGTGCAGCGCGCGTATCGCGAGTATCAGGAGAAGGCGCTCGGCCGCACCGGCTTGCGCAAGATGTACATCGGCACGCTGACCCTGTCGCTGTTTCTCGCGACTTTCATCGCGATGATGCTCGCGCTGGCGCTCGGCAATCAGCTCGCGCGGCCGCTATTCCTGCTCGCGCAGGGCACGAAGGAAATCACCGAGGGCGACTACACGCCAAAGCGCGAGATCAAGTCGCGCGACGAACTCGGTTTCCTCACGCAGTCGTTCAATGCGATGACGCGGCAGTTGTCGGAAGCGCGCGGGGCGGTCGAGAAAAATCGTATCGCGCTCGAGCATTCGAAGGCGTATCTCGAGAGCATCCTCGCGAACCTGACCGCGGGTGTGTTCGTGTTCGACCGGCAATTCCGGCTGACCACCGCGAATCGAGGCGCCGAGCGGATTTTCCGTCAGCCGTTCCAGACGGTGCTCGGCTCGTCGCTCGATCAGATCGGCGTGCTCGGCGAATTCGGCGCGATGGTGCGCAAGGCATTCGCCGATCGCGAAGCGGCGAGCGAAGACAGCCATGACGACAACGGCCATTGGCAGCAGCAGTTCTCGGTGCCGGTGCCCGGCGAAACCGAGCCGCTCACGCTGCTCGTGCGCGGCGCGCGCCTCGTCGCGGCGAACGAGCGCGACGCTGAAGGCATGCAGACCGCGGGCTACGTGATCGTGTTCGACGACATCTCCGACGTGATCTCCGCGCAGCGTTCGATCGCATGGGGCGAAGTCGCGCGGCGCCTCGCGCACGAGATCAAGAATCCGCTCACGCCGATTCAACTGTCGGCCGAACGATTGCAGATGAAGCTCGCCGACAAGCTCGCGCCGTCGGATGCGGACGTGCTGAAGCGCGGCGCGACGACGATCGTCAATCAGGTCGCCGCGATGAAGCAGATGGTCGACGATTTCCGCGACTACGCGCGCACACCGCCCGCGGTACTCGCGCATCTGCAATTGAATGGTCTGGTCAGCGAGGTGCTCACGCTGTACGGTATCGAAGAAGGCAAGGGCGCGATCCAGGTCGAGCTGGCGGCCTTGCCCGCGATACGCGGCGACGCGACGCAGTTGCGTCAGGTGATCCACAACCTGCTGCAGAACGCGCAGGACGCGGTCGCCGAAGTCGCGCATCCGCGTGTTTTGCTCGAGACGAGGACAGTAGAATACGGAGACCCCGACGCGCAAGGCAAGGCACGCGTCGCGGTCCGTCTGACAGTGTCGGACAACGGACCAGGCTTCCCCGCGCGTATCCTCACGCGCGCGTTCGAGCCGTACGTGACGACCAAGGCCAAGGGTACGGGTCTGGGACTTGCGATGGTCAAGAAGATCGTCGACGAACATGGCGCGCGCATCGACATTCGCAATCGCATGAAGGCCGGCGACGTGATCGAAGGCGCGCAGATTTCGATTCTCTTCCTTCAACTGGCGGACGACTCCGCGCAGCCGGGTGCACCTGGTTCGGGTGCCCATCCGGCGCACGGCGGCGCGTCGCAGGGAACGACAAAAGCAACAGTGCAGACAAGGGCAGCGTAAATGGCAACCATCCTGGTGGTAGATGATGAAATGGGCATCCGGGAACTGCTCTCGGAGATCCTCAGCGACGAGGGACACGTCGTGGAGGCCGCTGAAAACGCGCAGGAGGCGCGCGAGTTCCGTCTGCGTCAGGCGCCGGACCTCGTGCTGCTCGACATCTGGATGCCGGACACCGACGGCGTGACGCTGCTCAAGGAATGGGCCGCGCAAGGTCAATTGACGATGCCCGTGATCATGATGTCCGGTCACGCGACGATCGACACCGCGGTCGAGGCCACCAAGATCGGCGCGCTCAACTTCCTCGAAAAGCCGATCGCGTTGCAGAAGCTATTAAAGGCGGTCGAGCAGGGACTCGCGCGTGGTAACGCGGCGGCCGTGCCTGGCGGCGTGGCTGCGAAGCCGGCGTTGCCGGTCAGCGCATCGTCAGTCGCGTCGGCGGCCGCGTTGCCGATACTGTCGTCCGATGGCGTCGGCGGCGGCACGCTCGTCGCGCAAACCGCGTCGATCTCGTTCGACATTCCGCTGCGCGATGCGCGCGATGCGTTCGAGCGCGCGTACTTCGAATATCACCTCGCGCGCGAGAACGGCAGCATGACGCGTGTCGCGGAGAAGACCGGTCTCGAGCGCACGCATCTTTATCGCAAGCTGAAGCAACTCGGCGTCGATCTCGGCAAGAACAAAGGGGAGTGAGCGCCACGTGTTGCATGCGAACGCGGCCCGGCAGATTATTTATGAAAGGGCTTGCTGAACTGCGGATCGCTTGATATAGTTTCGTTCTTCGTTGGCCCGGTAGCTCAGTTGGTAGAGCAGCGGATTGAAAATCCGCGTGTCGGTGGTTCGATTCCGCCCCAGGCCACCAGGATTCGGCCCCAGGAAATCGCAAGATTCCCTGGGGCTTTTCCGTTTGGCGGACAAGTCGTCACTTCGGCTTGCCATGCAGTTGAAGCCGCGCGGGTGGGACAGCTGGCGTCGGCGACATTCGGTGTCGCGTGATAAAATCGCGCCAGTTCAAGGACTTGCATGCAGGCGTCGCACGCGGTCGTGCACCGCGCGAATGCAGTGCCGAGCATGTCGCACCGAAGCACCCAATCCTTCGCCCGACGATCGGCGGTATAAGCGCCCAGCCACGTTCCCGCGCAACGCGCGACCTATACTGCTTTGGGCCGGCACAGTGCCGGCACACGTCGCGCCGCGTTGCTTGCATGGCGCACCTCGCGCAGCGCGACGTGGCACTCTCATTCACGGAGTATCACGGTGATCCGCAAAGACGCTAAGCGTAGCGCGCTCGTGCTGTTTTCCGGCGGCCAGGATTCTGCCACGTGTCTCGCGTGGGCGCTCGACCGTTACGACACGGTCGAAACGGTCGGCTTCGATTATGGTCAGCGTCATCGTGTCGAACTCGAATGCCGCGAAGGATTCCGTCAGGCCGTCGTGCGTGCGTTTCCGGCGTGGGCCGATCGTCTCGGCGACGATCACACGATCGACCTGTCGCTGCTCGGCGCGATCAGCGACACCGCGATGACGCGCGAGATCGAAATCGAAGCCACGGCCAATGGGTTGCCGAACACGTTCGTGCCGGGCCGCAATCTGATGTTCATGACGATCGCCGCGGCCATCGCGTATCGGCGCGGTTTGCAGGTGCTGGTCGGCGGGATGTGCGAGACGGACTTCTCGGGCTACCCCGATTGCCGCGACGACACGATGAAGGCGCTGCAGGTCGCGCTGAATCTCGGCATGGACGCGCGTTTCGCGCTGGAGACGCCGCTGATGTGGCTCGACAAGGCCGACACGTGGCGCCTCGCGCGCGAGCTCGGCGGCGACGCATTGGTGGAACTGGTGCGCGTCGAGACGCATACCTGCTACGTCGGCGAACGGGCCGAGTTGCACGCATGGGGCTTCGGCTGCGGCGAATGCCCGGCATGCCGGTTGCGCAAACGTGGCTATGAGGCCTACCTCGCCGGCGAAAAAGTCACCGAGCCGGTCTGACGGCTCGCGCGAGAGCGCCCATCATTGAGCATCATTGATTCAGGAACACAGGACAGAAAGCAGCATGACGTACGCGGTCAAGGAAATTTTCTACACGTTGCAGGGCGAGGGCGCGAATGCCGGGCGGCCGGCCGTGTTCTGCCGTTTCGCGGGCTGCAATCTGTGGTCCGGCCGCGAAGAGGATCGCGCGGACGCCGTCTGCCGTTTCTGCGACACCGATTTCGTCGGCACCGACGGCGAGAACGGCGGCAAGTACCGCACCCCCGACGAACTGGTCGCGATGATCGCGTCGCAATGGCCGCAAGGCGAGGGCGAACGCTTCGTCGTGTGCACTGGCGGCGAGCCGATGCTGCAGCTCGATCAGCCGCTCGTCGACGCGCTGCACGCGGCCGGCTTCGAGATCGCGATCGAGACCAACGGCTCGCTGCCGGTGCTCGACACGATCGACTGGATCTGCGTGAGCCCGAAGGCCGACGCGCCGCTCGTCGTGACGAAGGGCAACGAACTGAAAGTCGTGATCCCGCAGGACAACCAGCGCCTCGACGACTACGCCAAGCTCGACTTCGAGTATTTCCTCGTCCAGCCGATGGACGGCCCGTCGCGCGACATCAACACGAAGCTCGCGATCGACTGGTGCAAACGTCATCCGCAGTGGCGCCTGTCGATGCAGACTCACAAGTATCTGAACATTCCCTGATTTGCCGTGCTGACGATTACCCGAAAACTCGAATTCGACGCGGGCCACCGCATTCCCGATCACCGCAGCCAGTGCCGTAATCTGCATGGCCATCGCTACGTGCTCGAAATCACGCTGCTAGGCGATCTGGTCGACACCGAAGGCGCGCCCGATCGCGGCATGGTGATGGACTTCGCCGACGTGAAGTCGCTCGCCAACGAGCACCTGGTCGACAAGTGGGACCACGCGTTTCTCGTCTACGAAGGCGACACGCAGGTGCGTGGCTTCCTCGACAGCATGGCGGATCACAAGACGGTCGTGATCGATCGCATTCCGACCGTCGAAAACCTCGCCGCGATTGCGTTCGACATTCTCGCGAACGTCTACGACGCGCACTACGGCGTGAACCTGCGCCTGCACAAAGTGCGTCTGTACGAGACGCCGAATTGCTGGGCCGAGGTGGTCCGCGACTCGCTTCCCACCTGAATCCACGCCCCGCCACGCGAACGAACTCTCGCGTTATTGTCACGGTATGATCGTTCCGACCAACACACGGAGCGAGACATGCCGGTCACCGCATCGCGTCGCAGCAGGCAACGAGGCCGTCAGCGCCCCGGTGCCTGCCTGATCCACTATCTGGCCCCGCTTCGCATTGCAAACCTGCGCGAGGCCAGCCGATGAGCACCTTCACCAACTCCCTCAAACAACGTCTGAAGGACAACGCGCCGCTGATCGGGCTGTGGTTGTCGCTCGGCAGCGAGGCCGCCGCGGAAGCACTCGCGCACGCCGGCTTCGACTGGCTGCTGATCGACATGGAGCACGCGCCCAACGATAGCGGCGGCGTCGAGTCGCAATTGCGCGCGATTGCCGCCGCCCATCTGCCGAGCGAGCCGGTGGTGCGGGTGCCCGCGAGCGAGCCGTGGCTCGTCAAGCGCGTGCTCGACGCCGGCGCGCGCACGCTGATGTTCCCGAACATCGAATCCGCCGAAGACGCGGCACGCGCCGTGCGGCTCACCCAATATCCGACCGCCGAGGCGCTCGACGGCCTGCGCGGCGTCGCGGGCGTCGTGCGCGCGGCCGGTTACGGCATGCGGCGTGATTACGTGCAGACGGCCAACGCACAGATCGCGACGATTGTGCAGATCGAATCGGCGCGCGGTTTGCGGGAGGTCGAGCAGATCGCGGCGACGCCGGGCGTCGATTGCCTGTTCGTCGGGCCGGCCGATCTCGCCGCGAGCCTTGGTCATCTCGGCGACGCGAAACACGCGGACGTGCAGGCGGCGATGGCGCGTATCGTCAGCGCGGCGGACAAGGCCGGCATTGCCGCCGGCATCTTCGCGATGGACGTGGCGAGCGCGCGGCAGCATCGCGACGCCGGTTTTCGCTTCGTCGCGCTAGCCGCCGACGTGATCTGGATGTTGCGCGCGACGCGCCAGGCATTACAGGAGGTGAGGTCATGAACGGCAGAGTGCAGGGGGGCGCCGGGCGGATGATCACGCGAGTGACCGCGCAAGTGACCATGGCGGCGGCGCTGCTCGCGACTGGGGCGTGGAACGCCGCGTATGCACAGGATCGCGTCGCCAAGGCGAACGATCCGCAGACGCAATCCGCGGTGGCCGACTACAACGCCGGCAACCTTGGCGCGGCGCTGAGCGAATTCCGCCAGGCCGCCGAGCGCGGCAGCCGGCTTGCGCAGTTCAACTACGCGATGATGCTGCTCAACGGCGAAGGCACGCCGGTCAACGTCGACGAAGGCAAAAAGTGGCTGCGCAAGGCCGCCGACGCGAACATGTCGCACGCGCAATACGTGTACGGCAAGATGTACGACGATGGCGAGTTCGTCGAGCGCGATCCGGTGGAGGCGCATCGCTGGTTCATGAAGGCGGCCGCGCAGGGCCATGTGCAGGCGGAGCTCGCGCTCGCGAATCAGTTCCTCGACGGACGCGGTACCGAGCGTGACAACAAGCAGGCGTTCGTCTGGTACAAGAAAGCGGCGCAGGGCGGCGACATGACCGCGCAGTACGTGACCGGCTCGTTCTACGAGCGTGGCGGCGATGGTGTCGACCGGAATCTGAATGTGGCGCGCGCGTATTACGCGGCCGCGGCGGCGCAGGGCGATCCGGCCGCGCGCCTGAAGTATCAGCAGTTGAGCGCGCAGCTGCGCGATCAGAAGGAAGTGAAGCCGCAGTAATGAAGCAGCAATAAAGCAACAGGGCGCTCGCAACGAGCGCCCCTTTTTTGCATTGTCGTTTGCTGCGTGCCGCTAGCTACGGGTTAGCTCTGCATCAACCGCTTCTGTCGCGCGACGCTCATGATCAGCCCGATCGCGACGCCCAATGTAGTCAGCGCGGTGCCACCGTAACTCATGAACGGCAACGGCACGCCGACCACCGGCAGAATCCCGCTCACCATGCCGATATTGACGAACGCGTACGTGAAGAATGCCATCGTCAACGAGCCGGCCAATAATCGCCCGAACAATGTCGCGCCGTTGGCCGCGATGTAGAGCCCGCGCGCGATCAATAGCATGTACAGCGTGAGCAGCACGATTCCGCCTGCCAAACCGAACTCTTCCGAAAACACCGCAAAGATGAAGTCGGTGTGCTTCTCGGGGATGAACTCCAGATGCGCCTGCGTACCCTTCAGCCAACCCTTGCCGAGCGGGCCGCCCGAGCCGATCGCGATCACCGCTTGAATCGTGTGGAAGCCTTTGCCGAGCGGGTCCGAGGTCGGATCGAGCAGCGTGCAGATGCGGTGCTTCTGGTAGTCGTGCATCAGCGGCCACTGCACTTCGGGCTGACAGATCTTGTCCTGGAACGCCGCGATCGACGCAACCGCAATCACGGCCGCGATCAGCACCGGCATGATCAGCTTGAAGCTCAGCCCCGCGAAGTAAATCACGAACAGGCCGGCCGCGAACACGAGCACGGCCGTGCCGAGGTCGGGCTGCTTCGCGATCAGGCCGACCGGCACGATGAGGATCACGAAGCCGACCAGGTAGTCGTACCAGCGCATCACGCCTTCGCGGCGCTGGTAGTACCAGGCGAGCATCAGCGGTGTGGCGATCTTCATGATTTCCGATGGCTGGATCACCACGCCGACGTTGATCCAGCGCTTCGCGCCCTTGCGCGTAAGGCCGAACATCGCGACTGCGACCAGTAGCGCGATCCCGAACGCGTAGAGCGGGACCGCGAAGCGCATCAGCGTATTGGGCGGCACATTGGCGAGCCCCCACATCAGCACGAAGGTGAGCAGGATGTTGCGCAACTGGTCTTCGACGCGGCCCGGCATGTCGAGCGTCGCGCTGTACAGCGTGACGATGCCGACGCACAGCAGCAGAAACACGATCAGTGCGAGCGGACGGTCGAAGCCTACGAACATCCGCTTGATGCGCTCGAGCCAGGCGCGCTTGTCGAATTGCATGCCTTTCTCCTTATTCGTCGATGCCGCCGGCGGCCGGCTGGCGCGGCGACGCGCCCTGGAAGCTGTCCTCGCGCGATGGTGCCGCGACGCTCGGCGCCGGCTCGCTTGCCGGACGGGGTTGGTGCGGGGCGCCGGACGTACGCGACGCGGATTTCTTTGCCGCGGACGAAGCCGAAGCCGGCCTGGCCGCCGAGGCCGCGCGCGCCGCGCTGGCCGAAGCCGCTGCCGGCGCGCTGGCCGGCACCGTTGCCGCCGCGCCAGCCGACGCCGCCACCGGCGCAGACGCGCCATTCGCGCCCGAAGCCGCAACGGCCGCCGACGCACCGGAGGCCACAGCGGCAGCCGCCGCCCCTGGCATCGGCAGTGCCGTAAAGCCCGCCGCAATCTTGAGCGAGTGAGCGGCCTCATGCGAGGCCGGCGTATCGCCGACCTGCGGCGCGGATGCTTCGAGCGTGGTCGATGCCGCTACCGCGACGGCCGCTTCTTCCGCGCCGGGCTTGGTCTTGCCGACCAGGTAATAGTCGAGCACCCTGCGCGCGATCGGACCGGCCGCCTCCGCGCCCCAGCCGCCGTTTTCGACGACCAGCGCGAGTGCGATCTTCGGTTGATCGGCCGGCGCGAAGGCGATGAACAGCGCGTGATCGCGCAAATTCTCCGCAACCGCGTGACCTTTGTAGTTCGCGCCTTGCAGCGAGTACACCTGCGCGGTACCGGTCTTGCCGGCCGCCTGATATGGCGCGCCCGCGAACACTTTGGCCGCCGTGCCGTTCGTGACCACGCCTTCCATCGCGCGCTTGATGAAGTCGATGTCCTGCTGCTTGACCGCGATCTTGTCGCTCGGATCGCGCACCACCGGCCGCGTGTCCTTCGTGATCGGATTCTCGATGTCGCGCACGAGGTGCGGCTTCATCACGACGCCGTTGTTCGCGAGCGTTGCGGTGGCATGGGCCAGCTGCAGGATCGTGAACGAGTTGTAGCCCTGGCCGATGCCGAGGCTGACCGTTTCGCCTTCGTACCACTTCTGCTGCTCGGGGCGGCGGTATGCGTGGCGCTTCCAGTCGGTCGACGGCAGGATGCCCTTCGCTTCGCCGGCGATGTCGATGCCGGTGATCTGCCCGAAGCCCCACGGCTTCATGAAGTTCGCGATGTTGTTGACGCCGAGATCGTGCGCGAGCATGTAGAAGTACGTGTCGTTCGACACGACGATCGCGCGGTTCATGTCGATCCAGCCTTGGCCCGAGCGCACGTCGTTGCGGAACGTGTGGCCGCCGAACGTGTAGTAACCGGGGTCCTGGAAGCCCCAGCTCGGCGTGCGCTTGTGCAGCGTCAGCGCGGCGAGCGCCATGAACGGCTTGTAGGTCGAGCCCGGCGGATAGGTGCCGTGCAGCGGCCGGTTCAGGAGCGGATGGTCGGGCGAGTTGTTCAGCTCGTCCCAGGTCTGCTGGTCGATGCCGTCGACGAAGGAATTCGGATCGAAGCTCGGCGCCGACACGAACGCGAGCACGTCGCCGGTGGACGGCTCGATCGCGACGAGCGCGCCGCGGTGTCCGGCGAACGCCTGCTCGGCGACCTGCTGAAGGCCGATGTCGAGCGACAGCACGAGGTTGTTGCCCGGCGTCGCCTGGGTGCGCGACAGCGTACGCACCGGGCGGCCGCCCGCCGTCACCTCGACTTCCTCGAAACCGGTCTGGCCGTGCAGCTCGGTCTCGTAGCTCTGCTCGACGCCGATCTTGCCGATGTAATCGGTGCCCTTGTAGTTGTTCGCGTCAAGACGCGGATCGTAGTGATCCGGATCGCTGTCGTTCTGATCGCTGGCGTCGTCGATGCGGTCCTGGTCGCGTTGCGAAATCCGTCCAATGTAGCCGATCACGTGCGCGGCGGTCGGCCCGAGCGGGTACTGGCGGAACAGCCGCGCGCGCACTTCGACGCCAGGGAAGCGGAAGCGCTGCGCGGTGAAGCGCGCGACTTCGTCGTCGGTCAGGCGCGTGCGGATCGGCAGACTTTCGAAGTTCTTCGAGTCTTCCTGCAGCTTCTTGAAGCGGCGACGGTCGCGCGCATCGATCGACACGACGGTGGCGAGGTTGTCGACCACGTTATCGAGCGTGTCGTTCAGCTTCGACGGGGTGATTTCGAGCGTATAGGCCGAGTAGTTCTTCGCGAGCACGACGCCGTTCCGGTCGGTGATGATGCCGCGGTTCGGCACGATCGGCGCGACGGAGATGCGGTTTTCATCGGCTTGCAGCGAGTACTTGCTGTAGTGCCAGACCTGCAGGAACAGGAAGCGGAAGCCGATCAGCCCGAAGCAGACAAACACGAACAGGCCAGCCGCCGCGACGCGCAGGCGGAATTTCGTGAGCTGCTGTTGAGTGTCCTTGAATTCGGTCATGCGATTCTGCAAAAGGCCGGCATGCGGCCATCAAGAGTGTGCGCCCAAACTGGCCGCGGCCGGTGGGCCCGATGCGGGATCAAATGGGGCGCGTATCGTCCGGGTCGGCGGGGCGGCGCTGCGGCATCAGCAGCAAGATGCTGGCGACCGGCCACAGCGCAGCTTCGACGAAACCGTCGATCAGATAACTCCAGCCCGGAAACGCCGCGCCGGTCAACAACCGGATCACGAACGGCACCAGTTGCGCGACGACGAGCAGCGGCATCACCGCGAACGTCTGCACGCCGAGCGACATCCACAACACGCGGCGGTGAATCGTGATCGCGCCGTACGAGAGCAGCGTGTAGGCGAGCGCGTGCTCGCCGAGCAGGCTCGCGTTGTGCACGTCCATCAGCAGACCGAGCAGAAACGCGATGCCCATGCCCACCTTGCGCGGCTGATGGACATTCCAGAACAGCAGCACGAGTGCGACGAAATCGGGCACGCCGGCGAGACGCCCCCACGGCATCAGGTTCAGCAGGAACGCGGAAGCGAGGCTGAACGCGATGAAGTACGGGTTGACGGGCTGCAGGATGTATTGCGGGCGATTCATGGCTGAGCCCCCGGCTCGGCTTGCGGCTTCACGTTCTTCGCGGCGGCCGGCTTTTCGGCTTTCCTGTCGGCTGCGGGCTTGTCGGACTTCTTGTCGGCCGCAGCTTTGCCCGGCGCCTTTTCCACAGATTTGGCTGCGGGCTTTTCGGTCGCCGCTTTGTCGGCGGCGTTCCTGTCGGCTGGCCTGGCGGCGGATTTGTCCGCCGCGCCCTTGCCGTCCGCTGCTTTGGCGCCCTTCTTCGCTTTCGCTTCCTTCGCGACGGTTGCCGCGTCGGGTTCGTCCGCCGGGCGCGGCGGCGCGTTGTTCTGGACGTGCAGCACGAGCACCTGACGCGCACCGCGCACTGCGGCGACCGGCAGACTGACTACGTGCGCAAACGCGGTGTCGGCCTGCTTGTCGACGCGCACGACCTTCGCGACCGGCAGCCCCGGCGGATACACGCCGTCGAGGCCGCTCGTGACGAGCTCGTCGCCGGTCTGGACGTCGGCGCTGATCGGCACGAAGCGCAGATCGAGCGTGTCGCCCTTCGGCGTACCGTAGATCACGCTGCGTAAGCCGGTGCGCAGAATTTCGACCGGCACCGCCTGGTCCTTGTCCGTCAGCAGCGTGACTTCGGCCTGCAGCGGGAACACCCGTGTGACCTGGCCGATCACGCCATCTTCGTCGACGACCGGCGAGCCGTTCTGGATGCCTTGCTGCGCGCCGCGTCCGATCACGACCTTCTGCGTGAACGGATCGCGCGTGTCGTACTGGATTTCGGCGGGCAGCGATTGCGTGGTGAGGCTCTGCGACAGTTGCATCAGCGCGCGCAGATGGCCATTTTCGGCGGCGAGCGACGCGGCCAGATTGGCCTGCTGCGACAGCCGCAGATCCTTCGCGCGCAGCTTCGCGTTCTCGTCGCGCAGCGTGGCGCTCGTCACGGCGAGGTCGGCGGCGCCCATGAAGATGTCGCGCGGCACGAGCGCTGCACGCTGCAAAGGATAAAGACCCGCGCCGAGCACGCCGCGGACGATTTCGAGCGTCTGGAAGCGAGCATCGGAGATCAGCAGGGCGAGCGCCAGCACGACGAAGAACACCAGTCGGGCCAGAGCGGAGGGGCCTTGCTTGAACAGGGGCGGCGGACTGTATTCCATGGTCGGCGCCGGGGGCGTGAGCGGTTGGGTGAGACGGCGACGCGCAAGGCGCGCGCGGTCAGCGAGCGGAGGCTGGTCGGCCCAGCCAACGACAAAGCGGCCCGCAAGGGGCCGTGTGCCAGATCCGCGCTACTGACATGGGAGGAAGGCTCGCTTACTCGTACGAGAAGATGCTGCCGAGCTTGTCCATGCGTTCGAGCGCCATGCCCGAGCCGCGCACGACGCAGGTCAGCGGGTCTTCGGCGACGAGCACCGGCAGGCCGGTTTCTTCGGCGAGCAGGCGATCGAGGTCGCGCAGCAGCGCGCCACCGCCGGTCAGCATCATGCCGCGCTCGGCGATGTCCGCGCCGAGTTCCGGCGGCGTCTGTTCCAGTGCGATCTTCACCGACGACACGATCTGGTTCAGCGGATCGGTCAGCGCTTCGAGGATTTCGTTGCTGGAGATCGTGAAGCTGCGCGGAATGCCTTCCGACAGATTGCGGCCCTTCACTTCCATTTCCTTGACTTCGGAGCCCGGGAACGCGGAGCCGATTTCCTTCTTGATGGCTTCGGCGGTCTGTTCGCCGATCAGCATGCCGTAGTTGCGGCGGATGTAGTTGACGATCGCTTCGTCGAACTTGTCGCCGCCAACGCGCACCGAGCCCTTGTACACGATGCCGCCGAGCGAGATCACGCCGACTTCCGTCGTGCCGCCGCCGATGTCGACGACCATCGAACCCGTTGCTTCCGACACCGGCAGGCCCGCGCCGATCGCGGCAGCCATCGGCTCTTCGATCAGATACACCTGCGAGGCGCCCGCGCCGTGCGCGGCTTCCTTGATCGCGCGACGCTCGACCTGGGTCGAACCGCACGGCACGCAGATGATGATGCGAGGCGACGGCGAGAACATGCGCGATTCGTGAGCAGTCTTGATGAACTGCTTGATCATCTGCTCGGTGACGGTGAAGTCGGCGATCACGCCGTCTTTCATCGGGCGGATCGCCTCGATGTTGCCCGGTACCTTGCCGAGCATCTGCTTGGCTTCCTTGCCGACTGCCTGAATGGTCTTCTTGCCGTTGGGGCCGCCTTCCTGGCGGATCGACACGACCGACGGTTCGTCGAGAACGATGCCCTTGCCGCGCATGTAGATAAGGGTGTTGGCGGTGCCGAGGTCAATCGCCAGATCGTTGGAGAAGTAGCTGCGCAAAAAACCGAACATTCAAAATCCTGTCTCGCTGGGGGCCGGGCCTCGCACCGTATGCGTAGGGCGGCAGCGGAAAAATAACAGCTTCAACCGGGCGGTAGCGACGCCACATGAACTTGAAGCCGCGGGGGAGTCTACCGGAGGCCGTTGCAAAGCCAGGGCGGAAAGCGCCGGACGTTCTTGGAATTGTCCGTAAGGCCTTGGTAAGTCGGTCCGGGTTTGGGTCGAACGCGTAATGATACCTTATAATTTTGGATGTTTTGAAGGAAACGGAGCGCACATTTTGTCATTGCGGCTCCTTTTTCCGGATTGTCCTATCTTGTCGTAACCCGCTGTTACAACGCGACTTTTTTAACCGTTGTGACATTCCACCCTTTCCGGTGACTGCATGGCTCTGACCCTGACCGATGTAAAACGCATCGCGCATCTCGCGCGACTCGAACTGGCCGATGCCGACGCCGAGCACACGCGTGCCCAGCTCAATGATTTTTTCGGCCTCGTCGAGCAGATGCAGGCGGTCGATACCACCGGCATCGCGCCGCTTGCCCACCCGATCGAGCAGATCGAAGACGTCGCGCTGCGTCTGCGTGACGACGCCGTCACGGAGACGGTCGAGCGCGAGGCTTTCCAGCGCCCCGCGCCGGCCGTTCAGGACGGCCTGTACCTCGTGCCGAAGGTGATCGAATAAGACCCGCCGGGCAGACCCCGGGTCTGGCGTCGGCGCGAGCCTCCGTGGTCCAGACGCGCGTCCTCGCCGCGAAGCTTGCCGGACCGGTCTGCCGACGGGCAACCGAAGGCCTCCACGGCGGCGTGACCACGCTGCCGCGCTTTCCAGGATAAAACGCAATGCATGAAAAAAGTTTGAGCGAACTGCGCGCTGCGCTCGCGGCCAAGGAATGCTCCGCAGTCGAACTGGCGCAGCTGTACCTGAAGCGGATCGACGCGGCCAATAGCCTGAACGCGTTCATTCAGGTCGATCCGGAACTGACGCTCGCGCAGGCGAAAGCCGCCGACGCGCTGCTGCACACCGGCCATGCGGGCCCGCTGGTCGGCCTGCCGATCGCGCACAAGGATGTGTTCGTCACGAAGGGCTGGCGCTCCACGGCCGGCTCGAAGATGCTCGCGAACTACGAAAGCCCGTTCGACGCGACCGTGGTCGCGCGTCTGCAGAACGCCGGCATGGTGTGCGTAGGCAAGACCAACATGGACGAGTTTGCGATGGGTTCGTCCAACGAGAATTCGTATTTCGGCGCCGTGCAGAATCCGTGGGACCGCAAGGCCGTGCCGGGCGGTTCGTCGGGCGGCTCGGCTGCCGCCGTGGCCGCGCGTCTCGCGCCCGCCGCGACCGGCACCGACACCGGCGGCTCGATCCGCCAGCCGGCGTCGTTCTCGGGCATCACCGGCATCAAGCCGACGTACGGCCGGGTGTCGCGCTACGGCATGATCGCGTTCGCGTCGTCGCTCGACCAGGGCGGCCCGATGGCGCAAAGCGCCGCGGACTGCGCGACGCTGCTCAACGCGATGGCCGGCTTCGACGAGCGCGACTCGACGAGCCTCTCGCACGAGCGCGAGGACTACACGCGCTATCTCGGCAAATCGTGGCGTGACGACGGCACGGACAAGCCGCTCGCCGGTCTGCGCATCGGCCTGCCGAAGGAGTATTTCGGCCCCGGTCTCGCCGACGACGTGCGCGCGTCGATCGACACCGCCTTGAAGCAGTACGAAGCGCTCGGCGCGACGCTCGTCGAGGTGTCGCTGCCGAAGACCGAACTGTCGATCCCGGTCTACTACGTGATCGCGCCGGCCGAAGCATCGTCGAACCTGTCGCGTTTCGATGGCGTGCGCTTTGGCCATCGCGCGGCCGAGTACCGCGATCTGCTCGACATGTACAAGAAGTCGCGTGCCGAAGGCTTCGGCCCGGAAGTGAAGCGCCGCATTCTGGTCGGCACCTACGTGCTGTCGCACGGCTACTACGACGCGTACTACCTGCAGGCGCAGAAGATCCGCCGCATCATCGCGCAGGACTTCCAGCAAGCGTTCAAGCAGTGCGACGTGATCATGGGACCGGTCGCGCCGTCGGTGGCGTGGGACATCGGCGCGAAGGGCGACGATCCGGTGCAGATGTATCTGGCCGACATCTACACGCTGTCGGTGAGCCTCGCCGGCCTGCCGGGCATGAGCGTGCCGTGCGGCTTCGGCGCGGGCGCGAACGCGCAGCGTCCGGTCGGTCTGCAGATCATCGGCAACTATTTCAACGAAGCCCGGATGCTGCAGGTGGCCGACGCGTTCCAGCGCGCGACCGACTGGCACCGTCAGGCACCGGCAGGAGTGTGAGCACCATGACCAAACAATGGGAAGTCGTGATCGGTCTGGAGACCCACACGCAGTTGTCGACGCATTCGAAAATCTTCTCGGGCACCGCGACCCAATTCGGCGCCGCGCCGAACACGCAGGCCAACCCCGTCGATCTGGCCCTGCCGGGCACGCTGCCGGTGATGAACCGCGGCGCGGTCGAACGCGCCATTCAGTTCGGCCTCGCGATCGGCGCAACGGTGGCGCCGCGCAGCATCTTCGCGCGCAAGAATTATTTCTACCCCGACCTGCCGAAGGGCTACCAGATCAGCCAGTACGAAATTCCCGTCGTGCAGGGCGGTCAGGTGACGATCCAGGTGCCGGCCAATGAAAAGGCGGGCAAGGAAGCGTACGAGAAAACCGTCAACCTGACGCGCGCCCACCTCGAGGAAGACGCGGGCAAATCGCTGCACGAAGACTTCGCGGGCATGACCGGCATCGACCTGAATCGCGCCGGCACGCCGCTGCTCGAAATCGTCACCGAGCCGGAAATGCGCAGCGCGGCCGAGGCCGTTGCCTACGCGAAGTCGCTGCACACGCTCGTCGTGTGGCTCGGCATCTGCGACGGCAACATGCAGGAAGGCTCGTTCCGCTGCGACGCGAACGTGTCGGTGCGTCCGGTCGGCCAGAAGGAATTCGGCACGCGCACCGAGACCAAGAACCTGAACTCGTTCCGCTTCCTCGAAGAAGCGATCCAGTACGAAGTGCGTCGCCAGATCGAACTGATCGAAGACGGCGGCACGGTGGTGCAGGAAACGCGTCTGTACGATCCGGACAAGCGCGAGACGCGTTCGATGCGCAGCAAGGAAGACGCGCATGACTATCGCTATTTCCCCGACCCCGACCTGATGCCGCTCATGATCGACGCCGCGTGGGTCGAGCGCGTGAAGAGCGAGATGCCGGAACTGCCGGAAGCGATCCAGCGGCGCTTCGTGTCGCAGTACGGACTCACGCCGTACGACGCGAACGTGCTGACCTCGAGCAAGGCGACGGCCGCTTACTACGAAGCGGTGGTCGCCAAGTTCGGTGCGGCCAACGCGAAGGTCGCGGCGAACTGGGTGATGGGTGAAGTGTCGTCGCAGCTCAATCGCGAAGGCCTCGACATTGCCGCGTGCCCGGTCTCGGCCGCGCAGCTGGCGCTGGTTCTGCAACGTATTGCCGACGGTACGATCTCGAACAAGATCGCGAAGGAAATCTTCCTCGCGATCTGGGAAGAGAAGGCCACCGACGAAGCCGCCGCCGATCGCATCATCGAGGCGAAAGGCCTGAAGCAGATTTCGGACACCGGCGCGCTCGAAGCGATCATCGACGAAGTGCTCGCCGCGAACCAGAAGTCGGTCGACGAATATCGCGCCGGCAAGGAAAAGGCGTTCAACGCGCTGATCGGCCAGGCGATGAAAGCAACCAAGGGTAAGGCCAACCCTGCTCAGGTCAATGAATTGCTCAAGAAGAAGTTGTCCTGAGTTGAAGTGCCGCGGGCCGGGCGTGATCGCGCCCGTGTCACCACGGGCCGTTGCCGGATCGAAGCAGGGCAACGGCCCGTTTTATTTTGCGGACCCGCTTCAGCCGGTTAAGCGTAGGTAAGCGTAGACCTTGGAGTGTATGCATGACAAAGCAACCCGATCTCGACAATTTCCGCGTGCCGTATTTCGACGACGGCAAGAAAAAAAACCACTTCTCGCTCGACCATTTCGATCCGAAGGCGAAGCCGTTTTCGAGCGGCTCGAAAGACGCGGACCGCGCGCGTCTGTCGGAAGTAGGCCTGCTGCTCGACAACCTGCAGGAGCGGCTGCACGCGCAGCGCAAGCGCCGCGTTCTGCTAGTGCTGCAAGGTATGGACACGAGCGGCAAGGACGGCACGATCCGCGCGGTATTTCACGAAGTCGACCCGCTCGGCTTGCGCATCGTGCCGTTCAAGGCGCCGACGCCTGTCGAACTCGCGCACGACTTCCTGTGGCGCGTGCATTCGCAGGCACCCGCGGCCGGCGAGCTGACGATCTTCAACCGCAGTCACTACGAAGACCTGCTCGTGCCGACCGTGCTGGGCGCGCTCGACGCCGCGGCGTTCCAGCAGCGGTGCCGCCACATCCGTCAGTTCGAGGAGATGCTCGCCGACAGCGGCGCGACGATTCTCAAGTGCATGCTGCACATTTCAAGGGACGAGCAGCGTGTGCGTTTGCAGGAGCGCATCGACGATCCGCTGAAGCACTGGAAATTCGACGTGTCGGATCTCGAAGCGCGCAAGCAGTGGGACGCGTATCAGTCCGCGTATCGCGACACACTGGCCGCGACGTCGACGGAATACGCGCCGTGGTACGTGATTCCGGCCGAGTCGAAGACGCATCGCAACGTGATGGTCGCCGAACTGCTGCTGCGCACGCTCGACGCGCTGAAGCTCGAATATCCGCCGGCCAAGGAATCGCTGAAGGGCGTCAAGGTCGAGTGAACGCGGCCTTGCCCCTTGGCTTCAGAAACGAATCGAACAAAAGAGGAAAGACATGTTGCGTGTGATTACCGCCAACCTCAACGGCATCCGCTCGGCGGCGAAGAAGGGCTTTTTCGACTGGTTCGGCGAACAGGGCGCCGACGTGCTTTGCGTGCAGGAAATCAAATGCTCGCAAGACGACATGACGCCGGAGTTCATGGCGCCGCACGATTTCACCGGCTATTTCCAGCATGCGGTAAAAAAGGGTTATAGCGGCGCGGGCGTCTATACGCGTCATGAGCCGGACGAAGTGGTCATCGGCTTCGGCAGCGAGGAGTTCGACCCGGAAGGGCGCTATGTCGAGCTGCGTTTCGGCAAGCTGTCGGTGGTCTCGGTGTATGTGCCGTCGGGGTCGAGCGGTGACGAGCGCCAGCAGGCCAAGTTCCGTTTCATGGACGAGTTCATGCCGCATCTCGCCGAACTGGCGAAGGAGCGCGAGGTGATCGTGTGCGGCGACGTGAACATCGTGCACAAGGAAATCGACATCAAGAACTGGAAGAGTAACCAGAAGAATTCGGGCTGCCTGCCCGAAGAGCGCGCATGGCTCGACAAACTGTTCGACGAAGTCGGTTATGTGGACGTGTTCCGCACGCTCGACCAGCGGCCCGAGCAGTACACGTGGTGGAGCAATCGCGGTCAGGCGTATGCGAAGAACGTCGGGTGGCGGATCGATTACCAGATCGCGACGCCGGGCGTCGCAAGCAAGGCGAAGCGCACCGACGTGTTCCGCGACATCAAGTTCAGCGACCATGCGCCGCTGACCGTCGACTACGACCATAAGGTCAAAAAGTAAGCCCACCGGCCGCGACGCGTGCAGCGCCGTGGCCCGCCGGCAGTCGTAGAACCGGGGTATCAGTCGCGCGCAGGCTTGCGGGTCGGCCGACCGATGCCTGCATAATCGGGCAACTCGTCGACGCTCTTGCCGATTGCCTTCGCGTACAGCGGCAGCATGTCCGGCAGCCGCTTGATGATGTCGTCGCGGCGCGCCGGCGTGTACGGGTGCACGTAGATGAAGCCCTGGCCGCGACTGCCGCGCGTCGCCTGCGCGAGCTTATCCCACAGCGTGACCGCCGCGCGCGGATCGAAGCCGGCGCGCGACGCGATATCGCTGCCAATCACGTCGGCTTCGGTTTCGTCGGTGCTCTCGTACTTCATTTCCAGCAGACGCGAACCGATGCCGAGCGGCGCCATGCCCAGATCGGCGAGGCCGAACAGTTGCGGAATCGTGCCGGACGAATCGAGCTGGCTCGCCTGCAACTGACCGAGCCGCATGCGCGCGTGCTCGCGCAACGCATGCGCTATCTCATGGCCGATCAGCATGCCGACCTCGTTGTCGTTCAGGCGGACGCGATCGAGAATCCCGCTATAGACGACGATCTTGCCGCCCGGCAGGCAGTACATGCGGATGTCGTTCGAGCGCACCACCGCGACTTCCCACTTCCAGAGCTTGGCTCGCTCGTTCCATTTCAACGAGTACGGAATCATCCGGTCGATGATCGAGCGCACGCGCGTCACGCGCGCGTCCGTCTCGCCGTACAGGCGGTTCGCGTGGCTGGCGCCGTAGACGATCTGGTTGAACTCCTCGGCGGCCTGCGCCTCGAGCATCGACGACGGGATCAGGTTGCGGAACACCATGTAGCCGCCGTAGCGCAGTTGCGGGCTCACGTAGTAGGGCGGCGGGACGGCCGCGGGGGCCGATGCCGCGGCGGGCGCTTTGGCGGTGGCGGGGGCGTGCGCGGGCTGCGGCGCGGAGCCGGAAGTAGCGGCGCCCGGAGCGCTACCGCTAGCGCTGGGCGTGCCCGGGGCACCGGCGTTGGCACCGGTGCTGTTATCCGCGCCAGGTTTGGCACCGCCGGCGCTGTTGTTGCCGCTGTTGCCGCTGTTGCCGCCTGCAGCCGAAGTCGTGTTGTCCGCGGCGCTGGCGCCGCTGGTCGCGGACCTGGCCGCAGGCATCGGGGCCGGGTTGGGCGTCGCACCGCTGGTGGTCGCGGCGGCGGCTGCCGGCGCGGGCGCTTGCGCGCCGCTCACCGGGCTGGCGCCAATCGCCGGCGTGCCGGCCGCATAGGCGCCCGCCGGCATCGCCAGCGCGACGCTCGCGCAACCGAGGACGCTTACGGCGCTGAGTGCGGTGCGGCGCGCGCGGGTCGGAATCGGTACCTTCACGACCGGTCCCTCCACGGCGCGATGCGCACCAGCAGCAGCATGCCGGGCACCGCGAGCGCGGTGCAGAGGATGAAGTAGTCGAACCAGCCCATCCGCGCGACCACATAGCCGCTCGCCGCCGACGCGAGCGTGCGCGGCACCGACGCGAGGCTCGTGAACAGCGCGAACTGCGTCGCGGTGTAGCGCGGATCGGTGGTGCTCGCGATATACGCGGTGAACGCGGCCATCGTGAGACCGGTGGCGAAGGTCTCGAAGCCGTACACGAGCGCGAGCGCGACCGAGCGTGGATCGAGCTGCACGCTCCAGTCGATGCCGACGAACGACAGCAGCTTCGTCGTCCCCTGGCTCAGTGCGACGGCAATGTTGTAAATCGCGGCAAGTCCGGGCGAGTCCGGGCCGAGATGCGCGAGCCACGCGAAGCCGAGCGTCGACACCATCTGCAGCAAACCGAAGATCCACAAGCCGCGGCCGATGCCGATCTTCATCAGCCAGATCCCGCCGACGATGCCGCCCGCGAGACTCGCGCCGAACGCCGTGGTCTTGGCGATCACGCCGATCTGCGTGCGCGAAAAGCCGATGTCGAGGAAGAACGACGTGGACAGCGTGGTCGCCATCGTATCGCCGAGCTTGTACAGGAAGATGAAGCCGAGCACGAAAAGGGCAGTGCGCCAGCCGTCGCGCTGAATGAATTCCCTGAACGGCTCGACGATCGCCTCGCGCAGATTCTTCGGCGGCTCGCCGTGCACCTCGGGCTCGCGCACGACCAGCGTCATCAGAACGCCCGGCAGCATGAACGCGGCCGTCACGATGAAGACGGTGCTCCACGGCAGATGATCGGACAAAATCAGCGCGAGCGAACCTGGCACGAGCGCCGCGATCTTGTACGCGTTCACGTGCACCGCGTTGCCGAGGCCCTGCTGCGTGTCGCTGAGCAATTCACGCCGGTACGCGTCGATCACGATGTCGGAGCTCGCGCCGAAGAACGCGACCAGAGCGGTCAGCGCGGCGACGGTCCAGATCGATTCGCGTGGCGACACGAAACCGAGCGTCGCCATCGCGCCGGCCACGAGCAATTGCGTGACGAGCATCCAGCCGCGCCGTCTGCCGGGCCGCCAGGCGGGCACGCGCGGTACGTAGCGGTCCATCAGCGGTGCCCAGACGAATTTCCAGGTGTACGGAAACTGGATCAGCGCGAAGAGGCCGATTTCCTTCAGATTGACGCCTTCCGAGCGCAGCCACGCCTGCACGAGGTAGACGAGCGTAAACAGCGGCAATCCCGACGTGAAGCCGAGAAAGACGCAAATCAGCATGCGCGTATTCAAAAACGCGCGCCAGCCGGGATGTTCTTCGTGAGCGGTAAGTGCGGGCGCCTCGTGCGGCGGGTTCGACATGTGGATAAGTGACGTTAGCTTTTCTTGACGCGATAGACCGCAAGACTACCACGCCAGTTCACGCCCCAACGCACCACCTGTCCGTCATGCAGCACGACGCGATCGAGAATCTCGATGCCGACTTCGGGCGCGAGGGCTTCGAAGTCCTTGATCGTCAGCACACGCACGTTCGGCGTGTTGTGCCATTGATAAGGCAGCGACTTCGACACCGGCATACGCCCCTGCAACACCGACAGCCGATGCGCCCAATAGCCGAAATTCGGAAACGACACGATGCATTGCTTGCCGACGCGCACCGTCTCGCGCAGGATCGCCGCGGTCTGATGAATCGTCTGCAGCGTCTGCGACAGCACCGCGAAATCGAAGCTGCCGTCTTCGAACAGGCGCAGGCCGTCTTCGAGATTCTGCTGGATCACGTTGACGCCCTTCTGCGTCGCGGCGAGCACGCCGGCGTCGTTGATCTCGATGCCGTAGCCCTGCACGTCCAGTTCTTCGTTCAGCAGCGACAGCAACGAGCCGTCCGCGCAGCCGAGATCGAGCACGGTCGCGCGCGGTTCGACCCAGCGGGCGATCGCGCGGAAGTCCGGGCGCAATGCCAGGTAATCAAGTGCTCGCTGGTTCATGCGTTGACCTCGTTTGCAATGCGTTCGTAGTAGGCGCGCAGCAGGTTGTGATAGCGCGCATCGTCGAGCAGGAAGGCATCGTGGCCGTGCGGCGCGTCGATCTCCGCATAGGTGACCGTGCGCTTGTGGTCGAGCAGCGCCTTCACCAGTTCGCGCGAGCGTGCCGGCGCGAAACGCCAGTCGGTCGAGAAGCTCGCGATCAGATACTTCGCGGTGGTGTGCGCTAGCGCGGCGGTCAGATCGCCGTCGAAGGCCTTGGCCGGATCGAAGTAGTCGAGCGCGCGCGTGATCAGCAGGTAGGTGTTCGCGTCGAAGTAGTCGGCGAACTTGTCGCCCTGATAGCGCAGATACGATTCCACTTCGAATTCGACGTCGAAGCTGAAGTTGTAGTCATCGAGCGCGCCTTCCGCGCGACGCAGCGAGCGGCCGAATTTTTCGGCCATGTCGTCGTCCGACAGATACGTGATGTGGCCGATCATTCGCGCGACGCGCAGGCCGCGCTTCGGTTTCACGCCGTGCGCGTAGTAGTTGCCGCCGTGGAAGTCGGGGTCTGACAGGATCGCCGAGCGTGCGACCTCGTTGAACGCGATGTTCTGCGCGGACAGTTTCGGCGTCGATGCGACCACGATGCAATGCGCGACCCGCTCCGGATACATCATGCTCCACGCGAGCGCCTGCATGCCGCCGAGACTGCCGCCCATCACGGCGGCGAAGCGCGTGATGGCCAAGGCGTCGGCGACGCGCGCCTGAGCGTTGACCCAGTCTTCGACGGTGACGACCGGAAAGGTCGCGCCATACGGCTTGCCGGTCGCGGGGTCGATGCTCATCGGCCCGGTCGAGCCGAAGCACGAGCCGAGGTTGTTCACGCCGATCACGAAAAACCTGTCGGTATCGAGCGGCTTGCCCGGGCCGACCATGTTGTCCCACCAGCCGATGTCTTTCGGATCGTCGGCGTACACGCCCGCCACGTGATGCGATGCGTTCAGCGCGTGGCACACGAGCACCGCATTGCTGCGCGCGGCATTGAGCGTGCCGTAGGTCTCGACCATCAGGTCGTAGCCTGCGAGCGAGCTGCCGTTGCGCAATGGCAGCGGCTCGGTGAAATGCATTTTTTGGGGAGCGACGATGCCGATGGATTCCATTCATTCCGCCATTGAGTCAACAGGGCGGCTAAACGGCGTCGGCGAAGCACGAAGAGAAGGACGGTGTGCGCAGCTGACGACCTCTTTAGCCGCATTTATAGTGAACCGCGGGCCTGGGGCCAAGGGTTCGCGCGCCCGCAATCGAGTCAGCAAATCGGCGCGTGAAAGGGTGTGAAACCGGGTGCAACGTGTATCGGGATGCCTTGGCGCGGTCCGTTATGCATCGGAAGGCCGCGGCAACATCAGGCGCAAAGTATAGCGGAAAATTCCGCGCGGCAGCGGCACGGGCGATGCCGCGCGAAGGGGGCGAGTCCTCGCGGACTACTGAAGAATCAGCAGCAGTTGCTCGTCCGCGTGTTCGGCGGGCGGCCGCGCGAAACCGCTGCGCACATAGCGATGCCAGCGGCCGATCACGTAGCTCACCACCAGGCTCGCGCGAATGGCGGGATCGTAGCCGGCAGGCAACGCAGTGGATTGCGGTGCGGTCTGCGGGCCGGCGTTGCCTGTGACGTCGTTATCCGCACGGGCAAGCGCTTCGGACTGCGCGAGCCGCAAGCACTGCTTCAGCGATGCCTCGATCCGTTCGAGCATCCGGTTCACGCGCTCGGTGAGTCGCTCGTGCTCGCCGATCAGCGCCTCGCAGGTCAGCACGCGCGTCATGCCGGGATTTTTCGCGGGAAAGTTGAGCAGCATCAGCGCGATCGCGCGCGCCTGCAGCACGCCGTTGTTTTCGTGATTGGTGATCTGGTTGATGAGGCCGAACAGCGTCTGCTCGATGAACTCGATCAGCCCTTCGAACATCTGCGCCTTGCTGGCGAAATGGCGATACAGCGCGGCTTCCGACACACCGAGCCGGGCGGCGAGCGCGGCCGTGGTGACCTTCTCGCGCTTCGGCGCCTCGAGCATGCTGGCAAGCGTCTGCAGGATGTGCACGCGACGCTCGCCCGGCTTCGGACGCGGCGAGCGTGTGGCGGCCGGCGCCGCGGCGGGGGAGGCTGCGGCTGAGGTTTCGTCAGGCTTGTCGATCGGCTGCATGGCTGTGGTCCCCCGGCTGATATCGTTGGCGGCTTTCGTCCCTACTGTCCCGGCTTGCGTCCCTTCCATCGAACCGAGCGCGTGCCCAGTCGTAGCGATTTTAGCGAACGAATGCTGCGGTCGACATAATGCGGCCGGCCGGTGCCCGGCAGGCGCGTCGGTACACCGTCCGCGTGCGGCTTGCGCGGCAGGTGCCCGGTGATCCACACGGTGCGGATGCCGAGCCGTCGATAGTTTTTCAGGTGCGAACGCGTGTCCTCGACGAGGATCGCGTCTTTCAGCGACACGTGCGCATCGCGCATCGCGCGGCGCAGCATCGCGTGATCCGGCTTCGCGCGCCATTGGCGGCGATCGCGCATGTGCTCGATCGCGATCACGCGCTCGAATAGCCGCTCGATGCGCAACTCGGCGAGCACCGCGCGCGCGTAGGTTTCGGGCGCGTTGGTCAGCACGATCTTGCGGCCCGGCAGCGCCGCGATCAGACGCGCGACGCCGCGCTCGTGACGGATCATCGAGCAGAGGTCGGGGAACGTGTGCACGACCTTCAGGAAGTCGTGCGCGTCGAGCGGATGGTGGCGCGTGAGACCGAGCAGTGCTGCGCCGTAGCGCAGCGTGTAGCCGGTGCGCAGACGGTTGGCTTCGTCGATGTCGACTTGCAGCGCGTCGATGATGTACTGGGTCATGCCGCGATTGATCGCGGGGAAAATGGCATGTGACGCGCGGTGCAGCGTGTTGTCGAGATCGAACAGCCAGACGGGCTTGCCGCCTGCGAGGTCAGGACGGCGGCGCCGCGAAGTGTGGGTGCGCATGGTGAACTTCTTCAGCCGCTGACGGGCGTTTCATGCTGCGGATGCGCAGAGATTGCCGCATCAACGCTCGGGGGCGCGCATGGACTGCCGGCCGCGAGGTGGGGCACAGGCGTCGCGCCGCTCGGACGCAACCCCTGTGCCGGGGATGCCGCAACGATCAATGCGAGCGGATCATCGTGCCGAACGGCTGTTCGGTCAGAATTTCGAGCAGCACCGAGTGCTCGATGCGGCCGTCGATGATGTGCACCGAGCGCACGCCGCTCTTCGCCGCATCGAGCGCAGACGAGATCTTCGGCAGCATGCCGCCGGAGATCGTGCCGTCTTCGAACAGACCGTCGATTTCGCGCGCCGACAGGTCGGTCAGCAGATTGCCTTCCTTGTCCATCACGCCGGGGATGTTGGTCATCATGACGAGCTTTTCGGCGTTCAGCACGACCGCCAGCTTGCCCGCGACGAGATCCGCGTTGATGTTGTACGACAGGCCGTCTTCGCCGAAGCCGATCGGCGAGATGACCGGAATGAACGCGTCGTCCTGCAACGCCTTCACGACCGCCGGGTTGATCGACTCGACTTCGCCGACCTGGCCGATGTCGACGTACTGGCCCGGAGTTTCGCGATCCGGCATCAGCATCTTGCGCGCGTGGATCAGGCCGCCATCCTTGCCGGTCAGGCCGACCGCGTGGCCGCCGAAGTGGTTGATCAGCATCACGATGTCCTGCTGCACCTCGCCCCCGAGCACCCATTCGACGACTTCCATCGTCTCTTCGTCGGTGACGCGCATGCCCTGGATGAACGTGCCCTGTTTGCCGATTTTCTTAAGCGCCTGGTCGATTTGCGGACCGCCGCCGTGCACGATGACCGGGTTGATGCCGACCAGCTTCAGCAGAATCACGTCGCGCGCGAAGCCCTGCTTCAGACGCTCTTCGGTCATGGCGTTGCCGCCGTATTTGATGACCACGGTCTTACCGTGATACTGACGGATGTAAGGCAGCGCCTCGGCCAGAATTTCGGCTTTCAGGGTGGGCGCAATCTGCGAGAGGTCGGGAAGCTCGGACATGGCGGCAGGCTCGGGCACGGAACAGTTGAAACAGCGCGAATTGTACAGGACTGGCGCGCTGCAACAGGGTTTTCGGCCGCGGCGCGAGCGACGGGCGGTGCAGGCTTGGCGTACCGCACCATGACGCGCCGCGGGGGTGGCGAACAGCAAGCGTAACGCACTTGCGTGACGGCTGTGCATTGGCCGAACGGACGACTGCACCTGAGCGTGTCAGTCATGGCATCATGGCTTGATCAATGTCCCCGGCCCTGAGCGCCGATCTGCGATGAAATCGTCTTCCCCCCGCTCCGAACGCAGCGCACGCTGTCCGCGCTGCGGCAATGCTTTCGACTGCGGCATGCAGACTGAGCCGTCCAACTGCTGGTGCCGCGCGCTGCCGCCGCTACCGGTCGAGCGGTTAAAGCCAGGCGGCCGGTGTCTATGCCCGGAGTGTCTGGCCGCGGAGATTGCACAGGCGACACACGAGGCGAGTGAGCATGAGCGGCCGTGATGGTCGGATTTGCCCCGGGGCCGATCAGAAACCGCCGACGCGCGGCGATGCTGCGCCACCCGCGCCCGCAGATCGCGCACAATCGCTTCCAGCGCCGGCTCCCATTCGCCGAACCGCGGCTGCCGATCCGCGACGATCGCGTCGGCGTGCCGGCTGGCCATCCGCAGCGTGTAGCCGGCGCGGAATTGTGCGACGGCGTTTCCCGGGTCGAGTGGGGCAATAATGGCGGGCGTCGTCGAGCGGGTGCAGTTTGGCCGCGGCGGCGAAGCAACGGGCTTCATCTGCCGCGGCGCCACTGGCTCGGGCCGCGGCGGCGTAACGGGTAGACTAGGGTCATGCACCGTATAACCAACACCGGCCGCGTCAATCTCGGTCATCTGTTCTGGCTGCGCAGCCTCGCGATCATCGGTCAGCTGCTGACGATCGCGTTCGTGCAGATCTTCATCGGCGCCAATCTGCCGTTGCCCGCGATGCTGCTCGTGATCGGGCTCGAAGTGCTGTTCAACGCGCTCACGTGGTGGCGCGTGTCGCAGCAGCGTCCCGAGTCCAACCTCGAGCTGTTCGGGCAGATCTGGGTCGATCTCGGGGCGTTGTCGGCGCTGCTGTTCCTGTCCGGCGGCACCACCAACCCGTTCGTGTCGCTGTACCTGCCATCGCTTGCGATCGCGGCGGCCGTGCTGCCGTGGTATCTGATGGCCTGGCTCGCGGCGTTCGCGGTCGCCTGCTACGCGATGCTCAGTTTCGATTCCGTGCCGCTCAATCTCGAGAATCCCGCCAACCTGTTCGACTACTACCGCTCGGGCATGTGGGTCAACTTCATGGTCAGCGTGGGGCTGATTGCGTGGTTCGTCGCGCGCATGTCCCGAGCGCTGCGGCTACGTGACGCAGCGCTTGGAGAAGCGCAGCAGCGCTTGCTCCACGACGAACGGGCGGTCGCGCTCGGCGTGCAGGCGGCCACCGTGGCCCACGAAATCGGCACCCCTCTGTCTACAATCGCGATGTTGTCCGAAGAATTGCGCGACGCGGCGCGGACCGACGCGGGACTCGCCCCCTACCGCGCCGATCTCGAGCTGCTCGAGCAGCAGATGATGTTGTGCACGTCGGCGCTCGCGCGGTTGCGCAGCCGCGCAACGACCACGACGAACCGCCAGCCGGTCGACGAATGGCTCGAATCATTTGCCGGGCAATGGCGCCTGCGCCATCCTCACGTGAAGTTCGAGCGGCTTGGCACACCGCCCGCCGATGTCGGTCTCAACGACACGGTGGCCGTCAGCCAGATACTGACGATCCTGCTCGACAACGCCGCGCGCGCGAGCCGCGATCACGTGACGCTGTCCTGCGTGCTCGCGCCACGCGGCGACCAGATCGTGTTCGAAGTGTGCGACCGCGGTCCGGGCATTCCGGCCGCGCTGCGCGGCTCGCTCGGCGCGATGCCGGTGGAGAGCACGCAGGGCGGTCACGGCGTCGGCCTGTATCTGGCGTTTTCGGCGGCGGCGCGTCTGAAGGGATCGATCGAGCTGACCGACGCCAACGGCGGACGGCCGCGCGGCACGCGTGCGGTGCTGCGACTACCGCTCGCCGCGCGCAAGATTTCCGGAGCGAGCCCACATGGCGCCGCGCCATCCAACACGGAGAAACAGGCATGAGCGAGAAGAATTTTCTGGTGATCGACGACGACGAAGTGTTCTCCGGCATCCTCGCGCGCGGCTTGACGCGGCGCGGCTACACGGTGACCGAAGCACACAACGCGGACGAGGCGATCCGGCTCGCGAATCAGCAGAAGTTCAGCGAGATCACCGTGGACCTGCATCTCGGCAACGACTCCGGCCTGACGCTCGTCGCGCCGTTACGCGATCTGCAGCCCGATGCGCGCATGCTCGTGCTGACCGGCTACGCGAGCATCGCCACCGCGGTGCAGGCGGTCAAGGACGGCGCCGACAACTATCTCGCAAAGCCCGCCAACGTCGAGACGATCCTGTCGGCGCTGCAAAGCGAGGCGAGCGCGTTGCAGGCCGAGGAGGCGATCGAGCATCCGCAGCCGCTGTCGGTGGCGCGGCTCGAATGGGAGCATATCCAGCGTGTGCTCGCAGAACACAACGGCAATATCTCGGCGACCGCGCGCGCGTTGAACATGCATCGGCGCACGTTGCAGCGCAAGTTGGCGAAGCGGCCGGTGAAGCAGTAGGCGGCGATCTTCTGGCGCGGCGTTGGCTGTTCGAGGCCCCGCCGCGGGAAGGGCGGTACAAAACAAAACGGGCTGCCTATGCGAAGGCAGCCCGTTTTTCATGCATCAGCGCTTCGCGCTGCCACCGCGCATGTCAAAGCACGTAGCGCGACAGATCCTCGTCTTCGGCGATTTCGTTCAACGCGCTATCGACATACGCCGCGTCGATCTGCACTGCATGGCCCGAATGATTGCCGGCCGAGAACGACACTTCTTCGAGCAGTTTTTCAATCACCGTATAAAGACGCCGCGCGCCGATGTTCTCGGTCTTCTCGTTGACCGAGTACGCGATCTCGGCGAGACGGCGGATGCCGTCGTCGGCGAATTCGAGGTGCACGTCTTCGGTCGCGAGCAGGGCCTGGTATTGCTTGACGAGGCTCGCGTCCGTCGACACGAGGATCGATTCGAAGTCGTTGACCGACAGCGAATCGAGCTCGACGCGAATCGGGAAGCGTCCCTGCAGCTCGGGAATCAGATCGCTCGGCTTCGCGAGATGAAACGCGCCGCTCGCGATGAACAGGATGTGATCGGTCTTCACCATGCCGTACTTGGTGTTGATCGTCGTGCCTTCGACGAGCGGCAGCAGATCCCGCTGGACACCCTGACGGGACACTTCACCGCCGCCCGCTTCGTTGCGCGACGCGATCTTGTCGATTTCGTCGAGGAACACGATGCCGTTCTGCTCGACGTTCTGCACCGCCTTGCTCTTCACCTCTTCGTCGTTCAGCATCTTGCCGGCTTCTTCGTCGGTGAGCACCTTCAGCGCTTCCTTGACCTTCATCTTGCGGCGCATCTTCTTGCCGCCGCCGATGTTGGCGAACATCGAGCGGATCTGCTCGGTCATGTCTTCCATGCCCGGCGGCCCCATGATGTCCATGCCGACCTGCGGCTGCTCGACGTCGAGCTCGATTTCCTTGTCGTCGAGCTGGCCTTCGCGCAGGCGCTTGCGGAACGTTTGACGCGTCGTGCTGCCTTCATCGGCGGTATCGGTCGAGCTCGAGCTCGAACCGAAGCCGACCGGCCGTGCGGTTGGCAGCAGGATGTCGAGGATGCGGTCTTCGGCCAGATCGCCGGCCTTGGTCCGCACTTTGCGCATTTCGGTTTCGCGGGTCTGCTTGACCGAAATTTCGATCAGGTCGCGCACGATACTGTCGACGTCGCGGCCCACGTAGCCGACTTCGGTGAATTTGGTCGCTTCGATCTTGATGAACGGCGCGTCCGCGAGCTTCGCGAGACGCCGCGCGATTTCGGTCTTGCCGACGCCGGTCGGTCCGATCATCAGGATGTTCTTCGGCGTGATTTCCTGGCGCAGCGGTTCGTCGACCTGCTGACGGCGCCAGCGGTTGCGCAGCGCGACCGCCACGGCCTTCTTCGCGCGGCCTTGGCCGATGATGTGTTTGTCGAGTTCGGAGACGATCTCGGCGGGGGTCATGGTGCTCATCGATGGGTCCTTACTCGATCGTCTCAATGACGCGGTTATGGTTCGTGTAAATGCACATGTCGCCGGCGATTTCCAGCGACTTCTCCACGATGTCGCGCGGCGACAGCTCGGTGTTGTCGGCAAGCGCCTTCGCGGCCGCCTGCGCGTACGCACCGCCCGAGCCGATCGCACAGATGCCGCCTTCGGGATCGAGCACGTCGCCGTTGCCGGTGATGACGAGCGTGGTGGTCGCGTCCGCGGCGATCAGCATCGCCTCGAGACGACGCAGCATGCGGTCGGTGCGCCAGTCTTTCGCGAGCTCCACGGCCGCGCGCGTCAGATTGCCCTGATGTTTTTCCAGCTTCGCCTCGAAGCGGTCGAGCAGCGAGAAGGCATCCGCCGTGCCGCCGGCGAAGCCGACCAGCACCTTGCCGTTGTAGATGCGCCGGACCTTCTTCGCGCCGCCTTTCATGACGATGTTGCCGAGCGTGACCTGGCCGTCGCCGCCGAGCGCCACCTTGTTGCCGCGGCGCACGGAAACGATCGTCGTGCCGTGAAATTGCTCCATATGCGTTCCTCTTTGCAAAACGGGTAGGACGCGGCAGCGCCGTGCGCTACCGCATGAATCCAGTCAGCGGACGGCGCGCCCGCTGGCGCGCTCGTGAGCGCATGTCCGGTCTATTTTAGGGCGCGCGCGGTCATATCAAGATCCGCCGGAAGGCATAGGACGAAAAACTGAAAATCCGCTCAGGGAGCCTGAGAAACGAGGCGGGAAGGGACGGCGGGGCGGGACGGATGGCGGAGCATGCGCGGATGTCGCGCAAAAAGAAAAGGCGCACGGTTCACCGTGCGCCTCTCGACGAAGCAGCGTTTTCAGGGCGCTAAGCCGAAGCCGCGCCGCAGATAATCAGTCGCCGAACAGCTTCTGGCGCAGTTCGCGGCGCTCCTGGGCTTCGAGCGACAGCGTAGCCGTGGGCCGCGCGAGCAGACGCGGAATGCCGATCGGCTCGCCGGTTTCCTCGCACCAGCCATAGTCGCCCGCCTCGATTCGCGCGATCGATTGCTGCACCTTCTTCAGCAGCTTGCGTTCGCGGTCGCGCGTGCGCAGTTCGAGCGCATGCTCTTCCTCGATCGTGGCGCGATCGGCCGGGTCCGGCACGATGACCGTTTCGCGCAGGTTCTCGGTCGTCTGGCCGGCATTGCGGAGAATGTCCGCCTGCAACTGTTCGAGCCTGTTCTTGAAGAAGGCGAGCTGATCCGCATTCATGTAATCCTTGTCGCTCATCTTCAGGATTTCGGCTTCGGTCAAGAGTCGTTTCGTCGTCATCTGGCTTACTTCTTCAATGTGAGGCAAAACTCATAGGGCCCGCACTTTCGTATTGCCCGCAAACGCGTCGCGCGGACGCGCAGCGCAGGGTGGCCACGAACGTTGGACTGTCGTGACGCCGAAGCGCCTGGCGCCCACACACCGGGCGTTGCTAGCTACGCCGCTGCGGGGCCGAACTCCTCTGGAAACCGATTCACACATGCTCCTGAGGCATCGCTCGCCGACGAGCGCGTGCCCTTTCAGGCCATGCCCGCCGGCGTTTTCGGCGTGTCTCCGGACAAGATTTTCCGGCGCCGTTTCAGGCCCGTCGCGGGATACGCGCGACCGGGCAATTCGTTGTCATTCTCCAGTGGGCACGTATTGTAACTGAATCACAATACGGCACCGCAACTGCTGAAAGCCGGCCTGCGGCGCTGCGATATCCCGAAAATATAACGCGCAGAAAGCCAAAAAGCGATGGTCGTGCGCGCTTTAATACAGCAGGGTTTTCACGCGTTTTTCATATGGCCTGGATTCGAAAGGCCTCGGCGCCGCGGCGTCGCAGTTTCAGCAGAGGATTCACGCCCGCGCAGTCGGCGGCGGGCGTCTCACCGCACTAGAAGTAGCACGGCGCATGCCGCGCTGCGCGCGGCGTGTCGTGGGCTTGCTCCGAGGCTTGCTTGCGCGACGGCGCTGCGCCCGCTCAGGCGAGGCAGGCGTCGAGACCGTCGGTGATCAGATCGCGCGGCAGTTCGATGCCGATGAACACCATCTTGTTGGTCTTCTTCTCGGCCGGTTGCCATTTCGCGGCGAGGTCGCTGCCCATCATTTGATGCACGCCCTGGAACACGACCTTGCGATCGACGCCCTTCATGTACAGCACGCCCTTGTAGCGCAGCAGGTGCTCGCCATAGATCTGCAGGATGCCGCCGAGGAAGTCTTCGAGCTTGTTCGGATCGAACGGACGATCGCTGCGGTACACGAACGACTTGATCTTGTCGTCGTGATGCGCATGGTGGTGATGTCCGTGATCATGGCCTTCGTGATCGCAATGGCCATGGTCGTGATCGCAATTGGCGTGATCGTGGTCATGGTCGCCTTGCGTGTGGCCGTGCTCGTCGTGCGCGTGCGCGTGGCTATGCGCGTGTTCGTCTTCACTCAGGAAGTCCGGATCGATTTCGAGCTTCGAGTTCAGGTTGAAGCCGCGCAGATCGAAAATTTCCTTGATGTCCGCCTCGCCGAAATTGACGACCTTGATCGCCGCCTTCGGGTTCATGTGCAGCAGACGGTGGCGCAGATCGCCCACGTGCCGCTCGTCGACCAGATCGGCCTTCGTGATGAACAGCCGGTCCGCGAAACCGACCTGGCGCTGCACCACTTCGTGCTCGTCGAGCTGATGGTTCGCATGCTTCGCGTCGACCAGCGTGATGATCGCGTCGAGCAGGAATTCGCTCGCGATCTGGTCGTCCATGAAGAAGGTTTGCGCGACCGGGCCCGGATTCGCGAGGCCGGTGGTTTCGATCACGACGCGGTCGAAGTCCACTTCGCCCGCCTGCTTCTTCGCGGCCAGATCGTTGAGCACGCGCGACAGGTCGCCGCGAATCGTGCAGCAGATGCAGCCGTTGCTCATCTGGATGATCTGCTCGCTCGTGTCCTGCACGAGGATCTCGTTGTCGATGTTCTCTTCGCCGAACTCGTTCTCGATGACGGCGATCTTCATGCCGTGCTTTTCGTTCAGGATGCGCTTGAGCAGGGTGGTTTTGCCGCTGCCGAGAAAGCCGGTCAGGATGGTGACTGGAATCATGTGGGTCGCCTGTAAGTCGTGAAACGGTGCGTGATCGGACGCTAGCGCGCAAGGCTAGCCAGATGCGTTAGGCGGGCCGCCGCAGCCAGATGGCGCGAGCCCCGTCCAGCCGGTCATTGAAACATATTTGCCAGGCGGGCGCAGGGGCGGCCGCGCTGCGGCCGGCTGATGGCCGCCTGCGCGGAGGCGGGCCGCTGCCGCTGCTGCCGCCGCCGCGCGCAATCACCGGGAAAATAAGGGCGATCAGGCGATTTGCAACAGCAGCCCCTTCAGATACTCGCCTTCGGGGAACGCAGTGAGCAGCGGATGATCGACGCCCGCGCCAAGGCGCTTCAGGATGCGTGCGTCGACGCGTGCGTCGGCGGCCGCGCCCGACACGATCTTCTGGAACAGCTCGGGATCGATCGCGCCCGAGCACGAGTACGTGAACAGCAAACCGCCCGGGCGCAGCAGCTTCAGGCCCGTCAGATTGATGTCCTTGTACGCGCGCGAGGCGCGGTCCACGTGCTCGCGCGATGGCGCGAATTTCGGCGGATCGAGCACGATCAGGTCGAAGCGTTCGCCTTCGTCGTAGAGGCGCCGCAATGTCTTGAACGCGTCGGCGTCGAGCCAGGTCGCGCGGTCGGCGTCGAAGCCGTTGGCCGCGACGTTCTGCTGCGCGAGCGCGAGCGCTTCACCCGACGAATCGACCGACACCACGCGCTTTGCGCCACCCCTGAGCGCCGCGAGCGAAAAGCCGCCGGTGTAGCAGAAGCAGTTCAGCACGTCGCGATCTTTCGCGAACTGCTGCACGAGCAGGCGGTTATCGCGCTGGTCGACATAGAAGCCGGTCTTGTGGCCGTTGCGCACGTCGACGTGATAGCGCACGCCGTTTTCGCTCGCGATCAGCTTCTCGGAAGGCGGCTCGCCCGCGAGCACGCCGGTGATCTGCTCGAGCCCTTCCTTCTGACGGATCGACACGTCCGAGCGCTCGTAGACGTTCGGGCAGCCGGTCGCGCCGACCAGCGCCGCGACGATCGCGTCCTTCCACGCTTCGACGCCGGCCGCCATGAACTGACAGACGATCTGGCTGCGCTGATCCGCGTCCTCGGCGACGTAGTAATCGACGATCAGGCCCGGCAGACCGTCCGCCTCGCCGAAGATCAGCCGCACGGCGCCGGTGTCGCGCACCATCGCCTGACGATGCGCGAACGCGCGCTGCACGCGGCGCTTGAAGAACGCGTGATCGATCGGCTCGGCTTCGTCGAAGCTCCAGACGCGCGCGCGGATCTGCGAGTGCGGGCTGTAGGCGGCGCGGGCGAGAAAGCGGCCATCGTGCGCGCGCACGAGCACGGTCGCGCCGGGCGCGGGGCGGCCGTCGACGTGCTCGATCGCATTGGCATAAACCCACGGATGGCGGCGCAGCAGCGATTTTTCTTTCGACGGTTTGAGCGTAACGGTATTCATCAGGTGTAGGTAAAGTGCAAGCGAAGGCGGCGCGTCGTGGCGCGCGGCGTCAGTCGCGTGATCAGTTGCGTTTCTTTGCGCGAGGATGCGCGCTGTCGTAGACGTGGGCGAGGTGCTGGAAATCGAGGCCCGTATAAACCTGCGTCGCGGTGATGCTCGCGTGGCCTAGCAGCTCCTGCACGGCGCGCAGGTCGCCGCTCGACTGCAGCACGTGCGTCGCGAACGAATGGCGCAGCACGTGCGGATGCACGTTGGCCGGAATGCCGGCGGCGAGCGCCGCGCGCTTCACGCGCTCGCGCACCACGTTCGGCGACAGCCGGTTGCCGCGCGCCGACAGGAACAGCGGATGCGGATCGTGGCGGACCATCGGTTCGCGCACCGCGAGCCATGCGTTCAGCGCCGCGACCGCCTTGCTGCCCACCGGCACGACGCGACGCCGGTTGCCTTTGCCGAGCACTTCGACTTCGCCGGAATCGAGTTTCAGCCAGCCGGCCGAGCGATAGCCGTCGACGTCGGCGAAACGCACGTCGAGGCCGACCAGTTCGGCGAGGCGCAGGCCCGACGAGTAGAACAGCTCGAGCATCGCGTGATCGCGCAGGCCTTCGGGCGAGTCGGCGGGCGGGCTGTCCATCAGGCGCGCGGTGTCGTCGACGGAAAGCGCCTTCGGCAGCATTTTCGCCTGCTTCGGCGCGCGCACCGCGGCGACCGGATTGGCCGGCAACTCGACGTGGCCCGCGAGCCAGCGATAAAACGCCCGCCATGCCGACAGCCGATGGCCGATCGACCGCGCGGTGAGACCGCCCGCATGCGCGCGCGCGACGGCGCCGCGGATGTCGACGGCGGTGAGGCTTTCGAGCGCTCGGCCTTTGGCGAGCTGCTTCAGTTCCGCGAGCTCATGCGTGTAGCCGCGCAGGGTGTGCGCCGACAGCCGCCGCTCGTGCTCGAGATGCGACAGGTAGGCGGCGATCGGGTCGGCGGCGGTCACGGTACGCGGTGACGTTGCGTGGCGCGGCTCAGCGCGGCAGCAGCCGGCTCAGCGCGGCGCTCGCGAGCGCGCCGATCTGCGTGAGGAAATCGGTGGCCATGCCTTCGTGGAAGCGCCGCGGGTCGGATGAACCCATCACGAGCAGGCCGAACGTCGGCGCGTCTTCGACACCTTCGGGGTCGCGCAGCGCGAGCAGCGCGATCGATTCGGTGCTCTGCGCCGTCCCGTTCGACGCGACGCCGAGGTCGTCGGTCGCGCTTGCCGCCGGGTTGGTCGTCCCGTGGGACGCGACCGCAGCTTGCGCGAGCCATTGCGCGGCCTCGAAGCCGGTGTTTGCGCCGCAGTACGGCGTGCTCAGGCTGCCCGCGAAAATCCGCACTTCCTCGCTGACGTGGCGCGCGAAGTCCGCTTGCGCATACGGCTCGGCGACGTCCCACACGCGCAGAGCCGCTTGCGGCACGTCGAAGATGTCGCGCAGACCGCCGGCGATCGTGCGCGGCAGCGCGTAGGGATCGCGCTCGGCCATCACACGGATGGTCCAGCGGTTGAATTTCGACGCGATGCTGTCGTTCTCGTGACCGTAGCGCAGCAGTTCGGCAAGACGCCGCTCCAGATGCTTGTTCTTGTCGCGCAGCATCTCCATCTGCCGCTCCTGCAGCGACACCGCGGCTTTGCCGTGCGGGTTCGCGAGCCGGATCGTCGCGAGCGTTTCCGCGTGTTCGACGAAGAATTCGGGATTGGCGAGCAGGTATTCGGCGACTTCGCGATCGTTCATGGTTTCGGCTAGAGGACTACGGGACGGCCGCCTCACGGCGGCGCGTCGGTCAATGAGTTAGACGGAGGGCGCCATGTCGGCCGGGCTGGACGGATTGTGCGGCGTCGAGTCCGACGAGGCGCTCGACGCCTCTTCGGCCAACTCGATCTCCCCTTCGAAGACGGTGGCTGCGGGGCCGGCCATCAGCAGCGGCGCGCCTGGGTGCGCGCTGTCCCAAGTGATGGTCAGATCGCCGCCGTGCGTATGTACGAGCACCGGCGAATCCAGCAGCCCGCGCCGGATGCCGGCCGCGACCGCCGCGCACGCGCCGGTGCCGCACGCGAGCGTTTCGCCCGCGCCGCGTTCGTAGACGCGCAGCCTGATCTCGTTGCGGTTGACGATCTGCATGAAGGCCGCGTTGACCCGCTGCGGGAAGCGCGTGTGCCGCTCGATGGCCGGACCTTCGGCGAGCACCGGGAACACCTCGGCATCGTCGACGACCTGCACGGCGTGCGGATTGCCCATCGACACCACCGACATCCAGCGCGTCGTGCCGTTCACGTCGAGCGGCCAGAGCGTATCCTCGCCTTCGCGGCGGCCTTGCAGACCCTTGGTCGCGAACGGCACGAGTTCGGGATCGAACACGGGCGTGCCCATGTCGACGATCACTTCGCCGTTGTCCTGCATCGTCAGCGTGATCGTGCCTTTCTGGACCTGCACGCGCACGCTGCGTTGGTCGGTGAGACCGCGCTCGCGCACGAACTTGACGAAGCAGCGCGCGCCGTTGCCGCAGTGTTCGACCTCGCCGCCGTCGCAATTGAAGATGCGATATCTGAAATCGACGCCTTCGACGGTCGGCTTTTCGACCAGCAGCAACTGGTCGGCGCCGACGCCGAAATGGCGGTTCGCCAACGCGCGCACCTGCGCCGTGGTTAGATCAACCGGTTGGGTATAGCCGTCGAGTACGACGAAGTCGTTGCCCGCGCCGTGCATTTTGGTGAATTTGAGCTTCACGTTTTCCGTGTATCCGTTGCTGCGTAGGGCTTCGCGCGTGCGGGCGGAGCCGAAAATCCCGGCCTCACCGGTCGTTGGGCGAATCGCCCATTGGAGCCGTGCCCGGCCAATAGCAGATGATACACGTTGGCACATCGGAAACGGTACGGCTGGCAAGGAGCCCAGCCCCACCTTCAATACACCCCCGGCACCCCCGGCGGGCGTGTCTTGAACCGCTTGTGCACCCAGTAATACTGCTCGGGCATCAGCGGAATCTGCTCTTCGAGAAACTCGTTCATGCGTCGCGCATCAGCGTCATCGTCGCCGGTCGGATAGTCGTCCCAAGGTTTGAAGACCTTGAGCCGGTAGCCCTTGTAGTTCGGCAGCACCTCGCCGATGAACGGTACGACCTGCGCGTGCCCGACCTTGGCGAGACGGCCGACTGCGGTCAGCGTGCAGGTCGGGACGCCGAAGAACGGCACGAACGTCGAATTGCGCGCGCCGTAGTCCATGTCCGCGCCGAGCATCACCGGTTTGCGTTCGCGCAGCCAGCGCAGCACGACGCGCGCGCTGTCCGCGCGGCTCGCCATGTCCGCGCCGAAACGCGCGCGCGCTGCTTTCGCGACTTCCTCGAACTCCTGATTCGACATCGGCTGATAGAGCGAGCCGCACTGGCGCTTCAGCGAGTAGTTCAGAAAGATCGAACCGGCCTCGATGCCGACAAAATGAAAGCCGAGAAACAATGTGGGCGGCAGGTTCGGATCCGTCAGGTCGATCGCGCTGTCGAGCTGGATCAGCTTGTCGAGCTTCTTCGCCGGGCCGAACCACTGCACGCTGCGCTCGAGATAGCTGCGGATCGCATGACGGAAGTGCTTTTGCGCGACGTCCTCGCGGCGCTCGTCGCTCCAGTCGGGGAAGCACAGCTTCAGATTCGTATGAACGATGCGCTTGCGACGGCTCGGGATCTGGTAGAGCAGCCAGCCGAGCCCGTCACCGAGACGGGCGACCAATCCGTAAGGCAACAGCGCAAAGAGTTTGAGCAGCCCGATCGCGAGCTTCGCGCCGTAGCGGCTCAGCATGCAGCCTCCAGGCGCGCGGCGCCGCAGGGGGCGAAATTGTGGAAAGCGGAAAAATTGACGTGATACCGCACTCGTTTCGACTCTGTGACATTCAAAGGAAGTCGCTATAATAAGGGCTTCGCCGAGTTAATAGACAACTTGCGGGGCGAAGCCGGCGGGTGCGGTCCATGGGTTTTCATGGGTTATGCGTCCATCGGTCAGGTAATCCGCTAAAGCGTCGCCGCTTCAGACTCCCGAAGTCGGCTACGTGGAACGCAACCGTAACCACTAACAGGAGTCTGCAACGTGGCAAACGACTATCTCTTCACTTCCGAATCCGTTTCCGAAGGCCATCCCGACAAAGTCGCGGACCAGATCTCGGACGCGATCCTCGACGCCATCCTCGCTCAAGACAAGTACTCGCGTGTCGCGGCCGAAACGCTGTGCAACACGGGTCTCGTCGTGCTGGCCGGTGAAATCACCACCACCGCGAACGTCGACTACATCCAGATCGCGCGCAACACGATCAAGCGCATCGGCTACGACAACACCGACTACGGCATCGACTACCGCGGCTGCGCGGTGCTCGTCGCCTACGACAAGCAGTCGCCGGACATCGCCCAGGGCGTGGACCGCGCGCACGACAACAACCTCGATCAAGGCGCGGGCGACCAGGGCCTGATGTTCGGTTACGCGTGCGAGGAAACGCCGGAACTGATGCCGCTGCCGATCCACCTGTCGCACCGCCTCGTCGAGCGTCAGGCGAATCTGCGCCGCGACGGCCGTCTGCCCTGGCTGCGTCCGGATGCCAAGTCGCAGGTCACCGTGCGCTACGTCGACGGCAAGCCGCATTCGATCGACACCGTCGTACTGTCCACCCAGCATTCGCCGGACATCGCGCTCGACACGCTACGCGAAGCGGTGATCGAGGAAGTGATCAAGCCGACGCTGCCGGCCGAACTGATCAAGGGTGACATCAAGTTCCTCGTGAACCCGACCGGTCGTTTCGTGATCGGCGGTCCGCAGGGCGATTGCGGTCTGACGGGCCGCAAGATCATCGTCGATACCTACGGCGGCGCGGCGCCGCACGGCGGCGGCGCATTCTCGGGCAAGGATCCGTCGAAGGTGGACCGCTCGGCAGCGTACGCCGGCCGTTACGTCGCCAAGAACATCGTGGCCGCGGGCCTCGCATCGCGCTGCCTGATCCAGGTGTCGTACGCGATCGGCGTCGCCCAGCCGACCTCGGTGATGGTCAACACGTTCGGCAGCGGCCGCGTGTCGGATGCGACGATCACGGAACTCGTGCGTCAGCATTTCGACCTGCGTCCGAAGGGCATCATCCAGATGCTCGACCTGCTGCGCCCGGTCTACGAGAAGAGCGCGGCGTATGGTCATTTCGGCCGCGAAGAGCCGGAATTCACGTGGGAAGCCACCGACAAGGCGCTCGCACTCGCTGAAGCGGCAGGCACTGAGCCGGTCGCGGCGCTTGCCGAATAAGGTCGAGCCGATCGCCGCTTGAAAGCAAACAAACCCCGCCGGCGTGAGCCGGCGGGGTTTTTCTTTGTCCATTGATGGCGTAGCGATGCCGCCGCGCGAAGCACGTCGTCGAGGCGGCGCGCTCGAAGTCTTGCGGTGCTCGAAGTCTTGCGGTGCTCGAAGTCTTGCGGTGCTCGAAGTCTTGCGGTGCTCGAAGTCGGCCCAGCGGTGAACGGCCAGCCGGTCGGCAGATCAGCGGTCTAGCCACTCAACGCGCAACTGCAACTCCCCGGCCCAGCAATCTCACCGGCTCGCAAACGCAAACGCAAACGCAAACGCGAACCACCCGCCGCTGCTCGTCGACAGGCGACGCGGTCTGCGGCTCGCAGGCGTGCGCACCGTCGGCGCGCGTTTCGCGACCGCGAGGCGCAACGGTGTCGGTTTGCGCAGCAGCGTGCGCAGCGACAGACGGCGCATGCCGCTCTGCTGGCGTAGCGCCGAGAAGAACGTATGGAACCAGGTGCGAAAGCCGTCGACGGCCTTCGCGTCGCGCCACTGCTCGCCGAGCGCGCGGGTGCGCGCGGCATGATGGCGCAGCGCCCGCATCATATGGCGGCGCGCGGGACGCGCCGCTTTCAGCGCGGCGCGGGTAAGACGGGTGCTCAAAAGAGTATGCATGGCTTCACATTTAGGCAATGAACCGCACGTCGGTGCGTGCACCGGATGTGCACGGACAAACAGCACCATATGTGCCAATGACGGGGTTGCGATGAACGGCCTGAAAGCGGGAAATTCGTTGCGGGTCGTGGCGCGGGAGATTGCGACGCGAAACACGGCGCACAGCGCAGCGAAGGTACAACGCGGAGAAACCGACGGCACGGGCCCTGGCGGCCTGCGCACAACAGAAAACTGCGTAAGCGACGATCGACATGCGAGCAGGCTACACGGGAATCGTGACGTCAGAAAGTCGGTTAATACCCTGCGCGAACCAGATTTCTCCGCGGATCGAATCGTCGCGGATGCCAGTCTGCTGTCACCCCTTACGGGCGATTTGCGTGCGCGTTTGCCCAGCGAATGTGCGGTGCGGGCGCGCCGCTCGCCTGAAACCGGTGCATTGGCGCGCCGCGAAAAGCGAAGGCGACCAGCGCAAAAGATCAGCAGGACGCAGGAGCCTCTCGCGGTGAACCAACGCATCCCGATCGCGCCCGTTTTACAATCGAACATCAGTCAGTCGACGGTAACGGAACGCCATGTCACTCCATTCGAAGAAAGAGCAGATTCAAACGTTGCGGGAGCAGGGTTTTGTCGTCGTGCCAGGACTCGTGTCGCCCGAGCGTTGCGACGAGCTGAAGCGGATCGCGCAGCGGCAGCTGCAGGAAGCGGCGGCGCCGATCGAATTCGAAGCGGATTTGCAGTATCCGGGCGCGCCGTCATCGAAGGATGCTCCTGGCGGACATACGGTGCGGCGCCTGCTCGACGCGTACGGTCGTCACCCCGCGTTCGCGCAATGGGCGACCGCGTCCGAAATCCGTGGCTGGATGGAGCTGTATTTTGGCGAGGAGCCGCGTCTGTCGCGCGCGCATCACAACTGCATGATGACCAAGCACCCCGCATACGGCAGCCTGACCGGCTGGCATCGCGACGTGCGCTACTGGTCGTTCGAGCGAGACGATCTGGTGTCGGTGTGGCTCGCGGTCGGCCCGGAAACCGTCGATAACGGCGCGCTGTGGTTCGTGCCGCAATCGCACGGCGCCGCGTTCACATCGGACCGCTTCGACGAAGCGAAGTTTTTCCGCGCGGATCTCGCCGAGAACGAGGTCGCGATCCGCACGGCGGTGTCGCCCGAGCTGAAGACTGGCGACGTGGCGTTCTTTCACTGCAACACGCTGCACTCGGCCGGCAAGAATCTGAGCGACCAGGTGAAGTTCTCGCTGGTGTTCACCTATCACGGCGCAAGCAATGTGCCCCTGCCCGGCACGCGCTCGGCCGCGAAGCCCGAGATCGCGTTCTAGATTATTTTGGTCGCGGGCCTCGCGCCGACGCTCAGCGCTTGCGCCCCGACATCGCGATTCCCGTCAGCCCGGCGAGCGTCGCCACCACGCCCGCGACGATCAGCACGATCGCCTTGTTGCTCGGCGAGCCGGTAAAGAAGCGCGACACGTCGCTGCTCACCGAATTGAATGCCTGCCCGCCGAAATACAGCAGCACGATACCGCCGACAATCAGCGCGATCGAAATCGCTTTCGTCATCTGCACCTCCCATCAACCTGAACCGGCCAGAGTGTAGGTGAGCCGTGCGTGCTCGTCCATCCCGCATACTGGTTGCGCTGCAAGCGCCGCGTCGATTGGCTAACATAGCGGTCTGGCCGCACCGCGGCGACACCACAACAACAAATCTCCCCAGCAGCACGCCTCCCGCAACGCGCGAATCCTCACGCCCGCCATCCTCGGGCGATCTCATCGACAAGGACACTAGCAATGGCTTACGAAGCAGCTTCAGAACGCTATTCGGACATGCAATACCGCGTCTGCGGCAAGTCGGGTCTCAAACTGCCGGCGCTGTCGCTCGGCCTGTGGCACAACTTCGGCGACACCACGCCGATCTCGACGCAGCGTGACATTCTGCGCACGGCCTTCGACCTCGGCATCACGCACTTCGATCTGGCGAACAACTACGGGCCGCCGTACGGCAGCGCGGAAACCAACTTCGGCCGTCTGTTCAAGGACGATTTCAAACCGTATCGCGATGAGTTGCTGATTTCGTCGAAGGCCGGTTGGGATATGTGGCCCGGTCCGTACGGCCAGGGCGGCGGCTCGCGCAAATATGTGCTCGCGAGTCTCGATCAGAGCCTGAAGCGCATGGGCCTCGATTACGTCGACATCTTCTATTCGCATCGCTTCGACGCGCACACGCCGCTCGAGGAAACCGCGGGCGCGCTCGCGAGCGCGGTGCAGCAGGGCAAGGCGCTGTACATCGGCATCTCGTCGTACTCGTCGGCGAAGACGCGCGAAATGGCGAAGCTGCTCGCCGAATACAAGGTGCCGCTGCTGATCCATCAGCCGTCGTACAACATGCTGAACCGCTGGATCGAACACGACCTGCTCGATACGCTCGATGAAGTCGGCGCGGGCACGATCGCGTTCACGCCGCTCGCGCAGGGATTGTTGACCGGCAAGTACCTGAACGGCGTGCCGGAAGATGCGCGCGTCAACAAGCCGGGCGGCGGTTCGCTGAAAGACGAGCATCTGAGCCCGAAGAACATCGAGCACGTGCGGAAGCTCAACGACATCGCGCAGCGCCGTGGTCAGAGCCTCGCGCAGATGGCGCTCGCGTGGGCATTGCGCGATCCACGCGTGAGCTCGGTGCTGATCGGCGCGAGCCGCGCGGAGCAGGTGCGCGAGAACGTCGGCGCGCTGAAGAAGCTCGCCTTCTCGGCCGACGAACTCGCCGAAATCGATCGCTATGCGACCGAAGGCGGGATCAATCTGTGGGAAAAGCCGTCGACGGATCAGGCGATCTGATCGCGTGAGGCGCCGTCCGCGCAACAGGCGGACGGACGCAAGGGCAAAACGAAGCCGCACGCTCAGCGTGCGGCTTTTCTGCAGGTATTTTGCCGCGCCGCTACACGAGCGCCGGCAGACCCTCGACCAGCGCCACCGCGCACATCACACCGATCAGCGCGCCCAGCACACGCAGCCCGTTGTGTCGCAACTCGGTCTTGCAGGGCAGCGCGCCGACGAATAGCGCGCCCGCCAATGCCATCGGAATGACCAGGATGAAATCGCCGATCGTAAAGTAGGTCATCTTCGTCTCCTCCCATGCGGGATGGTTGGTTGCTATGTCGTTCCGGCAGAGGCCGCGGCTTCGAAATCATGCCGCGCCATTGCACGAATCGAGTATAGGAGACCGATGGAGCGGCGCGACGGCGCAAGCCGGCGCGTCGGCGCTTATTCGTAAGCTGCTGAACCCAGGCGCGGCGCGGCCCGCGGCGATTGGCGCGGCGCAACAAAACGCGGCGGAAAATATCAAACGTTCGCTTACGCAAGCCTTTCGTTTTGCCGCCGATCCATGCGGGTTGGCTGATTGCGGCCGGCTCGCGGTGCCTGCACCGCGCAACGCGACCGATACGCCGGGCTATTCGCGCCCGCGCAGGCGGCTCGCCGCGATCAAGCCGATCACGAGCAGCGCACCGACTAGCCCGACGACGCCGTTCCAGCCATGACCGGCCCACACATGGCCGCCATACGAACCGACCAGGCTCGAGCCGATGTAGTACGCGAGCAGATACAGCGCAGCGGCCTGGCCTTTCGCGTCTTTCGCCAGACGCCCGACCCAGCCGCTCGCGACCGAATGCCCGGCAAAGAACCCGAACGTCACGCAGGCGATACCGGTCGCGATCGCCGCGAGCGGATGCAGCATCGTCAGCGCGAGGCCGAACACCATCAGCAGCAGGCTCCCGATCAGCACGCGTGCACGGCCGAACGTGTCGGCCATGCGCCCGGACCATGGCGACGCGACCACGCCAACCAGATAGACGATGAAAATCGCGCCGATCTCCGTCTGATTCAACCGATACGGCGGCGCGAGCAGCCGGTAGCCGATGTAGTTGTACAGCGTGACGAAGCTGCCCATCAGCACGAAGCCGAGCAGGAACAGCAGCGGCAGACCCGGTCGCGTGAACTGGCGCAACAGCAGCGTGCGGTGATGCGCGAAGCCGAGCCCGCGGCGCGGCACGAAATGGCGCGACGGTGGCAGCAGCGCGCGGAACGCGAGCATCGACAGCAGGCCGAGCACGCCGATCGTGCCGATCGCGACGCGCCACGAAAACAGATCCGCGACCACGCCGGTGATGACCCGCCCGGCCATGCCGCCGATCGCCGTGCCGCCGACGTACAGGCCCATTGCGAGGCCGAGGCCGTCGGGATGCACTTCCTCGGCGAGATAAGCCATCGCGACGGCCGGCACGCCGCCGAGCGCGAGCCCTTCGAGCGTACGCAGCACGAGCAGCTGGTGCCAGTGCGGCGCGACCGATACGCCAATCGTCAGCACCGACGACACCGTCAGCGACAGCGTCATCAGCTTGTGCCGGCTCCAACCCTCGGAGACGAAACCGGCGACGAAGATCGCGAGCGCGAGCGCAGCAGTGGATAGTGACAACGACAGACTGCTTTGCGCCGGCGTTACGTTGAACGCTTCGGAAAACGACGGCAGCAGCGGCTGCACGCAGTAGAGCAACGAGAACGTCGCGTAGCCGGCGAACAGCAGCGCGATGCTGGCACGCCAGTACGCGCGCGAGCCGCGTTCGAGATAAGGGATGTCCGACACGGTGGTGGTGCTTGCGCAAGCAGCTGAAGCTGCGCCGCGGGAGGGAACGGCAGATGCGGTCCGCTGGGATGGCGGCGGCAGGGTCACAACAAAACTCCTTGGGTCACACGGAAACGCGCAAAAGTGTTAAGGATACGCTGAAAACGCGTTTCAAGCCGGCGTCGCGGGCAACGCGGTGTGCCCATGGTGACCCGCAGCGCTCCATCCGCAACATGTCGCGCGCCTGTCTCCCGGCGCTAGCCGTGCGCCCCGGCTTCACTGCCCGGCGCCGGCACCCGCGTCGCCCCCACAGTCGCCGTCGACGGATGCACGAGCGCGTCGTCGCCCGGCAGTCGGATGATGATCAGGGTTCAGCGTGATCAGGATGTCCGAGTCGGCACGCGAGAAACAGCGTGACGAACAGTCCCGGTCGCGCGACACGCGCTTCAAGAAATACGCGGTAGCGCTCGCGCAAACGCGAGAAACCGCGCTCGAACGCGTAGTGCATGCGCATCAACGGATTGCGCGTTTGCACCGGTGTGTGATGTAAATCCGCGGGCTTGTGCTGATAGCGCAGCAGATACTTCGCGAGCGTCGGCACGAGCGTACGCGAGAAGAAGTACGACGCGAGCATCGCGAACACCACCGCTTCGGCAAGCGGAATGAACAGATAGTGCGCGACACCGGTGAGCAGAAACATCGGCACGAACACGATACAGATCGCCAGCGTCGACACCAGCGTCGGAATCGCGATCTGATGCGCGCCGTCGAGAATCGCCTGTTCTAGCGTCTTGCCCTGTTCGAGCTGATGGCTGATGTTTTCGATCGCGACGGTCGCATCGTCGACGAGAATCCCGACCGCGAGCGCGAGGCCGCCGAGCGTCACGATGTTGATCGTCTGACCGAGCGCGGACAACGCGATGATCGACGTGATCATCGACGTGATCATCGACAACGGAATCGATACCGCGATGATCAGCGTCGCGCGCCAGTTGCCGAGGAACAGCAGAATCATCAGGCCCGTCAGGCACGCGGCGATCAGCGCTTCACGCAATACGCCCTGCACGGATGCACGCACGAACAGCGATTGGTCGGCGACGGGATCGATATTCAGCGACGGCGGCACCAGATTGCGCAGCGTCGGCATCATCGTCTTGATGCGGTCGACGATATCGAGCGTGGACATTCCGTGTGTTCGATATCGTTGACCGCCACCGACAAGCCGCGCTCGTAGTTCAGCGCGATGCGCCGCTCCATTTCGTCGGCGGGCAGGCCGTTATACGACCAGATGACCGAGAGCGCCGGAATATCGATGTTCGGAAAGATGTCGGTGGGCGTGCGCAGAATAGTCAACGGTCCCACGATCAGTAACAGCAGCACCAGCACGACGAACGTATAGGGGCGCCGTAGCGCGAGACGAACGATCCACATGACTAGCGCAGACGAATGAAATGAGCGGCGACCGCGCCGCGCGGATCCGAAACGCAGGCGCGCACCTCGGCGCGAAGGCAGGTGCGAAGCCGCGCGGCGCCCGCATCTGGCAGATCGTTCCGGCAATGCACGTTTTTGATGTCTCCCCCCGCAGGGTTTATGATGGTCTGCATTACGACGTCTGACGCCGAGATCATCGGCTGTGCGCAGCGTAATGGGAATAGGGCGAAACGACGGGTTAAAGCCTTCTATTCGCCTTCCCAAAGCCCCGCCAAGCGGGAACAATGACTCGAACCTCTTACGCGCCATGCGCGCGACAGATTAAGTGCGCACGCAACGTCAAATGCGAAGCGGCGTTTTTATCATCACCTCGACCGGCGTGAAATCATAAAGCCGGCTAAGGGAAGCGGGGAATTATCATGGAAGTCGGTTCCATTGTCCGATCGGTACATATCGCCGTGCCGCAAGGCGCGCGCGGAATCGTCATGCGCATTCTTGGCGACATGGCGATGGTGGCATGGTACGCCGGCGAGCCCGGCGCCTCGCAGCAACTCAATACCGAACCCTTTTTCCTGGAAGATCTGATCGATACCGGCGACCTGATACGTCCGGCCGGCGCGCAGACGCATTGAACGAGAGGCTTACCGGTTGCTCATTGCCGTTGTGTGACCCGCAGGTGCGGGCTGTAGTGATGCTGTAAGGTGAGCTCGGCTCGCCAGCATCGCCGTGGGCCGATGCGCGCGTCGATTCACGGCGCGTCCCAAATCAGCCCGTATTTCTAGCGATGCCACCCACGCATTGTGAGTCGTCGCCCTCGTCTTTACCCGCGGCGCGGCGCACAATGCGGGGCATGAACGACACCATTCCCGACAATTCCTATCCCGAGGCCGGCGCCGATGGCGCCGTGCCATTCGCGCGGCTCACGCCGGAAACCGTGCTCGACGCGATCGACGGCGTGCTCGCAACGACCGGCGTGCGTACCGACGGCCGTCTGCTGCCGCTCAACAGCTATGAAAATCGCGTGTATCAGGTCGGCGTCGAAGACGGTCCGCCCGTGGTCGCGAAGTTCTATCGTCCCGAGCGCTGGAGCGACGCGGGGATTCTCGAAGAGCACGCGTTCGTCGCCGAACTCGCCGCGCGCGAGATCCCAGCCGTGCCCGCGCGCGTGCTCGATGGCCGCACGCTGCACAGCTTCGACGGCTTCCGCTTCTCGGTCTTCGAGCGACGCGGCGGTCGCGCGCCGGATCTCGACCGGCGCGACACGCTGGAATGGCTGGGGCGTTTCATCGGACGCATTCATGCGATCGGGCAGACCGAGGACTACGTAGAACGTCCCACGCTAAACATCGACACGTTCGGCTACGAGCCGCGCGACTTCCTGCTCGCGCACCGTTTCGTTCCCAACGATCTGCGCACCGCGTGGGAAACCGTCGTGAATCTCGCGCTCGAAGGCGTCGCGGGTGCGTTCGAGCGGGCTGGCGAGATTCGCAGGGTGCGTCTGCACGGCGACTGTCATCCGAGCAACGTGCTGTGGACCGACGCGGGCCCGCATTTCGTCGATTTCGACGACAGCCGCATGGGGCCCGCGATTCAGGATCTGTGGCTGCTGCTGCCGGGCGAGCGTGCGGAGGCGTCGCGCGCGCTGGCCGATCTGCTCGCCGGTTACGAGGATTTCTGCGAATTCGATCCGCGTGAGCTGTATCTGATCGAAGCGCTGCGCACGTTGCGGCTGATTCACTATCAGGCATGGCTCGCGCGCCGCTGGAACGATCCGGCGTTTCCGGCCGCGTTTCCGTGGTTCAACACACAGCGCTACTGGGAAGATCGCATCCTCGAGATGCGCGAGCAGATCGGCGCGATGCAGGAAGGGCCGTTGTGGCCGGTTTGACGTGTTGACGGTCAAGGCGCCTGCGACGCCACATTCGACGATTCCACCAACGTCGATCTGACGATTACCTCCGCGCGCACGTCCCGCCCAATCGCTTCGATCGCGGGACGCATGCGCGTGAAATCGTCGGGCGTGCAGACGTCGCTGTCGAAATGGGTGGCGCCGTCGCGCGTCATCGTGACCACGTTGCTGTGCGGGTCGAACGCGTACTGCGACGTGAAATCGACGAAGCGGTCCTGCGTGCGTTGCGCCTCCGGCATGTCGAGCACGCGGAAATTGGCCGGCAGTTCGATGCGCGCGCGTTCGTGGATCGCGAGGTTGTGGCACACGAACGGCTGCGTGCGCTTGCGTTCGCCGAGCCAGTAGCGCGTGTCGGCTTCGACGCCGCCGCCGAGGCTCGTCAAGGCCGGAATCGAGGCCGTCATGCCGGTCACCACGAGACTCTCGAGCGTGCCTTTCATCGTCAGCGTGAGCGGGCCGTCGGCCGCGCTGAGGTCGCTCGTCGTCAGCGTCGCGGTGCCGCGCAGATTCGCGTTGCGTAACTCGGCCTGAATCGATTCCTCGCGTTGCGCGGGCGTTTGCGTGCGCAGCCGCGCGCGGGCCTGCTCGGCGTACGGCCCGGCATCCTGCAGCCGATACGTGAAGCTCGCCGAGCCATCCGGTTCGATCTTGATCGCGAGATCGGTGCTGCGCGACATCTGCGCGGTGGCCGGCGTTTGCGCGAGCACGCCGTCGCCGATCAGCACGGTAGGACGGTCCATGTCGGACGAAGGCAAAAAACCGAATTCGACGTTCGACGCGGTCGAATCCGCGTACATCTGCAAATCGGGCAGCCACGTGATCGCATGATTGATGACGCCATAGCCCGGGACGCTCGGCAGCGTGTAGATCGTGCCGCTGCTGATCAACGCCGGCTCGTTGCGCACGCCGACCGCGTCGAGCAGCGCGCCGTAGAGCGCGACGTGGTCCTTGCAGTCGCCATAGCGGTTCGCGAGAATCGCGCTCGCGCTGTGCGGCACGACGGCGCCACGTCCGAGGTAGATCGCGACATAGCGGATATTGCGGCGAACCCAGTCGTACAGCGTTTTGGCTTTGTCGTGTGGGGTGTGATCGTGCGCGCTCAGCTGCTGCGCGAACTGGGTGATCGCGACGTCGTGCGCGCCCGGGTCGGCCGCGGAGCTGCGATAGGAGGCGGCGAACGCGGCATAGCTCGGGAAGGTCGACACCATCAGCCGATCACCGTACGACACGTACGCGATCGAGCCGCGTTCGAGCCGGTCGAAGTGTGCCTTGTCATAGCGGAATTCGTAGCGCGTGCGGCCGTCGCGCGTGACCGGCGTCACTGCGCTGAAGCCGCGCGCGTCCGCATACAGCGGCTTGTCGGCGGGCAGATCGTAGATCAGGCGGAAGTTGCGGGTCGGCGCGAGATCGGGCGGCGTGAAGTCGCTGAATTCGCCCGGCACTATCGGCTGACGCTGCGTCTTGCGGTACGTCAGATGCACGCGCGCGCCGGGTTCGACCGCGGGGAACACGATCACCTTTTCCTGGATGTCCTGGAACATCGGCGCGTCGAACGAGCGGACTTCCTGCACGTCGCGGATCTGCTCGGGCGCAACATCGTGACGCTTGCCGTCGGCGGTGACCGTGTAGGCCTCGAGGATCTGCACGTCGGCCATGTTGCGGTTGAACCAGACGTATTGCTGAGCGACCCGCTCGACGCCGGCTTCGTTGTTCACGCGCAGCGTCATCGAATCGAGCTTCGCATACGAGCCGTCAGCGTTGACGGTGAAGGTCTGCGTCTCGCCTTCGTTGGTGTAGGGATCGTCCAGGTTGAGCGGCGCGCTCGCGCTCGCGGCGTGAACGCCGGCCAGCCAGCCGGCGGAGGCAAGGACCACGAGGCAGAGTCGCATGACGGCGGGCTACACGCTGTAAGCGGCGCCACCCGACGCCGCAATCTCCCGCGCGGCCTTCGCGCCTTCGACCTGCAATAGCGTCGGTAGCGACACGCCATTTTTCGCCGCCGTCACCTCCGCCAGAATCGACACCGCGATCTCGGGCGGCGTCCTGCTGCCGATATAAATGCCGACAGGTCCATGCAAGCGGGCCAGTTCGGCTTCGTTCAGATCGAACTCCTTCAGGCGCTCGCGTCGCGCGTGATTGTTCCTGCGCGAGCCGAGCGCGCCGACATAAAACGCCGGCGTCTTCAATGCTTCCATCAGCGCGAGATCGTCGAGCTTCGGATCGTGCGTGAGCGCGATCACTGCGCAGCGCTCGTCGAGCTTCATGTCGATCACGGTATCGTCCGGCATCGTGCGTACGATCTTCGCGCCCGGCACGTCCCATTCCTCGGTGTATTCCTCGCGCGGATCGCAGACCGTCACCTGATAATCGAGCCCCACCGCGATATGGCACAGGTAGCGAGACAACTGCCCGGCGCCGATCACTAGCATCCGGTAGCGCGGGCCGTGGATCGTCAACAGACGCTCACCGTCGAAATGCACGCCGTCGGTCGCCTGCGCGTCGTCGAGCCGCACCGCGCCCGTCGTCATGTCGAGTTCGCGCGCGACGAGCCGGCCATTTTCGACCGCGTGACACAGCTCGGCGATGCCGCTTTGCCGCGTCAACGGTTCGAGCACGAGCTGGATCGTGCCGCCGCACGGCAGGCCGAAGCGATGCGCTTCCTCGGCCGTGATGCCGTACTTCACCGCCTCCGGATGTGTCTGCTCGATGCCCCGTTGCCGCACGCGATCGATCAGATCGTCTTCGATGCAGCCGCCCGACACCGAGCCCACCACGAGGCCGTCGTCGCGCACCGCGAGCATCGCGCCCTCGGGACGCGGCGACGAGCCCCACGTCTTCACGACCGTCACGAGGAGCGCGCGATGTCCGTCCGCCAGCCAGCGGGCGCTGGATTTCAGAACTTCGAGATCCACGCTGTCCATGATTTCTTCCCTTTCTTTGCTTCGCCGCCGGACTCGCCGTCCGCGGCCTCGTTCGATTCCGTTTGCTCGGAGGCGGATGCGGCTTCGGCTTCGGTTTCGGTATGCACCGGGGCGTCGCCTTCCGCTGTTTCATCAGCGCTATTGTCTCCCGAGAGCTGGGCGCCGAGGCGCTTGAAAAACTCCCCCGCAATCTTGCGCGCCGCACCGTCGACGAGCCGCGAGCCGATCTGCGCGAGCTTGCCGCCGACCTGCGCATTGGCGGTGTAGGAGAGCTTCGTCGCGGCATCGCCGTCGGCTTCGAGCGTGACATGCGTGTTGCCCTTGGCAAAACCCGCGGCGCCGCCCTGGCCTTCGAACACAATGGTGTAGGTGTTCGGCGCGTCGATATCGGTCAGTTGCATGCGCCCCTTGAAGCGCGCCTTGACCGGGCCGACCGCCGCGCTCAGCGTGACCAGGTACGCGTTTTCGCCGTCCGGGTCGATGCTTTCGCAGCCGGGGATGCAAGCGCGCAGAATCTCGGTGTCGTTCAACGCGTCCCAGGTTTGCTGCTGCGCGACCGGCAGCGTATGAATTTCGCTCAATTCCATGACGTTGCTCCTGCGAATGTCGTCGCGGCGACGGCGTGGCGAGGCGCGCGCGTCAGTTGCGCGAGATCGTGGCCGAATGCTGCGAGACTGTCTAGATTATGAACCGGACGATGCGCGTCGACATACGGCAGGATCGCCTGCACGCCGCGCGCCTTCGGAGTAAAGCCGCTGAACCGCAGCAGCGGATTGAGCCACACGATGCGATGCGCGAAGCGTGCGAGCCGCGCCATTTCGGTATCGAGCACGTCGATCGCTTCGTGATCGAGACCGTCGGTGACGAGCAGCACCGTCGCACGACCTGTGAGCACGCGGCGCGCCCAGCGTCGGTTGAACTCGGCGAGCGCCGCGCCGATGCGCGTGCCGCCCGACCAGTCGACCACCTGATCGCTGAGCGTCGCGATCGCGACGTCCGGATCGCGTTCGCGCAATGCGCGCGTCGCATTCGTGAGCCGCGTGCCGAACAGAAACACCTGCAGACGTTCGCGCGACTGCAACAACGCGTGGCAAAAGTAGAGCACCGCGCGCGAGTAGTTGCTCATCGAGCCGGAAATGTCGAGCAGCAGCACGAGCGGCGGCCTGCGCTCGACCCTCGCGCGATACTTCCACACGGTCCAGTCGCCACCGGCGCGCACCGCATGCCGCGCGCTCGCGCGCAAGTCCGCATGCGTGCCGTGCGATGCCGCCTTCAGGCGCCGCGTCGATTCGGTTGCGAGCGGCAGCCGCTGGCCGCGAATCAGATGCCGCAGCGTGCGCCATTCGTCGGCGTTCAGCGTGTCGAAATCGCGATGACGCAGCCGCTCTTCTGCGCTGAACGTCAACTGCGCATGCAACTCGTGCTGTTCGGTTTCCTGCGGCGCATTCAGATGCGGCGACGGTGGCATGCGCACCGCGAGCGCATCGGCGAGACGGTTGTTGCGCTTCGGCGGTGGCAGCCCGTCGCGCACTTTCGGCAGCAGCAGCGCGCGCAGCTTGCCTTCCCAATCGGGGTCGCGCCAGAACAGATCGAACGCGGCATTGAAGAGTTCGCGTTCGTCGGGCGCGGTGACGAGCAGCGCGGCAAGCGCGGCGTGCACGTCGTCGCGGCGGCCGAGGTCGATCCACTGCAACGCGGCGAGTGCGTCGACTGCCTGTGCGGGCGACATCGGCAAGCCGGCGCCGCGCAGCACGCGCACGAAATGGACGACGTTGCGCGCGAGCGTGGGCGCAGTGTGCTGGTTCGTGTCGTCGAGCCTGCCCGAGCCGGTTCCGTTCGTCATGCCAATCACCCTCACCCGGACAGACACTGCGCGATCTGCGCGGCATCCACACGCGCGAGATCGTCCTGATACTTGAGCAGCACGCCGAGCGTGTTCTGCACCGATTGCGGATCGAGCTCCGTGACCGACAGCGCTTCGAGCGCGCGGCACCAGTCGATCGTCTCGGCAATGCCGGGCGCCTTGAACAGATCCATGCCGCGCAGCCGATGCACGAAGTCGACCGCGCGCCGCTGCAATTGCGCCGACGTTTGCGGCGCGCGCGCGGCGACGATCTCCAGTTCGCGATCGCGGTCCGGATAGCCGATCCATTGATACAGACAGCGGCGCTTCAACGCGTCGTGAACTTCGCGCGTGCGGTTCGACGTCATGATGACGAGCGGCGGCTGCGTCGCGCGCACGGTGCCGTATTCGGGAATCGATACCTGGAAGTCGGACAGGAGTTCGAGCAGGAATGCCTCGAACGGTTCGTCGGCGCGGTCGATTTCGTCGATCAGCAGCACGCGCCGCGCGCCGGGATGGTTTTCGTCGGGCATCAACGCCTGCAGAAGCGGACGCTTCAGCAGGAATTCGCCACGATATAGCGTGTCGTTGTCGGGGCGCTCGCCGCTCGCTTCGGCAAGCCGCAGCGCCATGATCTGGCGCGGGTAGTCCCATTCGTAAAGCGCGCTCGCGGTGTCGAGGCCTTCATAGCATTGCAGCCGCAGCAGCGTGGTGCCGAGCATGCCCGCCGCGGCTTTCGCGAGCTCGGTTTTGCCGACACCCGGCTCGCCTTCGACGAACAACGGCCGCTCCATGCGCAGCGCGAGATACAGTGCGGTCGCGAGCTCGCGGCTCGCGAAATAGCGTTGGGCGGCGAGTTGGGCGAGGGTGTCGTCGATCGAAGCCGGCTGCATGGTGATCCTGAATCTGCGCGACAGGCCATGGCAAAGCGTGGCGCGAGTGAAGAACGCAATGGCCGCGAGCCCGGCGTCGAACTGTCGCGCCGGCTCGCGAAGTGAACGAAGCCGGCTTGCGCGCACCGTGTTGAAGGCGCGGCAAGCCGGGGCGCCTGGCGAGGATCGCTAGGCATTTGCCTTCGTGACCGCGCGCGCGGCGAGCACCGGAATCAGATGCGCGCGATACGCGGCGCTCGCGTGCATGTCGTCGTTCAGCTCGTCTGGCGACACGCTCACTGCACGTGCCGCCTCGGGCGTGAAGTTCGTCGACAGCGCGCTTTCGAGCTCGGCCACGCGAAACACCGATGACGCCGCCCCCGTTACCGCGACGCGCACGCCGCTCGCGACCTTCGCGACGAACACGCCGACCAGCGCGAAGTGCGAGGCCGGATTGCGGAATTTCTCGTATGCGGCACGCTCGGGCACCGGAAACTCGACGGCGACGATCAGCTCGTCGGGCGCGAGCGCGGTCTCGTACATGCCGACGAAGAAGTCGGCCGAAGCGATGCGCCGCCGGTCCGTGACGATCGTCGCATCGAGGCCCATCGCCGCCGCCGGGTAGCACGCGGCCGGGTCGTTGTTCGCGAGCGAGCCGCCGATCGTGCCGAGCGCGCGCACCTGGCGATCGCCGATATTCGCGGCCAGCTCCGCGAGCGCGGGCAACACGCGCCGCACGTCCGCGTGTTCGGCAACGTCCGCGTGACAGACGGCTGCGCCGATCGTCACCGTGCTGGCGTCGACGGTGATCGTCCTGAGCGCGGGAATGCGCGTCACGTCGATCAGTTGCGACGGCTGCGCGAGACGCAGGCGCATCGTCGGCAGAAGGCTCTGGCCGCCGGCGAGGAACTTCGCGTCGCTGTCGGCGGTGAGGGCTGCGGCGGCCGCTTGCGGATCCGTCGCGCGTTGATACTCGAATGAATACATGTCGAATGCTCCGCTCAGGATCGTTGGGTCAGGCTTGCTTCGCCGCTTGAATCGCGGACCAGACGCGATGCGGCGTGGCCGGCATCTGCAGATTGGTCACGCCAAGCGGCGCGAGCGCGTCGATGATCGCGTTGATCACGGCCGGCGGTGAGCCGATCGCGCCCGCTTCGCCGCAGCCCTTGACGCCGAGCGGATTGTGCGTGCACGGCGTGCCCTTCGACGTTTCGACCGTGAAGTCGGGCAGGTCGGACGCATGCGGCATCGCGTAGTCCATGTAAGAGCCGGACAGCAACTGGCCGCTGTCGTTGTCGTACACGCAGCGCTCGAGCATCGCCTGGCCGATGCCTTGCCCGAGCCCGCCATGCACCTGACCTTCGACGATCATCGGATTGATCACGTTGCCAAAATCGTCGACCGCGGTGAACTGCTGGATGCGGGAGACGCCGGTGTCCGGATCGACTTCGATCTCGCAGATATACGCACCCGACGGATACGTGAAGTTGGTCGGATCGTAGAACGCGCTTTCTTCGAGCCCCGGTTCGAGCACGTCGAGCGGATAGTTGTGCGGCACGTACGCGGCGAGCGAGATCTCCGCGAACGCCTTGGTGCGGTCGGTGCCCGCGACGCGGAACACACCGTTCCTGAACTCGATGTCCTCAGCCGACGCTTCGAGCAGATGCGCGGCGATCTTCTTCGCCTTTGCTTCGATCTTGTCTAGCGCCTTCGAGATGGCCGAGCCGCCGACCGCGATCGAACGCGAACCATACGTGCCCATGCCGAACGCGATGCGGCCGGTGTCGCCGTGCACGATCTCGACGCTTTCGAGCGGAATGCCGAGGCGATCCGCGACGACTTGCGCGAAGGTCGTTTCATGCCCCTGGCCGTGACTGTGCGAGCCCGTGAACACGGTGACCGAGCCGGTCGGATGTACGCGGATCTGGCCGACTTCGAACAGGCCCGCGCGCGCGCCGAGCGCGCCCGCGATGTTCGACGGCGCGAGACCGCATGCCTCGATGTAGCACGAGTAGCCGAGGCCGCGGCGCTTGCCGTTCTTTTCGGATTCCTGCCGGCGTGCGGCGAAGCCCTCGACGTCCGCGAGCGTGAGCGCGCGCGCGAGGATCGCGTTGTAGTCGCCGGTGTCGTAGGTGAGGCCGACCGGCGTCGCGTACGGGAATTGGGTGATGAAATTGCGGCGGCGGATTTCCGCGGGGTCGAGTTTCATCTCGCGCGCAGCGGCTTCCACCAGGCGCTCGACGACGAACGTCGCTTCCGGCCGGCCCGCGCCGCGATACGCATCGACCGGAACGGTGTTGGTGAAGACGGCCTTCACTTCGGCGTAGATCGCGGGCGTCGCGTATTGCCCGGCGAGCAGCGTCGCGTACAGGATCGTCGGCACGCTCGACGCGAACGTCGACAGATACGCGCCCATGTTGGCGATCGTATGCACGCGCATGGCGAGGAACTTGCCGTTGGCGTCCAGCGCAAGCTCGGCTTTGGTCACGTGATCGCGGCCGTGCGCATCGGAAAGGAACGCCTCGGAGCGCTCGGCGGTCCATTTGACCGGCCGGCCGATCTTCTTCGACGCCCAGGTGAGCGCGACGTCTTCGGCGTACAGGAAGATCTTCGAGCCGAAGCCGCCGCCGACGTCCGGCGCGATCACCCGCAGCTTCGATTCCGGCAGCGACAGCACGAACGCGGCCATCAGCAGCCGCTCGACGTGCGGGTTCTGATTCGCGACGTACAGCGTGTAGCTCTCGTCCTGCGCCGAATAGTTCGCGTTGACCGCGCGCGGTTCGATCGCGTTCGGCACGAGGCGGTTGTTGACGATGTCGAGCGTGGTTACGTGTGCGGCTTTCGCGAACGCGGCGTCGGTCGCGGCCTTGTCGCCGTGGCCCCAGTTATAGCAGACGTTGTCGGGCACTTCGTCGTGCACGGCCGCTTGACCCGGGTCGGCCGCATGCGCGGTATCGACGACGGCCGGCAGTTCTTCGTAATCGACTTCGATCAGTTCGGCCGCATCTTTCGCCGCCTTGATCGATTCAGCGATCACGAGCGCGACCTGATCGCCCACGTGCCGTGCTTTCGTATGCGCGATCACCGGATGCGGCGGCTCGTTCATCGGCTTGCCGTCGGTGCTATGGATCAGCCAGCCGCACGGCAGTCCGCCGACGTTGTCGGCGGCGAGATCCGCGCCGGTGAAGATCGCGATCACGCCCGGCGACTGTTTGGCCGCGCTCGTGTCGATGCTTCTGATCTTCGCGTGCGCGTGCGGTGAGCGCAGGAACACCGCGTAGGTTTGCTGCGGCAGCACGATGTCGTCGGTGTACTGGCCTTTGCCGGTCAGGAAGCGATAGTCTTCCTTGCGTTCGACGGCGGCGCCAATCAGGCTCTGTGTATCGGGTGCGTTCATCGACGGCTCCTCAGGCGGCGGTGGCGCCGGCGGCATTCGCGCCGGCAGATGCGCTCGATGCGGCGGACTTCATACCCGCGGCGCCTTCGAGCACGGCCTTGACGATGTTGTGATAGCCCGTACAGCGGCACAGGTTGCCGTCGAGCTGCTCGCGCACCTCGTCGCCGGTCAGATCGGGTTGACGCTGCACCAGCGACACCGCGTTCATCACCATGCCCGGCGTGCAGAAGCCGCATTGCAGACCGTGGCAGTGTTTGAACGCGGCCTGCATCGGATGCAGCGCGCCGTTGTGCGCGAGCCCTTCGATGGTCGTGACTTCCGCGCCATCGGCTTGCACGGCGAGGATGTTGCAGGACTTGATCGCGCGGCCGTTCAGATGCACGGTGCAGGCGCCGCATTGCGCCGTATCGCAGCCGACATGGGTGCCGGTCAGACGGAGTTGATCGCGCAGGAACTGGACAAGCAGGGTGCCAGGGTCGACTGAGGCGCTCACGGGCGCGCCATTGACCGTCAGACTGATGCTGATCGCCATGAAGCTGTCTCCTATATTGATCGGAGCGAGCGCTTCGGCGTATCGATCCCTGCCTCGGCGCAGACCACGATCCCATGCAAGATAGTTGCTGTGGGTGAGACCGGACCTGTGATTGTTATTGCCCCTGCTTTGCTTCGACTGCGTGCTGACTTCGATTCGCCAAGTCCGATGAGGGTGCTACGGGTTTTACAAATCTGCCGAAAAGTAAAGCACAAATCGCGCGGGCGCGCTATGAGGGGAAGTGTGTTCGGCGCGCGCGAGCGCACGAAGAGAACACGGCGGCCACGGAATGGGACGCCGCAAAGACAAGCGCCCCGTCTGCGGAGCATGACGGGGCGCATCGATAGATCAGCGGAAAGCGAGGCCACGCTCGCGAGCATTCAGCTCATTGGCGTGGCTTCATCGGAACGGCGCTTTACTTTGCCAGTTTCGAATGACGGCGCGAGTAGCCGAAATAGATAACCATGCCGATCAGCAGCCAGATCACGAACGCGCCCCACGTGATGCCTTGCAGGTTCAGCATCAGGAACAGGCACGATACGACCGCGAGCACCGGCACGACCGGCACGCCAGGGCAACGGAACGCGCGCGGCAGCTCTGGGTGCGTCTTGCGCAGCACGAGCACCGCGATCGATACCATCGAGAACGCCGCGAGCGTGCCGATATTGATCAGCTCAGCCAACACATTGAGCGGCACCAACGCACCGACCAGGCCGAAGAAGATGCCGACGAGCCACGTCGTGAAGAACGGCGTCGCGAAACGCGGATGCACTTTCGACAGCTTCGCGGGCAGCAGGCCGTCGCGCGACATCGCGAAGATCACCCGCGTCTGACCGTAGGCCATCACGAGAATCACGGTCAGCATGCCGAGCACGGCGCCGAGGTCGATGAAGCCGGCGACCCAGTTCTGCCCCGCGAGTTGCAGCGCGTACGACACCGGGTGCGAAATGCCCATGAACTTCCCGGACGGCACGATGCCGGTGACGACCGCGGCCACGGCCACATACAGCACCGCGCACACGCCGAGCGACGCGATGATGCCGATCGGGAGGTCGCGCTTCGGATTCTTCACTTCTTCGGCCGCCGACGACACCGAGTCGAAGCCGATGAACGCGAAGAACATCACCGCGGCCGCGCCGAACACGCCGCTCCAGCCGTGAGGCATGAACGGGTGCCAGTTGGCCGGCGTGACGTGAAACACGCCGACGCCGATCACGAGCAGCACGACGACGACCTTGATCGCAACCATGATGTTGTTGATTCGCGCGGATTCGCGCACGCCGAGCGACAGCAGCGTGGTGATCGCCATCATCACGAGGAAGGCGGGCAGGTTGAACAGCGTTTCGTGTCCGGGCACGGCGCCGGGGGCTGCGCTCAGCGCCATCGGCAGCGATACGCCGAAGCCCGACAGCAACGACTGCAGATAGCCGGACCAGCCGACCGACACCGCCGAGGTCGCGAGCCCGTACTCGAGCATCAGGTCCCAGCCGATGATCCACGCGGCCAGTTCGCCGAGCGTCGCATACGAGTACGTGTAGATCGAACCGGCGACCGGAATCGTCGATGCGAATTCAGCGTAGGCGAGCGCGGCGAAGCCGCAGGCGATCGCCGCGATCAGGAACGAGATCATCAGCGCGGGACCGGCCTGTAAGGCGCCCGTGCCGGTCAGCACGAAGATGCCGGTGCCGATGATGGCGCCGACGCCGAGGAAAGTCAGGTCGAGCGCGCCCAGCGCCTTTTTCAGGCCGGCGGTCTGAGCGCTCGCCGCAAGCATGTGCTCGACGCTCTTTTTGCGAAACAGGGACATTGGCGTGGGTCTCCAGTGGTGCACGCGTGTTGCGCGCCGAATGTCGGGAAAACCCGCGATTCTAGCGGATGCGTGTCGCCGGGCTGGTTCGCGCGCGGCGCTTTCTGGGCCAAGGCGATGGGCGGAAACTCCCGCCAGGAGGTGATTTCGAGGAGGTCTTGCGGTGCCGGAAGCGGGGCGGCGGTGAAGCTATTTACTGAATAGTCAATTGATGAGGATGGAATCTCTCCGATTGCGCCGGCGCCACGATCGGACGACTGCGGCGCAACGCCGCAGGCACGGCTGGCGGCGCCTGCTGGGCTAGCCCGCCATCGCGGGATTCAGATCGACCAGGCGGTTACTCATTACATAAAAGGTCAGCTCGGCGTTGTTGCGCAGCTTCATCTTGTCGAGCAGCCGCGTGCGGTACACGCTGACGGTCTTCACCGACAGCGACAGCGCGGCCGCGATATCGGTGAGACGTTTGCCTGACGCGAGCATGCACAGCGTCTGGTACTCCCGATCGGACAGCTTTTCGTGCGGCAACTGCTCGCCGTCGAACGACACGTAGTCGGCGAGCGCCTCGGCCATCTCGGGGCTCACGTACTTGCGGCCCGCCGCGACCTGCTGGATCGCGCCGATCATCTGCGCGGCATCGACCGTCTTCGACAGATAGCCGGACGCGCCGGCTTTGAGCGCGCGCACCGCGTACTGGTCCTCGCGGTACATCGAGAACATCAGCACCGCGACGCGCGGCGCCTTGCGCTTCAGACGCTTGAGCACCTCGACGCCATTCATGTCGGGCAGCGAAATGTCGAGCAGCACGACGTCGAAGCTCTGGTGGACGACCAGGTCGAGCGCTTCGGAGCCGCTTTGCGCCTCGGCGACCTCGCGCGCGACGCCGCGATCGAGTAGCAGATGGCGAACGCCCTGGCGGACCACCGCGTGATCTTCGACGATCAGGATGCGCAGGCTCATGGTCGCGGGCTCACGATTGCAGCGCGCGCCGGGCGGCGCGCGGCGTTGGGGCGGCCGCGAGCAGCGCGTGCCACGCGAAGCGGGCCTGGATCAGGGTGCCGCGCGGGGTGATGGCGCCGTTGCTGCCAGTGCCGCTGTCCTCGCCACGACCGACGCTCGTGCGCCTCGCGCTGATTCGCAGCGTGCCGTCGAATGCGGCGCAGCGCGCCTGCATGCCGGCGAGGCCGAAATGACCGCCGGTTTTTTTCTGGCCACCGCGTTCGCGCGCGCCGCGCGGCAGGCCGATGCCATCGTCGCTGACGAGGAGCCTCAGATGACGCGCACCGGTTTCGACGCACAGGTCGGCGCAGGTCGCGCGCGCGTGCTTCGCGACGTTGTTCAGCGCTTCCTGCGCTACGCGGAACACGGCGAGCGCGGCATCGGCGGGTAGGCGCGCGAGCCGCGCGTCGCCGCTGCAGGTGAAGGTGGTGCGCAAGCCGGTGCGCATGGAGAAGTCGCGGGCCCAGCACTGCAGCGCGCCGGCGAGGCCTGTCTCGAACGACGGCGCGTGCAGTTGCGCGATGGCGTCGCGATTTGCCGCTTGCACGGCGTCGAGCGAACGATTCGCGACCGCGAGCGCGGCCGCGCATTGCGTCGGCGCGTCGGCGGGCAGCCAGGTTTCGATGCCGGCGAGCGCGAAGCGCGTCGCAGTCAGCTCGGCGCCGACGCCGTCGTGCAGCTCGCGCGCGACGTGACGGCGCACGCTTTCCTGCGCGTCGACCAATTCGGCCGACAGCTCGCGTACCCGCGCGCGCAGCCGCTCGATCTCGCGCGCGGCGAGCGATGGCATGTCGAAGCCATCACGCTGCGCGGACGAAGCCAGCGCAGCGTTGAACGGGACGGCAGTCGACGTATCCATGAATTTCCCTCTCAGGAGGCGGAGTGGACGGCGAAGCGGGCACGCGCAGACGGAATCAAAGCCCGCGAATCACGAGGTTTCGCGTCGGACGAAACACGATGGCCCAACGTAACGAAATTTACATTCAGTAACAACTCTGGTGGACGACAATCGGTGCATGAATTCGTCTGATCTCGCGGCGCGATGATATCTCAAAAAGATTAAAAAAGCAGTCCCACCAAGGCTTAGCGCAGAGTCTTCAGAGATTACATGATGTTTACCGCGGACTCGTGCTGTCAGGGGAATTCTGACAGCGAAGGTGACGCAACGCGCTCCAATTTGTAACGGAGCAACAAAAAAAGGAGCCCGGAGGCTCCTTTTTTGGAATTCGCGGCGCGCGGGCCGCGAAGAAGAATGCCGGTCGGCTTAGCCGACGAAGGCCTTTTCGACCACGTAATGGCCCGGCTCGTTGTTGCTGCCTTCCTTGAAGCCCGCGTCTTCGAGCAGCTTGCGCGTGTCGCGCAGCATGTGCGGGCTTCCGCACAGCATGACGCGGTCGTCCTCGAGCGAGAAACCCGGCACGCCGAGGTCGGCGAACAGCTTTTCGGTTTCGATCAGCTCGGTGATGCGGCCGCGGTTCTGGAACGCTTCGCGCGTGACGGTCGGGTAGTACAGCAGCTTTTCCTGTACGAACTCGCCGAGGTGTTCATGCGCCGGCAGGTGCTCGGTGATGTATTCCTTGTACGCGAGTTCGTCGACGAAACGGCAGGTATGCGTGAGGACCACGCGCTCGTAGCGGTCGTAAATGTCCGGATCCTTGATGATCGACATGAACGGCGCGAGGCCCGTGCCGGTGGACAACAGCCACAGCGTCTTGCCCGGCAGCAGGTTGTCGGCCACCAGCGTGCCGACCGGCTTCTTGCCGATCAGCACTTCGTCGCCGACCTTCAGGTGCTGCAGTCGCGATGTGAGCGGGCCGTCCTGTACCTTGATGCTGAGGAATTCGAGATGTTCTTCGTAGTTCGCACTGGCGAGGCTGTATGCGCGCAGCAGCGGCTTGCCCTCGACCTGCAGGCCCACCATCGTGAACTGGCCGTTTTCGAAACGGAACGACGGATCGCGCGTGCAGGTGAAGCTGAAAAGCGTATCGGTCCAGTGATGGACGCTCAGGACGGTTTGTGAATTCAGGTTGCTCATGGCTTCTTGGATAGTGCGAAAACAAAGGCGGCCAGTCGTCTGAGCCGGCCGGCACGGCAAGGGGCGATGCTGCGCTGACCCGTGGTCGGGACTCCCGCGCAATCCGTCATTTTACCGTGCCCGCCGGGGCGGGGCCGCGGCGCGGCGGTCGAGCGTGGTAAAGCGGGTTGCCAAACCGGGAAGCGGCGGCGCCGGCTTGCTGGCGCCGCGAAGTACGTTGGCGTGAGTGTACGTTAGTGCGGCCGTGCTTCAGCGGGGTACGGCGATTCGGCGAACGCCGCGAAGGGCGGCTGCCATTGGTTGCCCGGCAGGCGCGAAAGCGACGCGCCGCAAGGGCAACATTGTCAGGATGATACCGAAAGGCGGCGTGCGCTGCAGCATTGACCCTGCTGATAAAACTGGCAAGTGGGGAGGAACCCTGCCGGCGCCATCGAGATCGCCTCGCTTTCGACTATCGTTTGCGCGCCGCGATTTTTTGGGGAATACGCCCGACGTTGCCTCGTTTACGCAGGACGCGAGTCGCGCGAAGCCAGGCAGTGCGGTGGGTGCGCGACTCGTTTTGGCGGCTGCGGCCGCCCATGCGAGTAGGAGGTGTCAAATGGAGGCTTCTCGTGCGATATCTGCATCCGGTTCATACACTGGCTTCGACGGGTTGGTGATACGGGCACGCGCATCGCGCCGCGTGCGTCGCGCGCCCGACCCGAAACGTCCCAGCGAAATCGTCGAGTTCACCGTCGACGGACAATTCGTCGCTCAAATGTCGGTCGACCCTGCGCCGGGCTCCGCGTTCGGCCTCGCGTTCGGCCTCGCACTCGGCCTCGATAGCAAGCGCCACTTGCAGTTCACCGCGGTAGACGACGCCACGAATACGGCGACCGTCTGGACGTTGCGCACCGACAGTCAACAAGGAAACCGGGACGACGATCGGGGACGTCGTGACGCGTCGGGGACGCGTCACGGTCACACGGTTTCGCGGCGAGTCTATCGGTACACAGAGATGGGTCGGGGGCGGCGATTGTGGCGGCAAGCCTCGGCCAAGTAAGGAAATTCTGTCCGATGGAATTGATGACGCCAATTCGCAGGTGCCGCTTGCTCACACCGCCGGCACCCGCTTTGTTCCGCGCTGTTTCAACACGCGCGCCTGCAGCACGATCACGAGTAGCAGGAACACGCCGCGAATCACCGATTGCCAGTACGCGGACAGACTGATGAACCCGAGCCCGTTCTCGAAGTTCAGCAGATTGAACACGAGCCCGAGCAGCAGCACGCCGGCAATCGTCATCGCGACTGAACCCTCGCGCCCGCGGCGACGCTCAGATTCGCGGAACGGCACCAGGTTGATCTCCCGGTAGATCGTGCTGATGCCCGCTTCGCGCGCCTGCTTGGGCGTGCGGAAATCGAGCATCGTCGTGACGAGCTGCAGCTTGTCCATCTCGGCCATCGTGCTTTGCACGACCGTCTGGCCGTCGCGCATCACGGTCACGCGATCGCACAGCGCGTACAGCTCGTCGAGCCGGTGCGAGACGAAAATCACCGCGCGGCCGTCGTCGCGCAGCTTGCGCACGACGGTGAACAGCAGTTCGACTTCGCGCTCGTCGCGCGACGACGTCGATTCGTCCATGATCACCATCTTCGCGTCCGACGACACCGCGCGCGCAAGCGCCACCATTTGCCGCGATGTCTTCCTCCAGTAACCGGTGACGGTTTATTTGCTTTTCGTGCTGCTCGGGATTGCCTCTGTCCAGCCGGGGGGCCGACGTTGGTTCGCCGGCGAACGCGCGATTGGCTATGACCCACCGCCGCGCTGTCTTCCCGACCTGACGTGCCGATTATTCCACTCAAAATTATTATCTGTCAATCACTAATAATATTAATTGTCGCCGGTTTTGCCTCGGTAATTACCCGGACCGAGGTGCGTTCCACCAGCGGTCCGTCGAGCTTGACCGTGCGATGGCGCACCGGCGCGCCGGCTGCGCGGTTGTGCTCTTCCTGCAGCAGCGTTTCGACGGCCCAGCGGCCGAGTTCGTAGTTGGGCAGCACCACCGTCGACAGCGGCGGATGCGTGTGGCGCGCGATTTCCTGGTCGTCGTAGCCGAGCACCGACACGTCCTCGGGCACGCGCAGGCCGAGCTGCTTGAGCGCCTCGATCGCGCCGATCGCGGTCAGGTCGTTGGCGCAGAAGATCGCGGTGGGCGGATTGGCCTCGCGCATCAGCGACAGCGTCAGCTCGAAGCCGAGGCCGGGGCTCCAGTCGCCGTCGCGCACGAGTTCGGCCGCGAAAGGCAGATCGGCGGTCGCGAGCGCGGTGCGGTAGCCCTTCAGGCGGTCTTTCGCGGCGTCCTGCCACGGCTCGCCGTTGATGTAGCCGATGCGCCGGTGGCCGGCCTGCAGCAGGTACTCGGTCGCCAGATGGCCGCCCGCGACCTCGGCTGGCACCACGGACGAGAACGTGCTGTCGCCGGTGTAGCAGTTCAGCAGCACGGTCGGCACCTGCGACAGCGCGCTCGGCGGCGCGACCTTGCGCGTGTAGACGGTCGCGTAGATCACACCGAACACGTGCGGATTGGTGAGGACCGTGTCGAGTACCTGTTTTTCGATGTCGGCGTTGCCGTGCGTCGAGTAGACCGCGAGCATCTTGCCGCTCGCGTACGCGGCGTCGCGCGCGCCGTCGATGTTGACGACCGGGTGCGGGCTCGTCGAGATCTCGTCGGCCAGATAGACGATCAGGTTGCGCTCGTCGCCCGATGCCGCTACGGGCGCGCGCAGCGACAGCCGGTAGCCGAGGTCGTGCGCGGCCTTCAGCACCTTGTTGCGGGTCGCATCGGAGAATTTCGCGCCGGCCGCGTTGTTGAGCACGAGCGAGACGGTGGATTGCGACACGCCGGTGAGCTTGGCGATGTCGGTCATGGTGGGACGGCGTTGAGTCGATTTTTTCATCGTGCGGGCCGTGCGGAGGCGGCGCTGAAGCGGGGGAATGCCAGCGGCATCATGCTGCTGACGGTACCACTAATAATATGCGCGCGGCAACGCGCGCTAACCCGCCATTTGGGAACGGAGCGTACGGTCAGTTACCGGCCATTTTTGAATCAATTTATTACTAATAATATTGACTAATGGTGCGGTGTCGTGCGATTCTCGCTCGGGGCGGACTGAGGTGGTCCGCCGGCCGCGGGGGTGCGCGGCACGTCAAAGGAGATATGAATGCACGTTGATGCCGCTTTCCGCTCGCGGTTTCGCCTCGTCTGACCATGCGCGACGTTTCCCTGAATCCTGCCCGGCCGCGCGAGGCACATGACGTGACTCGATCGGCGACTCGACGCTCATGGCTCGACGATCCCGTGATCGCCGCGCGCCTCGTCACGTTGTCGGCCGGTGCGTTGCGAGCGGTGCTCGCGCCGGACGTTGGCGGCGCACTCGCGGCGTTCTACGAAGTCACGCCGGAAGGTCCGTTGCACTGGCTGCGGCCGGCGCTGCCGGAAGCGTTCGAAGCGCGCGATCCGCTGCGCATGGCGAGCTTTCCGCTGTTCCCATACTGCAACCGGATTCGCGATGCGCGCTTCGCGTTCGACGGCGCGACGATCGATCTCGCCGGCAACGACCCGCGTTTCGCCCACGCGCTGCATGGCAACGCGTGGCGGCATCCGTGGCGCGTCGGCGCGCGCAGCGAAAGCGCGGTGGACTTGCACTTCGAGCACGAACCGGATGCGAGCGTGACTGGCGACTGGCCGTTTCGCTATCGCGCGCGGCAGCGTATCGAGTTGCGCGGTGGCGCGCTCCACATCACGATGTCCGCGCGGAATCTCGCCGGCCGGCCGATGCCGTTCGGCATGGGCCATCATCCGTACTATCCGCGCACCGCGTCGACGCGCATCCATGCCGATGTGCAGGCGATGTGGCACGCGGACACCGACGTGCTGCCGACGCATCTCGGCCCGCATCCCGCCGTCGACGCCTTGCGCGCGGGCATGTCGCCCGATGCGTTCGATCTCGACAACAACTTTTCAAACTGGTCGCGCGTGGCGACGATCGCGTGGCCCGACGAGCGCCGCAATCTGACGATGCGTGCCGACGCGCCGTTCGATCACCTGGTCGTGTTCGCGCCGGTCAATGATCCGCAGCTATGCGTGGAACCGGTCACGAATACGACCGATTGCTTCAACGCGGTGGGTACACAAGAACACGTCGGTGGCTGCGTATTGCAGCCGGGGGAGGAGATCGAAGCGGCGTTGAGCTGGACGCCGCATCGCGAGTGAGGCGGGACGCGCGTTCCGTTGGCGAAAGCTCAACCAGCAGAAGCGCTCACTCCAGCCGCAACTTCGCCATATACGGCAAATGATCGGACAGCCACGCGGTCTCCTGCGTCGGCTGGATCCATTCGACCGGCTGCATGTCGCGCACGAACATCTTGTCGAGCGACAGCGCCGGCGAGAACGCCGGGAACGTGCGCGCCGGTTCGCCGAGCAGCGTCGCGACTTCCTGCAAGCCATGCTCGCGAAAGAGCGGCACCGAATCGTTGCGCCAATCGTTGAAATCGCCGGCCAGCACGAGCGGACCGTCGGGGGCTTCCTTCGCGATCCAGTGCGCGATCCAGTCCATCTGCCGCAACCGCGCCGGACGCGTCAGCGCGAGATGCGCACAGAGCAACGTGACGAGTCGTCCGCCGAAGGTCGCACGCGCGACCAGCAGGCCGCGCTTTTCGAAGCGGTGCGCGGAGATGTCCCAGCGGCCGCCGAGATCGAGCGGATGCGGCGACAGGATCGCATTGCCGTGCCGCCATGACGGCTTGAACACGTTCGGGCCGAGCGCGACTTCGAGTTCGAGCGCGCGCGCGATTTCGGTTGCCTGACAGTGCCATACGTCGGTCAGTGGATCGCCCATCGGCGTGCCGAAACTGCTCGCCAATACCGGCGACGGCATACGCCGCGCCATCGCTTCCTGCAGGAAGTACGCGTCCGCGTGGGTCGATTGAACCCAGCGCTGCATCGCCTGCCAGGCCTGAAAACCGAGCGGTGTGCGGCCCTTGTGCAGGTTCCAGCTCACCGCGACGAAATCGTTCGGCGCGAGGCTCTCGCGGATCAGTTCTTCTGGGTTTCGCATGCCGCGTTATCCACGTGTTCTGTTTGAGCGCGTCGGTAAGGCGCGCGGTTCCTGTCAGTTCGGATTGCTGCTGCCGGTCGCGGCGCCATTGCCGCTCATGCCGCCGTTCGTGCCGTTGCCGTTCGCACCGTTGCTCACGACGTTCGCATGCACGCGGTACACGAGGTTCGGATTGTGATCGACGATCGTCCAGCTCGCCCATTGATCCGGCGGCACCACGAGACCCGGGTGGCTCGCGCTCACCTGGCGCGGCTGCGGCGGCAGCTTGCAGCCGATGTCGGTGCGCCGCGCATTGTCGTCCTCGAGCGTTTCCTGCGTGTCGATCGAAAACATCACGCCCTCGGGATCGACGCGCAGCGGCGACACCGTGATCGTGCGTGACAGATCGATGCTGCCGGCCGGCTGGTCCTTGCAGCCGACCTCGTGTTGCACGACCTGGTGATGCGTATCCGTGCGCGCCTGGCCGACGGTCGTGGTGCCGTCGAACGAATCGATCTGCTGGCCATCTTTCACCACCTGCAGCTGCCATTGCACGACCTGCTGCGCTGGCTGTTGTTGCGCGTGGGCGAGCAACGAAGCGCCAAGCAGCATGGCCACGATACTGGTTTTCCACATAAAAAGGATCTCCGCTTACGCGTCGCTTGCGTGGGTGCCTCGTCGCAATTAGAGAGCCATCTTACCCCCGATGGCCGCAACGATTTCTGACACGGTCGACGAGGGCCGGTTCAGCAACACTCCATTCCAGATGAGGATGGGATGCCAGCGATCGTTAGCAGCAGAGCCACATGACTGCTGGCTTGCACGCGTTTGTGTCCTCGCTACACTGGACTCGAACCGGCGCTCACAAGGCGCCGCCGCTGCAGAATCAGCCAGACGGGGTGAGCGATGACGACAGCAATGGTCAAACAGGAAATCGCCGTGGCCTCGTTCAGCCGGGTGTATGACCTCGACGAGGTCGAAAGCGCGCTGAACGGTCTCGGCGAGGGCGCGAACGAGGCGCTGCGCGCGACCTACGAAAAGATGCTGAAGACCGGCAATCTGCGATTCTGCGTGAAGCCGAACCGGATGCCGTCGATCGACGATCTGATCGGCGCGCTGCCCAATTTTTCCGCACCGCTCGACGACATCCGCAAGCAGGTCGCGCTGTGCCTCGAAACCGAGGACCGGCTCGAACTGATGCCGATCCTGTTGCTCGGCGAGCCCGGCATCGGCAAGACGCATTTCGCGAAGCAGCTCGCGCGCCTGCTCGGCACCGCGTACCAATACGTCGCGATGAGTTCGCTGACGGCGGGCTGGATTCTGTCGGGCGCGTCGTCGCAATGGAAGAACGCGAAGCCGGGCAAGGTGTTCGATGCACTCGTGAACGGCAGCTATGCGAACCCGGTGATCGCCGTCGACGAAATCGACAAGGCGAGCGGCGATTCGCAATACGATCCGCTCGGCGCGTTGTACGCGCTACTCGAACACGACACCGCCCAGAGCTTCATCGACGAGTTCGCCGAGATACCGATCAACGCGGGCAACGTGATCTGGATCGCGACCGCCAACGACGAACGCGCGATCCCCGAGCCGATCCTGAACCGCATGAACGTCTACGAGATCTCGCCGCCGGACCACGCCGGCGCGCGACGCATCGCGCAGTCGATCTACGACGAGATCCGCGGCGCGCACAACTGGGGCCTGCGCTTTCCGGGGACGCTTGGCGAAGCGACGCTCGATGCGCTGAAGCGGGCGTCGCCGCGCGAGATGCGCCGCGCGATCCTGAACGGCTTCGGCGCGGCGCGCATCGCAGGACGCGACCAGATCGAGCCCGCCGATATCCGCCTCGATTACGGAAACCGGCGAAAACCGATCGGTTTTTGAGGTTTTCGGTCGGTTTTTTGCACCCAAACCCGGCTTCTCTGGAATTTGGGGAGCTGTCTCGGCAAATTTGGACAGCCTGCGTGGTGAATGCCGCGGCAATTATTGCTATTTTCGATGTGGAGCGCAGAATCGAGCGCAGCTTGCGCCGCCATCGCGTGGTCGGCGCGCACGAACGTTTGTCACTTCTGTCTGTACCGAGTCGTACAATTTTCCGTGGCAGTGATAAAAAGACATAAGCAGACCAGCGGACAGATGCGTTCGACAACAAACGGAACGCGGCGGCGAGGTGCCGTACTTGTCTTCCTTCCATCGGCTGAACGAGGCAGCGCGCGGCCCAATGCGCCGCGTCAACGGATATGGATCAGATCGAATGTGTAGTGATCGGCGCCGGCGTGATCGGCCTCGCGACGGCGCGCGCGCTGGCGGCGCGCGGGCGCGAGGTGATCGTGCTGGAGGCCGCCGACGCCATCGGCGTGGGCACGAGTTCACGCAACAGCGAAGTGATTCACGCGGGCATCTACTATCCGCGCGGATCGCTGAAGGCCACGCTGTGCGTGCGCGGCCGCGAAATGCTGTATGACTATTGCGCCGAGCGCAACGTGCCGCATTCGCGCTGCGGCAAGCTGCTCGTCGCCACGTCGCGCAACCAGATTCCGCAGCTCGAAAGCATCATGGCCAAAGGGCGCGACAACGGCGTGCTCGACCTGATGCGCGTCACCGGCGATCAGGCGCAGGCGCTCGAACCGGCGCTCGAATGCGTGGAGGCGGTGTTTTCGCCGCAAACGGGGATCGTCGATAGTCATCAGTACATGCTCGCGCTGCAAGGCGATGCCGAGCGCGACGGCGCCGTGTACGCGTTCCATGCGCCGGTCGAGGCGATCGAGGCTCACAACGGCCGTTTCACCATCGCGGTCGGCGGTGCGGCGCCCACCACGATCAGCGCTGCCTGCGTGATCAACAGCGCGGGTCTGCATGCGAACGCACTCGCGCGCAAGATTCGCGGACTCGACTCGCGCCACGTGCCGCCGCTCTACCTGGCGCGCGGCAATTACTTCAGCATTTCGGGGCGCGCGCCGTTCAGCCGCCTGATCTATCCGATGCCGAACGAAGCCGGCCTCGGCGTGCATCTGACGCTCGACCTGGGCGGCCAGGTGCGCTTCGGCCCCGACGTCGAATGGGTCGATGCGATCAATTACGACGTCGATCCGCGTCGCGCGGAGTCGTTTTATGCGGCGATTCGCGCGTACTGGCCGGCCTTGCCCGATGGCGCGTTGCAGCCGGCGTACGCCGGTATTCGTCCGAAGTTGTCCGGCCCGGGCGAGCCCGCCGCGGACTTCATGATCCAGGGGCCGGCCGCGCATGGCGTGCGCGGGCTCGTCAATCTGTTCGGCATCGAGTCGCCGGGGTTGACGGCATCGCTTGCGATTGCGCAGCGGGTCTGCGAGCTGAGCGGGCGGCCTTGAGGCTGCGTTTGGACCGTACCGATCCGCTTATCTTTAGAGCGTGTTAGGCACTTTTCATAATCGGTGCAGCATGAACGAGCATAAGCATGGCGAAGACGACGAAGTGCAGGCCTGCCAGGGTTTCGGGCAGGCGCTCGTAGTCGCGTGCCAACCGCCGGAAGCGGTTGAGCCAGCCGAAACTGCGCTCGACCACCCAGCGGCGGGGCAGCAGCACGAAGCCCTTCTTCGCCTCAGGCAGCTTGATGACCTGCAGTTCAATGCCTTCATCACGTGCGGCCTGTGCAGCAGTGTCGCCCGTATAGCCCTGGTCAGCAAACGCAAGTTTCACCGTCTGACCGGTGACGTGCTGAACCTGACGCGCAAGCTCGGCCACCTGCGCGCGCTCCTGCTCGTTGGCCGGCGTAATGTGCACCGCGAGCAGCATCCCCAGCGTGTCGACAGCCATGTGAACCTTGCTGCCCCGCTTGCGCTTGTAACCGTCGTAGCCCGCACGCGGCCCGCTTTCACACGTGGACTGCAATGTGCGTCCATCCAGAATGACCGCACTGGGCTGGCCCTGACGCTGTTGCGCCACGCGCAGCACCGAGCGCAAATCGTTGACCATCGCCTCGAAACAACCCGCGTTCAGCCAGCGCTGCGTTTGCTGGTAGACCATTTCCCACGGCGGAAAGTTGGTCGGCAGCATGCGCCACGATGCACCCGCGCGCGCCATCCAGCGAAGCGCGTTGAACATTTCGCGCAGTTCGTATCGGCGCTGCGGTGCATCTTCGTTCATCAAGGTCAGATACGGAGCGGCGAAGCTCCATTCCTCGTCCGAAACATCTGTCGGGTATGGCTTGCGTTCTATCATCCCGCCAGGTTACCAGGTCTGACAGAAAGTGCCTAACACGCTCTAGCATTTGGAATATCACGGGCGACGGCTACGTTGCTATGCTTGGCGAACGCTGTCATCAGAACGGCGTTGATTCCCATATAAATGGAGTGAGTCCCCATGAGTTCTTCCCGTCGTACGTTTTTGATCGCCAGCATCGGTGTGGCATCGACGTTCGCGCTGTCGCGCCAGGCGTTCGCCGACGCGCCGAAAGTCTCCGAAACCGATCCGACCGCGCAGGCGCTTGGCTACAAGGCGGACGCGAGCAAGGTCGACAAGGCGAAATTCGCCAAATACACGCCTGGCGAGCAATGCAGCAACTGCAGCTTCTTCCAGGGCAAGGCGGGCGATGCCTACGGCCTCTGCCCGATGTTCGCGGGCAAGCAGGTCGCGGCCACGGGATGGTGCAGCGCCTATAACAAGAAGGCCTGATCAAGCCTGCGCGGCGCAAGCCGGGCCGGTTTTTCAAAGCTTCATTGCAGCGGGCCGCTGGACTATTAGCGGCGCGCATTCATCAATGGTGGCCGCCTGTCGAACCACGGCCGTGCCGCCTCGAGTTGCGCGGCGAGTCTGAACAGAGTCGCCTCGCCGCCGGTACGCGCCGCGAACTGCACGCCGATCGGCAGCCCGCGCGCATTCCAGTACAAAGGCACCGACATCGCCGGCTGGCCGCTCAGGTTGAACAGCTCCGTGCATCCGGCCCACGCGAACGCCTTGTTCGACGCTTCGAACAGCAGTTTCTTCATCAATCGTTCTAGCGGTATCGTAGTGACCGCGCGCATCTGCATGCGCTCGACCGAGCTTGGTCGCATCTCGCCGATCTTGATCGGCGCGGACGCGAGCGTCGCGCACAACAGCACGTCGTAGCGGTTCAGCAGGTCGGTCAGACGCGCAGTGATGCGGCGCTGTTCGTCGAGCGCGGCCGGCAAGCCCTGCTCGCCGAGCTTGCGGCCGACGTGCGCCATCGCCCATGTCGAAATTTCGAACTCGCCGCGCGTTGGCTTGTGGCCGGTGATGCGCTCCGCGTTCAGCACGAGGTCCTCGGCGGTCACCGACCACAGTGTCAGGAACGCATGACGGACCGCCGCGAAATCGACGCCGAGCGACACCGGCTCCAGACGATGGCCGAGTGAGCTCGCGAGTTGCGCGGCGTCGTCGAGCGCGGCGCGCGCATCGGCCGATAACGACGGCGCGAGCATCGGCTCGGTCACGTAGGCGATCGTCAGCGGCTTGCACGGCTCGCGCGTCGCGCCGAGAAAGGTGCCGGGCGCGCCGCTCGGCCGCTCGGCGTTGCCGGCCAGCAGATCGAGCAGCAACGCGCTGTCGCGCACGCTGCGCGACACGGCGTGATCGATGCCGAGTTCGCCGGCGCTGGCCTGCGCCGCGCGCGGCACGCGACCGCGCGAGGGTTTCAGGCCGAACAGTCCGCAGCACGACGCCGGAATCCGGATCGAGCCGCCGCCGTCCGACGCATGCGCGAGCGGTACGATGCCGGCAGCGACCGCCGCCGCCGCGCCGCCGCTCGAACCGCCCGGCGTGTGATCGATATTCCACGGATTACGGCACGCGCCAAATAGTTCGGGCTCCGTATAAGGCATCTGGCCGAGCTCGGACGTGCTGGTCTTCGCGAAGATATTCAAACCCGCCGCTTTCGCGAGCGCGACGACCGGCGCATCCTGAGTCGGAATGAAGTGCCGGTAGTGTCGGCTGCCCATTGCCATGGGCAGTCCCGCAACGGGCGCGCCGAGATCCTTGATCAGGAACGGCACGCCGGCGAGCGCGGCGGAGTTGTCCGTTCCGTTCGCGCCGTCGACGGTATTCGCGCGATTCGCGTCTTCGCGCGACGCACGTTGGCGGGCCGCATCGTAGTCCTTCAGAACGACCGCGTTGATCGCGGGATTGACGGCCTCGGTGCGCGAGATCGCGACGTCGATCAATTCGCGCGCGCTGACCTGGCGCGTGCGCACGAGTTCGGCGAGGCCGATGGCGTCATGAGCGAGATAGTCTGATTGCACGTCGGTTGAGCCCTCGCGGTCGGTTGGCATGCTGCGTCGAATTCGTGGCCGGCCATGCACGCGCGACTGGGGCGTTTCGCTCGGCATCGCGTTGCCCCGCTCGGGCGCCGCACATGTGAAAAGACGGCGTGTCGGCCGACACGCCGTCTTGCACAGAGTACCCGAGTTGAGCGCCGACGTGACTCATGTGAATTCGAGTGCGCACTTCAAATGCGCGAGCGTGCGATCACATGCGCAACGCGGCGGTTCGACTGAATGCCGGAATCGCGGATTACATCCGCTCGCCGAGGAACGTCAGCGTGCGGCCATGCGCCAATGCCGACGCGTGCTGGTTGTACGACGCACGCTCCGAGCAGTTGAAACCGTGATCGGCGTTCGGGTAGATGTTGAATTGCACGTCGGCGCGACCCGCGAAGCGCTCCTGAATCTGGCCGATGTCCGACGGCAGAATATGCGCGTCGAGCTCGCCGTAGTGGAACTGCATCGGCACCTTGATGTTCGCGGCCTTGTCGAGATGGTTATGGATGCCGCCGCCGTAGTAGGCGACAGCGGCGTCGACCGAACCGGCCGCCGCGGCCAGATAGGCGAGACGGCCGCCGAAGCAGTAGCCGATCGCCGCGATCTTCCCGGTCACTTCCGGCAGCGCGCGCAAGGCGGCCGCGGCGGCGCCGAGGTCGGCGACCGCGTCGTCGACGTTGGTTTTCTGCATCAGCTCGATGCCCTTTTCGCGATCCTTGCCGTCATACGTCAATTCGACGCGCGGCTGCACGCGCCAGAACACGTCCGGGGCGAGCGCGACATAGCCGTCCTGCGCGTACTGATCCGCGACCGAGCGGATATGGCCGTTCACCCCGAAGATTTCCTGAATGATGATGACGGCCGGTCCCTTGCCGCCCTTCGGCAGCGCGAGGTAGCCGCCGAAACTGTCGTTGCCGGCGGGGATGTCGATCCATCGGGAAGTCGTGCTCATGCTGTTCTCCATTGACTCGCGCGACCGCCGCGCGAGGTCGGTGTGTACGAAACGCTCAAGGCCACGAGGCCCTGCAACGGGCGGTTAGTTTGCCATCAAAAGAATCGCCTTGCAGGGAGGCGGGACGGGGCCTCGCGGGTGATGCGAAGTGCTTCGATTCTCGTCAGGCGATTGAAACGATCTCGATAATTCATTTCTCCGCGATGCCGCGTGTCGGTAAAGTCAGCGCGTGATGGCTCGCGCGTGTCAGCGCATCTCGCGAACATGTTGGCGAGCGCATGAATCAGCACATCGACGGCTTTGCGCCGGAAGGAAACGAACATGAATGAAGGCAGTTTCGTGACGCCGTTCGCCGAGCACTTCCAGATGCGGGTACCCGTCGTGCAGGCGCCGATGGCCGGCGGCGCGACGACGCCGGCGCTCGTCGCGGCGGTATCCAATGCGGGCGGACTTGGTTTTCTCGCGGGGGCGGCGCTCGCACCCGAGAAGATCGCGAGCGAGGTCGCGGCGATTCGCGCGCTGACCGATCGCCCGTTCGGCGTGAATCTGTTCGTGCTCGATCCGGTCTCGCCCGATGAAGCCACCGTGTGCCGCGCGCTCGACGCAATCGATCCGCTGCGAGCCGATCTCGGCTTGCCGCCGGGACAGCCGCTCGCACGCTATGCGCCTGACTTTCGCGCGCAACTGGAAACGCTGATCGAATTGCGGGTGCCGGTCGCCGGCTTTACGTTCGGACTGCTAGCAGCGGACGACGTCGAGCGTTTGCACGCGAGCGGCAGCTATGTAGTTGGGACTGCGACGCATGTTGAAGAAGGCATCGCTTGGCGCGATGCGGGCGCCGATGCCGTCGCCGCGCAAGGCGCGGAGGCGGGCGCGCATCGCGGCACGTTCATCGGCGCATTCGAAGATGCGCTGGTCGGCACGATGGCGCTCGTGCCGCAACTGGTCGACGCGACCGGGCTGCCGGTGCTCGCGGCCGGCGGCATCATGGACGGTCGCGGCATCGTCGCGGCACTCGCGCTCGGTGCGCAAGCCGCGGTGATGGGCACCGCGTTTCTGACCACCCGCGAGAGCGCGATCCCCGAGGTATGGAAAACCCGCGTGCGCGGCATGTCAGATACCTCGACCACGGTGACGCGCGCGATCACGGGCCGCCACGCGCGCGGCATCCGCAATCCGTTGATACAACGTTTGCGCGAATCGGCGGACAGCATCGCGCCGTATCCGGTGCAAAACGCGTTGACGCAGGAGCTGCGGCAAAACGCGGCGCGTGCGCAGAACGGCGACTACCTGTCGTTGTGGGCGGGGCAGGGTGCGCCGCTTGGCCACACGCGCGCCGAAGCAATCGGCGCGATCGAACTGATGGCGCAGCTCGAGCAGGAATGGCAGGCGGCCTCCGTGCGAATCGCCGCGTTCTTGCGTTGATTGCATGGCCGATTTAAGGCTGATTCAAGTTTTTTACCGCACTCACAATCCTGTGCGGCACGCCACATTTTTGAGTTGAAAAACCCTTCGAATCATATGTGACAGAAGCCGGAAAATGGCTAAATCCGCGCCCGCGGAGAAACTTCCTAATTAGCGGAAACCCGCATGGGCTGGGGCTTTCCGGTCCGCTCGCCCAAGCCACGAGCGGTTCGCCCGGGAACTGCGCTATTAGTGTTGTTCCCACTTTCTCAAAAAATTCCCCCAAATTAATTTGATGGCCTACACTTGCGCGCAAGTACGGTTTGCCAACTGTCACAAACAGTCCGGTAAACGTACTGGCCAAGTGCATGAACGATGCAACCGGCGTGGTCGTCCACGGGACTGAGCGACACGAGTAGGGGAAGCGGGGCACAGGGCGATTACGTTGTTTTGACCGAAACTGGAGACTTACATGAACATCAAGATTCAAAAGCTGTTGCCGATCAGCGCTGCGGCGGTGCTGTTCGCGACGTTGGCAACATCGGCCGCGGCCGACACGGTCGTGAAGATCGGTCACGTCGCGCCGTTGACTGGCGGTATCGCTCACCTGGGTAAAGACAACGAAAACGGCGCACGCCTCGCCATTGAGGAAATCAACGCGAAGGGTCTGACGATCGGCGGCCAGAAGATCACGCTGCAACTCGATGCGCAGGACGACGCGGCCGACCCCCGCACGGCCACGCAGGTTGCGCAGAAGCTCGTCGACGACAAGGTCGTCGCCGTGGTCGGCCACCTGAACTCGGGCACCTCGATCCCGGCATCGAAGATCTATAGCGATGCGGGCATCGTGCAGATCTCGCCGTCGGCAACGAACCCGGCCTACACGCAGCAAGGCTTCAAGACGACCTACCGCGTCGTCGCGACCGATGCTCAGCAAGGCCCGGCACTCGCGAACTACGCGGCGAAGGGCATGAAGGTGAAGAGCGTCGCGATCGTCGACGACTCGACCGCTTACGGCCAGGGTCTCGCGAACGAATTCGAGAAGACGGCGAAGTCGCTCGGTATGAACGTCGTGTCGCACGACGCGACGAACGACAAGGCCGTCGACTTCCGCGCGATTCTGACGAAGATCAAGGGTGAAAATCCCGACGCGATCATGTACGGCGGCATGGACGCGACCGGCGGCCCGTTCGCCAAGCAGGCGAAGCAGCTCGGCCTGCGCGCGAAGGTGCTGGCAGGTGACGGCGTGTGTACCGACAAGCTGTCGGACCTGGCCGGCGACGCAACCGACAACATCGTCTGCTCGGAAGCCGGCATGGCGCTCGAAAAGATGGCGGGCGGCAAGGCGTTCGAAACGAAGTACGAGAAGCGCTTCGGCCAGCCGATCCAGATTTACGCGCCGTTCACGTATGACGCGGTGTACATCATCGTCGACGCGATGAAGCGCGCTAACTCGACCGATCCGGCGAAGATCCTGGCAGCGATGCCGACGACCGACTACAAGGGCGTGATCGGCGAAACGACGTTCGACTCGAAGGGCGACCTGCAGCACGGCGTGATCTCGCTGTACAGCTACAAGCAAGGCAAGAAGACGCTGCTCGACGTCGTGAAGATGTAAATTCGGTGTGGTCGAAGGCGGCGTCGGGCCGCACTTCGATTTGCCGCCAAAGAGGCACGTGGGCCGTCAGGCTTGCGTGCCTCTTCTTTTTGGCGTTGCGTTTGCGTCAGATCTTCAAACGCCGCAGCACCTTCGGCCCGACGAGCGCGATCATCGCGGCGCACACGGCGACGACCGACAGCCCGATCGTCAGATTGGTCACCTGCGCGACCGCACCGATGATCACCGGTCCGAGCAGCAACCCGAAATAGGCCAGCCCCGCGACGTGCGCGAGTCCCTCGGCCGCGTGGATGCCCTTCACGCTCGCGGCCGCCGCGAACAGCACCGGCATCATGTTCGCGAGGCCCAGGCCGATCAGCGCAAAGCCGGCGAGCGCGGCCACCGGATTCGGCAGCAGCAGCGCGCCGACCATCCCGGCGCAGGCGAGCGCCGCACTGATCATCACGAGTTGCGGCGCGCCGAAGCGGGCGCGCACCGCGTCGCCGGCAAAACGCGCTGCCGCCATGCCGCCGGAAAACGCCGCGTAGGCGGCGCTGGCGAGCGCGGGCGTCGAGAGCACGACATCGCGCATATAGACCGTGGCCCAGTCGTACATCGCGCCTTCGGCGATCAGCGCGACCAGCGCCATCGTGCCGAGCGCCCACAACGCCGGCGAGCGCCAGCGGCTCGCGCGCGGCGTCGCGGCATCGGGATGCTCGGCGTGCGGCACGTGCGGCAGCACCGACGGGCACGCGAGCACCAGCACGAGCGCGCTGGCCGCCGCGGCGAGCGCGAGATGCACAGCCGGCGCCATGCCGCGCGACAGCAGCGCCCCGCCCACCGCCGCGCCGAACATGCCGCCAAGGCTGAACATCCCATGCAGCGACGACATGATCGGCTTGCCGAGCGCCTTTTCGACGGCGCTCGCTTCGGCGTTCATCGCGACGTCGAGCGTGGCCATGCCCGCGCCGAAGACGGCCAGCACGACCAGCAGGCTCCAGTACGCCGGCACGACGAGGATCAGCGCGGCGCAGGCGGCCATCGCGAGGCCGCCGGTCAGGCAGGCGCGGCGCGTGCCGACCCGCGCGATCCACGACGCATTGGTCACCATCGCGCCGATCGATCCGCCCGCCACCGCGAACAACGCGAACGACAGCATCGCCGGATTCAGATGGAAGCGGTCGCGCACCGTCGGCACGTGCACGCCCCACGACGCGTACATCATGCCGGCGATGAAAAATACCGCCATCGTGGCAATGCGTGCGCGTTGCCGTGCGGTGACGGACAGATTGCGATGCGCGGCGGGCAGGACGGCGAATTCGGAGGCTTGGTGATCGGGCACGGAGGTCTCGAGGCGAAGTGCGCGAGAAAGCGCATTGAAAGCGGATCTTCGATTCTATCGAAGCGTGGTGGCGAATGCTTGGAGCCGTGGGATCGGGCGCATACGATTGATAGGCTCGGGGATGCAACCTGGCGGTATTGCCGGCTGTCATGCCATGGCATGCCGGAGTTGGTTTTTGCATTGCCGTGCGCGGCGGCTTTTCTGCCGCTCACCGCTTTCCGTTCATTCCTAATTCACCGAGGAACGCTCAGTTGAACATTCCGGCTCACGCTCCGCTGCATCTGCTGCACACGGCCACGGTCGGCACGCTCGCCACGCACGCTCGCCAGCCCGAGGGCTTTCCGTATCCGTCGGTGCTGCCGTTCGCGCCGGACGCGCGGCATCGTCCGACGATCCTTGTGAGCCGGCTCGCGGAGCACACGCACAACCTGCACACCGATCCGCGCGCCGGTTTTCTGGCCGTCGACGCACCCGACGGCGACGTGCTGGGCGGCCAGCGCGTCACGCTGCTTGGCCGCTTCGAGCCGGTCGGCTCGAGCCCGGAACTGGCGCGGCGCTACCTGCGCTATCACCCGGACGCGGAGCGCTACCTGATGCTGGGCGATTTCACGTTCTGGATCATGGAGGTCCAGCGGCTGCGCTACATCGGCGGCTTTGGCGCGATGGGCTGGCTCGATGGCGCCGAACTCGATCCGCTGCCGCCGCTTGCAGTCAGCGAGGAGGACGCGCTGATCGCGGAATTCGGTCACCGGCTGAGTGGCGCGGGCGGCGTCGAATTGCTGGGTGTCGACCGTTATGGCGCCGATCTGAAACGCAACGGCGTGCGCCACCGTTTCGCATTCGATGGCGCCCGGTCCGATACCGGGACATTGCACGCCGCGCTCGAAGTCTGCATCGAGCGGCATGCGGATTAAAGTATTTATCATTTATCGAGAAAGCGCGCATGCGCCAGTCGCGACGAACGGGGTCCTTGTCTCAATAGTGCGCGGCTTATCCAAGCCAAAGCTTTCATGCCGTGAAATGTTCGATGTGCAATGGACCGCTCAAGTCTCATTTCTTGATAGTTAAATCGTGTAAATATGCAGATGAGTGGACTTTTTTAGCGACATGCGAAATCAGCGATTAGAAAGGCCGTAGTCCGACCCAAAAGCAGCGCAGGAAACTTTTTGAAACGAATTTAAATTAATTTTTTCCGGTTGCTTATCCAGCCTTTCTATTTTGTGTTAATCTCGCCGTCAAATTCCGAGGCATGAAACCTTCAAAGGCGAGTCGGCAAAAGACCGGCGGTCATTTATCCATACCACAAGGGAAACCTATGTCTTCTTACAAGGAACTGCTCGCGCAGCGCGAGAAGCTCGAAAAGCAGATTGAAGAAGCGAAGTCGCGCGAATACGCGGAAGTCTTGAATGAAATCAAGCAGAAGATGGCGGATTACGGCATTTCGCTGAGCGAACTCGGCGGCGGCCGCGCACCGAAAGGCGCTAAAGCGAGCCGGCCGCGCGCAGGCGTCGCGCCTAAATATCGCGATCCGGAAAGCGGCAGCACGTGGTCCGGTCGCGGCAAGCCGCCGCGCTGGATTGCGGGTCTTGATCGCGAAAAGTTTCTGATCCAGAAGTAATCACGATCAGGCGGGCAGTGAGGGTTGGCCGCACGTAGTACGAATAGCGGCAATCCACCGCGTTTATAGCCTGCTGCAGAATCTCAAAAGGCCGCGCACCGTTCAGGGCGCGGTTTTCGTCATTTGCGGCGCCGAGTTTTTTGTCGCATGCGCTTCAGGCAACTGGAACGCGAATGCTTTTCGTTTAGATAAGCGATTGATTTAAAAAGGTTTTTTTCCGCTTTTCCCTGCGTGCGCGATTCGCGGCGGGTACAATAACAATAATTGACCTTTCCGCCTCTTCAGCATGCAGTCCGCCGCGATCGCCCAAACCACCGAGAAACAACGCGTTGCGCGCAAAAGTACTTTTGCGAGTATTGCGCTCAATAGCGTGTTGATGACGCTGCAAATCGCCATCGGCACGATCGCGCACTCGCAGGCGCTAGTTGCCGACGGTATCCATTCCCTTGCCGATCTTATTTCCGATTTTGTCGTGCTGATTGCCAATCGGCACAGCGGGGCCAAGCCCGACGCGGATCACAATTACGGGCATAGCCGTTATGAGACGGTGGCGTCGTTATTTCTCGGCGCGCTGCTGATCTCGGTCGGCGTCGGCATGTTGTGGCGCGCCGGTACGCGGCTCGCCGACCTGCAAAATATTCCCGCCGTGCACATGAGCGCGCTCGCGGTCGCGGCGCTCGTGCTGGTCTGCAAGGAAGCGCTGTTTCGCTACATGCTGCGCGAGGCGAAGCGCGTGCGTTCCGCGATGCTGATCGCGAACGCATGGCACGCGCGCTCGGACGCGGCGTCGTCGCTGGTGGTGGGAATCGGCGTGATCGGCAGTCTCGCCGGCTTGCGGTTGCTCGACCCGATCGCGGCGGCCATCGTCGGTTTCATGGTCGCGCGCATGGGCTGGACCTTCGGTTGGGACGCGCTGCAGGATCTGTCGGACCGCGCGCTCGACGAAACCGCCGCGGCCGACATGCGCGCATTGCTGATGTCCACCCCCGGCGTGCGTGACGTGCACGAAATGCGTACGCGCAAGATGGGCGATTTCGCGCTCGTCGACGCGCACATTCTGGTCGATCCGATGATTTCGGTATCGGAAGGGCATTACATCGCGGAGTCGGCGCGGCTGCGTGTGCTGACCGACAAGCGCGTGCTCGACGCGCTGATCCACGTCGATCCGGAAAACGATGCGCTCGCGCATCCACCGGTCGATCTGCCGCCGCGGGAGCGCGTGACCGCCGAGGTCGACGCGGCGCTGGCGGCCTCGGGCTTGCAGGCCGCTGGGATAAATCTGCACTACCTGAGCACCGGGCTCGACGTGGAGGTGGTGTTACCGGCGGCGGCGTCCGTTGAAGGGCGCGCTGCGGACGGCCCAGAGGCCGCGCGTCTGCTGGAAAGCGAGGCGCAGTCGCTTGGGCGCGTCGATCTGGAGGCGCTCAAGCGTCGTCTCGGCGCGCGCAAGCTAGACGTGCTGCTGCAACGGGATATCTCGGCCGCGCAAGGCGGTCCGGTGGCGGAACTCAAGACTGGCGTCGCCCTCGGCGGTCGGTCAATCGCCGCGGAGCCTCACAACGCCGCCTGAGTCCGATGAGTTTCGGACACCCGATGCCGCGAACCTTCATGCCGCCCGCGGCGGCGGCATCCGTCACAACGGCAACTGCGTATCGAACTTGATTTCGCGCAGCACGACGCTCGTCCGCACCTGCGCGACGGCTGGAATCTTGAAAATGCGTTCGTGCAGGAAGCTGTCGTACGCCTTGATGTCCGGCGCGACGATCTTGAGGATGTAATCGGATTCACCGGTCGTGCTGTAGCACTCGGTCACTTCGGGGCAGGTGGCGATTTCCCGCTCGAACTGCTCGACGCCGCCTTCGGTGTGGCGTGTCAGATGGATATGCGCGAGCGCGCACACATGCAAGCCGAGTTTTTCGCGATCGAGCAGCGCCGTGTAGCGCTGGATCACGCCCGACTGTTCCATGTCCTTGATGCGCCGCCAGCACGGCGTGCTCGACAGCCCGACCTGGTCGGAGATTTCCTGCACGGAACGACGTGCGTCGAGCTGCAGTAGGCGCAGGATCTTCTGTGAGAACGTATCGAGTGTCAACTGCGCCTCCGTTAGCGTCGCCGTATCAACGCATGGTAGAGGGCGCGAAAACGAAACGCAATGTAAAACGGCTCTCGCGAGCGAGATTGCCTAATTTACCGGGTCGGGAGCGGCGTTTTGCCCTGAGCCGTCCCCATCATCCTTGCCATCCCCCGGCAGCTCGGGCTGACGCGCGCGCAAGTCCTTCAGCATGTTGCAAAAGAGGGCACCCTGCTCGATCGCGTCGTCGAGCGCGACGTGCGTGTGCGGATGCTCGTCGAACCAGTGCTTCGGAAAGCGCGGCTTGATGTTCTTGCGGTACGGCAGGCCGGTCATCGCGAACGCGAGCGTCTTGATGTCGAGCGCCGACCACGAAAACGGGCAGCGGCCGACGAAGCGCATCATGTACCAGAACATATAGGTGAAGTCGAAGCCGGCGGGCATCGCGACGAACACCGGCTTGCCCGGCAGCGCCTCGACCCATTCGACATAGGCGGTCAGGGCGGCCTCGGGTTTCTGCAAGTCCTGGCGGCAGGCCGCCCATGCTTCCGGCTGGGTCTTCCACCACGCTTCCTGAACCGGATGCGGCGCTGCGCCTTCGAGCAGTTCGAGATTCGCCGAGAACGTCGCGATCAGCTGCTTGTCTTCGGTGTATGCGGCGGATGCGAAGCTCAGCATCGAATGCGGGCCGGGGATCGGGCCGTCCGCTTCGACGTCGGTACTCACATAGATTTCGCTGCTCATGCGCCCACTCCGTCTGCGACGTAGGGATTCGTGCGGCGCTCGGCGCCGAACGTCGAGGTCGGGCCGTGGCCGGGCACGAACGTGACGTCGTCGCCGAGCGGCCAGAGTTTGTCGCGGATCGAGCGGATCAGGTCCGCATGATTGCCACGCGGGAAATCCGTGCGGCCGATCGAGCCGGCGAACAGCACGTCGCCAACTAGTGCAAGCCGGTGCGCGCGGCTGAAGAAGACCACATGGCCCGGCGTGTGGCCGGGGCAGTGGTAGACCTCGAGGGTTTCGTCGCCGAATTGCACGGTGTCGCCGTCTTGTAGCCAGCGGTCCGGCTCGAAGGCGTCGGCGGCCGGGAAGCCGAAGCGCGTGCTCTGGTCCGGCAACTTGTCGAGCCAGAAGCGTTCGTCGGGATGCGGACCTTCGATCGGCACGCCGTAGTGGCTGGCGAGTGTCTTCGCGCCGGCGCAGTGATCGATGTGGCCATGGGTCAGCAAGACCTTTTCGACGGTCACGTTCTGCCGCGCGATCTCGCGCTGGATCATGTCGAGGTCGCCGCCCGGATCGACGACGGCAGCGTGCCCGGTGGCCTCGCAAACGAGCAGCGAGCAGTTCTGCTGGAACGGCGTGACGGGGATCAGGGTGACTTTCATGGCTGGACGACGCGCTGGAAAAACGTTGATTGTACCGGGCCTCGCGACAGCCTCCGCCGCCCATGCGACGGGGCCAGCTCACGGCCCGTCTCGGACTTTCGTATGTCCATTTTTGCGATAAATGTGAAGATTGATCAAGTTTTTGAGCAGCTCACCATCCCAAAAAAAAGTTTTGGGTATAATGGACTCCATGCACTAGGAATTGTGCTGCCACAAGGCGATGCGTTCCCACAAAAAGGGAATGCCGCTCGCCGTTCAAGTAAGGGCTGTCGGAATGCCGACGGCCATCAGTATCGATGCGTTCGATGCACACGTCTTGCCCAGCTAGGCGCCGCGCGCCTGCTACGGAATTAATCTCCGTGACGCTGGGTGGGGCCTACGCCGCCGTTCCTGCGCGCTGAGTTGCGCGCGCAAGAACGTGTCATTGCCACGTTCAGTTGGCGGCATGTGGGGTCTGGTCAGGCTGCCGGGGACAGGTTGCGCCAGACGTGAAAATTAACCGTGCGGTAGCGGCTGAGTAAGCCGTATCCGGGCTTTGACGTACTGCGCATTTTCGCGCGGCGCGTTGTCGTCCCTACCGCCGGAGCCGCAAGCAACACACCCAGCAGTTTGTGGGTGACGCGGCTCGACAATGTGATTGCACGTCTTATGAAAACTCGGCTAACCCGTGGTGTAGGGACTCTTTTTGCCTTTTTTGTACTGGCCGGCTGTGCCACGCCTCCGGGCGCGCCCGATACGTCCGCGAACGACACGCCGCAAAGTACAAAGAACATGCACCTGAGCTCTTTCGGACCGCAATCGTTCGGTAGCGCGCCGGCCTCGAGCCCGAGCGCGTCGAACGCGCCCGCGTCGCCGCTGGCTGACGCGCAGCCGCTCACCGACGACGGCGTCGACGTCGCGGACTTCCATCAGATCGGACGCGCGTCATGGTACGGACGCTTCTTCCACGGCCGCCGCACCGCCAATGGCGAGCGTTACGACATGCATGCCATGACGGCCGCGCATCGCACGCTGCCGCTCGGCTCGTACGTCCGCGTGACCAATCCGGCGAATTCGCGCTCGGTGATCGTACGGATCAACGACCGCGGCCCGTACGCCCGCGGCCGCGTGATCGACCTGTCGATGGCGGCCGCCGCCATGCTCGACATGCGCCACACCGGCACCGCGCGGGTCAAGATCGAAGGGCTCACGCAGCAGGAAGCGCGCGCCGAACTGAACGAGACGCTCGCGTCGAACTCGGATTCGAACAAGTGATGTGACGTTACGTGGCGATGATGCCGCGTCGGCTGAACCAACCGTCTGCAGAAAATCGAAGGGCCGCGACATGCGGCCCTTTTCTGTTGCCGTCAGCCTTTTACCCGCCGGGCTCGACCCTCACGTTTCGGGCTTGTCTTCCTTCAGCGCCAGCGCGCGCGCGTACAACACGTTGCGCGATGCGCCCGTGAGCGCCGCCGCGACCTTCGCCGCGCTGCTCACCGTCAATTCTTCCAGCAGGATGCCGAGCAGCGCGTCGTGATCGTGCTCGCCGGCCGCTTCGGGCGCCGCGCCTTCGACCACCAGCACGAATTCGCCACGCTGCCGGTTCGCGTCGGCAGCGAGCCACGTTGGCCCTTCGGCCAGGGTGCCCTGGTGCAGGGCTTCGTGTAACTTCGTCAGTTCCCGCGCGATCAGCAGACGGCGTGTGCCGCCGAACGCATCGGCGAGCGCCTGGACCGTCTCGACGATCCGGTGCGGCGCTTCGTAGAACACCATCGCGTGAGGATGTTGCGCGAGCGCTTGCAAGGCGGCGGCGCGCGCCCTCGGCTTCGGGGGGAGGAAGCCGAGGAACGAGAACGTCGCGACCCAGTCGCCGGTCGCGCTGAGCGCGGTGGCGAGCGCACTCGCGCCGGGCAGCGGGACCACCACGAAGCCGGCCTCGCGCACGGCATCGACGAGCTTGGCGCCGGGGTCCGAGATGCCCGGCGTGCCCGCGTCGGACACGTAGGCCACGCGCTCGCCGGCCTGCAGATACTCGATCACGCGCTGCGCGGCGGTGCGCTCGTTGTGCTGATGCACGGCGACGAGCGGCTTCGAGATGCCGTAGCGCGCGAGCAACTGTCCGGTGTTGCGGGTGTCCTCGGCGGCGATGCGGTCCGCGAGTCCGAGCACGTGCAGCGCGCGCAGCGTGATGTCGGCGATGTTGCCGATCGGCGTGGCCACCACATACAGCGCGGCGGCGGGGTACTGCTGCCCTTGCGCGAGTTCGGAGAGAGGAGTCATGACACGGAAGACACAAACAGACGGAACGAGGCCGACATTGTGCCATGTGGGCTTGCGCGAGCAGGCCGCGCCGAAGACTGCGCAAAAGATGCCCATACACGCCGGTCCAAAAACCGCCCACAACTTTTCCTGCGCTCACCAGTCCAAATCCGTCGGCGCGGCTTTCGAAGCACGCGCGCGAGAATTTTTGCAGCGCCAGCGTCTGCGCTTCGTGGCGCGCAACGTCACCTGTCGGGGCGGCGAGATCGATCTCGTGATGAGTGATCGTGACGGCGCGCTGGTGTTCGTCGAAGTTCGCGCGCGTGCGCAGCGGCATTATGGCGGTGCGGCTGCGAGCATCGGTTGGCAGAAGAGACAGCGCATCGTGCGAGCGGCGCGGCACTATCTCGCGACGCGCGCCACGACGAACCGCGGCCCGCGCGACGAACCCGCGTGCCGTTTCGACGTCGTCGCGTTCGAGAGCGGCAGGCTCGTATGGTTGCGCGATGCGTTTCGCGCCGACGAAGTCTGACCGACAGCGCAGACAACGCGCGTGAGTGCGATAAACTTGCGCTCGCGTGCCGCGCGAACAACTCATCGGCGGCCACAGCCTGGCAGTATGACTTCACAACACGGCCGCGCAGTGCGGTCCATTCGCGGTAGAAGATAGAGACTCGATGTCAGTCGAACGCATCCAACAACACTTCCGCGACAGCGCGGCAGTCAAACTCGAAGCCCTCGAAACCCTGTCGATGCCGATCGCCGCCGCGATCGACACGATGTTCGCCGCGCTCGCCAACGGCAATCGCATCCTCGCGTGCGGCAACGGCGGATCGGCCGCCGACGCGCAGCATTTCGCGGCCGAGCTGATCGGCCGCTTCGAGCGCGAGCGGCCAGGTCTGCCGGCCATTGCGCTCAGCACCGACACCTCCGTGCTCACCGCGATCGCCAACGACTATTCGTTCGAACAGATCTACGCGAAACAGGTCTGGGCGCTCGGTCAGCCCGGTGACGTGTTGCTCGCGATCACCACATCCGGCAATTCCGCGAACGTGCTGGCCGCGATCGAAGCCGCGCATGAGCGCGAAATGATCGTCGTTGCGCTGACCGGCAAGGGCGGCGGACGCGCGCAGCAAGTGCTGAGCGACACCGACATTCACGTGTGCGTGCCGTCCGACCGCACGGCGCGCATCCAGGAAGTGCACCTGCTGACCATCCATTGCCTGTGCGACGGCATCGATGCCATGTTGCTCGGCGAAGACTGAGACTGATTTCGAAGGAGAGCTAGTTGATGAGCGTTTTCCGCATCAAGAAGACACTGGTGAGAACCGTGCTCGTGGTCGGGGTCGCGGCGGGCCTGTCGGCCACGCTGCAAGGCTGCTTTCTCGCTGTCGGGGCGGCGGCGGGCGGCGGCGCGCTGATGGCGACCGACCGCCGCACGCTCGGCGCGCAGACCGAGGATCGCGAGATTCAGGTGAAGGCGCTGTCGCAGATCAGCCAGAATCTGCCGGACTCCGCGCACGTCAACGTCACGGTGTTCAACCGCCGCGTGCTGCTGACCGGCGAGGTCGCGGGCGAGGCGTCGAAGCAGCGTGCCGAGAGCATCGTGCGGAACATGAACAACGTGAATACGATCGTCAATGAACTGGCGATCGCGCCGGCGAGCTCGTTCTCGTCGCGCACCAACGACACCTACCTCGAAACGCGCGTGAAGACCGCTCTGATCGCCGAGAAGAACATTTCGGCGAACAATTTCAAGGTCGTGGCCGAGCGCGGCAACGTCTATCTGATGGGCCTCGTCACGATGAATGAGGGCAATATCGGCGCCGACGTCACGAGCCGCGTGCCGGGCGTCGTGGAGGTGGTCAAGGTGTTCCAGTACATCCAGCCGCAGGAAGCCGAAGCTGCTGCGGCCGCCGGTGCGACGGCGCCGGTGGCCGCCTCGCAGCCCGAGGTCAGCGAGCCGACGGTCGGCGCGATTCCCGATTCGTCGGTGAGCGCGCGGCCGCTCGATCAGCAGGCGCCTGCGCCGGTCAACTCGTCGACGTCGGTGCGACCGGGTAATCCGAAGGCGGTGCGTTGATGCACGGTATGACGCGTGGGGGTGCCGTGTTCGCGTTGGTGGTGGGCGCGCTCGCCGGCACGATGACGTCGGGTGCTCGCGCGGCCGAGGCGCCGCGCGGCCAGCAGGTCGCCGCCGCAAATGCATGCATGGGCTGTCACGCGGTCGATCGCAAACTGGTTGGTCCGTCGTTCCAGCAAATCGCCACGAAATACAAGGGCGACGCGCAGGCGCCGGCCAAACTCGCGCGCAAGGTGAAGGACGGCGGCTCCGGCGTATGGGGCATGATTCCGATGCCGGCCCATCAATCGATGAGCGATGCGGATATCCGCGCGGTGGTCGACTGGGTGCTCGCGGGCGCGCCGTCCAGATGAGGTTTTCCCGGGGCTGGAGGCTTGGCAAAAGGGAAAATGGCTGTGCTAGAATTATTTTTGTGTTGGGGGGGTAGCTCAGCTGGGAGAGCGTCGCGTTCGCAATGCGAAGGTCGGGAGTTCGATCCTCCTCCTCTCCACCAAATTCAAGTCTGGTTAAGTCCAGCGAAGGCCGGAAAACCCTTATCCCATAAGGCTTCCGGCCTTTTTTACATCTAGGTTCGTCCAACGACATAGGGTGGCATTTTGGCCAAAGTCGGGGCAACATGTGGGGCATAGGCCTCTGCCTCCGGCCCATGATGCCCCCAAATGGCACTCACCGATGTCGCCATCAGGAACGCCAGACCCACTGGCAAAACCCAGCGTATCTGGGATGGGGGCGGCCTGTATCTCGAGGTCACTCCAGGCGGGTCGAAGCTCTGGCGGCTGAAGTACCGTTTCGACGGCAAGGAGAAACGGCTGTCGTTCGGACGGTACCCGGAAGTCAGTCTGAAGGATGCGCGAACCAGGCGTGACGAAGCGCGCAAACTCCTGGCGAACGACACCGACCCGAGTGAACACAAGAAGGCAGCCAGGGCGGCCAGGCTCGCCAGTGCGGCCAACGACTTTGAATCGGTCGCCCGTGACTGGTTCGAGCACATGATGTCCGATAAAGCGGAGTCTCACCGCGTAAAGGTTATCGCCCGGTTGGAGAATGACCTCTTCCCCTGGCTCGGAAAGCGCCCTATCGCCGAAATTACCGCGCCCGAGATACTCGGCTGTCTGCGCCGCATTGAAGAGCGCGGCGCACGTGATACCACACACGGTGCGATTCAGAACTGCACCGCGGTGTTCGCCTTCGGTATAGCTCGAATCACACTTCTCAAACAATTGCCGCGCTGACCAGCTCAAAAGAGCTATATGCAGCGGGCAAAAATCTACCAAAGATAGAAGTTAACCTGAAAACGTTCGACGTCGATTGACGACCAGGTCCCTCGCGCCGAGAAAAAGCGCAGTGTTTCGCTTCCACATACGTTGATAGTCAGCCGATCAAGGCTTTGGTGTTACTTCTCCGTCCAGTCCGGATTAAGGACTGACGGCATTAGCTTGTCCGTGATGCACCGGGGAGTACGCCGGAGAAAAGACTGCAGTCGATGCAGCGCTCAGGAGCAGTTGGTAGGCAGGGCATTCTTCGTGTATTGTCCGAAGAAAAATGTTATCCTGCGCAGCATTCCGCCCTCCGCATTCCGCTATGATCCGCTGCCATCTGTCGGCCCTGATGGGCCGCAACAAGCTGCGCGTTTCCGACGTTGCCCGCATAACAGGCTTGAACCGCAGCACGGTGACGTCTCTTTGTAACGAGACGGCCACGCGCATCGAATTACCGGCGATCAGCAAACTCTGCGAGCTGTTCCGGTGCGGAACCGCAGACCTTTTTGAATATGTTCCAGACGAGGCGGAGCGCAACGTATGAGCCTGAGCGCCAACCGATGGCATGTCATCGCCGAATCCAACTTTCCCTGGGAACGCGAAGCGCTTGAGTGGCTCCGCGCGCAATTGCCCGATCGCGACCCGTGGCATGTCTGGACGAATTTCGAATTCATCGACGACGAAGGCAAGGTCAATGAAGTCGACGCGCTGGCGCTGACGCCTGCAGGACTTTTCATCATCGAGATCAAATCCCGGCCGGGGACCGTTTCCGGTGACGCCCATACCTGGACATGGTCTACTGACGGCCGCGAACGCTCGGTGGACAACCCGTTGCTCCTCACGGACCGCAAATCGAAACGCCTCGCCAGCCTGCTGCGACGGCAGCGGTCGGTGGTGAAGGCCAAGATCCGGCTGCCGTTCATCGAGCCGCTGGTGTTCCTGTCGTCCACGACGCTCCATTGCAAGCTGCAGGGACATGCCCGCTCCGGTGTGTTCCTTCGAGGGCGCCCGGGCGACCTTGAAGACAGCGGAATCATCGGCGCACTCTCCCGAGGTGTGCGCCCTAGCCAGCATCCGCCGGTGGACAGCCAGCAGGTTAATACCATTGCACGCGGGTTGATGGAAGCCGGAATCCGTCCGTCGAACAAGCATCGTCAGGTTGGCGACTACCAGTTAATCAAGATGATCGTGGACGGCCCCAGCTATCAGGAGTGGGTAGCCCAACACGTCAGCGTTGAGGTCCAACGTCGCGTACGCATCTATAACCTCGCCAGCGCCACGAGCCCGGAAGAGCGTCAGGCGCGGGTCACCCAGGCCCAGCGCGAATTCAAGATCCTCGAAGGCATTGAGCACAGCGGCATCCTTCGCTGCCGCGACTACAAGGACACCGAACTCGGCCCAGCTCTCATCTTCGATCACGATCCCAAGGCGGTCCGCCTCGATCACCTCATTCGCGACCACGGCCAGCGAATGAATGCGGGCCACCGGCTGGCGCTCGTGCGCCAGATAGCGGAAGTGCTCAAGTTCGCCCATTCGCGTCGCCTGTTCCATCGGGCATTGGGTCCGCAAAGCGTGCTGGTTCGCGGTGTCGAAAGCGGAGAGCTGAACGTACAGCTGATGAACTGGCAAACGGCCGCGCGCGACGCGGCCTCTTCCGGCAGCAGCGTCAATCACACCACCGGCACGCAGCACGTCGAGGCCTACGTCGACGATCCCGGCCTCGTCTACCTCGCGCCTGAAACGACGCGTGCCGACCCGGCTCATGGCGCAGAGCTGGATATCTTTGCGCTTGGGTGTCTCACGTACCTGATCTTCAGCGGGCAGGCACCCGCCACCTCGACGCTAGAACTCGCGGACAAGCTGCGGCTTGGGCCCGGCCTGCGTCTTTCAGACGTCCTCGATGGTTGCAGCACGCGCTTGCACGAACTCGTTCAGTTCGCCACCAACCCGGAAGTCGTGACGCGATACGACTCCGTGCAGGACTTCCTCGACGACCTGGATAAAGTCGAAGACGAGCTCACCGCACCCGATCCGGAACTCACCGTCGATCCAAGCCGTGCCGGCCCCGGCGACCGGGTCGACGGCGGCTTCACGGTCCTCAAGCGGCTGGGTCGGGGCTCGTCCAGTGACGCGTTGCTCGTGCGGCCGGACGGCAGCGACGAAGAACTCGTCCTGAAAGTTGCTGTCGATGCGTCCCGGAGCCAAAACCTCGAAGCCGAAGCCGAGGCGCTAGGCAAGCTGCAACACGCGAACATCGTCGCGCTGCGGGAGAAGCGCACGGTCGCGGGCCGCACCGCATTGCTGCTGAAGCGAGCCGGCGAAGAAACTCTCGCGCAGAAGCTAAAGCGCGAAGGGCGCCTTTCGCTCGATATGTTGCAGCGCTTCGGCGAAGAACTGATCGATGCCGTGCGGCACATCGAGGACGCGGCCGTCATCCACCGCGACATCAAGCCGGACAACATTGGCATCACGGAATCGCGCACGAAGCGGCTCAAGCTCGTGCTGTTCGATTTTTCTTTGACACGCACGCCTGCCGAGAACCTCACTGCCGGAACGCCGCCCTACCTGGACCCGTTCCTCTCGCTTCGCATTCACCGGCGTTGGGATCTGTCGGCGGAACGCTTCGCTGCGGCGGTCACGCTCTACGAAATGGCAGTAGGCAAGCCACCGCGTTGGGGCGATGGCCGGACGGCGCCGGCCATGCTCGATGTCGAGGCGACCATCGAGTCCGATGTCTTCGATCCCGTCGTGCGGCAGCCCCTCACTGAGTTCTTTTCGAAGGCATTGCGGCGCGACTTCCGCGAACGTCACGACAATGCGGAGGAGATGCTGCGAGCCTGGCGCCATGTCTTCGAACGCGCGTCGACAACGCATCCGCCTGCGGCCGACAGCTTCGAAGCCATCGCGCTGACCACCACGATCCAGACCACGATGGCCGAACTCGGCTACAGCTTGGAAGCCCAGGATGTGCTCGAGCGCATGGGCATCCACAACGCGCGCGAGCTGCTCGCGGTCGACCGCATCCGGTTCCGGTATCTGCGCGGCGTCGGAGACAAGATTCGCAAGGAGATCCGGATCAAGGCAAAGGAGCTGGCGTATTTGCGGCCCGACCTCACCCAGGGTCGCGGCAGCCTGCACACGGCCGGCGACGACGACGGCGAGGACACCAAGGGCGCGATTACCGTCAACGAGCTGGCCGAGATCCTGCTGCCGCGTCGCCCTGCCGGCGACGACCGCCCCGAAGAAGCCGCGCTCGCGTACTACCTGGGCCTCGATGACGAAGTTCCCGCCGGCGACTGGCCGACGTTGGGAGACGCTGCGCAGGCGTCCCATCTGGATCGCGGCACGCTGACGACAGCGTTGATCAAGGCCCGCGAGCGTTGGCTCAAGCACAAGGCGTTCACTGAACTCCGCACGCAGCTCGATGCGCTGATTGCGTCCCAGGGGCAGGTGATGACCGCTCACGAAGTGGCGTTCGCGCTGCTGGCGCTGCGTGGGTGTGCGATCCAGGAGGATGCGGAGCGCCTGCGGCTCGCCTGCGCCGTCACTCGGGCGGCGCTCGAAGCCGAGTCGCATCTTGACAAACCCCGCTTCGAGATCTTCGAACACAGTCCGGTCGCGCTCGTCGCGACGTCCCAGCCGTGGGCCGATTACGCCCGCCACCTGGGGACGGTCGCGGATACCTGCGCGTTAGCGGACCCGTTAATGCCACCGGGCCGCGTCCTCGAAGCGCTCGAAGCCGTGTCGACGCCGTCTCCGTACGGCGTCGACACGGACGCGGACGACGCAATGGCCATTCCGCCGATCGCTTCCGCTCGCCTGCTTCGCCTCGCGACGATGGCGTCGCGCCAAGCGGCGCTTTCCAGCCGGCAAGAGATCTATCCGCGTGGCATGTCGGCGTTGATGGCGCTGAAACAATCGATGGGCGCGCTGATCGGTGCCGTGGAGCTGAAGGTTCGTGAATTGCAGGATCGGGTGCACGGACGCTATCCCGAGGCCGACCCGTTGCCGAAGCGACCCGACCTCGACCGCCTGCTGGAAGAAGCCGGTGCGCCACTGCAATGGGATCAGTCCTGCGATCACGGTGCCGGCGCCTACCGACGACAGAGTTTGGGAACCCATGCAACGGTCGGCACAACCACCCGATTCGTCGATTACTCGACTGCGGATAACAGCGCGTCGCCGCGGATGGCCGCCGCCGTAGCCGATGCAAGAGCGATAGAAGACCGTTTGCAGCACAGCCTCAAGCAAGGCGGCCTGCTGGTTTTGACGACGGAACCGCGCATTGCGCAGCGGGCAGAGGCAAAGCTCTTGCAGCGGTTCCGCACAAGCGAGCTACGGCCGCAAGGGCTGGAACGGCTTAGCGTTGACGCGTTGCTGCTGCGCGAACTGCGCGCTCAGGCAGCCGAGCTGGGCGTCGACTGGTCTGTAGTATTGCGGGCAGACGGCGCCGAATCAGGCTCGCGCGACTGGCGCAATCTGCTTGGTCTCATGAAGCGCACAGTCCCGGCACTGACGAAGGCCTTGCTGGACAGCCCGACCCCGCTGCTGGTCGTCAATGCAGGGTTACTGGCTCGCTACGACCTGATGAGCGTTATCAGCGAGCTGGAGGCGACCGTTGGCCGCCCTGGGCGCACACCTGCCGTATGGCTGCTGCTGCCCTGCCACGAGCCCGGTGTTGCCTTTATCGATACAACGCCAGTTCCCCTCGTCAATGCGAGTGGCGTGACAGCGCTCACCCAGCTTTGGGTCGATGACGTGCATGGTGCAGCGATTGCTGCACAGACGCACTGACAGTCACTCGCTACAACCGAGAACAAAAGAGAAGACCTTGATTAACGCCACGCAACTCCTCGCGGATCTCACACGCCAGCTCAAGCGGCTGGAGGACGATCTTCGCCAACGTATCGCCGACGTATCCGAGCTCAAGGCCGGTTTGACCGCCGAATGGCAAGCTGCGCGCGACGCGGAACGAACGGCCGAGACCTTCGAAAGCTGGGCAGACCAGGTCATCACCCAGGCGGGCGTGCATTGGTTGCTTTCGTGCGTATTCATCCGCTTCATCGAAGACAACCGTCTCGTGGATCGTCCGTGGCTAGGCGGCACGCCCGAGTCGGGCCGGCTGGCGCTGGCACGCGATCGGCACGAGGCCTATTTCCAGGCGCATCCGACGCATAGCGACCGCGAACATCTGCTGGGCGCGTTCCGCGAAGCGGGCACGCTGCCGGGCCTGCATACGTTCTTCGATGAGGGGCACAACCCGGTTTTCCGGCTGGGCATCAGCGGCGATGCTGCGATGGAACTGCGGCAGTTCTGGCAGAAAGTGGACCCGAACACCGGCACGCTGGTCCACGACTTCACGGACCCCGAATGGAACACCCGCTTCCTTGGAGATCTGTATCAGGATCTTTCGGAGGCCACTCGCAAGCGTTATGCGTTGCTGCAAACGCCGGAGTTCGTCGAGGAATTCATCCTTGACCGCACGCTGACCCCGGCGATCCGCGAATTCGGGTTCCGCGAAGCGCGGATGATCGATCCGACTTGCGGTAGCGGGCACTTCTTGCTCGGTGGGTTTTATCGGCTCGTGGACGAATGGTCGCGTAACGAGCCCGCGCGCAGTCGACGCGATGTCGCGCAAAAAGCACTGGACGCCGTGGCGGGCGTCGATCTGAATCCATTCGCCGTGGCGATTGCGCGCTTCCGGTTGCTCCTAGCGGCGCTAAAGGTTAGCGATGTGCGCCGTCTTTCGGAAGCGCCGAACTTCAAACTGAATGTGGCTATTGGTGACAGTCTGCTGCATGGCACGCGCTTTGGTCTGTCGGCCACTGGTGACATGTTTGGAGCCGCTGAGACTTACGCCGGGACGGAGCTCGCACATGCGTACGCCAGCGAGGATCTGGAAGAGGTCAATCGCGTTTTGGGGCAGCAGTACCACGCGGTAGTGGGCAATCCGCCGTACATCACCGTCAAGGACGCGGCGCTGAACGCGGCATATCGGCGGCGCTACGCCAGTTGCCATATGAAGTATTCGTTGGGTGTTCCGTTCACCGAACGTTTCTTCGAATTTGCGCTGACCGGCAACGGTCGGCCCGCGGGCTTTGTTGGGCTGATCACGGCCAACTCATTCATGAAGCGTGAGTTTGGCAGCAAGCTGATCGAGCAAGTGCTGCCTCGACTGGACCTTACGCACGTAGTTGATACACAGGGTGCCTACATACCGGGGCACGGCACGCCGACCGTGATTTTGTTCGGCCGCCACCGCGCGCCGATAGGCGATGCGGTGCGAACGGTGATGGGTATCAAGGCGGAGCCTGGTACGCCAGACGATCCAGCGCACGGGCTCGTCTGGTCGGCCATCGTCGGGCAGATTGATCAGGCTGGTTCGGAAAGCGAGTTCGTCAGCGTGGCCGATACATCACGAGCGACATTTGCCAAACATCCATGGGGCCTTGGCGGCGGTGGAGTCGGGGAGCTAAAGGACCGCATCGACGAGCTCTTTCCGACAAAACTCGCGAGCGCCGTATCAGAGATGGGCGTCTTCGGCATTACAGCTGCCGATGAGATAATGCTTGCCGACAAAGCAGGTTTCCTCAGAGCTGGGGTGGAATGCCAGTTCTTTCGACCGTTAGTCGTCGGCGACGACGTACGAGATTGGTACGCAAATGCGACTGTAGATACTATCTACCCCTACAACGAAGAGTCACTGGTCGCTATTGAGGCGATGCCAGGAGCGCGACGTTGGCTTTGGCCGTGCCGAACCGTACTCGGCTCTCGAGCCACGTTTGCCCGACTAACCTATTTTGAGGAAGGACGCCCATGGTGGGAGTGGCATCAAATCGCGATTCGACGAGCCAGAGGTCTAACTATTTCCTTTGCCTTCGTTGCCACTCACAACCACTTCGTACTTGATCGCGGCGGTAAAGTCTTCAACCGGTCGGCGCCCGTGATCAAACTGCCTGCCGGTAGCAGCGAGAGCGAGTATTTCCGATTGCTCGGGCTGCTTAATTCATCAGTGGCGTGCTTTTGGCTGAAGCAGGTCTTTCACAACAAAGGTGGAGGCGGCATTAGCGAAGGGCGTCGCGTCAACAAGTGGGAGTTCTTCTACGAGTTCACTGCGACCGGTCTCAAGGACTTTCCACTACCGTCGGAGTTCTCTGAAGAACCGGCCAAGGAACTCGACGCAATAGGGCGGCGACGCGCTGAGCTACTTCCGAATGCATCGATCTTTAATACTGACGCGGGATTGCCGAGTAGGCAAACCCTCGATCGAGCAGGAGCGGATGCCGACCACCTGTTACGTAGAATGGTCGCGCTCCAGGAAGAACTGGATTGGGCTTGCTACGAGAGGTACGGACTGGTCGCGGTTGGTTGGGAAACTGGCCCTCTCACGTTTGCGGCTGATGTTGTAGTCTCGATCGGTGAGCGTGCCTTCGAGATTGTGCTGGCCAGACGTGTCGCCGCTGGTCAGGAAACAACCACCTGGTTCGAACGTCACGGCTCCACCCCGATCACCGAGATTCCGGCACACTGGCCCGAAGACTACCGGCAGGTCGTCCAGCGTCGCATCGACCTGATCGAACGCGAGCGCAACATCGGCCTCATCGAGCGCCCCGAGTACAAGCGCCGCTGGAATACGCCTGCTTGGGAGGAACTGGAACGCGCCGCACTACGAGACTGGCTACTTGACCATCTTGAAGCCTCACACCTGTGGCCAGCCAGCGACGACCACCCGCCGCAACTCAGCACCGTCAGCGGCCTCGCCGACGCCGTGCGCACCAATGCCGACTTCATACAGATCGCCGAACTGTACGCAGGCCATTCGGATTTCGACGTCGGCCAGATCGTGGCCGAACTCGTCGCGAGCGAATCGGTGCCCTTTCTGCCCGTGCTGCGTTACACCGAAAGCGGCATGCGCAAGCGCGCGCAGTGGGAAGACACATGGACGCAGCAACGTCGCGAGGACGCAAGCGAGAATGTCGGCAAGATTCCCGTGCCGCCGAAGTATCAAAACAAGGACTTCCTGAAAACCGACTTCTGGCGCCTCCGAGGCGGTCTGGACGTGCCGAAGGAACGCTGGATCAGCTATCCCCACTGCGAACGCGGCGCAGACACCAGCCTCGTCATTGCGTGGGCCGGCTGGAACCACCTGCAACAAGCCACGGCCATCGCCGCCTGCTACCTCGAAATGAAGGACAACGAGGGGTGGCCGCGCGAGCGCCTGCAACCGTTGCTGTCCGGCCTGCTCGAACTCGTGCCGTGGCTCAAGCAGTGGCACAACGAAATCGATCCGACCTTCGGCGAACGCATGGGCGATTACTACGCCGGCTTCCTCGCGGACCAGGCGCGGGAACTCGGCTACACCTTCGACGACCTGCGCGCGTGGAAACCGGCCGCCGCGCCGGCCCGTCGTGGGCGCCGCAAACTAGCCTAAAGTACAGAGCAAAGCGAACCTGAGACCCCCCATGCCATTGATCAAAGAGCTCATTTCAATACCCGAGCGGGTTCACCAGGGCGACTTCGTGCTGAAGCTGTCCGAAGGCGTCACGCACCCCGAGCAGACACTGCGCGATTACGTCGTCACGCCGCAGCTCGCGGACGCCTTCAAGAATGCGCTTGGGTTCGTCCAGCAGGCGGTGCTTTCCGGCACGAGCAAAGCCGCTTACCTGCACGGCTCGTTCGGTTCAGGCAAGAGCCACTTCATGGCCGTGCTGAACCTGCTGCTCGCGGGAAACACGCAGGCACGCGCGATCCCCGAACTGGCCGACGCCGTCGCGCAGACCACCTGGACGCGGGGCAAGCGCTTTTTGATGGTGCCGTATCACATGATCGGCGCCCGGGACATGGAATCCGGCGTTCTCGGCCAGTACGCCGAGTATGTCCGGCATTTGCATCCTGAAGCCCCGATTCCGGGCTTCTATCTGGCCGAGGAACTGTTCCGCGACGCGGAGGCGTTCCGGACCCGTCTGGGAGACGAGGCATTTTTCAGCAAGCTCAATGAAGGCAACGCAACCGGCGGCAGCGGATGGGGCGCACTGGACACCGGATGGGACGCAACGAGCTTCGAAGCGGCGATGCTGGAGCCGCCCAATGGCCCCGAACGCGCGCGCCTCGTAGGCGATTTGATCGCCCAGTTCTTCTCCGCCTATCGCTCGCTAGCTGGCGACAGCGAATCGTTCGTGTCGCTGGACGACGGCCTCGCGATCATGAGCCGGCATGCGCAAGACCTCGGCTACGACGCGGTCATCCTGTTCCTCGACGAACTCGTGCTGTGGCTCGCCAGTCACGCCGCGGATGTCAACTTCGTCAGCCGCGAGGGCACCAAGCTGGTCAAGCTCGTTGAGGCGACCAACGCCGACCGGCCGGTTCCGTTGATCAGCTTCGTCGCTCGCCAGCGTGACCTGCGCGAACTGGTGGGCGACAACTTGCCCGGCGCCATCGGCGTGCAATTCACCGACGTGCTGCGCCATTGGGAAGCCCGTTTCCACCGGATCACGCTCGAAGACCGCAACCTCCCGGCCATCGCCGAGAAGCGCGTGCTGCGCCCGATCAACGACGCGGCAAAGGCAACGCTGGCGGTGGCCTTCGACGAATTGCTGCGGTTGCGGCGCGACGTTCTGGATACGCTGCTCACGACGGACGCGGACCGGGAGATGTTCCGCAAGGTCTACCCGTTCAGCCCGGCACTCGTGCAGACGCTGATCGCCGTGTCGGCCGCATTGCAGCGCGAGCGCACTGCGCTGAAGCTCATGCTGCAACTGCTGGTGGACCGGCGCGAAGACCTGGAACTCGGTCAACTTATTCCGGTGGGCGATCTGTGGGACGTGATCGCGGAGGGCGACGAGCCGTTCGAGGCCATGCGCGTGCAATTCGAAAACGCAAAACGGCTTTACAACCAGCGCCTGTTGCCGATGCTCGAGGCCAAACATGGCGTGACGTGGGAAGCCTGCAAACTGGGTCAGGCCGATCCCGCCCTCGCGAAGAATCTGCGCAACGATGCGCGACTGCTCAAAACCTTGCTGCTGTCCGCACTGGTACCGAACGTCGAATCGCTGAAGGCGCTGACGCCTGCGCGGCTGGCCGCGTTGAATCACGGCACCTTCAGGTCGCCCATTCCTGGACAGGAGGTGCAGCTGGTGCAGCGCAAGCTTCGCGACTGGGCCGGCGAGGTAGGCGAAATCAAGGTCACGGAAGATCTCAATCCGCTGGTGTCGATACAGATCACCGGTGTCGATCTCGAACGGGTCCTCGATCAAGCCAAGGGCATCGATAACTCGGGCAACCGCCGCAAGAAGGTGCGTGAGCTCCTCTTCGACCAGTTGGGCATGCAGGACATCGGTGGGCTCTTTCTGACCTATGACTTTTCCTGGCGCGGGACGAAGCGCGAGGTAGAAGTGTTTTACGCAAACGTGCGTGAAATGCGGGACGAGGAACTCAAGGGCCGCTCCGGCGCCTGGAGCGTCATCCTCGACTTCCCGTTCGACGAACCCAACCGGACGCCCAACGACGATCTGGCCCGGCTAGGCGATTACCGTGGCGGGAGCACCCGGACCCTCGTGTGGCTGCCGTCTTTCCTGAGCCAGAAGGCGCTGAATGACCTCGGGCGATATGTCATTCTCGACTACATCCTCCAGGGTGAGCGCTTCGATCAGTACGCGGCTCATCTGTCCATCGTCGATCGCGCGCAGGCTCGGGTTCTGGCCAGAAACCAGCGCGATTCGCTACGGGCAAAGCTCCGTAGCGCGCTCGAGGTGGCATACGGCATCTCCACGCAGCCGGAAGAAGCGGTGTCTCATGTCCTCACGGCCGAGCAACAGTTCCGCTCACTCGATCCGACGCTGGCGCCAAGGCCTCCCGTGGGTGCCGATTTCAAGGCCGCTTTTGAAGACCTGCTGGGTCAGCTTATTACCCATCAGTACCCGGCACATCCGCTGTTCGACACCGAGATCAAACCTTCCGCGGTGAAGAAAGTCTGGACCGAAGTCCGGGCCGCCATCGATGCGCCACAACAACGAAGCCTCGTGACGGATCAGGCCTCGCGAAGAGTCGTGCGCTCCATCGTCAACCCGTTGAAACTCGGTCAGATGGCCGAGACGCACTTGCTGATTGAGACTTACTGGCAGTCCCACTTTACGCAACGCATCGCGCTCGAAGGCGGTGGGCCGTTGACCGTCGGGAAGCTGCGCGAATGGATAGATCAGCCGAGGCCGATGGGTCTGCCGACGGAGCTACAGAACCTCCTGATCCTGGCTTTTGCGGCACAGACGAACCGTCGTTTCCTGCATCACGGCGGCCCTTTCGAACCTGACATCGACCGGCTGCCGGACGACGTGGAACTTCGCGAGGAGCGGTTGCCGTCGGCCGCGCACTGGCAGACTGCGCTTCAACGCGCGTCCAGCCTTTTCGGCCTCGTCCCGGCACAGACGTTGAACGCGGCCAACGCGGGTAAGCTGGTATCGGAGGTCAAGCAGAAGGCCAACGCGCAACGCACCGCGGTCGCGGGCTTGGTGTCGGCCGTGGCCGACCGCACGGCCCGCTATGCACCGGGCGAGCCGGGAGCGCGTCAACGCACGGCGGAGTCGGCGCAGGCGCTGCTCGACGCGCTGGCGAATGCCAGTGACTCCACGCTGGTGACAACTCTCGCCACCGCGTCGCTCGAAACCTCCGAAACCGCGGTCGGCATCGCGATCGCTCAGGCACAGGCCGCGGTAGACGCACTGCTCCGGGGGAACTGGCAACTCTTCGACGCCGTCCGCAATCTGTCGGACCACCGACAGGCTGCGGGTCAACGGCTTGCCGCGCAGCTAGCCGAATTGCTGCGCAACGACGAGCACGTCATTGGGTTAAAGATCAAGCTGGACGAGTTGGTCCGCGATGCGGTTGGCCTGTTGTCCGAGCCGGCTAAAGCGGGAGCATCGTCTCCGGCAACAGACAGGTCACCTGTCACGCAACCGGAGTCCCCCGAACCGCCACCACCGTTTCAGCCGCCAGAGCCCACCCACGACGCGTTCACGATAGTCGTTGAAGAAAACCAGCGCGCGGATCTGGATGCCCGGTCGGCGTCGGCGCTCCTTCAGCAACTCAAGGCGAAGGTGGACAACGACAGTGAGCTGGAGCTGACCCTGCACTGGCGCTTGCAGCGCAGAGGGGGAACGCAACATTGAGCTCAACGCAGATCGTTTCGATCGCACAGATCGGCGCCCAACTCGACTCGGTCCTGCAGCGCGACGCCAACGCCTCTGTCGTGGCGATTCGTGCGTCGACAAAGGGGCCGTGGCCGGAGTTCCTGCAACGAGCCGGCCGGCGTTACAACCTGCGCTGGTGCGAAAGCCGGCTCGCGCTGCGCGAGGCGCTGACGGACCTCGAAACCGCCGGTGCGGGCACGGACGGCCTCATCCTGATGACGCCGCTAAGAGACACGGACGTTCCGGACGACGTGGCTTCACGACTGGCGCGCGCGCGCATTTTCCAGCCGAAAGGATGGGAGATCCTGCGCGGAATGTTCGGGGCGAAGGAAACGGATGCCCGTCTGGGCCACTATGACTGGATGCCCGACCTGCTGATTGACAGCGCAGACGGCAAGCCATTCACGCCGGTACCGGGAGACTTTCTGGATCTGGAGACCGCCTGGCGCGAAGTATTTCGCCTTTGCCTCGGTCTCGATGCCACGCAATCCGACGCCGCCGCGCTGATGCGCTGGGCACAACGCCCGGATTTACCGGTGCTGCTGGACAAACTGGCGCCCAAGGCCCGTCGCGACATCCTGCAATGGATGAGCGGCCACGCCGGTCCTGCGGGCTCGTTGATCGTGCGCTGCATCGACGCGGGAAGGGGATTCGATGCCGCGTCGCTTGGCCTCGTTTGCGACGTCGTATTCAGCGCTGCCGCCGAAGGTATCCCCGAGCTTGCGCAAGCCGCGGTTCGCATGGAGCGGTATGTCGCCGACCAGCATATTTCGGTGTCCGAAGGCCGGGAATGGGCCAGCCAGGCCACGCGACTGCTTGAACATACGTCACCTGAAGACGCAATGGCGACGCTCGAACGCGCCGACGCGATCATGCGGGAACTGCGCGTAGCGGACTTTGCATACCGGAGTGACTGGCTGCGGGGCGGCTTCGAGCAACGCCTCGCACAATTCGCACAGGTGTTGAGCGGGCATGTGTCGACGCCGACCGATGGGCATGCGGCGCAACTGGAGGACGCGGCCAACGCAGTGACCGATCATCATCTCGCGCCTCAGCAACCGCTACGCGTCGAACGGGTCCGCATGGCCCGGCGGCTGGCGCGCTGGCTGCTGCGTGCGCCATCGGCTGCCGCGAATCTGGCGCAGCACATCGCAACCTATGCAGACGACGGTGCGTTTGTTGACTGGGCTCGCTTCAAGCTGCTGGGGGGCGACGAATTACCGGAGTTGTCTGCGGCTTACGCGTCGTTGCGGCTTGTGGTTTCCCAGCGCCGCGGCCAGTTGAACAATGGGTTCGCCACGACACTTGCCACCAGCCTGCGCGAGTCGGCGTCGGCCGGTGAGCGCGTCCTTCCGGTCGAGTCTGTACTGCAAGAGCTGGTAGGCCGACTCGCGTCGTCGCACCCCGTGTTACTGCTCGTCGTTGACGGGCTCAGCCTGTCGATCTTCCGCGAGCTGTTCGAGCGACCGGAACGCCACGGATGGGTCGAGCTTGCCCCCGAGGCCGGCGGCAAGCCATTGCTCGGACTGGCGGCGTTCCCGACGGTCACCACCGTGAGCCGCACGAGTCTGCTTTGCGGTCGAATCGCCGTTGGGGCCGCAAGCAACGAAAAGACCGCATTTCGTACCTATCCGGCGCTATTGCCTCACGGCGGTGCGATCCACTCACCGAAACTGTTTCACAAGGGGGACCTGAGCACGGGTGGCAGCCTTGCCGCCGACGTGCGCGACGCGCTTGCCGATGCATCGCAAAGGGTGGTCGGCGTGGTCTACAACGCCGTCGACGACCATCTGAGCGGGCCTGACCAGCTGCACCAGCGATGGAGCCTGGAAGACCTCCGGCTGCTATTGCCGCTGCTGCGCGAGGCACGGGACTCCCGGCGCATCGTGATCGTCACCGCGGATCACGGGCACATGCTGGAAGAAAACAGCAGCCAGATTCCTGGCGGAATCAACGACCGCTGGCGCGCCGGTTCGCAGATCGCGGATGCCCGCGAGATCATGCTGTCTGGCGACCGTGTCCTGACACCGGAGGGGAGCAACGAGGCGATTTGCATCTGGAGTGAATCTGCCCGCTACACCGGTCGCAAGAATGGCTATCACGGTGGGGCGTCGCTCGCTGAAGCCATCGTGCCGATGAGTGTCTTCGCGCCATTCGGCGTCAATGTCGGCGGCTGGATACCTGCCCCGCCGCCGCAGCCCGTATGGTGGGATCTGCCGGAGCCGACGTTCAGGCCGGCGCAACCTGCCCTAGTAAGCAGGACACCAGCCAAACGGGCTCCGGCCAAGCCGACTGCGCAAGGCGGCCCGCAAGTCGGCCTGTTCGGCGACGAGGATCTGCCGGTGCTGCAACGGAGATCTGCGCCGGAAGCGGCTGACTGGGTCACGGTGGTCCTGACGTCTGCGCTATACGCTTCGCAGCGTCAGCTCGCTGCGCGCGTTGCGTTGCCGGACGAGCAGATGCGCACGCTCCTCCACTCGCTCGACGAGCGGGGCGGCAAGCTGACCCGTGCTGCACTGGCTCAGCGACTGCGCGTCCCCGAGCTACGGCTGGGCGGCATGCTGAGCGCCGCACGCAGAATGCTGAACGTCGATCAGGCGCAGGTGCTAACCGTGGACGACGCGTCGGACACGGTGGAAATCAACCATGCGTTGCTGATGCAGCAGTTCAGCGCTCCGTCAGCGGGAGACTCACGATGATCGGCGCGGCCCGAAGGGAAGAGGTCATTTCGGCGTTGCGCCGCGGCACAGTGCCAAACGCCGGGCTGGATGCACTGGCGGTGGGGCTCGGAGGACTGGCTCCCGCGCTGGATGCGGAACTCGACGCAGTGGCCACAGGCCGCGCCGGTTTCAAGGCAATACGCGGCGAATACGGCAGCGGCAAGACTTTTTTTGGACGTTGGTTGCAGGAACGCGCTCGCGCCAGGGGATTTGCCACGAGCGAAGTCCAGATTAACGAAACCGAGACGCCGTTGCACCGGCTCGAGACGGTCTATCGGCGTCTGGTCGAGCGGCTGGGCACGAGCGATACGCCGGGCGGTGCGTTCCGCAGCATTATCGACGGCTGGTTCTTCGCGCTCGAGCAGGATGTTCTGGCGGAAGGCCGTACTGACGCCAGCGACATAGCGGCCCTGCTTGAGCGCACCAATGAGCTGATGGAGGCACGCCTCGCATTGATCAGCCGGTCGGCGCCGGCCTTTTCGGCCGTGCTGCGCGCGTATCGCAAGGCCCTCTCGGAGGCAAACGTCCAGTTGGCCGATGGCCTGATCAGCTGGCTGGCCGGCCAACCCAATGTCGCCGCGGGCGTCAAGCGAGCCGCTGGCGTCAAGGGAGATCTCGATCACTTCACGGCGACGAACTTCCTCATGGGACTGCTGACGATCATGCGCGACAGCGGCTTTGCGGGACTGCTGCTGGTATTGGACGAAGTTGAAACGCTGCAACGGATGAGAGCCGACACGCGCGAGAAAGGTCTGAATGCGCTTCGACAGTGGATTGATGAGATCGATGCGGGACGATTTCCGGGGCTTTATCTTGTCATTACCGGCACGCCCGCGTTCTATGACGGCCCGCAAGGCGTTCAACGTCTCGCGCCACTGGCTCAGCGGCTCCACGTGGACTTCGCGACCGACAGTCAGTTTGACAACCCTCGCGCAGTACAGATCCGGCTCCAGCCCTTCAATCATTCGGCGCTGGTCGAGGTGGGCCGTCGTGTGCGGGACATATACGCTGGCGGACAACCCAACGAAGTGCGATTGCGTCGGCTGGCGGACGACGCTTACGTGGACACGCTTGCCACCGCAGTGGCCGGCGGCCTTGGCGGAAAGGTGGGCGTCGCACCACGCCTCTTCCTCAAAAAGCTCGTTGGCGAAGTATTGGACCGGGTGGACCTGTACGAAAACTTCGACCCTCGCCAGCACTACAAGTTGACACTTGCCGACACCGAGATGACCGTGAATGAACGGGCCGCCTCCGGCGCGAACTCCATCGACGACATCGAGCTGCCATGACGGCATTCGAGCGCCTGCACCCTGCCGTCCAGTACCACGTTGTAAATTCTCTGGGCTGGAGCACGCTGCGGCCCACGCAGCTCCAGGCGATCGATCCGGTCCAGTCAGGCCGCCACTGCCTGCTACTTGCCCCCACCGCCGGCGGCAAGACCGAAGCAGCAATCATCCCAGTTCTATCGCAGATGACGACCGAAGCGTGGCGTGGGCTCAGTGTCCTGTATGTCTGTCCAATCAAGGCGCTGCTCAATAATCTGGAACCGCGGCTCGCCCGATACGCCAGCTTGCTCGGCCGCACCGTGGAGGTGTGGCATGGCGATGTCGCTGACAGTCGAAAACGCCGCGTACTCCGGGAGCCACCGGATATCCTGCTGACCACGCCCGAGTCGCTCGAAGGCATGCTGATCTCGCCGAGGCTGGAGCGGCAGTCGTGGTTTGGCAACGTGCAAACAGTCATCGCCGACGAGCTGCATGCGATTGCCGCGGACGACCGCGGATGGCATTTGCGATCTGTGCTCGCACGAATCGACGAGTACACACCGCAGCCGATCCAGCGTATAGGTCTGTCGGCCACCGTGAGCAACCCGGAAGACATACTCGCGTGGTTCGCTCCGACAGGTGACAGGTCGGTTGTCGGCACTTCGACGGTATCGACCGATGCGGACGTGACCATCGACGCGGTAGGCAACCTGGAAAACGCCGCGACAGTCATCTCGCGAATGTACCGTGGCGAAAAGCGTCTTGTGTTTTGCGACTCCCGGTCAAGTGCGGAAAAACTCGGGGCCTCGTTGAACCGGCTTGGCGTGCGCACTTTCGTCAGCCACGCGTCGCTCAGTGCCAGCGAACGACGATATGCCGAGGCGGCGTTCGCTGAAGAGCGCGATTGCGTGATCGTGGCGACGTCGACGCTTGAATTAGGCATCGACGTCGGCGACCTGGACCGTGTGATCCAGATCGATTCGCCCGCTTCGGTCGGATCTTTTTTGCAGCGTATGGGGCGCAGCGGTCGCCGGGCAGGGTCCCGTCGCAGTTGCCTGTTCCTGACAACCTGTGAGCAGGGTCTTCTGACTGCGCTCGGTGTCTGCCAGCTGTGGTCAATGGGCTGGGTCGAGGCGGCCATCCCACCGCCCGAACCGTGGAACGTGGTCGCTCAGCAGACCCTGCTGCTCACGCTGGAGCTGAGTCAGGTGCCATTGCGCAGTCTGCGCGACGCGTTGCTTCGGTCATTTCCCGAACTCCCCCCAGTCGATATCGAGCGACTAATCGACGGGCTCGCTGTCGGCCAATATCTGTTTGTCGATCCTGACGATGTTGTGCAGATTGGCCCGGCAGCCGAGCGGGCCTTTGGCGCCGGTCACTACCGCGAACTGATGGCGACTTTCAGCGGCCCCGAACTCCTTTCGGCCCGGCACGGGAGTACCGAACTGGGATTTCTGGATCCGTCTGTGTTTGCGGCTCAGGAGGGCCAGCACTTCGTGTTGCTTTCGGGACGCAGCTGGAAGGTCAAGGAGATCGACTGGAAAAGACGCGTCGTCTGGCTGGAACCAGCCAAAGAAGGAGGCAAGGCTCGCTGGACGGGAGGAGGGCGCGAATTCGGTGCGGAGCTTGCGCAGGCGATCGGTGTGGTGCTGGAGAGTGGCGCGATCGAACACGCGGCGCTTTCAAAGCGCGCGACGGCTGCACTCGACGACCTTCGCAGTGCGACCCCCGTTACTGCAGGTGCCGTGCAAGCGCTTGCGGCTGGCCGCTTCAAGTTATGGACTTTTGCCGGCACCCTGGCCAACCGGACTCGGATGTTACGCGAGGCTGCGCGAGGCGCGTATCGGTTCGACGGTCTTTCAATCGACTATCGCTGCGATCCCCGCATCCAGTCGGAAATACTGCCTTCGGAGTGCATTGATGACAATGCGCTGTTGGAACTCGTCAAGCTGATCAAATTTAACGAGATGCTGCCGTCTGACCTGGCAATACGGATTGCGAGGCGGCGCAGGCTTGTCACCATACCCAGTGACTCACCGCCGGTAGGTAAGTAAAGGCCCATCGAGCCCTCTCGCGAAGAAAATTTGCGCGTCTATATCAGTAAATGCGCATTTGTCAAGGACTCCTTATTGACGGGCACGCCAGTCGTTGATAACGTGATCATCCCCAGAGTTCGGCTGTCCGCATGGATCCACAACCCGTTCCAGATTACTTTCCGAGACTTCCCAGCAGTGCGTGGTATCGGATTCAAGGTCAAAGTCCTCGCTGTGCGAGATGGCGGTAGGTACCGCGCACTCCATGCCGGCGACGAGACGTACGCACATGCTGTGCGATCAACTCTACCAACAACTCGCGGTGCATACATCTCGAAGATGATTGGGGTCACTTGCTGCTAGCCGCCGGCGGCTGAGCGCCGAGTCAGCCGCGAGTCTTTAAAAAAGTTCTCAGAGGAATATGCGATCTCTCTGGCGCCGAGATAACTTGGACCATCGGACCTACGCAGCAGATGCTGTCAGACGCCGGGGCCGGCGACAAATTTCGCGAACCGTATCCGAACATCTTGAGCCAGAGCCCGGGCAACAATCGTGTTGAATCAGGGCAAGCGCGCAGTGCTCGCGCTGGATCCGCCCACACCGACGCTCTTCGCGACTACGACGGCACATTATATCGAGGGCACTCTCAGTGGGATAACGAAATAGTTATCTCAGTTCGGGTTATTAGTTGATAGGAAATTAAAATGAATCTGCTGATTGGCAATGTGATTTCGGATGTGCCCCCGCCAATGCCCTCTAAAAAGAGCGCACTATGCCGCACTCCAGACGAGTTGCTGAAACATCGAGCCAATTATGGAAATGCAACCTATGCGGTCACTATTTTCGACGAAACAAGCGACGAAACGTGGTATTTTTCAAACGACCTGCAAGAAGCTGTGGCCATCGGCTTACGGTGGCACGACCGCAACTGTGCTTTGCAACAATATCCTCTCGAGCAGGATGGCCAGATTGTATATGAGTATAGAGTTCGAGGAACTTGCGATTCGTGCTACATCGACGAGATGTTTTACATTGGTGGATTCTTTAGATCGGCTGGCGCCGACATAAATGAAGTGGCGACTCCTGAAATCATGGCTCGGGTTCGCATCGAATTGTTCAAATTTCTGTCTGTGAATTTCCCATCCTTCTTCATGCTTGACTTTTCTCAACCAGATCGGGGATCAACATACTTGCAAGATTGGGCAGATGAGCTTGAGTGAGACTGCGGTTACATTTGCGTGCTCGGCGCGGTGAGGATGATGAACTGGAATAACCGTCTGACTGGTTCTCCGAGGACGCGAGTAGTCCATTTTTCGCCATCTTGCGGATACTGAGGCGGCACTGCGGTCCCGATCCGAGAGGGTATCGGTTCTGATATCGTCGAGATGCACTGGCGACGGTAAGAGTGCGCGAAGCGCAAGAGTCGGCGGGGTGGCAGCTCTGCGCGATTTGCCGGATGTGAAGTTGCATGTGCTCGACACCGGTCATTTCGCGCTGGAATACAGACTCGTCGGGCCGCTGTTGCTCGATTTCCTAGATCGGAAGATAGCGGCGGTTTGAGGCCGATGACCGATATTGCGACGGACTGTCACGGCACCTCTTCCGGCTGGACCGCCATCACGAAGTCTTGTTTGAAGGACCGGATGGACCCGAAGTCCCAGAAACCGACCAGTTCACCGTGGACCTCAGCGACGACGCGAGGATAGCTGCCGTCGCCCACGATGCAACAACCGCCTACCTCGATTCGCGGCGCATCGGACAAGCTCCTGCTCCAGAACCTGCCAAACTCGTTGGTGAGCCGGATCCATCTGTCCGCGCGCGCGGCGTCCAAAGGATTGGGTCGAAGCGTCGCCGAGGTGTAACGCCTGAGTTCGTCGCTCGCGGCGTCGTCGCCGGCAACAGGGGGCGCGAGGGCGAGGAACATCGCCTTTGCGCGCAACTGTTCGTTCTGACCGTTCGGGTCGAACGCGTCGACTGACGATTCCGGAACCTTGTCGCCGATACTCCATGCCAGCCACAACAGCAACACACGGAGCTGAATCGCTTCCTCGGTCTCCGAGTGGGTGTCGTCCGTCAGTGTCTCGATGAGCCGCGTTCTGGAGTTGAACAGACACCGCATGGATTCGTCCAGCAAGCGACGGCGATCGGCCTCGGGAACGAGGAACTCGCGCGCCATTCGCCAACGGGGCAAGCGCTCGATACGCACGAGCTCTTTCACGAGCGAAAGTACGGCGATTAGTTGAACGAGCGCCCGCGCCTTGGTGTCGGGTTGGTCGGCCTTCGTCAGCTTGAGCAGCATCCGGTTGATGAGGTTCGTCACTTTTCTGGCGACCCGCCGTGCGATCTCGGCATCCCGGAGGGTCTGAGCCTGAGCGTCGACGTACGGCGTGTCGTCCGATTGCTCCGGGTCGTCGTCCTGATTGACCTGTTCTTCCTCGGTTCGGCCTGAGCTATCAACAGGCACGGTCGGCTGCGTCTCGAGCTCTTCGCCGATTTTGCGGGTCAGCAGGTCGATCAGCGTGACAATATCGGCGGTTTCGACTAGACGGCGGCGTTTCCCGGCTTTACGAAGCTCGCTGACGCTGATTTCTAGTGTGTCGGGGCGGCCGCCACTCGCTGTGTCCGCTTGCGCCGATCCACGCCGCGATCGCACTTCGTTCTGGACTTCTTCTTCGGCGGATGGTTCGAAGATCGCATCTTCGACCGCCTTGAGCATCTCCGAAATGGTCTCACCGGACGGGTCCAATGCACCGAGCGCATCACGAACCTGACGATGCGACGATTGCGTCGCCACCGTCAGCAAATGCGGGTGCGCGATCATCGCCCTTCCCACGCGCTCGCTACCCAGGAACAAGTCGCACGCGCGGACCAGCTTCATGTCGACCGACACAGGTACACTCAGAACGTCTCCCGTCCGAGTGACGGCGATCTTCGCTTCAATTACGTCCAGACTGTCACTCAACAGACTGGCACTGCCAAGCTCGATGGCCGGGCCTGGCGTCGCGATTCGCAGTTCGTTGGGGCTTGCCGCCACACCTATCCAGAAGCGCTCGGCGGATTCGGTCGCGCATATTTCGGCGAAACTTCGTGCAGCCGTGGCCTCGAGCTGGCTGGCCGAAAGCGCTGGCAGCGCGAACATGCCGCACAAACCCAGCGCCTCCGCCGTGGCTTGCGCGTCGGGGCCCATGCGCATCACCACGGCTTCGACATTCGCGCTGTTTCGATTGCCCATCCACGCGGGACGGCTGGGGTTGGCGCTTCCGGAGATGAGTGCGTTCCCATCGTCATGCGTTTGCTCGATGTAAAGCGCCTTCGCGTGCAGGTACTTGTCGCCGCGATTGTCAGCGGTCGTCCAGAGAAGCCTCGCGTCCACGAAACGCGCCTGCACGTCACGCATGCTTGGCAAATACACGGTTTCCGGATCGATCGCGACGACCACGTCGGCCTGCGGCCAGCGTTCGTGCAGATGTGCGACGAAAGCTAGGTCGCTATCGAAGAACGCGCCGGTCACTCCGATCCTCCGAACTTCGCCTTGCACGAGCGCGCCGATCTGCTCGATGAGCGACGCTCCTCCCGGGCGTTGATGCAACGCGACGGTCGTCGTGGCCGCGCCCGGCGCCGACAACGGCGCCACGCTTTTGGAAAAGGAAAGGACCGCTTCGATCAAGGAGGGCGGCACAAGGTCGCGTGCGAGTTCGATCCATTCGCGCACCATCTGCCACACCGAATCCAGCAATGCGGTGCCCTCGCGATCCTTACGGTCGGTCACGTGTACCCAGTTCGTGATCTCCCGGTTGTAGCCAAAGCCCGACAGCGTCAGATTGTGGCTGCCGACGAGAACCGCCGCCTTCTTCTTGCCGGCCAGAATGCAGACCTTCGGATGGAACGCCCCGGTCACGCTGACCGGCACGAGCGAATACGCCGTGCCTGCAAGCCTCGGTCGGGTCGCTTCGGATTGCCAGCTCAAACTGCATTGCGCGTGATCCATCAAGACGATGTTCTGCTGGCAGCCTGCCGCCACCAGACGACGCAGCACGACCTCCTCGTAGAAGGGCAGACTCGCGTTGAACGTGGTGATCAGCGATGCGTCGAAGCCGCCTTGCTTGATGACATTCAAAAGGGAAATCGAATCAGGCACTGACGGCCTCCATCAACTGCTTGCCTTCCGCGCTTAACGACGTCTGTTTGTCGTCATTGCGCACGATCGCGCCTATGTCCATCAAAATCTGGAACGCCTGACGAAAGCGCGGCGTGGTATTGGACGGCGCCGGTATGTTTCCATCCGTCAGTTGCAAACCGCGCTCGGAAGGGCGGAAGCGAAACGTCGCCGAACTCGTGCGATGAAGTTTGCGCAGCGACACGCGCAGATGTGTATTCATGCACCACGAAACGACGTCGTAAACTACGTCGCCTGGTGGCATCTCGCGCCACGCCACGGCTTTGCGCCGGAACGTATAGAGATTGATGGGGTAATCCTGTAGCGCTTGTGGCGTGATCGCGAGCCCCTCATAGGGCACGCGATTCAAATCGTCGCGAATGGCGAGGATTGCGAGCACCCGCATGGCCGACGCAAGCAACGCAGCGTCGCTTGCGCGCCCCCAGGACGACACCATGTTTTGAGCCAGCGGCATCTCGTGACCCTCCGCGGACCACTCGCCGAGCGCTGGCAATGCCGATTCGATGTTCGAGAGCCACGCTCCAAACGTCGCACAGCCCGTGTCGGCAACGAAGCCAGCCACGTGGTCCGATTCCTCGAATTCCTTCGCGAAAGCCTCGACCGTGTCGCACACGTAGCGCTCGCCCGCGGTCTGCGGGGACAACTTGTTCAAGGCGAGCGCGAAGATCGTCTGAACCGCGACCGATAGCAGATCGTTGCGGACGTAGACAGCCCAGTTCTCGCGCGTGGACGCCAGATCGGCCGGGATGTTCCAGCCCGTCGCGCCAGGCAGCGCGTTGCCATACACGGCGGCGCGGAATACGTTTTCGGAAAACTCGATACCGGGCGGCAGATTGTCGATGAGACGCTGGATCAGTGCCAACGAACGCTTGCGCTGAGTGCCTTCTTCGCCGTACTCGCTCTGCCGGTCGAAATAGATGTCGGTAAGCTGCTCGCGCTCGCGCGATCCCGCGTTTCGAAGATGACACGGGCAAAACGCATGGAGCTGCCGGAGGCCGGCGTCAGCGACTTCACCACGCTCGAGGATGTTCCAGAAAAGGTCTGCCGGCACCGACGCATCGAACGCTTCGGCAATTGGCTTGCCGACTTCCTTGGTGAATCGAAACCACGGTTTTCTGCCGCCCTCCAGCATGCGCAAGTCGGCGAGCGTTCCCGCGTAATACTGCGAAAGTCCACCCATGCGATTCATGAAGTAACGGTCTTCGGAGTCGTTGGCGGTGAACCTGACGAGCTTCAGTGTCTCACTGTCAAGCGCTCGTTGAACCGCGCTGACCAGCTTTTGTCGACCGACCATCGCTGCGCCGTGGCGCTCGCTGATCTTGTCGGTGCATTGCGCGTGGTGTTCGGCGATCAGCGTGAACAGGCAGTCGGCCCGCCGAAAACGTTCGACGAACGATGTCTCGTCCTCGTCATCCGGAAAGCGTTGAGCGAGCGACCATATGAGCCACGGATAGAAGGAGTAATAGCGCGCCCGGTCAGTGACGTTCGTGATACCCGGCAATAGCTGGCCGTAAATAAGGACGCACGGCGCCTGTGCGCCGAGGTGATCCAATCCGCCAATGGAGTACGGAGGTTCAATCCATGCGGTGTCGACTTTCAATTCTCTCTCGCTTGGTGGCCGCTTTTAATTTGAGGGGCGGAATGGCGTGGCATGCGTAGCGGCTCGATTCTGTCTGCATAATCGTCGATTCGCCGGATTCTTTTACCCTATCGGGAGACTCTGTGAATTCTAAAGGACGGATCGGCGCACACGAAGCTGCGGCTTGAGCGTTACGAGACTCGACGTCTCGGGTGGAGCGATGTCTGAATTAGGCTCGCGGGGGGAGGCGGGCGCCACGATCTAAACGATCATGCTTCCAAAGAGCTTTATCCGTCGCGATGGTGGGTAACCACGATGGGCACATCTCCTGTTCCGTTCTGTCCCGGGGCAGACTTGGCGAAGCATCGCTGAGCGCGGACTAGGTCCCGATTGTAAGACCTAGGTTTCGCGACAAGTATCTTGCCGGTCGTCTGACCGAGATCTAGCCCCGCTAGGAGCTTGCGCTAAAGGGAAGTCGGTAATTGCAAGGCCGGCGCCACGCTTACGTTTCATCTGGCGTATCGCGAGCTGCACCATGTACATGAGCAGGCGTCGCCGGTACTGGCGCGGCGCCTGCGGTGGGCAGTGATCGGCCCATGAACGGTCCTACGCACCTCGTGGGCGGAGGTCCGGTGATGAGCGACGAGCTGTCATTTGGTAAAGCGATGCCGACCGTACAGTGCCCCGGGATGAACCCAGTATCGTCGCGTCGTGCCGATGATGAGTCAAAAATGTGCCGACACGGTTGCGTATCAATCACCGGCGCTTTCGTACCCTGAAAGGTGTTTGTCCATCGCCTCGGTAGCGGTCAGGCCAGCAGCTTGGCTTTCGTCAACGAGAGCCTTCAAACGCTCGTAGTTGTCGAGGTAGGAGTGGTACTGTTTCTGAGCGTATGCGATCCTCTGATCGCGTGGCGTAGCACGAACAGCTTCTCTGACACGGCGATGTTCTTCGACCCTTGCTACGTTCTCGTCGACTTCTTCTATACCTAACTCCTCGTACGCCTCCTCCTCCACCCAATAATCGAATGCGCGCATCTTCAGAGTGAAATCTCCGGAAATCCGCCGGTAAAGAAGCGTGGCGAGCCCGATCACAGACCGTCCTAGCTCCGGGTCATGAGCTTTGAGTAAAGCGTCAGGGTCGCGGTCGGCGTGCTTCAAAAAGTTGGCCGTCCCCGCCATTCTTCTCCATCCTTCGGCGGCGATAAGTTCGTCGAGCTGGGCGGCATAACCGTCGTCCCGGCGATGCGGGTAGACGTCAAAGAGCACCTTGAAAACAGCGTAGGCGAGGGTGTAGACAGCGAGGCTGTCTGCGTTGGCAAAATACAGATCGATGGCTATATCCAGCTGCCGAGCGGCGGCTTCTGTCTTGCTGATAGGCTTCATAGGCGGCTTTATTTTCACGGCACGGTGCTAGATGACGTAATCCTGGAGCATTTTGCTTGCGAACGCGCTCGACGCATAGGCGTGTTGGCCATCTGAACCACATCGGATTCCCGGTGTGGTTCACTCTTCTGGCTCTTCGTCGCTGAGCCCCAAGTCATCGTAATCATCTGGTAGTGAGCCAAATAAAGCGAGTTGGAGAAGGCCGAAAATCCCAGGCGCGAACTTCCCTTTTCGAATTTTAAAGATGCGTCGCTTATCGGCCCTTTTGAACTGCTTTGCAATTATCGACTTGACGAATAGACTATGTCTCGGAAGCCGCCCTGTAAGCAGAATGTGAAAATTGACAGGAAACTCTGAGGGATCCCAAGCGGTTCCATTTTCAAAGATCATCTTAGGCATGTAGCCCACGACCATCGAGCCGGCTGCGTCCCACGCGTTGGTGTCAAGCATCCCTACCTGCGGGAGTAAAACAGCCACTGACCTAGACCCGATAGATTTATGGCGGGTAGATGCCGTTTCGATAACCTTGGAGATGTATTGCGAGACTTCAAAACTGCCGGCACCCTTTCGAAGGATCTCACAAAGGTGTTGTCGCTCCTTCTGGTAGAAGGCAATGTCCCAACCTCCTACCACGAATTCAAAATCATCTACTGACTTGAAATATAAGTGTAGTCCATCCACATGAGTCTCCTTTTCAAACTCATTGGGATTGATCCATGGACTTTTTTCACGAAAAGTAGATACAACAACGAGGAATCCATAGGGCACATCTCGATGCCAACCGTTGATGTGAAATTCAAAAACAGCTTCTCGCTTCGCGCGGTAGGATTTTCTGGAAAGAAGTCTTCGCAGAATATCGTCGCCGAGTTTCTTGGCAAGCTGACCGATTTTCAGCTCTGCGAGAATGGACTCGGTAAGCGACTCTGACACGGCATCATACATCCGTACTTTTTCAGTGCCTTCAGTCCACTCGGCAATCCCAGTGAACGATATGTTGCCCGTAAATCCAGCGCAGCGAAAAACAATACTCTTGTTGAAATATTCTTCAACCGGACGATAGTTTTCCCCAGTGGCTATAGAAATCCGAGTGTCTGTTGCCGAAAGTGCAAACCCTTTGCCGACGGCCGTTACCAGTAGTGTCATCTTTCACTTTTCTTTGTTGCCCCCGCGTGCTACACGAGACGCTCACTTACGCTGAATGCAGCAAGTATGTGCTGCTCGCCAATATGTACAATGGGAATCATAAGCCCTGAGTCGTGCTGGCAAAGTATCTTAGGAGCTTAAATTTGAGAGAAGCAACTAAAGGTGTAGTGACACCACATCTCTGGCTAGTCACAAGGGCCACTTCGGCTGGGCGGATTCAACCGGTCGATGCAATAGTTTGCTGGAACCGTTCGGCAGGCGTTTCGTAGCCCAGTGTCTTTCTCGGACGCTCGTTCAATCGTCTTGCCACGGCATTGAGCTTAGCCTGCGAATACGCTGACAGGTCGGTGCCTTTCGGGAAGTACTGCCTTAACAGCCCGTTTGTATTTTCGTTCGATCCACGTTGCCATGGATGCTGGGGGTCGCAGAAGTAGACCTGGATATCAGTGGCGACGGTGAAACGTTTGTGCCCAGCCATTTCCGTTCCCCGGTCCCATGTCAGCGATTTGTAGAGTTCCTGCGGCAACTTACTGGCATGTTTGATGAGCGCATTGATGACCGTTTCGCTATCCTTGCTGGCTATCTTGACCAGCATGACATAGCGTGTCTGGCGCTCAACCAGCGTCGCAATCTGGCTGCTCCCGCTGCCGCACAGCAGATCACCTTCCCAGTGGCCCGGTACCGCCCGGTCTTCAACGGTCGCAGGGCGTTCGCTGATCGATACCGTGTCCCGAATTCTCCCGTGATCGTCAGTTTTCTGCGTATGGTGGCGCGAACGACGCATGGCCCGGGTGCGCCGCAAGTGTTCCAGCAATTCCTTCTTCAAGGCACCACGAGCCTGTATGAAGAGACTGCGATAGATGGTCTCGTGGGACACGTGGTAGTCCTCGTCGTCTGGGTACGCACGCCTGAGCCATCCGGCAATCTGCTGCGGTGACCACTGCAGTTGGAGCTTGCCTGCCACGATGTGCGCCAGCATCCGGTGCTCAACCAGTTTACAGGCTTTGGGACGCTGTGCCCGATCCCATGCAAGCTGATCGGCGTAGGTCGCCCGGTAACCGTCTGGTCCGCTGTTACGTTTGATCTCACGACAGATGGTGGAAGGCGCTCGCGAAAGTCGTTTTGCAATTGACTGGATTGAATCGTCAGCCACAAGCCCTCGCGAGATCTCTTCGCGCTCCTCCAGCGTCAACGCCAATCCAGAGCGGTGCCTTTGTGGCGGCTGGATCCCGCCTGTCTCAGCCAGAATCCCCTGAACCGACGAGTGGTTACGATCAAAGAGCTGGGCGATCTTCTGCAGAGATTCGCCGTTGCGCCAACGTTCCCACATCAGCGCTTTCTGCGTCTCACTGTAATAAATCCGGCGTCTCTGCTTCATGTGCAACACTCCTGCTGCTTGCGCAGTCTTCAGTGTGTTGCATCGACCGGTTGAATCCGCCCTGGCGAAGCAGCCATTGGCTGACGAAACTCCAATGGCGGCAATGGGGCGTACTGAGCCGGACATGGGGGCCACGATCGGCGACTATCGGCCGCCGCGTAGCTGCGCAAAAGCTGCCAGATGCTATTGACGTGAGAGAATCCCAGTACGCACCATCCTCTAAGCTCAACATGCCATCTCAGTGCCCGTTTTGTGAACTGCCGGTTGAAAGGATCGTGGACCATAACGAGGCGGGGTTCGCGGTGCGCGACGCGTACCCTGTGTCACCGGGGCATACTCTGATTGTGTCCAGCCGGCACGTGAGTTCCTTGTTTGAATTGTCGACGGCGGAGCGCGAACAGCTTTTCTCTCTAATTGACCGCGCAAAAGGCCTACTGGACAGGGAATATCGGCCTGATGCGTACAACATTGGCATCAATGATGGTGTTGCCGCCGGCCAGACAGTGCCCCACCTTCACATTCACCTGATACCTCGTTTCAAGGGCGACCTCCCAGACCCGCGTGGCGGCGTGCGATGGGTCATCCCTGAAAAGGCTGACTACTGGAGCAAGCGAAGTTGAGGGGAGCTGCTCCTCCGCCATCAGCCGAAGCGCAGTTGTCATTCCTAGCCAAGCTGCAACGGCTCTTTGCCGAAGGCGACTTTACTGCGACCTACAAGTTCGCGCTGCTCATCTCGCTCGCCGACCTCGCTGTCGAGGGCGGACCGGATGAAGGCGCGGAGCTGACCCTGACCAATCGGCAGATTGCGGATCGCTTTATTCAACTTTACTGGCGGCACTCCACTCCCTATGGAACTGGTCGCACGGATACGCAGCCTGGCGTGCTCGTTCAGAATCTCGGGGACCAAGCAGCGGTGTTGACTGCTATCTGCCAGTACCGGGCGTCGACGCCCGGAATTACCATCCAGCAGGCTCGTACGGACCCAGGCTATGCCGCATTGCTGACTAAGGTGGCTGCCGTTGTCTCCGCACAGCCATTGAACTATCTGCAAAACTTCGGCGGAGTCACCGACACGTTTCTTTACGAGCGGTCAGGCCACGGTGGGATCGTGCTGAAACCCGGCGTTGCCTACTGCCTTCGGCGCTTTTATACGCTGGTACAACAGCTTTCTCGCACGCATTGGGTGGATCACATCAAGAGTAACCGGCGGAACCACTCGATCCTCGGCGACGCTGGTGGTCTGGAAGACTTTCTGTTTTCAGCTTCGCGACAGTCTCTGGCCATCGTCGGTGCGGAGCTGCGCAAGCTCGACGGTCACCGGTGCTTCTACTGTGGGGGCAACCTTGCCGGCGCAGACGTCGATCATTTTGTCCCGTTCTCGCTTTATCCGAGGGACCATGCGCACAATCTCGTGCTTGCACATCCCGCATGCAATCGAAGTAAGTCCGACACACTCGCCGCGAAGTCTCACCTTGAAAAGTGGCTTAAAAGGCTGACCACTAAATCTGATGATCTCAGCGAAATCGGGGCTTTGGCGGGCATGGCCAACGATAGGGTCACGGCAAATCGAGTCGCAGCCTGGGGCTATACGGCCGCTAATACCGCAGGAGGTCGAGCTTGGCTGTCCGCCACGAGCTACGAGCCGGTAACTCAGGACTATCTTGTCCTTTTGAACGCCTAGTTATTTAGGATCGGGTAGCGAAAACAGGGGCTGCGGGCTCTTTATCCTGGAAAGTGAGGGGGACGCGGCTGGCGACGAATGAGCCATGAAGAGACTTTCGGACACGCACCGGCGCTCGGACATTCCGACATCGGACTCTTCGTACTCTTTGAATCCATCCTTGAAGCTATCTCCCGTGGTATGTACGTTAGTAAGCCATTTCGCAATAAGGCAGAGGGCGTTCTCCGTCGGCAATTCCAATGGATGAATCGAGAAGCAGGAAGTGGTCAGTCAGCTCTCCCGGCTCGCGTCCGAATTGCTCTGCACCGAACACGGCGTCGTCAATCGCCAGCCAATGCTTCAGCCGTTTTCCGTATACGTAGCTGCAGATGACACGGGTACGCTCTGTGCCGTCGAGCACATAGCTACGTCGGGGCTTGATGTGGCTGGTCGTGCCAACGACGCGCGGCTGCAGTTCAGGCGGCAGGTAAGGACGACGCGCTCCGCCGGTAACCTGCGTGCCCAAGAGGTCGTGAGCACAATTTCCGCTGCCGGATAGGGCGCGAGCAACTCAACGAGCAGGGGCGCGAATTCGAGAAGTGTGCGGCCAGTGTCGAGCGTTACCCGATCCTGTTCGTCGATATAGGCATGGCCAACGTGCAGGGTTCCATCGAAGTCGACGAAAAGCGTCGGCGTAGTGTTGTCCATGACCAATGGCGCGGGCGCAGGCTGCTTCCGCCGGGGCGAGCGCCGATCCATTACTTCGTACCAGTCGACGGAATGGCCCACAGCCTCAAGAGCTTGACCAGCGTCATCTCGCTTCATAACAAGAACTTCCAGTCCGAACCCCATGAGCACCTTAAACAGCGCCTCAGTCCCGACGGACGCTCCATCTTCGATGCGGCTCAACTCGGCGACGTCTACGTAAGAAAGTCAGTTTCTCCGCATCAGCTCGCGACAGTGCAAACGCCTGGCGTGTGCCATCCTTCGGGAGGTATGTACAGCTTGCCGACACAGTTCTGGAATCGCTGCGTCATGGCTCCTCTGGCCCCTTTGGTCGGCGATGCGCCGAGGGCGGTCGAGAAAATAGCGCGGGCCAGCCACGAAGTGCGTGATTGCGATGGCTGCTGCTCATGTCGGGGATCCCATGCACGAGCCGCCCCAAGATAGCTTCCACCAACTCGGCGCCTGCGGCGTCAGTCGCCGCAGCCTCATATGGCGTCTTGCCGCCGAGTTCGGGATGCGGGTGGCGCATCCATTCGTCGGCATCGGCCGCATCATCCCAGACATAGGTTGCGAGGCGCAGGAGCCGCCACGCCTGGCTCGAGGTTTCACGCCAGGCTTTCATGTCGTCCACAGACACACCACTGACCGAAGACGCCACGGAGCTTCCCAGATCCGTGATTGACCTAGTTTTCTTCGTGCTCTTGCCACCTTCGAGAGGCAATCCGCTTTTTTCAACGAACTCGTTGGCGGCCTCGATAAACGCACGAAGGGAATCGAAGTAGGCAGCATCGACGGCGGACGTGGGCGATGACGCGGCTCCGGCCAACACCGAGCCGCGCAGATCGGGGAGGCCGTCGGTCAGGTCGCGGTGTGTGATCCGGATCCACTCGCCCAGGGTGGCCTTCAGACAGTGCTGGCACAGGTCGAGTCGCAGTTCAGCGCGATCGCGGAACGTCGAGTAGGCCCCCCCACGCCAGGCGAGCGAAAGCTTCTCATGCCATTCGCCATCTGCGTCCTCAGGGGTCATCCGGCGACCACAGCGGTCGCAGGTGCAGGCGGATGCCTCACGGACAGTCGTTTCACGATATTCGAGCATCTCTATCTGCCTCCAGCCGCGCGTCCGCGCAGGTTAGCCCACTTTAATCCACGGGCCTCCGGCCAAGAGGGCGGCCACGGCGACGCGCACCAGTGTGCGCTCGATCTTCATGGTTCCTCCGACGCATCCTCGTTAGTCTTCTGCGGCAATCGCCGTAGGCGCTCAAGACTGCCCTCGTGCCGGGCCGTGGACCACGAGTTGTCGTGTTTCCAGTCCGCGGGTACTAGGCCGACCTGTCGGGTTGTGACCGCGGGCAGCCGCAGCAGGACGCTGCCGGCACGCGACCACACGCCCTCGATCATCGTGACATCGGCTTTAACACCGTTGAGCTCAAGGTAGACAACGTCATCGGCATCCGTTAATTCTTCGTACAGACGCCAGCCCGGAAGCTTGCCTTCCCGGTCCTGATTACGGATCGAGGCCTTCGTGCCAATGCTCATCTCCTTGCCCGGAGCCAGAGCGCAAAGCCCGTGAGGCCGAGCCCCGTGGCGACCACGATGCCAAGTGCGTAGAAGATTCCAGTTTCCAAGCCCATTTCAGTCTCCACCTTCGTGTTCGGAACAGCGAGTCCTGACCCAGTTGGTTTGAATCAGCTTACCGCGATTTCCACGTATTTCACAAAGTCGGGCGCTCATGGTTTCGGCGAGTTCGATCATGCGGATCTGTTCCTCGCTCGGTGCGCTTACATGGAAGCGCAGTCCGCCGAATTTCTCTTTCACCTGACTGGCCACGACCTGAGGTCCGCCGTTCTTCGTCGCTTGCTGCAGGTTCCAGCACAGCGCGTCGATGAGGTCATACCAGCCATCCCCGCATTCGAAACCCCAGGCTGCAAAGGACGACAGCAGTGCCGGCGCGTCGGGATCAACCGCGGCCGTAATGTCAAAGATCAGCGGGTAGTCGGCGCATAGCTTCGCATCCAGTTCAGGACTCAATTGTCTTCTCCGTTTCACCCATGCGCGCTAGCCGTACCAGGTCGGCGTCGACCAGAGCGTTATGTACGCGATTATGTGCTTAAAGCAGTCGCGCCCGGTCGTCTTTCGTGCCTAAGCCGCGCTCAAAAAGACGGCCGGGGGGGAGATGGCGCAAAGCGCAAACTAGCGGGTGCGCGCCATCTGGCGTATGTTTAGCGACACGTGGCGCAATCCGAGTCTGAAATGAACCAAACCCCAGAGGCCAAGGAGCCGCGCGGCCCGTTCGCCGGCCTCCTGATCGCGATCAAGTTGAAGATTGCGGCGCATGCCGAGCTTCACCCCGAGGAACCGTGCGCTGAAGCCATCTCGAAGCTTGCGGACATAACCCCGCTGCAGACGCACGACATTGCGATCAAGGGGCTTCCGGTCGCACTGCTCCGCGACGTCACGGCAACCTACCAGATCGTCCGTCGTAGTGAGGTGCTCCAGACCATCGGTGTGAGCGGGCGAACGCTGCAACGTGGCAAGAACTCTGATCTGACGCTCGATAGCAACGCAAGCGACCGGCTCATCCGGCTCGCAGCGGTGACCGAGCACGCAATCGACGTTTTTGGTTCCACGGGCGCGGCCGAACGGTGGCTTGTCGCCCCGGCCGTCGGGCTCGCTGGCAGAAGGCCGCTGGACCTGCTTCAAACTTCAGAAGGCGCCAAACTCGTCAAGTCGTTTCTGACGCGCATCGACTACGGAATCTACTGTTGACGGAACACTTCGACATGGCGAGGGGCAACCCGGAATATTGTTTGCGCGGCGCGTTTGGGAAGTGTCGGTATACGGACACTCGCCGTGTAGGCGCCAACCCGAATGAAGTGCGGGGAAGTTGAAGTTGAAGGTTCGTTGGACTGCACGCGGCGCGTTTGGAAAGTGTCCGAATTCGGACAGCCGCCGTGAAGCCGCCATTACGAATGGCGCGCGGAAGTTGGTTGTTGATTAGGCCTCGTCCTGCTCAGCGACACCGGTTCACAACCGCTCCATCCGCCGTTACCACAGCACCGCGAAGCGGCGTTTCTGCGCCATTATTTTGGTGTGTTTGCAACGGTTCCGGAGCCCCCTGCATTCGCGTGCCGTCTCCGCGCGAAAGACGGAGGCCAGTCCGGTACTCGTGGCGGCAGAAAAGCGGCTACCGCGTCGTCCATATGGCCCGCGCGCTCCAGTTCATCTGCTAGTGTGATTACACGGGCCCAATTTTCGGGAGCGCGCAGCACCTCGGTTGTAACCGCGCAGGCATGCTCTAGTTCGCCGCGATTAGGCAGTAACCTCGCGAGGCCGTCCGCCTGTGGATTTGCACGCAAATCTGAGCCACTGGGTCAGGTTTCCGTGCCAATCAACAGCGCGGACCGCACCAGCCAATCTCACACCGGCTTCTGACCGACCTTCCGCTCCTTGATTGAAGGGCGTCATTTGTTGACCGATTACAGAGAAGTGTCATCGCGTACCCCACGCCTTGATACTTCTCAAACCGCGAGAAACGAGTGAAAAGAATTCGCTGGGGCTTCCCTTAATCCGCTGCCAGACGATGGGTTTTGCACTCCGGATGACAGGAGCGCACGCTGCGGGCATGCGGGAAACAGTTCTGCTCGGGCGCGGAGGTATTCCCATCCCAATGCGGCTGGGTCCTTCCGCTTGATTGCAAAGCGAACGCTGATGTCCTTCGAGCCGTGTTCGCAGGATGCCGTTTCCCACTCTATTTCCACGTCTGACCGTTCATTTATTTCGCGTATCGCCGTCGCCACGATTCTCTGAAGGAAGTAGTGAGCTCGTGCGGTGCTGGCCCGCGACTTTCCTGGCCAGGAACGAACTACATCCAATGGAATCCAGTCCGTAGAGGCGTGTTCTTCATGCGCACGCTGAGAGAGATTGGCATACAGCGAGCGCGCGTAGGTCGACGGGAGATCTGGCTTGAACTCAAGGGGTAGCGCACCGGGAGATTCTTGTGAGCTGATATACCGTAAAAAGTTAGTGTTCACACTGAAGCCCAGTCGACCGCCGGCCATTGCACAGGTGCCCACGAACGGTACCGCCACAAATTCTGTTGAATGCGACATCGGGAATCCCACGTAAAGCACTTTCTGTGCGACCCTAAGCATGCGTTTCAGGCGCTCCAAGTCCTCGCTGTCGACACGCAGCAGCCATGCGAAAAAACTCAGGTCGACTTCATGCCAATCTTGTTCCTTTCCGGTGGGGAACGCCGCCGTCAATGCAGTGTTTGAATAAGCGATGAAGTAGATGACGCTAAGCACCTGCGCAGAAACCCAGATGAGGCCATCCGTCTGCCAGACCAACTGCTTCTCGCCGGCAACTCGCCGCGGGTGGCCGTTCCAAGGACTGATATTTTTTGACATTGAGTTTCCCAATTTTCTTTGCCTGCTCATTGCAGGGGAGTGTCGAGTGTCAACCACGCTTTTTTGGTGAAGAATGGCCGCTCGATTCCGGAGCGCCTTCGACCTCGTACGAGGAGCGTGGACTGCTACGGTCGTGTTGGCTCGCCCCTTTGTATCTGACCAACCGGGCGGTACCGCGGTGGGCTGTACCGGGGGGCGGCTGAGACGCGTTGCTGAGAGCTTTGAGCTTGCGATCGAGGGCAGACAAGGCCTCAATGGACACATGGATCACTTGCTGCATTTCAAGCAACGAGACGTCATTTGGCGCGCGGTTCAATATGCGGTTCATAAGAAAGGAGCGAGATTGAAGTGACGGAGTTGCAAACGGTTATGCACGCACGAATTCGTTCAACGCGAGCGGCACCGCGCCGACCAAATCGGCTGCAAATGAGTCGTTAAGTTGGAAAAGCCAGTGGCCCGAAGCGGCGATAGCGTTTCATGAGCCGCTTCTGGGTTTCACAAGCTGAGTTCGGAACGGCGCCTGTCGATGTATCAGCCAATGAGCTTCGAGTGCACTTCGGCGAGCCACTTCTCTACACTCTCGATCGCTATTCCTCCTTCGGTACCTTCGCCGTCAGCAGATGGACTACCGAGGGATTCGCTTGGGCAACGTGACTTGTCTCCACGCGGTAGCCAAATAACCGATGGAGTCCCAATGCAATGGCGCATGACCTTGAGTAGCCCCCCTCGCAGTGAACGACAATCGACACGATTTTCGGTGGCAGGGCAATGGTGAACGAGCGAATCGCCCGCGCTTGCTGTTCGGTGAACGCATGTACAAGCTTCTCCGAAGCTCTTTTGGAAAGGTTGGGGTTGAGGAAGTCCACGTCCGCGAAACTCAGGCGCAGCACATATTCGAATCCGTTGAGATCGGCCGCACGCCGATCTGGCGCCGTGATGGAGATGACCGCGATTGATGCAAGGCGAGGCAATTTCTCGGCATCGGTTCTCGACAGCGCAAACACCTGGCGTGTGCCATCGCCGGGCGGCCTGTACAGCTTGCCGATACAGTCTTGGAATCGCTGCGTCATGGCTCCTTCGGCCCCTTCGTCTCCCCATGTACAGCTGCGAGCCATTGGGCTATGCGCGAGAGCGCGGCGCCGTCGCTGATTCCTTTGGATGAGTCGAGCAAAAGGAAGCGTTCGACAAGCTCTCCCGGCTCGCGTCCGAATCGCTCCGCGCCGAACACCGCGTCGTCAACTGCCAACCAATGCTTCAGCCGTTTTCCGTACACATAGCTGCAAATGACATCGGTACGCTCTGTGCCGTCGAGCACATAGCTACGTCGGGGCTTGATGTCTCTGGTCGTGCCAACGACGCGCGGCCGCAGTTCGGAAAGCAGGTAAGCGATGACACGCTCTTCTGATAGCCGGCGTGCCCAGGAGGTCGTGAGCACAATTTCCACTGCCGGATAGGGCGCGAGCACATCAACGAGCAGAGGCGCGAATTCAAGCAGCGGGCGCCCCGTGTCGACGGCGACCTCATCGTTCTCGTCGACGTAGGCATTGCCGACATGGAGCGTGCCGTCGAAATCGTCGAAGAGAGTAGGCGTCGTGTTATCCATGCGCAATGGCGCGGGCGGAGCGCTTTTTCTACGCGGGGAGCGTCGCGCCATCACTTTGGACCAGTCAACGGGATGGCGGACCGCCTGGAGAGCGTCGGTTGTGTCATTTCGGTTCACGACAAGCATCTCCAGCCCCAAGCCATAGAGCACCTTAAACAGCGCTTCGGTGCCAATGGACCGCCCGTCCTCCAGGTTGCTCAATTCACTGACGTCAACGCAAAGATAGTCGGCGGCGTCGAGGAGGCTCAGTTCACAGCGTAGCCTAGAGAAGCGAATCAGTTTGCCAAGTGCATGAAGGCCTACTGCGAGTGGGCGGGGCGCCGCCTTCCGCGTGTATGATGTTGAAGACATTGTGTGTTCTACAGGACAAGTTGACTCCAGCTCCGATTCGCTAAATGACGTCACCGGTGTGCTGGTGTTCGGCGCACCGCGTCCTGATTCCGCCGTCTCGGAGAATACTGCCTCGATTGCCGCACACCTCACAGAGCCGCACACTCAACATCTCGGCCAATCCGATCATGCCCTCGTGTACCTCGTTTTGACCTCGAGCATGAAAGCGCAGCCCGCCTAATTTCTCTTTGACCTGTAGGGCGAGAACCTGCGGAGCTCCATTTTTTGTCTCGATCTGCAGGGCCGCACAGAGTGTATCGACGAGGTCATACCAGCCATCGCCGCACTCGAAGCCCCAGGATGCGAATGGCGAAGGCGTAGCAGGAAGGTCTGGATCGTCCGGATCGGCAATTGGCTCGGCGGTAAAGATTAGCGGGTAGTTGGCGCGCAGCTTGGCATCCAATTCTGGTCTCATCTGTTTTCTCCGTGGTTGGCGCATTGACGCACGCCGGCCGAGCCGAGTGTTTCGTCGATCACGTTGATCGCGGCGTCGAGCTTCCTGCAGTCCAGTCTCGAGAAGATACGGTGCGGACCAGTTACGAAGCGGCCCCGACGGCGATGGCAACTCATGTCGGGATCCCATAGAAGATTCGCCCAAGGAGAGTTTCCACTAACGCGGCGCCGGCAGCATCAGTCGCTGCGGCCTCGTACGGCGTCTTGCCACCGAGTTCGGGATGCGGGTGCTGCATCCAAGCGTCGGCGTCGGCCGCGTCATCCCAAACCTGCGTTGGGAGGCGCAGGAGCCGCCACGCCTGAATCGGCTTGTCGCGCCAGGTTTTCATCTCGTCCACGGACACACCGGTGACCGACGATTTCACTGAGCCTGCCAGTTCTTTATTGACCGAACACCGGCTCCCCTTGACGTCCGATACCGCGCCACGGTCGGCTCTCGAGGAAATTCGTCGAGTACAATGAAGCGGGCATGGCAGCAGCCTGAAACGTGATGAGGACGCTACCCTAACAGACGCGATCGGTCAGATCCAATTTCCACTTCGGACTGCTTGACAAAAGAACATTCAACGATATACAAAATCAGGAAAGTGTGGTTTTTTTGCGAAAGACTGGCGAGACGATTCCTGCGCATGTTGTTCCTGGTGACGCGAACGCATCCGATGCTTGTTCGCAAGGAGCACGAGCTGCCCGGGCCCGCTTTTCGCCTCGTCGAAGGTCCGGGGTCGCTACCGGGGAGGGTGTCGTTTGACCAGAGTGGCCTGCACAGGTCGAACCAGGCTCCTGCGTCTCTGGAGAGCCCGGGCGAAAGGCGCCGGGCCGGGTTGGTCAGGAAAAGGCCAAGGCGAGGCCGAAAACCTCGGGAGAAAGGTTTCTCGATGAACAGCTGGCCGTCGAGGCGCCGTACCGACATGGCCCACCTGTATCAGGAGAGGCACTTCCCCTACGCTGCAAGAGCGCAGTTCATGAAGAGAGAACTGGCGTCGCAATCGAGGAAGTTGCAGTCGCGCAAAGATGGGCTTGGACGAACGGGTAAGGCAACCGCCCAGGGGAGAGGAGGGTCGGTACTCCGTCCGGTCAAAGCCGTCATACGAGACTTGTGGGATTCGGCCCGCGCGAAGACGGCAAGGTTGGCATCCCGGATACGATGCCAGCCTATTGCCGCTTTTTTAGAAGTAGTCGATATGAAATACGTCGCTTAGAAGCGTTCCACGTCCAGCGAAATAATGCGCCTGTGGTCCAATCCCTTGGAAGTCGTACTCAATGACGCAACCAGCGCGCTATTGTGGGAAATATCCCACTACCTTCAACAGACCGTTCGGTTGCTGGCGCACGGCCAAATCAAAACCGAAGCTTGCGAGCTTGACAGGGTCGAAGTCACCCAACTGGCCGTCCCTGGCTACGAAAACATGCCCTTGGGGAATTTGAACAGCCTTGAATTGAAAAGGCGCTTTAGCCGTTACGGTCCCGTCGTCGTTTCGTGTAAAGAGCGCGTCAAACGCCAAATGCAACAGCACTCCTTGGTCTTGGGCCGACTGCTGTACTGGTTGACCTATCGCGTAGGTCGCAATCGCAGGTTGCTGCGCGACAGCATTTGGTTGAGTAACTGCGGCGGCTAGTGTGAAGACACCAAGACCAACGATGCGCGACCGATAGCGTGCAAGCTTTGTAAGGCTGCTCATAAGACTCCTTGCTTAGTTCACTTCGCTGCTCACGGTTCGGGTGGGGGACGGCGGCCGACCAAAGTTATTACTTTTATCACCGTTGTCGACTGGTTTACGGCAGGTATATTCGAAACTTTAAGAGCCGCAATCCGAAAGGCGTCAGCGTTTGGATGGAAACGATATGCACGGTTAGGGAAATACTTTGTGCACGTGAAGCCGTACCGTGGGCATCTTTCTGGGGCGAGCGAGGCGATGAGCTTTGCTGCGACCACGGGCGGTTACACCTGTGACATGGTGCGCGACGTGATGCTTCAGGCGCTAGAAAACCTTTCGCTGGTGAGTTGAAGGCTGACAGCTAAGTCGAATGGCTGGGCGACAACGGTTCTTGCTACATCGCCGACGAGACGCGGACGTTCTCGAGGAAAATCGGCCTGAAGCCGGTCACGACACCCGTCAGAAGTCCGCAGAGCGATAGGATGGTCGAGAGCTTCGTGAAGACGATGAAGCGTGATTGCGTTTCGTGGATGCCCAAGCCCGACCAGAATGGCACTGCAGAACTTGGCCATTGCGTTCGACCACTACAACGAATCGCATCCACACAGCGCCCTGAAACACCGCTCGCCACGTGAGTTTCGCCGGCAAGCAAATTCTCCAACCTAAGCGTGACCGCGTGTCCGGCCATGCAGGGGCAAGTCCAGCATCTAACCGCGCCCCATCGGCAGCCGAACTCACTTTTGACCTTGAACCCAAGCGCCTTGAGATGGGTGATATGTCTCAAAATCGGCGCTGATTCCGAGTGCGGATAGCTCAATCACAGTTTCGTCGTTAATCCCGTTGCAGGCAGTCACTTGACCGACTACGGTCTGTTCGTGTTGCCCCAGAAGATGGTGGCCTTTCGACGTCATGCTAAGCCCGTACCAGCTGTCAAAGGAAAATCGAATCGAAACATTTCCGATGCGTGTCTCGGCAACCCTCATGTGTGTTTCGGAAGGATATTTCCCAAAATCGCGGTCGACTTGGTGGTGAAAGTTTGCCCGCACGGCAACGTGCATTTTCGTTGTAATGAATTGGCGCAGATTTCCTGTGCCACCCAAAAAAAGGTTTAAGTCAACAATGTTGAGTTCACGTGCAATCGTATCCATCAAATCGGATAAATACGTCGCCATGTCTATGCCTTGCTTGAAATCCAGAAACCAATGCTCCGGCTCCTTTTCGGTTTGCCATTCGCTCCGTGGTGTGATGTTGCCATCTCCGTCGATGAAGCCGCTGTTCCGCAAGCGTTTAACAAGCTCAGGCATCTGGTCGGACGCTAAGCGAATTCGATTTCTCGTGGCGTAAATATTTAAATTTTGCAGATTCACCCAAAACCAACGTGCCTGCTTCTCAGACACCAGCCGATTGTGCTGATTTCGGATGAGTTCTTGCACCTTCAATTTCCACTTCGTCTTTGCACCTCGAATCTTTTCAGCGGAAATGTGCCGTTTGTCTCGCGACGGCATGTGTGCTCTAGCATGGTCATTTGGGCATAGTACGACGAGATTGCCTTCTTCGTGGCTATGACTCTTTGCCCAGTCCACGATGTGATGCACCTCGATTGCTTCATGGGATTTCTCGCAAATACAGCAAGTCTCTCTACTTTCCTCGAACAGTTTATTCAGCGTGTCGTCTGGAATCGATGGGCGACTTGCTTTGCGTATTGCTTCGATATTTTTATCGCTTAATCCTAGTCGTACGAGATATGCATCATCACTCAATTGGAGGTCTTGAAGTGTAAGCCCTAGCGCCACTATCACCTTCGCGCGTCTGTTGGACACACCTTTGCTCATCAATGCAGAGACGGTGGAATTCATGGCAATTAACCAATTTCACGTTCAACAATCATACGCAGACGACGTTCACCGTCGGTGTACCCATGGTTCTCATGCCCAAGCTGCGCCAATTCTCGCTCGCTCAAATTTGGTCACTCGCACATAGGCCTTCTTCAGCCCTCTGAGCGCTGACGTCTTGGCAGCTATCGCGGCTGCCTTCGGACTTCCGCCGATAACAGAGACTTCAAGTGGTCCGTCTAGTTTATCTACTGTATCTGTCGCAGATTTGGTGGTGGTCATAATTGTAGATAGGGGCGCTTTCTGACTGACTCGCACTATGCACTGCACGCCAGAAGCGCATCAACCAGTTGGAAAGCCCGATGAAGAGCTGACGCAGACGAATTGTTTGCTTTTAATATCAACACCGAAATTCTGCAAAACTCCAGGTCCATGAGCTTCGCAAAATCGACCAACCGGAAGGTCCGGAGGATTGCATGAAGCGATATGGTTGCCTAGTACATTGTTTGTGTTCGGGCCACCAGCATTGAAAGTCACCTCGAGCTGACTCAGAATCGGGGAAGTTTGCGCCATCAGATATACATCCGCAAGCTTAACAAACACCCCGGTAGAGTACCCGACTAGGACTGTCACAATGGCACCAACGATTTCGGCGACATAGGCTGTACCGACCCCGCTCTTGGCACTTTCTGCGTTATGCATGTCCATGATACACCTCGCACATGAACCAGCGATAGGGAACGCCTAAAGCATAGACGAGAATGTCTGGAAGGTCGTCGCGGTAAGAGGCGTGATGGGGCATCGGCGTCAGCGTCGAAAATTTCCGATTGACAGGGGTAGAATCGCGCTTCACCTAAACTTGCTGGAAAGGGAAAGATGCTGGATTTTAAGGAGCTATCAAAGGACGGGCAGGACCTTGAATTGCTGGTTCGAGAGATACTTTTTCGGCAAGGATTTGTCGTCAACTGGAGCGGAAAAGGAGCGGATGGGGGGCGGGATTTGACATGCGTCGAAGCTCGTGACAGCTTCATCCTGCCTGATACCAAGCGTTGGCTCGTGCAATGCAAGCACAATGCTCACGGTGGCGGCTCAGTCGGAATCGGAGACATCGATAACATAGTGGACAGCTGTGAGCAGCATAAATGTACTGCCTACCTCCTAGTCTGCTCGACCCAGCCGTCTTCGGCAGTGATAAACCGGCTGGAGTCGATGACAAAGGTTTCCGCGACGTATTGGGATGCCGTAAAAATTGAGCAAATTCTCTCAACGCCGAGAAACTGGACACTCGCACAACGTTTCTTTCCCATTTCCGCAAGCGCTGAGAACTGGCAAGTCTACGCAACCGAGAGACCTAATCACTGGGTCGTAAATCTGCGCGGTTACTATTTTCATTTGCAGAACCGTATAGGGTCAAGGCACGACTACCACCTCGAAGGTTTGAAATGCACGCTTGATGAAATTGAAAGCTTGGCTTTGCCAAAGGACCATTTTATCCGCGTCCGGTCGGTATATTACGACGACAAGAATGGTGGATACACATGGTACATGGACTATATGTATCCGTCAGGCTCCTATCAAGCTGTGTCGGCGGAAGCTATTGCTGACCTGTTGGGCGATGGGAAGGTTGGCGATGACGGACAGATGTACCGTTTCGACGTTCGTGCTACCGGCTACTTAAAATGGAGCGACCACTACGACCCCGACCACTACGACTATTACCTCGACAGCGAACGATGGACGTCTGTCGGCTCGCCCAGACCGAAAGATGCTGAAGATATCGAGTTCGCGGTTCGCTATCGCGAAGAAGTCCGAGAGCAGGAGTTGTCCGCGCGTGGCGGCCAGTTTTCGCGCCTGAAGGAGGCTCTCGACAAACTCCCATTCCTAGCAGTCGCGCGAGCAGTGAATGCGCATATCGAAGATATTGACAAGTTCTACGCGCGTAAGAACTGGCAAGAGATAACTTGGGCCGGCCCCGGCGAAAACCGGACACGAGGTAACGCTTAAACTTTGAGGTAGTCTTACGCCTATGTTTAAGCCCAGCTCTAACGTGGAACCCATTGAAGTTCTGACCCAGCCCGAACGGCGCCGCCGGCGCTCTGTCGATGAGAAGCTCGCGATAGTGCGCGAGACCTTCGAGCCCGGAGCAACCGTTTCCGGAGTTGCCCGTCGTCATCAGGTGAATGCAAACCAGGTGTTCGCCTGGCGCAAGCTCTATCAGGACGGAAGCCTGTCGGCAGTCAGTGCCGGCGAGCAGGTGGTGCCGGCATCCGAGCTGGCCGAAGCGATGAAGCAGATTCGTGAACTCCAGCGACTGCTGGGCAAGAAGACGATGGAAGTGGAAATCCTCCGCGAAGCAGTGGAGTACGGCCGGGCAAAAAAATTGATTGCGCGCTCACCATTGCTGCCGGGGGACGACCGATGAAGACGGTCTGTGAAGTCCTGGGTGTGTCGCGCTCTAATCTTGCGGTGAAATCAAAGCGCGACGCTGAATGGGTCGACAAGCGCAAGACGCCCGCCCGTGACGACATACCGCTCGTTGCGGAGCTCCAGGGGCTGGTTGCTGATTTGCCTACTTACGGCTACCGGCGCGCCTGGGCCCTCCTACGCCGAAACCGGGACGCACAGGGGCAGCCCCGGGTTAATGCAAAACGGGTTTATCGGGTCATGCATACTCACGGCCTGCTGCTCGAGCGCCGCCCTCGACATCCCGAATCCAGGCGCCGGCACGATGGCAGGGTCGCGGTGGACCGGAGCAATGCGCGCTGGTGCTCGGACGGCTTCGAATTCCGTTGTGATGACGGCTCGCCGCTGCGCGTCATCTTTGCACTGGACTGCTGCGACCGTGAGGCCATGAGCTGGGCTGCGACCACTGGAGGCTATACCGGAGACATGGTGCGTGATGTCATGCTTCAGGCTGTAGAAAACCGTTTCGATGGTGCGTTGAAGGCCGACAACGAAATCGAATGGCTCAGCGACAACGGTTCCTGCTACATTGCCGAGGAGACGCTGACGTTCTCGAAAAAGGTGGGCCTGAAACCCATCACGACGCCGGTCAGAAGTCCGCAGAGCAACGGGATGGCCGAGAGCTTCGTCAAAACGATGAAGAGAGACTACGTCTCGTGGATGCCCAAGCCGGACGCGAGAACGGCGTTGCACAACCTGGCCATCGCGTTTGACCACTACAACGAATCCCATCCGCACAGCGCCCTGAAATACTGCTCACCACGCGAGTTTCGCCAGCGAGCAAATTCACCAACCTAAGCGTGACCGCATGTCCGGTCATGCAGGGGCAAGTCCATAACTTCAACATACGAGTTGAACGACGACCACTTCTTCTCGGTATGGTTTTTTCTCCGCGTCTCTAACGACATGCATCTCCATGAACTCATGTCAAAATTTCCGCAAGTCTTCGAGACTCACTTCAGACTCTGCAAGCTGTTCGCATATGTGCCAACGGACGACGGCGCTGGTTCGGAATTGAGCGCGGACGATAAGGATGACGACCAATATTACGACCTTACGCTGTCGCTAGCACCGCATGTGGTCTCGGACGCGCTCACGGGTCGAATGATGCTTAACGAATACATGTCGAGAATGGCTGACGCCGTTGAAGCGTATCTTGCCAAGGCTGTAGTTCTTTAGAGGGAGAAAAGAGGCTTCAGGCCAACGACTGTGATGGTGACTCTTCGGCGTCGTGGTCTCGATTCAAGATTGCCGTCAGCCAGCGCGACGGCCAGATCAGGTGCCGCGGATATGTGCGCTAACCTGTCTTGCTGCAACTCGGCTGTCCAGCGGGACAAGCGACGATGCTTCTGCGGCTTCGAGCCGCAGCGATGGTTTGGCTGTTGCCTTTCCCGCCGCGCACCCCCACACCCTTTGCTACGGCAGCGACGTTGACTCGGCGAACATTCGAAAGTCTGTCTGGGGCCTTTCGGTAGCAGGCGGCGAATATCTGGACTAGGCTGAACTCAGCAGGACCGGAGGCTTTTTTTGCCAAGCATGGCCATCGGCATCATGCGGTCTGGGACGCACGCGCGAATCTGGCCGGCCCCCAATTGGAAACTAACATTGGAGCCGGGCAGAATTGAGGGTAATTGGTGCGGCGGCGGTGCACCTCGGGTGTCCTGTTGCAGTCTCTGCGGTCGGACTTTCGGGCCTGATTTGCAGCCGAATCGGCGTTGGGGCAAATTCCGGGGCACGCTGAAAAGCCATCACGGAAAAGTCGGCGTTTCTGATTTGCGTTTTTACAACGTTTTCGTGGCCCTCCTCTCAAAGCCGGCCTCCCGCCGATTTTTGTTTTTCTACATCGACAAACGCACATCGTCATTGCCCTCGATGAACGACTTGACCGCATGCCGTGCCTTCGGGAACAGCAAGCGCGACGCGCAGCCGAAAAAGCTCCGGTCAGAACTTATCCCACCCCTCCGCGATCAAGTCGGTCGCGCATGCGACGGGCGTGCATGACCTCGTTCATCGTCCTCCCCGCTTCGCCAGCGAGCGCCGAGCCGTCGCGGATCCGGTCGACCGACGTCGCGATGGGGTCCTCGATCTCCTGGCGGCGCTCGACGAGCGTTGCGCGAGGCTGCGCGCCTCGCTCGCGACCACCGCGAAGCTGCGTCCCTGCTCGCGGGCGCGCGCCGTTTCGACGACCGCGTTCAGCGCGAGAATGTTGGTCTGAAACGCAACGCCTCGATGATCGCCGTGATGTCCGCGATCTTCGTCGCGCTGTCGATGATGTGCCGCGTCGTGTTGACGACTCAGGGCCGGCCACCGCGCTTTCCCTTCTGCGCAACAGACAACGCAATGACCGAAAAATTAGAAGCTTGCACGGTTTTGCGCGTATTTAAAATGCGTGATGAATGCATCGCTTTTCGTTTGAATTTCGGTCTCTTTTCCATTTGGCAGCGATTCTCCATGCCAGCACAGCGGTGCTTTACCGGAGGACAATGTTTTATTCCATCCACCCGGAGCGGTCGCGGTTGAGGTAGGCTTAGCCAAACCCATCATGTCCACGTTTGCGCCTTGATGGACTGTCTGCCCTCGGGGGCACGCACCTCAATAGCTCGTCTCCAGGTATGTCAACTCCGGACCCCAACAACCGCGATCTCCGTGCCGCATTGAGCGACCTAGACGGCGCCCGCAACTGGATGGCGTCTATCTGCGGCCCCCACGGCCTGCAGGTCAGTCACCCAGAGCGCTTGCGCTTCCACCAGTCCGGCACCGTACTTCGTTCGATGGCGACGACGATAGGCTACGTCGAATACGGCACCGACGTGACGGTCGCGGTGAGTGAGAGCAGTCCGCTGAACTGCTACAGCGTGAGCCTGCCGATGGTCGGTCAACAGGAGCTCGCAGCACACGGCAAGAGGTGGTTGTCGGATCAGGATTGCGGTCTGATCGTCAGTCCGCAGGAATCGCAGGATCTCGCGATCACCGGCAATTGCCGCAAGCTGCACGTCGCGATTCCGCGCTCCGCGCTCCAACAGGTGCTGCAGACGATGCTGCAACGCCCCGTCGAAGCGCCGCTCGTGTTCCAGCCCGACATGGACGCAGCCGCCGGCGACCAGGCATCGTGGTGGCGCATGGTCAAGTTCCTGGCCGGCGAGATGGAGCGCTCGGGACCGTCGCTGGGGCAGCTTTACATGTCCAGCGAGTTCGAACTGACGTTGCTGAAGGGGCTGCTGCTGTCGCAGCCGCATAACTATTCGGAACAGCTGGCCAACGCGTCCGCGCCGACGCCACCGCATTATCTGACCCGCGCGCGCCAGTTCATTCACGACAACGCGCGCGAGCCGATCACGCTCGAAGACATCGAGCGCGCGTCGGGTGTATCGCGCTTCAAGCTGTTCGACGGCTTCCGTCAATATTTTGGCTGCGCGCCGATCGCGTATCTGAAACGCTACCGGCTCGAATCGGCGCGGCGCGATATTCTCGACGACCGCTCGGTGCGCAATATCTCGTCGGTGGCGTTGGGCTGGGGGATGTCGCATCTCGGCCGTTTTTCGACCGAGTACAAGGCATTGTTCGGCGAGTCGCCGTCCGAGACGCTGAAGCGCGCGGCGCGGCGTTAGAACGTCCTATCGCGCGTTGCTTTCGCCGAACTTCTCGTAAAACAGCCGGTAATCCTGAATACCCTGTTCGGTGAGCCAGGTCTTGATCGCTTCGACCATCGGCGGCGGTCCGCACACGTACATGTCGAAGCCATTCGATTCGAAAAACGAGCGGTCGAAATGCTCGGGAATCAGCCCGGTCTTGCCCGACCATTCCGGCGCCGGATTCATCACGACGGTCTCGACCGCGAATCCTTCGATGCTCGCCTTGTAACCGTTGATGCGCCCGGTCTCGCACAGATCGGCTGCATTCGTGACGCCGTAGTACAGATGCACCGGATGCGCGACATTGCGTTTCGCCGAGATGTCGTCGAGCATGCCAAGGAAGGCGGAGAGTCCCGTGCCGCCCGCCACCATCACGAGCGGACGCTCGACCTGGCGCAGATAGAACGTGCCGAGCGGCGCCTCGAACTCGACCGTATCACCGGCCTTGCAACGTTCGCGCAGATAGTTGCTCATCATGCCGTCGGGCAGCAGACGGATCAGGAATTGCAACTCGTTGCGCGCGTTCGGATGATTCGCGAACGAGTACGAACGCCATTCTTCGGTGCCGGGCACCTTCACGCGCGCATACTGGCCCGGCAGAAAATCGAGCTGACGCTCAAGCGCGCTCGCATCGACACGCAGAATCGCGGTCGTCGCCGACACCAGCTCGACGCCGACCACGCTCGCGGACACGGTGCTCGTGCCGGCGCCTTCGCACAGCGTCGAGTCGAAGTCGAAATAGAACGACGCATCCGACTTCACGCGCGTCTGGCACGAGAGGATCTTGCGCTGCGCGAGGTCTTCTTCGCTGAGCGTTTCGTCGTCGACGTAATCGAGCGTGTAGTCGCCCGATTCGCAGCGCCCCTGGCAGGTGCCGCACACGCCTTCGCGGCAGTCGAGCGGAATGTTCACGCCGTTCTTCAGCGCCGCGTCGAGCAGCAGCTCGTTCGGGCTCACATCGAAGAACGCGGTTTTGCCATCGGCGAAGCTCAACGCGACCTTATGTTTCATCGTCGTGCTCCCGGCTCACAGATGGTAGAAATCCAGCACCGCGTTGATGTGGTCGTTCAGCAGCAGCACGTGCTTGCGCTTGATCTTCCAGCTATCGCCCGACGCTTGCAGGTCGTACACCGCGCGGCCGTAGAAGTAGTCGGTCGAGCCGTGACGCGTGTACAGCGTCGACCAGTTCACGTTCGCTTCGACGCTCGAATCTTCGCGCTCGCTCAGACGCACGTTGCTGATCTGATGCATCGTGCGCGGCAGCGGCGTCGACGCGGCCGACTTGCCGGTGCGCAGCCGAAACACGCGGTCTTCGAGACCGGCGCGATCCGAGTAGTAAATCAGCGACATGCCCTGCTTCGGATCGGTCGTATACACGTGCTCGGAATCCCACTGCGGCACATGAAACACGCTCTGCGGATCGAATAAATCGAGGTATTCGTCCCATTGCTGTTTGTCGCACAGATCGGCCTTCAGATACAGAAACTGCTCGACGGAGTGTTGGAGTTGGCTCATGCCTGCTCTCCCTGCGATTCGATGGATTTGTCGAGACCCTTGAGGATCGTGTCGCGCCAGATGCCGTGCTGGTTCACGTAAAGCCCTTCGTGGGTCAGCTCGGTGCCGGTCAGATTCGGCTCGATGCCGAGCAGCGTGGTGTTCGCGGTCGCGCCGCTGGCCCACTTGTGATGCCCACGCGAGATGTCGCTCCAGCGTTCGAGGCGCGCCTGGAAGCCGCGCTGCTGCTCGCGGAACTCGACGAGATCGTCGGGCGTGCCCATGCCGGACACGTTGAAGAAGTCTTCGAACTGACGAATGCGGTTCTCGCGATCCTTCGCCGACTCGCCCTTCACGCCGATGCACTGGCTGATGACCTCGGTCCTGTTCCACGCGACCGGCCGCACGATGCGCAGCTGCGAGCTGATCTGGTCCATGAAGAACAGGCTCGGGTAGACATTCAGATTGCGCAGCCGGTGCATCATCCATTCGGCCTTGTCGTGGCCATAGGCTTCGACGAGCCGCGGCATCACGCTCTCGTAGCCGGGACGCACTTGCGGATTCGGCATGTCGCTGAACAGCACGCTGTGGCCATTCCTGAACGCGAACCAGCCGTCGTCGGTTTCGCTGTCGCCGGCGCCGAGCTTGCTGTAGTCGAGCGTGCCGCCGGGGTTATCCCCTTTCTTCGCATTCGCCTCGATGCGGTGCTGCACGGTCGCCACGTAGTTGTAGTGCACGGTGCTCACGTGATAGCCGTCGAGACCGTTCTCGTTCTGCAGCTTCCAGTTGCCGTCGAACGTGTAGGTCGACTTGCCGGGCAGCACTTCGAGCTCGCCGGTCGGCGACTGCGCGACCATCATGTCGAAGAAGATGCGCGCGTCGCCGAGATAGTCTTCGAGCGTGTCGATGCCGTCGACGTCGAGGCTCACGAACACGAAGCCCTTGTAGCTCGCGATGCGCGCTTTCTTCAGGCCGCGCACCGACTTGTCGAAGTCGTCGCGGTATTCGCCCGGCGCCTTCACCTTCACGAGCCGGCCGTCGTTCTTGTAGCACCATGCATGGAACGGGCACGTGAAGGTCGACTGGTTGCCCTTGGTCATACGCGTGAGCGTCGCACCGCGGTGCTGGCACGCGTTGATCATCGCGTTCAGGTTGCCGGCGCCGTCGCGCGAGATGATCAGCGGCTGGCGGCCCGCGCGCATCGTCAGGAAATCGTTCTTGTTGGGGATCTCGCTTTCGTGGCACGCATAGATCCAGGCCTTCTCGAAGATGTGCTCCATCTCGAGCGAGAACAGCTCGGGCTCCGTGAACATTTCGCGGGCAATCCGGTACACGCCTTCCGCGGGGCGGAAGTCCAGACAGCCGCTGACGAATTCGCGCCATTCCGAGGCGCTGCGCTTCTCGCTCATGATGTCTCTCTCTCCTTGTGTCCAATCGTTTGAACGTGACAGGCTCGATTGAATACCCAAGTGGCGAGGCCAACTATCCAGCCAATTCGCATTTGCTATCCGAATATTTGGACGGCGCCTGGATAATCTGGCGATCGGGCGCAACCCCCGCCGGACGGGACTTCTGGCGTGCCGTTCCGGTGCATGCGGGCAAACACCCGGCTACGCAAACGTTTGCCTGCGCGCCATGTCTGCTACGCTCACGTTTTCGTAGGTCGCGTTTTTGACGGTGATTGCCGAGACGCGGCCGCTTCTTCACGCGCGACGTTCAGCGCATGTCAGAACCAAAAACGCATGGTGACGCGCCGACCGAACAACGTGATTGCGATCAGTGTCTTACTGGCTGGCGCGATCCTCGCGATCGCCGTGTCGCTGCTCGCACAGATGCGCGACGATGCGTTGCGGCGCGCGCAGGACTCCATCGCCAACATATCCCTGCTGGTCCAGCGCGACGTGTCGCGCAATCTCGAGATCTACGACCTGTCGCTGCGCGCGGTGATCGACGGACTGAAGCAGCCGGGCGTGCTCGATCTGCCGCCGGAGATCCGCCAGATGGTGCTGTTCGACGGCTCGATCAGCGCAAAGGACATGGGCTCGGTATTCGTGCTCGACGAGAACGGCAACGTGCGCTTCGATTCAAGCGCGTGGCCGCCGCGCGCAAGTAACCATGCGGACCGCGACTACTTCAAGGCGCAGCGCGCTTCACCCGACGTCGGCCTGTACATCAGCCATCCGTTCAGCCCGAGCGGCACCGCCGACGACCTGCGCATCGCGCTGAGCCGGCGCATCTCGAGGCCGGACGGCAGCTTCGGCGGCGTGGTGGTCGGCACGCTGCGCCTCACGTATTTCCATCGGCTGTTCGACGGCATGAAGCTCGGGCCGAGCGGCTCGATGGCATTGATGCTCAGCGACGGCACGATGTTGATGCGCCGTCCTTACGATTCGAAAACGATCGGCATCAACCTGACCGGCACGGCCAACTTCTCGCGCTTCGTCAAGCATCCGAGCGGCGACTTCTTCGGCACGGCGGCGATCGATCGCGTCGAGCGCTGGTATGCGTTCCGCCATATCGACGGCTTTCCGCTGATCCTCGACGTCGCGCTCTCGACGCGCGACATCTACGTCGAGTGGCGGCGGCGCGCATGGATCATCGGCACGCTGATCGGCGCGCTCGACGTGACGATCATCGCGCTCGCGATCCTGTTCTCACGCCAGTTGCGTCTGCGCCGCGCGGCCGAGGAAGAGTTGCGCGAACTGGCGCGCACGGACGGGCTGACCGGCCTGAACAACCGCCGCGCCTTCGAGGAGCACGTGAACGACGAATGGCGACGCGCGCAGCGCACCGGCCGGCCGCTGTCGCTGCTACTGATCGATGTCGACAACTTCAAGGGCTTCAACGACCTTTACGGTCATTCGGCCGGCGACGAAGCGCTGATCGGCGTCGCGCGCTGTATCGCGCAGAACGCGCGACGTCCGGGCGATACGGCCGCGCGCTTCGGCGGCGAGGAGTTCGCGGTGCTGCTGCCGGACACCGGCGCGACGGGCGCGCAGCGGATCGCCGAGCAGATGCGCGCGGCGGTGCAGGCGCTGCAATGCCGCCATGTGGCCAGCACGCATCACGTGCTGACGGTGAGCGCAGGCGCTGCGACCGCGCAGGGCGCGGCGCTCGCGACGAGCCGCGCGCTAGTCGACGCCGCCGACGAAGCGCTGTATCGCGCGAAGGATGCCGGCCGCAATCGGGTGATGCTGTACGGCGCGCCGACGGACCACTCCGCGCGGGACGGCGCCGCGGTGACGCCGGACCCCGACCCGCGCCGGGCGAATTGACGCGCTTCCAGGGCTCGTTTCCCGAGCCACTCGTCGGCCCGCTTGCCAGCCCTTATTGCTCTCCGTAAACTCGCGCGTAACTTTTGCCGGACCCACGCCGCAGCGCGTGATCGGCACACACCACGCCGACCCTGAGGAGAATCCCCGCGATGGCCGCATCCTATTTCCCCCGCTGGCGCCGCCAGCCTGCCGGCGCCGAAGGCAGCATCGTCGGCATCGACGAACGGCTCGGGTGGCCGCAGATGTTCGCGATGGGCGTTCAGCACGTCGTCGCGATGTTCGGCTCGACCGTGCTTGCGCCGCTGCTGATGGGCTTCGATCCGAACCTGGCCATCTTCATGTCGGGGATCGGCACGCTGCTGTTCTTCGTGCTCGTCGGCGGGCGCGTGCCGAGCTATCTCGGTTCGAGCTTTGCGTTCATCGGCCTCGTGATCGCGGTGACCGGCTACGGCGGACACGGCGCGAACCCGAATATTGCGGTCGCGTTGGGCGGCATCATCGCGTGCGGCGTCGCGTACGGGGTGATCGGTCTGATCGTGGCGACGGTCGGCACGGGCTGGATCGAAACGCTGATGCCGCCGGTCGTGACCGGCGCGATCGTCTGCGTGATCGGTCTGAACCTCGCGCCGATCGCCGTGCATGGCGTGAGCGGCAGCAATTTCGAGTCGTGGATGGCGCTCGTCACGGTGCTGTGCGTCGGCGCGGTCGCGGTGTTCACGCGCGGCATGCTCCAGCGTTTGCTGATCCTGGTCGGCCTGCTGCTCGCCTACGTCATTTACGCGATCGTCACGAACGGCCTCGGCATGGGCAAGCCGATCGATTTCTCGATCGTCGCGAACGCCGCGTGGTTCGGCATGCCGCACTTCATGTCGCCGGTGTTCGACCCGCACGCGATGACGCTGCTCGCGCCGATCGCGGTGATCCTCGTCGCCGAAAACCTCGGCCACATCAAGGCCGTCAGCGCGATGACGGGCCAGAACCTCGACCGCTATATCGGCCGCGCGTTTCTCGGCGATGCGCTCGCGACGATCGTGTCCGGCTTCGCGGGCGGTACCGGCGTGACCACGTACGCGGAGAACATCGGCGTGATGGCGGTCACGAAGATCTATTCGACGCTGGTGTTCGTGATCGCCGCGTTGATCGCCCTCGTGCTCGGCTTCTCGCCGAAGTTCGGCGCGGTGATCCAGACGATTCCGGGACCGGTGCTGGGCGGTGTGTCGATCGTCGTATTCGGGCTGATCGCGGTGACGGGCGCGCGCATCTGGGTCGTCAACAAGGTCGACTTCTCCGACAACCGCAATCTGATCGTCGCGGCCGTCACGCTCGTGCTCGGCGCCGGCGACTTCTCGCTGAAGCTCGGCAGCTTCGGGCTCGGTGGCATCGGCACCGCGACGTTCGGCGCGATCATCCTGTACGCGCTGCTGAGAAGAAAGCCGACGCAAGGGCCGGTGGCCTGAGCGTCTTTTATCGGCACTGGCATTGCAAGCGCCGGTGCCGACGCCGATGCGGCAGCCAACTCCTACCTTTTGCGCGCGGTCAGCGCCGTCTCCGAAAGATCCACCTCGCGCATCAGCTTGTACAGCGTCTCGTCGTTGATGCGCTGGGTGTCGCGCAGGTCGAGCAGCGTCTTGCGCTCGGCGCGCATCGCCGCGAGCTTCATGCGGAATTCGAGCGCATCGGCACGGCGCGCGAGTTCGCGTGGCGCCTGTTCGTCGTCGAGCGTCGCGAGGCGGCGGCGGTACAGGTCCATCACCCGCGCGGTTACATCGGTCGCATACGCCTGAGCCGATTCCTCGAGGTCCGCGCATTCCGTGTCGTGCAGATGATCGACCGCGCGAATCGCCGACTGCGCGGCGAGCGTACGCGCGAGTGCTTCCTCGGCGGCATGCGGGTCCTTGCCGCGCCGCCAGCCGCGCAGCAGCAGCGGCAACGCGGCCACCGCCACCAGCAGCGACACCAGGATCACCCCCGACGCGATGAAGATCGCGAGATCGCGTCCCGGCAGCGGCGTGCCGTTCGGCAGCACCTCCGGCAGCGACAGCACGCCCGCGAGCGTCACCGCGCCGCGCACGCCGGCCACCGTCGTCACCGACACCATGCGCAACCCGGGCACTGCGTTCGCGACGCCGTGCTTCGTCGCGCCGCGGCTCGCGAACCAGCGCAGCAGCCACACCCACGCGAAGCGCATCGCGTACAGCGCGAGCGCCACCGCAACGATATAGCCGATCAGCAGCGCGACCTGCGCGTCGTTGGTTTCGTGCGCGTCGAGCAGCGCGCGGCCGAGGATGTGCGGAAACTGCAGGCCGAGCATGATGAACACCATGCCGTTGAACACGAACTCGATCATCGTCCACGTGCTCGAGGCCCGCACGCGCGAGGCGACCTGCCATTTTTCCGTGATGCTCGCGTAGTTCATCATCATGCCGGCGGAGACCGCGGCGAGAACGCCCGACAGCTCGAAGCGCTCGGCGGTCAGATAGGCGGCGAACGGGATCAGCAGGGTCATCACGACGCCCGGCGCGGGATCGCCTTCTTCGGTGAGATTCAGGAAGCGCGCGGACACGAAGCTGAACACCGCGCTCACCGCCGCGCCGACCGCAAGGCCGCCCACCGCGATGATCACGAAGCTCACCGACGCTTCACGCAGCGAGAACGCGCCGGTCAGCGCGGCGGCGATCGCGAACTTCAGCGCGACGAGGCCTGACGCATCGTTCATCAGCGCCTCGCCTTCGAGGATATGCATCAGTTGCACCGGAATCTTGCCCTTACCGGCGATGCCGGACAGCGCGACCGCGTCGGTCGGCGACAACACGGCGGCGAGCGCGAATGCGACCGGCAGCGAGATCTGCGGCACCAGCGCGTGCACGAAGTGACCGACCACCAGCACCGTCATGAACACGAGGCCTAGCGCGAGCATCAGGATCGCGCGGCGCGCCATGAAGAACTCGCGCTTCGGGATGCGCCAGCCGTCCGCGAACAGCAGCGGCGGAATGAACAGCAGCATGAAGATTTCCGGATCGAACGCGACGTGCAATTCGAGGCGCGGCCACGCGAGCATCGCGCCGATCGCGATCTGCACGAGCGGCAGCGGCAGCTTGAACGGCAGCGCGCGGGTCAGCATGCCGGACGCGGCGACGGCGAGTAGCAGGATCAGGACGGTAAAGACAATTTCCATCGTGTGTTTCGGGGATGAGGGGTGTCCCGGGAGAGGGCCCCATGCGCAGGGTCGAGTGTAGCCCGGCGGCGCGCGCGGTTGCCGCGAGCTTCGCCGCGACGTGGCCTGCGAATCCGTGCACCGCGACGGTGCGCGCGACGCCCACGGGCGGCGCACGGGCGCTGTCGCCGGTGCAATCTTTCGAGCGAGTTATAGCGCAGTGTGCGCCAGCGTGCGCATGGACCTTGCTTAACCGGTAACGATGACGCACATTTTGAGAGTTCGTTGCCGGTCGCGTTCGGACCGGCCGGCTCTCGCGTGAGAGGATTGCATGACGATTGCGCAACAGGACAGGGCGGCGAGCGTGCCGCACGGCTTCGAGGTCGAGGTGAGCTCGGGCCTTCAACGCTATTCGGTGCAGCACGGCGAACTGACGCTTACCAGCGTGTTCCAGCCGATTTTCAGTCTGTCGCACCTGCGCGCGGTCGGCTATGAGGGCTTGCTGCGCGCGCACGACGCGCTCGATCGCGCGGTGTCGCCGCTCGATGTGTTCGGCGAGGCCGCGCGCCTCGGCGACGCGCTGCAGATCGACCGGCTGGCGCAGACGCTGCATCTGGAGAACTTCAAGGTGCTCGGCGCCGAGCGCGAATGGTTGTTCCTGAACGTGCACCCGGGCGTGCTGACCGACCCGTATCTCGCGGCCGCTTTGCTCGCCAATCTGCGGCGGCTCGATCTGTCGCCGCGGCGCGTCGTGCTCGAAGTGCTCGAGCAGAGCGCCGAAGATCTCGATCGACTCGCCGACGCGGTGCGCGAGTTTCGCGAGCGCGGCTTCCTGATCGCGCTCGATGATTTCGGCGCCGGCCATTCGAACATCGAGCGGATCTGGCAACTGAATCCCGACATCGTGAAGCTCGACCGCGTCATGCTGTCGCATGCCGCGCATCGCGCCGACATGGCGACGATCCTGCCGGGGCTCGTGGCGATGCTGCATGAAGCGGGCAAGCTCGTGCTGATCGAGGGCATCGAAACCGAGCACGAAGCGCAGATGGCGCTCGCCTGCAATGCCGACTTCGTGCAGGGCTTTTTCTTTGGGCGGCCGAATCCGGGTGTTGCCGATCCGATCCACGCGGCGGTTTGCATCGGCGAAGTCACCGAGCGTTATCGTGAGCAGGCCGAGGCACGCGAGCGGCGCAGCGCGAGTCGCCTCGCGCCGTATCTGCGCGCGTTCGAGCGCGCCGCGGAGCGTCTCGCCGCCGGTGAGCCGCTCGACGAGGTGTGCTGGAATTTCCTCGCGCTCGATCACGTGGCGCGCTGTTTTCTGCTCGACGCGAAGGGGCGCCAGGCCGGCCGCAACGTCGTGCTGCGCGCCGATCGCGCGGCGCACGAAACGCGCTTTCTGCCGCTGGCCGACGCGCAGGGCGCGAACTGGCTGCGTCGTCCGTATTTCAGCGTCGCGATCAATGCGCCGGAGCGGGTGCACGTGACGCGGCCGTATCTGTCGATCAACGAGGCGTTGCCGTGCGTGACGCTGTCGGTGGCGACGCGCGTCGGCAGCGAGACTTGCGTGCTGTGCGGCGATATCGACTGGGTCGAAGACGAACGCGACGCGCGCATCTGACATGATGCCGTTTTCAACGACACCAGGTTGCGCTCATGTCCGTGCTGCTCGAAGTGATTGCCACGACCGTCGCCGATGCGCGCGCTGCCGCGCAGGCCGGTGCCGACCGTCTCGAACTCGTGACCGCGATGGGCGAGGGCGGATTGACGCCGAGTGTGGGGTTGATCGAGGCGGTGGTTTCAGCGGTCGGCGTCCGGGCAGCCGGCGTCCCCGTGAACGTGATCGTGCGGCCGCATAGCCGCGCGTTCGTCTACGACACCGACGACTACGCGGTGATGCTGCGCGACATCCGGGCCGCCAAGGCGGCCGGCGCGAACGGCATCGTGATCGGCATGCTCGATGCGGGGCGGGCGATCGACCGCGAAGGTCTCGCGCGCGCGTGCGAAGCTGCCGATGGACTCGCGATCACGTTCCATCGCGCGTTCGACGAGGCGCGCGATCTGCGCGAAGCGCTCGACGTATTGCTCGGTTTCGAGGCGGTGACGAATGTGCTGACGTCGGGCGGACAGCCGTCGGTGCTGCGGGCGCAAGCGACGATCGGCGAACTGCTGCGGCAGGCTGCCGGCTCGCATTGCACGGTGCTCGCCGGTGCCGGCTTGACGGTCGATGCGGTCGCGGAGTTCGTGAGCAAAACGCACGTCGAGGCCGTGCATTTCGGCTCCGGCGTGCGCGTGAACGGCAACGGACTCGCGCCAGTCGATCCCGCGAAGGTGATGCAGGTGAGGGCGCTGCTCGACGCAATGCAACGGTGAGCAGCGCAACTAACCACTTACTTCGCGACCACCACCGGAATGCCGCGCAATTGCCCGGCGCCCTTCATCTCCTCGAGCGACTTCTTCACCGCGACACCCGTCGCCGCATCGATGCCGAGGCGCGCGGCGAGGTCACGCTCACCACGCTTGACCCCCGCCAGATTCGCCAGCTTCACGTGCCCATACCCGCGCACGCGCGCATGCAGTTCAGCGAGTTTCGCGACGTCGTCGAAATGGCTCGCGTCGAGTTTCGCTAGCGCACGGTGCAGCGTGGCTTCGTAATCGCTCGCGAGCTCGCGCTCCATCTTGCGCTCGAGCGTGCGGCCGAACGGATCGAGCGCAGAGCCGCGCAGACCGCGCCATTTCGCGAGCAGGCCGAGCACGGGCCACATCCACTGACCATAGGTTTTCTTCGTCGGCACGGCGCCGGGCTGCGCACGCGTGAGCGTCGGCGGCGCGAGGTTGAAGCGGATCGTGAAGTCCTTGCCGGCGACGCCCTCGAACTGCGCTTCGAGCGCATCGCGGAAAGCGGCATCCGTATGCAGACGCGCAACTTCGTATTCATCCTTTACCGCGAGCAGCCGGTAGAACGTGCTCGCGACCGCGCGCGTCACGCGCTCGCTCGCCGCATCGACGGCGGTTTCCGCGCGCCGTGCCGCATCGACGAGCGAGCGATACCGCTTCACATAAGCCGCGCCGCCATACGCGAGCAGCCGTGCTTCGCGATGGGCGATCAGCTCGTCGAGCGTATCGACCCGCACGCTCGGCTTCGGTGCATGACGCGACTGCCACAGCGATTCGAGCGCGGCGGGATCAGCCGCGGCCATGCGCCCGATCGAGAACGCGAGCTGGTTCATCTGCACGGCGACGTTGTTCAGTTCGATCGCGCGCATCATCGCGGCGAACGACACCGGCACGAGACCGAGCTGCCACGCGAAACCGAGCATCAGAATGTTCGCGCCGATCGTATCGCCGAGAAAACGCGTTGCGAGCGCTTGCGCGTCGCACGTCGACATACGCTCTTCGCCGGCCGCGTGACGCATCTTGTCGATCAGCGCGTCGGCATGCAGCGTCGCATCCGGGTTCTGCACGAAGCTCGCGTTCGGAATCGCATGCGTGTTGACGACGATGCGCGTGCGGCCATGTCGCACCGTCTGCAGTGCATCGGCACTCGCGCCGACCACCATGTCACAGGCGAGCAGCACGTCGGCCTGCTGCGTGTCGATGCGGACCTGGTTCAGCCATTCGTCGCGGGCGGCAAAGCGCACGAACGACAACACCGCGCCGCCCTTCTGCGCGAAGCCCATGAAGTCGAGCACCGACGCGCTCTTGCCTTCGAGGTGCGCGGCCATGCTGATCAAGGCGCCGACCGTCACGACGCCGGTACCGCCGACACCCGTGATGAGGATGTCGTACGGCGCGGCATCGAGTTGCGTCGCGGGCATCGGCAACGCGTCGACGTGCGTGGCGAGCGCCTGCGGATCGAACGCGTCGCCCGCGGCTTTTTTCAGCGTACCGCCTTCGATGGTGACGAAGCTCGGGCAAAAGCCGTTCACGCACGAGTAGTCCTTGTTGCACGACGACTGATCGATGCGGCGCTTGCGACCGAGCGCGGTTTCCACCGGTTCCACCGACAAACAGTTCGACTGCACGCCGCAATCGCCGCAGCCTTCGCAGACTTCCTCGTTGATGAAGAGCCGTTTGTTCGGGTCGGGGAATTCGCCCTTCTTGCGGCGCCGGCGTTTTTCGGCCGCACAGGTCTGGTCGTAGATCAGCACGGTCACGCCGTCGGTGTCGCGCAACTGGCGCTGCACCGCGTCCATCTCGCTGCGATGGTGAAACGTCGTGCCCTGCGGAAACTGGCCGTGATGACCGTCGTATTTCTCCGGCTCGTCGCTGACCACGACGAAGCGCGACACGCCCTCGGCTTCGACCTGTCGCGCGATCTGCGGCACCGAGATGCTGCCGTCGACCGGCTGGCCGCCCGTCATCGCGACCGCGTCGTTATAGAGGATCTTGTAGGTGATCGTCGCGTTCGCGGCGACCGCCTGGCGGATCGCGAGAATGCCGGAGTGAAAGTAGGTGCCGTCGCCGAGATTCTGGAATACGTGGCGGGTTTTCGTGAACATCGAATGCGCGGCCCAGTCGACGCCTTCGCCGCCCATCTGAATCAGCCCGGTCGTGTCGCGCTCCATCCACGACGCCATGAAATGACAGCCGATGCCCGCCTGCGCGATCGAGCCGTCCGGCACTTTCGTCGACGTGTTGTGCGGGCAGCCGGAGCAGAAGTACGGCGTGCGCTTCACGCTGTCCGCCGCGTTCGACAGGATCTGCGGCGCGACCAGATCGACGACGCGTTCACGGCGATCGAGCGCCGGCTTGTGCTTCGCGAGCCAGTTCGCGAACACCGGGAGAATGCGCGACGGCCGCAATTCGCCGAGCGACGACAGCAGCAACGTGCCGTCTTCGGCGTGCTTGCCGATCACGACCGGCCGTGTGCCTTGTGTGCGGTTGTACAGATAGTCCTTGATCTGTTGCTCGATGACCGGGCCTTTCTCTTCGATCACGAGCACTTCGGACAGACCCGACACGAACGCGTCGATGCGCGTCATCTCCAGCGGAAACGACAGCCCGACCTTGTAGATGCGCACGCCGGCCGCGTCGAGATCGGCGACCGTCAGATCGAGCCGGCGCAGCGCTTCCATCAGATCGAGATGCGCCTTGCCGCAGGTGACGATGCCGACATTGGCGTGCGGGCTCGGCGCGATCCATTTGTCGATGCTGTTCATGCGCGCAAACTGGCGCACCGCGTCGAGCTTCGCATGCAGACGCGCTTCGATCGTCAGGCTCGGCAGATCGGGCCAGCGGTTGTGCAGGCCTCCGGCTGGTGCTTCGAATTCCGGTGGCGGTGTCCATTCGGTTTGCAGCGCGTCGAGATCGACGGTCGAGCCCGATTCGACGGTCTCCGAAATGGCCTTGTAGCCGACCCACGCACCGGAGAAGCGCGACAACGCCCAGCCATACAGGCCGAATTCGAGCATGTCCGCGATGTTCGACGGATTCACGACCGGCATGTGCCAGCCGATCAACGCGAAGTCGCTCTGATGCGGCATCGACGACGACACGCAGCCGTGATCGTCGCCCGCGACCACCAGCACGCCGCCGTGCGGCGACGAGCCGTACGCGTTGCCGTGCTTCAAGGCATCGCCCGCGCGGTCGACGCCCGGGCCTTTGCCGTACCACATCGCGAATACGCCATCGACGGTGCGCTCGGGATCGGCTTCGACGCGCTGCGTGCCGAGCACGGCGGTGCCGCCGAGTTCTTCGTTGATCGCGGGCAGAAAGCGGATGTCGCTCGCGGCGAGCAGTTTTTTCGCCTTCCACAACTGCTGATCGACCATGCCGAGCGGCGAGCCGCGATAGCCGCTGATGAAACCGGCCGTGTTCAGGTTGCGGGTCTTGTCGAGCGTGCGCTGCATCAGCGCGAGGCGCACGAGCGCCTGCGTGCCGGTCAGAAAGATCCGGCCGCGCGTCGCGGTGAGATTGTCGGAAAGCTTGTAGTCGGCGAGTGCGGGCGTGCCGTCGATGGGCAGGCGAGCGGTCATGGGGGAGTCTCCAAGGTTCTGGCTTCGCGCGCGGGCGGTGGGGTCACGGATGCCGCGCAGCGAAAGAGACTCTATTTTTTAGCGCTCGCGAGAGTGAATTATTTCTTCTTTAATCGGGCGTGCGCGAATGGGCGCGACGAGTCGCGCGTTTCGGCCCGCTTTTGAGCCGGATTTGCCACGCGGCGGCGCGCTTCGGGTATGCCCTGGGGTATCGTGAGGCGGCGAATGGGACGATGGCTATTGCTATTGCGCCGTGTTCGCCGCGATGTCCGGCTGGAGCGGTGCCGCATCGAGCGGCACGATTTCGTCGAAGTGCGCGTAGTCGATGTGGCTCACGCCGTCGCGCTCACTCATGATGTCGACGAACCGGTGCTGCCAGACGATCTGGTCGCAGGTCCACATGTGGCGCGCCTGCATGGTTTGCGACGTCGATTCGTCGATGCCTTCGAGCGTGAGCAGCAGCGAAACGTCGCGGCCTTTCAACGATTCGGCGTTTTCGCCGAACAGCGGGCTCGCTTCGTCGATGATGTGCATCAGCGTCCAGCCGAGCTTGAAGACCGGGTGCTGGTCGCGCACCAGCGCGAGGTCGTAGAGCTTGCGCAGCGTAAAGCCTTCGATCGAGGTCTCCAGACGCATGATGCGCAGCCGCGCGCGTGCCTCGGCGATCACGTTCTGACGCGCGTTGGCCGAGCGCACCATCAACGTCATGCGGCCGTCGATCGGCCGGATCACCGCGTAGCGCGCGAACATGATCTTCGCGTGCGGCCGCGAAAAGCGCGCGAAGATCAGTCCGGTCGCCAACGCGATGCTCGACATGCCGATGAAGATTTCGAGCGTCGCGATCCAGTGCGCGTAGACGGTTTGCGGATGCATGTCGCCGTAGCCGACCGTCGCGAGGGTTTCGACGCTAAAGAAGAACGCACCGCCGAAGCCCTTCGGAAACTGATTCGCGATCGGAGCGTCGCCGAGCATGTAGAGCGTGGCGAACACGATGTTGAGCAGCAGGAACAGCAGCGCGAGCGACACGAAGAACCCCGGCCAGCGCACGCCGAGCGCGCGGTGATACAGGTCTTGCCACAGCGGCGTCGGCATGCCGTGCGCGATCACCACGCGATCGTCGAGACGCATTTCGCGACTGCCGTGCGCGCGGCGCCTCGCGTCGGTGTCGCCGAGCGTGGAAAAACGGTCTGACGGTTCGCTTGCCATCACGCGCTCGTGGGAATGAAGACGTGGACAGCGTAGCATGGCGCGCTGCGCGAGTTTCCGCGCGGTGCGAAGGCAGCGCGGCGCGATGTATCGCCAGGGTGCGAGGTTGCGCGATGCCGTCGTTGAAATGCTTCCGGGCGCGTCCCGGAATTCAGGCTGGGTCAGGTCGCATCACGCGCGGCGTGCGGGTCGGACGCCGCCGCGCACCACACCCACCCAACCGCCGTCACGGAAACACGCGCGGCTTCGGAATTCCCGCGCCATGCTCGATATCGTCGACCGCCTGCCGATGCGCACTTTCCACCGCTTCGGCCTGCTCGGCATAACCCGCGTCGCCGCCGACCGTGGTCCACGCCTTGACGGCCTTCTCGCGATGACGGATTTCGTATTCCGCGTCCCAGCGCGCGCCACTGAGTTCGAGCGGACGAACGTGAATCGAATACACGCCATATTGGAACAGCTGTTCAGCCATGATCGCCTCCAGCCGGCCGATCCGGCAGCGGCGCGCCGATGCGCGAGGACGCGCGACGCGCTGCCCCTTGGTTCGGCCTACAGTTCGATTTCCCCGAGGATACGATGTGCGAGCGCTTTGGCTTCTTCGAGCGCTTCTCCCGGCGTCGACGAGGTCGAGTCGACTTCGTAGAGCGTGGTTTCCTGATCGGCGCTGGGTTCGCCTTCGTCGCGCGCGAGGGTGACGACACCTTGCCAGGCGTCATGTGCGACTTCTCTTATCGACGCGGTGGCCGTGTACAGCCCTTTGGTGTAGGTGACGTCCTCCATGGCCTCGCTCCTTTTCGCAAAGGTTTCGATGTTTTCATCCTAGCACGGCGTGGCGGGATCGGTTCCCGCCCGGGGCAGCTTCGCGCCGCGCGACGTGCTCGACATCCGTTACGCTACGCGCGCCCCAGGGCAGCAGAATTACAGCGTCGCGTTTTATAGCAGCGCGACCACCTCGTCGAGCGTCGGCGCGTGCGCGCCGGCGTGCCCGCAAGCCGCCGCGCCGGCCGCGAGCGCGAATGCGAGATGCTCGGGCCACCCGCGTTGCGGCGCGCTCATCAGGCTGAACAGCAGACCGCCGATCGACGCATCACCCGCGCCGACCGTATCGACCACTTCGACGCGCGGCGGCTTCGCCTCGATCACCGCGGCGCCGTCGAGCAGCATCGCCGCTTCGGGGCCGCGCGTGACGAGCACGGTGGCGGCGGGATTCATCGCGCGCAATTGCGCGAGCGCGGCGGCTTCGTCGCTGGTCTTGAAGATCATGCGCAGATCTTCGTCCGATACCTTGATCAGATCCGCGAGCGCCGCCATCTTGCGCAGCGTCGGCTCGTAGCCGTGCTCCATCAGGTTGCGATAGTTCGGATCGAAGCTGATCTTCACGCCGTGCGAACGCAACTCGGCGGCGAGTTTCGCCAGTGTGTCGCCGAGCGGCTGACGCACGAGGCTGATGCAGCCGAAGTGCGCCCACTTCACCGCGTTCATCCAACCGGCGGGCAGCTTCGCCGGCTCGAACGCGAGGTCGGCGCCGTTCTCGCCCATGAAGAAGTACGCGGGCGGATGCGTCTGATGCACGATCGCGAGCAGCGGCGGACGCTCGACGCGCTGCAGGAAGCGCATGTCGAGGCCGGCCGCGACGCTCGCGTCCCACAGCTCGTCGGAAAAGTTATCGACGCCGAGCGAGCCCGCGCACGCGGTCGGCAGGCCGAGCCGCGCGACGCAGCGCGCGGCGTTCCAGCCCGCGCCGCCCGGACGCGACAGCCAGTGCGATGCGCCGGTGCGCACGAGATCGGTCAGGATGTCGCCGGCGGATACGAAAACGGGGAGGTTGGTCGTCGCGCTCATTGTGCTTTCTCCGTGGAAGCCGCTGCGGCGGGAGCGGCTGATTCAGCCGCAGCGTTTTCGCCGAGCGCATGGGCGAGCACTTCGTAGCACGCGCCCATCGTGTGATAGTCGGTCTTGCCGGCCGGGCTCTTTTCGTCGCTGTACTTGCGGTTGTCGCAGGTGAGGATGCGATACCAGGCGCCGTACTTGTGGTCCACGAAGTGCGTCCAGCTATAGCGCCAGATCTCGTCGTACCAGTCCCAGAAGCGCTCGTTGCCGGTGCGCTTGCCGAGCAGCGCGGCGGTCGCGAACGTTTCGGCCTGCACCCAGAAGTACTTGTCGTGATCGCACACGGTGCCGTCGGGGCCGAAGCCGTAATAGAGGCCGCCGTGGTCTTCGTCCCACGCGTGCGTCATCGCGGCGTCGAACAGTTCGATCGCGCGCGGCAGCAGCCACGGCAGCGGACGGAAGCGTTCGAGAATCAGCAGCAGCTTCGCCCATTCGGTCTGATGACCGGGCTGAAAGCCCCACGGACGGAAGATGTTCGAGCTGTCTTCCTCGTTGTAATGCCAGTCGACCGACCAGTCCGCGTGAAAGTGCTCCCACACGAGTCCTTGCGACAGCTTCGCCTGGCGCAGCGTGATATTCGACGCCACGCGCTCGGCGCGATCGAGATACACCAGATGACCGGTCGCTTCGTGCGCGGCGAGCAGCGCCTCGGTGGTATGCATGTTCGCGTTCTGCCCGCGATACGTGCTGACACGCCAGTCGGCCGACGCGTCGTCGGCATAGAGGCCGGCGGCGGCGTCCCAGAAGCGGTGCTCCATCAGCTCGAAGGTCGCGCCGATCATCGGCTTCGCTTCCTCGATGCCGGCCATCGCCGCGTGCGAGTACGCGAGCAGCACGAACGCGAGGCCGTAGCAGTGGCGCGTCGCGTCGAGCGTGCGCTGTTTGCCGTCGCGCCATTCGATTTCCCAGTCGTAGCCCTCGTGCTGCGAGTCCCAGTGCGCGTCGCGCAGAAAGCGCAGGCCGTGGCGCGTGTATTCGAGGTGCTTCGGGTCGCCGAACTGCCGGTACGCCATCGCGTAGTTGAACACGTAGCGGCAACTGCTGACCAGGTGGCGCGTGGTGCGGTTGTAGATCGAACCGTCGTCGCGCAAGAAGTGGTAGAAGCCGCCGCTCGGGTCGAGCACATTCGGCGCGTAGAAGCGCAGCGTGTCTTCGATGTGCGCGAGCAGAAACTCGCGCTTGCGGAAGCTGGCGAACGGCGGCGCCTTCGCGGCGTCGCTGGAAAGTTGAAGCGGATCGGTTAGCGTCATGGCGTTTTCACCAAAGTACTGGCACGGGCAACGAGTTGAACGGGCAAGCGGACTTCGAGTTCGGCGGGCGAGTCTTCGAGCAGCAGTTCGACGCCGCGTCGGCCGAGCGCTTCCTTGTCGACCGCGATCGTCGATAGCGGCGGGGTAGCGTGGGCGGCGGCGGGGATGTCGTCGAAACCGATGATCGCGATGTCGTCGGGCACGCTGAAGCCGCGCGCGAGACACACGCGCAGCGCGGCAAGCGCGGCGGCGTCGTTGAACGCGAATACGGCGTCGGGGCGCGGGCCCGGCGCGTCGAGCAGGCGCTGCATCGCGCGCGCGGCGCCGGTGTCGGGATCGAGCCCGGCGTCGATGTTCACTTCGAGCGACGGATCGAACAGCAGCCCCGCTTCGAAGAATGCGCGCCGGTAGCCGAGCGCGCGCTCGGCGATGCTGAAGTGCGCGAGCGAGCCGCCGATGAACGCGACGCGCTTGCGCTGCTGCGCGAACAGATGGCGCATTGCGAGCGTGGCGCCACCGGCGTTGTCGAGATTGACCGAGCGCAAGCCCGGCGACCATAGATCGATCAGCACCAGCGGGCGTTGCATCGCGACCAGCGTGGCGAGCGTTTCGGGCTCGACGAAGCCGGCGATCGCGACGGCGTCGGGCGCGTGCAGGCGCATCTGGTGAATCACGTCCTCGGTCGGCCCGGCGGTCAGCACCGACGGCACGATGCCGCGCTCGCGGCACGCGTCTTCGACACCGTGCAGCACGTGCGAGAAGAACGGGCTCGCGGCGAAGTTGTTGTGCTGACGATGCAGCAGGAAAGTTAGCCGGCGGATGCGCGGACGCAGCTGCGCCGAGTCGTAGCCGAGCTGGCGCGCCGCTTCGACGACGCGTTCGCGCGTGGCCTCGGAAAGGCCCGGCTGATTCTTGAGCGCGCGCGACACGGTGCCGATCGAAACGCTGGCCGCGCGAGCGACGTCGCGGATGGTTGTGGCCATCGAATGAAGCTGCCGCGCGAGGCGAGGCAGCACGGGTTCAGGTCGGGCGATTGTATAGTAAAACGCAGATAAAGCCGCTCGCAAAACGCCAGCATGACACCAGTAAATACCCGTATTTTATGGACTTGTTGGAAATTAAGTTGTTTAGTAAAAATGCCTAAACAGCAGGCGGGCCGCTGTTTTCGAGACGGTTCGAGAATCGTCCTATGCCATCCGGCCGAGGCGACAGCGAGAGCGTTTGCGCGTGAAATAACGACAAAGGCCAGTGAAGAGCCAAAAGAAAAGCCGCCCGAAGGCGGCTTGCTTCACACGATCAAAACGACGCTCAGGGAGGGCGCTTATGAATGTCCTGTTTGCATTGCGTGTGTTTTCAACGGCGCGCGACGGCGGCGGCGGGTCGCCGCGCCGCGGCATTGCTCTCGCCGCTGAGGTCGCGGGCGCCCCAGCGTTGCGCGAGCGCGGCGCAGACCATCAGCTGGATCTGGTGGAACAGCATCAGCGGCAGCACCACGGCGCCGACCGCATGCGACGCGAAGATCACCTTGGCCATCGGCACGCCGGCGGCGAGGCTCTTCTTCGAGCCGCAGAAGATGATGGTGATCTGGTCCGCGCGGCTGAAGCCGAGCCGCTTGCTCGCGAAGATCGTCGCGGCCAGCGCGAGCGCGAGCAGCACGGCGTTTACCACGACGAGGCCGCCGAGCGCCGACAGCGGAATGGTGTGCCACAGGCCTTCGGTGACGGCCTCGCTGAACGCGCCGTAGACGACGAGCAGGATCGAGCCCTGGTCGACGAACTTCAGCACGCCGCGATTCTTCTCGATCCACTTGCCGATCAGCGGGCGCAGCAGCTGGCCGGCAACGAACGGCACGAGCAGTTGCAGCACGATGTTGCCGATCGTATGCCACGGCGACGCACCGCCGCTCGCGGCCTGATTCGACACGATGACGCTGACGAGTGCTGGAGTGACGAAGATGCCGAGCAGGCTCGAGGCGGACGCGCTGCATACCGCGGCCGGCACGTTGCCCTTGGCAATGGACGTGAACGCGATCGACGACTGGACCGTCGACGGCAGCGTGCAGAGGAAGAGGACGCCGGCGTAGAGCGACGGCGTGACCAGCGGCGAAAGGACCGGTTTAAGCGCGAGGCCGAGCAGCGGAAACAGCGCGAAGGTGCTCAGCAGCACCACGAGATGAAGGCGCCAGTGCGTCGCGCCCGCAATGATCGCCTCGCGTGACAACTTGGCGCCGTGCAGGAAGAACAGCAGGCCGACCGCGATGTTCGTCACCCAGTTGAACCCCACGGCGGCCTGCCCATGAACGGGCAGGAAGCTGGCGAGGATCACGGTGCCGACGAGGCACAGGGTGAAGTTATCGGGCAGGAATTTCGGGCGGGCCATGTCGCAATCTCGATTCAATGACGCGGTGTAAGCATGGGACGGGTCTGTCAGGCGTGGTCCATGCCAATGGAAAGCGGCTATTGTTGTCGAAAGCCGATTGAAAACGCAAATTCATTTGCCGAATCGATTAATGAAGTTTGCGCATTGACTCCCCAATCAGGCCGAGCCCATTCATGCGACGCGCCAGGTCTCAGTATTGGCGAGGTGCTTTCTCGCGACAAACCGTTTAACCATTGACGTTGCAAGCGGCGTTTATTTGCAACAAACGGCGCCCGCGCGGGCCAGGCGAAAACGCCGGCCAGCAAGCCGCGAGGCGCGTCCGCACGAGGGCTCCGGCGCGAAAAAACGCCGCAGTAACAGGGTGTTACATCCACCGACGAGACCTAACACTTTTTGGCTCGACACCCTCTGCCCCCGACCATAAATTACTCGTTCAAAGGCCGCAGGGATGCCCTGCGCCGCGACAGGAACGCGGCGCTTTTCTCCTCCCGCAACAGGTCCATCGCAGCTCGAACGGTGGATTTCAGGCAAGTCTTCGGGCGTGAGAGTCACAGGTGGACGGGTTGTCGAGAACGAGGCACTGGGCGTGGGGCGCGGTCATCGCCGTGCTGTGCTCGTTCGCCTATGCGAAGGAGCCGGGTGGGCCGCATGGCGGCGGTGCCGCCGCGGGCGGCGCTTATTCGCGCGACACTGCCGGGCGCGCGCCGCGCATGGAGATGCGTGGTGACGGCCGTCATGCCGGTGCGGGCGGCGCACCTGCTCCGCGCGGCTCGCGCAGTGCGATGGCTTCTCGTGACGCACGCGCGCAGCGCGGCAATCCGAATATCGCGGACGCCAATTTCGGTTATGGCTTCGGCAGCTACGAGTCCGGCATGCGCCGTGTCGGCGATCCGTCCGGCTATGCGGGCGCGATCACGCCGGTCAGCGCGGAGTCGCGTCCGGTGCCGCATCCCCCGTCCAACATGCCGATGCGCAACGGCTCGATCCGCGCCGACGTCGCCCGCTACAACGAAGAGCGTGGCGCAGCGCGCCCGATGCAACGCCCAGCCGACGATCCGCGTCAGCCGGGCGGTTCACCGTACCGGAATTAGCCGAGCGCGATTTCGCAAACCACCGCACCGCCCCAACCGCAGTCCCGAAACCCGTCTTCCGGATCCTTCCCGCGATCCCTCGCGCGGCTTCGCGCGCCTTCCTCTGCGCCGTAGCCCCGAATCTGACGTTTCGACGCCACACTTTTTTGAAAACACCCGGCATCGAATTACCGGTCAGCGTCAAATCCTGGCATTCTGCCGCGTCGCGCCATCGGCCCGTCATTTAAGGCGTTCACGCACGCTGTGGCGCGCCGTTCGCCGAATGCCGCATTGCGTCCAGGAGTCGGCGCCAGTCCGCTCTGAAGCGTCGTATCAAGCCGATAACCGACCAAACTAATCAGACCGATATACCCGCAATAAGCAGCGATATTTTTGTTCATAAAAATGGTCCGCAAAGATGGGACCCGCCCAGATTGACTCGACGATCGAACGGATAACAACAACGTTTCGCGCGAGCGCCCCCTTTCGCACAGCCACACCCTTTTGACAAAGATTGGAGAATCCATGAACACAAGCCTCAGCAGCGCGCTGAAGACTACTCTCAAGGCCACCGCATGCGTCGCCGCGCTGGCGAGCGCGTCGTCGGCGCTCGCGCAATCGAGCGTGCAGCTCTACGGCCAGGTCGACGAATGGGTCGGCTCGCAGAAGTTTCCGGGCGGCAAGACCGCGGTGGTCGTGTCGGGCGGCGGCATGTCGACGTCGTACTGGGGCTTCAAGGGGACCGAGGATCTGGGCAACGGCTACAAGGCGATCTTCACTATCGAAGGCTTCTTCCGCGCGCAAACTGGCGAGTACGGCCGCTTCACCGGCGACACGACGTTCTCGCGCAACGCGTACGTCGGCATCGAATCGCCGTACGGCACGGTGACCGCCGGCCGCCTGACGACGCCGCTGTTCGTATCGACGATCCTGTTCAACCCGTTCGTCGATTCGTACTGGTTCTCGCCGATGGTCTATCACGTGTACCTCGGCCTCGGCACCTTCCCGACCTACACGACCGACCAGGGCGTGACCGGCGACTCGGGCTGGAACAATGCGGTGTCGTATACGTCGCCGAACTTCAACGGCCTTTCAGCGACCGCGATGTACGCGCTCGGCAACACGACCCAGAACGGCGCGAAGAAGTGGAGCGGCCAGGTGCTGTACTTCCACGGCCCGTTCGCGGCGACCGCGGTGTACCAGTACGTGAACTTCAACAACGTGCCGGGCGACCTCGGCAGCTTCGAAACGTCGGGCGTGCCGGGTCTGCGCAGCCAGAGCGTCGCGCAGGCGGGTGTGTCGTACGACCTGAAGTTCGTCAAGCTGTACGGCCAGTACATGTACACGTACAACGACCAGCAGGTCACGAGCTGGCACGTCAACACGGGTCAGGGCGGCGTCACGGTGCCGTTCGGGCCTGGCTCGGTGATGGCTTCGTATGCGTATTCGCGTAACGGCGGCGGTTCGAACCAGACGCGCCAGACGGCGGCGGTCGGCTACGACTATCCGCTGTCCAAGCGCACCGATGTCTATGCCGCGTACCTGTATGACCACATCACCGGTCAGTCGAGCGGCAATACATATGGCGCGGGGTTGCGCGCGAAGTTCTGATCTCGGCCCACGGTGTCACCGCAAAGCCCGCGTTCCGCCCGGAACGCGGGCTTTGTCGATTTCGGGCGCCGCCGAATACGAGCGTTTGCTGCCGTTCTTTTGATAAACCCGGCAAAATGACGTCGATTGATTCCTGAAGCGAGCGACTGAGATGGACACCCTCGTCAGCATGAAAGTGTTTCGCCACGTGGTCGAAGCCGGCAGTTTCGTCGGCGCGGCGGAGAAGATGGAGATGTCGGCGGCGATGGCGAGCAAGCATGTGATGCATCTGGAGCAGCAGCTCGGCGCGCGGCTCCTGAACCGCACCACGCGTCGCGTCGCGCCGACCGAGGCAGGCCGCGAGTACTACGAGCGGCTGAGTCAGGCGCTCACCGAGCTCGACGAAGCCGGCCAGGCGGTCGGCGCGGCAAGCGTCGTGCCGCACGGGCGGCTGCGGGTGTCGTCGCTGTCGGCGTTCGGCCTGAATCACGTGATGGCCGCGGTCGCGGACTACGCCGCGCAGTATCCGCAGGTCACCGTCGATATGACACTGTCCGACCGCGTCGTCGAACTGATCGACGAGGGCTTCGACGTCGCGATCCGCGCGTCGCCGGGCGGGCTCAAGTCGTCGTCGCTGATCGCGCGGCAGATCGCGACCGCGCATCTGGTGCTGTGCGCATCGCCCGCCTATCTGCGCAAGCATGGCACGCCGAAGAGCGTCGCCGATCTCGCGCGCCACAACTATCTGCAGTACGCGGGCGTATCGGCGCTCGAAGTCGCGACCGGCGACGCGGGCTCGCGTGTGCGCCTGTCGGGCAACCTGATCGTCAATCAGCTCGAGGCCCAGCGCGTGGTCGTGCTGCATGGCGCGGGCATCGCGATGCTCGGCACCGAGGTGATCGGCAGCGATCTCGCCGAAGGGCGGCTCGTGCCGCTGCTCGTCGACCAGGTGCCGCCGCGGGAGCTGCCGATCCACGTCGTCTACACGAGCCGGCGGCATCTCTCGGCCAAGGTGCGCTCATTCGTCGATTTTCTGGCGGCGCGGTTCGCAAACGAATCGCTGTGGCCGTCGCTCGACCAAATCAAGGCGTTGGCGGTGCGGTAGCGTGTCGCGAAGCACCGAGCATACGTCGCCAATCGCCCGCCCCGCGCCCCGGCGCCGTGTTACCCCGTTTCTATATACTGATTGTGAGCACCCATCAGTTAAATGATCTGGGGGAGACATGACCGATCTGTCCACGCCGCAGCGTGCCGGCAGCCACGAACTGCCCGCGGGCCGGCGCCTGCGCTTCGTCACCGCCGCCGCACTGTTCGACGGCCACGACGCGTCGATCAACATCATGCGGCGCATCCTGCAGGCAAGCGGCGTCGAGGTGATCCACCTCGGCCACAACCGCTCAGTCGCCGAAGTCGCGACCGCCGCGCTCAACGAGGACGCCGACGGCGTCGCCGTGTCGAGCTATCAGGGCGGCCACAACGAATACTTCCGCTACCTGGTGGATTTGCTGCGTGCAAGCGGCGGCGAGCGCATCAAGGTGTTCGGCGGCGGCGGGGGCGTGATCGTCCCCGAGGAAATTGCCGCGCTCGAACGCGACGGCGTCGAAAAAATCTACTCGCCGCACGACGGTCAGCGGCTCGGTCTGCAAGGCATGATCGACGACATGATCGCGCGCTGCGTCGAAGGGGCGCGCGCGGCCGACGCGGCGCGGCCGACGCCGGTGCGCGAATGGCTCGCCGAGCTGGCCGCGCGGCCGTTGCCGCGTTGCGGTGAGGCCCATGCTCCGCACGCTGGCACTGCTGCTGGCTCGCACCCCGCCGATCCCGCCGCGCCGATCTTCCGCCGCCTCGCGCAACTGATCAGCGCGTTCGAAACGAACAGCGTCGACGCCGCCGCGTGCGACCAGCTAGCGACGCTCGCGCAAGCGCCACGCATCCCGGTGCTCGGCATCACCGGCACCGGCGGCGCGGGCAAGTCGTCGCTGACCGACGAGCTGATCCGCCGCTTCCGGCTCGACCACGGCGACACGCTGAACATCGCCGTGCTCGCGATCGATCCGTCACGCCGAAAATCCGGCGGCGCGCTGCTCGGCGACCGCATCCGCATGAATGCGATCGGCGATTGGGGCGACGGCGCCCGCATTTATATGCGCTCGATGGCGACGCGCGAGGCATCGACCGAACTCTCCGATTCGCTACCCGCCGCGCTGATGCTGTGCAAGGTGGCGGGCTTCGATCTGATCGTCGTCGAGACGTCGGGGATCGGTCAGGGCGATGCGGCGATCGTGCCGTTCGTCGACGAATCGCTGTACGTGATGACGCCGGAGTTCGGCGCCGCGAGCCAGCTCGAGAAGATCGACATGCTCGACTTCGCGAGCTTCGTCGCGATCAACAAGTTCGATCGCAAGGGTGCGCAGGATGCGCTGCGCGACGTCGCGAAGCAGGTGCAGCGCAACCGCGGGGACTTCGCGACATCGCCCGACGCGATGCCGGTGTTCGGCACGATCGCGTCGCGCTTCAACGACGACGGCGTGAGCGCGCTGTACCGGCGCATCGCTAATGCGCTGCGCACGCACGGCCTGCGCGAGGGCGGCGCACGGCTCGGCGCGACCGAAGGCCTGCGCTTTTCGAGCAACCTGCATGCAATCGTGCCGCCCGCGCGCGTGCGCTATCTGGCCGACATCGCGCAGACGGTACGCGGCTATCGAACGCGGGCCGACGCGCAGGCGCAAATCGCGCGGGAACGCTGGCAACTGGTCGAGACGCGCCGCATGCTCGGCGAGGCGGGCAGCGACGCAGCGTCGCTCGATGCGCTGATCGACCAACGCGGCGCCGCGCTCGGCGAGCGCGAACGCAAGCTGCTCGACGCGTGGCCGCAAACGGTGGCCGCCTATGCGGGCGACGAACATGTGGTGCGCATCCGCGAGCGCGAAATCCGCACCGCGCTGACGGTCACGACGCTGTCCGGCTCCGAAATCCGCAAAGTGTCGCTGCCGAAATTCGTCGATCACGGCGAGATCCTGCGCTGGCTGATGCTCGACAATCTGCCCGGCTATTTCCCATTCACCGCTGGCGTGTTTCCGTTTCGTCGCGAGAACGAGGACCCGACGCGCATGTTCGCGGGCGAGGGCGATCCGCAGCGCACGAATCGTCGCTTCAGGCTGCTGTCGGAAGGCATGCCGGCCAAACGGCTATCCACCGCGTTCGACTCGGTGACGCTGTACGGTGAGGAGCCGCACGAGCGCCCGGACATCTACGGCAAGGTCGGCAATTCGGGTGTGTCGGTCGCCACGCTCGACGACATGAAGACGCTGTATGACGGCTTCGATCTGTGCTCGCCGGATACGTCGGTCTCGATGACGATCAACGGCCCCGCGCCGACGATCCTCGCGATGTTCTTCAACGTCGCGATCGACCAGCGGATCGCGCTGAGCGAGCAACAGCAAGGCCGCCTGTTGACCGAAGCCGAACTCGCCGCAACGCGCCGCGCCGCGCTCGAAAACGTGCGCGGCACCGTGCAGGCCGACATCCTGAAAGAAGACCAGGGGCAGAACACCTGCATCTTCTCGACCGAATTCAGCCTGAAGGTGATGGGTGACATTCAGGCGTATTTCGTCGAACACGGCGTGCGCAATTTCTATTCGGTGTCGATTTCCGGCTATCACATCGCCGAGGCCGGCGCGAACCCCATCTCGCAGCTCGCGTACACGCTCGCGAACGGCTTCACCTACGTCGAGGCGTATCTCGCACGCGGCATGTCGATCGACGACTTCGCGCCGAATCTGTCGTTCTTCTTCTCGAACGGCATGGACCCGGAGTACACGGTGCTCGGCCGCGTCGCGCGACGCATCTGGGCGGTCGCGATGCGCGAGCGCTATGGCGCGAGCGAGCGTAGTCAGAAGCTCAAGTATCACGTGCAGACGTCGGGCCGCAGCCTGCACGCGCAGGAGATCGATTTCAACGACATCCGCACGACGCTGCAGGCGCTGATCGCGATCTACGACAACTGCAACTCGCTGCACACCAATGCGTTCGACGAAGCGATCACGACGCCGACCGAGGAATCGGTGCGCCGCGCAGTTGCGATCCAGCTGATCATCAATCGCGAATGGGGGCTCGCGAAGAACCAGAATCCGAATCAGGGCAGTTTCGTGATCGATGAATTGACCGATCTGGTCGAGGGAGGCTGTGCTCGCCGAATTCGAGCGGCTGACAGAGCGCGGCGGCGTGCTCGGCGCGATGGAAACCGGCTATCAGCGCGGACGGATTCAGGACGAGTCGATGCTGTACGAGCATCGCAAGCATGACGGTTCGTATCCGATCGTCGGCGTCAATACGTTCCTGAGCGCGCATCCGCATGAAGCGCCGCGGCCGCTGGTGCTCGCGCGTTCCACCGACGCGGAGAAGCAGAGTCAGCTGCGGCGGTTGCGCGACTTCCAGGCGCGCCACCGCGACGCCGCGCCCGAGGCGCTCGAACGCCTGAAGCGCGCGGTGATCGACGACGGCAACGTGTTCGCGGTGCTAATGGACGTGGTGCGCGTGTGTTCGCTCGGGCAAATCACCCACGCGCTGTTCGAGGTGGGCGGGCAGTATCGGCGCAATATGTAGGCCGCGAGCGGGCGGCCCGGCCCGGCCCGCTCCGTTCTTCACCTCAGCGCGCGATGCCGAGCCGCGCCTTCGCGTCGTTGTATTCCTTCTTCAGACGCCGCACGAGCTCGGCGACGTCCGGCACGTCGTCCATCAGGCCGACGCCCTGGCCCGCGCCCCAGATGTCCTTCCACGCCTTCGTCTTGTCGCCGCCGAAGTTCATCCTGGTCTTGTCCGATTCGGGCAGCGCGTCGGGATCGAGGCCCGCGTTCGTAATGCTCTCGCGGATGTAGTTGCCGTGCACGCCGGTGAACAGATTCGTGTAGATGATGTCCGACGCCTTCGCATTGATGATCGCCTGCTTGTAGCTGTCGACCGCGTGCGCTTCTTTGGTGGCGATGAAGCGTGTGCCCATGTACGCGAGGTCCGCGCCCATCGCCTGCGCGGCGAGAATCGAGCCGCCGTTGGCGATCGAGCCCGACAGCACGATCGGGCCGTCGAAAATGCGCCGCACCTCGCCGACCAGCGCGAACGGCGAGGTGGTGCCCGCGTGGCCGCCCGCGCCCGATGCGACCAGAATCAGCCCGTCGACGCCGGCTTCCAGCGCTTTCTGCGCATGACGCAGATTGATCACGTCGTGCAGCACGATGCCGCCGTAGCTATGCACCGCATCGACGATCTCGCGTGCCGGCGCGCGCAGGCTGGTGATGAAGATCGGCACCTTGTGCTCGACGCAGACGCGCACGTCGTGCTCGAGCCGCGCATTCGACTGGTGAACGATCTGATTGACCGCGATCGGGCCGATCACCGCATCCGGGTTCGCGGCTTTGTGCCCGGCGAGTTGCGCCTGGATCTGCGTCAGCCATTCGTCGAGCAGTTCGGCCGGGCGCGCGTTGAGGGCAGGGAACGAGCCGACGATACCGGCCTTGCACTGCGCCAGTACCAGTTCGGGATAGCTGACGATGAACATCGGCGAAGCGACGACGGGTAGCGCGAGGTTTTGCAGAACGGCGGGCAATGCCATGGTGCGAGTCTCCAGGTTGGGCCAACCGGTGCGACGTGCGCCGGCGAATAGATGAATGAGTTTAGCGACACGGCTTGCGGCGTGTTGACCGGCGAATGCGTGTGACAATCGAACGAAACCGGCATGTCGAAGTCGCGCCAAACATTTAAGAACGGTCGTTCGATTATAGGCGATGCGGGCGACCCGCGCGCGGTAGGCCCGTTTGGAACGGTTCGAAGGAGTATTCAGGTTCCATGTCTGCGTGGGATATCCCACCTCGCACGGACCTGTTGGCCTTCTACAATGCACGGACCTCAAACGATCAACGAGACGTCATGGCCTTCGAAAATTTCACGTCTTTTCGCGTCGCCGTGGGCGATGTCGACATTTTCGGAGTGAAGGGCGGCGCCGGGCCGCCTCTGCTTCTGCTGCACGGCCATCCGCAATCGCATCTGATCTGGGAACGCTGCGCCGCGCCGCTCGCGCAGCACTTCACGGTGATCGCAACCGATCTGCGCGGCTATGGCGCGTCGGGCAAACCGCCGAGCGATGCCGCGCACGCACCGTATTCGAAACGCGTGATGGCCGCCGACCAGGTCGCGGTGATGCGCCACTTCGGCTTCGAGCGCTTCCTCGTCTGTGCGCACGATCGCGGCGCGCGCGTCGCGCACCGGATGGCGCTCGATCACGCCGACGCGGTCGAGCGTTTGATGCTGCTCGATATCGCGCCGACACTCGCGATGTACGAAGCCACCGACCGCGCGTTCGCAACGCACTACTTCCACTGGTTCTTCCTGATCCAGCCCGAGCCGCTGCCCGAAACGTTGATCGGCGCAAATCCGGCCGCCTATGTCGACGCGGTGATGGGCGGACGTCACGCGGGTCTCGCACCGTTCGATCCCGCCGCGCTCGACGCGTATCGGGCGGCGCTCGCGCAACCGGGTGCGGTGCACGCGATGTGCGAGGACTATCGCGCGTCGGCGAGCATCGACCTCGAACATGATCGCGCCGATATCGAGCGCGGCAACAAGATCGGCTGTCCGCTGCGGGTGCTGTGGGGCGACAAGGGTGTGATCGAAAAATGCTTCGATGCGCTCGACGAATGGCGGCATGTCGCGCGCGACGTGAGCGGCCGCGCGCTATCGTGCGGGCACTATCTGCCCGAGGAAGCGCCGGACGAACTGGTCGCCGAGATGCTGTCGTTTTTCGAGACGCTCGAACAATAAGCGCCGGGCTGCTTCGCGCGACCTTCGTTTGACCAGCGATGGACCTTCGTTAGCCGAGCGGCGGCAGCCGTCGCGCGACCGGCGTCGACTTGACGATCGCCGTGCTGGTCTCCGCGCGCTCGGTCACTTTCGACAGGATCTCGTCGAGCTGTTCGATCGAATGCAGGTACAGGCGGCAGATGAAACAGTCGTCGCCGGTCACCTTGTCGCATTCGACGAACTCCGGAATGCGCCGGATCACTTCCTCCACCAGATGCAACTGCCCGGGCAGCGGCTTCACGCGCACTACCGCCTGCAGCGTGAAGCCGAGCGCGCGCGGATCGATCTGCACGGTGAAGCGCTCGATCACGCCCTGCGCTTCGAGCCGCCGCACGCGTTCGGCCGTGCTGGGCGCCGATAAGCCGACGACGCGCGCGAGTTCGCTGACCGGCTGGCGCGCGTCCTGCGCGAGCGCGGCGAGCAGTGCGCGGTCGGTGTCGTCGAGTGCGACCGGCGCGATCGATGCAAGGCGTTTGCTCATGATGGCCTTCGTTTATGAGGTGCAAATGCGGTAACGCTTAAGTTTAGCCATGTATTCGCGCGGGGGGATTAATTAGACTGCCAGTTATGCAGTCACAATCCGGGATCGAATCATGGCTTCGAACAAGGCTTCCGTCACGACCTCGAGCAGTTCGCCCAGCGACATCCGCCGTGGCGCGGCGGAGATGAGCGTCGCGATGCTGATGTCGGGCACGATCGGCTGGCTCGTCGTGTCTTCGCAGCAAAGCCCCTTCAACGTGGTGTTTTTCCGCTGCATTTTCGGCGGCGCGACGCTCGCGCTCGTGTGCGCCGTACTCGGCCTGTTCCGCCGCGAGCTGTTTTCGTGGAAGATGCTCGGCCTCGCGTTGCTCGGCGGCGCGGCGATCGTAGTGAACTGGGTATTGCTGTTCGCCGCGTATTCACGCGCGTCGATCTCAATGGCGACGGCCGTCTACAACACGCAGCCGTTCATGTTGGTCGGGCTCGGCGCGCTGGTGTTTCGCGAGCGCATCAGCGCATCGACGATCGCGTGGCTCGTGGTCGCGTTCGTCGGGCTCGTGTTCGTCGTGAAGGTCGAGCCGGCCGTGCTCGCGGTGCCGGGGCAGTATCTGGTCGGCGTCGCCTATGCGGTCGGTGCGGCGGCGATGTACGCGGTGTCGTCGATCATCACGAAGCGGCTGAAGGGCACGCCGCCGCATCTGCTCGCGCTGATCCAGGTATCGCTCGGCGTGCTGTTGCTCGCGCCGTTCGTACGCTTCGACGCGTTGCCGGCAAACGGCGCGCAGTGGCTCGAACTGATCGTGCTCGGCGTCGTCCATACCGGTCTCATGTACGTGCTGCTGTATGGCGCGATCCAGAAGCTGCCGACGTCGATGACGGGCGCGTTGTCGTTCATCTATCCGGTGGTCGCGATCATCGTCGACCGGCTCGCGTTCGGACAGACGCTCGCATGGATTCAGGTGCTCGGCGCCGCGCTGATTCTGCTGGCGGCGGCGGGCGTCAATCTCGGGTGGCGGATCGTGCCGCAGAGAAAGCGCTTATCGTCCACGTGATGCCGATTCGACATTCAATCGGATAGTGCTACGGATCCCGGAATAACGCGCAAGCGTTCAAGCGCCTAACGCCGTTTGATGACAGATCATGTATGCATTCGTAAAACGTGGCGTCAAATTTCTGTAGGGAAATCACCGATGCGATGCAAAAACCCACACGCGTATCATCGACAGCGACGCTGATCACGTCCAACAGATGTTCCGCCGCTCGCTTCGTCGAGCGGTTTTCTTTTTGGCAGCACGGTTTTGCGTTCCGGTGCGCTTTTCCACCGCGCCGGTCGAACCGGTCACATCACAGTTCAATGCCGCGCGAGAATGCGCGTGCCGTCCACTTCGAGCGGCCCATCGTTCGCCGCGAGCTCCCCGATCATTCCCTTCAGCAACGCGGGCCATTCGCCGCGCGGCTTCAGCATCGAGGCGGCGGCGCGCATCACGGCCGCGTCGTCGAGCATGCGCAAAAGCGTGTCCACGCTCATCTCGCGGACTTCGAGCAGCTTGAATACGATCAGCACCTTCAGCGCGTTCCTTGCGTTGCGCGCGGGATCGGCGCGCAACCAGGCGACGCGCGACATCGCGCGTTCGAGCGCCGCTTCGACCTGCGTGAACGGCGCGCCGTGGCCTGGGATGACGACGCGCACGTCGAGCGTTGCGATCAGGTCGAGCACGGCTTGCTGCTCGGCGAAGCCGCTTTCGCCTTCGAGTTCTGGAAAGATCACACCGAAGCCGTTTTCCCACAGCGCATCCGCGCTGATCAGCAAGCGTTCGTCCGCGCAATAGAGCATCAGCGAATGCGGATCGTGGCCCGGCGCGCCGAGCACCTGCCAGTCGAGTGCGCCCAGCCGCAAACGTGCGCCGGGTGCCAGCGTGCCGCTGAAGCCGAAGCGCTCGCAGGTTTGACCAGTCGCGCGAAAGCTGAGGCGCGTTTCGTCCCAGCCGCGCACGGCATCGGCTTCGGATGACGGAATCAGCGTGCGGCACGGCCACGTTGCCTGCAACAGTGCGTTGCCGCCGCAATGATCCGAATGCAGGTGCGTGTTGACGATCAGATCGAGCGGCCGCGTGCGCAACGCATTGCGTACCAGCGGGACCGTTTGCGATGCGTGCGTCGCATAGCCGGTATCGACCAGCGCGGCGCATGTGTCGTCGACGAGCAGCACGTTGTTCGACGACAGCCAGCCGCGCTCGAAAACCCGGATCGATGCGGGCAGCGCGATCATGGCGTGGCCGTGCTCGCGTGCGCGTTTGCGACCGCGGGGGGCTTCGGCATCACGAGGATCGTCGAGGTACCCGTCAACATCAGCTCGCCGCGCTGATTGACCACCGAACCTTCGAGATAGGTCAGATCGCCGTTCAGGCTCGGCTTCCAGTGAGCGTCGCGCACACGCCACGTGATCGTCAGCGTGTCGTGCGCCTGCACTGCCTTCTTCAGCTTGATATCGAATTCGAGGCCGAGCGGTTGCGCGTAAGTAGAGAAATGCGTGGCGAGCAGCGCCATGAAATACGCGGTGGGTTGCGTGCCCGACGCGATCAAGCCTCCAAAGCGGCTTTGCGCGGCATACGCTTCATCGTGATGCAACGGGTTCAGATCGACGACGAGCGTCGCGAACGATTTGATCGAATCCACCGACAACTCGAGCGTCGAACTGAACGTCTCACCGGGCGTCACGATGCGCGGCGCGGCGTTCATTGCTTCTCCTTCGTCGTCGATGTCGTGCGCAGCGCCATTAACGTCGCGTGGCGCACTTCGATCGCGTCCCACACCGCGCGCTTCGCGTCGTTGTCGAGCGTCGACCAGCCGGCGATTTCGTCGATCGTGCGCAGGCATCCTTCGCACCAGCCGGTCGATGCATCCATCCTGCACACGCTGATGCACGGCGACGGCACGCAACCGCCGTCGTCCCTGTCGTCGTAATCGTTGCCGCTCGCCATCGTGTTCAGGCCGGCTCGCGCAACGCGACATCGACGACGGGCGCGCCTGTGAGCGAGATCAGCTCCTGCGCCGTCAGATTGAACACCGCGTGCGGATGACCGGCGGCCGCCCACAGGCTCTCCAGCTCGAGCAGATCCGCATCGATCAACGTGACCGGCTCGGTCGCGTGACCGACCGGGCACACGCCACCGATCGCATAGCCGGTTTTTTCGCGCACGAACTTCGCGTCCGCGCGGCCGATCTCGCCGATGTGCGCGGCCACTTTCTTTTCGTCGACACGATTCGCGCCGCTCGCGATCACGAGCACCGGCGCGTCGTCTTCGCGGCGCCGGAACAGGATCGACTTCGCGATCTGCGCGACCGAGCAGCCGAGTCCGTCGGCCGCTTCGGCGGAAGTCTTGCCGGTTTCCGGCAGCATCACGATTCGCCCCGCGTGACCGCGTCCGCGCAGCAGCAGCGCGACGCGGCGTGCCGAGTCGGGCAGCGCGGCGAGATCGTCGGAGTCGAAGGACGCGAGGTCGTTCATTGTTTGGGACCCTGAATGAAAATGGATGCTGCGGTTATACGCAGGTGTTTGCTTCGCTGCGCGCCTTCGCGAGCAGCGCTTTACCGGCGCGCGACACGTTGGACCGGCCGATCGCGTTCGAAATGAAGTCGCCGATTTCGACCACTTGCGCGAGGTCGATACCGGTCTCGATGCCGAGGCCGTTCATCAGATACAGCACGTCTTCGGTCGCGACGTTGCCGGTCGCGCCCTTCGCATACGGACAGCCGCCGAGCCCCGCGACCGATGCATGAAAAATCTCGACGCCTTCGAGCAGCGCCGCGTAGATGTTCGCGAGCGCCTGGCCATACGTGTCGTGAAAGTGTCCCGACAGATGCTCGCGCGGAAACGCTTCGGTCACGGCCTCGAACACTTCGCGGGTGCGCTTCGGCGTGCCGACGCCGATCGTGTCGGCGATATCGATCTCGTCGCAGCCGAGCGCCGCGAAGCGCTTGACGACGTCGACGACCGACGCGACCGGCACTTCGCCCTGGTACGGACAGCCGAGCGCGCATGACACGCTGCCGCGAATCCGCAGCTTATGTTGTTTCGCCGCCGCGGCGACTGGCGCGAATCGCTCGATGCTCTGCGCGATGCTGCAGTTGATGTTCTTCTGCGAGAACGCCTCGCTCGCCGCGCCGAAGATGACGATCTCGTCGGCGTGCGCGGCGAGCGCGCCTTCGAAACCGCGCAGGTTCGGCGTCAGCACCGAGTAAATCGTGCCGTCGCGGCGTTCGATGCCGGCCATCAGGTCTGCGCCGTCGGCCATCTGCGGCACCCATTTCGGCGACACGAACGACGCCGCTTCGACGTTGCGCAAGCCCGCCGCCGACAGCCGGTTGATCAGCTCGATCTTGGTCGCGGTCGGCACGAATTCCTTCTCGTTCTGCAGCCCGTCGCGCGGACCCACTTCGACGATTTTCACTTGCTTCGGTAAGGCCATGATGTGTCTCCGATCCGATGCGGTTTGATCGCTGTCCCATCCAGGATGGGTGCTGCCGCGTTGCTGCAATTCAATTCAGCCTGCACGCCTGCGACGCGTGCGGGCGCGGGTTTCACTCAGTAGCCGCGTTCCAGTTGCACTGCGCCGCTCACCTGCTCGCCGCGCATCATCGCGCCGATCTTGTCCGCGACCTGCGCGACGCTGTCCTCGCGCAACGTCAGCGCCGACGTGTGCGGCGTGATCGTGATGCGCGGCTCGCGCCAGAAAGGATGATCGGCGGGCAGCGGTTCCTCGCGGAACACGTCGAGCGTCGCGGCGGCGAGCTGGCCGCTCGCGAGCGCAGCGAGCAGATCCGCTTCGACGAGATGCGCGCCGCGCGCGACGTTGATCAGATATGCGCCGCGCGCGAGCTTCGCGAAGACTCGCGCGTTCAGCACGCTTTCCGTGTCGGGTGTATGCGGCAGCAGATTGACGAGCACCTTCGCGCCGTCGAGGAAGCTATCGAATTGCGCGTCGCCGGCGAACGTCGCGATGCCATCGATCTGCTTCTCGCCGCGAGTAAAGCCGCGCACCGGCAGGCCGAACGAAGCGAGCGTTTGCGCGACCTGCGTGCCGAGCACGCCGAGCCCGAGCACAGCCACCGTGAACGTTGCGCGCGGATGCGGCTCGAGCACTTTCCAGCGGCGCTCGCCTTGCAGCACCTGATATTCGTCGAAGCGGCGCAGATAGCGCAGCACCGCATGCGTCACGTACTCGGCCATCTGCGCGCCCATGCCGGTATCTTCGAGGCGAATCAACGGCACCTCGGGCGGCAACGTGCCCGGATGCGCCCGTTCGAGCGCGAGAATCGCATCGACGCCAGCGCCGAGATTGAAGATCGCGCGCAGCGTATTGCGTCCGGCCAGCATCTCGCGCGGCGGACGCCAGACCACCGCGAAATCGGCTGGGCCGATGTCGCCGGGCTTCCATTCGCGCAGCTCGGCGGCGGGCAGAGCGCGCGCAAAGTCGTGCAGCCACGCGGCGGCTTCGGTGTGCGGTGCGTAGAAGAGTATTTTCATGCGGTGCGGAATGCGTCGGCGTCGATGTGGGCGTGAGCGGGACGGACCCGGAGCGCGCGACGGCAATCGGACGACGCGTGCGGGATCGGGTCTCCTCCCGGAATGAATAGGCTTCATTCTACTTTTTCGACGCAAATCGCGCGCGTTTGCGCACGCACGTGCGCTTCGAGATGCGTGCCGTGGTGGGTGTCGAGTTCGCGCGTACCCGCGCATTTCTTCGTTTGCCCGATAACGAAAGCACAAAAACCTGGTTCATCGATGCGCGACCGAGCGGGACAATGATTGCCTGGATTCCTTGCGCAGCGAGGCACGCACATGCTTTCATGCACCCGATCGATTGCGACAATTCCTAATTTGACGCAATTTGTATATTGATTAGGTTTCTTGAATTGCTGATCAAAGCTTCGCCATGAAAAACACCCCGAAGATTGGATCAACGTCCAACTTTCGGGGTGAATTTCGCCACTATGCGGCGACGCAGACCATTAGTTCGTGCACGCAGCGCATGCGGCTCAGCGGTTCCGCGACTCAATTCGCCACGCCGTGATCCCCATTCCCATGCGCACACCCATGCTCGCACTCGCTCTCCTCGACCGGCATCTGCTGCGCAGCCTCAGCGCGAATCCCCAGGCGCGCGAGCAGCTTGCGATCCGCTTCCGCCTGCGGGTTGCTCGTGGTCAGCAACTGATCGCCGTAGAAAATCGAATTCGCGCCTGCGAGGAAGCACATTGCCTGCAACGCCTCATCCATCTGCTCGCGTCCGGCCGATAGACGTACCATCGCGCGCGGCATCGTGATGCGCGCAATCGCGATCGTGCGCACGAATTCGAACGGATCGATCGCTTCGGTCCCGCTCAGCGGCGTGCCTTGCACCTGCACCAGATTGTTGATCGGCACCGATTCCGGATACGGCTCCATGTTCGCGAGCTGCGCGATCAGCCCCGCGCGTTCGCGGCGCGATTCGCCCATACCGACGATGCCGCCGCAGCACACGTTGATGCCCGCGTCGCGCACGCGTTCGAGCGTGTCGAGGCGATCCTGGTACGTGCGCGTCGAAATGATCTGGCCGTAGAACTCCGGCGACGTATCGAGATTGTGGTTGTAGTAGTCGAGGCCCGCATCACGCAGCGCCTGTGCCTGGTGCGTTTCGAGCATGCCGAGCGTCACGCAGGTTTCGAGGCCCATTGCCTTCACGCCGCGGATCATGTCCTTGATCGGCTCCAGGTGGCGGTCCTTCGGATTGCGCCACGCGGCGCCCATGCAGAAGCGCGTCGCGCCGTTCTGCTTTGCGACCTGCGCGGCGGCTAACACTTCGTCGACCGGCATCAGCTTGTCGGCGGCGAGACCCGTGTCGTGATGCACCGATTGCGGACAGTATGCGCAATCCTCTTCGCAGCCGCCGGTCTTGATCGACAGCAGCGTCGACAGTTGCACCGCATTGGCGTCGAAATGCTCGCGATGCGTTTGCTGCGCGCGAAACAGCAGGTCGTTGAACGGCAGTTCGTACAACGCGACGATATCGGCGACGCGCCAACGCGCGAGCGGCTTCGCTTCAGTGGCGGCGGCAGTCGGATTGCCGTTGGTGGCGCTCGTGTCGGCGGTGCCTGCTGCGATGTTCAGTTGTGTCATGTGATCGATCCTCGTAAACGGATGAATTTGGGTTCGGCGCTGCGGGGCAGCGCTATGCCGCGCGCAAGTGGCGCAGCGTTTGCAGAAGCCGTCGAATGTCGAGCTGTTGCGCTGCAAGCTCCGGCGACGGCGGGCTGATATGCGGCACGACGCCGAGCAACGGCGCGTCGTACGCTTGCGCGAAATGCACGCGAATCGACGCGATGTTTTCGTCGGGAAAGGTCATGTCCGGGTCGATGCGATTCGCGACCCAGCCCGCGAGCGTTAGACCGCGCGCGGCGATCGCTTCGGCAGTCAGCAGCGCGTGGCTGATGCAGCCGAGCCGCATGCCGACCACCAGCACCACCGGCAGCTTCAGCGCGACGGCGAGATCGGCGGTGTCCTGCGTCGCGGTCAACGGCACACGAAAGCCGCCGACACCTTCGACAACGACCACCTCGGCGAGCTTCAACGCTTGGCTGTGGCACGCGACGATGTGCTCGAGATCGAACGAGACGTTTTCCAGCGCCGCCGCGATGTGCGGCGCGGCCGGTTCCCTCAGCAGATACGGCGTGCGCATGGCGGGCGGCAGCAGCACGCTCGACGCGGCATCGAGCTGATCCGCGTCCTCGTTGTGCAGTACGCCGTTCACTTCGAGCGCGCCCGCCGCGATCGGCTTCATCGCGGCTGCCTGCAGGCCTTCGCGCACGAAGCCGCGCAATAGCGCCGACGACACAAAGGTCTTGCCGATTTCCGTATCGGTGCCGGTGACGAACAGCGACAGCGCGCCGTCATCGTTAATCATGTTGCTCATGCCGCGCGCGCTCCGACTTGTTGCAGGCCGGCCTCGAGCCGGTCGAGATCCGCATGGGAGTGCGCGGCCGACAGCGAGATGCGCAGGCGCGACGTGCCGGTCGGCACGGTCGGCGGACGGATCGCGGGCACCCACAGCCCCGCGCGATCGAGCGACGCGGCGATGTCGAGCGTCGCATCGTTCGCGCCGATGATCAGCGGTTGCACGGCCGTATGTGAATCGACGGGCAGCCACGGCGTCGCCTTCAGCATCGCGCGCGTGCGTTCGATCAGTTGCTGGAGATGCGCGCGGCGCGCATCGCCTTCCACGCCGCCGATGATGCGCAAACTCGCCGACACCGCATGCGCGGCCGCCGGCACCGACGCGGTCGTGAAGATATACGGACGCGCGCGCTGCACGAGCCATTCGATCACGGTCGCATGCGCGACGACGAACGCGCCGGAGACACCCGCCGCCTTGCCGAGCGTGCCGATCGAGATCAGATGCGGCGAGCGCAGCGCGGCTTGCGCAATCGCGCCACGGCCTTGCGGACCGAGCACGCCGAAGCCGTGCGCATCGTCGACGATCAGCCATGCGCCGTGCCGCTCGGCGAGTTCGAGCAAACGCGGCAGCGGCGTGATGTCGCCGTCCATGCTGAACACCGTGTCGGACACGATCACCTTGACGTCCGCCTCCGACGCTTCGAGCATCGCGCTCAATGCATCCACGTCGCAGTGCGGATAGATCTGCACATCCGCGCGCGACAGCCGCGCGCCGTCGATCAGCGAAGCGTGATTGAGCGCATCGGAGAACAGCGTCGTGCCGCGGCCCGCGAGCGCGGTCAGCGTCGCGAGATTCGCCATATAGCCGGTGCTGAAATACAACGCGCGGGCGTCGTCGAGAAAGCCGCCGGCAAATTCGGCGAGATCGTCTTCGAGTTGCGCATGCGCACGCGAATGACCGCCGAGCAGATGCGAGCCGCCGCTGCCCGCGCCATACAGGCGCGCGCCTTCGGCGATCGCGTCGATCAATTGCGGATGCGCGGCAAGGCCCAGATAGTCGTTGCTCGCGAAGCCGATGATTTCACGGCCGTCGACCGTCATGTGCGCGGCGCATGGTGTGTCGGCGGTGCGTCGGCGTCGGCGCAGGCCGCGCGCGTCGATTTCCTTCAGGCCTTCGGCGAGTGTGTCGAGCAGATGCATCAGCGGGTCTCCGCGAGCGTGGCGTCGAAGGTGTCGCGCGTGCGCGTGGCGAGCAGCGCGAGTTCTTCGTCGTCGAGGACGTACGGCGGCATCAGGTACACGGTGGTGCCGATCGGGCGCAACAACAGCTCGCGTTGCAGCGCGTTTTCGAAGAAGCGGCGCGAGAACGTTTTGGCTTGCCGAGGATCGTCGATCATTGCGTCGAACGCGAAGATCGTGCCGCGCTGACGCAGATTGCGCACCTGCGCGTGCTCGACGAGCGGCGCGAGCGCGGCCGCGAGGGTCGCCGATTTGCGTGCGTTGGCGGCGAGCACGTCGTCGCTCGTGAACAGATCGAGCGTCGCGAGCGCGGCGCGGCACGCGAGCGGATTGCCGGTGTACGAGTGCGAGTGCAGGAAGCCGCGCGCGGTATCGTCGTGATAGAAGGCCGCGAAGATCTCGTCGCGCGACAGCACGATCGACAGCGGCAGATAGCCGCCGCTGATGCCTTTGGACAGACACAGGAAGTCCGGCCACACGCCCGCCTGTTCGCACGCGAAGAACGTGCCGGTGCGGCCGCAGCCGACTGCGATTTCGTCGGCGATCAGATGCACGCCGTACCGGTCGCACAACGCGCGCAATCCGGCGACGTACGACGCGTCGTGCATCGCCATGCCGGCCGCGCATTGCACGAGCGGCTCGACGATCAGTGCGGCGATGCGGTTCGCGCGCGCCTCGAACAGCGCGCGCACATGGTCGAGCGCGCGGCGCGCGACGTCGGCGGCGGTTTCGCCCGCTTGCGCGAGCCGCGCATCGGGCGAGGCGACGACGTGGGCGTGACGAATCAGCGGATCGTACGCGTCCTTGAACAGCGCGACGTCGGTCACGCCGAGCGCGCCGATCGTCTCGCCGTGATAGCTGTTGGCAATACAGACGAATTCCTGCTTGTCGGCGTAGCCCCGGTTGCGCCAGCTGTGAAAGCTCATCTTCAGCGCGATCTCGACCGCCGACGCGCCATCCGACGCGAAGAACGCGTGGCCGAGCGTGTTGCCGGTCAACGCGTGCAGACGTTCCGCGAGTTCGACGGCGGGCTCGTGCGTGCAGCCGGCGAGCATCGCGTGTTCGAGCGTATCGAGCTGATCTTTCAGCGCCGCGTTGATGCGCGGGTTCGCATGACCGAACAGATTGACCCACCACGAACTGATCGCGTCGAGATAGCGATGACCGGCGCGATCGTACAGCCACGCGCCTTGACCGCGCGCCACGGGGATCAGCGGCAGACGTTCGTGGTGCTTCATCTGCGTGCACGGATGCCACACCGCGCGCAGGCTGCGGGCGACCCAATCTTCAGGGGCGACCGGGGGGACTGCTGACTTTTCCAAAGAGGTACTCCAGGGTGCTTTTTTGCCACGCACGCAAGCCTCGGCGAGTGCGCGGGGTCGAGATTAGCGGTTTATTTGGTCGCGCGCATCAACCGCGAAATGCTCGTATTTCGCGGTGGCGTCGAGGTTTAGCATCGTTCGATGCAGCTCGTTCGATTTCGTGAGGGAAGCTCGCCAATCGACGGAGATAGCGACGTCAAAGTAATGGGCTGTTACTGGCCGGAATTTGGGGTGACGAGGTGTTTTTTGCGGGGGAACGGAGCGCAAAAGAAAAAGCCCGCCGATACGGCGGGCTTGCGGCACATCAGAATCAGGCGCGATTCACGCCTCTATTCACGCCTCTATTCGTACTTCACTCCCGGCTCGCAATCGCTTTGCGCCCATTGGCATCGGCATCGCTTGCATCCGCCGTCTGCGAGTTCTGATTGCCCCACACGACCGCGTTATCGACCGCATACAACCGGCACGGATCGGAGCTCTGCTTCTGGCAATTCGTCACCGCCACCGACATCGGATCGTCGCCGCCCTCGGCCCACGACCACGCGCCCGAATCCGACACCGCGAACGCGCGGCTCGGATACTGATGCAGGAAGTTGCGATAGCCATTGCGGCCCTCGTTGTCGAGGTACGGCACCGAGTCGACCGCGTCGAGCGCGGCGAATCCGGTTGCCTTCGGCGCGGCCGGATCGGCGACGTGATACTGCACGGCAGTCGGCATACCGGCGCGCGCGAGGAACGCTTCGACGGCCGGCCACCATACGTGCACGCCGTCGCGGTCGCCGACCAGCCGATGCGCGTCGTTCTTGTAGTGGCCGAAGTCGACCATCTTCGCGCTGGCGCCGTGTGCGCCGTACGCGGCGTACATGCCCGCGACGAGCGGCGCGTTCCACACCGAATCGTTATCGCCATAGAGCCACAGCGACGGCACCGCAGTCTTCTCGCCGTACGCGCCGAATGCGCGCGTCAGATTGCCTTGCCAGTCTTCGCAGGCGTCCTGGCGCAGGCCGCCCGAGAAATTGATCAGCGCGCGCACGCCGGGCGCAGCTTCCGTGCCGTATGCGATCGTCGCAAGACCGCCATGCGAGGTGCCGGCCACCGCGATGTGCGTCGCGTCGACATAAGGTTGCTTCGACATGTAATCGATCGTCGCTGCGACGTCGCCGGCCTGGCCAAGGCCGTTGCGCTCGACGTCGCAGCCGTCCTGCTCGTACACGCCGTCCGAGTGACCGAAGCCCTGGCGGTTCGGCGCGACGACCACGTAGCCGCGGCGCACGAATTCGCGCGCGAACGGCAGCGGGTCGCTGCGTTCCTGCGTGCGCGGGTCGCCCGGAATCTTGCCGTGGTTGAAGACGATCATCGGGAACGGGCCGGGGCCGTCCGGCTTGTAGATCGTGGTTTCAAGCGTGACCGTGCCGGCGGCGTCGACCGGTACGCGGATGATCCTTTCGTTCAGGTGAGCGGTGGGCAGGTAGACGTCGTCGTCCAGCGCGAGGCGCGGCACGCGGGCGCGCGACAGCGGTCCCTGGATGTCGCTCGACGGCGTCGCGTCGTGTGCGGAAAGGGACGAGTAGGCGAGCGGATCGGCATGCGCGATCGTGACAGCACACGTGGCCGCGGCGCAGATCGCCGCACACTTCGTCAGAACCTTGCTCAACACCATTGACGCACCTGCTTTAAAGACGTGTCCTGAACTCCGTGCTGTCCGGTTGCGCAAAACGCGGCTGACATTCAGCTTTCGTTCGCGATTTCGACACAAACAGACTCACTCGCGAACGTTGCGGGAAGCGCACGCACGCAAATCGAGATCGCACGGGATGAACCCAACGGCCGACGCGACCCCACGCGTCGAGGATGAACGTCACTTGATGCTGTCGGAGTCCGCGCGGCTCGCGTTCGATCAGCGGCCGGTCAGCCTTCCTTTGCATGTTGCGGAGCCGGTATGACCCGCTCTCGCAATGTGACGTCATGAAACTACGGACTCATCCTGGCACGACAATTTTGTTTTGTGCAATCAAGGAGAACCCGTGACGAAAAAATTGCTGCATGTGCGAACGAGGCTTCAAAGCCTTGCCGGGCAAGGGCCGGGGACATGTGGCGGGAAGCGGCGAGCAAAGGTCGTGTCAGTGCTGTGGTGCGAGGCCAACGAAGAAGCCCGCGAGAAAGGAACGAAAAAAGGCCTATGCAAAGGCCCTTATAAAGTTTGTCGAGAGCGGGTGAAAGGCACGAGAAAGCTTCGGCGCGTAATGCAGCGATTACTTAATCGTCGCGTGCTCTTCATTTACTCATTGACGTCGCCATCGACATAACGCCAGCGGCCATCATCGCCGCGCACGAATCGACTCGATTCATGCAACCGATAAGCACGTCCCCCCACTTTGTAGCGGGCGATGAATTCGACGGTCGCGTGATCGGCATCGCTTTCGGCGAAGCCTTTGATCTGCAGTCCGAGCCAACGGGGCGCGTCGGGCGCGGTGGGATCGACGTCGAGATCGGCGGGGCAGGTGCTGGGGTCCCACGTCGCGCGCAGGTAGTCGGGTGCACCGAGCACGTACGCGCTATAGCGCGAGCGCATCAGTTCGAGCGCGCGCGGCGCCGCTTCGCCGCCGTCGATATAGCGGCCGCAGCATTGCACGAAACGCGGGGCTTTGGTCGCGGTGCCCCCGCGTGCGTCGGGCGCGGCGCCGCCGCACGGACAGTCGACAGGTCTTTGCAGTGACAACAATGGCTTGTTCATTGAAATTTCAGTTGAGCGCGCGAGCGATCAGGATCTTCTGGATGTCGCTCGTGCCTTCGTAGATCTGGCACACGCGCACGTCGCGGTAAATCCGCTCGACCGGGAAGTCGCTCAGATAACCGTAGCCGCCGTGAATCTGCAAGGCGGCCGAGCAGATGCGCTCGGCCGCTTCGGAGGCGAACAGTTTTGCCATCGCGGCTTCGGTCAGACACGGCTGGCCCGCGTCCTTCAGCGATGCCGCGTGCCAGATCAATTGACGCGCGGCTTCGAGTTGGGTCGCCATGTCGGCAAGGCGAAACTGCACCGCCTGGTGCGAAAACAGCGGCGCGCCGAAGCTCTCGCGTTCTTTTGCGTAAGTCAGCGCCGCTTCGAACGCGGCGCGTGCCATGCCGACGCTTTGCGCGGCGATACCGATGCGCCCGCCTTCGAGACCCGACAACGCGATCCGGTAGCCTTCGCCTTCCGCGCCGATCAGGTTCGCGGCCGGCACGCGGCACGCCTCGAATACGATTTGCGCGGTATCCGACGAATGCTGGCCGAGCTTGTCTTCGACCCGCGCGACCACGTAGCCCGGCGTGCCGGTGGGCACGATGAACGCACTGATGCCGCGCTTGCCAGCGGCCTTGTCGGTGACGGCCATCACGATCGCGACGTCGCCGTTCTTGCCGCTCGTGATGAACTGTTTGACGCCATTCAGCACGTACGCGTCGCCGTCGCGTGTCGCGGTGGTGCGCAGCGCCGACGCATCCGAGCCCGCTTGCGGCTCGGTCAGGCAGAACGCGCCGAGCATCTCGCCGCGCGCGAGCGGCGTCAACCAGTCGCGCTTCTGCGCGTCGTTGCCATAGGTGAGCAGGATGCTGCACACGGGACAGTTGTTCACCGAGATCGCGGTCGACGTGCCGCCGTCGCCGGCCGCGATTTCTTCGAGGATCAACGCGAGCGCGAGCGCGTCCATGCCCGCGCCGCCATACGCTTCGGGCACCAGCACGCCATAAGCACCGAGCTCGGCGAGCTGCCGGTGCACGTCGCGCGGAAAGGTGCGCTCGCGGTCCCATTGCGCCGCGTACGGCGTGATCTCTTCGCGCACGAAGGTGCGCAGCGCGTCGCGCACCATCAGGTGATCCTGATCAAGCACCATGAGCGTGTCTCCGGTCCCATGCAACGTAGTTGTCTACCAGTCGAGCTGCGTGCCGTCGTGCTGAAAGAAGCGGCCGTGGAACGCGTCGCGCGATGCCGCCGCCTGCGCCAGCACCTCGCGCATGCCAGCGACGCTGCGCTCGGGATCGAGCGCGGCCTGCGCGCCGCCCATGTCGGTGCGCACCCAGCCGGGATGCAGCGACACGCAGGTCGCGCGCTGCGCGTCGAGCGACGCGAGCTTCAGCACGGCGTTCAGCGCCGCCTTGCTCGCGCGATACAGCCAGCCGGTCGTGCCGCTTGCATCGGCGATGCTGCCCATGCGACTCGAAATCACCGCGAGCACGCCGTCCGTTTCCTCGACGAGCGGCAGCAGGATTGGCAGCAGCTGCATCGGCCCGCGCACGTTCGTGTGCATTACGTGATCGAAGTCCTCGGCGGTGATCGTTTCGATGCCTTCGGTGCGCGGACCGTACACGCCCGACACCAGGATCGCGGCATCGAGCCGTTCGCCGTCGAGCTTCCAGCCGAGCGCCGCGATGTCTTCGGGCGCGGTGACGTCGAGCGCGAAGGTTTCGGCGCCGAGTTCGTTGAGCGCGTCGAGCGCGGCGCCGTCGCGCGCGGTCGCGAGCACGCGCCAGCCGCTCTTTCTGTACTGCCGGACGAATTCCTGGCCGATGCCACGCGATGCACCGACGATCAACACTGTTTTCATCGTATTCCTCGAAGATTTTGTGGATGCATCAGATCAGTTCGACACCCATCGCGGTCGCCTCGCCGCCGCCGATACACAGCGTCGCGACACCGCGCTTCAGACCGCGATTCTTCAGCGCGCCGATCAGCGTGACGAGAATGCGCGCGCCCGAGGCGCCAATCGGATGGCCTAACGCGCACGCGCCGCCGTTCACGTTGACCTTGTTGTGCGGTAAATCGTGCTCTTTCATCGCGGCCATCGTGACGACCGCGAACGCTTCGTTGATCTCGTACAGATCGACGTCGCCGGCGCGCCAGCCGTTCTTCCCGAGCAGCTTGCGGATCGCGCCGACCGGCGCGGTGGTGAACTTCGCGGGCGCCTGCGCGAACGTCGAATGACCGACGACGCGCGCGAGCGGCGCCACGCCGAGCCGTTTCGCGGTCGACTCGCGCATCATCACGAGCGCGGCCGCGCCGTCCGAGATCGACGACGAGTTCGCCGCCGTCACGGTGCCGGTCTTGCTGAACGCGGGCTTCAGCGTGGGGATCTTGTCGAGGTTGGCCTTGAACGGCTGCTCGTCGCGCGCGATCGTGACGTCACCCTTTCGGCCCGCTACGGTGACCGGCGCGATTTCCCAGTCGAACGAGCCGTCCTCGTTCGCGCGCTTCGCGCGGTTCAGCGACTCGACCGCGAACGCGTCCTGCGCCTCGCGCGTGAAGTCGAACGACGCCGCGCATTCCTCGGCGAACGCGCCCATCAGACGGCCTTTGTCGTAGGCGTCTTCGAGGCCGTCGTAGAACATGTGGTCGAGCACCTGGCCGTGGCCCATGCGCATGCCGCCGCGCGCTTTCGGCAGCAGATACGGCGCGTTCGTCATGCTCTCCATGCCGCCCGCGACGATCACGTCGAGCGAGCCGGCGGCCAGCATGTCGTGCGCGAACATCGCCGCGCGCATGCCGGAGCCGCACATCTTGTTGACCGTCGTGCAGCCGGTGGCCAGCGGCAGACCCGCGCCGAGCGCGGCCTGGCGCGCGGGCGCCTGGCCGAGGCCGGCGGGCAGCACGCAACCGATCACCGCTTCGTCGATCTGCTCGGGCTTCAGACCCGCTCGTTCTACGGCCGCCTTGATCGCGACCGCGCCGAGTTGCGGCGCGCTCAGCGACGCGAAGTCGCCCTGAAAGCCGGCCATCGGCGTGCGCGCCGCGCTGACGATTACGATTGGATCGGCGTTGATACCACTGTGGTTTGCGTCACTCATGTTCGAGCTCCTTGGTCATAGCTTGGATGGCTACCGCCGCGCGTTGCCTGATGCGAACCCTCGTGGGATTCATCAAGCCACGCGCACATTTGGCTCGTTCGCCTGCGCATCGGCTGCTTCGGCGAACCGCTCCGGATAACGCACGCAGAAGCGCACGCTCGGGTCGTACGGGAAAAAATCGGGCAGATCGCCCTTCAACAGAAAATCCTTGTATCGCTGCCACAGCTCGGGCTCGAAGAGATCCGCGTGATGCCGCATGAACGAGCGCCGCACGCGTGGATCGCCGAGCAGGAACGTGCCGTACGTCTCCGGGAAAATATCGTGCGGGCCTACCGCGTACCACGGCTCGTCCGACATTTCGTCTTCCTCGTTGCGCGGCGCCGGCACCGCACGCACGTTGCAGTCGGTCAGGTATTCGATCTCGTCGTAGTCGTAGAACACGACGCGGCCGTGTCGCGTGACGCCGAAGTTCTTGTACAGCAAGTCGCCCGGGAAGATGTTCGCCTGGATCAGCTCCTTCACCGCGTCGCCGTATTCCTTGATGCCGCGCTCGACGTCGTCGTCGTTACCGTTCTGCAGGAACAGATTGAGCGGCACCATGCGTCGCTCGAGGTACAGATGGCGAATCACGAGGTTGTCGCCGTCGTACTCGAGCAGCGACGGCACTTCCTTTTCGAGTTCGCGCAACAGCGTTTCGTCGAGCCGCGCGAGCGGCAGCGCGACGCTCGAATATTCGAGCGTGTCGGCCATCCGGCCGAGCCGGTCATGACGTTTGACGAGCAGATACTTCTGCTGGATCTGCGCGCGCGTGGTTTCCTTCGGCGGCGGAAAGTTGTCCTTGATCAGCTTGAACACGTAGGGGAACGACGGCAACGTGAACACCAGCATCACGAGCCCCTTGATGCCGGGCGCGACGATGAAGCGGTCGCTCGAATGCTTCAGGTGATGCAGCAGATCGCGATAGAACAGATTCTTGCCCTGCTTCTGCAGACCCACCGATGTATAGATTTCCGCCTTCGGCTTGCCCGGCATGATCGTGCGCAGAAACTCGACATACGCGGACGGCACTTCCATATCGACCAGAAAATACGAGTGCGAGAAGCTGAAGATGATCAGCAACTGCTCGCGCTTGAGCAGCACGGTGTCGAGCGCGAGCACGCCCGGTTTCACGTGACGCAGCGGCACCGCGAACGGCAGCAGCGCCTCGCCGTTGATGATGCGCCCGACGATATATGCAGCCTTGTTGCGATAAAACAGCGACGACAACACGTGAATCTGGAAGTTCGGCGCTTCGTCGAACACGCCGAACGCTTCGCGAATCGACTGCATCACGCAGGCGACGTCGCGCGTCAGATCCTCGAACGGCGGATCGAGCTGGAAGTTCGTGACGACCCGTTCGAGCGTTGCGGCAAGTCCATCAGTACCGGGGTAATACGCGCGGTAGGTCGGCTTCGCGGCCGGTTCGTCGTTCTCGATGTATTCAGTCGAGATCGCCGGGCGCACGAAAATGAAATCGTTGTTGAAGTACGAACGGTGCAGGATCTTGCAGGAAACCGAATTAAAGAAGGTTTCCGCGCATTCCGGCTGACGGTGCGTGGTCAGGAGGCCGATGTAGTGCAGCTTGATCTGCTGCCACACTTCGCTGTCGATGTTCTCCGCGTCGTACTCGTCTTCGAGCAACTGCACGCATTCCTGCACGCGATCGTCGTACGATGTGATGCGGTCGCGCGCGAGCTTTTGCAGGCCGTGCCAGTCGCCGGCTTCGAACAGCGTCTTCGCGTGGATCGCCGCGTCGCGAAAGATCCGGTAGTGACGGTCGAACCCATCGAGCATCGTCTGCGCGACGTCGAAACCGATTTGCGACGATAACAGCTTGGGGAAGTGATTCATCACGCGCGCTCCGCAAACGCCGGTCAGAGTCAGGCCGCTTCAGGCAGGCTTCGCGTCGTGCCTCGCGCCATCGAGCAGCGCGCGCGCCTGCGCTTCATACTGCGCGAGATCTTCGAGCGTCGCGTCGAGATCTTCTCGCTGACGTTCGAGCACTTCGCGATGACGCGCGACCGTCGCGAGGAACGCGTGCAACTGCGGTACGGTATCGGTCGGCGATTCGTAGACGTCGAGCAGGTCACGGATCTCCGACAGCGTGAAGCCAAGCCGTTTGCCGCGCAAGGTGAGCTTCAGACGGGTGCGGTCGCGGCCCGAATAGACGCGCCGCAAGCCGCTCGAACCCTCGCGGCTCGGTGAGAGTAAACCCTGGTCTTCGTAGAAACGGATCGCGCGTGGCGTGACGTCGAATTCGCGCGCCAGCTCGGTAATCGTGTATTGCGTATTCATCGGGACATCTCGTGGCCGCTTGGTCGGCACAAAACCGGATTGGACGATAGAATCGACGTTTACGTTATCGTCAACCTGAGCGGAAAGCAACCACAACCCGGCCGACCGGCATCGCACACCTCGCCATGCCGGAGGGTCGTCGGAGGAAGACAGTCCCCATGAATGCACTCGAACACCAGCTCGAATACCCCTTCAACGACACGATGCCCGACGCGGGCCGCACGATGGAAGTCGCGCCCGGCGTGCTTTGGCTGCGCATGCCGCTGCCATTCGCGCTCGACCATATCAACCTGTGGCTGCTGCGCGATGAGATCGATGGCCAGCAAGGCTGGACCGTGGTCGATTGCGGCATCACGTCGGACACGATCAAGGCGAATTGGGAGAGCGTGTTCGAATCGGTGCTCGACGGCCTGCCGGTGCTGCGCGTGATCGTCACGCATTGCCATCCGGATCACATCGGCCTCGCGCATTGGGTGTGCGGCGGTGGCGATAAAAAGCGTTGGGACGCGCGACTGTGGATGACGCTTGGCGAATACATGCAGGCGCGCGTGATGGCGACCGGCGACGGCTCGAACGCGGGTGGCGAGGCCGCGGCGCGGCACTTCGCGCGGCACGGTCTGACCGACGCCGAATCGCTCGAAAAACTGCGCAATCGCAATAGCTACTACGCGAGCCTCGTGCCGGCGATTCCGGGGCAATACCGCCGTTTGCGCGAAGCCGAGGACGTGAGGATTGGCGGTAGGGCGTGGCGCGTGGTGACGGGCTTCGGCCACTCGCCGGAACACTGCGCGCTGTACTGCGCACAAACCGGCACGCTGATTTCCGGCGATATGGTGCTGCCGCGCATTTCGACCAACGTGTCGGTGTTCGATATAGAGCCTGAGGGTTCGCCGCTCGAACTGTATCTGGAGTCGCTCGGCCGCTACGAGACGATGCCTGAAGACACGCTCGTGCTGCCGTCGCATGGCAAGCCGTTTCGCGGCGTGCGCACGCGCATTCAGCAACTGCACGAGCATCACGACGCGCGGCTCGCCGAAGTGCGCGAAGCATGTGCGGAAAAGCCGCGCAGCGCCGCCGATATCGTGCCGCTGATGTTCAAGCGCCAGCTCGATATCCATCAGATGACATTCGCGATGGGTGAGGCGCTCGCGCATTTGCATCTGCTGTGGCGAGCGGGGGATTTGAAGCGGACGCAGGATGCGGATGGGGTGATTCGGTTTGCGGCGGTGTGATCTCGGCCGTTGGCTGCGGCCGTAGAACCGAGGACGCATAGGCCCGCGCTACGCGGAGGCACTGAGCGGCGCAACGATGCCAGGCGTCCTTTCGTGCGAACTACTTCAACGGCAAGCCGGAGGCAGCGTCGCGTAGTTGCTGGGCTCGCCGGTTGTTGAGTTCGGAAATGCAAGCCAAACGGCCCAATTCGTGCGAATTGCCAGCCCCACCACCACTTAGCGAAGCTGCGAATTCGCATTGAGCCTTGCGGTACTCCGCGAATTTCCTGTTTGATGCGACGAGTTTTGCCCTGGCCTGGTTGACGTACTTGTTGTCTTCATCCCATTCGGAGAGGGTGCCAGCCATCTTCTCCTCGGCTCGTTTGAGGGCCTTCAGACTGGCCTCTGCTTTCTCTGCCAGACAGTCCCGCATTCCCGCTTGCGAGAACGCGCTGCATTCCTCGCGCAGAGCCCGTTCGCTTGCAACGGGAGCAGTTGAGGCCGCAAGGACCATCGTTGGCAGGTAGGCGGTCAAACCGAAACAGATCAGCTTCATCGTGCGCATAGGGCTACCTTTCCTTTGCGCACCATTGACAAAGCGTAATCAAGCTTCCTGGCGTAGTTGGGGTCGCCCCCTCCGTTGTAACGCTCCGCTATCACTGGCGCGGACATGGGACGCCAGCTTGTAACAGCGTTTTGAACTGAAGCTTTCCGGTACTTCAACACTTGTCCGGGGCGCAGAACAGTGGCGGTGGGATTCAGTTTTTTTAACGTGTCGATCGTGGTGCCCTGAGCCCTCGCCATCTTGTCGAGGCTATCTCCTGGCCTCACCGCGATTTCGTAAACCTCAGGGTCAGCACCAAGTACGCTTCTGTACTTAAAATGTGCCATGCGCATTAGCAAATAACCAATACCAGCACGAATGTTATACGCCGGTATCGTTCTGACAGAGGCCATTGTCAGCCGTCCTATCCAGGCTGACGGCACAATCAAATCACCGCCTTCTTTGCGTGAAAGCAGCGATGCTAATCCAGGATCGCCTGCAACCCCGATTTGCATCGGCTTGGCGTTCCACTGAGGATCGTGGGCACCTGTTTCGACCCACAACATCGCCTTGATAAGCTGCCAGTCCAAGGGCACGTACCCGGAAGTGCCGTGAAGATAGCGGTTGTACTCATGGACTGCCATCTGGATCTCGCAGTCCCAGGAATTCCATTTGGCATCGCTTACAGCCTTGCTAACGCCATCCTGCCACCGTTCAAAACCTGTCCGCGTTGGAGCTTGCATTGCCATAACCATTCCTTCTGTCAAAGTGTGGGCGGCTACTTTGCAAGCAATTATCAGCTTCTTGACTGAGGAAAATTGCATTAGGAATCGGTCTGGCGGGCGAAGGCCCGAGATCACGTCGAAAAAAGGTTACGCAGTGTCAGATGCAACCAGCCAATTCGCGCGTTGAATAAAAAAACCCGGTTCAAAAACCGGGCTTTCTTGCAGGGCCGCCTGCGCTAACCGCAGTGCAAAATCACTGCACCACCACCACCCCAAAATTCTGCCGTCCAAACGGACTCACGTGATACCCGCTCACGTTCGTGCGCGTGATCGCGGCAGCGGTCGGATAGCCGAGCGGAATCCACAGCGCTTCGTCGTGGATGATCTGCTGCGCGGCTTCATACGCTTTCGTGCGCTTGGCGATATCGGACGTCGCTCTGCCCTCGGCGATCAGCTTGTCGAGGTCCTGATCGCAGAAGCGCGCGAAGTTGATGCCCGACTTCACCGCGTTGCAACTGAAGAGCGGCGACAGATAATTGTCCGGATCGCCGTTGTCGCCGGCCCAGCCCATGAACAGCGTGTCATGCTGACCCTGCTTCGCCTCCTTGATCAGCTCGCCCCATTCGATCACCTTTACGTCCGCCTTCACGCCGATCTTCGCGAAGTCGGCCTGCAGCAGTTCGGCACCGGCCTTCGGATTGGGATTGAGCACGCTGCCATTCGGACGCACCCAGATCGTCGTTTCAAAACCGTTCGGATAGCCCGCGTCGGCGAGCAGCTTCTTCGCCTTCGCCGGGTCGTACGGCCAGCCCTTGATCGAGTGGTTGTAGCTCCACGTATTCGGCGGAAACGGGTTCACGGCCGGTGTCGCGGTGTTGTCGAACACGGTCTTCAGATATGTCGTGCGGTCGAACGCCATGTTCAGCGCGGCGCGCACCTTCTGGTTTTCAAGTGCCTTCTGCTGCGTGTTCAGCGCGACGAAGGCTGTCATGAACGCGGGCGTCTGCACGATCGCGAGCGACTTGTCGTTCTTCGCGTCGGCGAGATCCTGCGGCTTCGGCGACAGCGCGATCTGGCATTCGCCAGCCTTCACCTTCTGCGCGCGCACGGTCGCGTCCGGCGTGATCGCGTAGATCAGGCGCTCGATCTTCGGCTTCGGTCCCCAGTAGGTCGGGTTCGCGTCATAACGGATCACCGCGTCTTTCGTATAGCTTTTCAGCACGAACGGGCCGGTGCCGATCGGCTTCGCATTCAGATCGACCTGCTTGCCGGCCTTCAGCAACTGGTCCGCGTACTCGGCCGAATAGATCGACGCGAAGCCCATCGTCAGGATCGACAGGAACGTCGCGTTCGGCTCGTTCAGCTCGAACTTGACCGTGTTGTCGTCGACCTTGGTAATCGACTTGATCAGCTTCGGCAGCCCCATCGATTGCGCATGCGGGAAGCCGCTCGCGCCCGCCACCTTGTGCCACGGATTGCTGTCGTTGAGCATACGGTCGAACGTGAAGATCACGTCGTCGGCATTGAGCGCGCGGGTGGGCTTGAAGTAGTCGGTGGTTTGGAACTGCACGTTGGGGCGCAGGTGGAACGTGTACGTCAGGCCGTCGGGGCTCACTTCCCACTTGTCGGCGAGCGCGGGCACGACCTTCTTCGCGGCTTCGTCGAACGACACCAGCGAGTTGAAGATCACGTCGGCCGATGCATTCGTCGTGACGAGCGAATTGAACTGCACGACGTCGAAGCCGTCGGGGCTCGATTCGGTACAGACGGTCAACGGTTTGGCGAGCACGAGCGCGGGCGCAGTGAGCAGGATGGCGGCTGCGAGCAGTTTGAAGCGCATAGGATCTCCGGTAACGAGCGCAGTCAGGCAGTGCGTCTGGTTGTGTTTATGGCGGCGATGCGTGAGCGGGCAGGTCAGCGGTCCCGGCGCGCGCGTCGCCACGATTGTGATACGTTCCCGGCGCCGTCGTACAGGTCGGGCGATCCCGGCCCGAGGCCTGGGGGCCGGCCTTCGAGGCCTGGCCGGCGGCGCGCCTTCGCGAAAGCTTATCGAAGCGCCATTTTGGCGACAACAATTTAATCGACATATCCATATGGGGGCGGCGCGACCATGCCGCCGCCTCAGGCTGCGGCGGCCTGACGCAGCAGGTAGCCGATGCCACTTATTGCGCGCACGCCGTACCACGACGTCATTTCCCCATCGATCAGATCGATGCGCTTGCCGGTGAGACGCGGATCGCGCGCGAGCGCATCGCGATGCGCGGCCGTGAAGCGGTACGGCTCGCTCGACAGCAGCACGCGCTCGACCTGCGCGAGCCACGGCGCGTCATCGAAGTCGAGCGTGGGGTAACGCGCGGCGCCCGCGCTGCCGCCGCGCACGTCGGGCAGCGTATGCCAGTTCACGAGGCGCAGCATCGCGGCGATGTAGGTGTCGCGTGCGACGCTCATCCACGGTTCGCGCCAGATCAGGTACAGCACGTTCTGCGCGGCGAAGGCGTGAGCGCCGGCTTCGCGCAGACGCGCTTCGAGCGAGTTGCTCAAGCGCCGCGCTTCTTCTTTACGCCCGAAGATCGCGCCGAGCAGCGCGAACAGCGCGAGGTTGTCGTGCGGCGTCTGCGGATGGGTGACGACGATGTGCGGCACGAACGCGCGCAGTTGCTCGACGGTGTCGCGTTCGTTCTCGTCGACATTGACGATCAGATGGGTGGGGCGCAGCGCGCGGATCGCGTCCAGTTTGACGGCCTTCGTGCCGCCGACCTTCGGCACCGCCCGGACCTTGTCGTGCGGATGCACGCAAAAGCCGGTGCGCCCGACGATCTGCCGTTCGAGGCCGAGCGCGAACAGCGTTTCGGTGAGGCTCGGCACCAGCGACACGATGCGCGCGTCGGTGCCCGCGGATTCGTGCGCGACGCCGGCTGCATCGACCGCACGGGACTGCATGGCTTACTCGGTGGCGGCGCGCGGCTTGCGCGGCGCGCGTTCGAACACGCGGTCGTAGAGCCAGCGCGGCAGCACATGCAGCAGCATCGCGGCCACGCGCATCTGCCACGGAAACACCCCGAACGACGTCTGCCGTTCGACCGCCCGCGCGACCTTCGCCGCGAAACGGTCCGGGTCCATCAGGAACGGCATGTTGTACGGATTGTGCTCGGTCATCGGCGTGCGGATATAGCCGGGCGCGATCGTGACGACCCCGACGCCGAACGGCCGCATCTCGACGCGCAACGCCTCGAGATACTTCAGGGCCGCCGATTTCGACGCGCTGTACGCGCCCGAACCGGGCAAGCCGCGCACGCCCGCGACGCTCGCAATGCCGACCAGCGTGCCGCGCTTCGATGCGGCCATCGCGGCGGCAAATGGCTCGAACGTCGCGACCATGCCGAAGTAATTGATGTCCATCACCTCGCGGAACGTGCGCAGATCGCCGTGACCCGTCAGCGCGCCGCGGCTGATGCCGGCGTTGGCGATCACGACGTCCGGCAGGCCGTGCGCGGCGATGAAGCGCGCGGCCGCATCGGCGAGCGCTTCCGCGTCGCGCACGTCGACTGCATAGATCGAGACGGTGTGCTGGGGATGGGACCGCTGGAACGCGGCGAGCGCGTCGCCGCGGCGGGCGACGAGGCCGAGAATCGCGCCGCGCCGTGCGTATTCGCCGGCGAGCGCAAGGCCGATGCCGCTCGAAGCGCCGGTAATGAAAACCTTCAGCGGAGAGCTCATACCGGCGCCTCGTGATTACATCTTCTTGGCGCGGACTTGCGAGACGAGGTAGTCGAGCACCTGGATCGTGCCCGGCAGGGTGCCGGTCGCGGCCGGGCCGGTTTCATACTTGCCCTGCACGGCGAGCGTCGGCACGCCATCGATCTTGTAGTCGTCGAGCAGCTTCTTGTCCTTCTGCAGCGCGCTTTGCGTCGAGAACGAGTTGTACGCTTCCATGTACTTCTTCGGATCGACGCCGAGCGTCGCGAGGTATTTGCTCTGGTCTTCCGGCGTCAGCAGATAGTTCTTGTTGACATGGATTTCGTTGAACACCTTCGGCGTCAGTTCGTTCGCGACGCCGAGGGCGTCGAGCGCGTGGTACATCTTCGAGTGCGGGATGAAGTCGTCGCGGAAGGCGACCGGCACGCGGCGGAACACGACGTCCGGGCCCTGCTTCTTGACCCAGGCTTCGAGGAACGGGTCGAATTCATTGCAATGCGGGCAGCCATACCAGAAGAATTCGGTGACTTCGATCTTGCCGGCCGGCACGTCGGTCGGTTGCGGCGAGGCCAGCACGGTGTAGTCCTTGCCGGCAACCGGCGCGGTCGGCGACGCATGCGCGCTGGCCCCGATCAGGCCCAGCGAGAGAAACAGGATGCTCAGCAGCTTTTTCATGTTGTGTAGACCCAGATAAGGCGGTAGCGCGGCGACGCCATGCGAAAGGCCCGTCGCCGCTGGTCGGATTCGGTGTGGCCGCCCGCCACAATACAGGTCGAAGCGGCCATCGTGCTTGTGACCCGCGCGCCGCGCGGATAGTTCGACGCACCGTGCGAGCCGACATTACCGTTTATTTATTGTTTGGTGAAGCGGATCACCGCGGTATCGACACCCGCGTCCGACAGACGCTGACGGCTCGAATTCATGTCCTCGAACTTCGAGAACGGCCCGATGCGCACGCGGTAGTACGTGACGCCGCCGGCATCGCGCTGCGTGACCTTCGATTCGAAGCCCTGGAACGCGAGGCGCGCGCGTTGCTGTTCGGCATCGGCGGCGGTCTTGTACGCGCCGACCTGCAGGAAATAGCCGGTGTTCGCCTCGCCCGGCGCCGGAGCGGCGGCCGAGCCCGGCTTGGCGTTGGCGACCGTGGTCGCGCTCTTAGGCGCGGAGCCTGCCGCCGTGGCGGCCGGCGCGCTCGAGGTCTGCGGCTTCTTCGCCGGCGCCGGCGCGACGATGCCGCCGGTGCCGTTCTCCTGCGCGGGATTCGGCGCGACCGCCGTGCCGTTGTTATTCGCGTTGCCGCCCGACGGCGGCACTTCGACGATCTGCGGTTCTTCGAGCATGCCCGACTGGGTCTGGGCGTTGGTCTGGCCCGGCGCGGTGTTCGGCGGAGCCGGTTGCGCGGCCTGCGGCACCGGCTGGCCCGGCGTCTTGCCTTGCAGCGGACGGTTCGGATCGTATTGCGGCTGGCTCGCACCGTTGTCGGTCGCCGCTGGCGGCGCGACCTTCGACACGAACGGCGTAGGTGCACGGGTGATATACAGCGCCACCACTACCGCGATCGCCAGGCCGACGATCAGGCCCAGCACGATGCCGAGAAAAGTGCCCCCGGTTTGCTTCGATTGCTTTGTTGTGCGGCGTGGTTTTGCCATCGTACGAATCACCTGCAAAAAGAATCCAGGAACGGCCGCCGATTATAACGACGGCCGCGCGCATATTACGCTGGAGGAGTTACATCTTGACGGGAGCGGAGACGCCGATCGTCGCGAGACCGTTGGCCAGCACCTGGCGCGTGGCCGCGAGCAGCGCGACGCGAGCGTTGCGTTCGGCCGCATCGTCGACCAGCACGCGCTCGGCACGGTCATTGTAGAACGAGTGAAATTCGCCGGCGAGTTCGCGCAGGTAGAAGGCGACCGCGTGCGGCGCGAGTTCGTCGGCGGCGTGCTGCAGCATGTCCGGGAATTCGGCGAGCTTGTTGAGCAGCGCCATCGAGCGCTCGCTTGTCAGCGGCGCGAGATCCACGCTTGCGAGCGCGTTCTCGTCCAGGCCGTAGCGCGCGTTGCACTCGGCGATCACCGAGCAGATGCGCGCGTGCGCATACTGCACGTAGTGCACCGGATTCTCGTCGTTCTGCTTCAGCGCGAGGTCGATGTCGAACACGAACTCGGTGTCCGCCTTGCGCGAGATCAGGAAAAAGCGCACCGCGTCGCGGCCGCGGCGAATGGTTTCCTCGTCGATCAGATCGACGGCCGCTTCCGAGCCCGGCTTCGCGCCGCCCGACCATTCGATCAGGTCGCGCACCGTCACGTAGCTGCCCGCGCGCTTCGAGATCTTCACCTCTTCGCCGTTGCGCATGACCGTGACCATCTTGTGCAGGATGTAGTCGGGGTAGCCCTTCGGAATGCCGATGCCGAGACCCTGCAGACCTGCGCGCACACGTGCGATCGTGCCGTGGTGATCCGAGCCCTGCACGTTGATGACCTTGGTGAAGCCGCGCTCCCACTTCGCGACGTGATAGGCGACGTCCGGCACGAAGTACGTGTAGGTGCCGTCGGTCTTGCGCATCACGCGGTCTTTGTCGTCGCCGTCGTCGGTGGTGCGCAGCCACAGCGCACCTTCCTGCTCGTAGGTCTTGCCCGCGGCGATCAGCGCGTCGACCGTTTTCTCGACGCGGCCTTCCGTGTACAGCGACGATTCCAGGTAGTACTGGTCGAACTTCACGCCGAACGCCTGCAGGTCCATGTCCTGCTCGCGACGCAGATACGTGACCGCGAAGCGGCGGATCGCCTCGAGGTCCTCGACGTCGCGCGCGCCGGTGACGGGCTCGCCGTCGCTCGCCTCGACCGTGATGCCGTTCAGATAGTCTTTCGCGATGTCGGCGATGTACTCGCCGTTATAGGCCGACGCGGGCCAGCCTTCGTCGCCGGGGGCGAGGCCGCGTGCGCGTGCCTGGGTCGACAGGGCGAGCGTGTGGATCTGCACGCCGGCGTCGTTGTAGTAGAACTCGCGGTGCACGTCCCAGCCCTGCGACGCGAGCACGTTCGCGAGCGCGTCGCCGAGCGCGGCCTGGCGGCCGTGGCCGACGTGCAGCGGGCCGGTGGGGTTGGCCGACACGAACTCGATCAGCACGTGCTTGCCGGCGTCGCGCCGTGAGCGGCCGTACGCGTCCTTCTCGGCGAACACGGCGGCGATCACGCCTTGCTTGGCGGCGGCCGTGAGCCGCAGGTTGATGAAGCCGGGGCCCGCCACTTCGGCGGTGTCGATCAGGCCTTTGGCCTGCGGATTGACGAGCAGCGCATCGACGATCTGTTGCGCGAGCTGGCGCGGATTGGCGCGCAGCGGCTTGGCGAGCTGCATCGCGACGTTGCACGCGACGTCGCCGTGCGCGGCGACTTTCGGGCGCTCCAGCGCGATGGCGGGCGAGACGAAGGCGGCTTCCGTCGCGCCTTGTGTGGCAGTCGCGACCTGCTTCACCGTCTCGGCGAGCAGTGTTTCGAGTGTGTGTTTGTGTGCGGGCAGCATGCTTGTTGCGAGTCCAGTGAGGCAATCCGGTAAGGCGGAAGAGGCGCCGGCCGAGGCCGGTGTCGCAAGCGTTGAACGCGGCAGCGCTTTGCGGCGCCGATGGCTGCGCCGCCGGCAGAGTGTCCCCCAGGCGATGCGACGAGACGCAAGCAGCGCAACCCGGTGGACTCCGCTCGGCGGCCCGCCGGCACGCAGGCTCGCGCGGCATGCGGATCGCGGCCGATGGTTCGACGCCCCCGCTTGGCCCACGTGCGCGATGCTCGTCGAGCCTTGCCATACGTGGCGCTGGGCGGCGCGCTTTTCCGTTCAGACGGATTTTAGCAGGTGCTAATATGTTCAATGAGTTGCCCACGAGGGGCTGGGGCCGCCGCGCCTTGCCGGCGCCACGTCAGGCGCGCGCTGTTGCCGCCCTTGGGACGCTCATGCATTAACCCGACATAACGAAAAAGGGAACAGTCATGCTGATTACTTTCAAGTGCCACGCCTGCCCGGACGTGATGATGCTGGAGAATCTGGCGCAGTATCTGGTTGGCATTGTCGGCAAACGCCTTGGGCAGCGGGGCGTCATTACTCACGACGAACTGGGCCCGGCCATCGAGAAGCTCGAAGCGGCGATCACCTCCGACAAGCAGGAGCGCGCCGAGCACGAGGGCCATTTCCACGAGGGCGAAGACGGCCGCGATCGTCACGAGATTCCGCCCGGTCTCGCGCAGCGCGCGTATCCGTTCCTCGACATGCTGCGCGCGGCGCAGAAGGAAAACGCGGATATCGTCTGGGGGCTTTGATTTCTGCTGGGTCCCGAGCGCCGCGGCCCGGTCTCGGAAGGCCTTCATAAGCGCTTTTGGGGCGCACTCAAAGAAAGGAGCCCGCTTGACGCGGGCTCTTTGTCATTCAGAGGGCTTGTCGGCCTCGCCGCTCACTGGCTCGCGGGGGCCGCCGAGGCTGCCGCGCCTTTCTTCATCTTTTGCTTCTTCGCCTTTTTGACATGCGCCTCGGTGGGGGGCGAGTAGGAGCTGACCGCGCTCGATCCGCCCGGCGCGGCGGGTTGTGCGAGCGCCACGGAAGCGCCCGCGGCCAGCGAAACAGCGGTCAATAACAGTGTCAGCTTCTTCATACGATTTTTCTCCGTTGACGGTTGCAATCTCGGTGAGCCGGCGCGTTGTGCTCGCGCCTGACGGGATGAAAGCCGACTCAGTCTACAAAGCCGAAATTGCGGTGGCGCCAAATATTCTGTCTTTCGGACTCGATATAGTCGCGCATGCGCGGCTCGGGCCGCACGGCCCGGCCACGTATCGCTTCACGCTCAAAGCAACGGCGCCAACGCGCGCTCGGCGTCCGCTTTCGTGAGCGACATCCGCTGCGCGTAGTCGTCGAGCTGATCCGCGCCGATCTTGCCGACCGAGAAATAGGTGCTGTCCGGATGCGCGAGGTAGAAGCCCGACACGCTCGCCGCCGGCAGCATCGCCAGCGATTCGGTCACGCTCATGTTGATTTCGTTCGCCCGCAGCACGTCGAACATGTCGCGCTTGACGAGGTGGTCGGGGCAGGCCGGATAGCCTGGCGCCGGGCGGATGCCTCGGTATTTTTCGGCGATCAGCTCGTCGCTGGAGAGGTTTTCGCTGTTCGCGTAGCCCCACAGGTCGCGCCGCACGCGCGCGTGCAACGCTTCGGCGAATGCTTCGGCGAGCCGGTCCGCGAGCGCCTTCAGCATGATCGCGCTGTAGTCGTCGAGATCCTTCTCGAACTGCCTCTCCTTCACGTCGACGCCAAGACCCGCCGTCACCGCGAACATGCCGATGTAGTCGGCGACGCCCGAGTCCTTCGGCGCGATGAAGTCGGCCAGCGAGCGGTTCGGTCGCATCACCCCGTCGACCACCGGCCGCACGCTCTGTTGACGCAGATTGCGCCACGTCAGCGCGACTTCGGTGCGCGATTCGTCCGTGTAGATTTCGATGTCGTCGTCGTTCACCGTGTTGGCCGGCAACAGCGTGATCACGCCGTTGGCCTGCAGCCAGCGGCCCTGAATCAGGCGCGCGAGCATCGACTTGCCGTCGGAGAACACGCGCCGCGCCGATTCGCCGACGATCTCGTCATTGAGAATCGCCGGATATGGGCCGGCGAGATCCCACGTCTGGAAGAACGGACCCCAGTCGATATAGTTCGCGAGCTCGTTCAGATCGAAGTTCTTGAACACGCGCCGGCCGATGAACTTCGGCTTGACCGGACGATAGCCTGCCCAGTCGATCTTCGTCTTATTGGCGCGCGCTTGCGCGAGCGTGACCATCGGCTGTGCTTTTTTGTTCGCATGCTGATCGCGGATGCGGTTGTAGTCGGCGTTCAGTTCGTCGATGTACTTCGCGGCGCCCTCGTCGGACAGCAGGCTCGAGGCGACCGATACCGAGCGCGACGCGTCCGGGACGTAGACCACCGGCCCGTCGTAGTGCGGAGAGATCTTCACCGCCGTGTGCACACGCGAGGTCGTCGCGCCGCCGATCAGGAGCGGAATCTTCTTGACGCGGAAGTAGTCGTCGCGCTGCATTTCCGATGCGACGTAGGCCATTTCTTCGAGACTCGGCGTAATCAGGCCCGACAGCCCGATGATGTCCGCGCCCTCGACCTTCGCCTTCGCGAGGATCTCGCTGCACGGGACCATCACGCCCATGTTGACCACTTCGAAGTTGTTGCACTGGAGCACGACCGACACGATGTTCTTGCCGATGTCGTGCACGTCGCCCTTCACGGTCGCGATGACGATCTTGCCCTTGGCGCGCACGTCGCCGCCGGCCGCCGCGAGCTGGCGCTTTTCTTCCTCGATGAACGGGATCAGATGCGCGACCGCCTGCTTCATTACGCGCGCCGACTTCACGACCTGCGGGAGGAACATCTTGCCCTGGCCGAACAGGTCGCCGACGATGTTCATGCCGTCCATCAGCGGACCTTCGATCACGTTGATCGGACGGCCGCCTGCAGCGGCGATCTTCGCGCGCACTTCCTCGGTGTCTTCGACGATGAACGTGGTGATGCCGCTCACGAGCGCATGCGCGAGACGCTTCTCGACCGGCTGCTTGCGCCACTCGAGGTTCTCTTCCTTCTTCGCGGCGCCGCTTTTGAACTTGTCGGCGATTTCGAGCAGGCGGTCGGTGCCGTCTTGACGGCGATTCAGCACGACGTCTTCGACGAGCTCGCGCAGTTCGGGATCGAGTTCGGCATACACGCCGAGCTGGCCCGCGTTGACGATGCCCATGTCCATCCCCGCCTGGATCGCGTGATAGAGGAACACGGTGTGAATCGCCTCGCGCACCGGATCGTTGCCGCGGAACGAGAACGACACGTTCGACACGCCGCCGCTCACCTTCGCGTACGGCAGGTTCTGCTTGATCCAGCGGGTCGCCTCGATGAAGTCGACCGCATAGTTGTTGTGTTCCTCGATGCCGGTCGCGATCGCAAAGATGTTCGGATCGAAGATGATGTCCTCGGGCGGAAAGCCGACTTCGTTGACGAGCACGTCGTACGAGCGCCTGCAAATCCCGGTCTTGCGCTGGAACGTATCGGCCTGGCCCTGTTCGTCGAACGCCATCACGACCGCAGCCGCGCCATAGCGGCGAATCAGCTTCGCATGATGAACGAACGCTTCCTTGCCTTCCTTCAGCGAGATCGAGTTGACGATCGCCTTGCCCTGCACGCACTTGAGACCCGCCTCGATCACGTCCCACTTCGACGAGTCGATCATGATCGGCACGCGCGCGATGTCCGGCTCCGACGCGATCAGATTCATGAAGCGGACCATTGCCGCTTTCGAATCGAGCATCGCCTCGTCCATGTTGATGTCGATTACCTGCGCGCCGTTCTCGACCTGGTGGCGCGCGACGGCCAATGCTTCGTCGAACTGATTGTTCAGGATCATTCGCGCGAACGCTTTCGAGCCGGTCACATTGGTGCGTTCGCCAACGTTGATGAAGAGCGTCCCGGACGTGACGTTGAACGGCTCGAGGCCGGCAAGGCGCATGGTGTGATCGGTCATGGCGTGTGTGCGAGTCGGGTGCGTGCGTTAAAGGACGTGCAGGACGTGCAGGGCGTCGGGGCGAAGTGTTTCAGGCGGGCTCAGGCCGCGTCGCGATACTGGCTCGGCCACTTGCGCGGCTTCAGCTCGGCGAGCGCCTTCGCGATCGCCGCGATGTGCTCGGGCGTCGTGCCGCAGCAGCCGCCGGCGATGTTCACGAGCCCCGCTTCGGCGAATTCCTTCAGCAGGCCAGAGGTATCCGCGGGCAATTCGTCGAAGCCGGTGTCGCTCATCGGGTTCGGCAGGCCGGCGTTCGGATAGCACGACACGTAGGTGTCGCACAGCTTCGCGAGCTCGGCGATGTACGGACGCATCAGCGCCGCGCCGAGCGCGCAGTTCAGGCCGAACGTGAGCGGCTTCGCGTGACGCAACGAGTTCCAGAAGGCCTCGACGGTCTGGCCCGACAGAATGCGGCCCGACGCATCGGTGACGGTGCCCGAGATCATGATCGGCAGACGCTCGCCGGTGTTTTCGAACAGCTCGTCGAGCGCGAACAGTGCGGCCTTCGCATTCAGCGTGTCGAAGATCGTTTCGACGAGGAACAGGTCCGCGCCGCCGTCGAGCAGCGCTTTCGCCTGCTCGTAGTACGCGGCGCGCAGTTCGTCGAAGGTCACGTTGCGCGCGCCCGGATCGTTGACGTCCGGCGAAATGCTGGCGGTTTTCGGCGTCGGGCCGATCGCGCCGGCGACGAAGCGCGGCTTGTCCGGCGTTGTGTATTTGTCGCACGCGGCGCGCGCGAGCTTCGCCGATTCGATGTTCATCTCGACGGCGAGCGATTCCATGCCGTAGTCGGCCTGCGCGACCGTGGTCGCGCCGAACGTGTTGGTCTCGATGATGTCCGAGCCCGCCGCGAGATACTGCTCGTGAATCTCGGCGATGATCTGCGGCTGGGTGATCGACAGCAGTTCGTTGTTGCCCTTGATGTCGCGCGCGTAGTCCTTGAAGCGCTCGCCGCGATAGCTGGCTTCGTCGAGCTTGTAGCGCTGGATCATCGTGCCCATCGCGCCGTCCAGAATCAGGATGCGCGAGTTCAGCAGCGCGGGCAGCGCTGCGCCGCGGGTGTAGGCGGGCTCCGAACGGACTGGCGTGATGGATTGAGCAGGCTGGGTCATGGCGGACGAGGGCTTGCGCCGGCGTTGGCGGAAAACCTGTCATTGTAGCCGCAGCCGGGCGGATACGCCCGCCGCGGAGGAGACTGCGAGGCGCGGCCGGCAAAATCGACCGATACGAACGCGCCGCGCCGGGAATTCAGAAACGCGCTAACAAACGATGCAATAAAAAACGGCCCGGCAAGCCAAAGCCTGCCGGGCCGTTTAGTGCCGCCGACCGCTTGATGGAACCCGCCGGCAAAGCCGCGCGGTGCGGTCGATCGATGTCGCCAGAGCGCCAGCTGAACACCTCCGGTCAATGCAGGACCACCGGTTGATGCATCAGACTGTCGAATTGACCGAGGAATTCATCAACCTCGTCGAGCGTCGGCTCGCCTTCGATCAGCTTTTGCACATGCTCGCGAAAACGCGCCGCCATTGCCCCATCGATGTAGATTTCGCGCTGCATGTTCTTGTCGACAATCTCGTAGCCGCCCGACTTCATGGCAAGCAGACCTTCCTGCGGAGGAAACTCGACGACACAGTAGTTAGGGCTGTTATAGATCATTTGCATGGCGACACTCCTTATTTCCGTTGGGCTCCTGCCCTTTTCTGCACCGTAGGTGGAGCATGTGGGATGGAATTCAAGGGGTGGGTCCGGACGACGCAAGTAAAAACTCCGGACCTGACGGTTAGACTCGCCGCTCCAGAAACGATTCAAGCAAGGCGGCGAAACGCTGTGATTGCTCGATTGGCGCGAGATGCGCGGCGTCCAGCAACTCGAAGCGGGCGCCCTCGATCGCCTCCGCTATTGCCTGCGTAGCAGCAGGGGGCGTGCCAGTGTCGTGACGTCCGGCCACCGTCAGCGTCGGCGAGCGGATTGCGCCGTGCTGGCCGCGAAGGTCGAAATCGCGCAGTGCCTCGCAGGCCATCGCAAAACCTTCCGGCGAGGTGCGCGCAAATGTCTCACGGATCGGCTCGACCGCTTCGGGATGGCCGGCCTGAAAGTCGGGCGTGAGCCAACGCGCGATCGTCGACGGTAACAGCGCCTCCATGCCGTCGCTGCGCGCGGTGTGGGCGCGCTGATTCCACAACTCGCGGTTCTCGGGCGGAGTGCCGCCGGTGCTGTCGGCAATCGTCAGCGTGTCGATGCGCGATGGATGGTCGAGCGCGAACTGCTGCGCAATCATGCCGCCGAGCGACAGGCCGACCAGGTGCGTCGTCCGCGCGCCGAGGGCATCGAGCAGTTTGGCGAGATCGTCGGCCAGATCGCGCATGGCGAACGGCTCGCGCGCAACCGCGCTGTGGCCGTGGCCGCGCACGTCGTAGCGCAGCACCGTGTAATCGTCGCGGAAATAGCCTGCCATCTGATCCCAGATGGAGAGATCGCCGCCCAACTGATGGATGAACGTGAGCCACGGGCCGCCGCCTTCGTTGCTCAGCACGTAGCGTGTGTCGATACCGTTGATGTTCACTTGCATGCGGACTCCTTTGAAGGAAACGCAGTGAAAAAGCGCGGTGGGTCGCCTCGTTCGCGCGAACGGGGCTCCATTGACGTGCGAGTCAGCGTTGCAAAGGAAGTTTCGCCGATCTCGTGCGGATTTGCTCGTGACACTCTGTCACGAAACCTGTCACGGTTTGATGATGGTCGGAGCGGTCGAATCGACCGGTGCAGCTGGGGCGGCCTCGGGTGTTACTGCCGATGCGTCGGCCGGAGCCGGCGCCGGCGTTGCAGGGCCCGTGGCAGCGGGGGCTGCGGCTGCAGCAGGCGTGGCCGGCGCGCCACCATTGCCGCGGTCATCCGGCGACTTGCCATCGACATTCAGCTTGCCGCGCCACACCAGTTCGAACTGGGTACCGTTCGGCTCCGTCTGCAGGATGCGCGCCGGCAGCCAGCCAAGGGACGGGGCGAGCCACACGTCGACGCGGCGCTGGTCGCCATCGTGCCGCGGCAGACGTTTGAAGTGACGCGTCTCCAGATAGCCTTGCGCGGCGCGGATCGTTTCGTCGCCGATCGTCTCGATCGGCCAATTCTCGCCGCTATCGGTATCGACGACGAAAAACTGTCGCGTCACGCCAGGCTTATAGGCGTCAGGATCGCCGCGCACGAGGCTCGCGAGCTGCATCACGACACTGAAGCGATCCTGTGCGCCGTCGGGCAACGGCAACGAGGCGGGCGTGCGCGTAAAGCCAACCTTCTTGTCGTTGCGATTGAAGATCGCGATGTCTTCGGCGCGACGGCCACGCTTTTCGCTGTACTGCGCCGGCGCGAGGCCAAAGGCATCGATGCCGCCGTGGCTCGAAAACACGAACGGACCGACGAACGGCAGCGGCACTGACACGACCATTTCGTAGCCCTGCCCGTCGCTCGCCCAATGGATCGTGCCGGGCGCGTTGCGCACGCCGTTGTAGAACGTGTCGTAGTCGAGTTCGGCCGACGGCGGTACCGAAAACTTCACGCCCTGCGACGCTTGCGGCGCGCTGGCCGCGGCAGGGGCGCTCGCGACGGCGCCACTGGCATTCGCATGGGCCGATGGATTCGCGTTCGCGGTGGCGGGTGGCGCGCTAGCCGCCACCTCCGATGCCGGCGTGGCCGCGGGCTCGTTCGGTTTGGCCGGTTGCAACGCGGTCATCACATGCTGCTCGCGCGGCGGCCTCGCCGCGGGCTTGCGTGCTGGCGCGGGCGGATGCGGTGCCGGCACGGCGGGCGGTGGCGCGGGTTGACGCTCGACCCTTTCGGGCGTCAGCAGCACGACCTGCACCGGCACATGCTCGCGATTCGCCGGATTCAGATCCACGCGATTGCGCTCGAACCATTGCGCCGCGATCCAGTGCACAACCGCGACGGCCGCGAGGACGGCGATCCAGCGCCACGCGCGCGCGCCGCGTCCCGGCCCGCTACCAAAAGCGGGCAGGCGATCATGACGGCGGTTGGCGGAAGCAAAATCCATCGGCGTTTGAATCGGTGAGAGCGTGAAAGGATACGGTGCGTATCAACCGTTGTCGCCACGCGGGGTCGCGCTATAGCCGAGTTCGTACGACAGCTTGCGCGCGCATTCGCGCAGCGCGGTATCGATCTCGCCGCCCCAGCGGATATCGAACGCGCCTTCATGGCCGAGCGCGACGAGACCGAGCGCGAGTTCGCCGGTCGAATCGAACACCGGCAACGAAAACGCGTGGATCGTCGGCAGCAGCATGCCTTCGACGCGCGCAGCCTCGTGCTCGCGCACCTCGGCGAGCACCTTGTCGACCTCTTCGCGGGTGCGTGGCGCGCCGCTATACGACGAGCGCCGCGAGTCGGCCAGCTCGCGCTCGAGCATCGCGGCGGTCTTGCCGGACGGCAGGTAGGCGGCGAACAGCAGACCGGTCGCCGAACTGAGCAAGGGCATCACGTCGCCGAGCTTCAGCGACGCCTTGGCCGGATAGCTCGACTCCATCCAGTGCACCATCGTCGGTCCCTGATTGCCCCACACCGCGATGCCGACGGTCAGGTCGAGCCGGTCGCGCAGTTCGGCGAGCGCGATGCGCGCGAGCTTCACACCGTCGACGCGAGCAAGCCGCGCGAGCCCCAGCTGCAAAGCGAAGCCGCCGAGTTCGTAGCGGCCCGACAGCGGGTCCTGCGCGACCACGCCGAGACGCAGAAAGCTGACCAGATAGCGATGCGCCTTCGCCGGACTCATGCCCGCGCGCTGCGCGAGATCGCGCAGCATCATCGCGCACGGCTCGTGGGTCAGCACGTCGAGCAGCCTGAAACCGACCTCGATCGACTGGATGCCCGAGCGCAGTTTTTCTTCGCCGGGTTCGCCGGGTTCGTCATCGGCGCCGGTGGCGTCGGTTGCATGGGCGGGATCGAGCAGATCGTCGGCGGACGCGGGGTCGGTGCGGGTGCGGATCGTGCCGGAGCGGGCGTTGGCGGACATGTGCAAAAGGCGCGTGCAGCGCGTTCGGTGATCGTAATGGAGACGGCTACGGTGACACGACGACGAACACGCAGATATTGGGCCGCGCCGATTCACCATCGTAGAATACATTCCTTCCATCGTCACTAATACACGGTTCACAGCTCTATGAAACTTGCCTCGCTGAAGGACGGCACGCGCGACGGTCAACTGATCGTCGTGTCCCGCGACCTGCACACTGCGGCCATCGCCGACGCGATCGCGCCCACGCTGCAGCGCGTGCTCGACGACTGGGCCTTTTACGCGCCGCAACTGCATGACCTTTACGATGCGCTGAACCAGGGCCGTGCGCGCAACAGCTTTTCATTCGACGCCAAAGAGTGCATGGCGCCGCTGCCGCGTGCGTTCCAGTGGGCCGACGGCTCGTCGTACGTGAACCACGTCGAGCTCGTGCGGCGCGCGCGCGGCGCGCAAATGCCGCCCGAATTCTGGACCGACCCGCTGATGTACCAGGGCGGTAGCGACGACTTCATCGGCCCGCGCGACGACGTGGCGTGCGCATCGGAAGAGTACGGCATCGACTTCGAGGCCGAAGTCGCGGTCGTCACCGGCGATGTGCGGATGGGCGCGACGCCCGAGCAGGCCCTGCGCGGCGTGCGGCTGGTCATGCTCGTCAACGACGTGTCGCTACGCAACCTGATCCCCGCCGAACTCGCGAAGGGCTTCGGCTTTTTCCAGAGCAAGCCGGCCACCTCATTCGCGCCGGTCGCCGTGACGCCCGACGAGCTCGGCGAACACTGGCGCGAAGGCCGCGTGCATCGGCCGATGATCGTCCACTGGAACGGCAGGAAGGTCGGCCAGCCCGACGCGGGCACCGATATGGTGTTTCACTTCGGTCAGCTGATCGCGCATGCCGCGAAAACGCGCAATCTGCGTGCTGGTGCCATCGTCGGTTCGGGCACGGTGTCGAACAAGGACGCGAAACGCGGCTACTGCTGTATCGCCGAGAAGCGCTGCTTCGAAACGATCGAGCACGGCGCGCCGCAAACGGAGTTCATGAAATACGGCGACACCGTGAGGATCGAAATGTTCGACGATGCGGGCAAGTCGATTTTCGGTGCGATCGATCAGAGCATCGCGCCGCTCGAATGAAGCGCGGCGCTCACGCAGCAATGCTGTGACGCGGGCGGCACGCGCGAAAGGGTTTCGCCCGATGCCGCCACTTGCGCGCGCGGCTACACTGCGGCAAACATCACAACCAAAACCCCGATGTGAGGAGGAGATGGTATGGACGCCTCCCTCCCGCGTCGGATAGGAGAGGCAGTAGGAACGGCGGAGCCCTCGCTATACCCGACGGCATCAGAGTGCCAAAGTGGTGGTGTCAAAACGACCAGGAAGGGTAAGGAGGGCTCGAAATGAAGACTACGACATTTGGCGTGGACCTGGCAAAGCGGGTCTTTCAGGTGCACTGGGTAGACATGGACACAGGCGAGATCAACCGTCGTCAGCTCAAGCGCGAACAGCTCGTGACGTTCTTCGCGAAGCAGGCGCCCGCGCTCATCGCGATGGAAGCGTGCGGCAGCGCCCATTACTGGGCACGCCGCTTCGCGAGCTTCGGTCATCAAGTCCGGCTCATTGCGCCGTCATTCGTCCGACCGTTTGTGAAGCGCAACAAGACCGATGTGGCAGACGCGCAGGCGATCTGGGAAGCTGCACAACGGCCGGAGATGCGTTTCGTCGCTGTGAAGAGCGAAGCGCAGCAAGCGGTGCTGACGCTGCACCGCGTGCGCGCACAACTGCTCAAGATGCGTCGCATGCAGATTAACCAGACGCACGGCTTGCTGTACGAGTTTGGCGCGGCAGTGCATCGCGGCTCGCACAGCATGAACGACGCGGCCCGCATGCTTGGCGAGCTGGCCGACGCTTTGCCCGCCATGGTCATCGACACGCTTCGCGAACAACTGCAGCGTATCGAAGCGCTCACGCGCGACATCCGTGCCATTGAACACCGGCTCGCAGCATGGTTGCGCCAGGACGAAGGGGCCACGCGGCTCGCCGCCATTCCGGGTGTGGGCCTGCTCACGGCGACTGCCGCCATTGCCACCATCGGCGAGGCGAGTACGTTTCGCTCCGGGCGCGAGTTCGCCGCGTTCCTCGGTCTGGTGCCACGGCAAAGCGGCACGGGAGGTCGTGTCAAGCTGCTGGGCATCAGCAAAAGAGGCGACGTGTACTTGCGTACCTTGCTGATTCACGGCGCGCGCGCAGTGCTCTCGCATCCGAAGCGCCTGAGCGACGCGCTGCAACGTTTGCTCGCGCGACGACCGTTCAATGTAGTGGTCGTCGCGCTCGCAAACAAAACGGCACGCACGATCTGGGCGCTGCTTGCCCACGCTCGAACGTACCAATCTGGTTACGTGGCTCACGCTGCGTAGAAGATCAACTAACTATGGAGACGTGGTCGCTAATAGGTTGCGCAGGTTGATATACATGTGATGGCGAAACAGGTCGGACCGCGGGGAAGCAAACCTGAATTCTGTCTTGTCCTTCGAGGACTCGCAGGAGATGAGGACTTCCCCGGCAGATTCCATCAGGGCCAGCGGATCACCATCCGCACCACAGGCCGGATATAAGTCTGCAACCTCATCCTGTCCGTCACACACCGAATATCACCTGGCAAACCGGGAGGCGTCCATATAAGACAGCATGCCGCGATTGGACTTCTCCGCAGCTGAACGTCGGCGCGCTTGCGCGTCGCCCGTTGAAGCGCGCACGAGCGCGCGTGGCTTGCGTCAACGTTTCAATCGCACCGATCCGAGCGTGACAGGCCAGGTGCTGAAGATTCTCGCGACCCACCCCGACGCGGTAGTGGTCGGCGCGGCCGGCACGCCTGCCGCGTTGCCGCCGAAAACGCTGCGCGAGCGAGGCTACAAGGGCGTCATCTATCACAACCACGGCGTCGGCAATAACGACTTCCTGCGCGTGTGCGGCGCCGATTGCAACGGCACGTTCCTGCCCGCGAGCCCGGTGCTGGTCGCCGCGCAATTGCCGGTCGATCATCCGGCGAAGGGTCTCGCCCTCGATTACATCGCGCGCTTCGAGGCGCAGCACGGGGCGGGCAGCGTGTCGGCATTCGGTTCGTACACGTCGGACGCGGGCGCGTTGCTCGAGCATGCGATTCCGCTCGCGCTGAAAGCCGGCGCGCCCGGCACGCCGCCGTTTCGCCGCGCGCTGCGCGACGCGCTCGAAGGAACACGCGGTCTCGCGGACACCAATGGCGTCGTCAACATGAGCGCGGCCGATCATCTCGGGCTCGATCAGCGCGCCCGCGTGATGGTCGAAATCACCAATGGCAAGTGGCTTTATCAGCCGCATTGAACGGGGCGCGCCGTTGCGCGCGCGACTGAACGAATCTCCTCCGGACTGCTCACCATGCCTCAGCCATCGCAACCGAACGACGCGTACTACGCGCACTACCAGTCGCTGCGTTTGCAGCGTCATCCGCATGGCGTGCTCGAAGTCGTGATGAGCGGCGAGGGCGCGAATAAAAGCGGCCTCGCGACCGCGAACGCACGCATGCATTACGAGCTCGCGGAAATCTGGCGCGATATCGATCGCGATCCCGATACGCGCGTCGCGATCATTCGCGGCGAGGGTAAAGGCTTTTCGGCCGGCGGCGATCTGCAACTCGTCGAGGACATGGCGAACGATTTCGAGGTGCGCACGCGTGTGTGGCGCGAAGCGCGCGATCTCGTCTACAACGTGATCAACTGCGGCAAGCCGATCGTGTCGGCGATGCACGGGCCGGCGGTCGGCGCGGGGCTCGTCGCGGGGCTGCTCGCCGATATCTCGATCGCGGCGAAGACGGCCCGCATCATCGACGGACACACGCGCCTCGGCGTCGCCGCGGGCGATCATGCGGCGATCGTCTGGCCGCTCCTGTGCGGCATGGCGAAGGCGAAGTACTACCTGCTGCTGTGCGAGCCGGTGAGCGGCGAGGAGGCGGAGCGCATCGGGCTCGTGTCGCTGGCCGTCGACGAAAGCGATCTGCTGCCGAAGGCGTTCGAAGTCGCGCGCAAGCTGGCCGACGGTTCGCAGACCGCCATCCGTTGGACCAAGTACGCGTTGAACAACTGGCTGCGCACGGCGGGGCCGGCGTTCGATACGTCGCTCGCGCTGGAATTCATGGGCTTCGCCGGGCCCGACGTGCGCGAGGGCCTGAGCTCGTTGCGCGAGCGGCGCGCGCCCGATTTTGGCGCGGGCGGTCCACGTAACGACCAACGATCGTGATGTCATACCCCACACGGTATGATCGAATCGACGCGCGCGGCATCGCGCGCTCCACCTATCATCCAGCACCGAGGCGACAACCATGACCGACACCACTGGCTCCGCGCCGCCCTTTCCCGGCTTCCCCGGTTTTCCGCCCGCTGAAATGCTCGATCGCATGTGGAGCATGATTCGGCTGTCGCCGTTCGGCGCCGCCATGACGGGCGCGCAGCCGGGTGGGGGCACGAGTCCGTCGCTGTCGATGATGTCCGACATGATGGCGCCGCTCACGAGCGTCGAGGAACTCGACAAGCGCATCACCGACATGCGCGCGGTCGAGCAATGGCTGAAGCTGAACCTGAGCATGCTGCAGTCGGCGATCCAGGCGCTCGAAGTGCAACGTGCGACGCTCGCGACGCTGCGGGCGTTCGGCGCGTTCGCGCAATCGTCGATGTCGCAGGCGGCGGCTGCTGCGTCGGGTGCCGCCGCGAGTGACGCGCCGAACACCGCCCCGAGCCCCGCCCGTGCGCCGAGTTGGACGAAGCCGGCCGAGCCCACGCCCGAAAGCGCCACGCAGGCCGACAGCGACGAAGAGGAAGCGCACGCGGCGCCCGGCTTCGATGCGTCCGCGTGGTGGAATCTGCTGCAATCGCAGTTCAACCAGATCGCGCAGTTCGCGATGACGCAGCCGTCCGTCGCGGTCGCCGCGGCGGGCGGGGGCACGCAGGGCAAGCCGGAAGCGTCGAAGGCCGCGGATGCGTCGGGCGCCGATGCGTCGGGCGCCGATGCGTCGGGCGCCGCCGCGCAAAACGCGAAGCCCGCCGTCAAACGGCCGGCGGCGAAGCGCGCCGCGCCGTCGGCCAAACGCGCGGCCGGAACGAGCGCGGCAACGCCGAAAAAGTCGACGTGAGCCGGACGGCGCGCCGGGAATCAGTGGCCGTTGATGAAGGCCACTGATCGGCTGCGTTTTTCCCTATTCCAGCGCCGGCGGTTTCCGCCCGCGCGAATCGCCGACTTTATTGAGAGAAGTCAATACCACCGTGCGCTCGCGCCGCTTCTGTCACGGGTTTCGTGGGAGGCGCGTGCTATCATTGTGTAAGCTTGATCTGGCTTTGGGGCGTGCGCCGAAAACAACCAATCCCGCCGCCCTCGCGTCAGTCGCCGCCGGCGCTACCGGTACGGGGCGGGACGGTGCGGTTGCCAGACCCAGACTGGCTCGACCTCAGGCAAAGGGTATCCCTCCCCACGGTTGGCCACGGCGCCTGATTCACGCTTCAGGCGCCAATACAAAAGCCCGGACTTCTTTGCTGCCCGATGCTTCTGGGCGGCTGATTAACGCGTAAAATTGAATGCTTGGCCGATAAACGGCGCGTCCGTTCGTCGTAGGTAAAAACGGCTACACGTAGCAGCAACAGACACACACAGTATGTGCAGAACAGGGGTGGGACTATGAACACCATGCTTTATCCGGAACTTTACAAATCGCTCGAATCCGTTCGATGGGACATGGAGAAGGACATTCCCTGGGACAAATTCGATGCATCGCTGTTGACCGACGAGCAAGCCGCGACGATCAAGATGAACGCGATCACGGAATGGTCGGCGTTGCCCGCCACGGAAATGTTTCTGCGTGACAACCATCACGACAGCGATTTCTCCGCATTCATGAGCGTGTGGTTCTTCGAGGAGCAGAAGCACTCGCTGGTGCTGATGGAATACCTGCGCCGCTTCAAGCCGGAACTGGTCCCGACCGAAGAGGAACTGCACGCAGTGCGTTTCGAGTTCGATCCCGCACCGCCGCTCGAAACGCTGATGTTGCACTTCTGCGGCGAAATCCGCCTGAATCACTGGTATCGCCGCGCCGCCGAATGGCATACCGAGCCAGTCATCAAGCACATCTACGAAACTATCTCGCGCGACGAAGCGCGCCACGGCGGCGCGTATCTGCGCTATATGAAGAAGGCGATGGCGCAAACCGGCGACATCGCGCGTGCCGCGTTCGCGAAGATAGGCGTGCTGATGGCGTCGGCGCGTCGCACCGAAAAGCCGCTGCACCCCACCAACCTGCACGTGAACCAGGCGCTGTTCCCGCGCGACACGATCCAGTCGCGTCTGCCGGATCCGGAATGGCTCGAGCGCTGGCTCGACGAGCAGATCCGTTTCGACGACGGCTGGGAAAAGAAGGTCATCGAGCGCATTCTGCACAACCTGTCGCTGCTGTTCGAACGCACGTTCAACACCGCGCAGGAACTGAACCGTTATCGCAAGGAAGTGGTCGCGCGTCTGCAAGCCGCTGAACAAAACCCGGCGCAGCAGCAGCCGGCGTAACGACTCAGGCGTTTCAGCACCGTATCAAACGGCGGTCCGGCAAGCGCGAGCTTGCCGGACCGTTTTGCTTCGGGCCGTCCACCGTGTATCGTGACGGCACCTGGCATTCCTGTTCCCGTCACGCCCCAACTCCCTAATTCCCCAACTCTGTGACCGTGCGATGACCGCCATCTTTGAACGCAAGATTCTGACGCGCGATGCCCTGGTGAAGCTTCGTCCTTCGCTGCGCGCGCCCGTCGTGTTTACGAACGGCGTGTTCGATATCCTGCATCGTGGTCACGTGACCTATCTGGCCGACGCAAAGGCGCTGGGCGCGTGCCTGATCGTTGGTGTCAATAGCGACGCGTCGGTGCGGATGCTCGGCAAAGGCGACGACCGGCCGATCAACAACGAGGCCGACCGCGTGGCCTTGCTAGCGGCGCTGGAAAGCGTCGATTACGTGGTGGGCTTCGGCGAGAAGACGCCGGTCGAGCTGATTTCCGCGCTGCGCCCGGACGTGCTCGTGAAGGGCGGCGACTATGACATGGACGCGCTGCCCGAATCGGCGCTCGTGCGCGGTTGGGGCGGCAAGGCGCTCGCGATTGCGTTCGAGCACGATCGCTCGACGAGCGCGCTGTTGAAGAAGGTGCGGACGCAGGGTTGATGCCGCCCGTTACCGCAAAACGCGCGGCGCACTGCTGAACTTCTAACCGACCGCGTCGCTCACCTGATTACTGCGGCAACTCCGATGTCGAAATCGGCGCCTGCGGCGCGGGTCCGCCGACCACCGCCTGGTCGGCCGCATCGGCGGCGCTGACCGGCCGCACCTTCAGCCAGTCCGGATGAATCTGGCGATTCAGATGATTCGGCTCGCGTCCGCTGGCGGTGGGTGTGGGGCCGAAGGCGCCAAGCAGCGCGACGAAAGCCAGCACGTTGACAACAATCAGAATGGCGATCGGCCAGCGAAGCATTGTGGGTGTTTCCAATTCAGAAAGAAGTTGAGCCTGGGGCGTGCGGGAAAGACTCGGGTTCGGAAAATGGGCGGCGAATTGCGCGCAACTCGGGCGCACGTTCTACACGTACATCACGCGCGACCCGGTCGCGAATCAAACGTTAGCCACGGCAGGCAATCAGCCGCTTTGCCGCGCCGTATCCTCGGCTGCGATCAGCGCAAGCCCTGACAGCACCAGCGAATCGTGGCGAGTATGCGGCACTTTCAGGGCGCTCGCCACTTCGTCGGCGGCGCCGCCGCTGACCACGAGACGCACCGGCACCTGCCACTCATCCTGCAGGTCCCGCCACATCCGCTCGATCAGTCCGGCCTGCGCCAGCGTGCAGCCCGCCGACAGCGAGCGCGGCGTATCCGTTGCGAAGAACGGCCCGCGACGGACCGCGCCGGTGGTATCGGCGGCGTCGAGCAGACCGCGCGCGCGCGCGGCGTCGAGCGTCGGCAGTTGCGCGGTGTGCTCACCGAGCGAGCGCATCATCAGCGTCCAGCCCGGCGCAATCAATCCGCCGATAAACGCGCCATCGGCGCGCAAGGCCTCGAGCGTCGTCGCGGTGCCGAAGGTCGCGAGCAGCAGATGCTCGCCGGGAAAGGTCGCGTGCGCGCCGATCATGCCGGCCCAGCGGTCGCTGCCGAGCGAGTCCGGTGTCGTGTAGCAATTGGTCACGCCGCATCGACGAGCACTTGCGCGGATCGTCGCGAGCGGCAGTCGCGGCCAGTGCGCGTCGACGAGCGCCGCGATGTGCGTCGCGACCTCCGCGCCCGCGACGTTGGAGAGCCACGCGCCGCATGGCGCCGGCCAGTCAGTCCAAGCGGGTTGCGCACCTGACCGCGCGCGTGGCCCGGCAAGGTCGTCATGCGCGAGCGCGCCGCTCGCCAACTGCGTCCCATCGGGCTGCACCAGCGCCCACTTGATCCGGCTATTGCCCGCGTCGATCAGCAGATATGGCGCGCGCTGCCTCATGCGACACCGTGGGCGAGGCGCAGCGACACGTCGCCGGTCGCGATGCTCTGGCGGCCCTCAGCCGTATCGAGCAGCAACTGGCCACGCTCGTCAACGCCCGCCGCCACGCCGTGCGCGAGCTCCTGGCCTTGTTCGAGCAGCACGACGTCGCGGCCCGCGTAAGCATGCACCGCGTTCCAGCGCGGCTGGAACGGCGCGAAGCCTTCGGCGCCGAAGCGCTGCAGCATCGGCTCGAGCGCGTTCAATTCGGCTGCCAGCGTATCGGTCAGATTCGCGTTCGGCAGCGCGCGTTGCAACGCGGTCGGCACGGTGCCGAGCGCCTGCGGCGGTACCTCGGCGTTCAGCGCGCCCACCTTCGCCGCGAGTTCGTCGGCGCCTTTCACGTTGGTGCCGATGCCGATCACGACCGCGCTCGCGTCGTCAGTGCTCCACGCGGTTTCGATCAGGATGCCGGCGAGCTTGTCGCCTTCGAGCAGCACGTCGTTCGGCCACTTCAGCGCGATCTGTCCGGGACCCGCGACCGGCAGCGAGCGCAGCCCGTCGACGAGCGCGACGCCCACCGCGAGACTCAAGCCCCCGAGCCCTTCGAGCGGTCGCGGCAAGACGCACGCGACCGAAAACAGCAGCGCGTTGCCGGGCTCCGCGTACCACGGCCGCCCACGGCGACCGCGCCCAGCGGTCTGCAGATACGCGACGCGCACGATCGGCCGCGGCAGCGCGCTCGCGCGGCGCGGCAGGGCTTTCACGTGGGTCATCAAGTCGGCGTTGGTCGAGCCGGTTTCTTCGACGATTTCGATCGGCCAGTCATGCGCATGCGCGCCGAACAGCTTGACCGCGCGTTCGCGATCGATGCGCCAGTCGGTCGAAGCCGACGACGAGGCTGGTGCCGCGCTTGTCGCTGCGGACGGGGAGGCGGGATTCTTGGAGGCATTCATGTCCCATATTGTAGCCACAGCGAACCCGCCCGGGACTCGAATGCGCAGCGGTGAACGGCGACGCCGATCGATGTGCATCAGTGCGGACCGGCGGCCGAGCCTTCGTTACAATGGCCGCTAATCCGATAACCAGATTCACGCGATCCTTGAACAACGACACTCCGCCCGGCCTTGAAGTCGCGGCCGGCAGCCAAGGCAAGATCGTCCGTCTCTCGGGCCAGTGGACGGCGCTCGCGCTCGCGCGCGATCGCGACACCGGGCACGTGATTCCGCAACTGCGTTCGCTGACCGGCGCGCAGGGCATCGGCGAGTGGGACCTGTCGCGCGTCGACAGGATGGACCACGTCGGCGGCCAGGCGCTGTGGCGCGTGTGGGGCCGCAAGATGCCGCCGGGCACCGCGCTCACGGACACGCAGCGCGACATCTTCGAGCGCATCGCGCTGCTCGACACGGTGCGCGAGAGCGCCGAGCCGGTCACGCGCCTCGATCCCTTTACGCGTCTCGGCCTCGGGCTCTTCTCGTTCGTCGAGCACCTGCAGGGCGGCGTCGCGATGCTCGGGCGCTTCGTGCTCGATCTGCTCGCGATCGCGCGCAAGCCGAAACTCACGCCGTGGACCGAAATCTCCGCGAACATCTATAACGCCGGCGCTCGCGCGCTGCCGATCACCGCGCTGGTCGCGTTCCTGATCGGCATCGTGTTGAGCTATCTGTCGGCACAGCAATTGCGCATGTTTGGCGCGAACCAGTTCATCGTCAATATTCTCGGCCTCGCGGTGATTCGCGAACTCGGCCCGGTGCTGTCGGCGATTCTGGTGGCGGGCCGCTCGGGCTCGGCGATCACCGCGCAGATCGGCGTGATGCGCGTGACCGAGGAGCTCGACGCGATGCGCGTAATGGGCATCCCGCACGGCCTGCGGCTGATCCTGCCGCGCGTGATCGCACTGGCCGTCGCGATGCCGCTGCTCGTGATGTGGACCAACGTGATCTCGTTGACGGGCGGCGCGCTCGCCGCGAAGCTCGTGCTCGGCATCGACATGAGCTTCTTCGCGCGCCAGCTGCCGAACGTCGTGCCGATCGCGAACCTGTGGATCGGGCTTGGCAAGGGCGCGGTATTCGGCATGCTGATCGCGATCGCCGGCTGTCATTTCGGCTTCCGTATCAAAGCCAATTCGCAGAGTCTCGGCGAAGGCACGACGACCTCGGTGGTCACGTCGATCACCATCGTGATTCTCGCGGACGCGGTGTTCGCGATCCTCTTTCAAAACGTGGGGCTAGGATGATCGCGCCACTCACCGAAGCCGTACGCGGCCAACCCGTACCGTCGATCGCCGAGCCGGTGATCGAGGTGATCGACATCACCAAGCGCTACGGCCGCAACATCGTGCATCAGCATCTGAGCCTCGACGTGCGGCGCGGCGAGATCGTGTCTGTCGTCGGCGGCTCGGGTTCGGGCAAGACCACGCTGGTGCGGCAGATTCTCGGCCTCGAGCGCCCGTCGAGAGGCACGATCAAGCTGTTCGGCGAAGACCTCGCAACGATCTCGCCCGACACCGCGCTGCTGATGCGCAGCCGCTCTGGCATGCTGTTCCAGCGCGGCGCGCTGTTCTCGTCGCTGTCGGTGTTCGACAACGTCGCGCAACCGGTGCGCGAGCTCGGCAAGGTGCCCGAAGACCTGCTGCGCGACATCGTGATGCTGAAGCTCGAAATGGTCGGGCTGCCGTGCAAGCACGCGTCGAAGATGCCATCGGCGCTGTCGGGCGGCATGATCAAGCGGGTTGGCATCGCGCGCGCGATCGCGCTCGAACCCGAACTGCTGTTCCTCGACGAACCGACCGCCGGCCTCGACCCGGAGGCGTCCGACGAATTCGTCGAGCTGATCTCGGGGCTGCATCGCGCGCTCGGTCTGACGGTCGTGATGATCACGCACGATCTCGATACGATGGTCGCACTGTCGACCCGCGTGGCCGTGCTGGCCGATCGCAAAGTGCTCGTCAACGCGCCGGTCGAGGAGGCCGCGGGCGTCGACCATCCGTTCATCCACGAATATTTCCTCGGCCTGCGCGGGCGACGCGCGCTGCAGGCGCTGCCGCCGGAGCGCCGCGCGAAGCTGCCGCAGGCGGCGCTCGAGCCGGCGTCGTCCGAGTTGCCGCTGTGAGGCCGGCCGCCATGAACCAGGCCGCTATGAACCAGGGAAACTGACAATGGAAAATAAAGCGCATGCGTTCTGGGCCGGGCTCTTCACGGTCGTGCTGACGGCGGCGATCGCGCTGGCGGCGTATCTGTTCAACGTCGACCGCACCGTGCGGGTGCCGTACGACCTGATCGCGCGCACCAGCGTGAACGGCCTCTTTGCTGACGCGGCGGTGCGCTTTCGCGGGCTCGACGTCGGCCGTGTGCAGTCGATCAAGTTCGATCCGACACATCCGGGGCAGATCCTGATCCGCATCATGGTCGACGAGCACGCGCCGATCACGCATTCGACGTTCGGCAGCCTCGGCTTGCAGGGCGTGACCGGCATCGCGTTCATCCAGCTCGACGATACCGGGCGCGATCTGACGCCGCTGCCGTCGTCGGCCCAAAAGGTCGCGCAATTGCCGATGCGCCCGGGTCTGTTCGACCAGTTGCAGCGACGCGGCGAGGTGCTGCTGCGCAAGCTCGAAAAAGTCACCGACAACGTGAACGACATGCTGTCGCCGGAAATGGTCGCGCAACTGCACGACACGGCGGCGAGCATCGCGCAGGCGGCCTCGGGCGTCGCGACGCTGACTCGTGAGATGGCGCCGGTCGCCAGCAAGCTGCCCGGCACGGTCGACCAGCTGAACCGCACGCTCGCGTCGACCAACCAGATGATCACCGGCCTGAACCGTCCGGACGGGCCCCTCGAGCGCAATCTGGACAAGGTCGGCACGGCCGCGCAGCAGGCGGGCGATGCGCTCGCGCAGATGAACATGTCGCTGCAGGACCTGTCCGCCCGGGTCGGCTACGAGACGCTGCCGCGCGTCAATTCGCTGACCGAGGACGTGCGCGCGGCGGCGCAATCGATCGACCGCGCCGCCGACACCTTCAACACCAATCCGCGCAGCGTGCTGTTCGGCGCGCCGCGCCCGGCGCCGGGTCCGGGCGAGGCCGGCTTCGCGTGGCCCGCAACCGCCGCGCCCGCAGCTCACTAAATCCGCAGGCTAGAACAGAGGAAGATGCTCATGTCACGCTCGATTCACCGACTGTTGTCCGCGCGCGCCGCGCTCGCGGCGCTGCTTGCGTTCGGCGTGCTGGCGGCGGGCTGCGCGGGCACGTCCGCGGTGGTGTCGGATGTCCGCTACGACTTCGGACCACCGCCGCAGGCCGCCGCGGCGAGCCGGCTGCCGGCCGTCAAGGTGCTGGAGGTCAGCGCGCCGTCCGTGCTCGAATCCGACCGGCTGACATATCGGCTGAGCTACGCCGACGCGCAGCAGACGGCCGCCTACGCCAACAGCCACTGGACGATGATGCCGTCGCAACTGCTGACGCAGCGCCTGCGCAACACGCTGAGCGAGCGCGGCACCGTGCTGACGGGCGCGGACGGCGTGAGCGCGCCGGTGCTGCGGGTCGATCTGACCGAGTTCGAGCAGGTGTTCGACAGCCAGACGGACAGCCACGGCGCGATCACCGCGCGCGCGACGCTGATGCAGGGCGGCAAGGTGATCGGCCAGCAGACCTTCGTCGCGCACGCGCCCGCGCATTCGGCGGATGCGGCCGGCGGCGCGCGGGCGCTCGCCGCGGCCAGCGACGACCTCGTCGCGCAGATCACCACGTGGCTCGGCTCGCAGGCGCTGGTCGCCGCGCAATGACGGGCGGGCAGCGCACGCAACGGAGCGCTGCATGAGCGAACGTCCCTGGCTGCGCCGCCCGTCGACGCTGGCCCGTCAGGCGCTGCTGCTTTACACGGCGCTGATCGTCTACGGGTCGTGGTATCCGTTCTCGGGCTGGCGCTCGCTCGGCATCACGCCGTTCGCCTATCTGTTCGATCCGATGCCGCAGTACCTGACGGCGTTCGACGTCGTCACCAACGTGCTCGGCTATATGCCGTTCGGCGCGCTGGTGGTGCTCGCGGTGTACCCGCGTTGGCGCGGCACGCTGGCCGTCGCGCTCGCGTTCGTGTTGGGCGGTCTGCTGTCAGGCACGATGGAAGCCGTGCAGACCTATCTGCCGACACGCGTCGCCTCCAATCTCGATCTCGCCGCCAACACGCTGGGCGCGCTCGTCGGCGCGGCGGTGATGTCGCCGTTGACCGGCGCGCTGCTCGACCGCGGCCTGCTCAGGCGTTTGCGGTTGCTGTGGTTCGAGCGCGGCCATGCGACGCTCGCGTGCCTCGTCGCCGCGTGGCCGTTTGCGACGATGTATCCGTCGCCGCGTCTGTTCGGTCTCGGCAACTGGCCGCGCGCGCTGTGGCTGAGCGTCGATCCGGCCACCCAGGACGCGCTGCTCGCGTGGACGCCGTCCGCGTGGCATGTCGGCGCATGGCCGGCGGCGGCCGCCGCGTGGCTGGACGACGACACATGGGAAGCGCTGATCACGGCGCTAAACCTGTTCGCGGCGCTCGCGCTTGCGTCGCTGCCGGCGCGCCGTGATGCGCCACGCGTGCGCCTGCTGTGCGTGTTCATCGTCGCGACCTTGTGCGTGAAGGCCGGCGCGACGTTCCTGCAATCGCAATCGGGCCTCGCGTTCGACTGGGCGACGCCCGGCGCGCTAATCGGACTCGTGTGCGGCACCGTCGCGGCGCTCGTCGCGCTGCCGCTGCGGCGGCGGTTGCGTGCGACGCTCGCCGGGGTCGCGCTGGTCGTCGCACTCGTGTTCGTCAATCTGCTGCCGGTGAACCCGTATTTCGACGCCGTGCTCGCCGACTGGCGGCAGGGACGCTATCTGCATTTCAACGGGCTCGCGCGCTGGCTCGCATGGATATGGCCCTATGCGGCGCTGGTGTGGCTCGCGTTCGCGGTCGAGCGGGCGTGGCTCAAGCGGCGCGCGAGGCGGGCGTGACGTGCTTGCGCGCCGGCCGCCAGGTCCCGACGCCTGCACAGCCCGGTCGCTATAATCGTCCGCACCGCCATTGCACTTCCTTTCAGGCTCGCCTCCCGAACATCATGAATTCCTTCTACAAGCACCACGTTTTCTTCTGTCTGAATCAACGCGACCCCGGCGCCGAGCGTCCGAGCTGCGCGAACTGCAACGCACAGGCGATGCAGGAATACGCGAAACAACGCGTGAAGCAACTCGGCCTCGCCGGGCCCGGCCAGGTGCGCATCAACAAGGCCGGCTGCCTCGATCGCTGCGAACTGGGCCCGACGCTCGTCGTGTATCCCGAGGCGGTCTGGTACACCTACGTCGACGAGAGCGACATCGACGAGATCGTCGAATCGCATCTTGCGAACGGCAAGATCGTCGAGCGTCTGAAGATCGATCAATAACGCGAACCACAAAACGATCCATCCCGATGAACGTCAACACGAAGAAGTATCTGATCGACGGCCCGGTCGGCAAGATCGAGGTCGCGCTGGACCTGCCCGACGGCGTGCGCGAAAAAGGCGCCGCGCCACGCGGCATCGCGCTCGTCGCGCATCCGCATCCGCTGTTTGGCGGCACGATGGACAACAAGGTCGCGCAGACCCTCGCGCGCACGCTCGTGCAGCTGAACTACGTCACTTACCGGTCGAATTTCCGCGGCGTCGGCCAGACCCAGGGCGAGCACGACGCGGGCGTCGGCGAGCGCGACGATCTGCGCGCGGTGCTCGAGCACATGCGCGCAGATCCGGACTACGGCGATCTGCCGCTCGTATTGGCGGGCTTTTCGTTCGGCACCGTGGTGCTGTCGCACGTCGCGGCGAAGCTGCGCGATGAAGGCCGGGAAATCGAGCGCATCGTGTTCGTCGGTACCGCGGCGAGCCGCTGGGACGTCGCACCCGTGCCCGAAAGCACACTCGTGATCCACGGCGAAGTCGACGAGACCGTCCCCGTCCAGTCCGTGTTCGACTGGGCGCGGCCGCAGGAACTGCCGGTCGTCGTGATTCCGGGCGCCGAGCACTTTTTGCATCGCAAGCTTCACATCCTGAAGCGGATCATCGTCGACGCCTGGCGCTGAAAACGCGCGACGCGCATTTTGCGGGGGACAGGTGCGCGCAAACGTGTGCAAATCGACGACACGCGCGCGAAGCTGACCAGGTAGCGCGCGTATAATGGGCGCTCTTTTTTTGGGCACAGCGCCGCCCAGCCGGCAGAATCGCGCGCCGCGGAATCATTTCGCGGGAGGGCGCGGCCGGGTGCGCAGCGCTGCGCTCGCGAACCGATTGCGTCGCCATCAGTCCAACGGGCGCCCGCCGTTTTACGGCCAGATGCCCCGCCGACCGGCTCCCCCAACTCCGCGCGCTGTCGCGCAACGAATTTTTCTGCACGAATCGACCCTATGCGTTTCTCCTCCTCTGGCCGCACGGCATTCCCGTCACTCGCTTCTTTCGTTCCCGCTTCGCTCAATCGCGCCATCGCCGTCGGCCTCGTGCTGCCGGCCACGCTCGTCGCCAGCACCGCGTTCGCGCAGGTGCCGCCGCCGGGCGTCAACGCGCGCTCGTGGGTGCTCGTCGACGCGACCAGCAACCAGGTGCTCGCGTCCGCCAATGCCGACGAGCGCGTCGAGCCGGCGTCGTTGACCAAGCTGATGACCGCGTATCTCGTGTTCGAGGCGCTCGACACGAAGAAGATCACGATGGATCAGAGCATCGAGCCGAGCGAAGCCGTGCGGCGCGTGCGCAACGACGAATCGCGCATGTTCATCGAGGCGCTCAAGCCGGTGACCGTGCACGACCTCGTGTACGGCATGATCGTGCAGTCGGGCAACGATGCGGCAATTGCGCTCGCCGAACTGGTGGGCGGCAGCGAGGCGCAGTTCGTCGACATGATGAACAAGGAGGCGCAAAAGCTCGGCATGACGCACACGCATTTCGCCGACGTGAACGGCATGCCCGACCCGCAGCACTACACCACGGCGGGCGATCTCGCGATCCTGTCGGCCCGCCTGATTCGCGACTATCCCGAGTACTACAACATCTTCTCGGTCAAGGAATTCACGTACAACAAGATCAAGCAGCCGAACCGCAACCGTCTGCTGTGGATCGACCCGACCGTCGACGGTCTGAAGACCGGTCACACGCAAGCGGCCGGCTACTGCCTGATCGCGAGCGCGAAGCGTCCGCTGCCCGGCACGACCGACGCGTCGCGCCGTCTCGTCTCGGTGATGATGGGCGAGACCAAGGAGCACGACCGCGTGCAGGACAGCCTGAAGATGCTGAACTACGGCTACACCGCCTACGACACGACGCGTCTGTACAAGGCGAACCAGGTCGTGGCCACGCCGCGCGTCTACAAGGGTTCGCAGGACAGCGTGCAGGTCGGCGTGAAAAGCGACCAGTACATCACGCTGCCGAAGGGCGCCGCCGACAAGGCGAAGCCGCAGATCGAACTCAACGATCCGCTCGTCGCGCCGATCGCCAACGGCCAGCAGATCGGCACCGCCAAGCTCGTCGCCGACGGCAAGGTGCTCGCGCAATTCCCGGTGGTCGCGCTGCAGCCCGTGCAGCAAGCCGGTGTGGTGGGCCGCGTGTGGGATTCGCTGATGCTGATGTTCAACAAGAAAAAGTAAGGGCTACGTCGCAATGACCGTTGTCTCCGAGGTTTCGCCGGACCCGATCGTTCATCTGAACGGCGAACTGGTGCCGTTGTCCGAAGCGCGCGTGCCGGTGCTCGACCGCGGCTTCATTTTCGGCGACGGCATTTACGAAGTGGCGCCGTTGTACGCGCACGCGAGCGGACGGCGCACCGCGTTTCGTCTGAAGCAGCATCTGGCGCGTCTCGCGCGCTCGGTCGGCAAGATCGGCATCGCCAATCCGCTCGACGACGCTGGCTGGCGCGAGCTGATCGGACGCGTGGCCGAGGCCAACGAAACGGACGGCGGCTTGCGTGCCGATCAGGACGCGATCGCATACATCCAGGTCACGCGTGGCGTGGCGAAGCGCGCTCACGCATTTCCGGCCGGCGTGAAGCCGACCGTGTTCGTGATGGTCACCGCGCTGAACCTGCCCGCCGCCGCGCAGCGCGCAAGCGGTGTCCCGTGCGTGAGCGCCGAGGATCGTCGCTGGCTCAATTGCGACATCAAGTCGGTGTCGCTGCTCGGCAACGTGCTGATGGCGCAATACGCGGCCGAAAACGACGCCTTCGAGACGCTGCAGTTCCGCGATGGTTTGCTGACCGAAGGGTCGTCGTCGAACGTGTGGATCGTGAAGGATGGCGTGCTGGCCGCGCCGCCGCGCAGCAACAGGATTCTCGAAGGGATCCGCTATGGGCTCATCGAGGAGCTGACGGCCGAATGCGGTATCCGCTTCGAAGCGCGCGACATCACCGAAGCTGAAGTGCGCGCGGCCGATGAAATCATCGTCAGCTCGGCGACCAAGGAAGTGCTGCCGGTCACGCGGCTCGATGGCGCGCCGGTCGGCGCGGGCCGCCCGGGCGCGGTGTTTGCGGAGCTGTATGCGGCGTATCAGCGAGCCAAGGCGGCTGAAGCCGCCGCGGCGGAAGAAGGAGTAGAGAATGAATCCCGAGAACGACTCACTGTTTGAATTCCCCTGCGATTTCCCGATCAAGATCATGGGCAAATCGCACCCCGAGTTTGCCGCGACGATCGTCGAAGTGGTGCGCGTGTTCGATAGCGAGGTCGATGCGTCGCGCGTCGAGACGCGGCCGTCGAGCAGCGGCACCTACACGGGGCTGACCGTCCACGTGCGGGCGACGAGCCGCGCGCATCTCGACGACATCTATCGCGCGCTGACCGGCCATCCGATGGTCAAGGTCGTGCTGTAACACCGCGCGGTTTTTCACCTTACGGCGCGACGCGCAACGCGTCCGCCGTCACTCCCTGCGCCGCCAGGCGCGCGCTCGCCGCGGGACCCGCCTCGCAGGCGAGATCGAACAGCAGCCTGAAGCGCGCCACCTCGTCGAACAACCAGTCGCGAAACGCCTTGACCCGCGCGGTCCCCAGCGTCTGCGGCAGGCAGACCAAATAGTATTGCCACGGGCTCGGCCCATCCACATCAAAGAGCCGCACGAGCCGGCCCGCCGCGATTTCGTGCATCGCGAGCGAGCGGCGCGTCAGCGCGACCCCCTGGCCGTCGACGGCCGCCTGCAACAGATTCGACGAATCCTGATACAGCACGCCGCGCTTCGGCTCCGGCCAGTCGGTGAGGCCGGCGGCGTCGAACCATGGGCGCCATAGCTCGTCGTCGGAGCGCAGCAGCGGGACTTTGGCGAGATCGGCCGGGGTTTGCGGCAGCTTGCCGCCGTTGAAGTTGGGCGAGCAGGCGGGGAAGAAAATCTCGTCGAGCAGCAGCTCGGCGTGCAGCCCCGGATATTTGCCGAAGCCGAAACGGATCGCGACGTCGACGTCGTCGCGCGCGAAGTCCGTCAGCGCATTGGTGGTCAGCAACTCGAGATCCCACTGCGGATTTGCCTCGATAAAGCTGCCGATGCGCGGCGTCACCCAGCGGGCCGCGAACGACGACAGCATCGATATCACGAGGCGCCGCTCGCGGTCGCCGGCACGGATCGCGCGAGTCGCGTCGGCGAGCTCCATCAACGCGGTGCGCACCTGGGTGGCGTAGCGACGGCCGGTTTCGGTGAGGCGCACGCGCTTGCCGTCGCGCGCGAACAGCGACACGCCGAGCTCGGCCTCGAGCGCGCGGATCTGGTGGCTGACCGCGCCGTGCGTGACGAACAATTCGTCGGCGGCGCGCGAAAAGCTTTCGTGGCGGGCGGCGGCTTCGAACGCCTTGATCGCGTTCAGGGCGGGGAGTTGACGCAGGTCCATCGCAATATTTCTCACATAGACGTGAAAATTGATCGTTTTGACCAGGTCCTTGCTGCACATAGGATTCTAGTCATGAAACGATTTTTGGCGAGGGCCTCATGCGAGAAATTTCCTCTAGTATTGCATATGAAATCCGCACTGGCGACACGCTGCCGCTGAAGGTTGCGCGCAGCACGAAGTTGCGCGTGCATGGCGGCGCAGTGTGGGTCACGCGCAGCGACGACACAAAGGACTACTGGCTGCAGCCTGGGCAGACGCTGCATCTGCGGCGCGGCGAGCGGCTCTGGCTCAGCGCCGAGGGCGCCACGTTCGCGAAGGTTACGTTCTTGGTGCCGACGCGCTGCGACGAGCGCGCGCTGAACTGGCTCGCTCGCATCGGCGAGCGCTGGATGATGCGTGTGCGCGGCGGCTGGCGCACCGTTTGACGGTGGCGCGGCGCAAAAGCCGTGCATGACGCCGGGGCCGGCAGCGTACCGGCCCCGGCTGTGCAGGTTCCCGGTGGCCGCGGGCGCGGTTTCCGAGATTTCGGTAAACTCCCGGAATCATGTGCGCCACCCCGGTCTCTCCGTCTCCGCTACCTGCCATCGAGCCGCTCATGCTGCGCTGGCTCGGCCGCGAACCCTACGAAGCCAGTTTCGACGCGATGCGCGCCTTCACCGACGCCCGCACCGCCGACACCGCCGACGAAATCTGGCTCGTCGAACATCCACCCGTCTTCACGCTCGGCCAGGCCGGCGATCCGGCGCACCTGCTCGCGGCAGACAGCAACATTCCGCTCGTCAAGGTCGACCGCGGCGGGCAGATCACGTATCACGGGCCCGGCCAGGTGGTCGCCTATCTGCTGCTCGACCTGCGTCGGCGCAAGCTGATGGTGCGCGAGCTGGTCACCCGGATCGAGCAGGCCGTGATCGACACCCTCGCGGCGTATAATCTCGCCGGAGAACGCAAGGCGGGCGCCCCCGGCATCTACGTGGCGCCTGGGCCCGACGCCGGGCTCCATGCCGGCGCCAAGATCGCGGCGCTTGGCCTGAAAATCCGCAACGGCTGCAGCTATCACGGCGTGAGTCTGAACGTGAACATGGACCTGCGGCCGTTTCTCGCGATCAATCCATGCGGCTACGCGGGGCTCGAAACAGTCGACATGGCGACGCTCGGCATCGCCGCCGGCTGGGACGACGTGGCCCGTACCCTCGCAGCAAGTCTCACCGCAAACCTCGACGGCAATCCCGCGGCCGTCGCCCAACCGCAGGCCGGTGCGCTCACCGCCTGACTGGATCGAACGAATGACTGACGTAACCGCGAATTCCGCAGCAGCCACCCCCGCGCCCGAAGGCGTGCCGGCCCCCGCCGCCTACGACGCCACCGCGAAGCAGAAAGCGCAAGCCAAGACCGCGCGCATCCCGATCAAGGTCGTTCCGATCGAAAAGCTGAAGAAGCCGGACTGGATCCGCGTGAAGGCGGCCACCGGCAATTCGCGCTTCTACGAGATCAAGCAGATCCTGCGCGAGCACAATCTTCACACGGTGTGTGAAGAGGCGAGCTGCCCGAACATCGGCGAATGTTTCGGCAAGGGCACCGCGACCTTCATGATCATGGGCGACAAGTGCACGCGTCGCTGCCCGTTCTGCGACGTCGGCCACGGCCGTCCCGATCCGCTCGACGCCGACGAACCGGCCAACCTCGCGCGCACCATCGCTGCGCTGAAGTTGAAGTACGTCGTGATCACCAGCGTCGACCGTGATGATCTGCGCGACGGTGGCGCGGCGCACTTCGTCGAATGTATCCGTCAGACGCGCGAGCTGTCGCCGCAAACGCGTATCGAAATCCTGACGCCGGACTTCCGTGGCCGCCTCGACCGCGCGCTCGGCATCCTGAATGCGGCGCCGCCCGACGTGATGAACCACAACCTCGAAACGGTGCCGCGTCTGTACAAGGAAGCGCGCCCGGGGTCGGATTACGCGCATTCGCTGAAGCTGCTGAAGGACTTCAAGGCGCTGCATCCGCACGTCGCGACCAAGTCCGGCCTGATGGTCGGCCTCGGCGAAACCGAAGAGGAAATCCTGCAAGTGATGCGCGATCTGCGCGAGCACGACGTCGACATGCTGACGATCGGCCAGTACCTGCAGCCGTCGGAGCACCATCTGCCGGTCCGCGCTTACGTGCATCCGGACACCTTCAAGATGTACGAGGAAGAGGCGTACAAGATGGGCTTCACGCACGCCGCGGTGGGCGCGATGGTTCGTTCGAGCTATCACGCCGACGTGCAGGCGCATGGAGCCGGCGTGGTCTGACGCGCTGGCGCCTCGCCGCTGTTGCCTCGCTTCACGCCCGCAGAAACGAAAAGCCCGCCGATGTGCGGGCTTTTTTCATAGACCGCTCTTCTATCAGCAAGGAAACGACACGTGGCAACCCCGATGGATCGCGGGACCTCCGCACAATGGCCTTATTCGCGGCTGATCGCGCACCGCTGTGGCGGTACGCTTGCGCCGGAAAACACCCTGGCCGGTTTCGACGCCTGCGTGCGCTACGGCTATCGCATGGTCGAATTCGACGCGAAGCTGTCCGCCGACAACGCGCTGTTCCTGCTACATGACGACACGCTCGATCGCACGACCAACGGCCACGGGCCGGCGGCCACGCACACATGGCAGCAACTCGCCGCTCTGGATGCCGGCGCGTGGCGCGGCGCGCAGTTCACCGGCACGCGGCTGCCGACGCTGGCCGACGCGGCCGAGCGTTGCGCGCGCGACGGCATCGCGGCGAACATCGAGATCAAGCCGTGTCCGGGCCGCGAAGTCATCACCGGCGCACTGGTCGCCCAGGGCGCGCTCGAGCTTTGGCAAGGGCAGACGCCGCCGCTGGTGTCGTCGTTTTCGTTCGACGCGCTCGCCGCCGCGCGCGATGCCGCGCCGTCGCTGCCGCGCGGCATGCTGTTCGAGCGGGTGCCGGCGGACTGGCTGCGCATCGTGCGCGAACTCGACTGCGTCTCGCTGCACGCGAGTCACCGCTATCTGAGCAAACCGCTGGTCGCGCAGATCCGCGCGGCCGGGCTGCGCGTGCTCGCCTACACGGTGAACGATCCGGCGCGCGCGCAGTTGCTCGAAGAATGGGGCGTCGACATGATCTGCACGGACCGGATCGATCTGTTGACGTGACGTTGCGCTCGCAAGCTCCGCACAAACCCCTGCGGGTTTCCCCGCAAACGCGCGCGCACCGAATTCCGGATTCCCCGACAGCGCTCGTCCGGATTTCCGGAAACCCGGACGGCGCGCGCCGAGCTGTGCCGGAAAACCCATAAAAATCAAGGCTTCCAGTCTGAAATCAAACTGGCATCGACCTTGCGAAAGAAAGCGCGTGGCCGCCACGGCCCGACAAAAAAGCAAGGAGACAAAATGTCCGATTTCCCTTCCCGGTATTTCTGAATTCGTCGTCTTTGCAGCGGTCCGCTAACGTGCGCCCGCGCGACGACGTTTCGTTCGCGTGTCGCGCCTCGCGGCGGGTCATCAGCTCATATCCCTCGCAGGAACCATCGTGAAGAAACCTATCCATAAAGTGCTGTACGTCCAGGTGATCGTGGCGATCATCATCGGCATCGTACTCGGGCATTTCTACCCGAACCTCGCCATCGACATGAAGCCGCTCGGCGATGGCTTCATCAAGCTGATCAAGATGGTGATCGGGCCGATCATCTTCTGCACGGTCGTGACGGGCATCGCCGGCATGGAGGACATGAAGAAGGTTGGACGCGTCGGCGGCAAGGCGCTGTTGTACTTCGAAATCGTCTCGACCTTCGCGCTGGTGCTCGGCCTCGCCGCCACGCACCTGCTGCGACCCGGCGCCGGCTTCAACGTCGATCCGGCCTCGCTCGACGGCCGCGCGGTTGCGTCGTATGCCGCGAAGGCGCACGGCCAGTCGACGGTCGACTTCTTCATGCACATCATTCCGGACACGCTGTTGTCGGCGTTCGCGCAGGGTGAGATCCTGCAGATCCTGCTGATCGCGCTGCTGTTCGGCGCCGTGCTCGCGACGGCCGGTGAGAAGGGCAAGCCGGTGACCAACTTCATCGAAGGGCTCTCGCACATCCTGTTCGGCATGGTGCGCATCATCACGAAGCTCGCGCCGATCGGCGCGTTCGGCGCGATGGCCTTTACGATCGGCAAGTACGGCATCGGCTCGCTGCTGCCGATGCTCAAGCTGGTCGGCACGTTCTATCTGACCTCGATCGTGTTCGTGGTGGTCGTGCTCGGCGCGATCGCGCGGGCGGTGGGCTTCAACATCCTGCGTTTCGTCGCATACATCAAGGAAGAGATGCTGATCGTGCTCGGCACGAGCTCGTCCGAAGCCGCGCTGCCGCAGCTGATGCTGAAACTCGAAAAACTCGGCTGCTCGCGCTCGGTGGTGGGCCTCGTGGTGCCGACCGGCTACTCATTCAACCTCGACGGCACCAACATCTACATGACGATGGCGGTGCTGTTCATCGCTCAGGCGACCAACACCGACCTTACGTGGGGCCAGCAGCTGACGCTGCTCGCGGTGACGATGCTGACCTCGAAGGGTGCGAGCGGCGTGACCGGGGCGGGCTTCATCACGCTCGCGGCGACGCTGGCGGTGGTGCCGACGATTCCGCTGTCGGGCATGGTGCTGATCCTTGGCATCGACCGGTTCATGAGCGAGTGCCGCGCGCTGACGAACATCGTCGGCAACGGTGTCGCGACGGTCGTCGTGTCGGCCTGGGAAAAGGAGCTCGATCGCAGCAAGCTGAACAAGGTGCTGCGCGGCGAGGTGGCGGTCAAAGAGCCGGCCGGCGTTTGAGTCGCGCCTCGCCAACCCTGTCGTGACCAGCGCGGACGCTTGAGCATGAAACCGGCGTCCGCGCGGCCTTTCGAGGCGTCTGGCGGCGACGCCTTGCCGCCCTATGCCACAATGTCCGATGCACATCGATCGGACTTTGCCAACGTGACCCGCCGCCTGCTGATTCTCTTTGCGCTCGCGGCCGGGCTCGCGGCGGCATGCTGGCTCACCTACAGCCTTGCGTGGAAAAGCGGTGTCGACACGCTGCGGCGCAACGCCGCCGTGCGCGCCGAGCGCACCGCGAGCGCGCTCAAGAGCACGCTCGAACGCTACGAATCGCTGCCGTATCTGCTCGCCGAGCATCCGATCGTGCAGGACGTACTGATCGATCCGAATCCCGCCAACGTCAAGCGCGCGAATCTCTATCTCGAAGACCTGAACCGCCACGCGCGCGCGACGGTCACCTACATCATTTCGCTCGACGGGTACTGCATCGCCGCCAGCAACTGGCGCGGGCCGGGCAGCTTCGTCGGCGCGGGCTATCTGTTCCGGCCGTATTTCGTCGATGCAATGAAAGGCGGCGTCGGCCGCTTCTTCGGCATCGGCACGATTTCGCAGGCGCCCGGCTACTACATCTCGCAGCCGGTGCGGCGCGACGGCAAGATCGTCGGTGTGGCGGTCGTCAAGCTCGATCTCGAATGGTTTCAGGGCGTGGACGCGTCCGAGCCGCTCGTCGTCACCGACGATCATGGCGTGATCTTCCTGTCGTCGGTGCCGGCATGGAAGTACCACACGATTCGGCCGCTGCCCGGCCTGATCGCCGATTCGATCTACCTGGCTCGCCAGTACGCGCAGCAGCCGATCGAGCCGCTACCGGTGACGGTCGAGCGCATACTCGAAGGCAATGCGCAGATCCTGCGCATCGGCGGCGGGCGCTCCGCGCCGCGCTTCCTCGCGTCACGTCACGCCATGGGCGAGCCGGACTGGCATCTGATCACGATGTCGCCGGTCGATCCGGTCGATGCCGACGCGCGCAAGGCGACCATCGTCACCGGCTTCGGCTATGTATCGCTGGTGCTGCTCGCGTTCTACTGGCGCATGCGGCGCGCGCGTGTGCGCGAAATGATGCGCAGCCGCGCGCTGCTGCAGAAGGCCTATGCCGAGCTGAACCAGCGCGTCGCCGAGCGCACCGCCGATCTGTCCGAGGCGAACGAGCAGTTGCACAAGGAAGTCGCCGAGCGTACACGCGCCGAGCAGGAACTGCGCGCCGCGCAAGACGAACTGATCCAGGCGAGCAAGCTGGCCGCGCTCGGTCAGATGGCGGCCGGCATCACGCACGAGCTGAACCAGCCGCTCGCCGCGCTGCGCAGTTTTTCCGATAACACGCGCGTGCTGCTCGAACGCGGCGATCAGGCATCGGCGCGCGAGAATCTCGAAGCGATCGCGGCGCTCACCGAGCGCATGGGCAAGATCACGAACCAGCTGAAGCTGTTCGTCGGCCGCGCGCGGCCGCGCAGCGCGCGCGCGTCGATCGTGCGGGCCCTGCGCAACGTCGTCGCGTTGCTGCAAAAGCGCCTGCAGGGCGTCGAACTCGAGTTCGTGCTGATCGATATCGCGGCCGACACCGACACCGACGCCGCCGCTGCGGCAGGCGGCGCGCGCACGCCGCTGAATCTCGCCGACGATCATCCGGAGCTGGTCGCGAATTGCGACGATCTGCGGCTCGAACAGGTGCTGATCAACCTGCTCGGCAACGCGCTCGACGCAACCGCCGGCATGAACCCGCCGCATATCACGGTCGAGGTGGAGGCCGGCGTCGCGACCCTGTCGATCGCGGTCGGCGACAACGGCCCCGGCATTCCCGACGACGTGTTGCCGCACCTGTTCGAACCGTTTTTCACGACGAAGGAAATGGGCCAGGGGCTCGGCCTTGGCCTCGCGATTTCATCGTCGATCGCGCGCGATTGCGGCGGCTCGCTCGTCGCGCGCAACGCGCCGCACGGTGGCGCATCATTCGTGTTGACGCTGCGTCGTGCGCGTGTGCAGACCAGCCCCTCGCACGATCCGCTGACCGCGGGCTCCTGATTTCACCCGAAGCATCACCCGGAACACGCAATGAACGACGGCCTGCAAGTGCTGTATATCGAAGACGACGAACTGGTGCGCCGCGCGAGCGTGCAGAGCCTGCAACTGGCGGGCTTCGACGTGGTCGGCCATGCGTCGGTCGAGGCCGCGGCGAAGCTGATCAGCGCGGACTTCTCCGGCGTGATCGTCAGCGATATCCGGCTGCCCGGCGCGAGCGGTCTCGACCTGCTCGCGCAGTGCCACGAGCGCGCGCCCGACGTGCCGGTGATTCTGGTCACCGGCCACGGCGATATCTCGATGGCCGTGCAGGCGATGCGCGACGGCGCCTACGACTTCATCGAAAAGCCGTTCGCGTCCGAGCGGCTGATCGAAACCGTGCGGCGCGCGCTGGAGCGCCGCAAGCTCGTGCTCGAAAACCTCGCGCTGCGCCGTGAGCTGGCCGGGCAGAACGCGGTCGCGCCGCGCATCATCGGCCGCAGTCCGGCGATCGAGCAGGTGCGGCGGCTGATCGCCAACGTCGCGCCGACCGATGCGTCCGTCCTGATCAACGGTGATACCGGCGCGGGCAAGGAGCTGATCGCGCGCAGCCTGCACGAGCTGTCGCCGCGGCGTGACAAGCCGTTCATCGCGGTGAACTGCGGCGCGCTGCCCGAGCCGATGTTCGAATCGGAGATGTTCGGCTACGAGCCGGGCGCGTTCACCGGCGCGGCCAAACGGCGGATCGGCAAGCTCGAACATGCGTCGGGCGGCACGCTGTTTCTCGACGAGATCGAGAGCATGCCGCTCGCGCTGCAGGTCAAGCTGCTGCGCGTGCTGCAGGACGGCGTGCTGGAACGGCTCGGCTCGAATCAGCCGATTCGCGTCAATTGCCGCGTGGTCGCGGCTGCAAAAGGCGACATGGCCGAGCACGTCGCGGATGGCTCGTTCCGGCGCGATCTGCTGTACCGGCTCAACGTGGTGACGATCGCGCTGCCGCCTTTGAGCGAGCGTCGCGAGGACATCGTGCCGCTGTTCGAGCATTTCCTGCTCGATGCTGCCGTCCGTTATCAGCGGCCGGCGCCGATGCTCACCGATCGCCAACGTGCGAGTCTGATGCAGCGAGACTGGCCGGGCAACGTGCGCGAGCTGCGTAATGCGGCCGACCGCTTCGTGCTCGGCATCGCCGACGAACCGGTGCTGTCGTTCGGCGAAGACGGCGGGGCCACCCATCCGCTGAAGGAGCGTGTCGAGCAGTTCGAGCGCGCGATGATCGCCGAGGCGTTGGAGCAGGCGGGCGGCGTGGTCGCGGTCGCGGCGGACCGGCTGCAGCTCGGCAAGGCGACGCTCTACGAGAAGATCAAGCGATATGGCCTTGCGGCCAAAGGGGAAGGGGAGCGGTGAGGAGGCGGACGCCGGCGGCGGGAGGTTGCGCCGGCGTGTGGGGGATCTGCTTGCGCCGGCTTAAGCCGCGCCAGCCTTCAGCGCTTTCGCGAGCAACTGGTCGAGTTCCGCGAACTGCGGCTCGCCGACATAGCGCTTCAGGATCTTGCCGTCTTTATCGACGACGAAGGTGGTCGGCGTGAGCTGCACGTTGCCGAACCGCTTGGCGGCCGACCCGTCGTCCATCGCGACCTTGAACGGCAGCTGACGCGTTTGCGTGTAATTGGTCACGTACATCGGCGCGTCGTAGTTCATTGCCACCGCGACGAATTCGAGGCCCTGGCCCTTGAAGCGGTTATAGGTCTCGACCATCTGCGGCATTTCCTTCACGCAGGTGTCGCAACTCGTTGCCCAGAAGTTGACCAGATAAACCTTGCCTTTGAGGTCCGCTGTCGTCAGCTTCTGTCCCGATAGCAGCGTGAAGGTCGCATCGGGTACGCGCTGCTGGCCGGCAAACGCGAAGTAACCGGCGACGGCGAGCGCAATGGCCATGGCCACCGCAATCAGATAGCGAAGCGGGTTCGTGCGCCGGACGGCGGTCGGTGAATTGGAACTCATGGACGGAACCTCGTGAGTCGCGCGCGGCGCGGAACAATGGGGCGGTGTGGTGGCCCGCGGGCCGGTACTGAACAACTCTTCTATTCTAGCTCCAATGGGTTCGGCTGCGCCGAAATGGCGGGACGACTGCGCTCCGCGCGTCGGCCCGGCAGTCGATCAGCGGATAATGGCGCTTTACGCTCCGAGAAGCCCGATCTTCCGTCCCATGCTCCGAACCGTTCTTCGCGTCTGCTCTTTAGTTGCCCGCGTTTCTCGCCGTTTTCCGTTGCTCAGCCGATTGTCCGCCCGCCGTGCGGGCGTCTTCCAACCGGCGGGCCTATTTCTCCGCGCATTCACGCGATCCGGTCACGCTCGAACCGTGATCGGCGCGGCGACGGCCGCGTTGGCGCTCGGCGTCGCGCTCAGCGCCTGCTCACCGACCTTCGACTGGCGCACCGTGATGAACAACGACAAGGGCTACACGGTCGACTTCCCAGCCAAGCCGGACAACGATCAGCGCGCGGTGCAGATCGGCGGCACACCGATGCAGATGGCAATGCAGACCGCCGAAGCGGGCGATGCAGTCTTTGCGGTCGGCACCGTGATGCTGCCCGACGACAGCGACGCGACCCAGCGTGCCGCACTCGATTTCCTGCGCGCGGGACTGGCGCGCAATGTCGGCGCGACGCCCGATGCTCACCCAGCGCAAATCCCGCTGGCGGCGGGCGGCAAGATACCGGGGCTGGAAATGATGGTGAGCGGCGCGGCGGGCGCCAAACACGAGACGCGCACGGTGTATGCGCGGCTCGTCGCGCGCGGCCGGCACGTGTACCAGGCGGCGATCATCGCCGATCAACCGCTGCCGCAAGACCAGGTCGACCAGTTTTTTTCGTCGTTCCAGCTGTACTGAATGCGGTATTTTTGGCCGGTCGGGCGCACCTCGGAGTGCCGAATGCAGTGAAAGTTCCTTCGCAGGTTTGTACGCTAATTGCCGGTTTACGTTGAGATTTTTGAGTTACGCGCACAGCCTGTGGATAACTCTGTTGAGAAGTCGGCCTCAATGGCCGCAAAAGCCCATCAGGCGGGCCTTCCGGCAAAATCCACAGGCGTAGGGAATTTAAAAAAATACAGTGAAATCAATGGCTTGGTGAGATGCTCGTCTGCGCGCTTTTGAGTTGTATCAAAATCTAACAGGATCGCGCGTGTGTGAATAAGTCAAGTTCTTGACAGTCGTTTTTTCTCCTCATAACGAGCCAAAAGCGCGGCGGTATTGGATTGCCTCGGCGACCTGCGCGGCGCTCGGCATCGCCGCGCCAGCCAGGTCCGCGACGGTGCGCGCGACCTTCAACACCCGGTAGTACGCCCGCGCCGACCAGCCAAAGCGCTCGCCGGCTTCGCGCAGCAGCGCCTCGCCCGCTGCGTCCGGGCGGCATACATCGTCGACTTCGCGTCCGTCCAGCTCGCGGTTGGTCTTGCCTTGCCGGGCCAGTTGCCGCTCGCGCGCAGCGCTCACGCGCTGTGCGATCGCCACGCTTGCTTCGCCGGTGGTGGCGGCGCGTGCCGCGAGTTCGGTGGCGGTCAGTGCAGGAATTTCGAGCTGGATGTCGATGCGGTCGAGCAGCGGTCCCGACAATTTACGCAAATAGCGCGCCGCAACTTCAGGCGTACAGCGGCAGCGCCCGCCCGGATCGCCGCGCCAGCCGCACGGGCACGGGTTCATTGCGGCGATCAGTTGGCAGGCGGCGGGGAAATCCGCTTGCCAGGCGGCGCGCGAGATCGTGATGCGGCCAGCTTCGAGCGGCTCGCGCAGCGTTTCGAGCACCACGCGATCGAATTCGGGAAGCTCGTCCAGAAAGAGCACGCCCAGATGCGCGAGCGTGATCTCGCCAGGCTGCGGCGGATTGCGTCCGCCGACCAGCGCCGCCGCGCTCGACGAATGGTGCGGCGCGCGAAACGGCCGCTGGCGCCACTGCGACGGCTTGAAGCCGATGCGGCTCGCGGACAGTAGCGCGGCGGAGGCGAGCGCTTCGTCGTCGGTCATGGGCGGCAGCAAGCTGGGCAGGCGTGCCGCGAGCATCGACTTGCCGGCGCCGGGCGGTCCGATCAGCAGCACGTGATGGCCGCCGGCCGCCGCGACTTCGAGGGCGCGCCGAGCGGCGCGCTGGCCAATCACGTCGGCCATGTCCGGCGCCGCGGCAGCGGCGTGCTCGTTGAGCTCGGGCGCGGCGACAGGACGAAGACGCGCGTCCGGCGAGCCTGCGAGATGCGCGCATAGCGACGGCAGATCGGCGGCGCCGAACACGTCGACGCCGGGCACGAGCGCCGCTTCCGCCGCGCTCGCGGCCGGCAGGTAAAGCTGTGGGGTATGGAAGGCCGGTGCGGCTAGTTGATCGAGGAGGGCGGGCAACGCAGAACGCGCTTCAGATGAAGCGTCGGCGTCGCCGGCGTTCGCCAGAGCGCCGCGCGCGGTGCCGCAGGCCATCGCGAACGCGCCGCGCATCGCCCGCAGCGCGCCGGTCAGCGACAGCTCGCCGGCAAACTCGCGATGGAGCAGCGATTCGACGGGAATCTGCCCGCTTGCGGCGAGGATGCCGAGCGCGATCGGCAGATCGAAACGACCGGATTCTTTCGGTAGATCGGCGGGCGCGAGGTTGACGGTGATGCGGCGGACTGGAAAATCGAAACCGCAGTTCTGCAGCGCCGCGCGCACGCGTTCACGGCTCTCGCGCACTTCCAGGTCGGGCAGGCCGACGATCGAAAAGGACGGCAGCCCATTGGCGAGGTGAACCTCGACGGTCACTTCGGGCGCACGGCCAGCAGCCGGCGCGCGGCTGCGCACCACGGCAAGCGACATATTCTCTCCCGTCGGACGGCGCGCTCACATCGCGCGCAAATCCCCTAAAACGCTGATGACGTCACGGCCCGCTTGCCTGTGATGGGCGGCACTGCGCAGCGCGAAGGCTGCGAGCAGCGCTTACGGCGTCTGCGTGAGCGGCAATTTCTGCTCGAGCTCGGCGACGCGGCGCTCGAGTTCTTCGAGGCGCGCGCGCGTACGCACGAGCACCTGGGTCTGCGTATCGAATTCCTCGCGCGTGACCAGATCGAGCTTCGAGAAGCCCTGCGACAGCATTGCCTTGACGTTGCGTTCGACATCCTTGGCCGGCGAATTCTTGAACAGATCGCTGACGCGAGCCTGGAAGTCGTTAAAAACGTCGTTCGGTTGTTTCATCGTGTTCCCCTTGGTGCACAAAAAAAGTGCATGTTTCATTGCGCCCGTGCCCCGTTACGGCGAACGGGCGATCCTGGTGCGCGCGACGTATTGGTTGCCGCGGCCGCGTGAGCGTGTTTGGTGCGCGCCCTCGCGTTCAGAACGTTCGAACACTCTAGCAACGATCCCCCCGCCGCGCCACCGCCCGCCGTGCCGCTGGCCGTTCGGACAAGGCCGCTCGGGCGCGCTGCGCCACGCGCGCGAGGCGCGCTCCGACACAACATGGCATAGGAGTTGCTGTTACTGCCCCGCGCGCGCACTGCCAGGGCGCTTTTCCCGGTAGCGCAGGAGACCGCCGTCACGGATACGCCACGGGGCATAACGGATCAGCAACAACTAGCGAGGATTTCATGAAACTCATTACCGCAATCATCAAGCCGTTCAAGCTGGATGAAGCGCGCGAAGCCCTGTCGGCGATCGGCGTGTCGGGCATCACGGTGACCGAAGTCAAAGGCTTCGGACGGCAGAAGGGCCACACCGAGCTGTATCGGGGCGCCGAATACGTCGTCGACTTTCTGCCGAAGGTGAAGATCGAAGCGGCGGTATCCGACGACATCGTCGATCAGGCGATCGAGGCGCTCGAGCGCGCCGCGCGTACCGGCAAGATCGGCGACGGCAAGATCTTCGTCACGCCGATCGAGCAGGTGGTTCGGATCCGCACCGGCGAGACCGGCGCGGACGCACTGTAAAAGACCAGAACATAGCGACACGGATAGCGACAAGAGGAAAACCAAGATGCGCAAACTAATGATGTCCCTGCTGATGGCCGGCTCGCTGCTCGCGGGCGGTGTCGGCACCGCCCTCGCGGACGATGCGTCCGCTCCCGCAGCCGCCTCCGCTCCCGATACGACGGCGAGCGCGCCCGCACCGGACGCCTCCGCCGCAGCCGCTGCCCCGGCGGCCTCGGCTCCCGCCGCCGATGCGTCCGCCGCGCCGGCCGCAAGCGCACCGGCCGCCGCCGATGCATCGGCCGCCGCCGCGGCCGCGCCGGCCACCCCGACCGCGCCGTTCTCGGTCGATTCATCGAAGATCAACTCCGGCGACACCGCGTGGATGCTGACCTCCACCGCGCTGGTGCTGTTCATGACGATCCCGGGTCTCGCGCTGTTCTACGGTGGCATGGTCCGCAAGAAGAACGTGCTTGCGACGCTGATGCAAAGCTTCGCGATCACCTGTGTCGTGACGATCGTCTGGACCGTGGTGGGCTACAGCCTCGCGTTCACGCCTGGCAGCTCGTTCATCGGCGGCTTCTCGCGCGTGTTCATGACGGGCATGAACTACATCAAGGGCGACAAGGCCACGACGCTGACCGTCAGCCACCTCGCGCCGACGATCCCCGAGACGGTCTACTTCGTCTACCAGATGACCTTCGCGATCATCACGCCGGCGCTGATCACCGGTGCGTTCGCGGACCGCATGAAGTTCTCGGCGATGCTGGTGTTCATGACGCTGTGGTCGATCATCGTCTACTCGCCGATCGCGCACATGGTGTGGGAGCCGAGCGGCTGGCTGGCTAGCGCGGGCATCCTCGACTTCGCGGGCGGCACGGTGGTGCACATCAACGCCGGTATCGCGGGCCTGGTCTGCTGTCTGGTGCTCGGCAAGCGCGTCGGCTATGGCAAGGAAGCGATGGCGCCGCACAACCTGACGCTCACGCTGATCGGTGGCGCGATGCTGTGGGTCGGCTGGTTCGGCTTCAACGCGGGTTCGGCCGTGGCAGCGGATGGCCGTGCCGGCTTCGCGATGTTCGCGACACAGGTGGCGACCGCCGCGGCGGCGCTCGCGTGGATGTTCGCCGAATGGGCAGCCAAGGGCAAGCCGTCGGTGCTCGGTATCGTGTCGGGCGCGGTCGCGGGTCTGGTGGCGATTACGCCGGCGTCGGGCTTCGTCGGCACGCTCGGCGCGCTCGTGATCGGTATCGTCGCGGGTGTGGTCTGCTTCTGGGCGGCCACGTGGCTCAAGCACAAGTTCGGGTACGACGATTCGCTCGACGCGTTCGGCGTGCACTGCATCGGCGGGATCATCGGTGCGCTGCTGACCGGCGTGTTCGCGGTCAAGGACATCGGCGGCTCGGACGGCAGCGTGATCCTGCAGGCGAAGGGCGTGCTGACGACGCTGATCTACAGCGGCGTGGTGAGCTTCGTGCTGCTGAAGATCATCGACCTGGTGATGGGCATCCGCGTGACCGAAGAGCAGGAGCGCGAAGGCCTCGACGTGAGCCTGCACGGCGAGAAAGTCGAATAACGGAGAATCTTTCCCGGTTGGGCCCGCGCTCCCGGGCCCGTCAGTAAGAAAAAATGGTTAAGCAAGCGCAGCAATTTCGCCCGCCTTCATGGCGGGCTTTTTTCTTGCTGATCGGGTTGCGAACGGTGATTTTCCGCGCCTATCATCGAGATAGGGAGAATGCATTCGAGTCTGCTTGCGAATGGAGAAACCGTCCCCAAATGGACAAAGCATTTGCTCTACAATCTTTTTTCTCCAGTCTGCGAGTGATCAATGGTTCCGCACCTAGTTACGGCGTTAAACGGCCCGCTGCTCGACCTCGAGCGGAAGATCCTCGACGCCACGCCCGCTATCGAACGCTGGTTCCGGCTCGAATGGCAGGAGCACACGCCACCGTTCTACTGTTCCGTCGATCTGCGTAACGCGGGCTTCAAGCTCGCGCCGGTCGACACCAATCTGTTTCCCGGCGCGTTCAACAATCTGCCGCAGGAAGTGCTGCCGCTCGCGGTGCAGGCCGCGATGGCCTCGATCGAAAAGATCTGCCCGGACGCGAAGAATCTGCTCGTTATTCCCGAGCGTCACACCCGCAATGCGTTCTACCTCGAGAACGTCGCCCGGCTTGCGTCGATCATGCGCCAGGCGGGTCTGAACGTACGCTTCGGCACGCTCGACGAAACCATCAACGGCCCGGTCACGATCGCGCTGTCGGACGGCCAGAAGCTGGTGCTCGAACCGCTCGAGCGCTCGCAACGGCGCCTTGGTCTGAAGAACTTCGACCCGTGCTCGATCCTGCTGAACAACGATCTGTCCGGCGGTATTCCGCCCGTGCTCGAAAACCTGCACGAGCAGTACCTGCTGCCGCCGCTGCATGCGGGCTGGGCGGTGCGTCGCAAGTCGACGCATTTCTTGTGCTATGACGACGTCGCGAAGAAGTTCGCGAAGATGGTCGAGATCGATCCGTGGATGATCAATCCGTATTTCGCGCACGTCGAGGGCGTCGACTTCCAGCAGCGCACCGGCGAGGAAGCCCTTGCCGATGCGATCGACGGCGTGCTGAAGAAGATCGCGCGCAAGTATCGCGAGTACGGCATCTCCGAAAAACCGTATGTCGTGATCAAGTCCGATGCGGGCACCTACGGCATGGGCGTGATGACCGTGCACGACGCGTCGGAAGTCGCCGCGCTGACGAAGCGCGAACGCACGCGCATGGCCGCGACCAAAGACGGCCTCGAAGTGCACGACGTGATCGTGCAGGAAGGCGTCTACACGTTCGAGCGCATCGGCGAGGAAGTCGCCGAGCCGGTCGTCTACATGATCGACCGCTATGTGGTGGGCGGCTTCTATCGCGTGCACGGCAGCCGCGAGCGCGACCAGAACCTGAACGCGCCGGGCATGCACTTCGTGCCGCTCGGCTTCGAACACACGGCGCTGCCCGATGCGCACGCAAAGCCCGGCGCGGCGCCGCCGAACCGCTTCTATATGTATGGCGTCGTGGCGCGGCTCGGGTTGCTGGCCGCATCGGTCGAACTCGAAAAGACCGATCCTGAAGCGATCCAGGTCTAAGCCGCCTCGCGCGGCAGGATGGCGGCATGCGTGCCGCCATCGCCGTCTTCAAAGACTATATTGACGAACAATGTCACGCCCCTCAGGGCGCACCGGGACTTTCATGGACATTCTTTTCATCGCCGATCCGCTCAGCCATTTCAAGATCTACAAAGACACCACCTACGCGATGATGGCCGAAGCGGCGCGGCGCGGTCACACGGTGTACACCTGCGAGCCGAAGCATCTGGCGTGGACGGGCGGCGATGTCGAGGCGAACGTGCAGCGCATTGCGATCGTCGGCGATACCACGGATCTGCATCGTGATGTCTGGTTTGCCGCCGATGCCGCCACGCCGCGCGCGCTCGCGAGCTTCGGCGCGGTCGTGATGCGCAAGGACCCGCCGTTCGACATGGAATACGTGACGTCGACCTGGCTGCTCGAACTGGCCGAGCGTGGCGGCGCACGCATCTTCAACAAACCGCAGGCGATCCGCGATCATTCGGAGAAGCTCGCAATCGGCGAGTTCGCGCAGTTCGTCGCGCCGACGCTGGTCACTCGCGACCCGGCGCGTCTGCGCGCGTTCCACGAACAGCACGGCGACGTGATCCTGAAGCCGCTCGACGGCATGGGCGGCATGGGCGTATTCCGCGTGAAGGCGGACGGCATGAACCTCGGCTCGATCGTCGAAATGCTGAGCCACGACGGCGCGCGCTCGGTGATGGCGCAGAAATTCATCCCCGAGATCAAGGAAGGTGACAAGCGCATCCTGCTGATCGGCGGCGAAGCGGTGCCGTACTCGCTCGCGCGCATTCCTCAGGGTAATGAGGTGCGCGGCAATCTGGCGGCCGGCGGACTGGGCGTCGCGCGGCCGCTCAGCGAGCAGGATCGCAAGATCGCCGATACGCTCGCGCCGGTGCTGGCGGCGCGCGGCCTGCTGCTGGTCGGACTCGATGCGATCGGCGACTGGCTCACCGAAGTCAACGTCACGAGCCCGACGTGTTTCCGCGAGATCATGGACCAGACCGGTTTCGACGTCGCCGCGATGTTCGTCGACGCGCTGGAGCGCGCGGTCGGCTGACGCGTGGCGCTCGCGTGGCGCGCCGACGCAGTGGCCTTGATTGCCCGGCTGCACCCCCAATCTGTGTAGTAAATCCGCATCAGGCGTGGCCTCGGCATTGGCGCGAAAATGAGGCTGCTACAATGCCCGCTCGCCCGACGATGCATTCCCGCCCTCGCGACCCACGGCCGGTCCGGGGCGATGGCGAACCGGGCTCGAGTCCCGGTCCACGGTTTGAGGCCGTTCTTTTGCAGTAAGGCTGACATGGCAGGCATTCTGATCATTGCGCACGCTCCATTCGCCACCGCGTTGCGCGATTGCATTTCCCACATCTATGGCGGTTTGCCGGCGCGTATCGGCGTGATCGACGTGTCGCCGGATTGCGATCCTGCGCAGGTCGTCGCGTTCGCGAATTCGGAAGTCGTGCGGCTGAAGGAAGAGAACGGCGCGCTCGTGCTGACCGACATGTTCGGCGCGACGCCGGCCAACATCGCGGGCCGGCTCGCCACCGTGCCGGACGTGCGTGTGCTGTGCGGCGTCAATCTGCCGATGCTGGTGCGCGCGGTCTGCTATCGCGCGACGCCGCTCGACACGCTCGTCGACAAGGCGCTCGCCGGCGCGACCAAGGGCGTGCACGCGATCGGACCGGCGATGCCGACACCGGTCACGCCGCCAGCGTGCGCTGCCGAGTGCCTGCCGGCGCTGCCGCCTGACGCGGCGGCCGCCGACTGTGTTCCCGCTTTGCCGGCCGACGCCGATCTGACGCAAAAGACGGACGCGACCGGCCTGTAAGCCGGGCTGGTTCGCAGGCAAGCTTCGACGGATTCAAGCGGTTTCACAACGGTGCCGATCGCATTGAAGCCGCTTTGCAGTAACACTTTTCATCATTTCATTCACCCGCGCTTCGGACCATCACATGCTGCAACAGGAAACGACAATTGTGAACAAGCTGGGGCTGCACGCGCGCGCGTCGGCCAAGTTGACGCAACTCGCGGGCAACTACCAGGCGGAAATCTGGATGAGCCGCAATGGCCGTCGTATCAACGCGAAGAGCATCATGGGCGTGATGATGCTGGCCGCGGGCATCGGCAGTACCGTGCTGATCGAAACGGAAGGCACCGACGAACAGGACGCGATGGACGCGCTCTTGAAACTGATCGCCGATAAATTTGGCGAAGGTCAATAAAGCCGCGCGCTTTGCGTTCGACAAACCCGAAAATGCCGCGGCTCAGTTCCGCGGTTTTTTTTCGCCGCCGGCATCTGAATATCAGAAGAGGCGCGCCGTTAATCGACATTAAAGGGATCTAGAAGCGGCGCGAAAGCCATCGGGAAGAGTGCGTAAGACGACATGCGTTTTCAATGTTTAAACCATATGTTTTGCGCGACGTGTATAAAGCGAAGCTTCGCCGGGTACGAGGGCACCTCATTGCGATAATCCGTGCTGCGCTGCACACACCGCCGACACACTTCAAAAAGGCGCGGAATTTATAATGCCCAGTACAGTCTGAGAGCATTGCAGCGGTTTGCCGCGGCATTACACAACTAGAGGAGGTGCGCGTGTCATTCACGCTGCATGGAATTCCCGTGTCACGCGGTATCGCCATCGGGCGGGCCTATCTGATCGCCCCGGCAGCACTCGACGTAGACCACTATCTGATCGAACCGCCCCAGATCGAAGGGGAGGTCGGGCGTTTTCGCGCGGCTCAGCAACGCGTGCATGAAGAACTCAACGTATTGCGCGCCGATCTTGCCGTGGATGCCCCGAGCGAAATGGGCGCGTTCATCGACGTTCACACGATGATCCTGAACGACGTCATGCTCGTTCAGGAAACCATCGACCTGATCCGCACGCGCCGCTACAACGTGGAATGGGCGCTGACCGAACAGCTCGAAAGACTGTCGCGCCATTTCGACACTATCGAAGACGAATACCTGCGCGAGCGCAAGGCCGATATCGAGCAGGTCGTCGAGCGCGTGCTGAAGGCGCTCGCGGGCGCGCCGGGCATCGTCGGCAACGTGCATGGAGCGTGCGACGAGATGATCGTGGTCGCGCACGACATCGCGCCGGCCGACATGATGCAGTTCAAGACGCAGACGTTCCAGGGCTTCGTCACCGATCTGGGCGGGCGCACGTCGCACACCGCGATCGTCGCGCGCAGCCTCGGCATTCCGGCCGCGGTCGGCGTGCAGCATGCGAGCGCGCTGATCCGCCAGGACGATCTGATCATCGTCGATGGCGACCACGGCATCGTGATCGTCGATCCCGCGCCGATCGTGCTCGAGGAATACTCGTACCGGCAAAGCGAGAAGGAGCTCGAGCAGCGCAAGCTGCAACGGCTCAAGTTCTCGCCGACGCAAACGCTGTGCGGCACGCGCATCGAACTGTGCGCGAACATCGAGTTGCCGGACGACGCGCGCGCGGCGGTCGAAGCGGGCGCGACCGGCGTGGGTCTGTTCCGCACCGAGTTTCTGTTCATGAATCACAAGCACCGGATGCCCGAAGAGGAGGCGCAGTTCAGCGCGTATCGTCGCGCGGTCGAACTGATGAACGGCTTGCCGGTCACGATCCGCACGATCGACGTCGGCGCCGACAAGCCGCTCGATTCGATGGGCGGCGACGGCTACGAGACCGCCGCGAATCCGGCGCTCGGTTTGCGCGCGATTCGCTGGAGCCTGTCCGAGCCGCAGATGTTCCTCACGCAGTTGCGCGCGATCCTGCGCGCGTCGGCGTTCGGCAGGGTGAAGATCCTGATCCCGATGCTCGCGCACGCGCAGGAAATCGACCAGACGCTCGATCTGATCCGCGAAGCGAAGCGTCAACTCGACGACGCGGGTATCGCTTACGATCCGAACGTGCAGGTGGGCGCGATGATCGAGATCCCGGCCGCCGCGATCGCGTTGCCGCTGTTTCTGAAGCGGCTCGATTTCCTGTCGATCGGCACCAACGATCTGATTCAGTACACGCTCGCGATCGATCGCGCGGACAACGCGGTCGCGCATCTGTACGACCCGCTGCATCCGGCCGTGCTGCATCTGATCGCGTTCACGCTGCGCGAGGCGAAACGCGCGGGCGTGCCCGTGTCGGTGTGCGGTGAGATGGCGGGCGATCCGGCGTTGACGCGTCTGCTGCTCGGCATGGGTCTGACCGAGTTTTCGATGCATCCGAGCCAACTGCTCGAGGTCAAGCAGGAGGTGCTGCGCTCGCATCTGAAGACGCTCGAAAAGCCCGTTGCCGACGTGCTGGCTTCGTTCGAGCCGGAGGAGGTGCAAGCGGCGCTCAAGCGGGTCGCGCTGGTTTGAATCTGACGCGCATCGTCGTGCCTCGTTGAACGAAAAAACGCCGCACATGTGCGGCGTTCTGCTATTTCGGCGTTACGCGAACGGGCAGTGCAGAACCGCCTCAAGACCCGTGCGCGTGGCCGCACACCGGACAATCCGGCTGACGTCCGATGCGCATCGTGTTCCATTCCATCCGCAGCGAATCGAGCATCGTCAGGCGGCCCACGAGCGGCGTGCCGATTGCGCCGATCACCTTCAGCGCTTCGGCAGCCTGCATCGAACCGATGATGCCGACCGTCGGCGCGAACACGCCCATCGTCGAGCATGCGACTTCTTCGAACGGCTGGTCTTCGGGAAACACGCACGCGTAGCACGGCGACGCTTCATCGCGGAAATCGAAAGTGCTGATCTGGCCGTCGAAGCGCAGCGCCGCGCCCGACACGAGCGGCACGCGATGCTTGACGCACGCGCGGTTGATCGCGTGACGCGTCGCGAAGTTGTCGGTGCAATCGAGCACGACACTCGCGTGCGGCACCTCGCGTTCGAGCCACGCATCGTCGATGCGCTCGGCCACCGCGTTGACGACGACCTCGGGATTGATCCGCGCGAGCATGTCGCGCCCGGACTCGACCTTCCTACGTCCAACCGACGCGCTCACGTGCAGGATCTGTCGTTGTAGATTAGTCAGGTCGACGGTATCGGCATCGACGAGCGTCAGACGGCCGACGCCCGCCGCCGCGAGATACAGCGCGGCTGGCGAACCGAGCCCGCCCGCGCCGACGATGATCGCGTGGGCGTCGATAAAACGCTGCTGCGCCTCGATGCCGATTTCATCGACGAGGATGTGGCGGGAGTAGCGAAGGAGTTGATCGTCATTCATGGCGGGGCGCGTGGGGTGTGTCGCTATGTCGCTGTGTCGCGCAAGGAGAGGCAGGCCGAGGGGCCGCGGCGCGCATTCGTGGCTGTTATTTTAATCGCGCGGGGAGGGGGGCGGTTGCGGCTTGCCGTGATGCGCCACCGGTTAGGCGGCGGCTTTTGCTGAAACTGTTGCGGCGTGTCTTCGCAGACTATCGTGCTGCGAAGACACGCGCGGGGTTCGCTGCCTGTCGGCCAGCTTACTTGCCAGCGGGAGCCGGTGCCGAAGCCGGCGCCGGTCCCGATGCGCCCGGCACCGGTTGCGTCGGCTTCACCGCGACCGGCGCGGAGGCCGACGTGCCCGGCTTGTTCTGCGCGAGACGGCGCTCCATCAGCGACTTCGATTCCTGAACCGGCTTGCCTTCGAGTTTGTCGACCGCCTGTTGCAGCATGAAGTCGTCGGCCGAACCGAACTCGACCGGCTTGCGTTCGCGCTCCTTCTGGCGCTGTTCCGGCGTCTTCTTGTCGTTCTGCTCTTCGAGCTGACGCAGTTGCTCCATGCGCTCCTGCTCGCGCTGCTCCGCTTCCTTCTTCTCGTTCGGGTCCTGCGTGTTCGCGAGGTGATTCGAGTAGTCGACTTCTCGGGTCACGAGCGCGTCGTCCGGATCGCCGTCCGCGTATTGGTCGACAGGAAGGTCGGGGCGGATGCCCTTGTTCTGGATCGAACGGCCGCTCGGCGTGTAGTAATACGCGGTGGTCAGGCGCAGTGCGGTGTCGGCCGTCAGGGGGCGCACGGTTTGCACCGAACCCTTGCCGAACGTGGTCTTGCCGAGAATCAGCGCGCGGTGCTGATCCTGCAGCGCGCCCGCGACGATTTCCGACGCCGACGCCGAGTACGCGTTGGTCAGCACGATCATCGGCACGGTCTTGAAGATGGCCGGGACGTCCTTGAGCGGATCGCTGTCGAACGATTGCAGACGGTAGTTATCGTAGGTGTCGCGATAGATCTGCTTCGAATCCGGAATCTGGCCGTTGGTCGACACCACCACCGAATTCGGCGGCAGGAACGCGCCCGCGACGCCGACCGCGCTTTGCAGCAGACCGCCGCCGTTGTTGCGCAGGTCGAGGATGAGGCCCTTCAGGTTCGGCTCCTGGCGCGCGAGATCCTGCAGCTTGGCCGCGAGGTCGGGCGTGGTGCGTTCCTGGAAGCTCGTGATGCGCACGTACGCGAAGCCCGGCGCGACGATCTTGCCCTTCACCGACTGCACCTTGATGATCGCGCGCGTGACGGTGAGCGGGAACGTGCGGTCGTCGGTCTTGCGGAAGATGGTCAGCGTGACCTTGGTGCCCGGGTCGCCGCGCATCTGCTTGACCGCCTGGTCGAGCGTCATGCCGCGCACGGGCTTGTCGTTGATGCGCGTGATCAGGTCGCCAGGACGGATGCCGGCGCGGAACGCGGGCGTGTCTTCGATTGGCGAAATTACCTTGATCAGGCCGTCTTCCGACGAAATTTCGATGCCGAGGCCCGCGAAGCGGCCCTTGGTCTGCTCCTGCAGCTCTTCGTAGTCGGTCTTGTCGAGGTACGACGAGTGCGGGTCGAGGCTGGACACCATGCCCTTGATCGCGGCGGTGAGCAGCTTCTTGTCGTCGACCGGTTCGACGTATTCGTGCTTGATCTGCCCGAACACTTCGGCGAAAAGCCTGAGCTGGTCTAGCGGCAGCGGGGCGACCGCAGCGCTAGCGGGTTGCTGGGCCGAGGCGGAGTATTGCAGGGTGGCAAAGACACCGGTAGCAAGGCCCGCGGCAATCAGGCCGATATTTTTCAGGTTCTTTCGCATAGAGTCTGTTGCGGTCGGAAGCGCGTGGCAGCGTCGATAAAGATTGGACGGACAAGTATAACTGCACACCCGCCTGCTCAGGGCGCGGTGCAGGCAATCGTGCTTCGACAGTACGGGAAGGTCCTGGTTCTTGCGACCCGAGCCGCGGATGGCGAGCCGTACGACATGGCACTCGGCGGGTCGGAACTGAGAGTTGCCGCGCAAGGCCAGCGGATGCGCTCGCCGCTACGGTGAACCCTGCAGCGGGCCTCTGAATCTGACCGCCGGGCGCAATACAGAATTTCTTGTCGGCCCGGTTGTCTGCGTGCGGCCCCGCGCGTTTTCGTGGCGTGGGGCCGCGCCCGGAAATGCCGGATCAGCCCGCCTTGCCCTGGCTCGCGACCGCGGCTTGCGCCTTGGCGATCGCGTCCTGGTCGCCGAGATAGTAGTGCTTGATCGGCTTCAGGTTCTCGTCGAGTTCATAGACGAGCGGCACGCCGTTCGGGATGTTGAGGCCGACGATGTCGCTGTCCGAGATGTTGTCGAGATACTTGACCAGCGCGCGGATCGAGTTGCCGTGCGCGGCGATCAGGATGCTGCGCCCCGACTTGATGGCCGGCGCAATCGACTCGTTCCACAGCGGCAACACGCGCGCGACCGTGTCTTTCAGGCACTCGGTCAGCGGCAGTTGCTCGCGCGGCACCCTGGCGTAGCGCGGATCGGTGTACGGCGCGCGCTCGTCGGTGGGCTCGAGCGCGGGCGGCGGCGTGTCGTAGCTGCGGCGCCAGACCAGCACCTGCTCGTCGCCGAACTTGGCGGCGGTTTCGGCTTTGTTCAGACCCGACAGCGCGCCGTAGTGGCGTTCGTTCAGGCGCCACGAATGCACGACGGGCAGGTACATCAGATCCATCTGGTCCTGCACATGCCACAGCGTGCGGATCGCGCGCTTGAGCACCGACGTGTAGGCGATGTCGAACGTATAGCCCGATTCCTTGAGCAGCCCGCCCGCCTGCTGCGCCTCGAGGTTGCCCTGCTCGGTGAGGTCGACGTCGACCCAGCCGGTGAAGCGGTTTTCCTTGTTCCAAGTCGATTCGCCGTGGCGGATGAGAACGAGTTTGTACATGAGAGTTGCCGGTCGGTAGTGAGGAAGCGGTCTCGCGCTGTGCGGCGCCTCTAGCGGCGCGTCGCCATCGCGTCAGACGGTTATTTTATAATGGTCAGGTTGACCTCTTCGATTTCTCTCTTTCCGGCGGATCCTCCGTGAAGTTTTTCACCGAATACACAAACCTTGTCCTGATCGCAATCGTCCTTATCTCTGGTGGGTTGCTGCTGTGGCCGACCATCAGTCGGCGTGGACGTGGCGGCCTGTCGGCCGCTGAAGCCACCCAACTGATCAACCGGCGCAACGCGGCGGTCATCGATCTGCGGCCGTCCGCCGATTACGCCAAGGGGCACCTGCCCTCGGCACGGCATTTCGAATTCGCAGAGTTGCAGGCGAAAGTCACGCAACTCGCGAAGAACAAGAGCAACCCGGTGCTGCTGGTGTGCCAGACCGGCCAGCAGTCGAACAAGGCCGCGCGTATCGTGCAGGAAGCGGGATACGCGGAAGTCCATGTTCTCGAGGGCGGCGTCGATGCCTGGCAGAAAGCCGGTATGCCGGTTGTGAAACAAGGAGCAGCCAAGTGAACAAAGTGATCATGTACAGCACCCAGGTGTGCCCGTATTGCCAGATGGCCGAACGTCTTTTAAAGTCGCGCGGCGTCGAGCACGTTGAGAAAGTACTGATCGACAAGGACCCGGGCCGTCGTGAGGAGATGATGACCCGGACCGGTCGTCGCACGGTGCCGCAGGTGTTCATCGGCGAGACGCATGTGGGCGGCTATGATGACCTTTCCGCGCTCGATCGCGCGGGCGGTCTGACGCCGCTGCTCGAAGCAGCCTGAGTTCGCGCGTTTCGCGCCGCGCGAGCGGGCGGACCACTCGATAAGCCGGCGCACGCGCTCCTCGTGGAGCCGGCGAGCCGGCGCAATAATCTGGCGGCCCATGCGTGCATCGGCCGCCGCCACGCACACCTATCAGGAATCACCATCATGTCCGACGAGAATAACCAGCCGTTCTTCAACATCCAGCGCATCTATCTGAAGGACATGTCGCTCGAGCAGCCGAATTCGCCGGGTATCTTCCTCGAGCAGGAAATGCCGTCGGTCGAAGTCGAAGTCGACGTGAAGGCCGAGCGCCTCGCCGAATCCGTGTTCGAAATTCTCGTGACGGGCACGGTCACGGCCAAGGTGTCGGACAAGGTCGCGTTCCTGATCGAAGCGAAACAGGCCGGCATTTTTGACATTCGCAACATTCCTGCCGAGCAGATCGATCCGCTCGTCGGCATTGCCTGCCCGACCATCCTGTTCCCGTACCTGCGCTCGAACATCGCCGATGCGATCACCCGCGCCGGCTTCCCGCCGATCCACCTCGCCGAGATCAACTTCCAGGCGCTGTACGAGCAGCGTCTCGCCCAGATGAGCGCGGCCCAGCAGGACGGCGCGGCGCAAAAAGGCGTCACGCATTAAGGCGCCGCGCGCAGTGCCGGCTATGAAAGTCGCCGTTCTCGGCGCTGGCGCCTGGGGCACCGCCCTCGCCGGCCATCTGGCCTTAAGGCACGACACGGTATTGTGGGCGCGCGAGTCCGCGCTCATCGCCGAGCTTTCCACTTCGCATGAAAACGCCCGCTATCTGGCGGGCGTCGCGTTGCCGCCCGCGCTTCGCTTTGAAGCGGATCTCGGAGTGGCGCTCGATCACGCGCTCGACGACGATGCGCTGTGCGTGGTCGCGACGCCCGTGGCTGGCCTGCGCGGCCTGTTGCGCGCGATGCGCGATGCGGGCAAGGTGCCCGCGCATATCGTGTGGCTGTGCAAGGGGTTCGAAGCGGATTCGCAGTTGTTGCCGCATCAGGCGGTCGCGGCGGAATTGCCCGAGCATGCGAGCAACGGCGTGTTGTCCGGACCGAGCTTCGCGCGCGAAGTCGGGCAGGGGCTGCCGGTTGCGTTGACGATCGCGAGCCCGTCGGCGGCGTGCCGCGAACGCACGGTCGCGGCGTTCCATCACGGCGCGATGCGCATCTATACCGGCGACGACGTCGTCGGCGTCGAAGTGGGCGGCGCAGTGAAAAACGTGCTCGCCATCGCCACGGGCATCGCCGATGGCCTCGGCCTCGGCCTCAATGCACGCGCGGCGCTGATCACCCGCGGCCTCGCCGAAATGTCGCGCCTTGGCGTGACGCTCGGTGGGCGCGCAGAAACCTTTACCGGGTTGACCGGCCTCGGTGATCTGATTCTGACTGCTACCGGCGATCTGTCGCGCAACCGCACCGTGGGCCTGCAACTCGCCACGGGCCGCACGCTCGACGACATCCTCGGCGGTCTCGGTCACGTGGCCGAAGGCGTGCGCTGCGCGCGGGCGGTACTCTCGATCGCACGTGCTCATGCAATCGAAATGCCGATCACGCAGGCGGTCTGCGCGGTGCTGTTCGACGGCGTGGCGCCGCGCGATGCGGTTAGCGCGCTCCTGCGGCGCGATTCGAAGGCGGAATAAAGCCTTTTTTATCAGCCGTTTAGCGGAAATTCGCGTTGAACGGCTGCCTCGCCTGGTTGTCCACTTCGTGAGCGAGACTCGGGTCAGCGAGGTTCCCATGCCCACCTTCAATCTCAGTCTTGGCACGTGCACGCTCGAAGCGCGCGTGGTCGATATCACGACGCTCGCCGTCGATGCGATCGTCAATGCCGCGAATACTTCGCTGCTCGGTGGCGGCGGTGTGGACGGCGCGATTCATCGCGCGGCCGGCAAGGAGTTGCTGCGCGAATGCGAAACGCTCGGCGGCTGCGCGACCGGCGACGCCAAAATCACCGCCGGCTATCGTCTGCCCGCGAAGCATGTTATTCACGCGGTCGGTCCAGTGTGGCGTGGCGGCGCGCATGGCGAAGCCGACCTGCTCGCATCGTGCTATCAGCGCTCACTCGAAGTCGCGCGCGAAACTCAGTGCACGAGCATCGCGTTTCCAGCGATCAGCTGCGGTATCTACCGTTTCCCCGCCGACGATGCGGTCAGCATCGCGGTCGCGACCGTACTCGACACGTTGCCGCGCACACCACACATGAAGCACGTGACGTTCGCGTGCTTCGACGACGCGATGTTCGCACGCTACGAGGCCGAGCTCGAACGCCGTCAGGCGCCGCCTTCGAAGCCGGCCTGACGCCACGCTTCGAACACCACGATCGCCACCGTATTCGACAGATTCAGACTGCGATTGCCGGGACGCATCGGCAGACGCACGCGCTGTTCGTTCGCAAAGCGCTCGAGCACCGTGCCGGGCAGGCCGCGCGTTTCGGCGCCGAACACGAACCAGTCGCCCGGTTGAAACGCGTGGTCGTGAAAGCGCCCCGAGCCGCGCGTCGTAAATGCGAACATGCGCGACGCGTCGGGCGTTTCTTTCGCGATGAACGCGTCCCAATCGGCATGCACGTTCATTTCCGCGTACTCGTGATAGTCGAGGCCGGCGCGCCGCATCTTGGTGTCGTCGAGAGGGAAGCCGAGCGGCTCGATCAGGTGCAGCCGGGCGCCGGTGTTCGCGCACAGGCGAATCACGTTGCCGGTGTTGGGCGGAATTTCGGGTTCTACGAGAACGACGTTGAACATAAGAAGACCACGTAAAAGCTAGTTTTTCGGAGTGCGCAGCGCGACGAAGTTCGTAACCCGCCGCGCGCCGGCGGCCTTCAGCGTATGCGCGAGCGCTTCGAGCGTCGCGCCGCTCGTCATCACATCGTCGACGATGCCGACGTGCAGGCCGCGCACTGGGCGCGCGACGCGAAACGCTCGGCCGACGTTCTGCCGGCGCGCATCGAGATCGAGGCGCGATTGCGGCACGGTGTCGAGCGTTCGTTCGAGCAGCGTGGGGTCGCCGCGCACGCCGAGCGCCCGGGCGAGCGGCCGCGCGATCTGCCAGGCCTGGTTGTAGCCGCGCTCGACCAGACGGCGACCGGCGAGCGGCACTGGCGCGATCACGTCGGGCCGCTCGGCCGCGTCGTGCCAATTGGCTTCAGCGAGCCGCGCGAGGCGTTGCGCGAAGTCTCGCGCGAGCATCAGCCGGGCGCGGAACTTCAGGCCGACCGCGAGCGTATCGAGCGGCGCGCGATAGTCGGCGAGCGCGAAGCTCGCGTCGAACGGCGGCGGCTCGGCCACGCAATCCGCGCAGCGATACCGCGCCTGAACGACCCCGCGTGACACCGGCAACGGCACCGCGCAAACGGTGCAGCGCAGCCGGCTCTCGTTCCAGTAGGCCGCGTCGCAACCGTCGCACAACGTCTTATGCGACAAATTGCCGCACAACGCGCACAGGTTCGGCAGCGCGGCGTTCAAGGCCCGCGGCCATGCCGAATGCAGACCGCGCGCAAAACGCGCCACCTGATTTCGACACGACGAAGAAAATGACTGGAATCGCACGATTGAGCGCCGGTGAAAGCCGTTCTCGCTGAATGGAGGGGAACGACCGAGTATACTTCGAGCTCACGCCAGCACGACACACATGTCCCCAACATCCGCTCAATCTGGCCGTCCGGCCTACGATTCACGGCGCCTCAGGCGTATTTTCGACCGTCGCGCTGCCACCTTCGACGAGGTTGCGTTCCTGCCGCGAGAGATTGCGCAGCGCATGCGCGAGCGTCTCGATTACATCAAGGTGGCGCCCTCGAGCGTGCTCGACGCCGGTTGCGGCGCGGGCGAAGACCTCCCCGCATTGCGCGAACGCTTTCCCGAGGCGCCGGTGTTCGGCGCTGATCTGTCGCACGGCATGCTCCGCCGCGCGCTGCGTCACGATGCCGGCGACACCAGTTGGCGGCGCTTTCTTCCCGCCTCGCTCGGCAAGGCGCTCGGCGCGCGTGGCCCGCGCTTCGCGCAAACCGATTTCTCCGCGCTGCCGTTCACGTCCGGCGCATTCGAATTCATCTGGTCCAACCTCGCGCTGCACTGGCACTCGCGGCCCGATCTGGTCTTTCCCGAATGGCAGCGCGTGCTGAAGGTCAACGGCCTGCTAATGTTCAGCACGCTCGGCCCCGATACGCTGAAGGAGTTGCGCGGTGCCTACGCCGAGATCGAGGCCGCGCACGGCGTCGGGTCTCGCAAGCATGTGATCGACTTCGTCGACATGCACGACCTCGGCGACATGCTCGTCGAGGCCGGCTTCGAGATTCCGGTGATGGACCAGGAGACGCTGACGATCACCTATAAGTCGCCCGAGTCGCTGCTCGCGGACGTGCGTCGCTGGGGCGCGTACCCGTTCGAGCGCGATGCGCATGACGGCGTGCTCACGCGTCGGTTGCACAAAGCCCTGCTCGCCGCGCTCGAAGCGCGCCGGCGCGCCGACGGCACGATCGCGCTGACCTTCGAGGTGATCTACGGCCACGCATGGAAAGCCGTGCCGCGCACCACGGCGGAAGGACATGGCATCGTGCGGCTCGAGGACATCGGACGAGGTCCGGGCAAGCGTGGATAGCAGATTGCGGTGCTGTCATCAACTGCTTGCCGACGGTGCGGTTGACGTGTTGCAAAAGCGGTAAAGAGGACATCCGTTATGCCTGGGATTTGCCCTTCAAAAGAGCCGCAAAATGCTGGGCAAAATGGCGCGAAGGCTTGTCGCGCCTGGCTTGTGGGCCGATTGGGGCTTGCTTGTCGATGCTATGGATCACGCCTATAATGCGTCAGTTTGTCACCCGAGGTTCCCACATTTGGGGTGGCAAGCCCGAGGCGCGGGGCTGCAAAATGAAGTGATGCGGTAGGGGTTGGCGCGCTCGCGAGTGATGCTGGAAACAGTGACTCGAACGGCGGCCGCGAGATGCATCCGGAAGTAAAAGAAGGCAGGCCGGACTCGACGATTCGCAGGAGGCAGCGATGGGCGCATCAGATCATCTGCTGGCGGATTCAGAACCGGTCCTCAGGGACTGGACCATGAAGCGCAACTGTTCGATATCGCCGCGGCAGTTCGTCTGTCTGTACGTGTCGCTTGCGTTGTTTTCGTTGGCAATTGCATTCATGCTGGTTCTGGTCGGCGCCTGGCTGGTGTTGCCGTTCACCGGAATCGAATTGCTGGCCGTAGGTATCGCGTTTGCAATATATGCGCGTCATGCTGTCGATTACGAGCGCATCCGGTTGTTTCCGAACCGGCTCGTGATCGAGCAGGTCAGCGCCGAGCAGATTACGCAATTCGAATTCAATCCGCGCTGGGTGCGGATAGAGCCGGGCGCAACGCCGCGCGATCAGATCAAGCTGGTCTCGCGCGGGCAGACGATCATGATCGGGCAACACCTCGCGCAGAATCGGCGCGCGCAGTTCGCAGGCGAACTACGTATGTGGCTGGCACGTTGTTAGATGGTGCCGGACGCGCGGCGTTCAAGGGGGCGCGACACGCTGCCAGCGGGGTCGAGGGGTTTGAATGGAAAATTTGGGTAAGGAAGCTATGAAAACAATCAAGCGAGCGCTCATGAGCGTGCTGGCGACGAGCGGACTGCTTTTCGCCGGTGCCGCCCTGGCAGTGGGCGATGCTCCGGGCGGCCCTGCCGTCAACGCGATCAATCTCCAGCCGCCTGCAACGAGAATCGCTGAGGAGCTGTTCAGCCTCCACATGTTCATGCTGGGACTGTGCACCGTGATCTTCATCGGTGTGTTCGGCGTGATGTTCTATTCGATCTTCGCGCACCGCAAATCGAAAGGCCACAACGCAGCCAATTTCCACGAAAGCACCACCGTCGAAATCATCTGGACAATCGTGCCGTTCGTCATCGTGGTGCTGATGGCGCTGCCCGCCACCAAGGCCGTCGTCGCGATGAAGGACACCTCGAACGCCGACCTCACGATCAAGGTCACCGGCTACCAGTGGAAGTGGGGCTACGACTACGTGAAGGGTCCGGGCGAGGGCATCGGCTTCCTGTCCACGCTCGCCACGCCGCGCGCGCAAACCGAGGGCCGTGAGCCGATCTCCACGCTGTATCTGCAGGAAGTCGACAACCCGCTCGTGGTGCCGGTCGACAAGAAAATCCGCATCATCACCACCGCGAACGACGTGGTCCACTCCTGGTACGTGCCGGCCTTCGGCGTCAAGCAGGACGCGATTCCCGGCTTCGTGCGCGACACGTGGTTCAAGGCCAACCGCACCGGTACGTTCCGCGGCTTCTGTACCGAACTGTGCGGCAAGGAACACGCGTTCATGCCGGTCGTCGTCGAGGTGCTGTCTGCCGACGACTACGCGAAGTGGGTCGACGAGGAGAAGAAGAAAATGGCCGCCGGCCAGGACGATCCGAACAAGACCTACACGATGGCCGAACTGATGGAACGCGGCGGCAAGGTCTACGCGTCGAACTGCGCGGTCTGCCACCAGCCGACCGGCAAGGGCGCGGGCGCATTCCCGGCGCTCGACGGCAGCAAGATCGCCAACGGTCCGATCGGGCAGCACGTGAGCCTCGTGTTGAAGGGCAAGAACGCGATGCCTTCGTGGGCGCCGACGCTGGACGACGTCGAAATCGCCGCGGTGATCACGTACGAACGTAACTCGTGGGGCAACCACACGGGCGACATCCTGCAGCCGAAGCAGGTCGCCGACGCGCGCAACGGCAAGCTGCCGGAAGGCGGCGATCATCTGGCCAACGCCGGTGCTGCCGCGAGCGGCGCCGTTGCGGCATCGGGCGCGCAAGCAGCGTCGGGCGCAGAAGCGGCGTCCGCACCGGCCGCATCGGGCAACGAGGCTGGCGCGGCTGCTTCGAACAGCGCAGAGGCCGCGCTGCCGGCGAGCATCTACTTCGAGACCGGCAAGAGCACGCTGCCGGCCGACGCGAAAGCGGCGGTCGACGCGGCCGCGGCCTACGCGAAGGCGCATCCGGACGCGAAATTCACGCTGTCGGGCTTCACCGACGCAACCGGCTCCGCCGACGTCAACGCGAAGCTCGCGAAGAGTCGTGCCGAAGCCGTTCGCGACGCGCTGAAAGCCGCCGGCATTGCCGACGATCATATTCTTTTGAAGAAGCCGGAAACGATCACCGGCGGCACCGACGCGAAGGAAGCCCGGCGCGTTCAGATCAGCCCGGCAGCCTGACGTGTTCATGGTCAGCACCGCAGAATTCGCTTTAGGAGATTGTCATGTCTAGCATCGGACACGATGTAGTCGCGGGCCACGAGCACGTGCACGGCGACCATGCCCACGAAACGCCGCACGGCTGGCGTCGTTGGCTGTTCGCAACCAACCACAAGGACATCGGTACGCTGTATCTGATCTTCTCGTTCACCATGTTCCTGTCCGGGGGCGTGATGGCGCTGATGATCCGTGCCGAGCTGTTCGAGCCGGGTCTGCAGATCATGCGTCCCGAGTTCTTCAACCAGTTGACCACCATGCACGGGCTGATCATGGTGTTCGGCGCGATCATGCCGGCGTTCGTCGGCTTCGCGAACTGGATGGTGCCGCTGCAGATCGGCGCATCGGACATGGCTTTCGCGCGGATGAACAACTTCAGCTTCTGGCTGCTGCCGGTCGCCGCTGTGCTGCTGGTCGGCTCGTTCTTCGCACCGGGCGGCGCAACCGCCGCGGGCTGGACGCTGTACACACCGCTGTCCACGCAGATGGGCCCGGGCATGGACTTCGCGATTTTCGCGCTCCACCTGATGGGTGCGTCGTCGATCATGGGCGGTATCAACATCGTCGTGACGATCCTGAACATGCGCGCGCCGGGCCTCACGCTGATGAAGATGCCGATGTTCGTCTGGACCTGGCTGATCACCGCGTACCTGCTGATCGCCGTGATGCCAGTTCTGGCGGGCGCGATCACGATGGTGCTGTTCGACCGTCACTTCGGCACGTCGTTCTTCAATGCGGCAGGCGGCGGCGACCCGGTCATGTACCAGCACATCTTCTGGTTCTTCGGGCACCCCGAGGTGTACATCATGATCTTGCCGGCGTTCGGGATCGTCTCGCAGGTGATCCCGGCGTTTTCGCGCAAGCCGCTGTTCGGCTATAGCTCGATGGTGTACGCAACGGCATCGATCGCGATCCTGTCGTTCATGGTCTGGGCGCACCACATGTTCGTGACCGGCATGCCGGTCACGGGGCAGCTGTTCTTCATGTACGCGACGATGCTGATCGCGGTGCCGACCGGCGTGAAGGTGTTCAACTGGGTCGCGACGATGTGGCGCGGTTCGCTGTCCTTCGAAACGCCGATGCTGTTCGCGGTCGGCTTCCTGATCGTGTTCACGTTCGGTGGCCTGTCGGGTCTGATGCTCGCCATGGCGCCGCTCGACATCCAGTATCACGGCACTTATTTCGTGGTCGCGCACTTCCACTACGTGCTGGTGGCGGGGTCGCTGTTCGCGCTGTTCGCCGGCTGGTACTACTGGTCGCCGAAGTGGACCGGCTGGATGTACAACGAAACGCGCGGCAAGATCCACTTCTGGGCGTCGATGTTCTTCTTCAACCTCGCGTTCCTGCCGATGCACTTCGTCGGTCTCGCTGGCATGCCGCGTCGTTATGCCGACTACCCGGCGCAGTTCACCGACTGGAACCAGGTGATCTCGATCGGCGCGTTCGGCTTTGGTCTGTCACAGGTGTACTTCCTGTTCGCGGTGGCGCTGCCGGCCTACCGTGGCGGTGGTGAGCTCGTCGAGGCGGGCGACAAGCCATGGGACGGCGCAACGGGCCTCGAGTGGACCGTGCCGAGCCCGGCTCCGTTCCACACGTTCGAGCATCCGCCGACCGTCGAGTAAGCCTATCCCGGCGAGGTGCCGGGTTCCGGCGGCGCGACATGCCGCCACCGGACTCCGGCGCTTCGCGCGGCGGCCTCGCCAGTCAAGAACCGTACTCGGAAAGTCGAGCATGACGCGCAATCCACAGGAAAGACGTACGCCGGAGCAGATTCGCGCGGGCAACAGGCGGATAGGGTTGGTGATGTTCGCGATCGCCGCGGTGTTTTTCGCGAGCGCGATTCTGAAGCAGTGCTGGTTCAGCTAACGCCGCCTTCGCAGTCCGTATGCAGGTTTGTTGAGGATTCAGATGTCGACGCAACCGCCGGCCGAGGCCGACCGCTCTTTCAACCGTTCGATGCTGATCAAGCTGTTCGTCGTCGCGTTGATGATGTTCGGTTTCGGTTTCGCGCTGGTGCCGATGTATCGCGCGATCTGCCAGATCACCGGCGTGAACAACCTCGTGCAGCGCGACGTTTCAGCGCGCGAGGCGAAGAATACGCAGGTCGACATGAGCCGCACGATTTCGATCGAATTCGATGCGAACGCGCGGGGCCTGTTGGGTTTCAAGCCGGAGCAGCGCAGTCTCGACGTGCATCCGGGCGAAATAACGACGGTCATGTACGACGTCAGCAACAAGCAGTCGCGCACTATCCGTGCGCAGGCCATTCCGAGCTACGCGCCGAAGCAGGCGACCGAGTACTTCAGGAAGATCGAGTGTTTCTGCTTCACGCAGCAGACGTTGAACGCGAACGAGACGAAGCGGATGCCGGTGGTGTTCGTCGTCGACCCGAAGTTGCCGAAGGACGTGAAGACGATCACGCTGTCGTACACGTTTTTCGAGTTGAACACGCCGGCGGCGGCTAGCGCGGATGATGCGGCGCCGAAGGCGAATGCAGTGAACGATGCAGTGACCAGCGCGGCAGCCACTCCCGCGAAGCCGGCCTGAAGCAGATTTGACGGCGCGAGCCGCGGACGAACGAAGGAAAACGAAGCGAGATGAACGATAACGGCGGCAGTCCGCGCAAGAGCAGTTTCGGTCAATCGATGCGCGCGGTGTTCTGGTCGTTTTTCGGCGTGCGCAAGCGCCGCGATCTCGAGGCGGACGCGACGCAACTGAACCCGCTGCATGTGATCGTGGCGGCGCTGATCGGCGCGGCGGTTCTGATCGGGGTGCTGATTCTGGTCGTGCACCTCGTGGTCGGTTGAGGCAGTAGCAGGGCACAGCACAGCAGAGAAGAGCCCACGAATTAGAGAGAAGCGGTGCGGTATCGACGCGCCGCCGAAGATACAGCCGGAGATTCCGGAACAACTGGACTGAAGTGGAGAATCAAGAATGAGCGGTCAAAACGAGAGCCCGTACTATTTCGTACCGCATCCGTCGCGGCATCCGATCAGCGCCGCTACGGGGTTGCTGGTCATGCTCGGATCGCTTGCGGCCTGGATCAACGACCATACCTGGGCGCCGCTTGGCGTGCTCATCGGTCTGCTGTGGCTGCTCTTTACGCTGTGGCATTGGTTCGGCGACGCGATCGCCGAGTCGGAAGGCGGCATGTACGGCAAGAACGTCGACCGGTCGTACCGCTGGAGCATGAGCTGGTTCATATTCTCCGAAGTGATGTTCTTCGGCGCATTCTTCGGCGCGCTGTTCTATGCCCGCGAAATCGCGCTGCATCAACTCGGCAGCCTCGACTACAAACTGATCTGGCCGGATTTCACGGCGGTGTGGCCGAACAACGGCCCGGCCGAACTCGTGGGCACCTACAAGTCGATGCAGCCGTGGCCGGTGCCGACCATCAACACGGCGCTGCTGCTGTCGTCGGGTGCGACGCTGACGGTGTCGCACCATGCGCTGCGCGACAACCATCGCAAGAAGGCGATTGCGTGGCTCGCGGCGACAATCGTGCTGGGCGTGAGCTTCCTGTTCCTGCAGGGCTTCGAATACTTCCACGCGTACAACGAGCTGAACCTGACGCTGGCTTCGGGCATCTACGGTTCGACGTTCTTCCTGCTGACCGGCTTCCACGGCTTTCACGTGTTCCTCGGCGGCACGATGCTCTCCGTTGTGCTGGTGCGCCTGATTCGCGGCCACTTCACGCCGGAACATCACTTCGCGTTCGAAGGCGCGGCCTGGTACTGGCACTTCGTCGACGTCGTGTGGCTCGGGCTGTACGTCGTCGTGTACTGGCTGTAATGCGGCCAGATCCGTGCGCGCAACGCCGTTCAGGCGGCGCGCACGAGCAGTATGCAAGGCTGAATGCAGCGCCGCCCTCGACCTCTCAGGGCGGCGTTTTGTTTGGCGGCGAGGAAAATTTGCCGCTGAAGGGATGCGGCGGCGACCTATCCGCGAGCGTCAGCGCCCGTACGGAATCCCGGTCGACTGAATCCAGCCCATCCAGTGTGCGAACAGGATGAACAGGAACAGCGAGATCGACAGGCCCACCCGCGTGGCGAGTGACCAGACCATCCGCTTGGTCTTGCCTTTGTCGTGCATCATGAAATACAGCGCCGACACCATGCTGGCGATGATGAGAGCAAAGGCGATGGGAACGATAATGTGCATGGAACCAACTGAAACCGGAAAGCGCAGTGGCAAGACATTCATTATCGCACCGCGAGCGGGCGTCTGCCGCAGGTTCCCGGCGGCCCTGAGCGCGATGCCGGAGCGCCAGCAATGAAGTTTCGCCTGATTCCCGCGCTGCTGATCCTGCTGGTCGTCGTCGTGACGATGCGGCTCGGTTTCTGGCAGCGCGATCGCGCGCATCAGAAGGAAGCGCTCGAGGCGCGCATCACGCAGTTCGAGAACGCGCCCGCGTTGCCGGTCAGCGCGGCGCCGCTCGCGCTGAAGGACGTCGAGTTTCATCGCGTGAAAGCGCGCGGCAGTTTCGTCACGGACAAGGTCGTGTACCTCGATAATCGTCCGCATAACGATCAGCCGGGCTTTTACGTCGTGATGCCTTTTAAACTCGCCGACGGCGGCTACGTGCTCGTCAATCGCGGCTGGCTGCCGCGCAACCTGAGCAATCGCGAGACCATCGCGCCGTACACGACGCCGCCGGGCGAGGTCGAGATCGAAGGGATTGCGCGTGCCGACGCGTCGCGCGCGTTCGAGCTCGGCGAGGGTGGATCGGCCGCGCATCGCCTGATCCGGCAGAATCTCGATGTCGGCTCGTACGCCGCGGAGACCGGGCTGCCGCTGCAATCGTTCGTGATCCAGCAGACCGGCGATGCCCCCGACGGCCTGGTGCGCGACTGGCCCGCACCGACCACCGGCGTCGAGCGCAACTACGGCTACATGCTGCAGTGGTGGGGCATGGCCGCCGCCGCGCTCGCCTTCGGTCTGTATGCGGCGCGCCGCGCGGGCAAAAAAGAGCACGCGCCGGGCGCGTGAGGAACGCAAGGCACGGCTCGCCGCCGTCCAAACATTGAAAGAGGTTCTGTAGTGTCGACTCAAACTCCCCGTTCGCCGGAAGCTGGCAAATCCAGCGGCAAACCCGCCGCGGCCAAAGCGATGCCCGGCCAACCGAACGGCCCGGGCTCGTGGCGGCGCGGCCGCTGGGTGCTGCTGCTGCTCGCGGTGATCTGCGCGGCGCCGATCGCGATCTCGTACTTCATGTACTTCGTCGTGAAGCCGACCGGCGGCAGCACGAACTACGGCGCGCTGATCGAGCCGCAACGGCCGATCCCGGACTCGCTCATGGTCACCGGCGCGGACGGCAAGCCGCTGAAGCTCGCCTCGCTGCATGGCCGCTGGCTCATGATCTCGGTGGACAACAGCGCGTGCGACCAAGCCTGCGTGACGAAGCTCTACTTCATGCGACAAATCCGCGCAGCTCAGGGCCCGGAACGCGAGCGCGTCATGGAAGTGTGGCTGCGCACCGATGCAGACAAGGTCGCGGACGTGATACAAACCGCCTACCCCAACACCGACATGCTGATCGCCGATCCGGCGCAGGTCGCCGCGTGGCTGCCCGCCGACACCGGCACGCGGATCACCGACCACATCTACCTGGTCGATCCGAACGGCAATCTGATGATGCGTTTTCCGAAAGACGCGAACCCGAGCAAGATCAAAGGCGACCTGACCAAGCTGCTCAAATGGTCGACCATCGGCTGACGCCGCAACCTGGGTAAATGAGATGTTCGTATTGCAACTGGGCCTGATCGGCTTGTGTATCGCGTTGCTGCCGTTGTCCTACGTGTGGGTCAAGGCCGACGACAACAAATTCCGCAAGCTGGTCTGGCTCACCACCTTCCTGACGCTCGATCTCGTGATGTTCGGCGGCTTCACGCGCCTCACCGATTCGGGCCTCGGCTGCCCGGATTGGCCCGGCTGCTACGGCACGTCGTCGCCGTTCATCGCGCACGCGGCGATCTCCGCGGCCTATCAGGCGATGCCGAGCGGCCCCGTCAGCATGACGAAGGCGTGGATCGAAATGATCCATCGCTACTTCGCGATGGCGATCGGCGTGCTGATCATCGCGCAGACGATCATTGCCTGGACGGCGCGTATCAAGCGTCGTCCGCTGCATGTGTCGCCGTGGTGGCCGACTTCGCTGCTGCTGCTGATCGTCGTGCAGGGCGTGTTCGGCGCGTGGACCGTGACCATGAGGCTGCAGCCGATCATCGTGACCACGCATCTGCTGCTCGGCCTGGCGCTGCTCGGCACGCTCGGCTGGCTCGCGGCGCGCTTGACGCCGCTGCCGGCCTACGAGCCCGAGGCCGCGCGCTGGCGCGTGGCCGCGCTCGCGGGTCTCGCGCTACTGGTACTGCAAATCGCGCTCGGTGGCTGGGTCAGCACGAACTACGCGGTGCTCGCGTGCACCGACTTCCCGACCTGCAACGGCCAATGGATTCCGCCGATGGACTTCGCGCACGGCTTCCACCTGTGGCGCGCGCTCGGCATGACCGGCGACGGAGACATGATCACGCAGGATGCGCTGGTCGCGATTCACTGGACGCATCGCACGTTCGCGTTCGCTGTGATCGCCTATCTGGTGTGGTTCGCGTTGAAGATGCGCCGCTTCGAGTCACTGCGGCGACCCGCCAACGGCGTGCTGCTGGTGGTGCTGATCCAGTTCGTCACCGGCTTGTCGAACATCGTGCTGCAATGGCCGTTACCGATTGCGGTCGCCCATAACGGCGGGGCCGCGATCCTGCTGCTGCTGCTCGTTATGTTAAACTTTCGGGTCGCTTATAGCCGTCCCGGCCGCGCCGCGCTCCCTGCGCGCGAAGCCGCGCCAGCGTGACTCACATGGACAGCACAACACTCTCCCAAACGCCCGGCAGCCGGGTCTCCCAATATCTCGCACTGACCAAGCCGCGTGTTACGCAGCTTGCGGTGTTCTGCGCGGTCATCGGCATGTTCCTGTCCACGCCGGGCATGGTGCCATGGACCGTACTGATCGGCGGCACGGTCGGCATCTGGCTGCTGGCCGGCGCCGCGTTCGCGATCAACTGCCTCGTCGAGCAGCAGATCGACGCCAAAATGCGCCGCACGTCGTGGCGTCCGTCCGCGCGCGGCGAAATCACCACCCCGCAGATCCTGCTGTTCTCGGCCGTGCTCGGCGGCCTCGGCATGTGGACGCTGTACACGTTCGCCAATGCGCTGACCATGTGGCTCACGCTCGCCACGTTCGTCGGTTATGCGGTTATCTATACGCTGCTGCTGAAGCCAGCCACGCCGCAGAACATCGTGATCGGCGGCGCGTCGGGCGCGATGCCGCCCGCGCTCGGCTGGGCCGCGGTAACGGGCCACGTGCCCGCTGACGCGTGGATCCTCGTGCTGATCATCTTCGTGTGGACCCCGCCGCATTTCTGGGCGCTCGCGCTGTATCGCCGCAAGGACTACGAAAACGCCGGCCTGCCGATGCTGCCGAACACGCACGGCGAAAAGTACACGCGCCTGCATATCCTTCTCTACACGGTCATCCTGTTCGCGGTCACGCTGATGCCGTTCATCTCCGGCATGAGCGGCGTCGTGTATCTCGCGTCGGCGGTGCTGCTCGGCGCCGTGTTTCTCGCTTATGCGTGGAAGATCTACCGGGAGTATTCGGACGAGCTCGCGCGCAAAACCTTCCGTTATTCGATCGTCTATCTGTCGCTGCTGTTCGCCGCGCTGCTGATCGACCACTACGCGCGCGTCGTGATAGGCGCGTAACACCATGCTCAACAATCGCTTTGCGCGCATTGCGCGCGCCGCTGTGATGGCTTGCGCGCTCGGCGCGACGCTCGGCGGCACATTGCTGATGACGGGTTGCGGCAAGCAGCCGCCGGCTTTTACGAATCTCGACATCACCGGCAATACGCAATTCGCCAGCGATTTCTCGTTGCCCGACACGTCCGGCAAGATCCGCACGCTTGCCGACTACAAAGGCAAGGTCGTCGTGCTGTTCTTCGGCTATACGCATTGCCCGGACGTCTGCCCGACGACGATGGCCGAGCTGTCACAGGCGTTACAGCAACTCGGTCCGGAGGACGCGAAGCGCGTGCAGGTGCTGTTCGTCACGGTCGACCCCGAGCGCGATACGCCGCAGTTGCTCGCGCAATACGTGCCGGCGTTCAATCCGAGCTTCGTGGGCTTGCGTCCCGCCAGCGAAGAGCAGCTCGCGAAGGTCGCGAAAGACTTCCGCGTGTACTACGCGAAGGTCCCGGGCAAGACACCCGACAGCTACACGATGGACCACACGGCCGCGAGCTATGTGTTCGACACGGACGGCAAGCTGCGTCTGTTCGCGCGCGATGGCCAAGGCGCGACACCATGGGTGCATGACATCAAGCTGCTGCTCGATTGACGCGCATCGCAGGCGGCTTTTTAAAGTGGCGCCGCTCACGCCTCCCCGCATCCCTCCCCTCTTCGCAACTCGCGCTCAGACCGGAATCGGCAAATTCAGCCCCGGCGCGAGACGCGTCGTCTTGAACTCCGTCACCTCGTAGCGCGCGAGCTGTTGCAGGGCGAACGGATCGCTCGCGAGAATGCGATCCAGCCTGTCGCGCTCGATACGAACCGCGAGGATGATGCCGCCGTCGCGCGGCACTTTCGGCCCGGCCGCGACGAAGATGCCCGCGTCGAACTGCTCCGCGAGAAACGCGCGATGCGCGTCGAGCGCGTCGTCGATACGATCGAGCGGGGCGGTGTAGATCAGGTTGATCACGTACATGGTCGTTCTCAGGGGCGGGTGAGTGGGCCGTGCGCGGCTACGGCTCTGGATTATCGGTCAGCCGCGGGTTTTGCGTTGCGCTAGCCATTGCGCTTGCGCTCCGCATAACCATATGCGGTAAGGGTATTTCCCAACTTGCCGCCCATATGAAACAATTTTGGGCTTGGCCGACGGCGCGCCAGCACGAACCGGAGCGCCGCCCATTTCATCCGACTCCGACATCGATCGGAGCCATCGACTCAAACGTCGAACCGCAACAGCGAGAATCGCATGCAGCGCAGAAATATCCTCAAAGCCCTCACCGCAGTCGTCGCCGGTGCGGCGATCCTGACCAGCTTCGGCGCGCACGCCGACGACAAGGTCATCAAGGTGGGCACGATCGGCGGCCCGGACGCGCAGATCTGGGAAGTCGTCACCAAGGTCGCGAAGCGCGAAGGCCTGAACGTGAAGGTCGTCGAGTTCAACGACTACATCCAGCCGAACGCCGCGCTCGACGCGGGCGACCTCGACGCCAACAGCTTCCAGCACCAGCCGTACCTCGATAGCCAGATCAAGCAGCGCGGCTACAAGCTCGTCAACGCGGGCCTCACGTACATCTCGCCGCTCGGCGCGTACTCGAAGAAGCTGAAGTCGTTGAAGGACCTGCCGCAGGGCGCGAAGGTCGCGGTGCCGAACGATCCGTCGAACGAAAATCGCGCGCTGCTGTTGCTGCAGGCGCAAGGGCTGATCAAGCTGAAGGACGGCGCGGCCACGGGCGGCAACAACGCGACGCCGCTCGATGTCGTCGACAATCCGAAGAAGATCAGGTTCGTCGAGCTCGACGCCGCGCAACTGCCGCGTTCGCTCGCCGACGTCGACGCAGCCGTCATCAATACGAACTTCGCGCTGGCCGCCGGCCTGCAGCCAACCAAGGACGCGATCGCGCTCGAAGACATCCACAGCCCGTACGCGAACCTGATCGCCGTGCGCGCGAAGGACAAGGATCAGCCATGGGTGAAGAAGCTGGTCGCGGCGTATCAGTCGGAAGACGTGCGCCAGTTCATCAAGACGCAGTTCAAGGGTTCGACGGTGCCGTCGTTCTAAGCGACGCGTTCAGCGCGATCGCAAGCGCAGCCGCATGGCATCAGGAAAGGCACGCGCCGTACAGGCGCGTGCTTTTTTTATAGTTCCAGCTCCCATCTTTCGATCGTCAGATCCTGGCCGAAGCGGCGCTGCGCGGCGCTGCCGGCCAACTCGAACCCAGCGCGCTCGCAAAGCCGCCGTGGCTCCGCCAATGCGCTCGCGGTGGTCAGCGTGAGCTTCGTGTAGCCCGCGCGCCGCGCGAAGCGCACGCATTCGCTGAGCAACTGCGTGCCGATGCCGAGCTTCCGCACGTCCGGTTCGACCCACAGCAGGCGCACGCCCGCGACCGTCGTCGAGACCCCGACGAGGCAAACCGAGCCGACCACCAGACCCTCGTGTTCGGCGATCCAGCACTTCTCGCGCAGCGGATCGTTGCGCTGCGCGTACTCGGCGACGACGCGCGCGAGCAAGCCCTCGAACGTGTGATCCCAGCCGTACTGCGCGGCGAACCACTGCGCCTGACGATGCACGAGCCAGCCACATTCGCCGGCGCGCGGCTGACGCAGCACCACGAGCTCGTGCTTCGGCTTGTCGCCGAGCAGGCGCTCGATCAGCTTCATCGCGGCGATCAACTGCTCCTGCGATAGCGCGCTGAGTCTGTCGAGCAGGCCGAGTGCTTCATGGATGGCGGCGGCGTCGAGCGGCGCGTAGATCGCGTGGCCGTGCTCGGTGAGCGCGATCAGCGACTGGCGTGCGTCGGTGTCGGACGGACGGCGGGTGATCAGCTTGCGTCGCTCGAAACTGCTCAGCAGGCGGCTCAGATAGCCGCTATCGAGCCCGAGTGCGCGCCCGAGCACCGACGCGGTCTGCGCGCGGGCGCGCGATAGCTCGTGCAGCACGCGCACTTCCGTCAGCGAGAACTCGCTTCGAGCCAGATGCTCGTGCAGGGCACCGATGCATTGGGTATAGAAGCGATTGAAATGGCGGACGGCCTGAGCGCGCCGCAGCGCCTCGGAATCTGTCAAGGGCGGCTCCCCGGGACTTTTTATGGTCGGTACAGCGCACTATATCGGCACGACCCTTATTTACAAAGCCACTCCACCGCCGCGAGACACCAACTGGTATTAAATAGGTATTGATTATTTGGGCTGTTGATACCACCAGGAGCCGATAACGACTCGCTGGTATCGTTAAATGCGTGCGATGCGGGAAAGTCCCTGGGCTGCAAATCCCTCCGACGGAGCCCTTGAATCCCGCTGTGATCCGCACTCAGCAAGGCTTTCCGGCGATCCGGGCCGGCATGGAACCAGTCCGTTGACTGGTATTATGTTGGTTATATAATGGGCTCTCAATTTTCCGGGCTGTACTGCTCACGGCGTCCTTGGAGCCCCATGGAAACTCGCTGGTCCGCATTGATGCCTGACGTGCGCAACGTCACGCCGCTCTACCTGCAGCTCGCGCGCAACCTTGCGACGGCGATCCATTGCGGCGTCTGGTCGGCCGGCGAGGCGCTGCCTTCCGAGCGTACGCTGTCCGACGCGATTGGCGTGTCGCGCGTCACCGCGCGCAAGGCGATCGAACTGCTGGTCGAGCAGGGGCTGATCCGGCGCTCGCGCGGCGCGGGCAGCTTCATCACGCCGCGCGTCGAAGATCCGCTGTCGCGTCTCACCGGCTTCACGAAGAAGATGCAGCAGCGCGGTTTCCGGCCCGATTCGGTCTGGCTCGAACGCGACGTGCGCGCCGCCAATCGCGACGAGCTGCTGCGCCTCGGCTTGTCACCCGGCGCGGCCGTCACGAGCCTGCGGCGGCTGCGGCGCGCGGACGGCATCGTGATGGCGGTCGAACATTCGGCGCTGCCGGTCGCGATCGTGCCTGATCCGCTCGTGATCGGCGACTCGCTGTACAGCTATCTCGAGCAGCGCGGCGCGGCGGTCGTGCGCGCGTTGCAGCACTTCCGCGCAGTCAACGCGTCGAGCGAAATCGCCGCGCTGATGGACATCGAACCGCGCACCGCGCTGCTGGTCATCACCCGGATCGGCTACTGCGCGGATCAACGCGCAATCGAGCTGACCGACACCTATTGCCGCGACGACTACTACGACTTCGTCGCTGAATTGCGCACCTGAGCTGCGCGGCCCTCGCAGGCCGCAAGTCCGGCGGACGCCATTTGCCGCATACGTATCACGCACCAGAGAGACTCATGCTGACCGGAAACATACTTACCACCGAAGGGTGGATCCACGGCACGCTCGAATACGAAAACGGCCGCATCACGACGCTGTCCGGCGAGCGCGTCGATCCGACGACGAACGACGCACCGTACATCCTGCCCGGCTTCATCGATCTGCACGTGCATGGCGGTGGCGGCGCCGACGTGATGGAAGCTGGCGACGCGATCGAAACGATCACCCGCACGCATGCGCGCTACGGCACCACGAGCCTGCTCGCAACGACCATGACCGCGCCGCGCGACGAGCTGATGAACGTCGTCGCCGGGCTCGGCAATGTCACGCGGGTGCGCACGCCGGGCTGCGCGCGCGTGCTCGGCGTGCATCTGGAAGGGCCGTACATCAACCCCGGCAAGCTCGGCGCGCAGCCCGACGCGGCGGTATCGGCGGTGTTGGACGAGGTGCTCAGGTATCTGTCGATCGCGCCGATCCGCGTCGTCACGCTGGCGCCCGAGATCGCCGGCCACATGGAGATCATCTCGGAGATGGCGGCGCGCGGCGTACGCGTGCAGCTCGGCCATTCGCTCGGCACCTACGACGACGCGGTCGCCGCGCTCAAGCACGGCGCGTGCGGCTTCACGCATCTGTTCAACGCGATGTCGCCGCTGCATCACCGCAACCCTGGCCTCGTGGGCGCTGCGCTTGCGCACGCCGAATACGCCGAAATCATTCCCGACCTGCTGCACGTGCATCCGGGGGCGATCCGCACCGCGCTGCGCGCGATTCCGCGCCTCTATGTGGTGACGGACAGCACGTCGGCCACCGGCATGCCCGACGGCGAATACCGCCTCGGCAGCCAGCACGTAACCAAGTGCCTCGGCGGCGTACGTCTGGCCGACGGCACGCTCGCGGGCAGCACGCTGACGATGGATCAGGCGCTGCGCAATCTCGTCTCGATCGGCCTGCCGATCGCCGATGTATCCCACCGTTTGTCACGCTACGCCGCCGACTATCTCGGCATCGAGGACCGCGGCCGCATCGCGCGCGGTGCGTGGGCCGACGTGGTCGTATTCGACCGCGAGCTGGCGCTGAGCGCGACCTACGTCGAAGGAGAAGCCATTGTCGAATATGCTTAAGGAAGCGCTCGCGTCCGCCGCAACAGTAGCCGAGCAGCTCAAGGACACCTCGCGCGTCGCGGCGCTCGCCGCGAAGCTCGCGCAACAGCCGCGCCATGTCGCGCTGACCGTCGCGCGCGGTAGCTCGGACCATGCCGCCAGCTACTTTGCATCCCTGACGATGAGCCGCCTCGGCGTGCCGGTCGCGTCGCTGCCGATGTCGGTCGCGACGCTGCAGCAGGCGCCGCTGCAGGTGCGCGACCAGCTTGCGCTCGCGTTTTCGCAATCGGGCAAGAGCCCCGACCTCGTCGGCACGATGAACGCGTTGCGCGCGGCCGGCGCATTGACGGTCGCCGCCGTGAACGCACCGAGCTCGCCGCTCGCCGACGCGTGCGAATGGCATCTGCCGCTCGTAGCCGGTCCCGAGCTGAGCGTCGCGGCGACCAAGAGCTATATCGCCATGCTGTCGATCTCCGCGCAGCTGGTTGCGCATTGGCAGAACGACGCCGAGTTGCTCGATGGACTGAATACGCTGCCCGACGCGCTGGAACGCGCGGGCCGGCTCGACTGGTCGATGGCCGTGAACGAGTTGCGCGGTATCGAACGGATGATCGTGATTGGCCGCGGTCTTGGCCTCGCAATCGCGCAGGAAGCCGCGCTGAAGCTGAAGGAAACTTCCGGCATCCAGGCCGAAGCGTTTTCGAGCGCGGAAGTGCGTCATGGTCCGATGGAGCTGATCGACCGCGACTATCCGCTGCTCGTGTTCGCGCCGCGTGGCCCGGAGCAGGCGGGTCTGCTGCAACTCGCGCACGACATGAGCGCGCGCGGCGCGCGCGTGCTGCTCGCGGCGCCCGATGACGTCACGCAAGCCTCGCTGCCGCTCGTCGCCACCGCACACGCAGCGCTCGATCCGATCGCCGCCATCCTGTCCTTTTACGTGATGGCCGCGGATCTTGCCGCCGCGCGCGGGCGCAATCCCGACGCGCCTCGCCATCTCAACAAAGTCACCGAAACTCACTGACGAGAATGACGATGCGACGTGTCGAGAAGTCCAACCTGATGAGCCATTCCGAGAATCACATTGTTTTGCTTGCACCGCTGACCGGCCCGGTCGTGCCGCTCGCGAAGGTGCCGGACCCGGTGTTTTCGGGCGGCATGTTCGGCGACGGCATCGGCGTCGATCCGCTCGAGGGTCGGCTCGTCGCGCCATGCGACGGCGTCGTCACGCATCTCGCGCGCACCGGCCACGCGGTAACGCTCGAGAGCGCCGAGGGCGCGCAGATTCTGCTGCATATCGGTATCGACACCGTCGGACTGAATGGCAAGGGTTTTGCGCCGATGGTCGAGCAGGGCGCGCAGGTGCGCGCCGGTGACGTGCTGATCGAGTTCGATCTGGATCAGATCGCGCTGAATGCGCCGAGCCTCGTCTCGGTGATCGCGATTGCGAATTCGGATGCGTTCGAGGTCATCGAGCGGGCGCCGAACGGGCATGTCAAGGCCGGCGAAACGCCGCTGCTGGTACTGCGCGCGCGCGAGGGCGTCAGCCACGACGCGGTGCGCGAGGCGAGCGCCGCGCAGGTGATGGACGAAGCGCGCCGGCAGATCACGCTGACGCACGCGGGCGGCCTGCATGCGCGGCCCGCGGCGCGGGCGCGCGAAGCGGCGCGCGGCTTCGACGCACGGGTCGAGGTGCGCTACGACGGGCGCAAGGCGCCGATCGAAAGCGTGGTGGGTCTGCTTGGACTCGGTGCCGGCGAAGGCGCAAGCGTCGAGTTGCTCGGCGTCGGTCCGCACGCGCAGGCGGCGGTCGATGCAATCGCTGACGAACTGACGCGCGAAGCGCACGGCGAGGTCGAACCGAAGCGCGAACAGAAAGCGGCGCGGCCAGCGGCCGCACCGGCGGCAGTCGTTGCGGCGCACGCCGCGGGCGAGCCGCTCGCGCCGAACACGCTCGCGGGCGTGTGCGCCGCGCCGGGCATCGCGCTCGGCAAGCTGGTGCGCTGGGACGACGCGGATCTCGAGCCGCCGGAGCAGGCGAGCGGCACGTCGGCGGCGGAAAGCCGTCTGCTCGACAAGGCGATCGCGACCGTCGACGCCGATCTCGACACGATCGTGCGCGATGCGTCGCAACGCGGCTCGGTGGGCGAGGCGGGGATTTTCGCGGTGCATCGCGTGCTGCTCGAAGATCCGACACTGCTCGACGCCGCGCGCGATCTGATCAGCCTCGGCAAGAGCGCCGGTTTTGCGTGGCGCGAAGCGATCCGCGCGCAAGTAGGCATCCTGAGTAATGTGGAGGACGCACTGCTCGCCGAGCGGGCCGCCGATCTGCGCGACATCGAAAAGCGCGTGCAGCGCGCGCTCGGCTACACGAGCAGCGCGGCTCGCACCCTGCCGGACGAGGCGGTGCTCGCGGCCGACGAATTCACGCCGTCGGATCTGTCGTCGCTCGATCGCACGCGCGTGACCGCGCTCGTGATGGCACGCGGCGGCGCGACCTCGCACGCGGCGATTCTCGCGCGTCAGGCGGGCATTCCGGCGCTGGTCGCGCTCGGCGACGCGTTGCATGCGATACCCGAGGGCACTCAGGTGGTGGTGAACGCGAGCACCGGCCGGCTCGAATTCGCGCCGACCGAACTCGACGTCGAACGCGCGCGACGCGAACGCGCCCGCCTCGCCGACGTGCGCGAAGCGGATCGCCGCACGTCGCAGCAGGCAGCGGCGACCTCCGACGGCCGCGCGATCGAAGTGGCCGCCAACATCGCCACACTCGACGACGCGAACGCCGCGGTCGACAACGGCGCGGACGCGGTCGGCCTGCTGCGCACCGAGCTGCTGTTCATCCACCGCCCGGCCGCGCCGAGCGCGGACGAGCATCGCCACAGCTATCAGGCGATCGTCGATGCGTTGCGCGGCCGCACCGCGATCATCCGCACGCTCGACGTCGGCGCGGACAAGGAAGTCGATTATCTGACGCTGCCGCCCGAGCCGAACCCCGCGCTCGGCCTGCGCGGCGTGCGCCTCGCGCAGGTGCGCCCCGATCTGCTCGACGACCAGTTGCGTGGCCTGCTCGCGGTGCGTCCGGTCGGCGCCGTGCGCATCCTGCTGCCGATGGTCACCGATGCGGGCGAACTGATCCGCATCCGCAAGCGTATCGACGAGCTTGCACGCGAAGCGGGTAGATCGGAGCCGGTCGAAGTTGGCGTGATGATCGAAGTGCCGTCGGCTGCATTGCTCGCCGATCAGCTCGCGCAGCACGCCGATTTCCTGTCGATCGGCACCAACGACCTGACCCAATACACGCTCGCGATGGACCGCTGCCAGCCCGATCTGGCGGCGCAGGCGGACGGCCTGCATCCGGCGGTGCTGCGCCTGATCGCGGCGACCGTCGAAGGTGCCGCGAAGCACGGCAAATGGGTCGGCGTGTGCGGCGCGCTCGCCGGCGACCCGCTCGCGATGCCGCTGCTGGTGGGCCTCGGTGTGACCGAGCTGTCGGTCGATCCGGTCTCCGTGCCAGGCATCAAGGCACGCGTGCGCACGCTCGACTATCAGCTGTGTCGCCAGCGCGCCCGCGATGCGCTAGCGCTCGACTCGGCGCAGGCGGTCAGAGCCGCAAGCCGCGCCACGTGGCCCCTCGATTGAAACACTAACGAATTTGAGAACCCGCACGCCGTGCGCCCGGCAGCACGTCTGCCTTCACGCGCGGCGCGATTCTCCGTATAGCTGCACCACTCAACCAAGACCTACCCCTACGAGACAAAATTGGAGATACCGATGGATGGAAATCCGTTTCTGAAGATTCAGCGCCTGGGACGCGCGCTGATGCTGCCGATCGCGGTGCTACCGGTGGCCGGCCTGTTGTTGCGGCTCGGCCAGCCCGACGTGTTCAACATCAAGATGATCGCCGATGCGGGCGGCGCGATCTTCGACAACCTGCCGCTCCTGTTCGCGATCGGCGTGGCGGTCGGCTTCGCGAAAGACAACAACGGCGTCGCGGGTCTGGCTGGCGCGATCGGCTATCTGGTGCAGATCGCGGTGATGAAGGACATCAACGACAAGCTCAACATGGGCGTGCTGTCGGGGATCATCGCGGGCATCGTCGCGGGGCTGCTGTACAACCGCTACAAGGACATCAAGCTGCCCGACTACCTGGCGTTCTTCGGTGGAAAACGCTTCGTGCCGATCGTGACAGGGGTGGTCTGCGTGGTGCTAGGCATCGTATTCGGGCATGTGTGGGAGCCGGTGCAGAACGCGATCGACGTGGCCGGCCACTGGCTCACGACGGCCGGCGCGCTCGGCGCCTTCGTGTTCGGCGTGCTGAACCGGCTGCTGCTCGTCACGGGCTTGCATCACATCCTCAACTCGCTGACATGGTTTGTATTCGGCACCTTCACGCCGGCGGGCGGTGCGCCCGTCACGGGCGACCTGCACCGCTTCTTCGCTGGCGATCCGACCGCGGGCACCTTCATGACCGGCTTCTTCCCGGTGATGATGTTCGGCCTGCCGGCCGCATGTCTCGCGATGTATCACGAGGCGCCGAAAGAGCGTCGCGCGATGGTGTTCGGCCTGCTGTTCTCGATGGCGCTCACGTCGTTCCTGACCGGTGTGACCGAGCCGATCGAGTTCAGCTTCATGTTCCTCGCGCCGGTGCTGTATGCGATCCACGCGCTTCTGACGGGTCTGTCGCTCGCGATCTGCTCGGCGCTCGGGATTCACCTCGGCTTCACGTTCTCGGCGGGCTTCATCGACTACGTGCTGAACTTCGGTCTGTCGACGAAGGGCTGGTGGGCGATTCCGCTCGGCATCGTGTACTCGGTCGTGTACTACGGTCTGTTCCGCTTCTTCATCCGTAAGTTCAACATGGCGACGCCGGGCCGTGAGCCCGCCGCTGCCGACGAGCAGGTCGAGTCGTTCGCGGCGAGCGGTTTCGTCGCGCCGGCGGCTGGTGCGGCCGTGCCGCGTGCGCAGCGCTATATCGCGGCGCTCGGTGGCGCGGCGAATCTGTCGGTCGTGGATGCGTGCACGACGCGTCTGCGTCTGTCTGTGGTCGATACGGGGAAGGTCTCGGAAAGCGAACTGAAGTCGATCGGTGCGCGCGGTGTGCTCAAGCGCGGCACGAACAACGTGCAGGTGATCATCGGACCGGAGGCGGACATCATCGCCGATGAGATGCGTACGGCGATCGCGCAGGGTCAGGGCGACGCGGTGAAGGCGGCGGGTGCTGCTGTATCGGCGCCGGCTGCTGCCGCGGCGGCTACCGCTGCCGCGCCGGTCGCGCGAAACGCTGGGCACGCCGATGACGCGCAAGGCGGTCCGCTCGATCCCGATCCGCTGCGCTGGCTCGCCGTGCTCGGCGGCGCGGGCAACGTGGTGTCGCTGGATGCGGTCGCGGCGACGCGTCTGCGGGTAGTCGTGCGCGATCCGTCGGCGGTCGATCGTCAGCGCCTCGCGACGCTCGATACTGCGTGGGTGTCGACCGACACGTTCCATATCGTCGTCGGCGAGGCCGCGCAGCGCTATGCGCAGAAGCTGGCCGAGCGCCTGTCGTCGCAAGGCGGCGGCGCGGGCGCGGCGCCGGTGCCGGCGTGATCGGTTGATGGCTGTCGAGCGCTGTTGAGTTGCACGGCGATCGCAGCACGCCAATAAAAAAGCGGCACCTGGTCCCAAGGTGCCGCTTTCGCGTTTACGACCAGAGCGTGGCGCCTAGCGAGTCCCTCGCTTTGCCGAGCGCGCCACCTCGCGCGATTCGAGCCACATCACATTGACGACACCGAACGCCAGAGCGACGCCAACGCCGGGAATCCAGCTGAAATACCACATCGCCAACTCCTGTTTGCTGTTGAAGCGTCGTGCCGGTCAATACATCGAATGGTGGTTTTCCTTGATCGCCGCGGCGGTCACCTTGCCGCGCATCACGCGATACACCCAGCCCGTATAGAGCAGGATGATCGGCAGGAACACGATGACGGCGAACAGCATGATCTCGAGCGTCAGGCGGCTCGACGTGGAATCCCACATGGTCAGGCTGCTGCGGCCGTCGAGTGACGATGGCATGATGAACGGGAACATCGAGAAGCCCGCGGTCAAGATCAAGCCGACGATCATCAACGACGTCGACAGAAACGCCGTCGCCTCGAAGCGCGAACGCGCGAGCAGCACCGCGAGCACCCCGCCGAGGAGACCCGCGAGCGGCGCAATCGCCATCCACGGGTAGAGCGCGTAGTTGTTCAGCCACAAACCCGGCGCGCCGATCACGGTCTTCATCAACGGATTGGAGACGGCGTCGAGCGGCGGCGCGTCGACGATCTGATAGCCGCCGATCATCGTCGCGACGAGCGCGCCCGCGACGAGAAACAGCACCACCGTGCACAGCGCCGCGAGCCGCAGCGCCTTCGACGCGCGCTCGTGAACCACCCCATCGGTCTTCCACTTGACGAACGCGGCGCCGTGCGCGGCCAGCATCGACACGCTGACGAGTCCCGTCAGCAGCGCGAACGGATTGAGCAGGCCGAAGAAGCTGCCGTGATAGGTGACGCGCAGATCGGTATCGAACGAGAACGGCACGCCTTGCAGCAGATTGCCGAACGCGACACCGAACACCAGCGCCGGCACGAAGCCGCCGATAAAGAGGCCCCAGTCCCACGCGTTGCGCCAGCGCGGATCCTCGCGCTTGCCGCGATAGTCGAAGCCGACCGGACGGAAGAACAGCGCGAACAGCACGAGCAGCATCGCGAAGTAGAATCCCGAGAAGGATGCCGCGTAGGCGAGCGGCCACGCGGCGAACATCGCGGCGGCCGCGGTCACGAGCCAGACCTGGTTGCCTTCCCACGTCGCGCCGACCGTGTTCACGACGATGCGTCGCTCGGAGTCAGTGTTGGCGATGAACGGCAGCAGGATCGCTGCGCCCATGTCGAAGCCGTCGGTGAGCGCGAAGACGATCAGCAGTACACCTATCAACACCCACCAGATCAGTCTGAGAACTGCGTAGTCCATATGGGTTTCTCCTCCGGGGCGGTGCAGCGGTGCGTCATGCGGCCGTGTTCGACAGTGGCTGCGTCACCGGCTGTCCGATCTCGTGGTGATAGCGGCCCGTATGCAGCGACGAAGGGCCGAGCCGTGCGTACTTGAACATCAGCATGATCTCGATGACGAACAGCCCCGTGTAGAACAGCACGAAGCCGCCGATGCTCAGATACAGATCGCGCGGCGTCAGCGTCGACGCGGCCAGGTTGGTCGGCAGAATGCCCGCGATGCTCCACGGCTGGCGGCCCATTTCCGCGACGATCCAGCCGAGCTCGGCGGCGAGCCACGGCAGCGGAATCGCGATGACCGCCCAGCGCAGAAACCAGCGACGCTTTTCGAGCAGCAACGTGCGCTGCGCGCAGAACCAGAAGGCGAGCACGAAGGTCGCGAGGAACAGCAGGCCAAGGCCGACCATCGTGCGGAACGAGAAGAACAGCGGCAACACCGGCGGAACCGTGCTTCTTGCCGCCGCGGCGATCTGGTCTGGCGTCGCGTCGATGACGTTCGGCGTGAACCGCTTGAGCAGCAGGGCGTAGCCGAGATCGTCCTTGTACTTGTCGAACTCCGCATGCGCCTCGTCGCTGGAGTCGCCGCCCTTTAACCGCTGCAACGCCGAATAGGCGAGCATGCCGTCCTTGATGCGACCTTCGTTTTGGGCGATCAGGTCGCGCAGGCCGACCACGGGTTCGTCGAGCGAGCGGGTCGCGATAATGCCGAGCGCGTACGGCACACGGATCGCATAGTCGGTGCGTTGCTCTTTCTGATTGGGGATGCCAAATATCGTGAACGGTGCCGGCGCGGGCGCGGTCTCCCATTCGGATTCGATCGCGGCGAGCTTGATCTGCTGGACTTCACCGGTGCGATAGCCGGATTCGTCGCCCAGCACGATCACGCACAGCGCCGACGCGAGGCCGAAGCCGGCGGCGATCGCGAACGAGCGCAGCGCGAACTCGGTGTCGCGGCGCTTCAACAGATACCACGACGACACGCCGAGTACGAACATCGCCGCGGTCACGTATCCAGCTGATACCGTGTGCACGAACTTGACCTGTGCAACCGGGTTGAAGATCACCGAGCCGATGCTGTCGAGCTCCATGCGCATCGTTTGATAGTTGAACTTCGCGCCGACCGGATTGTTCATCCAGCCGTTGGCAATCAGAATCCACAGCGCCGACAGGTTCGAACCGAGCGCGACACAGAACGTGACGATCAGATGCTGGATTTTTGACAATCTGTTCCAGCCGAAAAAGAACAGACCGACGAACGTCGATTCGAGGAAGAACGCCATCAGCCCTTCGACGGCGAGCGGGACGCCGAAAATGTCGCCGACGTAATGCGAGTAATAAGCCCAGTTGGTGCCGAACTGAAACTCGAGCGTGAGGCCGGTCGCGACGCCCATTGCAAAGTTGATGCCAAACAGCTTGCCCCAGAACTGCGTCATGTCCTTGTAGATCTGCTTGCCGGTCATCACGTAGACCGATTCCATGATGACGAGCAGCCAGGCGAGACCGAGCGTGAGCGGCACGAACAGAAAGTGATAAAGCGCCGTGATGGCGAACTGGAACCGCGACAGTTCTACGACTTCGCTAACGGGCATGTTGATCACCTCGAGACGGATGCGGGGCGGGCACCGACAGCAGCGCCTGCGCGACCTGCTCAGGCGGCAGCATCATGTGCTGCGCCTGTGGATGATTGAAGAATGTGTACTTGAGCGCCATCAGTAGCACGAACTTGATGGCGAGGATGATGGCGATATCGCGCGCCAGCGTTGGACCGCGCACCCACCTGGTGAACCGGCCGCGCAAGCGCGACCGGACAGTGCTGCTGCGATTCAGGGCTATGGTCATGATCGGTCGAAGACGACTTCACGCCGGTGAGTCCGGCTGGATCCAGACCGCCCTGGCCGTCAGGCAGTCTGGCGAATGCATGCCGATTGTAGGAGGTGAACCTCGCGCGCTCAGGTTTAGCCATGCGGCAACACGTCGCGAAACTTGCCGCGTCTGTGCAGTATTGCTACCGGACTTGCGATACGTCAAGAAACGCTTACCGGCCTCGACAGGCCGGCTTGCGGATAGGCCGACGCGAATGCGCGGCCGCGGGGACGCAAGAAAGGGCGAAAAGAATGAAAAAGCCCCGCCGTCTTGCGAGGGCGGGACTTGAGCGCGATGGTCGCTAAATGGCGCGATCGATTAACGCGTGTCGTTTTTACCTATGTCATGGGCGGGACACAATTGACGCGCGCATGGCTTCGACGCTTTACGCGTATTCGGTCAGCGCGCCGCGCATCTTCTTCATCGCGCTGGCTTCGATCTGGCGGATACGTTCGGCCGACACACCGAACTCGTCGGCCAACTCGTGCAACGTGGAGCCGCCCGAGCCATCGTCGGCCACCTTCAGCCAGCGCGCTTCGATGATGCGGCGGCTGCGCGGATCGAGCGCGTCGAGCGCGCTTGCGATGCCGTCGCTTTGCAGCCGGTCGCGCTGACGCGAAGCCAGCACGGCAGTCGGCTCACTATGCGAGTCGGCCAAATAGGCGATTGGCGCGTACGACTCCTCGCCGTCTTCGACCTGACCTTCGAGCGCGATATCGCCGCCCGACAGACGCGTCTCCATCTCCGCGACCTCTTCGCGCTTCACGTTCAGCTCCTTCGCGAGACCTTCGATCTCGTCCGGCGTGAACGCGCCAAGCCCCTGCTTGTGGCTGCGCAGGTTGAAGAACAGCTTACGCTGCGCCTTGGTGGTGGCGACCTTCACCATGCGCCAGTTGCGCAGGATGTACTCGTGGATCTCGGCCTTGATCCAGTGCATCGCGTACGACACGAGGCGCACGTTTTGCTCGGGATCGAAGCGCTTGACCGCTTTCATCAGGCCGATGTTGCCTTCCTGGATCAGATCGGCGTGCGGCAACCCGTAACCGAGGTAGTTACGCGCGATGGACACGACGAGTCTCAGGTGCGACAGCACCAGGCGGCGCGCAGCCTCCAGATTGTCGTGTTCGCGCAATTCGGTGGCGAACTGGCGTTCCTCCGCCGGCGTCAGCATCGGAATCCGGTTGACCGCCTGGATGTAGGCGTCGATGTTGCCCAGGTGACCAGACAGCAGCGAGGAATGCGAGAGCGCCAGTGCACCTGCCGGAGCGGCCTTAGCCGACGACGGGCTCAAAGTACTCGGAAGGGTCATTGCATGGCTCACGTGTGAAGCTCCTTTGGAATCAGACAATAGCGTACTCAGTAAACGACTCCAGCGATGGATGTTAGCACTCAGATCTGCCGAGTGCTAATACTTAGAGGTCGCAGGGGCATCTGAGTTCCAGAAAATCCTATTGAGTTTCGATTTCTAATAGCCATCATACGCTCTATTTGTCTTGTGCGTTGGACCTGTACAAAGTACCGCCCGGAGCAGTTGCACGCTCATGTTTGACTGACATCGTCCCCGTTTTAAAGAGAATAATTGCTGGTCATTGGCATTATCTGGGAAATACTTGCTCCTGAATTCGTACTTGGAGTAAAGGGGGCGCTCGGTTAATACTCGGCAGTATGGGGGGCGGATGAACAGGCAGAATCTTGTGGTGCGTGGGCTTACTCTAAAAAGCACGTTTGCCGTTCTGCTCGTTCTGCTGTTGGGTGCGGCGGGCGCGTCCCAAGCTGAGCAGTTCGGCGTGCACGTGGCCGCCGGCGTCGGCGACCATCACGTCAGGACGCTCGATCTCGGCGTGGTCTGGGATCCAAGCCTGACATGGTGGCAGATCGGCGACTGGCATTTCGCGCTGCTCGGCGGGGCGCACGTCGCGTGGTGGCACACCAATGAAGGAAACGTTCACGACAACATCGGCGAGATCGGCGTGACGCCGGTAATCCGCTTCATCAGGTCGTCGGGTTCGGTGCGGCCATTCATCGAGGTGGGTGCCGGCGTCCGGCTGCTGACCAGCCCGCGCATTTCTTCCGACTTCACATTGGGCACCTCGTTCCAGTTCGCCGAGATGGCGGGCGTCGGGTTGCAGTTCGGCGCTCGTGAGCAGTATGTCGCCGGCTACCGCTTCCAGCATGTCTCCAATGGCGGTATCAAAGAGCCGAATCCTGGTATAAATTTCAGCCAGCTATATTTGCAATATCACTTCTGACCGTGGCCGCCTGCGGCTCGCGGTGTTCGAGGGGCTCTGCAATGGCGGCAAAGATGATCGAAGCGATTCGCGGGCTCGAGCGAGAGCGTTTTCGCGCGATGGTCGATGGCGATGGGCAGTCGCTCGACACGCTGCTCGCGGACAACGTGAGCTACGTCCATACGAATGGCAAGCGCGAGACGAAGCGGCAGTTCATCGACGGGATCACCGCGGGGCGCCGTCGTTATCGGCAAATCGAGGTGCAGTCGCAGGATGTCTTGCCGGCCGGGCGCGAGACCTACGTCGTCACGGGCCGCGCGCTGATCGAGATGGAGGCGAATAACGGCGCGCTCCTGTTTCCGATTGCCTATACCGCGATTCACACGCACGAAGACGGGCAGTGGCGACTGATCGCGTGGCAGGCGACCCGTTGCGCGCTCGAGTGAGATTCTCATCGGGCGGGCGCGCCTCGTGAGCGCGTCTCCAGCGGCAGCGGAATGTGGGTGTGCACTCCGCTGCAGCAGGCTCGAGGCCCAACGCGAATTCACGCGGTCGCGCATTCGCCAGCTTTGTCGCGGCTGTTTGCGCCGTGCTCGTCTACATCGGCATCCGCGTCGCGCGCCTCGCGCGTGCCGCGCATCGCTACCTGTCCCGCATACGGATGCCGCGCCGCCACCGGAAGCCGCGTGCAGCGCTCCGCCACGCGCCGGATCGTCGCGAGATCCGAGAAATCCAGACCGCTGTCGATACCCATCGCGTCGAGATTCATCGCGACTGTGACGAGATCGACGTTGCCGGTGCGCTCGCCATTGCCGAACAGACAGCCTTCGATGCGATCCGCGCCCGCCAGCAGCGCGAGCTGCGCCGCGGCCACGGCGGTGCCGCGATCGTTGTGCGGATGCACCGACAGCACGATGCTGTCGCGGTAACCGAGATTGCGATGCATCCATTCGATCTGGTCGGCGAACACGTTCGGCGTGGCCGCTTCGACGCTTGCCGGCAGGTTGACGATCATCTTGTGATCGCGCGTAGGCCGCCACGTTTGCGCGAGCGCGTCGCACACCTCGCGCGCGAACGGCAGCTCGGTCGTGTTGAAGGTCTCGGGCGAGTACTGGAAGGTCCAGCGCGTGCCCGGCCGCGCCTGCGCGTGTTCCTTGATGAGGCCCGTGCCTTCGACGGCGAGCGCCTTGATCTCATCCTTCGACTGCTGGAACACGATGCGCCGAAACGACGGGCAGATCGCGTTGTACAGATGCACGATCGCGCGCGGCGCGCCTTCGAGCGCGTCGAACGTGCGTGCGATCAGCTCCGTGCGCGACGGCACGAAGACTTCGATCGTGACGTCGTCGGGAATGCGTCGCTCGTCGATCAGCTTGCGCACGAAGTCGAAATCGGCCTGCGACGCCGACGGAAAGCCCACTTCGATTTCCTTGAAACCGATCGCGACCAGCATCTCGAAGTATTCGAGTTTCTGCGCAGCGTTCATCGGTTCGATCAGCGCCTGATTGCCGTCGCGCAGGTCCGTGCTCATCCAGACGGGTGCGGCGTCGACCGTGCGACTCGGCCATTTGCGGCCGGTCAGCCGGACGACGGGAAAAGGGCGGTACTTTTCAGCGGGATTGCGCAACATGGAGAGGTGCCTCATTCGTGGTGTCGTCGGCGGAGGGTGGGGACGTCGAGCGGTTGGCCGACTGTTCACGCATGCACGCTGCGGATGCTGCCCATGCAACGTACATGTGATCCTCTCGCATCGTCCGCGCGGTAAACGGACGAATGCAAACGACGACAGGTTGTGGAGAACTACGACGGGGGTGAAGCGAAACTGCGGGAACTACGGGGAGGACCGCCGACGGCAACCGGAGCTGCCAGCGCGCGGGCGCTACGCGAGACTTACGCCAGGCGTAGCGATAGGGGCCGCGCCAGGCGGCCGGAGATAATTCGGAGGGTGTTCGGAAGGGAACGCATGAGGCCAAATGTATGACGGCGTGCGTTGGCCTGTCAACCCGCGGCCGTCAGGCCGCCGTCTTCGCGATATCGACGATCAGCTCGACCTGCCGCTCGAGCGCGCCAGGCACCGGCGCTTCGCCGCGCAGCACGGCGTCGATCCAGGCGGCCGTGGTCGCCGCGTCGCGCGCTTCGGGCAGCTCGACTTCGGGCGCATCGGGCGACGAGCGCTCGTGCGGCAGCCGCGTCTCGCAGATGCCGTCATGCAGCCAGTCGACCAGCACCTGGCGGCGCGTATCGGCGACCGCCTCGCCTTCGGTGCCGCGCGCGAGCAGCGCACCGCCGACGGCCGCATCGGGATGCGTGACGAACAGCTGAGTGAGACTGTCGCGATACGGCGGATGCGTGTAGTTCACGAGCCGCAATCCCGCGGGCGCGAACGGCTGCAGCAGCTTCACGAGCGTATGCGTCGAATTGCGCACGCCCATGCGCCGGCGCAGCGCGAGCAGGCGCGCGAGCTTGGGCGCCAGGACGTCGATCGAGGCGAACGCGACGCGGCGCTCCGCAAGTCCAGCTTCGATCTGCGCGTGCGACTGCGCATGGGCGATGCGCAGATGTGTGAAGATTTCCGCGCTCGTCACCCGACCCAGATCCTCGGTGACGCCGTGTACCAGCACCGGCACGCCTTCGCGGGCGAGCAGCAGCGCGAGCAGCGGCACGAGGTTCGGCTGCTTGCGCGCGCCGTTGTACGACGGAATCGACACCGGCCGAAACGCGCCGTGCGGCAGCCGCACCGGCTCGAACGACGTATGCGCGGCGGCCAGCATCGCGGCGAGTTCGTCGGCGGTTTCGCCTTTCACGCGATACGCGAGCAGCACCGCGCCGAGTTCGAGATCGTCGACGCGGCCGTCGAGCATCGCGGTGTAGAGCGAGCGCGTGTCGTCGGCGGTCAGCGCGCGGGCGCCATTCGGGCCGCGGCCGATTTCCTTGATGAATCGGGCCCAGGGGAAGGGAGAAGTGGTATCGGTGGAGTCGGTCATCGTGCGCAAGAGGCGGGTGGCGTGCCGCGCCTGGCGGTTCGCTACGCCATTCGGGGAACAGTTCGGTGTGAGTATCGCATCTATGGCGAGCGGGCGAACAGCAACGAAGCGGGCACGCAGTGGCGCGCGACGGGCCGCCTGACACGCCTCCGCGCCGTGCCGCGGGTTACACTCGATGTTTCTCGCCGCCTCGGCGGCGCACATCGGAAAACGGAGAACGGGATGAGTTACGTATTTGCACCGGCACCGCAGGTCGCGGTGCCGGTCGTGGGGTCGGGCGAGCAGTTCGCGGTGCGCCGCATCTACTGCGTGGGGCGCAATTACGAGGCGCACGCGCGTGAAATGGGCCACGACCCGGACCGCGAGCCGCCGTTCTTCTTCACGAAGCCGGCCGATGCGATCGTGTACGTCGCGCCGGGCACGACCGGCGAATTCCCGTATCCGTCGCAGACCAGGAACGTCCATTTCGAAATGGAAATGGTCGCGGCGATCGGCGAGGGCGGCAAAGACATCCCCGTCGACCGCGCGCTCGACCACGTCTACGGCTACGCGCTCGGTCTCGACATGACGCGCCGCGACCTGCAAGGCGAAGCGAAGAAAATGGGTCGTCCGTGGGATACCGCCAAGGGCTTCGATCACTCGGCGCCGCTCGGCCCGATCCATCCGGCTTCGGCGGTCGGTCACATCGGCAAAGGAGAGATCTGGCTGTCGGTGAATGGCGAGGACAAGCAGCGCGCGGATGTGTCGCAGCTGATCTGGTCGGTGGCCGAGACGATCGCGTATCTGTCGACGCTGTTCGAACTGCGGCCTGGCGACCTGATTTTCACCGGCACGCCGGAAGGCGTCGGCGCGGTCGTCAAGGGTGACCTGATGAAGGGCGGCGTGGACGGGCTCGGCGAGTTCAGCGTGCGCGTCGTCTGAGACGGCTTGCGTGCAGGTGGAGGAGGCAGACAACATGAAGCTCTACAGCTATTTCCGTAGCTCGGCGTCGTATCGCGTGCGCATCGCGCTGAACGTGAAGAACCTGTCGTACGACTACGTACCCGTGCACCTCGTGCGCGAAGGCGGCGAGCAGCTGAAGCCCGCGTATCGCAAGATCAACCCCGACTGCATCGTGCCGACGCTCGCCGACGGCAGTCATTTGCTGCCGCAGTCGCTCGCGATCATCGAGTATCTCGAGGAGACGCATCCCGAGCCGCCGCTGCTACCGAAGGCACCGCTCGATCGCGCGTATGTGCGCTCGGTGGCGCTGCAGGTCGCGTGCGAGATTCATCCCCTGAACAATCTGCGCGTGCTGCGCTATCTGAAGCACACGTTGCGAGTCGACGACGACGCGAAGGACGCGTGGTACCGGCACTGGATCGACGCGGGCTTCGCGACGCTGGAGACGCATCTTGCCGGCGACGCGCGCACCGGCAAACTGTGTTTCGGCGACGCACCGACACTCGCCGACGCGTGCCTGATTCCGCAGGTATTCAACGCGCAGCGCTTCAAGGTCGACACCGCAAAGTTTCCGACGATCCAGCGCATCTACGATCATGCGATGCAACTCGACGCGTTCGCGCGCGCGGCGCCGGGCGTGCAGCCGGACGCGGAGTGAGCCCGGGATCGCTGACACGTCGACGGTAGCTTGAAACGAAAAAAGGGCGCTCCGCGGAGTGCCCTTTTCCTTTGGTTCGCCGCGAGCGCCGCAACGATCACGCGATCAGCCGCCCAGTAGCGCGTCCGAGAACTCCTCCGCGCTGAACGGCTGCAGGTCCTCGACCTTTTCGCCGACGCCGATGAAATACACCGGAATCGGCCGCTGCCGCGCGATCGCCGCGAGGATGCCGCCCTTCGCGGTGCCGTCGAGCTTGGTGACGATCAGGCCGGTGAGCCCGAGCGCGTCGTCGAACGCCTTGACCTGTGTGAGCGCGTTCTGGCCGGTGTTCGCGTCGATCACGAGCAGCACTTCGTGCGGCGCGCCGTCCTGCGCCTTGCCAATCACGCGCTTCACCTTGCGCAGTTCTTCCATCAGATGCAGTTGCGTGGGCAGGCGGCCGGCCGTGTCGGCCATCATCACGTCGATCTTGCGCGCGCGCGCGGCGCCGACCGCGTCGAAGATCACCGCGGCCGGGTCGCCGCTTTCCTGCGCGACCACGGTCACGTTGTTGCGCTGGCCCCACACGGCGAGTTGCTCGCGCGCGGCGGCGCGGAACGTGTCGCCGGCGGCGAGCAGCACCGATTGGTCAAAGCTCTGCAGATGCTTCGCGAGCTTGCCGATGCTCGTGGTTTTGCCCGCGCCGTTGACGCCGGCGATCATCATCACGAGCGGCTGCGCGCGGCCGAGCATCAGCGATTTTTCGAGCGGCTTGAGCAATTCGACGAGCAGTGTGCGCAAGGCGGTTTTGACCTGCTGGGGGGCCGTCAGGCGTTCGCTGCGCACTTTCTCACGCAGCGCTTCGAGCAGGAATTCGGTCGCCTCGACGCCGGCGTCCGACATCAGCAGCGCGGTTTCGAGGTCCTCGTACAAGTCCTCGTCGATCTTCGTGCCGACGAAAATGCCGGTCAGGTTCGAACTGGTTTTCGCGAGGCCGCTCTTCAGGCGCGTGAGCCACGAGCGCTTCGCGCCGGCGTCCTGCACGGGCGGTGGGACGATTTCAACGGTATCGAGCATAGCGTCTGGCGGCTCGGGCTGCGGCTCGATGATGGTCGTGGCCGCAGGCGGAACGGGGGGCGCGTTAGGCTCGATGGGTTCGGCGGGCGCAACGGGTGCGGCCTCGGCCTCGGGTGCCGCGCCGTCTTGCGCCGCCAGCGATTCGTCTGCGGCGGTATCGGACTCTTTCGAGCCCTTGAATCGTTTGAAAAAGCTGAACATGATCTGACGTATGGGAGAGCGCGCCGATGCGCGCAGCCGGCACGGGACCGGCGAAGCGGTGGGCAGCGCCGGGATGCGAAAAGGCGGGGCGCTGGCAGCCGCACATTTTATCAGGCGTGCTGCGGCGCGTCGTATTGGCCGCTCGGCCAGGCTGGACGCGCGCCACCCCTGTGGTAACGTGAGCGCTCCGGCCCGCGCGCATCGACGCCGCGGGCGTGTTCATCACCTAGCTGAAACTGCACGATACTGCATGCCTCGTTTAGCACCTTCACGCGCCGCTGGCGCTTCGTCCAAAAGTGGCAAACCGCATGCCATTCGCATCATCGGCGGCGACTGGAAACGCACGCCGCTGCCCGTGCTCGATCTGGACGGCTTGCGCCCGACGCCCGACCGCGTCCGCGAAACGCTGTTCAACTGGCTCGGCCAGCGTCTGGACGGCCAGCACTGCCTCGATCTGTTTGCTGGTAGTGGGGCGCTCGGCTTCGAGGCCGCCTCTTCTCCTCCATCTCGTCGTCGCGCGGCGCCGCTCGCGTGCTGATGGTGGAGCGTCATGCGCGCGCTGCCGGCCAGTTGCGCGCAAACCAGCAGCGGCTCGATGCACGCATGATCGAAATCGCCGAGGCGGACGGCCTGCGTCTTGCGGCGAGTCTCGCGCCAGGCTCATTCGACGTAGTGTTCCTCGATCCGCCGTTCGATGCCGACCTGCTCGGCAAGGCGCTCGCGGTGGCCGTGCCGCTCGTGCGCGCCGACGGCTATCTTTATGTCGAGGCCGGCGAAGCGCTCGAACCGGCCGCTCACGAGCCGCTGTCAGGCTGGGAACTCGTTCGGCAGGGCAAAGCGGGCGCTGTGCACTTTCATTTGCTGCAGCGCGAAAATAAGGAATAATGCGCGTTCCAAAAAAGGGCCGGGCGGTTTATCGTCATCCGCGCCGGTGCGAAATGCGTCGCCCGGACGTGCCCTTTTGTCTGAAGAGAGGAGAAGTCTCATGGTAGTCGCCGTGTACCCGGGCACGTTCGACCCGCTGACGCGCGGTCACGAAGACCTCGTTCGGCGCGCGTCGAGCATTTTCGACACGCTGGTGGTGGGTGTGGCCGACAGCCGTGCCAAGAAGCCGTTTTTCACTCTCCAGGAGCGCCTCGCGATTGCGCATGAGGTGCTTGGCCACTATCCGAACGTCCAGGTGATGAGCTTCAAGGGACTGCTGAAGGACTTCGTGCGGACCAACAACGCGCGGGTGATCGTCAGGGGGCTGCGCGCGGTGTCGGACTTCGAGTACGAGTTCCAGATGGCGGGCATGAACCGTTATCTGCTACCCGACGTCGAGACGATGTTCATGACGCCGTCCGATCAGTATCAGTTCATCTCGGGCACGATCGTGCGCGAGATCGCGCAATTGGGCGGCGACGTCAGCAAGTTCGTGTTCCCGTCCGTCGAAAAATGGCTGAAGGAGAAGGTCGCTTCGCTGGATCCGCAGGACGGCGCTCAGGGGACCTGCGCCTGAGTCGCGCGAATGCCGGTTTTGACGGATCAAGACCGGCCAGGCCTCGGTGATCGGCGCCAGGTGCATCGGTCGGCTGTTCCAAGTAATGTTGGCGAGCCGTATTGGCGGCGAACGTCAATCCTGTCGTTATGCACGGGCATCGGTGTATTCGATGGTTCGCGCAAGCTGCGATGTCAATGATGATGCGAAGAACAAGAATTGTCTCTTCATCGCAAACGGGGCGTTCATCAATAGTCACGCCGGCTTGTCAGGTTCCTACGGAACCCTATCCGGAAAACGTCACGGGCGTGGGCAATCGATATACCTTTGTCCAATTCGCCGAGTATGAACTGACGAAGCGCACCAGTACGGTACGATGGATTTCAACAGGGTGACAGGTGCCGCATACGTGGAATTGCTGGAGCGGAGCAACTAGACGGGCATTGCAAGAGGAATGAGGAGTTTTTCCTAACCGGATAGTGCCGGCTTAACCGAAGCAGAACAATGTCAGCTTCCCTTCGCAGCTTTCGTGAACGCCTCGGCAAGTTTGTCGAAGTGCCGGAGGGCCGCGGGCGTCAGCTCGACCTGTTTGCGGCGAGCGTCTTCGGTGTCGTTGAGCAGGAGCCAGCCCTTTTCGCGCATTGACGTGATACGGGCATGCAAGGTAGCCGGCGACCCCAGCGCACTTTGGGCCATCATGTCTCGAACCGACAGGCGTTCGTTCTTTTGCCTCATGCGAGCAACGAACTCCAGGATCTTTTCTTCGAGCGGATCGAGCGCGGGAAGTGCGGGAAGACCTCGCAGTGCTTCGGTCAATTGAAGAAATCGAAGATAGATATCAGCAGGGCGGCTCATGACCATCGCTCCAACGAAAACGCCGCTCACCCGAGCGCGGAAAGCGAACCTTGATGCCCTGCGACAACCGGGCTTCTCTATTTTATCTCCATGTCCAGCTTACGTTTGGGTGTGCTCCCGGTCGCGGGCACGGCCATCGCGTTCGCGCTGTCGCTCTGGATCGACCAGGAAGTCTTCACGCACATCGAGTTCCACGCGAACCATTTCTCTCAGGTTTGGCCGTTACAAAAACTATAACGATAAAGTCGCGCGTTGCCAAGGTTCGTGGGGGTGATCGACTCGAGCCGTCGCTGGAGGACGATTGGCTGCTTTCCGAAGGCGGATTCAACCGGTCGATGCAAAACCAGGATCGTCGATCAAGTGGCGAAGGCTGTAGGGCGCTACGTGCTCGTAGAGGATCGGCCAATCTACCGCGAGTAGCGGAATCGTTGGGTCTTTCCGACACCAGTACGCAACAAACCGCGCCCAGCCCCCGAGAAACATTCCGTTGCCAGAACTCAGCAGACACGGAGGGCGAGCGACAGGCGGAACCAGCATCCGCGGCATTCCCGCCGCCAGGGTTTCAAGGGCGTCCGACGATTCGTGTGACGCCAGCAGACTGTCCTCGGTATCAGACAGGTATCGACGTACTTCTTCTGCGACGCATGTGCTGCGAAGTTCCAGGTAAGAGGCGCGGACTTCATCAAGTACTGAAGTGGGCACACACGAATAATTGGAGCCACCCAGCCTTTCCAAAGCAGCGCGCCTGACGAAGTCAGGAAGCGCCCCCAACCTTGTTTCGCAGCCGAGCAACGCATCTTGAAAGACGGGATAGCACGCGAGCCATGCAGCAGGCGGGCGGCCTACTGGTCGGCGTGCCGATAGCCACCGGTTCGTCCGGATAGCGCGTTCCGTTCCAGCCTGTTCTCTCAGATTCATCGCTATAAAAAGCATATCAATATGGACGCGGCTCTGCATGCTTGTCGAGCCGGGCATAAAGCTATACATGGGTTTTCGGTCGCGTCGCGCAGAACTTGAGGGCCTCGCGAAATTTTTTCCGTGAGCGTCACGATATCTGTGACCGAAAGCCTGCTACTTGTGCTCGCGGAACGCCATATGGGCACGCTATGATGCATTCGGCAAAAGCAACCGAGGATGGCTCACCGCAATGTCTAGCTTACGTTTGCATTTTTGGTCGATCGTTGGGACCCTGATCGCGTTCCTGGCGTCGCTGTGGATCAATCAGGAGGTGTTTACGCACACGTCTTTCGTGCGAGGCGTCAACTGGATTTTCCTGCCGTCTGGTGTTCGGCTTCTCAGCACGTTGCTGGTTGGATTCGATGGTGCACTCGGCTTGCTGCTTGCCGGACTGATTACAGACTTTCTGTACTGGTTTCCGCATGACCCGGTGCGTGCAATAGCAGGCGCTTTGCTTGGGTCACTGGCACCGTATCTGGTCTACAGGTTTGCGCTCGAGTATTTCGATCTGCGCGCATCGCTGACGAACCTGACGCCGAAGCGGCTGCTTGTTCTGGCTGTCGCCTATTCGGGAGCAAATACGCTGTTTCACCACCTGTGGTTCGCGCTGGCCGGTACGACGAAGAACTGGTTCGAAAGCTTCTTCACGATGTTTGTGGGTGATCTGGCCGGCGCGCTAATCATTCTGTATGTGATGAAGGCACTGCTGGCCTTGTTGCCGAAACAGCCCGGCAATTCCCGCGTGTCGAATGGCATGTTCAGCATCCAGTTGGCGTTGAACAGCGCATATGCCAACCAGTTTGCGACGAAGGCTACCTGGCCGAGAAGCGCAGCCGTCCATGATCCTGGCGTGGGATTGCACGGCCGTGCGGGGGCGAAAAAGCTATAATGTATTGTTTTCTCTAGCAAAGTTGGTGGCGGCATGGCCCTGATGATTACCGACGAGTGCATCAATTGCGACGTCTGCGAGCCCGAGTGCCCGAACGACGCGATTTCGATGGGCCCGGAAATCTATGTGATCGACCCGAAGAAGTGCACCGAGTGCGTCGGTCATTTCGACGAGCCGCAATGCGTTCAGGTGTGTCCGGTCGAGTGCATTCCGCGTGACCCGAACCACCTGGAAACGCCCGAAGGTTTGATGGCGAAATATCACGCGTTGCAGGCCGCCAAGGGCACCTGACGTTCGCGGGAGACGCGCAAAAGAAAACGGCGAAGGCCTGCGGGCCTTCGCCGTTTTCTTTTGGGGGCGGCGTTTCCGTTATCCGACGTAAGCGCTGAAAATGCCGCGCAAAGCGTCGAGCAGTATGTCGCATTCGGCGTCGGTGCCGACCGAGATCCGCAAATGCTGGTCGATGCGCGGCGCGTTGAAATGCCGCACGAAAATTTCCTTTTGCCGCAGCCGCGACGCGAGCGTCGCCGCGTCGTACCCCCCATGCCGCGCGAACAGCAGATTCGCCGCCGATGGCACCACCTCGAAGCCGAGCGCGGTCAATTCCGCCGCAAGCCGTTCGCGGCTCGCGATCACCTTCGCGCAGCATTCGCGAAACCACGCGTCGTCTTCGTAGGCGGCGGTGGCCGCGACTTGCGCGAGGCGGTCGAGCGGGTACGAATTGAAGCTGTCCTTCACGCGATTGAGCGCATCGATCAACGCAGGATCGCCGAACGCAAAGCCGACGCGCATGCCGGCGAGCGAACGCGACTTCGACACGGTCTGCACGACGAGCAGATTCGGATAGCGCGCGATCAGCGCAATCGCCGACTCGGCGCCGAAGTCGACATACGCTTCGTCAATCACCACGACCGAATCAGGATGGCTCGCGACGAGGCGTTCGATTTCCGCGAGCGGCAGCGGCCGGCCGGTCGGCGCGTTCGGATTCGGAAACAGGATGCCGCTGTTGGGCACCGTGTAGTCGTCGACGTCGATCGCGAAGCTGTCGTCGAGGGGGATGGTCCGGTAGTCGACCTCGAACAGCTTCGCGTAGGTCGGATAGAAGCTGTAAGTGATGTCGGGAAACAGCAGCGGCTTGTCGTGCTTGAGCAAGGCCTGGAACGTTAGCGCGAGTACCTCGTCCGAGCCGTTGCCCGCGAACACCTGCTCGGCGCGGATGCCGCGATACGCGGCGACCGTTTCGCGCAGCTTGCGTGCGCTCGGATCGGGATAGCGGCGCAGTGCGTCGGCCGTGTCGCCGAGCTCGCGGCGGATCGCGTCTAGCACGCGCGGCGACGGCGGATACGGATTCTCGTTGGTATTCAGCTTCACCGGATGCGCGAGCGCGGGCTGCTCGCCCGGCACGTACGGCGTCAGACGGTGAACGATGTCGCTCCAGTAGCGGCTCAAGCGATTCTCCTTGCGGGGCCGATTGCGGGTGTCGATGAGTGTGGCGCGCGTCAGCTGTTGTTGCGATGCAGTTGCATCATTGCGCGTTCGAGCTCGCCCTTGATGATCTGCGGCATCACCGCGAGCGCGCGTTCGATCGACGCGTCGATGACCTCCTGCTCTTCTCGCCGCGGCGGCTTCAGCACATAGTTCGCGACGTCCGGCTTCGCGCCGGCGCGCGCGCTTTCGGGAATCAGATCGCGCGGATGGCCGATGCCGATCCGCAGCCGCCAGTATTGCTGCGACGACAGATGCGCGCTGATGTCCTTCAGCCCATTATGCCCGCCGCTGCCGCCGCCGAGCTTCAGCTTGACGCTGCCGGGTGGCATGTCGAGCTCGTCGTGCGCGACGAGGATCTCGTCGGGAAGAATCTTGAAGAATTGCGCGAGCGCGACGACCGATTGACCAGAGCGGTTCATGTAGGTTTGCGGCTCGAGCAGATGCACTTCCTCGCCATGCAACCGCGCTTTCGCGTAAAAGCCGTGAAAGCGCCGCTCGTCGCGCAGCGCGGTGCCGGCCTCGCGCGCGAGTTGATCGACCAGCCAGCAGCCGGCGTTGTGACGCGTCGCGGTGTATTCGGCGCCCGGATTGCCGAGCCCGACGATCAGCTTGATCATGATTGCGTGAGTCCACCAAGTCAGGAAGTGAAACGTACCGGACTAGAAAAGCCGAAAAAAAACCCGCCAGGGCGAACCTCGGCGGGTCACATCGACCGTTTCATAGGAAACGGATCGAGAGGATTGCTTGCTTCGAACCAGAAGGCTCTTAAGCAGCCGGCGTTTCGCCACCTTCAGCAGCAGCAGCGTCTTCAGCGATTGCGCCAGCCGGGATCGTTGCAGCAGCGACCACCGGGTTTTCCGCGTCGACGTGGGCCACGAGCGCCACACCTGCCGGCAACGGGATGTCCTTCGCGTGAACCGATTGACCTGCTTCGATCTTCGCGAGGTCGACTTCGATGAACTCCGGCAGTGCCGATGGCAAGCACTCGATTTCGATTTCGTTGAGGATGTGCGAAATCACCGCGCTCGACAGCTTCACTGCCGGGTTGGTTTCCTGGTTCAAGAAGTGCAGCGGCACCTTGGTGTGCAGCTTCTTCGTCGCGTCGACGCGCTGGAAGTCCACGTGCAGCACGAGCTGACGGAACGGGTGGTATTGCACGTCGCGCAGCAGAACCTGTTGCGACTTGTCTGCCACTTCCAGATCGAGGATCGACGAGTGGAAAACTTCTTTCTTCAGCGCGTGCCACAGGGCGTTGTGATCGAGTTCGATCAGTTGCGTGTCAGCACCGGCGCCATAAACGATACCCGGGGTCTTGCCCGAGTTACGCAGGCGGCGGCTCGCACCCGTACCTTGCAGGGAACGCTCGAAAGCGACTACTTTCATGTTGAATCTCCAATGCACTGCCCGCGACCAGGCAGTAAAAACAGGGCCTCGAAGCCGTAATGGCTGAGGCCCAGGATAGCGGCAAGAACCTTCGTTCGTTCATGCCGATTGTGCAAAAACGCCGCGTGTCGCATGAAGCGGTACCCGGTGTCTTCGCAAATGCTTAACTCTCAGCGAACAGCGACATCACCGAATCGCCGCGGCGGATGCGCGAGAACGTTTCGGCGAGCAAACCGGCGCTCGTCAGCGAACGGATCTTCGCGCACGAACGGGCTTCTTCGCCGAGCGGAATCGTGTCCGTGACAACGAGTTCGTCGAGTGCGGAAGCGGCGATACGCTCACCCGCGCCGCCCGACAGAACCGGGTGGGTGGCGTACGCGAATACCTGCTTCGCGCCGCGTTCCTTCAGAACCTGCGCGGCCTTGCACAGCGTGCCAGCCGTGTCGACCATGTCGTCCATGATCACGCAGGTGCGGCCTTCGACTTCACCGATGATGTTCATCACTTCAGCGACGTTCGCCTTCGGGCGACGCTTGTCGATGATCGCGAGATCGCAATTGAGTTGCTTCGCCAATGCACGGGCGCGGACCACACCGCCGACGTCCGGCGAAACTACCATCAGGTTGTCGTAGTTCTGCTTGCGCAGATCCCCGAGCAGCACGGGCGTTGCGTAGATGTTGTCGACCGGGATGTCGAAGAAGCCTTGAATCTGGTCGGCGTGCAGATCCATCGTGATGATCCGCTCGACGCCGGCGATTTCCAGCATGTTCGCCACGACCTTAGCCGAGATGGCGACGCGCGCCGAACGCGGGCGACGATCCTGACGGGCATAACCGAAGTAGGGGATGGCTGCGGTGATCCGGCCTGCGGATGCGCGCTTGAGCGCATCGACCATGATCATCAGTTCCATCAGATTGTCGTTAGTCGGTGCGCACGTGGATTGCAGGACGAAGACATCCTTGCCGCGCACGTTTTCCTGAATCTCGACTTGGATTTCACCGTCCGAGAAACGGCTAACCATTGCTTTGCCGAGGGGAATACCGAGGTTTTTGACGACTTCCTGTGCAAGCGCGGGATTTGCGTTGCCAGTAAAAACCATCAGGCCGTCATGGCTGCTCATCGTGCACCTACTTCAGGCTGGGGGCGGGAGAAATGCGAACTACAGCGAACTACGAGAATTTTTGGCAGGGGAGAAAGGATTCGAACCTTTGCATGCCGGAATCAAAATCCGGTGCCTTAACCAGCTTGGCGACTCCCCTACACTAACTTTGAGCTCCGCCGAACGTGGAGTTTCGTTCGACGATGCAAAATTTATGACGCGAAAGCAAAGAGTGGATGCTGATCCAAGCCCGCTGCTACTGCACTGTTCCACTCGCCGGGCAGTTTGGCTTGCGCCGCTTCTGCTTCAGCTTTGCTACGGAACGCTGCAAAAACGCTGGCACCCGATCCGGACATCCGCGCTGGCGCGATGCTTTCAAACCACCGCAACACTTGCGCTACTTCCGCGTACTTTCCTACGACAACTTGCTGCATGTCATTCCGGCCGAAGCTTTCTGGCCATTCAGTATTGCAGCTGTGTTCTGCAGGAAAGTCCGTAATTTTGAGGGGCTTTGTATCTCTTGTCAACGCTTTTTCGGAAAAAATCGCTGCAGTCGGAACCTGCACCCTCGGCGTCACTACCAGGAAGTGACGCGGCGGCAATTGTACAACGTCCAATGATTCTCCGACACCCTCTGCAAACGCATTTTTTCCAAATACGAAGAAAGGCACGTCCGCGCCGAGTTTCAACGCAAGATCCTGCAACTCCTGACGTGGCAGATCGAGCTTCCACAGGCGATTGAGCGCGAGCAGCGTCGTCGCCGCATCGGAACTGCCGCCGCCGAGGCCCGCGCCCATCGGCAGGCGCTTGTCGATTTCGATATCAACGCCTTCGCGGGAGCCCGTATGTACCTTCAGCAACGTCGCGGCGCGTACGGTCAGGTCATGCTCGGGTGGCACGTCGGCGATTTCGGTGCGGCGCGTGATGAGACCGTCGTCGCGTCGCGTGAAGTGCAGCGTGTCGCCCCAGTCAAGCAACTGGAAGACCGTCTGCAGCGTGTGATAACCATCCGGCCGACGGCCAGTGATGTGCAGGAAGAGATTGAGTTTCGCTGGCGCGAGACAGTCGCGCAGCGAATTGGTTGTTTCGATCATGAGTGAAGGCTACATGCGCCACGGCGGCGCCAAACGGGTAGCAAGGTTACGTGAGCGGATGCTGGGACAAAAGGCCAAGCAAGAACGACTCACTGATCCAGCACGAGCTTGATGTCGAGTGGCGGCTCCGAGCGGCTCAGATTGAGGCGCTTCACGCCGGTGGCTGGTGCATCGGCATAGGCCACATAGTCGATCGTCCAGCCGTCCTGGGTGATCTGCTTCAGGCGCGACGGTTGCTCCGGATCCTTCTCGGTCTTCGCGCGCGAAGTCGGCGCCGGCGACGGTTGCAGCCAGTAGCGCAACCCTTCGACCGGCAGCGTGAAGCCGAGCGCGTTCTGCATCAGCGTCGACACGTTATCGGCGGTGAGCGGCTGGCGGTTCGGCAATTCGAGCGTGGCCGAAGCCGGCGACGAAGTCACGATGGCCAGCGTCTGGCCAAGCGGATTGCGCAACTGCAGCGTGACGGTGTCGCCCGTTTCCTGCCACGAGAAATTGCCGTAAGCGTTGCGCTGCTGGCCGTTCTGATCGTTGTATTGGATCGCGAAGCGGCCCTGATACGAGCGGCTCGTCTGCGCGGTGACTTCGGTGGCGGCGTTCGACGTGGACGGCCCTTGCGGCTTCACCGACGCGCAGCCGGCCAGCGCGACAACCGCCGCCGCCGCGAAACCAACCGCGCTGCCGCGAGGCGCCCTGGAAAAAGAAATCAAACGGGAAAGACGCATCAAAGATTGTTTACCTGAAGACGTTGCAACGTTTTGACGAGAGTCTCGTTGTCGGGTTCGAGCTTGCGAGCCTCGCGAAACGCGGCGCGCGCCTGTTCCTGCTCGCCGGCCTTCCACAGCACTTCGCCGAGGTGCGCGCCGATTTCCGCGTTCGGCTGGAGGCTGTATGCCTTGCGCAGCAGCTTGATCGCATCGGCCGTGTCACCCATCCGGTACTTGACCCAGCCGACGCTGTCCATGATGAACGCATCGTTCGGTGCGAGCGCCGAGGCCTTCTCGACCAGCTTGTCCGCCTCTGGCAGGCGCTGGTTGCGATCTGCGAGCGAATAGCCGAGCGCGTTATACGCCTGCGGATTGTCCGGTTGCGTCTGGATCAGCTTGCGCAGCTGCGCTTCCATGATGTCGTAATGGCCGGTTTTCTCGGCGGCCATCGCGTAGTCGTAGGTGAGGTCGGGGTCGTCGGGAAAGTTCGCCGTGGCTTGCTGCAGACGCGCTTCGGCCTCCGGGTAGCGCTTCGCGTCGAACAGGATCGCCGCATCGGTGCGCGCGATCAGCGCCACATCACGCGGATCGGAGGTCTGCAAGTTGGAGAGCAACTGGCGCGCCTCCTCGGTCTTGCCCTGTTTCGCGAGCAGTTGCGCGCCGGTAATCTGCGCGGCCAGGTATTGTTGACTCGCTGGCGAGATCTTGTTCAGCCAGTCGCTCGCGGCCGCCTCATTCTTCTGTTCGAGCGCTAGCTGCGCGAGGTAGATGTAGGCCTGGCCCGCATCGGCACCCGGCGTCTTCTCGGCCTGCTGCGCGTACTGCACCAGATACGTCTGCGCTTCGGGGAGATTCTTCTGCTGGATCTTGATCAGCGCGAGCGCCATCAACGGTGTCAAGTCGTTGGGGTTTGCCTTGCGCATGAGTTCGAACTGCTTCTGCGCGTCGTCGAGACGGTCGCTGGCAAGATACATCTGCGCCAGCGCGAGCCGTGCGTCATGCGATTTCGGATTCTGCTGCACGTACTTTTCGAGCGACGCGATGCCTTCCTTGCGCTCCTCCGGGACCCATTTGCGACAGCATCAACGCCGCCGGCAGATAGTCGGGCTTGATCGTGAGCGCCTGCTCGAGCGACTTGTGCGCGCCCGGCGCGTCGTCGGCCAGCAGCTGCTGACGCGCGAGGGCCAATTGCGCCTCCGGCCGGTTCATGTCGTTCTTCAGCAGGTCCTGCAACACGTGCAGGCCACCGACGCGGTTCGGGCCGCGCGACAACAGCAGTTGCAGCGCGAGGATCGCGCTGCCGCGATTTTCCTCGGGTACCTTCGCCAGTTCTTGCGACAGGATTTGCGACGCATCGTCGGGCTTGCCAGACAGCACGAGCAGCGACGCGTCGAGCTGGGCGGCGCGTTCCGAACTCGGCGCGTACTGTTGCCACAGTTGCGCGGCGGCGAGCGCGTCCGACGGGCTCTGCGCCGCCAGCGCTATTTCGGTGGCGCGTTGCGCCATGCGCGGGTCGTGAGTGTCGCGCGCGAGCGCGAGGTAGGTCTGATAGGCCGGTGCCGGCTGGTCGCGCTGCAGCGCGATCTCGGCGGCCAGCACCTGGAAGACGATCTGGCTCGACAGGGGTACGCCGGGAAGCGACTTTTCGTCTTCAGGTGTTGCCGGACCCAGCGGGTCCGGCATCGTGACCGACGTGTCGTCGGAATCCGGCGACGGGTCCTGCGCATGCGCGGGCACGGCGGCCAGCGCCCACAATCCGAGCGCGGCCGCACCGAGCATCCGGCGAGCGGACACGGCGAGCGGCACCTTGGACACGCGCGCGCGGCGCTTTGATAGCAGCTTCACGAAGGACACGTTCATGGAAATCCGTTCAATGTTTCAGTCGATTGTAACGCGCTCGCTACAATACGCGCACAACCACTCACGCAAGTAGCAGACCAATCAGCCATGCCAGAGTTGCCAGAAGTCGAGGTTACCCGACGGGGGATCGAACCGTATGTGTCCGGGCGCAAGGTTGAGCGCGTCGACGTGCGGACGGCCGCGCTGCGCTGGCCAATTCCGGCCGACCTTGCGAAAACCTTGCGCGGCCACGTGGTGCGCAAAGTCGAGCGACGCGGCAAGTATTTGCTGTTCGAAATCGACGCTGGGTGGTTCATCGTCCACCTCGGCATGACGGGCACGTTGCGCGTTCTGCGTCATGTGCCGCATCCGCCTGCCGCGGCGAAGCACGATCATGTCGACTGGATCTTCGACGACTTTATCCTGCGCTATCGTGATCCCCGCCGCTTCGGCGCGGTGCTATGGCATCCGCGCGAAGCAGGCGACATCCTCGAACATCCGCTGCTCGCGAGCCTTGGCGTCGAGCCTTTCTCGCCGGCTTTTTCGGGCGCGCTGATGCATCGGTTGACGCGCGGGCGCAAGGTGTCGGTGAAGCAGGCGCTGCTGGCGGGGGACATCGTGGTCGGCGTGGGCAATATCTACGCGTCGGAGAGTCTGTTTCGCGCGGGCATCCGGCCGACCACCGCGGCGGGCCGCGTGTCGCTCGTGCGTTATGAACTGCTGGCCGATGCCGTGCGCGTGACGCTCGCCGCCGCGATCGACAAGGGCGGCAGCACGCTGCGCGATTTCGTCGGCAGCGACGGCGAAAGCGGCTATTTTCAGCTCGACTACTTCGTCTATGATCGCGCGGGCCTGCCATGCCGCGTGTGTGGAACGCCAATCAAACAGATCGTGCAGGGGCAACGCTCCACGTACTTCTGTCCCACTTGCCAGCGCTAGATTCTCGATGCCTTCCCGCCTGACCCCAACGACCGGCGCGCGCTCCAGCGCGTTCGACTCCACGCCCGCGTTTGCGCCGATGCCCGAGTTTTCCGCGCGGCTGATCGCGTGGCAGCGCCAGCACGGCCGCCACGATCTGCCGTGGCAGAACACGCGCGATCCGTATCGCATCTGGCTGTCCGAGATCATGCTGCAGCAGACCCAGGTGTCGACGGTGATTCCGTACTACGCGAAATTTCTCGCGCGTTTCCCGGATGTCGCCGCGCTCGCCGCCGCGCCGTCCGATGACGTGATGGCGCTGTGGGCCGGCCTCGGCTACTACACGCGCGCGCGCAATCTGCATCGCTGCGCGCAGGTCGTCGTCGAGCAGCATGGCGGCGCGTTTCCCGCGTTGGTCGATGAGCTCGCCGAGTTGCCCGGCATTGGCCGCTCGACGGCCGCGGCGATCGCGTCGTTCGCGTTCGGCGCGCGCGCGACGATTCTCGACGGCAACGTGAAGCGCGTGCTCGCGCGCGTATTCGGCGTCGAAGGCTTTCCGGGCGAGAAGAAAGTCGAGAACGCAATGTGGACGCTCGCGGAATCACTGCTGCCGTCGAATGCGTCGAACGCGGAGGTCAGCGGGTACACGCAGGGCTTGATGGATCTCGGCGCGACATTGTGCGTGCGCGGCAAACCCCATTGCACACGCTGTCCGTTCGCGCCGGACTGCGTTGCCAACGTCACCGGACGTCAACGTGAATTGCCGACCGCGCGCCCGAAGAAAGCGGTGCCGACACGCCGTACGTGGATGCTGGTGCTGCGCGACGGCAATGCGGTGATGCTCGAGCGGCGTCCGCCGTCGGGCATCTGGGGTGGTCTGTGGAGTCTGCCCGAAGCTGCCGACGAAGCATCGCTGGCCGAGCGGGCGCGCGCGTTCGGCGGCGACGGCGAAGTGTCCGCGCTCGCGTCGTTCTCACACGTATTCACGCATTTCAAGCTCGATATCGAACCGCGGCTTGCGGAGTTCGATCGCGGTGTCGGCGCCCTGGCCGCGCTCAACGATGCGGACACCGCATGGGTTGCGCTCAGCGATCTGGATTCGTTCGGCGTGCCGGCGCCGGTGCGCAAGCTGCTCGCCAGTCTGCATGGTTCGTTGCTCTAGCGGAAGGGATCGGAGGTGCTGTGCGGGCGACTTGGGTCCGGCGCGGCAGCCTTCACGACTTCAGGATTTCACAGCAACTGATGCTGTTGCATGTAGTGATGCACGACGTCGATGCGCGCGCCGGCATCGGTTAATTCCATCAGCTTTTGCCGTGCGCGCAACGCGATTGGCAGCACCTCGGCGAGACGGTTCGACACCCACGACGGATCGTCGAGCCGGAACGGCTCGGCGAACGGTAGGCTGTCCGGATCGCGTTCGCGGATCGTTGCGATGATCCGCTCGAGCACTTCCGCGCACGCGCCGAATTTGGCCAATAGCTCATTGCCCTCGAGCGGGAGATCATCGGCGAGCGGCTCGGCCATGCCGACCAGCAGACCGCTCGCTTCGACGCGATGCGATAACAGACGAAAGCGCGTCGTGCCGCGCGCGCGAATCAGCAGCATGCCGAATGCATCGACGTCGCACTCGTCGATTTCGGCGAGACAGCCGATCGTTTCGGGTACCGAAGGTTCTTCCTCGCGCGCGACTTCCGCGCCGCTTTTCAGCATGCAAACGCCGAACGGTGTTTTTTCGCGCAGACAGTCGCGCGCCATGTCGAGGTAGCGCGCTTCGAAGATTTTGAGCGGCAGCAAGCCATCGGGAAATAGCACCGTATGCAGCGGAAACAGCGGCAAATCGGCGTACACAGTAGGCGTAGAGGACATGGCGCAACGCTTCGGGTTAAGGCCGCGCGATGCGGCCGGTTAAGCCACCAGCTTCGATGATTCGCCGACGTCGACCGGCGCATCGCGGTGCCGCACAATCACATTCGCCGATGTTGCGAGACGCGCGGCAAGCGTCTCCGCGATGAATACCGAGCGGTGCTGGCCGCCCGTGCAACCGATTGCGACGGTCAGGTAGCTGCGATTGTCGTCGCGGAAATGCGGCAGCCACTTGGACAGATACTTCTCGATGTCGTCGATCATCTCGTGGACGACCGGCTGCGCATCGAGAAAATCCATGACCGGTTTGTCGAGGCCGGTGAGCGGCCTCAATTCATGATCGTAGTATGGGTTCGGCAGCGTGCGTACGTCGAATACGAAATCCGCGTCGAGCGGTACGCCGCGCTTGAAGCCGAACGACTCGAACATCAGCACGAGCCCCGCGTCCTCCTGTTCGATGAAGCGCTTGACCCATGCGCGCAGCACGTTCGCGCGCAGATTGCTCGTATCGATCTGATGGCCGAATTCGGCAAGTCCCGCGACCAGTTCGCGCTCGCGTTCGATCGCCTCGGCGAGCGACGTGAGCAGGCCAACGTCCGCGTCGTGCGCGGGCGAGCCGGACAGCGGATGACGGCGACGCGTTTCGGAAAAACGTTGAATCAGCGACTGCGTGCTCGCACTCAGGAACAGCACGCGCACGTCGTGCGAGCGCTTGAGGTCGCGGATCATCGCGGGCATTTCGTCGAGCGACGAACCGGAGCGCGCGTCGATCGCGACCGCGAGACGATCCTGGCCGTCCGCGGCGAGGTAGGTGGCGAGTTGCTGCAGGAAACGCGGCGGCAGATTATCGACGCAGTAATAACCCGCGTCTTCGAGCGCGTTCAGGGCAACCGATTTGCCGGAGCCGGAGATACCGGTGATCAGGATTATGCGCATGGAGTCGTCGAAAGCGTAGATTTCATCATAGCATCTGGCCTCCATGCGCGTGCCCGCGGCCTGCCTTCTGCGGGCGCTTCATGGCGCTGTGGCGCGCTTCAGATCAGCTTGCCGGGAAACTGGCTATCGGGATCCTGCATGGCGAGACGTTGCCGATCCATGAAATCGCGCAGCGTGTCGATACCGCGCAGTTGCAGAATCGTGTTGCGCACGGCCGCTTCGACCAGCACCGCGAGGTTGCGGCCGGCGGCCACCTGGATCGTCACCTTGCTGATCGGTAGGCCGAGCACGTCGACGGTCTGGCTTTCCAGCGGCAGCCGCTGGAATTCGCCGTCGGGGCGGCGCACCAGTTGCACGATCAGCTTCAGTTTCATTTTGCGGCGCACCGCCGTTTCGCCGAAGATCGTCTTGATGTCGAGCAGACCGAGGCCGCGAACTTCGAGCAGGTTCTGCAGCAGCGGCGGACAGCGTCCTTCGACGAAGTCCGGGCCGAGGCGCACGAAATCGACAGCGTCGTCGGCGACGAGACCGTGGCCTCGGCTGATCAGTTCGAGGCCGAGCTCGCTCTTGCCGAGGCCCGAGTCGCCGGTCAGCAACACGCCCATGCCGAGGATGTCGAGAAACACGCCGTGCAGCGTCGCGCGCGGCGCGAGAATGCGCGACATGTAAAGACGCAGACTATCGATCACCGCGGCCGCCGAGGTCGGCGTCGTGAACAGCGGCGTCGACGAGCGCGTGCAGCGCAGCACCAGCTCCGGCGGCGCCGCGACTCCGCCCGCGACGACGAGAAACGGCGGCTCCAGCGCGATCAACTCGGCCATGTGGCGCGAGCGGTCTTCGTCGGTCTGACGTTTGTAGTAGTCGATTTCAGCGTCGCCGAGCACCTGGATCCGGTTGGGGTGGATCAGGTTCAGGTGGCCGACGAGGTCGGCGCTCGACGTGGCATTGGCGACCGATTCCGAAGAAAAGCCGCGCTCCCAGCCTTCATGCCCCGTGAGCCAGCTGAGCTTCAGCATGGCGGCGTTGTCGTCGAAAATGCTTTGGGCGTTGATGCTGGACGTATCCATGAGTCAGTGACTCCAGTGTGAGCCGCTTGCCGGGTCTTTGCTGCGTGTGCGGGCGCGTATGAACTACCGCCGCCGTTGCATCAAGGTTGCCACTGAGTAAGCAGGCGATGCAACGATTCGCGTTCTTCTTCAGTGTGCAGCCGCTCGCGGGCGTCGCGATCGGACAGCAATTGCGCGATCTCGGAGAGAATTTCGAGGTGCTGTTGAGTGGCCTGTTCGGGGACAAGCAGGAAGATCAGCAGCGAGACCGGCTGGCCGTCCGGCGCTTCAAAGGGGATCGGTTCGGCGAGTCTGACGAATGCGGCGAGCGGTTGCTTGAGGCCCTTGATCCGCCCATGCGGGATCGCGACGCCTTCGCCGAGCCCGGTCGAGCCGAGTCGTTCTCGCGCAAAAAGATTGTCTGTGACGGTACTGCGGGCGATGCCGTTCTGGTTCTCGAAGATCAGGCCCGCTTGCTCGAACACGCGTTTCTTGCTGGTGACCGATAGTCCGATGACGACGTTCTCGAGGGGAAGAAATTTGGCTAAACGATTCATTTTGACAGGCGAAAACGTGGCCTGAGTTCTCCCCACCGGGGCGGTTGAGTGACGTTCCATTCGTTCGATGCTGGCGAAGACGGACGCTCAGAGTCGATCGCGAAAGCGTTAGATTTCGATCGGCCGTACTTCATCAGAGCTGGCTTGACCCCGATGGTAACTGGAACATTATAGAACAGGGTGACGGCCGATGGTGCGGCGCGCCATCTATGCATATCAGGTTTTTCAGCGCTTGCGCCGCGGCACGTGTCGCGCTGCGCAAACCTCTGCGGGAATGGTTGGGATCGGCCTCGGCGAGACGCACCGGCGGTGAGCGGGAACCGGGGCGCTGAAACGAAAAACCGCCCGGTCGCGGGCGGCTCGACGAGTTCAAGGGAATTGAGGAATTTCCTCTAATTTCTCCTATTGCGGCGGCACGTCCAGTTGCGGCGCCGGCTGATACTTGATCGCTTCGTGCTGATGGCCTTGCAGACGATCCTTGTGGCGTATCACCTGCCTGTCGAGCTTGTCGATCATCAGATCGATTGCAGCGTACAAATCGCTGTCACAACTCTCGACGAAGATATCCTTACCCTTCAGATGGAGGTTGATTTCCACCTTTTGACGCTTGTCCTTTTCCTTATGGTTGTCGACCGAGAGGACCACACTGCCGTCGATGACCTGATCGAAATGTCTTAGCACCCTGTCCAGTTTGGTGATCACGTATTCGCGCAACGCAGGCGTTACTTCGAGGTGGTGTCCACTGATCTTGAGATTCATAGTGCTTCTCCAAGCTAATGGCCGCTTGGTCCGCACAATGACAAAGGTCCGGTCGATCTGACGGCTTGCCTGTGTCGCCCCCCGGTGACGGACATCTGGCAGGTCGCAGCGGCCGGCCTGTCCGCCAGGTGCGGAGCGGCCGGTAAATGCCCGCTGCAAAACGCGGCGGGCTACAGAGACTTGCGCAGGTTGACTGCCGGGATTTTGAGCGCCTCACGGTATTTCGCAACGGTACGCCGTGCGACCACGAAGCCCTGTTCCGCCAGCAGTTCGGCTATGCGACTGTCTGAAAGTGGCGATTTCGGGTTTTCCGCTCCTATCAGTTGTTTGATCAGCGCGCGAATGGCCGTGGAGGAGGCCGCGCCGCCGGTGTCCGTCGAAACGTGTGAGCCGAAAAAGTACTTGAATTCCAGCGTCCCGAATGGGGTCAGCATGTATTTGCCGGTTGTCACACGCGAGACAGTCGACTCGTGTAGGCCCAGCGTATCAGCTATTTCCCGCAAAACCAAGGGGCGCATGGCAATTTCGCCGTGCACAAAAAAGCTCTTTTGACGCTCGACAATTGCCTGCGCAACCCGCAGGATCGTCTCGAAACGCTGCTGGATATTTTTGATCAGCCAGCGTGCTTCCTGCAGTTGCTGGCGCAACGAACCACTGCCCGGATCGCCGCGGTTATTGCGCAGAATATTCGCGTATAGATGGTTAATCCGCAGCTTCGGCACTACCTCGGGATTCAGCTCCGCCAGCCAGCCCTGTGCCGTTTTGCGCACCATGATGTCGGGCACCACGTAGTCCGCTTCGGCCTTGCCGTAGGCCGCGCCCGGAAATGGTTCGAGCGAGCGGATCAGCACATGCGCGTCGCGCAGATCGTCGTCGCTGGCCTTAAGGTGCTTGCGCAGCCGCGTGAAATCGCGCGCGGCGAGCAGTTCCAGGTAATGGCTGACAATGTCTAGCGCAAGCGTGCGCGTGGGCGATGGCTCGAGCCGCAGCAACTGCAGCTTCAGACATTCGGACGCGGAGCGCGCGCCGACACCCGATGGGTCGAAGCTATGCAGCAGCGCAAGCGCGGCGTTCAGTTCGTCGACGTCGACTTCGAGTTCTTCGGGCAGGTCAGCCAGCACTTCTTCGAGCGTGGCGGCGAGATAGCCGTCGTCGTCCAGCGATTCGATCAGGAACGTGATGAGCGCGCGGTCGCGCTGGCTCGCCTGGGTGACGCGCAGTTGCGTCATCAGGTGGTCGCGCAGCGACGTGCTCGATTCGTGGATTTGCAGCGGGGGCAGGTCGTCGTCGTCCGACGCGTTGCCGGAGCGGCCGTAGTCGTCCAGGTTCCACTGCGAGGTATCGCCGCCGCCGTCGCCCGAAAGGCCATTGTATTCGTCGACACCCTGCGGCTCGCCGCTTTCGGCTCGCTCGCCGTTGCCCTCGGACGATGCCGAACCGTTGCCGGCCATCGGATCGGCCGGCGTCGAGGAGCCCGGTGTCTGGGCGATCACGGAACCGTCGGATGCCACCCGCAACGGGCTCGCGATCCACTCGTCTTCGTTTTCGAGGAGAGGATTCTGCGAGATCGCCATGGCGACTTCTTGCTGCAGTTCGAGCGTCGACAACTGAAGCAGCCGGATGGACTGTTGCAGTTGCGGCGTGAGCGCAAGATGCTGCGATAGGCGGAGTTGGAGGCTGGCTTTCATGGCAAGTTGAGATTCATTGTAGAGAGTTTGCCACGACCGCGATACCTTGCGGCACTCGCAATTTTTGGGTACGCCCAATTTGGCGCGCCGCGCGGCGCCACCCTGCGCCGCCTGACAACGAATGTGCGGGTGCCGCAAAAATGGCGCCGCGGCCGGCCGCGCGCGCTCGCTTGGCCGGGGACGCCGTACGTGCTTACATGCGGAAGTGCTCGCCCAGATAGACGCGCCGCACGCTTTCGTTTTCGATGATGTCGCTAGGCGCGCCGGCGGCCAGCACGCTGCCGTCGCTGATGATGTACGCGTGATCGCAGATACCTAGCGTTTCGCGCACGTTGTGGTCGGTGATCAGGACGCCGATATTGCGCTGCTTCAAGAACTTGACGATTTTCTGGATTTCCAGCACCGCGATCGGGTCGACGCCGGCGAACGGTTCGTCGAGCAGAATGAAGCTCGGATTGGTTGCCAGCGCGCGCGCAATTTCAACCCGACGACGCTCGCCGCCCGACAGCGACAGCGCCGGATTTTCACGCAGATGCGCGATCTGAAGCTCGTCGAGCAGCGCTTCGGTGCGTGACGTGATCACGTCTTTGCCGAGGCGCTTGCCGTTTTCGTCGTGCTGCAATTCCAGCACCGCGCGAATATTCTGCTCGACGCTCAACTTACGGAACACCGACGCTTCCTGCGGCAGATATGACAGGCCGAGCGATGCGCGTTTGTGAATGGGCAGCAGGCTGATCGACTTGCCGTCCAGATCGATTTCGCCGGCATCGAGCGGCACGAGGCCGACGATCATGTAGAACGACGTGGTCTTGCCGGCGCCGTTCGGGCCGAGCAGGCCGACCACTTCGCCGCTCTTCACGTCGAGCGACACGTCCTTGACGACCGTGCGCGAGCCATAGCGCTTCTTCAGATTGCGCACGACCAGCGAACTGCTGGTGCCGGCCGGCTTCCGATGGGGGAGGGGCGCGATGGTGCTGCTCATGGTGCTCACTGGTTCGGCGCTCCCTGGATCGAGTTGGACGGCGTGAGCGTGGCCGACGCGCCGGTCAGCGGCGCGGCGCCGGCGTTGCGCGGCGACAGCATCGCGCGCACGCGGCCGGTCGGGTTGCCCGGACCTGCGACGTCCTTGCCTGACTTCGCGGTGTAGAAGTCGTTCTGGCCGTCGTAGGTGATCACGCTACCGTGCACCTGGTCGAGCAGCGTCGTCATGCTCTGCAGGCGGCGCACCGTCGCGTTGGTGGTCAGCGTGGTCAGATCCTGCTTGCCGTCGTAGTCGATACGGATCGCCGTGCCCTCGATGTATTCGTCGAGCCCTTCGCGCTTCTGGCGGAAATACGACAGATTGCCGCCGCTCGAGGTGCCGGTCGCGAATTGGTAGCCCTGCGGGTCTTGCGACACTTCGACGCGATCGGCCTTGATCAGGATCGTCCCTTTGGTGGCCACCACGTGGCCGGTGAAGATGCTGACCTGCCGCAGGTCGTCGTAAGTCATGTTGTCCGCTTCGATGTTCAGCGGCTTGTCTTTGTCGGCGCGGTCCGCGTGCGCAAGCGGCGCGAAGCCGACGAGCGGCAGCGCGACGACGAGCGCAGCAAGTGCGGCGCGGCACGCGGACAGCGCGCGCGAACGGCCGGTATCAAAACGGGGGTGCGATTCGTTCATGCAGTCACGCCTGGAATGGATTACCCGGTATGCGTTGGCTTAGTGGCCGGAATCGGACGCGGCGATTGCGCCTCTTACATTGCCGAACAGTTGCATAAACCGGGTGACATTGTTGTATTTCATGCCGCTGGCAGTCATCACGGACATGCCGCGCTGAAGTTTAACTGGCTTTTCAGTCTCGATCACATCGTCGTTGACGAGGACCCTGAAATGCTCGGAATCGGCCTGCATCTGCGGATCGCCGCCGCCGGGCGCGCGCAGGATGCGCGCGTTCTGGTACAGATTGACGATCGACGCATCCGCGTTGACCGTGCCCGTGTCGCCGGTCGCGGTGACGATCGGCTTGCCGGGCTGGAACGCACGCATCGCCGGCTTGACGAGGTCGCTCATTTCGTCGTCCTCGTAATGGACCAGCGACTGCGCGGTCAGCCGGTACTGCGTCGCGCCTGACTGGTCGAGCTCGGACACCGAAAAGTTGTCGGCGAAGTAGTCCGGCGTGTGTTCCTTCGGGCGCACCTCGTCGTCGGTCTTGCGCGGCAACGTGGCTTGCAGCAGCCACCACGTGATGCCGGCGAGCGCCGCCATCGCGATGAGCGGGATCAGCGAAGTCAGGCGAAACTGGTTCATCCCACGAGGCCCCGTTGCTCGCCGCTGCACGCCGCCGCGAGCAGTGCTTCATATTTGTGCTGGGCACGCAGCAGCGTGTCGCACACTTCGCGCGCCGCGCCGTAACCGCCGCGCGCCTCGCTGACCCAGTGGGCGCGCGCGATCACTTCGGGATGCGAATTGGCCGGCGCGGCCGCGAAGCCGACGCGCAGCATCACCGCGAGATCGACCCAGTCGTCGCCCATGTAGCCGCAGTCCTCGGCGGTGAGGCCGGTTTGCCGCAGCAGGTCGGCGAACGCCTGTGGCTTGTCCTGCACGCCCTGGTAGACATGCGCGATGTTCATTTCTTTCGCCCGCGCGGCCACGATGCCGGACTTGCGCCCGGTGATGAGCGCCGTTTCGATGCCGGCCTGGCGCAGCAGCTTCATGCCGTGGCCGTCCATCGAGTTGAAGCCTTTCATCGTGTCGCCTTCCGCCGTGAACAGCAGGCCGCCGTCGGTCAGTACGCCGTCGACGTCGAAAATCATCAGCTTCACGCGGCTTGCGCGTTCGGTAGCGGTAGGGGGAGCAACGGCCATCAGATCACCTTCTTCGAAAACAGGTCGTGCATGTTGAGCGCGCCGATCAGCTTGCCCGTTTCGTCGACGACCAGCATCTGATTGATACGATAGCGCTCCATCAGTTCCACGGCTTCGACCGCGAGATGATCCGGCCCGATCGTGCGCGGGCCCGCGGTCATCACCGAGGCGATCGGCAGGTGGCGGAAATCGCCGTCGCGTTCGAGCACGCGGCGCAGGTCGCCGTCGGTGAAGATGCCCGTCACACGGCCCTCGCGGTCGACGACCGAGGTCATGCCCATGCGCTTCGCGGTCAGTTGGAAGAGGGCATCGCTGACGGTTGCCTCGGGGGTGACCTGCGGCAACTGGTCGCCGGTGCGCATGACGTCGCGCACGTAGGTGAGCAGGCGTCGGCCGAGCGCGCCGCCCGGATGCGAGCGCGCGAAGTCGTCGCGGCCGAAGCCGCGCGCGTCGAGCACCGCGACCGCGAGCGCATCGCCGAGCGCGAGCGCGGCGGTGGTGCTGGCGGTGGGCGCGAGATTCATCGGACAGGCTTCCTTCGCGACGCCGGAATTCAGATGTACATCCGCGAGTTGCGCGAGGCTTGAGCCAGGACGGCCCGTCATCGCGATCAGCTTCGCGCCGATCCGCTTGATGAGCGGCAGGATCGCCATCAGCTCCTCGGTTTCGCCCGAATTGGACAGCGCGAGAAATACGTCGTCGGCGGTGACCATGCCGAGGTCGCCGTGGCTTGCTTCCGCCGGATGCACGAAGAACGCGGGTGTGCCGGTGCTTGCCAGCGTGGCCGCGAGTTTGCGGGCCACGTGGCCGGATTTGCCGATGCCGGAGACGACCACGCGTCCACGGCAACCCAGGATGAAATCGACCGCGCCGACGAAACTGCCGTCGAGCTGGTCGCGAAGCGCGCGCACGGCGTCCGCTTCGATGTCGAGTACGTCGCGAGCAAGCGTGAGTGCCCTGTCGCCATTGATTTTCGCTATCATTCGCGGAGTATAGCAAAGGCGCCTGTTCGCCGCGCCGGGCCTGCTGTGCCGAGCCGCTGTCTGCATCGGCCTGTCGACAATCCCTTTTTCAGCTGCTTTGCCGCCTTTTTGCAGCTTTTTTGCCGGCCCAATCAATCATCTCGCACGGCGTTCTCGTGCGCGGTTCCGCTGACGAACGAGGACGCTTCACCCATGCGTTTTTGCCGATGATTTCCCCGCTCGAAATGACGCTGTTTCTGCTGCTGGCATCGGTGGCGGGCGTGGTGATCTTTCGCTTCCTGAATCTGCCGCCGATGCTCGGCTACCTGACGGTCGGCATCGTCGTCGGGCCGCATGCGTTCGGGCTGATTCCCGATTCGGCGGGGGCGCAGAATCTCGCGGAATTCGGCGTCGTGTTCCTGATGTTCTCGATCGGGCTCGAGTTTTCGCTCGCCAAGCTGCGCACGATGCGCCGGCTCGTGTTCGGACTCGGCTTGCTGCAGGTGATCGGCACGGTCGCGGTGGCCGTGTCGCTCGGCTTCGTGCTCGAGCGTTGGGTGCATATCACGTGGCAGGCGAGCGTCGCGCTGGGCGGCGCGCTGGCGATGTCGTCGACGGCGATCGTCAGCAAGATGCTCGCGGAGCGGCTCGAAATCGAAACCGAGCACGGCCGCAATATCTTCGGCGTGCTGCTGTTTCAGGATCTCGCGGTGGTGCCGCTGTTGATCATCATTTCGGCGCTCGGCGGCCGCTCGGAGAATCTGGTCAGCGCGCTCGGCGTCGCGGCGATCAAGATCGTCGTGGCCCTCGCGCTGCTGCTGATCGTCGGGCAGCGCTTCATGACGCGCTGGTTCAACGTGGTCGCGCGGCGCCGCTCGCAGGAGCTGTTCGTCCTCAATCTGCTGCTGGTGACGCTCGGCGCCGCGTTCATCACCGACAAATTCGGGCTGTCGCTCGCGCTCGGCGCGTTCATCGCCGGCATGCTGATCGCCGAGACGCCGTATCGGCATCAGGTCGAAGAGGACATCAAGCCGTTTCGCGACGTGCTGCTCGGGCTCTTCTTCGTGACCACCGGCATGCTGCTCAATCCGCGCGTGATCTGGGAGCATCCGCTCGTCGTGCTGGCCTTTTTCCTCGGCCCGGTGCTGCTGAAATTGGTCATGATCACCGGCCTTGCGCGGCTCTTCGGCGCGACGCCGGGCGTCGCGATGCGTACCGGTATCGGTCTCGCGCAGGCGGGCGAGTTCGGCTTCGTGCTGCTGAACCTGATCCTCGACCGACATCTCGTCGACGCGACGCTGTTGCAGGCGATTCTCGCCGCGATGCTGCTGTCGATGCTCGCCGCGCCGTTCATGATCCAGAACGCGGACCGTGTCGTGCTGCGGCTGTCGTCGACCGAATGGATGATGCAGTCGTTGCAGATGACGCGCATCGCCACGCAAAGCCTGAAGCAGAGCGGCCACGTAATCATCTGCGGCTACGGCCGCGCCGGGCAGAACCTCGCACGCATGCTCGAGCATGAAGGGCTCTCGTATGTCGCGCTCGATCTCGATCCCGACCGTGTCGCGGCGGCCGCGGCAGCCGGCGAATCGGTCGTGTTCGGCGACGCGGGGCGGCGCGAGTCGCTGCTGGCCGCCGGCCTGCATCGCGCGGCCGCGATCGCGATCACCTACGCGAACACGCCGTCGGCACTGCGCGTGCTGCACAACATTCACGAGATGGAGCCGACGCTGCCGGTCATCGTGCGCACCGTCGACGATGCCGATCTGGAGAAACTGCTCGCCGCCGGCGCGACGGAGGTGATTCCGGAGATCGTCGAGGGCAGCCTGATGCTCGCGTCGCATACGCTCGTCGTGATGGGTGTGCCGATGCGGCGCGTGGTGCGGCGCGTCGAGGAGATGCGCGACGAACGCTATTCGCTGTTGCGCGGCTATTTCCACGGCGCCGACGACATCGACGACGACGACGGCCACGAGCAGGTGCGGCTACAATCGGTGCCGGTCGACGAGAGCGCCGACGCGGTGGGCCGTACGCTCGCCGAGGTTGGCCTGTACGAACTCGGTGTCGAAGTGACCGCGATCCGCCGGCACGGCATCCGCGGCGTCGAACCGGACCCGTCGACGAAACTGCGCGCGAGCGACATCGTGGTGCTGCGCGGTCTGCCCGAACAACTGGCGCAAGCCGAGGAGCGGCTGTCGAAGCATCGCCGCGCCGCTGCGGCCTGAACCCGTGAGCCTGGCCCGTTCTGGCGGGCGACCCTGATTCAAGCCTTTCACCGGACCTGTCGAGGTCCATCCGGAGACATCATGTCCAAGGCGCTCGCGAGCGCGCCGCTCGATGCGGCCGACTACATCAGAAGTCACATTCGCACGGTGCCCGACTGGCCGCAGCCGGGCGTGCAGTTCCGCGACATCACGCCGCTGCTGCGCGAGCCGAAGTCGCTGCGTGTGCTGATCGACCTGTTCGTGCAGCGCTATATCGACGCGAAGCTCGACTACATTGCCGGGCTCGATGCGCGCGGCTTCATCATCGGGCCGATCGTCGCCCATGAGTTGAGCGTTGGCTTCATCCCGATTCGCAAGGCGGGCAAACTGCCGTACAAGCGGATCTCGCAATCGTATGAACTGGAATACGGTACCGCGACCGTCGAGATTCACGAGGATGCGTGCGAGCCGGGCGACCGCGTCGTGATCATCGACGATCTGATCGCGACCGGCGGCACGATGATGGCCGGCAAACTGCTGCTCGAGCGGCTCGGCGCGGTCGTCGTGGAAGGCGCGGCGATCGTCGATCTGCCGGAGCTGGGCGGCTCGAAGCTGCTGGGCGAGGGCGGTCTTGCGCTCTATACCGTGACGAGTTTCGACGGTCATTGAACCGGGGAGGTAGTCACGGCGCGTGCCGTGACGCGCGGTAGCGTTTCCCGCCGTACCAGCGGCTAAAGTCGCATGAGCCCCACAAGCCCCGTTGGCCGGGCAAAACCAACCGGGCTCAACGATATGGCTCACCCATCATGGTTCACCAGTCGCCCAACCAGAAGACCACCACGATGCCCAACTTCCTGCTGTTTCTTGCCACCTCGATCGCGATCACCGTGGCGCCCGGCCCGGACAATCTGCAGGTGCTCGCGCGCGGCATCTCGCAGGGCCGCGCGGCCGGCCTGGTCGCCGCGCTCGGCTTTGCCGCCGGCATCACGTTTCATACGACACTCGCGGCGCTCGGCGTCGCCGCGCTGCTGCGCTCGTCGCCGCTCGCGTTCGAAGCGATCAAGCTCGCCGGCGCCGCGTATCTGGTGTGGATCGGCATCAAGGCGCTGCGCAGCCAGGGCCTCGCGACCGCGCACGAGCGTGCGCCGCAGCCGCTTTCGACGGTGTTTCGCCAGAGTGTGCTCGGCAATCTGATGAATCCGAAGGTCACGCTGTTCTTCGTCGTGTTTCTGCCGCAGTTCGTGCAGCCGGACGGCGCGCAGAGCGTCACCGTGCAGATGCTGGAGCTCGGCGCGCTGTTCATGCTGCAGACCGTCGTGGTGTTTTCGCTATTCGGCGTGTGCGCGGGGATCATCGGCGGCTGGCTCAGACGGCGCCCGCGCGTGGGCCTGTGGCTCGATCGCGTGGCCGGCGCGACGTTCATCGCGATCGGGATTCGCGTCGCCTTGCGCGACTGACAGTCGTCACGCCATCCGCCCGCTTCTGCTTTGCCCCGGTTCGCCACCACGGCGGACAGTTTGGAGTTTTCCGATGACTTTGCCCTGCATCACCGCCGCGCGCCGCTTCGACGCGAACGCGCATCGGCCGTTTCTGATCGGCGCCGAACAGGTCGGGTGGATTCGCGAGCGCGACGTGCCGCTGCTCGCGCGCTGGCCCGACGTGTTCGAGATGGCGAATGACGGCGTGACGCTCTGCGCCACGTTCGACACCGTCGATCTGCGCAGCGCGGCGCTCGCTTCCGTGATCGGCGCGCTCGCCGCCGATGGCCGCATCCCCGGCTGGCGCAACGAGACGTACGCGATCCGCAATGCGTTCGACGCGCCGCCGCTCGCGTATATCGAGCGCGCGGCGTCGCGTTTCTTCGGCACGATGACCTACGCGGTGCATCTGAACGGCGTCGTAGAATATGCGGATGGCGGGGCGCCCTTTGGCGGAGCGCCCTTTGGCGGGGCGCCGCGTGGCGCACCGCAATTGTGGATCGCGCGCCGCAGCGATACCAAGGCGACCGACCCCGGCATGCTCGACAACGTCGTCGCAGGCGGGATCGGCTGGGGCTTCGGCATCGCCGAGACGATCGTCAAGGAGTGCTGGGAAGAGGCGGGCATTCCGGCGCAGATCGCGGCGAGCGCAGTCGCGGGCCGCACCGCGCACGTGCTGCAATCGCTGCCGGAAGGCACGCAGGCCGAGCAGATTTTCATCTACGACCTCGCGCTGCCCGCCGACTTCGCGCCGCGCAACCAGGACGGCGAAGTGGGCGAACACCGGCTCGCGCGCATCGACGAAGTCGCGCGCTGGATCGAGGAAGGCGCGCTGACCGTCGATGCCAGCCTCGCGACGCTCGATTGCCTGCTGCGCCGCCGCTGGATCGACGAGGACGCGTGCGAGGGCATCGACGCGCTGTTCGCGCCGCCGGCGCTGGCCTAGCTCAGGCTCATCAGTCGAGCTCAACCCGTGCAGCCAGTACCCACTGAAACAAACCACGCATTGAACAAGGGAGTCACCGAGGTCATGTCGACCGATCACAGCTTTATCCTCAAACTGTCGTGCGCCGACCGGCCCGGCATCGTTCACGCCGTGTCGGGCTTTCTGTTCGAGCGGGGCAGCAATATTCTCGACTCCGCGCAGTTCGGCGACAGCCGCACCGGCGAGTTCTTCATGCGCGTGCATTTTCAGCAGGTGGGCGGCGATCCGGGGCTTGACGCGCTGCGCGCGTCGTTCGTGACACTCGCCGAGCAGTTCGGCATGAGCTGGGAATTGCACGACGCGAACGTGAAGCCGCGCGTCGTGATCATGGTGTCGAAGATCGGCCACTGCCTGAACGATCTGCTGTTCCGCTACCGCACCGGTCAGTTGAACATCGACATCCCGGCGATCATCTCGAACCACAAGGAGTTCTACCAGCTCGCCGCGAGCTACGACATCCCGTTCCATCATTTCCCGCTGCTCGGCGGCACGCCCGAAGCGAAAACCGCGCAGGAAGCGCGCGTGCTCGAAGTGATCAACGAGCATCAGGCCGACCTCGTGGTGCTCGCGCGCTACATGCAGATCCTGTCGCCGAACCTGTGCGAGGCGCTCGCCGGCCGCGCGATCAACATCCACCACTCGTTCCTGCCGAGCTTCAAGGGCGCGAAGCCGTACTACCAGGCGTTCGACCGCGGCGTGAAGCTGATCGGGGCAACCGCCCACTATGTGACGACCGATCTCGACGAAGGTCCGATCATCGAGCAGGAAGTCGAGCGCGTGGACCACAGCATGACGCCGGAACAACTGACGGCGATCGGCCGCGACGTCGAGTGTGTGACGCTCGCGCGCGCGGTGAGGTGGCACGTGGAGCATCGCGTCGTGCTGAACGGCAGCAAGACGGTGGTGTTCCGCTAGGAGCCGCGCCAGTAAGACTGCGCCGGTCGAGGCCGGCGCGTCCCTTTACCTGCTCGCGTTACGAACGCGCTGCCGCGCCGCCCGTGCTTCTCGCGAGATTCGCGTTTTGCGCGGAACGACGGCGCGCGGTCAGCTTCTTCAGCCAGATCAGCAGGCCCGTGACGCTCAGCACGGCCACCGCCACCCCCACCGCGCTGATCAGAATCCGCCCCCCGAGACCGAGGATGCGCCCCGAGTGCAGCGGAAACTGCACCTGCAGGAAGATGTCGCCGGCCGTGCCTCGGCCGGGAATCCGCGCGGCGAGCCGCTTGCCGGTGGCGGCGTCCCAATACATCCACGGGTTGCCGAGGCCGGTGTCGCCGTGGTCGTTGCCGGACGTGTAGAAGCCGACGCCATACGCGTGCATGAATTCGGCGTAGTAGAGCCCGCCCGGCGGCGCGGCGACATGCATTTCCTTGCCGGCCTGCCCGGCGAGTTCGACGATGCGCTCGCGGCTCAGCACCTGATCGCCGGGTTGCGGCGCGCGCAGGATTTCGGGGTTGCTGAACGGATCGGGTGTCAGCGTCGACAGTCGTGACACGATCGGCCGCACCACCTGGGACGACAGATTCATCGAAATCGACGTCAGCGCGACGATCGCCAGCAGACCCCAGATCCATACGCCGCCGGAGCGGTGCAGATCGAACGTCAACGCATAGCCGCCGCGTTTCAGGCGGAACGTGAACGACTTGCGCCAGGCCTTCAGGCTCGGAAACGACAGGCACAGCGCAATCACGCAGTCAAAGAGCCACACGATGCCGACGATCCCCATCAGCCAGGTGCCAAGGTCGACACCGCCGGTAAACGGCAACTGCAGCGTGTAGTGCAGCTTGTAGATGAACGGAATCAGGTTGAGTCGCGCGAGCGACACGGCGCCCCACTCGCGGCGTCCCTGGATCTCGCCGGTGACGGGATCGACGGCGATCTGATTGAAATCGAGCGGATAGGGCTGCTTCGTCGCCGGATCGGTGCGCGGCAGCACCATCATCTGCAGCGTGTGGCCCGGTTCGACCGCGAGCGGCAGATAGGTCACCCGAAGACGCGGATCGGCGGCTTCGACGCGATTCGCCAGTTCGAGGCCGGACAGCGTCGGCCCGACCGTGCGAGCCTGGTAAAACGACGGGTTCAGCGCGGCATCGAACTCGTGGTCCCACGCGATGATCGCGCCCGTAAGGCCCGCGACCAACAGAAACAGTGCGGTCGCGACGCCGAACCAGCGGTGCAGGCGGACAAGCTGGCGTCTCATGCGCGAGCCGGCAACGCGCAACAGGGACCCAGACGGAGACGCGGGTGGGAGATCAGGCGAAACGTCACGATGCGGACTGGGTGTAAATAGGAATTGTTCGCATCTTAGGGGTTGACGCGGTCGGCTGCAAGTTTTCTGTCAGCAAGAGGCGACGATGCAGGGTCACGGGAAGCAAAAAAAAGCGGCACCGAAGTGCCGCTTGCGCTTTCGTCGGCTGCATGGACTGCCGCGTGTGCTGCAGAGCGCTAGTGAGTGCTGACTTTTGCTACTCGACCCAGCCCAACTCACACCAACCGCAAATAAATGAGCTCCCGCTTGATGTACGCATAAAAAATCGGCGCCGCGATGACCCCGGCGATACCGAACGCCGCTTCCATCACCAGCATCGCGATCAGCAGCTCCCATGCGCGCGCCTCGATCTGCCCGCCGACGATGCGCGCGTTCAGGAAGTACTCGAGCTTGTGAATCAGGATCAGGAACACAAGTGACATGATCGCCGCCGGAAAACTCACCGACAGCGCGACCGCGACGATGATCGTGTTCGAGATCAGATTGCCGATCACCGGCAGCAGACCCACGATGAACGTGACGAGCACGAGCGTCTTCGACAGCGGCAGCTGGTCGTGGAAAACCGGCAGGATCACGAGCAGGAAGATCGCGGTGAACACCGTGTTCAGCGCGGAGATCTTCACCTGCGCGAATACGATGCGGCGAAACGCGTCGGCAAAACGCGTGACGCGCGTGACGAACGCGGTGGACAGCGGCAGCCGCTGGATATGCTTCTGCGCGCCGACCGCGATGATCGCGCCGATGATCATGCCGAGCAGCACGTGCGTGAACGCGCGCGCCACGGTCGTGCCGCTTTGCTGCAGCATGTTCGCGTGCGTGTGCATCAGTTCGGCGGCCTTCGTCTTCATCTGCTCGGTGTCGACCGGCAGATAGTTCGCGACGAATTGGGGAATCCTGCCGCGCGCCTGGTCGATCAGTTGCATGGCCTGATCGAGCAGAGCCTGCACGCTCGGCACGTCGTTCTCGAAATGCGAGATGATGCCGAGCGTGAGTCCCGTCAGCGCGCCGACGATCAGCGTCGACAGAATCACCACCGCGAGCCAGCGCGCCCGCTTGCTCGACATGTGACGCTCGATGCGCGGCGCGATCGTATGCACGAGCTGAAACACCAGCAGCCCGGCGAGCAGCGCGCCGAGCAGCTTCAGTTCGATCACCGCCCACATGCCGAACAGCATCACCACGTAGCTGCCGATCTCGACCGCCGACAGCTTCGGCAGACTCATGTCGCTGGTCAGCCTGACCGGGCGCGGGCGCAGGTCCTGCACCCGATCTTCTTCGCGCGCCTGATTACGCTTGGTCATGGCTTATCCCGTCTCCAACCTCGGTAGTGCAGCGTTACTTTGTGGTGGCGGCGCGCTTGAGCAGCGGCGCCAGATATTTGCCGGTAAAACTGGCCTTCGACTTCGAGACCTGCTCGGGCGTGCCCTGGGCGATGATCTGCCCGCCGCCGGCGCCGCCTTCGGGGCCGAGATCGATGACCCAGTCCGCAGTTTTGATTACATCGAGATTATGTTCGATGATCACGACGGTATTACCCTGGTCACGCAACCGGTGTATGACTTCCAGCAACTGCGCGATATCGTGAAAGTGCAGGCCGGTAGTCGGTTCGTCAAGGATGTATAGCGTGCGACCGGTATCACGCTTGCTCAGTTCCAGCGACAGTTTCACACGCTGCGCCTCGCCGCCCGACAGCGTGGTGGCCGACTGACCCAGGCGAATATAGCCGAGACCCACGTCCAGCAGGGTTTTCAGCTTGCGCGCGACGACCGGCACGGCCTTGAAGAACTCGTACGCGTGTTCGACCGTCATGTCGAGCACTTCGCTGATGTTGCTGCCTTTGTACTGGATATCGAGCGTTTCGCGGTTGTAGCGCTTGCCGTGGCACACGTCGCACGGCACGTACACGTCGGGCAGGAAGTGCATTTCGACCTTCAGCACGCCGTCGCCCTGGCACGATTCGCAGCGCCCGCCCTTCACGTTGAACGAGAAGCGCCCCGGATCGTAGCCGCGCTCCTTGGCGGCCGGCACGCCCGCGAACAGCTCGCGGATCGGCGTAAAAAGGCCCGTGTAGGTGGCCGGATTCGAGCGCGGCGTGCGGCCGATCGGCGACTGATCGACGTTGATCACCTTGTCGAAGTGTTCGAGGCCCTCGATCGACTCGTACGGCGCCGGCTCCGTGGCCGAGCCGTACAGATGATGCGCGACCGCGTGATACAGCGTGTCGTTGATCAGCGTCGACTTGCCCGAGCCGGACACGCCGGTCACGCAGGTCAAAAGACCCACCGGCAGATCGAGCGTGACGTTGTGCAGATTGTTGCCGTACGCCTCGACGATGCGCAGGCGCCGCTCGTCGGGATCCTTGCGCTCGTCGGGGTATTCGATCGTGCGCGCGCCAGACATGTATTGGCCCGTCAGCGACGCCGCGTTCTTCTGCACCTCTTTCGGCGTGCCCTCGGCGATCACCATGCCGCCGTGCTCGCCGGCGCCCGGGCCCATGTCGACCACATAGTCGGCCATGCGGATCATGTCCTCGTCGTGCTCGACGACGATCACCGAGTTGCCGAGATCGCGCAGATGCTTGAGCGTCGAGATCAGCCGGTCGTTGTCGCGCTGATGCAGGCCGATCGACGGTTCGTCGAGCACGTACATCACGCCGGTCAGCCCCGAGCCGATCTGGGAAGCGAGGCGAATGCGCTGCGCTTCGCCGCCCGACAGCGTTTCGGCGCTGCGTTCGAGCGACAGGTAATCGAGCCCGACGTTGTTCAGGAACATCAGACGCGCGACGATTTCCTTGACGACCTTGTCGGCGATCTCGCGCTTCGAGCCTTCGAGACGCAGGGTCTGGAAGTAGCCGAGCGCATCGCGCAACGGCCAGCCGCTGATCTCGAAGATGCCGCGCGCGTCGCTGTCCGCGCCGATGCGCACGAAGCGCGCCTCGCGACGCAGCCGCGTGCCCGCGCACGCCGGGCATGGCTGGTTATTCTGGTATTTGGCGAGTTCTTCGCGCACCGCGGACGAATCCGTTTCGCGGTAGCGCCGCTCCAGATTCGGGATGATCCCTTCGAACACGTGCTCGCGCACCGACGTGCGGCCGCGCTCGTTGATGTACGAGAACGGAATTTCCTGCTTGCCCGAACCGTACAGCAGGATCTTGCGGACTTTCTCCGGCAGGTCCTCGAGCGCGGTGTCGATGTCGAAGTCGTAGAACGCCGCGAGGCTCTGCAGCATCTGGAAGTAGAACTGGTTGCGCCGGTCCCAGCCCTTCACCGCGCCCGCCGCGAGCGACAGCGACGGATGCGCGACCACCCGCTTCGGATCGAAGAACGTAATCTGGCCGAGGCCGTCGCATTCGGGGCACGCGCCCATCGGGTTGTTGAACGAGAACAGGCGCGGCTCGAGTTCCTGCAGCGAATAGGAGCAGATCGGGCAGGCGAACTTCGAGCTGAACAGGTGCTCCTTGTCCGTATCCATTTCGAGCGCGATCGCGCGGCCGTCGGCGAGACGCAGCGCCGTTTCGAACGATTCGGCAAGGCGCTGCTTCACGTCGGGGCGCACGCGCAGACGATCGATCACGACGTCGATCGTGTGCTTGTCGTTTTTCTTCAGCTTCGGCAGAGAGTCGACTTCATAGATTTTCGCGGTGCCTTCGTTGGCGGTGCCGCCGCCCGAGCGCACGCGAAAGCGCACGAAGCCTTGCGCCTGCATGTCCTCGAACAGATCCGTGTGCTCGCCCTTGCGATCGCTGACGACGGGCGCGAGGATCATCACGCGCGTTTCCTCGGGCAGCGCGAGCGCCGCGTCGACCATCTGCGACACGCTTTGCGCTTCGAGCGGAATCTCGTGATCGGGGCAGTAGGGCGTGCCGACGCGCGCGAACAGCAGACGCAGATAGTCGTGGATTTCGGTGACGGTGCCGACCGTCGAGCGCGGATTGTGCGAGGTCGCCTTCTGTTCGATCGAGATAGCCGGCGACAAGCCTTCGATCAGGTCGACGTCCGGCTTTTCCATCAGTTGCAGGAACTGCCGCGCATAGGCGGACAGACTTTCGACGTAGCGCCGCTGTCCTTCCGCATACAGCGTATCGAACGCCAGCGACGATTTGCCGGAGCCCGAAAGCCCCGTGATAACGACGAGCTTGTGACGCGGTAGGTCGAGATTGACGTTCTTCAGGTTGTGGGTGCGAGCCCCACGAATACGGATTTGTTCCACGGATTTATTCCATGAACTGCGGAAAGGGAAAGAGGCCAAACCTGCTACTATAACGACTTTTCCAGACCGCCGTTACGGTGTGCTGACAGCGGGAAAAAGGCGAAACTGGGGCCGTTTTCCGTGAGTACAAGATGCCGCGAGGGACGAGCGGGGGCGATGGGGCACGGGCTTTGCGCGTCTCGTCGGCGCGGACCCGCCGATATGCCGGGGCTAGCCGCCTGCCTGTTCGTTCTGCTCCACTGTGCCGGCGGCCAAGGCTGTCCCCACGGGCTCGCCGCCCGGTTCATTCAAACAACGCTTCGATGTCCAATCCGTCCGCCATCTCCACACGCATGAGCGCGCCCGAATTGCGCGCGACCGTGTCGCTTGCCGCCATCTTCGCGCTGCGCATGCTGGGTCTCTTCATGATCATGCCGGTGTTCTCGATCTACGCGAAGACCATTCCCGGCGGCGAAAACGTGCTGCTCGTCGGCATCGCGCTCGGCGCGTACGGCGTCACGCAGTCGATGCTCTACATCTTCTATGGCTGGATCTCCGACAAGGTCGGCCGCAAGCCGGTGATCGCGACGGGCCTGCTGATCTTCGCGATCGGCAGCTTCGTCGCGGCGGCCGCGCACGACATGACGTGGATCATCGTCGGCCGGGTGATTCAGGGGATGGGTGCGGTGTCGTCGGCGGTGATCGCGTTCATCGCCGATCTGACCTCGGAGGAACATCGCACGAAGGCGATGGCGATGGTCGGCGGCAGCATCGGCGTGTCGTTCGCGGTCGCGATCGTCGGCGCGCCGATCGTGTTCCACTGGCTCGGCATGAGCGGGCTCTTCACGCTGGTCGGCGTGTTCTCGATTCTCGCTATCGGCGTCGTGATATGGGTCGTGCCCGATGCGCCGAAGCCGGTGCATGTGCGCGCGCCGTTCGCCGAAGTGCTGCACAACGTCGAGTTGCTGCGTTTGAATTTCGGCGTGCTCGTGCTGCACGCCACGCAAACTGCGCTGTTCCTCGTCGTGCCGCGCATTCTCGAAGCGGGCGGGCTGCCGGTCGCTTCACACTGGAAGGTGTATCTGCCGGTGATGGGGCTGTCGTTCGTGATGATGGTGCCGGCGATCATCGCCGCCGAGAAGCGCGGCAAGATGAAGATCGTGCTGCTGTCGGCGATCGCTCTTATCCTGATCGGCCAGTTGTTATTGGGCGTTGCTCCGCATACGATTCTGAGTGTGGCGGCGATCCTGTTCGTGTACTTTCTCGGCTTCAATATTCTCGAGGCCTCGCAGCCTTCGCTGGTGTCGAAGCTCGCGCCCGGTACCCGCAAGGGAGCCGCGGCCGGCGTGTACAACACCACGCAGTCGATCGGTCTTGCGCTGGGCGGAATGGTCGGTGGCTGGCTGCTGAAGGTGAACGGCCAGAGCGCGGTTTTCTTCGCCTGCTCCGGGCTGGTATTTTGCTGGCTTATAATCGCCGCAAAGATGAAACAGCCGCCGCGCAAGGCATAACACAGCGTACTCGGGGCACCTCCCGAATCATCCAGAACTCACCCGGCGGCGGGCAGAGGCGCTCTTCTGGTCTCGGGCCTGCCGGCCGCGAGACGCGAACCGCGTAGTGCCGCGCCGCCTGCAACAGGAATCAACAGGAGAAATTCATGGCATCCGTGAACAAGGTCATTCTGGTCGGCAACCTCGGCGCCGATCCGGAAGTCCGCTATCTTCCGAGCGGCGACGCAGTGGCGAACATCCGCCTTGCGACGACGGACCGCTACAAGGACAAGGCGTCGGGCGAGATGAAGGAAGCCACCGAGTGGCACCGCGTCGCGTTCTTCGGCCGCCTCGCGGAAATCGTGGCGGAATATCTGAAGAAGGGCTCGTCGGTGTACCTCGAAGGGCGCATCCGCACGCGCAAGTGGCAGGCGCAGGACGGCACCGATCGCTATTCGACCGAGATCGTCGCGGAGCAGATGCAGATGCTCGGCGGCCGCGGCGGCGCGTCGATGGGTGGCGGCGATGAAGGCGGTTATAGCCGTGGCGACCCGTCGGAGCGCAGCGGCGGCGGCGGTGGTCGCGCGATGTCGTCGGGCGGCGGTTCGCGTGGCGGTAGCGGCGGTGGCGGTGCGAGCCGTCCGAGCGCGCCGGCTGGCGGCGGCTTCGACGAGATGGACGACGATATTCCGTTCTGATCGTTGCGGCTCGATGCCGAGCCGACCAGCGTCCCGCTGATCGACACAAAAACAGAGGCCCGCTTTCTGCCAGGAAAGCGGGCCTTTCTGCCTTCTGTTTGCCGGCATTTTTTACGTCACGCGCGCGGACGGGGCATTCCGTCAGAAACTCACCGACTCAAATGCTCCAACGTATCCCGCAACGGCAGACTCGAAATCACGATCGGCCCGGTGAACGGCGTGTCGAGATCGACGATCACATAAACCGCCGAAGCAATCGACACCGCTCCCAGCGATATCGTCACCAGCGCCAACGCATTACGCGGCGCGATCAACCCGAAGCTCAGAAAGATCACGCCTAGCCAGAACGTCAACGTCTTGAAGAACGGCTGCGAAATCGAGCTGTGCGCTTCCTCGATGATTTTCCAGCGCGCATCGATGACGTGCCGGTACTGCGTCAACGCGTCATCGAGTGCACGTTGCTGCAACGCATCCTGCGTGCGCAGCTGTCGCAATTGCCGCCCCACCGTGGTCAGCATGTCGCCCAGATGCACGTTTTCTAGTTGCTGCGAATTGCCCGGCGGCCCGAGATCGCGCGGATAGTCGCCGCTCGGCGCGGGCTCGCGCGGCCATGTCGAAGCGATCGCCGCCGCCGTGTACTGGCGCAACAGGCGCCGCGATTCGTCGGCCGCGCTGCCGAGCTCGCGCAGTGTCGAGTCGAATTCGATCAGTTCGGCCGCATAGCTGCGCATATCGTTCGACGCGGTGTCGAAGCTCGCTTTCGCCGATGCCGTCATCAAACCCAGCACCAGCGCGGCGAACGTCACCAGCATGCCGATCACGAGCTGCACGAGCTGTACGGTCTCGTGTGCCTTATGCTCTTCCGGCAGCAGCGGCCGCACCCCGACGCCGAGGCCGGTGGCGATCAGCAGCAGCGCGAACACGAGTACGGCCGAACCGATTTCCGACATGGGCGCGCTCCGGGCAGGAAGGGGCTTCGACAGAAGGGCTTCAGCAAACGGGCTTCGAGACTCTATTGATGTAACGCAAGCCGGGCGAGCGATCAACCATAAAGTTTTCGGCCGATACGCCGTTGTCCCGAATGTGCTGTTTGCTTAATTTTCAGATAAGTTGCGGACCGGGCCGAACGGCGTGGGCGCAGCCTGCGTGGCCATGCAGCTATCGTCAACGATACGGAATCATCGGCCGGGCAGCCCAAGGAGACCAGTCCGATGTTGAAAAAGCTGTCGATTCGCACCAGCCTTACCCTGATGATCGTGTTCTTCGGCATCGTGCTGCTGCTCGGCGCGGCCGCGGGATTGTTGTCGCTGCGCTCGTCGAACGCGTCGCTGCAACAGATGTACACGGTCGACACGCCCGCCGTCGCCGACCTCGAAGGCAGCGCCGGCCAACTGCTGCGCCTGCGGCTCGCGCTCGCGACGTACGCGTCGCTCGTCGCGCTGAACGATCAGGACGGCGCGAACGCCGTGCTCAAGCGCTTCGATCAGTACCGCAAAGCCTCTGACGAGCGGCTTGCCCACTATTTGAGCCATGCGGGCACGGATGCCGATGAGCAGCGTCTGATCGCCGACATGCAGCAGAAGCGCGACGCGTTCCTGCACGACGGCGTCGACCCGACCCTCGCCGCGCTGAAGTCGAGCGACACCAACGCCTTCCAGCAATTGCAGGCGCATAAACTGCCGTCGCTGTACAGCGCGTACGAGAAGGCCATGCTCGCGCTCGAGCAGTTGCAGCTCGATCACGGCGCACAGCGCTACAAGGATGCGCAGGACCTGTTCTACGCGATCAGCACGGCGGTGGCGATCGGCATTGCGCTGTCGCTGGTCGGCGGCTTGCTCGCCCGCTTCGTGCTCGTGCGCGCGATCGTCACGCCGGTCGATGCGACGATCGCGCAGTTCCAGCGCATTGCCAACGGCGACCTGAGCGGCCGCATCGAGGTGCTCAGCGACAACGAGATGGGCCGTCTCGCGGCCGCGCTGCGCAAGATGCAGGAGTCGCTGATCGCGACGGTCAACGCGGTTCGTCAAGGTACCGATTCGATCGATACCGGCGTCAGCGAGATCGCGGCCGGCAACGCCGATCTGTCGCAACGCACCGAGGAGCAGGCGGCGGCGCTCGAGGAAACGGCCGCGAGCATCGAAGAGCTGACCACGACGGTCAAGCAGACGGCCGACAACGCGAAAGAGGCGAGCTCGCTCGCGCAGGGCGCCTCGACGCTGGCCGCGCAGGGCGGCGAGCTGACCGAGCAGGTGGTCGGCACGATGCACGGCATCGTCGACGATTCGCGGCGGATTGCCGATATCGTTGGCGTAATCGAGGGCATCGCGTTCCAGACCAACATCCTCGCGCTGAACGCCGCGGTCGAGGCGGCGCGAGCGGGCGAGCAGGGACGCGGCTTCGCGGTCGTCGCGAGCGAAGTGCGCTCGCTCGCGCAGCGCAGCGCGGCGGCGGCCAAGGAGATCAAGGGCTTGATCGACGCGTCGACCACCCGCGTGGAGCAGGGCTCGCAGCTCGTCGAGCGCTCGGGCACGACGATGAACGACATCGTCGGCGCGATCGCGCGCGTCAGTTCCATCATGAACGAGATCGCGGCGGCGGCGCTCGAACAGAGCACCGGCATCGATCAGGTCAATCGCGCGGTCGGTCAGATGGACGAGGTCACGCAGCAGAACGCGGCGCTCGTCGAGCAGGCGGCCGCGGCGGCGAGTTCGCTGGAAGATCAGGCGCGGCGCCTGTCGACGGCGGTGGCGGTGTTCCGGACCGGCAGCGAATCGCGCAGCCGTGCTCCAGCGCCCGGCGCGACGCTGGCCGGTGTTGCCGGCGAGCGGAGACTGGACAGCGAGTTTGTCGCGGCGTAACGCGAGCCGTTGCGCTGCGTCAACCCGCGACCTCTCACCGTCCCACTACTGCATGGCCGCGTAATACCTCGCCACGGCATCGATTTCCTCGGGCGTCATCTGCCGCGCGACATTGCGCATCTGCTCGTTGATGTCGTTGCGCCGCGCGCCCGAAGCGAACGCCTGCAACTGCGCGGCCAGATAGGCCGCCGACTGTCCGCCGAGCCACGGCGCCGCGCCCTTGCGATCGAGTTGGCCATGACACGCGGCGCACGCTGCGATATTGCGTTGCGGGTCGCCCTGCATCACGAGCCTGGTTGCTGTCGCATCGGGTCCTTCGCCGGCTCGGGTCTTCTCGGCCGCCGCGGGGAGCGGGAGCGACGCGTAGTACACCGCCAGATCGTGCAGATCCTGGTCGCTGCGTCCCGCGATGATTGCCTGCATGACCGCGCTTTGCCGCTGGCCGCTCTGGAAGTCGCGCAATTCCTTGTAGGGCACGTCGGCGTACTGCCCGGCCAGCGCCGGCGCGGTGACCTGCACGGTGCCGAGTACGCCGTGGCACATCGAGCAGTGCTGCGTCGCGATCGTCGCGCGTCATGCGAAGAGCCGCACGAGCGCATCACGTGCATTGCTGACCAACTCGCTTTCGCCCGGACGCCGCGGCAGCAGATGAAACTCGATGGCGGGCAGCGGTGGCAAGCCGAAGTTCGCGGCACACGCCACCACGCCGCCGCCGAGCGACGACTCGTTCAGACAGGAAATCCCGAGCCCCGCCTTCAATGCGAGCTGCAGGCCCGCGACGCCCGACGCCGAATGCGACACCACGTACGGTACCTTGTGTTGGTCGAGCAGCTTGACGGCGAAGCGCTGCAACTGACACGTCGACGGCAGCAGCACCAGTTGATACGGCGCGATGGGGCGGGTGGCGGCATCGGCGCAACTGGCCCATAGCAGCCTTTCGCGCCGCACGACGATGCTCGCGGCACCGGCACCCGCGCCGCGTGCACGCAACTGGCCTGTGACGAGCCGCGCCGACAAACCGATGTCGAACGACGCGTGATCGTCCGCGCCGCTGTCGATCACCGCGCTCGGCAGCACCGTCACGTGCAGCTTCAGCCGCGGATGCTGTTCCGAAAACGTCTTGAGGATGCGCGCGATGTCGTGCGGCCGGTAGTAATCGGTGATCGCGATGCGCAGCTCGCCGTCGAGCGAGCGGCCTTGCAGGTCGTCGAAGGCCGCTTCGCTCATCGCGATGATGCGGCGCGCATGCTCGAGCAGGCGCTCGCCCGCGGACGTCGGACTCGCACCCTGCCGGCTGCGCACGAGGAGCGGCTGGCCGGCGCGCTCCTCGAGCTTCTTCAGCTGCTCGCTTACCGACGACTGCGACAGGAACACGCGCTCAGCGCCTGCCGACACCCCGCCCGATTCGGCGACGGCGACGAAGGTCCGCAACTGCGCAAGGTCGAAACCACGCTGGCTCATGATTCGGTTTTTCCGATGGTGGCGATCTAAATTTCCGGCTTTGCCGATGGAATGCCAAGCCGTAGCATACCCTCGAATGACACACGGAGGGTGTGATGGAAAACGGATCGATGACAGCGTCGGGCGGCACCGGCGAGCGCGGCGCGCGGCATCGCTGGAAGGTGCTGGGCGTTGGTTTTGCCGCGAATGCGAGCTTTTCGGCGGCATTTTCGGGGATTCCGACGACAGCGGTGTTCCTGCGCTCGGACTACCACCTGGGCAACCACGGGCTCGGCCTCGTGCTCGGCATGCTCGGCCTGGGCATTGCGGTCAGCGAGTTGCCGTGGGGGCTGCTAACCGACCGCTGGGGCGATCGCCGGGTGCTGCTGCTCGGCTTGCTGTCGACCGCGGTCGCGCTCGCCGGTCTCGCGCTGTTCGTGTCGCCGGGCGGCGCGCAGGTGCCCGGCATCGTCCCGCTCGCGCTCGGGCTGCTGTTGGTCGGACTGCTGGGCGGCAGCGTCAACGGATCGAGCGGCCGGGCGGTGATGGCGTGGTTTCGCGAAGGCGAGCGCGGCCTCGCGATGAGCATCCGCCAAACCGCCGTGCCGGCGGGCGGTGGACTCGGCGCAGTGGTCCTGCCGGTGCTCGCCTCGCACTTTGGTTTTGCGAGCGCCTATGCGGTACTGGCGTTGGCGTGCGCGATCACCGCATGGTTCGCGTGGCGCTGGCTGCACGAGCCCGCACACACGGACGATACGCCGGCGCCCAAAGGAGTGCGCGCGGCTGCGACGGCCCGTGCTGCGGCGGCCAACGGTCGGAGGTTGGACTCCTCGAACGTCAGCGCACCGCCGCCGATGATCTCCCCATTGCGCGACATCGCGATCTGGCGCGTCGCGCTCGGCGCGGGCGCGCTGTGCATGCCGCAGATTGCCGTGATCACATTCGGCACGGTGTTCCTGCACGACTTCGGGCGTGCCGGCGTGTTCGCGATCAGCGCGACGATGGCCGCGGTGCAGACTGGCGCCGCGATCGCGCGGGTCTGGAGCGGCGCGTGGACCGACCGGCGCGGCAACCGCCGCGCGTATATGCGGGCATGCAGTCTGGTGACCGCCGTGCTGTTCGTGCTGCTCGCGCTCGCGACCGGGCTCATCGGGCTGCGTCGCGCCGGGGCGGTCGCGCCGTTCGCGCTGATGATCGTACTCGGCGGAGTTAGCGCGTCGGCGTGGCACGGCGTCGCGTTCACCGAACTCGCGACGCTCGCCGGTACTCGCCGCGCGGGCACCGCGCTCGCGATGGGCAACACCTGCGTGTTCCTCACGCTGTTCGTGACGCCGCTTGCGATTCCGGCGCTGCTGTCTATCGGAGCATGGCCGCTGGTGTGGACGGTGGCGAGCGCTTGCGCGTTGCTCGCATTGCCGGTGTTTCCGCGCGCCGCGTCGACGCGTGCGATGCGCGCGACGCGTGCTTGCGATGCGGCGTGAGACATGGGGCGAACAGCGCGCGCTTTGCGTTGCCGAATTGATTTTGATTCGATTCGAATCACGGTGCGCATATTGCCTGGTCGAACTATAAATTATCCCGATTATTGATCTGGATTAGGAACGCTCCGATTGTCGTGAATTTGCGAGGGTGATCAGATGGCTTTTCCGGCACGTCGCTTGAGTGCCGCGACGCAGGTCGACGCCTGCCGCCCGCACAGCCACTGCCGCGCGCATTTCGACCATTCTTATAACGAGCGAGACTAATCGTGACAAATCTTCGAATCATTCTGGCGGACGATCACCCGTTCGTCCTGCTTGGCCTGAAATCGACACTGGAGGCGCACGAGGGTCTGTCCGTCGTCGGTCAGGCGCAGATGCCCACTGCGTTGATCGCATTGCTGCAACACACACCGTGCGACGTGCTCGTCGTCGATCTTTCCATGCCGGAGCCCGCCGGCGAGATTGGCGACGGACTCGGCCTGATCCGGCGCATTCGTGGCGAGTGGCCGTCATTGCGCGTCGTCGTCGTGACTGGGCAGACGAATGCCGCGATGTTGCGTGTCGTCGTCGCCGATGCCGCGGTCAGTGTGATCGGCAAAGCCGATTCGCTCGAGGAACTGCCGCAAGCGGTCTGCGACAGTGCGCGCGGCGCGCGCTACCTGGGCCGCTCGGTAGTCGAAACGCTCGCGCGTTTGCAGCCGGACAACGGTCGGTTCGTGTCGGCCCTGCTGCTGTCGAAGCGGCAGACCGACATCCTGCGCAGGCTCGTGAGCGGCGAGTCCATCGTGCAGATCGCGGCGGCGCTCGGCTGCCATCGCCGCACGGTGAGCCGGCACAAGCGCGAAGCGATGGCGCGGCTTGGCGTCAACGACGACCCCGCGCTTTTTTCCTGTGTGCGCGCCTGCGGCACGGTCCTCCTCGAATCGGAAGACTAGGGTCTGTTTACATATGGAACGCACGTGCGTTGCCGCGAGAAGGGCCGCTCGCAAGGATTGCGACGCCGCGAATACTCGACGTATTCGCAAGGAGCATGACGCAGCGAGCGGCCCTTCTCGCGGCAAACCCCAGTTCTGAATTTCATTCCAGGGGAATGCCCGCTATCGGCCGTCCCCTTGGGGGACGGCGATAGCGGGCATTCGCACGTGCGTTCCATATGTAAACAGACCCTAAGCATCAGGCATACGGTTGTTCGTACCATTTCAGAGCGCTCTGATGTTTGTCGCAATAGAAATGCTCGACCATTGCGTGAGCGCCGGTCACACATAACAAGGTCGAGAAATGAAAGTATCGAGGAGCGCCAGACGATGAACCTCATGGCTGCATCAGGCTCGCCTGTTCGAACGATCATTGCGGATGATCATCCGCTGGTTCTGCTGGCTATAGAAAATCTGATTGGCAACTATCCGGACCTGAAGGTGGTTGGCCGTGCGGCGGATGTCGCCGAACTGTTCATCGAAGTCGATCGCAGTCCTTGCGATATCGTGCTGATGGACCTTTACATGCCAGGAGGGCACAACGACAACCGGTTCGACGTCGTCAGGCAGTTGAAGGCGCGCTATCCCAACGTGGCGCTCGTCATTCTGACAATGGAAACGGAGGCGGCGACGCTGCGCAAAGTGATGTCGCTCGGCGTGGATGGGCTGCTGAGCAAACGTGATCGTATCGATCTGATCCATGTGGCGGTGGTCATGGCGCTGGCGCGCGAATGTTTTGTCGGTCCGGCGGTGCGCGCCATGCTGGCCGATGTCACGCTGACGAAACGTCTCGACTTCGTGCGCGCCACCCTGTCTCGCCGAGAGTTCGAGGTTTTTACGCAATACGCGTCAGGACTCGGCGTCACGGAAATCGCCACGCGGCTGGGACGTAGTGTGAAGACGATCAGCGCGCAGAAGTGCATGGCCATGCGCAAGCTGTCGCTGAATAGCGACGCCGAACTGTTTCGCTTCGCAGTCGAGTATGGCGTAGTGCCAGAAGGGCTTGGTCAAAGCCGTTAAGCGAGCGGCAACATTCTGCGCAGGCGCGCGGCGAATATATCGGCATAACCGGGGGACACATTTCGTGCGGTATGCCCGATCGACACCATAAAAAAGTCACGGAAAAGAATGCCAAACAAGATTCACGTCGTCGTGGCGGACGATCACGACTCCATTCGCGCGGGCGTCCGATCTCTGCTGCGCGACAAGCCAAATATCGAAATTGTCGGCGAAGCTGCCGACACCCGTGGTCTCGCGAAGCTGCTCGATGCCTGCGCATGCGACGTCGTCGTGTCGGACATCGGCATGCCGGGACTCGACGGAGACACCAGCGCGGTGCCGCTATTGCGCCGGCTGCTACGGCGCACGCCGCATCCCCACGTGGTCGTGCTGACCATGATTGGGCGCGCGCATGTGTTGGCCGGCTTGCGCAATATCGGCGTGACTGGAATCGTCGACAAGCGCGACGCCGTGGACGCATTGATCGACGCAATCGAAGCCGTTGCCGCCGGGGGCACCCATCTATCGGAACAGGTTCGGGCCGCACTCGGGACCGCGGAGCCTGCGCCGCCCCGGCGCGGCGGTGTGATGAGCGCACGCGAGTGGGAGGTGTTTCAACTCTATGTGCGAGGCCTCGCGGTGCACGAGATCGCCACACGTCTGCGACGTAGCGACAAAACCATCAGCACGCAAAAACGCAGCGCGATGCGCAAGCTCGGACTGGAAACAGAAGCCGACCTGATCAACTACGCCACTCAGATTGGGCTGATATGAGGCGCAGCAACGGCCACAAATTCTTGTTCTCGATGGATTTGAGGTAGCCCTTATCAGACTTATCTGATTGCCGTGGCGTGGGGGGCACCCAATAATCTTGGCCGCCTGTCATTGCGCGCCTTGCGCCGCAACTGCCAAGCGGCTGGTTCGTGATCCGATTACCAATGGATCAGGGGAATCCGGTGCAGACCTCTTCGCGCGATCGTTTGGCGTCTGTGCCTCATACTTGATGGACGGGATAGAGATGTTTGCGCTAGGCAAGCGATTGTGCAGCGAGGGTGTGGGTACGGCTTGGCTCGTGTTCGTCGGCTGCGGCAGTACGGTGCTGGACACCACAGGCGTGCTGCAGGGCACTGGCGCGTTGCAAATGTCGTTGGCGTTCGGTCTTGCGCTTGCTACCGGCAGCTATGCCTTCGGCAAGATTTCCGGCGCGCATTTCAATCCTGCCGTCACCATCGGCCTGACGATCGCGCAGCGCTTTCCCGTGCGTGATGTCTTGCCCTATATCGCTGCGCAAATCTGGGGCGCAATAGTCGCCGCGGCGCTGCTCGCCTACCTCGCCAGCGGCCGGCCAGGTTTCGAACTCTCCGCGAGTGAATTCGCGGCGAACGGCTTCGGCGCTCATTCGCCCGCCGACTATCCATTGCATGCGGCGCTCGTCGTGGAATGCGGGCTGTCGTTCGTGTTTGTCGGAGCGTGCCTGCTGGTCGTCGTTCGAAAAGAGGTGGCAACGATTGCGCCATTCATCACCGGCGCATGTCTGATGCTCGTCTACCTGGTGTCCATTCCGATCACCAATGGAGCGGTCAATCCCGCACGCTCGACCGCGCAGGCGCTGTTCGTCGGCAACTGGGCGCTGGATCAGTTGTGGCTGTTCTGGGCCGCGCCGTTGGCCGGAGCAATCGCGGCTGGCGTGCTGTTTTCGTTTCTGGACGGCGGAGCCGATTCGTCTTCGGTGTCGTTGGTGGACGGGCAGGGTGACGTTTCGTGAGCGAGGGGCGGTACTCACCACTTCCGGTCGATGCGGTGCTGGCATTGGGGCTGCGGCGTTTGTTGCGGTGTCTTTGGCCGCGCTCGCCGCGCCACTCAGTGACGCATTGGCTCGCGTTTTTCCTGCTGGCGGTTACGGATGCGGTCTGCATGGCCGGACCAGCCGGCGCTGCGTCACAGCCACCCGTAATTTCCGCAGTGGGAGCGGGTTCTTCCGCGTCGTCATCCATTGCATTTCCTGCCAGATTGACGGTCGGCATTCTCGAAGGAGGCTGGGCGCCGTTCGACATTCCGCAGGACGGCCGGCTCGCCGGCGTCAGCGGCGACCTGTTGCGCGCGCTCGTGGGGCCGAACGTCGTCATCGAGACGAAGAGCTTTCCCAACATGACCAAGCTGGTCGCCGCGGCTTGCGCCGGCGAGGTCGACCTGCTGACGAGCATAGCGCGCACGCCGGAGCGCGAGCGCTGCCTCAGCTTTACGGCTCCTTACTTCCACTCGTTCGCCTCGGCCGTCGTGCGTCGCGACGACGCCCGGCGTGTGAGCCCCACCGACCTCGCTGGCGCGCGTACCGCGATCGAGCGCGGTTTTGCGCGTGAGCGTTTGTTGCGCGCAGGTTTTCCTCGCGCGAGTATCGTCTCGTTCGCGAGCACGCACGAAGCGCTGAACGCGCTACTGCATGGCGATGCAGACGTCTACTTCGGCTTCACGCCGGTCGTGCAATACGAACTGGCGACCGACGCGTATCGCAAGCTGCGCGTAGCGTTCGAGCAAGGCGGCAAAGCGCTCGACCTGCGCTTTGCCGTATCGCCTCGCCAGCCTGCTTTGCGCGATCAGCTAAACCGCGCGCTCGTGTCGATGAATCCCGCCGAGGCCGCCGCGATACGTGCGCGCTGGCTGTCCGGCAACTTCAACGCGGCGCCCGCGCCGCATGCACCACGCTTCACGTTAACGCCGGAAGAGAAGAACTGGCTGCGTTCGCTGCCGCCGTTGCAGGTCGGCTTCGACAACGACTGGGCGCCGTTCAGCTATGTTGATTCCGCAGGCCGCCCCGTCGGTCTGACCGCCGATTACCTCACGTACCTGAGCAGCACGCTCGGTGTCGTGTTCAACCGCGCGCGCATGGCCGACTGGGCCGCCGCCGTCGAGGCGTTCCAGCGTGGCGACCTCGCGATGCTGTCCTCCACATCGAGTCGCGCCGCGCTTCTGGTAGGCGCCGACCATAGCCGGGTGTACGAGAGCGATCCGCTGGTGATCGTCGGGCGCAGTGGCGCGCCGCCCCCGTGCTCGTTCGACGACATCACGTCGTGCCGCGTCGTGATGTCGCCGCATGTGGCCGGCTCGGTGCCGCTCGCGTTGGAAGCGGTGCCGGTCGATCACATCGTCGTCGCGGCGAGCCTGGGCGAGGCGCTGCGCATGGTCGCGAGCGGCGAGGCCGACGTGCTGGTCGGCAACGCGGCCGCGATCAACGTGCAACTGCGGCAGCACTACGTCGGCGCGCTCAGGGTGCTCGACTCGCTCGGCGAATCCGACTCGTTGTATTTTGCTGTGCGCGAGGATCTGAGCCCGCTCGTCAAGCTGATCGATCGCGCGTTGCAGGCGATGCCGGCAGCCGAAAAGCAGCGCATCCGGCGCAAGTGGGTGAGTCCCGCCGCGCCGGACAACGCCGTATGGAGCGTGACTGCGGTGCGGCTGCTGCCGGTGCTGATCGGCATCGGCGTCGTGCTGCTGGTCACGTTGCGCGCGTACGTGCTGCTGCAACGCGAAGTCCGGCTACGCAAGCAGACCGAGCGCGAACTCGCACTGCAATTGAACTTCCAGGAAACGATGATGAAGACGGTGCCGTATCCGCTCATCGCGAAAGGCCTGGACGGACGGTACATCGCGATCAACGAGGCCTATGAGAAAGCGTGCGGGCTGGAGCGGAAGGACGTGCTCGGGCGCACGACGACCGAGGTCGGCACATGGGGCGACGCAAACAGCCGCGTGCTCGACGACATCACGGGCGAGATCCTGCGCGGCGGCGGCATCGCGAAAGTCGAACTCCAGTTCGAGGACGGCGCTGGCGAGACGCGGCATGGGATTTTCTGGACGAGCGTCTGCGAGGCCAGCGATGGGCGTCCGGCGTACGTGCTTGGCACGATGGTCGACATCACCGACATCCGGCGCGCTGAAATGCGCGCGAGCGAAACCGAACGGCGCCTGTTCGACGTCACGCGCTCGTTGCCCGCCGTCGTGTTCCAGTTGCGGCGCTCGCCGTCCGGCGCGTATTCCTTCCCGTACATCGGCGGCGACACGCGGCATCTGCTCGGCGAGGGTGATTGGCATGGGGGGGCACGAGTCGATTTCCAACGAGTGTCGGAGCTGGATCGGCCGCGCGTTCTCGCCGAGCTCGAGCGTTCCGCGAGCTGCGCCTCCCCAGTGCATATGGAGTTCCGCCTCGAAAACGCCGGTCAACTAAAGTGGGTGCGGGCCGAGCTGGTGCCGCGGCGAGAAGCCGATGGCAGCGTCGTTTGGAGCGGCTATTGGGTCGATGCGAGCGTCGAGCGCGCGCGTTCGGAGGAACTCGCGCGGGCACGCGATGTGGCCGAGGCGGCCTCGCGCGCGAAGGACGACTTCTTCGCGATGATGAGCCACGAAATCCGCACCCCGATGAACGGTGTGCTCGGTCTCGTCGAAGTGCTCGAGCGCACGCCGCTCAGTACCGATCAGAGCGAAATGCTCGGCATGATCCATGAGTCGGCGGGCGCGCTGCTGCAGATTCTCGATGATCTGCTCGATTATTCGAAGATCGAGGCGGGGCGGCTCACGCTCGAAGCCGAGCCGATCGATCTGCGCGAACTCGTCGATAACGCGGTCGGCCTGCTCGCGGGGCGCGCCCACGAAAAAGGGCTGAAAGTGCGCGTCGACATCGCGACCGACGCCGCCGCAACGCTCCGCGGCGACAGCGTGCGTCTGCGCCAGATTCTGTTCAATCTGCTTGGCAATGCGATCAAGTTCACGCCGAAGGGCGAGGTGGGTGTTAGCGTGGCGGTCGTCCAGGATCGCGCGGACTCGCAGACGTTGGAGCTGACCGTTGAGGACACCGGCATCGGCATCGCGCCGGATGTGCAGGCGGGCCTGTTCGAGCCGTTCGTGCAGGCTGAGTCGTCCACGACGCGGCGCTTCGGCGGCACGGGCCTTGGGCTGACGATCTGCCGCAAGCTGATCGACCTGATGAACGGCACGCTCGCGCTGCGCAGCGAACCGGGCCACGGCACGAGGATGACCGTGCGGCTGACGATGCCGATCGTCGAGCAGCGTTATTCGATCAACGGTCTGCGCGGCAAACGCGCCGTCGTGATCACGCGAGATCCGCGCATCGGCCGAGCCCTCGTACACTTCGGCGAGGCGCTCGGGCTCGAACTGCGCAGCCTCCAGGCCGCTGCGGCGACGCAGGGCAAAAGCGACGTGCTGAGCCGCGCGGATCTGCTGTTCGTCGGCGAGGACGTCACGTTGCCCGTACAGATCGGCGCAAATGCGCGTGTCGTCACGCTGACCGAAAAGCCGATGCCGACGGGTTACCGCATCCTCGCCGACAAGGTGCGCGTGAGCATCAATCCGATTTCGTGGCGCGGCCTCGGCGCCGCATGCGCGGCCGCGATGACGGGCCTGTCGTCGATGTCGCCGATGGTACCGCGAGCGCCAGGCGTGCCGTTCTCGACCGATGGCGTCGCGCCGCCGCCGGATCGTGAACGCGCGATCGCGAGCGGGCGACTGATTCTTGTCGCGGAAGATCACCCAGTCAATCAGGAGTTGATCCGCCATCAACTCGCCCTGCTGGGGTTCGCGTGCGACGTCGCGAACGACGGCGCCGAAGCGCTTCTCGCGCTCGAGCGCACGAGCTATGGCTGCCTGATCACGGACTGTCACATGCCGAACCTGTCCGGTTACGAACTGACTCGCCGTATCCGCGAAGCGGAGGCACTGCGCGGCGGCGCGCAGCGTCTGCCGATACTCGGCATCACGGCCAACACCGCGCCCGACGACCTGAGGCTGTGCCGCGAAGCCGGCATGGACGACAGTCTGATCAAGCCGACTCGGCTCGCCACGTTGCGCGACTACCTGAGCCGCTGGTTTGGTACCGACACCGTTCGGCACCCCGCGCCGGCAGAAACATGCGGTCGCGAATCGTCTGCGCCGGCCGGCGAGCGGCAGATCACGCAGCGCGTCGGTGTCGAACCGTACGTGCCCATCGAACTAGCACACATGACGCAGTTATGGGGAAGCGAGTCGACGGTCAAGGCGTTGCTCGGTTCATTCATCTCGTCGATGCGCGAAGACTTCAACGTGCTTGCGACGTTACTCGAACGCGCGGACACGGGGCGGGTGCCCGAGTGGCTGCATCGGGTGATGGGGGCGGCCAGCGTGCTGCAGTATCAGCCACTCGTACACGCGCTCGAAGCCTATCGTCGCGACATTGTCGCGAAGTCGCCCGAGCAGTTGCGTAACGAGGGGCATGCGCTAATCCGCCAATGCGAGGCGATGCTCGATGGCATCGAACAGCAGGCCGCATTGCTCGCCTAGCGGGCGGCGGGCGCTGACCTCGCGCGAATACGCGGCCGATTCAAACGGCCGCGACCAAAATCGGGACGAAAAAAAAACGCGGCCGAAGCCGCGTTAAAGATTTGGAGACATCCTTCGATGAAGGAGTCACTTCTCGCAAATCGAAGCATACCAGGAACAGCGTCATTTATTCATTACAAATCGCGCAATTGACTTTTCGATTAAATCGATTAAAACGATTTCGCACTACGTTTTTGCCGGTATTTTAGGCATATCGTGACGAACGCCTGTGCGCATTGCGCACCTTGCCGATCAGGCCTTCGGTTTTAATCACAGTCCGGTTCGAATCAAAGCGGCCCGCGCAAGCCACCATCCCAACCTCACCGGCTCCAAATGATTTGCACTAGTATGTGGAAGCTCCGCACGGCCGACACGGGTGCCGCGGCGGCGCGTCAATGTCCGGAGAAGACTATGATTTCGCTGCGAAAATTGAATCTGGCCGTGGTGGTGTGGGCGCTTGCGTCGGGCGCTGCGTTCGCGGATACGGTTGCGCTGAAGGCGAATCTCCAGCCGTCGAGCGAAGTGCCGCCGCGCGTGAGTCACGGGCACGGCATGCTGAATGCGACCTTCGACACGTCCACCCAATCGCTGCAGTGGACTGTTACTTACGAAGGCTTGAGCAGTCCGGTTACCGCCGCGCATTTCCACGGTCCCGCGCCGGTTGGCCAGAACGCGAAGGTCCAGGTGCCGATCGAGAAGAATGGCCTCGCGAGTCCGATCAAAGGCACGGCGAAGCTGACCGAGCAGCAGGTCACGGATCTGATGGCGGGGCAGTGGTACTTCAATGTTCATACCGCGCAGAATCCGACGGGCGAAATTCGCGGGCAGGTGTTGCCGGCGAACTAGGCGTGGGCCTCGCGTGGGCCGAGCGCGCGTGCCGCGGCCAAAAGCAGCTTCGTTAGAACCCGCCAACCAACGGCGTCCCCGCCACCGCCCGTACCATGACGGGACTTCAACGAAGGAGCATGTCCCGATGAGCTGGCAAAGCGCGCTCGCTTGCTGGTATTTGCGCAAGCAGTTCCGGCCCGAAACCCTCAAACCGTCTATCAACGTCGAGCGTGCGCGCGCGCTGACCTCGAAGCGGGTGTGGTCGCCACGCGTGCCGCGCGGCTGGCATCTTCGCGAAACGTATGGCGCGGGCGAGGCGCCGCTCGTCGGCGAATGGCTGGAACGCGTGGACGGCGGCACGGCCGGCGGCGCGGAGCCGACGGTGCTGTATTGCCACGGCGGAGGCTACTACTTCTGCTCGCCGCGCACGCATCGGTCGCTAACGTTCGCTCTCGCTACCCGCGCAGACGCGCGGCTCTTCTCCCTCGACTACCGCCTCGCGCCCGAGCATCGCTTTCCGGCCGCGCTTGACGACGCCACCGCCGCCTATCGACAACTGCTCGCGATGGGCATCGCACCGAGCTCGATCGTGGTCGCCGGCGACTCGGCCGGCGGCGGCCTCGCGCTCGCCACGCTGGTCGCGCTGCGCGACGCCGGCGCACCGATGCCCGCTGGCGGCCTGCTGTTCTCGCCGTGGACCGATCTGGCGACGACCGGCGCGAGCCTGCGCACCAACGACAGCGTCGATCCGATGTTCTGTGGCGCCTCGATCGAGCGCGCGGCCAAGGTCTATCTCGGCGACGCGCCGGCCACGCATCCGTACGCGTCGCCGGTCTACGCGGACCTGCGCGGTCTGCCGCCGTTGTTCTTGCAGGCGGGCAGCACCGAGGTGCTGCTCGACGACGCGCGCCGCGTCGCCGACAACGCGCACGCGGCAGGAGTCGATTGCGAATGCGAGGTGTGGAAAAACCTGCCGCACGTGTGGCCGATGTTCGCGCCATTCATGCCGGAGGCGAACCGCGCGCTCGATCGCGCGGCCGCGTTCGTGCGACGCGCGACGAGCCGCGCCGCGAACAGGGCTCAGGCGTCGAGCGTGACGTCGAGCGTCCGATAGACGGCTTCGATCGTTTGCTGGCCGTATTGCCGCTCGAGCCGCCGCACGGTGAAGTGCCCGTGCGCGACCTGCTGGAAGTGATCGATAAACACGGTGTTGACCATCGCGCCGAGCACCGCGCCGATCGCGGGAATCGATTTGGCAGCGATCTGTTCGCTGACCTGCACCGAAAAGCGCGCGGCGATCGCGTTGAGCAGCCGCAGCAGCGCCGCCGAGCCGTGGGTCGTGAAGCCCTTGCTGGCCACCTCGGACGACGCCTTCGACACCGCCTGCGCTAGCGCGCCGCGCATGAAGAAGTAGCCGAGGTCGGCGTCGTCGTCCTCGCTCGATGTACCACCCATGCCGAGCACGGTCAGGCATTGCAACTGCGTGTCGACCGAGGTCAGGTCCTCGCCCTCGCTGCGCGCGATGTCGCAGATCGAGCGGAACATCAGCGTAGTCGTGACCGGCAGCTCGACTGGCAGCGCGATCAATCCAAACGCGCCGCCGGCCGCGCCGGTGGTCGCGACCGCGAACTTGTGCAGCAGGTTGTTCGGCTTGTCGAGCGCGAGAAGCTTGGCGTCGTCGCGCCGGCCGAGCGTGCGTAGCGCGATCGACAGACATTTGCGCAACGCGGCCTGCGTCGCATCGGACACTTTTTGGTTGGCGAACGCCGGGATGCGCGATAGCAGCTTCTCGATCGGCGCGCCGACGACGCTCGCGAGCTTCATCGTGAGCGCGGGGCTTTCGAGCTGGTGTTTCGCGCGCCGCAGCGCGGCGAGATCCTGCTCCGATAAGGATGGTGCTGCGAGCGAACTCGGCTGCATGGGCCTCCCTGGCATGTCGTGTCTTGGATACTTCAAGGTCAGTCTACCGCGTTGCAAGACGCGTTCCGGTCCCGGTTGGAGCGTCGCATCGTGGTATGATCCCCAATCTTTTGACACGTCAACTTTTGCTCCATCAAAAATGGCTGTCCATACCGCCGCTCACCATTCGAGTGGGCAAGTCTTACCGTTCCGCGAATCCCTGCTGGCCATGCTCGGCATCTCGTTCGTCACGATGCTGGTCGCGCTCGACCAGACCGTGGTCGGCACCGCGCTGCCCACCATCGTGTCCGAACTCCGAGGCTTCGAGTTGTACGCATGGGTCGCAACCTCGTATCTGCTGACCTCGGTGATCACCGTGCCGATTTTCGGGCGGCTTGGTGATTATTACGGGCGCAAGCCGTTCGTGATTGCGTCGATCGTCGTGTTTACCGGCGCCTCGGTGCTGTGCGGGGCGGCCAACAGCATGCTGTTTCTCGTGCTCGCGCGCGGGTTGCAGGGCATTGGCGGCGGCATGCTCGTCGGCACCGCGTTCGCATGCATTCCCGATCTGTTCCCCGATTCCGTCGTGCGGCTGCGCTGGCAGGTGCTGATGAGCTCGGCGTTCGGCATCGCCAATGCGGTCGGCCCGTCGCTCGGCGGTTTTCTCACGCAGTACTACGGCTGGCGCTCGGTGTTCTATGTGAATTTGCCGGTCGGGCTGCTGTCGCTGTTTTTCGTCTGGCGTTTCCTGCCGCATCTGCGGCACGTCGAACATACCGGCAAAATGCGGCTCGACTGGCCCGGCGCGCTGCTGATCGCGATCGCGCTCGGCTCACTGCAGCTGTTCGTCGAATTGCTGCCGAAGCACGGCATCACGCTGAGCGCGTTCGCGCTGCTCGGGCTCGCCGTCGCGTCGGCCGTCACGCTGTGGAAATGGGAAAAGCGCTGCCCGACCGCGATCCTGCCCGTCGACATGTTCCGCAACCGCAGTCTGGCCCGCGCTGTTCACGCTGGCCGTGCTCGGCGGCTTCACGATGTTCTCGCTGCTGTTCTACGCACCGCTGCTGTTCCAGGGCGGCTTCGGCATGTCGCCGAAAGAGGCGGGCCTCGTGATCACGCCGCTCGTCGTGTTCATCACGATCGGCAGTATCGCGAACGGGCGCGTCGTGTCGCGGGTGAAGAATCCGAACCTGATGCTGTACATCGGCTTTGCGATGGTCGCGCTGTCATGCCTTGGCATCGTCGTCGCGACCCGTTCGATGCAGCAATGGGTGCTGATGTCATTCATGGTCGTCGGCGGCCTCGGGCTCGGCTTCGTGATGCCGAACCTGACGATCTTCGCGCAGCAGACCGCAGGCCGCGAACACCTCGGCATCGCGACCGCGCTGCTGCAGTCGCTGCGGATGATCGGTGGCATGATCGGCACGGCGCTGACCGGCACGCTCGTGACCCACATGTACAAGAGCGGTGTGCGCAATGCGCTCGAAGGCGCGGGCGCGACGCACTGGTTCGCCGATCTCGGCGATCCGCAGATCCTGATCAACCGCAATGCGCAGACCACGCTCGTCGACCAGTTGACCCACGCTGGCCACAACGGCGCGATGTTGCTCGAAAGTGCGCGCGAGGCGCTGGTCGGGGCGATTCATCTGGGTCTCGCGATGGCCGCGGTGATCGCCGTCGTGTCGGTGTGGCAAACCCGCCGCGTGCCGCCGATCAAGCTGCAGCGCAAGCTCGAGCCGGTGATTCACGCAGACTGATTTTTGAACTTGGTGTTGGACAGGCAGATTATGGAAGAACAGGACCGCGTCGCCGTCATGCAGCAATTTGGTCGCACGTATCGGGCGTTCATGTCGGCATTCGAGGCCCAGGTGGGGCATCCGTTGCCACGCTGGCGCATTCTGCTCGCGCTGCGCGAGCAGGCCGGCGAGTCGTCGCAGAAGCGGCTCGTCGAGCGGTTGCGCGTCGATCCTGGCGCGCTCACGCGACAGCTGAAGGCGCTCGAAGGGTTGGGCTGGATCGCGCGCAGCATGGATACGCGCGATAACCGCGTGACCAACGTGCGCCTGACCGAAGCGGGCCACGCCGCGACCGAAGCGAGCCTGCCGCGTCGCAACGCGTTCTTGCACGACACGATGGCCGGGTTGCCGGATGAGGCGCTCGCGGCGTTGTCGAGCGCGCTGAAAATGTTGGAGACGCGCATCGGCGAGGTGACGGCCAACGCCAGCGCCGCGACCGTGGCCGCCGCGCCGCAGGAGACCGCCGGCGACGAGGCGGCGCAGCGCATGTGATTTTTAGTCCGCGCGTGGCGATAAAAAAGGCTGTGAGCCCAAGGGCGCACAGCCTTTTTCTTTAGCGGAACAGATCGCGCTTGAGTCAGCGCGGCGTGTTCCGATCAGAAGAACGTCTCGATCACTTCCTTCACGCGATACTGCGGATCGACGACCAGCACCTGCTTCCACTTGTCGAACGTCAGGCACGGATGCGAGATGTCGAACGCGATCATGTCGCCCACTTTCAGATCGGCGCCGGCGGGAATCCGCAGATACGCGTGCTGATCCATCAGGCCGAAGATTTCCCAGCCCTCGCTCGCGGCGATGTCGCGCGGCGCTTGCCGGCCCGGGCGATAGTGGCGCGCCGGCTCCGGCATGCCTGCGTCGAACGCGGAGTCGCGTTTGCCGAGGCCGATGATCGCGCGATCCGGCTCGGGAATGGACTGCACGTACGCCCACAATTGCAGCGCCGGCAGCAACCCTTCGCCCATTTTCTTCGCGACCGGATTGCGCTTGAAGATGTCGGTCTGCGCCTTGCGATAGATGCCGACGTCATGCGTCAGATAGCAGCCGGGACGCAGCACGACCTCGACCTTGCCGGATTGCGTCGCCTGCGCGAACTCTTCGGCGACCACGTCGTACCACGCCGATCCCGCGCCCGATAGCACCGCCGGCGAGCGCGCGAAACGCCCCTGCTCGACAAGTTCGCGAGTGACCGCAACCGCGCCTTGCAGGAACGCGCGCACTTCGGGTTCTTCCTTCAGCACGCCTTCGTACAGTTCGACCCCCGCGAGCTTCAGCACGTCCGGATAGCGCGCGATCGCGTCGAGCACCGCGTTGCGTTGCGCTTCGTCGCGCACGCCGGTGCGTCCGCCCGGCACGCCGAGTTCGAGCAGCACCTGCAGCGGCTTCTTCACCGAGGTGAAGAATTCGCCGAGTTGCTCGACGCCTTCAGCCGAATCGACGAGGCAGAAGAATTCGAAATCCGGATCGCTGAGCAATTCGGCGATCATCATCATGTTGTGACGGCCGACCAGCTGATTCGCCATCAGGATGCGCGAGACGCCGCCGTGGTACGCCGCGCGCACCTGATGAGCGGTGGCGAGCGTGATGCCCCACGCACCGGTTTCGAGCTGACGGCGAAACAGTTGCGGCGCCATCGTGGTCTTACCGTGAGGCGCGAGCTTGACGCCGTATTCGGCAACGAACGCCTGCATCCACTTCAGGTTGTGCTCGACGCGATCCTCGTACAGTACGGCAGCCGGCAGGCTGACGTCCTCGGCGAGCAGGTTCCACTCGAGGCGCGCGGCGTCCTTCAGCTGGACGCTCGTGCCCGGAACCATGCCCAAGCCCTTGCTATAAGGATCAATCGTCGCGCCCTGATAGTTTGTAACTTTCATGTCTCCGTGCTCCATCGTCCGGGTAAATTGAGTCAGATTTGACTTTACCATGTTATCGAAAGTACGATGTCTGAACGAATGTTATTTAGTACCATGGGTTTCGAAGGCCGCCGGAAAGGGCCGCGAAAGCCGTGCCGCGAACCCCACCGCCTGCCATGAACCGTAGCGCCGAACCGCTCGCTTTCGACATCGTCGCGCGCATTGCCGAGTGCGCGCCGGAGTTGCGCTCGGCCGAACGCAAGGTCGCCGCGCTGATCCTCGACGATCTGACCGGCGCGTCGCGCGCGAGCATCGGCGCGCTGGCACAGCAGGCCGAGGTCAGCATCGCGACCGTCACGCGCTTCGCGAAGGCCGTCGGCTGCCGCGACGTGCGCGAACTCAAGCTGCGGCTCGCGCAGGCGGCGGCGGTCGGTCAGCGGTTTCTCGAGCGCGACACCGCAAGCGACGCACCCGAGCCGATCGCCACGCGCGTCTTCGACGAGTTGCAAACGGCGCTCGCGCACAATCATCAACTGCTGCGCCAGGCGCCGCTCGCCGAAGCGGCGGCCGCGCTGCGCGATGCGCGCATGATCTACGTGTTCGGCATGGGCGGCGGCTCGACCGCGCTCGCTGACGAAATGCGTTTCAGGCTCGTGCGCCTCGGCCGCCCGGTCGCGACCTATCAGGACGGGCTGTTGCAGCGCATGGTGGCGAGCACGGTGTCGCGCGAGTGCGTCGTGATCGCGCTGTCCACCACGGGGCGCGTGCCCGAGATGGTCGAGAACTGCAAGATCGCGCGCAGCTACGGTGCGACGGTGGTCGCGCTGACGGCGCCCGCGTCGCCGCTGGCGAAGCTCGCCAACTGGCTGATCCCGATCGTCGCGTTCGAAACCGATTTCATTTACAAGCCGTCGTCGTCCCGTTACGCGATGATGATGGCGCTCGATGTGCTCGTCACCGAACTTGCCGTCAGTCAAGGCGACGAAAGCCGCGAATTGCTGCGCCGCATGAAGCACGCGCTCGACGCGCACCGCGGCGGCGGCGATCGACAACCGTTAGGAGACTGATCCATGCATTCGCATCCCGAAGCCGCCGACACGCTGATCGTCGGCGCGCAACTGTACGACGGCACGGGCGCGCCGCCCGTCGAGCGCGACGTGGCGATCCGCGACGGGCGCATCGTCGCGATCGGCAATCTGTCGAACTGGCTCGCCGAAGAGGTGATCGAGGCCGAGGGGCGCGCGCTCGCGCCGGGCTTTATCGACGTGCACACGCACGACGACACGCATGTGATCCGCTCGCCGCAGATGCTGCCGAAGATCACCCAGGGCGTGACGACGGTGATCGTCGGCAATTGCGGGATCAGCGCGTCGCCGGTATCGCTGAAGGGCGATCCGCCCGATCCGATGAACCTGCTCGGCGAGCGCGACGCGTTCCAGTACCCGACCTTCGCCGACTATGTGAACGCGGTGAACGCCGCGCGGCCGGCGGTGAACGTCGGCGCGCTGATCGGCCACACGGCGTTGCGCAACAACCAGATGGACCGGCTCGATCGCGCGGCGACTGCCGAGGAAATCGAGCGCATGTGCGCGCAGCTCGAGGAAGCGCTCGCGCACGGCGCGCTCGGTCTCAGCTCGGGGCTCGCATACGGTTCGGCGTTCGCCGCGCCGACCGAGGAAGTGATGGCGCTCGCCGAGCCGCTCGCGGCCGCGGGCGCGCTGTACACGACCCATATGCGCACCGAGTTCGACGCGATTCTCGACGCGATGGACGAGGCCTACCGCGTCGGTCGTCATGCGCGTGTGCCGGTCGTGATCTCGCATCTGAAGTGCGCGGGGCCGTCGAACTGGGGGCGCAGCGTCGAGGTGCTGAAGTCGCTCGAAGGCGCGCGCGGCGGGCAGCCGGTCGGTTGCGACTGCTATCCGTACAACCGCAGCTCGTCGACGCTCGATCTGAAGCAGGTGACAGGCGACATCGACATCACGATCACGTGGTCCGAGCCGCATCCGGAAATGGCGGGCAAGCTGATCAAGGAAGTCGCGGCCGAATGGGGCGTCTCGCAGCAGGAGGCGGGCAAGCGCCTGCAGCCGGCCGGCGCGGTCTATCACAACATGTCCGAAGACGACGTGCGGCGCATCCTGTCGCATCCGGCGACGATGGTCGGTTCCGACGGCCTGCCGAACGATCCGCTGCCGCATCCGCGGCTGTGGGGCGCGTTTCCGCGCGTGCTCGGTCACTATGCGCGCGATGCCGCTTTGCTGCCGCTCGAGGAAGCGGTGCGCAAGATGACGAGCCTGTCCGCGCGCCGCTTCGGACTCGCGCAACGCGGCGAAGTGCATATCGGCTATCACGCGGACCTCGTGCTGTTCGATCCGGCGAAAGTGCATGACGTGGCGACGTTCGACAAGCCCCAGCAGCCCGCTGCCGGCATCGATGCGGTGTGGGTCAACGGCGTGCTGTCGTATCGCGATGGCGCGGTGACGGGCGAGCGGGCTGGCCGGTTCGTCACGCGCGGCGCGCCGTCGAAGGGCGATGCGCAGGGCGCGTTCTGATTTTTTATCGATTGATGGCGGCACGCGCGGCGAGGGCGCCGCGCGTGCCCGACTTTTTAAGGAGTGTGACGATGAAGCGATATGGCGTGGAAGGCGGAAAGGGAACGGGCGGTCAGGTGATGCCGTTCGCGCGCGCGGTCGAGGCGGACGGTTGGCTGTTCGTGTCGGGCCAGACGCCGATGGAAAACGGCGAAGTGATCAACGGCGGCATCGTCGAGCAATCTCACAAGGCGATCCAGAACGTGTTCGCGATCCTGAAGGAAGCGGGCTATGGCGCCGAGCACGTCGTGCGTTGCGGCGTGTGGCTCGACGATCCGCGCGACTTCGCGTCGTTCAACAAGGTGTTTCGCGAGTATTTTGGCGAGAATCCGCCGGCGCGCGCGTGCGTGGTGTCGTCGATGGTGATCGACTGCAAGGTCGAGGTGGATTGCGTCGCTTATAAGAAGCCGGCGGCCTGATCGCTTTGATGGCTTTCATGTGACGAGGGCGCCGCAGGTCGTGATGGCCTGCGGCGCCCTCGTCGCGTTTACCGCTGTTTTTTGTGTTGGAGTTACTGCCGCGCGAGCCGCATGTTGTCCGGCATCGGCAGGTTGTAGTTGGTGCGGAACGGGTTGATGTCGAGCCCGCCGCGGCGCGTGTAGCGCGCATACACGGCGAGCTTCAGCGGTTTGCACATCTTCATGATGTCGACGAAGATTCGCTCGACGCATTGCTCATGAAACCCGGTGTGATTGCGGTACGAGATGATGTATCGCAACAGGCCCGCGTGATCGATCTGCGGGCCGGCGTAGTGGATCTGCACGCTGCCCCAGTCCGGTTGACCGGTCACCGGGCAGTTCGACTTCAGCAGGTTCGAGAACAGCGTTTCCTCGACCGGCGCTTCGTCGCGCGCCGCGCTCAAAAGTGACGCGTCCGGCTGATAGACGCTCGCCTCGAGTTCGAGCCGGTCGAGCGACAGACCGGCGAATTCTTCCATTTTCAGCTTGCCGAATTCGTGCGGTGTGCTCAGATGTACCGACACGCTCGCGCCGCACGACGCGGACACGTCGCGCCTGATCGTGTCGCGCACGCTCTCGGCCGAGTCGAACGCAGTCTGCGCGAACGAGCCGAGATACAGCTTGAACGATTTCGACTCGACGATGTTCGGCGAGTCGGCCGGCACGAAGAACGTCGCGACGGCGATCTGCGGCTTGCCGCGCGCGTTCAGCCACGACAGCTCGTAGGCGTTCCAGATGTCGGTGCCGAAAAACGGCAGTCGCGCGGTAATGCCGATCGCCTCGCGCGCATGGCTGCGCGCAATCGGAAATAGCAGCGTCGGATCGTATTGTTCGGTGTAAGTCGAGGACTTGCCGAGCGGGGATTGTTCGGGTGTCATGATGCGTTCACGATGCCACTCAGCACGTGCCCGGTCGCGGTTACGACGCGGGCCGATTCGCAGTGGCCGATCTGGTCGTCGAAGAAAAAGTCGGGCTCGAACTCGCGCAGAAATGCGCTTTTGTCGAGGCCGCCGAGGAACATCGCTTCGTCGATTTCGATGTTCCATGCCATCAGGGTGCGGATCGCGCGCTCATGCGCGGGAGCCGAGCGCGCCGTCACCAGCGCCGTGCGAATGCGCATCGGCGCGGCCGCGTCCGCGAGTTTTTGCAGCCGGTGGAGTGCTTCGAGCAGCGGCTTGAGCGGACCGTCCGCGAGCGGCAGATGCTTGTTGTCGATCTCGTGACCGACGAACGCGCGCAGGCCGTCTTGCTGGAAGATGCGTTCCGCTTCGTCGGAAAACAAGACCGCGTCGCCGTCGAACGCAATGCGGATTTCGTCCGGGTATTTGCTCGCCATTTTCGCCGATTCCGGCAACACGCGTGCGGCTGGGAAGCCAGCGGCGAGCGCATCGCGCACGTCGTGCTGATTCGCCGACAAAAACAGCGAAGCGTTCAGCGGCTTCAGATAACCGAACGGCGCGCGGCCGCGCGTGAACACGCCGCGCTCGATCGCGAGCCCGTGTTCGCGGCAGGAATGAAACGCGCGCAGACCGCTGATCGGATCGCTGCGCGACAGGATCACCACTTCGACGCGATGACCGCCGGCGTTCAGCGCAAGCAGCTTGCGGATCAGCGGAAACGCCACGCCCGGTTTCGCGGGCACGTTCAGACGCTCGCGCTGCAACGCTTCGTAAGCGTTCAGGTCGCCGGCCTCGTAGACACGGTTCTCTTCCTCGAAGTCGAACAGTGCGCGCGACGAGATTGCGACCACCAGTTTGTCGACGAGCGAAAGCGCCATCGTTGCGTTCCGGTTCGAAGAGATCAGGCGAGGAAGAGACGATAGACCGGATTCTTCGTCTCTTCCCAGCACGGATAGCCGAGCGTTTCGATGAAGCGCTCGAACGCCGCGTGGTCGCTCCCGGGCACCTGAATGCCGACCAGAATCGAGCTGTAGTCCGCGCCCTGGTTGCGGTAGTGGAACAGGCTGATGTTCCAGTTCGGCGCCATCGACGACAGGAATTTCATCAGCGCGCCCGGACGTTCCGGAAACTCGAAGCGAAACAGTCGTTCGTCGCGCGCGAGCGGCGAGCGGCCGCCGACCATGTAGCGGATGTGCTGCTTCGACAGTTCGTCGAAGGTCAGGTCGACGGTGGCGAAGCCGTGCGCTTCGAAGGCGCCGGCGATCTGCGCCGATTCGCTGCGATTGCGGATCTGCACGCCAACGAAAATATGCGCCGAGTTCGCGTCAGCGATCCGGTAGTTGAACTCGGTGACGCTGCGCGTGCCGAGCAGCTCGCAGAAGCGCCTGAAGCTGCCGCGCTCTTCGGGGATCGTCACCGCGAAGACCGCTTCGCGCGCTTCGCCCACCTCCGCGCGTTCGGCGACGAAGCGCATGCGGTCGAAGTTCATGTTCGCGCCCGACGTGATCGCGATCAGCGTCTGGTTCTCGATGCCTTCCCGTTCGGCATACTGCTTGGCGCCGGCCACCGCGAGCGAGCCCGCCGGTTCGAGCACGCTGCGCGTGTCCTGGAACACGTCCTTGATCGCGGCGCACAGCGCATCGGTGTTCACGAGCAGCACTTCGTCGAGATATTCGCGGCACAGACGGAAGGTCTCTTCGCCGACGAGCTTCACCGCGGTGCCGTCGGAGAACAGCCCCACTTCGTTCAGCGTCACGCGCTCGCCCGCCTGCAACGACGCGGCCATCGCGCACGAATCATCGGTCTGCACGCCGATCACCTTGATCTCGGGGCGCACCGATTTCACGTATGCGGCGACACCGGCCGCGAGACCGCCGCCGCCGATCGGCACGAAGATCGCGTGAATCGGCCCCTGGTGCTGGCTGAGGATTTCCATCGCGACGGTGCCCTGACCGGCGATCACGTACGGATCGTCGAACGGATGCACGAAGGTCAGGCCGCGCTCTTCCTGCAGCTTGACCGCGTGACCATAGGCGTCGCTATACGACTCACCGAACTGCACGATCTCGACAGTCGGCCCGCCATGCGTGCGGATCGCGTCGACCTTGAGCTGCGGCGTCGTCACCGGCACGACGATGATCGCCTTCACGCCCATGCGTGCCGCCGATAACGCCACGCCCTGCGCATGATTGCCCGCCGACGCGGTGATCACGCCGCGACTGAGCGCCTCGGCCGGAATATGCGCCATCTTGTTGTATGCGCCGCGCAGCTTGAACGAGAACACCGGCTGGTTGTCCTCGCGCTTCAGATAGACCGGGTTGCACAGCCGCGCCGACAGGTTCGGCGCGCGTTCGAGTTCGGTCTCGCGCGCCACGTCGTAGACGCGCGCGGTCAGGGTCTTTTTCAGGTAGTCGTGGGAAGCCATGCGGGTGGCGCGGTGCGCTGTGTAAGACGGGAAAACGTCAATGATAGCGCCAACGGTGCCCGCTCTGGCCGTTCAGCGCACTCCGGGGAAGGGTGGCACGCCCCTGGCCCGGCCGTTTGTCAACTGCATGATCGAAGTTTGCCAAACCGTCCGGCCGGTCAATGAGGCGGCGTGCGAAATAGCGCCAAACTCACCGCCAAATCCCCCGAACCCCCGCTGCCGCCCGATTCCCACCGTCAACGCGTGGCGGAATGATGCGGTAGAATTTCGTTTTGGAATAAGGATCGGAAGATGCACTGGCAGCCTCGGATCGCCCATTTAATGCCCGTCCCGCGCGAATCCTGCCCCGCGGCGGAACGGCATGTCCGCCACGCGCGATCGTGTAGCTGTCTCTGAGTGCCGCGAAGCGACCGCCGTGAGTTGGCCGCCGGTCGTGCTTGCTCCCCTTGAAGCCCTAGAAGATTTCAAGCATTGCGCCCCACGCGCATTGTCCGCCGACGCCTCGTGACGAGTGCGCCAGGCTGACCTACCGAGTCGTCCAACCATGAACGCACCTCAAGTTTTCGATCCGCACGGCGCCGCCGGCGCGGTGGCCGCCGATCCCGAAGCGCGTCTGCGCGAAATTCCCTACAACTACACGTCGTTCTCCGACCGCGAAATCGTCATCCGCCTGCTCGGCAACGACGCCTGGGACGCGCTCGCCGAACTGCGCGCCGAACGCCGCACCGGCCGCTCGGCGCGCATGCTGTACGAAGTGCTCGGCGATATCTGGGTCGTGCGCCGCAATCCGTATCTGCAGGACGACCTGCTCGACAATCCGAAGCGCCGCGCGCTGTTGATCGAGGCGCTCAATCACCGTCTCGCCGAAATCGAAAAGCGCCGCCGCGCCGATCTGCGCGAACACGGCGACGAAGCCGGCGTCGAGCGCGCCGCACGCGTCGAAAAGCTGGTGCAGGCCGCGCGCCGCGCGATCGACCAATTCGCCAGCGAATTCCAGCAGACCTACGACCTGCGCCGCCGTTCTACGCGCGTGCTCGGCAAGGTCACGCAGAAAGACAACATCAAGTTCGATGGCCTGTCGCGCGTCTCGCACGTGACCGACGCGACCGACTGGCGCGTCGAATACCCGTTCGTCGTGCTGACGCCGGACTCCGAGGCCGAAATCGCCGGCATGATCAAGGCCTGCTTCGAACTCGGCCTGACGGTGATTCCGCGCGGCGGCGGCACCGGCTACACGGGCGGCGCGGTGCCGCTCACGCCGTTCTCGGCCGTCATCAACACCGAAAAGCTCGAACAGCTCGGCCCGGTCGAAATGACCCAGCTGCCGGGCGTCGATCGCAAGGTCGCGACGATTTTCTCGGGCGCGGGCGTCGTCACGCGCCGCGTGACCGAAGCGGCCGAGCAGGCCGGCTTCGTGTTCGCGGTCGACCCGACCTCGCTCGACGCGTCCTGCGTCGGCGGCAACGTCGCGATGAACGCGGGCGGCAAGAAGGCGGTGCTGTGGGGCACGGCGCTCGACAACCTCGCGTGGTGGCGCATGGTCGACCCGGAAGGGAACTGGCTCGAAGTCACGCGTCTCGAGCACAACATGGGCAAGATCCACGACATCGAAGTCGCGCGTTTCGAGCTCAAATGGTTCGACGGCGACTACGCGCCGGGCGAGAAGCTGCTGCGCACCGAAGCGCTGGACATCAAGGGCCGCGTGTTCCGCAAGGAAGGCCTCGGCAAGGACGTCACCGACAAATTCCTCGCCGGTCTGCCGGGCGTGCAGAAGGAAGGCTGCGACGGCCTCATCACGTCCGCGCGCTGGGTGCTGCACAAGATGCCTGCGCATACGCGCACCGTCTGTCTCGAGTTCTTCGGCCAGGCGCGCGAGGCGATTCCGAGCATCGTCGAAATCAAGGACTACCTGTTCGAGACGTCGCGCCAGGGCGGCGCGATTCTCGCGGGTCTCGAGCATCTTGACGAGCGCTATCTGCGCGCGGTCGGCTATGCGACCAAGAGCAAACGCAACGCGTTTCCGAAGATGGTGCTGATCGGCGATATCGTCGGTAACGACGCGGACGCGGTCGCGCAGGCCACCTCGGAAGTCGTGCGCATGGCCAACGGCAAGAGCGGCGAAGGCTTCGTCGCCGTCAGCGCCGAGGCCCGCAAGCGCTTCTGGCTCGACCGCAGCCGTACGGCCGCGATCGCAAAGCACACCAACGCGTTCAAGATCAACGAAGACGTCGTGATTCCGCTCGACCGCATGGGCGAATACACGGACGGCATCGAGCGCATCAACATCGAGCTGTCGCTGAAGAACAAGCTGCAACTGGTCGACGCGCTCGAAGCGTTCTTCAAGGGCGGCAAGCTGCCGCTCGGCAAGAGCGACGACGCGAACGAAATCCCCAGCGCCGAGCTGCTCGAAGACCGCGTGCAGCAGGCGCTCGATCTACTCGCGCGTGTGCGCACGCGCTGGGAATTCGTGCGCGGCAAGCTCGACCTGTCGCTGCGCGAGGCGCAGCACTACCTGGTCGGCCTCGGCTACGAGTCGCTCGCCGAAAAGTTCGCCGACCGCGTCGACGCGCAACCCGACGCAAACGTATTCCACCTCGCGCAGGACCGCACGATTCGCGTGTCGTGGAAGCAGGAAATCCGCGCCGAATTGCGGCAGATTTTCAACGGCGGCGAGTTCAAGCCGATCCTCGACGAAGCCCAGGCGATCCACAAGCAGGTGCTGCGCGGGCGCGTGTTCGTCGCGCTGCACATGCACGCGGGCGACGGCAACGTCCACACGAACCTGCCGGTCAACTCCGATAACTACGAGATGCTGCAGGACGCGCACACGGCGGTCGCGCGCATCATGAAGCTCGCGCGTTCGCTCGACGGTGTGATCTCCGGCGAGCACGGCATCGGCATCACGAAGCTCGAATTCCTGACCGACGACGAGATCGGCGAATTCCGCAAGTACAAGCAGCGCGTCGATCCGCATGGGCGCTTCAACGCGGGCAAGCTGCTCGAAGGCGCGGACCTGCGCAACGCGTACACGCCGAGCTTCGGCCTGATGGGCTACGAATCGCTGATCATGCAGCAGTCCGATATCGGCGCGATTTCCGAGTCGATCAAGGACTGCCTGCGCTGCGGCAAGTGCAAGCCGGTCTGCGCGACCCACGTGCCGCGCGCGAACCTGCTGTACAGCCCGCGCAACAAGATTCTCGCCACGTCCTTGCTGGTCGAGGCATTCCTGTACGAAGAGCAGACGCGCCGCGGCGTGTCGATCAAGCACTGGGACGAGTTCAACGACGTCGCCGATCACTGCACTGTCTGCCACAAGTGCGTGACGCCGTGCCCGGTGAAGATCGACTTCGGCGACGTGACGATGAACATGCGCAACCTGTTGCGCAAGATGGGCAAGAAGAAGTTCAACCCGGGCAACGCCGCGGGCATGTTTTTCCTGAACGCGACCAACCCGCAGACCATCAACCTCGCGCGCACCGCGATGATGGGCATCGGCTACAAGGCGCAGCGCCTCGGCAATGAAGTGCTGAAGAAGTTCGCGAAGAAGCAGACCGCGCATCCGCCCGCCACGGTCGGCAAGCCGGTGATCACGCAGCAGGTGATCCACTTCATGAACAAGAAGATGCCGGGCAACCTGCCGAAGAAGACCGCGCGCGCCTTGCTCGATATCGAGGACAACAAGATCGTCCCGATCATCCGCAATCCGAAGACGACCACCGCCGACACCGAAGCGGTGTTCTACTTCCCGGGCTGCGGCTCCGAGCGGCTGTTCTCGCAGGTTGGTCTCGCGACCCAGGCAATGCTGTGGGAGGCGGGCGTGCAGACCGTGCTGCCGCCGGGCTACCTGTGCTGTGGCTATCCGCAGCGCGGTTCGGGCCAGTACGACAAAGCCGAGCAGATCGTCACCGACAACCGCGTGCTGTTCCACCGCGTCGCCAATACGCTGAACTACCTCGACATCAAGACGGTGGTGGTGTCGTGCGGCACGTGCTACGACCAGCTCGCCGGTTACGAATTCGAAAAGATCTTCCCGGGCTGCCGGATCATCGACATCCACGAGTATCTGCTGGAAAAAGGCATCAAGCTCGATGGCGTGAACGGCGTGCGCTACATGTACCACGACCCGTGCCATTCGCCGATCAAGACGATGGACCCGGTCAAGCTCGTCAATCAGCTGATGGGTTCGGAGCAGGACGGCTACAAGATCGAGAAGAACGACCGCTGCTGCGGCGAATCGGGCACGCTCGCGGTCACGCGTCCCGACATCTCGACCCAGGTGCGCTTCCGCAAGGAAGAAGAAATCCGCAAGGGCGCGGCGAAGCTGCGCGGCATCCCTCTCGTCGCCGAAGCGGGCGCGAACGCGATCAATCCGGCCAATGCATCGGTCGGCGCCGCGGGCGCGCCGAACGGTTCGGTGCTGAAGGCCGGCGACGGTCCGCAGCCCAATCACGGAAACGCGGGTTCGGCCGACGTCAAGATCCTCACGAGTTGCCCGTCGTGCCTGCAAGGGCTGTCGCGCTACAACGAAGACGCGGGTACCGAGGCGGACTACATCGTGGTCGAGATGGCACGTCACGTGCTCGGCGAAAACTGGATGGCGGACTACGTTCAACGGGCGAACAATGGCGGAATCGAGCGCGTGCTGGTTTAATGGCACGACCAACGATTTTTGCCGAGGACGACGATGGACTGCGTTTTTTGCCGTGAAGACGGCGGCCATGTGCTGTGGCAGGACGACGCGCTGCGAGTCGTCCTCGCCGACGAACACGACTACCCGGGCTTTTGCCGGGTCATCTGGAACGCTCACGTCGCCGAGTTTTCGGATCTTTCTGCCGACGAGCGCGATCACGTGATGAAGGCCGTGTACGCGGTCGAGCGTGCGCAGCGGCGCGTGATGCAGCCCGCGAAGGTCAATCTCGCGAGCCTCGGCAACCAGGTGCCGCACGTGCACTGGCACGTGATTCCGCGTTTCTCGAACGACGCGCATTTCCCCCTGCCGATCTGGGCGCCGCGCCAGCGCACGGTGTCCGAAGCGATGTTGTCGTCGCGCCGCGCGCACGCCACGCTGCTGCGCGAAGCCGTGCGGCAGGAAATTGAACAGGCGCTGGGCTGAGCGTCGCTGAACCCGTCGCCGCGCATCGCCGGACTGCCGTCGGCGTGCGAGGCTGCCGATCCGACGTTATCACCCGCCGTTATCTGATGAGGCCAACATGAGCGGATTGACTCCCGAGACGCCGGTGCCGACAGGCGTGATCTTGCATTCGAAGTCGCGCGTGCTCGAACTGCAGTACGCGAACGGCGAAGCGTATCGGCTACCGTTCGAACTGCTGCGCGTGTATTCGCCGTCGGCGGAAGTGATGGGCCACGGGCCCGGTCAGGAAACTCCGCAGACCGGCAAGCGCGACGTGACGATCACGATGATCGAAGGCGTCGGCAATTACGCGCTGCAGCCGACCTTCTCCGATGGACACGCCACCGGTATCTACTCGTGGGACCTGCTGTACGACATGGCCGTGCGTCAGGATGAACTCTGGCGCGCGTATCTCGCCAAACTGGCAGCGGCCGGCATCGACCGCGACACGCCGATGGTGCCCGCCGCGGCTGCGCACGGGCACTGTCACTGATACGATTCGCCCCCGAACGCCGCTCGAGCGGCGCAACATTCAAGAACACGCGAAAGGACGAGCGCGATGAGCAAAACCCACTTCGGCTTTCAATCGGTCGACGAACAGGACAAGGCGCAGAAGGTGGCGGGGGTGTTCCACTCGGTGGCCGCCAACTACGACCTGATGAACGACCTGATGTCGGGCGGATTGCACCGGGCGTGGAAGGTGTTCACGATCGCCCAGGCGAACGTGCGGCCGGGCTACAAGGTGCTCGACATTGCGGGCGGCACGGGCGACCTGTCGAAAGCATTCGCGAAACAGGCGGGCGAAACGGGCGAGGTCTGGCATACCGACATCAATGAATCGATGCTGCGCGTGGGCCGCGACCGGCTGCTCGACAAGGGCATCATCACGCCGGCGCTGCTGTGCGATGCCGAGAAAATCCCGTTTCCGGACAACTACTTCGACGTCGTGACGGTCGCGTTCGGCTTGCGCAACATGACACATAAGGACATCGCGCTTGCCGAGATGCGTCGTGTGCTGAAACCGGCCGGGCGGCTGCTCGTGCTCGAGTTCTCGAAAGTATGGGATCCGCTGAAGAAGGTCTACGATCTGTATTCGTTCAAGGTGTTGCCATGGCTCGGCGAGCGCTTCGCCAAGGACGCGGAAAGCTACCAGTACCTGGCGGAATCGATCCGCATGCATCCGGACCAGGAAACTTTGAAAACTATGATGGAACAAGCTGGTCTCGACGGCGTCAAATATTACAATTTGTCAGCTGGCGTGGTAGCTTTGCATGTGGGGATCAAATACTAGAGTCCCTAACCCATCGATTTTTAAAGGAAAGTGCGAAATGTCCGATTCGAATTTGTTATCTACTCGTAAGGTTAAGGGGGCGCTGGCGAGAAGAATCGGACTGATCGCGATGGTCGGTCTGCTGATGGCCGGCACGCTTGCCTCTCTCGACGCCGAAGCGCGCCGCATGGGCGGAGGCCGCAGCTTCGGCCGTCAATCGAACAGTCTGCAACAGCAGCGCCAGACGACGCCGTCCCAGCCGGCGCAGAACAGTCAGGCCACGCAGCAGAGCGCGCAGGCGGCGCCTGCGACTAAGCCCACGCCGCCCGCCGCGCCGAACCGCAATCGCTGGCTCGGGCCGATCGCCGGTCTCGCGGCCGGTCTCGGCATCGCCGCATTGCTGTCGCATTTCGGGCTCGGCGAGGCGTTCGCCGGCATGTTCGCGAACGTGATCGTGATCGCGTTGATCGCGATTGTGGTGATCTGGCTCATCCGCCGCTTCGCCGGCCGTAAGCGCGATGCGGCGCAGCCTGCCTACGCGGGCACGGCGCCGTCGCTGAACACGAAAGGCACCGACTATATTCAGGAGCCGCGTTACACGGCGCCGCCCACCGGCTCGTATCTCGAACCGCAGGGCAACCCGTTGACCACGCCATCGCTCGGCGCGACGCCGTCGGTGCCGGCCGGCTTCGATTCGGAAGCGTTTCTGCGCAACGCGAAGGTGTACTTCGTGCGCCTGCAGGCCGCGTGGGACGTCGGCAACGTCGAGGACATCCGCGAATTCACGACGCCGGAAATGTTCGCCGAAGTGCGCGTCGATCTCGCGTCGCGCAGCACACAGCCGAACCAGACCGACGTCGTGCAGTTGAACGCCGAGCTGCTCGGCGTCGAGGAGCGCGCGAACGAATCCTTCGCGAGCGTGCGCTTCTCCGGTTTGATCCGCGAGGAGCCTGGCGCGGCGGCCGAGCCGTTCGTCGAAGTCTGGAATCTGACGAAGGCGAACCGCACTGGCGAAGGCTGGCTGCTTGCCGGCATCCAGCAGGTCGAGCAACACTGACATGCCGACGCATCGAGTCGCGTTTGCCTCGAAAAGGGCCGGCCACGGCATAGCGATGCCTCACCTCGCGCATGGCTTAGGCCGTTCGGCATAGCAGGCCGCGAAGCGAACGGACGTTACAATGGGAGCCCGCGCAAGCACCTCGCTCGCGCGGGTTTTTTCTTGCCACCTTCGATGACCCTCGCCGCCAAGCCCTTCGCTGCTGCTGTCAATCATCTGCTCGCCCGCGAATCGTGGGCCCGCGAGCGCCTCGCCCCGTACGCGGGCAAGACCGCTCGCCTGTCATGTCCGCCGGTTGTGCTCGCGCTGCTCGTGCAGCCCGACGGCTATCTCGCTACGCTCGACGAAGCCGATGCGCATCAGTTCGACGTGACGATCTCGGTGCCGTCCGACGCACTGCCGGCCTTCCTGCAAGGTGGCCAGGCGGCGGTGATGAAGCACGTGAAGATCGAGGGCGACGCCGAGTTCGCGACCGTGATCGCGAAGCTCGCCGAGCATCTGCGCTGGGAGCCGGAGGAAGATCTCGCGAAGCTGATCGGTGATGGACCCGCGTGGCGCATCACGTCGCTAGTCCGCTCAGTCGGCGAGTATGTGCAGCGCACCGGTCGCAATCTGCTCGACACCGCCGCCGAGTACCTGCTCGACGAAAATCCGCAGCTGGTGCGGCGCACCGCGCTCGCTGACTTCAACGTCGAGGTGGCGCGCGCGCGCGATTCGCTCGCGCGCGTCGAAAAGCGCATCGAGCGCATCGAACAGAAGGTCGAAGCCCGCGGCGCGCAAACGCCGGGCGGCGCCGCCACGTCGCGCGGCACGCGCTAGTCATCGGGCCCAGCCATGCGTTTTCTGCGTTTTCTCAAGATATTTTTCACGGTCATCCGCTTCGGCCTCGACGAAATGATGTTGAGCCGCATCAACGACCGGCGCGTGCGTCTGCTGCTGCGCATCACGACGCTTGGTCGCAAGTTCGATGCGCCGCCGGGCGTGCGTCTGCGGCTCGCGCTCGAAAGCCTCGGGCCGATCTTCGTCAAGTTCGGCCAGGTGCTGTCGACCCGTCGCGATCTGCTGCCGGTCGATATCGCCAACGAACTTGCCAAGCTGCAAGACCAGGTGCCGCCGTTCGATTCGGCGGTCGCGATCGCGCTCGTCGAGAAGTCGCTCGGCGCGCCGGTCGACGTGCTGTTCGACGATTTCGAGCGGGTCCCGGTCGCGAGCGCGTCGATCGCCCAGGTCCACTTCGCGAAGGTGAAGGCCGGCCAGCATGCGGGCAAGGCGGTCGCGGTGAAGGTGCTGCGCCCCAAGATGCTGCCGGTGATCGATTCCGACCTCGCGCTGTTGCGCGACATCGCCCTATGGGCCGAGCGTCTGTGGGCCGACGGCAAGCGCCTGAAGCCGCGCGAGGTGGTCGCCGAATTCGACAAATACCTGCACGACGAACTCGACCTGATGCGCGAGGCCGCCAACGGCAGCCAGTTGCGGCGCAACTTCCTGGGGCTCGACCTGCTGCTCGTGCCCGAGATGTACTGGGAGTTCTGCACGCCCACGGTGCTCGTGATGGAGCGCATGGTCGGCGTGCCGATCAGCCAGGTCGATACGTTGCGCGCGGCGGGTGTCGACATCCCGAAGCTCGCGCGCGAGGGCGTCGAAATTTTCTTCACGCAGGTGTTCCGCGACGGCTTTTTCCACGCCGACATGCACCCCGGCAACATCCAGGTGAGCCTCGATCCCGCGCACTTCGGCCGCTATATCGCGCTCGACTTCGGCATCATCGGCGCGTTGTCGGACTTCGACAAAAACTACCTCGCGCAGAACTTCCTCGCGTTCTTCAAGCGCGACTACCATCGCGTCGCGACGCTGCATCTGGAGTCGGGCTGGGTGCCGCCGAGCACCCGCGTCGAGGAGCTCGAAAGCGCGATCCGCGCGGTCTGCGAACCGTATTTCGATCGCGCGCTGAAGGACATTTCTCTCGGCCAGGTGCTGATGCGTCTGTTCTCGACGTCGCGGCGCTTCAACGTCGAGATCCAGCCGCAGCTCGTGTTGCTGCAAAAGACGATGCTGAACGTGGAAGGCCTAGGCCGTTCGCTCGATCCCGAACTGGATCTGTGGAAGACCGCGAAGCCCTATCTCGAGCGCTGGATGAACGAGCAGATCGGCTTGCGCGGCTGGTACGAGCGTCTGAAGATCGAGGCGCCGCAGTGGAGCAAGACGCTGCCGCAGTTGCCGCGCCTCGTCCATAACATGCTGGCCGAGCGCCATCATCCGGTGGGCGGCGCGAACGACGACGTGATCCGCCAGATCCTGCTCGAGCAAAAGCGCACCAACCGTCTGCTGCAAGGCCTGCTGCTGTTCGGCGTGGCGGTCGGCGTCGGCGCGATGCTGGCGCGCGCGTTCCTGGTACTGGCTTATGGAGGTTAGATTCCGATGAGCGATCCGACCCAACCCGCCGCGCCCGATTTCGCAACCCGCGATCCCGACTCGCCCGAGTTCTGGGACGAACGCTTCGAGCGCCATTTCACGCCGTGGGATCAGGCGGGCGTGCCGTCCGCGTTTCGCGCGTTCGCCGAACGGCACCGCGACGTTGCCGTGCTGATTCCAGGCTGCGGCAGCGCGCACGAAGCGGTATGGCTCGCCCGCCAGGGCAACCCGGTACGCGCGATCGACTTCTCGGCGGCCGCCGTGGCGGCGGCACGCGAGCAGCTCGGCGCGCATGCATCGCTGGTCGAACAGGCGGATTTTTTCACCTATGCGCCACCGTTCGCACCGGCATGGATCTATGAGCGCGCATTCTTCTGCGCGCTGCCGCCGGCGCGCCGCGCCGACTACGCGCAGCGCATGGGCGAACTGCTGCCGGCCGGCGGGTTGCTGGCGGGCAACTTTTTCATCGGCGCGACGCCGAAAGGGCCGCCGTTCGGCATCGAACGCGGCGAGCTCGATGCGCTGCTCACGCCACACTTCGAGCTGGTCGAAGACGAAGCGGTCGACGACTCGATCGCCGTATTCGCCGGACGCGAGCGCTGGCTCACCTGGCGGCGTCGCGGCTAACGCCACGCGCGCCGCTCTTGAGAGGTCCGGGGGGCGTCCCCATTTGGCGCGGTGGCGGGCGCGTAGTGCGTCCGCTTCCCGAAATCCGGGGAACGGACATCGTTTGCGGCTATAATTCAAGGCTTTGCAAGCGTTTACAAGATTTCAGTAGGCATTTGGAGTAAGAGAGGATCATGCCGATCTACGCTTATCGTTGCGGGTCATGCGGTTTCGGGAAGGACGTGCTCCAGAAGATGAGCGACCCCCAGTTGACGCAGTGTCCCGAGTGCGGAAAAGACACCTTTAGCAAACAACTCACCGCCGCCGGCTTCCAGTTGAAGGGCTCCGGCTGGTACGTGACCGATTTCCGCAGCGGCACGAGCGCGCCGGCCGCGTCGGAAGCGAAGTCCGAGCCGGCCGCAGCCGCTGCCCCGGCTGCATCGGCTGCCGTGCCCGCGGCGCCCGCCGCCACGAGCCCGAGCGGTTCCAGCAGCGCCTAGTGGGACTGCCGCCCCGCGCGGGCGGCGTATCTACCGCGCATGGGCTTCGGCCCGCGCAGCTTTCTGGCGGTACACATGACGACGAAGAAATTCACGCTCAAATCGGTGTTTCTGACCGGCCTGCTGGTGCTGGTGCCCCTGGCCATCACACTGTGGGTGCTCGGTCTGGTCATCGGCACGATGGACCAGACGCTGTTGCTGCTGCCTACCTCGTGGCAGCCGGAACGCACGATCGGCTATCGTTTGCCGGGCCTCGGCGCGGTGCTCACGCTCGCGTTCATCTTCGTCGTCGGGCTGTTGACGCAGAACTTCATTGGGCAGAAGCTCGTGAAGTGGTGGGAACTGCTGGTCGCGCACATTCCGGTGGTCGGCCCGCTCTACACCAGCGTGAAGCAGGTGTCCGACACGCTGCTGTCGAGCAGTGGCAATGCATTCCGCAAGGCGCTGCTGATCGAGTACCCGCGCCGCGGGTCCTATACGATCGCGTTTCTGACCGGCATCCCGGGCGGCGACGTGGCCAACCATCTGAAAGAAGATTACGTCAGCGTATACGTGCCGACCACACCGAACCCGACGTCCGGCTTCTTCCTGATGGTGCCGAAAAGCGAAGTGATCGAGCTCGACATGACGGTCGACGCTGCGCTCAAGTACATTGTCTCGATGGGCGTGGTGGCGCCGTCCGCGCCGCCGCCGGCGCCGGTGCGCCGCGCCACCGTCGAGCCCCCGCTCTAATGCCGGCGCGCAACGCTTCATGCAGGATCGTCTGCGGCGCGCCGTTCAACCAATGCAAAACGAAAGACAAACATCATGTCGATGAGATCTGAATACTGCGGTCTGGTGACCGAGGAACTGCTGGGCCAATCCGTCTCGCTGTGCGGCTGGGTAAGCCGCCGCCGCGACCATGGCGGCGTCATCTTCATCGACCTGCGCGATCGCGAAGGGCTCGTTCAGGTCGTCTGCGATCCGGATCGCGCTGACATGTTCAAGGTCGCCGAAGGCGTGCGCAACGAGTTCTGCGTGCAGGTCAAGGGCATCGTGCGCGGCCGTCCGGAAGGCACGACCAATGCATCGCTGAAGAGCGGCAAGATCGAAGTGCTGTGCCACGAGCTGATCGTGCTGAACGCGTCGGTCACGCCGCCGTTCCAGCTCGACGATGACAACCTGTCGGAAACCACGCGCCTCACCCATCGTGTGCTCGACCTGCGCCGTCCGCAGATGCAGCACAACCTGCGTCTGCGCTACCGCGTCGCGATCGAAGTGCGCAAGTACCTCGACGAGCAGGGCTTCATCGACATCGAAACGCCGATGCTCACGAAGAGCACGCCGGAAGGCGCGCGCGACTACCTCGTGCCGTCGCGCACGAACCCGGGCCAGTTCTTCGCGCTGCCGCAGTCGCCGCAGCTGTTCAAGCAGCTGCTGATGGTCGCGAACTTCGACCGTTACTACCAGATCACCAAGTGCTTCCGCGACGAAGACCTGCGCGCTGACCGTCAGCCGGAATTCACGCAGATCGACTGCGAAACCTCGTTCCTGTCGGAACAGGAAATCCGCGATCTGTTCGAGGCGATGATCCGTCACGTGTTCAGGACGACGATCGGCGTCGAGCTCGACCAGAAATTCCCGGTCATGGAATACGCGGAAGCGATGCGCCGCTTCGGTTCGGACAAGCCCGACCTGCGCGTGAAGCTCGAGTTCACCGAGTTGACCGATGCGATGCGCGACGTCGACTTCAAGGTGTTCAGCACCCCGGCCAACACGAAGGACGGCCGTGTCGCGGCGCTGCGCGTGCCGAAGGGCGGCGAGCTGTCGCGCGGCGACATCGACAGCTACACGGAATTCGTGCGCATCTACGGGGCGAAGGGTCTCGCATGGATCAAGGTCAATGAAACGGCGAAGGGCCGTGACGGCCTGCAAAGCCCGATCGTGAAGAACCTGCACGACGAAGCGCTGAAGGCGATCATCGAGCGCACCGGCGCACAAGACGGCGACATCATCTTCTTCGCGTCGGATCGCGCGAAGGTCGTCAACGACAGCCTCGGCGCGCTGCGTCTGAAGATCGGTCATTCGGAATTCGGCAAGGCCAACGGCCTCGTCGAGTCCGGCTGGAAGCCGCTGTGGGTCGTCGACTTTCCGATGTTCGAATACGACGAGGAAGACAACCGCTACGTCGCCGCGCATCACCCGTTCACGAGCCCGAAGGACGAGCACCTCGAGTACCTCGAAACGGACCCCGCGCGCTGCCTCGCGAAGGCCTACGACATGGTGCTGAACGGCTGGGAAATCGGCGGCGGCTCGGTGCGTATCTACCGTGAGGAAGTGCAGAGCAAGGTGTTCCGCGCGCTGAAGATCAACGCGGAAGAAGCGCAGGCGAAGTTCGGCTTCCTGCTCGACGCGCTGCAATACGGCGCGCCGCCGCACGGCGGTATCGCGTTCGGTCTGGACCGCATCGTCACGATGATGGCCGGCGCCGACTCGATCCGCGACGTGATCGCGTTCCCGAAGACGCAACGCGCGCAGGATCTGCTCACGCAGGCGCCGAGCGAAGTCGACGAGCGTCAGCTGCGCGAGCTGCACATCCGTCTGCGTACGCCGGAACCGAAGGCATAAAACCGCGGCCGCTGCGCGCGGCCGGCAAGCGGTCTTGCGTGTGCCGGCCAGCGGGCCGGCGGCCGCAAAAAAACCACACGAGCGAAACGAAAAGGCGCTGAGGTGATCTCCACCTCAGCGCCTTTTTCATTTTTTGCGTTACAGTGAAGCCACCGCTTTCCAGACCCTTTCGACCGTCATCCGACATGTATCGCGCGTATCGTCGCGCCCAGTTTGAGCCATGCCGAAACCGCCGAAAATTCCGCAGTCCGTCCTCGTCATCATTCATACGCCTGCGCTCGACGTGCTGCTGCTCGAGCGCGCCGATCATGCGGCGTTCTGGCAGTCGGTGACGGGTTCGAAAGACCGGCTCGACGAACCGCTCGCCGACACGGCGGTGCGCGAAGTCGGCGAGGAAACCGGCATCATGATCGGCGGCGCACTGGTGCCGCGCAGCGGGTTGTTCGACTGGCACTACTCGATCGACTACGAGATCTACCCGGAATTTCGTTACCGCTACGAAGCGGGCGTGCTCTACAACACCGAGCACTGGTTCAGCCTGCAGGTCCCCGAGTGCATCGACGTGACGCTCGCGCCGCGCGAACACACCGCGTATATGTGGCTGCCATATGAAGAGGCCGCATCGCGCTGCTTTTCGTCGTCGAATGCCGATGCGATCCTGCAGTTGCCGCGCCGGCTCGCCGCACGCCCGGTCGATCCGCAATCCGGCCCGCTGGCCGGGGAGCGTGGCCAGTGAGCGCAGGCGGCTCGGGCCGTTTGGCGCGTCTGCGCCACACGTTGCTCGGCCGTCGTTACTGGCAGCGCTACCGCTTCACCAGTAACAACGAGGTCGAGCTGCTGCGCTCCGGCGACGATTTCTTCGACGCGCTGATCGAGCGCATCGACGCGGCCGAGCACAACGTCGCGCTCGAAACCTATATCTTCTGCGACGACGAAGCCGGCCACGCGGTCAGCGAGGCGCTGCTTCGCGCTGCCGCGCGCGGCGTCAGAGTGCGCGTGATCACCGATGGCGTCGGCACCGCGCGCCTGAAGATGTTCGAGCAATGGCCGGCCGGCGGCATCGAGCATCGCATCTACAACCCGCATCTGTTCGGCCGCTTCGGCTTTTCGCGCACGCACCGCAAGCTCGCGGTGATCGACGATCAGATCGCGTATTGCGGCGGCATCAATATCGTCGACGATTACGAGAACAACGGCGAGAAGCTGCCGTACCGGCGCTGGGACTTCGCGGTCGAGCTGCGCGGGCCGGTGGTCGCCGACGTGCGCGATGCGATCGACGTGCAGTGGCGGCGGATTCGCGTCGGCCATCGGCCGCTCGATTCGATGAAGCCCGACCTGTCGTCGCAGGACGCCAACTCGCTTGGCAGTCTGCGCAGACGCCGGCGACGCCGCAACGAGGCACTGTGGGCCGGCGGCGAGCCGTGCGTCGCATTCGTCGCGCGCGATAACCTGATCAACCGCCGCGCGATCGAAAAAGCTTATCTGGCCGCGATCGGCCAGGCGCGCCATGAAATCCTGCTCGCGAATCCGTACTTCATGCCGGGACGCAAGCTGCGTCGCGCGCTGGTGTTCGCGGCGCGGCGCGGCGTGGTCGTGAAGCTGATCATCGGGCGCAAGGAGTTCAAGGCGCTCGATTACGCCGTGCCGTTCCTGTACCACGCGCTGTTGCGCGCAGGCGTGCAGATCGCCGAATACGAGAAGACGCTGCTGCACGGCAAGGTCGCGGTGGTCGATTCGAACTGGGGCACGGTCGGTTCGTCGAATCTCGATGCGCTCAGCCTGATGCTGAACAATGAAGCGAACGTCGTGCTCGTGAACGATCCGTCGATCCCCAAACTGCGCGACGCGATTCTCGACGCGTTCACGGACGCGCGCCCAATCGATGAAGCGCACTACGAATCGCGACCGGCGCGCGTGCGCGCGTTGAGCTGGATCGCGTACACGAGCTACCGCGTCGCGATGAAGCTGCTGACGGTCGGCGGCTACGACTAATACCGCTCGCACGAGAGCCCGCGCTTGCCGCATCATGTCGGCCATCAATCGGCGCCAGCGAAGCGGGGCAAAGAAATAGAACACGCGCGAGAACGCGCGTGCGCCGATCGGCAACCATCGATTCAAGGCAAACGCCTCTAAAAATCTGATTGATCTGATGGTCGAAAGCCGCAAAATTAGAAGCCGGTTAGAAACCGGTTTCTAATAAAGTCCTTGTTTCGCGGACGGCAAGCACTCAATAATAGTACGGCCGTTCGATTTTCAATTCGGTCACATTAGAACGGTAAAACAGCTATGCGAAAAGGCGAACAAACCCGAGCCGCGATTCTCGACGCAGCACTCGATCTGGCAGGCCGAGACGGACTGGAAGGTCTGACGATTGGTCTGCTGGCCGAGCGCATGCAGATGAGCAAGAGCGGTGTGTTCGCGCATTTCGGGTCGCGCGAGGATCTGCAGATCGAGGTCGTGCGCGAATACCACCGCCGTTTCGAAGAAGAGGTGTTTTTCCCGAGCCTGCGCGAGCCGCGTGGTCTGCCGCGCTTGCGCGCGATGATTTCCCGCTGGATCGAGAAACGCATTCAGGAAGTCACGACCGGCTGCATCTACATCAGCGGCGCCGTCGAATACGACGACCGCGCGGACAGCCAGGTGCGCGAGCAGTTGGTGTCGAGCGTGACGACGTGGCGTGCGGCGCTCACGCGCGCGATCTCGCAAGCGATGGAAGAAGGGCACCTGCGCGCTGATACCGACCCGCAGCTGATGCTGTTCGAACTGTATAGCGTCACGCTCGGCCTGCATCACGACGCGCGCTTTCTGCATCTGCCGGATGCGGTGCGTCTCACGTGGGCCGCGCTGGAAAAACTGATTAATTCGTATCAAAGCGAAAGCCGTTAGCGGCGTCGCCGGAATCTACCGGAAACGCGCGGCGCAGAAGGTCCGACCACGGGCCCGGCCAACGGCCTGGCTTTTTGTCAAACCAGGGAGAGAGAGTCATGGGACAGTACGCCGCGCCGCTGCGCGACATGCAATTCGTGTTACACGAACTGCTCAACGTCGAGGCTGAACTTCGGCAAATGCCGAAGCACGCCGAACTCGACGCCGACACGATCAACGCGGTGCTCGAGGAAGCCGGCAAGTTCTGCTCCGAAGTGCTGTTCCCGCTCAACCACAGCGGCGACCAGGAAGGCTGCACGTATGCCGGCGACGGCGTCGTGACCACGCCGAAGGGCTTCAAGGAAGCCTATCGGCAATACGTCGAAGCCGGCTGGCCGGCGCTCGGTTGCGACCCGGAATTCGGCGGCCAGGGACTGCCCGCGTTCGTCAACAACGCGCTCTATGAAATGCTGAACTCGGCGAATCAGGCGTGGACGATGTATCCGGGCCTGTCGCACGGCGCGTACGAATGCCTGCACGCGCACGGCACGCCGGAACTGCAGCAGCGCTATCTGCCGAAGCTCGTCGCAGGCGTCTGGACCGGCACGATGTGTCTGACCGAGCCGCATTGCGGCACCGACCTCGGCATTCTGCGCTCGAAGGCCGAGCCGAACGGCGACGGCTCGTACTCGATCAGCGGCACGAAGATTTTTATTTCGAGCGGCGAGCATGACATGGCGGAGAACATCGTTCACCTCGTGCTCGCGCGTCTGCCGGATGCGCCGAAGGGCACCAAGGGGATTTCGCTGTTCATCGTGCCGAAGTTCGTGCCGAACGAAGCGGGCGAGCCCGGTGAGCGCAACGGCGTGAAGTGCGGTTCGATCGAGCACAAGATGGGCATCCACGGCAACGCGACCTGTGTGATCAATCTCGACAACGCGAAGGGCTGGATGGTCGGCGAGCCGAACAAAGGTCTGAACGCGATGTTCGTGATGATGAACGCCGCGCGTCTCGGCGTCGGCATGCAGAGCCTCGGTCTCACGGAAGTCGCATATCAGAACTCGCTCACGTACGCGAAAGAGCGGCTGCAGATGCGTTCGCTGACCGGCCCGAAGGCGCCGGAAAAGGCCGCCGATCCGATCATCGTGCATCCGGACGTGCGCCGCATGCTGCTCACGCAGAAGGCCTACGCCGAAGCCGGCCGCGCGTTCTCGTACTGGTCGGCGCTGCAGATCGACAAGGAGCTGTCGCACGCCGACGAAGCCGAGCGCAAGGAAGCCGCCGACCTCGTCGCGCTGCTCACGCCGATCCTGAAGGCGTTCCTGTCGGACAACGCGTTCGAAGGCACCAATCACGCGATGCAGATCTACGGCGGCCACGGCTTCATCGCCGAATGGGGCATGGAGCAGTACGTGCGCGACGCGCGCATCAACATGATCTATGAAGGCACCAACGGCATCCAGTCGCTCGACCTGCTCGGCCGCAAGGTGCTCGGCGACATGGGCGCGAAGATGAAGAAGTTCGGCAAGCTCGTCGCCGAATTCGTCGAAGCCGAAGGCATCAAGCCGGAGATGCAGGAGTTCGTGAACCCGCTCGCCGAGATCGGCGAAAAGGTGCAGAAACTGACGATGGAAATCGGCATGAAGGCGATGCAGAACCCGGACGAAGTCGGCGCCGCGGCCGTGCCGTATCTGCGCACGGTCGGCCATCTGGTGTTCTCGTACTTCTGGGCGCGCATGGCTCGTATCGCGCTCGACAAACAGGCGTCGGGCGATCCGTTCTACAAGGCGAAGCTCGCGACCGCGCGCTTCTACTTCGCGAAGCTGCTGCCCGAAACGGCGATGACGATCCGCCAGGCGCGCGCCGGTTCGAAGCCGATGATGGACGTCGAAGAAGCGTTGTTCTGACGCTCGCACATCGAGCGAGGCCACACACATCGCGCGAAGCATGGCTGACGCTTCGCGCCATCGCACAACTCTCCGGAGAAACGACGTGAGCAATCTGATCATTCGCAAGGTAGCCGTGCTCGGCGCCGGCGTGATGGGCGCGCAGATCGCCGCGCACCTGATCAACGCCAAGGTGCCCGTGCTGCTGTTCGACCTGCCCGCCAGGGAAGGCCCGAAGAACGGGATCGCGCTGAAGGCGATCGAAAATCTGAAGAAGCTGTCGCCGGCGCCGTTCGGCGTGAAGGACGACGCGCAATACATCCAGCCCGCGAACTACGACGACGACATCGACAAGCTCGCCGAGTGCGACGTCGTGATCGAAGCGATCGCCGAACGCATGGACTGGAAGCACGACCTGTACAAGAAGGTCGCGCCGCACATCGGCCCGAACGCGATTTTCGCGACCAACACGTCGGGGCTGTCGATCACCGCACTGTCCGAAGGTTTCGCGGACGAACTGAAGGCGCGCTTTTGCGGCGTGCACTTCTTCAATCCGCCGCGCTACATGCATCTGGTCGAACTGATCCCGACCGCGACGACGCGTCCGGAAATTCTCGATCAGCTCGAAACCTTCCTGACCAGCGTGGTCGGCAAGGGCGTCGTGCGCGCGAAAGATACGCCGAACTTCATTGCGAACCGCGTCGGCGTGTTCTCGATCCTTGCGGTCATTGCCGAAGCCGCGAAGTTCGGCCTGCGTTTCGACGAAGTGGACGACCTGACCGGCGCGCGCCTCGGCCGCGCGAAGTCGGCGACGTTCCGCACCGCCGACGTGGTCGGTCTCGACACGATGGCGCACGTGATCAAGACGATGCAGGACACGCTGCCGGACGATCCGTTTCTGCCGGTCTACGAAACGCCGGCCGTGCTCGCCGAACTGGTGCAGAAGGGCGCGCTCGGCCAGAAGACCGGCGCCGGCTTCTACAGGAAGGAAGGCAAGGCGATCAAGGTGCTCGATCCGAACACGGGTGCATATATCGACGGCGGCGGGAAGGCAGACGAACTCGTCGGCCGCATCCTGAAGCGTCCGGCTGCCGAGCGTCTGAAGCTGCTGCGCGAAACGCAGCACCCGCAGGCGCAGTTCCTGTGGTCGATCTTCCGTGACGTCTATCACTACATCGCCGTGCATCTGGAATCGATCGCCGACAATGCGCGCGACGTCGATCTCGCGATCCGCTGGGGCTTCGGCTGGAACGAAGGTCCGTTCGAAGGCTGGCAGACGGCCGGCTGGAAGCAGGTCGCCGAATGGGTGCAGGAAGACATCGCGGCGGGCAAGGCGCTCGCCAACGTGCCGCTGCCGTCGTGGGTGCTCGAAGGCGCGGTTGACGAGAAGGGCGGCGTGCACACGGCCGAAGGCTCGTGGTCACCGGCCACGCAGACCTTCGTGCCGCGCTCGTCGCTCGACGTGTACGGCAAGCAGGTGTTCCGCGCGCCGCTCGTCGGCGAAACCGGCGCCGATCCGAAGACCTATGGCAAGACGCTGTTCGAGACCGATGCGGTGCGCGCATGGGTCGACGATCGCGCGGGCGAGGACGACGTGCTGATCGTGTCGTTCAAGAGCAAGATGAACACGATCGGACCGGCGGTGATCGAAGGGCTCACGCAGGCGATCGAACTGGCCGAGAAGGACTACAAGGGCCTCGTCGTGTGGCAGCCCACATCGCTGAAGCTCGGCACGCCGGGCGGTCCGTTCTCGGCGGGCGCGAACCTCGAAGAAGCGATGCCCGCGTTCATGATGGGCGGCGCGAAGGGCATCGAGCCGTTCGTGAGGAATTTCCAGCAGGGCATGCTGCGCGTCAAGTACGCGAATGTGCCGGTGATTTCGGCGATCTCGGGCATCGCGCTCGGCGGCGGCTGCGAGCTCGCACTGCACAGCGCGAAGCGCGTCGCGCACATCGAGAGCTATCTGGGTCTCGTCGAAGTCGGCGTGGGTCTCGTGCCGGCCGGCGGCGGCCTGAAGGAAGCGGCGCTGCGCGCGGCCGAAGCGGCAAGCCAGGTCGGCGCGACGAGCGATCTGCTGAAGTTCCTGCAGAAGTCGTTCGAGAACGCGGCGATGGCGAAGGTGTCGGCCTCCGCGCTCGACGCCCGCGCGATGGGCTACCTGAAGCCTTCCGACACGATCGTCTTCAATGTGTTCGAACTGCTCGACGTCGCGAAGAAGGAAGCGCGCGCGCTCGCCGCGGCGGGCTACCGTGCGCCGCTGCGCGCGACCCAGGTGCCGGTCGCGGGCCGCTCGGCGATCTCGACGATCAAGGCGTCGCTCGTCAACATGCGCGACGGCCGCTTCATCAGCGAGCATGATTTCCTGATCGCGAGCCGCATCGCGGAAGCGGTGTGCGGCGGCGACGTCGAAGCGGGCAGCCTCGTCGACGAAGAATGGCTGCTGCAACTCGAGCGTCGCGCGTTCGTCGAGCTGCTCGGCACGCAGAAGACGCAGGAACGGATCATGGGCATGCTGCAGACCGGCAAGCCGGTGCGCAACTAAGCGGCGACCGCACAACGTGCATGGGACCAGAGTAAGAGCTTTGGCCAACTCTGGTCGACAAAGGAGATTCCCAAATGGCAAAGCAATTGCAAGACGCATACATCGTCGCCGCGAGCCGTACGCCGATCGGCAAGGCGCCGCGCGGCATGTTCAGGAACACACGTCCGGATGAGCTGCTGGTTCACGCGATCAGGTCGGCCGTCGCTCAGGTGCCCGGCCTCGACACCGGCGTGATCGAAGACGCGATCGTCGGTTGCGCGATTCCGGAAGCGGAGCAGGGCCTGAACGTCGCACGGATCGGCGCGCTGCTGGCCGGTCTGCCGAACACGGTCGGCGGTGTCACGGTGAACCGCTTCTGCGCGTCGGGTCTGACCGCGCTCGCGATGGCCGCGGACCGCATCCGCGTCGGCGAGGCGGATGCGATGATCGCGGGCGGCTGCGAATCGATGAGCATGGTGCCGATGATGGGCAATAAGCCGTCGCTGTCGCCGCATATCTTCGATCGCAACGAAGACGTCGGCATCGCGTACGGCATGGGCCTGACCGCGGAGAAAGTCGCCGAGCGCTGGAAGATCAGCCGCGAAGCGCAGGACGCGTTCTCGGTCGAATCGCACCGCCGCGCGATGGCCGCGCAGCAAGCCGGCGAATTCAACGACGAAATCGCCGCGTACACGATCGTCGATCGCGTGCCCGATCTCGCGACCGGCGAGATCAACGTGAAAACGCGCGAGGTGTCGCTCGACGAAGGTCCGCGCGCGGAAACGTCGATGGAGGGCCTCGCGAAGCTGCGGGCGGTGTTCGCGAACAAAGGCTCGGTCACGGCCGGCAACAGCTCGCAGACGTCGGACGGCGCGGGTGCGTTGATCGTCGTGTCGGAAAAAATCCTCAAGCAGTTCAACCTGACGCCGCTCGCGCGCTTCGTCAGCTTCGCGGTGCGCGGCGTGCCGCCGGAAATCATGGGCATCGGCCCGAAGGAAGCGATTCCGGCCGCGCTGAAAGCCGCGGGCCTGAAGCAGGACGACCTCGACTGGATCGAGCTGAACGAGGCGTTTGCCGCGCAGTCGCTCGCGGTGATCCAGGACCTCGGCCTCGATACGTCGAAGATCAACCCGCTCGGCGGCGCGATCGCACTGGGCCATCCGCTCGGCGCGACCGGCGCGATTCGTGCGGCGACCGTGGTGCACGGCCTGCGCCGCCGCAACTACAAGTACGGCATGGTGACGATGTGCGTCGGTACCGGCATGGGCGCGGCGGGCATCATCGAGCGTCTGTGAGCCGCTGATCGAACGGGGGATCCTTCTGTGATCCACCAGGGACCGCGCAACGGTTCGCAGGCCGCGCGGCTTGCGAACCGTTTTTACATTCAGCAGGAGCACAAGGAGATGAACGGGATGACGACGGATATTCTGGTCGAGCGCGCCGACGCGGTGCTGACCATCAGCTTCAACCGGCCCGGCAGGAAAAACGCGTTCACGGCCGCGATGTATCAGACGATGGCCGACGCGCTCGTAGAAGCGCAGGGCGACGCGTCGGTGCGCGCGATCCTGATTCGCGGCAGCGCGGGCATATTCAGCGCGGGCAACGATCTCGAGGACTTCATGAAGTCGCCGCCGGTTGGCGAAACCCCGCCGGTGTTCCAGTTCCTGCGCGCGCTATGTTCGGCGGAAAAACCGGTGGTGGCGGCGGTCGCGGGGCCGGCGGTCGGCGTCGGCACGACGCTGCTGCTGCATTGCGATCTGGTCTACGCGGCCGACACCGCGAGCTTTTCGCTGCCGTTCACGCAGCTCGGGCTGTGCCCGGAAGCAGCGTCGAGCCTGTTGCTGCAGCGCGTGGCCGGTTACCAGGCGGCGGCGGAAAAACTGCTCCTCGGCGAGGCGTTCGACGCGGCCGAAGCGCACCGCATGGGCTTCGTGAATCGCGTGCTGCCGGCGGGCGAAGTCGACGCGTTCGCGGCGTCGCAGGCCGCGAAGCTGGCGGCGCTGCCGGCGTCGTCGTTGCGCGTGACGAAGAGCCTGATGAAGCGCGCGAGCCAGCAGGAACTGCAGACGCAGATGACCGAGGAAGCCGTGCATTTCGGCAAGATGCTGCTTGCGCCCGAAGCGCGCGAGGCGTTCAAGGCGTTCTTCGAGAAGCGCAAGCCGGATTTCCGGCGGTTCGACTGAGGGGGGCGACGCAGGCGGGCTTCGGGTGGGTTAGCCGTGAATCGTCGCTGCGCCGCTTCAATCGCTCAAGCTTGCTGCTGCCAGGTGTCGTAATCGACGTAGCTGCCTTCGCGGCAGAAGCTCACGAGCCGCACGCCCGCCTCACGCGCGATCGCAATCGCGAGCGACGACGGCGCCGAGATCGTCGCGACCATCGGCACGTCGACGCGCGCGGCCTTGCGCACCAGCTCGTAGCTCGCGCGGCTCGACAGAAACACGAAACCGTCGCGCGTATCGGCGCGGTCGAGCACGAGCTGGCCGATCAGCTTGTCGAGCGCGTTGTGGCGGCCGACGTCCTCGAACGCAGAGTGGATCGCGCCTTGCGCATCACACCACGCGGCCGCGTGGAGGCCGCCCGTCAAACGAGTGAGCGCCTGGTGCTCGGGCAGCGCGCGCGCGGCGCGTGCGATCGCATCGGGCGCGAGCCGCTGCAAGAAGCCAGTGTCGGGTACACGCTGCGGTTTCAGATCCAGCAGATCGATGCTTTCGATGCCGCACACGCCGCAGCCGGTGCGCCCGGCGAGCGCGCGGCGCTTTTCCTTCAAACCGGCGAACGCCTGCTGCACGACCTGCAATTGCACCTCGGCATGCGGCAGCTCGCCGTGCCCGTGCAATTCGACCTCGATGTCCTGAATGTCGCTGCCGCGCTCGACGATCCCCTCCGAAATCGCGAAGCCGACCGCGAACGCTTCGAGATCGCGCGGCGTGCACATCATCACCGCGTGCGAGATGCCGTTGAACACGAGCGCGACCGGCCACTCCTGGCCGACGTGATCGGTGGCGGTTTCAACCGCCGCGCCGCGATGGCGGCGCACTTCGAGTTGCACCGCGCCGGGTTGTTCGTCGCTGTCGAGGGCGTGGGGCTGGCCGTCCGCCCGCTCGGTTGCGCGCCCGTTTTCCTGTCCGTTCAAGCTGCTTCACTCCTGTACCATGCCGCGCGTCAAAGGGTGCGCCGGCCTCGCCGTGTGCTTCGCGGCGGCCGCCGCGCGGGGCGCCGTCGCGCGAATAAGGTTCTAAAATACCTCAAGCGACGCCCGCACGCTGTCCGCCACCGACAAGGAGCACTGACATGGGACTCAACGAAGCACCGCTTCTGTTCGACTTCGAGGTCGCGTCTTCGGAGAATTTCACTTATATCCCGATGTCGGTGCGCTTCAATCTCGACCGTTTCGGGCTGCGCATCACGCTCGCGCAGTGGCAGCAACTGCCGCTCGAAGATCGTAAGCTGCTCGCGCGTTTCCCGGTCGAAGACGACACGCAGATCGAACCGAATTTCGATCACGCGCTGTTCGAGATGCTGCGCACGCACTCGAACGTCGAACCGGAGTGGTTTACGCCGGAGGAGTCGCCGGCCTGGCGTCAAACCGACAGCGTGCCCGACGGTGTCGCGCATCAGGCGGGGCTGGCCGGTCTCGCCGCGCCGAGCGTCGCGCGCTGGGCCGAGCTCGATCCTTTCAAGCGCTATGTGCTCGCGAAGCTGTCGCGCAAGCCCGAGGCGAGCCACGATTTCGTCCCGGCGATGAAGGAATTTGGAGCCGCCGGCTAGGTGCGGCCGGCTAGGCGCGGCCGGCTAGGTGCGGCCGGCCAGCCGCTCCCAGCCAGGCGCCCCCACCAACTCGCAGCCTTCCCCCAAATCATCAGATTTTTTTCACGCCGACCCTCAACCCGCTTCCGATCGCGGCCGTTATCCAAAGGATGGCGCGTAAAAGACTTGCATCGATGCGGCCCGACGCACCGGCAGCGAGCGCGCTCTCCCGCCCTCGGAACGATTGACGTTCGGAATCCATGAATCCTTTTCTATCGAAGCGACTGCTGATCAACATTGCGGTCGTGGTCGTCGCGGTCGGTGCAAACGCGTTCGTCGCGTACACGCAGATTCGCGGGCAGCGCGACGCCGATGCGCGCCTCGCGCGCTCGACCAGCGTGCGCCTGAACCTCGACGCGTATCACGCCGCGCTCGATAACGCGCTCGCCGCTCTGCACCGCCTGAAAGAATCGGGCAAGCCGGTGCCGCCCGACGCGGCCGCTTCGATGACGAACACACTCGCGAGCCGCGAGCAATCACTGCGCGACGAACTCGCGAGCGAGCCGTACATGTCGGGGGCGCTCGCCAGCCTGAGCGCGGCGCGGCACGCGTTGCAGCACGATCTGGAGGACACGCTGCGCAACCATGCGAGTGACCTGCCCGGAGCGGCAAGCGCGGCGTCGGGCGTGGCGCACGCGGCATCGACCGAAGCACCAGGGGCGGCCCCCCTCGACGCGCCATTCGAGGCATCCCTCGACCCTGCGCCGTCGAACTCGCATCTTGCCCCCGCGCTAGTGCGTGTCGAAGCCGCGCTCGCCACGTTGCGCAGCGAGGAAAACCGCTCGTTGCAGATCTCGCTCGCGGCATCGGCGAGCGACAGCGAGCGCGCGATGTTCGTGCTGCTCGTGACGATGCTCACCGGCAGCGTGCTGCTGTTCCTCACGTTCGGCGTGCGCGAGAACAGCGCGCGCGAAAAACTCCGCAGCGCCCGCGCGCTGGTGCGCAACGACGAGCGTTTTCGCAGCCTGTTCGACGATCACACCGTGCCGATGTACATCTTCGATCGCGACACGCTGTGCTTTCTCGCCGTCAACAAGGCCGCGATCCAGCAATACGGCTACACGGAAGACGAGTTTCTCGGCATGACGATCCGCGCGATCCGCCCGAACTCGGAAATCGGCCGCCTGGAGACGCATCTGCAGCGTAGCGCCGACCTCCGCCAGAGCCACACGATGGCGGGCATCTGGCGGCATCGGCGCAAGGACGGCTCGATCCTCAGCGTCAACGTGTCCTATCACGCACTGAACTTCATGGGCCGCGACGCCTCGTTCGTGCTGGCGGACGACGTGACCGACCAGATCAACGCCGAAGCCCGAAGCGCAGCGCTCGAATCAGATGCTCGAAGCGGTGATCGACAACATTCCGCAGCGCATCTTCTGGAAGGACCTGAACTCGCGCTATCTCGGCTGCAACATGGCGTTCGCGCGCGACGCGGGGCTCGCATATCCCGAACAGGTGGTCGGCAAGAGCGACGCCGACCTGGCGTGGCGCGCGTTCGCCGACCTGTTGACCGAGCACGATCGCGAAGTCGTGAGCACCGGCGTGCCCAAGATGAACTTCGAGGTCGACTTCGTGATCGACGGCTTGCACCGCACGACGGTCACGAGCAAGCTGCCGTTCACCGACGGCGGCGGTCAGGTGATCGGCGTGCTCGGCTCGTACACCGACATCACCGAGCGCAAGCGCGCCGATCTCGCGCTGCGTCTGCAAAGCCGGGCGCTCGACGCGAGCGTCAACGCGATCCTGATCACCGCGCCGTCGCCGTCGGGCAATCTGATCGAATACGTGAATCCGGCGTTCATGCGCATCACCGGCTACGATCCCGCCGAGGTGATCGGCCACGACTGCCGCGTGCTGCAACGCGACGACCGTGACCAGGAAGGCGTCGCGTTGATCCGCGAGGCGCTCGCGGCGAATCGCGAGGTCAGCGCGGTGGTGCGCAACTATCGCAAGGACGGCGCGCTGTTCTGGAATCAGCTGTTCATCGCGCCGGTGCCGAACGCGGAAGGCGTGATCACCCATCATATCGGCGTCATCAACGACGTGACCGAGCTGATCCGCTATCAGGAGCAGCTCGAATACCAGGCCAACTACGACGGCCTTACGCGGCTGCCGAACCGCAACCTGCTGCGCGACCGGCTCGAACATGCGCTCGTCGTCGCGCAGCGGCATCATTCGGGCGTCGCGGTCGTGTTCCTCGATCTCGACGGCTTCAAGAACGTCAACGACAGCCTCGGCCATAGCGTCGGCGACCGGCTGCTCGGGGTGGTCGCCGAACGGCTCGCGCGCTGCTCGCGCACCAGCGACACGGTTGCGCGTCACGGCGGCGACGAGTTCGTGATCGTGATGACCGACACCGTCGACGAGCAATCGCTGATCACGTGGATGGAGCGCGTGCGCGCCTCGATCGCCGAGCCGATGTGGCTCGACGGCACCGAGCTGTACGTCGGCTGCAGCATGGGCGCGAGCCTGTTCCCGCAGGACGGCGAGGATGCCGAAACGCTGATGAAGAAGGCCGACGTCGCGATGTATCGCGCGAAGGACATGGGGCGCAACACGTTCCAGTTCTATCAGCCGGAGATGAACGCGAGCGCGGGCGCGCGCCTGAATCTCGAACGACGCCTGCGCCGCGCGCTGCGCGACAACGAGTTCCTGCTGCACTATCAGCCGCAGGTCGATATCGGCAGCGGACAGATCGTCGGCATCGAGGCGCTGGTGCGCTGGCACGATCCCGAGGTCGGGCTCGTGCCGCCGTCGTCGTTCATTCCGCTCGCCGAGGAAAGCGGGCTGATCGGGCCGCTGTCGGAGTGGGTGCTGCGCGAGGCGTGCCGGCAGAACAAGGCGTGGCAGGATCAGGGCTTGCCGCCGGCGCGCGTGTCGGTGAATCTGTCGGCGCGGGTGTTCCAGCAGCGTGACATCGCGAAGCTCGTGATGCAGGTGCTCGACGAGACCGGACTCGAACCGAAGTACCTCGAACTCGAGCTGACCGAAAGCACGATCATGCGCAACGCGGAAGAAGCGGTGTCGATGCTCAACGAACTGCACGCGCTCGGCATCGGTCTCGCGATCGACGACTTCGGCACCGGCTATTCGAGCCTCAGCTATCTGAAGCGCTTCCCGGTGGACCGCTTGAAGATCGACCGCTCGTTCGTGTCGGATATCGGCGTATCGGGCGACGATGAGACGATCACGTCGGCGATCATCGCGCTCGCCCATTCGCTGAAGTTGCAGGTGATCGCCGAGGGCGTGGAAACGTCGGCGCAACTCGACTTCCTGAAGGAACGCGCGTGCGACGAAATGCAGGGCTTCTATTTCGCGAAGCCGTTATCGACGGAAGCGATTGCCGAACTGCTGCACGGCGGGCTGGTGCCGGAGCTGGAGCCGGCGTGAGGGGAGCGTGACGCGGCGACGGGTGTCGCCGCGGGTCGCCGCGTGCCGCGTCCAACGCCGGTCACTGAGCCGGCGTGTCCTTGAACACCGGCAGGCTTTCCGCGAACGCGGAAAACTTCTCGAGCCGCGGATGATCGGCCTTGCTGACCGCCTCCGGCAGCATCATGTGCGTGAACTGCCAGGCTACGGCGACGGCCACGTCCGCCGCGCTGAACTGCTGCTGCGTGTCGGGTAGCGGCCCTTCGCCCAACTCGCGTTCGAGTTCGGCATAGGCGGCGAGCAGTTGCGCGCGCACGCGCTCGACCCACGGTTCATGCTGCTTCTCCTGAGGCCGCAGATTGCGCTCGTAGACGATCTGCACGCTCTTTTCGCACGCGGCGAGCGCGAGACCCGTCAGACGCGCGGCGCGCAACGCCGCGTCGGCTTGCGTCGGGAACAGCGGGGTGGGGCCGGCGAGCGTTGCCAGATACTGCAGGATCACCGTCGAGTCCATCAGGATCGCGCCGTTGTCGGCGACGAGCGTCGGCGCCTTGACGACCGGGTTGATCTTCGCGAACTGGTCGTAGGTGCGGAAGACCGAAATCGACTCGTGTTCGAAGTCGAGCGCGAGCAGCTTCATGCAGATGGCGACGCGCCGCACGTAGGGCGAGTCGAGCATACCGATCAGTTTCATCTCGTTTCCATGAGAAGAGCGACTATGGGGCGTCCCGGGCCTCGTGCGCTGATCGGCCGGAACGGCTAGCGGGCGGCGCGGCGCGTGACGCGTGGAATCGCTAGCTTAAGCATCCTCGCCGGCTCAGTCCAGCGCGGGCAGCGCGCGCGGACGGCGGTCGCTGTCGGTGGCGACGTAGGTGAGGATCGCTTCCGTGACCTTGACGACTTCCTGCGAGAGCCTCAACCGCTGCGCGTAGACCTCGACCGACACTGTCACCGACGTATTGCCGGTCTTCACGATATCCGCGTAAAAGCTCAGCAGATCGCCGACGAACACCGGTTGCTTGAACAGGAAAGAATTAACCGCGATCGTCGCGACCCGCCCATTCGCGCGACGGCTTGCCGGAATCGAGCCGGCGATGTCGACCTGCGCCATGATCCAGCCGCCGAACACGTCGCCATGAATGTTCGCGTCCGATGGCTGCGGCATGACGCGCAGCGCGCACGGCTTGGACGGAAGTTGAAGAAGATCGGTCATCGGGACATCCTTGGGAAACGTGTTCGAGTGTATTGACGCGCATTGACGCAATGGCTGGGCCAGTTCGACAGTAGGCCATGCAAAGCGCCGCCAGTCGGCTTCTGCGACAATAGAAAGATCAGGAATTGTACGGGAAAGCACCCAGCGAAGCGCGCGAGCCGCGCGCCGCTGCGAACTCCGGCAGCTCCACACTCTCCCCACGATTTATGCGCCGCGCTCCTTCGTCCGAACCCTCGCCGATTTCCACCGCACCCCGCAACGACTGGCAAACGATCCTGTCGCTGCTGCCATACCTTGCCACCTACAAATGGCGAGTCGGCTTCGCGCTCAGCTGCCTGATCGGCGCGAAGGTCGCGAACCTCGGCGTGCCGATCGTGATGAAGCGCATCGTCGACAGTCTCGCGTCGGTCCGGCATCTGACCGCGCTCGGCCGCGCGCAGGACGCGCCCGGCATCGTGCTGCTCGGCGGCGTCGGCTTGCTGGTGGTCGCGTATGCGGTGGCGCGGCTGTCCACTTCGTTTTTCACCGAGCTGCGCGAAATCCTGTTTTCGAAAGTCACGGAAAGCGCGGTGCGCCAACTCGCGCTGAAAGTATTCCGCCATCTGCACGGACTGTCGCTGCGCTTTCATCTGGAGCGGCAGACGGGCGGCATGTCGCGCGATATCGAACGCGGCACGCGCGGCATCACGCAGCTGATTTCCTATTCGCTGTACAGCATCCTGCCGACCCTCGTCGAAGTCGGTCTCGTGCTCGGCTTTTTCGTCGTCAAATACGAGGCCTATTACGCGATCGTCACGTTCGTCGCGCTCGCGGTGTACATCGCGTTCACGGTGAAGGTCACCGAGTGGCGCACGCACTTTCGCCGCACGATGAACGAGCTCGATTCGAAGGCGAATTCGCGCGCGATCGACTCGCTGCTCAACTACGAGACCGTCAAGTACTTCGGCAACGAGGAGTGGGAAGCGAGCCGCTACGACGAGAACCTGAAGCGCTATCGCACGGCGGCGATCAAGTCGCAGCGTTCGTTGTCGGCGCTGAACTTCGGGCAGCAGGCGATCATCGGCACGGGGCTCGTGTTCATCCTGTGGCGCGCGACCCAGGGCGTGATGGCCGGGCGTCTGACGCTCGGCGACCTGGTGCTGATCAACACGTTCATGCTGCAGCTGTATATTCCGTTGAATTTTCTCGGCGTGGTCTATCGCGAGCTGAAGCAGAGCCTGACCGACATGGACCGCATGTTCTCGCTGCTCGGCGCACCGCGGGAAGTACCCGACGCGCCCAATGCGGTGGCTTTGCAAGTGAGCGGCGCGCAGGTGCGCTTCGACGACGTGAGCTTCGCGTACGAGCCTTCGCGGCAGATTCTGCACGGCGTGAGCTTCACGATCGCGGCCGGCACGACGACGGCGGTGGTCGGCCACAGCGGCTCGGGCAAGTCGACGCTCGCGCGGCTGCTGTTCCGCTTCTACGATCTCGACCGCGCGACGGGCGGCGCGATTCGCATCGACGGGCAGGATATTCGCGACGTCACGCAGGATTCGCTGCGCGCGTCGATCGGCATCGTGCCGCAGGACACGGTGCTGTTCAACGACTCGATCTACTACAACATCGCGTACGGTCGGCCGTCGGCGACGCGCGACGAAGTGATCGCGGCGGCGCGCGCCGCGCATATCCACGAGTTCATCGAGAGTCTGCCGAAGGGCTACGACACGCCGGTCGGCGAGCGCGGGCTCAAGCTGTCCGGTGGCGAAAAGCAGCGCGTCGCGATCGCGCGGACCATACTCAAGAATCCGCCGATCCTGTTGTTCGACGAAGCGACGTCCGCGCTCGATTCACGCTCCGAGCGCGCGATCCAGCATGAGCTCGACCTGATCGCGCGCGAACGCACGACGCTGATCATCGCGCACCGGCTGTCGACGGTCGTGCACGCGCAGCAGATCATCGTGATGGACAAAGGGCGCATCGTCGAGCGCGGCACGCACGCGGAGCTGTTACGCGCGAACGGTTTGTTCGCGCAGATGTGGGCGCTGCAGCAGCGCGCCGCGCACACCACGGATGCGGTGGAAAGAGCGGAAGCAGTCGGGGCAGGTGAGAGCCCGGCGAAGTAAAGCTCAGCGCGCGCGCAGCAGCCGATCGAGCGTTTCCAGCTGCGCCTGGGTGCCGATGTTCTCCCACGAGCCTTCGTACAGCTCGCCGCTCGCGAGCCCACGCGCGATGGTCGCGCGGTAATACGGGCTCAGCGCGCGCCGCGTGCCGCGCGGCAGATCGCGGAACATGCGCGTGTCGTACAGACCGAAACTGCCGAACGTGAGGCGCGGCTGCGCGTCGAGCGACAGCACGCCGTCGACGAGACCAAAGTCGCCGTTCGGGTGAAACGCCGGGTTCGGCACCATCACCAGATGCATGCCGGGCTCGGGCAGCGCCTTCAGCCGGCCGGCGTGCGCGTGCAGCGCGGCGTAGTCGTAATCGGTGTACACGTCTCCGGCCACCGCGACGAACAACTGATCCGCGCCCTCGTCGGTCAGTAGCGGCAGCGCCTGCGCGATGCCGCCCGCGGTCTCCAGCGCCTCGTGCTCGGGCGAGTAGCGCAGCTCGACCTGCCAGCGCGAACCGTCGCCGAGCGCGGCTTCGAGCTGCGCGCCGAGCCACGCATGATTGATCACGATGCTACGGATGCCGGCCCGCGCGAGCCGTTCGATCTGCCATACGATCAGCGGCTTGCCGCCCACTTCGAGCAGGGGCTTCGGGCACGCGTCGGTCAACGGACGCATGCGCTCGCCGCGGCCCGCGGCGAAAATCATCGCTTTCTTTACGGACATCGTCATCGGTCAGAAGGTGTAGCCGATTTCCTGCGCGCGGCCGTCGAGGTCGTCGAGCAGTTTCGCGAACCCGCGCAGCGGCGCGTAACGCTCCGCCACCTTGCGTGCATAGCCGATGAAGCGCGGCAGGTCGTTCATGTAATGCGCCTTGCCGTCGCGGTAGTTGATGCGGCAGAACAGGCCGAGCACCTTGATGTGCCGCTGCAGCCCCATCCATTCGAGCTGGCGGTAGAACTCGCCGAAATCGGCATCGACCGGCAGGCCGGCTTTTTTGGCGCGCTCCCAGTAGTACGCGAAGCAGTCGAGCTCGAACTCCTCGTCCCAGCTGAGGAACGCGTCGCGCAGCAGCGACACGACGTCGTACGTGATCGGCCCGTACACCGCGTCCTGGAAGTCGAGCACGCCTGGGTTCGCTGGGTTGGGCGCCGAGGCGATCATCAGATTGCGCGGCATGAAATCGCGCAGCATGAAGCTTTGCGGCTGCGCGCGCGCGCTCGCGATCAGCAGCGCGAACGTGCGATCGAGCAGCGCGCGCGTAGCGGCATCGACCTCGCGGCCAAGGTGCCGGCCGATGAACCACTCGGGCATCAACTCCATCTCGCGGTGAAGGAACGCTTCGTCGAACGGCGGCAGCACGTCTTCGCGCGAGCTGAGCTGCCAGCGGATCAGCGCGTCGAGCGCGTCGCGCATCAGCGCGCGAGCCGCGCGCGTGTCGCCCGCGGCCTGCGCGTCGGTCAGCGCGCCCAGATACGACGCGGTGCCGAGATCGGTGACGAGCATGAAGCCCGCGTCGAAGTCGACCTCGAGCACGCGCGGCACGTGCACGCCGGCGGCGGCGAGCAATTGCGCGATCTGTGCGAATTCGCGGCATTTTTCGGGCGGCGGCGCGTCGACGGCGATCAGCGTGGCCGCGCCGTTGCCTTGCGCCGCCTTACCGGCGAGCCGGAAATAACGGCGGAAACTGGCGTCGGACGAGGCCGGAACGAGGGTGTCGGGCTCGAGCGCATGGCGCGCCGCGTGGCCTTGCAGCCAGGCCTTGAGCAGGGAGAGACGGGTGTCGGTGAAATCTTGGGTGGAAGGCAGCGTCATGAAAAGCGGCGGCAAATTCTTGGGGACAACGTCTTGCCATATAATACCCCACGACTTTTTTGACGCGACTCACACGCCAGCTTTCGCGTGCTCCGTTTCACCGCCCGCCTTATCACTCGGCAAATTGGGAATCCAGACGTGCAGCCGACTTTAACGGTCGCGGTGTGCAGGCGGTGGATCGTGACGACGGAAGCTTGCGCAGGGGTCGACTCGCCAAACGATACATGCCGCCCAGACAGCTTTCCGATACCACTCCTTCCTGTGCAGTAGTGCCGCGCAAAAGGCGGCTCGTCGCGGCGCTGATCGCCGTACCGGGCCTGATGCCCGCGCTTGCGCACGCCCAGCTGGTGGGGGAAGCTGCGCAACCGCAGGCGGTCTACCCGCCGTGGGGCATGCAGCTTGCGCCGCAGCTCGAGGATCATCCGTTGCAAACGGGCCAGCGGCCGGCCACCTTCGTGCTCGGCGACCACGCGAGCGGCACGATCGACCAGGATCTGGCCGCCAAGGGCTCGGCGGAAGTGCGGCACAACACGTCCGTGATCAAGGCCGACGCCCTGCACTACGATCAGGACACGGACATGGCCGATGCGTACGGCAATGTCCACGTGATCAATACCGGCAATACCTTCATCGGACCCGAAGCGCATCTGCGCGTCGATTCGACCGAAGGCTTCATGACCGCGCCGAAGTACCACTTCACGCTGACGGGCGGCTCGGGCAGCGCGCAGCGCGTCGACCTGCTCGACGCGGAGCGCTCCGTGTTCACGAAGGGCACCTACACGGCCTGCGCGTGCACGGACAATCCGGCCTGGTACATCAAGGGCAGCGAGTTCGATTTCGACACCGGCGCGGACGAAGGCGTCGCCTACAACAGCGTGCTGTTCTTCCAGGGCGTGCCGGTGTTCGCGTCGCCGTGGCTGTCGTTCCCGCTGTCGGGCGATCGGCGCAGCGGCCTGTTGCCGCCCACGTTCTCGCTGAGCTCGACGAACGGTTTCGAGCTGTCGGTGCCGTATTACTTCAACATCGCGCCGAATCGCGATCTGACGGTCACGCCGCGTCTGATCTCGAAGCGCGGTGTGCAGTTGCAGAGCACGTTCCGCTATCTGTCGCCGACGTATTCCGGGTCGATCACCGGTGAATTTCTGCCCGACGATCGCCTGACGAAGACCAACCGCTACGCGCTGTACATCCAGCACAACCAGAATTTCGGTAACGGCTTCGGCGGCTACATCTATTACAACAAGGTTTCGGACAACACCTATCCGGAAGACCTGTCGTCGTCGGTCAACCAGTTCATGAACGGCACCCAGCTCCTGTATCAGCAGGAAGCCGGGTTGACCTACAACAACGGACCGTGGTCCGTGCTCGCGCGCGAGCAGCACTGGCAGACGCTGGAGCCGTCGGTCGCGCCGTACGGCCGCCAGCCGCAGTTGAACGTCAAGTACGCGAAGTACAACATCGGCGGCTTCGATTTCGGCGCCGAAGCCGACTACACGAACTTCCGCATCACCACCGCGGATCTGAGCGAAGGCCAGCGGGTGCTGTTCAACCCGTACCTGTCGTATTCGGTGGTGGGGCCGGGCTACTTCGTCACGCCGAAGGTGCAGTGGCACTTTGCGTCGTACAACCTGAACAACATCGGCACCGATCTGGCGAACGTGCCGGGGGCGCAGAAGAATTTCACCGAGTCGATTCCGACCTTCACGTTCGACACGGGACTGACGTTCGAGCGCTCGGTGCGCATTTTCGGCGCGGACTATATCCAGACGCTGGAGCCGCGCCTGTACTACGTGTACACGCCGTACCGCAATCAGAACAACGCGCCGCTGTTCGATACCGCCGAATCCGACTTCGGTCTCGCGGAAATCTTCACGCCGAATACGTTCGTCGGTAACGACCGGATCGCCGACGCGAACCGCCTGACCGCCGGTCTCACCACGCGCTTCATCAACCCGTCCACCGGCGACGAGCGCGCGCGCTTCGTGATCGCGCAGCAGTATTACTTCCGGGATCAGCGCGTTACGCTGACGCCGACCCAGACCAGTACCCAGGCCACGCACTCGGATCTGATCGCGGGCGCGTCGATCAAGCTGGGCGCGGGTTTCGCTTCGGAAACGGCGTTCCAATATAATGCGGACAATAACCAGCTCACGAAGACGAGTGTCGGCTTCGGGTTCAGTCCGGCGAGCGGCAAGGTCATCAACGTCGCGTACCGCTACACGCGCGCCAACACCACGCTCGACAACCAGCCGATCAATCAGGTGCTGATTTCGGGCCAATGGCCGCTGACGCACCGGATGTACGGTGTCGGCCGGTTCAACTACGACCTGGGTGGCCACCGTATCGTCGACGGCCTGGTCGGCCTGCAATACGACGCGGACTGCTGGACGCTCGGCGCCGGCATCCAGCGCTACGCGAACGGCCTGAACTCGTCGGGACAGAATCAGTCGAGCACACGGTTTCTGGCGCAGTTGACGTTCAAGGGCTTGTCGAGCGTCGACAACGGGCTGATGACCGCGTTCCGCAGCAGTGTGGCCGGCTACATGCCGTTGCCGCCACCGCCACCGCCGGAGTCGCGGTTCACCAACTACGAATGACGGTCGCCCGGTCATTCACGGCTTGCGAAAAGACGGGCGAAGCGCCCGACATCATTGGAGTATCTGTGGCAATCATGAAACAGCTTCGCTTGGCAATACTGGCGGCGGGTCTCGTCGCCGCGGCGTCCTTCGTTCCAGTCGCGTCGGTACAGGCGCAGGCATTGGGCGGCAATAGCGGCCAGACGGTGGACACCATCGCCGCAGTGGTCAACAACGGTGTCATCACGCAGCGCGAGCTCGACGAGCGGGTCGGTCTGATCGCGCACCGGCTGAACCAGCAGAACGCTCCGGTGCCGCCGACGGACCAGTTGCGCCAGCAGGTGCTCACGCAGATGGTGCTCGAGCGCATCCAGCTGCAGAAGGCCAAGGAAGACGGCATCACCATCGACGACGCGGCCGTGCAGCGCACGCTCGAGCGTCTCGCGCAGGCGAACAACATGTCGCTCGCCATGTACCGCGCACGCATCGAGGCGCAAGGCGTGCCCTGGACCACTTTCACGAGCGACGCGCGCACGGAGCTGACGCTGTCGCGTCTGCGCGAGAAGGAAGTGGACAGCAAGATCACGGTGACGGACGCCGAGGTCGCGAACTATATCGCCAGCCAGCGCGGCCCGGGCGCCGGCCAGACGAACGACCTGCACGTCCAGCACATTTTCGTGAAGGCGCCGCTCAACGCCTCGGAGACCGACATCGAGGCGGCGCAGAAGAAGGCCGAGGGTTTGCTCGCCGAAGCGAAGGGCGGCGCGGATTTCGAAAAGCTCGCGAAAGCCAATTCACAGGCGCCGGACGCGTCGAAGAACGGCGGCGATCTCGGCTTCCTCGCGCCGTCGAAGCTGCCGCCCGAGTTCGTGAAGGCCGCGTCGGCACTGCGTCCGGGTGAGATCGATCCGGATCTGATCCGCACCAACGACGGCTTCGAGATCGTGCGTCTGGTCGAGCGCCGTGCCGGCCAGGGCACCAGCGCGGACGCGCCGAAGCTCGTGCAGACGCACGTGCGCCATATTCTGCTGCGCGTCGGCGACGGTCAGTCCGAACCGCAGGCACGCCAGAAGCTCCTCGACATCCGCAACCAGATCGCCGCCGGCGGCGACTTCGCGAAGTTCGCGCGCACCTACTCGCAGGACGGCTCGGCGTCGCAAGGCGGTGACCTCGGCTGGGTCAGCCCGGGCGAGACGGTGCCCGAGTTCGAGCGCGCAATGAACTCGCTGCAGGACGGTCAGATCAGCGAGCCGGTGCGCAGCGAATACGGCTACCACCTGATTCAGGTGCTCGGCCGCCGCGACGCGCAAGGCTCGATTGCGCAGCAGATGGATCTCGCGCGTCAGGCCATCGGCCAGCGCAAGGCGGAACAGGCGTATGCCGACTGGCTGCGCGAGCTGCGCGATACCGCGTACGTCGAAGTGAAGCCGGCCACGGCGAACGTGCAATAACAGAGTCAATGCGATGACGAGCGCTGCCCAGCCCACCCACCGCCCGCTGCAGATCGCGATCACGACCGGCGAGCCCGCCGGCGTCGGTCCCGAGCTGACCGCGCAGGCGCTGGCCGGCGCGGCGGCGCACTGGCCTCAGGCGCAGTTCACCGTGCTCGGTGACGCGCAATTGCTCGCTGAGCGCGCGCGCGCGGTCGGCGTCGATTGGGCGGCGCTGCTCGCGCCAGGCCCGCGCGTGCGGCTCGAACATCACTCGCTTGGCGCACCAGCGCAGGCAGGCAAGCTCGACGCCGCGAACGGCCGCTATGTGCTCGATCTGCTCGATGCGGCGATCGACGGCGCGGTGGCCGGCAGGTTCGACGCGATCGTCACCGCGCCGCTGCAAAAAAGCACGATCAACGACGCCGGTGTGCCGTTTACCGGCCACACCGAATATCTGGCCGAGCGCACCCATACGCCGCGCGTCGTGATGATGCTCGCGGGCACCGGCAAGCGGCCGCTGCGCGTCGCGCTTGCGACCACGCATCTGCCGTTGAAGGACGTGTCGGCGGCTTTGACGATCGAAAGCCTCGTTGCAACGCTGCGCATCATCGATCACGACCTGCGTCACCACTTCGGCTTGCCCGCGCCGCGTATCCTCGTGACGGGGCTCAATCCGCACGCGGGCGAAAACGGCTATCTGGGCCGCGAGGAAATCGACGTGATCACGCCGGCGTTGCGGCAGGTGAACGGCGAGGGCGTCGACGCGCGCGGTCCGTATCCGGCCGACACGCTGTTCCAGCCGCGTTATCTCGACGAAGCCGACTGCGTGCTCGCGATGTTCCACGACCAGGGCCTGCCGGTGCTGAAATTCGCGACGTTCGGCGAAGGGATCAACGTGACGCTCGGCCTGCCGATCATCCGCACGTCGGTCGATCATGGCACCGCGCTCGATCTGGCCGGCACCGGCCGCGCCGACGCGGGTAGCCTGATGGCCGCCGTCGACACGGCGGTGTCGATGGCGCAGCATCGTCGCGCGGGCTGAGGCGCGGGTAGCGTGGGCGGTCGCGGTGCTCGTGACGCGCCGCGTGGCGTCGTGTTTCCACCGTGACGTCTTTCATTCTCAAGCAGTTTTCTTTCTAGCGTTTCTCCGATGTCCACCAGCAGACAGCAAGGCCGGCACCAGGGCCATCTCGCGCGCAAGCGTTTCGGTCAGAACTTCCTGGTCGACATGGGCGTGATCGATTCGATCGTCGACGTGATCCGGCCGCAGCGCGGCGAGCGCATGGTCGAGATCGGGCCGGGCCTCGGCGCCCTGACCGAGCCGCTGATCGAGCGGCTCGCGACGCCCGAGACGCCGCTGCATGCGGTCGAACTCGACCGCGATCTGATCGGCCGTCTGAAGACGAAGTTCGGCAACCTGCTCGAACTGCACGCGGGCGACGCGCTCGAATTCGACTTCGGCTCGCTCGCGGCACCGGGCGACAAGGCGTCGCTGCGCATCGTCGGCAATCTGCCGTACAACATTTCGAGCCCGCTGCTGTTTCATCTGGCGACGTTCGCGGAGCGCGTGATCGATCAGCACTTCATGCTGCAGAACGAGGTGGTCGAGCGGATGGTGGCGGAGCCGGGCACGAAGGCGTTCAGTCGCCTGTCGGTGATGCTGCAGTACCGCTACGTGATCGACAAGCAACTCGATGTGCCGCCCGAGTCGTTCCAGCCGCCGCCGAAGGTCGATTCGGCGATCGTGCGGATGATTCCGTACGAGCGGCACGAACTGCCGGTGGTCGACGAAAGCGTGCTCGGCGGGGTGGTGACGGCGGCGTTTTCGCAGCGTCGCAAGATGTTGCGCAACACGCTTGCCGCGCTGCGCGACACCGTCGATTTCGACGCGCTCGGCTTCGATCTGCAACGCCGCGCGGAGGACGTGCCGGTCGCCGAATACGTGAGTGTGGCGCAGGCGGTGGCGGCGCGCTCGGCCGCTGCGCCGGAATAGACTCGTCGCTCGACGGCGGCAGGGCGCCGCCGTCGAGCCCGCTTACCGTTTCGCCGGCGCGTTGACGAGCGCGATGCCGGTCAGCACCAGCAGCGCGGCGATCAGAAAGCGCGCGCTGAACGACTCGCCGAGCAGCAGCACGCCGAAGGTGACGCCGAACAGCGGCGTCAGAAACGAAAACACCGACAGCCTTGACGCGATGTAACGCGTCAACAGCCAGAACCACAACAGATAGCTGACGAACGCGACGATCACGGCTTGATACGCGAGGCTCGCGAGCGCGAGCGGCGTCACGCTTTCCACGCGCACCTCGCCGAGCCCCAGCGCCAGCGCGAGCAGCACCACCGCCGACACAGTCAGCTGATAGAACAGCGTCTTGCTCGCGCTCGTCCGCGCGAGCCGCGAGCCGCGCACGATCACCGTGGTCGCGGCCCACGCGATGCCGCCGAGCACGCCGAGCGCATCGCCGGCCGCGCCCGCGAGCGTCGAGCCGTGGACCGCGCTTGCAGCCGTGCCCGCGTCTGTGTGCAGGAAGCCGTCCGCGAACGCGAGCGCCATCCCCGCGAACGCGACGACAATGCCGAGCCACTGGATGCGCCGCATGCGTTCGCCATCGACGAACCAGTGCAGGCCGAGTGCCGTGAAACACGGCGCCGTGTACAGAAAGACCGCCATGCGCGACGCGCTCGTCAGCGTCAGGCCGAGAAAGATGCAGACGAACTCGGCCGCGAACAGCACGCCCGCGAGCAGGCCCGCGCCGAGCGTGCCGTCATCGCGAAAGAGCGGCGTGCCGCGCGAGCGTGCCCATGCCCACACGAGCAGCGCCGCGATCGTCGAGCGCAGCCCCGCCTGAAAGACCGGCGGCACCGCCGCATTGGTGGTCTTGATCGCGACTTGCTGCAGCCCCCAGATTGCGCACAGGCCGATCATCAACAGGATCGCGAAGCTATCCGGGGCGCGGCGCGCGGGCAGGGCGGTGGTCGTGCTCATGGCGGTGTGGTGAAGAGGTGGAGAGTGCACGGCGAGCCGGTCGGTCCGGTGCGCGGCGAAAACGCCGAGCGTCAGTCGTCGGCGTTTTTTGATGGCGTCGGCACGAGGCAAGATTGCCGGGCGAATTCGCCCGGCGTCAATTCGCCGGGTGCAACGTGAAGCCGGGCTGTGTTTTCATCGTTCTGGCTGACAGCGCGACTCGTGCTCGCCACCGGACGTTCAGTCGACTCGCCCCTTCTTCTGTATCAGCTCGATCTTGTACCCGTCCGGATCGGCGACGAAGGCGATGACAGTCGTGCCGTGTTTCATGGGCCCAGCTTCGCGTGTAACGACACCGCCGCGTTTCTTCACTTCTTCGCATGCCGCATAGGCGTCGTCGACTTCGAGGGCGATGTGACCATAGCCGGTTCCGAGGTCGTACTTGCTCGTGTCCCAGTTGTATGTCAGTTCGATCGCCGCGCCTTCGGATTCGTCCTCGTAACCGACGAATGCGAGGGTGAACTTCCCGTCCGGGTAGTCGTGCTTTCGAAGCAGGCGCATTCCTAGAACTTCGGTGTAGAACCGGATCGATGCGTCCAGATCACCGACTCGAAGCATGGTATGCAAGATTCGCATGAGGACTCCTTTGATAGTTTGTCGATAAATGCGTCGACCTGCGGCAATTGTAAATGATTGCCGTATAGCTTGAGCCCGAAGCCGCGCCGCCCGCCCGGCGCACCGCGGACTCGATGCGCATCGTGGAATTCGATCGGATCTATTTGAACAAAAAAGTATGGGCAATAAGGGTTTGTGTGCGGTTGCCGGTTTGATATTAGTGTCCAACACTCAGCATCAATCCGGTTTGTCAGATAGTAGTCTGATATATCGGACAATCGATGCGTGACCCGGCGATTCGTTGAGCGTGCAGACAGGCGCTGAAGCCGATTCGTCCGCTCCGGACCACTCTTCTCCGCTTAGGACCCTGCCATGAAGCTTGCCAAACGAGGCGCCCACGCCGCCTTTCTGTTCGCTGTTGCTGGATTGCTCGCCATCACCGGCTGCACCAAGGTTGCCACGCCAGGGCAGAGCGCAGCGGCATCCCCCTCGACGCTTCAGGCCGTGCTGCAGCGAGGCACGCTGCGCGTCGGCGACTGCCTGACGTTCGCGCCGTTCGGGTTCTATAACAAGGACGGCCAACCAGACGGCTATGACGTGGACCTCGCGAAGGAACTCGCGAAGCAGATGGGCGTGAAGCTCGAGGTCGTGAATACGACGAGCGCGAACCGGATTCCGAATCTGCAGACCAGCAAAGTGGATGTCGTGTTCTGCAACTTCACGCGTAATCTGGAGCGCGCGAAGGTAATCGAATTCACGACCCCCTACGTGGTTGCCAGCGAAGCACTGCTGGTCAGAAAAAATAGCGGCGTTCAGTCGATCAAGGACATGGGCGGTCGCACGATTGCGACGGTCAAGGGCTCGACCAATGGCGACGAAGTGCGCTCGCTGAATATCCCGATCAAGATCCAGGAATACGACAGCTCGCAGGCCGCGATTCTTGCCGTCAAGCAGGGGCAGGCCGACGCGATGATCGAGGACAACAACTTTCTTGCGTATCAGGCCAAGCTCGATCCTGAACTTGCCGTCACGAACGAAGCGCTGGTCCCGCTCGAATACAACGCGTTCGGTGTCAAGGCCGGCGATCAGGAATGGCTCAACTACCTGAATCTGTTCCTCTTCAACGTCAATGCGTCGAAGCTCAACGCGCAGCTCTACAACAAGTGGTTCGGCACCGATCCGCGCTACCCGCTCAATCCGCAGTTTTGAGGAGCGGGAGATGCCGATATCTATTGAAACCCGAACGATGCGGAGGGTGAGATGAGTTACGAGTGGCTCACTCTGTGGGGCTACGTGCCCGAGTTTTTAAGCGCGAGCTGGCTGACGTTGCAAGTGACCGTGCTGGCATTCGTACTGGCGCTAGTCCTCGGCTTGTTGACCGCGCTTGCCAGCGTTTCTGCGCTCGCGCCATTTCGGTTGATTGCTCGCGGCTACGTTGAAATCATCCGCAACACGCCTGTTCTCCTGCAGATTTTCATCGTTTTCTTCGGTCTGCCGTCGGCGGGTATTTCGCTCGACGCATACTGGGCGGGCGTCATTGCGCTCGGCGTCAACGTCGGTGCTTATCTATCGGAAGTGTTCCGCGCCGGCATACAGTCGGTGCCGCGCGGCCAACTCGAGGCCGCCGGCATTCTCGGTCTCGAACGCGCGCAGATCTTCGTCGAGGTCGTGCTACCGCAGGCGACGCGCGCGGTCTATCCGGCCATCGTCAACTACCTGATCCAGTTGCTGCTCGGTACGTCGCTGCTGTCCGCCATTGCGTTGCCGGAGTTGACCGGCACTGCGACCGTGATCAACTCGCGGACGCTTCTCTATCTTCAGACGTTCAGCGTGACGCTCGTCGCGTATCTCGTGCTCAGTAACGTACTGTCCTGGCTTGCGGGCCAGCTCGGAGCGCGGATCTTTCATCCTCCCCTCGTCATGCCGGCGCGCACCGGTTTCGGGACCGGCTTTATGCGCCGGACGAAACGGGCCTGATTCCCGGATTGGAGTTGGATCATGTCAGTCGAATTGCTGAAAACCAGTTTCTCCATCCTGCTGCAGGGTCTGGTGACGACGCTGTTGCTTTCCATTGCGTCCATCGTGGGCAGCACGCTGATCGGCCTGTTCGCCGCGGTCTTGCGGTCGTTCGGACCGTGGGGCACAGCCCGCCTTGCCAGACTCTATACGGAGCTGTTTCGCGGCACGCCGGTACTCATCACGCTGATGTTCATCTATTTCGGCGTGTCGTACTTCGGTTACGCGATCGACGTCTTCGCAGCGGGCGTCATCGGCTTGAGCATCTATCAGGGCGCCTACATCGCCGAAATCTTCCGCTCAGGAATCGAGGCGGTACCCAAAGGTCAATGGGAGGTATCTCAGATCCTCGGCCTCACGCGGGCTCAGTCGTTCTCGTTCGTCGTGCTGCCTCAGACGGGAAAGATCGTGTTGCCGCCTCTCGTCGGTCAGTATCTGTCGCTCATCAAGGACACGTCGATCGTCAGCATGATCGGAATGTCCGAGTTGATGCATGGTGGCCAGGCCATCGTCGACCGGGTCGGAAAGCCCGTGGAAATCTACGGACTCGTCGCCCTCATTTACTTCGCCGTGTGCTTCCCGCTCTCGCAATGGGTGCGCCACCATGACCGCAGGAGATTGTCGTGAGTAACCAAAGCCAAACCAGACCCATCATTTCACTGACAGGCGTCAGCAAAGCATTCGGTTCGACTCGGGTGTTGAACGAAATCAATCTCGAGGTTCGCTCGGGCGAGGTGCTGGTGCTCATTGGCGCGTCCGGCTCGGGTAAGAGCACGGTCTTGCGAATCATGGCGGGATTGGAGACCACCGATTCCGGCGAGGTCTGGGTCAACGATGTGCCCATGCATGATCCGCGCCGAGCGCGAGAGATTCGTGGCCATGTCGGCATGGTCTTCCAGCAGTTCAATCTGTTTCCTCACAAGACCGCGCTCGGCAATGTCACGCTCGCGCTTATCAAGGCACGCCGCATGAGTCCGGACGACGCGCGCAAGCGCGCCATGGACACACTCGACCGTGTCGGGCTCGCGGACCGCGCGGCACACTATCCAAGCCAGTTGTCGGGCGGTCAGCAGCAACGCGTGGCGATTGCGCGAGCGCTCGCGGTCGAGCCCGGCATCATGTTCTTCGACGAGGCGACGTCCGCGCTGGATCCGGAGCTGGTCGGCGAGGTCACCGAGGTGATGCGTGGGCTCGCGCGCGACGGCATGACGATGGTCGTCGTCACGCATGAAATGGGCTTTGCCCGCAAGACCGCCGACCGCGTGGTCTTCATGGACAAGGGCGTCATCGCCGAGCAGGGCGATCCGGAACAGATCTTCGTCAATCCCGCGAACGAACGCACGCGGCAATTTCTGCACAGAGTTCTCGACCATTGACCTGTCGCGGCCTGAGAGTCGCTTTCGCGGGTCTGCCGCGCGATAAACTCACGTCGCTTGAAAGACAACCGGTCGGATGAACGCTTTACGGAGTGAACGCATGGCTGTAACCGAATCGTCTCGGGCGAGAGGCGTGGATCGCGTCATCGCGATGTTCCGGCAATTGCACGTCGCCCAACGCCCGCTGACCATGCGCGAATTAATCGAGGCGACCGGCGCGCCGCGTTCGAGCATTTACGAGCTGGTCGCGATTCTCGCGGAAGTGGGCTGGCTCGAGACGGCCGCGGATGGGAGCGTGTTCTTCGGGCGCGAGATGCACTACTACGGGTCCGACTATGCAACGCACAACGATCTGATTAGCCGCGCGCATCAATCCATTCTGGCATTGGTACGGAAGTACGACGAGACCACGCAGCTGTGCATGCTGGAAGGCAACAAGTACACGGTCGTGTTATCCGAGAACAGTGCCCGGCCCTTCAACATCAGTTCGGACATCGGCGTGAGAGTGCCGATTCCGTGGACCGCCACGGGACGTCTGCTGCTAGGTCACCTGAATGCCGACGAGATTCGCGCGCTCATTCCGGCCGAAGATTTCATTCTCGACAACGGGGTGAATATCGAGTTCGACGAATTCCTGAACGACGTGCAGGCCGCAAAAGAACGAGGCTACTGCTGCACCGAAGGACTCTCGAATGCGTTCAGGCTTTGTATGGCAGCGCCGATTCGCGACCGTGCGGGACTGCCGATTGCGGCGCTGTGTTTCATGACCGGCCGCGACACGAGCCCGGACAGGCGCGGCGTGATGCTCGACGATCTGTTGCAGTCCGCGAAAGCGCTCTCGCATAGATAGCGCCCGGCCTCAAAGCGTCGGCAACAGCTCCGGCGGATGCGACTTCAGTGTCTGCCGCGCCTCGCGGAACTCCGGAAAAATCGATTCGACCGTCTGCCAGAAGCGCGGACTGTGATTCATCTCGCGCAGATGCGACAGCTCGTGCGCGACGACGTAGTCGATGATCGACAGCGGAAAGTGGATGAGCCGCCAGTTCAGGCGGATTTTGCCGTCGCTCGAACAACTGCCCCAGCGCGTCGCCGCCGAAGACAAGGCATACGCGCGATAGTTGACGCCCAGCTTCTGCGCGTAGATCGCCAGACGCTCGCCGAACAGCCGCTTCGCTTCTCCTTGCAGCCAGCCCTGCACGCGATCCTTGATCTGCTGCGGGTCGGCTTGCAACGGCAGCGGCAATTGCAGCGCGCCGTGCTCGGCGCTGAACGCGAGCATGCCTTGCGGCGCGCCGAGCGTCACGCGCACCGGCTGACCGAGGTAGGGCACTTCGGCGCCGTCTTGCCAGTCGATCTTCGGCAATGCACGCTGCTCGACGCGCGTTTGCCATTCGATCAGCTTCGTAAAAATCCAACGCTGTTTTTCGGTGATCGCGGTTTCGATATCGGCGAGCGTGACCCAGCGCGGCGCGGTGATCGTGAGGCCGGTGCTGTCGATCGCAAAGCCGATCGAGCGGCGCGCGGAACGCTTGAGCGCGTAATGCAGCGTGCGTGAACCGATGGCGAGACTGCGCAGCTTGCTGCCGTCCGGCGCGAGCGGCGCGACGGGCGGCCGGGCCGGTGCTGAGCCCAATGAACCCGGCGCGGAAGGTGAGGGAGACGACGACGTCGACCCCGGCTCGGCGAAGAGCGGGAGATCGAGCTGCCGGTTTTCGAGCGCCGCGGCGGGCTGCGGCGTAGGAGACTTCTGCATCGGCTTCGCTTCGCGCAATACGCCTTCGGAGTTCGAGGGCGTGGCGCGTCAGATGGGCGCGGCGGCGGAATCGTTAGCCGCCGCGCTGTAGGCAGTCGGATCGATGCGGCGCATCTCGGCTTCGATCCACTGCTCGACGCGCGTGTTCACTTCGTCGGGCGTGAGCCCCGTCGTGTCGATCGGCTTGCCAATCGACACCGTGACTATACCCGGATATTTAAGAAACGAGTTGCGCGGCCACACGCGGCCCGCGTTGTGCGCGATCGGCACGACGGGGGCACCGCTCGCGATCGCGAAGCGCGCGCCGCCGGTCTTGTACTTGCCCTGCTTGCCGGTCGGCGTACGCGTGCCTTCCGGAAACATGATGACCCATGCGCCTTCGGCCATGCGGGCCTTGCCCTGGTTCGTGACCGATACGAACGCGTATTTGCCTTCCTTGCGGTTGATGTGAACCATCTTCAGCATGCCGAGCGCCCAGCCGAAGAACGGCACATACAAGAGCTCGCGCTTGAACACGTAGCACAGCGGGCGCGGCATGATCGCCGGAAACGCGAGCGTTTCCCACGCCGACTGATGCTTCGACAGCAGCACGGCCGGGCCGTTGGGCAGATTCTCGAAACCTTCGATGCGGTAGCGGATGCCGTTCAGGTAGCGCACCGTCCACAGCGTCAGACGACACCAGCCGGCCGCCATCCAGTAGCGGTTTTCCGCGCGCAGGAACGGAAACGCGATGAAGCACGCGGTCGCGTACGGCACCGTGAACACAACGAAATAAATCAGCAGCAGCAGGGAACGGATAAAGCGCATCGGCGTGGTCGGTGGGGGGTGGGAGCGCGGTGCGCGCGTTTATTCCTGAGCGTCGGCGAGAAAGTCGAGCGCGAACGCGCGCAGGTCGTCGTGCACGATCGTGCCTTCGGGCAAGCCGCCCGCGGCGAGGGTCTTGCGGCCCTTGCCGGTCAGCACCAGATGCACCGGGTGACCGAGCGCAGCGCCCGCCTGCAGATCGCGCAGAGAATCGCCGACCGTCGGCGTATGCGCCGGATCGACCTCGAATCGCTCGGTGATCATCTTCAGCATGCCGGGCTTCGGCTTGCGGCATTCGCAGTGATCTTCCGCCGTGTGCGGGCAGAAGAACACCGCTTCGATGCGCGCGCCGACCGCTGCCGCCATCCGGTGCATCTTCAGATGCATCGCGTTCAACGCATCCATGTCGAACAGACCGCGGCCGATGCCCGACTGGTTCGTCGCGACTGCGACGCGATAGCCGGCCTGGTTCAGGCGTGCGATCGCTTCCAGCGAGCCGGGCAGCGCGACCCATTCGTCCGGCGACTTGATGAACGCGTCGGAGTCGACGTTGATCACACCGTCGCGGTCGAGGATCACCACTTTCTTGATCGGCATGGCGCGGTGCTCAGGCGGCGAGTCGGGAAATATCGGCGACGCAGTTCATCTGCTGATGCAGCGCGCCGAGCAGAGCCAGACGGTTCGCGCGCAACGCGGGGTCTTCGGCGTTGACCATCACGTCGTTGAAGAACGTGTCCACCGGTTCGCGCAGCGCGGCCAGCGCCGTCAGCGCGCCGGTGTAGTCGCGCACGGCCAGTTGCGATTGCACGCGCGGCGTGACCTGTTCGAGCTGCGCGTTGAGCGCCTTCTCCGCTGCCTCGGTGAGCAAGCTGGGCTGCACGCCGCCATTCGTCACGCCTTCCGACTTCTTCAGGATGTTCGAGATACGCTTGTTGGCCGCCGCGAGCGACGCCGCTTCGGCGAGCGACGCGAACTCGCGCACCGCGTCGAGGCGCGCGACGAGGTCGTCGAGCCGCGTCGGGTTCAGCGCGAGCACCGCGTCGATTTCGCTGGCCGCGTAGCCGCGTTCGCGCAGCAGGCCGCGCAGGCGGTCCATGCTGAATTCGTAGATCGCGTCGGTCGAATCGGCAACGCTCGGCACACCGGCGAATTGCGCATAAGCGATGCGCAGCAGCTCGACGAAGTCGACGTTCAGCTGCTTCTCGACCAGAATGCGCAACACGCCGAGCGCATGACGGCGCAGCGCGAACGGGTCTTTCTCGCCGGTGGGCTGCAGGCCGATGCCCCAGATGCCGACCAGCGTTTCGAGCTTGTCGGCGAGCGCGACGACGGTGCCGGTCGCAGTGGTGGGCAAGGCGTCGCCCGAGAAGCGCGGCTGGTAGTGTTCCGAGCATGCGAGCGCGACTTCTTCCGGCTCGCCGTCGTGGCGCGCGTAGTACGTGCCCATCGTGCCTTGCAGCTCGGGGAATTCGCCGACCATGTCGGTGATCAGGTCGGCTTTCGCGAGGCGCGCGGCGCGCGTCGCGAGCGCGACGTTGGCGCCGGTCAGTGCGGCGATCGCGCCGGCCAACCCTTCGAGCCGCTCCACGCGTTGCAGCGCCGAGCCGAGCTTGTTGTGATAAACGACGTTCGCGAGCAGTGGCACGCGATCCGCGAGCGGCTTCTTCTTGTCTTGCGTGAAGAAGAACTTCGCATCGGCGAGACGCGGACGCACCACGCGCTCATTGCCTTCGACGATCTCGACCGGCGTCGCCGTCTCGATGTTCGACACGATCAGGAAGCGCGAGCGCAGCTTGCCGTTCGCATCGGTCAGCGCGAAGTACTTCTGGTTCGTCTGCATCGTCAGGATCAGGCATTCCTGCGGCACTTGCAGGAATTCGTCCTCGAAGCGGCACTCATAGACGACCGGCCATTCGACCAGCGACGTCACTTCGTCGAGCAGCGCTTCGGGCATCACGACCTTGTCGTCACCGGCTTGCGCGAGCAGTTGCGAGCGGATCGCTGCCTTGCGCTTCGCGAAGCTCGCGATCACGCGGCCTCTGTGTTCGAGCGTTTCGGCATACGACTGCGCATGCTGGATCTGCACGAAGCCTTCGGACAGGAAGCGGTGGCCGAGCGTGGTGTCGTCGGCGTCGATGCCGAGCACGCTGACCGGCACGATTTCCTCGCCGTGCAGCGCGGTCAGACGATGCACGGGGCGCACGAACTTCACGCTCGAACCGTCGGGGCGCTGATACGTCATCGGATTCGGAATCGGCAGCTTCGCGAGCGTTTCGTCGAGCGCGCCCTGCAGGCCGTCGGCGAGCGTCGCGCCCGGCGCCGCGTAGCGCAGGAAGAACGCTTCGGCTTTACCGTCCTGGGCGCGTTCGAGGTCGTTCACCGTGAAGTCGGGGAAGCCGAGTGCGGCGAGTTTCTTCGCGAGCGGCGCGGTGGGCTGGCCATCTTTATCGAGCGCGACGGAAACCGGCAGCACTTTTTCGCGCACGTGTTTTTCCGGCGCGAGCGCGCGCACTTTGTGAATCGTCACCGCGAGACGACGCGGCGTGGCAAAGCGTTCGAACGACGGCTCGCCTTCGATCAGGTCGCGCGCCGCGAGGCGCTGCGCAATGCCTTCGGCGAAGGCGTCGCCGAGACGGGCGAGCGCCTTCGGCGGCAGTTCTTCGGTCAGCAGCTCGACGAGCAGGGTAGCGTGTTGAGATTGAGTCATTGGTTGAAGTTCTCGTCAGTCCTGGTCGATCTTGCGTTCGACTTTCAGCGGCGGCGCCCACGCGGGCATCGCGGCTTCCTGCTCGTCGGTGGTGAGGCCGGGCACGCCGTGCACCGGATTGCCGAGCATCGGGAAGCCGAGCTTTTCGCGCGAGTCGTAGTAGGCCTGCGCGACCAGACGCGACAGCGCGCGAATCCGGCCGATGTACGCCGCGCGTTCCGTGACCGAAATCGCGCCGCGCGCGTCGAGCAGGTTGAACGTGTGGCCGGCCTTCAGCACGAGCTCATAGGCGGGCAGCGCGATCTGTGCATCGATCATGCGCTTCGCTTCCGCTTCGTAGCTGTTGAAGAACGTGAACAGCAGATCGACGTTCGCGTGCTCGAAGTTGTAGGTGGACTGCTCGACCTCGTTCTGGTGATACACGTCGCCGTAGGTCAGGCGGCGCAGTTCGGGGCCGTTCGGGCCTTGTTCTTCCCACTCGGTCCAGACGAGGTCGTAGACGTTCTCGACCTTCTGCAGATACATCGCGAGGCGCTCGAGTCCGTAGGTGATTTCGCCGAGCACCGGCTTGCAGTCTAGACCGCCGACCTGCTGGAAGTACGTGAACTGCGTCACTTCCATGCCGTTCAGCCACACTTCCCAGCCCAGCCCCCATGCGCCGAGCGTCGGGTTTTCCCAGTCGTCCTCGACGAAACGCACGTCGTTCTGCTTCAGGTCGAAGCCGAGCGCTTCGAGCGAGCCGAGGTACAGGTCGAGAATGTTTTCCGGCGCGGGCTTGAGCACCACCTGATACTGGTAGTAGTGCTGCAGACGGTTCGGGTTCTCGCCGTAGCGGCCATCTTTCGGGCGGCGCGACGGCTGCACGTAGGCGGCGCGCCACGGCTCGGGGCCGATCGCGCGCAGGAACGTATGGACGTGGGACGTGCCCGCGCCGACTTCCATGTCGATCGGCTGGAGCAACGCGCAGCCCTGCTTGTCCCAGTAGGACTGCAAGGTCAGGATGATTTGCTGAAACGTGAGCATGAAGTGCCTTTCGGGCATGGGGCCATGCCGCGCGCGCCGAAGCGCGCGAGGGGGTCGTGGAGCGAAGTGCTAAACCCGAGATTTTAACGGAAAGGAAGGGGGGCGGCCCGTTTTGCGGGGTCGGACGGGCCGCGATGCGGTTTTTGGGCGACAGGCGACGCGGCAAGGGCCGCGCGCACGTTCAGCTCGCCGCCAGCTCCGCCTTCGGCGAGAACGAATCGCTTTGCGCGATCGGCCAGTACGTCTCGAACAGGGTATAGCGATAGTTGCCGTTGAGCAGGTCGTTCGGTTCGAGATATTTGAGCAGATCCGACATCAGCCGCACCTCATGCGAGGACACGCGCCGCACGATGTGATGCGCGCGCAACTCAGCCGGATGCCGGAGCCCGGCGGCCTGGATGATTTCCTGCAACGCGTGCAGCGTGTTGTGGTGGAAGTTGAACACGCGGTCGGCCTTGTCCGGCACCACCAGCGCGCGCTGGCGCACCGGGTCCTGGGTCGCGACGCCGGTCGGGCAGCGGCCGGTATGGCAGGTCTGCGCCTGGATGCAGCCGACCGCGAACATGAAGCCGCGCGCCGCGTTGACCCAGTCCGCGCCGATCGCGAGCGTCTTCGCGATATCGAACGCGGTGATCATCTTGCCGCTCGCGCCGATGCGGATGCGTTGCCGCAGACCGATGCCGACCAGCGTGTTGTGCACGAGCAGCAGCCCCTCCTGCAACGGCACGCCGACGTGATCGGTGAATTCGAGCGGTGCCGCGCCGGTGCCGCCTTCCGCGCCGTCCACGACGATGAAGTCCGGCAGAATGCCCGTTTCCAGCATCGCCTTCGCGATACCGAAGAATTCCCACGGATGCCCGATGCACAGCTTGAAGCCGGTCGGCTTGCCGCCCGACAGCGTGCGCAGCCGCTCGACGAATTCGAGCAGCTCGCGCGGCGTCGAGAACTCGGAGTGCGTCGCCGGCGAGATGCAGTCGCGGCCCATCGGCACGCCGCGCGTCTCGGCGATTTCGGGCGTGATCTTCGCGCCCGGCAGCACGCCACCGTGACCGGGCTTCGCGCCTTGCGACAGCTTCACCTCGATCATCTTCACCTGCGGTTCGGCGGACTGCTTCGCGAACTTCCCGGCGTTGAAGGTGCCGTCGTCGTTACGGCATCCAAAATAGCCGGACGCGATTTCCCAGATGATGTCGCCGCCATGTTCGCGATGATATTTCGACATCGAACCTTCGCCGGTGTCGTGCGCGAAGTTACCTTTCTTCGCGCCGAGGTTCAGCGCCATGATCGCATTGGCCGATAGCGAGCCGAAGCTCATCGCCGACACGTTGAAGATCGACATCGAATACGGCTGCCCGCGATCGGGGCCGACGACGATGCGAAAGTCGTGACCGTCGAGCGTGGTCGGCGCGAGCGAGTGGCTGATCCATTCGTGCGCGACCGCCTTCACGTCGATCCGCGTGCCGTATGGGCGGCTGTCGACATCGTTCTTCGAGCGCTGATAGACGATGCTGCGTTGCGCGCGCGAGAACGGCTTCTCGTCGGTATCGTCTTCGACGAAATACTGACGGATCTCCGGGCGGATGGATTCGAAAATGAAACGCAGGTGGCCCCACAGCGGGTAATTGCGCAGGATCGCATGGCGCTGTTGGCTCAGGTCGAACACGCCGAGCGCGACGAGCGCGGCCGGCACGAGGATCCAGAACCATGACAGGTGATGCGTCGCGGCGAGCGCGGCACATACCGCGGTGAGGGCGATTGCGCACCACATGGCCAGATAGCGTCGAGAAAACATGGGGACTCCAGTGCAGTGAAGATCATTGCGGCGGCATCGTCCGCACGGGAGCGCGGGCGGTATCGGTCGCGAAGGAAAACCGGCGGTTGCGGGTCAAGGTGCGACGCGGACCGGCGAAGCCCGAAGATAAGGCCTGCGAATGGAAGCCAAGCGTCGCACGCGAAGGTGAAGTGTGTGTGAATGCGCCAGGCGGGCGAAACATGGTGAACGGCGCGAACCTGTCGGAATGGTACGACCCGCCGCGCCCGCCGTTATGCATCGCTCAACGCGCGCCGAGCAGAGCCGCTTTTTGCCGCGGGGTTTGCGGCTCGTCCTGCGCCTGGCCTTGCGGCTGCTTTGGCTTGTGCGCCTGCTTGCGACGCTGCGCGCGGGTTTGCTTCGGCGCCTGATCCTGCGGCAGCTCGGCCGGTTGCCCGGTCATCGGGCGTTCGATGATGCCGCCGCCGAGGCACACGTCGCCGTCATACAGCACCGCCGATTGGCCCGGCGTGACGGCCCATTGCGCGGCGTCGAAGGTCAGTTCGAAGAGGCCTTCGCCCGAACCGCCTCCCGCCGGGGCGTTGAACGTGCACGCCGCGTCGGCCTGCCGGTAGCGCGTCTTCGCGCCGCACGCGAAGCCGTCGGCCGGCGGCTCGCCCGCGACCCAGCTCGTGTTGCCCGCCGACAGCGTATGGCACAGCAGCCACGGATGGTCGTGTCCCTGCGCGACGTACAGCGTATTCGTCGGAATGTCCTTGCCGGCGGCGAACCAGGGCTCGCCGCTGCCGTCCTTGCTGCCGCCGAGACCGATGCCCTTGCGCTGGCCGAACGTGTAGAACGCGAGGCCGATGTGCTCGCCGACGATCTTGCCGTCGGTGGTCTTCATCGGGCCCGGCCTGGTCGGCAGATAGCGGTTCAGGAAGTCGCGGAAAGGCCGCTCGCCGATGAAGCAGATGCCGGTCGAATCCTTCTTCTTCGCGTTCGGCAAGCCGATCTGCGCGGCGATCTCGCGGACCTTCGTCTTGGGAATTTCGCCGAGCGGGAACAGTGTTTTCGACAGCTGCGCCTGGTTCAGCCGATGCAGGAAGTACGACTGGTCCTTGGTATGGTCGAGCGCCTTCAGCAGCTCGAAGCGGCCATCGTTCTCGCGCACGCGCGCGTAGTGGCCGGTCGCGATCGTTTCCGCGCCGAGCGACATCGCGTGATCGAGGAAGGCCTTGAACTTGATCTCGGCGTTGCACAGCACGTCCGGGTTCGGCGTGCGGCCGGCCGAATATTCGCGCAGGAATTCGGCGAACACGCGGTCCTTGTACTCGGCCGCGAAGTTGACCGCCTCGACGTCGATGCCGATCAGGTCCGCCACCGACACCACGTCGATCCAGTCCTGGCGCGTCGAGCAGTATTCGCTGTCGTCGTCGTCTTCCCAGTTCTTCATGAACAGGCCGACCACGTCGTAGCCCTGTTCCTTTAGCAGCCACGCGGTGACCGACGAATCGACGCCGCCCGACATGCCTACTACGACTTTGCGCTTGCTCATAAGGTACTCACTGGGTGCTGCATGACTGCATGGATCTATGGGGCCGCTCGTGACGGCCCTATTGCTTCGGCGCAACCGAATGCGTATGGACGAAGTCGAGCGGGAAACGCCGGCCGGCCAGGTAATCGTCGATGCACTGCATCACGAGCGGCGTGCGATGCCGCTCGGGGCACGCGCGCAACTCATCGGCGCTCATCCACAGCGTGCGGACGATGTCGGGATCGAGCGAACTCGCCGGGTCCGGTTCGCCGCCCGCGCCGCAATAGGTGAAGCGCAGGTACGTGGTGCCCGCGCGGTCCGGCCGCTCGAAGTGGGTCATGTACATGCCGACGAGCGCCTCGGGCGCGAACGGATGCGCGGTTTCCTCGAACGTTTCGCGGATCACCGCTTCCAGCAGCGTTTCGCCCGCCTCGAGGTGGCCGGCGGGCTGGTTCAGGCGCAGGCCGGCGGCAGTGTGTTCCTCGACAAGCAGGAAGCGCCCGTCACGCTCGACGATCGCCGCGACGGTCACGTGCGGCCGCCAGGTTTCCGGTTTCATGGGTGCGCATTTTACCGGTTATGCGCGCCGGCTGCCTGGTGACCGCTGGCAGCCGGTTCGCAGCGTGTTCGAGGTGGGATCGCGACCGATTCGTAACAGTTTGGCGGTCTGCCGCGCATTCGCATCGACCCCGATATTTGTGATGTGGCGGTTTCCGGTTAAAGTGGGGCCTGCGTTAGCCGTTGCATGTGCAAGCCGGCGAGCCTCGTCGGCAGGTCTGTCGTCAAACAGGAAGTCGAGGAGGAACAACGATGCACATCGGAGTGCCAGCCGAGACGCGCGCGCATGAAACCCGCGTTGCCGCGACGCCCGAGACGGTCAAGAAGTACGTGGCGCAAGGCCACCGGGTCACGCTCCAGAGCGGCGCCGGCGCCGGCGCGAGCTTTCCCGATGACGCCTATACGGCCGTGGGCGCGGAAATCGTCGATGCCGCCACTGCATTCGGCGCAGATCTCGTCCTCAAAGTCCAATCCCCCACCGATTCCGAACTGCCGCTGCTCAAGCGCGGCGCGACGCTGGTCGGCATGCTCGATCCGTTCAACGCCGACAACGCGGGCAAGCTCGCCGCGGCCGGCGTCACCGCGTTCGCGCTCGAAGCCGCGCCTCGCACCACGCGCGCGCAAAGCCTCGACGTGCTGTCGTCGCAGGCGAACATCGCCGGCTACAAGGCGGTGCTGCTCGCGGCGACGCTCTATCCGCGCTTCATGCCGATGCTGATGACCGCGGCCGGCACCGTGAAGGCCGCGCGCGTGCTGATTCTCGGCGCGGGCGTGGCTGGCCTGCAGGCGATCGCCACCGCGAAGCGCCTCGGCGCCGTGCTGGAGGCGTCCGACGTGCGCCCGGCCGTCAAGGAGCAGATCGAGTCGCTCGGCGCGAAGTTTCTCGACGTGCCCTACGAGACCGACGAGGAGCGCGAGGCCGCGCAAGGCGTGGGCGGCTATGCACGGCCAATGCCGCCGTCGTGGCTCGCGCGCCAGTCGGCGCTCGTGCACGAGCGCGCGAGGCAGGCCGACGTGGTGATCTCGACCGCATTGATTCCAGGCCGCCCCGCGCCGACGCTGCTGTCGGTCGAAACCGTGCAGGCGATGAAACCGGGCTCGGTGCTCGTCGACCTCGCGGCCGGCCGCGGCCCCGAAGTCGACGGCCGGCGCGGCGGCAATTGTCCGCTGACCGAGGCGGACCAGGTGGTGGTGCGCCATGGCGTGCAGATCGTCGGCTATACGAATCTCGCCGCGATGGTGCCCGCCGACGCGTCGTCGCTGTACGCGCGCAACGTGCTCGACTTCCTGAAGCTGATTATCGCCAAGGAAGGCACGCTGAACATCGATCTCGCGGACGACATCGTCGCGGCCACGCTGCTGGCTCGCGACGGCCAGGTCACGCGCAACGCATAGGGGGAAGCCGAAGATGGAAGTCATCAATCACACGGTGATCAACCTGATCATCTTCGTGCTGGCGATCTACGTCGGCTATCACGTGGTCTGGAACGTCACGCCCGCGCTGCATACGCCGCTGATGGCGGTGACCAATGCGATCTCGGCGATCGTGATCGTCGGCGCGATGCTCGCGGCGGGTCTCACCGTCGGCAGCGCCGGGAAGTTCTTCGGCACGATCGCGGTGGCGCTCGCGGCCGTCAACGTGTTCGGCGGATTCCTCGTCACGCGGCGAATGCTCGAGATGTTCAAGAAGAAAGAACCCAGGAAACTACCGGCTGGCGGCAAGGAGGGTACGTAAATGAGCCTGAACGTCGTCACGCTGCTGTATCTGGTCGCGTCGGTCTGCTTCATCCAGGCGCTCAAGGGGCTGTCGAATCCGAAGACCGCGCGCGTCGGCAATACCTTCGGCATGGTCGGCATGGCGATCGCGATTCTGACGACCATCGCGCTGATCTCGCGGCAGGCCGAAGTACTTGGCTCCAATCTCGGTCTCGGTCTCGGCCTGCTGCTGTTCGGGCTCGTGATCGGCGGCGCGATCGGCGCGTTCGTCGCCGCGCGCGTCGAGATGACCAAGATGCCTGAACTGGTCGCGGCGATGCACTCGCTGATCGGTCTCGCGGCCGTGTGCATCGCGTATGGGGTGGTGTCGGAGCCGGCCGCGTTCGGCCTCGTCGATCCCAACGTGCCGATCGAGGGCTTCCTGCCGTACGGCAACCGCATCGAACTGTTCATCGGCACGTTCGTCGGCGCGATTACTTTTAGCGGCTCGGTGATCGCGTTCGGCAAGCTGTCGGGCAAGTACAAGTTCCGCTTGTTTCAGGGTGCGCCGGTCGTCTACGGCGGCCAGCATCTGATCAACCTGATGCTCGCGCTCGCGATGCTCGGCTTCGGCGTCCTCTTCTTCCTCACGCAGTCGTGGCTGCCGTTCATCATCATGACGATCATCGCGTTCGTGCTCGGCGTGCTGATCATCATTCCGATCGGCGGCGCGGACATGCCGGTCGTCGTGTCGATGCTGAACTCGTACTCGGGCTGGGCGGCGGCGGGCATCGGCTTCTCGCTGAACAATCCGATGCTGATCATCGCCGGCTCGCTGGTGGGGTCGTCGGGTGCGATCCTGTCGTACATCATGTGCCGCGCGATGAACCGCTCGTTCTTCAACGTGATCCTCGGCGGTTTCGGCAACGAGCCGGGCGCGGCCGCGGGCGGCGCGGCGGAGCAGCGTCCGGTGAAATCGGGTTCGGCCGATGACGCGTCGTTCATGATGGGCAACGCGGAAACGGTCGTGATCGTGCCGGGCTACGGGCTGGCCGTCGCGCGCGCGCAGCATGCGTTGAAGGAGTTGACCGACAAGCTGGTCGAGAAGGGCATCGAGGTGAAGTACGCCATTCACCCGGTGGCCGGCCGCATGCCGGGTCACATGAACGTGCTGCTCGCCGAGGCCGAAGTGCCGTACGACATGGTGTACGAGATGGAGGACATCAACGGCGAGTTCGGCCAGGTCGACGTGGTGCTCGTGCTCGGCGCGAACGACGTGGTGAATCCGGCCGCGAAGAACGATCCGAAGTCGCCGATCGCGGGCATGCCGATCATCGAGGCGTACAAGGCGCGCACCGTGATCGTCAACAAGCGCTCGATGGCGGCGGGCTACGCCGGGCTCGACAACGACCTGTTCTACATGGACAAGACGATGATGGTGTTCGGCGACGCGAAGAAGGTGATCGAGGACATGGTGAAGGCGGTCGACTAGATCGCTAGCGGTGAACGACGCTTTACACGCTTTTCACTGAGCAAGTGAAGAAATTGGATACGCTCCAGCTCTTGCGACGCGAGCTGGAGGACCACCTTGCGTTGCTCGCTCTCGATAAGGAGAGCGAGCATAAGTGAGCCGCCGTCGGCGGATTTTTCGCGGACGCGAAAATTTCTCTTTCGGAACTCACAACGTAGTGACTTGCCGACATTCCTGACATGTAGTAACGTTACTACGTTAGGTGGCGGGAGGGAATATGACGATTACGACCTTATCCAGCAGGGAACTCAATCAAGACGTGACCCGGGCGAAAAAGGCGACCAAAGACGGCCCCGTATTCATCACCGATCGCGGCAAGCCCGCCCATGTTTTGCTGAGCATCGAGGAATACTGGCTTCTCGCCAGACAGCGTCGCAACATCGTGGACGCCCTGGCCATGCCCGAGGTTGCTGACATTGAATTCGATCCGCCGCGCGTGGATATATCTATCCGGCCGGCTGAACTCTGATGTTTGTTATCGATACGAATGTCGTTTCCGAACTCCGTAAGGGGCGCAGGGCGGATGCCAACCTCGTCGCCTGGGCAAAGAGCGTCGATGCTTCGGCGCTCTTTGTTTCTGCAATCACGATCATGGAGCTGGCAACGGGCGTTTTGCTGAAGGAGCGCAGCGACCCGAGCCAAGGCGCGTTGCTGCGCGCATGGCTCGAGGAGCACGTCTTAACTGAATTTGCGGATCGCGTGCTGCCTGTCGATACGGGCGTTGCCTTACGCTGCGCGCGCTTGCATGTACCGGATCGGCGCTCGGAGCGTGATGCGCTTATCGCCGCTACGGCGATCGTTCATGGTATGACCGTGGTGACGCGAAATGTCGCTGATTTCGTAGCAACGGGCGTCTGCCTTGTGAACCCTTGGCAGGCCGCGTGATTTTTCGCGGACGCGAAAAATTTCGCGTCGGGTCAATGCCGGTAACTGGACTTACCGGCATGCGTTTCACCTGCGATAACCGCCTGGATCGCCAGGCACCCCGGCCGTAAGCCTTATGCGGCGGGCTTTCATAAGGAGCTTGACCCAATGACCATCAACGCATCTACATGGACAAGACGATGATGGTGTTCGGCGACGCGAAGAAGGTGATCGAGGATATGGTTAAGTCGGTCGAGTAGCTCGTTAGCGGTAGACAGACCCTGAGATCGCGGTGCGTCGCGCCGCGATCCTTTTCATATTTTCGGCCTCGCGTTTACGTGCCGCAGCAGATCCGCGAGCCGCCTGCCTTCCTGATCCGGATACGTCTCGAGCACTTCGAGATCGCGTATTTTCTCCAGTCCGAAATTGCGGAAATCAGCACGCAGCTCGCACCATGCGCCGAGCGTCCAGCGCGCGCCCCAGTACGCGAGCGCGAGCGGCCAGACGCGGCGCTCGGTGTCCGCGCCGTTCGCGTCGGTATACGCGAAGCGCACCACCTGCCGCGCATCGATCGCGCGATGCAGCGTGTCGAGCTGCGTCGAAAAATCCCCCTTGATGTGAAACGACGGCGCGAAGATCGCGAGCCGTTCGAGCGTCGCGCGCCTGTCGGCGGGCATCGCCGATGCGATTTTGGCCAGCGCGCCCCGCGCGCCGCTCGCGAAGCCCGCGCCACCCCATGATTCGAGCATGCGCGCGCCGGCGGCGAGCGCGGCGAGTTCGTCGGCGGTGAAGGTCAGCGGCGGCAGACTTGCCGAGCGCGACAGCCGATAACCGATGCCCGCTTCGCCTTCGATCGGCACCCCCGACAATTGCAGATCGCGCACGTCGCGATAGACCGTGCGCGGCGAGATGTTCAGCCAGTCGGCCAGTTGCTGCGCGGTGGTCAGGCGCCGGCCGCGCAGCAGCTCGGCGATCTGGAACAGGCGGTCGGCGCGGCGCGTCATCGTGGGCGTCGGGTAGAGGAGGAAGGGGACGGTCCCGCGATGATAGCGCCGCATGGCGGCCTTCGGTCGGGGCGCGGCGGCTTCCGGTGCGCGCTTAGCCGTTGGTGCGCGAATGCAGGCCGACGCGATTGCCTTCGGTATCGGTGAAGAACGCGATATAGCCGATGTCCTGCGGCAGCTTGATCACCGGGCCGTCGGTCTTGCCGCCCGCCCGTTCGATGCGCGCAAGCGCCGCGTCGACGGTGGGCAGCGCGTTCAGGTAGACGGTGACGCCGTCGACGCCGGGTGTCATCGACGGATTGTGGACGATCGCGCCGCCAGTTGCGGGCTCCTCGTAGCTGAACACGGCGATCGGCTGGCCGCCGATCTCCTGTCGATTCAACGGGGCGTCGAGCGCGGCTTCGTAAAAGCGCACCGCGCGATCGAAATCGACGGACGGGATTTCGAACCAGGCAACGAGTTTGGGCAATGCGGACATGACACTCTCCTTCGGTTGGCAGTAGGCCGTTCAAGCGCCGGATGGCGTGAGAAGGAGTGTGCGGGGGTGCTGCTGACAGCGTGGTGGCAGTAGGGTGCGAAGACGCGACCGCTTCACCCCACCAGCGAAACACGCCGACCACATCGCTCATGCGCGCGGCCTGCTTTTCGAGCGACGCGATGACGACAGGGCGACGACAGCGCGCCGCCCCGCTAGAAACAGCCTCAAGCCGCCGGCGTATCGCCCTGCGGACGCTGCCGCACGCTGCCCGCGATCAGATCGAAGCGGAACAGCCGGCATTCGAGCGCACCGTTGAACAGCGGCGTCTTCGTCGATTCGCGCAGCCGCAGTTGCCCCGGAAGCTTGCGATCCGACGTCAGGATGAACGCATGCCATCCGGCAAAGCGCTGCTTCAACGCATTGCCGAGCAACTGGAAAAACTCGCTGTCCGGCGCTTCTTCCTGAATGCGGCGGAAGCCGTCGTCGTCGCGATTGCCGCGGCCTTCGCGAAGCTCGCCGCGCGCATTGCGGCCGCGCACTTCGATCCGCTCGCCATACGGCGGATTCGCGACGAGGATGCCCGGCGCCGAGCCAGGCGGCGTCATGTGGCGCGCATCGAGCTGCTTGAGCGAAATGGGCGGCAAGCCGGCGCGCTCGAAGTTCGCGCGCGCTTTTTCGAGCATGTCGCCGGAGATGTCGCTGCCGAAAATCTCCAGATCCGCGCCGCGCGAGCCGCGCGCCGCATTTTTCGCCTCGAGCGCGGCGCCCTTCAGCGCTTGCCAGCTCCGCGCGTCGAACTGTTTGAGCTTCTCGAAGCCGAAGCGCCGCTCGACGCCCGGCGCGATGTTCAACGCGACCTGCGCCGCTTCCGCGAGGAACGTGCCGCTGCCGCACATCGGATCGTAGAGAGGCGTGCCGGCCTGCCAGCCAGTCAGACGCAAAATGCCAGCCGCGAGGTTTTCGCGCAGCGGCGCCGCGCCCTTGTCGAGACGCCAGCCGCGCTTGAATAGCGGATCGCCGGAAGTGTCGAGGTACAGCGTGCAGTCGGTCGCGCTCAGGAACGCGAACACGCGCACGTCGGGCATCGCGGTGTCGACGCTCGGCCGCGCGCCGCTTTTTTCGCGCAGACGATCGCAGATCGCGTCCTTCACGCGCAGCGTCGTGAACTCGAGACTGCGCAGCGGCGACTTGATCGCGGTGACGTCGACGCGCAGCGTCTCGTGCGCGGAGAACCACTGCTCCCAGCGCTGCTCGAGCGCGAGCGCGTAGATGTCCTGCTCGCTGCGGTAGGGCCGCTCCGCGATTTTCAGCAGCACGCGGCTCGCGAGACGCGAGTGCAGATTGGCGGCCATGCCGGCGGCCCAGCCGCCGCGAAAATGCACGCCGCCCGGTACCTGGGCGCCGGCCGTGAAGGCGGCGCCGTTCAGATGTTTGGCGGCAATTTCGGCGAGTTCGGCCGCGAGCGGAGCTTCGAGCCCGCGCGGGCAAGGAAGGAAGAAATCGAAGGACATTGAGGTTGCCGCAAGGCGTTGGATAAGGCGCTATTGTACGCGGTCGAGATCGGCGGGCCGGCGCGATCGGCGCGCAGGGCCGTCGTCTGTCGTTGCGTCATCTCGCCTCGCGTCCCGCTTGGGCCGGCCACACGAGTTCCAGCGGATGCCGCCTGACCCGCTGCCAGATCGCCCCGCGCAGCGAGCGCACCGCATTGCGCCGCAAATCGCGCGATTTCACCGCCATGTAGAACGCCAGCGCAAAACTCACCGCGACATTGAGAATCGCCATGCTGCCGACGCCCGCCACCGCCCACCACAGAGCCGGCAGCTTCAGCGCGCTTTCGCCGAGCGCGCCGAGCGCCACGCCGATCGAGCCGGCAGACAGCGTCACGTGACGCACGTCGAACTTGAACGCGAAGGCGGTGAGGATCGCCGGCACGAGCCCGAGCATCAGGCCGAGCGTGATATTGCCGACCACGCCCGCGACGTTCGCGCGGCACAAGCGCGCGAGACGGTCGGCGCCGGCCACGCCGAGCGTCATGCGCAGGCGCCGGTTGTAGGCGAGCGCGTCGGCGACGCGATGCAGGATGAACCAGTTGTCCGCCCAGCCCGCGAGCAGGCTGGACGACCACAGCAGCACGCCCGTCAACGCCGCATAGAACGGCGTCGGCCCGATCAGCGAGAACGACTGCAGCGTCGCGATCGCCTTGTCGGCCGAAATGAGGTCGGTGTTGAACAGCGCGTGGTACAGCAGATCCACGCACAGACTGACGGGAAACACCAGCAGCACGTTGCCGAGCACCGCCGCGGCCTGCGTGCGCATCAGCGCGGTCACCGAACTCACGAAACTGTCGACGCCGGCCGGCGTGCCGACGCCGTCGAGTTCGCGCGCGAGCGTCGGCGCGGTCATCGCGGGCTGTTTGGTCGCGAGCGAGAAGTGCAGGAAGTGCATCAGCAGAAAGCTCGCCGCGTAGTTGATGCCGGCGAGCACGCCTTCGAGCATCGCGTGCAGATGGGCGCCGGTGATCGCGAACTTCACGCACACGGTGACGACGGTCACGAGTCCGCCGCCGGCCGCCATGCGCATCATCTTCAGATACTCGGCGCGATCGCGCGCGATGTAGTGTTCGCCGGTATCCGCGCTGTACTCGACGATCTTGCGCGCGAGCAGCGATGAATTGCTGCGCGCGAGATGCGCGACGCTCTGGCTCGCGTGATTGGCGCGCACGAGTTCGGCGGTCAGGCGCGCGGCCGCGTGCAGATCGTCCTGCGCCATCCAGGCATCGAGCAGATGCTCGGCGCGCTCGATGCGCATGCGCATCCGCTCGACCTGGAACACGATGTCGACACTCACGCCGTTGCGGTACAGATGCGCGAACACGTTGTCGGTTGCGCCGCGGCATTCGTCGAGCAGCAGCCGCAGATAGTTGACCTCGCGTAGCAGCGGCTCCTGCGGGCCGCCCGCCGCGTACGCGTCGTGAGCGGCTTCGACCGCGAGCATCGCGCGGGTGAGGCGGTAGAACGGTTGGCTTTCCATTGCGACGCGCACGCCGTTGACGTCGGTGGTTCGCGCGTCGATTATGCGGTCGACGCGGTCGTCGATGCGATCGCCAGGTGGCGCCACACCGCCCAGCCGGCTGCGCACCGTTTGCGACAGTCCGGTCGAGCTGATCTGGCAGGTCAGGTTGTGCAGCGCGGCCAGCAGGTCGAGCGAGAAGGGCGTGCTGTCGTGTCCGTCTTCTTCGTCGTCGGGCGCGTAGTCGAATAGCGCGTGGATACGCACCAGCAGATCGGTGGGCAGCGTGTCGATCCATTCGGCGTCGCGCTCGGAGCCGAACATCAGCGTGACGATCGCGGTGAGGTCGCGGCGGTTCGGCGCGGGCGGAATCAGCGACGCCTCGAGGCGTTCGAACACCGCGCCGAAGAAGCCCGAATGCACCGGCATGCCGGCGTCGCACAGCAGCGAGAGGCCATCGCTTTCGCGCAGCAGCGCGCGCAGGATGCCGGCGACGTTCGCCTTCCACGCGGGGTTGCGATCGAGCACGTGCAGCAGGTAGCGGATGCGCGTGTGGGCGGGGTTGGACTGGCGGGCGACGGTGTCGTCGGCGTCAGTTGCACCGGGTCGCACGATGCGGCCGCGGCGAATCCAGTGCGCGAGTTCGATCAGCCACTCGCTGCGCTCCGCATAAGGCGCGGTCTTATCCGCGATCGCGAGCAGCGCATAAAGTTGATGGCCGCCGTCGCGCGACGCGCGCCATTTTTTTATCAACCGTCTGATGGAGTCGAACATGGGTTTGTCCTGCAGAGGCGCGTGGCGTCGAATGGACTGCTAGGCATTGTGGAAGCGCGTCTGCTGAAGCTGTGCGTTGAAGTCGGCGCGGCCCGGATAGACACGCGCGTGCGCACCGGGCTCGCGCCAGCCGGGCCTGTCAGGCGCCGGCTCCCGCGGCCGTTTCCGCGGAAGGACAGGGCGGCACGACTGCCGCGGCAGCCGATCGGGCCGAAGACGACGTCTTGCCCGTCGTGGCCGTAGTAGCGACGGCCGTCGCGGCCATCGCCCGCACCCCCGCCGCGATCTGCGTCGACACTTCGGCCAGCGCGCGCCGATGTCCATCGACGAGCGCGTCGTACCCGCCGCCAACCGTCTCGCTGACCACGCTGCGACAGGTCATCACCGCATTGCTGCGCACGGCCCGCACGCTCCACACCGCATCGATCAACGCATGCGAGCCGGGCCACGACTCGAAGCGCTGCACGTTCATGGCGATCCGGTACACGGCCGCGTCGTCGGGGTGCGCGGTGCCGAACGTATCGATGGTGCCGAGCTGCTGCGTCAGATTCGTCGACAGCGCGCGGCGGATTTCATCGCCGGGCAGCGACGCCCAACGCTCCTGTTCGAGCAACTGCACCTGAGTCGGCCCGGTCTGCACGACCAGCTGATTTCTCGCCACCTGCGGCGGCACGTTGACCGGCGCGACTTCGATCAGCCAGGCAGGCGCGGCGCTCGTGCGCGCGACGGCCGGCGGGGCGCCGTTCGCGGCGGTGCTTGCGCTATCCGCGCCACCCAGCGTATAGAAACGGCTCGACGGCGACGAGCACGCCGCGATCGCGAGAGCCGCAGCCAGTGCGGTGCCGTACGCGACGCCGCGTACGGCACCGCGCACGAGCGCGCGCGGCGGACGGGGGAGCCGGGCAAACATCATGGTTTATCTCCTGATTTACCGCGCAACAGCGATTCGGGATGACGCTCGAGGTAGTCCGACAGCGCGTTCAGCGACTGCAACGTGCGCGTCAGTTCCTGCAACGCCTGATGAACGTCGGACTGCATCGGCGAATCCTGCTGCAAGGTTGCCTGGGCCGAACTGAAGGTCTGCTTCGCGGCCGTCAGCGTGTCGCGCGCCTGCGGCACGACTTCGTTGTCGAGACGCGAGAACAGCTGGTCGGCGTTCTTCAGCGCGGTGTTCAGATTCGCGCCGATCTGGTCGAACGGCACCTTGTCGAGCTTCTTCGCGATGTCGGCGACCTGCAACTGCAATTCGTCGAGCGTGTTCGGAATGGTCGGCAGCTCGAGCGGATCGGTCGTCACGTCGACCTTGGCCGGCGGCGCTTTCGGGAAGATATCGAGCGCCACGTACAGCTGGCTCGTGATCAGGTTGCCGGTGCGCAACTGGCCGCGCAGGCCGTGCCTGACGAGTTCCTGCATCAGGTTCTCGCCGGCGAGCGTGCCCGGCTGCGGCGAGCTCTCGCGGAAGCGCTTGCCGAGGCGGTCCGGGTACACGTTCATCGTGACCGGCATCGTGAAGCTCTGCGTCTTCGGATCGTAGTCGATGCCGATATTGGTCACCTGGCCGAGCACGATGCCGCGGAAATCGACCGGTGCGCCGATCGACAGCCCGCGCAGCGACTGGTTGAAGTTCATCACGACGCGCAAGGGCACGCCGTCTGGTTCGCGCATCGCGTCCGCTTCGTCCGAGCCGAGGCGGAAGGTCTGGTTGTTCGGCGCCTGCGGGCCCATGTTCTGGCCGGGCGGCGACTGGAACGACAGACCGCCGACTATCACCGTCGCGAGCGACTGCGTGTTCAGCTTGAAGCCGCTCGAATCGAGTCGCAGATCGACGCCGCTCGCATGCCACCAGCGCGTGTTGGTGCCGACGTACTGGTCGAACGGCGCCGACACGAATACCCGCATCGTCACGCCGGTGCCGTCCCTGTCGAGCGAGAAGCCGACCACCTGACCGACCTGCACGCGCCGGTAGAAGATCGGCGAGCCGATGTCGATCGAGCCGAGCGAATCGCCGTGCAGCGTGTACTGGTGGCCTTTCTGGTCGCCGGTGATGGGCGGGGGCGTTTCGAGGCCGACGAAGTTGCTCTCGCTTTCGGTCGAGCGGCCCGCGTCGGCGCCGATGTACGAGCCCGACAGCAGCGTCGTCAGACCCGACACGCCGCTCGCGCCGACGCGCGGACGCACCACCCAGAAGCGCGAGTCCTTGACCGCGAACTTTCCGCCTTCCTTGGTGAGCTGCACCTGCACGAGCACGTGCGACAGATCCGGCGACAGCGTGATCGTCTTCACCGCGCCCACGTCGACGTCCTTGTACTTGACCTTGGTCTTGCCCGGCTCGAGCCCTTCCGCGCTGACGAAGCTGATCGTGATCACGGGCCCGCGCTCGGTCACCGACCTGATCACGAGCGCGATGCCGATCAGCGCGGCGATCAGCGGAATCACCCAGACGAGCGACGGCAACCAGCGGCTGCGTGGCTCGATCTCGGGGTCGGGCAGTTGGGGCGGCAGTCTGGGTCCGTTCGAATCGTTGCGCGGCGCATCATCGGAGGCGGGCGTCGGTCCTTGCGGGCTAGTCATGGTCGAGATCCTGAGGTGTTGGGGTACGGCTTTCCACGGGGTCCCAGATGAGGCGTGGATCGAATTGCATGGAGGCCAGCATCGTCAGGATCACGACCGAGCCGAACGCGATCGCGCCCGGCCCGGCCGTGATCACGGCCAGCGATTTGAAACGCACGAGCGCCACGGTGAGCGTGACGACGAACACGTCGAGCATCGACCAGCGGCCGATCCGCTCGACCATCCGGTACAGCGTCGTGCGCTGTTGCGGACGCCAGCGCGAGCGGCGCTGAGCGGTGACGGTGAGCAGCACGAGCACCGAGAGCTTCAGCATCGGCACCAGGATGCTGGCGATGAACACGATCATCGCGAGCGGCCAGTCGCCGGAAGTCCAGAAATAGACGACGCCGCTCATGATGGTGTCGTCCTCGGAGCCGAGCAGCGACGACGTATGCATCACCGGCAGCAGATTCGCCGGGATATACAGCAGCGCCGCTGCGATCAGCAGTGCCCATGTGCGCATCAGGCTGTCGGGGTTGCGCGAGTGCAGATGCGCGCCGCAGCGGCCGCAGTGCTGCGGCGTGACCGAGCGGATGCGCGGTTCGACGCGCCCGCACGAATGGCAGGACAGCAGGCCCGCGCGTTTCGCGGTGACGTATTTCATCGCGGGCTCATCCTTCGCGCGGCGTGGGCGGCAAGCCGGGCGGGGTGCCGTCCGCCGTGCTGTTGGTTGTGCCACCAGCGTTGCCGCTGGCCGAGCCCGCGAGCGCGGACGGCGCCGGCGGACCGGCGAGCGAGCCGACCGCGACCGCCGCGCTGTCGGCCGACGTGCGCGGCAACGGCCGATCGCCGCTCGCGTCGATCTCGTCGGCGACATCCCACAGCACGCGCGGATCGAATGTGACGACGACCGCGAACATCAGCGTCAGCGCGCCGAACGCGAACAGCGCCGCCTCGGGAATCACGCGCGCGAGGCTCACCATCTTCACGATCGTGATCAGCACGCCGAGCATGAACACTTCGATCATGCCCCACGGTCGCACGAACTGGATCGCGCGCAGCACGCGATTGAAGTGCGCGGGCACGTAGCCGGCGCGTAGCGGCACCAGCACGTACAGCAGCGCGACGAGTTCGGTGAACGGAAAGAGGATCGTCGAGCAGAACACCATCACGGCGACGATCTGCATGTTCTCGCCCCACAGCGCGACGAGCGCGCCGAACAGCGTAGTCTGTGACGTGATGCCGTTGGTTTCGAGTTCGACGATCGGAAAGCCCTGCGCGATCACGAACGTGATCAGCGCGGCGAGCGTCAGTGCGCAGATCGCGTCGAGCTTGCGCGAGACGCCGCGATAGAGCGTCGCGCCGCAGCGCGGACAACGCGCGGCGACGCGCCCGACAAGCCGTGGCTTGCGGAACAGCGTATCGCATTCATGGCACGCGATCAGGTTGTCATGTTCCATGCGGCAGATGGGCTAACGACGTAGTGGCGGGGTGTAAGGCCTGCTCGTTACGAGGGGTCGGGCGGCGGTGAGCAGCAATAGTACCAAACGCGGCCTCGCGACCGAGGCGAGCCGCGCGCGGCGCGGGGCGTGGCGCCGTCCCCGCCGCGCGCTGGTCCGGGCCTGAGATGGCGTCGCTTCGGGGTTTTCGGTCCCCGAATCGGTCAACGCAAGGGCGATGACGCGGCGCCCTGGGGCCATTGCAGCGCAAAATTCGGGCCCGTTCCGCCGACGCGCTCCAGCCAGCTTTTCGCGCTTGGGGTAGCATGGCGCCCGTGGCATGCCCGGTGGCCTTTTGTGGCGATGATGTCCGCCGCATCGGCCGCGCACGCCGCGCCGATGCGCGGCGGTGATCGCGGAATAGCTGGCCGCGGCGCGCCGTTAACTTCTAACTGCCTGCGTTGATCTGTCATGACACTCAATCCATCGTTCGGTACCCGGGAGTCGTACACGCGGACCGCCATCGCGTTTCACTGGCTGATCGCACTGCTGATCGTCTGCGGCTTTGCGCTCGGCTGGGTGATGACCGACATCCCGGGCTTCACGCCCACCAAGCTGCGCTATTTCTCGTGGCACAAATGGATCGGCGTGACCGTGTTCGCGCTCGCGATCGTGCGCATCCTGTGGCGCGCGACCCACGCCTCGCCGCCGATGCCGCGCCGCATGCCCACCTGGCAGCGTGGCGCCGCGCATCTCACACATCTGTTGCTGTACGTGCTGATGATCGTGATTCCCGTGTCCGGCTATCTGTATAGCTCGGCGGCGAACGTGCCGGTCGTCTACCTCGGGCTGATTCCGCTGCCGCGAATCATCGCGCCCGATCCGCACCTGAAGGAAGTGCTGAAGAATCTGCACATCGCGTTGAATTACACATTGCTCGTGCTGGTCGCGCTACACACCGCGGCGGCGCTCAAGCATCAATGGCTCGATCGCGACGGCCTGCTGTCGCGCATGATCCCCTTCCTCAAATAAGGACAACCATGAAGGGTTCGTTTTATCGCTACATGCTGGCCGCGTTCGCAGCGGCGTCGCTGAGCGCCGCAGGCGCGGCGCTCGCGCAGGTCGACGTCGCGAAGAGTTCGGTGACGGCTACCTCGAAGCAGATGAACGTGCCGGTCGAAGGCAAGTTCAACAAGTTCACGGCGCAGGTCAGCTTCGATCCGGCCAAACCGACGGCCGGCAGCGCGCAGCTCAACATCGACGTCGCCAGCTACGATCTCGGCGACGAGAGCTACAACGAGCAGGTGCGCGGCAAGGAATGGTTCGACGCGAAGACCTTTCCGAGCGCGACGTTCGTGTCGAGCGCGATCGCGCCGGCCGGCGGCAACCAGTTCAAGGTGACCGGTAAGCTGACCATCAAGGGCAAGTCGGAGACGGTCGTGGTGCCGGTCACGGTCGGCCAGCAGGGCGCGATGCAGACCTTCGACGGCGCGCTGCCGATCAAGCGCTCGCAGTTCGACATCGGCACCGGCGAATGGAAGGACACATCGGTCGTCGCCGACGAGGTCGTGATCAAGTTTCATATCGTCGCCGCGCGCAAGTAACGCGCACGGCGCTCGCGAGGTCCGCCGCGCCACGTGGGGCGCGGCCGCTTTCCCACCGCAGGTTGCACCGCGATTTTCAACGCAAAACAGGAGCACGAATTGAAAACGTCCATATTGATCGCTGTTGGCGCGCTGGCTTCGTCGCTGTCGCTCGGCGCCTTCGCCGCCGATACCTATCTGCTTGATCCGATGCATACGTTTCCGAGCTTCGAGGCCGACCACTTTGGCGGTCTGTCGATCTGGCGCGGCAAATTCACGAAGACCACGGGAACGGTGACGCTCGATCGCGCGGCCAAAACCGGCACCGTCGACGTCACCGTCGATCCCGCTTCGGTGCAGACCGGCAACCCGAAGCTCGACGATCACCTGAGGGCCGCCGAGTTCTTCGACGTCGAGAAGTATCCGACCGTGACCTACAAGGGCACCGAGATCAAGTTCGACGGCGACAAGCCCGTCGAGGTGATCGGCACGCTGACGATTCGCGGCATCACGAAGCCGGTGAATCTGAAGATCGATTCGTTCAAGTGCATGCAGCACCCGGTCCTCAAGCGCGAAGTCTGCGGCGTCGAGGCGAGCACCGAATTCAATCGCGCCGATTACGGCATGGAGTTCGGCGCGAAGTACGGCTTCAGCATGCAGACGCGCCTGCATATCCAGTCGGAAGGTATCAAGCAGCAGTAGGCGCGCCGGCAGCTTCGCGGCCGGCGCCGCGCGCGGGCCGCTGTTGCGATTCGATCCGCGCTGCGCCGCAATACGAAAACCGCTTCGGTCGTTCACCGACGAAGCGGTTTTTTGTCGCCCGTTGCGAACGCCTCGGCCAGGGTGGCGCGCCTCGGCCATTTGTCGCTCGCATCGCTTTTATTTTTTCAGTTAAATAGAGCGCAAGCAGTCATGCCGGTGCTGCGCGTTGCCGGGATGGCCTGGGCGGACGTCATGCGTTCGTGTCGATAAATATTTCGCGCAGTACAGGAGATCTGGATGAATGCAACGACAGCAGCAAGCGTCGCGGGAAGCCGGCGGAATTCGTGGCGCGCGGTGGTGGCCGCCTCGATCGGCAACGCGCTCGAATGGTTCGACCTCGTGGTGTACGGCTTTTTCGCCGTGACCATCTCGAAGCTGTTTTTTCCGGCCGGCAACGAGACCGTATCGCTGCTGCTCACGCTCGGCACGTTCGGCGTGTCATTCTTCATGCGGCCGCTCGGCGCGATCGTGATCGGCGCGTACTCGGACCGCGCCGGGCGCAAGGGGGCGCTCACGCTTTCCATCCTGCTGATGATGAGCGGCACGCTGATCATCGCGATTTTGCCGACCTACCAGAGCATCGGTCTCGCCGCGCCGCTGATCCTCGTGCTCGCGCGGCTGATGCAAGGCTTCTCGGCCGGCGGCGAATTCGGCAGCGCGACTGCGTTTCTCGCCGAGCACGTGCCGGGCCGGCGCGGCTTCTACGCGAGTTGGCAGATGGCGAGCCAGGGTCTGACGACGCTGCTCGCGGCCGGTTTCGGCGCGTTGCTGACCGGCCAGTTGTCGCCGGAACAGATGGCATCGTGGGGCTGGCGCGTGCCGTTCTTCTTCGGTCTGCTGATCGGGCCCGTCGCGTTCTACATCCGCACCAGGCTCGACGAGACGCCCGAATTCCTCGCCGCCGAAACGACGCAGACGCCGCTGCGCGATACGTTCGCGACGCAGAAGCTGCGGCTCGTGATCGCGATGGGCGTGGTGATCCTCGGGACCGTGTCCGCGTATCTGATGCTGTTCATGCCGACCTATGGCGTGCGGCAACTGGGGCTCGCGCCGTCGGTCGCGTTCTCGGCGATCGCGGTGACGGGTCTGATCCAGATGGTGTTCTCGCCGGTGGCCGGGCATTGGTCGGACCTGCATGGACGCACGCGCATCATGCTGGGCGCGGCCGTGCTGCTGTTCGTGCTCGTCTATCCGGCGTTCGCGTTCCTGATCGCGCATCCGGGCTTCGGCACGCTGATCGTGTGGCAGATCGTGTTCGGTTTTCTCGTCAGCGGCTACTTCGGCGCGACGCCGGGACTGCTGTCGGAGATATTCCCGGTGCAGACGCGCACGACCGGCATGTCGCTCGCGTATAACATCGCGGTGACGATCTTCGGCGGCTTCGGGCCGTTCATCATCGCGTGGCTGATCAGCGCGACCGGTTCGAAGGCAGCGCCGAGCTACTACGTGATGTTTGCCGCGCTGCTGAGCATCGCGGCGCTGATCGGCGCACGGCGCAAGCTGGGGTTCCGCTAGGAACGAGGCGGTAACGACGGCGTATGTAAACGCAAAAGGCCGGTTCGACAGAACCGGCCTTTTTTATTGTGCGCATCCTCAGCGGTTACGCGCGCATCAAACCTGGGCGCCCGCGTTCGGATCGTCCGGATCGACGCGTTCCTTCTTGTCCTTGATCAGGTCTTCGCGCTTGACGCCGAACCACATGGCAAGAGCCGCGGCGACGAACACCGACGAGTAGATACCGAACAGAATACCGACCGTCAGCGCGAGCGCGAAGTAGTGCAGCGTCGGGCCGCCGAACAGGAACATCGACAGCACCATCATCTGCGTACAGCCGTGCGTGATGACGGTTCGCGACATCGTGCTGGTGATTGCGTGGTTGATCACTTCGATCACGGTCATCTTGCGTTCGCGGCGGAAGGTTTCGCGAATCCGGTCGAAGATAACGACCGACTCGTTGACCGAATAGCCGAGCACCGCGAGCACCGCGGCCAGCACCGACAGCGAGAACTCCCACTGGAAGAACGCGAAGAAGCCGAGAATGATGACGACGTCGTGCAGGTTGGCGATCACGCCGGCGATCGCGTACTTCCATTCGAAGCGGAACGACAGGTAGATCACGATGCCGGCCACCACGCAGGCGAGCGCGAGCAGACCGTCGGTGGCGAGCTCCTTGCCGACCTGTGGACCGACGAACTCGACGCGCTGCAACTGCACTTTCGGCGTGTCGGCCTTCAGCGCGCCCATCACCTGGTCGCTCTGCTGCGCGGACGTGTAGCCCGTCTTCAGCGGCAGACGGATCAGTACGTCGCGCGAGGTGCCGAAGTTCTGCACCTGCGCGTCGGCATAGCCGAGCTTGCCGAGCGTGTTACGCACCGGGTCGAGCGGCACCGCGCCCGGATACTGCACCTCGATCACGGTACCGCCGGTGAATTCCACCGACAGATGCAGCCCGCGATGCACGAGGAAGAACACGGCGGCGAGGAAGGTGATCAGCGAGATCGCGTTGAAGATCAACGCGCGCTGCATGAACGGAATGTCTTTACGGAAACGGAAAAATTCCATGGTCTTGTTCTCCGGGACTCAGCGGGATGAACCCGGTTTTTGCCGCGTCGAGTCATTCGACGTCGACGTGCCCGACGCATTGCGGCGACGCACGGTCGGCTTCGAGCGACCCTGCGCGCCGGCCGCGGCCGGTGCCTTCGAGCTTGCCTTCGCTTTCGCCTTCGCCGTGGCGATGGCCTGCGCGGTGTCGGTCGCGGCGTCGCTGCCGCCGAGGGTGTTGCCGGCATACGCGGCCGAGCCTGCCGCCGCTGTTTGCGGACGCCACACCTGGCCGATCGACAGCGACTTCAGCTTCTTCTTGCCGCCGTACCAGAAGTTGACCAGGCCGCGCGAGAAGAACACCGCCGAGAACATCGACGTCAGAATGCCGATACAGTGGACGATCGCGAAGCCGCGCACCGGACCGGAGCCGAACGCGAGCAGCGCGAGGCCGGCGATCAGCGTGGTCACGTTCGAGTCGAGAATCGTCGCCCATGCATGCGCGTAGCCGTTCTGGATGGCCAGTTGCGGCGGCGCGCCGTGGCGCAGTTCCTCGCGCACGCGCTCGTTGATCAGCACGTTCGCGTCGATCGCCATACCGAGCGCGAGCGCGATAGCGGCGATACCCGGCAGCGTGAGCGTGGCCTGCAGCATCGACAGCACCGCGACCAGCAGCAGCAGGTTCACGGACAGGCCGACCATCGAGATCACGCCGAACAGCATGTAGTACGCGCTCATGAATACGGCGATGGCCGCGAAGCCCCACACGACCGAGTGGAAGCCCTTCTTGATATTGTCGGCGCCGAGGCTCGGGCCGATCGTGCGTTCCTCGATGATTTCCATCGGCGCGGCGAGCGAACCGGCGCGCAGCAGCAGCGCGAGGTCGGCGGCCGCTTGCGGGGTCGGCTGGCCGGTGATCTGGAAGCGGTCGCCCAGTTCCGACTGAATCGTCGCGACGGTCAGCACTTCGCCCTTGCCGTGCTCGAACAGCACCATCGCCATGGGCTTGCCGATGTTGTCACGCGATACCGCGCGCACCGCGCGGCCGCCGGCCGAGTCGAGACGGATATTGACCGACGGACGCTGATGCTCGTCGAAGCCCGCCGACGCGTCGATGATGCGGTCGCCGGTGAAGATCACCTGCTTGCGCAGCAGCACCGGCGTCTGGTTGCCTTGCGTGAAGAGTTCATCGCCCGGCGGCACCGGGTCGTTCGGGTTCGGATGCGTGTTGACCGGATCGGCGAGGCGCGCTTCGAGCGTCGCCGTACGGCCAATGATGTCCTTCGCCTTCGCGGTGTCCTGCACGCCCGGCAGCTCGACGACGATGCGGTCCGTGCCCTGTTGCTGGATCACCGGCTCGGCCACGCCGAGTTCGTTCACGCGGTTATGCAGCGTCGTGATGTTCTGCTTGAGCGCGGCGTCCTGCACCTCGCGCTGCACGGCCGGCGTAAAGGTGCCGACGAGCTGCACGCCGCCGCCCGCGCCGGTGTTCGGCTGCGACGCCCACTGCAGTTCGCTGACGCTGCGGCCGAGCAGCTTGAGTGCCGCGTCCGCCGTGGCCTGGTCGGCCAGATTCACCACCACCGACTGGTTCACGCGATTCACGCCGCCGTCGCGCACGTTGTTGTCGCGCAGCAGCGTGCGCACGTCCGAGGCGTCCGAGTCGAGCTTCTTGTTCAGCGCGCCGGCCATGTCGACCTGCAGCAGGAAGTGCACACCGCCGCGCAGGTCGAGACCGAGGTACATCGGCAGCGCGCGCAGCGCGGTCATCCAGGTCGGCGACGCGCTTTGCAGGTTCAGTGCGACGACGTACTGCGGATCGTTCGGGTCGCTATTGAGCGACTTCTGCAGCAGGTCTTTCACGCGCAACTGCGTGTCCGTGTTCGTCAGGCGCACGCGGATGTTCGCGTTGTTCTGCGAGTTGTCGAACGTGATTGCGGTCGGCTTGATGTGATTGGCCGCGAGCGCGGCTTCGATCGACGCTAGCGTGGCGGCGTCGAGTCTAACCGTGGCCTTGCCGCTCGACACCTGCACCGCCGGCGCTTCGCCGTACAGATTGGGCAGCGTGTACACGAGGCCGATGACCAGAGCCACCAGCATCACGGCGTATTTCCAGAGGGGGTAGCGATTCATGAGTGGTCCAACGGGAAGGTTGGCTTGGATGCGATGCGTCCGGCGATGAGCGCGGGCCGTTCAGCGAACTGCCTGAACCGCCGGCGAGGCCGCACCGGACGCGGGGAGTGCAGGCCTTACAGCGACTTGATCGTGCCCTTCGGGAGAATTGTCGTGACCGACGCCTTTTGCACGGTGACTTCCGTGCCTTCCGAGATTTCGATGCCGACGTAGGCTTCGCCCACCTTCGTCACCTTGCCGACGATGCCGCCGTTCGTCACGACTTCATCGCCCCTGGCCATCGCTGCGAGCATGTTGCGATGTTCCTTCTGACGCTTCATTTGCGGGCGAATCATGATGAAGTACAGTACGCCGAACATCAGGATCAGCGGCAGGAAGCTCATCAGGTTCGATTCGATACCACCTGCTGCTGCGCCTTGCGCGAAGGCATTGGAAATGAACGACACGTTGGTCTCTCCGTTATCAGTCAAACGATCAAAAAAATCAGCCGATTATTCTACCACCGGCCACACGCGCGCCGGCGCGGCGAATCGGCTTTGCGATCAACCGTTTAAAGGTCCGATTCGGGGCAAATTCAGCGGCCGGCGAAAGTAAATTGTAAGTTGTCCGCGTGCGGCATGCGCAATCCATGCGGCGGGCCGTCAGGACGACGGTTCGACGCCGCGCGCGCGGTCTTCGTGGAAACGCTTGCGGAATGTCTCGAACAGTTTCGCCTCGATCGCATCGCGCATTTCCTGCATCAGTTCCAGGTAGTAATGCAGGTTGTGGATCGTGTTCAGCTGCGCGCCGAGAATTTCGCCGACGCGATGCAGGTGGTGCAGATAGCCGCGCGTGAAGTTGCGGCAGGTGTAGCAGCCGCATTGCTCGTCGAGCGGGCGCAGCGAGTTCCTGTGCGTCGCGTTGCGGATCTTGATGTCGCCGAAACGCGTGAAGAGCCAGCCGTTGCGCGCGTTGCGCGTGGGCATCACGCAGTCGAACATGTCGACGCCGGCCGCGACGCCGGCCACCAGGTCTTCCGGCGTGCCGACGCCCATCAGGTAGTGCGGCTTGTCGGCCGGCAGCTTGGGGCCGATGTGGTTCAGGATCCGCATCATGTCTTCCTTCGGCTCGCCGACCGACAGACCGCCGATCGCGAGGCCGTGGAAGTTCTTCTCCGCGAGGCCGGCGAGCGACTCGTCGCGCAGATCCTCGAACATGCCGCCCTGCACGATGCCGAATAGTGCATTCGGATTGCCGAGGCGCTCGAATTCGTCGATCGAGCGTTGCGCCCAGCGCATCGACATGCGCATCGATTCGGCGGCTTCCTTATGAGAGGTCGGGATGTTGTCGGTCGCGTACGGCGTGCATTCGTCGAACTGCATCACGATGTCCGAGTTCAGCACCTTCTGGATCTGCATCGACACTTCCGGCGACAGGAACAGCCGGTCGCCGTTGATCGGCGACGCGAACGTGACGCCGTCCTCGGTGATCTTGCGCAGATCGCCGAGCGAGAACACCTGGAAGCCGCCCGAATCGGTCAGGATCGGCTTCTTCCAGCCCATGAAGCCGTGCAGGCCGCCGTGCGCCTCGATGGTTTCGAGGCCGGGTCGCAGCCACAGGTGAAACGTATTGCCGAGGATGATCTGCGCGTGCATTTCGTCGAGCTCGCGCGGCTGGACCGCCTTCACGGTGCCGTAGGTGCCGACCGGCATGAAGATCGGTGTCTCCACCACGCCGTGATTGAGCGTGACGCGGCCGCGGCGCGCAAGGCCGTCGGTGCCGAGCAGTTCGAATTTGAGGCCATTCTCCGGGCGCTCGTGGGCAGGATGTTGCGAGAGATGACCAAGGGTCATGGGGATCACTCCTGGGGCTACCGGAAAACAGTCCGGCGCAATCAATGAAAACCGCCACGAGGGATCGCGGCGGCTAGGAAGACTGCCAATACGCTGAAGCAGTGCTCGAACCGGCTCATGCATCGCGCCGTGTGAGCAGCATCGCGTCACCGTAGCTGAAAAAACGATAGCGCTCGTCGATCGCATGACGGTACGCGGCGCGAATCGTCTCGACGCCCGCGAACGCCGACACCAGCATCAACAGCGTAGATTTCGGCAAATGGAAGTTCGTGACCAGCCGGTCGACCACGCGGAACCGGTAGCCCGGCGTGATGAAGATGTCGGTTTCCGCGCTCGCCGCGCCGAGCGGATGGCCGGCGGCTTCGGCGTCGCGCGCGGCGGCTTCGAGAGCGCGCAGCGACGTCGTGCCGACCGCGATCACGCGGTTGCCGCGCGCTTTGGTCGCGGCGATCTTGTCCGCGAGCGCTTGCGGCAGGTGATACCACTCGCTGTGCATCTTGTGCTCGGCGATGTTTTCGACGCGCACCGGCTGAAACGTGCCCGCGCCGACGTGCAGCGTCAGCGTCGCGCGGTCGATGCCGAGGGCGTCGAGGCGGCCGAGCAGCGTGTCGTCGAAGTGCAGGCCGGCGGTCGGCGCGGCGACCGCGCCCGGGTTCTGCGCGAATACGGTCTGATAGCGGGTTTCGTCGGTCGCGTCGGGGTCGTGCTCGATGTACGGCGGCAGCGGCAGACGGCCGTACTGCTCGATCAGCGTCAGGCAGTCGTCGGGGAAATGCAGCGTGTAGAACTGATCGACGCGCTCGCCGACGGTGACGTCGAACGCATCCGCGAGACGGATCGTCGTGCCCGCCTGCGGGCTCTTGCTCGCCCGGATCTGCGCGAGCGCGCTGCGCTCGCCAGTCAGGCGCTCGACCAGCACTTCGATCTTGCCGCCGCTCGACTTCTGGCCGAAGAAGCGCGCCTTCAGCACTTTGGTATCGTTGAAGACGAGCAGATCGCCCGGCGCGAGGCACTCGGGCAGTTCGGTGAAGCGGCGGTCGATCAGGCGCGCGGCGCCGTCGGCGGCGCCTGCGGCGTCCACGTCGAGCAGACGGCTTGCGCTGCGCTCGGGCAGCGCGACTTGCGCGATCAGCTCGGGCGGCAGATCGAAATCGAAATCGGAAAGCGTAAACATGCGAACGACTGGAAGCGGGTTGGGACTGATTTGGGACTGAATTGAGCCGAAGCCGGAGCCGGGCGGCTATGATGGCGGGACGCCGAAGCGGCCCGCGCGCTTTGTGCCGCATCCTGCCTACGCTGGACGCGCGAAGGGCGGCACGACTTCTTTTCGACAGCACCCGATATTGTACTTGCGAAGCAGCCTATGCCTTTGTCCGACCGCCGATCGTCCGTTGCCACCCTCGAAGCGGGCGCTGAACCGCGGCGCCGCGGTGCGCGGGCGGAGGCGGGGGAGCGGGATGCGGCGCAAGCGGGCGCACAAGGCGGCATGATGGCCGCTGGCCACGATCTCGGGCGCGACGGCGACAAGCCCGGCGGCCACGCGGGCGACCCGCCGGATCAATTCGCCGCCGACCACGCGAGCGACGACAAACCCGCCGCCAAAACCAAAGGCGCGGCAAAAGCCGCCGCCAAAGCCCCGGTCAAAACCGCCGACAAGCTCGCCAAACTCGGCCTCACACGCGACATCGACCTCGTGCTGCATCTGCCGATGCGCTACGAAGACGAAACCACGCTGACGCCGATCGGTCACTTGCTGCCCGGCGGCATCGCGCAAACCGAAGGCGTGGTGTTCGACAATGAGATCGCCTATCGCCCGCGCCGGCAGCTGCTCGTGAAGCTGCGCGACGCCGACGGCGACGAACTCGTGCTGCGCTTTCTGAATTTCTACGGCTCGCAGGTCAAGCAGATGGCGCCCGGCGCGCGCCTGCGCGTGCGCGGCGACGTGCGGGGCGGCTTCTTCGGCATGGAGATGGTGCATCCGACCGTGCGCGTCGTCGACGAAGACACGCCGCTGCCGCAGGCGCTGACGCCGGTCTATCCGAGCACCGCGGGCGTGTCGCAGGCGTATCTGCGCAAGGCAATCGACAACGCGCTCGCGCGCACGTCGCTGCCGGAGTTGCTGCCCGCGCCGGTCGCGCGCGCGTTTCTCGAACCGCTCGGCGTGCCGGCGCTGATGGACGCGGTGCGCACGCTGCATCATCCGGGCCCGCAGTCGGACGAAACGGCGCTGATCGACGGCACGCATCCGGCCTGGGTGCGCATCAAGTTCGAGGAGTTGCTCGCGCAGCAGATGTCGCTGAAGCGCGCGCACGACGAGCGGCGCACGCGCGCCGCGCCGGCCATGCCGCGCCGCAAGCTCGGCGACGAATCGGCGCTGGTCGCGCGGCTGCTGAAGGCGCTGCCATTTTCGCTGACGGCCGCGCAGCAGCGCGTCGGCGGCGAGATCTCGCTCGACCTGACGCAGCCGCATCCGATGCAGCGGCTGTTGCAGGGCGACGTCGGCAGCGGCAAGACGATCGTCGCGGCGCTCGCCGCCGCGCAGGCGATCGACGCCGGCTACCAGGCCGCGCTGATGGCGCCGACCGAAATTCTCGCCGAGCAGCACGCGCGCAAATTGCGCGGCTGGCTCGAGCCGCTCGGCGTGAATGTCGCGTGGCTCGCGGGCAGTCTGAAGACGAAGGAGAAGCGCGCCGCGATCGAAGCGGCCGCGCTCGGCACCGCGCAGCTCGTGATCGGCACGCACGCGATCATCCAGGACGCGGTCGAGTTCGCGCGCCTCGGACTCGTGATCGTCGACGAGCAGCATCGCTTCGGCGTCGCGCAACGGCTCGCGTTGCGCGCGAAGGCGCAGGGCGCCGCCGACGGCGCGGCCGACTTCCAGCCGCATCAACTCATGATGTCGGCGACGCCGATTCCGCGCACGCTCGCCATGACCTACTACGCGGACCTCGACGTCTCCACGATCGACGAACTGCCGCCCGGCCGCACCCCGATCCTCACGAAGCTCGTGTCCGACGCGCGCCGCGAAGAGGTGATCGGCCGCGTGCGCGAGGCGGCGTTGACGGGGCGCCAGGTGTACTGGGTGTGTCCGCTGATCGAGGAAAGCGAGACCTTGCAGTTGCAAACCGCGGTCGAGACCTACGAGACGCTGGTGGCCGCGCTGCCCGAGCTGAAGGTCGGGCTGGTGCACGGGCGCCTCGCGCCCGCCGAAAAGGCCACGGTGATGGACGCGTTCTCGCGCAACGAGATCCAGCTGCTGGTCGCGACCACGGTGATCGAAGTCGGCGTCGACGTGCCGAACGCATCGTTGATGGTGATCGAGCATGCGGAGCGCTTCGGTCTCGCGCAGCTGCATCAGTTGCGCGGACGCGTGGGGCGCGGCAGCGCCGCGTCAGTCTGCGTGCTGCTCTACACCGGACCGCTGTCGATGACCGCCCGCGCGCGCCTGCAAACGATGCGCGAAACCACCGACGGCTTCGAGATCGCCCGCCGCGACCTCGAAATCCGCGGGCCAGGCGAGTTCCTCGGCGCGCGGCAGTCAGGCGCCGCGATGCTGCGTTTCGCCGACCTGCAGAACGATCAGCACCTCATCGAGCCGGCGCGCGAAGCCGCCGCGACGCTGCTCGACCAATATCCGGACGTGGTCATTCAGCATCTGGCGCGCTGGCTCGGCGCGCGCGAGCAGTATCTGAAGGCCTGAGCGCCGTCCCCGCCGCAAGCACTACGGCTAAAAAGTTGGCGAACCGACCCTATAGGTGTATAACTAGAACCTATCGAATCCATCAGACTGATTGATCCCCGAATGACGCTCACCGAATTGAAATACATCGTGGCGGTGGCCCGCGAGCGGCACTTCGGCCGTGCCGCCGAAGCGTGTTTCGTCAGCCAGCCCACGCTGTCCGTCGCCATCAAGAAGCTCGAAGACGAGCTGAACGTGCAGATTTTCGAGCGCGGAACCAGCGAGGTCAGCGTGACGCCGATCGGCGAACAGATCGTTACGCAGGCGCAACGCGTGCTCGAGCAGACCCTCGCGATCAAGGAAATCGCCAAGCAGGGCAAGGACCCGCTGCTGGGTCCGCTGCGCCTCGGCGTGATCTATACGATCGGGCCGTACCTGCTGCCGACGCTCGTCAAGCAGATGATCCGGCGCGTACCGCAAATGCCGCTGATGCTGCAGGAAAACTACACGCTGAAGCTGATCGAGCTGCTCAAGCAGGGCGAAATCGACGTGGCGATCATGGCGCTGCCGTTTCCCGAAACCGGGCTGATGCTGCGTCCGCTGTACGACGAGCCGTTCGTCGTCGCGCTGCCGTCCGGCCACGCATGGGAAAGCCGCCCGAAGATCGACCCCGACGACCTGAAGCAGGAAACCATGCTGCTGCTCGGCAGCGGGCACTGCTTCCGCGATCACGTGCTCGGCGTGTGTCCCGAGCTGATGCGCTTTTCGCAGAACGCCGACGGCATCCAGAAGACCTTCGAGGGCTCGTCGCTCGAAACGATTCGTCATATGGTCGCAAGCGGCGTCGGCATTACCGTGCTGCCGCGCATGTCGGTGCACGAGGTCAAGCCACATGCGGGCGGTATCGACGCGGGCCTGCTCAGCTATGTCGCGTTCGACGAGCCGGTGCCCGATCGCCGCGTCGTACTGGCATGGCGCAAGAGCTTCACGCGCATGCCCGCGATCGACGCGATCTGCGACGCAATCGCCGCGTGCGACCTGCCGGGCGTCAAAAAGCTCGATCTGCCCGCCGCCGTCAACTGACTCGCCATCATCCGCAGCCGCGCCGGACACCGGTGCGGCCTGCCGCAAAAAGGGCGCAAGCCCTATCGAATAGATTAAATTAATCAAATACGACTATTCGATAGATGTTGCTATAGTTTCCTCCACGGATCGCCCGATCCCTTTATTCGATAAGGCTCAGCGCCCGGACTCCGAGTCGGGGCGCGAGACAAGCCAGGAGGAAAACACCATGCAAGCGCCTTCACAGCCCATCCACGCTTTTCCCGCGCAACCGGCCACGACGGCCGCCGCGCCGAGTATCCGTACGGTCGCCGTGTCGTTGCTGGCCGATCGGGTGCTGGCCGCCTGACGTGCCTACCCGTGACGGCGTCCGTCGCGCACGGATGCCGCATGCTTTTCCCCCGATTCGATAGAAACCACGCAGGAGTGCCCATGTCCGAACGTAAGCTCACCAATGCCGCCGGCGCGCCCGTCGCCGATAACCAGAACTCGATGACCGCCGGCCCGCGTGGCCCCGTGGTGCTGCAGGACGTCTGGCTGCTCGAAAAGCTCGCGCACTTCGATCGCGAAGTGATTCCCGAGAGGCGCGTTCACGCGAAGGGTTCGGGCGCGTTTGGCACGCTGACGGTGACGCACGACATTTCGCGCTACACGAAGGCGAAGGTATTTGCGCAGGTCGGCCAGGAAACGCCGCTTTTCATGCGCTTTTCGACGGTGGCCGGCGAGCGTGGCGCGGCCGACGCCGAGCGCGACGTGCGCGGCTTCTCGATCAAGTTCTACACCGAGGAAGGCAACTGGGACGTGGTCGGCAACAACACGCCAGTGTTCTTCATTCGCGATCCGCTCAAGTTTCCGGACTTCATTCATACGCAGAAGCGTGATCCGTACACGAATCTGCGCAGCAACGTCGCCGCGTGGGATTTCTGGTCGAGTCATCCGGAGTCGCTGCATCAGGTGACGATTCTGATGAGCGATCGCGGCATTCCGAAGAACTACCGGCAGATGCACGGCTTCGGCTCGCACACGTACTCGTTCATCAACGCGAGCAACGAGCGTTTTTGGGTCAAGTTCCATTTCAAGTCGCTGCAAGGCATCGAGAACTTCACCGACGCCGATGCCGCGCAGGTAGTCGCCAATGACCGCGAAAGCGCGCAGCGCGATCTGGTGAACAGCATCGACGCGGGCAACTTTCCGAAGTGGCGCTTCGCAATTCAGGTGATGCCGGAAGCGGATGCGGCGAACTACCGCTTCAATCCGTTCGACATCACGAAGGTGTGGTCGCAGAAGGACTATCCGTTGATCGACGTCGGCACGCTCGAACTGAATCGCAACGCGGAGAACTATTTCGCGGACGTCGAGCAGGCGGCGTTCACGCCGGCGAACGTGGTGCCGGGCATCGGATTTTCACCGGACCGTCTGTTGCAGGGGCGGCTGTTCTCGTACGGCGATACGCAGCGTTACCGGCTCGGCATCAATCATCACCAGATTCCGGTGAATGCGCCGCGCGTGCCGAACCCGCATTCGTTTCATCGCGATGGCGCGCTGCGCACCGACGGCAATCGCGGCGGCAACGTGAATTACGAGCCGAATCGGTTCGGCGACTTCGTGCAGGACGCGAACGCGTCCGAGCCGCAGCTCGCGGCGGGCGCGGTCGCCCGTTACGAGCATCGCGAGGACGACGACTACTACACGCAGCCGCGCATGTTGTTCGCGCTGTTCGACGACGCGCAACGTGAGCGTCTGTTCGGCAATATCGCGCGACATATCGACGGCGTGCCGCAGGAGATCGTCGCGCGTCAGATCGAGCATTTCCGCCGCGCCGATCCGGCTTACGCGGAAGGTGTGATCGCGGCGCTCGCCGCGTTGCGGGAAGGCGGGAACCGCTAGGCGTCATATACGCGGCGGATGGTAAAGCAGTGGCAAAGCATTGGCAAAGTCATCGACGGCGCGGCGCATTGCTGCGGTCCGTCACGAGACGAACCCGGAGTACGATCATGATTCGGATGATGATGGCGAGCATTGGCGGTCGGGCCGCCGCGCCGAGCATGCAGGCGCAATGGCAGGCGCTGATGTTTCGCAAGGCGCTGGGCTTTGCGATCGTCGCGAGCGGCTTTGCGGTAATCGCCGCGCAGGCGTTGCAACACGCGCTGGGCGGCTGAGCGCCGTACCGCCAGAATGGCTGCGCAGCAAGGCTCTCGGGCACGCGTTGCGCAAACCTTGCGGCATTCACGCTACACTGTCGAACGTTTTATTCGTGTTTTCGCTGACCGTCATCTGCCGACCGGTTCGTATCACTCTTCAAAGGAGTCATCATGGCCAAGAAAGAAGCCGCCGCAGCAGTACAGCACGTCAACATCGGGATCAGCGACAAGGATCGCAAGAAGATCGCCGAAGGGCTGTCGCGTCTGCTCGCCGACACCTACACGCTGTACCTGAAGACCCACAACTTCCACTGGAACGTCACGGGTCCGATGTTCAATACGCTGCACCTGATGTTCGAAACGCAGTACAACGAACTCGCGCTCGCGGTCGACTCGATCGCCGAACGCATCCGTGCATTGGGCGTGCATGCGCCGGGCAGCTACAAGGATTTCGCGAAGCTGTCGTCGATCCCCGAAGCGGACGGCGTGCCGGCCGCGGAAGACATGATCCGTCAGCTGGTCGAAGGTCAGGAAGCCGTGGTGCGCACCGCGCGCGCGATTTTCCCGTCGACGGAAGCCGCCAACGACGAGCCGACCGCCGACCTGCTCACGCAACGCATGCAGACACACGAAAAGACCGCATGGATGCTGCGCTCGCTGCTCGCCTGATTTGGCGCAGCTGAGCCGGTCGAGTCGAGTCCGATGCCGGCGCCGGCATCGCGCGCGCCGTGCTAAAAACGCACAAGCCTCCCTGCACGGGAGGCTTTGTTTTTTGCGCCGCTGCCGCATGACGCACAGATTCGAGCGCGTGGCACTTCGATACGCGGCCGCGCGAATCCTGGGCCGCCGTGCGCTTCCCGTAAAATAGGCGCACCGTGTTCGCACTTCACCGAATTCGTCCCATGTTCGCCCGACTTCCCCTGTATCTGCGCCTCGTGCGCATGGACAAGCCGATCGGCAGCCTGCTGCTGCTGTGGCCGACGCTCAACGCACTGTGGATCGCGTCCGGCGGTCATCCGTCGTGGCAATTGCTGGTGATCTTCACGCTCGGCACGGTGCTGATGCGCTCGGCCGGCTGCGCGATCAACGACTACGCGGACCGCGATTTCGACCGTCACGTGAAGCGCACCGAGAACCGGCCGATCACGTCCGGCAAGATCAATGCGTGGGAAGCGGTCGTGTTGGCAACCGTGCTGTCGCTAGTCGCGTTTCTACTGATTCAGCCGCTCAATGCATTGACCAAGGAGTTGTCGGTGGTCGCGCTGTTCGTCGCCGGCACGTATCCGTTCGTGAAGCGCTTCTTCGCGATTCCGCAGGCGTATCTGGGCATCGCGTTCGGCTTCGGTATTCCGATGGCGTTCGCCGCGGTGCAGGATCACGTGCCGCTGCTCGCGTGGGCGATGCTGGTCGCGAATATCTTCTGGGCCGTTGCGTACGACACCGAATACGCGATGGTCGATCGCGACGACGACATCAAGATCGGCATCCGGACGTCGGCGCTGACGTTCGGCCGTTTCGACGTGGCCGCGGTCATGCTGTGCTATGCGGTGACGCTCGGGATTTACGTCGGCATCGGCGTGACGCTCGGGTTTGGTCCGCTGTACTGGATCGGCTGGGCGGTCGCGGTGGGTTGCGCGATCTATCACTACACGCTGATCCGCCATCGCGAGCGCATGCCGTGCTTTGCCGCGTTCCGTCACAACAACTGGCTCGGCGGCGCGTTGTTCGCGGGGATCGCCGCGCATTACGTGGTGGCTTCGTTTTAACTCGCGTCAGCGCTTTTCTGACTTCAGACCGCTGCGTTTCTGCACGCCGTAGGCGCCTGCCCTGATGAGAAGAAGGACAGTCGCGCTACGGCGTGTCTGTTTCCGCTGTTTCTTTTCGACGCCGGTTCGCGTTACTGCTTGCCGAACTCGTCGCCCATTTCGCGCGCCCGCGCGTCGGCGGCCAGTGCGCCGCGCACGATCGCGTCCTTGATGCCGCTCGCTTCGAACGAGGCGAGTGCTGCCGCGGTCGTGCCGCCTTTGGATGTCACGCGCTCGCGCAGCACGCTCGGCGGCTCGTCGGAATTGGCCGCGAGTTGCGCGGCGCCCGTGAAGGTCGCGACCGCCAGCGCGCGGCCCTGCGCTTCGTCCATACCGAGCTGGCGCGCGGCTTCCTGCAGCGCTTCGATGAAATAGAACACGTAGGCCGGCCCGCTGCCCGAGATCGCGGTGACCGCGTCGATCTTCGCTTCGTCGTCGAACCAGACGGTTTCGCCGACCGCGCCGAGCACCTGTGACGCGAGCGCGCGGCCCGCTTCGTCGACGCTGCCGCTGGCGACGAGACCCGTGACGCCCCTGCCGATCAGCGCCGGCGTATTCGGCATCACGCGCACGACGCGGTTGTGGCCAGCGAGCCAGCGCGACATGTCGCCGATGCGAATGCCCGCGACGATGCTGACGACGAGTTGCGACGCGCGCAGATGCGGCGCCAGCGTCCCGGCGACGCTCTTCAGGATCTGCGGTTTCACCGCGAGCACGACCGCGTCGTAGTCGGCGAGCGTGACGTCGGCGGCCGCGCCGGTGCGGATGCCGAATTGCTGCTCGTTGCGCTGGCGCGCGTCTTCGTTCGGATCGACCGCGTACAGGTCCGCGGGCGCGACGCCCCGCTTGATGAGGCCGCCGATCAACGCCGCGGCCATGTTGCCGCCGCCGATAAACGCAATTTTCATGATGGTCCGGGTAGGTTCAGATGAGATGCGGTGAGGGCTTCGCGCAGCCAGGTTCGCGCAAGGCCCGTGGAAATGCTCAGCGCGAGTAATCGCGTGCGCCGAAGATCGCGGTGCCGACGCGCACGATCGTCGCGCCTTCGAGCACGGCTGCTTCGAGATCGGCCGACATGCCCATCGACAGCGTATCGAGCGCGAGCCCGTCGTTACGCAAGCGCTCGAACAGCTCGCGCAATTGGCGATGCGGCGCGCGTTGTTCTGCGAGATCGCCGCCCGGTTCGGGAATCGACATCAGTCCGCGCAGCTTCAGCTTCGGCAGCGCGGCGATCTGCTGCGCGATAGCGGCCGCCTCGGCGATGGCGACGCCACTCTTCGACGCCTCACCGCTGACGTTGACCTGCAGGCACACGTTGAGCGGCGGCAGGTTGTCCGGGCGCTGCTCCGACAGCCGCTGCGCGATCTTCAGCCGATCGACCGAATGTACCCAGTCGAAATGCTCGGCGACGGGCCGCGTCTTGTTCGATTGCAGCGGCCCGATGAAATGCCATTCGAGCGACGCGCGCAGATCGGCAAGTGCCTGGATCTTGTCGAGCGCTTCCTGCACGTAGTTCTCGCCGAATGCGCGCTGACCGGCCGCATGAGCGGCGCGCACGGCATCGGCGGGAAACGTTTTGGAGACCGCGAGCAGCGTCACGGACTGCGCGTCGCGGTGGGCCGCTTGCGCGGCCCCGGCGATGCGCTCGTGCACGTCGGCGAGATTGTGAAGCAGATCGGACATGGAACGAACCGGTGTTCAGCGAAGACGATGCCCCGATTATACGGACAGCATGTGCTCGACCAGCTCGATCCAGTGCGCGACCGGCGTCGACGTGCCGCTTTGCAGATGCGCGATGCAACCGACGTTCGCCGACACGATCACCTGCGGCTCCTGCGCCTGCAAACGCTCGAGCTTCTGGTCGCGCAGCGCGTACGACATGCGCGGCTGCAGCAGCGAGTAGGTGCCGGCCGAGCCGCAGCACAGATGGCTGTCGGCGGGCAGGCGCACTTCGACGCCGAGCGCGCCGAGCAGTTGCTCGACCTTGCCGCGGATCTGCTGGCCATGCTGCAGCGTGCAGGGTGGATGAAACGCGACCGTGTGTACCGAGCGGCGGCGCGTGATGGCGACGAGCCGTTCTTCGAACTCGGGCAGGATCTCGGAGACGTCGCGCGTCAATTCGACGATGCGGCGCGCCTTCTCGGCATAGTTCGGATCGAGGCGCAGCAGGTGCGCGTATTCCTTGACCGTCGCGCCGCAGCCCGACGCGTTCATCACGATCGCTTCAACGCCCTGTTCGACGTAGGGCCACCATGCGTCGATGTTCGCGCGCAGGTCGTCGAGCGCTTCGTCGTGGTAGCCGAGGTGCAGGCGGATCGCGCCGCAGCAGCCGGCGTCGGGCGCGATCAGCGTTTCGATGCCGAGCGCATCGAACACGCGCGCGGTCGCGATGTTGACGTTCGGCATCATCGACGGTTGCACGCAGCCCGCCAGCATCAGCACCTTGCGTTCGTGTTTTGCGCTCGGCCATTCGAGCGGGTGCTGGCGCGCGGGCACCTTGTCGCGCAGCTTCTTCGGCAGCAGGCCGCGCACGTGCTGACCCAGCCGCATCGCCGGCGTGAAGATCGCGCTGTTCGGCAGCACGCTCGCGAGCAGGCGCCGCATCAGCCGCTGATTGAGCGGACGCGTGACTTTCTCTTCGGTGAGCTTGCGGCCGATTTCGACGAGCCGCCCATATTGCACGCCCGACGGGCAGGTCGATTCGCAATTGCGGCAGGTCAGGCAGCGGTCGAGGTGAACCTGCGTGCTGCGCGTGACCGGCGCGCCTTCGACCATCTGCTTGATCAGATAGATGCGCCCGCGCGGGCCGTCGAGCTCGTCGCCAAGCAGTTGGTAGGTTGGGCAGGTGGCGGTGCAAAAACCGCAATGCACGCATTTGCGCAGGATGGCGTCCGCTTCGTTGCCATCGGGCGTATTACGAATGAAGTCCGCGAGGTTGGTTTGCATCGCGTCGCTCAGAAGTCGGAGTAGAGACGGCCGCGGTTGAAGATGCGGGCCGGGTCGAATGCATGTTTGAGGCCGCGATGGATTTTCATCAGCGGCGCGGGCAGCGGTGTGAATACGCCGGCGCCGCGGTCGTAGCCGTGGCCGCTGCGGAAGATGGTCGCGTGGCCGCCGGCCTGTTTCGCGCTGATGCGCACGGTTTGCGCGTCGGTGTCGGTGATCCACCAGCGCTGGCCGCCGCCCCATTCCATCAGTTGCGCGCCGGGCAGCTGCAGCGGCTCGGTGATCGACGGTAGCGCGAGACGCCACAGCGCGGCCTTCGGTGGAATGCCCGCGAAAAACGAATCGGTCTGTTCGCGCAGGCCGGCCCAGAAGCGTTCAGCTTCGACCGCATCGACGACTTCGCCGCCGAGCCCGGTGCGCGCTGCCTTGACCGCGGCTTCCGCGCCGCCCAGGCGCACCGCGAGCGTGCCGTTGCGCCATGCGCTCGCGGTGATCGGCAGGGGCCGGCCGCCCCATTCGTTGAGCTTGCGTACCGCGTCGGTGCCGTTCATGTCGAACTTCAGCGTGGCTTCGACCTGCGGCCGCGGCAGCACTTTGACCGACAGCTCGAGGATCAGCCCGAGCGTGCCGAGCGAGCCCGCGAGCAGCCGCGACACGTCGTAACCCGCGACGTTCTTGACGACCTGGCCGCCGAAGTGCAGCACCTGCCCCTGGCCGTTCATCACGACGGCGCCGAGCACGAAGTCGCGCGCGGCGCCGACGGCCGGCCTGCGCGGCCCCGAAATGCCAGCGGCGATGCAGCCGCCGAAGGTGGCCTGCGGCCCGAAGTGCGGCGGCTCGAACGGCAGCATCTGATTGTGCTCGGCGAGCGCGGCTTCGATTTCCAGCAGCGGTGTTCCCGCGCGCGCGGTGATCACGAGCTCGGCCGGATCGTACGCGATGATGCCGCGATAAGCGCGCGTGTCGAGGATCTCACCTTCCAGCGTCTGGCCATACCAGTCTTTGGTGCCGCCGCCGCGGATGCGCAGCGCGCGTCCCTCGGCGCTGGCCGAACGCACGCGTTCGGACCATACGGCGACGATGTCGTCCTCTTCCATGGTGTCCTGCTCGTTGTGTTTCGTTTGATTGTACCGGGCGGCGGCTCGCTGGCAAGCCGGAGCGCACCCGCATGACGGGGCGCGGCATCGGTCTGGAGGAGAGGGCGCAAAGCGCCGCGCAGGCCGCGCCAGCATCAGCGCGGGCGCGGCGAACGGTGGATGCGCGCTGCAAACGCCAGCCGCTAGAAGCGCGGCAGCTCGGGATGAGGCAGCAGGCCGCCGCGCACGTGCATCTTGCCGTATTCGGCACAGCGCGCCCGCGTCGGGATGCCCTTGTCGGGGTTCAACAGGCCGGGCGCGTCGAATGCTCGCTTGACCGCGTGGAACGTGTCGCGCTCTTCGGGCGAGAACTGCACGCACATCGAATTGATCTTCTCGATGCCGACGCCATGCTCGCCCGTCACCGTGCCGCCCAGCTCGACGCAAGCTTCGAGGATGTCGCAACCGAACAACTCGGCGCGATGCCACTCGTCCTGGTCGTTGCCGTTGAACAGGATCAGCGGGTGCATGTTGCCGTCGCCGGCATGGAATACGTTGATGCAGCGCAACTGGTAGGTCTTCTCCATCTCCTCGATGCGCGCGAGCAGCGGCCCGATACTGCGGCGCGGCACGGTACCGTCCATGCAGTAGTAGTCCGGCGAAATGCGGCCGGCGGCCGGAAACGCGTTCTTGCGCCCGGACCAGAAGCGCAGGCGCTCGGCTTCCGTGCGTGAAATCTGGATACGGGTCGCGCCGTGCTCGCGCAGCACCGCGGTCATGCGCACGATCTCGGCCGCGACTTCCTCGGGCGTGCCGTCCGATTCGCACAGCAGGATCGCCGCCGCGTCGAGGTCGTAGCCGGCGTTGACGAACTCCTCGACCGCGCGCGTGGCGGGCTTGTCCATCATCTCGAGGCCGGCCGGAATGATGCCCGCCGCGATGATGCCCGCAACGGCGTCGCCGCCTTTGACGACGTCGTCGAAGCTGGCCATGATGACCTGCGCCGTTTGCGGCTTCGGGATCAGCTTGACGGTGACCTCGGTGACGATCGCGAACATGCCCTCGCTGCCGATCAGCACCGCGAGCAGATCGAGCCCCGGCGCGTCGGGCGCGAGCGAGCCGAATTCGACGATCTCGCCTTCCATCGTGACCGCGCGCACGCGCAGCACGTTGTGCACGGTGAGGCCGTACTTCAGGCAATGCACGCCGCCCGAATTCTCCGACACGTTGCCGCCGATCGTGCAGGCAATCTGCGACGACGGATCCGGCGCATAGTAAAGACCATACGGCGCCGCGGCTTCGGAGATCGCCAGATTGCGCACGCCCGGCTGCACGGTCGCGATGCGCGCGTACGAGTCGACTTCGACGATCTTGCGAAAGCGCGCGAGCGATACCACCACGCCGTGCCGAATCGGCATCGCGCCGCCGGACAGCCCGGTGCCCGCGCCGCGCGGCACGATGGGCACCTCGAGGCGATGGCAGATCTGCACGATGCGCTGCACCTGCGATTCGGTTTCCGGCAACACGACCGCAAGCGGCAGACGCCGGTACGCGGCGAGTCCGTCGCATTCGTACGCGACGGTGTCTTCTTCGCGATACAGCAGACAGTGGGTCGGCAACACGGCCATCAGCGCCTGCACGACTTCGCGCTGACGCTGCGCGAGGACTTCGGCCGACAGTTCAGCGGGTGCATTCATGTGAGTTGTCTCCTCGTGGCTTGCGCCGGTCCGGCTTGCTGGTTCGAGCCGGCTGTTTCGTGCTGCCTGTTTCGTGCTGCCTGCTTCGCATCACTTGCGTGTTCAGCTTGGCGCGGTCGCCGCCGGGCGTGTCAGCGGTTTGCCGCGGCCGGCATGCGCAGTGTCGATCAGGCCGCCGCCCAGGCGAAAATCTTGCCCGGGTTCATCAGATTGCGAGGGTCTAGCGCGCGCTTGATGGAGCGCATCGTGTCGACCGCGACGTCGCCGTGCTCCTCGAGCAGAAAGCCCATCTTGTGCAGGCCGATGCCATGCTCGCCGGTGCAGGTGCCGTCCATCCGCAGCGCGCGCTGCACGATGCGATGGTTCAGGCGCTCGGCTTCCTCGAGCTCTTCGGGCTTGTCCGGATCGATCAGGATCGCGACGTGGAAGTTTCCGTCGCCGACATGGCCGACGATCGGGCAGGGCAGCGGCGACGCCAACAGATCCTGCTCCGTTTCGACCACACACTCCGCGAGACGCGAGATCGGCACGCAGACGTCGGTGGTGACCGCGCGCGAGCCGGGCTTCAGTTGCAGCATCGCGAAATAGGCGTTGTGACGCGCGTTCCACAGACGGCTGCGGTCTTCGGGGCGCGTCGCCCATTCGAAGCCTTCACCGGCATTCTGTGCGGCGATTTCCTGCACGAGTCCGGCCTGTTCCTTGACGCCGGCCTCGGTGCCGTGAAATTCGAAGAACAATGTGGGCGCTTCGCGCAGTGTCAGATTCGAATGGCGATTGATCGAGCGGATCGCAAGTGAATCGACGAACTCGACACGCGCGATCGGCACGCCGATCTGGATCGTCTCGATGACCGCGCGCACCGCATCGCCCATCGACGGGAACGTGCACACCGCGGCCGACACCGCCTCCGGCTGCGGATAGAGGCGCAGCGTGATTTCGGTAATCACGCCGAGCGTGCCTTCCGAGCCGACGAACAGGCGCGTGAGGTCGTACCCCGCCGACGATTTGCGCGCGCGCGAGCCGGTCTTGATCACGCGGCCATCGGCGAGCACGACCGTCAGGCCGAGCACGTTCTCGCGCATCGTGCCGTAGCGCACGGCGTTGGTACCCGACGCGCGGGTTGCCGACATCCCGCCGATGCTCGCGTCCGCGCCGGGGTCGATCGGGAAGAACAGGCCGGTGTCGCGCAGCGCTTCGTTCAGTTGCTTGCGCGAGATGCCGGGCTCGACGGTGACGGTCAGGTCTTCGGCGTTGATCGACAACACCCGGTTCATTTCCGACAGATCGATCGACACGCCGCCTTGCACGGCAAGCAGATGTCCTTCGAGCGACGAGCCATTGCCGTACGGAATGATCGGCACGTCGTACTGGCCGCACAGCTTGACGGCGGTTTGCACGTCTTCGCTTGTACGCGCGAACACGACGGCGTCAGGCAGTTGCGGATCGAACGGTGATTCGTCGCGGCCGTGGTGCGCACGCACGGCTTCGGCAACGGAAACCCGATCGCCGAAAGCGGCTTTGAGCCGGTTCAGCAATTCGGCGGGAAACGGCCGGCGTAGCGGCGCCGGCGGCACGGGATGGTTCACGCATGTCTCCTGTGTCGACCGGAGTTAGCGCTACAGCGCTTACTCCGGTCCCATGAAAGTTTCTTTAGATAACGGTCTGTTTGCAGCAAGTGTTTCATTTTACGCCGTTCGCCCGCCAGGCAGCGCTGGGTCGGCTTCCGCTCATATAATGGCGGCGATTTCGCGATGCGTGCAATATGGACAAACCAGCTGGCAGCATCGTCACTAATACATGGGAGACGTCATGGGCAATCGCCTCAGCAAGATCGCCACTCGCACCGGCGACGACGGCACCACCGGTCTCGGCGACGGCCGCCGCGTGCGCAAGGACAGCGCGCGTATCGCCGCGATTGGCGACGTCGACGAACTCAATTCGAATCTCGGCGTGCTGTTGTGCGAGAACCTGCCCGAGAACGTACGCGCGGCGCTGGTCGCAATCCAGCACGACCTGTTCGATCTGGGCGGCGAACTGTGCATTCCCGGTCACACGATGATTTCCGAACAGCATCTCGCGCAGCTCGACGGCTGGCTCGCCGACTACAACGCCACGCTGCCGCCGCTGAAGGAATTCATTCTGCCGGGCGGTTCGCGCGCGGCCGCGCTCGCGCATGTGTGCCGTACCGTTTGCCGCCGCGCGGAGCGGACGATCGTCGCGCTTGGCGAACACGAGGCGCTGAACGCGGCGCCACGTCAGTACGTGAACCGGCTGTCCGATCTGCTGTTCGTGCTGGCGCGCGTGCTCAATCGCGCGGACGGCGGCACCGACGTGCTGTGGCAGCACGATCGCGGCGCGCCGTGAATGGCGACGCACATGTGCGCATGGACACGCACGGTGCGTCGCACGAGCCGAGGCTCAACCGACGGCGAGCGTGACCGGCTTGCCGATGCGGCTCAGCATTTCCACGAGCGTGTCGATCGTGAACTTGGTGGTTTTCTTGTTGACGACGTCGGACACGCGCGGGCGCGACACCATCAGGATTTCGGCCGCCTCGGCCTGCTTCAGATGATGCTGTTCGATCCACGTGGACAGCTCGGTCATCAGCTGTTCCTTGAGCAGCCGCGTGTCGTTGATCTGCTTTTGCGACGCCGCGTGAAGGCGCTTCGCTTCATCGGCGGAAAAACCGAGTTCGAGGAACACGTTCGCGCCGGCTCGCGTTACGTGACGAATGTTGGTGTCGATCGTCATGGCTGGGTGGTCCTGTAATGGGTGATGGCGCGGTAGCGCGTTTCGGCAATTCTTCTGTCGTGCGGTCCGAGCCTCTGCGTTTTCTTCTGAAAGCAATGCAGCACGTACAGCGCTTCGGCGTATTTCGTGACGTACATCACGCGAAAAATGCCGTCCTCGTCTCTGATACGAATTTCGCGCGTTCCCGCGCCGATAGACTCGAACGGTTTCCAGTCGTCAGGGTCGAGTCCTGACTGAATCTTGTGAAGCTGAAACCCTGCGAGACGACGCGCTTCGTTGGGAAAAGCGAGCAAATCACGGTAGCTGGAGCCTAACCAGCGAATTTCTTTTTCCTGCTCCATCGCCACCTCATGTATAAAATCTTATACGCATTCTCCGGCCTGGTCAAGCGTGTAAGGGACCAGGCAACGAGCTATGACGATATCGAGGCAGCAGGCTGAGTACCATTCGTCCGAATGGCCAATAAAAAAACCCGGTTCGATATTGAACCGGGTTTCTTCTACGGACTGCCGACAAGCCCCCGCAGTGGCGGCGGGGCAGGTGTTCAGTTTCCGCTGCCGCGCGCGACGCGGCGCTGCCTGACCGCTTCGGCAAGGCCTTCGAGCACCGCGACGCTTTCATCCCAGCCGATACACGCATCGGTAATGCTCTGGCCGTACGTGAGCTCGCAGCCTTCCTGCAGATCCTGGCGACCCGCGACGAGGTGCGACTCCACCATCACGCCGACGATCCGCTCGTCACCCGCGGCGATCTGACGGCCGATGTCCGCGCACACCGGAATCTGGTTTTCGTGCTTCTTCGAACTGTTCGCGTGGCTCGCATCGATCATCAGACGCGCGGCGAGACCCGCCTTGCCGATGTCCGCGCAGGCCGCGTTGACGTTGTCGGCGTCGTAGTTCGGCGTTTTGCCGCCGCGCAGAATCACGTGGCAGTCCTCGTTGCCCGCGGTCGATACGATCGCCGAGTGGCCGCCCTTCGTGACCGACAGGAAATGGTGCGGCTGCGAGGCGGCCTTGATCGCGTCGACGGCGATCTTCACGTTGCCGTCCGTGCCGTTCTTGAAGCCGACCGGGCACGACAGTCCCGAAGCCAGCTCCCGGTGCACCTGCGATTCGGTCGTGCGCGCGCCGATGGCACCCCAGGAGATCAGATCCGCGATGTACTGCGGGCTGATCATGTCGAGGTACTCGGTGCCGGCCGGCAGGCCTAGTTCGTTGATGCGCAGAAGCAGCTCGCGCGCGGTGCGCAGACCTTCGTTGATCTTGAAGCTGTTGTCCATATGCGGGTCGTTGATGAGACCCTTCCAGCCCACCGTCGTACGCGGCTTTTCGAAGTACACGCGCATCACGACTTCGAGTTCGCCGGCAAAGCGCTTGCGCTGCTCGATCAGACGCCCCGCGTATTCGATCGCGGCCTTCGGATCGTGAATCGAGCACGGGCCGATCACGACGATCAGACGATCGTCCATGCCGTGCAGAATGCGATGCATCGCGGTGCGCGAGTCGTAGATCACGTTGGAAACCGTCTCGTCGCAGGCAAATTCGCGGATCAGGTGAGCGGGCGGCGTGAGTTCCTTCAATTCGCGAATGCGGACATCATCGGTATTGTGCGGGGGCATGTTGTTCTCCTGAATCGGTTCGTAGCGTGTTCGCGCGGGCAACGGGGGCGATCAGTCAGTGATCAAACAGCGAGGCCAGAGCGGACGACGATCAAAAAATGGTCAACGACAAAATGTCAGTCAGGTATCGAAAAGCGTGAGACGAAAAAAAACCGCCAGGCTAGCTGGCGGTTTTTCGGGAATTCTCGGTGTCCTGCGTGCACTAACACCCCTCTCGATCCGCCAGCGGTCTGAGATACCAAAAAAAGTAAAAATAAAACTTGGCGGACATGGCGAAGTGAATGCGTCGCTGGTCAAAAAGGGTGAGTGAGTTTATAACCCGAGACAGGCTCGGCTGACAAGTTGGGGCGTCGAAAAATGCGGAAAACCCGCACGCTTCGCGCCTTGCGTGCGCGAAGCGTGCATCCGTGACGAAATCAGGCCGTGCCGCCGACCGTCATCCGCTCGATGCGCAGCGTCGGTTGACCGACGCCCACCGGCACGCTCTGGCCTTCCTTGCCGCACACGCCCACGCCCGAATCGAGCTTCATGTCGTTGCCGATCATCGTGACGTACTTCAGCGATTCCGGTCCGCTGCCGATCAGCGTCGCGCCCTTGACCGGATACGTGATCTTGCCGTTCTCGATCATGTACGCCTCGGAGGCCGAGAATACGAATTTGCCGTTCGTGATGTCGACCTGACCGCCGCCGAAGTTCACCGCATACAGGCCGTTCTTCACGGACGCGAGGATTTCTTGCGGGTCCTTGTCGCCGTTCAGCATGTACGTGTTGGTCATGCGCGGCATCGGCAGCGCCGCGTACGATTCGCGCCGTGCGTTGCCGGTGACCGGCATCTTCATCAGACGCGCGTTCAGCGTGTCCTGGATGTAGCCCTTCAGGATGCCGTCCTCGATCAGCGTCGTGCACTGGGTCGGATTACCTTCGTCGTCGATATTGAGCGAGCCGCGACGATTCGGCAGCGTGCCGTCGTCGACCACGGTGACGCCCTTCGCGGCGACCTGCTCGCCGATGCGTCCCGCGAATGCCGACGACCCTTTGCGGTTGAAGTCGCCCTCGAGCCCGTGGCCGATCGCCTCGTGCAGCAGCACGCCGGGCCAGCCCGGCCCGAGCACGACGGTCATCGCGCCGGCCGGCGCCGGACGCGCGTCGAGATTGACGAGAGCGGCGTGCACCGCATCGTCGACATAGCGCGACAACACTTCATCGGTGAAATAGCCGTAGTCGAAACGCCCGCCGCCGCCGCCGCTGCCGATTTCGCGGCGGCCGTTCTGCTCGGCGATCACCGTCACCGAGACACGCACGAGCGGCCGGATGTCGGCCGCGAAGCCGCCGTCGCTGCGCGCGACCAGCACCACGTCGTATTCGCCGGCGAGGCCCGCCATCACCTGCTGGATGCGCGGGTCGCGGCCGCGCGCCATCTGCTCGATGCGCTCGAGCAGCTTGACCTTGGCGGTGGCGTCGAGCGAATGCAGCGGGTCGGACGGCAGGTACAGATCGCGCCCGGCGATGCCGGTCAGCGACGACGCCACCTGGATCTTCTGCTTGCCGCCGCCTGCCTTGGCGATCGCGCGCGTGGCGATGGCCGCCTGGCGGATCGCTTCGGGCGACAGGTCGTCCGAGTAGGCGAACGCGGTGCGCTCGCCCGACACGGCGCGCACGCCGACACCCTGATCGATGCTGAAGCTGCCCGACTTCACGATGCCTTCCTCGAGACTCCACGCTTCGCTGCGGGTGGTCTGGAAGTACAGATCCGCGTAGTCGACGCGGTGCGTGAAGATTTCGGCGAGCGTGCGCGTGAGCAGCGATTCGTCGAGACCATAGGGCGTGAGGAGGATGTCCTTGGCGGCGGCGAGATTACGGATACCGGGTTCGATGATGTTCATGCGAAGTATGTTCTGCTCGATACGAAGGGGTCGGGGAGCGCCTGCGTCGCTATATGCGTGGCAGGCGCCGCAGTTTCAATGTCGGTTTCAGGTCAGCACGCGATGACGCCATGCCGGCAGGCTCTGCCGCACTTCGTCGATGCGCGCGCGTTCGAGGTTGCCCGCGACCACGCCGGCGCCCTCGTCGCGCACCGCGACGATCTCGCCCCACGGGTCGATCAGCATGCTGTGGCCCCAGGTGCGGCGGCCGTTTTCATGTTTGCCGCCTTGCGCCGCGGCGAGCACATAGCACTGGTTTTCGATCGCGCGAGTGCGCAGCAGCAGCTCCCAATGCGCGCGGCCGGTCGTGTAGGTAAACGCCGACGGCACCACGATCAGCGCGCAGTCGCCCATGCGCCGGTACAGCTCGGGAAAGCGCAGATCGTAGCAGACCGACAGGCCGACCCGGCCGAATGGCGCCTCGAAGCTTTGCACCGAGGTGCCGGGACGAATCGTGCGCGCTTCGTCGAACGATTCTTCGCCCTTTTCGAAGTTGAACAGGTGGATCTTGTCGTAGCGCGCGGCCTCGTTGCCGTTCGGGTCGAACACCAGCGTCGTGTTCAGTACGCGCGACGGCTCCGGTGCGTTCAGCGGCAGGGTGCCGCCGATCACCCAGATCTGGCGGCGGCGCGCGGCGTCGGCGAGAAAGCGTTGGATCGGGCCGTCCTGATGTGGCTCGCGCACGGCGAGCTTGTCGGTGTCCTTGAAGCCCATGAAACAGAAATACTCGGGGAGCAGCACGAGTTGCGCGCCGTCGGCGGCGGCTTCGGCGATCAGGCGCTCTGCGTCGGCGAGATTGCGATCGCGATCCGGCGAGCTGACCATCTGCAGCGCGGCGACCCGGAAGGGGCTGGCTACAAGGCCGCTGGACGTTGCGGCGGATGCGGATGAAGTGACGTGTGTTTCGCTCATGAGCGTGTCGAAAGACTCCCGGCGGGCGGCGGGGTGAAGCGCGGGCGCCGCATGCATGGTTCTGGGCTGGCTCGGCCCCGTTGGCGCATTGAGTCGATAGAGCGGCACGAGCGGCCGCGTGGTTCGAGATGGCGGCGCCAGGGAAACCGGAGCTCAGTGCGCTTGCACGGTCGAAGCCGGAGCGTCAATCTTACCCCGTTCGCCCGTCACCCGCTCGACGTGCGGTTTCGACCACGAGCCGGTGATCGCGTAGTCGCGCGCGAATACGTGCGACACCCCATGCGTGAACGCGATATCGGCGATCAGCGCGCCGAGGCCGATCAGCGGATTGATGACCGTCGCGGCGATCACCGCGGAGCCGGCGCTGACGGTCGGCACTACGTGCAGGTGCAGGTCCTGGCTCTTCTGCGCGATGTCGACCGAGCCCACCATCTCGGCGCGGGCCGGCGCGGTCACCATCCTGAAGTTGTCGGTGCGGGCGATGCCGTCATGAATCTGCGCGGTACCCGTCACGCTCGAGAACGGCAGGCCCTCGCCGATCACATCGCGGAAATTGAGTGTGGCGATGCGCGCGAGGCTTTGCAGGCTCAGCACGCCGAGCAGCGTCGCGACGCCCGGATCGACCTTCAGGATCTGACCGTGGTGTAGATCCAGCGCGAGGTTGCCGTTCAGCGTCGAATAGTCGATCGTGGTCGGGCCGCCCTGCCACACGGCCTTGCCCTGAATCGAGCCGGTGCCGCCCCGGAGCGTCCTCGGCAGACCGAAGCGCTCGAGCATCGCGCCGGCATCCTTGATGTCGAGCTTGAAATCGAATACGGTGCGGCGCGGCATGGCTTCGTCGGCCGAGATGGGCAGTTCGGTCGAGGTACGCCAGTTCGCGGTCGCGGTCAGCGTCGCGGTGGGGTTCGTCACGTCGAGCTTGTCGAGCTGCCAGACCGGCACGCCGTTTTCTTCGAAGTTGTGCGCGTCGACCTCGAGCCGGCCGACGTTGCGATCGTGCACGATCAGCTCGTCGACGACCAGATCGATCGACGGCATGTTCAGCGCGGGCGCCGACATCGCCGGACCGAGCAGGTCCTTGTCCGCGACCGACGGAATCACGACGCGCGCGAAGCGCGCCTGCAGTTCGCCCGGCGATTCGCGGGTCGCTCCCGGCAGCCACGACACGTGGCCTGACACCTGATTCGACGCGATGTTCGCCTGCCACGTGCGGTCCGCGTGCGACGCGCCGACGATCACGTTGTCCCAGTGACGCTTGAGCAGCGTAAGCATGTCGATGTGCAGCGCGAAGCGGTTCGGCAGGAACTGCGTGAGCATGGGATTCGGCACGGCCGTAGGCGCGGCCGCGGGTGTGGCCGCGCTGCTGGCGGTATTGCCGCCGTTCGCAGCGCCGTTCACGCCATTCGCCCCGCCCGCGCTCACGCCCGCGCGCAGCTGCGCGGCGAGCGCGCGCCAGGCGTCGGCATCGAGCTCCTTGATGTCCGCCGCGGCGACCACGCCCTCGGACGGCAGGTCGACCGGCCGGTTCACGCCGATCGCGCCGCGCACGACGGTCGGTGACGTACGCGGCTGCGCGTTCGGCCGATAGCGCAGCAGATACGCGGCGGCGACCGGCCCCAACGTCAGGTCGGCGCGTTCGAGGCCGACTTCGCCCGGCCCCGTTGACGGATTGACCGAGAAGTGCAGCGGCATCGGCGTGCCGGCAGTCTTTTTGAACGGCGCTGGAAAATCGAGCCCGAGGCCGCTCAGATCAGAGTTGGCGCTGACCTCCGGCAGGCGGCCCTTCGCGCCGGTGACGCGCAATGCATAAGGCGCGCTGCCGCTCATATGCGTGAGCACCTGTGCGGCCGGGCCATGCAGATGCAGTTCGCGCGCGGCATCGACGGCGATGTGGCCGTTGAGCGCGAGCGCGTACGTGCCGTCTTGCCGCAAGCCGCCGTTCGCATGCACGTCACCGCCGAGGAACTGGCCGGAGAGCCGCTCGACCTCGGCCGTGCGTTCGGTGAAGCGCACCCGGCCGTTCAGCTGCGACAGCGACGGCGCATTGCTCACGCTCAGGCGATTGTTCTGGAAGCCGAGCGCACCTTCCACGCCGATATGCGGCTTCGGCGTACGCGGGATCGTCAGCTTCAGCGCGAGCGACGCGGGCCCTTCCGCGCGAATCTTTTCGGTCTGGTGCCGCGCCATGATGCCGAGCGAGCTGCCGTTCACGTAGTCGAGCATATCGGCGAGCGGGCCGCGGCCGTTGCCCTCTATGGTGAGGTTCGAACCTTTGGTGCCGAGGTCGTCGATGCGGCCGTTCACGCCGGTCAGCGCGACGCGCTTGTAACGGCCGCGGTCGATGTCGAAGCGCAGCACGTTCTGCTTGAGCTCGAACACGCCGTCGATGCCGTCGAGCGGCGGCCAAACGTTTGGCGTGCCGTTGCGCATGTTGCGCGGCGGGAACGGCGTCGGATCGAACTTGCCGCCGGTGAACGGCGCGACGATGTGGAAGATGCCGGCGTCGGGGTCGCGCGCGTAGGGGAACTTGGTCAGGTCGCCGTGCACTTCGATCGTGCCGCCATGCGACACGCCAGCCTGCAAGCCGTGGCCGAGGTAAATGCGCAGCTTTTCGCTGACCGCGGTCGGCAGATAGCGGGCGATGTGCGTCACCTGCGCGCGCCGGAAGTCGGCTTTCAGGTCGAGCGAGCCGCGGCCGTGGCCGGGATTGCTGTAGCTCGCAGTCGCGCTCGCCTCGACGTCAGGGTTCGATACGCTGAAATCGTTGAGCTTGAGCGCGAACGCGGGACGCGTGTCGCCCGGTGCCTTCGTGCCCATCGTCCAGTCGGCGCGGCCGTGCAGACGCGCAAGCGTGAGACGCGGATCGTCGAACACGCCCGGCAGCGTGATCGCCACGTTGGTCGTATCGAAGTTCGCGTGGCCGCCTTTTTCATCGGCGTCGACGTTGCCCCACAGGTTTTCGATGCCGGGAACGCCGGCGCGCGGGTGGCCGCGCGGCGTCAGGCCCGGCCCCGGCTCCTGGGCGGCAAAGCTGATGCCCTGCAAATCGCCCTTGAAGCGATAACGCTCGATCGGTTCAGCACCCGTCGGCCGACGGTCGCTGCCCACTTCTCCGGATTCCGGCTTGCCGCGCTCGAGCTCGATCACGTAGTTCGCGACGCGCCCGCGCGGATTGATGCGCACGAGTTCATTGAGAAAGTGCCGCGGCAGCGGCAGCGCGCGGCTGAATTCGGCGAGGATGCCGAGATCGACGCGATCGCCGCTGACGCTCAAAAGCTGCCCATGCTGCTGCGAGGCCATCCGGTAGCGGCTGTCGAGGGTCCGGAAGCGCAGGATGCGCGCGAGCGGCGTGCCGTCTTCGAGCGGCGGCTGGCCGAGCTCGGCACGCAGGTCCGACAGCTGCAGCCGGTACTCGCCTTCGTTTGCCTCGACGCGCCACAGAAAGTGGGTGATCGGTACGAGCAGCCTTGGCTGGGTCGGGCGCACGCGCATCGCGACGTCGTAACCGCTCAACTGGCCGGTCGCCTGGGTCATGCGGCCTTCGCTGAAGTCGATCCAGATTGCATTGTCGATGCGGCCGGCGAACGTCTCGATCGGGAACTGGATGTAGCGCGCGAGCGTCGGCAGATCGACCGGGCCCGTCGACATGTACACCTGCCCGCTCCAGTTGATCGGCTTGCCGAGCGCCGAGAGCGGCGCGTGGCGGAAGTGCGTGCGGAAGTCGAGCGGGCCTTTCAGCACCTGGCCGTCGGGTGGCGCCTGCAGCGCCATGCGGTGGTCGCGGCCGTCATTGAGGATCGCGATGCGGATGTCGCGCAGCGCCAGTTCGGGTTCGTTGCGCGTCGCGTCGCGCCAGCGCAGCACGCCGCCGCGCACGACGATCGCCTGCTGACGCAACAACCAGGTGGACAGCGCGTCGTTGCCGCTGTGGCGCGTCGGCACCGGCACGCCCGCGACCGACAGCACGCCGTCTTCGCTGCGCGACACCAGCACGTCCGGCTGATCGACGATCAGGCTCGACAGCGCCAGATGAAACTCCCACAGCGAGCGCCAGGACACCGACGCGGTGGCGTGCGGAATCGTCAGCGCGGGTTGGCCGTCGTGATCGCGGATGACGAGATTCGTGACATCGAGCCCTGGCTGGAAGCCGCTCCAGTGCGGCGCGAGCCGGCCGATCGTGAATTGGGTGCGCAGCTTGTCGGAGACCGCGGCTTCGATGCGCGGCCGGAACATGTCGGCGCGCGGCAGCACCACGTAGCGCAAACCCAGAAACAGTCCGCCCGCGATGAAATAGAGGACGAGCGCGAGCGCGGCGAGCACGCGCAACGTCCGACGCAGCACGATGTGGTCGCTTCCGCTCACATGCCGGACCTGCGGTGGGGTTTGCGGGTCGGCGGATTCGTTTCGCTCGGACATGCTGCGGCGGCTGGGCGTATGGTAGTTTTGCGTGTTAACGACGAAATGTATCACATGGGAAAGCGTCGGCGGACCTCCTGCAAACCCTGTCCGACGGCCCGTGACGGCGATTGGCGAGGCCGTCCGGCACGGAGTCCGGCACGCTTGTCGCCGCATGCCGATGGCACGACGGAACGACACGACAACGACCCCGGAACGACACCCGGACACCGTCAGAATACCGCCGGACAAATTCGATCAAGCAACGAGCGAGCCAGATTTTTGATGACTGACGCCACCCTCCTGAGTTCCAGCTATTCGCACTATGCCGCGCGCGCCGCCGCGGCCCGCCCGCAACTGGTCGCGCATGTCGGCGCGCTGGCCGACGAACCGCTGACGCGCGAGCGCATCGACGCGCGTCTCGACGAACTGTGCGCCGAGGCGGCGGGCCCAGCCGGTGCGCCGGTCGACGAAGATGCGCTGAAGCGCGCGCTGCGCCAGCTGCGCACCGAAGTATTCTGCGCGGTGATGGAGCGCGACCTGGCCGGCGAGGCCGATATCGCCGAAGTCACCGGCGCGATGACCGATCTCGCGGAAACGACGATCCAGCGCGCGCTGACGGTGCTGAGCGCCGAGCTCGAAGCGCTGTATGGCGAGCCGCGCGACCAGCAGGGCGAACGGCTCACGCTTGGCGTGGTCGGTATGGGCAAGCTCGGCGGGCGCGAGCTGAACGTGTCGTCGGATATCGACCTGATCTTCGTCTATGAGGACGACGGCGAGACCGCCGGCGGCCAGCGCTCGCCGCTCGCGACCCAGGAGTTCTTCACGCGGCTCGGCAAGCGGCTGATCGGCGCGCTCGCCGAAGTCACCGCCGACGGCTACGTGTTTCGCGTCGATATGCGTCTGCGGCCGAACGGCGATTCGGGGCCGCTCGTATGCAGCCTCGGCATGCTCGAAGAGTATTTCTATGTGCAGGGCCGCGAGTGGGAGCGCTACGCGTGGATCAAGGGCCGGCTCGTGTCCGAGGGCGCGAGCGCCTCGGCGCAGCGGCTGCAGAAGCAGCTCGGGGCGATCGTCACGCCGTTCGTCTATCGACGCTATCTGGATTTCGGCGTGATCAGCGCGATTCGCGCGCTGCATCTGCAGATCCGCCAGGAGGCGCAGCGCCGCGCGTCGATGCGCCCCGACAAGGCCGACGACATCAAGCTCGGCCGTGGCGGCATCCGTGAAATCGAATTCAGCGCGCAGGTGTTCCAGCTGATCCGCGGCGGCCAGGACGCCGGCTTTCGCGTGCGGCCGACGCTCGCCGTGCTGCGCCACGCGGCCACGAATGGGTTGATGGATCCGTCGGTGTGCGTGAAGCTGTCGCAGGCGTATCGCTTTCTGCGGGAGCTCGAGCATCGTTTGCAATATCGCAACGACGCGCAGACCCACGCGATGCCCGTCGATGCCGAAGACCGCATGGCGCTCGCGCGCGCGATGGGCTGCGACGACTACCCGCAATTGATGACGAAGCTCGACGCGCATCGCGAGTTCGTCGAACAGCAGTTCGACCAGATTTTCGCCGACAAGGTGGGCGGCCGCGACGGTTGCGGCGCGCCCGAGGACGGCGCGGCCGCGTGGGTGTGGAGCAGCGCGCTCGCCGACGATAGCGCCGACGACGCACTGCGCGCGCGCCTCGTCGAACTGGGGGTGGCCGAGCCCGGTGAGCTGCTCGCCCGGCTGCAGGCGGTGTGGCGCTCGTCGCGCTACACGGGCCTGAACGAGCGCAGCCGGCAGCGTTTCGACATCGTCGCGCAGCGCGCGCTCGAAGCCGCGCGCACGCTGGAGCCGGCTGGGCGGCGCGGCGATACGGTCGCGCGCCTGTTCGATCTGCTCGAAGCGGTGAGCCGGCGCGGCGCGTATCTGGCGCTTCTGACCGAGTATCCGCAGGCGCTGCACCAGGTGCTGTCGGTGCTGGGCGGCTCGCGCTGGGCGGCCGGCTATCTGATCCGCCATCCGCAACTGCTCGACGAGCTGCTCGACGTCGAGGCGATCAACAGTCCGTTCGACTGGGCTGAATTCAAGCGTACGTTGCGTTTGCGGCTCGCCGCCGCCGATGGCGTCGAGCAGCAGATGGATCTGCTGCGTCACGCGCATCAGGCCGAGGTGTTCCGCATTCTGCTGATCGAGCTTGCCGGCAAGCTGTCCGTCGAGCACGTCAGCGACCGGCTGTCCGAGCTCGCCGACGCAGTGCTCGACGTGACGATCGAAGCCGTGTGGAAGCAGTTGGCCAAACGTCATCGCGACGTGCCGCGCTTCGCGGTGATCGCCTACGGCAAGCTCGGTGGCAAGGAGCTCGGCTACGCGTCGGACCTCGACGTGATCTTCCTGTACGACGATCCCGGCGATGCCGCCGCCGACGTCTATGCAACCTACACACGGCGTCTGATCACATGGCTGACCACCGCGACCGGCGCCGGCACATTGTTCGACATCGACCTGCGGCTGCGACCCAACGGCGAGTCGGGCCTGCTCGTCACCGACCTCGATGCGTTCCGCCGCTACCAGCTGCGCGAGGGCGACGCGGCGAATACCGCGTGGGTGTGGGAGCATCAGGCGCTGACGCGTGCGCGCTACTGCGCGGGCGATCCGGAGATCGGCGCGAAGTTCGAGGCGATCCGCGAACAGGTGCTGACGACGCCGCGCGAAGCGGCGCCGCTCGCGAAAGAGATCGTCGAGATGCGCGCGCGTGTCGAGGCGGGACACCCGAACCATACGCCGGCGCTGTTCGACCTGAAGCACGACCGCGGCGGCATGGTCGATATCGAGTTCACCGTGCAGTACTGGGTGCTGCTGCATGCGGCGCGCGATCCCGAGCTGATCCGCAATACCGGCAATATCGCGCTGCTGCGTGAGGTGTCGCGTTTCGGGCTGATGAGCGAAGCGGAAGCGGAGACGGTCGGCGCCGCCTATCGGCGCTATCGCAAGCTGCAGCACACGCTGCGGCTCGATGGGATGGAGAAGGCGCGGGTCGATCCGGCGCTGGTGGCGGCCGAGCGCGAGGCGGTGCTGGCGTTGTGGAAGAGGGTGTTTGGGTAGGGGCGCTCACGCACTTCGCGTAGCGCATCATGCGCGGCCGGGATCGGTGTGACGTCCCGGCCAAGCCGACTCAGCCGTGTGCGGCCGCCTATGCGCGGCGCAATTTCAGGCGGCCAGCATTTCCTTCGCGTGCTTGCGCGTGGTCGCCGTGATTTCGAGGCCGCCGAGCATTCGCGCGACTTCCTCGATGCGGCTCGCCTTGTCGAGCGAGCTCACGCTGCTGAGCGTGCCGCCGGTGCCGTTGCTCATCTTTGCGACCTGGAAATGATGATCGCCGCGCGCGGCGACCTGCGGCAGATGGGTCACGCACAGCACCTGGCGCGCCTCGCCGAGCTGATGCAATAGCCGTCCGACCACTTCGGCCACGCCGCCGCCGATGCCCGTATCCACTTCGTCGAAGATCAGGGTCGGTGTCGGGCTGGCCGCGCTCGCGATCACTGCGAGCGCGAGACTGATACGCGCGAGTTCGCCGCCTGACGCAACCTTCGCGAGCGGCCGCCGCGGCACGCCGGCATGACCGGCGACGCGGAACTCGATCTGCTCGAGCCCGTGCGCGCCGCCTTCGGGCAGCGGCACCAGCGCGACCTCGAAGCTGCCGCCTTTCATCGACAGTTCCTGCATGCCGGTCGTGACCGCCTCGCCGAGCGCCTTGCCTGCTTTCGCGCGTGCCTTCGACAGCTTTTTCGCCTCGGCGACGAACACTTCCTTCGCTTGCGCTTCGGCGGCGCGCAGGCCGTCGAGGTCGGCGGCGGCGTCGAGCGCGGCCAATTGCTTGCGCCGCTCGGCGTGTTCTTCCGGCAGCGTCTCAGGCCGCAGGCGGAACTTGCGCGCAGCCGAGTGCAGCGCGTCGAGGCGCTTTTCGACCTGCGCGAGCCGCTCTGGATCGAGCTCGAGCTTCTGCGCGTAGTGGCTCAGCGAATACGCGGCTTCCTGCAACTGGATTTCGGCCGGTTCGAGCGCGGCGAGCACGTCGTTCAGCGCCGGATCGATCTCCGCGAGGTCGCGCACCTTCGACACGATCGAGCCGAGATGCGTGATCATCGCGTCGTCCGATTCGGACAGCGCGCCGAGCGCTCCCTGCACGCCGTCGATCAGATTCGCGGAATGCGACAGCCGCCGATGCTCGGTGTTGACTTCTTCCCATTCGCCCGGCTGTGGCGCGAGCTTGTCGAGTTCGGTGAGTTGCCACGCGAGTCGCTCGCGTTCGAGTTGCAGCTCGCGATCGCGCGTTTGCGCTTGCTCGACGGCCTGCGCCTTGTCGCGCCACGTGCGCCACGCGCGCGTGACGGCGGCGGCCAGGTCGGACAGGCCCGCGTGCGTGTCGAACAGCTCGCGCTGCGCGTCCGGGCGCATCAGCAACTGGTGCGCGTGCTGGCCGTGAATATCGACGAGCATCTCGCCGACCTCGCGCAGCTGCGCGAGCGTGGCCGCCGTACCGTTGATGAACGCGCGCGAGCGGCCGTTCGCGTCGACCACCCGCCGCAGCATCACGGTGCCGCCGTGCTGGCCGTCGTCGGCCGCGCCGAGCGCCTGCGTGTCGAGCCATTGATCGACCTGTGCGTGCGTCTCGAACTCCGCGGTGATGTCGGCGCGGCTCTCGCCGGTGCGCACGACGCTCGCCTCGGCGCGCGCGCCTAGTGCCAGCGCGAGCGCGTCGATCAGGATCGATTTGCCGGCGCCGGTTTCGCCCGAGAAAACGGTAAAGCCGCTGTCGAATTCGAGATCGAGCGCGGCGACGATGACGAAGTCGCGTATCGAGAGGTGGCGAAGCATGGAGGTGGTCGGGTGAGCTTGGGATTCGGGTGGCGGCCGCGGCGGCGTGCGAAATCAAAGTGCCGCTTACGGCCTCGGGTCTTCTTCGTGCGACGGGTACTCGTGCCAGTGCAGCTTCTTGCGTAGCGTCGCGTAGTAGCTGTAGCCGACCGGATGCAGCATCGGCACCGTGTGGCGCGAACGGCGCACCTCGATCGTGTCACCGAGCTCCAGCGACGTGAACGACTGCATGTCGAAATTGACGTTCACCTCGCGCCCGGAAACGATCTGGATGCTGACCTTCGATTCGTCCGGCAGCACGATCGGCCGGTTCGACAGCGCGTGCGGCGCGATCGGCACGAGCACGATGCCCTGTAGTTGCGGATGCAGGATCGGCCCCTGCGAGGACAGCGCGTACGCGGTCGAGCCGGTCGGCGTCGCGACGATCAGGCCGTCCGAGCGCTGGTTGTACATGAAGCGGCCGTCGACCGACACGCGCAACTCCGCCATGCCCGAGAAGCCGCTGCGGTTGACCACCACGTCGTTGAACGCGAGCGCGTGGTAGATCGGCGTGCCGTCGCGCACGATGCGCGCTTCGAGCAGCACGCGCTCCTCGCGCTCGAAATTGCCGGACAGCATCTGCGGCACGATCTCGCGCATGTCGGAGATCGGAATGTCCGTGATGAAGCCGAGCCGCCCGTGGTTGATGCCGATCAAGGGCGTGCGATACGGCGCGAGCTGGCGGCCGATGCCGAGCATCGTGCCGTCGCCGCCGAGCACCACGGCGACGTCGGCGCGCGCGCCGATCTCGGCGAGACGCAGCGCCGGATAGTCGGTCACGCCGATTTCGGCGGCGGTGTCTGCTTCGAACACGACTTCCAGGCCGAGCTTCGCGATGCAGGCGGCGAGCGCGGTCAGCGGCTCGCCGATGCCTGGCGTATTGCTGCGCCCGACGAGCGCGACGGTCTTGAACTGGCTGGTCACTTGCATGCCGGCATTACACCATAGGTAGGGCCTGAAAAGAACCGCAGACCAACCCGGTTGTGGGGCGGCGCACGCAGGGCGTCTGCGTATGTCGCGATTATCGTTAGAATGGTGAAGACCCGATGACATGCGAGCCCGCCGACGGCGGTGCATTCGCCGGGAGCGGGCGCCGCGGGCGCTCTCGGCTGCGATGCCAATGAGCTAAAATTTTTCGCCATGCTAGATCCTCGCGCACAAACCCTCCTCAAAACGCTGATTGAGCGCTACATCGCCGAAGGTCAGCCGGTCGGCTCGCGCACGCTGTCACGTTATTCGGGCCTCGAACTGAGTCCGGCCACGATCCGCAACGTGATGTCGGACCTCGAGGATCTGGGGCTCGTGATCAGTCCGCATACGTCGGCAGGGCGCATTCCGACACCACGCGGCTACCGCCTGTTCGTCGACACGATGCTGACCGTCGAATCCGCCGCCGACGAGGAGGCGGTGACGCGCACCGTCAAGACCACGCTGCAGGTGGGCGAGCCGCAGAAGATCGTCGCCGCGGCGGCGAGCGTGCTGTCAAATCTGTCGCAGTTCGCCGGCGTCGTGCTCACGCCGCGTCGCAGCCACGTGTTCAAGCAGATCGAATTCATGCGCCTGTCCGACCAGCGCATTCTGCTGATCATCGTGACGCCCGAAGGCGACGTGCAAAACCGCATTCTCGCCACCCAGCGCGACTTTTCGCCTTCGCAGCTGGTGGAAGCCTCCAATTACATCAACGCGCACTTCGCGGGCCTCTCGTTCGACGAGGTGCGCCGCCGCCTGCGCGAGGAAATCGACGAGCTGCGTGGCGACATGACCTCGCTGATGCACGCGGCCGTCACCGCCAGCACCGACGAATCCGACACCGGCGAGACCGTGTTGATCTCGGGCGAGCGCAATCTGCTCGAAGTCGCCGATCTTTCGTCGGACATGGCGCGCCTGCGCAAGCTGTTCGATGTGTTCGACCAGAAGACCAGCCTCCTTCAGTTGCTCGACGTGTCGAGTCACGCGGCGGGCGTGCAAATATTCATTGGCGGCGAATCGAATCTGGTACCGATCGAGGAAATGAGCGTCGTCACCGCGCCGTACGAGGTGAACGGCAAGATCGTCGGCACGCTCGGTGTGATCGGACCGACCCGCATGGCCTACAACCGCGTGATTCCGATCGTGGACATAACCGCGCGGCTGTTGTCCATGACGCTCAGCCAGCAGTAGTCCTCGGGCTCCGCGGAACTGGCGTCATCGCAGTCCGTGGCGATCATGATGCGCGAACGCGCGGTGTCTGCCAATCGTCCGAATGGCCAGGGGTCTCTGGCGGCGCCGGGCAGAACTCGCGCCGCTATAATGAATCTCCATTGAATCGACTCGCCGCAAAATGCGGTGATTTCTGCTACCTATGCGCTTCGACCTCGAGCGGCCTTCACAGAACGCCACGTCGCATCGCGTCGCCGTGTTGCTGATCAATCTCGGCACGCCCGACGCGCCGACGCCGCGCGCGGTGCGCCGCTACCTCGCGCAGTTCCTGTCCGATCCTCGCGTGGTCGAAATTCCGGCGCTGCTGTGGCAGCTCATTCTGCGTCTGCTGATTCTGCCGTTGCGCGGCCGCAGCTCTGCGAAGAAGTATGCGGCGGTGTGGATGCCCGAGGGCTCACCGCTGCGCGTCCACACCGAAAAGCAGGTCGAGGGCCTGCGCCATCTGCTGCAACTGAACGACTACACGGTGCTGGTCGACTACGCGATGCGCTACGGCACGCCCGGCATTCCGGCAATGCTGAACCAGCTGAAGCTCGCGGGCGCCGAGCGCGTGTTGCTGATGCCGATGTATCCGCAGTATTCGGCGTCGACCACCGCGACCGCGTTCGACGAAGCCTTTTCCGCGCTCAAGCGCATGCGCAACCAGCCGGAAGTCCGCACCGTGCGCCAGTACGCCGATCACCCGGCGTACATCGCGGCGCTCGCCGCACAAGTGCACCACTACTGGCATCTGCACGGCCGCCCCGATTTCGCGGCGGGCGACAAGCTCGTGCTCAGTTTCCACGGCGTGCCCAAGCGCACGCTCGACCTCGGCGACCCGTACCACGAGCAATGCCAGCAGACCGGCGCGCTGCTGATGCAGGCGCTCGATTTGACGTCGGTCGAATGCCGCATCACGTTCCAGTCGCGCTTCGGCAAGGCCGAATGGCTGCAGCCCTACACGGCGCCGACGTTGAAGGAACTCGGCGCGGCAGGCGTGCGGCGTGCTGACGTGTTTTGCCCGGGTTTCACCGCCGACTGCCTCGAAACGATCGAGGAAATCGGCATGGAAGGGCGCGGCGAATTTCTGCAGGCGGGTGGCAAGGAGTTTCACCGGATCGCCTGTCTGAACGCGTCGCAGCCGTGGGTTGCCGCGCTTGGCGAAATCGTTGCGCAGCATCTGCAGGGCTGGCCCGTGCAGGCGGTGCCGGTGCCGCACACGACAGGAGCTTGAATACGCAGATGAACTACCGCATTTCAACCGAACCGGGCGCGAAATTGCGCATCGACAAATGGCTGTGGGCCGCGCGCTTCTTCAAGACGCGTTCGCTGGCCGCGGAGGCGGTCGACAAGGGGCGGGTGCGTATCGGCGGCGTCGCCGTGAAGCCGGCGAAGGACGTGCGTGTCGGCGATCTGGTCGAAATCGAGATCGAGCGCTACGTGTGGCAGGTGGAGGTGCTGGGCGTATGCGACGTACGCGGTCCGGCGAGCGTCGCGCAGACGCTTTATGTGGAAACCGCGCAGAGCAAGGCGAAGCGGCAGGTCGAGCAGGAACGGCGCAAGGTCTACCACGAGCCGGCCGCCGCGCTGCACGGCCGACCGACCAAACGCGACCGGCGCACTATCGACAGATTTTCAGGTGGGGATTGAGAAACTGCTCCACGGTGGCGTGTGCGCCGCCGTACTCGGTGGTGTGGTCGTTGACCGCACCGGACATGCAGATGGTCGTGGTGCCCGCGATCAGTACCAGTGCGACCACGCCGATTGCAAAGGTCAGTTTCACGGTACTCCCCTTGATGGGCTGAAACAGGCTATCGGAACGACTGTCAGGTGTCGGTAACGCTTACGTCAGATTAGGGTTAACGTGGCGTTGCTGCTCCATGACTGGAGAATAGGTCAGTTGCGGGCTGCACTCAATCTCTATCTGATTGCGCCACGGTGAGGCTTGTTACGGCGCATTTCGCCTGCACGTCGGTGGTGCGAAAAAACCCTCGACCCGCTTGAAACGGCTTTTTCAGGCCCCATCTGGGGTCCGGTCTGGCGGATCGGCGCGAAGACGCGTGTCGCGATTTTGCAAAGCATGAATCGTACTGTGTCGGAACGGCTTGCACCGCCTTTGGCTTTTACTTTTTAACGACTTTCAGCGACATGGAAAACACGCAAGAGAACCCGACGAGCCAGAATCCCACGCCCGCCGACGAAGCCGCGCGCCAGGCCGCCGAGGCGGCTGGGGCCGCTGCTCAACAGCCGGACACCGGCGCCCCCGCGGAACCGGCCCAGGGTGCCGCCGAGCAGGCGCTGGCCGACGCTCAGGCGAAGATCGCCGAGTTGCAGGAAAGCTTCCTGCGCGCGAAGGCCGAAACCGAAAACGTGCGCCGTCGCGCTCAGGAAGACGTCGCCAAGGCGCACAAGTTTGCGATCGAGAGCTTCGCCGAGCATCTGCTGCCGGTGGTCGACAGTCTCGAGGCGGCCGTCGCCCATTCGTCCGACGACTTGCAGAAGGTCCGCGAAGGCGTCGAGCTCACGCTGCGGCAGTTGAACGGCGCGCTCGAGAAGGGGCGCGTCATGGCGATCAATCCGGTCGGCGAAAAGTTCGATCCGCATCGCCATCAGGCCATTTCGATGGTGCCGGCCGACCAGGAGCCGAACACCGTCGTCGCGGTGCTGCAAAAGGGCTTTGTGATCGCGGATCGCGTACTGCGTCCCGCGCTCGTGACCGTCGCGGCGCCGAAGTAATCACGTCGACACTCGCTCCGGGCGTTCGCGCCGGTGGCGTCTGCTGCGTCGCTTCGCCTCGCTACGTGCCGCAAAGATCCATCGATTCAGGCACTTCCGGCGAACCACGCCGGGGGCGCCGCGCAGACTGACCGAGCGGGCTCGCAGCGAAGATTCAGGCGCCTCGCCCCGTGATTGAAAAAAATTAAAGACCGCATCGCAAAAGAGGTCTTGAAAACGATGTGGCCGCACTTATTTTGAGTGCAGGTATGAATTGAGAGCGGATCGTCCCGCCGCCAGATGGGTCAACCGGGCGCTTTCCGCAGCGATCAAAGTCAGGAGATTTGTAAAAATGGGCAAAATCATCGGTATCGACCTCGGCACGACCAACTCGTGCGTGGCGATCATGGAAGGCAACTCTGTCAAGGTCATCGAGAACTCGGAAGGCGCGCGCACCACGCCGTCGATCATCGCTTACATGGATGACAGCGAGATCCTGGTCGGCGCGCCGGCCAAGCGTCAGTCGGTCACGAACCCGAAGAACACGCTGTTCGCGGTCAAGCGCCTGATCGGCCGCCGCTTCGAAGAGAAGGAAGTGCAGAAGGACATCGGCCTGATGCCCTACAAGATCATCAAGGCCGACAACGGTGACGCGTGGGTCGAAGTGCGCGACCAGAAGCTCGCGCCGCCGCAAATCTCCGCCGAAGTCCTGCGCAAGATGAAGAAGACCGCTGAGGACTACCTTGGCGAGACCGTCACGGAAGCCGTGATCACGGTGCCGGCGTACTTCAACGACAGCCAGCGTCAGGCAACCAAGGACGCCGGCCGCATCGCCGGTCTGGAAGTCAAGCGGATCATCAACGAACCGACCGCCGCGGCTCTCGCGTTCGGTCTGGACAAAGCTGAAAAGGGCGATCGCAAGATCGCGGTGTACGACCTGGGCGGCGGTACGTTCGACGTGTCGATCATCGAAATCGCGGACGTCGACGGTGAAATGCAGTTCGAAGTGCTATCCACGAACGGCGATACGTTCCTCGGCGGCGAAGACTTCGACCAGCGCATCATCGACTACATCATCGGCGAGTTCAAGAAGGAGCAGGGCGTCGATCTGTCGAAAGACGTGCTCGCGCTGCAGCGCCTGAAGGAATCGGCTGAAAAGGCCAAGATCGAGCTGTCGTCGAGCCAGCAGACCGAAATCAACCTGCCGTACATCACGGCGGACGCATCGGGTCCGAAGCACCTGAACCTGAAGATCACGCGCGCCAAGCTGGAAGCGCTGGTCGAAGACCTGATCGAACGCACCATCGAGCCGTGCCGCGTCGCGATCAAGGACGCGGGCGTGAAGGTCGGCGAAGTCGACGACGTGATCCTGGTCGGCGGTATGACCCGTATGCCGAAGGTGCAGGAAAAGGTGAAGGAGTTCTTCGGCAAGGACCCGCGCCGTGACGTGAACCCGGACGAAGCCGTGGCCGTTGGTGCCGCGATTCAGGGCCAGGTTCTGTCGGGCGACCGCAAGGACGTGCTGCTGCTCGACGTGACCCCGTTGTCGCTCGGCATCGAAACGCTCGGCGGCGTGATGACGAAGATGATCAACAAGAACACGACGATCCCGACCAAGCACGCGCAGGTCTACTCGACGGCTGATGACAATCAAGGCGCCGTGACGATCAAGGTGTTCCAGGGCGAACGCGAAATGGCAGCGGGCAACAAGCTGCTCGGCGAGTTCAACCTCGAAGGCATTCCGCCAGCACCGCGCGGCGTGCCGCAGATCGAAGTGAGCTTCGACATCGACGCGAACGGCATTCTGCACGTCGGCGCGAAGGACAAGGCGACCGGCAAGGAGAACCGCATCACGATCAAGGCGAACTCGGGTCTGTCCGAAGCTGAAATCGAGAAGATGGTGAAGGACGCCGAAGCGAACGCGGAAGAAGATCACAAGCTGCGTGAACTGGCCGATGCCCGCAACCAGGGTGACGCCCTCGTCCACAGCACGAAGAAGGCGCTGACCGAGTACGGCGACAAGCTCGAAGCTGGCGAGAAGGACAAGGTCGAAGCCGCGTTGAAGGACCTCGAAGACACGCTGAAGAGCAACTCGAGCGACAAAGCCGCGATCGAAGCGAAGATCGAAGCGGTGGCCACGGCCTCGCAGAAGATGGGCGAGAAGATGTACGCCGACATGCAGGCTGCGCAAGGTGCCGAAGCGGCGGCGGGCGCGGCGGGCGGCGGTGCCGGTGCATCGGCGGGTGCGAGCCAGCAGGCCGACGATGTGGTCGACGCTGACTTCAAGGAAGTGAAGAAAGACTAAAGCCAGGTCGGCATCCGACCGTAAAGCCGTGCACAGCAATGTGCGCGGCCCGGCTGCACGAGAACGGCGCCCCCGGGGCGCCCAAAGTGCAAGAGCGGTTTTCGCGCCTGGCGAGCCTTTTTGGGGCTCTCCGGGCACGTTCGTTTTATGGAGGGCGTTGTTTTGAACCGTGCCCTGGCGCGGCGCAGACAGCGGCCGGACGAGTCGCGAGACTCCACAGCATTCACAAGGAGCTACCGCGTCGCTTTGCGCGGCGGCGTTGAACCGATATGGCGAAACGGGATTACTACGAGGTTCTGGGCGTCGCAAAGAACGCGAGCGACGACGAAATCAAGAAGGCTTATCGCAAGCTCGCGATGAAGCACCACCCCGACCGCAATCCGGGTCACAAGGATGCGGAAGAGCATTTCAAGGAAGTGAAGGAAGCCTATGAAATGCTGTCGGATTCGCAAAAGCGCGCCGCGTACGATCAGTACGGTCACGCGGGCGTCGATCCGAACATGGGTGGGGCCGGCGCGCAAGGTTTCGGCGGCTTTGCCGATGCATTCGGCGACATCTTCGGCGACATCTTCGGCCAGGCGGCCGGCGGCGGCGCACGCGGAGGCGGCCGCGCGGGCCCGCAGGTGTATCGCGGCGCCGATCTGCGCTACAGCATGGAAATCACGCTCGAGCAGGCCGCGCACGGCTACGACACGCAGATTCGCGTGCCGAGCTGGGTTTCGTGCGAAGTCTGCCATGGCTCGGGCGCGAAGCCGGGCACCAAGCCGGAAACCTGCCCGACCTGTAGCGGCTCGGGTTCGGTGCGCATGTCGCAGGGCTTCTTCAGCATCCAGCAGACTTGCCCGAAGTGCCACGGCACCGGCACCTACATCCCCGAGCCGTGCAATCACTGCCACGGCGCGGGTAAGGTGAAGGAAACCAAGACGCTCGAAGTGAAGATCCCGGCCGGTATCGACGACGGCATGCGCATCCGCTCGGCCGGCAACGGCGAGCCGGGCATCAACGGCGGTCCGTCGGGCGATCTGTATGTCGAGATTCATATCAAGCAGCACTCGGTGTTCGAGCGTGACGGCGACGATCTGCATTGCCAGATGCCGATCCCGTTCACTACCGCGGCGCTCGGCGGCGATATCGAGGTGCCGACGCTCGCCGGTCGCGCCAGCTTCACGGTGCCGGAAGGCACGCAGTCCGGCAAGACGTTCCGTTTGCGCGGCAAGGGCATCAAGGGGCTGCGTTCGAGCATCGCCGGCGATCTGTACGTACACGTGCAGGTTGAAACGCCGGTCAAGCTCACCGAAGCGCAGCGCGATCTGCTCAAGCAGTTCGAAAAGGCGCTCGTGGAAGGCGGTTCGCGGCATAGTCCGCAAAGCAAGAGCTGGTTCGATCGCGTAAAGAGCTTTTTCGATTGATTTGATTCGGCGGTCAGTATGACGGTGGACAGTCGCGGCGCGGCGTTCGCGCTGCTCGACGATTGCGGTGCAACGGCGGCGCTTCCGTCGAGCCGCTTGTACACGGGTTTCGTGCGCGAGCGGGTCTGCACGGAGGCGGCGCGGCTCGAAGCCGTGTGCGACAGCGTCGCGGCGGATACCCGGAGCGGTTTGCACGCCGTCGTGCTCGCCGATTATGAATTTGGCCGCGCGCTGATGGGTTTCGATGCGCGCCGGTCTTCTGAAACGCAGCGCGGCAATGCCACGCTGCGTTTTTTATTGTTCGAACGTTGTGCGAAGCTTTCGCGCGACGAGGTCGACGCATGGCTGACGGCGCGGGACAACGGCGCTCTCGAGCCGTCGGTCGCGGGCACCGCGGACGTGCGCGAGAGCGTCGATCGCGCCGAGTTCCACGCGGCGATCGACGCGATTCACGCCGCCCTGCGCGCGGGCGATTCCTATCAGGTCAACTACACGTACCGCCTCGGCTTCGACGTGTTCGGCTCGCCGCTCGCGTTCTATCGGCGGTTGCGCGCGCGCCAGCCCGTGTCGTTCGGCGCGCTGATCGCGTTGCCGGACGATGCGTGGGTGCTGTCGTGTTCGCCCGAACTGTTCGTCGAAAAGCACGGCCCGACGTTGCGCGCGCGGCCGATGAAGGGCACCGCGCCGCGCTCGCAAGATCCTGCCGTCGACCGGGGTAACGCCGAGTTCCTCGCGACCGATCCGAAGAACCGCGCCGAGAACGTCATGATCGTCGATCTGTTGCGCAACGATCTGTCGCGAGTCGCGCGGATCGGCTCGGTCAGCGTGCCGGCGTTGTTTTCGGTCGAGCCGTATGCGTCGGTGTGGCAGATGACGTCGACTGTCGAGGCGACGTTGCTCGACGGCACCTCGTTCGCGACGATCCTGCGCGCGCTGTTTCCCTGCGGCTCGATTACCGGTGCGCCGAAGCATCGCACGATGCAGTTGATCGACGAACTGGAAAGCACGCCGCGCGGGCTCTATACCGGCGCGATCGGCTGGCTCGATGCGCCGGGCGATGATCACGATTGCGGCGACTTTTGCATGTCGGTCGCGATTCGCACGTTGACGTTGACTGCGTCATCGGCCTCAGACGGTGGCACGAACGGTCTGCGCGGCAGCATGGGCATCGGCGCGGGCATCGTGCTCGATAGCGTGGCCGCCGACGAGCACGAGGAGTGTCGATTGAAAGCACGTTTTCTGATGGGCGCCGAGCCGGGTTTCGAACTGTTCGAAACGATGTTCGCGACGCGGGAAGACGGCGTACGGCACGTCGAGCGGCATCTGCGGCGCTTGTCGTCGAGCGCCGCGACGCTTGGCTTCGGGTTCGACGAAGCGCGCATTCGTGGGGAGATTTCAGCGCGGTGCGCCACGCTCCCGGCGCAGATGCCGCATCGAATGCGGCTTGCCTTGAGCAAGAGCGGGGTGACCCAGATCTCGGCCGCGATACTTGCGCCGTTGGCGGATGCGATCGTTGGTGTTCTGCTCGGCCCCGAAGCGCGGTTCGCGCCGACCCGCGCCGCCGATCCGCTGCTGCGCCACAAGACCACGCGCCGGGCAGACTACGACCGCGGCTGGCGCGACGCCGAAGCGAAGGGCGCCTTCGATACGCTGTTTTTCAACGAACGGGGCGAACTGACCGAAGGCGGCAGGTCGAACGTGTTCGTGAAGCTCGCGGGACAATGGTGGACGCCGCCGCTCGCGTCAGGCGTGCTGCCGGGTGTAATGCGAAGCGTGTTGCTCGACGACGCGTCGGGCTTGCGGGCAGGTGAAAAAGTGCTGACGCGGGCGGATGTGCTGAACGCCGAAGCGCTGCTCGTGTGCAACGCGTTGCGCGGCGCGGTGCCGGCACGGCTTGTTGGTTAGAGCACTGAAAAATACGGGAATGCCGCGCGCTCGCGCGGCAATGAAGCATCAGAACGTGTGCTCGGCACCGGGAAACGTGCCGTCCTTTACCGCCCGCACATACGCCTCGACGGCCGCCTGAATATTCGGCTGTCCCTGCATGAAATCCTTCACGAAGCGCGGTCGCTTGCCAGGAAAAATCCCGAGCATGTCGTGCAGCACCAGCACCTGACCCGAGCAGCCGAGGCCCGCGCCGATACCAATCGTCGGAATGCGCAGCTGCTGCGTGACCTCGCCCGCGAGTTGCGACGGGATCGCTTCCATCACGATCAATTGCGCGCCGGCTTCCTGCACGGCGAGCGAATCGCGCAGCAGCTGGCTTGCGCCCGCTTCGGTCCTGGCCTGCACCTTGAAGCCGCCGAACGCATGCACCGACTGCGGCGTGAGACCCACATGCGCGCACACCGGAATCGAGCGCTCGACCAGAAACCGCACCGTGTCGGCGAGCCATTCGCCGCCTTCGAGCTTGACCATCTGCGCGCCCGCGCGCATCAGTTCGACCGAGCTCCTGAATGCGTCTTCGCGCGTGCCGTAGGTGCCGAACGGCAGGTCCGCGACGATCAGCGCCGACGGCCGCGCGCGCGCGACGCTCGCCGTGTGATACGCGATGTCGGCAAGCGACACCGGCAGCGTGGTCGCCTGGCCTTGCAGGACGTTGCCGAGCGAGTCGCCGATCAGCAGCACGTCGACGCCCGCGCGATCGAGCAGCGCGGCGAAGCTCGCGTCGTAGCAGGTGAGCATGGCGATCTTTTCGCCAGCGTCGCGCATTGCCTGCAGTTTCGGCACGGTGATCGCGCTCCGGCTCGCTTCCTGCAAATAAGTCATGGTCAATCCAGTGAAGAAAATGAACTAGCCGCGCCGCTTACAGCGACGTGGCTTTGACAAAGAATTCCTTGCGGCCGCGCATCGTCTCGATGCGTTCGGCGAGCAGCGCAAGGTCCGCATCGGAGTCGAGCGGATTCAGGTGTTCGGCGTTGACCGTCAGCACGGGCGTGCGGTCGTAGTGGTAGAAGAATTCGTTGTACGCGTCGCACAGCGCGCGCAGATAGGCATCGGAAATCTGCAGCTCCATCGGCACCGCGCGCTTCTGGATGCGCGCGAACAGCACCTCCGGGCTCGCCTGCAGATAAACGACGAAGTCCGGCTCCGGCGCGCTGACGTCGAGCCGCACGGCAAGCGCGCGGTACAACTGCCACTCGTCTTCCTGCAAGGTCAGACGCGCGAAGATGTCGTTTCGCTGCGTGATGAAGTCGGCGATCAGCGGCGTGCCGCTCGCCTGCGCGGCGCTGACTTCCTGCGCCTGCTGCGCGCGTTGCAGCGCGAAGTGCAACTGCACCGGTAGCGCATAGCGCGTGGTGTCGCGATAGAAGCGTTCAAGAAACGGATTGTCTTGCGAGTGTTCGAACAGTTCGTGCATCGACCAGCGTTGCGCGAGGCGCCGCGCGAGTGAGGTTTTGCCGACGCCGATCGGCCCTTCGATCGCGATATAGCCGAACGGCGGGCGCAGTTGCGGCGCGGTGACCGTGAGCGGCGGCGAACTCATTCGCAACGGCCTTTTTCGGCGGAATTGCCGGTCAGCGCATTGAGCATCGGGCACTGGCAGGGCGAATTTACTTTCTCGATGCGCTGATCGCTCACGCTGTCGAGCAGCGCGGCGGCCCGGCCATGCAGCGGAATGACGATCGCCGCGTCGATCTCGACGAGCGGCACCAGCGCAAACGCGCGCTCGACGAGGCGTGGGTGCGGCACGATCAGATCGGCTTCGTCGATCGATTGATCGCCATACAGCAGGATGTCGAGATCGAGCGTGCGCGGCGCATTGCGGAACGGCCGCTCACGGCCGAACTGATGCTCGATCTTGTGGCACAGCGCGAGCAGATGCCGCACGGGGAGCGTCGTTTCCAGCTTCACGACGCAGTTGAAAAAGTCGTCGCCGCCCGCGTCGATCGGGGCAGTGCGATACAGGCTCGATTTGGCGAGCACGGTGATGGTGTGCTGTTGTGCGAGGCACACCACCGCGTCTTTCAGGGTCTGGCGCGCGTCCCCGAGATTCGCGCCGAGGCCAAGATAAGCAACCGTCATGGCATATCTTCCTGCAACTATCGTTTTGACGGCTTTTCCGCGAACGCCGCGTCAGTCTTCGTGCGAGCCTTCGAGGCCCGCGTCGTTGTCCGTGCGTTCGGCGGACGAGCCGCCCTCCACTCCGTCACCTGATTTGCGGCTTCTGGCGCCACCGCGCCGCCGTCGTTTTCTTGGGCTCCGGTCCTTCCCGCCTTGCGTGAGCAATGTCTCGCGCGCGGCGACGTCTCCTTCGATGAACTCCGTCCACCATGCACCGACCGACTCGTCGAGTTCGCCCGATGCGCAGCGCAACAGGAGGAAATCATACCCCGCTCTAAATCTTTGGTGTTCGAGCAGCTTCAGCGCGCTGCGCCCCGAGCGTTTTTCGAGGCGCAGCTGCAGGCCCCAGATCTCGCGCATGTCGGCCGAGAAGCGCTTGTGGATCGCGAGCTTTTCGGTCTGCATGTCGAGCACTTCGTCCATCGCGCGATGCAGCGCGGGCACCGGATACTCGCCTTCGGCCTCGAACTTCTGCCAGCGCTGCTGCACGTCGTGCCACAACAGCGTCGCGAACAGGAAGCCCGGCGACACCGGCTTGCCGGCGAGCACGCGTGCATCTGTGTTAGAGAGTGCCAGAGAAATGAATTTTTCGCCGGTCGGCTGCTCGAGCACGACGTCGAGCAGCGGCAACAGCCCGTGATGCAGGCCTTCCTGGCGCAGCCACTTCAGGCACGCGAGCGCGTGACCCGACAGCATCAGCTTCAGCATTTCGTCGAACAGACGCGCGGCGGGCACGTTGTTGATCAGATCGGCCATTTTCTCGATCGGCGCGCGCGTGGCGTCGTCGATGTCGAAGTCGAGCTTGGCGGCGAAGCGCACGACGCGCAGCATGCGCACCGGATCCTCGCGATAGCGCGTGACCGGGTCGCCGATCATGCGCAACAGGCGCGCGCGCATGTCGGCCATGCCGTTGTGGTAGTCCAGCACCGTTTGTGTGGCCGGATCGTAGTACATCGCGTTGATCGTGAAGTCGCGGCGCGTGGCGTCCTCGTGCTGTTCGCCCCACACGTTGTCGCGCAGCACGCGGCCGCTCGCATCGACCGCGTGGGTGCGGCGGTCGAGCTCGTCGCGCTTCAGACGCTTCGGCGGCGGCGCGTCGGCCGCGGGCGGATCGACCAGCGCGCGGAACGTCGAGGTTTCGATGATTTCCTGGCCGAACTGCACGTGCACGATCTGGAAGCGCCGGCCGATGATGCGCGCGCGGCGGAACAGCTTCTGCACCTGTTCGGGAGTCGCGTCGGTCGCGACGTCGAAGTCTTTCGGCTTGACGCCGAGCAGCAGATCGCGCACCGCGCCGCCGACGATGAACGCACGGAAGCCCGCCTGTTGCAGGCCCTCGGTCACGCGGATCGCATTGCGCGAGATCAGCGTGGGGTCGATGCCGTGCACGTCGTGCGGAATGATGACGGGTACGTCCGGCTCGCGCGGCGCTTGCGCGGCAGCAGCGGCACTTGCGGACTTGCGGCGCGGCCGCGCGGCCGTGCCGGAAGCGGTCGTGCCGGATACGGTCGTGCCGGATACGGACTTGCCGCGCGCCGGCGACTTGCCATTGGCATTGCCGTCGACGCTGGCGGCGGCGGAGAGCGTGTCGTCAGCGGTCGCCGTGTCCTGGCCGAATAGCTTGCGGATGAGTTTCTTGATCACGAGGGTTGGAAGAGTTCGAGGATGCGCCAGCCTTTGGCTTGCGCATGGGCGCGCAACGTGTCGTCCGGATTGGTCGCGATGGGATCGGTGACTTTTTCGAGCAGCGGGATGTCGTTGTGCGAATCGCTATAGAAATAGCTGTGCTCGAAGTCGCTCCAGCTCTTGCCGAGCGACGCGAGCCACATTTCGGTGCGCACGATCTTGCCTTCCTTGTAGCTCGGCGTGCCGGTGGGGCGACCGGTGTAGGCGCCGTGCGGCTCCCCGCCGACGGTCTCCGCCTCGCACGCGATCAGCGTGTCGACGCCGAACGCCTGCGCGATCGGCCGCGTGATGAACTCGTTGGTCGCGGTGACGACGCAGCACAGGTCGCCCGCTTCACGATGCTGTTTCACGAGTTCGAGCGCCACCGGCTGGATGGCCGGCGTGATGACCTCGTGCATGTACTGCGCGTGAAAGTCAGCGAGCTGCGCGCGTGTGTACTTCGCGAGCGGCGTCAGCATGGCGATCAGATAAGCGTGAATGTCGAGCTTGCCGGCCTTGTAGTCGGCGTAAAAGCGATCGTTTTCACGGGCGAAATTTTCGGCGTCGACCATGCCTTTTTTCACCATGAAGCGGCCCCATTCGTGGTCGCTGTCGGTGGGAATGAGCGTGTGGTCGAGATCGAAGAGTGCAAGGTTAGCCATGGGCGCCTATTTTACTTGAAGCGGGAAGAGCGGCGTGTGAACCCGGTGCGGCGGCGGGGTCGGGCGACGCGAGCATCGTGCGCAACAGCGGCAGCGTGACCGCGCGTTTCTGTTCGAGCGAGAAGCGGTCGAGCGCGTCGAGCAGCGCCATCAGGCTCGGCATGTCGCGGCGAAAGTGCGTGAGCAGGTAGGCGGGCACGTCGTCGGCCAGCATGATGCCGCGCTCGCGCGCCGCGCGTTTCAACACCGCGGCCTTCGCGTCGTCGGGCAACGGCGCAAGGTGAAACACCAGTCCCCAGCCGAGGCGCGTGCGCAAATCTTCGCGCACCGTCATGCCGATCGGCGCCGCGTTGCCCGCGGCGACGAGCGCGCTGGTCGGATGCGCGCGCACTTCGTTGAACAGGTTGAACACGGCGATCTGCTGCGCGGCCGACAGCGCGTCGCAGTCGTCGATTGCATAGAGCGCGACGCGCGGATCGAAGCCGAAGGCGGCGAGGCTGCTTTGCGGCCCGGCGAAGCGCGCATGCCCCGGCGGCGCTTCGTGCACGAGCGCCTGCAGCAGGTGCGTGCGGCCGCTGCCGGCTTCGCCCCAGATGTAGAAGGTGCGATCGGCGACCGGTCCGGAGGCGAGCGCGTCGTCGAGCTCACGCAGGCGCGTGACCAGCTCGGCGTTCGCGCCGGCGAAGAAATTGTCGAATGTCGATGGCGGCGGGGTGCCGAGATCGAGCGTCAGTTGACGAAGCACAGTAGGTTAATGCCGAAAATGAGGCTCAGGCCGCGAGTGGCCCGGACCTCGGGGCCTGGAAGGTTGCCAGGCGCTCAGTTGTCGTGAAGCGTGCTCGCCGGGTCGTGAGGCCGCGCGTCGCGAAGCACGGCTGGCGCAATTGCGCGGGTCGGCGGCGCCGGAATCGGGGTGTCGTGTTGCAATGTCGTTTCCAGGATATCGTCGGAACGCGTGAATTCCAGCCAGGGGGCCAGCATCGGGTAAAATCGCATTTTACCGACCTTCGAGCTTTTCCCCATGAATCAACCGAAATCCGCCGAGCATTCAACCGATTCGGCCCAAGGTTTGTCGTATCGCGACGCCGGCGTGGACATCGATGCGGGTGACGCCCTCGTCGACGCCATCAAGCCCTTTGCCAAGAAGACCCTGCGCGACGGCGTGCTGGGCGGCATCGGTGGATTCGGCGCGTTGTTCGAAGTGCCGAAGAAGTACAAGGAACCGGTGCTCGTGTCCGGCACCGACGGCGTCGGCACCAAGCTGCGTCTGGCGTTCCAGTTGAACAAGCACGACACGGTCGGCCAGGATCTGGTCGCGATGAGCGTCAACGACATCCTCGTGCAGGGCGCCGAGCCGCTGTTCTTCCTCGACTATTTCGCCTGCGGCAAGCTCGACGTCGGCACGGCGGCGACCGTCGTGAAGGGCATTGCGCACGGCTGCGAGCTGTCGGGTTGCGCGTTGATCGGCGGCGAAACCGCGGAAATGCCGGGCATGTACCCGGACGGCGAATACGACCTGGCTGGTTTCGCGGTCGGCGCGGTGGAAAAGAGCAAGATCATCGACGGCAGCAAGATCGCGTCGGGCGACGTGGTGCTCGGGCTCGCGTCGAGCGGTATCCATTCGAACGGCTTTTCGCTCGTGCGCAAGATCATCGAGCGTGCCAATCCCGATCTGAACGCGGACTTCGACGGCCGCACGCTCGCCGACGCGCTGATGGCGCCGACGCGCATCTACGTGAAGCCGCTGCTCGCGCTGATGCAGCAGATCGAGGTCAAGGGTATGGCGCACATCACGGGCGGCGGCCTCGTCGAGAACATTCCGCGCGTGCTGCGCGAAGGCCTGACGGCCGAGCTCGACCATAGCGCGTGGCCGCTGCCGCCGCTGTTCTCGTGGCTGCAGAAGCACGGCGGCGTCGCCGATGCGGAAATGCACCGCGTGTTCAACTGCGGTATCGGTATGGCGGTGATCGTGTCGGCCGCGGATGCCGAAGCGGCGATCGGTCTGCTGTCCGCGGCGGGCGAGCAGGTCTGGAAGATCGGCACGGTCCGTGAAAGCGCAGCGGGTGAAGCGCAGACGGTCGTGGTCTAAAGATTGACGCGGGCGGCGTGCCGCAATGGTGCGCCGCGCGGGCTTCGAATCCTTCTTCACATTTCCCGCTTCAAATTCCCGCTTTACGTCCCTCCGATTCCCCCACGCTGATCGGCGCCTCAAACCAGCGTTTCGATCAACTCCACCACCCGCGCCGTCGCGTGCGGATCGCAGCAATCCACCACCTGTCTTTCCGGCATGCTGCGCAGCCACGTGAGCTGCCGCTTGCAGAGTTGCCGCGTCGCGAAGACGCCCTTGTCGCGCATGGTCCGATAGTCGACCGCGCCATCGAGGTATTCCCACACCTGCCGATACCCGACGCAGCGCATCGACGGCATCTCGGGCAGCAGGTCGCCGCGCGCGCGCAGCTTCACCACTTCATCGACGAAACCGTGCGCGAGCATCGAATCGAAGCGCTGCTCGATGCGCGCGTGCAGCACGCCACGCTCGGACGGCTCCAGCGCGACCGGCACGAAGCGTGCCGATGCGGCGTCGTCGGTGCGCGCGGGCGCGGCGAGCAGCGTCGACATCGGCTGGCCGGTCAGCATGAACACTTCCAGCGCGCGCTGGATGCGCTGCGAATCGTTCGGCGCGAGACGCGCGGCCGTGACCGGATCGAGCGCGGCGAGCCGCGCGTGAAGCGCCGGCCAGCCGTCGCGGGCGGCGTCGGCGTCGAGCCTCGCGCGTACTTCGGCATCGGCGGCGGGCAGGTCGTTGAGGCCCTGCGTGAGCGCTTTGTAGTAAAGCATCGTGCCGCCGACCAGCAGCGGCAGCCGCCCGCGCGCATGAATTTCTCCGACGAGCCGCAGCGTATCGGCGCGAAACTGCGCGGCCGAGTACGAGTCGGCCGGATCGACGATATCGATCAGATGATGCGGCGCGACCGCGCGTTCTTCCGCGGTCGGCTTCGCGGTGCCGATGTCCATCTCGCGATAGACGAGCGCCGAGTCGACGCTGATGATTTCGAACGGCCGCCGCGCGGCGAGCGCGAGCGCGGCGGCGGTCTTGCCGGACGCGGTCGGGCCGAGCAGGCACGGGATGGGGGTAGGGTGTGACGTCATGGGCAAGCGGGCGCGCGGCGCAACGGTGTGATCGAAACGCAGCGCCGTTACTGCCCGCGCATGAACAGCCGATCGAGATCGGCCAGCGTCAGCTGATACCAGGTCGGACGCCCGTGGTTGCACTGATCGGCGCGCTCGGTCGCTTCCATCTGGCGCAACAGCGCGTTCATTTCGTCGAGCGTCAGACGCCGGTTCGCGCGCACCGCGTGATGGCACGCGAGCGTGCCGAGCAGTTCGTGCTGACGCTCGGTCAGCACGCGCGAGCCGCCGAATGCATGCAGGTCGGACAGCACCGCGCGCGCAAGCGCTTGCAGGTCGGCGTCCTTCAGCAACGCGGGGACCGCGCGGATCGCGAGCGTGGTCGGCGACAGCACCGCGAGGTCGAAGCCGAGCGCATCGAGCGTATCGCGCTCTTCCTCGACCGTGCCGATTTCGACCGGATCGGCCTGCATCGTCTGCGGGATCAGCAGCGGCTGCACGGCGATCGCGCGGTCGGCGAGCGCGCTCTTGAACTGCTCGTACAGGATGCGCTCGTGTGCCGCATGCATGTCGACGATCACGAGCCCATGGCGGTTCTGCGCGAGCACGTAGATGCCGTGGATCTGGCCGAGCGCGAAGCCGAGCGGCTGGTCGTCGGTGGCGTCGAATGCGGGGGAAGCCGGGCGCGGCGCGAACGGCGCTGCGTCGTATGGCGACGTCGCGTCGGTTGCGGAGTCGCGCGCTTCGAACAGCGACGCGCCTTCGACCCGGCCGGCAAGCGGATCCTTGCGGCCGAACAGCGCGTCGTAACCGGCGAGTGGTTGCGCGACCGGCAGCGTGCCTTGCGTCATGCGTGCCTGGCGCATCCACGTATTGCCAGGCTGCGAGGCGCCCGGGGCGCCGAAGCCGCTGCCGCCGCCAAGGACGCCGCGGTTTCCCGCGCCGAAGCCCGCGCCGCTCGAAAGACCGGCGCCCGCGCCAATGCCGTCGCCTACGCCGCTTGTGACACCCGGCGGCGTCGAACCAGATGAAGCCGGTCCACCGGCCGACGGTTCCAGGTGCGCCGCATGCCCGCCCGCCGTCGTTTCAGGCGACGCGCCCGCGTGCCGCGCGAGCGCGCGCTGCACCGCATGGAACACGAACTGGTGGATCGAGCGCGAATCGCGGAAACGCACCTCGATTTTCGACGGATGTACGTTCACGTCGACGCCTTCGGGCGGCAAATCGAGGAACAGCACGTACGACGGATAACGCTCACCGTGCAGCACGTCTTCATACGCGGCGCGCACCGCGTGCGTGAGCAGCTTGTCACGCACGAAGCGGCCGTTGACGAAGAAATACTGTTGATCGGCGCGACCGCGGCTCGCGGTCGGCAGACCGGCGCAGCCGTAGATCGCAAGCGGACCGGCGGATTCGCCGAGCGGCAGATGGGCGGTCGCGAACGTCTCGCCGAGAATCTTCGCAACCCGCGCGGGCGGCTCGCTCGCGTTCCAATGCTCGACGGCCTTGCCGTTGTGCAGCACCGAGATCGCGACGTCCGGCCGCGCGAGCGCGGCGCGGCGGATCTGTTCAAGACAGTGGCCGAGTTCGGTCTGTTCGCTTTTCAGGAATTTGCGGCGTGCCGGGGTGTTGAAGTACAGCTCGCGGACTTCGATCGTCGTGCCCTGGGTGCCAGCGGCGGGACTCAGCACGCCGGTTTCCGCGTCGATGCGCACCGCGTGCGGCACATCTGCGGTGCGGCTCGTGATGCTCATCTGCGCGACCGACGCGATCGACGCCAGCGCTTCGCCGCGGAACCCGAGCGTCGCGACCGCTTCGAGCTCGGCAAGCGAGCGGATCTTGCTGGTCGCATGGCGCGTCAGGGCGAGCACGAGTTCGTTCTCGGGGATGCCGCAGCCGTCGTCGGTGATCGAGATGCGTTTGACGCCGCCTTCGTCGAGCAGGATGCGCAGCGTCTGCGCGCCCGCGTCGAGCGCATTCTCGAGCAGCTCCTTGACTACCGACGCCGGCCGCTCGACCACTTCGCCTGCGGCGATCTGGCTGATCAATTGATCGGGGAGCGGCTGGATGGCGCGCAACGGACGCGGCACGGGCGCCGCGCGGGAGGCGTCGGAAGGTGCGGCCGCGGCCGCGGTGCCCGCAGGCGTTTCGGAGAATTCGGACATGGCGAAATTATAGCGACTTGGCGCACGCCGCCCGCGCAGACGCCCAACCAGCAGATTTTCATTCGACCCGAGGCACTTTCGGTATCATGTCGCGGTCAATTCGCAGCGGTCGGCCCGCCGCTCGCTGCGCCTGTTGCAGGGTCGCGCGGTGGCCGTTTTCCCTCTACGCATACACTGGTTTAAAAGGACGTTCCTTGGATACGCTGCTACATTTCGCCAATCTTGTCCTGCACATCGACAAGTTTCTCGGAGACTTCATTCAGGTGTACGGTGCCTGGGTCTACGCGGTGCTGTTCGCGATCGTGTTCGCTGAAACGGGGCTCGTGGTGCTGCCGTTTCTGCCGGGCGATTCGCTGCTGTTCATCGGCGGCGCGTTCTGCGCGACCGGGCAGATGCATCTCGGACTGCTGATCCTGTTGCTGCTGGTGGCGGCGGTCTCGGGCAATACGACCAACTATCTGATCGGCCGCGCGATCGGACCGCGCGTATTCAATACGCACATTCCGGTGCTCGAGCGCTTTCTCGATCGCGCCGCGCTGCAGAAGACTCACAACTTCTATGAGAAACACGGCGGCAAGACGATCGTGCTCGCGCGTTTCATCCCGGTCGTGCGGACGTTTGCGCCATTCGTCGCGGGCGCGTCGTCGATGACGTGGAGCCGCTTCCAGATGTTCAACGTCGTCGGCGCGCTGTTGTGGGTGCTGCTGCTGACACTGCTCGGTTATTTCTTCGGCAACATCCCGTTCATCCGTCAGTATCTGAACGTGATCGTGCTGGTCGGTATCGGCGCGGCGATCGTACCGATCGTGCTCGGCGCGCTGTGGAAGATGCTGCGCAAGAATGGCGCGAACGCGAGTACGCGTTGATGACGAGTTGTTTGCGGTATTTCGGGCCTTGAAAACACGAAAGGCGTTGCGAATCTCGCGACGCCTTTTTTCATGCCGCCATGCCGACGACCCGTGTCGGGTGCCCGCGGAGGTTCGATCAGATCAATCGCGCGTGATCGCTCGCGGTGCGAGTGGCGTTTCCGGCGTCGGATAGCCGGCTTCCTTGAAGGTCTGAACGATCGCGCGATTGGTGTCGAAGTAGACCTGCCAGTAGTTCTGGTTGGACGAGTAAGGGCGCACGCACAGCAGCGGTCCTTCTGGCGTGAAGCTCAAGACCTCGATATCCGGCGCGGGGTTTTCGGCCACGTTCGGAATCTTCGCGACGGCGGCTTTCAAACGCGCGATCGCATCGGTCGGATCGACGCCATTGGCGATCTTCGCGGTCAGCTCGACGCGCCGGAACGGCAGCACGCTGTAGTTCGAGATCGTGTCGGAGAAGATCTTGTTGTTGCCGATGATGGTCGTCACGTTGTCCGGCGTCACGATCGTGGTGCCGAACAGGCCCAACTCCGTGACGGTGCCGGTGACGCCCGCGGCCATGACGAAATCGCCGACCTTGAACGGCCGCAGCACCTGCATGAACACGCCGGCCGCGAAATGCGCGAGCAGGCCGCCCCACGCAGTACCGATCGCTAGGCCGAGACCGGCGAGCAACGCGGCGAACGACGTCGTCTGCACACCGAAGATTTCCAGGATCGCGAGGACGAGCAGCAGGTTCAGCAACCCGGCTAGAATCGACGCGAGGTAGTGGGCGAGTGTCGGGTCGACCCGGCCGTTGCGTGCGAGCAGCTTGCGCGACAGGTTGGAGATCAGCCCGATGATCCAGCGGCCGACGAGCCACAGCACGATCGCGCCGATGACCTTGGTGCCGATGTCGATGCCACGGGTCATGATGAATGCACGTACGGTTTCGATATCCAAGATGTTTCCTCGTCATAGGTTGCCATCAACGGATTGAACGACGGTGGTGCCATGACCCACAACGCGCGGTCTTCGGGAGTTATAGCCGACGGCGCCCGCATGCGCAAGGATTGTTCCTGCCCTGCTCGCGGCGGCAACACAGAGATGAAACATGGCGGGGCGTACGTGAAAGGCCGGTCGGGGCGTGCCGGGCTCACATGCGCAGCCGCGATTCGGAGTACGGTGACGTCTGGATGACAACCGCGTCGTCCGGGTCGCTTTTCACGGCGCGCCGGCGCCTCGACATCCGGTGCCACGAGAACGCGATCACGATCGCGAGCGCATACGCGCCAGCACGCTGAAGAAACGACGTCGGCAGGGCGAATTGTCCATAGCGGTTCTGCGCGTCGGCGAACACGACAAACGTCAACAAGCCGTCGAGCACGCACGCGGCCAGCGCGATCACGATGAAAATCGCAGGGCCGCTCAGCGCGGCACCCGACCCGAACCGGTTATACAGTCGACAGGCCATCGATACGATGGCGAACAAGGCGAGGTTCGACAGCAGATCGAACAGAAAGGTGGTCATTATCGGTTCAATGAAAAAGCAATGGGCCGTGGGGTTGCCGGAACGTATGCTGGCGCAAGGTTCAGACATGCTCCGCTGATTCGGCGGCGATCATTGCATATCTTTTCATCTCGATAAATAACCAGAAAAAGCGAAGGTCGTATCGCGCTTTCTTTCGTTTGTTTTTTTATGCAATCGGAATGTGAAAAGTCCTTTGCAAATTTATAGTACTGGGACGGATTCCGTGCGCTGCGCCTCAGAAGCGATAAGCAATGCCGACCTGCAACGTCGGATACCATCGATAAGGCGAGACCTTATCGCGCAGTTGCTGCAATCCGGTGTTGATGATCTGCTGACTCATCTGCGGTCCCGCGGCCTGCGACAATGCCGGCGACAGTGTGTACGAGGTCTTCGGAATGCCGTAGGCGACACCGAGATCCACCACGAGCCCCCAGCCTTTGGCTCTCGGGCGCAAGCCATAGCCGATGCCAAGGTAGGGCATCGCGGTCGGGTATCGGGCGGTCGCCGTCGCGTATTCGCCGGGAAAGGCCGGCGAGGCTTTGCCCTCGAATACGTACATGCCGTTGGTCGGAACCGAGTTGCCGCTGACTTCGTTGTCGGTCAGACGCAGGCCCGCTGTCGCGCGAAAGCCGGTGCCGGCCCACGGAAAGAAATCGCCGTAGAGACCGCCCTGACGCAGCCGTATGCCGTCTTCGTAGCGATTGCCCCCAACCTCGAAGTTGTGCGACAAATTGATCGCGTTGAAGTCCGCGTGCACGCCGAACCACGACGTGACGCTCCACGCCGCGCCAACCCCGATGCCCAGCGTGCCGCCTTGCAGATAGACCTCCTGCGCATGCGACGTTTCGATCAGACACGGCAAAGCCACTACCCAGATTACCTTTCCAGCTTTCATGGGTATCCCCCGAGCGGCGGGGCAGCCCGATCGTTGCGGGACGCGCTCGCCGTTTTGTCGTCTCTTCTTTATTGCTCTGTTTGTCGCGAACGCTCGAAGGCGTCGTGAAGCGATCATGCGAGCAGAGGGCGTAGACGGTCTGTGAGGTGGCGAACCATACGGTCAATGAATGGGGTTGGAGTGCGCGACGATGTCGCCGCGTCGCCATTCAGTTCGAGCGACGGCAGATGTCAATCGCGGAGCCTTGGCGAGGAGCGCCGCCTCGCTTTGGGAGTGGCCGGTCGGTAAGGAAGCTTAGGGAACTGCGCATCGCCGATGACGCTTGCCCACGCCTTCATCCAGCAGGTGGCGAGTGTCTTTTCAGCTTCCGACTCAGCGCGCATAAGGCGGCTCGTGGCAAGACGCAAACGAGCCAACGCATATTCCTTGCGTGTGGATTCCCGACGCAAAAGCGAATGATTCTTCTGCATGCCGGCTACCGAAAAGTCAGCGAGAAGCGTGGCAAATTAAATCGGGCCGCATTGCATCGTACCCGACGAACGACCGCGCGGCGCAAGCGACGGACTGCTGTCGAGTAAGGATTCGCTGGGGCGTTGCGTCGCAACACCTGCCACTGTGGTGAAAACGCCAAATCAACCTTGTTTAATTTTGACAAGTCGCGCCGTGCGTTTATCCGTGCGACGATGAAATCGTCAATGTTCCTGACATGAAGATCCAGTTACGGGGGCTCCATGAGTAGCATTCCGCTTATCTGGGCAGCGGTGCCGCACAACAGCGACGGTGTTGTCTTTCAGATCCGGCTTGGCCGCGGACTTCAGCGTTTTCATGTGTCGCGGCGCGTGCTCGAGGATGTGTTCGAGCTCCAACGAAAAGCGTCCGACGCGCGCCAACTCGAATTCTTCTATGTGCACGAGCAACGCATCCTCGCGCGCGCCAGCGCAAAGCGTGCGACGGCCTGCTCGGCCACCGTTTCACTACGGGCCGTGGATTTCGGCGTGTCGAACGACAGCGAGCGCTGGGCGATGCCGAGCGGCGTCGCGCACGGCCTCATCTAGGCGAACCGATGTTTGACGCGCCGCCGCGATCAACGGGCGGCCGTGCGTCGATGCCGCGCGTCAGCGTGCCTTGAGCTGCGCCTCGAGCACTTCGAACGTACCGGGGATGACCGTCGCGCGCGGATGAGAATTGGCAGCCGTGGCCGGGTCGGCCGCGCCGAACTTCGACGACACCAGATAGATCCGGTGCTGCTGTTCATCGAGCGCCATCGTTTTCGCGCCTTCCAGCGTTGGCATGTTCTGCGCGACCGTGTAATGGTCCGCATCGTCTTCATGCACGATCGTCAGCGTGCCGTCCGCGCCGTTCGAACTGAACGCGAGCTTCAAGGCCGGATCGAAAGCCGCCGCGTCGGGGTGACCCCCTATCAGCACCTCGGCCACGCGACGGCCCGACGTCGTATCGACGATCATCATGCGGTGATTGGCGCAAACCGAAAACAGGCGCTCGCTCGCCGGATCGATCGCGAGTCCGGTCGGCGACTCGCACCGTGCGAGTGGCCAATGCGCCAGCACCGTCGCGGACCGACCGTCCATCTCGACGATCTCGGCGCGATCTTCCACATTGACGAACACGTGCCCGTGGCTGTCCGCCGCGAGCGCCTCCGGCTTGCCGCCCACGCTCATCGTGGCGACCACCTTGCGCGTCGCGACGTCGATTGCGCTGACGCTGCCGTCGTGGCCATTGCTCACGAAGATGCGCCGCAAGGCCGGCACGTAGAGGATGCCGTCCGGGTCGGGGCCCGCGGCCTTGATGCTGTCGACGACCTTGAGGGTGTCGAGATCGACGACGCTCACCGTATTGGCGCGGCCGTTGGTGACGAAGCCGAGCTTGAGGTCCTCCACGAACGCGAAGCCGTGCACGCCGGCGGTGTTGGCGATCTCGCCGACCGGTTTGCCGGTGCGCGTATCGATCACCTGCACGTGCGTGTCGCGGCTGATGAAGAGGTGCTGGCGAACAGCGTCGTACGCCACGTAATCCCAACGCTCGCCGCCTTCGAGGCCATAGCGTTTCGCGATTTCGAATTGATCGGCGTTGGCGCCCGTCGCCGCATGGACGTTCGACAGCGCGAGCAGGGAAGCGACGCCGCCGGCGATCAGGGCGGACAGGATATTTTTCAGTTTCGCGTTGAGTAGATTCATATTAGTACTGCGGATGGATTGGGAAGAGGGACGCCATTCCGGTGGGCGGATGACGTCTCTCGTGCGGTTGGGCGTTAGCGGATCATCATTCGTGGTCGTCGAGTTTGAAGTCGACCCACAATTGCTCCGAGAGCGTTTTGCCCACGAATGCGGACTCGGGTTTCGGATAAGCGGCGTCGCGCACGGCTGCGAGCGCCGCGCGGTCCAGCAGTCCGATACCGCTCGACACCACGACGCTGAGGTCGGACACGACGCCGTCGCGATACCGGAACGCGACGCGTGTGCGGCCCGTCATGCCAGCCATGCGGGCCGACTCGGGATAGCGCAGCGCGGCCTGAATCGCCGCGCGCAGCGCACCCTCGAAGCTTGGCGTAGGCGCGGCTGCAACCGGCGCCGCAGCGGGTGCGGGCGGTTGCGCGGGCTGAGCTGGCGGTTGCGGCGCGGGCGCGGATGGCGGCTCGGTCGGTGTCGCCGCGGGCTGCACCGGCACCGGAGTCGGCACGCGCTTCGGCACCGCGGCCGTCACGGGCTTCGCGGGCGTGTGCGCAGCATGGCGCACGGGTACGACCGGCCGCGCGGGAGGCGGCACGGGCTTCGCAGGCGGCTGCGGCGGTTGCGGCGCGGGAGCCGGTGCCGCCAGCGTCAGCAGCGTTGGCGGCGCTTCATACGATACGGAAGACACCCGGGTCGTATGCGTGAGCAGCGCAATCGTCGCGCCGAGCACCAGCGCTTCTGCGACGAGCGCGATGGCGGCGGCCGGCAATAGGCGCGTTCGTTGCTGCACGATCCCGCAGGCGGGTACGGTTGCCATATCAGTTCGCCACGGGCTGCGCGGCGAGCGCGATTTGCGATACACCCGCGGCGCGGCACGCGTCCATCACCGAGACGAGGTGCTGGATCTGCGCCTGCTTCGAGCCGGCAATCGTCACGACCGTATGCGCGACGTCCGTGCGGGCGGCGAGCAGGGTGGTCAATTGCGCAAGGCTCAGCGTGCGGCCGTCGACCGACAGACTGCCGTCGGTCGCGAGCGTTACCGTGACCTGCGGCGGCGGCAGCGCTTGCGCCGTGGCGCTCGACGGCAGCTGCGAGCGCAGCCCCGCGTTCGGGATCATGTGCAGCGTGATCATGATGAAGAACACCAGTAGAAAGAACATGATGTCGATCATCGGGATGATCTCGATGCGCGCCTTTCGCGCCTCGAAATACTTCATCGTCAGACTCCCTGCGAGGCGAATTTGCCGACCACCGGGCGCGGCACTTCATGCACCGGCTTGAGCGACTCATGCGTTCTGGCCGCAAGCCGATTCACGAGCGCCGCCTTCAGGGTTTCGAGCTGATGGACGACGCCTCTTACGCGGTTGTGCAGACCGTTGAAGAACACGAGGCCGATCATCGCGACGAACAGACCCGAGGCCGTCGCGATCAGTGCCTCGGCCACGCCGCCCGTGACCTGGGTCGGTGCGTTGCCCGGATTCGACAGCACCTGGAACGCGTTGAACATACCGACGATCGTGCCGAACAGACCGAGCAACGGCGCGAGCGTGACGATCGTGTCGAGCACCCACAGGAAGCGGTCGATGTTCGGTGCTTCGCGCATGATCGCTTCGTCGAGACACGCATCGAGCTCATCGCGCGACGTCTGACCGGCAAGCCGGCCGGCGACCTTCAGCAGGCTCGCCATCGGCAGCGCCTGAAACGGTTCGGCGCATGCCGTCAGCGAGGCGGCGTTCAGTTGTTCGAGGCGGTCGACCTGGTCGAGCACCGCGCGGCTGCCGCTCGATGCGCGCTGCAGGAACCACGAGCGCTCGATGATGATCGTCAGGGCAACGAACAGCATGGCGGCAATCACATACAACACGCCACCGGAATTGTTCGCGAGGTGCAGCAGGTTATCGACAGTCATGAAAGAAGCTCCGTTCAGAAATCGGTGGACAGCGTCGCGACGAACGCGCGGCCCGGGATGGTCCAGTAAAGCGGTGTGTTGTCCGCGGCGGTGTAGCCGGCCAGCGCATTGATGCTGGTGCGGTCGAAAAGGTTGTCGATCTGGAAGCCGAGGCGCGTGTCATGCGTCCACGGTGCGAGTCGGGCAAACGTGTATGAGCTGGCGAAGTTGGTGATCGCATAGCCGCCGATCGGCTGGGTGTTGCCGGTATCGCCATACTGATGGCCGACGAACTTCATCAGCAACGAACCGTTGAGCGGCCCGCGTTCGTAGAGCACGCCGGCGGCGGCCGTCGATTGCGGCGCGTTGGGCATCCACGTATTGGTGCTCTTCTGTTTGGCCGAATTGAAGGTCAGATTGCCGTACAGACTGAAGCCGTCGCCGACCGACAAGGTCGCTTCGGTTTCGACGCCCTTGTAGGTCGCGCCACCCGCATTTGAGAAGATCACGTTGTTGCCGACCGTGCGGCTCGTCACCGCGTTGCGGAAGTTGATGTAGTACAGATCGGCGGCGACGGTCAGACGCCCCGTTTTGTACGTCGTGCCGATCTGGTAGTTGTCGGTCTGTTCCGGATCGGGTTGTCCCGAGACGGTCGGATCGTTGACATAGAACACATTCAGGTTCGGCGCGAGAAAGCCCTGCGCGTACTGCGCATACGCGCTCCATTGCGGGGTGATCTGCTGGTGCAGCGTCAACGACGGCAGCACCTTGCCCCACGTGTGGCTGAAATCGAGCGGCTCACCGGTCTTCTGGTTCATCGGCGTATCGATGCTGCGGTTGAACGACACGTACTTGAGTCCCGGCGTAATCGTCAAACCGTTCTGCAGTTGCCAGGCGTATTGCAGATACGGCTGAAACGTCAGCATCGTGTCGTTCATCGTGAAGTTCTGCGAGATGAACGCGAAGTTCAGGGACGAATCGACATTGAAGTTGTCGCGGAAGTTGGACTGGTGCGCGATCCACATGCCGGTCTGCAGCTTGCCGGGACCGAGCTGCCGCTCGAGCGCGAGGACGTCGCCAAACGCGCGGTAGTTGTTGTTCATTTCCTGGCCCGGCACGTTGTTCGGGCCGAAGATCGTGCCGTTTGGCGTTTCACCGTTCGGGTCGAGTCCGTTGAAGCCGTTGTGGTAGTAACCGTACGTATAGAGCTTGTTGTCGATCACCCACTCGGCGACCTTCGTTTTCACGCCGATGTATTCGAAGTCCGTGTTGATCTTGTCGAAGTTGTAGCCGGCATAGGCCTGACTCGTCGGGTCGGCGCCAAGACCGAAGTTGGGACCGAACTGCTGGATCTGCGCGGCCGTCGCGCCGAGCGGCACGTTCTGGTGGATGTTGTTGTAAGTCGCGAACAGCGTGAGCAGCGTGTTGTCGCCGATCGGCTTGTCGAGCTTGAAGTAGACGTTCTGACGGCGCTGGTCCGCGTTGGTCAGATAACCGTCGCTGCTGCTCTGCGCATAGCCGACCATTGCGCGCGCATCGCCCCATTGCTGCAGATAGCCGGTATTGAACTCGGCGCCGGCCTGCCATGTGTCGAAGCTGCCGTACGAGCCGAGCACCGAGAATGCCGGCGATGCCGACGGATCCCTCGACTGCAGGCTGATCGTTCCGCCGAAGGTGGCGAAGCCGATCTGCGAAGCGTCGCCTGGACCGCGGTCGACGACGATATTGCCGAGCACCCGGTTCGAGAAAAACGACGTCGAATGATGGGTGAAGTCGTTGGTATCGCCAAACGGGATGCCGTCGAATGTCACGTTGTACTGACCGTCCTGAAAGCCGCGAATGGACAGACTCTGCGATTCCATCAGGCCGGAGCCGTTCGGAGAAACATTCGACACGCTCGGCGCGATCTGCACGATCTCGCTGTAGTTCGCGGTCGGAGCGGTACTGTTTTCGATGTAGTGCCGGCTGATCACCGACTGCGGTTGGGTTGCGGTGAGCGAGCCTTGCGACGGCGCCTGTGCCGGTGCCGACTGCACGTTGGTGCTGGTGGCCGTGCCGCTGTTCGATGACGAGACGGCCGTGCTTTGCACGGAGCCGAGATCGCCCGAGGTCTGGGCATGCGAGATCTGCGCGCCGGCCGCGCACAGTGTGGCAAGAACGAATTGCGTCAGCGGCTTCTTTCTAAGGGGAAAACTAACCCGTTGCATGGTGCAGCATCCTTTCGCGAGTGGGGCGATGAACTGGTAGTCGAACGAGGCGGGATGCTATCAACCGTCCGTTAATGCGAAGTGATCGGTAACTTACGAATCTAAAGTTGCTATTACGGATGCCCCACAACAGCGCGATCCGCACTGACGCTACGCGATGCGCTCACGTTTGTAAGTTTGTGGACACCGCGCATTCATACGTGCGCACTAGCATCGGCAGCACCGTTCAGGCGGTGAATCACGCCTTTTCTCCTGGCGGCGATAGCGCCGTGCCGCTTCGCTGCAATCTCTCTTCATTTCTCGCACACGATGAAACGCTTGACCTACTTGCCGCTCGCGGCTTCCCTCTTCGTCGCTGCAAGTGCGGCGAGTTACGCCGCACCGTCCGCGGATGCGAGCTATCTCGACGCCCGTAAAATTCCGCTTGGCGTGCTGCTCGCGCCACCTGCCGCCGATGGTTCCGAGCGTCAGCAAGCCGATCTCGATGCCGTGCTGAACGCGCAGCGCAGCCGCACGCCGGAGCAGGTGGCGCGCGCGAAGGCGGACGCCACCAGGTCCGTGTTCCGTTTCGCGGATGTGCTCGGACCGGACTTCAACGAAGCCGGTCTGCCGAAAACCGCTGCGCTGTTCGAAGCCGTCGATCACGATGCCGAGCGGGTCGCAAAAGGCGGCAAGCATTTCTTTAGCCGCGCGCGGCCCTTCATCGTGAGCCGCGACGTGCAACCGATCGTGCCGAAGCGGCCCGGCGACGACTACCACTCGTACCCGAGCGGTCATGCGACCTTCGGCTATCTGTGCGCGATCCTGCTCGCGCAGATGGTCCCCGAGAAGCGCGATGCGCTATTCGCGCGTGGGCGCGAATTCGGCATGAACCGCGTCGTCGACGGCGTCCACTATCCGAGCGATGTCGAAGCGGGTCGCATCGACGGAACGCTCGTCGCGGCGGCGCTGATGGCCAATCCGGATTTTCAGCGCGACTTTGCCGATGCGAAGGCGGAAGTGCGCGCGGCACTGAAGCTCGACTAGTTGCACGTGTGAACGGTTTTCGGCTCCGCCCGGGACGCGTCATGAAGCAGCAACATGACCATGTCATACTCCGCGCCCGCATAGGCGGCCCCCGCTATTGACGTCGCCGTTCATGCGGCGACGCACGACCACAGGAAACGATGTCCTCTTGGAAAGCAGAGCAGCGATCAACTACCCTGCGGGGCGCAGACCCCGCATTCTCGTCGTCGAAGATGACGAGCGTGTGAGGCTCGAAGTGTCCACCGCGCTCGAGGACTACAACTTCGCGGTGGAAAGCGTGCCGAGCGGCCATGCCGGCCTGTTGCGCGCGCTCAACGGCGATTTCGACGCAGTCGTGCTCGACCGGATGCTGCCCGACGTGGATGGTCTGTCGATCCTCTCCACGCTGCGCAACGTCGGCAAAGAGACCCCGGTGCTGATACTGAGCGCGCTTTCGGCGGTCGACGAACGCGTACGCGGCCTGCGCGCCGGCGGCGATGATTACCTGACCAAACCATTCGACAGTCTCGAGCTGACCGCGCGCCTCAATGCGCTGCTGCGCCGCCGCTCTTCTTCGGAGCAACCGCTGGTGCTGAGCGTCGGCGATCTCGTGCTCGATATGGGCACGCATCAGGTCCAGCGCGCGGGCGAGTCGATCGAGTTGAAGCCTCGCGAGTACCAGTTGCTCAGATACCTGATGCTGCATACGGAGCAGCCTGTGACGCGCGCGATGCTGTTCGAGTCGGTCTGGAATTACCGCTTCAATGCGCAGACCAACGTGATCGACATGCATATCGGTCACCTGCGCCGCAAGATCAGTCTGAACGGACGGTTTTCGCTGATGATCCACACGGTTCGAAATGTCGGCTATGTCCTCCGTGCCGGCGACTAGGCGCTGGCTGCGCCTGCCGGCGAACAACGTCACATGGCTGCTGATGGTGTTCATCAGTTGCGCGGTCGTGCTGTTCGCGATGCTCTACTGGATGATGCACACGTATCTGCTGCACGAGGTCGATGAACGGCTGCGCGGAGAAGTGGCCGAGTTCAGCTCGATCGGCCGCGCCGAGGCGATCGCCAATATCGCGGCGCTGAGCCGGCGCGACATCGCGAGCAGCCGGCCCTATGGCGTGTTCGACGAAGAAGGCCGCTGGCTCGCCGGCAATATCCATGCGTTGCCGGCCGAGCGCGAGCGCCGGCCGTACTACTACACGCAAGCAATGGACGACGGGCCGCCGTCGCTGGCCAGTCATTTTCGCGGCATCATCGTGCCGACGCGTAGCGGTCTGCGGGTGGTCGTCGGTCACTCGATCGACGAGATCATTCATTTCGACCATACGCTCGTGAAGATCCTGTGCCTCGGGCTCATGCTGACGATTCTGCTTGCCGTTGGCTGCGGCGCCGCGCTTCACGCGATGTCGAACCGGCGTATCCGCTCGATGAGTCTGACGGCGCGCGAGATCATGGCGGGCCAACTGAACCGGCGTCTGTCGAATCGCGGCACGCATCACGATCTCGATCGTCTGGCGGAAATCGTCAACCTGATGCTCGATGAAATCGAGCGGCTGGTGGCCGAAGTGCGCGGCGTGTGCGCGGGCATCGCGCACGATCTGCGCACGCCGATGACGCATCTGCGCGCGGGCCTCGAACGCGCGCGGCGGCGCTCGCATACCGTCGACGACTACACGAGCGCCGTCGACACCGCGATCGCGCAATCGGACGTCGTGCTGAACCGTTTCACCGCGCTATTGAGGATCGCGGAGGTCGAAGCGGATGTCAGACGCGCGAGCTTCTGCGACGTGTCGCTGGACACCATCCTGCGCGACGTCGCGGAGTTGTACGAGCCGGTCGCGGAGAACCGTCGTTTGTCGGTCGCGGTGCTTGCGTCCGAACCAGTTTTCGCGCGCGGCGACGTGGATCTGCTGTTCGGCGCTATCGAGAATCTGCTCGATAACGCGCTGAAGTTCACGCCCGGTGGCGGCGCGGTGACGCTGCAAGCAACGCTTGAAGCGGGAAGGCCCGTCGTGCAGGTCGCGGATACTGGACCCGGAATCGAGGCAGGTGAGCGCGATGCAGTCCTGCGTCCGTTCTATCGCAGCAGAAACGGGCAGGAGGCGGCGACTTCGGGGCATGGCGTCGGCTTGAGTCTCGTGGCCGCGATCGCGCGGGTGCACGAGGCCGTCGTGGAGATTCACGACAACACGCCAGGCTGCAGGATCGTGTTGCGGTTCAATGCGGGACTGCCGGCGCGTTGAGGCGAGACGGCGATTGCTCGCGACGGATTTTACGTTGGAGCGTGCAAGAAAAAACGACCTGCCGGATGGCAGGTCGTTTCTTTTGAATCTACTAACCCGCTCAGGACTTCGGCACGAGTGCGACGCCGCGCAGCGCCTGGCCATACGGCGCGGTCTGCATCACGGTGAAGCCCTTCGCCGAGCTCACCGTCGAACCGTTGATGCTCACGGTGATCTTGACGAGCTGGTTCGAGTCGGCGCCCGCATCGAACGCGGTGCCGAGGCTGTTGCCGATCGTCGAGGTCACCGCGTAGATCGTGAACGAACCGTCGCTGTTGACCTGGCCCGTGATGTTGCGCAAGCCGTCAGGCGTCGTCGTATAGCTCGCGCCCTTCGTACCGTACGCGCCGGTCGTGTCCGTCACCGTGTAGGCCGTGCCGAGGTTCAGGCCGGTCGTCAGGTTGGCGAGCGGCTTCCACGTGCCGTTCTGGTTCTGATAGACCCACAGGCCGCCGCTGCCGCTCACCTGGTCGCCCGGCGTGCTGTCGCCTTCGTCAGCGACGAACATGATCGACGGATTCGACGCGGGGATCCACATCCCGAACGGATAGACCGTGCCGGTCACCTGGCTAGGCGACGTGAGCGCCGTCAGGTTGGTCGCGAGGGCCGTCGGGAAACCAGGCACGATCGTCGTCGCGGCGTTTTGCGGCAACTTGCCGCCATTGGCGAGCGCACCGGTCGCGCCGACCTGGTACACCGTGTTCACGCCGTTGCCGCCGCTGCCCTTGGAGACATACATCGTGCCGTCCGGGCCGACGAACAGGCCGCGGTAGTTGGCGTCCTTGCCGGTTTTGTCGGCGGCCGTCGCGGGCGTGGTCGGCAGACTCGCGATCGAGAAGCCGAACTGGTCGCCCGTCGAGCTACCGCCCGTGATCGAACCCATCGACGCCAGCGAGCACGCCGTTCCAGCCGGTGCGACCGCGTACGTGCCGGTGCCCGTGCCGGACTGGAATGCGCCGATCACTTGCGTGAACGCGCATTGGCTGCCCGGAGCGATGCTTTGCACGCCGGTGTTCATCGTCAGCATGTCGAGCTGGGCCGTCGTCGGCTTCGGATTCTTGCCCGAATTGCCGGCATTGCCGACGATGTAGTACATGCCGTTGGCGAGCACGGCCGCGCGGCTGTTGTTGCCGGCGTATGCGTTGGTGTTCGTGAACGACAGGCTGTTATCGGCGAAATTCAGCTGCGCGACGGTACGGTAGGTAGGCGTTGCGATGTCGGTATTCGTCGTGTCGACCACGCCCGGCGTATTCGTGTTTGAGATATCGAGCTGGTCGATCGACGCGTTGTAGCCGGTGAAGGTCAGCGATTTCTGATCCAGCGACACGTTCAGCGCGAGCTCCGACTTCGAGGCGAAGCTGGTGGCGAAATTCACGTTGCTTTTCGCGGCCAGCGCGGTGATGTCCAGCGTTTGCGACGGGCTCGTCGCGTTCGGTGCCCACTGGTCCAGATACGCTTCCGACGTCACGCCGAAGTTGGCGTCGTTCGAATCGTTGGTGAATACGTTCGGAAAGCCGCCGGGCGTGACGGCCGTCACGGGCGACGTATTGGTGGTCGTGGGCGTCGCGTTATAAGGCAGCGTGCCGCTCACGACGTACGCCGGATCATAGGCCGTGCGCGAGATCAGCAGGTTGCCAGCCGTGTAGTTGCTGGCGGAAGTCGAGGGCGTCGTCGTCGTGGCCGGGGTGCTGCTCGTGGTGCCTTGCGGCGCGCTCGTGCTCGACGGGTTTTGGGTGCTGCCGCCGCAGCCGTAGATGGCGGAGATCAGAACCGCGATCGGAAGCGCCTTCAGGGTGGTTTGCATTCTGTGTGTTTGAGTAGGGTGGGTGAAATTTTTTGAAAGTTGCAGCCGGTATTGCAAGTCGCGAGGCTACAAACCACCCGTGGCACAAACATGAATCGAAAATTACTAAAAAGATAAGAATGCGCTGGCGCGTTGGCGCGATGTCGTTGCGGGATGCCTGGTGTTTTTTGGCGGCGTTGGAGGGCGGAGGGCAGTGCCTGAACGGAAGGCTACGTTGAGGCGGACGGGAAGAGGCGGCTCGCTTGCCGCACGCGTACCTGTTTGCACACGCGGGCAAAGGAAAAAGAAAAGGGCCGACATGCTTTCGCATGTCAGCCCTCGAATCTTTTGGTAGGCCGTACGGGATTCGAACCTGTGACCAACGGATTAAAAGTCCGCTGCTCTACCAGCTGAGCTAACGACCCAAAAGAGAAGCGAAATTATATCGGCGCACCCATGCCCTGTCAACTCGGCAAGACCGTCGCCCAAAATGAAAAGCCCGGGCATCACTACCCGGGCTTTCCAGCGAGAGGCGCGCGTGGCTATCACTTCGGACACTGCGCGTTACCGCCAACTACATCAAAACGTGATCAATCCGACACCACGATCTACTTGATCTGCGACAGCTTGTTCTGCGCCGACTGCGCGACGTCCGAGCCGGCGTATTGCGCGACGATCTGCTCGAGCGTCTTTTTCGCCGCGGCCTTCTGGCCTTGTTCGAGCTGATTGTTCGCGATCGCGAGCAGCGCTTCCGGTGCACGCGGATGCTGCGGATAGTTCTTCACGACACCTTGCCAGACAGTCGTCGAACCCTTGTAGTCGCGCAGTGCATACAGCGCGTTGCCGAGCCAGTATTGCGCGGTCGGCTGATAGGGGCTGTTCGGATATTTGGAGATGAAGCTGCGGAACGATGCCGCCGCGTTCTTGAAGTCGCCGCTGCGGAATTGCTGTGAAGCCGCGTTGAACGCATCGGTTTCACCCGGCTGCACCTCGCCCTGGACGCCGTCCACCGTCTGTTGCTGCGGCTCGAATTTCTTCAGGCGCGTGTCGAGATCGGTGTAGTAGTCCTTCTGCTGCTTTTGCAGCGTCGTGAGCTGGTTCGCCATGTCCTCGTTCTGTCCGCGCAGCGTCGCGACCTGCTGGTTGAGCTGGTCGAGACGGTTGGACTGATCGAGGATCGTGCGTTGCGCCGCCGATAGCTGGCTCGACAGACTATCGGTCTTCGAGCGCAGATCGAGAATGGCCTGGCGGGCCTGATCGTCGTCGAACATGCCCGCATGGGCGGGCACGGCCATGAGGGCCGTGCCTGCGACGCAGGCCGCTGCGGCAAACCGCAGCCAGGAGAAACGATGCGTCATTCGGCTCACCACCCGTTGACTTACTGTTGATACGCGAGGTCGGCGCGGCGGTTCTGTGCCCACGACGCTTCGTCATGACCCGTTGCCAGCGGCTTTTCCTTGCCGAGGCTCACGGCCTCCATTTGCGAATCCGACACGCCCATCAGCGACAGCGAACGACGCACGGCTTCAGCACGCTTCTGGCCGAGTGCGAGGTTGTATTCGCTGGTGCCGCGCTCGTCGGTGTTGCCCTGGATCAGCACGTGACGCTGCGGGTGGCTCTTCAGATATTGCGCGTGTTGTTGCAGCAGCGGTTGATAGTCATCCTTCACCGAGTAGCTGTCGAAGTCGAAGTAGATGCTGCGCTTCGCGAGCGGGCTGTTCGGATCGTTCAGCGGGTCGACGTTGACCGTCGCGACGTCGTTCGGGTTCGGTTGGGCCGAGCCCGCGCCCTTGTTGGCGTTTTCGTCGAGCTTGACGCCCGAGTGACATGCGGCCAGTGCACCGACCATCACGACGGCGAATGCGAAACGAAGTTTGGACATCATTTGATTACTCTCCTTGTGTTATTGCATCAACGTTATTGCATAAACGGGCCCCAGGACGGCTCGCGTACGCTGCCCCCCTGAACGGACAGGACCTGCCGAGTGCGACCGTCGGTCGATACTGCGGCCAACACGCCACGGCCGTTCACCTGAGTGGCGTAAAGAATGTACTGACCGTTCGCCGCGAAGCTCGGCGATTCGTCATGTGTCGTGTCCGTCAGGCCCGTGGCGGATCCGCCTTGCAGGTCCTGGATGTACAGCTTGAATGCACCGCCGACGCGCGAGATGTAGGCAAGCTCCTTGCCGTCAGGACTCACACGCGGGCTGGTGTTGTAGCTGCCCGTAAACGTGACGCGTTGCGCGCCGCCCGCGCTTTCACCTTGCGCCGGCATCTTGTAGATCTGCGGTGCGCCGCCGCGGTCGCTCGTGAAATAGATCCACTGACCGTCAGGAGAGTAGGTCGGCTCGGTGTCGATCGAGCTGCCTTGCGTCAGACGACGCAGACCGCTGCCGTCCGCGTTGACCGCGAAAATCTGCGTATTGCCGGTACGCGACAGCGCGACGGCGAGCGTGCGGCCATCCGGCGACCACGCCGGCGCACTGTTGTTGCCCTTCTGGTCCGATACGACGATGCGCCGGCCCGTGGGCAGGTCGTGGATATAGACGATCGGCTTCTTCTTCTCGAACGACACGTAAGCGACCTTGGTGCCGTCGGGCGACCAGGCCGGCGAGATGATCGGCTCGGGGCTCGACAGCGCGATGTGCGCGTCCTGACCGTCCGAATCCGAGATCTGCAGCTGGTAGCGGTTGCCCGACTTGATCACATACGACAGGCGCGTGGCGAACACGCCGCGATTGCCCATCAGCTTGGCGTAAATGTAGTCCGCGACCTTGTGCGCGCTCATGCGCAGACCGCTTTCCGGGCTCACCAGCACGAGGCCGCCGAGGCTTTCGCCCTTGACCGTGTCGTACAGCTTGAAGCGCACTTCGTACTGGCCGTTCGGCAGGCGGTTCACGCTGCCCGCGACGAACGCGTTGGCGCCCTTCGCCTTCCATGCGCCGAGGTCGACGGAATCGGTCTCGGACACCGGCGCCGAGCCTGCGTCGATATTCGTGAATTTGCCGCTGCGTTGCAGATCCTGACGCACGATCGTGCTGACCTGCTGCGGGGAGTTCGCTTCATTGGCGAAATTCGCCGTTGCGATCGGAAACTGAGTGGATCCGACGCCCGTCACGAGGACGTTGAGTTGTGCGTTGGCGGCGCCGCCGACGGCGATCAGGCACGTTGCCACGAGTGTTCGCAGGCCTAGCTTGGTCATCAAACTCATGCTGTATGGGTTCCTCAAAACGGTTTTACTTAATACTCGAAGTCAGCAGACAGACCGGAAAACGGCTATTTCGTTCCCGCGCAACGCCGCGCCGGGTGGGGCGCGGCGTTGGCCGCTGGTCGGCTGTCAGCCTGCACATCAAGCCGCCGGACGCAGCGTGATAGTGAAGTAGTCCGGCGTCTTGCCATTGACGTCCCGAGGCATCGGATCGGAGGCTTTCACCGCCCGCAACGCGGCGGCGTCCCACGCGGCGTTGCCGCTGCTGTGGGTAATGTTTGCGCTCAGCTGATTGCCGTCCGGCGAACAACGCACGGCGATCACGGTCTCGAGACCTTCCGTTTCGCCGCCCCAGTTCACATGCTGAAGCACCAGCCGTCGTACCTTGTCCGCGTAACCCGGCGATGCCGCCGTGCCGCCCGAGCCGCTACCCGTTCCGCTCTTGCCCAGTCCGTTGCTGCTCGAACTGCTGCCGCCCACGCCGCCAGCCAGACCCTGCATCTGCGCAAGCCGCGCGCGACGTTCGTTGTCGAGCTGCTTTTTCGCCTGCGCGGCCGCATCGGCTTGCGCCTTGGCCTTCGCCGCTTTCTCCGCCTCAGCCTTCTTCTGCGCTTCTGCCTGAGCCTGCTTTTGCTGCTGCTCCTGCTGTTCTTTCAGTTGCTGTTGCTTCTGCTGCTCGGCGAGCTGCTGTTGCTTGAGCTTCTCGGCCTGCTGCTGTTGCTGCTGTTGCGCCTGCTGCTGCTTGAGCTTCGCGGCCTTCTGCGCCGCGAGTTGGGCCGCCTGTTCGGCCGCCAGCTGTTGCTGCCGCTTCGCTTCCGCTTCCTGCTGCTCTTTCAGCTTCAGCTGGCGCTGCTGTTCGGCCAGTTGGGCCGCGCGAGCCGCTTCCTGCTGCTGACGCTTCTTTTCCTGCAGCGCGATGTCGGCCTGTTCGTCGCGCACGGGCGGAGCAGGGGCGACCGGCGTGGGCGGCGGCGTGACGACGGGACGCGGAATCGCCGAATCCGGCACCTCTGTCCACAGTTCCGCCTGCTCGCCCTCGGGCGTGCTGTTCTGCCATTGGATGCCGCGATACAGGAAGAATCCGAGCAGCGCATGCATCACCAGCGCGAACAGAAAAGCTCGCCCGGTGCCGCGTTCACGCGGCGGCTGAAGCGGGTATTCGGAGTTCTTGCGGATCATTGCGATTTGACGAGCAATCCGACGCGCTTGACGCCCCGAGCCTTCAGATCGGACATCACGTTCATCACGACTTCGTATTTCACGGTTTTGTCGGCGGCGATCACGACGGGCTGATCGGGGTGCGATTGTGCCCGGTCGGCGATGAAACCGTTGAGGCCAGCCTTCGTCATGTCTTCCTGCTGCTGCGCGCCGGAGTCGTCCTTGTACTTGACGCTCATATTGCCGTCCGCGCGGATGTTGACGATGACGGGCGGCGTCTGCTGTTGGGGCGCCGCGCCGCCGACGGTCGGCAGATTGACGATCGACGGCGCGACGAGCGGCGCCGTGACCATGAAGATCACTAGCAGCACGAGCATCACGTCGATGTACGGCACGACGTTGATGTCGGCCATTGCGCGACGCGAGCGCGAGCCGCGCATGCTGGAGGAACGGGAGCCTGCCATCATGGCCTCCTCAGTGTGCCTGGCGCTGCAGGATGTTCGAGAACTCTTCGATGAAGGTTTCGAAACGGATCGCCAGACGGTCGATGTCGTGCGCGTAGCGGTTGTAGGCGACCACGGCCGGAATTGCGGCGAACAGGCCGATCGCGGTGGCGGTCAGGGCCTCGGCGATGCCCGGCGCGACGTTCGCGAGCGTGGCCTGCTGCACGTTGGCGAGGCCGCGGAACGCATTCATGATCCCCCACACCGTGCCGAACAGACCGATATATGGGCTGACCGAACCGACCGACGCGAGGAACGCCAGATTCGCTTCGAGAACGTCCATTTCGCGTTGGAACGCCGCGCGCATCGCGCGCCGGGCGCCGTCGAGAATCGCGCCCGAATCGTTCAGGCGCTTCTCTTTGCCCTTCAGGAATTCCCGCATGCCGGACTCGAAAATCCGCTCGAGCGCGCCGATCCTGTGACGGTTGTTCGCGGCGCTCTGATACAGCGCCTGCAGGTCGCCGCCCGACCAGAAATCACGCTCGAAGCGTTCAGTTTGCGCGCGCGCCCGGCGAATCGCAAACCACTTGCGGAAGATGAAAGTCCAGGAGAGTAGCGACAGCAACAGCAGCAGAGCCATGACGGCCTGGGCCAGCAGGCTCGCGTTGAGTACGAGTGAAACGATCGACAGATCTTGTGTAGTGTTCATAAAGGTTCGTTTTAACGTCCCGGGAAGGGGGCGTCCGGCTGCAAGGCCGCTTCAAGCTTGCCGTGGGCAAAACGGAAGCTTCGGCGGTATCGAAGCCGAACCATGCTTTGTGTTACCTGACCGGTATGAGTTCACTGGCCCCGTAACAACGAGGCTCAGGGATCGTCCGTTGACATGCCGCCGTCGTTCAGTCAGCGCTCTCGCTAGTGCCCGGCCCGTGCCGCAGCGCGGCGAGAACCGACGGCGGGATCGCGGCTGGCCGCAGCGTCGCGCGGTCCACACAGCCAATCCGGACCGAACCGGTGGCAAGCAGCGTGCCTTCGCGCCATGCTTCCTGCACGAAGTCTACCGAAGCTCGGCCAAGACGCTCGATCCGGCTGATAATTTTCACGATGTCGTCGAGTCTGGCCGGAGCCCGGTAATCGACCGCGGTACTGCGCACGATGAAAATCGTGTCGTTTTCTTCCGCAAGCCGGTGCTGGTCGACGCCGCACGCGCGCAGCCATTCGGTGCGAGCGCGTTCGAAAAACTTCAGGTAATTGGCGTAAAACACGATGCCGCCGGCGTCGGTATCTTCGTAGTACACGCGGATGGGCCACGTATAGCCGATTTCCGTGCCTGGCTGGCTGGTCGACATATTCATGCGGCGCATTCTACCGGAACGCACAACCCGGGGTCTGTTTCGAAGTGTGAGTTGCTTGTGGCGGGCGTCGGCGGCGATGGGAGCCGGCTTTGCCGGCCGCCCGCCTTCAAACTCAGCCGCGATGCACGGACAGACCGGCGAACGACTGCGCGACCGGCATCAGCTCGATCGTGTTGATGTTGACGTGGGCTGGGCGCGTGGCGATCCAGTAGATGGAATCGGCGATGTCTTCGGCCGTCAGCGGCTGCACGTTTTCGTAGACCTTGGCGGCCTTGTCGTCGTCGCCGCGATAACGCACGTTCGAGAATTCGGTGCCGCCGCACAGGCCCGGCTCGATGTCGGTCACGCGCAGCGCGGTGCCGGCGAGGTCGGCGCGCAGGTTCAGGCTGAACTGGCGCACGAACGCCTTGGTCGCGCCGTACACGTTGCCGCCCGCGTACGGCCAGCGGCCCGCCACCGAACCCAGATTGAAGATATGCCCGCGGTTGCGCTCGACCATGCCGGGCAACAGCGCATGCGTGACCTGCGCGAGGCCCGTGCAATTGGTCTCGATCATGGTGTTCCATTCATCGAGACTTGCCTTGTGAGCCGGCTCGGTGCCGAGCGCGAGGCCGGCGTTGTTGACGAGCACGTCGATCGCGGCGAAGTCCGCCGGCAGCGAGGCGGGCACGGCTTCGACGGCGGCGCGATCGCGCACGTCGAGCTCGTACGGCAGCAGCGCGTCGCCGAGCTCGTCGGCGAGTGCTTGCAGACGGTCCTTGCGGCGTGCAGTGGCGACGACACGATGGCCGCCCTTGACGAACGAGCGGGCGATGGCGGCGCCGAATCCGGCCGACGCTCCTGTGACAAACACGATCATTGCAGTTCCCTGGTCGGTAAGAGACAAAGGCCCAAAGCCTACTTCCAATGGCACGCTGCGGCAAGGATGCACGAGCCGGATCGGCGGCTGCCGCGGCGGCGCGCAACGGGTGCGCGGCGCGACCGGCGCGCTTTCCTCAGATGGTTGCGCAGCGGGGCCGCCAAACCGTCCGGAGGCCCCGCCAGCGGCCGCCGGAGCACCCGCAAGCCGGTTGCCTATTCGGGCCTCTTCCAATACACTAACGCGCTCGACCCTGCGTGACTGGCGATAGAACCGAGTCGTCCGACTCAGCCGATTCAACCAATCGGGTTCAAGGTGGAACAACCCACCGTGAAGCGCAGGGTGCCGTTTTGCCGTTCGCCTGGGCAGCCGTGAACCGCGCGCATTAATCTGCGCTGACGGTGGCTGGCTCGCCTCGCGTGTGCGGCGACTCTCCACTCGCCACGTCAGGGCAAGCCTCGCCGCCCAAAGCGCTGCGTACCCCGCTGTGTACCCTCTACGCAGGATTCGGCGCACGATCCGGTCAACCTGAAAACACTCAACGGAACCCGTATGTTTGACAGAGCCCAAAGCACCATCGCCAACGTCGATCCTGAACTCTGGAAGGTCATCGAGCAGGAAAACCGCCGTCAGGAAGAGCACATCGAACTGATCGCGTCGGAAAACTACACGAGCCCGGCCGTGATGGCCGCGCAAGGCTCGCAACTCACGAACAAGTACGCCGAAGGGTATCCGGGCAAGCGCTACTACGGCGGCTGTGAATACGTCGACGTTGCCGAGCAGCTGGCGATCGACCGCGTGAAGCAGCTGTTCGGCGCCGAAGCCGCGAACGTGCAGCCGAACTCGGGCTCGCAGGCGAACCAGGGCGTGTTCTTCGCGATGCTCAAGCCGGGCGACACGATCATGGGCATGAGCCTCGCGCACGGCGGCCACCTCACGCACGGCTCGCCGGTCAACATGTCGGGCAAGTGGTTCAATGTGGTCAGCTACGGCCTGAACGAAGCCGAAGACATCGACTACGACGCCGCCGAGAAGCTCGCGCAAGAACACAAGCCGAAGCTGATCGTAGCGGGCGCGTCCGCGTTCGCGCTGCGCATCGATTTCGAACGCATGTCGAAGATCGCGAAGTCGGTCGGCGCGTACTTCATGGTCGACATGGCGCACTACGCCGGTCTGGTCGCCGCGGGCGTTTATCCGAACCCGGTGCCGCACGCCGATTTCGTCACCACCACCACGCACAAGAGCCTGCGCGGCCCGCGCGGCGGCGTGATCCTGATGAAGGCCGAGTTCGAGAAGCCGATCAACTCGGCGATTTTCCCGGGCATCCAGGGCGGTCCGTTGATGCACGTGATCGCCGCGAAGGCCGTCGCGTTCAAGGAAGCGCTTTCGCCGGAATTCAAGGCGTATCAGCAGCAGGTCGTCGAGAACGCGCGTGTGCTTGCTGAAACGCTGGTCAAGCGCGGTCTGCGCATCGTGTCGGGTCGCACCGAAAGCCACGTGATGCTGGTCGACCTGCGCGCGAAGAAGATCACCGGCAAGGCTGCGGAAGCGGCACTCGGCGCGGCGCACATCACGGTCAACAAGAACGCGATCCCGAACGATCCGGAAAAGCCGTTCGTGACCTCGGGTATCCGCCTCGGTTCTCCGGCCATGACCACGCGCGGCTTCGGCGTGAAGGAAGCCGAGCAGGTCGGCAACCTGATCGCCGACGTGCTGGACAACCCGGAAGATGCCGCGACGATCGAGCGCGTGAAGGTTCAGGTCGCCGATCTGACCAAGCGCTTTCCGGTCTACGGCTAAACCATGCATTGCCCCTTCTGCCGCCATGCCGATACGCAAGTCGTCGACTCGCGCGTATCCGAAGACGGCGCGACGATCCGCCGGCGCCGCCGCTGCCCGGCCTGCGACAAGCGTTTCACGACGTATGAGCGGGTCGAGCTGGCGTTGCCGTCGGTCGTCAAGAAGGACGGCACGCGCACGGAATTCGATCGCCGCAAGATCGTCGCGAGCATGCAACTGGCGCTGCGCAAGCGCCCGGTTGCGGTGGACGCGATCGAAGCGGCTGTCGCCCGTATCGAGTATCAGCTGCTCGGCAGCGGCGAGCGCGAGGTGCGTAGCGAGCGCCTCGGCGAACTCGTGATGAACGAGTTGCGCGCGCTCGACACGATCGCTTACGTCCGTTTCGCTTCCGTGTACCGGCGCTTCGAAGACGTCTCCGAATTCGAGGACGTGATCGAGGAATTCCGCCGCGCCTCTTCCCCGCCCAAGCCTTCCCGCAAGCGCTGAGCGCACGCGTGTCGCAGCTGAGCTGCGGTCATTCGCATCCATCGCCTCGCGCATTTCGCGCTTTTTTTCACGCATCGCTTCTCCCGCCTCCGTGATCGATCTTCACGTGCATTGTTGCGCGCGCTAACGTCTGAATGCCACCTGGCCATTCGGACGATGGTCGGCGCGCTCGCAAATCGCTAGATTGGCTGCATCCGTTCGTAACGCTCAGGGATGCAGATGAAATTCCAGGGGATTTGCCGGCCATCGCGCGCCGGTTTCACACTCGTCGAAACGCTGGCGGTGATAGCGCTCGTGATGCTGATGGCCGTGATGGCGGTGCCGTCGTTCGCCGCATGGCATATGCGCGATCAGGTCGACGCGCGCTCGAAGGCGCTGCTGTCCACGTTCGCCTACGCGCGCAGCGAGGCGCTGCGGCGCGGTGCGCGCATCACGGTGTGCCGCGTCGATGCAGCGCGCGTCTGTCTCGCGTCGGGCCAAGCCTGCGCCGGCGGCATCGCCGACTGGGCCTGCGGCTGGGCCGTATTCGCCGAACGTGGCGGCAAGCCGTCGTTGTTGCGCGCGCAGCCGGCGCTCGCGGCGGTGAGCATCGCCGGCGTGCAGACGGATATGACGTTCACGCCGCCGGCTGGGCAACTGATCGGCGCGTTTCGAAGTTTTGATATCGCGCCGCGAAGCCCATCGAAATCGATGCAGGGGAACTCGTGGCGGCGCTGCATCAGTGTCGCTGCAGGAGGTCGCGCGCGGATCTCGGAGGGCGCGTGCGGAGCGACGTCATGAGACAGCCCGCATTCAAGACCGGTTTGCGTGTGCACGCATCGACATGTAATGGCAGCTCGTTGATCGAGGTGATGCTGGCGGTCGCGTTGGTCGCGGTGAGCGCGCTGGGTTTGATCGCGGTTCAGGTGTGGACCGCACGCGAAGCGCGCGCGATGACGCTGCGCGAGAGCGCCGCGTGGATAGCCGACTCGATTGCCGAAGCGACGCGCACGCCTTCCACGGGCGATGTCGCGCTCAATCAATGGCGCACCTGGGCGAGCGTTCTGCTGCCGCACGGCGACGCATCGATTGGCGAGAGCGGCGCGGTCGCGGCGGCGCGCGTGACGTGGGCGTCCGTGCGGGACCGGCCCGCTTTGGGCGATGCGAGCGCCCAGCCGACGGAGCCTTGCGGCGACGTCGATGCACCGGCTGGATCGTCGTGTGTCGCGTTGGCGTTCGCGAAATGAGGCGGCCGCATTGCCCACTCGGTCATACGCTAATCGAATTCCTGATCGCGATGGCGCTCGGGTTGCTCGTGATCGCGGGCGCCGTGTCCCTTTACACGACGCAGCGCAACGCCTTCGTGCAGGCGAGCAACGCGACCCGAATCCGCGAAGCGGGCTTGACCGCGCTGATGCTGATCGGCCAGCAATTGCAGATGGCCGGCTTCGTCCCTGCCGATGTCATTGGCTACAACGCGGCGCCTGCGCTATTCGGCTGCTCGGGCGGTCGTCCGACCGGCGCCGACGACAGCCTCGCTTGCACCGCCTTGAGCACCGGCTCGGATGGCGTCGCGATCCGTTACGTCGCAGACGTCGTATCGACATGGCCATCGTCGAGCGGTCAGGTCACCGACTGTGTCGGACAGGCCGTCAAAAGCAGCGACGCGGTCCTTGGCGATGAGGGCGCGCCGGTGGTCAATCGCTACTTCGCCAACGTCAGCGGCTCGACCGGCGAGCCGGAGCTTTACTGCGTGGGCAGCGGCAACGCGGGGTCCGCGCAGCCGCTGATCGAAGGCGTCGAGCGCGTACGGTTGCGCTACTGGCTGGACGGCGCGGCGGATGCGGTGAATGCGTCGGCCGTGGCGGCGGATCAATGGGCGAACGTCGTTGCGGTCGATGTCTGCGTGCTGGTGCGCGGCGCGGCGCAAGGACAGCGTTCGAAGTACATCGACTGCGATGGCGTGAGTACACTCGGTACCGACCTGCGGCCTCGACAGGTTTTTTCCCGCCGCGTTGCGCTGCGTAATCGCGCGGAGGTGTCGTCGTGATGGATCGCGGCACAGCAACGCAACGCGGCTGCGCGTACGACATATGCGGCGGGCCAGGCGGAACAGCGAAACACTTAGGTAGGCGAAATTGTCAGGGCGGTGCCCGACGGGCGCATCAACGCGGCGTCGTGCTAGCCATCGTGCTGTTGATCTCGGCCATGATGCTCGCCACGTCCGCGATATGGTTCGAAACATCGCTCGCGGCCGCTCGCGCGGCGACCAATGTGCGCGACTATCTGCAGGCTTTCCACGCGGCGGATTCGGCGCTGAGCTGGTGCGAGCGCAACGTGCTATCGGCAAGTGGCGACGCGCGCGATGCGCCGCTCACATCCGGCGAGCCGACTCAATGGAGGCTTGAAACCGCATTCGACGCAGGCGCCATCACGCCTGTGGCGCAATGGCCGGGATCATCGCGCGCGCCGCAATGCCTGATCGAGCCTTGGCGTCTCGCGAGTCGACCCAACGCCAGCGCTTATCTGCTGACCGCGCGCGGCTTCGGGCGGAGCAGCGAGTCGCAGATCTGGTTGCAGATGGAGGTCGTGACCGAAGATGGCGCGATCGAACGTCATTGGCGGCGCGTTGCAGCAAGACCATTCTGAGGAATGCACCGACTGGACACGTATGAAAAGGCCGAACACATCCGCATTCACGCTGCTCGAACTCGTGATCGCGCTCGCGATTGCCGCCACGCTCGCCGCGTTTGCGATCCCTTCGTATCGCAGCCACATTGCGCGCACGCATCGCATCGATGCGGCGTCGGCGTTATATCGGGCTGCGCAATTCGTCGAGGCCGCGGCGAGCGATGGCGTGCCGGCCTTGCCACCGGGTATCGATCAGGCGCCGCAGTTCGGCGCCCCGGTGTATCGCGTGCGCGTGCTGCCCGCGGACGACACGAACGGCGGCTATTCGATCGAAGCGGCGCCCGCGGAAGCGGGCCCGATGCGCGACGACCCGTGCGGCACGTTCACGCTGGATGCGACGGGTCAGCGAGGCAATAGAAACGATGCGAGCGGCGCGATGCCCACGAGCAGCGAATGCTGGAATACCAGTTAGCGGGTGATTGAAGTCCGACACGCGCAACCTTGCGAGCGGGAGGTCCGATAGATCGCTGCCACTCGCAGCGGCCACGACCTCAATAGCCGCTTCGCAACGAATCGTCCTGCGCAGCCGGCGACTGCGCCGTAGCGGAAGCCGCGGCGGCCGCCCGCGCCGCCGCCGACTCGTTCTTCATCTGTTGCCAGATCCGGAACGCTTCCCACGCGCCGAGCGCAAGGCTGCCCCACTTGAGCACGGGCTTAGCGCTCGCGACGACCCTCGCGCGCAGCGGTTTGGCGAGCAACAGCGAAGCGATCGAGCTGATGAACGGGTACTGCTTGAGCAACGCGCCGATCGTGCCCGCGTTGAGCACGCTCGCCTTTGGCCCTTTACCGACGCGCACGCCGCCAAAGCCGGGGATCACGAACCTGAGCCAGCTGAAATGCGCGACGGCCTGGCGCAGTTCGAAGGTGGCCCGTGCAAGCTCGACGCGCTCGACGTCCGCGCGCACGAGCAGCAATTCCTTGCGCAGCGCCCGCAGATGCGGCGCGCTCAGGTCCTTCGACGGATGGCGCTTGTTACGAAAGGCGGTATCAGGACGGGAAGGGCTCATGGCGTGTCGGCGGCAGTGAGGGTGAGGCGATGGATCGGATGCAGACGAACTTTCCCATCAGTCGCGGCTGCGAAACGCTTCGCGATCCTTTTCGAACTCCGCGATGGTCGCTTCGAATATCATCGGCGCGTTGCGCAAACCGCTGCGCGCCTTCAGCGCACAGGCGAGCCCGGCAATCGCGTAGACCGCGGTGATGCCGGCAAGCGCCTGCCATCGGTAGGTGTCCCAGAAGGCAATGGCGACGAGTGCGGTCAACGCGATCAAGGCCATCGTGGCGAGCATCGTCGCGGCAAGACCGAGAAACAGCACGCCGAGCAGGCGGTCTTTTTCCTCGGCGAGTTCGATGCCCACCAGTTCGAGCCGCGTCTGCAGGATCGCAAACACGGAACTGAGAATACGGCGCAACGGGCTGCGTTCTGCGCGCTGCGAGTGTGTTTCGGTCGTCATGGCTGTGGGCGTTGCGCGTGAGGGCCTGGCCGGCGCGTGCGCGCCAGCAGAAGGGGACCGGCGAGGCTCGCGCCGGTCCGCCCGTGTCGCCGGTGCGCCGGACATGCCTGCTCCGGCGGCCTCACCGGCCTTTACTTGCGATTGATCAGCAGACCGACCACCACGCCGATGCCCGCGGCGATGCCGATCGACGCCCACGGATGCTCGTGCACGTAGTCGTCGGTGGCGCGGGCGGCCTTCTTGCCTTTTTCGACGACCACGACCTGAACGTCGGCTGCCTTTTCTTTCGCCTGCTTCAGGCGCGTCAGCGCGGTTTCGCGCAGTTCCGACGCGCGTTCGCCGGTAGCGCTCGCGGCCTGTTTCAGCAGGTCTTCAGCGTCCGCGAGGACGGTTTTGATATCCGACATCAATCTCTCCTTGTTGACTTCCGACATTGACAGCTCCCTTTGTCTCACGCTACGCGTAAATCGTAACCAAAGAAACGGTCGCTGGCGAGCATAGTGCCGGTTGCATGCCGCCGCTGCACGATTCGTTCCCGCCAGCGCGTGGCGTCAAGACACCCGTTTGAGGGCACTCTGCTCCAGACCGGTATCTGGATTGAGTTGATCTGTCCCGCAAAGTTTCCGTCAAACGGGAGAAAATTACAAAAACACATAAAGTACTGACGCGATGTTGGTTCGCCATGTACCACCGCGGCCTTATGCTTTATCGTGACTGGCCGCCGCGGGCACACGCCCGCGACCTTATCCGGATACCTTCCGAAGACCTACAGGAGATGCACTATGAGTCTACGTCTTGGCGACATTGCGCCGGATTTCGAACAGGAGTCGAGCATTGGCCGCATCAGGTTTCACGAGTGGCTCGGCAATAGCTGGGGCGTGCTGTTCTCGCATCCGGCCGACTTCACGCCGGTCTGCACCACCGAGCTGGGCCTGACCGCGAAGCTCGCGGGCGAGTTCGAAAAGCGCAACGTGAAGACGATCGCGTTGTCGGTCGACAGCGCGGAGTCGCACAAGGAGTGGATCAAGGACATCAACGAGACGCAGGCTGCCAACGTCGGTTTTCCGATTCTCGCGGACGGCGATCGCAAGGTCTCCGGGCTGTACGACATGATTCACCCGAACGCGAACGAAACGTTCACGGTGCGCTCGCTGTTCGTCATCGATCCGAACCGGAAGGTGCGTCTGATCATCACGTACCCGGCGAGCACCGGCCGCAACTTCGACGAAGTGCTGCGCGTGATCGATTCGCTGCAACTGACCGACAGTCACTCGGTCGCGACGCCGGGCAACTGGCAGCAGGGCGATGACGTCGTGATCGTGCCGTCGCTGAAGGACGAGGAAGTCATCAAGCAGAAATTCCCGAAGGGCTACAAGGCGTTGCGTCCGTACCTGCGCCTGACGCCGCAGCCGAACCGGTAAGCGGCGCGGCATGAACCAGAAAGCCGGTTCGAAGGAACCGGCTTTTTTGCATTATCGATACACCAGCATCGGAATCAGAAGAACGCCTGAATACCGGTCTGCGCACGGCCGAGGATCAGCGCGTGAACGTCGTGGGTGCCTTCGTAGGTGTTGACGACCTCGAGGTTCACCAGATGACGCGCGACGCCGAACTCGTCCGAAATGCCGTTGCCGCCGAGCATGTCGCGCGCGAGGCGGGCGATGTCGAGCGCTTTGCCGCACGAATTGCGCTTCATGATCGAGGTGATTTCGACCGCGGCCGTGCCTTCGTCCTTCATGCGGCCGAGGCGCAGTACGCCTTGCAGCCCGAGCGTGATTTCGGTCTGCATGTCGGCGAGCTTCTTCTGGATCAGCTGGTTCGCGGCGAGCGGCCGGCCAAATTGCTTGCGATCGAGCACGTACTGACGCGCGATGTGCCAGCACGCTTCGGCCGCGCCGAGCGCGCCCCAGGCGATGCCGTAGCGCGCCGAGTTCAGACACGTGAACGGACCGCGCAGGCCGCTGACACCCGGCATGATGTTCTCTTCCGGCACGAACGCTTCGTCGAGCACGATTTCGCCGGTGATCGAAGCTCGCAGTCCCACCTTGCCGTGGATCGCCGGTGCCGACAGACCCTTCCAGCCCTTCTCGAGAATGAAGCCGCGGATGTTGTCCTCGCCGTCTTCCTCGAGCTTCGCCCACACGACGAAGACGTCGGCGATCGGCGAATTGGTGATCCACATCTTCGAGCCCGACAACGAGTAGCCGCCATCGACCTTCTTCGCGCGCGTGACCATGCCGCCCGGATCGGAGCCGTGGTTCGGCTCGGTCAGGCCGAAGCAGCCGATCCACTCGCCGCGCGCGAGCTTCGGCAGATATTTTTCCTTCTGCGCGTCCGAGCCGAATTCGTAGATCGGCACCATCACCAGTGACGACTGCACCGACATCATCGAGCGATAGCCGGAGTCGACGCGTTCCACTTCACGCGCGATCAGCCCGTACGCGACATAGTTCAGACCGGGGCCGCCGTACTGTTCGGGAATCGTCGGACCGAGCAGGCCAAGCTCGCCCATTTCGCGAAAGATCCCGATATCGGTCTTTTCGTGGCGGAACGCCTCCAGCACGCGCGGCAGCAGCTTGTCCTGCGAGTAAGCCGCAGCGGCATCGCGCACCATACGTTCGTCTTCGGTGAGTTGCTGATCCAGCAGCAACGGGTCTTCCCAGTGAAACTGCGCGGCTACGGCCATGACGTATCTCCTGATTTCTCGCTCAGAACCCGCTTGACTAGAGTTCCGCTTTGCGAAACAATGTTTTGCAAATGACGCCCGAGTGTATCACCCTATGACGCCGCCATCCACTTTCTCCGCTTCGCTCGACGAACGCAAATTCGTCGTCGCCCTTGCTCGCGGGCTGGACCTGTTGCGCGTGTTCCGGCCAGGCGAGACGATGCTCGGCAATCGGGATTTCGTCGAACGCACGGGTTTGCCGAAGGCAACCGTGAACCGGCTCGCCTACACGCTGACCGTGCTCGGCTATCTGCGGCTGGACGAAAGACACGGCAAATATGCGCTCGACGCGGGCGTGCTGTCGCTCGGTTTCGCGCTGCTGTCGGGCACCGACATGCTCGAACTGGCACGCCCGCACCTGCGCAGCCTGGCGCGCGAGGTCGGCGCGGCGGTCTCGCTCGGGTGCCGGGACGGGCTCGACATGGTGTATCTGGAGACGATTCGCAGCGAAACCGCATTGACGCTCGGCCTGGCATCCGGCTCGAAACTGTCGATGCTGACGAGCTCGATGGGCCGCGCCTATCTCGCCGTGCAGCCGCCCGACGCGCGTACCGCGTTACTCGCGGAACTGAAAAAAGCGGCTGGCAGAGTGGGGGCGATGCTCGTCGCCGAAGCCGAACAGGAGATCGCCGCGTTCGCGACCGAGCGATGCTGCTACTCGTTTCGTGCGTGGCATGACGACGTGAACGCAGTCGCGGTGCCGTTTCGCGAGCCGCGCGAAAACCGCTGGCTCGTGCTCAGCTGCAGCGGGCCGGCGTCGTCGATGGGGGAGGAAGTGTTTCGCGAGAATGTCGCGCCGCGCCTGAAGGCGCTCGCGGCGCGGCTGGGGGAGCCGGGCTGAGGTAATGCCGGGGCGCCCCGGCTAACCGGGCCCCCACCGTGTCACGCCGCCCGGTCGTGATAATGCGCGTTGAATAATGGCCCTTGCACGAACCGCACGTCGTACTGCTGTAGCGCGGAGAATTGCGCCTCATCCATCACGCGATTGAAAATCAGCGGCACCCGCAGCCGGCCCGCGTAGCCGACGAGCGGCTTCACGGTCGCGTCGCGCAATGCGGCCGCCGCATCCATCTTGATGAAGTCGAGCCGCGCGGTTTCGGATACCGACAGGATCTGCCCCGCGTTCGACAGATTGCCCGCCACCTTGAACCCATAGTGCTGATAGCTGCGCGTCAGATAGCCCAGGAACGTCTTGTGTGCGACCGCCGCCGCCGGCAACTCGATCACGATGCGCGTCGGACTCAAATTGAACGAGGTCAGCACGCTCGAAAAATGCCGGCCGTGGTCGTACTTCACGCTCTTCAACAGCCTCTCGTGCACCCGCAAAAACAGCAACCCATGCCGCTGCGGGCCGAAGAAGTTGATTGCGTGCAGCGCGCGCGACATGCGGTCTAGCGCGACCAGCTGCTGATCGTCGGCGATGTTGTCGAACGGATCGAACACCTCGAATGGCGGCGCGTCGAGCCGGTGCGTGACCGCCTGAAAGCCGAGTTCATCACCGAAGCGGTCGACCCCTTCCGCGCCGCATGACAGCGACTGCGCAAGCCCGTGCACGCTGATGTCGAAGATCGGCTCGTAGGCACTCGTGAGCTCGATGCCATCGAAATGTGCGAGCGCGATGCCGGCGTGCCCGCCTTGTCCCATTGCCAGATGCTCGCCGAGAAACGGGTGATGAGCGGCGCGGGCGATCAGATCGGGGATGGTCGGCGAAATCATGAAGGCAAATGAAAGGCGACGATGAACGCGCACCGGGCGCGTGGCAGCGCGACGCGATGGCCGCATTCACTGATGGTAGCAGTACGCGCCCTGCGCAGATTAACAAAATGCTCATATCGTTATTGGCCTCACGCTTATCGGCCGGGGCTGAGCGCGGAATGACGAGGTTCGCCGGCGTGTTTCCAAGGGTATACGTTAGTTTCACTATTCATAATTCGTTTTACTATTCGTAAAACACAATTTTAGCCAGCCTGAGGGGACGACCCAATGCTGATCGCGTTGAACTGGTCGAATGCCGCGCTGTTTCATGCGGCGGCGCTGCCGGTGCTGTGCTCGGCGCTGCTGGTGGTCGTGCTCGCCGGTGCGACGCGGCAACCCAGCCGCGCGTCCGAAGCGGAGCCGGCCTGAGCCTGACTGCAAAGATCACGTATCAACCGGGAAAGAATCGGGCAACTCGCGGAGAACCTTGTATGGATACCTCAACACGTACGCCGGCCGACGAACGCCTGCGTCCTGAAATCGAGCCCGGCTATCAGTCGGGTTTCGCGAATGAATTCGCGACCGAGGCATTGCCGGGCGCGCTGCCGACCGGCCGCAATTCGCCGCAACGCGCGGCCTATGGTTTGTATGCCGAACAGATTTCGGGCACGGCGTTTACGGCGCCACGCGGTCACAACCGTCGCTCGTGGCTGTACCGGATTCGTCCGGCGGCCATGCACAAGCCGTTCACGTCGATGCCGTCGGAGCGGCTCGTCGCGAACTTCGCCGAGGTGCCGCCGACGCCGCCGAACCAGCTGCGCTGGGACCCCCTGCCGATGCCCAGCGAACCGACCGATTTCATCGACGGCTGGGTCACGATGGCGGGCAACGGCTCGGCCGAAGCGATGAGCGGTTGCGCGATCCATCTGTACGCGGCGAACCGCTCGATGCACGATCGCTTCTTCTACAGCGCCGACGGCGAACTGCTGATCGTGCCGCAACAGGGGCGCTTGCATATCGCGACCGAAATGGGCCGAGTCGATGTCGAGCCGTTCGAGATCGCGGTGATTCCGCGCGGCGTGCGCTTCGCGGTCAGCCTGCCGGACAGCAGCGCGCGCGGGTATATCTGCGAGAACTTCGGTGCGCTGCTGCGTCTGCCGGAACTGGGGCCGATCGGCTCCAACGGTCTCGCGAATCCGCGCGATTTCCTGACGCCGCACGCCGCATACGAAGACCGCGAAGGCGCATTCGAACTCGTCGCGAAGATGAACGGCAATCTGTGGCGCGCGGACATCGGCCATTCGCCGCTCGACGTGGTCGCATGGCACGGCAACTATGCGCCGTACAAATACGACCTGCGCCGCTTCAACACGATCGGCTCGATCAGCTTCGACCATCCGGATCCGTCGATCTTCCTCGTGCTGCAATCGCAAAGCGACACGCCGGGCGTCGATACGATCGACTTCGTGATCTTCCCGCCGCGCTGGCTCGCCGCCGAAGATACGTTCCGGCCGCCCTGGTTCCATCGCAACGTCGCGAGCGAGTTCATGGGCCTCGTGCATGGCGTCTACGACGCGAAGGCCGAGGGCTTCGTGCCCGGCGGCGCGAGCCTGCACAACTGCATGACGGGCCACGGCCCGGACGCGGACACGTTCGAGAAGGCGTCGCATCTCGATACCTCGGTGCCGAAGAAGGTCGACGACACGATGGCCTTCATGTTCGAGACCCGCACGCTGATCAAGCCGACGCGCTTCGCGCTCGAAACCGCGCAACTGCAGGCGCATTACTACGAGTGCTGGCAAGGCCTCAAGAAACACTTCAATCCGGAGCAACGATGAACGCGGTGAACGATCTCCAGGCGACGCTCGATGCGTCGCGCAAGAGCTGGATCGAGTCGGCCAACGACCCGGCTGGCGACTTCCCGATCCAGAACCTGCCGTTCGGCATTTTCAGCGACCGTGGCAACGACGCGCGTCGCGTGGGCGTCGCGATCGGCGATCGGATCGTCGATCTCGCCGGATTGCAGGCCGCGGGTCTGCTGAACGTGCCGGCGCACAACGTGTTCGCGCGCGATGCGCTGAACGATTTCATCGCGCTTGGCCGCGACGTGTGGCGCAGCGTGCGTATCCAGCTGAGCCAACTGCTCGCGCGCGACACCGCGACGCTGCGCGACGATGCCGCGTTGCGCGCGAAGGTGCTCGTGCGCGCGGCCGATGCGCGTCTGCATCTGCCGGTGCAGATTCCGGGCTACACGGATTTCTATTCATCGAAGGAACACGCGACCAATGTCGGCGCGATGTTCCGCGATCCGAAGAATGCGCTGCTGCCGAACTGGTCGGAGATGCCGATCGGCTACAACGGACGGGCATCGTCGGTGGTCGTGAGCGGGACGCCGGTGCGTCGTCCGAATGGTCAGCTGAAGTTGCCCGACCAGGAGCGTCCGGTGTTCGGCGCGAGCCGCAAGCTCGATATCGAACTGGAGACGGGTTTCATCATCGGCGGCGGCAATGCGCTGGGCGAGCCGATCGCGTGCGAGGACGCGGAGGCGCACATTTTCGGCATGGTGCTGCTGAACGACTGGAGCGCGCGCGACATCCAGCAATGGGAATACGTGCCGCTCGGCCCATTCAATGCGAAGACCTTCGCGACGACGATCTCACCGTGGGTCGTCACGCTCGACGCGCTCGAACCCTTCCGCGTCGCGCAGCCGGTGCAGGAGCCAGAGCCGCTCGCCTATCTGCGGCATCGAGGAAAGCATGCGTTCGACATTCACCTCGAAGTGACATTGCGTGCGCGACCCGCGCGGCAAGCGAGCACGATCGCGCGGACCAACTTCAAATACATGTACTGGACGATGGCGCAGCAGCTCGCGCATCACACGGTGACGGGCTGCAATACGCGGGTGGGCGACCTGATGGGCTCGGGGACGATCAGCGGGCCGACCGAGGATTCGTACGGCAGCCTGCTGGAGCTGACGTGGAACGGCAAGAAGCCGCTGGCGTTGAAGGAGGGCGGCACGCGCACGTTCATCGAGGACGGCGATGAGTTGACGCTCGTCGGCTGGTGCCAGGGCGACGGGTATCGCGTGGGGTTCGGCGCGTGTGCCGCAGAGATTCTGCCGGCGCGAGGGTGAGCGCGCGGCAGTCACGATGAGAGAGGGCCGGCGCGGTATGCCGGCCCTCGTCGTTTGTGCGAGACCTTGGGCATACCGTGTCGCAATGAATCGGCGCGTCGGCCGCTTCACCCACCCAGCAACCCGAATACGGCCACCCCATTCGTCGTGCCGACATACACCTTGCCGTTTGCGATCAATGGTGTGATGAACTTGTTGCCCGTGCCGAACTGATCGCGCGTGCCCATCTGGTTGCTGTTGTACAGCTCGTTGAGCGTGATGGGGTCGAACGCATGCAAGGCCGCGACGGTGCCGTTTTCGGCGGCCCACACGATGCCGTTCGTGGTGCCGTTCGCCGAGATGCTCGGCGTCGTCCCGGGATAGGCGAACGTCATCGCGCTTTGCGCGGTCGGTGTGATCGACAGCTTCGCGTTGGTCACGGTGAACGCCTTCAGATGATCGCCGACCGAGCCGAAATACACGCGCCCGTTGAAATAGGCGGGCATGCCGAACTCGCCGCCGGCCAGCTGCGCGGGAATCTCCTGATAGATGTTGTCGGCCGCCGGGTTGAACTTGCCCATCGAGTCGCGATTCAGCACGTAGATGGTGCTGTCCTTGCCCGCGCCGAGCGTCAGATGCTGTAGGGTGCCACCCGCGTCGGTCAGGTCCGGCAGCACCAGTGCGCCGCCGGAGCCGAGGTCGATGTCGTCGTTGGCCTCCTGCACGACGTTCGTCATCGCGAAGTAGTCGGCCACCGACAGGCCTCCCGCCGTGCCGAGCTTCAGGAACGTATTGCCGAAATCCTTGTTGGCGGGGAAGCCGCTCGACGTCATCGTCGTATCGAACGTGCCGTTGGCATCGAGCAGATAGATCGACGAGCCGTCCGACGCCGGTCCCGCGCCGCTCATCCAGATCGCGCCGCCGATGCCGTTAGGCGTCAGGTTGAGCACGGTGGTCTGCTGCAACGTGTCGGCGCCGTAGCCCATGATCCAGCCCGTATAGCCGCCGTCGTCGCAGTGCGAGGTCCACGTCGTGTAGACCGTGTTGCCGAGCAATAGCAGCCCCGCACGCTCCGCGTACAACGACGTGGTGAACGGCACGACGCCGTTCGTATTACCCGCGCCGCTGCCTGGGTAAGAGGCGGCGACTTCGGCGGGACCGTTCAGCAGCTCGGCGCCGGTCGCGAGGTCGAGCGCGTGAATGCGATGATGGTAGCCGCCGGCCGCGTCCTTCGACATCGCGACGACGTAGATCGTACCGTGCGTGCCGCGCGAACGGTCGATCACCGGTGTCGAGGTGATGCCGATGGTGTTCACGATCTGGCTGCAGCCGAGGTCGTCGCTCGGGGTTTCGCCGGTGCCGAATGTGCGCACCTGCCACAGGGTCGCGCCGGTGTCGGCATCGAATGCGTACACACTGTCGTTCTCGGTCGCGACGTACAGCACGTTGTGCGTGCCGCCCGCGATCGCCAGCGCAGCGACGAATAGCGGCTGCGCGTCGACCTTGCCGTCGACGCTAAAGAAGCCGACCTTGCCGAACGTCGAAGCCGCCACGTTGGCGGGCGTCAGCGTGGTTTCGCCGAGGTTCTGGCCGGTGCGCGCGATGTCGTCGTGATAGGTGAGCACGTCGCGCACGGCTGCCGCCGATGTGCCGCCCATCGAGGTGCCCGAGCCGCTGCCCGAGCCGCCGGTGCTACCGCCGCTCGTGGTGCCACCGCTGGTGGTGCTGCCGCCGCTCGCTGCGGCCGGGGCCGATACGCCGGATGCGCCGCTGCCGCCGGCGCCGACGCTCGCGCCCGTCGGGGCACTGCTGTTTCCGCCTCCGCCGCCTCCACAGTTCGCCGCGACGATCGCGGCTACCGCGATCGCCGTGCCCAACAGGCTGGCACGGAGCAACAGGCGCATCGAGACCATGGCGGACTCCCCGTTGCTTGCGGCGGCGCCACGAAATATGGGCCGTTCGTCGAGTGTCCGCGCAACGTGGGTTGAGATTATCACCCTGCGTATAGATCGTAAAAGCCAGCAATTAGCGTCTATTCGTCAACTCGGCGCCCGCAGCGCGATCCGCCGACGCTCCCACCACGGCGCCGCCAGAAACGCGAGCGCCGCGCAGCCGGATCTGCGTGAGGCGCTTGTCCTCATCGACGCCGATCGCGAGCGCTGACGCAATACCGTACCAGTGAGATACGGTACCCCACGACAGATAAAGGGTGCCGTCGCGAGGCTCGTAACAGACCTCTGGCGCTCCCATGTCGTGCGCATGTCCGTGCGCGTCGAATTCTGACTCGATGCGCGGAGTTTCGTCGGTTGGGTCTGCGAGTTCGGACGTGCGGACGGTCCATCGCTCGGGATTCGTGTAAAAGTCCAATCCGATCAACCGGCGATGCTGATCGACAAGCATCGACAACGTGCCCGCCGTGAGGACATAAGAGGGCGCGCCAATGCGGAAACGCGCATCCAGCAAGTCGCTGAGATTGTTTTGCGGTTCCGGCAGCGAAGCCAAAGGTGGATATTTGACCTCACAGGTCAGCGTGGAGCTTTGTTCATCCCACCGCACGATGGCCGAAACGCCGGTGGCAGGGGGAGTCGTGTAGACGGTGGGATGCTTCATCGAAGAGGTTTATAGGCAAAGTGCAGAACGGTGTAATCGCTCTCTCGAACCATGACTTCGAGCCGGCCAGCTCATCCCGCCACCGCCACCCGCCGCTCGATCGACACCGACCACAACGTCAGCAACAGCGCGCCGAGCGCGGTCGCGACGCCGACCCACGGCAGCGTCGTCAGCGGTGCGCCGGCGCCGATCGCCATGCCGCCGAGCCATGCGCCGGTCGCGTTGCCGAGGTTGAACGCCCCCTGATTCAGCGTCGACGCCAGATTCGGCGCGTGGCTCGCCCGATCGACGATCAGCATCTGCAGCGGCGGCACGATCGCGAATGCGAGCACCCCCCACACGAACACGGTCAGCATCGCCGGAGTGCGCGCGTGCATCGTGCCCGCGAACACGCACAGGATCACGACGATCGCCATCAGGAACGCGACCAGCGAGGGCATCAGCCGCCAGTCCGCGAGCTTGCCGCCGAGCGTGCTGCCGACCGTCAGGCCGAGGCCGAACAAGAGCAGCACCAGGGTGACCGCGTGCGGCGTGAAGCCGGTCACGTCTTCGAGAATCGGCGTGATGTAGGTGAAGGTCGAAAACAGGCTCGCCGACGCGAACACGCTGATACCGAGCACCATCAGCACCTGCGGGTTCTTCAGCACGCTGAATTCGCGCACGAGGCTCGCCTTGTGCATCTCGATCTTCGCGGGCAGGCACACCGCGAGCGCGGCCGCCGCCAGCACGCCGATGCCGGTCACGGCCCAGAAAGTAGCGCGCCAGCCGACCGCCTGGCCGAGCGCGGTGCCGAGCGGCACGCCGAGCACGTTGGCGAGCGTGAGGCCGGTGAACATCAGCGCGATTGCCTGCGCGCGGCGATTCGGCGCGACGAGCCCGGCCGCGACCACCGAGCCGATGCCGAAAAACGCGCCGTGGCAGAACGCGGTGACGATGCGCGCGGCCATCAGCACCGCGTAGCCGGGCGCGATCGCGCACAGCAGATTGCCGACGATGAACACGCCGATCAGGCTCATCAGCGCCTTCTTGCGCGGCATGTTGGCAACCGCGATCGCGACGATCGGCGCGCCGATCGTGACGCCGAGCGCATACGCGGACACCAGCATGCCAGCCGCTGGAATCGACACGGACAGATCGCGCGCGACATCGGGCAACAGGCCCATGATGACGAACTCGGTGGTACCGATTCCAAACGCGGCAACGGCAAGGGCAAGCAGAGGCAATGGCATGGCGATGATGGGGTGTGACGCGTGAAGCGGCGCGAACAACGGGCGCCGGGCGGGCGATTCCGAAGGCGGAAACGCTGTCGCCGGCTAGGGAAAAACAGTAGGGGATTCTACCTAAGTCAAATCTGGCTTGCCGGCTGTCCGGAAAGCTGTTGTTTTTTGTGGAACGCGGCGGCGGGAGCCCGCGCCGCCGGGCGGCGTTCAGCGCCGCGCGAGGTTGCGCCCGAGTGCCGCGCAGCCCGCATCCGTCAGCGCTTCGACCACGTTGCTGCGATCGTCGGGCTTGAAGTCGGCGATCCAGATCACGCGGCAATGTGCGGACGTGTCGGCCACGACCTGCAGCGTCGCATGATGATGCTCGAAGCGCCCGCCGCCCACCGAGTAGGCGAGCCGCATGTGGGCATCGTCGACGGCAATCACGCGTTCCTCGACCACGGTGCCGTCGGCGAAGGTGACCCAGCGCAGGTCGCCTTCCATGCGCGCCGCGATCAGCACGCCCGCGAATACGCGGGCGACCCCGGCGGGATCGCGCAGCGCGGCCCATGCATCGGCCGCGGTGGTTGCCACGGCGATTTCCCGGTAGATCGTCGCCATCGCATTTCATCCTGTTCCGTTTCGGGTAACCCAGGTCTCGTGCGCGCGGGGGTGTCGCGACCGGCGATTGCAAACCTGTCACCGATCGCGCGGCGCCGTTTTATCCGCGATCCGCGTCGAACGTGTCGCCATGACGGCCCGCGCCGGACACAAAGCGCGCCGCGCCCGCCACGCCCTCGGCGAAGACCGCCGCGTAGCCGCCCGCGCCTTCGCGCCGCAATGCCTCGGCGAGATCGTTCAGCGTGCTGTTCTCGAGCGCGGAGCGACGATCGGCGAGCAGCGCCGCCTGCGGAAACGCGGCGAGCTCCGCGGCCAGTTGCTCGGCAGCCGCGCGCGCTTCGCCCTTCGGCACCACGCGGTTGGCGAGCCCGAAGGAAAGCGCCTCGCGCGCATCGACCGCGCGGCCGGTCAGGATCAGATCGAGCGCACGCGACAGACCGATCAGTCGCGGTAGCCGGATCGTGCCGCCGTCGATCAGCGGAATGCCGACACGCCGGCAGAACACGCCGAGCACCGCATCTTCCTCGACGACGCGCAGGTCGCACATCGCGGCAAGCTCGAGCCCACCCGCCACCGCATAGCCGGCGATCGCGGCGATCACCGGCTTGCTGAAATGCATGCGCGTCGGTCCCATTGGACCGGGGCCGCTGCCGTCCGCATGCAACTCGTTGCGGCGCGCGTCGTCGGCAAGCGCGCTGAGGTCCGCACCCGCGCAAAACGTGTCGCCCGCGCCGAACAGCACGGCCGCGCGCCACGCGGGCTCCGCCTCGAAGCGGCTGAACGCGGCGCTCAACGCATCGGCCACCTGGCGATCGACCGCGTTGCGCTGCGCGGGCCTCTCCAGCACGATCGTAGCGACGCCGTTGCCGTCATTCGACTCGATTCGCACATGGTTATTGAAATATTGGTTGGCTATCATCGTTATGTACTTAAGGGTACCTGAAGGTCGCTGCTGGCCTGTTGATCCGGCAGTGTTGCAGCACGCTCATGCAGCGTAATTAATCCGGTGAGTTGTCATGTTTCCATCACATCCGGCTCGTAGCGTTAGCGCTCTATTGATGCGCTGGCGTCCTGTCGCCAGCTTGCCGAGCCTACCTTTGTCCTTGCCTTTGCCCAATTCATCGCCGGCCGCCGCGCCAGCCTGCGCCGGAACGGTGTGGGTCGTGCCGTTGCAGGACCACTCGTGGTACGACCATGTGCGCCTGAAGCGCGTCTTCGTCGCCGACGGCACACGTCACCAGGTCGTGCTCGTCGATCTGCGCAAGCTGCTCGTGTGCGCGGATCGCGACAACACCGATTACGTGCTGAAGCCAGTCGCCGAATGGCACTCGGGTAAGGTCCGCGGCATTCGCGAGTTTCTCGATCCCGACAGCCCGCGCATTCCGCAGATGCCGTACGTGACGATCTCCACGCGTCGCGCGCCGGGATTGCTCGGCTGGGTCGGCATCGAGCGCGAGGGGGTGGTGGCGTTTCGCAACGGCCAGCATCGCGCGCGCTATCTGGCCGAGGCGGGCGCGCGCTGGTGTCCGGTCGAAGTGCACGAGCGCGAGGCGGGATTGCTGCGTGAGCTGTGCGGCGCGGCCGATGATGCCCGCACCGCGATTCGCGCGACCCAATTGGGCAGCGACAGCGACGTCTAACTTTCGTGGTCCGCGGCAATTCGCGTACGCCACGGTTATCACGGCTACCCCGCCTGCACGACGTTGCGCGGCGTGCCCGCCTGCCACGCCGCGATGTTCGCGAGCGTGGTCTGCGCGATCTCGGTCATCGCCTCGCGCGTGAAGAACGCCTGGTGCGCGGTGACGATCACGTTCGGAAACATCAACAGACGCGCGAGCACGTCGTCCTGTAGCGGCAGATTCGAATGATCCTCGAAGAAGATGCCGCCTTCTTCCTCGTACACGTCGAGCCCGAGATGGCCGAGCTGGCCGTCCTTCAACGCGCCGATCAGTGCGTTCGCCTCGACGAGCCCGCCGCGCCCGGTGTTGATCAGCATCGCGCCGCGCTTCATCTTCGCCAGCGCGGCGCGGTCGATCAGGTGATAGGTGTCGGGCAACAGCGGGCAATGCAGACTGACGACGTCCGATTCGGCGAGCAAGGTATCGAGCGGCACGTAGCGCGCGCCGAGCGCGAGCAGTTCGTCGGCCGGCGGCCCCGGATCGTAGGCGAGCACCTGCATGCCGAAGCCCGCCATGATGCGCGCGAACACCCGGCCGATGATGCCCGCGCCGATCACGCCGACCGTCTTGCCATGCAGGTCGAAGCCGAGCAGCCCATGCAGCGAGAAGTCGCCTTCGCGCGTGCGCGCGACCGCGCGCGGCAGGCGCCGGTTCAGCGCGAGAATCAGCCCGGCCGCATGTTCGGCGACCGCGTACGGCGAGTAGGCCGGCACGCGTGCGACCGGCATGCCGAGCCGCTCGGCCGCCGCGAGGTCGACGTGATTGAAGCCCGCCGAGCGCAGCGCGATCATGCGCGTGCCGCCCGCATGAAGCCGTTCGAGCGTGGCGGCGTCGACGCTGTCGTTGACGAACGGGCAGACCACGTCGTAGCCATGCGCGAGGATCGCGGTCTCGCTGTCGAGAGGGGATTCCTGGAAATGCAGTTCATAGCCATGCGCGGCATTGGCCTCGGTGAATGTATCGACGTCGTATTGACGACTGCTGAACAGGATCGTGCGCATATCGGGCTCCTAAGAAGCGTGCTTTAGACGTGTTTTGGAAAGTCGGTTTCTCGCAAAAAATAACATTGACAGGGGTGCCGAACTGCAATATTAAATAACGAGCATTCCGAACAAAGCATGTACAAACATGCTGCAAGAAACTGGCCAGACAGCAGATTATCCTTTTCACGATGTTAGGCGACTTCGCGATGAAAGAGTAACTGTCGAGCGTTCGGGAAATCGTTTCACCGCCGGTATCGCCAGGCGGTGCGTGCGTGCGGGCGGGCGTCCTGGTGCCCCGCTGTGCGGCTCTTCCGGCACCCATCGCGTGGTTCTCCTTTCATAGCTGTGTTTTTCTGCTTCCCGCTATCGGCCATTTGATGTGCCGTGCATCGAGCTTGTTGCGCGCGCGACGTCACCATTGCGTCACCTTCTGTCAGACGGTTTGATTCGGTTTTCGAGCGGTTGGTGTTCTGTTTTTCTTTAATCAACCTGTAAATCGGCGAGCCAACATGATCGGTGAATTGCTGAGATCGCAACCCGAAATCGCGCTTTTCGCGTGTCTCGCCATTGGCTATTTCATTGGCTCGTTTCGTATTGGCCCGATTCAGCTCGGCGGCGTGTGCGGCACGCTGATCGTCGCGCTCGTGCTCGGGCAGAGCGGCGCGCGGATCGCGCCCGATCTGAAGAACATCGCGTTCGCGCTGTTCATCTTCGCGCTCGGCTTTACCGGCGGTCCGCAGTTCTTCGCGAACATCGGGCGCGGCTGGCGCTATGGGGTGCTGTCGCTGATCGAAATCGTCTCGGTGCTGGTGCTGATCATGATCGCGGTCCGCGTGATGCGGCTCGATGTCGGCACCGCGGCCGGGCTGCTCGCCGGCGCGGCGACCGAGTCGGCGGTGATCGGCACCGCGTCCGAGGCGATCGCGAGGCTCGGTCTCGGCGACGCGGCCACGCAGCGTCTGCAGGCCAATATCGTGACCGCTTACAGCGTCAGCTACCTGTTCGGCCTGATCACGATCGTACTGTTTACGAGCCAGTTCGCACCGCTGATGCTGCGCGTCGATCTGCGCGAAGAAGCCGAGCGCGTGTGGCGCAAGCTCGGCGGCGAGGGCGCGTTCAGCGAAGGGCAGAGGGCGGCCGCGCCGGCACTCGTCGGCCGGGCGTTTCGCATCGGCGACGCCGCTGGCCTGACGGTGCGGGGGCTCGAGGAGCAATACGGCTACAACCTGACCGTCGAGCAGATCGAGCGCCACGGCGCGGACCTGCCGGTCGCCATGGAGACGCGGCTCGCGGCCGGCGATGTCGTGCTAGTCGCCGGGCGGCGCGCCGCGGTCGTCGCGGCGTCAGCGAGCCTCGGCGAAGAGGTGCTTGGCGCCGATTTCGGCCAGGTGTTCGCGCAACGGCTCAACGTGGTGCTGACGCGGCCCGACGTCAGCGGGATGACGGTCGCGCAGCTGCGCGCACAGGCGAAGCCGGAAAACGCGCGCGGCGTTTATGTCGCCGCGATCACGCGGCTCGAATCGACGATTCCCGCGCTGCCCGGCACCGAGCTGCATCGCGGCGACGTGCTGACGCTGGTCGGCGCGAAAGCCGACGTCGAGCGCGGTGCGAAGCGGCTCGGCTACGTATTGCCGCCGACCCAGAAGACCGACTTCGTCTATCTCGGCCTCGGCGTGCTGGTCGGTATGGCGATCGGGCGGCTCGGCGGCACGATCGGCGGCGTGACGCTCGCGCTCGGCACGGGCGGCGGCTGTCTGCTGTCGGGGCTGCTGTTCGGCTGGGTGCGCTCGCGCCATCCGCTCGTCGGCTCGCTGCCGTCGGCGGCCGCGCAGATCATCAAGGATTTCGGACTCGCGACGTTCATCGCAGCGGTCGGGCTGTCGGCCGGGCCCGACGCGATCAAGCTCGTGCGCGAATACGGACTCGCGCTGCCGCTCGCCGGCATCCTGATGGTGCTCGTGCCGGGCCTGCTGTCGCTATGGATCGGGCATGCGCTGCTGAAGCTCGAAGCGCCGATGCTGCTTGGCGCGATCGCGGGCCAGCAGTGCAGTACGCCGGCGATCAGCGCGCTCGTTGGCGTGGCCGGCAATTCGACGCCGGTGATCGGCTACACGATCACCTACGCGCTCTCCAACATCCTGTTGCCTTTGATGGGTCCCGTGGTGGTGGGCCTGGCCGGCAAGCTCGGCTAGCCGGACTTGCCGAAGCCGCATGCCGCGCAGCGCTTCGAACCGCGCGGCAAATCAGGCGCTCGCGCGGCACAGGCGCGCGCCGTACTCGTACCGGGTCTCGCCAACGAACCCGGCAACTACTCAGCGAGGGCACGATGGACTGGCTACACAACATCTTTCACAAGTCACCGGAGATGGCGCTGTTCCTATCGCTCGCGGTCGGCTATTTCATCGGGCAGATCAACTTCGGCAAGTTCCAGCTGGGCGGCGTGGGCGGCTCGCTGCTGGCGGCAGTCGTGATCAGCCAGGCGGGCGTGACGGTCGACAACGGTGTGAAGGCGGTGATGTTCGCGGTGTTCATCTACGCGGTCGGCTACGACTCCGGGCCCGGTTTCTTCAATTCACTGAACCGCAAGACGCTGCGTGAGATCGCGATGGCCGTGTTTCTCGCGGTCAGCGCGCTGATCACGGTGGTGGTGTGCGCGAAGCTGTTCCATCTGAACAAGGGGCTCGCGGCCGGGCTCGCGGGCGGCGCGCTCACGCAGTCGGCGATCATCGGCACGGCGGGCGACGCGATCGCGCGGCTCGGCCTGCCCGCCGATCAGGTCAAATCGCTGCAGTCGGACGTCGCGATCGCGTACGCGGTCACCTACGTGTTCGGTTCGCTAGGCGCGATCATCGTATGCGTGAACATCCTGCCGAAGTTCATGGGACAGGGCTTGCGCGAAGCGTCGATCGAGGCGGAGCGCGAGCTGTCGTCGGGTGCGCCGACGCGCGGGCCGGGGCAAGTGTCCGCGCTGCCCGAACTGATCGGGCGCGCGTACCGGATCGACTTCAGCGCCGGCAAGAGCGTGCAGGCGGTCGAGTCGCTGCACGGGGAAGGCCTGACGATCGAGCGCATCAAGCGCGGCGGCCAGCAGATCGAGCCGAAGCCCGACTTCGTGCTGCAACCCGGCGACATCGTGCTCGTCGTGGGCCGACGCGAGGCGGTCGTCGCGTTCGGCGCGAAAGGCAACGAGGTCGGCGAAGCCGAGGACATCGGCGTGGTGATGCAAACGCGCGAGGGCGTGTTCACGCGCAAGGGCATGAATCACACGACGATCGCGGCCGCGCGCCAACTGATCGATCGCGACACGCGGCACGGCGTCTACGTCCAGAGCATCTCGCGCGCCGGGCAGCCGCTGCCGGTGCTGCCCGAAACCGAACTGCAGCACGGCGACGTGATCACCTTCTACGGCTCGCCGAAAGACACCAGGCGCGCGGTCGAAGCCGCCGGCTACGAACTGCCATACAGCAACAAGACCGACTTCATTTACATGGGCGTCGGCCTCGTGATCGGTCTGCTGATCGGGCTGATCGTCGTCAAGGTGGGCGGCGTGCCGCTCACGCTCGGCTCGGGCGGCGGTTGTCTGCTGGCGGGCCTGCTGTTCGGCTGGATGCGCGGCAAGCATCCGATGTACGGCGTGATGCCGTCGGCCGCCTCGCAACTGCTGAAGGACTTCGGGCTCGCCGCGTTCGTCGCGGTGGTCGGTCTGAATTCGGGTCTGCAGGCGGTCGTCACGGTCAAGCAGAGCGGCGTGACCATCTTCCTGCTCGGCGTATTCGTCACGCTGTTCCCGCTGCTGCTGACGATGCTGTTCGGCCGCTACGTACTGCGCTACAACAACGCGGCGCTTCTGGCCGGCGCTCTGTCCGGCTCGCGCAGCGCCAACCCGGCGTTCGGCGGCGTGCTCGACAAGGCCGAAAGCGCGGTGCCGACCGTACCGTTCGCGATCACCTATGCGATCGCGAACGTCGCGCTGACGCTGCTCGGGCCGCTGGTGGTCGGGCTCGTGTAGTGGCTGATTGCACGTTTAGCGCACGTTTGCCGCACTGTTATCGAACGCAGTTCGGTATCGATCTCTATAGCCGGCCGCAACCGGGATCCCTCGCCACGCCGGCGTGTTTCACCTCTTCACTGGAGAACGCATCATGGCAAAAGAGAAGGGCGACAAGAAACGCTCGAGCGTGGACGCGGGTCTTGCCGCGCTGAGCCCGTTCGAACTGAAGGACGAACTGATCAAGGCCGCCGGCGGCGGCGCGGTCGAGCGGGCCGCCAACCTCGCGATGCTGAACGCGGGCCGCGGCAACCCGAACTTTCTCGCGACGATCCCCCGCCACGGCTTCTGGCAACTCGGCCTGTTCGCGATGCGCGAGTCCGAGCGCTCGTTCGCGTACATGCCGGAAGGCGTCGGCGGTTTTCCGCGCCGCGACGGACTCGCAGAGCGCTTCGACCTGTTTCTGCGCGAGAACCGGGGCGTCCCCGGCATCGACTTTCTGCGCGGCGCGGTGTCGTACGTGCGCGATCAGCTCGGGCTGTCCGGGACCGACTTTCTGTATGAGATGTGCGAGGGCATTCTCGCGTCGAATTACCCGGTGCCGGACCGGATGCTGAAGCTGTCGGAAATCATCGTCGGCCAGTATCTGCGCCGCGAGATGATCGGCAAGCATCCGTTCATCGGCGAGTTCGACGTCTTCGCGGTCGAAGGCGGCACCGCGGCGATGACCTACATCTTCAACACGATGCGCGAGAATCACCTGATCAAGGCGGGCGACACGATCGCGCTCGGCATGCCGATCTTCACGCCGTACATTGAGATTCCGCGGCTCAACGACTATCAGCTGAACGTGGTCAATCTCGAAGCCGACGTCGCGAGCGGCTGGCAATACTCGAAGAAGGAGCTCGACAAGCTGCGTGATCCGAAAGTGAAGGCGTTCTTCCTCGTCAATCCGAGCAACCCGCCGTCGGTGAAGATCGACGACGCGAGCCTCGAGCACATCGCCAGCATCGTCAAGGATCGGCCCGATCTGATCCTGCTGACCGACGACGTATACGGCACGTTCGCCGACAACTTCGTTTCGCTGTTCGCGCTCGCGCCAAAGAATACGATCCTCGTCTACTCGTACTCGAAGTATTTCGGCGCGACCGGCTGGCGTCTCGGCGCGGTCGCGACGCATCGCGACAACGTGCTCGACAAGCTGATCGGCGAACTGCCGGCGGACGTGAAGAAGGAGTTGCACCATCGTTACGAGTCGATCACGACCGAGCCCGACAAGCTGAAGTTCATCGACCGGCTCGTGGCCGATAGCCGCACAGTCGCGCTCAATCACACGGCCGGGCTGTCGACACCCCAGCAGGTGCAGATGGTGCTGTTCTCGCTGTTCTCGCTGATGGACACGCCCGACGCGTACAAGAACGCGCTGAAGCGCCTGATCCGTAAGCGCAAGCAGGCTCTGTACGAGGAAGTGGGCATCGCGTTCGAGGACGACGATCCGAACAAGGTCGACTACTACACGATCGTGGACATCGAATTCCTCGGTGAAAGAGCCTTCGGGCGCGAGTTCGTCGACTGGCTGCTGAAGAACACCGAGCCGTCCGAGCTGCTGTTCCGGCTCGCGCGCGAGGCGCGCGTGGTGCTGCTGCCGGGCCGCGGCTTCGGCACGCAGCATCCGTCGGGGCGTGTGTCGCTCGCCAACCTGAACGAGTCGGACTATCGCAAGATCGGTCGCGCGATGCGCAGGCTGATCGAGGACTATGTCGAGCGCTACAACGCGGCAACCGGCAGCAAGCTCGACAAGACAAAGGTGATGAAGTGACTCACGCGCGACCGGCCACGGGCGCCGGTCGCGCTTCGCGGCCCCTACGCTGGCCAAAAAACTTGCGCGATCGCGCGGTTCGGTGAATGATCGGACGAACGGCCTCGAGCGGCGTGCCTGCCGCGAGGCCGTTCGTTCCTTTGCGCTTCACATTCATATACCGATCATGCCGACTTCAACCTCCACTACCGTTGCTTCGTCCGTCCCCTGTCCGATTGTCGAATCGCTCGACGCCATCCTTCCCGAAGAACCGCTGCTGATGATGGGCGCCGGCCCCGTGCCGATTCCCGCCGCGGTCGCGAAGGCCAATGCGATCGTGATCAACCATCTGGGCGGCACGATGGCGAAGGTGGTGAACCAGGTGAAAACGATGGCGCGCTACGTGTTCCAGACGCAGTCGAAGTGGGTGCTCGGCGTCGCGGGACCGGGATCGGGCGCGATGGAGATGGCGATCTCCAATCTCGCGTGGGAAGGCACGCGCATGCTGTGCATCAAGAACGGCTTCTTCAGCGACCGCATGGGCGAAATGGGCCGGCGCGTCGGCGCGCGCGTGAGCATGCTCGAAGTCGCGGACCGCACGGTCGCGAGTCTCGACCAGATCGCCGACGCGCTGCGCCGCGAGCGTCCCGAGGTCGTCACGGTCGTGCAGGGCGAGACCTCGAACACCGTGTGGAATCATCATCTGAAAGACATCGCCGCGCTTGCGAAGGAAGCGGGCGCGCTCGTGATCGTCGACGCGGTCTGCACGCTGAGCACGATGCCGCTCGAAATGGATACCTGGGGCATCGACGCGGTGATCACCGGCGGCCAGAAGGGCTTGTCATCGATTCCGGGCGTGTCGCTGATTGCGTTTTCAGACGCGGCCTGGGCGCGCGTCAAAGGCCGCACGGCGCCCAATACGCACTGGTGCCTCGATGCGTCGCTGGCGGAAAACTTCTGGCACAACGCCGGGTATCACTACACGGCGCCGGTGTCGGGCGTGCTCGCGCTGCACGAGGCGCTGCGGCTCGTCTGCGCGGAGACGCTGGAGAAGCGCTTCGCGCGCCATCTGAAATGCTCGCTCGCGTTGCAACAAGGCGTCACCGCGATGGGCCTGCAACTGTATGCGCCGGAGAATTGCCGCCTGAATTCGGTGGTCGGCATCGACGTGCCGGACGGCCTCAGTCCCGCCGACGTCTGCGCGCATATCTCGCGGCAGCATCAGGTGGAAATCTCCGGCTCGTTCGGTCTGCCGATCGTGCGTATCGGCCAGATGGGCGAACAGTGCCGCGAGCACAACCTGTTTCGCACCGTGCATGCGCTGGGCCGCACGATGGTCGATCTCGGCGTCAACGTCGATCTGCCGGCGGGTGTCGCGGCGCTCGAGCGCGGCTTGAGCGAAGGTAAATAAGCATTTTTCCGATGCGCTACGAATAGCATTCGCAGCGCATATCTTTTGTGCGATCCAGCACTTTATAGTCGCATTAGAAAGTTTTTTCCCGCCATTATTGCGTTGCAATAAATTAATGCTTCGCAACCTTTTTACATAACAATGGCGAAATCTCCGAAACCCTTACGGAATAAGGCTCTGCGCCTTTCTAAAGGGTTTTCTTCCTTTCTTACTTTCTATTGTTCTCTGTGCGCCGGCGCACGTATCGAGATCAGGCCGAAACGTAAAGTAGGTCAAGGCAAGAGCAGCGCAATGCTCACGCTGCGGTAAATCGCAAGACCATGATTCGACACACGGCGCGTGCCAGGACGTGCCTGCCGCGCTCATGCATGCATGCCGCCGGAACCAAGCTTTAACGCCAAAGCGCCCCCGCGAGGCGACAAAAAAGGATTTCTATCCGATTCGATAATTCGATCGCGTGGAGTCTCGAAGACTGTCTTCGAGGGTCCACGCACGTACGAAGCAAGGATATCGACACTATGGCGAGCGCATACGACTCAGGTCAATCGGCAGGGGTTATCGTTGGAGCAGAGTTGAACGGACTGGGGGTGGCGCGATCGCTCGCGCAGGCCCGCGTTCCGGTTATCGCAGTCGATACGAGGACCCGCGCGGCGACGTGGTGCCGACACGTTCATGCGCATCAGGTAAAGAGTTTTGTCGGGAAAATATTCGTTGATGAAATGATCGAACTCGGCAAGCGGTTCGATCGTCTGCCAGTTCTGATTCTGACCGACGAAGACGCGGTGCATGCGGTGTCGGAAAATCGGGCGGCTTTGTCGCACTGGTATCGGTTCCGCCTGCCGGCCGACGACACCGTCAAGATGTTGTCGAGCAAGGCGCGCTTTCACGAATTCGCGCAGCGGCATGGCTTTCCGGTGCCGCGCTCGGTCGTGCTCGACAAGCTTGCCGACATCGAAAGGCTGGCCGAATTGCGCTACCCGTGCGTGCTGAAACCGGACGACAAGCGCAACGTGCTGCGCGGCGAGAAAGAACGCGCGGTGCGCGTCGACATGCTGCAGCATGCACGCGATCGCGCTATCGCGATGCTCGCGACGCCGGGCGGCATCATCGCGCAGGAGTGGATCGAGGGGCCTGACAGCAACATCCACTTCACGCTGTTCTATCGCGGCGCCGACGGCAACATGGTCAGCATGTTCACCGGCCGCAAGGTGTTGAGCTCGCCGCCGGGCGTCGGCAATACCGCGATCTGCGTGGCCGCGCCCGAAGCGCGCGGGACGCTCGAACCGCTGACGCGGCGCTTCGCCGAGCTGGCCGGTTTCGACGGCATGGGCAGCATCGAGTACAAGTGGGACGACAACTACAACGAGTTCGTGATGGTCGAGCCCACGGTCGGCCGCACGGACTGGCAGGAGGAGATCGCGACGCTGTGCGGCGTCAACATTCCGCTTGCCGCGTACCGCCATGAACTCGGCCTGCCATTGCCCGTCGAGCGCCTGAGCCGGCAACCGGTCGCGTGGCGCGCGACGTTTTCCGACCGGCCGCCGCCCGAATTGCTGAGCGAGCGCACGAAAATTTTCGATGGCTATTTCCGCTGGAACGATCCGTTCCCAGCGTTGCAGCACTATGTCGTGATGAATCCGCTGCGACGCATGAAGCGCAGCTGGAAAAAAGCGATCAGGGCGCCCGAGTCGCGTCAGGCCAAAGCCTGACGCTGGCAACGAAGCCGTTCCCCTGGAGACCAGCATGTCTTTGACCGATACCATCATCATTGGCGCGGGGCCCTACGGGTCATCTCTTGCCGCGCATCTGAAGGCCGCCGGCGTGGATCACCAGATCCTCGGGGAACCGATGGGAGCGTGGCGCAACTACATGCCGCCCGGCATGCTGCTGCGCTCCGAGGCTTTCGCGTCGAGCCTGCACGCGCCGCGCAGCGGCTTTACCGTCGAAGACTACTGCCGCCTGAAAGGGCTGCCTTACCAACCGCTCGGCATGGCGCTGACGCTCGAAACCTTCGTCGAGTACGGGCTGTGGTTCCAGTCGAATCTGGTCGGCGAAATCCAGCCGGTCGACGTGCTCGCATTGCGACGCGTCGGCGATCAGTTCCAGCTGTCGCTGAGCGACGGCCGCTCGCTCGCCGCGCGCAGAGTCGTGATCGCGCTCGGCCTGAAGGGCTTCGCGCAAACCCCGCCGGCGCTGCGGGACTTGCCGGCGCAATATGCGTCGCATTCGGAGCTGTATGGGAACCTCGAGTGGGCGCGCGGCAAGGACATTGCGATCGTCGGCGGCGGGCAGTCGGCGCTCGGGCTGTCCGCGCTGCTCAACGAGCTCGGCGCGCGCGCCCATGTGCTGATGCGCGAGAGCAGCGTGGTGTGGCATGAGCGGCCGCACGGCGGTCGCAACATCCTGTCGCGCATCAAGGGGCCCGACGCGGGACTGGGGCGCGGCTGGCGCTCGCTGTTCCTGTCCGAGTTTCCCGGCGTGTTCCACATGCTCGACCCGCGACGCCGCAAGCAGATCATGGAGCACACGTACGGCGCGTCCGGCGCGTGGTGGCTGCACGATCGCGTGGTCGGCAAGGTGCAGATCTCGCATCGCACCGTGGTGCGCTCCGCGGCGGTCGAAAACGACCGCGTCGTACTGAACGTGCTGAGCGATGGCAAGCAAGCGCGGGTGAGCGCCGATCACGTGATCGCCGCGACCGGTTTCAAAACCGACATGCGGCAGCACGCGTTCCTGTCCAAAGATCTGGCCGACGCGATTTCGAATCAGGGCGGCATGCCCGACCTGACGTCGCACTACGAAACGCACGTGCGCGGCCTCTATGTGATCGGACCCGCGTGCGCGCACAGCTTCGGGCCCGTGATGCGCTTCGTCTATGGAACCAAGCACGCGTCGCCGACCGTGGCGCGGCACATTATCGGTTCGTTGAAAGCGGGTGCGCGGCAACGCACGTGGCCCGTCGCCCATGCACCCATGCCGGAGCGCTCAGGTGAATAAGACCCAAGCAACGGGCGCGTCTGCGCGCTCGCACCTGTCCGGCAGCTACCGCGGGCGCCGCATGAAGCGCTACAAGACGCTCGTGAAGGAGATGCTCGCGGGCTTCGTCCTGATTTCGGGTCTCGCGTGGTTCACGCGCAAGGTGCTGTGGCGCGATCGCGTGGCCGTGCTGCTTTATCACGATCCCGATCCGGACACGCTCGACCGTCACCTGACTTATCTCGGCAAGCTGTGCGAGTTCGTGCCGTTGACCGACGTCAGCGCGCCCGGCCGCGGCCGGCCACGCGTGGCGATCACGCTCGACGACGGCCACGCGGGCAACGCGAAGCTGTTGCCGGTGTTCATCAAGCACAACGTGCGCCCGACGATCTTCCTGTGCAGCCGCATCGTCGGACGGTCGCGCAGTCACTGGTGGCTGCATCCGGGCTCGCTGCGCGTCGGCCATGAACGTCTGAAGCGGATGACGAACGACGAGCGCCTCGCCGCGCTGGCGGCCCAAGGCTACCAGCAGGACGGCGATGACCGGCCGACCGGCCTGTCGATCGAAGCGATGCAGGCGATGCGCGAGCACATCGACTTCCAGGCGCATACGCGCTTCCATCCGATCCTCACGCATTGCAGCGACGCTGAAAGCGAGGCCGAAATCCGCGACAGCCGCCATGAGATCGCGGCGCTGCTGCAACAACCGTGCGAGCACTTCGCGTATCCGAACGGCAATTACGGCGAACGCGAAGTGGAGTTCGTGCGGGCCGCCGGCTTCAAAACCGCGCGCACCTGCGACATCGGCTGGAACGATCAGCACACCGATCCGTATCGGCTGCGCACGATCATCATCGACGATGCGGCATCGACGCTGCGCTTCGCGGCGCAATTGAGCGGCATTGCGCTGTTTCTGCGCTATCTGCGCGAGGGTGGAGGCTGGCGCGGCAAGTTTCCGCAGTTTTGAACAGAGGGAGCGCCTGGACGAAGCGATTCGTCCGGGCAACGCCGTCCGGGTTTTTCGCGAGACGGCACGAGGGGCATACGACAGGAGGGGACATGCAGCGCTGCAGGGTACTGGTGATCAACGATTACGCGCACATGGGCGGCGCGGAAGTGGTCTATCAACAATCGGCCGAGCTGTTGGGCACGCTGCCCGGCGTCGAGGTCGAGCGTTTCGACGATAGCCAGTTTTCCGCGCGCTCGACGATGCTGTCGCGCTCCTGGAACACGACCGCCGCGCGCGCGCTCGAAAGGGCGCTGCATCGTTTCCGGCCGCATCGGCTGATGGTGCACAACTACCACAACGTGCTGTCGCCTTCGATTCTCAGCGTGATCGCGCGGCACGAGCGTCAGTTCGGTTATCGCGCGTATCACACCTGCCACGACTATCACCTCGTCTACTACAACCCGTCGCTGCAGTACTTCGACAAGGATAAGCGTCCGATCATTCTGCCGCTCGACGTGCTGCGCACACGCGCGGTCTTCACGTTGCGGCCGACGCCGAAGGGCCTCGTGCACGATCTGATGACGAAGGCGTGGTGGCACGCGGTGCGCGCGGCCTATCAGCCCGCGCGCGTGTTCGACAGGATCTTGTGCCCGAGCCTGTTCATGCAGCAGGCGCTGCATCGCGTCGGCATCGAGAATACGGTCATCGTGCACAATCCGTCGGCGGTGCCGAGCGCGATGCCAATCGTCACGGTGCGTGACAAGGAGCGCTTCAACATCGCGTTCGTCGGACGGATCTCGCCGGAGAAAGGCCTGCTGCAATTTCTGACGCTCTGCGAGGCGACGGGCTTCGAGCGCATCAATTGCATCGGCGTGTACGGCGACGGCCCGGACCGCGCGGCGATCGAGCAGCGCTACGCGTCGCTGATCGCACAGCGCAAGCTGATCCTGTTCGGCACGATGCCGCAGCAGCAGTTGTTTCCCGCCATGCGCGAGTTCGCCGATGCGGTGGTCGTGCCGTCGGTGGGCGCGGAGAACGCGCCCCTTGTCGTGATCGAGGCGGCGATGCTCGGTCTGCCGGTGCTGGTTCGCGACGGCGGCAGCATGGCGGTGACCGCGGAATCGGTCGGCAACAAGATCAAGTTCAAGTTCGAACCGGGCAGCCTGAAACAGGCGCTCGGCGAACTCGCCATTCATCTGGCCGATGAGCACAGAAAGTACGACGTCGAAGAATATCTGCCCGAGCATTACGCGCGGCGTCTGGCTGAAATCATGCACATCGGCGAAAGTTCGACGCACGTCGCGCCGTCGCGCCGTCGCGCGCGCTATGCGGATAATCCGCGTCCGGCGCCCTGAAAATAGTCGGCGCTGATTGTGGCAAACGGCGTGTATATCCGTGCCGTTATCGTCGCTTTAAACACGTGTTTTTTATCGCGTGATTTGTCTGAAGCAATCCTGTAGCAATCGGCTTTTGTGTGCGCTGCCGAACGTTGTAAGGACGGGCTCTCTGAATATTATGATCGCCAAGGAAAGGCATTTTATCGAGCGCTGAAGCGCGTGGCTCGACAGAGTAAACGAAGCCGCGGTGACGGCGCGGAGTTGGCGATGATCGGCTCAATCGGTCGGCGAAAAAGCCAGACTCATCAGAACAAAAGCATGTGCATGTCGTGAGCGTTTGCGTGGAAAAACGGCGGACGAGACGCGGCTAATCGGGGAATCTTCGCGACCGGGCCCGGCAGTCAGTTCAAACCAAACAGGAATGTGGCCGCAAGCGGCCACATCGGCGATACGGGGGGTCCAGACGGTGATGCGCTACAGCTCAGCGCACGCTGTACGGATCGGCGGTCTCGGGAGACGCGTAGGTCTGGTCTGAATTCCACAAATCGCTGCCGTAGGGGTCCGCTGAGTTCTTGCCGCGGACAGGCTGTGCAACGCTTGTACGTTTCTGCTTCGGAAGGCTGTTTTTGGTTTGGGTGTACACGTTGGGCGCGACATAGCGGTTCTTTTTAGCGTACGCGAAATCCGACGAGGAGCCGTAGAGCGTGGTGGAACTGGCCGCATGAGGCGTCATCGCGTCGAGTTGCGAGTGTTTGGCGACATAACTCGGCGCATAAGCCGAAGAGGCGGCGGACACGATGCTCTGGGCGTAACCCACCTGGGCGCTCAGCAAGACGGGCATGACGGCGGCAAGAAGTTTTTTCATTTCGGGATCCGTAAGAAAGCATGTGGTGCGATGTTAGGGAAAAGAGCCGACCTCGCATAGGCGCTGTTACACACAAAGGTAGCCGATGTGGCGTCAATCAGCTACCCCCGTCCGATCGAGGCAGTCAGCTCGCTGGACACAGGCGTGACTGGATGCGGCGAGGTGCCGGTCCCGGCGCCGGGAACAAGTGGCAATCCGTAGAGACTTTGGGAGAACTCGCATGAACCAAAGCAGTGCACCATTCGATAGCCGCAACAACAACAGCGAACATGCGCCGGCAGGCTTCGCGAATTATCTGGATGCGCTGTACGACAATCGCAAGCTGATTGCGATCACGACGGCCATCGCGGTCGCGCTCGGCATCGCTTATTCGGTGTTCTCCCAACCCGTGTATCGCGCGGACATTCTGGTGCAGGTCGAGGAGAACGCGGGTACCTCGTCCAGGAGCGTGATCGGCGACGTGTCCGCGATGTTCGACGTGAAGACCGCGACGTCAGGCGAGGCACAGGTGATCGGCTCGCGCATGGTGGTGGGCCGCGCGGTCGACAAGCTCAATCTCGACATCGAAGCGGCGCCGCGCTACTTCCCGCTGTTCGGCCGCTGGCTCGGCCGTCATTCCGATCATCTGTCGACGCCGGGACCGCATGGCTACGTGTACGGCAACGAGCGCATCACGGTGTCGAAATTCGACGTCCCCGAAGAGCTATTCGACCGTCCGTTCGTGCTGAAGATGGGCGAGGGATCGAGCTACGAGCTGCAATACGGCAAGCTGAAGCTCGAAGGCACGGTCGGCCAACCGCTGAGCGCGACGACCAACTACGGGCCGCTCACGCTCGTCGTCGACCGGATCGAGGCGAATCCCGGCGCGACCTTCGAAGTGCGGCGCCAGTCCGCGCTGACGACGACCGAAAAGCTGCGCAAGGAACTGACGATCTCGGAAAAAGGCAAGGAATCGGACATCCTCGGCGTGTCGCTCGAAGGCAGCGATCCGAAGAAGATCAGCGCGATTCTCGCGACCATCGCTGGCGAATACGTGAGCCAGAACCTGAAGCGCAAATCCGAGGAAGCGGAGCGTTCGATCCGTTTCCTCGAAATACAGCTTCCGGAAATGCGCCAGCAGCTTTCCGCTTCGGAAACGCGCTTCAACGACTTCCGCGCGAAGCATGGCACCGTCGATCTCGGCGAGGAAGCGACCAACCTGCTGCAGCTGTCGGTTCAGGCGCAGACGCGGCTCGCGGAACTTCAACAGAAGCGCAATGAACTGCTGACGCGCTTCACCGACCAGCATCCGGCCGTGCAGTCGGTCAACGCGCAGTTGCATGCGGCGCAACAGGAAGCGAAAGATCTCGCGAGCCGGACGCAATCGCTGCCGCCGCTCGAACAGAACGTGCTGCGCCTGCAGCGCGACGTGCAGGTCGGCACCGAGCTCGATACGTCGCTGCGCAATACGCTCGAACAGCTGAAGCTGATCAAGGCGGGTAAGTCCGGCAACGTGCGCATCGTCGATGGCGCCGTCGCGCCCGATACGCCGGTGCGGCCCAAGCCGCTGCTGATCATCATCGGCGCGCTGATGCTGGGCGTGTTCGTCGGCTCGGTGATCGCGCTCGTGCGTCAGCGTCTGTTCGACGCGATCGACGATCCGTACGAAGTCGAGCTGCGCACCGGTTTGCCGGTCTACGCGAGCGTGCCGTTCAGCCGTCAGGAAGAGCGGTTCGCGCACAGCCGTCGCCGTCCGGAATCGAAGGCGCTCGTGCTTGCGGGCGAAGCGGTGATCGATCCGGCCATCGAAAGTCTGCGTGGCTTTCGCACCGCGCTCGAATTCACGATGACCAAGGCGCGCAACCATATCGTGCTGATCACGGGCCCGACGCCGGGCATCGGCAAGTCGTTCGTGTCGCTGAATCTCGCCGCGGTAATCGGTGCGACCGGCAAGCGCGTCCTGCTGATCGACGGCGACCTGCGTCGCGGCTTCCTGCATCGGCATCTCGGCGGCGATCGCGGTCCTGGCCTCACCGATCTGATCCAGGGCGCGTACCGTCCCGAGGAGCTGATTCGCGCGACCCGTTTCCAGGGTGTCGACTTCATCGCGAGCGGCCGCCAGGTGGCGAGCCCGAGCGACGTGCTGTCGAACACACGGCTCGAAGCGGTGCTGCGCCAGGTCGCGACCGGCTACGACGTCGTGCTGCTCGACGGACCGCCGGTGCTGCTCGCCGCGGATGCGGTCCGGCTCGCCTGCGTGGCAGGTACGACGTTCTTCGTCGCGCGTCAGGGTGTCACGGGCATCGGCGAGCTGCGTGAGTCGGTCCGCCAGATGCAGAAGGTCGGCCTGCCGGTGCGCGGCGTGATCATGAACGGACTGCGGATGCGGCCGGGACGCTACAGCTACGGCTACGGACGCTATCGCTACGCGGCCTACATCTACAAACCGTACGACAGATAAGCCCGGGCGCCTGGTTCGCGACGCGCCCGCGGTGCGGGGCGTAGCGCCCGACTGGACCGATCAGAACACCAACATGGCAATGCGAAGGGATCTTACGGCCGCGCCTGCCGAGCGCATACCGTACAGGCAAGGGACTACCCGGATGAAACAGCTATTTGTCACGCCTTTTCTGCCTCAGAAAAACGCGCCGCAAGCTGGCCACCGTTTGGCCTACGACTACCTGATCAAACTGAGCGCGGAGTCGGAGCTCGACGTGCTGATCGTGTCGCGCGTGCCGGTCGACGAAAAAGCCATCGAGTTCCGCGCGAACGTGCGCAACGTGTACATCCAGTACGTGAGCCGGTTCGACCTGATTCCGTCGTTCCTCGCGAATCCGCTGACTTTTTCACCGCGCCTGTTCTCGCGCTATAAGCCCGCGGTCGGCAAGTTCCTCTGCGAGCTCGTCGACAGGAACCGATACGACACCGTGCGGCTCGAGTTTTCGCAATGCTTTGCGTATGCCCAGAATCTGCGCGAGCGTTTCCACGACCGCGTGAAGATCGTGATGTGCGCGCATGACTTGCAGATCCAGGTCATCTTGCGCGTCAAGTCCATCGAAGGATGGCTGTTCACCCGGCAGACCTTCATGCTCGAGCAGCGTCTGCTGAAGCTGGCCGACAAGGTGCTCGTGCTGTCCAGCAAGGACGCGCAGCTGATCAACGGCCTGTACCCCGGGGTCGGCACGTTGCAGGTCGTGCCGATCTCACTGCCGGCGTTTCTGACGGAAGTGCGGCGCTCGAAAGACACGGTCGAGAAAGGCAATATCCTGTTCTGGGGGGCGATGCAACGCCGTGAAAACGAAGAGGCGCTGCTCAATTTCGTCGACACGATTTTTCTGCCGCTGCGCCGGCGCGGTCTGCAACTGAAGCTGTTCGTGGTCGGCTCCGATCCGAGCGACCGCGTAAAGCGCCTGAATGGCGACGATATTTGCGTGACCGGCTTCGTCGAAAATCCGGGCAAGTACTTCGAGTCCGCCGATATCGGCGTGGTGCCGCTGCTGTCGGGCGCCGGCGTCAAGCTCAAGACGCTCGAAATGCTCGCGGCGAAACTGCCGGTCGTCTCGACGCCGCTCGGCGCGGAAGGCGTCGAGCACGACGGCACCTTGCTCAACGTCTGCGAAATCGATGAGTTCCAGGACGTGATCGAGCGCATCTACCGCGGTGATCCGGTCAACGTCAACGCCTCCGTGGCGTATCAGGCCTGACACCATGATCGCAACCATCGCCTATCTGCTGGCCGTCGTACTGTGTGCCTCGCGCGGCGTGCTCGAGTATCTGATCGGCAAGGACGCCGCCTATCTGATCCAGGTCGGCGGCATCGTCGGGCTGCTCGTGTGGTACATCTCGCCGACGGCGATCGCCGCTTACTTCCGCGACGAAGGACGCCTGTCGTTCGGCTTCCTCGTGGGCATGCTGTTCTCGACCGGGCTGTCGATCGTCGCGACGCTCGCGCTCACCGGTGAGTTCGGGCCGTCCTATCTGTTCGTCTTCATCTTCACGCTGTTCATCTACTTCTACGCGATCTCGAACTATCAGAGGCGCTTCGTGCAGCCGCGGGTCGCCTATGCGGGGCTCGTGCTGATCGCGCTGATCGAGGCGGGTGTCGCGCTCGCGCAGCAGCAGAACGTCTTCCCGATCGATCTGCCCGGCGCGACGTACGGCTTCGACAATCTGCGCGCGCCGTCGCTGACCGGCAGCTATCTGCACTACCCGCTGTTCGTCGCGATTGCCGCGTCGCTGTGCGGCGTCGACTATCTGGTGCGCAAGAACGTGCTGTCGGGCCTCGCGTGCGCGGTGCTCAGCTTCGCGATTTTCTCGGCGCTGTCGCGCAGCGGCATGCTGATCATTCTCGGCACGTTCGGGCTCGCGTTCGTGCAGGCGCCGATCCAGTTCATCACGAGAAACGCGAAACTGATCGTTGCCACCGTGTTCGCGACGATGGCAATCATGATCTTCGGCGTTGCGGTGAGCAGTCAGAACGATAGTGTCGTCAACGTCGGCACCGAACGGATCATAGGCGCGACCGATCTGCAATCGGACGGCAACGACGGCCGCACCGAAGCATGGGAAAAGGCCAAGTCGCTCGTATTGCCGGTCAACGTGATCGCCGGCACGTACTTTGGGCTCGTCACGAACTCGGCACCCGAGCCGGTGAAACAGGAGTTCGGCGTCGTCGAATCGAGCGTGCTGCAGCAGATTCTGAATATCGGCCTGATGGGCGCGATCTTCTATTACGGCGTGCTGATATCGGTGACGAAACTCGCGAGCAGCGCGAGCCGGATTTCGTTGTGCATGTGGGCCGCTTTATTTCAAACGCTCTTCTATCAATCGATCGAAGTGATTCCGTTTGTCTTCATCCTGATGACATTGCCAGTGTTCGATTACGTGGGCGGACCGCGTCCAGACAGCACGTAGCGAACCAGAAGGCAGTGCGCTCCAGATCGTCTGCATCGCGCGGACGAGCAGTGGGTAGTCGGTAGTGCGCGCGAACAGCGCGAAGCAAGGTGCAAGAACCAGAAAGCCGTGTTTGGGGGTAATTCCACGAACACCTGATGTAAAGCAGGAGGTGGGGATGAACCTGAAGGGAATGTTTAGCGTGGTGATCGTCAATTACAACACGCCAAAACTGGTCGGAAATTGCGTGCGCTCCGTGCTAGAACTTTCGATTGCGGATAAGGAGGACATCGTCGTGGTGGACAACGCTTCGCCCGACAATTCGTTTTCCTATCTGAGGGAGACGCTTCCGACGGGAGTGAGGCTCGTCAAAACGTCGATCAATCGCGGCTTCGGAGCCGGCGTCAATTTCGGCATGGTCGGTTGTCTGCGCGAACTCGTGCTCGTGCTGAACCCGGACACCTATTTCGTCGATACATCGCTCGAAAACGCGGTGCAGTTGTTCAGAACGGAGAAGGATGTCGGCCTCGTCGGTCTCGATCTGGTCTATCCGGATGGCGAGCGGCAGTTTTCCGCGCGGCGCTTTTATTCGGTGCTCGACATACTCGGCCGGCGTTCGCCGCTCGGGCGGCTCGGCGCGTTCAAGCGCCGCATCGACAACCACATGATGCGCGAAGCGTGGGCCGCGGGCACGCCGTTCGAGGCCGACTGGGTGCTGGGCACGGGCTTTATCGTGCGGCGCGCGCTATTCGGCGAACTCGGCGGCATGGACGAGCACTTCTTTCTCTATATGGAGGACGTCGATTTTTGCGCGCGCATCTGGCAGGCGGGCTACCGCGTGCTGTGCGTGCCGGGTGCGCGACTCACGCACGAGCATCAGCGTGCGTCGGCGGCGGGCTTCCTGAGCAAGGCGGGGCGCCGGCATATGAACAGCTTGTGGCGTTTCAGCCGCAAGTATCGTGTGCCGCTGTTCAGACCGCCAGGCGTGCAGGGCCTGAGTCGCAGCGCGAAGGCGCGTGCGGTGCCGGTGCCCATGACCGTGGGCGCGCGTCCGGCGGCCGCCGAGCAGGGGCAAAGCATCACGGTGGACTGATGCCTGTCGATGTCTCGACGTGAAAAAGGAACGGAGTAACGCAATGGGGGAAGGCTAGATGAAAACCCGGCGACAGGCGCTCAAGACGTTCCTGCTCGGCGGCCTGGCCGGGGCCAGTGCAAGCACAGCCGATTTGGGCATCGCGCGCGCGACGGGGCACGCGCTGCGCGAGCGCGGCGCGTTCGCGAGTATGGGCAACGGCGCGGGCGACGGCGCCGGCGGCATCCTGCGCGTCGCCGCGTCCGTGCCCGAGCGTGCCGCATCGGAACCGGTTGCACCGAGCTATCTGAAGACGCTCAGCGATATCGTCGCGGGACTCGAGGTCAGCGTCGCGCGCTTCGTCGATCCGCACCGGCTGGCGGCGATCCAGCGCGGCGCGTCCGGTTACGACTGCGGCGCTGAACTCAGGGAAGCGTTCGCGAGCGGTGCGCGCGGGTTGTATCTGCCGCGCGGCATCTGGCGTTACACCGGCGACCTGGCCACCGCGAACGGCTCGAGACTGCGCGGCGACGGCGGCGGCGAATACGTGGTGATCACCGACATCGCGATGGGGGCGACCGTGCTGGAGAGACAGGACTCGGGCGGCCCGAGGTCGGCGGCGCTGACGCTGGGCGACTCGGCGTTCGTCGAGCATGTGCAGGTGCGGCCCGCGCATTACGACAAGGTCATCTACTACCTCGCCAACTATCCGGCGCACACCGGCAACACGGCGATCGGCATCCACTTCGGTACGTCGGCCGGGGCTAGTCGTTGCACGGCGATCGGTTTTTCGCGCGCGGGATACGAACTCGGCGTCACCTCGACGCTCGAGCGCTGCTATGCGTACATGTGCGAGCGCGGCTTCTACGCGACCGAGCACACCGACGGCTCGCTGATCAATTGCATCGGCATGTTCTGCCATACGGCCGGCGCCGATATCGTCGACAACTTCTGGCAGGTGATCGGCGGACGCTGGGAATGGAACGCGCGACACGGCGTGATTCTCGGCGCGGAGTCGCTGATCGTCGGCGCGGTGTTCGATCGCAATGGCTTTGCCGGCGTCTATATGAAGAGCGGCAACTGGGGCAAGGTGGTGAACGGCAATTACTTCTCGCGCAACGGTTGCGGCGGCGACGGCAAGATCGGCCGCTGGAAATTCTCGACGCGCGGCCATCCGTCGTACCTCGATGTGCCGCCCGGTCAGAGTTGCCACATCCAGATCGATTACCAGCAGGCGGCGACGATCGTCGGCAATCGCTACCGTCCCGGCCAGGACGACGAGAACGCCGGCTGCGACGGCCCGCAGTTCGTGTACGGCAGTTCGACCGCGCCGGGCAGCACACCGCTCGACGGCATCACGATTCAGGGCAATTTCGGCGATCGCGCGGGTGACACGATCGTCGGTTACGCCAAGGCGTATCCGGGCGGCGGCGCGATCGCGGGCGGCAAGGACGCGAGCCTCGCGCATGCGCTGAATCTCGGCGTCGGCTACGAACGCGGCGGCGTCGCGGCGGCGCTGCATTGCGGAAACCAGACCGTGTCGCAGGAGACGACGCGCATCGCGATCAACGTGCTGCGCTCGACCTCGGGTCGCGTGGTGTTGCGCGCGGCCACACGCGGCCATGCTCTACTCGCCGAAATCCTGTTCGCAACCGACGCAACCGATGCCAACTACAAGACCGTGGTAAGCAATCTGATCGGCAATGCGGTGAAGAGCGCGGTGTTGAACGCAAATGGCGAAGACGATCGCTACAACAAGATCGATATCGCACTAAGTGAACCTGCTTTCGTGTCGTACTCTGTTTTTTCGACCTGAGTTTTAACCGCCTACTGCAAACAGGACGATTGTGTCGACGAGAAACGTCATCATCGCGCTGTATTCGGTGTACGCACTGAACTACTTGCTGCCGCTCGTTACGTTGCCGTATCTGTCGCACGTACTTGGGCCGGCCGGGTTGGGCGTGATCGGTTACGCGCAATCGATTTCGCAGATTCTTCTCGTCATCGTCGACTTCGGCTTCGGCCTGTCGAGCGCGCGCAAGGTGGCGGTGCACATCGATAACCCGGAGGTCGTGAACCGCATCTACTGGTCGACCACGATCGGCCGCGCGATTCTCGCGTTGCTGTGCTCGCTGGTGCTGGTCGGCTGGGCCTTCGCCGCGCACATGTCGCCGCAGGAGCGCGGTGCGACGCTGCTGGGCTCGCTCGTGATCTGGGGCGGCGTGCTGACGCCCGGCTGCTTCTACGAAGGCACGCAGCGCCTGCCGGTGCTCGCGGGCACGCTGCTCGCGACGCGCGTGGGTCTGCTGATTCCGCTGTTCCTGTTCGTGAGGACTCGCGACGACGTGATGCTCGCGGCCGCTTTGCAATATGCGCCGACCTTCGTGTGCGGCGTGATCCTGATGGGCGCGCTGATCTGGAAGCGCGAGATCCTGCTGAGCGTGCGGGTCAGTTGGGCCGACGTGATGGCCGAGGCGAAAGAGGCGTATCACATCTTTCTCGGTTCGGCGCTGACGTCCGTGTACATGTACGCGAACGTGATCATGCTGCGCATGATCAGCGGCCCGGGCGCGGTCGGCTATTACGTGGCGGCCGAGCGACTCACCAACGCGCTACGCGCGTGCACGGCGCCGGCCATCCAGGCGTTCTTTCCGAAGATCTGCGTCGCTTACGAGCGCAACGACATCGCCTATATCCACAAGGTCAACCGCGGCTTCATGGTCGCGTTCGCGGCGTCGGCGGTGCTGATTCTGGTTGGCTTTACGGTGCTCGGCGAATGGTTCGTCGGACGTTTTCTCGGCGAGGCATTCGGCGAGACGTTCCGCATTTTGCGCATTCTCGTGTTCGTGCCGGCGATCGTCGGCATGACGACGACCCAGGTGATGCTGACGATCATCGCGTCGGGCAATCAGTCGTTGCTGAAGCGGATCTATATCTACGGCGCGCTGTTCCATCTGGTGCAGGCACCGATCAGCATCTACTTCTGGGGCGGTGTCGGCACCGCGTGCTCGGTGGCCGCCACCGAGCTGTTCATGCTGATCGGCGTGTACAACGTGTCGAGCCGAATCAATCACGGCCAGATCGCGGTGCGCGCGCAGACGACGATCAAGCAGGAGATGGCGGCGGAGAGAGATTAGCCGCGAGGATGGACAGCGGGATCGAATGGCCGCGGCGCGCGTCGTGAAGACTTTGCGCGTCGCGGCCTTGTTGCGTCAGCGCCGCGCGTTCGTTGCGCGCGTTCACTGCGAGTGCTTACTGCGAGTGCTTACTGCGAGTGCTTACTGCGCGGTGGACAGACTGGTTACTTTCGCGTTGCGCAGATACAGCACCGTCGACAGCACGACCGCCGCGGCAGCCGCGATCGCGGCAAACAGGAACACCGAGCCGTAACCGAACTCGCCGGCGATATACCCCGCCAGCGGCCCGGTAATGCCGAGCGACAGATCGAGAAACACCGAGTACGCGGACAGCGCTGCGCCGCGGCTCGCCGGCGGCACGAGCCCGACCGCCTCGACGCCGAGCGCCGGAAACACCAGCGCGAAGCCAAAGCCGGTCAGCGCGGCGCCCGCGAGCGCGATATGCGGCTCGGGCGCGAGCCACAGCATCAACAGACCCGCGCATTCGAACGAGAACGACGCGATTGCCACACGAAAGCCGCCGTAGGTCTTGATCGTGTTCGCGAACAGCAGGCGCGCGCCGATGAACAGCGTGCCGAACAGCGTCAGCGACAGCGCCGCATTCGGCCAGTGCTTCGCCGCATAGAACAGCGTGATGAAGGTCGCGATCGAACCGAAGCCGGCCGAGCCGAGCGCGAGACCCATACCGTGCGGCAGCACGCGCGTCAACACGCTGCGATACGACATCCGCTCGCCGTGCACGACCGGCACCGGCGCGATCAGACGCGCGAGGTAATAGCCGAGCCCCGCGAGCGCGATCACCAGAATGCCGAGCGCGGTAAAGCCGATCGAGCGCGAGATCATCACGCCGAGCGGTGCGCCGATCGCGAGTGCGCCGTAGGTCGCGATGCCGTTCCACGAAATCACGCGGGCGTTGTTGGAGGTGCCGACCCGGCCGATTCCCCACAGAATCGCGCCGGTGCCGCACAGACTTTCGCCGAAACCGAGCACGAGCCGGCTGCACACGAGCAGTGCGAGGCTCAGCCCCGGCCAGCGACCGGTCAGCGCGGCGAGCAACAGCAGCACACCGCTCGCGCCGCAGCCGAGCAGACCGATCGACACCGTGCGCTTCGGCCCGAGCGTATCGGCCGAGCGGCCCGCGAGCGGCCGCGACGCGAGCGTCGCGAGGTACTGCACGCTGATCGCCGCGCCGGCCAGCACCGCGCTGTAGCCGAGGTCGCCGTGCACATAACCGGGCAGCACCGCGAGCGGAATACCGATCGCGAGGTAGCAAAGAAAGGTGAAAAAGACGACCGGAATGATCTGCAGGGTCGTCGCAAATTCGCTGCGGGCGGACGCGGAGTCGGTGGACATCGGGAAAACCAGACTTGAATTCGGCGGGAAGGCGTGATTCTCCCATGGAACCGATTCCCTTGCAGGGTTTGCTTAAAAAATGGGGCGAATCAATGGCGGGTTGTGACGTGATAAAGGTCGGTTTTCACGCCGCTAGCGCGAGATTGTTCGGCGAGGCGAGGGGCATGCCAAAATCTGGCATGTCCGCTAAACCGGCAAAAATCGATAAAAACGGCAAAAGCGTCAGATCAACATAAGCGCTGCCGTACGCAAATCCACCTCGATATCGCGCGAACAATATGTCCCCCATGCGATTCGAGCTATGGGTTGCGTTTATTGACGGTGATAGCTTTCAAACCATCGACGCGGCGTGTCCGCGCAAACACGGAACAGACGAGAGCACCGAGACATGACCGAGCCGATTCGTTTCTATCACCGCAACGCGATCCGCGAAATCGAGGACGCGCCCGTCACCCGCACGGTGCTGCAGTATCTGCGCGAGGACGCGCATTGCACCGGCACCAAGGAGGGCTGCGCCGAAGGCGACTGCGGCGCCTGCACGGTCGTGATCGGCGAGCGCAATCCGGCGGGCGGCGTCGAGTTCAAGGCGGTCAACGCCTGCATCCAGTTCGTGCCGACCCTCGACGGCCGCGCGCTCTTCACGGTCGAAGACCTGCGCCAGCCGGACGGCTCGCTGCATCCGGCGCAGCAGGCGATGGTGGACTGCCACGGCTCGCAGTGCGGCTTCTGCACGCCGGGCTTCATCATGTCGATGTGGGCGCTCTACGAGAAGCACGGCCACGAGCATGGCTGCGCGAACCGCACGGTGCCGTCGCGCGAGGCGATCGGCAATGCGCTGACCGGCAACCTGTGCCGCTGCACCGGCTACCGGCCGATCGTCGACGCGGCCGAGCGCATGTTCGACGCGCCCGCGCCGCAAGCGCCAGTCGACGTAAAGGCGCTCGCCGACACGCTCGCGACGCTCGAACGCCGCGACACGTTTCAGTACGAGCACGCGGGCCAGCGCTTCGCCGCGCCGCGCACGGTCGCGGCGCTCGCGCGGATCAAACAGCAGGAACCGGCCGCGCGCCTGCTCGCGGGCAGCACCGACATCGGCCTGTGGGTCACCAAGCAGATGCGCGAGCTCGGCGACCTCGTCTACGTCGGACAGATCGCCGAGCTGCAAAAGCTCGAAACCAATGACGACTGGATCGAGATCGGCGCCGGCGTCAGCGTCGAAAAAGCGTATGCCGAGATCGCGAAGCAGTACCCGGAGCTGACCGAAATGTGGCAGCGCTTCGCGTCGCTGCCGATCCGCAACGCCGGCACGCTCGGCGGCAACATCGCGAACGGCTCGCCGATCGGCGATTCGATGCCGGGGCTGATCGCGCTCGGCGCGCGCGTGATCGTGCGGGGCGGCGACATCGAGCGCGAGATGCCGCTCGAAGACCTGTACCTCGCGTATCAGCAGAAGGACATGGCCGGGCACGAGTTCGTCGTCGGCCTGAAGGTGCCCGCGCGCGGCGGTGCGCGCGCGAACCTGCGGTTTCGTACCTACAAGTTGTCGAAGCGCTTCGATTCGGATATCTCGGCCGTCTGCGCGGCGTTCTCGTTCATCGCCGACGGCGACGCGATCCGCGAGCCGCGCATCGCGTTCGGCGGTATGGCCGCGACGCCGAAGCGCGCGCTCCAGGCCGAAGCCGTGCTGCGCGACGCCGAATGGCACGAGGCGACCGCGCAGGCCGCGATGCTCGCGCTGGGCACCGACTACGCGCCGCTCACCGACATGCGCGCGAGCAGCGACTACCGCCTCGAAGCGGCGAAGAACACGCTGTACCGCTTCTGGCTCGAAACGCGTGCGCATCAGCCGCTGCCGAAGAGCGCGCTCGACGTGCGCGCGGTCGCGCCGGCCGGCGCGAGCGCCTGAGCGCCGCGCGTCCCCGAGGATACGGAGAACACAACCATGAACCAGCAAGCCGAACCGTTCCTGAAAGAGGTCCAGGAACTCGACGACTTCACCCAGGTGCACGTGTCGCGTCCGCACGAGTCCGCGCATCTGCACGTAAGCGGCCGCGCGACCTACACCGACGACATTCCCGAGCTGGCCGGCACGCTGCACGCGGCGCTGGGGCTGTCGTCGAAGGCGCACGCGAAGATCGTCTCGATCGCGCTCGACAAGGTGCGCGCGACGCCCGGCGTCGTCGCGGTCTTCACCGCCGACGACATCCCCGGCGTCAACGACGTCGGCCCGATCGTTCATGGCGACGATCCGATCCTCGCCGACGGCGTCGTGCAATACGTCGGCCAGCCGATGCTGATCGTGGTCGCGACGTCGCACGAGGCGGCGCGGCTCGGCGCACGGCGCGCCGAGGTGGTCTACGAGGAACTGCCGGCGGTGCTGAGCGCGCAGCAGGCGCGCGCCGCGAACCAGTTCGTGCTGCCGCCGATGAAGCTCGCGCGCGGCGACGCCGGCACGAAGATGGCGCGTGCCGCGCATCGCGAGGCCGGTGAGATGTGGCTCGGCGGCCAGGAGCAGTTCTATCTGGAAGGGCAGATCTCGTACGCGGTGCCGAAGGACGACGACGGCATGCACGTCTACTGCTCGACCCAGCATCCGACCGAAATGCAGCACCTCGTCGCGCACACGTTGGGCGTTGCATCGCATAACGTATTGATCGAATGCCGGCGCATGGGTGGCGGTTTCGGCGGCAAGGAATCGCAGTCGGCGCTGTTCGCGTGCTGCGCCGCGCTCGCCGCGTGGAAGCTGCTGTGCCCGGTCAAGCTGCGCCCGGATCGCGACGACGACATGATGGTGACCGGCAAGCGCCACGATTTCCACTACACGTACGAAGTCGGCTACGACGCAGAGGGCGTGATCGAAGGCGTCGCGGTCGACATGACCTCGCGCTGCGGCTTTTCCGCCGACCTGTCGGGTCCGGTGATGACGCGCGCGCTGTGCCACTTCGACAACGCGTACTGGCTGTCGGACGTCTCGATCGACGGCTTCTGCGGCAAGACCAACACGCAGTCGAACACGGCGTTTCGCGGCTTCGGCGGCCCGCAGGGCGCGTTCGCGATCGAGTACATCCTCGACAACGTCGCGCGCTCGTGCGGCATCGATGCGCTCGACGTGCGCCGCCGCAATCTCTACGGCAAGACCGAACGCAACCAGACGCCGTACGGCCAGGTGGTCGAAGACAACGTGATTCACGAGCTGATCGACGAGCTCGAAGCGACCAGCGACTATCGCGCGCGCCGCGAGGAGATCGACGCATTCAACGCGAACAACGAGATCCTGAAGAAGGGCCTGGCACTCACGCCGGTCAAGTTCGGCATCGCGTTCAACGTCACGCACTTCAACCAGGCCGGCGCGCTCGTGCATATCTACACCGACGGCTCGGTGCTCGTGAACCACGGCGGCACCGAAATGGGCCAGGGGCTGAACACGAAGGTCGCGCAGGTCGTCGCGCATGAACTCGGCGTCGGCTTCAACCGGATTCGGGTGACCGCGACCGATACCAGCAAGGTCGCCAATACGTCTGCGACGGCCGCGTCGACCGGGTCCGACCTGAACGGCAAAGCCGCGCAGGACGCCGCGCGCCAGTTGCGCGAGCGGCTCGCCGCGTTCGCGGCCGAGCGCTTCGGCGCGGGCAGCGTGAATCCGCGGGACGTGCGCTTCGCGCATGATCGCGTGATGGTCGGCGAGGTCGCCGTGCGATTCGAGGAAGTGGTCGCGAAGGCTTATCTCGCGCGCATCCAGTTGTGGTCCGACGGCTTCTACGCGACACCGAAGCTCTACTGGGATCAGTCGAAGCTGCAAGGACGGCCGTTCTACTACTACTCGTACGGCGCGGCGGTATCGGAAGTCGTGATCGATACGCTGACCGGCGAAATGCGCGTGCTGCGCGCCGATGCGCTGCACGACGTGGGCGCTTCGCTGAATCCGGCGCTCGACATCGGCCAGGTGGAAGGCGCGTTCATTCAGGGCATGGGCTGGCTCACCACCGAGGAGCTGTGGTGGGACGCGGGCGGCAAGCTGATGACGCACGCGCCCTCGACGTACAAGATCCCGACCGTCAACGACGTGCCGCCGGTTTTTAATGTCAGGCTGTTCAGGAACCGTAACGCGGAGGACAGCATCCATCGTTCGAAGGCGACCGGCGAGCCGCCGCTGCTGCTGCCGTTCTCGGTGTTCTTCGCGGTGCGCGACGCGGTGTCGGCGGTCGGCGGCCATCAGGTCAATCCGCCGCTCAATGCACCCGCGACCAGCGAGGAAATCCTGAAGGCGGTCGGCGCGGTGCGGGCCGCGACGGCGGCCGCGCGGCAGGCGTGATGGCGAGTGGCAAACGAGTTGGGAGCGCAATATGGAAGCACGCCTGAATTATTGTCCGGGCGGGACCGGGTCCGAGCTTGCACCGCGGCCGGCGCCGATGCACATCGTGCTGTTCGGCGCGGGACACGTCGGCCATGCGCTCGCGCATCTGCTTGGCAGCCTGCCGTGCGTGGTCCAGTGGGTCGACGAACGCGACGAGCTGTTCCCCGACGAAACGCCGCCCAACATGCAGGTCGAAGCGACCGACACGCCCGAGGCGATCGTCGACGCGGCGCCGCCCGGCGCGTGGTTTCTGGTGATGACGCACAACCATGCGCTCGATTTTTCGCTGGCCTCGCGCATCATGCGACGGCGTGATTTCAGCTACTTCGGCATGATCGGCTCGAACACGAAGCGCGTGAAGTTCGAGCGGCGACTGCTCGAACGAGGCGTGGAGTTGGAGCGGCTCGCGGAGATGACCTGCCCGATCGGCGTCGAAGGGATCATCGACAAGGCGCCCGCCGCGATCGCGATTGCGGTGTGCGCGCAACTGCTGCGACTGAGGACACGGCAGGCCGCGACGGTTCATGCGTTGGGGCAGGCCGCGAACCACGTCCGCGCAACGAAGCAGATCACGGTTTAGGCCATACGGCGCAACGGGGGCTTGCGCGCGACCAGCTCACCCGACACCTCGGACATCAACGTCCTCAGCCAGCCGATATCGCTCGGCCGATCCGGCTGCGGATGCCACAACTGATAGCAGCGGATGCGCGGAAACGCGATCGGCACGTCGACGACCGCGAGCGGCAACATGCTCGCGTAGTGCATCGCGAAACGCCGCGTCGTCGTGAAGATCAGATCCGATTGCAGAAGCGTCTGCGCGACGAGGCCGAAGTAGGGCAGCGTCGCGACGATGCGCCGGCTCGCCTTCGCCCGCGCGAAGCCGGTATCGATCGCGCCGCCGCGCGCGCCGCTGTAGGGTGTCGGCGCGAGATGCGGCGCGGCCAGATAGGCTTCGCGGGTGAGCGGCTCGTGTGTCAGCGGATGGTCCGCGCGCATCATGCACACGACGGTATCGGCGAACAGGTCGCTGCGCTCGAAGCGCGGATCGGGCTTCGGCCAGTTGCCGATCACCAGATCGAGTTCGCCGGCGTCGAGCGCGGCCGAATGATCGAGCAGCGGCCCCAGCGATTCGATTTCGAGCCGCGCATGCGGCGCCGCTTCGCGAAACCGCGCGATCACGGTCGGCATGAAGAAGTCGTTCAGATAGTCGGGCGCGGCGACGCGAAAAGTGCGGCGCGAGCGGCCCGGGTCGAAATCGCCATGCGGCGTCGCGACGAAATCGACATCGCGCAACACGCGCTGCGCGGCCGCGAGCAGCGACTCGCCGTATTCGGTCGGCACCATGCCCGACTTGCCGCGCACCAGAATCGGATCGCCGAGCGTGTCGCGCAGCTTGCGCAGCGCGGTGCTGATCGCGGGCTGGGTCTGGTTCAGCCGCAACGCGGTCTGCGTGACGCTGCGCTCGACGAGCAGCGTGCGCAGCACGCGCACGAGCCAGATATCGAGTGAGGCGGCGGTGTCGTCCATGATCGAAGCGTGGTGGCGCGGGCGCTGCCGATGAGCTCGCCGCGCGGCGCGCGCGTGGGGTGCGAAAGCTTAACCTTAGGCGCGTTTGCGCTTCGGCGGCATAGCGGGCACGGTATGGCCGGCATCAGCGCGACGCCTGCCGGCGTCGATTCGTTCGGGCCGAAGCCGCAACCAGGGCGCGGCCCGCTGCGGCCGCCGCGTTATGCCGGTGTTGGTTTGTCCGGCAGCCCCCATGGCAGCGAACTGATCCGTTTCACCTCGCGCGATTCGAGCCAGTTCGGCGTGCGCGCGCAGTACAGCACCATCGGCAGCGCGTCCTCGCCCCAGAACAGCTGATCGTTCAGACGAAACGTCGGCACGCCATAGACGCCGAGTTCGACCGCATCGGCGGTATTGCGCTGCAATTGCGCCTGCACGGCTTCGTCCTGGATCAGTTCCGGGCCGTCCGGCTTGCCGACGCGCTCGCACAGCTCGGCGAACGCTTCGTCGCTCGACGGATCGCGCCCCTCGCGCCAGATGAAGCGGAAAATCTCGCGCACGAATTGCACGTCGCCGTTCGCGGCGGTCGCGAGCAGCAGCGGCTTCATCGAATCGAACGGATGGGCGGGCGGCATTTTGTACGGGATACCGAGCTGCTCCGCGCGAAACAGCGCGTGCCGGTACATGAAGGTGCGCTTGGCGGGCACGCTGTACGCGGAGCGCTGGCCCCAGTGGCGATACAGATCGTTCAGCACGACCGGCGTGAACGCGAAGTCGAAGCCGGGCCATTTGTCGTATTGCTCGAGCAACAGGTAGGTGAACGGCGAGACGAAATCGTAAAACCACTGCCGCTGTTGGGCGTCGATGCCAACGGTCATAAATGTCTCCCGGATTGCCTGTGTCGGACGATGCGGACGGTGCGTCCGTTACCTCATCAAAATTGTAGCGATCTTACGCGGTGCGGTCCCGGCTTGCACCGGTCGATATCCCCTGGTGGCGGCCGGTGGGCGTAGGTTCCGGCGGTGTCGTCAGGGGCGCTCAGCCTTTGACTTTATCGGCCGCCTGCTCGTCGGCCTCGTCCAGCCCGCCCCGCGTGTCGCGGCTTTCCGTGAGCCGCCGCCGCACGAAGCCGATGTGCTCGCGCAGCACGTAGAACTGGTCCGCGTACGCGAGCGGCATCTTCATGCCGTTGACCGAGTCTTCGATCGTGTCGAGCCGCTCGATCAGCGACGCGCATTCGGCCGACGCATGTTCGCTGAGCGCGCTGCGCTCGATCGCGATCAGAGAGCCGTACCAGCGATAGATGCGCGATTTGACGCGCCACGCGTACAACCCGGGCACGATGCGCAGCGCCGGCACCAGCAGCACGATCAGCGGCACGATGATCACCAGCAGGCGGTCCGCGAGACTCGCGATCCAGAACGGCAGCGTCCGGTACAGGAAGCTCTTGCCCGACTTGTAGTAGCGCGCGGCGTCGTCGGAAAGCGGGAAGTCGTGCGCGAGCGGGGCGGGGAATTCGCCGGCGCGCTGCATCGTCGTCGCGCCGCCATGCACCTCGCGCGCGGCTTCGATCAGCAGATCGGACAGCGCCGGATGCAGCGAATCGCGCGCGATCAGCTCGGCGGTCGGCGCGACGATGCTGATCGAGTTCGCCGGCAGGTTCTTGCCGAGGTCGAAGGCGCCCATCGGCACCTTCAGCTGCGTCAGGTACGGAAAGCGGCGCGTGTACGCGTCGGCCTGCGAAAAATCGTAGAAGCGCACGTTCTGCGTGCGGTAGAGCTTGCCCATCACGGCCGGCTGCGCCGAGTCGCCCGCGAGGAAGGTCGCGTCGATCGTGCCGTCGATCAGCGCGTCGGCGGCTGCGTCGCCCGTTAGCGGCAGCAGTTGGGTCGGACCGCCCGGCACGATGCCGTTGGCCTTCAGCAGCGCGAGCGCGAGCTCGCGCGTGCCGCTGCCCTCGGGGCCGATCGCGAGGCGTTCGCCCTTGAACCCGGACAGCCAGTCGACGGGGGCGCCGCGGTAGAAGATCGCGAGCGGCACGTAAGCGACGCTGCCGAGCGACATCAGGCTTTTGTCCTTGTCGAGCCCGGCGGGCGCGATGCCGCTCTGCACGAAGCCGACGTCGACGTCCGCGTTCGGGGCCAACAGCCGCTTCAGATTTTCCTGCGAGCCCTGCGAGGCCAGCACGTTCAGCGTAATGCGATTGCGCGCAAGGATCGTCTTGTACTTCTGCGCGGCGATCCAGAAGGTGCTGCCGACGGGACCGGCGCTAATCGTCAGCGTATTCGGCGGGGCGGGTTGGATCAGCCGCACGGCGGCCCAGATTGCGACGATCACGAGCAGCACGAGCGGGCCGAACGAGACCGCCAGGTCGCGCCACGAGATCGCGACAAAACGGGCGACGAGATGGGTAGGGCGGGTGCGGCCGGTGTCAGGCTTCATCGGATCATCTGAAAGCGGCGGTCGATCGGGCTCGAATGCGCGAAGGCGGCTTGGGCGGCGCGCGCCAGCACGCGTCGCGCCGATGGTACCTGAGATTGGCGCGGCCGCGAAACGCGTAGCCGCCCGTCACGCCGACAAACGCGTAACAAATGGTGAGCACCGCGGTGAACGCCGGCATGAGCGCTGGCATGATGCCCGTGCAAATTCTTGCGCGACCACGGAGCGTGTCTGCTCTCTCCGGCACGCATGACGCACCCGCTGTCGGCGCGCCACGCCGCGCGCTAAATCCTTTGCGCTTCTGTGCCGGCTAGATTAAATTGTGCATCGCTACCGCGATCCAACGTTTGCGGCGCGACCCCGGCAAGACGGACAAGAACCGGGTGCGTCGGCGGACGTCGCGGTTTGCCGGTTACCGGTTGCCGGTAATCAGCCTCTCTCGCCTCTTGCACATCGTGTCACAGCCGTTGATGGCCGTCGCTCACGCGCGCGTTCGCGCGATGACGGCCGCCCGTAGTCGTAACAATGCCGCTTGTTCATGCGGTCCAATGTGAAGCCAAGGAGAAGAGAGCTATGAAGACGGTCGGTTTTCTGAAAGCACTGGGTCCGGTGGTGGCGATGGTGGTGGCGTGCAACGTCTACGCCCAAAACGCTCCGGCAACCGATACGGCGTCGGCGGCAGCCGCCGTCAAGGCCGGCAAGGCAGCGAATCACGAACTTGGCCGTAAGGTGCGCCACGCGCTGACGAAGACCCAGGGTCTCGACGTGTCGCACATCGCCGTGCGCGCGCGCGGCGGCGCAGTGACGCTGACCGGCTCGGTGCCGACCCAGGGACAGATCGATGCGGCCGGCGAAGCCGCCAAGGGTGTCGACGGCGTAATGTCAGTGTCGAACAAGCTCAAAGTGGTGCAGCAGTAAGCGGTACGCGTGCGCGCGGCGCCGCAAGGCCCGCGTCGCGCGGTGGTGCGCAGCGGCTTGGGGCATGGGCGCCGTCACCGTCGTCGCGTAGACGGTTTGACGCCGCGCTTGCGTCGCGTCGCGAGGTCTATCTATCAACCTGGAGGCTCTGGCATGATCGCCGGAGCTTTTTTTTTCGCCGCCGGTTTTATGGCGTGGCACTCGCGAGGTTTGCGGGACCGCAGCAATGCGGCTTGCCGCACGCACAGGTCCTGATGGAGGCGCGGCCGTCGCGGATTCGTGCGCTGCGACACATTACCGACGCATCGCGAGGCGTACTGTGATCAAGAGGGAAGGGGGAGCCAAGGTCATGGAAACCACGCTGTTTCGCTATATCGATCTGCCGATCGGCGATCGCGCGGCATTCGAACTGGTGTGCGCGCGACACGGTTTCGCGCCCGCGCATTTCGACATCAGCGCGAGCGTGGCACCCGGTGAGCCGGCGCACGAGCGGGTCGTCACCGTGCGGCGCGGCAGCTGGTCACAGTCGTATTACGACCGCCACGGTCAGTGGGTCAGGCAGTTCGAGGCGGATCTGACCTGCCGGTTTTTCAAATAGACACGGGCTACGGCGTGCGCGCTTGACGCGTCTTCAGCGCCTCACGACAACACCAGCCGCACGCCGACCAGCGTCAGCGTCGCGGCGAGCAGATTGCGCAGCAGCGCGTCCGGCGCGCGCGAGGCCAGATAGCTGCCGATCGCGATGCCGGGCAGCGATCCCACCAGCAGCGACAGCAGCATCGACCAGTCGATCGAGCCGAGCAGCCAATGTCCGGCGCCCGCGAGCAAAGTCAGCGGCACCGCGTGCGCGATGTCGGAGCCGACGATGCGCGTCGTCGGCAGCATCGGATACAGCAGCATCAACACCGTCACGCCAATCGCACCCGCGCCCACCGACGTCAGCGACACCAGCACGCCGAGGGTCGCGCCGGTCAGCATGGTCAGCGCGAGCGTGCGTGCCTGGCTCGGCGCGCGTTGCTTGCGCGCGCCGAGCGCCGCGAGCTGCGGACGGAACACCAGCGCGATCGCGGTAATCAGCAGCGCCGCGCCGAGCACGACCTGGATCAGCCGGCCCGCGCCAGGCGTATCCATTCCATAGCGATGCAGCAGGATCAGCGTGACGGTTGCCGCGGGCACGCTGCCGGCCGCGAGGCGCAGCGTGACCTGCCAGTCGACCGAGCCCTTCAGTCCGTGCACCAGCGTGCCGGTCGCCTTGGTGGCGGCCGCGTACAGCAGGTCGGTGCCGACCGCGGTGGCAGGGTGCACCTTGAACAGCAGGACGAGGATCGGCGTCATCAGCGAGCCGCCGCCGACGCCCGTCAGCCCGACCAGAAAGCCGACGAACAGGCCGGAGACGGAGTACAGCAGATCGATGTGGGGTAGAGCCATTGAACGGAAAGCTGACGCAGCGCGGGTGAAGGGTTGGGGCGGCAAGGCCGGCGTAGGCGCCGGGGCGGATGGGTGCGGCGGCGTGCGGTGCGCTGCACGGCCGCGTCGGCCGGCGCCTCAGCGGCGAAAGGCGCTATTGTCGCAAAACTGCCGCGCCAGCGTGCGGCACTTGTTCAGGGGGGAGCGCGTCGCGGCTGGCAGCGGGCTGCGTTCGGCGTGTACGGCGCTGATGTGCCGCGTGGCGTGTGAGGTGCCGCTCAGAGCGCGCGGCGGATTTCGACGACGCCGAACGCCGCGAGCGTGAAGCCGACCACGCGATCGATCGCGACGCGTAGTCTGCTGCCGATCGCATGACGCGCGAGCGACACCATGGTCACCAGACAGCACCACCACGCGATCGAGCCGGCGAACACACCGCCGACCGTCGTCAGCGCGATGGCCGGCGAGAACGCGCCGCGCGGTGCGAGCGTCGTGAATAGCGCCGCGAACATGATGACGGTCTGCGGATTGGTCAGCGTCAACAGCAGCGCGCTCGCGTACGCACGCAGCGCGCCGGCGCGGCCGATCTGCGCGAGCTTGCCGTTGCCATTGCCATTGCCGTCGGCGGTTTCAGCGGGCGGCTTCTGCAGCAGCGCGCGCACGCCGAGATACAGCAGGAACAGGCCCGCGAGCAGATGCAGCGGGCGGTCGTACGCGAGCATGAACTGCGAAATGCCGACGAGGCCGAGCGCCGCGATCAGCCCGTAGGCCGCGTCGCCGCTGGCGATGCCGAAGCCGATCGCGAGTCCCGCGCGCGGACCGCCGCTCAGCGTTCGGCGGATGCACAACATGCCCATCGGGCCGACCGGCGCGGCAATCGCGAGGCCGACGCCGGCGGCCGTGAAAAACAGACTGGTGGTGGACATGGGCAGGTTCTCGAGCGTTGTTCTGGTTGGGGCGGTCGCCTGCGGGCAGCCGGCGCACCCGCCAGCATAGCCATCCCGAAAATCGCGGGCAAGGGCGGGGATGGGTGAGACTCGACGCGCGATGACTCGCTTCAGCGCATCGGCCGGCATGGCGATGAAAGCTGACATCGCCGCGCTCGCTTACCACGGCTCTTTTGTCAGAAAAACAAAAATGCCGCTCAGTTGCTTAACTGAACGGCATTGCGGCTCAATGCCGCTTTTTTTGTTTGGCCGTGATATCGGGAAAATTCGCCTAAAAATGAGATGGCCAGAGCAATCGTTAATATCTGTCAATGAAGTTTTGTCTCAAATTAAAATCATTGACCGTGCCCCCGTTTAGATGCTTAATTTGCCGGGTGTTTTCTGGAAAATCAAAAGAGGTCGAATGGGACAACAGAAACAGGCAGGTGCCGTGGGCGAGGAAGAGTGCCAAGTTTGTCGTGTCACCTATTCAATATACTCAAACTTCCCGCCAATGCCGTCTGCAATGGCGATGAACGTCGAAACTGGCGAATGGTTTCCGCAGGATAGGCTTCGGTCGTATTCGAACGGTTACGAAATGGCCGACGCCCTGGGTTATGCATGGGCGTGCGATTGCCGCGGTCGCACGGCGGCCTCAGCGCTGACGTCGAAAATTCGCACTCACGACGAGTATTACGTGCTCAAAAAAAGCGATGGCCAACCCCTCGCCAACGTGCGTTACAGAATTGTCGTTGACGGTAAACGGGTGATAACGGGAACCACAAGCCAGAGCGGACACACGGCAGTCTCAAGAGTCAAGTGCAACGTTTAGCTAATCCAGCCTTCTCTAACTCTTTAGCCATTGCTTCCTCGGGGGAGTCCCAGCCGAGCGTCTGGCGAGGCCGCCCGTTAAGCAATTTGGCGATGTCATTGAGTTGGGTCTGCGAGAGCGTCGAAAGGTCTGTGCCCTTTGGCAGAAACTGACGCAGCAAGCCGTTGGTGTTCTCATTGCTGCCGCGCTGCCAGGGCGCATGCGGATCAGCAAACCAGATATCGATATTGAGCCGCCTGGAGAGCTCGACATGGCAGGCCATTTCCGTTCCCCGATCGTAGGTCAGGCTCTCGCGAAGAAAGGCCGGCAACTTCTTCATTTGCCGCGAGAAGCCTTCCAGCGCATTCCTGGCCGTACAGCCATCCATGCGGCACAGAATCACGAAGCGCGTCTTGCGTTCGACCAGCGTGCCCACGGCGGAACGATTAAACGCACCCTTGATGAAGTCGCCCTCCCAGTGCCCCGGCAACAGCCGTTGCTCGATCTGCTCGGGGCGATATTGGATGCGCAAATCCTCGGGAACATAGCTGCCGCCAGCAAGCGTCGTGCGCCGATTTCCGCGCGCCGGTTTTTCTTGGCGCAAGGCTGCGATCATGGCTGGTTTCAGCGAGCCACGTGCATACGTGTAAATGGCAGCATAGACCGTCTCGTGGCTGACGTGCTGACTTGGGTCGTCTGGATACATGGCCCGCAGTTTGGCAGCGATTTGCTGCGGCGACCAGCGCCAGTAGACCAGGTGATCATGCACATGCCGATAAAGCGCGCTGCCTTCGATCAACTTGCGCGGCCGTACGCAGCGCCGACGACGCAGCCGATAGGCCGAGGCCGCCTGCGTCGCACAGTAGCGCGGCGCGTCCACGCTGCAATTACGCGCCAGTTCGCGCGACACCGTCGAAGCGCTGCGCCCCAGCAGCCCCGCAATAGTTCTTATGCTGCCGCCCTTTTGATGTTCGATCATGATCGCCGCGCGTTCTTCCGCACTCAAATGCTTGTAGTTCTTCTTCATCGCAACACCCTACCTCATTCAAGGTGTTGCACTTGGAACTAGAGACTAAGCACTGTGCGCGTAGTTACTCGCGGAACGGCAAGCCTCAAACTTCAATTGGAGAAATAGGAATGCCGGAAAGTCCGGATTGGCTAACGGTTCACGACACCGCGTGTACGAACACAAACCCGGACTCGTGCGTTGAAGTTCGGATTGCAGCGAACCTGTTGTCGTGGAATATTCCAGACAACAGTTACGGTGACAAGTTGCCTATCATTCCCTCATCCTCGCGTGTGATGCACGGAAAGATTCTGTACCGTCTGGCTATCCAGGCCGCAGTGAAAAGTCGTCGAGGAGATTCGGTTTTCGGGCGTGCCCTATCGATCAGGAGCAGCCGTCCGGGCGACACAATACGGATTTCAGGTCCGACCGATTTAGACGGTTGCGCGACGGTTATTCTCGAATCGCGCGAACCCGGGGATTTGACACTCACCGTAGCTGATGAAGATATAACCTCGGTCCCACTGCGTTTGAGGTTCAAGGACGCATGGTACGAGAGCACGTTTCTTATTACGGGGTATCACGTTTGCTTCGAACAGGATTTTACAGGTGAAGTTGTGATTGCTCGCGGAACCAACGATCAACACAAGCGCGATTTTCTCTATGGCGCGCGAGGCGTTGTCATGCAGGGAACCGGTAAAGCATCTAACGGGCGCTATATTCGACCAATACAGGTGAATTCAGGTTGGCATAGAAATAGTCACGGCAATCGCGACTATCTCAACAACCCGGATGGCGTAGCCTTCGCTTACACGGATTCAGTGCAAGGCGCATTCGGACCGGTTACGGAGAATCGTTCGATAGCGGTCGATCCTAACGTCATACCGAAGCACGCTCAAGTCGAAATAGAGATCGTCGGCAGACGCTTCGCCGATGATACTGGCAGCGCGATTACCGGCCATCACATCGACAATTTCGTCGGTGCGGGCGCCGTTGTCCAGTCCGCTTGGGAGCATGGGGCGGTAAACAATACGCAGCGCAAAGTTAAGTATATTGGATGACCGTCGAGGAATAGAGTTATGAGTAAACAACGCTTAGCACATAGACTCAGCGCCGGGTTGTTTTGTACGTTGCTTGTTCCGACTGTCTACGCTGACGGGTCGATTAGCTTCAACGATTACATCGTGCCGATGCTGAAGGATCGCCCCCAATTTAAGGAATTTATACTGCAATCGTTTTCGGTTACGGATACGGGATGGGGGATCCGAATAAATAGTCCGACAATGCCCCATATGGGCGGCGCGCGAATGGGACCATACAGATTCCAGGCTATCTGGCATAGTCCGCGTGGCGACACTCCTGTTACTCTTGTAATTGATACTAAAACGGAGTTTTTTGATCGCCACCGACGGCAAATAACCGGTAGCGATCTACGCGGAACCACTTCGATTACGGAAACGCTGGACTCTATTGAAGTCGAGCCAGCCCAAACACAATAGCTTGCGCATCCTATGACCGCAATCGTTGGCCCGCTTTGTGGGACCTTCCATCTTGTCTTGCCGGAAGACAATCTGCACCTTGGGCAGAGCAGTATCAGTCAACACGCCAGAGAGTTTTTGAAAGGACTTGAGGCGAACAGAACGCGCCATCAATGCAAAAGTGCACGTACCGTTGTTTCAGTACGTGTACGATGCATTGGTGAGTGTTTCTTTTAATGCTGTAGCAGACCATGCTGCGGACGAATTGACGCATCGCGAAAATCAGGTGACTGCCGAAATATTCCGAATTACATAAAAAAGATTTCGCTGTTCATCGAGCTTGCGTCAACGCCGGGAAACGGAGGCTGGAGTGTTCTCTGAAGGTGTATATGATGCGTCCCACTAGAATGCTTGCTGTGCGGCTTATCATGGTTTCGATGTTTAATTTTCTTGATTCAACTGCGCTGAGCAAAACAATTTACTCGGTGCAGTTCGACTACAAAAAAGCAGCGCCATCATCGGTTTATTTTTCTGGAAAATTGCGCGAGGAAATTGACCGTCTTTGCAAGACCGGTGAGCACGCGGCAACCGCCGATATCGCTGCGTGCAGCCACAGGAATTTCGAACAAATTTACGCAGAATTGAATTCCACGATTAAATCGTTGGAAACTGAGTTGAGGAAAGGCGATGTTGATTTGAAGGTCGATAACAATCCTGTTGCATTGCCTTACTTTGAGAAAGGACAAAGGGCATGGGTCGAGTATCGCGACAACCAGTGTTACGCTGAGAGCTATTCATTAGGCGAAGCGTCGGTGCGTTATATGACGTTTTGGGATTGCATGGCGCGCATAACGAAAGGGCGGATAAGCGATCTGAAGAGCACGGAAGACTAACGGAAGGCAACCGCGCCTCAAACAAGTCGCCCCGCTTTGCGGGCTTTCCATTCGAGCGTCAACGTGCTTGTTTCTGCACTGCTTTGCACGGCAAGCCGTGGTTCGAGCCGCACCGCAAGCGACAGAAATCCTCCACGGCCTTCCACGATCAACCATAATTCCCCCCACCCCCAACCCACAAATCCGCTGCGCCGATGTGGCAAATCGATCAGGTGACGCTGCGCTTGTTCATCGCCGTGTGCGAGGAAGGCACGATCGCGCGCGCGGCCGAGCGTGAGTTCATCGCGCCGTCGGCGGTCAGCAAGCGGCTCGCCGATCTCGAAGCGCTCGTCGATGTCGCGTTGCTGTCGCGCAGCCAGCGCGGCGTGCGCGCGACCGCCGCCGGCGAAGCGCTGTTGCGCCACGCGCGGCTCATCATGCGCGGCCACGAACGCCTGCAGGCCGAGCTTAGCGAGTACGCGGCCGGCGCGCGTGGGCATGTGCGCGTGCTCGCCAACGTGTCGTCGATGGTGGAGTTTTTGCCCGAGGCGTTGTCGGCGTTTCTGCAGGCGAATCCGGCGATTCGCGTCGACGTCGAGGAGCGCGTCAGCGCGGACATCGTGCGCGGACTCGAAGAGGGTGTGGCCGATCTGGGCATCTGCCGCGACACGGTGCCGCTCGGCAGTCTCGACACGCTGCCGTATCGCGCCGACCATCTCGCGCTGATCGTGCCGCGCGCGCATCCGCTCGCGGGCGAGGCGCAGATCGGCTTCGAGCAGACGCTCGGGTTCGATCATCTGGGGCTCGCATCGAATGCGTCGGTCAATGCGCTGATGCAGCGCATCGCGCTGGAGAAGGGCAGCGAGTTGAATTACCGCACCTATGTATCGACGTTCGACGCCGCCTATCGCTTCATCCAGGCGGGTCTCGCGGTCGCGATCCTGCCGCGCGAGGCGCTGCCGCGCCATGCGGCCGACGAGTACGGCATCGTCGCCGTGCCGTTGCGCGAGGCTTGGGCCGCGCGGCGCTTCGTGATCTGCATGCGGGATCGCGCGGCGTTGACGCTGGCGGCCGCGCGATTGCTCGAGCATCTGCTGAGCGCCAGATAAGACGGGCGACACGCCTCGTCACCCGCGCCTTCGCCACCTCCCCAGACAAACCCCTAAGCATTTCACCCAGGCGAGCGCCAAAGCCCGCCCCATTGGCCTGAGCGGCCATCGCGAGCGGCGATGGTGTGCTTCGCCAAAGCAGACTTTGCCGCGCGTCGTCACGCGGGCACGCTGTGACCCAGTCAGCGCATCACTTCCATCCAACGGCCTCTGAAGCCCGCGTCCACGACCAGGATTCCAACCAATGAATGAAACCCGCGAGCGCGTCGTCGTGACCGAGGTCGGTCTGCGCGACGGTCTGCAAAGCATTGCCCGCATCATGTCCACCGACGACAAGCGGCGCTGGATCGACGCCGCCTACGCGGCCGGCGTGCGCCACATGGAAGTCGCGTCGTTCGTGCCGGCGAAGCTGCTGCCGCAAATGGCGGACGCCGCCGACGTAGTCGCCCACGCCCGTAGCTACGACGATCTCAGCGTGAGCGCGCTCGTGCCGAACCTGAAGGGCGCGCAGCACGCGCTCGAGGCTGGCGTAGAGCGCATCGTCGCGCCGATTTCGGTGAGCGCCGCGCATAGCGCCGCGAACGTGCGCAAGACACCCGCCGAGATGATCGACGCGTTCGCCGCGATGCGCGAGCTGATCGATGGCGCGCCCCCGGCAGGTGGGCGCCGCGTCGAGTTGATCGCCGGTTTGTCGACGGTGTTCGGCTGCACGCTGCAGGGCGCCGTGCCGTACGCGGATATCGCCGCGATCGCGCGCGCCGCGGTGCAGGCCGGCGCCGACGTGATCGCGCTCGGCGATACGACCGGCGAAGCGACGCCGCGTCAGGTCGGCGAGGTCATCGAGCTGGTGCGCGACGTCGCGGGCGACAGGCTGCGCTCGCTGCATTTCCACGACACGCGCGGCCTCGGGCTCGCCAACACGCTGGTCGCGCTGCAGCACGGGATCCGCGAGTTCGACGCGTCGCTGGCTGGTCTCGGCGGCTGTCCGCATGCGCCGGGCGCAACCGGCAACGTCAATACCGAAGACCTCGTGTTCATGCTTCACAGCATGGGCTACGACACCGGTATCGACATCGCGCGGCTACTCGCATCGCGCGCGGTGCTGGCGCAAGCGCTGCCGGGCGAGCCGCTGTACGGCTATCTCGCGCGAGCGGGATTACCGAAACAGTTCGCGCACGCGCAAGCGGTCGCGCGCGACTCCGCCAGCTACGCCGAATCTTTGCATTGTCTCCATTCTTCCGTTCCGCAGGTGCCGCAATGACTCCGCTTTCCTCCGCTACTTCAGCTTCGTCGTCGACGTCTACGCCGCGGCCGGGCACCTTGCCGCTCGCGGGCATCCGCGTGATCGAGTTGTCGCATATGGTGATGGGTCCGACCTGCGGCATGATTCTCGGCGACCTCGGCGCCGAAGTGATCAAGGTCGAGCCGCCGCGCGGCGACAGCACGCGCCGGCTGCTCGGCACCGGCGCGGGCTTTTTTCGCACCTTCAATCGCAACAAGAAGAGCGTCGCGCTCGATCTCGACAGTGAAGCCGGTCTCGCCGCGCTGAAGCAACTCGTCGATAGCGCCGACGTCTTCGTCGAAAACTTCAAACCCGGCCGCATGGCGAGTCTCGGCCTCGATTACGCGACGCTGCGCGAGCGCAATCCGCGGCTGATTTACGTGTCCCACAAGGGCTTTCTCAATGGTCCGTACGAACATCGTCTGGCGCTCGACGAAGTCGTGCAGATGATGGCGGGCCTCGCGTACATGACCGGTCCGGTGGGCCGTCCGCTACGCGCGGGCAGCTCGGTCAACGACATCATGGGCGGCATGTTCGGCGCGATCGGTGTGCTGGCGGCGCTGCACGAGCGGCACGCGAGCGGCCGCGGCAAGGAGGTGCAGAGCGCGCTGTTCGAGAACTGCGTGCTGCTCTCGGCGCAGCACATGCAGCAGTTCGCGGCGACCGGCATGGCCGCCGCGCCGATGCCCGAGCGCATCAGCGCCTGGGCCGTCTACGACGTGTTTACGCTCGCGCACGGCGAGCAGATGTTCATCGCCGCGACCGGCGACGCGCAGTGGCGCGCGCTGTGCGCGATTCTCGAACGCGACGATCTGCTCGCCGATGCGCGCCTCGCGACCAACAACGACCGCGTGCTCGCGCGCGGCTGGCTGCTGCAGACGCTCGGCGAAAGCCTGAGCCGTCTCGACGGCGCGACGCTCGTGCCGCTGTTCGAGCGCAATCACATTCCGTTCGCGTCGATCACGAAGCCCGAGGAGTTGTTCGACGATCCGCACCTGAACGCGAGCGGCGGCCTGGTGCCGCTGACGCTCGACGACGGCAGCGAAACCGCGATGCCGTTGCTGCCGATTTCGCTCGACGGTGCGCGTCTCGGGCCGCGTCGGCCGATCGCGAAGATCGGCGAGCACACCGTCGAGGTGCTGCGCGAACTCGGGTTCGACGACGCGCGGATCGCGGAGCTCGGCGGTGGCGTGCAATCGCGGGCGCCGCGCGCGGCTGCGTGAGCGTCGTGCCGCGCTTGACCCGCTGCAGCGAGCAATAGACCAATAATTCTGGAGACAGACGATGAAATCGTCGAATCAGGCGATGTACTCAACGGCGCTCGGCGATGCCGGCGCGCTCGACGGCTCACCCACGGACGCGGGCGCAGATGCGGCAGGCTCGGACCGCGCCGGCGCGATCGCGCTCGACGGCGCGCGCATTTCCGCGCGGCTCGACCGGCTACCCGCGACCCGCACGATCTGGCAGCTCGTGATGCTGCTGAGCTTCGGCATGTTCTTCGAACTCTACGACCTGATGTACTCCGGCTATATTGCGCCGGGACTCGTGCACAGCGGCCTGCTGACGGCCACGACGCGCGGCCTGTTCGGCACGAGCGGCGTCGCGAGTTTCATCGCCGCGCTGTTCGCGGGCCTGTTCATCGGCACGGCGGCCTGCGGCTTTCTCGCCGACCGCTTCGGCCGGCGCGCGATCTTCACCTGGTCGCTGCTGTGGTACACGGCGGCCAACGTCGTGATGGCGTTCCAGCACACGGCGCTCGGATTGAACTGCTGGCGCTTTATCGCGGGAGTCGGCATCGGCGTCGAGATCGTCACGATCGGCACATATATTTCCGAACTCGTGCCGAAGCACATTCGCGGGCGCGCTTCGGCGTGCTCGCAGGCGGTCGGCTTCTGCGCGGTGCCGATCGTCGCGTTCCTGTCGTATCTGCTGGTGCCGCAACGCCTGTTCGGCCTCGACGGCTGGCGTGTGGTCGTGCTGATCGGCGCGATTGGCGCGATCGTGGTGTGGTGGATTCGCCGCGGCTTGCCGGAGAGCCCGCGCTGGCTCGCGCAAAAAGGCCGCCTCGACGAAGCCGACGCGGTGATGACGCGTCTCGAAGCACGCGTCGCGCGCGAGTATCGGCGCCAATGCGGCCTGCCGTTGCCCGAGCCCGCGCTGCCCGAACCGGTGCGCGCGCGGGCGGCGTTTCGTGATCTGCTGGTGCCGCCGTATCGTAAGCGCACGCTGATGCTGATCATCTTTCACGTGTTCCAGACGATGGGCTACTACGGCTTCGCGAACTGGATTCCGACGCTGCTGATGAAGCAGGGCATCACGGTGACGACGAGTCTGATGTACGCGAGCATCATCGCGATCGCGGCGCCGCTCGGGCCGTTGCTGGGGCTGCTGATCGCCGATCGCTTCGAGCGCAAGACCGTCATCGTCTGCATGGCGGCGGTCAACGTCGTGTGCGGACTCGCGTTCAGCCAGGCGCGCGAGACGGTGCTGCTCGTGAGCCTCGGCGTGTGCCTCGTGCTCGCGGGCAACATCATTTCATACAGCTATCACGCGTACCAGGCCGAACTGTTTCCGACCGGCATCCGCGCGCGCGCGGTCGGCTTCGTTTACTCATGGAGCCGGATTTCGGCGATGTTCTCGGCGTTCGTGATCGCCGCCTGCCTCGGTCGCTTCGGCGTGAACGGCGTGTTCGTGTTCATCTCGGGGGCAATGGCGATCGTCATGGTCGCGATCGGTACGCTGGGACCGAAGACGCGCGATGTCGCGCTCGAGGATCTTTCGAAGTAGCTAGGGCCTGTTCACGCTAATAACGGGCTTGCGAACGTGCCTTTGCGCGCGTAGTGCAAGGAGAGAGGAGCGCCGTTTGGCCGAGCCAAACAAGCGACGACCGACGCCGCAATACGAGCGGAAAGGCACGTTCCCCTGTATTAAAAAAAGCTTCAAGGGGCTGGCCGCCAGAAGGGCCGATCGCCGCGTCATGCTTCTTGCGAATACGTCGAGTATTCGTTGCCTCGCATTCCTTGCGCTCGGCCCTTCTGGCGGCCAGCGCAAGCCCGTTATTAGCGTGAACAGGCCCTATGAGTCCTGGCGAGTCTCGTCGTTGCTCGACAGCCGGTCCGATACGTTGCCGAGCAGCAGCGCGAGCAGCACCACGCCGATCATTGCGAACAGGAACCCGCCGATCATCGTGGCAAGTATCAGCGTGATCCATGAAATGCCGTCCATGTGTGCGGTTCCAGCGCGTTTGTCGGGGGCATCGTAACCCGTTCAGAACCACTTTTATGTGCGCTTGCCCGCCGTAAACCTGTCAGGCGACGCCGAACTATCGTCGCGTCGTGCCATTACGCGGCGCGTTCTCGACGGGTGTCACAATCGTTGCGTAGGGATGGCGGACTTCGTTCGCTGTCCCCAACCCCCTTTGCGGAAACCTCGTAGTCCATTTCCGCAATCGGTTGGCGGAAATGCACCCGCTCGCACCCGACTTATTCCGCCATTGGCCCATCTATTGCGGGGGCGCTAAAGTCGTCCGATATCCTTGTTTCAGGTTTGAAACGTTAATCGCCACGTTAATATTCCCGTCATCAATAAAAAATAGATTAAATAATCTGTTCTGGCGCGTTGAGTGCTTGCATTGGACGGGCGAAGGGTCGGTTGCACGGCGCTTGCGCGGATCGTCAGGGGAAGTTGTCGATGCAGCCGGACCCGCTTGGTAGGGCCGGGGGTTTTCACTCATCGATAGCCAATTCCGGCAAAAAATCTCTTTTAAAATGCCGCCTCGGTGGGTACATAAGGCGGGACACGCCGTTTTTCGAGTAGCCGCGCAGTGTGCGCTGGCGTACGCATTCATTTTTTAAATTGCATTAAGATTTGCGAGTGCATATTCAACCATATGCGGTTAGACGATTAATCCAGTGAAAAGACGGTCGTTTCGGTATTGTGCCGAATTGCACTGGCCGATCACGTATTCATAGTGCCAATATGTCTGCACTTTCGGACATGACGGCAGAGCGCCGGAGGCCGTCGCTATGATGCACTGCGCGGAGTTCGCATTGTGCGTGATCGTAAAAGGTGTAGTAGATCGTTTTCTGTCGAGAGGATGACTATGACCTGCGCGAGTCTCGAGTCTGCAATGCTGCGCTGGGTGCATGCTCCGAACAAGGGCGTGCGTCGTGTCGCGATTCTGTTGTTCAACGACTGCTCGCTGCAAGGGGCGGGCGTGATCGCCGAGGTGTTCCAGGCTGCCAACGAACTCGCCACTTCCGGTTCGGGCGCGTGGCTGTACGACGTATCGTTCTTGTCCGCCGGCGGCGGCATGGTGATTTCGTCGTCGGGTTTGCGCGTCTGGACCGACGGACTCGACGCGCGCCATTACGGCGGCTTCGACGCGCTCTATGTGGCGGGCGGCAAGGGCGCGGCGTCGGCGGCGCGCGATGAGCGTCTGCTTGGATGGCTGCGGCGCGTGCGTCGCAACACCTCGATGATCCGGCCGATCGCCGAAGGGCGCGCGGTGCTCGACGCGGCGGCCCTGCCCGAGGACAAGGACGGGAGCGACCCGCACCAGCCGGCCGTGGCCAGAATTGGCGCGGGCTCGGCGGAGCAGGGCGTCGTCGACCTTAACGACCGGCTGGAATCGATGCGCAGCGCGCTCGCGATGATCAAGCGCGATCTGGGCAACGCGACCGCGCGCTCGGCTGCCGAGCGGCTGCTGTCCGACTCGTGCACGAACCTCGCGCCGCTGCTCGGCGAGGACGGCGGCATGAGTCCCGGCGACAAGGTTCGCGCGGCGGCGCGCTGGCTGCAGGAAAACTGCCAGCAGGCGATTTCGATTGCGGATGCCGCGCAGTTCGCGGCGATGAGCGAGCGCAACTTTCTGCGCCGCTTCAAGATGGAAATGGGGATCACGCCGTCGAGTTTCCTGTTGCACGAGCGCCTCGCGGTGACGTGCAGCCTGTTGACCGAATCGGAATTGCCGGTCGACAAGATCGCCCGGCGCACCGGGATGGGCAACGGCGACCGGCTAGCGAAAGTGTTTCGCAAGCGGATGAGGATTTCGCCGACCGAGTTCAGGATTCAAAGCCGCCGCATGGCAGGCGAGTAGCACCGACGGAGCCAGCCCGGTAACCGCGCGTGACAGGCGGGGACGGGTCCGTTGTTCGTCGTACCTTGCAGATCGAAAAGGATATCCCGATATGTTGACGCAGGCAGGTGTGAGCGCCCGATCCGTCGAGCCGAACGGCGCAAGCGCCGGGGTTGCTGGCGCGCGCTGCGCGCACATCGTCCCGGTCATTCTCGCGGGCGGCTCGGGCACGCGGCTTTGGCCGGTGTCGCGCGAAAACTTTCCGAAGCAGCTGATCGACGTGGTCGGCTCCGACTCGCTGCTGCAGGCGACCGCGCGGCGGCTCGAGAGCTTCCCGGCGGGCTGGAGCGTCGACGCTTCGCCGATCGTCGTGTGCGGCGAGGAGCATCGCTTCGTGATCGCCGAACAGTTGCATGAAAACGGCGTCGACGCGCGTCTGATCGTCGAGCCCGCGCGCCGCGACACGGCGCCCGCGCTGACGCTCGCGGCATCGCTCGCGTGCGCGGCCGGCGACGACGCGATCCTGATCGTGATGCCGGCCGACCACGCGATCGCGGACGTGCCTGCCCTGCAGCGCGCGCTAGCGTGCGCGGCGCACCACGCGAGCGAGGGCGCGATTGCGACGCTCGGTGTGCCGCCGACGCGTGCCGACACCGGCTTCGGCTATATCCGGATCGGCGCGGCATTGGCCGCTGGCGGCCACGCGATCGACGGTTTCGTCGAGAAGCCCGCCGAGGAACTCGCGAGGCAATACCTGGCGGCCGGCACCTACTGGTGGAATAGCGGCATCTTCATCGTGCGTGCGCGCGTGTGGCTCGACACGCTCGCGGCGCTGCGGCCCGACATGCATGCGCCGTGCGCAACCGCGTTCGCGAGCGGCAAGCAGGACGGCGACGTATTCCGGCCATCGCACGACGCGTTCCTCGACGTGCCCGCCGATTCGATCGACTATGCGGTGATGGAGCGTTTGACCGAACCGGCGCCGGCGCAAGACGACAGCGCGAGCAACGTCGAAGCGCAAGGCGCGGCACAGGACGATATGCAAGCTCAAAGTCGAGCCGCGGTCATTCCCCCCGGCGTCGTGATCCCGCTCGAAGCCGGCTGGTCCGACCTCGGCTCATGGGACGCGGTATGGGCCGCGATGGAGAAGGACCCGAACGGCAACGCCGGGCGCGGCCGCGTGGCGTTCGAAGGCGCGGTGTCCTGCTATGCGCATTCGGAAGGGCGGCTCGTCGCGTGCGTCGGCACCGCGAACGTCGTCGTGGTCGAGACCGCGGACGCGGTGCTCGTGGTGGATCGCTCGCATGTGCAGGACGTCAAGGGGCTCGTGTCGCGCATCAAGGCGCAGCACGCGCCGGAGGCCGACGCGCATCGCAAGGTGCGGCGCCCCTGGGGCTTCTACGACTCGATCGATCGCGGAGAGCGCTTCCAGGTCAAGCGCATCGTCGTGACGCCCGGCGCAAAGCTGTCGCTGCAACTCCATCATCATCGCGCTGAGCATTGGGTGGTCGTGCGCGGCACCGCGCTCGTCACGCGCGGCGAAGAGCAGTTCCTGCTCAGCGAAAACGAATCGACCTACATTCCGCTCGGCACGCGTCACCGGCTCGAAAACCCCGGCAGGGTGCCGCTCGAAATCATCGAAATCCAGTCGGGTACCTATCTCGGCGAAGACGACATCGTGAGGTTTGACGACAACTACGGCCGCTGCCCGTAGGCAGCCCATACACGCCCCTTTTTGCGTACAGGAACGGCAGAACGAGGTAAGTAAAATGCGCAAGTTTCAGGATCTGCTCGCGCGGATTTTCGATGTCGCTCTGGTATTGGCGGGTGCGACCGTGGCGTCGCGGATCCGCTTCGATTATCTCGGCCAGTCGGGTTTCTACTGGGCGCTGGTGATGTTTTCGGCTGCGTTCGCGCTCGCGATCTTCCCCGCGTTCGGCGTCTACGAATCATGGCGCGGCCGCTCGAAGCTCGGGCTCGCCGGTCAGGTGTCGCTCGCGTGGCTGATCGTGCAGGCCTGCGCGCTCGTGCTGATGTACTCGCTGCATCGCATCGATATCGTGTCGCGGCTGTGGTTCTCGTACTGGACCGCGACGACGGGTGGCCTGCTGATCGCGAATCGGGTGATCGCGCACGCGGTGCTCGCGCGGGCGCGCGGCGCGGGTATGAACCTGCATCAGGTGGCGATCGTCGGCAGCGGTTCGCAGTGCGATGCGCTCCTGCGCCGCATCGAGTCGGCGCCGACCGCGGGCTTTCGCGCGACCGCCGTCTACAACACGCGCCCGGACGACTCCGGCGTGACGGATCCGCGCGTGCCGGTGTTCGATCGCGTCGATCTGCTGGCCGACTACATCCGCACCAACGACGTGCACGAGCTATGGCTGATGCTGTCGCTGTCCGAGGAGCCGCTGATCTGCGCGCTGATCGACGAGTTCCGCGACGACCTCGTGAATATCCGCTTCATGCCGGACGTGCGCAGCCATGCGCTGTTCGAAGGCAGTGGCGTGGTCGATCTGCTCGGCGTGCCGGCGATCAATCTGGTCGCCTCGCCGCTGTCGGCCAACGCGATGCTGAAAAAGGAAGTCTTCGACCGGCTGTTCGCCGCGGCCGCGATCGTTGCCCTCGCGCCGCTGCTGCTTGGCATCGCGATCGCGGTCAAGCTGTCCTCGCGCGGACCGGTGCTGTTCAAACAGAAGCGCAAGGGTGCGGACGGCCGAGTGTTCACGATCTACAAGTTCCGCTCGATGCGCGTGCATACCGAAGCGAAGGGCACCTTGAGCCAGGCGACGCGCGACGACAAGCGCGTGACGAAAGTGGGCGCGTTTCTGCGCCGCACGAGCCTCGACGAGCTGCCGCAATTTTTCAACGTGTTGCGTGGCGACATGTCGGTCGTAGGACCGCGTCCCCATGCGCTCGAGCACGACGACCTCTATCAGAAGGTGGTCGCGGGCTATATCAATCGCTACCGGATCAAACCGGGAATCACGGGCTGGGCGCAAATCAACGGCTTCCGTGGCGAAACCGACCGCATCGAGAAGATGGAGCGTCGCGTCGAACATGACCTGTACTACCTGGGTCACTGGTCGTTCGCACTCGACATGCGGATCATCGGCGCGACGATTGTCGCCGGACTGGTGCATCGAAACGCTTACTAGAAAGTCGATAACAACGCCTCGGGGCGAAGGAGTAAAGATCATGAGCTCACTTGGTTTTCGCACAGGAAGTCTTGTGGTTTTCGCAAGCGCAGCATTGCTTTCCGGATGTCAGATCGTACCGGGACAACGGATGGTCACGCCGGCCACGATTCAGGACACGGGTGGCGAATTCAGTACCGAAGCCTCGCAGCAGAAGCAGATTCCGATCACCGATATCAATCTGGAACTGCTGAAGAAGCTGAATGCCGACCAGACTGCCGCGGTGTTGCCGCCGACGACGACGGGTCTGTTCGGCAAGCCGGCCGTCTACAGGGTCGGCCCCGGAGACGTGCTGCAGATCGTCGTGTGGGATCATCCGGAACTCGCGGCCGCGCTGGGACAGCCGCCGACGACCTCGCGCCCTTCCGATGCAAGTCCGGGCTTCCTGATCGACGAGAACGGCGACATCCAGTTTCCGTACGCGGGCAACCTGCACGTCGCCGGCAAGGACGTCGCGACGATCCAGCGCGAGCTGTATTCGCGGCTGAGCAAGGTCTATCAGAAGCCCGAGGTGACGGTGCGCGTCGCGTCGTTCCGTAACGCGACGGTATATATCGACGGCGAAGTGCGCACACCGGGCACGCAATCGATCAACGACATTCCGATGTCGCTGACGAACGCGATCGGCCTGAGCGGCGGCTTCAACACGACCGCGGATCGCAGCCGGGTCGATCTGATCCGCGACGGCAAGACCTATAGGCTGAACATCGACGACCTCATCAAGCACGGCCGCAATCCGTCGGATATCTATCTGCAGCCGGGCGATACCGTGCGCGTGAACGCGCGCGAAGACAGCGGCGTCTACGTGATGGGCGAAGTCAACAAGCCGGCCACGGTGCTGCCGTTGCGCAACGGCTCGCTGACGCTGTCGCAGGCGATCTCCGACGGCGGCAGCTTCGACTCGAATACGGCCTCGGGGCAGCAGCTGTTCGTGATCCGCAATTCGACCAGCGACTCGCCGCAGATCTATCACCTCGATGCGACCTCGCCGGTGGCGATGCTGCTCGCGAACCAGTTCGAGCTGCAGCCGAAGGACATCGTGTACGTCGGTCAGGGCGGTCTGGTTCGCTTCAACCGTGTGTTGAACCTGCTGTTGCCCGCGATCAACGCGGCGGTGACGGGAGTCGTCGTGTCGAAGTGACGCATGCGTGACGCGATATCTGAACCGGCAGGCCTTGTTGGGTGAAAACATGGCAATCAATTACGAAAACCGTTACGCCGGCGTGTATGAACCGGGGCAGTTGCATCTGTCGGACTACGTGCGCACGATCGTGCGCGGTTGGCGCACGATCCTCACCGTGACGCTGATCGCGCTCGCGCTCGGTTGCGCGTACGCGTTCCTCACGCCGCCGGTCTATCGTTCGGACGTGCTGTTTCACGTCCAGGACAGGACGGCGAATGCGGTCAACGTCAATGCGAACGGCCGGGACGCGGCGGCGCCGCTTCCCGGCGCGTACGATTCGAAGCCGTCGACCGCGGCGCAGATCGAGCTTTTGAAGTCGCGTCTCGTCACCGAGGAGGCGGTCCGCGCGCTGCACCTCGACATCACGGCGAAGCCGCGTTATCTGCCGGTGATCGGCAGCAAGATCGCCGGACTCGTGAACGGGCACTGGTGGTTCCGGCTGCCGTCGTTCGTCAACCTGCGCGGGTTCGCGTGGGGCAACGAGAGCATCGCGGTGTCGCGCTTCGACACGTCGAAGGACTTGTATGGCGAGACCTTCACGCTAGTCGCGGGCGCCGGCAACACCTTCATGCTGCGCGATCCTCACGGCAGCGCGATCCTGTCGGGGCGCGTCGGCGAGACCGTGCAAACCGATACCGCGATCGGCCCGGTCACGCTGCACGTCGACACACTGGTCGGCGCGCCCGGCTCGCGTTTCGAGCTGACGCGCGCGTCGACGCTCGGCACGGTGGAGCGTCTGGCGAAGACGATGGTCGTGCAGGAAACGGCGGAGGACTCCGGCGTGATCCGCGTGAGTCTCGAAGGCGCCGATCCGGCGCTGACCGCGGCGATCGTCAACAACGTGGCGCGCCAGTTCGTGCGGCAGGATCTCGCGAGCCATTCGACCGAATCCGACCACACGCTCGCGTATCTCGAACAGCAACTGCCCGACGCGCGCAAGGCGCTCGACGACGCAGAAGAGCGCTACGGCAAGTTCCGCAATACACATGGCGCCGTCGATCTCGGTGAAGAAAGCAAGCTGCTGCTGCAGCAGATCGTCGACAACAAGACGAAGCTGCTCGATCTGCAGCAGCAGCGCGCGGAGCTGTTGCAGCGTTTTACGCCGAATCATCCGATGGTCGCCGCGCTCGATGCGCAGATCGCCGCGTTGCAGGGCGCGCAGAGCACGATGAACCACAGCGTCTCGACGATGCCCGACACCGAGCAGACCGCGCTGCGTCTGCAGCGCGACGTGCACGTGAACACCGATCTGTACATGAACCTGCTCAACAGCGTGCAGCGACTGCGGGTCGCGCAGGCGGGGCAGGTGAGCGGCGTGCGCGTGGTGGACTTCGCCGAAACGCCCGACGATCCGGTGTGGCCGAAGCGCATGCTGGTGATCCTGATCTCGCTCGGCGGCGGCCTCGCGCTCGGCTTGCTGCTGGTCTTCTTGCGGCGCGCGATGCGCGGCGGCGTGGAGCGCCCGGACGAACTCGAGGGGATGCTCGGCGTGCCGGTATTCGCGGTGGTGCCGCGCAGCCAGACGCAATTGCGCCTGCAGGAAAAGGTGTCGCTGCGCCAGCGCGGGCAGCATGTGCTGGCGCAACAGGCGCCCGAAGATATCGCGGTGGAAGGGGTGCGCAATCTGCGCACCTCGCTGCAGCTGTCGCTCGATCATGCGGCCAACAACGTCGTGATGATCACCGGTTCGCGGCCCGATGCGGGCAAGTCGTTCCTGTCGGTGAATCTGGCGACGCTGGTCGCGTCGGCGAACAAGCGCGTGCTGATCATCGACGGCGACATGCGACGCGGCGACGTGCATTCGCATTTCGGCGTCAGCCATCGGCCGGGACTGTCCGACGTGCTGTGCGGCGGCGATCTCAACGCGATGATCCAGCGCGACGTGCTGCCCAACCTCGACGTGCTCGCGAAAGGCACGCTGCCCTCGCACCCGGCCGAGCTGCTGATGAGCAAACGCTTCGAAGCGATGCTCGAGGTGTTGAAGCCGCAATACGACGTCGTGATCATCGACACGCCGCCGGTGCTCGCCGTGACCGACTCGACGCTGATCGGCAAATACGCGGCGACGACGCTGCTCGTCGTGCGGCATGGGCGTCAACCGCTGCATGAGATCATCGAAACCACCAAACGCCTGCGTAACGGTGGCGTCGGTCTGCGCGGCGTGCTGCTCACCGACGTTCCGCAGGAAGCGGCGTTTCTCGGCTCGGGGTATCAGGGCGGCTATTACGGCTACGACAGCATCGCCGGCTGACACTGCTGCCCGCGCGCGCGTCTTTCGGGGCGCCGCGCGGGCGGGCGTGATCGACTGCACGCCCGTGCCGCCGTCCCGCGAGATACCTCGCAATCCTTAGTGGTGACGCAGCAGATCGCGCAATGCGCGCGACTCTTCCGCCGTCGGTTGCATGGTTTGCCACGCCGACTCGTGCGACGCGAGCGCGACGAGCCGTTGCGCGGCCTTGCTGCTCGAATCGATCCGCAACGCTTCGTTGGCGTTGTGCGACGCGCACTCCCAATGTCCCACGTTGCTGCAGCCGCGCGCGAGGCTCAGCAACGCGTCGCGTTGCTGCTCTAGCGTGCTCACCTGGGCGCGCATGCTGCGCGCGCCGCGATTGTCGGGCTGCGCGGTGATTACGGCGGCGAGGCGTGCTCTGGTCGCCGCCAGATTGCCTCGTTGCAGATAGCCGTGCGCGGCTTTCAGATTGCGCTCGGCGTCGGCGCGCTGTTTGTCGGCTTGCGTGAGCGGGGCGGCCATCGTGTCGGTGTTGGTGCTGGTCGACGCGAGCGCCGTGCCACGCGGCGTGGGCGCGGAGATGGCCGCGCTCGATGTCTTCGTTGACGCTACGGCGCGCGCGGTCGTGACAACGGGCGGTGTCGGTCGCGCTGCGGTCGGCGTGGTCGCAACGACGGGCGTTGACGGTCGCGCTGGGGCGGGCGCGGTCGCCACGACGGGTGGAGCCGATCGCGCCACGGCAGGCGCGGTCGCAACGACCGGCGGTGACGATGGCGCGATGGTCGGTGCGGTCGCCACGATGGGCGGGCTCGATCGCGCTACGGCGGGCGCGGTCGCAACGACCGGCGGTGACGATGGCGCGATGGTCGGTGCGGTCGCCACGATGGGCGGGCTCGATCGCGCTACGGCGGGCGCGGTCGCAACGACCGGCGGTGACGATGGCGCAACGGTCGGTGCGGTCGCCACGACGGGCGGTGACGGTGGCGCGACGAGGGCCGCGTGCACGTTCGCCGGTTGCTGCCGCGCGACGACAACGGGACGCGGCCGTTGCGCGACGATCGACGCCGGCTTCGGCGCCGCGGCAACCGACGGCGCCGCATTCTGCGCAACGTTCTGTGCAGGGGCTTGGCCAGGGTTGTCCGGGCGCACCGTGCCGAAGACCGTGACCGGCGTGTCGACGCTCGCATCGTCGTCGTTGAGTAGAACGAAGGCGACGTATACGACGCCGAGCGTCGCGAGCGCGGCTGCGGCAAGCGCGAGCGGATGCCGCCGTCGACGCCCGCCCGGCTCGAACGTCGCTTCGTCGATCAGATCGTAGGGGCTCATCTTCGTTTGCGCGGAGCGTCGCGACGAACGGTCCGCGGGCAAGCTCGCGGCCGCTGGCAGCGGTTCGAGTTGCGTGCGCGATGCGCTCAGCGCCCGGGATCGCGCGGAGCGCTCGCCGGGCTTGTCGTCCGTATCGAACGAATCGATCGGCAGCGCATGGCATGCGGGACACGGCGAAAAGCGGCCCGACAGCGGCACGCCGCAGTATGCGCAGTGATGGAAAAACGGCTGGTCGGAGGTCGTGTCGCGCGGCATGGCCGTGTCGCTCCACTGGCGCCGAAGGGCGGCGCCATCAAAAAGAATGAATGCAACGACGCCCGCAAGCGGCGTCGGCCGGACTACTGGACGACGTAACCGCGCGCCTGCATGCACGCGCCGTAGGCGGCCCAATAGCGGGTCATCGGCGGCTCGGGCGCGGGCAGCGGCGGCAGCTTCACGTTCGACGCCGCGTTGGCCTGCAGCGAAGCGGCCGCCCCATCCGACGCGCCGGGTGCCGCGGTCGCACTGGGGCCCGTTGCCGCTGCCGATGCGTTCGGCGGTGCATTCGCCGCCGCGGTGGCCGGCGCGCCTGGCGCGCTGGCGCCGGCCGCGGCTTCGTTCACCGGTTTCGCCGACGATGCACCGCCAGGCGCTTGCGCCTCAGCCAACGGCGCGCTCGCGGCTTCGGGCGCGCTCGCGCTCCACGGCAGCGGCGTGGCTGAGAAGGAACTAGGCGGAAGCGGCGGCTTCGACGGTACGCCGGTCGACGCACCTTTGGCCGCGGGCGGCTGACGCGGCGGAATCTGCGACTCGTGGGCCATGTTGACCCCGGTCACGCGGTTCGCCTCGGCGTAGCACATCGCGTTGTCGATGCTGCGCTCGTAAGGGCTCTGACTTCGGATCGGATAGGTGACAGGCCGCCACGCGAACGCGGCAGTGCTCGTCACCAACAGCGTCAGTACGGTATATGTTCTAAATGCCATCGCAGTCACTCCCGCAGCGATGTCTCGCCTTTTTGTGTTTGATTTCGTGTCGTGCTTTCGTTCTGTGCTCGTTGCGCGTCGTGTTCGAGCTCGTTCTCATGCCTGGCGCTCGTGCTTCTGTCGCGGCTTGCCGATAGGCCGTGGCGTTGCGGTGCTTGGCGCCACGGCTCCCCGGAACGGGCACGTCGCGAATGCCGCTTTAACGAGCGTAGCACCGCGGTTTGGCCACGCGATGCATCGGATAGCGCGCGAAAACGCCATCGTGCAGTGCAATCAGGACACAATCGGCGAGGCGGCGTTGAAGATCGGGACAATCCCTGGTCACCACGAAGGATCGTCAGGAGTCGAAGATGAAAAACCTATCGTATCGCTATCGGCCGCTTTGCGCAGCGTTCTGTCTGTCGGTGCTGTCGCTCGCCGCGCCGCTCGCGAGCGGCGCGAGCGACGCCAACATGAGCGCGGAGACGGCGGGTGAGCGCGCAAGCTTCGCGCAGGCGTTTTGCGACGTGTCGCCAGAGCGGATCGGCGCCTATAAGGAGCGGCTCCGAAAGGTCCTGACCGGTGCGACCGATTTCGATCAGCACTGGGACACGGGCTGGCACCGCGCCGACATCACCAATAGCCAGATGAACGCACTGCGCGAGCGAGATCCGAAGGAATTCGCGGCGCGCATCAAGGTCAATTGCGAACGGCTCAAGTGGATGGCGGGTAATGCGTTGCACCGGCCTGCGCAGAAGTGAAGTGAAACGAGCGCGCTGTCGGGCGACCGAAACTGGCGGATCGTGGCCTCATGCAGAAGGCTTCGGCGGGCTGAATCTCGCGCGGCTGTATTCCGTGACATGCGAACCGACTGGAACCGGAAGCTTTTTGCATCACTCGACGGTTTCGGCCAAAAATACACATTATTATGACTTTCGATTAATGTTCGGCTAACCGTCGAGTAGTCTGCAGATGTAACTCTCAACGACTTTTCGAGCATGTAACTAATTCGCGAATATCGTTTTGTCCGTACTGCGGCACATTTGCGGCGGTAATGAGGCCTGCTATGTGAATATTAGCTAACGTAATGCCGGACCGACCTTCTGCTGGGCAAGTTTCCAGATCAAACGCTGTTTGACCTTTTGCCGTTATCGTTTCGAAGTGAGGAGCGATTATGTTGAACCCGAAGACGTTCGGACACTTCCTTTGGCTCGTCCGCAAGACGTGGATAACACGCGGGCCGCGTTTGTACTACTCGCAGTTTGGAGAGGACGCGGTGTTGCGCGAGATAATCAGTCCCCGGTGCAATAAGGGTGTTTATGTCGACGTTGGTGCATACCACCCTGTCAAGTTCTCGAACACACATGCGCTTTACAAGCGTGGTTGGCGCGGCATCAACATAGACATGGATCCAGTGAAAATTGAAACGTTTTCTCTTGCGCGGTCTGGTGATGTCAATGTATGTGCGGCCGTCTCGAACGAGAAACAGCTCAAGGAAGTCTATAATTTTTCAAATTATGGGTTGACTTCGACCATAGATCCCATAGTGGCTGCGGCCGAAGTCCAGAAGCCTATCTCCGTCCGGACCGTTGAAACTACCACATTGAACGACGTTCTCGAGCACACCCCGTACGCCGGTCAGGAAATCGATCTGCTTTCCATCGACGTGGAAGGTCACGATTACGAAGTCTTGCGATCGATTGATATCAGCAGGTATAAACCAAAGATCATTATTGTGGAGTCTACGCTGACTTCGATAAGGGAAGTAATAGATTCCGCCATATTTCGCTATCTGGAGGAGCGCAATTACCGACTGGTCAGTTGGACATATTTGTCGCTGATCTTCAGAGTGGAAAGATCTCAAATCTTTCGCACTCAGTTATAGCGTTACGGTTCTGCACGTATCGTCCTTGCAGCTGCTATCAATTTCACAATCCCACTATCAACGGCCGCTGCAACGGTCCAGATATACCTGGACCGACTGGTGCCTCAGCCGTGAAGCACATTCATGAGCCCCCTCGACTTGCCTGAAGGCTGACTATCGTAACGGCCCGCGCTTATGGGGGATTTCCCTGGGTTTGACGTTTCGAGCGGGCTCTCCCCTCCGAAGTCGCTGCCTCGTCATGGTTCGCCTCTTCCTTCACGAAGGGCCGAATCTCAATGCGACACGTCGGTAAATCATTGTTTTATTAGAGAAAATGCCGAACGGCAGACGTTCCGCACAGGGCGGGGTTCAAGCCCGAGCGAATCACGTTTCAGGGTAGTGAACTTCGACCGCGTTCCCCCCTTCTTGAATTTGTCACTGCCCGTCCATATAATTAGCACTCGCTGCACGAGAGTGCTAACAACATCTCCGGTTGGCTCGGCCAGCCGGGTTTTTCTCAGCGTTCTTCAGTCTCAATCAGAGAGGAGTATGTATGAACCTTCGTCCTTTGCATGATCGCGTGATCGTCAAACGTCTGGATCAGGAAACCAAGACCGCGTCGGGCATCGTGATCCCCGAAGCCGCAGCGGAAAAGCCGGATCAAGGTGAAATCCTCGCAGTCGGCCCGGGCAAGCGCGACGACAAGGGCGCAGCCATTGCGCTCGACGTGAAGGTCGGCGACCGCGTCCTGTTCGGCAAGTACGCAGGCCAGACCGTCAAGGTCGACGGCAACGAACTGCTCGTGATGCGCGAAGAAGACATCATGGCCGTGGTGCAGAAGTAAGCGCAAGGTCGCTACTTCACCGGTTATATCCAAAGTATTCAAGGAGTTAGAAGATGGCAGCTAAAGACGTCGTATTCGGTGATTCCGCCCGTGCCAAGATGGTCGAAGGCGTGAATATTCTCGCCAACGCCGTGAAGGTCACGCTGGGTCCGAAGGGCCGCAACGTGGTTCTCGAGCGCAGCTTCGGCGGCCCGACGGTCACCAAGGACGGTGTGTCGGTCGCGAAAGAGATCGAACTGAAAGACAAGCTCCAGAACATGGGCGCGCAAATGGTCAAGGAAGTCGCTTCCAAGACCAGCGACAACGCAGGCGACGGCACGACGACCGCTACGGTTCTCGCGCAATCGATCGTCCGCGAAGGCATGAAGTACGTCGCATCGGGCATGAACCCGATGGACCTGAAGCGCGGTATCGACAAGGCCGTTACAGCCGCAATCGAAGAACTGCGCAAGATCAGCAAGCCGTGCACGACCAACAAGGAAATCGCCCAGGTTGGCGCGATCTCGGCGAACAGCGATTCGTCGATCGGTGAGCGCATCGCTGAAGCAATGGACAAGGTCGGCAAGGAAGGCGTGATCACCGTCGAAGACGGCAAGTCGCTGCAAGACGAGCTGGACGTCGTCGAAGGTATGCAATTCGACCGCGGCTACCTGTCGCCGTATTTCATCAACAACCCGGACAAGCAAGTCGCCGTGCTCGAGAACCCGTTCGTGCTGCTGCACGACAAGAAGGTGTCGAACATCCGTGACCTGCTGCCGGTGCTCGAGCAAGTCGCGAAGGCTGGCCGTCCGCTGCTGATCATCGCTGAAGACGTCGAAGGCGAAGCGCTCGCAACGCTGGTCGTCAACAACATCCGCGGCATCCTGAAGACCGTTGCCGTCAAGGCTCCGGGCTTCGGCGATCGTCGTAAGGCGATGCTGGAAGACATCGCGATCCTGACCGGCGGTCAGGTCATCGCTGAAGAAACCGGCCTCACGCTCGAGAAGGCAACGCTGGCTGAACTGGGCCAGGCGAAGCGCATCGAAGTGGGCAAGGAAAACACCACGATCATCGACGGCGCTGGCGAAGCAGCGAACATCGAAGCTCGCGTCAAGCAAGTGCGCACGCAGATCGAAGAAGCGACCTCGGACTACGACCGTGAAAAGCTGCAAGAACGCGTCGCCAAGCTGGCAGGCGGCGTTGCAGTGATCAAGGTCGGTGCTGCGACCGAAGTCGAAATGAAGGAAAAGAAGGCACGTGTCGAAGACGCACTGCACGCAACGCGCGCGGCTGTGGAAGAAGGCATCGTGGCGGGTGGCGGCGTCGCGCTGATCCGTGCACGTACGGCAATCGCTGGCCTGAAGGGCGCTAACGCCGATCAGGACGCAGGTATCAAGATCGTTCTGCGCGCCATGGAAGAGCCGCTGCGCCAGATCGTCGCCAACGGTGGCGAAGAAGCGAGCGTCGTCGTGGCAGCGGTTGCTGCTGGCAAGGGCAACTACGGCTACAACGCAGCGACCGGCGAGTACGTCGACCTGGTCGACGCAGGTGTCGTGGACCCGACGAAGGTGACGCGCACGGCGCTGCAAAACGCAGCTTCGGTTGCTGGCCTGCTGCTGACGACCGACGCAGCTGTCTGCGAACTGCCGAAGGAAGATGCTCCGATGCCTGGCGGCATGCCCGGCGGCATGGGCGGCATGGGCATGGACATGTAATTCCGCTCGGGCCTCGTGGTCCGGCCGCGTGGTTGAACTGCCGCGCGTCTGGATCACGGCCGAGGCCCGGCTGGAAGTCCATGTGGGGAGTGCGCCGCGAGGCGTTTCCCCAAACGAAAAAACCCGCTTATGCGGGTTTTTTTTCGGTTGGGGCCGGCGTTGATGTGCTTGCTGGCGAGCGCTTCCGGACGCCCTTTTATGCGGATCAGGCGCCCGCGGCGCGAGCCGTGCGATGAGAGGACCTTCCGAGGCACTTTTCGCGCAGGTAGTGGAAGATCTGCGCGACGCTTTGCGCGGGGCTCAGCGTTCCCGTGTCGACGTGCAGGTCGGGATCGATCGGCGCTTCATAGGGCGCTGATACGCCGGTGAACGAGCTGATCTCGCCAGACCTCGCTTTCGCGTAAAGACCTTTGGGATCGCGGCTCGCGCAGGTGGCGAGCGAGGCGGACACATAGGTTTCGACGAACTTGTCGGCTCCGATGATCGCGCGCGCCATTGCCCGATCTTCGCGTAGCGGCGAAATCAGCGCGGAAATCACGATCAGACCCGCGTCATTCATCAATTGGGCGACGTGCGCGACCCGGCGGATGTTTTCGCGCCGGTCGTCGGGCTCGAATCCAAGGTCGCTCGCCAGACCGTGGCGGATGTTGTCGCCGTCGAGCACATAGCAGGCGTGACCGAGCGCAATCAGCTGCTCCTCGAGCGCGAACGCGAGCGTCGATTTGCCGGCGCCGGACAGGCCGGTCAGCCAGATCGTGGCGGGCATCTGATCGAACATGCGTATGCGGTCCTGCAGCGCGATCTTGCCGTGGAAGCGTTGCACGAACTGGGGCGGCTCTTTCATGGATAGGTTCTCTTGGCTCTTCTGGCTCATTCGCAGTGCCAGCCTTGCCGCCACGTGCCGGCGTTGTGCAGGCTTTCGGTGGAATTGGCAATGGTAACGCGAAAGCCTTCCGGAATATCGTTCGGCAGTGGAATCGAAAATCCGCTGTATGCGCTCGGATAGCCGGCGCTCGCCACATCGGGCCGCGGCTCGCCGCTGCAGCCGGTCGCGACGATCTGCGTGCCGACCCGCACCTCGAGCGGTACCTGCCGCTGCGGCTCGCTCAGGTTGACGGCCCAGCCGCACACTACGCCGTCGCGCACCGTGTCGACAAAACCGTCGAACAGGTCGACCGGCGGACGCTGCCGGCTTCGCGCGAACTCCAGATAGGTGTCGATCGGCGCGAGATCGAAGCGGCGGATCACCTCATGCACGCGCGACAGGAATGAGCCATCGATGCCGAAAACCGTCGCGCTATAGACGTGCGGATTCTCGAGCTGATTTATTTCGGACTGAATCACGCGGACCAATTCGAGCGCATTCGAAAAGACGCTGCCCGTTTCATTCGCATAGGCTTCGACGATTCGATTCGCGTCGCGGAACAGTTCGTAATCGAGGCTATTGTCGTCGATGAACTTTTGTCTGGCTGCTTCGCTGATGTGAGCCTTGCCTTTCGGCGCACCATTGGTGCGATTCGCTTCGAAGCAGAACGGTAATTTCATCCCTGTCGAACCGCACAGCCGCAATAAGAATTCGCTCATGTCCTCGCAGACGCCGACGGTTCCGATCTGTTCGCGCAAATGGATTTGCGCGACGGCGAGGCTCGCTTCGTTGACCGCCGGCTCGCCGCTCAGCATCTGCACGAACAGATTCCTGCCGCCGAGCGATTCGCTGACCCACTCGTCGAGCGACAGTACGCCTTGCAGCGCCAGAGCCTCGGTCGCCGACACGCTGACGCCGCGCGTGATCTGGCCGTTCTTGCCGTTCGCCGCATACCAGTAGTGCGAGATCTGGCGCGCGAGCGGATCGCGCAGGATCGTGCAGTAGTTGACCGGATATTTGATCATCCGATGAATGCCATACGGTAGATGACCGCCGCCTACCTGCGTCTCGAGCAGCTTTGCGCGACAGTTTCCCCAGCCATCCTGATCCCAGACAAAGCTAATGAATTGGTCATTACCTTTATTCAAATCAAAAAACGAAATAACGGTCGAACCGCCGCATTTCGGTGGATGGATGAAGAAGGTGGGAAAGGACATGTGGGGACATATGACTGATCGTAATGCGTAAAGTCTAGACAAAAGATGTCATCGGCGTTGTAACGTTTGATTACGCGGTAAAACGTCTGGCTGCATCGCCGACAGCAAGATTCATGCGGCTATGCAAAATAAATTGACCAGGATGCCCGCGAGACGAACTGGGCGCGGCAGTATCGATAGCTACGCGCTAATTACATTGTTAAATTTGGATAAATCGAATGGAAAGTCGCACCAATCGCGAAAGTCGCATTAATGAAAAAAACGGCTGACAGCGGGTTTTTAGTCGATGCCGACAAATGGCGAGGTCAGTGCCGCGCTTCCCCCGGCGCCGTGCCCTTGCCTTGCGCGGGCGGCGTTTCGTCTTCATCGCTGCTGCGCGCCCAGAAGAAGCGATCGGGCATGTACGCCCCCATGCCGGGCCGGAACGCATTGCGCACTGCCTGATACAGATACTCCTGGCTTTCGCGCACCGCTTCCGCGGGCTCCTGGCCGTTGGCGAGAAGCGCGGCGATCGCCGCGCCGAGCGTATCGGTCAGGCCCGTCAACCGATGCGGCGCGCGGTCCCACATGTCCTGACGCAACTGGCCGTCCTCGCTGAAGAGTGTGTTGACGAGCCGATGCGTGCCGGTTTCGGTCGACAGAATGTACTCGCAGCCCTGCGACAGCAGATGCGAGATCGCCGCGTCGAGGCTCGGCGCCTCAGCGTCGCCGTCGGGCTGCGCGAGCGCGAGCAGCGTCGCCGAGTCGGCGACTAGCAGCGTGGTTTGCGGCGCGAGCAGATCGGCGATCGCTTCGCGCAGTTCGTCGGCGGCGAGCACGTGCTCGTCGTCGAGCGTGAAGTCCGGGGCGAGGATCAGCGGGATGTCGTCGTAGTCGGCAACAACTTCCGCGATCGCGCTGACCACTTCGGCGCGCGTGCACGCGCCGACCTTGAATGCGGCGATCGGCATGTCCTCGAGCAGCATGCGCGCCTGCGTCGCGACGATGTCCGGGTCGAGCCCGGTGACTTCGTCGCAGTTCGCCGAGTCGCGCACGGTATAGCCCGTGAGCACGGAAACGCCGTGGCAGCCCATGCTGGCAAGTGTCAACAGGTCCGCCTGCAGGCCGGAGCCGCCGGTGGGGTCGGAGAGACCGAAGGTGAGGACGATCGGAGGCGTGTCGCTGGGCATGAAAATGGATAAGGAAAGCAGGATTTCGGCGCGCAATGCGCAATTGGCTCAATTATGCGGCCTAAACCGTGGAGAGGGCGTTTTTTCGCGCGGCGGGGATCGCCAGAGGCTGGCTCGCGGCCCGCTGACGCGCAGCCGGCGGGGATCGCGTTGAGGTTGCCACGCTAGCGCCGCGAGCTTGCCGAGGGCGCCCTCTATGGCGCTGCCGGGTGTCCCCCACCGCCATGCGGCCTGACGCCGCGAGCGTCGTGCGCACGGCGCGCGGGCGCACCGCCGAAGCCCGGTCCACGCTACGATTGCGAGTTTTCGATTGCTAGGCATGGGGGCGGCAACACGGTACCATCATGGCTCCCGCTTCCACGGACTCAACGACGCGACAAAAGAATGGAATATCAAAGCTGGATGTGCCTGATTTGCGGCTGGATTTACGACGAAGAGGCCGGCTTGCCCGACGAAGGCATTGCGCCGGGCACGCGCTGGGAAGACGTACCCATCAACTGGACGTGTCCGGAGTGCGGAGCGCGCAAGGAAGACTTCGAAATGGTCCAGATCTGAAGTGCGGCAAGCCGCCGGCGTCAGCCGGCCGGTCGTTCGCATCGCTTGATCATTTGTTCCGGCGTCGCGGTTTGATGGGCTCGTGCCACACGCCGGAAGCTTCGGCCCCCAAACCGGGTCCCGAGATCCGGTCCCGAACCTGAACCCTGAGCTTCGATCCCGAAAAGTCAGCGGCGTCATCCGCCGCGCAATTGCTGCAATCGCTTGATGCGTCCGGCACGCCCGGCGCCTGTCTGAGCGCGCCGGCGCGGAACATCGCCGGTCGCGTCGTGTCGCAACGGTAGTCTGTCATTGTCCTGTCGCCGGTTCGCGCGGTGGCCGCTCACTCAGCATGCGGCGCGAAGCGACGGCCCCGTCAGCTTCGTGTCGCCTGCCCATGACTCTTCGATCCGCAGCACCCGTTTCCATCGATGCACTGCCGAACCCGCGCGGCGGCGCGGTCCGCCCTGCGGAACTCGCGCTCGCCGAGGCGTCGCTCGCGTTCGAGCAGCGCGACGAGAGCGGTGCCGCGCTGCTGCGCGCGTCGCATGCATTGCGCACGGCGGGCTGGCTCAGCGCGCAGCGTTTCACCGATGCCCTCGTGCGGCTCTCGCCGCTCGCGTGCGGCGAGCCAGCCGAAGCGGAAAGCGCGCGGCCAGTGTTCGGCGCGGCGCTGCGCGACTTCCGCGCGGCGCTCGAGCGTCACAATCTGCGCGAGCTCAGTTGCTCGCCGACGCTGTTCAACCACTACCGCGAGCTGTGTGCGCAACTCATCGAACCCACGCCGGGCTCCGCCGTTGCGTTCGAAGACCTCGCGCTGTGCGCGCGGCCAGTGCCGCCGGCTTCGCTGCACGCGCAATCGGCCGATCAGCTTGCCCATCTGCGGGCGCGCTACGAGCGCGCGTTGCTGCCGGTGCTGCGCTCGCAGGCCGACACCGGCAGCGCAGTGGCGCTTGCGGTCACGAACGCCGCGCTCGACGAGCTCGACGCCGTGTTCACCGAACTCGCCGGCCCCGATCCGTATGACTTCTGGCGGCTCGCGCGCGCCTGCGCGAAGGCGCTGCGCGCGCGCGGCCACGCAATCCGCGATATCGAGGCGCGGCGCTTCTACGCGCGCTGCAACCTGGCGCTCGCCGATCACGCGCGCGGCATCGAGCGCGCGCCGCGTTCGCTGGTGCGCGCGACGCTCGCGCTGCTGTGGCGCGACTACGCGCTGTTCGGCGCGGCCGCGCAAGACGCCGACCAGGTCGAGGTGCTGCACGACTATGGCTTGACCGTCGACTGGCACGTCGCCGGCACGCAGTCGTCGGAAGCGCTGTGGGAGGCGGGCGCGCTCGAGGCGCAGTCGCTGCCGCACACGCGCGATCTCGGCGTGCTGAGCGTCAACGCGAACGCGTACGAAGACTTCCTGCAGACCGCCGACGCGTCCATCGAGGCGCTGGCCGCCCATGCGCGCGCGGCCGATCAGCCGGAAAAAGCCGACCCGAGCGAAGCGCTGCAGGCGGGCGACGCCGCCTACCGGCTCGGCTCGGCCGCCTGCGCGCTCGGTCTCGGTCACGTGGCGCTGCTCGCCGACGCGCTCGGTCTCGCATGGCGGCGTCGTGCGCATGCGAGCGTCGCGACGCCGGCGGTGCGCGCGCACGTGATCGTCGGCGCGCCGCCGGCCGACACGCTCGAGCAGGCCGCCGAGGCCTTGCGTGCGTCGCTGCACAAGGTCGCCGCGGGCGTTGGACCGGCGGGCGGCAGCTTCACGCAGGCGGCGCTCGCCGCGCTCACGCGTGCTATCGAGCAGGGCGGCGCGTGAAGCGCAAGCCGGGTCGAACCAAACGCGCGACGTGGCGCGCGAATTGCGTCCGCAACGCTTCGACCGACGCGCGCCGAACCCGCTGAAACCCATTGTGACAAGTCACAATCCCGCAACTTCGCGACGCGCGCCGAACGTGCCGTTCTACGCGGTGTTTCGGCGCCTGATCGCGGCATGGCGCAAGTCGCGCGCGTGATAGAGTGCAACTTGATCCGGCGTCGATGGCGCGTCGCGCAGCGTGCGACCCAACGCGTTGCAATGCTCAAAGCAGCCCGCCATGACGCATCGTCTTTGCTAAAATCCGAACTATGTCCAAGAGTACCGATCGCATCAATCTGACCAACCAGTTCCTGATCGCCATGCCGAACATGGCCGATCCGACGTTTTCAGGAACGGTGGTCTACCTTTGCGATCACAGTGAGCGCGGCGCGCTCGGCCTCGTGATCAACCGGCCGACCGATATCGACCTGCAGGCGCTCTTCAATCGCATCGATCTGAAGCTCGAGATCGAACCGCTTCTCCATGTCCCCGTGTATTTCGGCGGCCCGGTGCAAACCGAGCGCGGCTTCGTGCTGCACGATCCGAAAGGCGGCAGCGCATACACGTCGTCGATGTCGGTGCCGGGCGGGCTCGAAATGACCACGTCGAAAGACGTGCTCGAGGCCGTCGCGAGCGGCAACGGTCCGGAGCGTTTCCTGCTGACGCTCGGCCACGCCGGCTGGGGCGCGGGTCAGCTCGAAGACGAAATCTCCAAGAACGGCTGGCTCACGGTCGAGGCCGATCCGAAGATCGTTTTCGACGTGCCCGCCGAAGATCGTCTCGAAGCGGCGCTCGCGCTGCTCGGCGTGTCGTTGTCGATGCTGTCGGGCGAGGCCGGGCACGCATGAGGGGCCGCGCATGAATCTGCCGGCCGGACGTGAGGCGACGCTGCTTGCGTTCGACTACGGAGAGAAACGCATCGGCGTGGCAGTCGGCAATTCGCTGACGCGCCGCGCGCGGCCGCTCGTCGTCGTGCAGAACCGCAGCAGGGAGTACCGCTTCGAAGCGCTCGGCAAGCTGATCGCCGAATGGAAGCCCGATGCGCTGGTGGTCGGCCTGCCGATGCACCCCGACGGCACACCGCACGAGCGCACGCAACTCGCGAAGCGCTTCGGCAACCAGCTGAACGGCCGCTTCAATCTGCCGGTCACGTGGGTCGACGAGCGCTACTCGTCGGTCGAGGCCGAGGCGGAAATCCGCGCCGGCAATGCCCGCGCCGACATGCTCGACGCCGAAGCCGCGAGCATCATCCTCCAGCAATATCTTGACGGACTTTCCGACGATCATGAGTTCCATTGACGCCGAAGCGCTGTATCGCGCGTTGCTCGACCAGATTCGCGCGGCGTACGGCGACCATCTCGCCGCCACGCAAGACGGTGCCGACGCGGCGGTACTGGCCGGTATCCATAGCGGCGGCGCGTGGCTCGCCGAGCGGCTCGCCCGCGACCTGAAACTGCCGAGCTTCGGCGTGGTGAACGTCGCGCTGCATCGCGACGACTACGCGAAGAAAGGGCTGCACGCGCAAGCAAGCCCGACCTCGCTACCGTTCGAGGTCGATGGCCGCCGCATCGTGCTGGTCGACGACGTGCTGTACACCGGCCGCACGATTCGAGCGGCGGTCAACGAGCTGTATGACTATGGCCGGCCGGCATCGGTCGAACTCGCGGTGCTCGCCGATCGGGGCGGACGCGAGTTGCCGGTGGCGGCGCGCTTCGTCGGTGGCGTGGTCGACGTACCCGCCGACGCGACGCTCGTGCTGGCCCGTGAAGACGACGGCGCGGGCGGCCAGCGGTTTTCTTTTCACACTGAAGCACGCGTCGATTGAAGGCAGTTTTGCGCAACGCAATGCCACGCAACATACGTGGAGCGCGCTGCGTTTGGTGAGATGCTGGAGTCGCCCCGAACCGTGGCAAGCAGCGTGCATCTGCAGCGATAGACTTGAGGTCCGTGTTTGAAGCAGGTACATCGTCAATCACCCCGGCCTATAGGCCGAGGCTTGCGGGGGTAAAAGTCCGCGAGTCTGAGATTGACCAGACCATGCGTCGCAAGACGCACCGTTGTGCAGAAGATTGCAGACCCACCGCCGGATGCTTCCTCAGTCTGGCGCTCTGGAAGTCGCAGCAGCAGACAAGCCACGGGTAGGTGTGAAACGGGCTGCGGCCGGTAGGAGTAATCCGCCCCTGCTGCACAACATGGTCGAGGGGAGCGGCGCCGCGAGGCGCCCGTCACCAGGCCCGTAAGGGCAACGCGCCGGAGTTTTTCCGGTTGGGCACCAGGAGCTACAGTTGGCGGTATTCGTTTTAGACAAGGTTGGGCGGCCGTTGATGCCGTGCAGCGAGAAGCGCGCGAGGCTGTTGCTCGCGCGTGGACGTGCGCGGGTTCATCGCCTCATGCCCTTCGCTATTCGGCTCGTCGACCGGGAGCTTCACAGCAGTGCATTGCAACCCCTGCGCATCAAGCTGGACCCCGGCAGCAAGGCCACCGGACTGGCGCTTGTGCGCGACGCGGAACACGTCGACACCTCGACGGGAGAAATCCATCGCGGTGCCGTGGTGCTTAACCTGTTCGAGTTGATCCACCGCGGTCGGCAAATCAGTGAGGCGCTTACTGCGCGCCGCACCATGCGGCGCCATCGGCGCAGCACCCTGCGCTATCGTGCACCGCGATTTCTAAACCGTACCCGGCCTGCAGGATGGCTCCCCCCATCGCTGCAACACCGGGTGGATACGACGCTCGCTTGGGTCGAACGGCTTCGGTGTTGGGCCCCGATAGCGGCGGTGAGTACTGAACTCGTACGCTTTGACATGCAGGCACTCGATAACCCAGAAGTCACCGGCATCGAGTATCAGCATGGAACTCTTTTCGGATATGAGCTGCGTGAGTATCTGTTGCAGAAGTGGACACACAAGTGCTGCTACTGTGACGCTCAGAACGTGCCTCTGAATATCGAGCACTTGGTGCCGCGCGCGCGCGGTGGCTCAAAACGGGTTTCCAACTTGGCAATTGCTTGTGTAGCCTGCAACGTCAGCAAGGGCGCGCGGCGGCTCGACGTCTTCGTAAAGGACGAGGCGCGCCTCGCGCGCATCATTGCCCAAGCCCTGCGCCCCCTGAAGGATGCATCGGCGGTCAATACCACCCGTTGGGCGCTGGTCAATGCCTTGCGCGCCACGGGTGTTCCTGTCGAAACAGCTTCCGGGGGACGAACGAAACACAACCGTAGCCAACTTGGCATCCCGAAGACTCATGCGCTGGATGCCGTGTGCGTGGGCGACGTTTCGACTGTGTTGGGGTGGCGAAAGCCGACATTGCAGGTGAAGTGCACTGGTCGGGGCAGCTATCAGCGAACGCGCCGAAACAAGTATGGTTTTCCTGTCGGCTATCTGATGCGGGCAAAACGCGTTCAAGGGTTCGGGACGGGAGACGTTGTGCGGGCGGACGTGCCTACAGGCAAAAAAGCAGGCACATATCATGGGCGTGTAGCCGTGCGCGCCAAGGGGAATTTCAACATTCAAACCCACGACCGGGTCGTACAGGGCGTTGCTCACCGCTATTGTCGGTTGCTGCAGCGCGCAGACGGCTATGGCTACTCAAGGATGGCAACTAACAAAGGAGAAGCGGGAGTAGGGGCTGTTATGCGGCCCGCGCCATCCCTCCCCGGCCCGGCGGCCGAGGTTTCCCGCGATGAAGGATGAACACCGCCACCCCGGCTCCGCAAGATTCCTCCGCTAGCGCATCCGAGCGCTTCCGCTACGGCTTCCTGAAGGGCAACCCGCAGCTCACGAAGAGCGGCGAGCTCAAACATCTGCTGTCGATCGAGGGGCTGCCGAAGGCCATCGTCAATCACATTCTCGAGACCGCCGATCAGTTCGTCAGCGTGACCGATCGCGAAGTGAAGAAGGTGCCGCTGCTGCGCGGCAAGTCGGTGTTCAACCTGTTCTTCGAAAACTCGACGCGCACGCGTACCACGTTCGAGATCGCGGCCACGCGGCTGTCGGCCGACGTGCTGAATCTGAACATCAACGCGTCGTCGACCAGCAAGGGCGAATCGCTGCTCGACACGATCAACAACCTGTCGGCGATGCACGCGGATCTGTTCGTCGTGCGTCATGCGTCGAGCGGCGCGCCGTTCCTGATCGCGCAGCACTGCGCGCCGCACGTGCACGTGATCAACGCCGGCGACGGCCGTCACGCGCACCCGACGCAGGGTCTGCTCGACATGTACACGATCCGCCACTACAAGAAGGACTTCACGAAGCTGCGCGTGGCGATCGTCGGCGACATCCTGCATTCGCGCGTCGCGCGCTCGGACATTCATGCGCTGACCACGCTCGGCGTGCCCGAAGTGCGCGCGATCGGTCCGCGCACGTTGCTGCCGGGCGGGCTCGAACAGATGGGCGTGCGCGTGTTCCACAACCTCGACGAAGGTCTCAAGGATGTCGACGTGATCATCATGCTGCGCCTGCAGAATGAACGCATGAGCGGCGCGCTGCTGCCGTCGTCGCAGGAGTACTTCAAGAGCTGGGGGCTCACGCCCGAGCGTCTCGCGCTCGCCGCCCCCGATGCGATCGTGATGCACCCCGGCCCGATGAACCGCGGCGTCGAGATCGACTCGCAGGTCGCGGACGGCCCGCAATCGGTGATCCTGAATCAGGTCACGTTCGGTATCGCGGTGCGCATGGCGGTGATGGGGATCGTCGCGGGCAATAACGACTAAGCAACGACTGATCGGGAAGCCGAACGATAGGCTGAACCACAGGTTTAACAAAGGCAGCGCATGAAGATTCATATTCAAGGCGGCACGCTGATCGATCCGGCAGCGGGCACCGAACAGCAGCAGGACATCTTTATCGAGGCGGGCAAGATCGCCGCCTTGGGCAACGCGCCGGCCGGCTTCCAGGCGGAGCGCACGCTCGACGCGCGCGGTCTGTCGATCGCGCCGGGTCTCGTCGACCTGTGCGCGCGTTTGCGCGAGCCGGGCTACGAGCACAAGGCGACGCTAGGCTCGGAAATGGCCGCGGCGCTCGCGGGCGGCGTGACGAGCCTCGTATGTCCGCCGGACACCGATCCGACGCTCGACGAACCGGGCCTCGTCGAAATGCTGAAGTTCCGCGCGCGCAATCAGAACAAGGCGCACGTGTATCCGCTCGGCGCGCTGACGGTCGGTCTCAAAGGGCAGACCATCACCGAGATGGTCCAGCTGACCGAGGCGGGCTGCGTCGGCTTCTCGCAGGCCGACACGCCGATCGTCGATACCCAGGTGCTGATGCGCGCGCTGCAATACGCGAAGACCTATGATTTCACCGTGTGGCTGCGTCCCGTCGATGCGTATCTGGGCAAGGGCGGCGTCGCCGCGAGCGGCGCGCTGGCGTCGCGGCTCGGGCTGTCGGGTGTCCCGGTGGCGGCCGAAACGATCGCGCTGCATACGATCTTCGAACTCGTGCGCGTAACCGGCGCGCGCGTGCATGTGTCGCATGTGTCGTCGTCGGCGGGCGTGGCGCTCGTGCGCGCGGCGAAGGGCGAGGGCCTGCCGGTGTCGTGCGACGTCACCGTGAACCACGTGCATCTGATCGACCTCGACATCGGTTACTTCGACGCGCAGTTCCGGCTCGATCCGCCGCTGCGCCAGCAGCGCGATCGCGAAGCGATCCGCGCGGGCCTCGTCGACGGTACGATCGATGCGATCTGCTCCGCGCACACGCCGGTCGACGACGACGAAAAGCTGCTGCCGTTCGCCGAAGCGACGCCGGGCGCAACCGGCCTCGAATTGTTCCTGTCGCTGACGGTGAAGTGGGCCGACGAAGCGGGCGTGCCGCTCGCGACCGCGCTCAATCGCATCACCGCGGCGCCGGCGCAGGTGCTCGGCCTCGAAGCGGCTGGCCGCATCGCGCTCGGCGCGGTGGCCGATCTCTGCGTGTTCGACCGTCACGCTCACTGGCGCGTCGAGCCGCGTGCGCTGAAGAGCCAGGGGCGCAACACGCCGTTCCTCGGCTACGAGCTGCCGGCACAGGTGCGCGCGACCGTCGTGTCCGGTCAGCTCGCCTACGAACAGCGCTGAGCGGTATCGTTTCGGTCCAGTCAAGGAAAGCTCCGGCCATGAAGCTCGCGTTACGCAAGGTTCGTCTCATCACGCATCTGCTGCACGGCATGTGGACCGTCGCGACGCGCTTTCCGAACGCGAGCGCCGAGCGGCGTCACGCGCTCAATCGCGCGTGGTCACTGAAGATGCTGCGGCTGTGCGGCATGCGCCTCGTCGTGCATAACGACGCGGTGCGGCTCGATCGTGGCGTGCTCGTCGTCGCCAATCACATCTCGTGGATCGACATCTACGTAATCAACGCGTGGCGGCCGACGCCGTTCGTCTCGAAGGCGGAGATCCGGCAATGGCCGGTGGTCGGATGGCTCGCACAGCAGCTCGATACGGTGTTCATCCAGCGCGAGAAGCGCAGTGACGCGAAGCGCATCATGCACGAACTCGCCGCACGGCTCAGCGCGGGTGAACTGATGTGCGTGTTCCCCGAAGGCACGACGTCGAACGGGCTCGAGTTGCTGCCGTTTCACGCGAACCTGTTCCAGGCCGCGGTGTCGGCCGGTGTGCCAGTGCAGCCGCTGTGCATCATGTACGAGGACGCGCAGGGCCGGCAGTCGACGGCACCCGCATATATCGACGACGTGTCGTTGTCCGACTCGCTCGACATGCTGTTGCGTGGCGGTCCGCTGACCGCCCACGTATATGTTGGCGCACCGCTCGCGCCGGACGCGGACCGCCGGGTGCTCGCGGCGCAGGCTCAGCAGGTGGTGGCGAACGCGTTGCGGGACATGCAGGCCGGCAACGCAGTAGCGGGGACGGTCGCGCAAGAGGGCGACGTTGTAGATGCTGCGTCGTCGAGCGACGCCGCTGAGACGGCGCAAACGCTGATCGAGCCCGTCGATCAGCCGCGCCGCTCGGTCTAAGCGGCGGCGCTGCCGGGCAGCGTCGCCGTCTTCTGTTTAGTTCTGTTTAGTTGCCCCCGCGCGGCACGCCGCGCGAATCGCAATCGACTTGCGTCAACGTCCGCTCAGCCGGGTTATTCGCGAGCCGTACCGCCGACAGCTTCTGCCCCCACACGCAACCCGAGTCGAGGCCGATCAGGTTGTCGCGCAACATCAGGCCGAGCGCGGCCCAATGACCGAACACGACGGTCACGTCGGCGGTCCGGCGCGACGGCACGTCGAACCACGGCATGCAGCCGCTCGGCGTGGATGCGAGCGTGCCGCTGCTGCTGAAATCCATCACGCCATCGGCGCTGCAAAAGCGCATGCGCGTCAACGCGCTGCACGTGACGCGCAGACGCTCGATACCCTTCAGGCCCGGCTTCCAGCGGTTCGGTTCATTGCCGTACAAGCCGGCAAGCGTCTCTTTCCAGTTCGGCGCACGCAGCGCGCGTTGCAACTCGTCGGCGAGTTCGAGCGTCAGCGTCGCATCCCATTGCGGCAGCACGCCCGCATGCACCATCAGCATGCCGTTGTCGAAATGCGCGAGCGGGCGGTGGCGTATCCACTCGAGCAGATCGGCGGCATCGGGCGCGGCGAGGATCTCTTCGATCGTGTCGCCTTTCTTCGACTTGCGAATCCCCGCCGACACCGACAGCAGATGCAGATCGTGATTGCCGAGCACCGGCACCGCGCGCTCGCCGAACGCGATCACGTCGCGCAAGGTGTCGAGCGAGTCGGGGCCGCGGTTGATCAGATCGCCGGCGAACCACAGCGGTGTGCCGTCCGGCGGCGCGGCTTTGGCCAGCAGTCGCTGAAACGGTGCGCGGCAGCCTTGCAGATCGCCGAAAGCAAGAGGGACGAGGGGAGCGGAGGTACTGGAAGCGTTGAGGGGTGTCATCGAGGAAATCAAGGCGATTCGATACGCGCGGTGCTGCACGACGCATGCCACGCTGGGCAGGGCAGGGCAGCAAGATAGCGTGACATAATAGCCCGTTTGGGGTTCGGGTATCGCGCGATCACGTTGCGGGACGCGGGTGGAACACCGCCGTAACACGGCACGGCGGCAGCCACGCATGGACCGCGCGCGATTCCAATACAACAACAGGATGACTCTCTCGTGAACGAAGCCAGCATGCCGTCTTCCGCGGCGAAGCAATCATTTCGCACGCTCGTCACCGGTGCGAACGGTTTTACCGGCCGCTATCTGGTCGAGAAGCTGACCGGGCGCGGCCATACCGTGATCGAAGCGGTGTCCGGCCGCGACGAGCCCGACAGGCCGACACGCGTCAAACTCGACATCACCTCACCGGAAGACTGCCGGCGCGTGCTCGACACCGTGCGGCCCGATTTCATCGTGCATCTGGCCGCGATCAGCTTCGTGGGGCACAACGATCCGCTCGACTTTTATCGCGTCAACGTGATCGGCACGCAGAACCTGCTCGAAGCCTGTGCCGCGATTGGCCATGTGCCGCGCAAGCTGCTGATCGCAAGCAGCGCGAACGTGTACGGCAACGTCAGCAGCGCCGCGATCGACGAGAGCTTCCCGCTTATGCCGGTCAATCATTACGCGGCCAGCAAAGCGGCCATGGAAGCGCTGGTGCGCACATGGTTCGACCGCCTGCCGATCCTGATCGTGCGGCCGTTCAACTACACCGGCCGCGGCCAGGCGGTGAACTTCCTCGTGCCGAAGATCGTCAGCCACTTCGCGCGGCGCGCGGCATCGATCGAACTCGGCAATATCGACATCGCGCGCGACTTCTCTGACGTGCGTTATGTGGCGAGCGCGTACGAGGCGTTGCTCGACTCCAATGTCGCCGCCGAAATCGTCAACGTCTGCACCGGCACGCCGTATTCGTTGCGTGAAATCCTCACGACCGCGAGCGAACTCACCGGTCACGACATCGAAGTCCAGGTCAATCCCGCCTTTGTCCGGCAAACGGACGTCAAGATGCTTGCCGGTTCGCCCGCCAAATTGCACTCGCTGGTGCCGGCGGTCGAGTCGATCCCTTTCATCGACACCCTGCGCTGGATCCTCGCGGCCTGAGCGCGCTCGCGCGAGCAACTGCCTGACAGTCTGCACTGAAGGGCCGCGTTTGCGGCCTTTCATGACGCTTTCGCCGTTCTTCTTCGTTTCCCACTCTTTCCGCGCCGCGCCGCACAGTATGTGGCGCACATCATTACAGGCGCCAAAATGCGTGTAACCGCACCGAAAAGCTCCTTTTCACAGACCAACGGCAACGAATTCTGTCAAGCTGTTTCAAGTTGTTAGGGTTCTAGTTTTTGCACTGGGCGGCTTTATAATTGGAGGTTCATAAAATTGGCGTCTGAGTGTCCACTCTCAGGGGAACGCGACGGACGACCAGAGAAACGGACACCACGCGGGGTGAACAGGTCGCAAGCTCTTCGCCGCCTGTCACTCACATCGACAAGGGAATTACATGATCCTGGTAACGGGCGGTGCCGGCTTTATCGGCGCTAATTTCGTGCTCGACTGGCTGAATGCGTCGGACGAAGCGGTGCTCAACGTAGACAAACTGACCTACGCCGGCAACCTGGGCACGCTGAAGTCGCTACAGGGCAATCCCAAACACATTTTCGCGCGCGTCGACATTTGCGATCGCGCCGCGCTCGATACGCTATTGGCCGAGCACAAGCCGCGCGCCGTGCTGCATTTCGCGGCCGAGAGCCATGTGGATCGCTCGATCCACGGTCCGGCCGATTTCGTGCAAACCAACGTCGTCGGCACCTTCACGCTGCTCGAAGCGACGCGCAGCTACTGGAACACGCTGGGCGTTGCGGAGCGCGCCGCGTTTCGCTTCCTGCACGTGTCGACCGACGAAGTGTTCGGCTCGCTGTCGGCAACCGATCCGCAGTTCTCCGAAACGACGCCTTATGCGCCGAATAGCCCCTATTCGGCGACCAAGGCCGGTTCGGATCACCTCGTGCGCGCCTACCACCACACGTACGGCCTGCCGGTGCTGACCACCAACTGCTCGAACAACTACGGCCCGTACCAGTTCCCCGAAAAGCTGATTCCGCTGATGATCGCCAACGCGCTCGGCGGCAAGCCGCTGCCCGTGTATGGCGACGGGCAGAACGTGCGCGACTGGCTGTACGTCGGCGACCACTGCAGCGCGATCCGTGAAGCGCTCGCGCGCGGCACGCCGGGCGAGACGTACAACGTCGGCGGCTGGAACGAGAAGAAGAATCTCGAGGTCGTGCACACGCTGTGCGACCTGCTCGACCAGCAGCGCCCGAAGGCGGCCGGCTCGTATCGCGACCAGATCACCTATGTAAAGGATCGTCCGGGTCACGACCGCCGTTACGCGATCGACGCCCGCAAGCTCGAGCGCGAACTCGGCTGGAAGCCGGCGGAAACGTTCGAGACGGGGCTCGCCAAAACGGTCCAGTGGTATCTCGACAACCAGCAATGGGTCGACGAGGTCGCTTCGGGCGAATACCGGAAGTGGGTCGAGACCAACTACGCGCAGCGCGCGTAAAGGCACGGCAATGGCGCGCAAAGGCATTATTCTCGCGGGCGGCTCGGGCACCCGCCTGTATCCGATCACGCACGTCGTCTCCAAGCAGCTGCTGCCGGTGTACGACAAGCCGATGATCTACTACCCGCTGTCCACGCTGATGGTGGCGGGTATTCGCGACGTGCTGATCATCTCCACGCCGCAGGACACGCCGCGCTTCGAGGCGATGCTCGGTGACGGCAGCCAGTGGGGCATGAACATCCGGTACGCGGTGCAGCCGTCGCCGGATGGACTCGCGCAGGCCTTCATCATCGGCCGCGAGTTCGTGAACAATGATCCGTCGGCGTTGATTCTCGGCGACAACATCTTCTACGGCCACGATCTCGCGAAGCAACTCGAACGCGCCGACGATCAGACCGACGGCGCCACCGTGTTCGCGTATCACGTGCAGGACCCGGAGCGTTACGGCGTGGTGGAGTTCGACAAGCAGTTCCGCGCGTTGTCGATCGAGGAAAAGCCCGCCAGGCCGCGTTCGAACTACGCGGTCACGGGTCTGTACTTCTACGACAAGCAGGTCTGCGACATCGCCGCGGACATCAAGCCGTCGCCGCGCGGCGAGCTCGAGATCACCGACGTGAACTCGCGCTACCTCGCGAACGCGGCGCTCAACGTCGAGATCATGGGCCGCGGTTATGCGTGGCTCGACACCGGCACGCACGACTCGCTGATCGAAGCCGCGACCTTCATCGCAACGCTGCAAAAGCGCCAGGGTCTGGTGGTCGCGTGTCCGGAAGAGATCGCGTACCGGCGTCAGTGGATCGACGGCGAGCAGTTGCTCGCGCTCGCCAAACCGCTCGCGAAGAATGCCTACGGGCAATACCTGCAAAACATTCTCACGGATCACGTCGCATGGCCATCCAGGTAACCGCAACCTCGCTGCCCGAAGTCAAGATCATCGAGCCGAAGGTGTTCGGCGATGCGCGTGGCTTCTTTTTCGAAAGCTTCAATGCGCTCGAATTCGCCGAGAAGGTCGAGCCGGGCGTCGAGTTCGTGCAGGACAATCATTCGCGTTCGGCGAGAGGCGTGCTGCGCGGTCTGCACTATCAGATCCAGCATGCGCAGGGCAAGCTCGTGCGCGTGGTCGAGGGCGAGGTGTTCGACGTCGCCGTCGACATCCGCAAGAGCTCGTCGAACTTCGGCAAGTGGGTCGGCGTGACGCTGTCGGTCGAGAACCATCGGCAGCTGTGGGTGCCGCCCGGTTTCGCGCACGGCTTCGTCGTGCTGTCGGAGTCCGCGCAGTTCCTCTACAAGACCACGGATTATTGGTTCCCCGAGCACGAGCGCAGCATCGTGTGGAACGATCCGGCGATCGGGATCGAATGGCCGGTCGACTTCGAGCCGCTGCTCGCGGCCAAGGATGCGGCGGGCAAGCGTCTCGCCGACGCCGAAGTCTACGCATAAGGGGATCGCATGAGCGCACACGACGCGAAACGGACGATTCTCGTCACCGGCGTAAATGGCCAGCTCGGCTATGAGCTCGCACGCACGCTGCAAGGGCTCGGCAACGTAGTCGCGGTCGACCGCTCGCGGCTCGATCTGTCGAACCTCGATCAGATTCGCGCGGTGGTGCGCGACCTGCGTCCCGCGCTGATCGTCAATCCGGCCGCTTATACGGCGGTGGACAAGGCCGAAGAAGAACGCGACCTGGCAATGCGCATCAATGGCGAAGCACCGGGCGTGCTCGCCGAGGAAGCGAAAAAGCTCGGCGCCGCGCTGATCCACTATTCGACCGACTACGTGTTCAACGGCACGAAAGAAGGCGCGTACGTCGAAGACGATCCAACCGATCCGCAGAACGTCTACGGCCGCAGCAAGCTCGCGGGCGAGCAGGCAATCGCGGCGAGCGGCGTGAATCACCTCGTATTGCGCACGAGCTGGGTGTACGGCACGCGCGGCAAGAACTTTCTGCTGACGATGTTGCGGCTCGGCGCCGATCGTCCGGAGCTGAAGGTGGTGGCCGACCAGTTCGGCGCGCCCACCTGGTGCAACACGATCGCGACGCTGAGCGCGCATCTGTGCGCACAGTCCTTCGCCGCCGAAGACGGCGCGAAGTGGTGGGACGAGCGTTCGGGCATCTATCACCTGTGCGCGGGCGACTCGACGTCGTGGCACGGTTTCGCGTCGGCGATCTTTGAACTCGCGGATTTGCCGAACAGGCCGAACACGCTGCCGATTCCGGCCGCGGATTACCCGACGCCCGCGAAGCGCCCAGCCAATTCCAGAATGTCGAACGACAAGCTGGCGCGCGTGTTCGGGCTCGCCGCGCCGCATTGGCGCGACGCGTTGAAGCTGTGTCTGACGGACGGTTTTCCGAAGTCGCCGGCGGCGCGCACCTGAGTCGCGGTTTCGACGCAGGACTCGCGAGCGTCGGTGCGGCGAAGGAAGCACTCGCATCGGATGTCCTGCCGCGCGCGCCGCTCGCCATGATGACGTCGTGGTCCGGGACCGATCGAAACGATTGTTCCCTGACAATGGTGAAAGGGTGCGGCGGTAGAATGACGCTCGACGCGAGGGCGTTCCAGGCGCGGATTTAACGTTCTATGCGCAGTAGATTGCAAACGTGTGCGTCAACCGCGCGCAAGCCAGTATGGCCACGTAAAAAATACGGTATCGAGAGGGAGCTGTGAGTTTGTTACCGATCATTCTGTGCGGCGGAGCGGGATCGCGGCTCTGGCCGGTCTCGCGGGAATTGCATCCGAAGCCGTTCATCCGTCTCGCGGACGGCGAGAGCCTGCTGCAGAAAGCGTTCCTGCGCGCGGTCGCGTTGCCCGGCGTGAAGGAAGTGCTCACGGTAACCAACCGTGAGCTGTTCTTCAAGACCGAAGACGATTTCCGCGAGGTGAACGGCAAGAACGTCGCGACCTCGTTCATTCTCGAACCGTTCGGCCGCAACACGGCCGCGGCGGTTGCCACGGCGGCCTTGCACACGGCGAAGGCGCATGGCGCAGACACCGTGATGCTGGTGCTCGCCGCGGATCATCTGATCGCGGATCAAACCGCGTTCGCCGCGGCGGTCGCGCGTGCGCAGACGCTTGCGCAGGCCGGCAACGTGGTCACCTTCGGCATGCATCCGGATACGCCCGAAACCGGCTACGGCTATATCGAAGCCGATGGCGAGCGGGTCGTGCGCTTCGTCGAGAAGCCGTCGGTGGAGAAGGCCCGCGAGTATCTGGCGTCGGGCAAGTTCGTGTGGAACTCGGGCATGTTCTGCTTCACCGCGGGCACGATCCTGAATGAAATGCGCGAGCATTGTCCCGACATTCTCGATGCCGCGGCCGAATGCATGGACAAGTCGCCGTCCGCCGAAGGCAAGAGCGGCGCGCAGGTGCGTCTCGAGCCGGGCTGCTTCGGCGCGGTGCCGGAGCTGTCGTTCGACTACGCGGTAATGGAGAAGTGCGAGCACGCGGCGGTCGTGTGCTGCAACCTCGGCTGGACCGATGTCGGCTCGTGGACCGCGCTGTCCGACCTGTCGCCGGCCGATGCGAGCGGCAACCGCGTCGAAGGCGAGGCGCTGCTCGTCGACGTGAAGAACTCGTATCTGCGCAGCGACGGGCGCCTGATCGGCGCGGTCGGCGTCGACAACCTGATCGTGATCGACACGCCCGATGCGCTGCTCGTCGCGCACCGCGATCGCGCGCAGGACGTGAAGCAGATTTTCGCGGAGCTGAAGTCGCGCGGCCATGAGACGTACAAGGTGCATCGCACCGTGCATCGGCCGTGGGGCACGTACTCGGTGCTCGAAGAGGGGCCGCGCTTCAAGATCAAGCGCATCGAGGTGAAGCCGGGCGCGAGCCTGAGCCTGCAGATGCATCATCACCGCAACGAGCATTGGGTCGTGGTGAGCGGCATGGCGAAGGTCGTCAACGGCGAAAAAGAGTTCTTCGTGTCGACCAACGAGTCGACCTATATCCCGGCGGGTCACAAACATCGCCTCGAAAATCCGGGCGTCGTCGAGCTTGTGATGATCGAAGTGCAAAGCGGCGAATATCTGGGCGAAGACGATATCGTTCGCTTCGAAGACATTTACGGACGTACTTGAGATGGATATCAGTTTTACCAACGACTCGGAAGACCTGACACGTCACAACGAGCGCGACGACCTGCTGGTCGGCATGAAAGCGGTGCGGGTCTGGGGCACGCTCGGCTGGCACGACATCCGGCAGCGTTATCGCCGCTCGGTGCTCGGGCCGTTCTGGTTCACGCTCAGCACGATCATCATGGTGGTCGTGCTCGGCGCGTTGTACTCGACGCTGCTGCACCAGGAACTCTCCGACTATCTGCCGTATCTGGCGGTGGGTCTCGTCGTGTGGGCGTATCTGGCGTCGGTCGCCAACGAGGGCTGCATGGCCTTTATCGGCTCGGCCTATCTGATCAAGCAGATAAGGTTGCCGCTCACCGTGCACGTATGCCGCATCGCGTGGCGCAACTTCGTGATCCTGCTGCATAGCTTGCCGGTCGTCGTCGTGCTGCTGTTCGTGTTCGGTCACTGGCCGGGCTGGGAAATCGTGCTGGTGCCGTTCGCGCTCGTGGTCCTGCTGCTGCACGGCGTATGGCTCGGCGTCACGCTCGGCGTGCTGTGCGCACGCTTTCGCGACATTCCGCCGATCGTCACGAACCTGATCCAGGTCGTGTTCTTCTTCACGCCGGTCATGTGGTCGCCGGAAATCCTGAAGGACCGCGCGTGGGTCGCCGACTACAACCCGCTCTATCACCTGATCGAAACGGTGCGCGCGCCGCTCACCGGCCGCCCGACCCACTGGGAGTCGTGGGCGTGGTCGATTGGTCTCTTGATCGTCGGCTTTGCGTTCGCGCAGATCCTGATGAAGCGTTTCCGTAATCGCGTTCCTTACTGGCTTTGATATTGTGAGTTCTTCATCGATTGTCGCTCGTAACATCTCCGTCGAATTTCCGATTTACGAGAACTCGCATCGCTCGCTGAAAAAGGCGGTGCTCAATTTGACGACGGGCGGCCGGATCGGCCAGGACGCGGGTCGCCATGCGATCGTCCGCGCGATCGACGACCTGAGCTTCACCTTCAGCGAAGGCGAGCGCATCGGCCTGATCGGCCACAACGGCTCGGGCAAGACGACGCTGTTGCGCACGCTGTCGGGCGTCTATGCGCCGGTGCGCGGCGAGCTGAAGGTGCGGGGCAAGATCGCGTCGCTGCTCGACGTGTCGATGGGCCTCGACCCCGACGCGACCGGCTTCGAAAACATCTATCTGCGCGGCATTCTCGACGGGCTGAAGCCCGCGCGCATCCGCAGCAAGATCGACGAGATCGCCGACTTCAGCGAACTTGGCGATTACCTGAATCTGCCGGTGCGCACCTATTCGAGCGGGATGATGCTGCGCCTCGCGTTCGCGATCTCGACGAGCGTCGAAGCCGACATCCTGATCATGGACGAATGGCTGAGCGTCGGCGACGCCGAGTTCAGCGTGAAGGCGGCCGAGCGTCTGGAAGGCCTCGTCGGCAAGGCGGCGCTGCTGGTGGTGGCGTCGCACGATCCGTCGCTGGTCGCGCGCGTGTGCACCCGCAAGATCTCGATGGAACACGGCAAGATGGTCGCCGACGAAGCCGTGCTGCCGTCGGAAAAATCCGACGAGCCGCTCATCAGCCACACCGCGCAGTTGCCGCACTGAGCACGCGGGCGCGCGGCCGGCGCGGCGCATGCCGCGCCTGCCGCATGTGCGCCGACGCGCGAGCTGCGAGCGCGACGGCAGCAGGCAAAGCCATCGGCTCATCGGCTAAACCGCGCCCCGGCGCAAGCCAGTCCCGCAGTTCAGCAACACCCTCGTGGCCAATCCCGAGGCGTAACAAGGTTCGAATTTGATGCGAGCTAATCACCCATTTCTGCGCTACTCCGAATCCCTGCTGGTGCGTCAGCCGTTTCGCACGCTGAAGGGTTTCGCGGGCGGCTATATCGCGTATCCGATTGCGGAGAACGCCGAAAAGCGCAACGTGCGCCCGAAAATCCGCGAGCTGCGCGAGCACTATTCGCTGCCGATGCCGCATCGCCGCCGCATCGCGCTCGAACGGCTCGTCGCCACGCTCGAATTCGCCGGCGCGAAGGTGCCTTACTATCGCGACCTGTTCCAGGCGAAGCAGTTCGATTCCGCCAAGGTCAGGAACGACCCGCGCTACCTCGAAGAACTGCCGTATCTGACCAAGGACATCATCCGCGAGCAGGGTCCGCGTCTCCTGTCGGGACCGCTCGAGGCTGGCAAGCACCACGCGTGCAAGACCGGCGGCTCGACCGGCCTCTCCACGACGATTTACTACGACCAGGAAGGCGCCGATTATTCGTCGGCGGTCACCAACTATTGCCGCGAGCGGATCGGCAAGCTGCGCCATCGCTCGGAGTTGCACTTCGCGTGCCGTTTCCCGGATCAGGTCGTGTCCGAGTGGCCGTCGCGCGAAGACTTCAAATGCTTCGCGATGAATCGCAGCAATGTCTTCTTCGACCGCATCGACGATCACGGCCTCGAGGAAATGTGGCGCACGCTGAAGCGCCGCCGCCCGTATCTCGCGCACTCGCATCCGTCGACGATGTACGCGCTCGCCTGCTATGTCGAGCGCAAGTACGGCGGCGGCAACGCGTTCCAGGTGTTCGAGTCGAGCGGCGAGCTGCTCGAGCCGCATGCGCGCGAGATGATCGCGAAGGCGTTGCGCTGCCGCGTGATCGACCGCTACGGCCTCGCCGAGCTCGGTGTGATGGCCTATGAGCTCGACGGTCACGAAGGCGGCTTCCAGATCCTCGAATCGGAAGGCTGGCCGGAAAGCCGCGTCGCGCCGGACAACCCCGACGGCGCGCACGAGCTCGTGTTCACCGGGTTCCGCAACCGGCTGATGCCGTTGATCCGCTACACGACCGGCGACCTCGCGCGCGTGCAGGAGACGGAGAAGGGCTTCTTCCTGACCGACGTGGTCGGCCGGATTCACGACGTCGTGCCGATCAACGGCGTCGCGCATCCGACGCACCACATCCAGGACATGCTCGATCATCGCGTCGGCGGCATCCAGGAATTCCAGATCGATCTGCGCACGACGCCGCCCACTTTGCGCATCGTGCTCGAACCGCACGCGAACGCGGAGGACACCACCGCGAAGCTGCGCCACTTCTGGCAGGACGCGTTCACGATCGCCTACGTCGGTCACGACGATTTCGTGCGCGTGGGCAGTCGCGCCAAATTCCGTCACGTGGTGAGCGCATGATCGGCGTCGCGTATCCCGATGCGCGCGCCGACGCCGGCCAATACGTGCTGGCGGCGCTGCGGCGCTCGGTCAGCGCGACCCAGGCCCAGGCGATTGCGCGCAACATGCTGCACGAGATCGCGCCCGACGTCGTGGTCGCGGTCGACGCGCCCGATGCGTGGAGCGCCGACCTGATCGCGTTCGTGCAGGCGCGGCCGCGCAAGCTGATCGTGTTCGGCCATATGCCGATCGCGCTCGCGGACTATCTGCGTTATCGGCCCGCGGCGTTGCCCGCCGACCTCTCGCAAGCGAGCCGCAGTGCAACGGCGCCTTCGGGCGAGTCGCGCGAAAGCGCGGCGGCGGTGCGCTACGGCGCGCTCGCGCAGACACTCGGCGGCGCGCCATGGCATCGCCCGTTCGAGCGCTTCGATTTCACCGACGAATGGAACAACCTCGGCTACGGCGCGATTCGCGCCGACGGCTCGATCTGGGCGCTCGCGCAGGCGCCCGAAGTTCCGGCCGAAGCGGAGCTGGCCGCGGTCGTCGTGAACGGCGAGCGACAGTTCGCGTACGCGGCGCTGTGGGATGCGGGCGCATCGGCCGTGCTGTGGTTCAACCGGCCGGTCGGCCCGTGCGATTCGTTCGAATGGCGCCTCGTCGAGCAGTTTCTGTCGGGCTACCGGGCTGATGCGCTGCCGTGTCAGCCGGTGCTGAGCGAACTCCCGTGGGGTTACGACGCGGCGATCACGTCGCGGCTCGATTGCGACGAGGACGTCGAATCGGCGCGCCCGTTGTGGCACGCGTACCGGCGTCTCGGCGTGCCGTTCACGCTCGCCGTGCATACGCAGAACCTGCAACGCGGCGGCCAGCACGACATCCTGCGCGAACTGCTTGCCGACCGGCAGCAGGGCGCGGTGCTGTCGCACACGGCGACGCACTCGCCGAACTGGGGCGGCAGCTACGACACCGCGATCGCGGAAGGCGTGCAATCGGCCGAACTGCTCGAACGCGCGACCGGCGTGCCGGTGCGCTACGCGGTGTCGCCGTTTCACCAGTCGCCGCCGTACGCGATGCGCGGCCTGATCGACGCGGGCTACGCGGGCTGCATCGGCGGCATCATCCGCAACGATCCGGAGTTTCTGAGCGCACGCGGCGGCGCGTTGGCCGGCTTGCCGGCGGGCTTCGTCGGTCACAGCCAACAGTGCATGCTGCACGGCGACTGCATGCTGAAAGAGGGCGATCCGCTCGCGGTCTTCAAGCAGGCCTTCGACACCGCGTACGCGACCAACACGCTGTTCGGCTATCTCGACCATCCGTTCTCCGAGCGCTACGCGTACGGCTGGACCGACGAGGCGGCGCGCATCGACGCGCACGAGCAGTTGATCGCCTACATGCGCGGCAAGGCCCAACGGCCGCTGTTCCTGCACGAGGAAGCCGCGCTCGATTTCCTGCGCTTGCGCTCGCTCGCGCAGATCGTCGAACACGACGGCGTCTTTCGCGTCGTCACGCCCTTCGCCGACACGACGCCGCTCGCGCTCGGCGTCGAGTTCCGGGGCGCTCATACCAAGGTCGAGACGGGGAAAGCACTGCAATGAAAGTCATGGTGGTGATGGGCACGCGGCCCGAGGTCATCAAGCTCGCACCGCTCGTGCGAGCGCTGCGCAGCGAGTTCGACACGATCGTCTGCGCGAGCGGGCAGCACAGGGACATGGCGGCGCAGGCGCTCGAATTCTTCGGCATCGAACCGGACATCGCGCTCGAAACGATGCAACCGGGTCAATCGCTGAACGCGCTCGCGTCGCGCCTGATCGCCGCGCTCGATCGCGCGCTCGACGAAACACGTCCCGATTGGGTGATCGTGCAGGGCGACACGACGACCGCGTTCTGCGCGGGCTTCGCGGCGTTCCAGCGCGGCATCCGCGTCGGTCACGTCGAGGCGGGGCTGCGCACCGGCGATCTGGCGAGTCCGTTTCCCGAGGAAGCGAACCGCAGCCTGCTCGGCCGCATCGCGACGCTGCATTTCGCGCCGACCTCGCGCGCGCGCGACAGCCTGCTCAGCGAAGGCGTCGCGCCAGAGAAGATCGTCGTGACCGGCAACACGGTCGTCGATGCGATCGGCGAAGTGCGCGCGAGCTGGAGCGTCACGCCGCCGGCGAGTCCGCTGCCCGCATGGCATGGCGCGCAGCAGCAGCACGTGCTCGTCACGTGCCATCGGCGCGAGAATTTCGGCGACGTGCTGCAGGACATCTGCCGCGTGCTGCGCGACCTGTGTCAGCGCTATAGCGATTACCGCTGGGTGTTCCCGGTGCATCTGAACCCGGCCGTGCGCGAGCCCGTGCATCGCGAGCTCGATGGCATCCCGAACCTCGCGCTGATCGAGCCGGTCGACTATCCGACGAGCCTTTATCTGATCAGCGGCAGCGCCGTCGCGGTCAGCGATTCGGGCGGCATCCAGGAAGAAGCGCCAACCTTCGGCGTGCCGGTCGTCGTGATGCGCAATCACACCGAGCGCCGCGAAGGCGTCGACGCCGGTTTCGCGACGCTCGCGGGCCAGAGCGCGGCGAGCATCGAAAGCGCGGTGATCGGCTGGCTCGACGATCCCGCGCGGCGCGCGGCGCTGCGCGATCGCGCGAATCCGTACGGCGACGGACTGGCCTCACGACGCATCGTCGACAGCCTGCGCGGCCGACCGGTCGAGGTGTTCGTTGGCTGACGGCAAGAACCCCGTGCTGGCCCCGCAAGACTGCGTGCTGTTTTCGACCGCCGACTGGGACGAGCCGTACTGGACCAACAAGCAGCACACGGCGAGCATCCTCGCCGCGCGCGGCTGGCGGATTCTGTATGTGGAAAGCGTTGGCTTCCGCTCGCCGAAAGTGGCCAGCGGCCGCGACTGGTCGCGCCTGTGGCGACGTCTGTGGCGCGGCGTGCAGTCGCTCGTGCTCGGCCCGCCGCGCCGCGCCGACAACATCTGGGTGCTGTCGCCGCTGATGGTGCCGGCCGGGCATCATCTGCCGTTCGTGCGCTCGCTGAATCAGGCGATGCTGCGTTTTTCGGTGAACCGCTTCGCGAGGTCGCATCGCTACGTCAAGCCGGTCGTGTGGACGTACCACCCGTACATGCTCGATGCGATCGCGACGCTGCCGCGCGGGACCCTGGTCTACCACTGCGTCGACGATATCGCGGCGATTCCGGGCGTCGACGTCGACGCGTTCCGCAATGCCCAGCAGGACCTGCTCGGGCGCTGCGAGGCGGTATTCACGACTGCGCAGTCGCTGAAGGACGTGTGCCTGCCGTTTAACCCCAATACGCATTTCTTCGGCAACGTCGTCGATGAAGCGCACTTCGGCGCGGCGCGCGCGGACGGCCCGCTGCCCGCCGAGCTCGCCGCGATCGACGAGCCGCGGCTCGTGTATCACGGCGTGCTGTCGGACTTCAAGGTCGATCTGCCGTTGCTGCTGCAAACCGCGCAGGCGCGGCCGCAGTGGCAATGGGTGATCATCGGCGAGGAGCGCGAAGGGCAGCGCAGCGACCTGCTCGCGCAGCTCAAGCGTCTGCCGAACGTGCATCTGCTCGGCTACCGGCCGTATCGCGTGCTGCCGCAATATTTGCGCGGCATGCGGGTCGGTGTGTTGCCGACGCTGATCAACGAATACACGCACTCGATGTTTCCGATGAAGTTCTACGAATATCTCGCGGCCGGTCTGCCGGTCGTATCGACGCCGCTCGATTTCGCGAAGGAACCGCGCGCGGGGCTCGAAGTGGGCAGCGATGCCGACGCGTTCATCGCGGCGATCGAGAAGCAGCTTGCACGCGGCAAGCTGAGCGCGGAGGAAGCCCGCGCGGCGGTTGGCGAGAACACGTGGGAAGCGCGGCTGGACAAGATGCTGGCGATCACCTTCCACTTCCCGCAGGCGGGCGGCAGCAGCGCGCGGCCACACGGCGCGGAGGTGCGCACGTGAGGGTCGTTCATGTGTACCGCACGTACTTCCCGGACCCGCCCGGCGGCCTGCAGGAAGCGATCCGCCAGATTGCGCTAGCGACGCGCGAGCGCGGCGTCGAACCGCGCATTCTGACGCTGTCGCCGAGCCCGACGCCGACCGTCGTCGAACGCCCGGAAGGGCAGGTGATCCGCGGGAAATCGTGGGCGGCGCCGGCATCGTGCGATCTCGGCGGGCCCTGCTCGGTGATCAGGTATCGCGAGCTGGCCGACTGGGCCGACGTCGTGCATTTCCACTTTCCGTGGCCGTTCGCCGACGTATTGCATCTGCTCGGACGCACCAGCAAACCGACGGTGATGACTTACCACTCCGACATCGTGCGGCAGAAGCTGCTCGGCGCCGTCTATGGGCCGCTGATGCGGCGCACGCTGCGCAGCATGTCCGCGGTGGTCGCGACGTCGGCGGCCTATGCGCGGACCAGTGAGACGCTTGCCGCGTGCGTGTCGAAGGAGCGTTTGAAGACGATTCCGCTCGGCATCATCGACTATCGCGACGAGCCGCAGCCGCTCGACGCGCGGCGCAAGCTCGAGAGCCGGCTCGGCCTGGCGCCGGGCGAGCCGTATTTTCTGGCGCTCGGCGTGTTGCGCTACTACAAGGGACTGCACACGCTCGTCGAGGCCGCCCGGCATGTGCAGGAGAAAATCGTCATCGCCGGCTCGGGGCCGGAGCGCGAGCGGCTCGCCGCCTTGGCGCGGCAGCATGGCGCGACCAACGTCGTGTTTGCCGGGCAGGTCACGCATGAGGAAAAGGTTGCGCTGCTCGAGGGCTGTCGCGCGATGGTGCTGCCCTCGCATTTGCGCTCCGAAGCGTTCGGGATGGTGCTGGTCGAAGCCGCGATGTTCGGCAAACCGATGGTGTGCTGTGAAGTGGGGTCCGGGACTTCGTTCGTCAACGAGGATGGGGTGACGGGGTTTGTCGTGCCGCCCGAGGCGCCGGAGCCGCTGATCGCCGCGATTAACCGGCTGACGCTGGATGAAGCACTGGCGCGCGGCATGGGAGCGGCGGCGCGGCAGCGATATGAGCGGCTATTTTCTGGGCCAGCGTTGGGAAACGCATATAAATCGCTGTATGAACACGTATTGTCTTCCTGAGTCGTTGTTTTCTTTCTCTCTATATCGCCGAAAAGCTTGCGAAAGTGTTTAATTCACCTTTGTTTGCGCAAATTCGGCCTATATGCGAGATGTTGGTATTATCTGCGCGGTCGAGCCCGGTACACTGATTATTCTGCTTCGTTACAATTTTGCGGCTCATGGTTGTTAAATCAGTCGGCAATCAGTTGACAAATAAATTGGAAGCGGGTTGTAGGGGAGGGCGCGAGATGGTAGCGTGATGCCGCTTTACGCGGTCCGGATTCTGATCCTCGTGGTTCGACTTGACCCGCTACCGCGCCAGAACGAATTTCTACGGCATCGCATGTGCCTTCCACACTCTTTTCTGCCCTGCGGCGGTTCACTGAATGAGCAGCAAACCACTCGTCGTCGATCTTGATGGAACTCTCATTCGCTCGGACGTCCTGATTGAATGCGGATTTGCTTTCACCCGATCCGCTCCCCATCGGTTCTACGAGCCGCTTCTGTGGCTCCTGCGCGGGGGCAAAGCCGGCCTCAAAGCCCGCCTGGCCGAAGCGACCGATATCGACGTCACCGTCCTGCCCTACGACGCCACGGTCATCGAGTGGCTGAAGGAAGAACGGGCCGCCGGGCGGTCGCTCGTGCTGGCGACCGCTAGCCATGAACGCTACGCGAAGGCGATTGCCGATCATCTCGGGCTATTCGACAAAACCTTCGCCACGCATAGCGACATCAATCTGTCCGCGCATCGCAAGCGCGACAGGCTCGTGGCCGAGTTCGGCGAGAAAGGCTTCGACTACGCGGGCAATTCGCACGACGATGTCGCAGTCTGGGCCGCGGCCGAGCGTGCTTATGTGATCAATCCGTCGAGCGGCGTAGAGCGCGCGGCCCGCAAGCAGGGCAACGTCGAGCGCGTCATCGACCAACGCTCCGCGTGGCCGGGAACGTGGGCGAAGTCGTTGCGACTGCATCAGTGGCTGAAGAATCTGCTGATTTTCGTTCCGCTGCTCGCGGCGCATCAACTGTCGGACGCTGCGCTGGTCATTGCCGCGCTCCTCGCTTTTTTTGCCTTCGGTGTCTGTGCGTCGAGCGTCTACCTGCTGAACGATCTGCTCGATCTCGAGGACGACCGGCATCATCCGACCAAGCGCAAACGCCCGCTTGCGTCGGGCGCGTTGCCGCTGGTTTGGGGCGCGGCGCTCTGTCCCGTTCTGCTGGTCGTGGGCGGCGCGATCGCGTGGTTCTGCCTGCCTCATCAGTTCGCGCTGGTTTTGCTTGGATATTACGTACTCACGCTGGCCTATTCGTTCCATCTGAAGCGGCGAGTCATGATGGACGTGGTGGTGCTGGCCTTGCTCTATACGACACGGATCATCGCCGGAAGCGCCGCGATCGATGCGCGGCTCACGTTCTGGCTGCTCGCGTTTTCGATGTTCATTTTTCTCAGCCTCGCGCTCGTCAAGCGGTATGCGGAACTGCACGCATTGAAGGAGCGCGGCCTCGTGAAGTCACGCGGCCGCGGCTATGTCGCGAGCGATCTGCCGTTGATTTCGTCACTAGGCGCGGCTTCGGGCTATCTGTCCGTGCTGGTTCTCGCGCTTTATATTCAGGACGGCAATACGGCGAGCCTCTATCGGCATCCGCAGTACATCTGGGTGGCCTGTCCTCTGCTGCTTTACTGGGTGAGCCGCACGTGGATCATCGCGCATCGCGGCTCCATGCATGACGACCCGATCATATTCGCGGCAAAAGACCGGAGCAGCTGGCTGATCATGGCCCTATGCGGTGCCGTGTTCTGGATGGCGATCTAGCCATGTCGAAAGTCCAGTCCTGGGGGCGCTATCCGTACGCGCTGCAAGAGGCCCATCCGATCGCCTGGCGTGATACGGCCGCGGCAGTATGGCGAAGTGTCGGCGGCACGCAGCGCACGACCCTTGCCTTCGGCAATGGGCGCAGTTACGGCGACAGTTGCCTCGCGTCGTCGGGGCACGTGGTCCAGACGCTGCCGCTGGACCGGATGATTCTGGCCGACTGGCAAAACGGCGTATTGCGCGCTGAACCGGGCATGACGCTCGAGCAGATTCTCGACGTGGCGATTCCGCGTGGATGGATGTTGCCCGTGACGCCGGGGACGAAGTACGCGACGTTGGGCGGCGCGATCGCCAACGACGTGCACGGCAAGAATCACCATGTACGCGGCACGTTTGGCCGGCATGTGCGGCGTTTCTGCTTGCTGCGAAGCGACGGCACGCAGTTCGAATGTACGCCGGACCTCCACCCCGAGTACTTCACCGCGACGATCGGCGGCCTTGGCATGACGGGGCTGATCGCGTGGGCTGAAATCCAGCTGATGCCGATCAGGTCGAGCATGCTCGACGTGACCAGTATCCGCTTTGCCAACCTCGACGAGTTCTTCGCGCTGTCCGAACGGCTCGACGAACTGCATGAGTACAGCGTGGCGTGGGTGGACTGTCAGAGCCGCGATGCCGCGTTGGGCAGAGGCATTTTCATGGTCGGCGATCACGCCTCCGAGGGGGGGCTCGACGTCGAACGCCGCAAGACGCGTACGGTGCCGTTCACGGCGCCGATCCCCGTTTTCAACCGCCTGACCCTGCGCGCCTTCAACGAGTTGTACTACAGGCGGCAACGCGCGGACGCGGTTCGCTCGACGGTGAGTTACGACTCGTACTTCTATCCGCTCGACAGCCTGCTTGAATGGAATCGCATCTATGGCCGCTCGGGCTTCCAGCAGTATCAATGCGTGATCCCGGCAGCCGTTGCGCGCGAGGCAACGCGGGCCATTCTCGACGCGATTGCCCGCAGCGGCACGGGGTCGATACTTGCCGTGCTGAAGCGCTGCGGCGCCATCAAATCGCCGGGCTTGCTGTCTTTTCCGCTCGAAGGCACCTCGCTCGCGCTCGACTTCCCGCAGCGCGAGGCATCGAATCGCAAGCTTTTCGACCGGCTGGATGCGATCGTGCGCGAGAGCGGCGGCCGTTTGTATCCCGCCAAGGACGCGCATATGTCGGGCGACGATTTTCGCGCTGCCTATCCGCAGTGGGAACAGGTCGAAGCGCTGCGTGATCCGGCTTTGCTGTCACGCTTTTGGGAACGAACCACTCGAGTATGAAAAACATCGTTATCGTAGGCGCCACTTCGGCGATCGCCATTGCCTGTGCACGGCAATGGGCTAAACAGGGCGCGCGGTTCTTTCTCGTCGCGCGCAACATGGAGCGCCTCCAGCAGGTTGCCGACGACCTCAAGGCACGTGGTGCGCAGGACGTGCTGTGTCAGCAGTTGGACATCGATCAGCTCGGTGAACATGCCGTCATGATGCAGCGTTGTTCGGCCGAGTTCGGCGCGCTCGATATCGTGCTGGTGGCGCCGGGTACGCTGCCTGACCAGCAGGACTGTCAGAACGATGCCGACGTCGCGGTCCGCGAGTTCAATACCAATGCCGTATCGATCATCGCGTTGCTGACGCGTTTTGCCACTGTGATCGAGCAGCAGCGGCGCGGCACGATCGCGGTCATTTCGTCGGTGGCCGGCGATCGCGGTCGCCAGTCGAACTATCTGTACGGCAGTGCAAAAGCAGCGCTCTCCGCGTTTTGCGAGGGCCTGAGGGCGCGCCTGTTCAAGGCGGGCGCGCATGTGCTGACGATCAAGCCTGGCTTTGTCGCGACGCCAATGACAGCGGGTCTTCCCTTGCCGGGACCGCTTGTTGCTACCGCGGACAAGGTCGCGGGCGATATCGTGCGCGCGGTGGAAAAGGGTAGGGATGTCATTTATACCCCATGGTTCTGGTGGGGCATCATGCTGATCATTCGCTCTATTCCTGGCCGCGTGTTCAAGCGGCTCTCGTTGTGATGCATTGCATGCATCGCGACGGGTCTGCCGTGCTCGACGGCAACTGTCGCCGCCCAGCGAGCGCATGGCGCGGCGAATGTTCGTTCGACCTTCCTGACCTGGTGTGCCTTTCGTGAACTCCTCGGCAACTCCCATGAGCGCGTCGCGCCTCGTGATTTTTTACGCGATATTCGCGGCAGTTTCGATCGCCGCGAATATCGGTCTGCAGAAGCTCTCGCTGATCGCCTATTCGGGAGCGTTCAGCGTGCCGCTGTCCGTAGTCGTCGGAACGGGTGGCGGGCTGGTGGTGAAGTTCTTACTCGACAAGCTCTGGATCTTTCGATACCAGCATCGCGATCTGTCGCACGGCATACAGAGTTTTCTGCTGTACACGGTGATGGGGCTCGCAACTACGGCGATTTTCTGGGGCTTCGAATTCGGCGCGGACGCGATCTATCATTCCGAGCCTGCCCGCTTTACGGGCGGCGTGATTGGCCTCGTGATTGGTTATATAGTCAAATATCGGCTCGACAAGAAGTTCGTTTTTGCCTGATTCGGGCAATGCATTGATTTCATAAATTGAACCACCGTCGAACTCGCGTGAACAGAAATTTTTGGCCAATGAACATGCAACGACTTAGACAATATCTTTCGGAGAACGCGCTTCTACTGGCGATCACCATTGCTGTGGGTGGCTACCTCGCATGGCAGACGCGCAACTTTCAGCTCGATGATGCGCTGATTTATCTGCGATATCTGCGCAATCTGTTTGACGGACACGGCCTGACCTACAATGCAGGCGATCGCTTCAACGGTTTGACGTCGCCGTTGTACTCCTACTTGTTGATCTTGGCCAACGTCCTGACGAGAAATTTGCAATATACGACGATCTTTCTGTCGTTCGTGTTCCTATGCGCGGCTGCAATCACGGGAGCACATCTGTTGGCAAGCGGGAAATACGAACAGACGCTGTGCGCACTGATCATTGTTTCCTTCAACTATTTTTACGACACCTTTGGGATGGAGACGTCGCTGTTTCTATTCCTCTCCGCTCTCGCGTTGATACTCTACCGCAGAGAGCAATTCTTCGGCCTCGGTCTGGTTCTGGGCCTGCTGTTCATCACACGCAGTGAAGGCGTGTTCCTTGGCTTGGTTCTGGTCGTCGATTTCTTCGTCAGGAACAGAAAGGTGCCTCATGTTAAGTATTTCGTTGCGCCGGTTATTTTGCTTGCGGCCAATTTCGCATTTAACTACTACTACTATGGCGCGTTTCTTCCAGCTACCGGTAATGCGAAGCTCGGACAAGGCAAGTCGGGGCTGTGGGGCGAGGGCCTGATTTTTCTTCACGTGCAGTATATGAAGGGCGCTTTCTTCGGGGGAGATCTCCGGCTGCTTGCATTCATGCTGCCGGTCGGTCTCGTTGGCGTGCTGACGAGCCTACGCCAAAGGATCGTCTTGCTCGCCATTCTCTACCTGGTATTGCTGGGTTCGTTTTATGTATTTCTGCATATTCCGAATTACCACTGGTACTACGCGCCGTTCTTCTTCTTTGGCTTGTTGTTCGTTGGCGTTGGCGCATGGAAGGTGCTCAGCTTCACATACGAGCGTTCCCGAGAGAGTGCTGTTGTTCTTACGCTGTTTCTTGCGTTCTTCCTTGCTACGAGCGGGTTCGTTTATCACAGCTTTGGCATATCCAATATCCAGCGCGGCTCGATGGACGTGTATAAGAATATCGGCGAATGGATAAAGGCAAACACGCCGGGCAATGCGGTGGTGGCAAGCGTCGAAATCGGGACCGTGGGTTGGTACTCTGACCGGTACATCATCGACATTCTCGGTCTGACAAATCGCTATAACGCGGACTATATTGCTCATAAGGACCTTTACTCCTGGCTCACGAAATACACCCCAGATTACATCCTCGTACATCAGCCGCTCTGGAGTTTCGAGGCTAGTGCAGATTGCCTGCTCGCGAGCGGGGCCTATGCCCCTGTGGAAGTATTTAATTTCGAGGGGTATCGCCTGCTAAAGCGCAGTGACGCCGTGGGCACGCAGCAGCGGATCCGAACGTGTGCGAAAGGGCCGCGTACCTGATAAGCGCTGCAGCGCTCGCTGCGAAGTCACCCCTCCTAGGGTAAGACCATTATTCCGACTGAAAACGGCCGACTCGAGGGTCCGAGTCGGCCGTAAATTTCTGACTCGTCTGTTTTAACATTCCTTCTCGCGTCCCATCACCGCACTTCTTGCGCTCGCGCCTTTACTGGTTCCGCAGGACGGGCGAGACCCTGCTAAACGTGACGAATATTCAATGGATACTGCTTCCGACGCTCATCGTTCTGCACGCGATTTCCCGCATCTGAATGGCCTATATGGAGCATTACGCCAAACGACACGGGCTACACCCTTAAGGTTGCGCCGAACTGGACGGTGCAGATTCCAAATAGTCCGTAAAAGTCCTGGTTCGCGGCGAGTGATAGCCGTCGGGACCGTTACCTCATCGCAACGGCCGTCAGAGCCGAGGCAGCCTAGATGCGCAATGGCGGGCGCAGCGGGCGCCCCTCTTTCCACCCAAAATGCTGGTAATGCGCGCCCGGATCAACGGCCGCCGCGGCGACGTCCGGGTTGACGGCGAGATATTCGCGAGGATCGAAATTCGGCGGCAGCCCGAGCGGTTCGTCGGGGTCGAGCTCGCTGCGTTCTCCGGATATGCGCGGTGGGCGCTGGTTCACGTCCTGCCGGTTGCGCAATTCCTCGAGCTTGCGATGGGTACGCCAGAATGGCACGCCCGGTGCCATGCCGCTCGCGGCGTGCTCCACTCGCCGCCAACTCTCCGCAATATAATCGCGATCGCGCGAACGTCTCAATACGACGGAAAACTCGATGTCATTGCGCTGCGTGTCGCAAAAATTCTCACACGCAAAATCGAGCAGTTCCATCTCGCAAAGATCAGCGAGCAGTTTCGAGAACGAGCGCGGCGTGAAAACCCAGCAATGGACGTCGTGATAATTGCCGTTTTCATGTGCGTCGCGAGCGAGATGCAGCGCGCCGTGCGGTGTGTGATGCCGCTTGACCAGATTCGGGTCGAGCCGCTTTTCCCAAGCCTCAACGGCAGAGACATCCGCGGCGGACAGGCAGTGATCCAGTAGTGAATAGGACTGGGGTATGCGCGCCCGCGCCACATAGCTAGCCAGAACCTCTGGCAGGCGGCTTTCACGGCGGAGGTAATCGAAAGTGAAGCGTCTATCCGGAACGACGAGACGCACTTCGCCCGTCGGTTTGAGGACCGTGGCCAGTTCTCTTAGCCAGGTCACCAGATCAGGCACGTGTTCGACAACATGGGATGCCACGACGTAATCCACATAGCGGCCGTTGATCGCTTCGTGCAGCGTATTGCGCCCCCAGATCGCGTTGACATCGACGATTTCATCAACCTTCACATGAGGATCGTCCTTGTACTTCTGACGCAGGTGAGGCGTGTCCGTATGATCGACGTAGATAATCTCGCCGCCGTCGCTGCGTCGCACTAGAGGCCAGCACAGCGGGCCTATCTCGACGCCAACGCTTTCTTTGATGTTCAGTCCTCGAAGTAGACGGCAACGCCGCTTATCTCGAATTTCATCGATGCTTGGAGCATTGTCTTCCTTCGCCATGTTGCCTCCTCGTATTGGACGGCACAGCTTCCAGGGATGACCGATGTTCACCGCATTGCGCGAGACCGCCTATGCCATCAGGTATGCATCTGCACCTTGATGGAGTCCGAACTTTTGTCGCTGGCCAGACGGAAGGCCTCGTCGACGTCGTCGAGGCTCAGATCGTGCGTGATCATGGCGCGCAACGTATCGCCCTTGCGCGCCAGCAGATCGATCGCGAGCGCGAAGTCGTACTGACCGTCGATATAGCCGTAGCAGTTCGGCAGATGAATCGTCAGTTCCTTGATGTGCGGTTTGATGATTTCGATGTTCCTGAAGCCGTGATCGAAGGCACCGAGCACGCACACGTGGCCGAGCGGGCGCACGAACTGACAGGCGAAGTCGAACGTGTCGGCCGTTCCGCCGACCGCTTCGATCGCGTAGTGCGCGCCCAATCCGCCGGTTGCCTGTTCGACCATGGCGAGCGCTTCGGCGCGATCGGCCGGCAGGATCGCAGTGGCGCCCATCGCCAGCGCCGCGCGCGCCTGAGCCGCGTGTCTTGCGACCACGTAGACATTTTCACTGCCAGCGTCCAGCGCCGCGGCGAGTGCCGCGAGGCCGATCGTGCCGGCGCCGATCACGACGCCGACCGAGCCGCGCGCAATCGGCATCTTGCGGCACCCGTGGATGCCGACCGCCACCGGCTCGACGATGGCGCCGAGCTGATCGTCGACGGCATCGGGCAGCGGGAACACGCCCGAGTCCTTGGTGCGCACGTATTCGGCAAAGCCGCCGCCGAACGGAAATTCGCGCGCGCGGCAGTGAATCGGCGTGCCGAGCTTGCAATACTCGCATTTGCCGCACGCGGTGCCCATCACCATGTCGATCGTCACGCGCTGGCCGACGCGCACGCTCGTCACGCCCTCGCCGATCTCGACCGCGGTGCCGCTCAGTTCGTGGCCGTTCGGAAAGCTTTGATGAACGTCGACGTTCCGGTAAGCGTGCAGATCGCTGCCGCAGATACCGACGCTCGCCACCTTGACGATCACGGTGCCGGGTAGCAACTCAGGTACCGGGATGCGGCCGACCTTCATCGCGCGCACCCCGTCTTGCAAGCCGGCTCGCATGGACGCGCCTTCGGTGCGATGCTCGAGCGCGTTCGTCGAAGTCATCTATCAATCTCCGCAAAATGTGAGACGTTTGCGCCGCGGCGCCTAACGTGTCTTTCGAATCCAGAAGCTCGCGCCGGGATTGCGCATGAAGAGCGGCATCCGCGCGTTCATCAGGTCCGCATGGAAGTGTCCCATGAACGTATTCATCAGGACAACTTCGAACGCGCTGTTGTACTGGAGGAAGGCGCGCAGCAGATAGGCTTCGTTCCACGCGCGGCCTTCGTAGATCCACTGCGGCGGGTATTCGAGGGGCAGGAACACGTCGTGAAAGTGTATGTGCACGCCGGGCGCGAGGATCGGCAGTATCTCGAAGACGATGCGGTTCACGTCGCTGCCGATCTTGCTCACGTGCGACGAATCGACGAACAGTATGTCGTTCGCTTCGAGCTCCGCGAATACGGACAGGTCGACGTCCTGCGCGAGCGACTTGACGATCTTCGAGGTGACCTTGTCTTTCTCGGTCAGCAACGACAGCAAGCGTTCATTGTTCGGTTCGACGAAGGTGCACTGGATCTGGCCGTCGAAGAACAGGTCGTTGGTATCGAGCGAAACGGCGGACGAAAAACCCGAGCCGATCTCGACGATGCGGCGCGGCCGCAGGTGGCGAATCATGCAGTACAGCGACGTCGCGTCGCCATACGAGAACATCACGTTCTCGAAGTAGAAGCGCAGGCCGTCTTTCTTGTGCGGCTCGAACGGCATTTCGCCGTAGTACTTGTCGGCGAACTCGCCGACGAGCCGCACCTGCGCCTCTTCGTTGAACTCGATGCCGGGCAGCGTGCGCGAGACGTTGCCGAACAGCCGTGCTTCGTCCTGTTTGATGTCGGGGATCGACGGGATCGGCGAATAGTAGTGGCCTGGAGGCACGTCGCCGAGATTCGAAAAGTGCGGAATATTGACCTGAAGCGCGTCGCGATACTTGTCCCGTTCAGCGATCAGTTCTGCAATCTCGGGATGCTGCGCGGCAAGTGAATCGAGAAGCTCGGGCGATGCCGACATCTTGTTTCTCCGCTTGAAAGAATTTGCGAAAAGCCATGACAGAACAGCGAATTCATACCGATATGCCGACTGGCTGGTGAGCCGGCCCTCCCGGCCGGGCAGTCTATCGTACCCCCAGTATTCTGCACGTCCAACATTTCCTGATGTTCCGACATGAGCCCGCATTTACCGTTACTTACAAATTATTCGTCGTAGCAATCGGCACAGCCGCGACGCCAAGTGTCATGTGCCGTCCGTTTTCCGTGGATACCGCGCGTGAGTCGCGAGTGCGCGGCAGAAGAAGGCGGGGCGGTCATCGTTTCGTAAGCCACGTAAGCCGACGAAAGCATGCAGCAGGTGCTCTGCGCGTCGCTCGTGGGCGATCGTCTGCGTTACGATTTGGCGTAAAATCGAGCCCCTGCCGATAATAGTCCGCGCCTGTTTCACAGGTCGCGCGAACGCGTGAATTCCGCACCGTCCGGCGGACGGCAGCAGCGCCCACGATTCGGGACGATTCGGGACGGAGCCCGCAATATGCATTTTAAAATTCTCCTGACCACTCACAGTACCGCGTTCATGACGAGCGGTGGTGGTGAGTCGGAACTCGTGCAGGTCGCCGAACTTCTCAACGATTCGGACGTACAGGCCGACATTTACGGCATTCGCAGCCGGCCGCTACGCTTTTACGACGCGGTGATGCACTTTTCCGTCCATGCGGACGGCGAAGCGATCGTTCGCGAAACGGTGAATCAGGGCAAGAAGCTGTTCCTGTGGCCGAACGTCTGGTGGTTGAGCGCGCCCGACCCGGCGGAAATCAGCCGCATCGAGGCGTTCGTGCAGCGTGCCGAGCGGCTACTGTTCAAGTCCTCCGCCGAACTCGCGCACTTCAACAGGTACATCCCGGTCGATCCAGGTAAATGCGTGGTGGTGGGCTCCGGCATATCCGACCGGTTCCTGCTGCCGGCCGACAAGGATTTGCTCCCCACGGTCTGCGACGTCTCGGACTACGTGCTGTGCCTCGGCTTGATCGAGCCGATCAAGAATCAGCTCGAACTGATCCGCGCACTGAACCAGCTCGACATGAACGGCCTGATGGTCGGCGGTTTCAGGGACGAGGAGTATTACCGGCAGTGCGTTCGCGAAGCGCGTCGCGGCATTCATTTCCTGCCGTTCATCCAGCCCTGCAGCGCGCTGTTGCGCTCCGCGCTCGCCAGCGCGATGGTAGTGGCGGAGCCGAGCCTCGATCCGCCCGGGCGCTCGTGCCTCGAAGGCGCGTTCGTGAAGCAGCCGCTCGTCATGGTTGATGGGGATTGGCAGCGCGAGCACTTCGACGACAATGTCTGGTACGCGGCTTCCACCCGCGCGCCGGACATCGTTCCCGCCATTCAGGCTGCCCTGACCGACCCGGACAGGGACGAAAAGATTGAAAGTAACTACGAACGCGTCTATGCACGGCACTCGTCGAGCACGGTAGCAGCAGACCTAATCAGACACCTGATCGATGCCGGCCTCACAAATTACTAAGATTCCCCGACTGCTCGTCGTTCAGCGGCGCTCCATGACCGATGGGCGAATGAATTCGCGCACCATCGGCGCGCGCTTCGCGCCTTTGCTTTCGTACATGCAGCGCCATCGGTTGATCGAGTGGGAGCAGATCTCGGAGGCGGACGTTGGCGTCAGCCATCTGCATCGCTTCGACGTCGTGCTGTTCAACAAGCACGTGTCGAATCTGTCGCTGAAGATCATGCGGATGGCCAACGAACTCGGTCTTCATACGATTTACGATCTCGACGACTGGCTGCTCGATCTGCCGTCGTGGAGCGTGCTCGAAATGAACGAGGACGTGCTCTACAACGTGCTCGCGATGATTCGCGAAGCGAGCGCGGCCACGGCGTCGAACTCGCTGTTGCAGGAGCGCATGCGCAAAGTGCGGCGCTCGGACGACGTGCTGATCATCCCGAACGGTTTCGACGATCAGGCGTTCGACCTGTCGCCGGAACTGTGGACCGAAACCCAGCCGCCGAAGATCATCTTCTCCAATCTCGACGGCATCAAGCTCGTGAGCTTTCGCAAGGAGTTTTTCGGCACCTTGCGCAGTTTTCTCGCGCGCCACGAAAACGTGTCGATCGACTTCTGGGGCGATCCGTTTCCGGAGCTCAACACGATTGCCCGCATGACGCATCGCGGCAGCCGCGGCAACCTCGAATACAAGAAGACCATTCGCGACGAAGGCTACACGTTCGCGATCGTGCCGCTCGGCGCCGAAGAGGATCCGGAGACGCTGTTTTTCAACTCGTGCAAGTCGCCGATCAAATACGCGGACTACGGCAGCCTCGGCATCCCGAGCATCTATTCGGATTGCCCGACCTACCGCGGGAACGTCAGACATCGTGAGACGGGATACATTGCGTCGAACACGGCCGAGAGCTGGGCACGAGCGCTGGAGGACATGCTGGGCGACCCGCAGCTTCGCCAGTCGATCCGCCGCAATGCCTACGCCGACGTGTTCGACCGTTTCAGCGTGCGACGCATTTCGTCGATGTTCCTGAAGGCCTTGCCCGACCCCAAGCCTTAAAGCAGCTAACACCTATGGATCTTCTTCTGATTCGCCACGGCCAATCGCACGCCAACGTGGCTGGCCTGTTGAACTCGACCGAGCAGGACGAGTTGACCGAGCATGGCCTGCAGCAGGCCGCGAAGCTACGCACGCTGATGGAAAGTCACGGTTTCGCGCCCGACCGCGTTTTTTCGAGCCCTTGGCGGCGCGCGTTGCAGACCACTGAAGTGCTGTTCAAGGACAACAGCGACTGGACCGTCGACGCCCGTCTCGGCGAAACCAATGCGGGGCGGTTCGCGACCTGGAAGGCCGAAGATTTTCGTCTGGCGTTTCCCGACTGGGGCAAACATCTGTCGGACCGTTACGAGGGCGGCGAGTCGCATCTCGAACTGGCCGCGCGTTCGGTGAACTGGCTCGAGGAGGAGGTGCTGCGGCACGCTGAGCAGCCTGGCCTGATCGCCGCCGTGTGTCACGCGGGACCGATCTCGGTGATCTCGCAATACCTGCTGAACGTGCCGTTGTCCCGCTTTCCCAACGTGCTGGTGCCGAATGCATCGCTCACGCTGTTCCGGCGCAACGTGCATACCGGAAACTATTATCTGCAGATCGCAGGGCTGTCATGAGTGCATCGATCAAGATCTTCGAGCCACTTTACGCGCCGGGACAGGTCCTGTCCGAACAGGCTTTTCATCCGCTCGAACTGCGCGATAACGCGCACGCCGCGTGGCGCGAGTTTTATATTCTCGTCGACATGTACCGCAAGGGCATGCATCGGCAGCAGCAGATCACCGGTCTTTTTTCGCCGAAGTTCGCGCTGAAGGCGCGCATGGACGGCAGCCGGTTTCTGGAGTTCGTGCAGGCCAATGCCGACGCCGACGTCTGGATGATCAATCCGTTTCCGCAACTCGCGTATTTCTCGTACACCGCGTGGATGCAGGGCGAGCATGCGCATCCGGGACTCGTCGAGCGCAGCCAGCAACTGCTCGACGCCTGCGGCATCGCGTGGAATCTGCGTGAGGCGCCCCGTCAGTCGCCGCACACGCTGTGCTATTGCAATTTCTGGGTCGGTTCGCAGTCGTTCTGGGAAAGCTACGTCGGCAAGGTGCTTGAGCCGATTGCCACGTTCCTCGAAACGCAGAGCGGCACCGAGGCCGCGCGCGGGGTGCTGGAGCCCACGATCCACTCGGACGACGCACCGTTCCTGCCATTCGTCGCCGAGCGTCTGTTCAGCACGTATCTGTCGCTGCATCCCGAACTGAAGGTGGCGGCCTATCCGATCGAAGGCGATCAGGTGCTGGACTATTGCGTCAGCGATTTCGAAAAAGACATCGTGCGCTACATGCAAAAACCGATCGACGCGGCGGATCGCGCGCCGGTCTTTCCGCCCGAGCAGATTGCATTGATGGACTTGCTGTGCACGCTATCGCAGAAGTACGTGCGCGCGCATTTCTCGTTCACACCGCACCCGCATACGGGGCAACCGATCGATTTCGACAGGACCGGCAAGCCGCCAGCGAACGGGTGAGGCGGCGCGATCGGGTCGGATCGCGCCGATGGGAGCCGGGATGCGTTGGTGAGCGGCGGCGCTGATTATCTATCTCTTTTCAGCGAAACGGCCGCCGTACCCGCGCGCGCATGCGTCGACGCGGCCGCCATGCCGACCCCGGCGCCGATGAAGATGTTGCGCCATACCTCGTCGCTGGCACGTTGCAGCACACCGTCGGCGTGTTTGACGAAGGCCGTGTCGATCGGACAGCGGCCGTGGGTCTGGCCGAGGCGCTGCGTGATCACGGGTATCCAGGCGGCGAGTTCGGCATGGGCGTCGAACACGCAGTCGGGCGGACAAATCTCCTGAGCGGCCGTGCCGCCACGCACGAATACGGGCTTGCCGTAATGCATCGCTTCGAGCACCGGCACGCAGAAGCCCTCGTGGCGGCTCGTCGCGAGCAACGCGTGGGTGGATTCGTAGCACTCGAACAGATCGGCGTCGTCGAGCATGCCCTTGAAGTCGACCTGCTCGAGCACGCCGAGACGCCGCGCGTGATTGATCAGAAATTTCAGGTAATCGTAGTTCGGCGTGCTGCCGACGATGCTCAGCGTCGCGCCGAAATCACGCTGCTTCAGCAGCGACAGAATCTCGATGCCGTCCTCGATGCGTTTATGCGGCACCACCCGGCCCACCATCAGCAGGTTCGGCTCAGGGCGCTTGCGGCCCTTGCGCGGTCCTTCGCGCCGGAACACGTACATGTCGGGAAAGATCGGCGGCACGACCTTGATGGCGTCCGCCGCGACGATGCCGGCAAGGCTCGCCGCCGTGCTGCGCGAATTCGCGACGACGGTGTCGAAGTGCGCGAGCAGCGGCAGTTGCGCGAGTGCCTTCTCGCACAACTGTGCGGTGCGCGGTTCGAGCGCGCGCAGCAACTGCGGGTCCGTCACGCCGTGGATGTAGCAGATCTTCCTGCAATCGAGCGCGAGTATCCGCTCGAGGTACGGATCGTAGATCGAATAACTCAGCAGAACCACATCGTCGCGAGTGACCTCTTCGAATAATGCGTCAAGCGGGCGCACTCCATTCGTTCCCTCCTCGAAACCGCTTGCATACAGCTCGGCCCTCATGCCGAGACGTTCAGCCATGCGTACGAAACCGATGCAGTGGTTACCCACCGCATCGCCCGAGAAAATGTCCGGAGCACATACCCGCAGCGTCATATCGTCTTCGCCTCCGCAATGTCGTTCAACCGTCGCGCATACGCGCGTGCGACTGCCTCAACTGAGTAGTCGCGCTCGATGCGCGCCTTCCCCGCCAGTGCGATGCGCTCACGGAGTGGCGCATCGTCGATCATGCGTTTGAGCTGTTCCGCCGCGATCGATACCTCCGGATCGCACCAGTACTGACCTTCGGCGAACAGGTAGTCGCCGGGGCGCAGCGGCACGAGTTCGCCATCCACGAGGAACGCGGTGTCGGGTTCGCAAAAGTCGACGTTGCCCGAGAAGTTCGTGACCACGACCGGCTGCCCCAACGCCATCGCCTCCGCGATCACGCGGCCGAAGCCTTCGCTACGGTGCAGCGAAATATAGGCGTCGCAGCAGGCCATGAAGTCGGTCGAGTCCTGGCGGCTCAGGCGCTCGGACACGATGTGAATGCGGCTATCGCCCGCGACAAGGTCGAGCACGGCGCGCCACACCGGGTCGTCGTCGCGCACGTTCATCGCCTTGATGACGAGCCCGACGCCCGGCGAGCTCTCGCCGAACGCCTGCTTGAACGCCTGCACGCCGGCGAGCGGATTCTTGCGGCTCAGCCACGAGTTGCCGTCGAACATCAGGTAGAACAGGAACTCGTTGGCCGGCAGGCCAAAGCGCTCGCGCTTCGGCGCGAGCGGCGCGGGGACCTCGACCGCCATCGGCATCTGGTAGACCGGCGTGTTGCCGAGCCGGCTGTAGACGCTCTGCACGAAGCGGCTCTGCGCCCAGATTTCGTCGACCATCTGATGCACGTTGCCGAACGCGTTCGGCCAGTGGGGCAGTTCCCACGGCCATGCGCCGATCTTGTGCGTGGGCGCGTCGATCAGGCTGCGGCCGCCTTCCAGCGCGAGCCGCACCATTTCGGGCGCCGGCAGGCAGATCAGGCTGATGTTGTACTTGAGCTCGTCGCTGATCAGATGATCGACCGAGTGTTCGAGGCGCGCGGGTCCCGCCATCGGCGCATTGAGCAGCGTGACCGGCGTCGACGACAGTTGCAGTACGCGGGCGGCCATGCGCGCGTCTTCGCCGAGGCCGAGCACGCCTTGCGGGAAGCCGATGATGTTGACGCCGAAGTCGTAGCCGATGCCTTCGACGCGCCGCGTGATAGCGCGCGGGCTCGTGCGCGTCGTCATCGGCTTCTTCGTCGGCACTGTCGGCGCTGTCGGTCCAGCGCACCTTCAGCGAGCCGACCAGCGGATATTCGGTCGACGCCCATTCGTTCCACCAGCGCACGAGCTGGTCGCGGCCATCCGCGGTGTTCAGGTCGTACACTTCGCGCAGATCCGGGCGGTCATTCGCGATCATCGTCAGGAAGCGCGGCAGCAAGGTGTCGTCCGCCGGCTGCTCGTCGTCGATTCTCGCGAGCTCTTCGGCCAGATGAGTCGGCGTCCATTTGATCGCGTAGTACTCGTCGTGCCCGTGCTTGTCCCACCACGAGATGAAGCCGAGCCGTTCGCTGAAGCTGTTCAGGTTGAACGATGCCTGCAGGTCGGGCCGCTCGTTCCAGATCAGCAGCAGAAAGCGCGGCAGCAGCGGCAGCGCGCCTTGCTCTCCGGCTTGCGCGCCGAACAGGCTGTCGGGCAACGGCGGGATGACCCAGTGAAGCGCCGGATACTGGTGCTGCCCGTGTTCGATCCACCACGACAGGCACTTCAGACGCCCGGTGAAGGTGTCGAGCGAGCAGAGCTCCTGCAGATCCTGGCGCTCGTCATGCAACAGCCGCAGGAAGCGCGGCACCGGCAGCCAGTCGGCGTGCGTGCCCCATTCGGGCTCGAAGATCAATGCGGGTGTGGTGGGCGGCACCCATTCGCCCTCGCGTTCTTCGGCGAGATGCGTCGGCGACCATTCGATCGCGTAGTACTCGCTGTGCCCGTGCTTTTCCCACCACGAAATGAACGCGAGCCGCTCGCGGAAGCTGCTCAGGTTGAACGACGCCTGCAGGTCGGGCCGCTCGTTCCAGATCAGCGGCAGAAAGCGCGGCAGCAGCGGCAGCGCGCCTTGCTCGCCGGCTTCCATCCTGAACAGGGTGTCGGGCAACGGCGGGATGCCCCAGTGAATCGCCGGATACTGGTGCTGCCCGTGCTCGATCCACCACGACAGGCACTTCAGGCGCCCGGTGAAGCTGTCGAGCGAGCAGAGCTCCTGCAGGTCCCGGCGCTCACCGTGCAGCATCCGCAGGAAGCGCGGCACCGGTAGCCAGTCGGCGTGCGAGCCAAATTCGGGCTCGAACATCACGGCGGAGGGCGTGGGCGGCACCCATTTGATCGCGTGGTACTGATGCTGGCCGTGTTCGATCCACCACGACAGACAGCTGAGCCGTCCGCGGAAGGACTGCAGCGTGAAGGTCGCCTGCAGGTCCGGCCGGTCCTTGTAGATCTCGCACAGGAAGCGCGGCACGTAAGGGCCACCGTCCGCGGGCGACGCTTCGGGTTCGAGCATGAAGCCGCCGATCGGCGGTTGCGACCACTTGATGCGCGGATACTCGCGCTGGCCGTGGTCTTCCCACCAGCTGAGCGCGTTGAGCCGCGAGGTGAAGCTGTTCAGATTGAACGCGCTGCGCAGATCGGGCCGCTCGGTCGTGATCAGCGCGAGGAAGCGCGGGAAACGGCATCGCGCTGGAGTCGGGCGCGTCGATCGGTTCCAGCAGCCCGGGCCACGCGATCGGCGGACGCCACGTCACGCGCGGGCAGGTGACCTGACCGTACTGCTCCCACCAGTCGAGGCAGTTCAGATAGCCGGTCAGCGTGTTCAGGTTGAATGCCTGGGACAGATCGCCGCGATTGCGCACGACCGTCGTCATCAGCTTCGGCAATTGCAGGCCGGCTTCTTCGAGCACGGTGACGGGCTCGTGCAGCGTCTCGCTCAGATGCTTCGCATCGAGCACGCTCGGTTTGGTCGAGCCGAGCCAGTACGTGACGGCGTCCGGATGCCGCTCGATCAGCGTGTCGTTGTCGAGCTGACGCAAATATTCGAGGTCTTCCTGTCGCAGCACCCAGTTGAAGTCCGGATACGTTTCGCGCGCCGACATTTCCCACCAGAAATACAGCGTGACGCGGTCATCCAGCACTTTGGAATTGAAGCGCGCGAGATCGGCTCTGAACTTCATCAGAAAGTAGATCGCGCTCGGCAGGCAGAACAGTTCCCCCGGCGATGGATGGCGGTACTCCGCCAGCCATCCGGTCTTGTTTTTTTTGGGTCCCAGATTAATCAAGATTTGCAATCCTTGAAGGCCAAGCAAAGGAAAAATCGTCGGCAGTCAGTGTCAGATTGGGTGAATAGCAGGGATCGTTCATCAACAGATGCTCCCAGCGCTGTCTGACCAACTCAGATTCCTGGTTGAAGCGGCTGATTTTTTCCGGTGTGTCTTCGGCGCCGCGGGTTGCCGATTCGTGATGATAAAGCTCCGCGTAGGGCGTCCACACATTGCGGTAGCCCGCTTGCCGCACACGCAGGCAAAAATCGATGTCGTTGTAAGCGACGTGTAACTGTTCGTCGAGGCCGCCGACTTCCTCGTAGATCGACTGGCGGATCAGCAGGCACGCGGCGGTCACCGCGCACATCACGTTGCGCAGGCGTGCGCGCGCGAAGTAGCCGGGGTGCGAATTGGGGAAATGCTTGTGCGCATGGCTCGCGATACCGCCGACGCCGAGCACCACGCCGCCATGCTGGATCGTGTCGTCCGGATACAGCAGTTTCGCGCCGACCGCGCCGACATTCGCCTGCAGCGCGACCGACACCATTTCCTCGAGCCAGTCGGCGTTGATCACTTCGATGTCGTTGTTCATCAGACAGACGAAGTCCGCCGTGCTCGCGAGCGCGACGCGGTTGTTCAGCGCCGAGTAGTTGAACGGCGAATCGTCGCGCACGACCTTGATGCGCTCGTCCTCTTGCAGGCGCGCGAACAGGTCGTGCGTTTCCTGCTTGAGCGAGCCGTTGTCGATGATCGTGATGCGGAAGTTCGGGTAGCTCGATTTCTGCCGCACCGATTCCACGCATTGCTCGACGAGTCCGGCGGAATCGCGCGTCGGAATGATGATCTCCACCGACGGCAGCACCTCGGGCAAGTCGTACACGACCTTGTTGAAGGCGTCCGTGCCCGGCGCGTGCTCGGTGTGGGCGTTGATGCCGTTGCGCGCGAGGTGTTCGTCGAGCGCGCGCATCGCCGCGATATGCGCGTACGGCTTGGCTTCATGGCCGGCCGCCGTGCTCTCGGGGATCATGCGCCAGTGGTACAGCGCGCGCGGCACGTGATACACCGTGTGATGACCCGCGCGATCGATCACGCGCAGCGCGAGGTCGTAGTCCTGCGAGCCTTCGAAGCCGGTTCTGAAGCCGCCGACCTCCTTCATGACCGAAGTCTTGTAGACGCCGAAATGCGAGATCATGTTCTGGCTCAGGAACAGATCGTAGTTGAAGTCGCATTTGAAGTACGGGTCCGAGCGGACCCCGTCGATCGAGATCTTGTCTTCGTCGCTGTAGATCACCGTCGCGTCCGGATGCGCGTTGATCAGCTCGGCGACGCAGTAGAGCGCGAGCGGATGCAATTCGTCGTCGTGGTCGAGCAGGCCGACGAATTCGCCGACGGCAAGCTCGAGCGCCGTGTTGCTGGAGCTGCTGATGTGGCCGTTCGTCGTGCGGTACGCGACCTTGACGCGCGGATCTTTGGCGGCGTAGCTGTCGAGCACCTGCTTGACCTCGGGGTTCGTCGAGCAGTCGTCGGCGATGCACAATTCCCAATTCTCGTAGACCTGGTCGACGACCGAATCGATCGCCATGCGCAGCCACCTGGCCGGCGTGTTGTAGGTCGGCATCACGATGCTGATCAGCGGTTGCAGCGCCCACGCCTTCGAGCGAGCGCGCAGTTCCGGGTAATGCGACGCGGGCGGCTCGTGCCGCTCGATCCATTCCTGATACGTGTGACCCACGGTTGGCGCCGGCGCGGGCTGAGCGCCGCCGCCCCACGACGCCATCCGGCGCGCGCGTTCGAGCAGTTCCGTCGGGCAGTCGGCGTCGGCCACCAGTTCGACGTTGAAGCCGGTGATCGAAAACAGTCCCGCGCGCGCGATCGGATCGAGGCGCAACGGACCGACGAGCGGCGGAAACGCGACGACCTGATCCACCTTGCCGTCAGCGTCGACCACGAGGCCGATCGTCGCGTGCTCCGACATGCCCGCGCCCGCGTCGAAATAGATCATGCACGGCGAGGCCGGCATGTCTTCTTTCGCGAGCTCGAACGAAATACGCGCGGCGCGACCCGACAGCTCTTCCCATCCCGTCAGCTCGAACTGCGGATCGCCGTTCGTCGCGTTCCAGGCGAACCCGGAATTCGAGGACGCCTCGACGTTATTCAAGGGACGAAGTTCGAAGTTCTTCATGAGGTTCTTCACGAGGTTCGTCACGGGTTTTGTCATTTCGTCAGCAGGGAATCGTAGAGGTCTTTCAAGGGCGACAGGACGGCCTGCCAGCTTAAATCGCGCGTCGGAGCAGCGGCAGCGCCGCGCGGTTGCGCGAGCGCCGCGCGAATCGACCCGGTGATGCTGTCGACGTCGAACGGATCCAGGTAGGCAACGTGCTGCGCGAAATATTCCTGGGTAGAGCCAACTTTTGTCACCGCGATGCGGGCGCCGGCGGCATGCGCTTCGAGCGCGGCGAGCCCCGGCGTTTCGAGCGTGCTCGGCAGCACGAACGCTTCGCAGGCCGCGTAGGCGGAGCGCAGCAGCGGCGAATCGTGGGGCAGCGTGCCGGCGTAGACGACCTGCGCGCCACCCTCGTCGAAGCATGCCTTCGCATACTCGGGATCGCGCTGATGGCCGATCAGGACAAGCTTCAGGTCGGGGAACGACTTCATCGCCCGGATCAGCGCGAGCTGGTTCTTGCGCGGCTCGATGTTGCCGACGTTCAGGATGAAGCGGCCCTCGATGCCGGATTCACGGCGAAACGGCTCCGCCGCGACCGGCTCGTAAAAGCTCTGTTCGACGCCGTTCAACACGCTCGCGAACTTCTCGCGCGGCAGATCGAAGATGCGAGCGAGCGTGTCGCATTCGATCTCGGAGTTCGCGACCACGCGGTCCGCGAGAGAGAACTGATGGTGGATCTCGCCGATCGGATAGAGATGCCTGGTTTCCTCCGTCACCCACAGACTCGACGACACGACGAGCGGCAAGCCGAGTTGCTTGACGAAGTTGCAGAAGTGCACCGAGCCACCGACGCACGAGAAGAAATGCACCACGTCGTGTTCTAGAAAACGCGGCTTCCACGGATCGAACAGCGTAACGTCGACGCCATGCGCGGGCAGATGCTTGTGATACGCAAGCAATTGGATTTCTCCGCCGCCGGGGGTATGGAAAGCCATCGGGTAGGTGGCGAACAGCACTTTCATAGGTGGGACTCTAGTCGCTCAAACAGTTCTTTTCTTCAGACCAGCACGTCGCGGCACGCCGCTGCGCGTAACGCGCGAACATGGCGGCGAGACCGGCAGGTTTCGGGGCATTCACGTGGATGCTCGCCGCGCGCTTGCGCGGCCTTCAGGCGCGGACTTGCCGATGCGCGGGCCGGGGCCTGAGCGCACGGCCAGCGAGCAGGCCGGCGTGTGCTGTTGTCGAGCACGTCGGATCGATACCACGAATTCCACATGCGCGAATATGTTTGAGTTGTTACGAAGTGTACGAACGACGCGCCAGCAGGCGCAGGTCCGTTTTATTATCACGGCCCGAGGCTCGTGCCGCGTGTTGGGGCTGCCGGCGTGGTCGCGGCAGCGCAGACATTCTAGCGCCCAGGTGGCGCGATGCCATCCCTGACGACTCGCAGGCCGCGACGGGTGTCGCCCGAATACAATACGTTCCCAGCCAGACTTCCTGAGAAAGCACCGCCGATGCCAGATTGTAGCGTGTCTGATCCGCCTTTCCCGCCGTTTGCGGCCGCGTCGAGTCCTGACGGCGATCGTCTGTTTGCGTGGGTCGCGCGGCATGGCGTGGGCGTAATCGTGCGCCGCGAAGTGCATGACGGAGCATTGCGATGAGTCTGCAGATCCTCGTCACCGGCGCCAACGGCTTCGTCGGCCAGGCGGTGTCCCGCGCGTTGCTGCGGAGGGGCGATCGCGTGACTGGCGTGGTGCGCCGGCCGCAGACGGCCGCCGAGGGCGTGCGCGAATGGCTGCTCGATACCGAAGACTTCGCGGGCATCGACCAGCGCTGGCCGGTCGCGCTCACTTGCGATGCGGTGATCCATCTGGCGTCGCGCGTGCACGTGATGCGGGAGACCCTGACCGAGCCGCTCGCCGCCTATCGCGCGACCAATGTCGAGGGCAGCTTGCGCGTCGCGGCCGCGGCGCGGCGCGCGGGCGCGAGGCGCTTCGTGTTCGTCAGCAGCATCAAGGCGATGGGCGAGGCGAGCAGCGGCCGGCCGATCGCTGAAACGGATCAGCCCGCGCCGTCCGATGCGTATGGCATCTCGAAACTGGAAGCCGAGCGCGCGCTGTTCGACTACGGCCGCTCGACGGGTCTCGAAGTCGTCGTGGTGCGGCCGCCGCTGGTCTACGGGCCGCGCGTGCGCGCGAACTTCCTGCAGCTGATGAACGCGGTCGCGAGAGGCATTCCGTTGCCGCTCGGCGCGCTCAGCGCGCTGCGCAGCCTCGTGTTCGTCGATAACCTCGCGGACGCGCTCGTGCATTGCGCGACCGATCCGCGCGCGGCTGGCGAAACCTTCCATGTGACCGACGGCCGCGACCTCAGCGTGCCGGAACTCGCGCGTCTGCTGGCCACGCAGCTTCACGTGCCCGCGCGGCTCGTGCCGGTGCCTGCCAGCCTGCTGCGTCTCGCGGGTCGCCTGACCGGCCGCTCGGCGCAGATCGATCGATTGACCGGCGAGCTGCGCGTCGACAGTTCGCATATCCGCGAATGTCTGAACTGGTCTGCGCCGCATACGGTCGAGCATGGGCTGCTCGAAACCGCGGCGTGGTATCGCTCAACGCATTGACCACGGGTTGAACCCGCCTTGACTCCGACCTGAACCGCTAACGCTATCGATGCCGCTCGCTGCACACTCCGCCTCTTCCGTCGTCTCTCTACTGCCGTGGGGCGTCGCCGCGCTCGCCGCCTGCGCGGCGATTCTGTGGACGCTGCTGCGCACCGGCCTCGCGTGGCGGCTCGCCACCGACGTTCCCAACGACCGCTCGCTGCACACGCGCCCGACGCCGCGCGTCGGCGGCTGGGGCATCGTGCCGGTCGCGGTGCTGCTGATCGCGCTGGCGGCGCCGTCGCTGTGGCTGCCCGCGCTTGCCGCGGCGCTGCTCGCGGCGCTATCGCAGCTCGACGATCGACGTGGCCTGCCCGCACGCGTGCGCTTCGGCGGTCATGCGGCGGCGGTGGCGGCACTGATCGCCGTCTATCCGGCCGACGTGCCGTGGTGGGCGCTCGCGTGCATGGCGGTTCTACTCGTGTGGCTCGTCAATCTCTACAACTTCATGGACGGCTCGGACGGCCTCGCGGGCGGCATGGCGCTGTTCGGCTTCGGCGGCTATGCGGTGGCCGCCTCGCTGTCGTCGCACGCGGACCCGGCGCTCGCGACGGCGAGCCTGATCGTCACAGGCGCGGCCGCAGGCTTTCTGCTGTTCAACTTTCACCCAGCGCGCATCTTTCTCGGTGACGCCGGCTCGATCCCGCTCGGCTTTCTGGCCGGCGCGCTCGGCTATTGGGGGTGGCGCGAGGGTGTATGGCCGGTGTGGTTTCCGGCGCTGTGCTTCGCGCCGTTCATCGGCGATGCGTCGGTCACGCTGCTCAAGCGCCTGCTGCGCGGTGAAAAATTTTGGCAGGCGCATCGTGAACACTACTATCAAAGACTGGTGCAGTCGGGTTTCGGGCACGCATCGACCGCGTGGATTTGGTATTTGTTCATGGCGGTGGGCATAATGCTTGCTATCTGGGCGCTACAATTCGCTCTTCTGTATCAATGGCTGGTTGTCGTCGCATGGGCTGCCGTGCTGGTCATCGCGGGGCTGTGTATTGATCGCCGCTGGCGGCGCCATGTGTCCCGTTCCGGGCCAATCTGAGGTTCTGCGCAATGAAAAGCTTCAAAGCCAGATGGCTTTCGTTCAGTGCGTTTGCGTTCGACCTGTGCGCGGTGGCAATGGCCTGGCTGCTGGCCTATGTGATCCGGTTCAACGGACCGGTGCCCGCGCCGTTCTGGTCGAGCGGGCTGCATGCGCTCGTGTGGGTGCTGCTGATCTACGCGGTGATGTTCCGCAGCTACGGCCTCTATCGCGGCATGTGGGTGTTCGCGAGCCTGCCCGATCTCGTGCGGATCGCGAAAGCGATCGGCGTCGGCGCGCTGGTCGTCGTGATCGGCTCGGCGCTGTTGCAGCCGGCGCCGGTCGTGCCGCGCTCGGTGCTGATCGTGTCGCCGATGCTGCTGTTCCTGACGATGGGCGGCTCACGCGCGCTGTATCGCGCGGCCAAGGAGTTCTATCGCTACGGCGGACTGGTCGGCCAGGGCAAGCCGGTGCTCGTGCTCGGCGCGGGCAATGCCGGCGCGAACCTCGTGCGCGAGCTGAAGCGCTCGGGCCAATGGCGCCTCGTCGGTCTGCTCGACGACGATCCGATCAAGCAGGGCCGTGAAATCTACGGCTATCGCGTGGTTGGTGCGATCAGCGATCTGCAGAAAATCTGCACGGAGCTGAAGGTCGAGCATGTGATCATCGCGGTGCCGTCGGCGTCGGTGGAGGCGCATCGGCGCATCGCCACGCTGTGCGTGCGCGCCGGCGTACGCGCGATGACGCTGCCCGCGCTCACGCCGCTCACGCAAGGTCAGGCGTTCCTGTCGCGGGTGCGGCAGATCGATCTCGAAGACCTGCTCGGCCGTGACCCGGTGACGATCGACACCGAGCACGTCGCCGCGTTGCTGAAAAACCGCGTCGTGATGGTGACGGGCGCGGGCGGCTCGATCGGCTCGGAGCTATGCCGGCAGATCCTGCGCTTCGGTCCGGTGCAACTGGTCGCGTTCGACATCTCCGAGTTCTCGATCTATCGGCTGAACGAAGAGCTGCGCGACAAATATCCGGAAGTGTCGGTGGTGCCGATCGTCGGCGACGTGAAGGACTCGCTGCTGCTCGATCAGGTGATGGCGCGCTACTGTCCGCACATCGTGTTTCATGCGGCGGCCTACAAGCATGTGCCGTTGATGGAAGAGGTCAACACGTGGCAGGCGGTGCGCAACAACGTGCTTGGCACGTACCGCGTCGCGCGCGCGGCGATCCGCCACGATGTCGCGCATTTCGTGCTGATCTCGACCGACAAGGCGGTCAACCCGACCAACGTGATGGGCGCGAGCAAGCGGCTCGCGGAGATGGCGTGCTCGGCGCTGCAGCAGCAGGGCGCGCGGCGCACGCAGTTCGAGACGGTGCGCTTCGGCAACGTGCTCGGCAGCGCGGGCAGCGTGATTCCGAAGTTCCAGGAGCAGATCGCGCGCGGCGGGCCGGTGACGGTCACGCATCCGGAAATCACGCGTTTCTTCATGACGATTCCGGAGGCGTCGCAACTCGTGTTGCAGGCGTCGAGCATGGGGCGCGGCGGCGAGATTTTCATTCTCGACATGGGCAAGCCGGTGCGAATCGCCGATCTCGCGCACGATCTGATCCGCCTGTACGGTTTCACCGAAGAGCAGATTCGCGTCGTGTTCACGGGTTTGCGTCCGGGCGAGAAGCTTTACGAAGAACTGCTCGCGGACGACGAAACCACCACGCGCACGCCGCACCCGAAGCTGCGCATCGCACAGGCGCGCGAGGTGCCGGACAGCCTGATCGACAATCTGCTGCCGTGGCTGATGCAGCATCGCGTGCCGGCCGACGATGAAGTGCGGCGCGATCTGCGGCGCTGGGTGCCGGAGTATCTGCCGGCGACGGCGACGACGCTGCGTAGTGTGGCGCCGGCGACGCGGGTGTCGTAGGCGTTCCGCCGCCGCGAGTCATCGGAGTAGTCGAAGCATTGAATCAGTACCCGCGAAGGCAGGTCAGTTGGCCCGTTGAAATTGGCCGTCGGATGTTTATCGATAAGAGCCCCTACAGATCTGCTGGGGCTTTTTTATTTTTGCCCAGGAGAGTTGACGACCATCGCGCACGCCCAGGCTTTTCGGAGTCGTCTGAAGCCTGCGCCCGGCACATACACCTAGCATTGAACCGTGTCGCCGCCCGGTATGTCATTCCCGCTGAGGTGGCGGCTCTGTTGGCTCTTTTTCTGTGATGCAAAGGTATTGCGCGCCCCTGTGGCGCGTTTTTTTTGTCCGGGCGCAAGAGGCGGCAAATCCGGAATCGACCTGTAGCGCGCCAGCGGCCCGCGCGGTTATGGTCAAGGTTCACCAACGGGAGGAACCTGTGCAGGACGTAATGACCTACAGCCAGCGCAATCAGGAGGCGTAACACATGGCCTACACCGGCAAATTTCTCGTGAATAACGAGTCCCTATCACCGCTCACCATTTTTGGCATCGGCACGTTCAACGCGTATTCAGGCAACAATCAATACCGCAATCGGGGCGGCTGCACGATGGTGCCTAATGATGGGCCGCTCCCTGCCGGTAAATACTGGATCGTGGACCGCCCCACGGGCGGAATCCGTTCTCAGCTGTTTGCACGGGCAAACGATGAGTGGAATGCAGCAATGGGTCACCCATCGAATCACGGTGAATGGTTCGCGCTGTATCGTGATGATGGAACGATTAATGATCTGACGTGGATTAATGGCGTCAAACGCGGGCAGTTCCGTTTGCATCCGGCAGGCGGACGCGGGATTTCGCTTGGCTGCATCACGCTGCCGAGCCATAGCGATTTCATGAGAATCCGCAACGCGCTGCTGCACACCGTCAAAATTCCCGCGCGCAGTTCGGGCCTGCGCGCCTATGGAACAATTGAGGTCATCACTTATGGCAACACTTGCCCGTAGGGTGTTCAAGGTCGCCCTGTTTATCGGCCTGTGCTATCTCTCTCTGCTCTATGTCCGTCCGTACCATTATGAGTGGACAGAAAGCGAGTCGCGCGCATGGTTTGGTGCTTCGCGTTGGCTTGGTGTCCGCGATCCCGAAGATTTGTATTTCGTGGTGTGGGTGACGATTGAACTGATCGCGGCGGCGCTGGCGTATGTGGCGATCATGAAGCTATTGCGGTGGTTTCGCACGACGTAGATGAAAGCCTCGGCGACGGGGCTTTTTTCTGCCTTGGAAAGTTGACGACCATCGCGCACGCCTCGGCGTTTCGGAGTTGTCTGAAGCCTGCGCCCGGCACATACACCTAGCATTGAACCGTCGCCACCCAGTATGTCACTCCCGCTGAGGTGGCGGCTCTATTGGCTCTTTTTCTGTGATGCAAAGGTTTTGCGCGCCCTTGAGGCGCGTTTTTTTCCAGGCGAAAGAGGCGGCAAATCCGGAATCGACCTGTAGCGCGCCAGCGGCCCGCGCGGTTACGGTCAAGGTTCACCAACGGGAGGAGCCTATGCAGGAGAATGACCTACAGCCAGCGCAATCAGGAGGCGTGAAACATGGCTTACTTCGGCAAATTTCTCGTGAACAACGCGCCGCTGTCACCGCTCACCATTAATGGCATCGGCACATTCGACGCGTTTTCGGGTGATCAGCAATATCGCAATCGGGGCGGCTGCACGGCGGTGGTGGGCAAAGGGCCAATTCCCGCTGGTAAATACTGGATCGTCGCGCGTCCCGCTGGCGGTGTAGGCTCCAGGGCTTTAGCGTGGATAAAAGATGCGTTTAATGCCTATGATGGGAGGCCAACCGATCACAACGAATGGTTCGCGCTATATCGTGACGATGGTGTGATTGATGACTGGACATGGGTCAATGGCGTCAAGCGTGGCCAGTTCCGGTTGCATCCGGCAGGTGGTCAGGGTGTTTCGCTTGGCTGCATTACCCTGCCGAGCCGTACGGATTTCCTGAGAATCCGCAACTCACTCCTGCACACCATGACGATCCCTGCCGGCATTTCGGGGCTTCGCGCTTACGGAACAATTGAGGTCATCACATATGGCAACACTTGTCGGTAGGCTCTTCAAGATCGCGCTGTTTATCGGGTTGTTTCTTCTTTCATTTCGTTATGTCCGGATATCCCATCAGTGGACAGAAGGTGAAGCGCGAGCATGGTGGGGGGCTTCGGATTGGCTCGGTGTCCGCGACCCCGAAGATTTGTATATCGGGGTGTGGGTGACTATCGAACTGATCGTGGCGGCGCTGGCGTATGTGGCGATCCTGAAGCTATGGCGGTGGTATCGCACGAGGTAGACGAAAGCCCCGGCGACGGGGCTTTTGTTTATCCCGTGCATTGATGAATTTGGAGGAATCTCGTGAAGAGAGGATTTATTGCTACATTTCGAGCCGAGTGAGCCGATTTCAGCCTTTGTCGTTTCTGCTCACCGCTTCCCCTTCCTCACCACCATCCACCGCGGCGACTTGAACCGCACGATGCTCACGTAAAGCCACACATACGTCGCGGCGAACACGACAACGAAGCAGAACAGATGCAGCGTGTGCCGCCAGAACAGCGTCGCCGGCACGACTGCAATCAGGCACAGCAGCCACAGATACGGCGACGTCAGCGAGTTGCGGCGCGTCAGCTCGCGCGCGGTGCGCGCGCCGACCGCCCAGCGCATCAGCCGCTTGTAGACCAGCATATGCAGATGCACGCCATCCGGAATGCCCGGCGACATGCCGCGAATGAACTTCTTGCGGTAGATCGAGAAGCAGGTCTCGAAGATCGGGTACATGAAGAGCAGCATTGGATACCACGCGGATACGTCGCGATTGCGCATCACGAGCAGGATCGACAGCTCGGCGAGCATGAAGCCGATGAAGTAAGCACCGCCGTCGCCGAGAAAAATCAGCCCGGCCGGGAAGTTCCAGATGAAGAAGCCGAGCACCGCGCCCATCATCATGAACGACGCGGACAGCACGACCGGGTCGTGCACCTGGAACGCCACATACGCGAGCGACGCGAACATCATGAACGCGACCATCGACGCGAGGCCGTTGAAGCCGTCGATGATATTGATCGCATTGGCGAGCGCCGCGACCGCGAGCACCGTGACCACGAACGAGATCGCCGCATATGACAGCAGAAAGTCGAGCGGCGGCACGCTGATGCGCGTGACCGCGATGTCGAGAAAGAACCAGGCGAGCGCGGCGGCCGCCATCGTGCAGATCAGGCGTGCGAGCGGCGACACGCGCTTGGTCAGATCCTCGACGAGCCCCGAGCCGAACGCCGGCATGCCGCACGCGATCAACCCGAGAATGCTGCCCGATACGGCCGGATACGCGCGATGCAATTGCACCGCGGAGACGATCAGCCCGACCAGAATCCCAGTCCCGCCGATGCGCGGCACCGGCCGCACGTGGAATTTCTGGACGCCGGCCAGATCGGTGTCGGTCGAGAACTTTTCATGCAGATGCGCATAGCGCACGATCAACAGCGTGATCAGCAGAGAGACGAGAAAGCCGAGCGCAAAACTAAGCATGAAAGTGGGCCTGAGCGAAGACGCGGAATTATACAAACGAAACGTGCGGCGGCCGGCGCGCGGCACGGGCGCGAAGCTTTCATCCAGGCCGGCAAAAAAATCCCAGATAGCGAGACCGAAGTGGCCCGCACAGACCCGTGAGCGCTCGCTCCTCATGGATTCCCCCTATGCGGCGCTCGCGCGCCGCAACCGTAAACCTGGATGCGACGAAGTGTAAGTCGCGCGCAACAAAGGCGTTCCGGAGACCCAATGCTTAATAACATCACAATTCGTGGCGGACTGACGCTCGTGATCAGCGTATTCGTCGCCTTCCTTCTGACGGTGATCGCTGTCGGCTACGGCGCGCTGAAGCTCGCCAACGACAGCCTCGACGACACGCAGCGCAGTGCGGTCGCGCTGTCGCATCTGAAGGCGAGTTCCGAGAAGCTTCTGCAGGTGCAGCTCGCATTGGGCACCTATCAGACCTTGTTCAGCGTCGGCAAGCAGACCGACGATCTGCTGCCGGCCGCGCACAAGGTGCTGCTCGAATCGAACAACGACTTCCGCAACTACATGGCCGGCCCGTTCGAGAGCGACGCCGAGCGCAAGCTCGCGCAGAGCGTCGGCGACGCGCGCGCGGCGCTCGTCGACAAGGCGATCGAGCCGGAATTCAAGGCATTGACCGACTTCGACTTCAACACCTTCCGCAACATCCAGGGCGACACGGCGAACAGCCTGTACGCGTCCTACTCGAAAGCGATCGACGCGCTCGAAAAAGCGCAGATGGACAATCAGCATCAGCAGGCCGCGACCGGCGCGCGACGCTTCCAGCTCGCGACAGTGCTGTTCGGCGCGATCGCGGTGATCGCGCTCGTGATCGCGGTGGGCGCGCGCGTCGCATTGTCGTCGGCGCTGATCAAGCCGGTCAACGCGACGGTCAAGCACTTCGAGCGCATCGCGGCCGGCGACCTGAGCGGCGCGATCAAGGTGAAATCGCGCAACGAGATGGGCCAGCTACTCGGCGCGCTGACGCGGATGCGCGACGGCCTCGTCGAAACGGTCGGCAAGGTGCGCGGCAGCACGAGCGCGATCACGCAGGGCGCGAACGAAATCGCGTCGGGCAATGCCGATCTGTCGGCGCGCACCGAGCAGCAGGCGGCCGCGCTGCAGCAGACCGCGGCGAGCATGGAGCAGCTGTCGGCGACCGTGAAACAGAACGCCGACAACGCCAGGCAGGCGAACCGCCTCGCGCACGGCGCGCTCGATACGGTCACGCGCGGCGGCAAGGTGGTGTCGCGCGTGACCGAGACGATGGACGGCATCAGCGAGTCGTCGCGCAAGGTCACGGAGATCATCGGCATGATCGAGGGGATCGCGTTTCAGACCAATATTCTCGCGTTGAACGCGGCCGTCGAAGCGGCGCGCGCGGGCGAGCAGGGACGCGGCTTCGCGGTGGTCGCCTCGGAAGTGCGCAGTCTCGCGCAGCGCTCGGGCGCGGCGGCCAAGGAGATCAAGGAGCTGATCGGCGAGTCGGCGGCGAAGGTCGAGGAGGGTGCCTCGCTGGTGTCGGATGCGCAGAAGACGATTCAGGAAGCGCTGAAGGCCGTCGAGCGCGTGACCGGCGTGATGAGCGAGATCGAGGCGTCGGCGCTCGAACAGAGCGATGGCATCGAGCAGGTCAACAAGGCGGTGTCGCAGATCGACGAGGTCACGCAGCACAACGCGGCGCTCGTCGAGCAGGCGGCGGCCGCGGCGAAGTCGCTGGAGGAGCATGCGATGGCGTTGCGTGATGCGGTCGCGGTGTTCCAGCTGGAAGGGGCAACGGCGTAACGCGTTCAGCAGCCACGGCGCTCACCGTTCTGACGAGGTGAGCGCCAAAGCAAACGGCGGCGGCATCCGCGCTACGCGAATGCCGCCGCCATTTTTTTAACGGGATGCGCTGGTGCCGAAGCGCTTTATGCAAACCCCTGCGGATTCGTCGACTGCCAGCGCCAGTGGTCCGCGCACATGCGCTCGATGCCGAACTGCGCGCGCCAGCCGATGATTTTCTCGGCCGCGCTCGGGTCCGCGAAACACTGCGCGACGTCGCCCGGGCGGCGCGCGACGATCTCGTACGGCACCGGCCGCCCCGACGCCTTCTCGAACGAGCGCACCACGTCGAGCACGCTATAGCCCTGGCCCGTGCCGAGATTGACGACGAAGCTCGCATCGCGCTCGACGAGCGCATCGAGCGCGGCGAGATGCCCGCGCGCGAGATCGACCACGTGGATGTAGTCGCGCACGCCGGTGCCGTCGGGCGTCTCGTAGTCGCCGCCGAACACGCGCAGCTTGTCGAGCTTGCCGACCGCGACCTGGGCGACGTACGGCATCAGGTTGTTCGGAATGCCGGCCGGATCTTCGCCGATCAGGCCACTTTCATGCGCGCCGACGGGATTGAAGTAGCGCAGCGTCGCGATGCGCCACGACGGGTCCGACACTTCGAGATCGCGCAGGATCTGCTCGGCGATCAGCTTCGATTGACCATACGGATTGGTCGCCGACAGCGGGAACGATTCGTCGATAGGCGAGCTCTTCGGCACGCCGTACACCGTTGCCGACGAACTGAACACGAACTGCTTGACGTTGCGATCGCGCATCACGCCGAGTAGCGTCAGCAGGCTGCCGACGTTGTTCGCGTAGTACTCGATCGGCTTCGCGACCGACTCGCCGACCGCTTTCAGCGCCGCGAAATGGATCGCGCCGGTGATCGGATGCGCATCGAAAATCCGCTGCAGCGCGGCTGCGTCGCGCGCGTCGTCGTCGTAGAAGCTCACCGCACGGCCGGTTATTTTCTCGACGCGCCGCACCGCTTCGCGCTTGCTGTTCACGAGGTTGTCGATCACCGCGACGTCGTAGCCGCCGTTCAGCAGTTCGACGCAGGTGTGCGAGCCGATGAAACCCGCGCCGCCCGTTACCAGAATCGTGCCCTTCATGGTCATGCTGTTGCTCCCATTAAAGTAAAACACCCGTGATTTTTTGCACCAGGTCTTTATAGGTTTCGACGACCATGCGTTCGTCGAATTCGGTCGCGACTTTCTGCCGGCCGCGTTCCGCCATCGCGCGCCGCTCCGCGCCGCTCATCTCGAGCATGCGTGCGAGACTCGCGGCAAGGCTCTGCGCATTGCGCGCTTCGCACAACAAGCCGTTGACGCCGTCGGCCACCACCTCGCGGCAGCCGGGCACGTCGGTCGCGACGATCGGCCGGCCCATCGCCGACGCTTCCATCAGCGTGCGCGGCACGCCTTCGCGATACGACGGCAGCACCACGCAATCGGCATCGGCGATGAACGGCCGCACGTCGTGCGCCTCGCCCAGATATTCGATCACGCCTTCCTGTTCCCACGCGGCGACTTCGTCGCGCGTGATCGCGCTCGGATTGTCGACGCCGACCGGCCCGAGCAGCTGAAAGCGCGCGTGGCGGTAGCGCGCGCGCAATTGCCGCGCGGCCTCGACGTATTCGCCGACGCCTTTGTCCCACAGCAGCCGCCCGATCAGCACGAAGCGAAACTCCGCGCGCTCGCGCAGCGGCGTGAACGCGAACTGCTCGAGATCGACGCCCTCGCCGTGCAACAGCCGCGCGCGCTCCGGATGCACGAGCAGCTTGCCGTCGATGAACGCGGCCTGATCGTCGCGATTCAGGAACCACACTTCACGCGGAAAGCGGAACGCGAAACGATACAGCCTTTTGGCGATCTGCGCGGCGCGGCTGTGCTGGATGAACACGTAGCCGAGCCCGGTGGTGACCGCCACCGACTGCACGCCAGCCAGCTTCGCCGCGATCGAGCCGTAGATGTTCGGCTTGATCGTGTAGTGAAACACGACATGCGGACGGATGGTCCTGTACTGCCGATACAGCGCGACGAGCGTGCGCAGATCTTCGCCCGGACTCGTGCCTTTCGACGCCATCGGCAGCTCGATGCAACGGCAGCCCATCGCGGCGAGCAACTCGAACGTGCGGTCGCGCGGCGCGAGCACCGTCACGTCGACGCCGCGCCCGATCAGCGTGCGGATCAGCCCTTGCCGATAGGTATAGATTGCCCAGGCCGTGTTGCAAACGAGTGTAATGCGTAGCGCGGGCGTCGACTTGAAAGAGGGCTTCATGCGAAGAAATGCCGGGCGTTGAATGAACTGTGGACCATTGATACGAAGACAGCGCCCTACGATGCGGCGCGAACCTCAGCGAATGAAGCGACAACGACAGCGGCAGCGACAACGACAGCGCTCACACGCGGCGCGACTCAACGGTTCGCGCGCGGCGTGAGCAGCGCGCGCTTGACCCGCTGTAACGTGCGATAAGGCAGCATCAGATGCAACAGATTCTTCGCGAGGCCCAACCAGTCGTAAGGATTGGCCACGTTGAAGTAGCGCAACTGCAAACGCAGCGTCGAACCGATCTGCCGGCGCCGTTTCGTCGCGCTGATGCCGCCTTCGTTCAGCTCATAGAAAAGGCCGAGTTCCGGCAGATTCGCGCAGTCATAGCGTTCCATCAGACGTACGAACAGATCGAGGTCCTCCGCCGAACGATACGCGGCGCGGTAGTTGCCGACTGTGCGGACGGCATCGATACGCAGCATCATCGACGGATGCGCGAGGCACGAGCGGAAAAAGCGCTGGCGCCGGATCACGTTCGGCTCGGCCGGCGGCGTCAGCATGAAAAGCGGCTCGCCCGCGCGCGTGACGACCTGGGTCCACATGCCGAGGCCCGCCACGTTCGGATGCGCTTGCATGAACGCGCGCTGCTTCGCGAGCCGCTGTGGCACCGCGCGATCGCCCGCGTCGATGCGCGCCGCATAGCGAAAGCCGCGCTGCGCGAGCGCGTCGACGCCGGTTCGCAGCGCACGCTCGATGCCCCCGTTCTGCGCCATGCGCAGCACTTCGATCTTCAGGTTCGGCAGCGTGGGCGCGACGATCGGCGGCGTGCTGCCGTCATCGACGATCAGTACGTGCACCAGCGCACTTTCTTCGAACGACGCGAGCGTAGAATCGACGTCCGCCTGACCGTTATAGGCGGGTATCAGCACCGCGACGTCGTCGAGCGTGGTTTGCGCGGTGGCGGATGAATTCGTCATGGGCGCAATTTGAAACGGATGTAATAAAGATTGACCGAGGCGGCCGCCACATAGCCGGCCGCGAGGCCGACGAGCGCGCCATACGCGCCGAGCCGCGGGATCGCCAGCAGATTGACCGCGAACGCGACGGCGAGCGCGAGCAGCCACTTGGCGAGCAACACGAACTTGGCCTGATATTTGAGCACGACCAGATTGCCGATCGCCTCGACGCCGGCGGGCACCGACAGCCACACGGCCCAGCGGAAGATTTCGATCGCGCCTTCGAAGTCCGGCCCGAACACACGGCGGATGATGAAGCCCGCGAGCAGATCGAGCACGAACGCGCCGCACACCATCAGCACGGCGCTCAGCGCGGTGAGCCGCCACATGTTGCGGCGCAGTTGCGCGATGCCTTGCACGCGGTAGACGAAGGCGGGCGCAATGGTTTGCGCGAGCATCAGCGCGAGCGTGATCCAGTTTTCATTCAACTGCTGGGCGGCCGAGTAGCGACCGAGGTCGGCGAACGAAATCGCGCGCTCGAGCATCAGCCGGTCCAGTTTCAGAAATAGATACATACAGATGAGCCCGAGCCAGAACACGGTGCCCGCGCTCGCGAAGTGCCTGAAGAGCGAACGTTCGACATGCCAGCCCAGCTTGCCGTCATGCCGGCGCATGAAGTAGAGCAACAGCACCGCGCCGATCGCCGCCGATTCGAGCGCCCACAGCCAGCCGAAACGCGCGGGCGCGGCCGTCGCGCGCACCAGCAGATAGACGAGAGCCGCCTTGATCACCGCGGTGCTCATGCTGGTCAGCAATTGCGGCTTGCTGTAGGTCATGCTTTGCAGCCACGCGTTGATCACGCCGACGAACGGCTCGCGAAACAGCATCGTCACCGCGAGGCCGGCGAGCATCGCACCGACGAGCGGTTCGAAGAAGTGCAGCGCAATGCCGAGCCACGTAAGCAGCAGCGCAACGGCCGAGACGGAGATGCGCAACGCGAACGCGCTGCCGAGGACGGTACCGAGTTGTCCGGGCGGCCGGTTGACGATGGTCGGTACGAGGATTTCCGCGCCGCAGACCCAGGTGATCGGCGACAGCACCAGCAGCAGCGTATTCGCGTACTGCCATTTGCCGAACGTTTCGGGCCCGAAGTAACGCGCGAGCATGCCGCTGATCACGATTGCGACGCCGATCTGCGTGAGCCGCTCGAGACCCAGCCAGACGATGTTCGTAAACGCTCGGGTGACGTCGGGATTGGCGAAGCGCTTGACCGTCAGCATCCGTTGGCCGCTCGCCGCTGCGCGTCGGTCAAGCCGCCTCGCACGGCCATGCATGCGGCGCTATGCGCATTCGCCCGCCCGGCCGGCAGCCACGGCAACTTTACAAATGGAGGGCGTCTAAGCATTAGAATGGCGGTATTCAGGCTGGTCAGAAAAACGCAATTATAAGTTGGAACCGGACCGCTTCCGGCAAGGGCGCATCGAGGCGCGGTAACAGGTGTTTTTAACGTGAGTATTACCGTGGTTTTTAACGCGAATTTTTTCCGCGTTTTTTACCGGCGATTGTTACCGGTCGAGGTCGGTGCGCAGGTCAAAATTTTCCATTGCACGCAAGTGAGCCAACATGATCTCCAAATCCATTTTCAAGGCGTATGACATTCGTGGCGTCATTGGCAAGACGCTCGACGCCGACGCCGCGCGTTCCATCGGTCGCGCATTCGGCAGCGAAGTGCGCGCGCAGGGCGGCGACGCGGTCGTGGTCGCGCGCGACGGACGCCTGTCGGGCCCCGAGCTGATCGGGGCGCTGTCCGACGGCCTGCGTGCGGCCGGCGTCGATGTCGTGAACGTGGGCATGGTGCCCACGCCGGTCGGCTACTTCGCGGCGAGCGTACCGTTGAAACTGGCGGGCGGCGAGCGCCGCGTCGACTCGTGCATCGTCGTGACGGGTAGCCATAATCCGCCGGACTACAACGGCTTCAAGATGGTGCTGCGCGGCGCGGCCATTTACGGCGAGCAGATTCTCGCGCTGCATCAGCGCATCGTCGACGAGAACTTCGCCGACGGCAGCGGCAGCTACGCCGAGTACGACATCGCCGACGCGTATCTCGAGCGCATCGCGAGCGACGTGAAGCTCGCGCGTCCGATCAAGATCGTCGTCGATACCGGCAACGGCGTGGCCGGCGAGCTCGCGCCGAAGCTGTTCAGGAAGCTCGGCTGCGAACTCGTCGAACTGTTCACCGAAGTCGACGGCAACTTCCCGAATCACCACCCGGACCCGGCGCACCCGGAGAACCTCGAAGACGTGATTCGCGCGCTGAAGGAAACGGATGCGGAAATCGGCTTCGCGTTCGACGGCGACGGCGACCGCCTCGGCGTCGTCACCAAAGACGGCCAGATCATCTACCCGGACCGTCAGCTGATGCTGTTCGCCGAAGAAGTGCTGTCGCGCAACAAGGGCGCGCAGATCATTTACGACGTGAAGTGCACGCGCAATCTCGCGAAGTGGGTCAAGGACAAGGGCGGCGAGCCGCTGATGTGGAAGACCGGCCACTCGCTCGTGAAGGCGAAGCTGCGGGAAACCGGCGCGCCGCTGGCTGGCGAAATGAGCGGCCACGTGTTCTTCAAGGACCGCTGGTATGGTTTCGACGACGGCCTGTACACGGGAGCGCGTCTGCTCGAGATCCTCACGCGTGTCGCCGACCCGAGCAAGCTGCTGAACTCGCTGCCGAACTCGCACTCCACGCCCGAGCTGCAACTGAAACTCGAGGAAGGCGAGAACTTCGAGCTGATCGCGCGTATGCAGCAGAACGCGAAGTTCACCGGCGCGGACAACGTCGTGAAGATCGACGGTCTGCGCGTCGAGTATCCGGACGGCTTCGGCCTCGCGCGTTCGTCGAACACGACGCCGGTCGTGGTGATGCGTTTCGAGGCCGACAACGACGCGGCGCTCAAACGCATCCAGGACGACTTCCGCCGCGTGATTCTCGCGGAGAAGGCCGATGCGAAACTGCCGTTCTGACGGCTGATGCGGCGCTGCGCTTCGAAGTTCGTTAAGACGGCTCGAAGCGTCGCCCCTACCGAACGCGGCGCGGGTTGCCTTACCGCGCCGCGTTTTTCATGTCTTTCATGGACGGCGCGCTAGAATTGCGGTCCTTTCAACGCATCTTCGAGCCGGATAGCCGGTTTTCCCACTCTTGAGCGCGCAAAAGATACTGATCGTGAGGGTGTCGTCGCTGGGCGACGTCGTTCACAACATGCCCGTGATCGCCGACATCCGGCGCCGTCATCCCGACGCGCAGATCGACTGGCTTGTCGAGGAAAGCTTCGTCGGGCTCGTGGAACTCGTGAGCGGCGTGCGGCGCGCGATTCCGGTGTCGCTGCGGCGCTGGCGCAAGCGCATCCTGTCCGTCGACAACTGGCGCGAGATCGGCGCGTTTCGCCGCGCGCTCGCCGCCGAGCACTACGATCTGGTGGTCGACTGCCAGGGCCTCATCAAGACCGCGTGGCTCGCGAACATGGCGCGCGGACCGCTCGTCGGCCTCGGCAACCGTACCGAAGGCGCCGGCTACGAATGGCCGGTGCGCTTTTTCTACGGGCGGCGCGTGCCGATCGCGCCGCGCACGCACGTGGTCGAACGCACGCGTCAACTGGTGGCCGCGGCGCTGAACGATCCGCCGCCGCAACCCACCGACGACATCGACTTCGGTCTCGACACGGGCCGTGCCGCGCTCGCGCTGTCGCAGGCGAATCTGAATCTGCCGGTGCCGTACGTGGTGTTCGTGCACGCGACTTCGCGCGCCGACAAGCAGTGGCCCGATGCCGCGTGGATCGAACTCGGGCAGGCGCTGGTGCGGCGCGGCGCGTCGATCGTGCTGCCGTGGGGCAGCGACGCCGAGCGCGCGACCAGCGAGCGCCTCGCGAAGGAGTTCGGCGCGGCCGCGATCGTGCCGCCGAAGCTGTCGCTGCCGGCGGTGGTGGGGCTGATCGATGGCGCGGCCGCGACGGTCGGGGTTGACACAGGTCTGGTCCATATCGCGGCGGCGCTGAAGCGGCCCACGGTCGAGTTGTACAATTTCTCGACCGCGTGGCGCACCGGCGGCTACTGGTCGCCGAACGTCGTCAATCTCGGCGCGGCGGGGCAGCCGCCTACGCTGCAGCAGGTGAAGTCGGTGCTTGCCGGCTTCGGGCTGTTGTAACCCGGGCCGGCCGGCATCAGCACCTGCTGCATCCTGTCGGTGCGCTTCGCCTTGCGCACCCTCCGTTCCAAAGGGCGACCATGAACGAAACCCAGATCATCGAAGTAGCGAACGCCGACTGGCACGGCTGCAACCTGTCCGTGCCTCGAGAGACGCTGCTCGCCGGCGTCGAGCGCGGCAAGGTGCTGTACTTCCCGAACCTGCGCTTCGCGATCGACGGTGGCGAGCAGGCGCTGCTCGACCCGGCGCTCGCCGATCCGAACCGCAAGAACATCAGCCTCGAACCGAATGGCGGCGCGCTGCATGGCGTGGCCGGCGATGCGGTCACGCAATCGGCGGTGCGCGCGTTGATCGCGCGTTATCAGGCGAATGCGCGCACGCTCGTCGACGGGCTCTTTCCCGAGTACAGCGGCAAGCTGCGGGTCGCGCCGACGAGCCTGCGGCTGCATCAGGTCGAGACTCGCGAAACCTCGTGGCGCAAGGACGATAGCCGTCTGCACGTCGACGCGTTTCCGTCGCGGCCGAATTACGGCGAGCGCATCCTGCGCGTGTTCACCAACGTCAATCCCCATGGCGTGCCGCGCGTATGGCGCGTCGGCGAGCCGTTCGAGGACATGGCGCAGCGCTTCCTGCCGCGTATCAAGCCGCAGATGCCCGGCTCCGCGTGGCTGCTGAACCTGCTGCACGTGACCAAATCGCTGCGCAGCGAATACGATCATCTGATGCTCAGTCTGCACGACGGCATGAAGGCCGACCTCGACTATCAGAAGACGAGCCCGCAGCAGACCATGCCGTTTCCACCGGGCAGCGTGTGGGTGTGCTTCTCCGACCAGACCTCGCATGCGGTGATGTCCGGCCAGTTCATGCTGGAGCAGACTTTCTTCCTGCCAGTGAAGGCGATGGCGCAGCCGGAATGCGCGCCGCTCGGCATTCTCGAGCGCCTGAAGGGCAGGGCGCTGGTTTGAGCGCGGCGGTCGATTCGAGGGCCGGGCAGATGCCGGCCCGCATCGCGCGCGTGAGCGCGCTGCGCTTTCCGAATCACGCGGGGCGCCGATGCTAAGGGCGATCTATCGCGCGCTCTGGTGGCTCATCGCGCCGCTTGCGGTGCTGCGTCTGTTGATCCGTTCGCGTAAGGAGCGCGGTTATCGCGAGCATATCGGCGAGCGCTTCGGTTATTCGCGCGGGCGCTTGTTGGAGGACAGCGCGCCGTTGATCTGGGTGCATGCGGTGTCGGTCGGCGAGACGCGCGCCGCGCAGCCGCTGATCGATGCGCTGATGAAGGCGCGCCCCGACGCGCGCATTCTGCTTACGCACATGACGCCGAGCGGCCGCGCGACCGGCATCGAGATTTTCGGCGACCGCGTGTTGCGCAGTTATCTACCGTACGACATGCCGCATGCGGTACGGCGCTTCTTGCGCGGGTGGCGGCCGTCGCTCGGTCTCGTGATGGAAACCGAGGTGTGGCCGACCCTGATCGACGAGTGCCGTCGCGCCGACGTGCCGCTCGTGCTGACCAACGCGCGGATGTCGGCACGTTCGTTCAAGCGCGCGGCGAAATTCGGCGGTGCGACGAAGGACGTGTTCGGCGGCTTCGCGCGCGTGCTCGCGCAGAGTCCGTCCGATGCCGAGCGGTTGACCTCGCTCGGCGCGCGCAATGTCGCGGTGCTCGGCAATCTGAAGTTCGACATGAGCACGCCGCCCGAACTCGCGGCACGCGGCCACGCGTGGCGCGCGGCGATCGGCACGCGGCCCGTGTGGGTCGCGGCGAGCACGCGCGAGGGCGAAGAAGCGCTCGTGCTCGAGGCGTTCACGGCGCTCGGCATCGACGATGCGCTGCTGATTCTGGTGCCGCGTCATCCGCAGCGCTTCAATGAAGTCGCGGCGCTCGTCGAGAAAGCGGGGTTGCGGCTCGAACGGCGATCGAGTTGGGCGCCCGATGCGAAGGTCGCGTCGGCGGCGCGCACCGCTGACGATGGCGTGGCGCCGCTGCCTCGCGACGTGAACGTGCTGCTCGGCGATTCGATGGGCGAGTTGGGCGCTTACTACGCGGCGTCGGATCTTGCGTTTATCGGCGGCAGTCTGTTGCCGCTTGGCGGACAGAACCTGATCGAAGCGTGCGCGGTCGGCGTGCCGGTGCTGATCGGGCCGCACGTTTTCAACTTCACGCAAGCCACCGCCGATGCGGTCGCGGCCGGCGCCGCCGTGCAGGTGCAGGACCCGGCCGATCTGGCGCGCGCGCTGCGCGAGCTGTTCGGCGACAAGTCGCGGCGGCTCGCGATGGGCGGTGCGGCTGCCGCGTTTGCGGCGAGGCATCGCGGGGCGACGGCGAGGACGGTGGATGTGTTGGCGGCGTTGTTGCCGGAGTAGTCCCGGAACGCCGGTGACGACCGCGCCGAGCGAAATATTCAAGCCGCAAGCGCCACGCACTTTGTGGCTAACGCTTGCTTATGTGATATGAACCGTCCGAGTGTTATTGCTGCTTCGCGACAGACTCGTCGCTTATTGGGCTTGTGTCGGCGCTACGGCGTCGACCGCTTCCTCTTCCTGCGGAGGTGTGTGGGTCTGCCGGATTTGCTCAATCATCTTGGTTAAGACATCAAAAGCCGTTTCCGGCGTGGCTTGCGTCGGGGTTGGTTTGCCTGGGTTTTGATGTGCAATCGAATCGCGATATTGCTTGATTTGCTTGACCTGCCCGATGAGATCGGGGTCAACTTCGCCTTTGAAAAGATTGAGAATCTCACCAAGCTTCCAGTATTCGACTTCATTCTCGAACTTTTCAGCCAGCTTGTCGGAATACTGCTGCGGATATCCGGCGGCCAGCAGCCGATTGGCCGTTTGCAGATGCTCGATGACGAACCGCTCAAATGTGGCGAATAGCGCCAAAATGGCAAGGTCAGCCGCTTGCCTGGCTGCGTCTTGAAGGGCGGTATTTGCTTCCTCCGGAGTTGCCCCAATGAACTGTGTGCGTCGGATGAGTTCTTCGTGCTGGATTTGAATCGTGCGCGTGGCGACTTTGAAGCAATCGTTCGCCACAGCAAATGCCTTATAGACTGGATCCAGAGGATTATTAAAATTCATAGTCGGAAACATCCGTGAGCAGGTCAAGAAACAGACTCTCTTCAACGCGCTTTGCTCGACGTACTCTGGCCTCGATCCAGTACCAGCCATCTCCGTCGACTCCAGGAAGCATGGGTGCCGACGACGAGGTTGTGTTTTTTCCACCAACGGTAGTCTGCATCGAAAACGTCGGACCTTTTCCAACGTAGAAAAGGAACGCATGTCTCGTCACACGGCCGATTAGATCCACTCTCCCGTGCGCGCCGATGATTTTCGATCCGACAGGCTGGATCTTGGCCACTGACACTCCGTCCTTTGATATGTGAAGGCTCGGGGCATCATATTGGGCCATCATCTCTTCACTGAGTGTTGTGACGTCGCGTTCCACGGTTAGACCATGGTCTCTGCACCAGGCACTCACTTCCCGCAGGAAGGTTGTGACGCGCTGCACATATTCGGCGGAAGAAGAGCCTGCATCTTCGGTTTTTGGTTCAGCCATTGTCTGTCCTTGTATCGTCAGCATGCGCGCACTGCGGCACGCCAACGTCTGCCAGCACAGTCCACATATTTGCGCGTATCAGTGAGATATGAGCAAATGTTCTCGCGCTCACATCTGAAGCCTCAGCGTACCACTGAATCCGTCGCAAAATTTTCAAAGCTAGCATGTCGCTGGTTGGACCAATCGCTTTTTCACCTCTGGCAATGACACTTTTCTCCCAACTGGGTTTTCGGTGGGATCGCGCCGCGATTCCACTAGACGTTCCCGTCCATCCGGTCAAACGTGTATGTTCCCGTTTTCACCGAATGCTGCCGGAGTTCGTGTGGGACGCAGGCGTACTCGAAGGGAATCCGTCGACGTTCGTCGAGGTGGAGACATTGCTCGACGGCATCACCGCCGGTGGTCGGAAGATATCCGATCATGAGCAGATCTTGAACCTCGCGAACGCTTCAAAGCGTTTGCTGGCGCTGTTGCGGAATGATCGATTCACGCTCGCCAAGCTTACGTTCGGCGATTTGCAGAGCCACGTGGCGGCGCGTAACGAAGCGCTCGAGTGGGGGCGTTTTCCGAGGTGAAGGTGAACAAACGCGCTATACGCCCGACGTCGCGCTGGGTGAGGCGGGGCGGTATACGCCTGTGCCTACCGTGCCGGGTGCTCCACAGCTCAACTGGGTTTTCGGCGCAGGGACCCGCGCGCTCAGCGAAGAAGTTTCCAATCCATTCGAGCGCGGCTGCGCGTTCTTCCTGTTCGGCGCGTTGCAGCAGTTTTTCTTCGACGGCAACGAAAAGATGGTGCGCTGCTATCTATCGAAGGATGGCACCGAAATGATGGCAGTCCTGCGCGAATGCCATCCTGGCGAGTGAAGCGTCACTTGCTCACACCTTCAACAACCCCTTCTTTTCAATAAACTTCACCACATCATCAAGACCCTCGAGCGCCTTCAGATTACACATCACAAACGGTCGCTCGCCGCGCATCTTCTTCGCATCGGATGCCATCACATCGAGGTTCGCGCCAACCAGCGGCGCGAGATCCGTCTTGTTGATCACGAGCAGATCCGACTTCGTGATCCCAGGTCCGCCCTTGCGCGGAATCTTCTCGCCGCCCGCGACGTCGATCACGTAGATCGTCAGGTCCGACAGCTCCGGGCTGAAAGTCGCCGCGAGGTTGTCGCCGCCCGATTCGATGAACACGATGTCCGCATCCGGAAAACGCGTGAGCATGCGGTCGACCGCTTCGAGGTTGATCGATGCGTCCTCGCGGATCGCGGTGTGCGGGCAGCCGCCCGTCTCGACGCCCATGATGCGCTCGGCCGGCAGCGCGCCCGCGACGGTCAGCAGACGCTGATCCTCTTTCGTATAGATGTCGTTCGTGATCGCGACGAGGTCGTACTGGTCGCGCATCGCCTTGCACAGCATTTCGAGCAGCGTGGTCTTGCCCGAGCCGACCGGGCCGCCGACGCCCACGCGCAGCGGCGGCAGCTTCTTCGTGCGGATCTGGCTCGCGGTATGGAAAGCGGAATGATGAGATGCGTTCATGATGGATCGTGGGAATCGTGCTACGAGCGGAAGAGCCGCGAATACTGCGACTCGTGGCGCGCCGACAGAATGCCGAGCTGCGGCGCGAACGTGTTGAGGTCGTCACGCGAGGTCGCGAGTGCGCGCGCGACGGCCGCGTCGATCGGCTCACGCAGCGCGACGATGATGCGTTGCCCCGCGAGCTGGCCGAGCGGCACCGCCTTCAACGCGGCGGCGGCCTGGTTCTCGACCCAACTGAACGCATAGGCGGCGAGCGCGGCATCGACCGGAGCATTGTGCGCATAGGCGGCGAACGCGAACGCGCTCGGCTGCGCGAGTGGCGTCAGCGACGCGAGCGTTTCGCGCCTCGCCACGTCGCCCCATTCGAGCGACACACACAGCTGTCGCAGCGACCAGCCCATCTGCTCCGTTTCGCGGCGCAGTTCGGCGGACTCGCGACTCGCGAGGAATTCGGCGTTGGCGTCGGCGAGTTCCACGGCGTCGTGCGTGCGCCAGCGTTCGATCTGCTGCGCGAGGAACGGCAACTCGCCGCGCGCGAGCACGTCGGTCAGGCCGCGTTCGATCCATATGCGCGCGGAGTCGGCATCGGTGATGAGCTGCGCTTCAATCGCCGCTTCGAGACCCTGCGAATAGCTGAACGCGCCAATCGGCAGTGCTGGCGACGCGAGATGCAGCAGCGCGGTGAATTCAGCGATGCGCATGACGATGCGGGTGGTGTCCATGTCCGCACGATTCGTCGTGCACGTGGTCATGGTCGTGATCGTGCGAGTGCGAAGAGCCCTCATGGGCATGAGCATGCTCATGCCCATGATGCTCACCAAACACCTGCTGCGCGATCGCATAGTCCTCGGCGAACGTCTCGTCGTGCCCATGCTTATGTCCACCGCCATACGCTCCGGCTTCAGGCTGAAACGGCAGCGACACCTGCTCGACCGTCGCGCCGATGCGCTTGAGCATGTCGGCGAGCACCGGATCGTATTCGAGTTTCAGATAATCGGCGCCCACTTCGACCGGCGTATGACGATTGCCGAGGTGATAGGCGGCGCGCGTCAACGTCAACGCGTCCGAGGCGCGTACGACAAGCACGGCTTCATCAGCTGCAACGACACGCACGAGCCCGCCATCATCGGCGACGAGCACGTCGCCATCGCGCAGCACGGTGCCGCGCGGCAACAGCAATGCGATTTCCTCGCCGTCATCGAGCGTCGCGGCGAGCCGGCTCTTGCGACGTTCATCGAACGCGAGCGTCAAGGTCGGCGCACGCTTGACGAGTACCGGCGCGATCTTCAGATGCGGCGCGAGAAGTTTGTTCAGTGTACGCATGATCAGAACAGGAAATAGCGTTGCGCCATCGGCAGCACGGTGGCCGGATCGCAGGTCAGCAACTGGCCGTCGGCGATCACCTGATAGGTTTCCGGATCGACGCTGATGTTCGGGCGCCACGCGTTGTGAATCATGTCGGCCTTCGTCACGTTGCGGCAGTTTTTCACCGCGACGATGCGCTTGTGCAAACCGTAGCGTTCGGCCACATTCGCATCGGCGGCGAGTTGCGACACGAAGGTCAGCGACGTGCGGCCTAGCGCTCCCCCGCGCGTCGCGAACATCTCGCGATAGTGCACGGGCTGCGGCGTCGGAATCGATGCATTCGGATCGCCCATCTGCGCCATCGCGATCATGCCGCCCTTCAGGATCAGCGACGGCTTGATGCCAAAGAACGCCGGCTCCCAGAACACGAGGTCGGCCCACTTGCCCGGTTCGATCGAACCGACTTCATGCGCGATGCCGTGCGTAATCGCCGGATTGATCGTGTACTTCGCGACATAGCGTTTCGCGCGGAAATTGTCGTGGCGCGCGTTGTCCTCGGGTAGCACGCCGCGTTGCACCTTCATCTTGTGCGCGGTCTGCCACGTGCGGATGATCACTTCGCCGACGCGGCCCATCGCCTGCGAGTCCGAAGAAAGCATCGACAGCGCGCCGAGATCGTGCAGGATGTCCTCGGCGGCGATCGTCTCGCGGCGAATCCGCGATTCGGCGAACGCGATGTCTTCGGCAATCGACGGATCGAGGTGATGGCACACCATCAGCATGTCGAGATGCTCGTCGAGCGTGTTGACCGTGTAGGGCCGCGTCGGATTCGTCGACGACGGCAGCACGTTCGCTTCGCCGCACACCTTGATGATGTCCGGGGCGTGGCCGCCGCCCGCGCCTTCGGTGTGATACGTGTGGATCGTGCGGCCCTTGAACGCGGCGACGGTCGCTTCGACGAAGCCCGCTTCGTTTAGCGTATCCGTGTGGATCGCGACCTGCGTGTCGGTATCGTCTGCGACCGAAAGGCAGTTGTCGATCGCCGCGGGCGTCGTGCCCCAGTCCTCGTGCAGCTTCAGGCCGATCGCGCCCGCGGCGATCTGTTCGGTCAGCGGTGCCGGCTGGCTCACGTTGCCCTTGCCGAGAAAGCCGAGGTTCATCGGATAGCCGTCGGCCGCTTGCAGCATGCGTTCGAGATGCCATGGCCCCGGCGTGCAGGTGGTCGCATTCGTGCCGGTCGCGGGGCCGGTGCCGCCGCCGAGCATCGTCGTCACGCCGCTCGCGAGCGCTTCCTCGATCTGCTGCGGGCTGATGAAGTGGATGTGCGTATCGATGCCGCCCGCAGTCACGATCAGCCCTTCGCCCGCGATCACTTCGGTGGCCGCGCCAATCGCGATCGTCACGTTCGGCTGGATGTCGGGATTGCCGGCCTTGCCGATCGCCGCGATGCGGCCGTCCTTGATGCCGATGTCGGCCTTCACGACGCCCCAGTGATCGAGGATCACCGCGTTCGTCACGACGGTATCGACGACCTCGGCATGTACGCGCTGCGACTGGCCCATGCCGTCGCGAATCACCTTGCCGCCGCCGAACTTGACCTCTTCGCCGTAGGTCGTGAAGTCGCGCTCGATCTCGATCAGCAGTTCGGTGTCGGCGAGGCGCACGCGGTCGCCGGTGGTGGGGCCGAACATCTCCGCGTACGCGCGGCGGCCAATGCGTAGTGTCATGGTGTGGGTCCGGAATGAGCTACAAGCGAGCGACAGGCAAGGCAAGGCGGAGCAGGGCGGTCGAAACGCCAGGGCGCGGGCAGCGCATCACAGCTTGCCCATCACCTTGCCGTTGAAGCCGTAGACTATGCGCTCGCCGGCCAGCGCGACGAGTTCGACCGTGCGCTCCTGACCGGGCTCGAAGCGCACCGCGGTGCCCGCCGCGATGTTCAGGCGAAAGCCGCGCGCCGCTTCGCGATCGAACGACAGCGCGTCGTTCACCTCGTAGAAATGATAATGCGAGCCGATCTGCACGGGACGGTCGCCGGTATTCGACACGACCACCGTGACCGTCGCGCGGCCCGCGTTCAGTTCGTGCTCGCCGTCGTCGATGAGGAGTTCGCCGGGAATCATGGGGCCAGCCTTGACGAAGAGGAGTTCAGGGAATCGGGTGATGGACGGTGACGAGCTTGGTGCCGTCGGGAAACGTCGCTTCGACCTGGATGTCGGGGATCATCTCGGGCACGCCCTCCATCACGTCGGCGCGCGTGAGCAGCGTGGTGCCATAGTGCATCACCTCGGCGACGCTCTTGCCGTCGCGCGCGGCTTCCATCAGCGCGGCGGTGATGAAGGCGACCGCCTCCGGATAGTTCAGCTTGAGGCCGCGCGCGCGGCGCCGTTCGGCGAGCAGCGCGGCGGTGAAGATCAGCAGCTTGTCCTTCTCGCGAGGTGTCAGCTTCATCGGGTGTGGGTCTCGGCGTTTGATGTGTCGTGGCGGCGTCGTGTTCGCGTCGCGGTGACGGGGGCCTGGCGTCGCGCGATCATCCGGTCACGGTATCAAGTCCGGCTAACGGCGCGCTTACAACTACGTTTGCGACCGCGCATGCCACCGCGTTTGCAGAATTACAGGTCGGCGGGCAGCGGTGCGCCGAACCACTTCTTCGACATCGCACCGAGCGTGCCGTCGTGTTTGGCCTGGGCGATCGCGGCATCGACCTTCTGTTGCAGGCGCGGCTCGTTCTTGTTCATGCCGACGAAGCACGGCGAGTTCTTGATCACGAACTTCGGCTCCGGACGGCGCGGCGGATTCTTCGCCAGGATCGCGGCCGCGACGATGTTGCCGGCCGCGATCAACTGCACCTGGCCGGACAGGAACGCGGCGATCGTCGCGTTGTTGTCCTCGAAGCGCTTGATCGTCGCGTTCGGCGCCATCTGCGTGAGACCGATTTCCTCGAGCGCGCCGCGCGTCGCGCCGACGGTCTTGCCGGTGAGATCGGCGGGACCGCTCACCTTGATGTCGGCGGGACCGAACACGCCCTGGTAGTACGGCGCGTACGCGCTCGAAAAGTCGATCACCTTTTCGCGCTCGGGCGTTTTGCCGAGCGACGAGATCACGAGGTCGACCTTGCCCGTTTGCAGATACGGAATGCGGTTCGCGCTGTTGACCGGCACGAGTTCGAGCTTCACGTTCATCGCTTTGGCGAGCAGCGCGGCCGTGTCGATGTCATAGCCCTGCGGCTTCATGTCGGGGCCGACCGAGCCGAACGGCGGATAGTCCTCGGGCACGGCGACCTTCAGCACGCCGGCCTTGGCGATGTTGTCGAGCGTGTCGGCGTGCGCGGGGCCCGCATGAAACGCGAGATCGGCGACGATGGGCAAGGCGAGCAATGCGGCTAGCAAGGCGCGGCGCGCGGAGCGGGAGAGAGTGCGGGTCATGGGCGTGAGCAGTGGTGGTGTCGTGGGTGTCGGGTCGTCGCTGGCTTCATCGTGGCCGGCCGCGAAGTGGCGAGTGCATGCAAGCTGTGTGCCATCCCTATGCGGCGTGGCGGGGCGGCGTGCTACGCCAGTTCGCGCACATGGTTGGGGCGTGCGCGTGCGCCGCCTTGGTGCGCAAAGAGCGTGATGAAGACGAAAGCGGGAAGCCGCGCTGTCAGGTCGACCAGATCCGCAACGGCACCGCCGCGACACCATGCACGACCGGCCGCAATTGCAGCCAACAGCGCGTGAGCGCGTGCTGCAGCGTTTCCATCGAGCGCGACACCGCGCGCACGAGCAGCACGCCGTTCGTCACGCACGAGGCGGCTGCTCGCAACGTGTCGTCGAACGGCAGTTGCGCGCTCAGCGATTCGGCGAGCGCGTCGTCGCAAGCGGCGCCTACGGCCCACAGCGTGCCGTAGGCCGGAAAGCCGGCGAGCCCCTGCGGCGCGTCGCGCAGCGGATCGTCGGCGGTGAGGCTCGCGCGTTCGAACCACAGCAGCTCGCCATGCGCGCCGACGATGCGCGACACCGCGCGCAAGCTACCCGCCGACCAGCGTTCGCCGGCCGCCTGGCGTCCGAGCTGGGTCGCGTCCCAGCCGATTGCGCTCGCGCCGTCGGCGAGCGTCAGCGAAAAATCGAGGTGCGCGTTCGCGTGATCGAACACGATGTTGTTCTGCGGCAGCCAGTCGAGCTTCGCGTGCTCACCGACACGCAGCGCGATGCGCTGCCGCGCCGCGCGGCCGTTCGACTTGTACCACTTGGTTGCGCCCGGCGTCGTCAGCACCGCATGCGTTTGCGCGGCGAGCGTGATGTCGAGGTCGAGCTGATCGCCACCCGCGACGCCGCCGGGCGGATGCACGATCACCGCGTGACAGATCGTCGGGCCTTCCGGATAGAGCGGCCGTTGCACGCGCAGCGGTCCGTCGTGCAGCCGGTGCGCGAGCGTCGTGCGAGCGTCGCCGCCGACGAAGCCGAGTTCGAGCCGCGCGCGCCACGGCGTGTGCGCGGCGGCGAGCGTGGCGTGGTTTTCGTGAAGCGACATGCGGATGGATGGGGGAATCGGCGTGCGACGAGGATAGCACGCGTGTCGAGGCGCGGAAGCCGCGGAAGCCGCGGCAGCGGCTACGACGCGGTACTCTCGGGCGAGGCTTCGGTCACCGACAGCACCTTGATGCCCTCCCACTGCGGATGCAACAGTCGCAGCAACGCAAGGATCGCGCGGGGGGTGTTTTCCTGGACGGTCAACGAGTCGCTGCCTGTCTGGGTTGCTTTCTTGCCATGTTGGCAATACTGATATTCGACGTGAACCGTCACGGACATGCTTTTCTCCCTCTATATCGATTTTGTGTCGCCGAGCCAGGCCGTATCGCGGCGGCGTCTATGGTACGGGTGTCGGCTCGGCGTGATCGTCCACGCCCCGTTCCGCGCGATTGACGAATCCGCAGTCGAGCAATAGCTGACAGAAGGCTTCCGGCGAACACGACGGCCCGGTCGTCCCGGCCATTCTCGCGAGAACGTCGGGGAACGACGCGAGCACGTGCCAGCTGTCGTAATACGCGTGCAGCTGCGGCGCGAGTTCGTTGCCGAGCTTCTCCCAGCGCACCGACAGCATGCCGACCGTACCGCCGCTGTCCACTTCGAATAGACCAAAAGTGACCGCCGACACGACGTTCATCACCCTGCAATAGGAGGCTGGGTTTCTGTAAAACTCGCGTCTGACCTGCTTGTTGTCGTCCATGGTGTCCACCTCGTCGAACCGTTGCGGCGTTGCATAGCCTGTGTAACGGTTGCGCGGCGGATAACTTGAGCTCGCTTACACGGCAATCAACGCCCTTACCCCATCCGCATCCATGTTCGCCCCCTCGCCGCCCGCGACGATCTCGCCGCGACTCATCACCCAGTAACGATCGGCGATCGCTTTGGCGAAGTCGTAGTACTGCTCGACCAGCAGCACCGTCATGCCCATGTCCTCGACGAGCTGCCGCAGCGTGCGGCCGATGTCCTGAATGATCGACGGCTGGATGCCCTCGGTCGGCTCATCGAGGATCAGCAGTTGCGGCTCGCTCATCAGCGCGCGGCCGATCGCGAGCTGTTGCTGCTGACCGCCGGAGAGATCGCCGCCGCGCCGGTTGCGCATGTCCTTCAGTACCGGGAAAAGCTCGTAGATGCGCTCGGGGATTTTCTTCGGCGCCTTTCTGCTCGCGGCGCCCACCAGCAGATTTTCCTCGACGGTGAGGCGCGGAAAGATATCGCGGCCCTGCGGCACGTAGGCGAGCCCCTGAGCGACGCGGGCATGGGTCGGCAGTTTCATCAACTGTTCGCCGCGCCATGCGATCGCGCCGCTTTTCGCGGGCACGACGCCCATCAGGCAGCGCAGCAGCGTGGTCTTGCCGACGCCGTTGCGCCCGAGCAGCACCGTCAGCTTGCCGTCGGGCACCGTGAGCTTCACGTCGCGCAGAATATGGCTGCCGCCGTAGTATTGGTTCAGTCGGTCTACTTCGAGCATTGTTCAGTCGTCCTGTCGGGTTGACGATGCGGTGCCGCTTCCAGCAGCAATCAGCGGCCTAGATAAGACTCGATCACCGTCTCGTCGCGCTTGACTTCGTCGAGCGTGCCGTGCGCGAGCACGCGGCCTTCGGCCATCACCGTCACCTTGCCTGTGTCGCCCGCGAGCGCCGCGACGAACTCCATGTCGTGCTCGACGACCATCATCGAGCAGGTGCCACGCAGGTGGTTGAGCAATTCGGCGAGTTGCATCGTTTCGTCGTCGGTCATGCCGGCCGCGGGTTCGTCGAGCAGCAGCAGCGCCGGTTGCTGCATCAGCAGCATGCCGATTTCGAGGCGCTGCTTCTGGCCGTGCGATAGCTCGCCGGCGAGCCTTCGCGCTTCGCTTTCCAGCCCGATCAGCGCGAGCGTTTCCTCGATGCGGGCCTGCGCGTCGCCATCGAGCCGCGCGCGCAGCGACGCCCACCAGCCCTTGTCGGTCTTCATCGCGAGTTCGAGGTTTTCCCACACCGGATGCTGTTCGAACACGGTCGGCTTCTGGAACTTGCGGCCGATGCCGGCGCGCGCGATCGCCGGTTCGTTCATGCGCGTGAGATCGATCGACTGGCCGAGAAACACCTTGCCGTGATCGGGCGCGGTCTTGCCCGTGATCACGTCCATCATCGTCGTCTTGCCCGCGCCGTTCGGGCCGATGATGCAGCGCAGTTCGCCCGCGTCGATCGCGAGCGACAGCGCGTTCAGCGCGCGAAAGCCGTCGAAGCTGACCGTCACGTCTTCGAGATAGAGGATCGTGCCGTGCGATACGTCGATCTCGCCGGGCACGACCGCGTGTCCCATGCTCGCGACGCCGCTCAGCGAGCGTTCCGGTGGTGCTTCGGGTAAATCCAGATCGGGAACCATCGGGTTTTCGTTCATCAGCGGTTCCTTTTACGCGTCAGCAGATCGGCGAGCCCCATGATGCCGTTCGGCAGCAGCAGCGGCACCAGCACGAAGATCAGGCCGAGAAAGAACAGCCAGTATTCGGGGAAGTTCGCCGTGAAGAAGCTCTTCGCACCGTTCACGGCGAACGCGCCGATAATGGGGCCGATCAGCGTGCCGCGTCCGCCGACCGCCACCCAGATCGCCATTTCGATCGAGTTGCCCGGCGACATCTCGCCCGGATTGATGATGCCGACCTGCGGCACGTACAACGCGCCCGCGATGCCGCACAGCACCGCCGACACGGTCCACACGAACAGCTTGTACGCGAGCGGGCTGTAGCCGAGGAACATCAGCCGCGTTTCGCCGTCGCGCACCGCGCTCACCACGCGGCCGAGCTTCGACGTGACGATCGCGCGCGCGCCGATGAACGCGGCGATCAGCACCGCGAACGTAATGAGCAGCAAGGCGGCGCGCGTGCCCTGATGCGTGATCGGAAATCCGCCGATGCGCTTGAAGTCGGTAAAGCCGTTATTGCCGCCGAAGCCCGTCTCGTTGCGAAAGAACAGCAGCATCGCGGCGAAGGTCATGGCCTGCGTGATGATCGACAGATAGACACCCTTCACGCGCGAGCGGAACGTGAAGAAGCCGAACACCCACGCGAGCACGGCGGGTACCAGCACGACGAGCAAGAGCGCGTAGCCGAGATGTTGCGTGCCCTGCCAGTACCACGGCAACTGGTGCCAGTCGAGAAACACCATGAAGTCGGGCAGATCGCTGCCGTACTTGCCATCGTGGCCGATCGCGCGCATCAGGTACATGCCGATCGCGTAGCCGCCGAGCGCGAAGAACAAAGCGTGACCCAAACTCAGGATGCCGCAGTAGCCCCACACCAGATCGAGTGCGAGCGCGGCGATCGCATAGCACATGAACTTGCCGGTCAGCGTCATCGCATACGCGGACAGATGCAAGGCGCTCGTCTCCGGAATCACCAGCGCGGCGAACGGCACGCCGAGGCCGAACACGATGATCAGCGCGATCAGCGCGAGCCACGCGCGACGCGACAACAGCGCGGGCCGCGGTGGCAGGCCGAGCGCGAAGCCGGTGTTGGACTCGCGCGCGCCGCCAGCGCCGGCGGCGCCGGCGCGCGACGACGAAGCGGAAGCGGGGTCTGCCGATGAAGTAGCCGATGTCATCTCATGCCTCCGCGCTACGGCCCTTCAAGGCGAACATGCCCTGCGGACGCTTCTGGATGAACAGCACGATCAGCACGAGCACCGCGATCTTCGCGAGCACCGCGCCCCAGAACGGTTCGATCGCCTTGCTGACGAGTCCCAGCCCGAAGCCGCCGAGCACGGTGCCCGCGAGCTGGCCGACGCCGCCGAGCACGACCGCCATGAACGAATCGATGATGTAGCTCTGGCCGAGATCCGGCCCGACATTGCCGATCTGCGACAGCGCGCAGCCGCCGAGCCCCGCGATGCCCGCGCCGAACGCGAACGCATACGAATCGACGCGCGCGGTCTTCACGCCGACGCACGCGGCCATGCGACGGTTCTGCGTGACCGCGCGCACGAACAGACCCAGCCGCGTGCGCGTGAGCACGGCCCACGCGATCGCGACGACGATCATCGAGAACGCGAGAATCGCGAGCCGGTTGTACGGCAGGATCAGATTCGGCAGCACGGTGACGCCGCCGCTCATCCACGACGGATTGACGACCTGGACGTTCTGCGCGCCGAACAGCATGCGGGTGGCCTGAATCAGGATCAGGCTCACGCCGAAGGTGGTCAGCAGCGTTTCGAGCGGGCGGCCGTACAGGTGCTTCAGCACGAGCCGTTCGAGCACGATGCCGACCAGCGCCGCCGCGACGAACGCGGCCGGTATCGCGAGTAGCGGATACCAGTCGAACGCGTTAGGCGCGAAGCGCTGAACGAGGTTCTGCACGACATAGGTCGCGTACGCGCCGATCATCAGGAATTCGCCGTGCGCCATGTTGATCACGCCGATCAGGCCATATGTGATGGCGAGGCCGAGCGCGGCGAGCAGCAGCACGCTGCCGAGCGACAGCCCCGCGAACAGCGTGCCCGCGATCTGGCTGCGGCGCTGGATCGCATCGAGCTCATCGATGCCGCTTTGCGCTGCCGCGCGCACGCGTTCGTCGGCTTCGGCAAACGTGCCGTCGGCTTTCTTCGCGACCAACGGGCGCAGCAGTTCGTTCATGTCGAGGTCGTGGCGCGCGGCGACCAGTTGCACCGCATCGAGGCGCTTGGCCGGATCCGGGTCGTGCAATGCGCTCATCGCCCACAGCGTGTCGAGACGTTTCTTCAGAGCGGGATCGGTTTCTTTTGCGCGCGCCGCGTCGACGAGTGGCTTGATCGACGGATCGGGGTTTTGCAGCAGCGCATCGACGGCGGCTGCGCGTGTCGCCTGGTCGGGCGAGGCGAGTTGCAGACCCGACAGCGCGCCCGCCACTTTCGAGCGCAGCAGGTTGTTCAGCGTGACCGGTTGCGCGTCGCTCGTGGCGACGGGCTGGCCGGTGACGGCATCGCGGGTGGCGTCGCCGTCCTGCAGCAGTACCGCGCCTGCGTCGGTGGCGAGCGCGTTGTCGTCGGCGAGCGCCTTGAGCACCGCGAGCGACGCGGCATCGTGCGTCGAGATCAGCTTGTCGATCGCGGCGGACTTCGCCTCGAAGTCGTCGCCCGCGAGCGGCGCGACGTCGGCCTGGGTCAGCGCGAATGCGGCGCCCGGCGCGGCGGCGAGAAGGACCGCGAGCGGCAGCAGGAGCGTCGCGCCGCGTCGTCGTACGGAAGTCGGAAATGAAAACGCCATGATGGCCTTTTGCACTGGGTTGAATCGATGAGCCGCTCGAGAGCGCGAGGGCGTCGCGTCAGACGTCGCCGCCGCTTCAGCGGGACGTTGCCGCGCATTGGCGTGCGCGGTCACGCCGCGCGACACAGCGAACGCGCGGCGGCGGCGCGAAGCGCAGCGCGTCCGGGTGACGCGCGAGCCGCGCGCGCGTCGGCACGCAGGTCGCGCGTCGCGACCGGAGCGGCGATACCCGCGCGGTGACCCGCGCGCCCCACCGCCGCCGCGAGCCGCAACTAGGCTCACGCCGACACGTCATGCGACGCGCGAGCGCCGCAGGAACGCCGGAATCGAGCTGACCACATCCGGCTTGCCAGCATTGCCGGCGATGAACGGGCTCCACGGTTGCGCGCGAATCGGTCCCTTGGTGTGCCACACGACGTTGAACTGGCCATCCGCGCGTACCTCGCCGATCATCACCGGCTTGTGCAGATGGTGGTTGCCGTCCATCTCGAGCGTGAAGCCCGACGGTGCGGCGAACGTCTGGCCGACCATCGCGACGCGCACCTTGTCGACCTCGGTGCTCTTTGCTTTCTCGACCGCCTGCTTCCACATATGCATGCCGACGAAGGTCGCTTCCATCGGATCGTTGGTCACGCGCTTCGTGCCGCCCGGCAGGTTGTTGTCCTTGACCCACGTGGCCCATTGCTTCTTGAACTTCTCGTTGGTCGGGTTGCGCAACGACATGAAGTAGTTCCAGGCCGCGAGATTGCCGACGAGTGGCTTCGTATCGATGCCGCGCAGCTCCTCTTCGCCGACCGAGAACGCGACGACCGGCACATCCGACGCCTTCAGCCCCTGGTTGCCGAGCTCTTTGTAGAACGGCACGTTCGAATCGCCGTTCACGGTCGAGATCACGGCAGTCTTGCCGCCTTGCGAGAAGGTCTTGATGTTCGCGACGATGGTCTGATAGTCGCTGTGGCCGAACGGTGTATAGACCTCCTGAATGTCGGCTTCCTGCACGCCCTTCGATTTGAGGAACGCGCGCAGGATCTTGTTGGTCGTGCGCGGATACACGTAGTCGGTGCCGAGCAGGAAGAAGCGCTTCGCGCCGCCGCCTTCGGCGCTCATCAGGTATTCGGTCGCGGGAATCGCCTGCTGGTTCGGCGCGGCGCCCGTATAGAACACGTTGCGCGACATTTCCTCGCCTTCGTACTGCACCGGATAGAACAGCAGGCCGTTCAGCTCCTCGAACACCGGCAGCACCGACTTGCGCGACACCGAGGTCCAGCAGCCGAACACGACCGCGCACTTGTCCTGAGTCAGAAGCTGGCGCGCCTTCTCGGCGAACAGCGGCCAGTTCGACGCCGGGTCGACGACCACGGGCTGGATCTGACGGCCCATCACACCGCCGTTCTTGTTGATGTCGGCGATCGTCATCAACGCGGTGTCTTTCAGCGACGTTTCGGAGATCGCCATCGTGCCGGACAGCGAATGCAGGATGCCCACCTTGATCGGGCCGCTATCGGACTGCGCGTGCGCGAACGGCACACGGCCCGCGAGCGCGAGCGCGCCGGACATGGAGCCGAACTTCAACAGACTGCGACGTTTCATGTGCTTTCCCCTTGTCATTGATGGTCACTGTTTTATGAGCGTCGATTTCAGCCAGCCTGGCTGAGCTCGCACGACTAGCCACTTGTCTACTGCAAGGCACATGCCATGTGACACATTCGACGCGGTGCGCGTGCGATGCCCGTTGCGGCGCGGCTATCGGCGAGAGGGCTGCGCGTCGAGCCATCGATGCCGCGGCGCGAAACTGGTGCAGTCGCGCGCGCCGCGCCTCGTTCAGGTGCGTGTCGCGCCGCGACGAAGCGCACTTCGCCGCCAGCGAAGCGCCGCTGGCGCGCGTGGGGCGTCGGCGGTGCATCGGCGGTGCATGGGCGGCATCGGGGCGCCGCGTCTTTGTGCATGACGTGGGGTTTGGGTGGACTGAAAGACCGCCGATGCCGAACAGGGAGAGCCGACACGACAGAACGCGCCCCCGACAGCCCATCCGATATGTCAGCCTTCAGGGGGACTTGCTAGTCGCAGCTAATCTGCTTGACGATTCCACCGGGGCCATAGACAAGCCGACATTCTTTATAGGAAGCGGATAGTTGCCTTGTAAGCACGATGCCAGTGCCTGCTATCGTGCCAGTGTCCTAAACCGATGATTCGGGTTCTACTTCAAGGGAATCAAACTCTATAAGTAATTCAGCGCCTAGTGTGGCCTCAAGAACCGCAATGTTTTTCAACGGCTTCCCTTTCCCCCACGAGTAAGCTTTGTCCAGCGAGGCTAGTGCCTTCCGGTACTCATCCGAATTGAAATCGGTTAGCACCTTGATTGAGTAGACGATGTTCTGTATCAGAAAGTCGTTGGCCCAACATCGGGTGGCCCCGCTGAACAACAGCCGTACTCGGTCTTTCTTGTTATCGAACATCAGACGAAGTTCGACAACTTCCTTGTCCATGTCCGCTGCTATACCGAGCAGGTACCAGTCGTGAAATGATACGTACTGTTCAATGATTTTCATCTTGGGTCATCCATCCATCGGGGGTTCCAAGGACTGAAGGGTACAACCAAGCCCCCACCGTCTCGCGCGCTGCCATTCCAGTTATGTGCGTGCGGTTTCATGCCATTGTGAAAATGGTCGAAATCCAGGTCTACAACAGGTTTCCCATCATCTCCGAATAGCCGCATCTGCCCGCTGCCCGGATTCGTGTACCACGTTCCCGGCTCGCCCTCGTTTGGAGTTTTGGCAATGTCGAATGAGTCAACATCAGCGATACCCGACTGGTATTCGAACGGCTGCGCGTCACCAAGCAGCGTCGATGCGTCTCCATCGCCGGCTCGCGCGCCGATCACGGCGACAGCGACATCGAGCAGACTGCCGTCGCTGCTGCGACCAGACGCGGCGGCAGGTGCGGCGAACAACCGGACTTGCCGCGTGACCTGATCGTACGGGCCGGACCGCATGAGTCTGTCGTTCGGGAGATCGGCTGCCCTCACCGCAAAGTTCCTCAGCGGCGTGCTATGGGTTTGCGGAAACAGGTCAGCACGACGGCCTTTGACGGCAAGCAGGCCTCCCCGCCGCACCTCTGCGAGAAGCGCATTGATGACCCACCAGCCATCGGTGTCAGGGTCACGGTCTCGGAAAGCTTGAAACGATAGGGACAGACGCCACCCGATGCTTTTGATCAACTCCCGGTCCCGTTCCCACTCCCGACGCTTCAGTTCGGCAATGCCCAGAAATTCTCGGGTATCTGCTTTGGCCCTCTCGAGGTCGGCGGCCTTCCTCAGGCACGTCTTGAAATGCCTCTCATCACAGATTACATAACAAGCACCCAAGGGCCTCTGACAGCGCAGCTCCACGGAGTGCATCTCAAACACGGACAAGGACATAGGTATGTCGACGATCTATATGAAGTTGCTGCCCGGATCGGCAGCGATCAGATAATCACCGTGCGACAGGTCGTCCGTAGATGGGCGACGGCCCAAAATTTTGGCTGCTCTAGCGAGCGTGCGCAGCACCAAAGACAAACGGCGCAAGGACCGTCAGCCCTTGCGCCGCTTCAACGCGCTACCTTCGCGCCGAATCTCAGTAAGTCGGAACCGACGGATCGACCTGACGCGACCACGCGTCTATCCCGCCTTGCAGATTGAACACGTTGGTGTGTCCGCGCGATTCGAGGAACATCGCGACCTGCGCGCTGCGCGCACCGTGATGGCAGATGCAGACGATCTGCGCGTCGTCATCGAGTTCTTCGCTGCGCGCGGGAATCTCGCGCATCGGAATCGACACGATGCCGGCGATCGACGCCGTTTGCAGTTCCCACGGCTCGCGTACGTCGAGCAGCACGGGTGCGGGGCGCGAGGTATCGGCGAGCCATTCGGCGAGTGCGGGAGCGGTCAGGTTTTGCATCAGCGAGACATCCAGTTCGTGGGACGGCGGCTTACTCGCCGCCCGTCCAGATCAATAATACAGCGCGAAGCGCAGCGAAAAAGTGCCGCTTAGAACCTGAACCGCGCCGGCTGCACCGCGTTGGCGAGCGGCTCGACATAGGTTTCGAACACGTCGGAGATGCGGTATTGCTTCTCGTCGATGCGCGTGATGATTTGCGCCTTCATCACCGGCGCGCTGCCGACGAACGCCGCGAGACGGCCGCCGACCTTCAGCTGTTCGAGGATTTCCTGCGGCAGCACCGGCAGACCGCCCGACACGCAGATCACGTCGTACGGTGCCGCGCCGGTCCAGCCGCGCGCGGCGTCGCCGGTCGCGACTTCGACGTTCAGCACGCCGTTGGCGATCAGGTTGCTCTTCGCGAACTCGGCCAGTTCCGGTTCGATGTCGACGCTCAACACGTGTTGCGCGCGATGCGCGAGCAGCGCCGCCATGTAACCCGAGCCCGCGCCGATTTCCAGCACGCTTTCGTGCTTCTTCACCGCGAGTTCCTGCAGCACGCGCGCCTCGACGCGCGGCGCCAGCATGTGCTGGCCGGCCGGCAGCGGCACTTCGAAGTCCGCAAAAGCCAGGTCGCGGTAAGCGGCGGGGACGAAATTCTCACGTTTGACGATCGACAGCAGATTCAGCACGTCCTGGTCGAGCACTTCCCAGGGGCGGATCTGCTGTTCGATCATGTTGAAACGCGCTTGCTCGATGTTCATGGTGGATTCGGCGGTTTTGGTTTGGCGAGCGGGCGGCGGCTGCCGCAGACTTTTGTCCTGACCCGGCCCCGGCGGATTGCCGGCGGCCGCGGCTTCGGAGCAAGGCATTCGCATCGCAAGCCGCGTCAGGGGAACGGCGGGATTGTATCAAATGGCGGACTCGCGCCGGCCGCTCGCGGGCAAGCGCCAGGCCGGGCGGCCCCCGTGTTAATCCCTAGCGATCCGTCCTTGCGATTCGCATCGCCATCGCCACAAAATGTAATCGATTACATTTTTGCTGCGAGGTCGTGTGTCCCGAACGCCGTCCCGATCGTCGCCGGCCGTGGTGTCCGGCGCGAGCAGTCAACCGCAACCCCAGCCGCAGCGGCGCTCGCCGCGCGCGGCCGACGGGCCGTCGATCGCCGGCGTGGCCGAGCAGGCGGGCGTGTCGGTCGCGACGGTGTCGCGCGTGCTGAACGGCCACGAGAACGTGCGGACCGCTACCCGCGACAGGGTGCTCGCCGCGATCGACGCGAGCGGCTACCGCGTCAACGAACTTGCTCGCAATCTGCGCACCGCCGAAAGCCGCCTGCTGCTGACGATGGTGCCGGACTTCGGCAATCCGTTTTACGCGGAGATCGTGCGCGGTATCGACAGCGTCGCGCGTCGGCACGGCTATTTCATGCTGCTATGCGACACCGGCGCGGACCCGGGGCGTGAGCGCAGCTACTTCGACATGCTGCGGCGGCGCCGCGCGGACGGCGCGATCTGCCTCGATCCGGCGACGATCCAGCAGGCGCTCGGCGAGGCGTCGCAGGCGCTGCCGTGGGTCGCGTGCTGCGAGTTCGATCCGCAGATGGGCGTGCCCTACGTCGGCATCGACAACTACCGCGCGGCCGGCGACGCGGTGCGCCACCTGCTCACGCGCGGCCACCGGCGCATCGGCTTGATCAATTCCGACGTCGACTATCTGTATGCGCGCCAGCGTCAGCAGGGCTACCTCGACGCCTTGAGCGACGCGGGCATCGCGCCCGACCCGTGCTGGCGCATGAATCTGAACAGCCTCGATTACGAAGCGGGTGCGTCGGCCGCGGCTGCGTTGATGCGGCAGCCCGATGCGCCGAGCGCGATCTTCGCGGTGTCGGACACGCTCGCGATCGGCGTGATCCACGGCTTGCGCAGCGTCGGCAAGCGCGTGCCCGACGACGTCGCCGTGGCCGGCTTCGACGACATCTCGCTCGCCGCGCAGATCGATCCGCCGCTCACGACGATCGCGCAGCCGATGCGCGAGCTCGGCGAGACCGCCGCGCGTCTGCTGCTGCAACGCCTCGCGAATCCGCAGGCCAACGTGCCGGGCGTGCTGCTGCCGCATCGCCTCGTGATCCGTGGGAGTGCGTGAGCCATGAGCCTCGCGATCCGTTTCGACGACATCCGCAAGGACTTCGGGCCCGTGCGCGTGCTGCACGGCGTGAGCTTCGAACTCGCGCCCGGCCGCATCTACGGTCTGCTCGGCGAGAACGGCGCGGGCAAGTCGACGCTGATGAAAATCCTCGCCGGCTATGAAACGGCAACGTCAGGCAGCGTGCTGGTCGACGGCCACGCGCAGCGCTTCGCCGGCTCACGCGACGCCGAGGCGCAGGGCATCGTGCTGATCCACCAGGAGTTCAACCTCGCCGAGCATCTGACGATCGCGCAGAACATGTACCTCGGTCACGAGAAGCGCCGCGGCTGGTTAGTCGACGATGCCGCGATGCGCAGCGACGCCGCGCGCTATCTTGCGCAGGTCGGGCTCGAGCGCGCGCCGGACACGAAGGTGCGCGAGCTGATCGTCGCGGAAAAGCAGATGGTCGAGATCGCGAAGGCGCTGTCGCGCCGTGCGCGTCTCCTGATCATGGACGAGCCGACTGCGACCCTGACACCCGCCGAGACCGAACGGCTCTTCGCGCTGATGCTGAAGCTCAAGGCCGATGGCGTGACGATCGTCTACATCTCGCACAAGCTCGATGAAGTGGAGCGCATCACCGACGAAGTGATCGTGATGCGCGATGGCCGCTTCGTCGCGCGCGGTGAAACCGCGGGGCTCGCGCGTCAGCAGATGGCGAACCTGATGGTCGGGCGCGACGTGTCCGACATGTTCCCCGACAAGCAGACGGTGCCCGCCGACACGCCGATCGCGTTGCGTGTGAACGGCCTGACGGTGCCCGACTGGGTCGAGGATCTGAGCTTCGAGGTGCGCGCGGGCGAAGTGCTCGGTTTCGCGGGCCTCGTCGGCGCGGGCCGCACCGAGGCGTTCGAGGCGATCATCGGCTTGCGCAAACGCACGGGCGGCACGATTGAAATCGCCGGCCGGGCAGTCGATCTGAAGAACCCGCGCGACGCGATGCGCCACGGTCTCACGTATCTGAGCGAGGACCGTAAGGGCAAGGGTCTGCACGTCGACCTGAGCCTGCAGGACAACGTCACGCTGATGACGCTAGAACGCTACGCGCATCCGCTGCTCGACATGAAAGCGGGGCGCGCGGCCTTGCAGAAGGCCGTCGGCGAATTCGGCATTCGTACCGGCGACCTGTCGAGCCGCGCGCGCATGCTGTCGGGCGGCAACCAGCAGAAGCTCGCGCTTGCGAAGTTCCTGCAGCCCGACCCGAACGTGATCGTGCTCGACGAGCCGACGCGCGGCGTCGACGTCGGCGCGAAACGCGACATCTACTTCCTGATTCATCGTCTCGCCGCGCAGGGCCGCGCGGTGATCGTCATTTCATCCGAACTGGTCGAGCTGATCGGCTTGTGCCATCGCGTCGCCGTCATGCGCGCGGGACATCTGCAAGCGACGCTGACGCTCGAGCATCTGACCGAAGAGGAGTTGATCGCTCATGCGACCGGCACCCACTGAAGCCGTGCAATCACGGCGCGCGCTGCGCGTCGCGCAGCGGCTCTACACGCTCGGGCCGCTCGCCGGGCTGATCGTGCTGTGCATCGTCGGCACGCTGCTCAATCGCGACTTCGCGACGCTCGACAACCTGATGAACGTGCTGACGCGCACGTCGTTCATCGGCATCATCGCGGTCGGCATGACCTTCGTGATCATCTCGGGCGGCATCGATCTGTCGGTCGGCTCGATGGCCGCGCTGATCGCGGGCATCATGATCTGGCTGATGAACGGGCTCGCGGCGGCCGCCGCCGGTCATGCGTTGCCGCCGCTCGTGATCGTGACGATCGGCATCGTCGCGGCGTTCGTGCTCGGCGCGCTGTTCGGCTGCGCGCATGGGCTGCTGATCACCAAAGGGCGCATCGAGCCGTTCATCGTCACCCTGGGCACGCTCGGGATTTTTCGCGCGGTGCTGACATGGCTCGCCGATGGCGGCGCGCTGACGCTCAATGATTCGCTATCGGACCTCTACGGTCCCGTCTATTACGCGAGCCTGTTCGGCGTGCCGGTGCCGATCTGGGTGTTTCTCGTGGTCGCGGCCGGCGGCGCGCTGATCCTCAATCGCACCGCGTTCGGCCGGCACGTGCAGGCGATCGGCTCGAACGAACAGGTCGCGCGTTATGCGGCGATTCGCGTCGATAAGGTGAAGATCGTCACTTATGTGCTGCTGGGGATTTGCGTGGGCGTGGCCACCGTGCTCTACGTGCCGCGCCTCGGCTCCGCCACGCCGACCACGGGCCTGTTGTGGGAGCTCGAAGCGATTGCGTCGGTGGTGGTCGGCGGCACCGCGCTCAAGGGCGGCGAGGGGCGCGTGATCGGCACCGTGATCGGCGCGATCCTGCTGTCGGTGATCGCGAACATCCTGAACCTGACCAGCATCATCAGCGTGTATCTGAACGCGGCGGTGCAGGGCGTCGTGATTATTTTCGTCGCGTTCGTGCAGCGTGGGCGGCGCTAGCCGCGTACTTCCAGCGGCGCGAGCGCAGTGAAAAAAGCGCGCTGAACAAATCGCAGCGAAGCAGGCGTAGCAAAGCAGGCGCGGTAAACCAACGGCAGGTCCGAAAAATCGAGGCGAGCGAACGCCTCATGATTGGAGACACACACCATGAAGCAAGTCATTCGAGCGATCGGCGCCGGCGTGCTGGCGTTGGGGATACTGGGCACGAGCGGCGCGGTGCGCGCCGACGACAAGGTCACGCTGGGCGTCGCGATTCCGACGGCCGATCACGGCTTCACCGGCGGCATCGTCTGGTGGGCGAACAAGGCGAAGGCGGATCTCGAGAAGGCGCATCCGGATCTGAAAGTGATCGTGAAAACGGCCGCCAACGCGCCCGAGCAGGCGAACCAGTTGCAGGATCTCGTGACGGTCAACAAGATCAACGCGCTCGTGATCTTCCCGTACGAATCGGCGACGCTGACACAGCCGGTCGAGCAGGTGAAGAAGAAAGGCGTGTACGTGACGGTGGTCGATCGCGGCCTGACGAACACGAGCGCGCAGGACGCCTACGTGGCCGGCGACAACACCGCGTTCGGCAAGATTCCGGCCGAGTACCTGGCAAAGGCACTTGATGGCAAGGGCAACGTCGTCGCGCTGCGCGGCATTCCGACCACGCTCGACAACGAGCGCTGGACCGCCTTCACCGGCGTGATGAAAAACTATCCGGACATCAAGATTCTCGACGCGAAATACGCGAACTGGAATCGCGACGACGCGTTCAAGGTGATGCAGGACTACCTGACGCGCTTCAAGCACATCGACGCCGTATGGGCCGCCGACGACGACATGGCGGTCGGCGTGCTGAAGGCGATCGATCAGGCGAAGCGCAACGACATCAAGATCGTGTTCGGCGGCGCGGGCTCGAAGGGCATGGTGAAGAACGTGATGGACGGCGCGCCGATGATCGAGGCCGACGTGTCGTACTCGCCGAAATTCATCTACGACGCGATCAAGCTGACGGCCGAAGCGCGGCTGAAGGGCGACAAGCTGCCGGCCACCACGATCATTCCGTCCGTGCTGATCACGAAGGAAAACGCCCAGCAGTTCTATTTCCCCGACTCGCCGTTCTGAGCGGCGCGCCGGGCATCGTCTAGCACGCGCGGGCGCGGCCCGCGCGCAAAGTTCGAGGAACCGTACGATGAAAACCATCAAAGGGCCGGCGATTTTTCTCGCGCAGTTCGTGGGCGACGACGTGCCGTTCGACAACCTCGCGCATCTCGCGGATTGGGCCGCGGGTCTCGGCTTCAAGGGCATCCAGGTGCCGTGCGACCCGCGCCTGATCGATCTCGACAAGGCGGCCGCGAGCGACGCGTATTGCGACGAACTGCGCGAGAGCGTCGACAACGCGGGCGTCGCGATCACCGAACTATCGACCCATCTGCAAGGGCAACTGGTCGCCGTGCATCCGGCTTACGACACGCTGTTCGACGGCTTCGCCGCGCCGCAGGTGCGCGGCAATCCGGCGGCGCGCACCGAATGGGCGATCGCGCAGATGAAGCTCGCGGCGCAGGCGTCGCGTCGTTTGGGCCTGAGCACGCACGTGTCGTTTTCGGGCGCGCTCGCGTGGCCGTATCTGTACCCGTGGCCGCAGCGGCCGGCCGGTCTCGTCGAAGCCGCGTTCGAAGAGCTCGCACGCCGCTGGACGCCGATTCTCGATGCGTTCGACGCGGCCGGCGTCGATGTCTGCTACGAACTGCATCCGGGCGAAGACCTGCACGACGGCGTGACGTTCGAGCGCTTTCTCGCGGCGGTCGATCAGCATCCGCGCGCGAACATCCTGTACGACCCGAGCCACTTCGTGCTGCAACAGCTCGACTATCTCGCGTTCATCGATATCTACCACGAGCGCATCAAGGCGTTTCATGTGAAGGACGCGGAGTTTCGTCCGACCGGCAAGCAGGGCGTGTACGGCGGCTACAGCGGCTGGGTCGAACGCGCGGGGCGGTTTCGCTCGCTCGGCGATGGGCAGATTGACTTCGGCGCGATCTTCTCGAAGATGGCGCAGTTCGATTTTCCGGGCTGGGCCGTGCTCGAATGGGAATGCGCATTGAAGCATCCGCACGACGGCGCGCGCGAAGGCGCGGCGTTCATTCGCCGGCACATCATCCACGTGGCCGAGCGTGCGTTCGATGACTTCGCGGGAAGCGGTGTCGATACCGCGCAGTTAAAAAGCGTGCTCGGCATCTGACAGCCGGGCGGTGACAGCCGACGCAACACATGGGAGCGCAAACAATGCAGCGAAGAAGGCTCAGGCTGGGGATGGTCGGCGGCGGGCAGGGCGCGTTCATCGGCGCCGTGCACCGGATCGCCGCGCGGCTCGACGATCGTTTCGAACTGGTGGCGGGCGCGTTGTCGTCCGATTCCGAGCGGGCGCGGGCGAGCGCCGTCGAAGCGGGCATCGCGCGCAGCTATGCGGATTGGCGCGAGATGGCGCGCGCCGAGGCCGCGCGCGAGGACGGCATCGACGCGGTCGCGATCGTCACGCCGAATCATCTGCACGCGCCGGTCGCGACGGCGTTTCTCGAAGCCGGCATCCACGTGATCTGCGACAAGCCGCTCGCGGTTTCGCTCGCCGAAGGTGAAGCGCTCGCGAAGCTCGCGCAGTCAAAAAAGCGGCTGTTTGCGCTGACGCATACCTATTCGGGCTACCCGCTCGTGCGGCATGCGCGCGAGCTGGTCGAACGTGGCGAACTGGGCGAGATTCGCGTCGTGCAGGTCGAGTATGCGCAGGACTGGCTCGCCGAGCCGGTCGAAACAGGCGGCGCGAACAGGCAGGCAAGCTGGCGCACCGATCCGGCGTTGGCGGGACCGGCCGGGTGCCTCGGCGATATCGGCACGCACGCGTATCAACTGGCCGCTTTCGTCACGGGGATGATGCCGCGCGCGCTGTCGGCCGAGTTGCACACGTTCGTACCGGGGCGTCGTGTCGACGATCACGTGCAGGCGATGCTGCGTTATGCGAACGGCGCGCGCGGCATGTTGTGGGCGAGCCAGGTGGCGAGCGGCGCGGAGAACGCGCTGCGCTTGCGCGTGTATGGCACGAAGGCGGGACTCACGTTCGATCAGGAGGAGCCGAACGCCTTGTGGTTCACGCCGTTGGGCGGCGCTGCCGAACGATTGACGCGCGCTCGGGTGAACAGTCAGGTTGCCGCGCATGCGACGCGCGTGCCGGCCGGGCATCCGGAAGGCTATCTGGAAGCGTTCGCGCAGTTGTACCAGGATGCGGCGTTGCAGATCGATGCGTTGAACGATGGTCGCGCGCCGCCAGCCGAGAGCCTGCTATTGACGACGGTCGATGATGGCGTCGACGGTTTGCGGTTTATCGATGCGGTGCTGAAAAGCAGTGCGGCGGATGGGCGGTGGGTGCAGATGGAAGGGGCATGAAGCGTTGCAACAAAACGCCAGGTCGACGAAGCTGCCGAAGCGTCAACCGCCCTTGCTTTTCTTGATCTGCGCTTCGAACGCGATATCGAGCTTGCTGGCCTTGCGCGGCTTCTGCGGGCCGTACGCGTCGACGAACTTGACGAAGTCGTCGAGCGTCAGCGGGTCGGACACTTTCTTGTCGGCTCCGCTCGATTTGTCGACCAGGTAGAACAGGCCGCCCGACAGACTGATCGCGGCGAAGCGCGGGTTGCCGCTGCGCGTTTTCAGGCGCTCGACGGCGTGGATGGCTCGGGTGGTGCGCATGATGGGGACTGCGGCGGCTGATTGACGAGAGCGTTACTTTAACAATTTTGCCGACGGTATGCGGTTGGGGACTAAGCACGAAAACACGCGATGAACCACGACCCGCTCGGCGACAGCGGAGAAGGGTGGCTCGCGCTCGCGCTTCGGCGCCGCGCTCCGGCTTACTCGCTCAACTCCCGATGCAACGCCCGATACTCCTGCGCCAGCTTATGCCCCGGATCGAGATGAATGACGGGTGTCGCCAGCTGATGCGACTCACGGATCTTCACCGACGATGACAAGCGCGACCCCAGCACCGGCAAGCCTTCGCCGATCAGTTCGTCGACGAGCTTTTGCGGCAGGCTCGCGCGAGGCTGGAACTGGTTGATGACGATGCCCTCCACCTGCAGCGCGTCGTTGTGATCCTGCTGGATCTCCTTGACGTTTTCGAGCAGCGTGTAGAGCGCGCGACGCGAGAAGTCGTCGCAGTCGAACGGAATCAGACAACGCTCGACGGCGATCAGCGCCGAGCGCGTGTAGAAGTTCAGCGCGGGCGGCGTGTCGATGTAAATCGCGTCGTACATGTCGAGTTCGTTCAGCGCGTCGCGCAGCTTGTAGATCTTGTAGCGCGATTCGAGCTTGCCGTGCAGCGTGTCGAGGTCGGGATGGGCGGGCATCACGTCGAGATTCTCGAAGCGGGTCGGATGGATGAACGAGGTCGCTTCCACGGGTTTGAAGCTGAAGCCGAGCGCGGTTTCGAAGAAGCCCGCGACAGTGGGGTTGACCTCGCTCGCCTGGGCGCCGAGCAGGTACTGGGTCGAATTCGCCTGAGCGTCGAGGTCGATCACCAGCGTACGCAGACCTTCGTTCGCGCTGATGGCCGCCAGGTTGCAGACGATGGTCGATTTGCCTACGCCACCTTTCTGATTGAATACAACGCGCCGCATGGTCTCCCCTTGAACGGAAGCGGTTACAAAGGGCCCAGCATACCTGAGTCGGGTGACGGCACTGATTTCGATGGGTTGTTCGTGACCGGGTCAGCGTTGCGCGGTATCCACGTCGACCACCACCTTCACACGTCCAGTCCCACTGGCAACGAGCTGATAGGCCTCGTCCGCGCTGCGCAAATCGAACCGTGTCTGATCGACCACGGGCGCGAGCGCGCCGCTTTCCACGAGCCGCGTCGCTTCGCGCATCATCTCGCCGAGGTGCGCGCGATATCGACCGGTCAGCAACGGATACAGCGTGAAGATCCCTGAATAGCTGGCTTCACGAAACGACAGCGGCGCAAGCGCATGCGTCCCCCAGCCAAGCGCACTGACCACGTGCCCAAAATGCCGGACCGCGGCAAACGACGCATCGAGCGAGGCCCCCCCTACCGTATCGACGACCAGATCGAAGCCTTCGCCATCGGTCAAACTCGCCACATACTGTTCGACCGTCTGCGCGCGGTAGTCGATCGGTGTCGCGCCGAGCCGCCGCACCAGCTCGGCATTGTGTGCGCTCGCGGTTGCATAGACGTCGGCGCCGAGCGCGCGCGCCAGTTGCACGGCGATGTGGCCGACCCCTCCGGCGCCACCCTGGACCAGCACTTTGGTTCCGCCTTGCAGATGCGCGCGATCGACGATACCCGCATACGACGTGATGAACGCGAGAGGCAACGCGGCGGCCTCGCGCATCGACAGATTGCGCGGCGCATGGGCGAGCAGGGCGGCATCGACCGCAGCGTACTCGGCGAGCGACCCCTGGATGCCGCCGACGCCGCCGGTCATGCCATACACGTTGTCGCCGACAGCGAACCCGCCGACGCCATCGCCGAGCGCCTCCACCGTGCCCGCGAGGTCGATACCGAGGACGAGCGGCAACGGGTGTTGCGCGTGCGCGGCCTCGCCCGCGCGAATCTTGATGTCGAGCGGATTGAGGCCGCTCGCGGCGACGCGCACCAGGACCTGGCCGGCAGCGGGTTCCGGGCGGGGCAGCGGCGTGTATTCGAGCGGGCCGTTGTATTGGCTGAGGATCAGAGCGTGCATGGACATGGCGGTCTCCTTGGTTCGACGCGTTACCGCGCGGCCGCATCGACGAGGGCGGCCACACCGCTCACCGGCTTCATCAAGTCGTCCGGCAGACCATGCCGCTCACGAAGATAGGCCGTCGAGTTGAACGATAGCCACGCACGGCCGTCCGCATCCTCCCAGACGAGCACCTTCAAAGGAAGATCGAGCGCGGCGGTCGGCGCGAGTTGCATCAACGGTGTACCGGCTTTGGGATTGCCGAAGATCAGGAGCCGGCTGAACGGCATCGCCAGTCCCTCGCGCCCAGCGTCACCGCTGAAATCGATGCACGCGAAAACCGTCAGCCCTCGCTCCAGAATCAAGGTTTGAAGACGCTCGGCGGTCGCGCCGCCCGCACGGGTGCTTGCAACGGTGACGATGCCAGCGCTGGCGTTCTCTGCGATCGAAGCGGTGGCCATCATGCCTCCCGTGCGGATGTTGTGCTCCGGCAGCGTTCGCGTGATCAGGTCTGCCGGACGGGCAACGCGTTGACCGTGACGCAGCATGCGTCGCATGCGTGCAATGCGCCAACGGAGAAGCGGATCCATGCAGTGTAGGCGTTCGCTGGTGCGGTGTGGCCGATCGTGCGGACGCGCTGTGAGGGAAGTTCTGCCGAAAGGCGAATGAAAGCGGATGGGGCGCCCGCTGAACGAACGGCGGCTTCCACATTCGCGAAGCCGCCGTCAGGGGCGCCTGATCGGCGCCCCGATGCCAGATTACTGGCTCAGGTAAACAAACTTGCCATTCTTGATGGTGCCCATCACGCTCGCCCGCTGATCGAGACCGACGTGATCCTTCGGGCTCGTATTGACGACCCCGTTCGGCACCACCAGCTCATGCGCGTGTTCGAGCTCGTCGCGCAATGCGACGCGAAACGCGGGCGTACCCGGCTGCGCGGTCTTCAACGCGCGCGCGACGGGCGTCCTGCAGGCGCGGGTACACGCCGGCCGCGTCGCCCGCGAACTGCGTGACGCTGCCGGGGCCGTACTTCGCCTCGTACGCGTCGACGAACGCGAGCGCCGCCTTCTTCGACGGATGATCGGCCGGCAGCGTGCGCGCGACGACGACCGGTTGCGTCGGGAACAGCGTGCCTTCCACGTCTTTACCGCCGAGCTTGATGAACTCCGGCGTCGCGATGCCATGCGTCTGATAGATCGGGCCCTTGTAGCCGCGCTCGATCAGCGTGCGCTGCGGCAGTACCGTTGGGGTGCCCGCGCCGGCGATCAGGATCGCGTCGGGCTTCGCGGCCATCAGCTTCAGGATCTGGCCGGTCACGCTCGCGTCGGTGCGGTTGTAGCGCTCGGTCGCGACCAGCTGGATATGGCGCAGCGCAGCGAACTTGCTGAACTCGTTGAGCCAGCTTTCGCCGTAGCCGTCCGCGAAACCGATGAAACCGACCGTCTTCACGTCGTGGTTCGACATGTAGCGCGTCATCACGTCGGCCATCGCGCTATCGGTCTGCGCCATCTTGTAGGCCCAGATCTTTTTGCCTTCCTGCGGCTCGACGACGATGGCCGAGCCGATCAGCGTGATCATCGGCGTCTGGCTGTCGGCGACCGGATCGAGCGCGGCCATCGCGGCCGGCGTGATGTTCGGGCCGACGATCACGTCGACGTGGTCCTCGTTGATCAGCTTGCGGATGTTGCGCACGGCGTTGCCGGGGTCGGACGCGTCGTCGAGGAAGATGTAGTCGGCTTTCTGGCCGGCGATCGTCTGCGGCCACATCAGCATCGCGTTCTTGCTCGTGATGCCGATCACGGCGGCCGGTCCGGTGTACGACAGATCGATGCCGACTTTCAGGTCGGCGTGCGCCGCGCCGGCGACGAGCAGCGCCGCGGCCGCGAGGCCGCGCAGGGTGTTGCGTACTTTATTGTTATGCAACTTCATCGGAAGGTCTCCGTAGCGAGAGAGCGGTATGGACGCGGTTCAAAGCTCATAGGTTTCGTGTTCGCCATTCAGCGCCTGCTCGATCAGCTTGCGGTTCAGGCTCGGCGACAGCAGCTCGACGAGCGTGTACACGTAGCTGCGCAGATACGCGCCCTGTTTCAGCGCGACGCGCGTCACGTTGCTGCCGAACAGATGGCCGACCGGCATCGCGCGCAAATGGCGGTCGCGCTCGGCGTTGAACGCGATGTCGGCCATGATGCCGACGCCGAGGCCTAGCTCGACGTAGGTCTTGATCACGTCGGCGTCGATCGCCTCGAGCACGATGTCCGGATGCACCCCGCGCAGGCGGAACGCTTCGTTGATCTTGGTGCGGCCGGCGAACGCGTTGTCGTACGTAATCAGCGGGTACTGGGTCAGGTCGTCGAGCGACAGCAGCTTGCGCTCGAGCAGCGGATGGTCGGGCTGCATCACCGCGACGTGGTGCCACTGGAAGCAGGGCAGCGACACCAGATCCTTGTAGTTCGAGATCGCCTCGGTCGCGATCGCGAGGTCGGCCTGGTCGTGCAGCACCATTTCGGCGACCTGGGTCGGGCTGCCTTGCAGAATTGAAAGGTGAACCTTCGGAAAGCGCTTCTTGAACTCCGCGATCGCCGCGGGCAGCGAGTAGCGCGCCTGCGTGTGGGTGGCGGCGATCGTCAGATTGCCCTGGTCCTGCGCCGCGAAGTCCTTGCCGACCCGCCTCAGGCTTTCCACTTCCTGCAGGATTTTTTCGACCGATTGCAATATGATGCGGCCCGGCTCGGTCAGCGAGCGCACGCGCTTGCCGTGGCGGGTAAAGATTTCGACGCCAAGTTCGTCCTCCAGCTCGATGATCGCCTTCGAGACGCCCGGCTGGCTCGTAAACAACGCCTTGGCCGCTTCGGTGAGGTTGAAGTTCTGCCGCACAGCCTCGCGGACGAAGCGGAATTGGTGCAGGTTCATATATAACCTCGCCGCATATAAAAAGAATTTTTTAGTCGTTTGAAATATAAGGCGAGTTTATTACGATCTGTCCATCTTTTTCAATATGGATATCTGTATTTGTTATAAGCAAATGAGCGATGGGTCTAAACGCTCGCTTGCGATAGCTGACAAAGCCGGTATTCAAGCCGCGGCCGATCCGGACGGTCGCGTGTCACGCAAGTTTCGAAAAATTGGGGCCCCCGAATGTACCAATACGATCAGTACGACCAGACCATCGTCGATGAACGGGTCGCGCAGTACGCCGATCAGGTTCGCCGCCGCTTGTCGGGCGAATTGAGCGAAGAGGAATTCCGTCCGCTGCGCCTGCAGAACGGTCTGTATTACCAGCGCCACGCGTACATGCACCGCATCGCGATTCCGTACGGCAACTTGCGCAGCGACCAGATGCGCGTGCTCGCGCAGATCGCGCGCGAACACGACCGCGGCTACGGCCATTTCTCGACGCGTTCGAACATCCAGTACAACTGGATCAAGCTCGAAGAAACGCCGGAGATTCTGCGCAAGCTCGCCGCCGTGCAGATGCACGGCATTCAGACCTCGGGCAACTGCATCCGCAACATCACCGCCGATCAATTCGCCGGCGTCGCGCCCGACGAAGTCGTGGATCCGCGTCCGTGGGCCGAAATCCTGCGTCAATGGTCGACGTTCCACCCCGAATTCGCGTGGCTGCCGCGCAAGTTCAAGATCGCGGTGTCGGGTTCGAAGGAAGACCGCGCGGCCGTGCAGATCCACGACATGGGCGTGTATCTGCGCAAGAACGAACAGGGCGAACTGGTGGCCGACATCCTCGCCGGTGGTGGTCTGGGCCGCACGCCGATCGTCGGCGCGGTGATCCGCCGCGATCTGCCGTGGCAGCACCTGCTGACCTATAGCGAAGCCGTGTTGCGTGTGTACAACCGCTACGGCCGCCGCGACAACATGTACAAGGCGCGTATCAAGATTCTGGTGAAGGCGCTCTCGCCGGAGAAGTTCGCCGCGCAGGTCGAAGAAGAGTGGCAGCACCTGAAGGACGGCCCGTCGACGCTCACGCAGGCCGAAGTCGATCGCGTGACGCAATACTTCGCGCCGCCCGCTTACGACAAGCTGCCGGACACCGATACGTCGTTCGAAAAGCATCTGCTGGAAAACCGCGCGTTCGCGCGCTGGGTCGAGCGTAACGTGCGTCCGCACAAGGTGTCGGGCTACGCGTCGGTCACGCTGTCGCTGAAGCCGACCACGGTTGCGCCGGGCGACGCGACGGACGTGCAGATGGACGCGGTCGCCGACTGGGCCGACGAATACTCGTTCGGCAAGGTCCGCGTGTCGCACGAACAGAACCTGATCCTCGCCGACGTCAAGAAGCGCGACCTGTTCGCGCTGTGGGAAAAGGCCAGGGCGCAGGGTTTCGCGACGCCGAACATCGGCTTGTTGACCGACATCATCTCGTGCCCGGGCGGTGACTTCTGCTCGCTCGCGAATGCGAAGTCGATTCCGATCGCGCTCGCGATCCAGGAACGTTTCAACGATCTCGACTACGTGTACGACCTCGGCGACGTGTCGCTGAACATCTCGGGCTGCATCAACGCGTGCGGTCACCATCACGTCGGCAACATCGGCATTCTGGGCGTCGACAAGGACGGCTCCGAGTGGTACCAGGTGACGCTCGGCGGCGAGCAGGGCACCGGCGCGACCGGCGCTCACCTTGGCCGTGTGATCGGCCCGTCGTTCTCGGCCGAGGAAATGCCCGACGTGATGACGAAGGTGATCGATACGTTCGTGGAAAACCGCCAGGAAGGCGAGCGTTTCATCGATACGTACACCCGCATCGGCATCGCGCCGTTCAAGGAGCGCGTGTACGCCGCGCGTCAACCGGCTCACGCGTAACCGCGAAAGGATACTGAACAGATGGCTTCAATCATCAAGAACCGCGCGATCGTCGACGACGACTGGAGCGTCGTGCGTGCCGCGGAAGACGGCGCTTTGCCGGCAGTGGCCGAACTGCCGGCCGGCAAGGTCATCGTGCCGCTGGCGCTGTGGCAGGCCGAGCGTGAAGCGCTCGTGGCCGCGCGTCAAGCCGCCGACATCGGCGTATGGCTCGCGCCGGATAACGAACCGGCGGACATCGTCGGCGACTTCGACAAGCTCGCGCTGATCGCCGTGGACTTCCCGGTGTTCCGCGACGGCCGTGGCTACAGCATCGGCCGTCTGCTGCGCGAGCGCTATGGCTACAAGGGCGAACTGCGCGCGATCGGCGACGTGCTGCGCGACCAGATCACGTTCATGTTCCGCTGCGGCTTCGACGCGTATGCACTGCGCGCCGACAAGGACATCAACGACGCGTTGAAAGCGTTCGACGACTTTAGCGTGCAGTACCAGGGCGCCGTGGACACGTCGCCGCTGTTCCGCCGCCGTGCCGCGCAGGCTGGCGCCGCCAAGGTCCCGGCATGAGCGCCGCCCAATCGTTGAGCCCGGAGCTCGCAGCGAAGGTCGAGCGTCTCGACGCGCTGCTCGACTCGATCGCCGCGCGTCACGCGAACGTGAAGCTCGCGAGCAGCCTCGCGGCCGAAGACATGCTGCTCACGCATGCGATCCTGTCGCGCGGCGTGAAGATCGGCATCTTTTCGCTGAACACGGGGCGTCTGCATGCGGAAACGCTCGGCATGCTCGACCGCGTGAAAGAGCGCTACGGCTACGACATCGAGCAGTTTCATCCGCAGGCGGCCGCGGTCGAGCAGTATGTGAACGGGCACGGCCTGAACGCATTCTATGAAAGCGTCGAGCTGCGCAAGCGCTGCTGCGAGATCCGCAAGGTCGAGCCGCTCAATCGCGCGCTTGCCGAGGTCAGCGCCTGGGTGACCGGGCAGCGTCGCGAGCAATCGGTCACGCGTGCCGAGCTGCACGAGGAAGAGCACGACGGCGCGCGCAACATCGCCAAGTTCAATCCACTCGCGGACTGGACCGAAGCCGAAGTCTGGGATTATCTTAGTGCGTTCGACGTGCCGGTCAATCCGCTGCATGCGCGCGGTTATCCGAGCATCGGCTGCGAGCCGTGTACGCGTGCGATCCGCCCCGGCGAAGACAGCCGGGCGGGGCGCTGGTGGTGGGAGTCGCGCGATACGAAGGAATGCGGCTTGCATATCACGGCGATTACTCCGATTGCGGTCGAGCGCAACGAAAACGCGTCGGCCTGAGCGCCGCCTACCGAGCTTGCGGCGCATTACCGCCGAAACCGATCTGAATATTTTCGCCCGTGCGAGCAGCGCTTGCCGGGCGAACTAACGAAGGACCCGCTATGAGCACCACGCTCGATTCCACTGTCAACGCTCCACTTGCCAACACGGTCAACCGGATGGATCACCTCGATTGGCTCGAAGCCGAGTCGATTCACATCCTGCGCGAACTGGTCGCCGAATGCAGCAAGCCGGCGCTGCTGTTTTCGGGCGGCAAGGATTCCGTCGTGGTGCTCGCGCTCGCACTGAAGGCGTTCGGCCTCGGTGCGAACCGCAAAACGCAGCTACCGTTCCCGCTCGTGCATATCGACACGGGCCACAACTACGACGAAGTGATCGACTTCCGCGATCGTCGCGCGCAACAGATCGGCGCGGAACTGGTGGTCGGCCATGTTGAAGATTCGATCAAGCGCGGCACCGTGCGTCTGCGTCGCGAAACGGATTCGCGCAATGCCGCGCAGGCGGTGACGCTGCTCGAAACCATCGAGCAGTACGGTTACACCGCGATGATCGGCGGCGCGCGCCGCGACGAGGAAAAGGCCCGCGCGAAAGAGCGCATCTTCTCGTTCCGTGACGAATTCGGCCAGTGGGACCCGAAGGCGCAGCGCCCGGAACTGTGGAGCCTGTACAACGCGCGTCTGCACAACGGCGAACACATGCGCGTGTTCCCGATCTCGAACTGGACCGAGCTCGACGTGTGGCAGTACATCGCGCGTGAACAGCTCGAACTGCCGTCGATCTACTACGCGCACCAGCGCGAGATCGTGCGCCGCAACGGCCTGCTCGTGCCGGTCACGCCGCTCACGCCGATGCGCGAAGGTGAGACGAGCGAACAGGCGCTCGTGCGTTTCCGCACGGTCGGCGACATCAGCTGCACGTGCCCGGTCGAAAGCGACGCGGACGACCTCGAGAAGATCATCGCCGAGACGGCTGTCACCGAAATCACGGAACGCGGCGCGACGCGGATGGACGACCAGGTGTCGGAAGCGGCGATGGAGCAGCGCAAGAAGCAGGGTTATTTCTAAGCACACGACGAAGGCAAAGCAACCATGAGCAGTATTCATCAACCAGAAGACCTCGGCGTGCTGCGTTTCATCACCGCGGGCAGCGTCGACGACGGCAAGAGCACGCTGATCGGCCGCCTGCTGTACGACAGCAAGGCGGTATTGAGCGACCAGCTCTCGGCGCTGTCGCGCGCGAAGAACAAGCGCACCGTCGGCGATGAAATCGATCTGTCGCTGTTGACCGACGGCCTCGAAGCCGAGCGCGAGCAGGGCATCACGATCGACGTCGCCTACCGCTACTTCGCCACCGCCAAGCGTAAGTTCATCATCGCCGATACGCCGGGCCATGAGCAGTACACGCGCAACATGGTGACGGGCGCGTCGACCGCGCATGCGGCGATCATTCTCGTCGACGCGACGCGCGTGACGTTCGAAAACGGCGTCGCGCAACTGCTGCCGCAAACCAAGCGTCATAGCGCGATCGTCAAGCTGCTCGGTCTGCAGCACGTGATCGTCGCGATCAACAAGATGGACCTCGTCGACTACAGCGAAGCGCGCTTCAACGAGATCCGCGACGCCTACGTCGAGCTCGCGCGTCACCTCGGTCTGCAGGACGTGCGCTTCGTGCCGGTGTCGGCGCTGAAGGGCGACAACATCGTCACGGCGAGCGAGCGCATGCCGTGGTACGCGGGCGAGCCGCTACTCGACGTGCTCGAAGCGCTGCCGGTCGAAACCGCGAACGGCGAGGCGCTGCGCTTTCCAGTGCAGTGGGTCGCGCGCCAGGACGGCAGCCAGGCCGACGATTTCCGCGGCTACATGGGCCGGGTCGAATCGGGCGAAGTGAAGCTCGGCGACACGATCGTCGTGTTGCCGGCCAATCGCGAAGCGACCGTGGCCGAGATCATCGCGCCGGTGGTCGGCGGCACCGCGCAGGTGGACCGTGCGTTCGCCGGTCAGACGGTGACGATCCGTCTCGCGGAAGACGTCGACGTGTCGCGCGGCGACACCTTCGTGCTGCGCGAAGCGGCGCCGGAGCCGGCGAAGAAGCTCGAAGCGGACCTCTGCTGGTTCGACGACGCGCCGCTGTCGACGCAGCGCAAGTATCTGCTGAAGCAGACCACCAGCACGGTGTTCGCGAAGATCGGCGCGATCAGGGAAGTGCTCGACGTGCATACGCTGTCGCAGGCGACCGATCGCAAGGAACTGGCGATGAACGACATCGGTCGTGTCGCGCTGACCTTGCAGAAGCCGCTCGTGTGCGACGCGTACGACTCGCATCAGGGCACCGGCGCGTTCGTGCTGATCGACGAGGCGACGAACCACACGGTCGCCGCCGGCATGATCCGCGCGTTTTCCGCCTGAGCACGGCAAGGCTAGCAGGGGACGGATGGGCCACACAGGCGACGCAACGCGCCGCCGCGTACGCTCCAACGAACAGGTTGATGTCAATGGGTAAGGTTTATCTGATCGGCGCGGGACCCGGTGCCGCGGACCTGATTACGGTGCGCGGCGCGCGGCTGCTCGGCGCCGCCGACGTCGTGCTGCACGACGCGCTGGTCGAGCCGGCGATGCTCGACTACGCGCCCGCGCGGGCGAAGCGCATTGCGGTCGGCAAGCGCTGCGGCCAGCTATCGACGGCCCAACAGTTCATCAACAAGCAGATCGTCGATGCGGCTTTGGAGCACGACGTGGTCGTGCGTTTGAAGGGCGGCGATCCGATGCTGTTCGGCCGCGCCGACGAAGAGATGCGCGCGCTCGAAGCCGCGGGCATCGAGTATGAAGTCGTGCCGGGCATCACCGCCGCGCTGGCGAGCGCGGCCACGCTGAAGCGTTCGCTGACGCTGCGCGGCGTGTCGCGCAGCGTCGCGCTCGCGACGTTCAGCCGCGCGCCAGGTTCCGATGAGATCCGCGAGCAGGTCAACGCCGATTCGCTGGTGTTCTACATGGGCCGCGACAGCGGCGTCGAAATCGCCCAGCAACTGATCGATGCTGGCAAGCCCGCGACGACGCCCGTGGCGATCGTCGAGGCGTGCAGCACGCCGCGCGAACGCATGCTGACGCTGACGTTGGAAGATCTTGCGGCCGGCGAAGCGCAGCGCTGGGTCGATGCGTCGCAGCCGAGTCTGTTGATGATCGGCGAGGCGTTCGCGGCGCGGCAGACCGAGGCGAAGCGCGCGTCGAATGGGATGCTGGTCGCGGCCTGAATATCCTCGGCAGGGCCGACCCGAGAGCGGCGAATCTGAGCAACCAGAACGAAAAAATCAGAGCTGCCGCAAGCAATATTGCGCGAGCGCATCCAGCACCGAATCATCCTCGCCGACTGCCACCGCGCAGCGAATCTCGACACCGGGATGCGCGGCGCGGCAATGATCGACGATCGCGGGCAAATCCTTGCGGACATGACCGCCTTGCCCGAAGAACACCGGCACCACGGTGATCGCATCGCAGCCTTGCGTGACGAGTTGCGCGACGGCCGTCGGCAGGTCGGGTTCCATCAGTTCGAGAAAGGCGAGCGTAACCGCAGGAGCTTCGCCCGTCGCCGCGCGCGCGGCGCGCAGCTTGTCGGCGAGCCGCTCGAACGGCTCGCGCCAGCGCGCATCGCGCGCGCCGTGGCCAAACAGAATCAGTCCGTGCATAGCCATCGCATCAGCTCCTGACGATGCCCCTCAACGCACTGGCGTTAGTGCCGGTCGACCCACTTCAACCCGACGAGCCCCAGCACCAGGTAGACGAGCCCAGGTGTCGCCGCGGTCAACGGCGCGGGCCACGTATTGAGCGTGCCGATATGCGAGAACAGCGTGTTGAACAGCTGGAAGCTCATGCCGAGCATGATGCCGCCGAACACCTTCACGCCGACCACGCCCGCGCGCGTATGCAGATACGCGAACGGCAGCGACAGCACCAGCATCACGAACACCGCGAACGGATACAGCACCTTGCGCCACAGCGCGATTTCATAGCGCTGCGTGTCCTGATGGTTTTCGGTCAGATGCTGGATATAGCGGAACAGATTGAACATCGACATCCGGTCCGGCGACACCAGCAGCACCGACAGGATCTGCGGCGTCAGCTCCGAGCGCAGCGAATACTCGGGCAGCGTGACCTGCTTCGCGCGATAGACCGGATTGAGCGCATCTGCCGGCGTACCCGGAGCGGGGGCCACGTCGAGCAGTTGCGTATCGGTCACGCCGGTCAGCAGCCAGTGGCCCGGCGGCTGATAGCGGCCGCTCTGCGCGATGCGAATGTTCGTCAGGCGGAACTTCGAATCGAACTCGTAGATGCGCACGTTGCTGATCGTCGCGTCGGGCTTCAGCTCGCCGACGTTGACGAAGCGCGTGACCTGCTCGCCGTCGGCGCGCTCGGTCAGCGTGTCCTTGACCCACACGCCCGACTGGAAGTTGCTCGACACCGACGAGCCGAGCGCCTCGAGCCGCACGCGCTCGGAGAGCTGATCCGTATACGGGCCGACCACTTCGCCGATCAGATAGGTGACGATCACGAGCGGAATGCCGATCTTCAGCAGCGAGCGCAGCGCCTGATTCGTCGCGAGGCCTGATACGCGGAAGATCGTGTATTCGGAGTTCGCCGCCATCTGCGCGAACACGTAGATCGCGCTGATCAGCGCCGCGACCGGAATGATTTCGTAGAAACGCGACGGCGTTTGCAGCGCGACGCGCAGCACCGCGTACTGAAACTTGTAGTTGCCGTGGCCGACCGAGTTCAGTTCGTTGATCAGGTCGAAGAAGAAGAACAGACCTGAAAATGCAAACAGGATGAACACGAACGTGAGATAGATCTGACGCGCGAAATACCTTTCATAAATGCGCATCGCTCAGGCTCCCTGCGAACGGCTGAACATGGCGCGCGTAAATAGCGGCCGGTTGCGCACCCGCATCCAGAAGATGAACGCGACGATCCCGAGCACGATCACGTGCAGGATCACGAGCCCGACGCCGAACGACATCTTGCCCTGCTCGATCCACGCCTGCACGACGTTCAGCAGATTCGAATAAGTGAGGTAGATCAACACGGCCATCACGAGGTTGATCGTGCGGCTGCGCCGCGGGTTCTGGTGCGCGAGCGGAATGGCGAGCAGCATCAGGTTGATCGCGATCAACGGAAGACCCGCGCGCCACGCGAATTCGGCGAGGTTCTCTTTAGTGGGATTGCGCAGCAGCGTGAGCGTCGGCAAGCCGGTGGTGGTCGGCGTATTGACGACCGGCTGGCTCTGGATCTTCACGCCGTAGCGCTCGAACTCCATGATGCGGAAATCGGGGCGGCCCGGTTCGCCGTCGTAGCGGCGGCCGTTTTCCAGCACGACGAAGCGGTCGCCGTTCTTGTGCGTCTCGATGTGGCCGTTCTTCGACACCACGACGTTGACCTTGCCGCCCTCGGTGCTCGTCACGAACACGTTTTCCACATGCCCCTGGTCGGGCGACATCTTCTCGATGAAGAACACGCGATGCGTGGTCGGCGATTCGCGGAACTGCCCCGGCGCGAGCAGCGAGACTTCGTCGCGCTGCTGGAAGCGCGCGCGGATCAGCTTGCTCTGCTGGTTCGACCACGGCCAGCCGACGAACACGAAGAACATGATCAGGATGATGATCGGCGTGGCGAAAATGCCGATCGGCTTGATGAATTGCGTGAGACTGACGCCCGAGGACAGCCACACGACCATCTCGGAGTCCTTGTACCAGCGCGTGAGCACGAACAGGATCGACACGAACAGCGTCGCGACGAGCATGATGGCCAGATAGCCGATCACGGTGAGGCCGATCAGGACCAGCACGTCGCGCGGGTCGACCTCGCCCGAGGCCGCGAAGCCGACGATGCGGATCATCATCGTCGTCAGCACGAGCGTGAGGAGAACCATGAACACGGCGCCAGCCGTGTACGCGAGCTCGCGCTGGAGGGAGCGTTCAAAGATCATTGTTGATGACGAGAGGGGGCGCTCACGGCGACGCGGGGATTCGTTCCCGTCACGCCTCCGGTGCAGCCGCCGCGGGAAAAAATAGCGGATAATTGCGGCTTTCATCCTAAGCCCAGATTTTATCCGAGGACAAGCGCGATGGACTTTAGCATAAAAGCCTGTGATTGGACCAAAGGCTCGACGAACGGTTTCCTGACCGGGAAATCCGATTGCATCGTGATCGGTGTGTTCGAGTCGCAAACGCTGTCGGGCGCCGCGCTGGAGATCGACGCGGCCACCAAGGGCCTGCTCACGCGCGTCATCAAGGCAGGCGACATGGACGGCAAGGCGGGTACCACGCTGTTCCTGCACGAGGTGTCGGGCATCGGCGCGTCGCGCGTGCTGCTCGTCGGGCTCGGCAAACAGGACGCTTTCAGTCAGAAAGCCTACGGCGAGGCGGTCCGCGCCGCATGGCGCGCGCTGCTCGGCACGAAGATCGTGCAGGTCACGTTCACGCTCGCGCAACTGCCGGTGCTCGAACGCACGGCCGACTGGTGTGTGCGCGCCGCGATCCTCGCGCTGCGCGAGCTGACCTACCGCTTCACGCAACTGAAGAGCAAGCCGGAGAACACGCCGCGCGCGTTGAAGCGCATCGTGTTCAGCATCAACACCGGTGACGAGAAGGCCGCCAAGCTCGCCGCCAGGCAGGGCGCCGCGCTCGCCAACGGCATGGACCTGACGCGCGAGCTCGGCAATCTGCCGAGCAACGTCTGCACGCCGACCTATCTGGCGAACACCGCGAAGAAGCTCGCGAAAGACTGGAAGCTGAAGGTCGAGGTGCTCGGCGAGAAACAGTGTGAAGCGCTGAAGATGGGCTCGTTCCTGTCGGTCACCGCGGGCGCGGTCGAGCCGGCGCAGTTCATCGTGCTGCAGTACCAGGGCGCCGCCGCGAAGGCCGCGCCGGTCGTGCTGGTCGGCAAGGGCGTCACGTTCGACACGGGCGGCATCTCGCTGAAGCCGGGCGAGGGCATGGACGAGATGAAATACGACATGTGCGGCGCGGGCTCGGTGCTCGGCACGCTGCGCGCGGTCGCCGAGATGGGCCTGAAGATCAACGTGGTCGGCATCATTCCGGCCGTCGAGAACATGCCGTCGGGCACGGCCACCAAGCCGGGCGACATCGTCACCAGCATGAAGGGCCTCACGATCGAGGTGCTGAACACCGACGCCGAGGGCCGCCTGATTCTGTGCGACGCGCTCACCTACGCGGAGCGCTTCAAGCCGGCCGCGGTCATCGACATCGCGACGCTGACGGGCGCCTGCATCATCGCGCTCGGCCATCACAACAGTGGCCTGTTCTCGAAGGACGACGCGCTCGCGGGCGAACTGCTCGACGCGTCGCGCGAAGCGGCCGACCCGGCATGGCGCCTGCCGCTCGACGACGAGTACCAGGACCAGCTGAAGTCGAACTTCGCGGACGTCGCGAATATCGGCGGGCGTCCGGCGGGCAGCGTGACGGCCGCGTGCTTCCTGTCGCGTTTCACGGATTCGTACCCGTGGGCGCATCTCGACATCGCCGGCACCGCGTGGAAGAGCGGCACCGCGAAGGGCGCGACGGGCCGTCCGGTGCCGCTGCTCGGGCAGTTCCTGATCGACCGCGCCGGCCAATGACGCAGTGCGGTAAGCGCGCGCACGGCGCGCGACAAGCGGGGCGGAGCGGCCGATGACGAGAATCGACTTTCACTCGAACGTCGGCGATTCGCTGCTGTACGCGTGTCGCCTCGTGCGCAAGGCGTATCTGGCGGGCCAGCCGCTCGTCGTGCTGGCCGAGCCCGCGCGCCTGCGCGCCTTCGACGAAATGCTGTGGACCTTCTCGCCGCTCGACTTCGTGCCGCACTGCATGGCGGGCACGCCGCTTGCCGCCGACACGCCCGTCGTGCTGGCCACGAATCTCGACGACGTGCCGCATCATCAGGTGCTGCTCAATCTGGGCGCAACGGTGCCGGCGCAGTTCGCGCGCTTCGATAGATTGCTCGAAGTGGTCGGTAACGCACACGAGGAACTCGCTGCGGGCCGTGAGCGCTATCGCTTCTATCGCGATCGCGGCTATGCTTTGAACAACTACAAGCAAGGCGGCTAGTTCGGTGCGCTGCGCGTCATGGCCGCGAGGAACGCGGCATGCGGACCGCCTGCCCTGGCTTGGACTCAAACACGGAGAGCGCACGTGTCCGATCCCCACGACAATTCGATTCCGGTCCTGAACGAGGTCCTCGTGCCGGGCCGCGCGCGCGAGACGCGCGAGGCGTCGACCGATGCCGCCGCGCCTGCATCCCAGCCGGGCGCCGAGCCCGCAAGCCCAGCCGTCACGCAACCGGCGGCGGTGCCCGAGCCCGCTTCCCGCACGGAGCCCGCGTTCGTGCCAGCGCCCGCGCATCGAGCCGACCCCACGCTGGCGCCCGAGCCGGTACTCGCGCCCCAACCGGTGCCCACGCCCGAGCAACTGAGTTCGCCGGAGCCCGTGCTCGTGCCGGAGCCGATGCCGACGCGAGAAGCCCCGCATGCGGCGGAGCATGAGCCTCTCGCGCAGACCGAGCTTCATCAGCCGCACATGGCTGATCACACGCACCCGAGAAAACACGCACGGCCGCATCACGGCATTCATGTGCGACATGGGCATGACGACTTGCATGAGGACGTGGAGGTGTCGCCCGGCGTGTTCGATCGTACCGAGCCCTTCATACCGCTCGAAGCCGGCGCGACCGTGCCGCCGGATATCGACCATGAAGGCGCGCACGAAGCCGCTCCCGCTCAGCCCACACTCGATGCCGACGCGCTCGCCGCACGTTTGCACGGACGCTTCCAGCGTTTTCTGACGGGCGAGGGGCGCGGCATCATCGAGGCGCGCTGCCGTGATGCAGTGCAGCAGCACACGAGTCTGCTCGTGAGTCAGATCACGCGCGAGGTCGCGCAGACGCTCGAAGCCGAGATGACCGATTGGGTACGTGAAGCGGTGGAAGAAGAAATCGCGCGGCGCTCGCGTTGACGCCGCGGTGACCTGAGAGCGCCGTTATTTGAGCGTCAGCACCCAAGCCGCCAGCGTGGCCGCCTGATCGGGCGTCAGTTGCGTGTTCGCGGGCATCGGCACGGTTCCCCATACGCCGGTGCCGCCATCGAGGATCTTGCGCTTCAGATAGGAGGCGGCGTCGTTGCGTCCCGCATAGCGGGCTGCAACGTCGTGCAGCGCCGGCCCCATGAACGGGCGAGTGACCGAGTGGCAGCTCATGCAGTTCTTCTGCTGGGCGAGCGCGAGCCCGGCTGTTTCGGCTCGGGCTGCGGGACTGGCGGCGCTCAATGCGGCGGCGAGCGCAACAGTGGCTGCTACGGCCGCGTACGACATCGATTTCATTATGGTCTCCGCCAGTGCAGATGCCCGGCTCGTGGTGCACGCATTATAAGAGCAAAGGGGCGCACGGATTTTCGTGCGCCCCTTGCGTTTTCGCGTAACGTGGCGGCGGGTTATCCCTGTCGGGGCGGGCCAGGCCGGCCGCGGTCATTACCCCGTCACCGCCCCTCGATTCGCCGGCTGCGCGAGCGCGAAATACTTGGCCATCACGCCGCGTGTGTAGCGCGGCTTCGGCGCCTGCCATGCGGCGCGGCGGCGCTGCAGCTCGGCATCGTCGATGTTCAGTTGCAGCAGCAGCTGGTGCGCGTCGATCGTGATCGAATCGCCTTCCAGCACGAGCGCGATCGTGCCGCCGACGAACGCCTCCGGCGCGACGTGCCCAACCACCATGCCCCAGGTGCCGCCCGAGAAGCGGCCGTCGGTGATGAGCCCGACCGATTCGCCGAGCCCCTTGCCGATGATCGCCGAGGTCGGCGCGAGCATTTCCGGCATGCCGGGGCCGCCCTTCGGGCCAAGATAGCGCAGCACGACGACGTCGCCGGCGACGATCTTGTCGGCGAGGATCGCTTCGAGCGCGCTCTGCTCGTCGTCGAACACGCGCGCCGGGCCCGTGATGACGGGGTTCTTGAGCCCGGTGATCTTGGCGACCGCGCCGTCTTCGGCCAGATTGCCCTTCAGGATCGCGAGATGGCCTTCGGCGTAGAGCGCCTTGTCGATCGGGAAGATCACCTGCTGATCGCTGCGCGGCCTGGCTGGTACGTCCTTCAACTCCTCAGCGATCGTTTTGCCGGTGATCGTCATGCAATCGCCGTGCACAAGCCCGGCGTCGAGCAGGATCTTCAGCACCTGCGGAATGCCGCCCGCCTTGTGCAGATCGGTGGCGACGTACTGCCCCGACGGCTTCAGGTTGCAGATCACCGGCACTTTTTTGCGCATGCGCTCGAAGTCCTCGATCGTCCATTCGATCTCGGCCGCGTGCGCGATCGCCAGGTAGTGCAGCACCGCGTTGGTCGAGCCGCCGGTCGCCATGATCAAGGCAACCGCGTTTTCGATCGACTGCTTCGTGATGATGTCGCGCGGCTTCAGATCCTTCTTGACGGCTTCGACGAGCACACGCGCCGATTCGGCGGCCGAGTCGACCTTCTCCTGGTCGGGATTCGCCATCGTCGACGAATACATGAGCGACATGCCGAGCGCCTCGAACGACGAGCTCATCGTATTGGCCGTGTACATGCCGCCGCACGAACCGGTCGACGGACACGCATTTTTCTCGATGCCCTCGAAATCCTCCTGCGACATGCGGCCCGCCGTGAATTCGCCGACCGCCTCGAACGACGACACGATCGTCAGATCGGTGCCTTTCCAGTTGCCCGGCCGGATCGTGCCGCCGTACACGTAGATGCCCGGCACGTTCATGCGCGCGAGGCCGATCATGCCGCCCGGCATGTTCTTGTCGCAGCCGCCGATCACGACCACGCCGTCCATCCATTGCCCTTGCACGCAGGTCTCGATGCAATCGGCGATCACCTCGCGCGACACGAGCGAGTACTTCATGCCCTCGGTGCCCATCGACATGCCGTCCGAGATCGTCGGCGTGCCGAAGGTCTGCGGGTTCGCGTCGGCGCGCCTGATCGCGGTGACGGCCGCGTCGGCGAGACGCTGCAGGCCGGCGTTGCACGGCGTGATCGTCGAGTGGCCGTTGGCGACGCCGATCATCGGTTTGTCGAAATCCTCCTTCTGGTAGCCGAGCGCGTAGTACATCGAGCGATTCGGTGAACGCGCGATGCCTTGCGTGATGTTCTTCGAACGACGGTTGTAGGCCATGGGGAGCTCCAGTCTGGCTGTTCTGATGAAAGCGCGCGGCGGCGTGCGCGCGCGCATCCGTTCAGTGTAGTTCCGCCAGACCGTGCAAACCGGCGGTTTTGCGTGACACGCGTCGTGTGTATTATTCGCGGTTGTTCAGGTCGTAAAATATATCAATCATGCTGCCGACGATCCCCGACCTGCGCCAGTTGCGCTATTTCGTCACCGTCGCCGAGGAAAAGCACTTCGGGCGCGCGGCCGCGCGTCTGTCGATGACGCAGCCGCCGCTGTCGCAGGCGATCCGCGCGCTCGAGGAGACGCTCGGCGTCGAGCTGTTCGCGCGCACCAAGCGCTCGGTCGAGTTGACGGCGGTCGGCGCCGATCTGTTGCCGGAGGTGCAGCGGCTGCTCGCGGCCGCGGAAGGGCTCAGGCCGCTCGCGCAGAGCCTCGCGCGCGGCGAGGCGGGCGTGCTGTCGCTGGCGTTCGTGTCGACTGCGGATTACGGCCTGCTGCCGCTGCTGCTGCGCGATTTCGGCGCGCGGCATCCGCGCGTGCGGCTCGAACTGACCGAGGCGACCAGCGACGTGCAGGTCGAGGAACTGGTGGCCGGGCGTATCGACGCGGGTCTGGTGATCGCGCCGCTGCCGTCGCGGCATGCGGCGCAGCTGTCGTGGCTGCCGATAGCGCGCGAGCCGCTCGTGATCGCGATGTCGACGGAGATGGCGCAAGGCTTGCGGGGCAGCGTGAACGCAAACGGCAAGGGCAGCGCCGCCGAAGACCCCGCCGCCGAATGGCTCGACATGCCCGTCAGCCTGCGCGATGTCGCCGACGCGCCGCTCGTGATCTTCCCAAGGCGTCTCGCGCCAGGCTTTTATGACATCATTATGGATTGCTACGGCGTTGCGGGCCTCGCGCCACGGATCGGCCAGGAGGCGATCCAGATGCAGACCATCGTGAGTCTCGTGTCGGCCGGCATGGGCGTCGCGCTGGTGCCGCAATCGTTGCGTAACCTGCGGCGCACGGGCGTCGTGTACCGGCCGCTGTCCGAGTCGGTGCCCGCGATCGAGACGGGCCTCGTCTGGCGCACCGACGAGGTCAGCCCGGTGCTGGCGGGCTTCATCGACATCGTGCGCGCGCATGCGGCGAGCGTCGCGTCGCGTGTCTAGATCCCGCTTCTGATTCCCTGTAAAAACTGCTTTCGAACCTGAACTGCCCATAACTACACGATGCTCATTCACCCCAATTTCGACCCTGTCGCCATCCATCTGGGGCCGCTCGCCGTGCGCTGGTATGGCTTGATGTACCTCGTCGCGTTCGTTGCGGCGATCGTCGTCGCCCGGCTGCGGCTGCGGCTGCCGTACGTCGCCGCGCAAGGCTGGACCGCGAAGGATATCGACGACATGCTGTTCTACGGCGTGCTAGGTACGATCCTCGGCGGCCGGCTCGGCTATGTGCTGTTCTACAAGGCGAGCTTTTATTTCGCGCATCCGCTCGACATCTTCAAGGTGTGGGAAGGCGGCATGTCGTTTCACGGCGGCTTTCTCGGCGTGACGATCGCGATGATGCTGTTCGCTTATCAGCGCAAGCGCTCGTGGCTGCAAGTCACCGACTTCGTCGCGCCGATGGTGCCCACGGGCCTCGCGGCGGGGCGCCTCGGCAACTTCATCAACGGCGAGCTGTGGGGCCGCGTGACCGATCCGTCGGCGCCGTGGGCGATGCTGTTTCCCGGCGCCGCGCCTGACGACGCCACATGGCTCGCCGCGCATCCGCAACTGGCCGCGCAATGGCATCTGAACGAAGTGTTCGCGCAATATCACATGCTGCCGCGACATCCGTCGGAGCTGTACGAGATCGCGCTCGAAGGCGTGGCGCTGTTCTTCGTGCTGATCTTTTTCTCGCGCAAACCGAAGCCGCTCGGCGCGATTTCCGCGATGTTCCTGATCGGCTACGGCCTGGCGCGCTTCACGGTCGAATTCGCGCGCGAGCCGGACGATTTCCTCGGCCTGCTCGCGATGGGGCTGTCGATGGGTCAATGGCTGTCGCTGCCCATGATTCTCGCGGGCATCGGCCTGATGGTGTGGGCGTATCGCCGTGGGCGTCGCGAGCCGGCGCAGGCGGTTGGCGCGAACTGAGCGGCGCTCGGCTAGCGTAGCGAGCGTTGCATGAAAAAACGCCACGGCATCGATGGATGCCGTGGCGTTTTCTGTTTGGGCTTGCGCTTGCGCATCACTTCATCTGCACCGACCCCGACACGTTGACCGTCACCGTCGACGTGCCGCCTTCGAGCGACAGCGGCGCGCTCTTCGCGTCGGCGCCCATCGCGCGTGCGCTCATCATCATCATCGGACGCGGCATCACGCCGCTGTGATTCACGTTGACCTCGCGGATCGAATAGCCGCTAAAGCCGAACGCCTGCGAGGACGCCGCGGCCTGCTCGCGAAACGATTTGATCGCCTCGCCGCTGAGCCGCTGTTCGGCCGCGCGCTGCGCTTGCGGCGACAGCGAGAAACGCACGTTGCCAACCTGCATGATCGATGCCATCTGTCCGGCGAGCTTCGATGCCGCGGCGAAGTCGCGCGATTCGAGCACGACTTCCGTGCGGCCGCGCCACGTCGTGATGCGTCCGTCGCGGTCCGTCGACGGGAAGATCGAGAACGCGCCCGAGCGCGCGGTCACGCCGCTGACGCCGCGCGCTTTCTGCAATGCCGCGTCGGCGCGTTCGTTCAGCGTCGACGTCAGCGACGACGGCTCGCTCGCTTCCTGCTCGTAAAACAGCGTGATTTCGACTTCGTCCTGCGGGACTTCCGCGCTCGCCTGCGCATTCAGCGACAGCACGCCCGAAGGCTGCGGCATCATGGTCTGCGCTCGAGCGGGCGCAGGGTTCAGTGCAAGTGCCACAGGCGCGCCCAAGGCGAGCGCAAGTGCGAGGGACCGTGCGGTTTTTGTCGTCATGACTGGAATCCTTGTTTGAACAGGTTGTGCACGTTCGACGCGAGCGACGGGTGGTGGCGCGCGGTTTGACGGCTGCGCTGGCGAATGCATCGGCTTGCCCTCGAGCGGCCGGTTCGAGTTCACGCTTTCGTCGACCGATTAGGCGCGTTTTACCGACGCTTGGTTCCCCAATTAGTGCTTCGCCGCCGCATCGGAAACGATGACCTGGATGCGATCACGACAGGTGCCGCGTCGCGCGTTCGCCCTTAAACCAGCTGTTTAGTGATGAAGCGCCATTCGGCTTCGGTCACCGGCGTGATCGACAGGCGGTTGCCTTTGGCGAGCACGCGCATGTCCTGCAATTCGGCATGCTCGCGCAGCGCGGCAAGCGGAATCAGCCCGATTTTCTTCTTGAACACGACGTCGACGAGCATCCAGCGCGGCGTTTCCGGCGACGATTTCGCGTCGTAGTACGAGCTCTTTTTATCGAACTGCGTAGGGTCCGGATACGCGCTCGACGAGACCTCCGCGATGCCCGCGATGCCGGGCTCCGGACAGCTCGAATGATAGAAGAGCACGCCGTCGCCGACCTGCATCACGTCGCGCATGAAGTTGCGCGCCTGATAGTTGCGTACGCCCGTCCACGGCAAGGTGCGATGAGGTGCGTTGGCGAGGTCGTCGATGCTTGCTTCGTCCGGTTCGGACTTCATCAGCCAGTAGCGCATGAATCGGAGTGAGCGTATGAGATTGAACGAAGCGCAACAACAGCAGGCGTGTACGGAAAAACCCCTGAAAAAGGCGCTCAAACGAAAAAACGACGACCAAAGAAAAACGGCATCGAACCGAAGTCCGATGCCGTTCCAGATAAGGTCCCCGCCTTAGCCGCTAGGCCGGCATCCTGAACCGAGGGTTCAGAATTGGTCGCAGTTAGCAACACTTCGGGTACATCAGACTGAGTGACGCGCACACCCGTGCTACAAATTTCCGCAACCGTGCACATGGCATTGGTTCAAGGAATGTATGACCTTGGCGAACCAGGCAGGGAAGCTAAACCGATGAAGCTACAACCCAAACCGTTCAACACGTGACCGATTCGAAACCGGCCCACTACTGCTTACTGCAAGCTGTACTGCTCGATCACAGTACCTAGCTGTTCGTTCATTTGCTGCATTGTACGCCGGATTTCTTCAGCGGGAAATGCTTCTCCGTGTCGCACGCTGCTTTGCAGCTTAAGCAGTTCCGATGCCAGCGACAGCGCAGCCATCACCGCGATGCGATCGGTGCCGCGCACGTTGCTGCCGCTGCGGATTTTCTTCATCTCGGCGTCGACGCGCGCGACCGCCTCGAGCAGCGCGCCTTCCGTTTCCGGCGAGCAGGCGAGACGATAGGGTACTTCGAGAATCGATACTTCGATCTGCTTGGTGGTCATGCGCTTTCTCCGTGTCGGCTCACGTCGCTTTCCGCTTCCTCGTGTCCGGGCTGGGCGGACTCGAGCAGATCGAGCTGGTTATCCGGTTCGCTGCTCGCGCGTGCGCGCGGCAATTTTTCGAGAATCGCATTCAGGCGCACCTGAGCGTCGTCGATCTTGGCGGACAGCGCGTCGCGTTCCGCCTGCAGTGCGTCGCGCTCTTCGCGCAATTGCGCGAGTTCCGCATGCGTGGCTTGCACTTCGGCACGCGTTTGCGCGAGCTGCTCTTCGAGCGCGAGCCGCGCTTCGTTGTGGCGCTGGCTGATCGCAATCAGCTTGCCGATGTTCTGGGAGAGTGATTCGAGTTCGGTGAGCATGTGCTGCGTCCTCTAAAGACATCGCATTTTAGCGCGGAATATTACAGGTTCCGACAATTGTCTCGTTTCGAGACGTAACAGCATCGCTACGTGCAGGTTCGTTGCATGTCGTGTCGTCGACCATAAGGTAAAAAACCGGTAATCCATCGGACAATAACCTGCATTCAACAGAACCGATTGCGCTCCGGTTGACCTTTCTTGACGCCCCGCGAGGCCGCTCGTAAACTTCCCGCACTCTGGTGCCCGCGCGCGCTTCTCGGCGCGCGCAGTTAAACGGGAAGCAGGACGCGCGCGGTGCCAAAACCGGATGCGCGAACCTGCGCTGCCCCCGCAACGGTAAGCGACCGCATGTGATGTGCTCATGCAGGTCGGTCCTGGTCGCAAGGTTGGAAGTTCAACGTGCGAGTGTGCCACTGCGCGTCACGCGTGGGAAGGCGGATCGATGTGTCGTAGCCCGGATACCGGCCAGAAAAGAGGGACGTCCCCCCGCGAAAACGCTAAACAAGGGGGCGCCTCGTGACGCGTCGGCCTGCGGGGAAGCAGGCCGCGCACGCTATCCACAGGAATGTCATCCCATGCTGTCCCCCATCGCCCGCGCAACGCTGCTCGCGTTCGCGAGCCTGCCGCTCGTCGTGCATGCGCAAAGCGCCGAGCCCGCGTCCGCGTCTGCGACGCCGTATTCGTCTTCATCGTCCGCCACGGATGCTACCGCCGCAAACGCTGCAATCGCTGCCAATGCCGCCTCCACCGATGCGTCGGGCAACGTGCTGTCGCCGATCGTCGTGACCGCGCAACGCGGACCGCAAGCGTTGCGCGATGCGATCCCGCAGACTACGCAGTTCGATCAGCAGGACATCGCCGACACGACCGCGACCGATCTGCCCGGCCTGCTGCAACTCGCGCCAGGCGCGCAAATCTCGCGCACGGGTGGCCCCGGTTCGACCACGAGCCTCTTTCTGCGCGGCGCATCGTCGACGCAATCGCTGCTGCTGATCGACGGCGTGCGCGTCGATTCGGTGAGTCTCGGCTCAGCTCAACTCGCACAGATTCCGCTCGATCAGGTCGATCACGTCGAAGTGGTGAACGGCAACGTGTCGGCGTTGTATGGCTCGGGCGCGATCGGCGGCGTCGTGCAGGTGTTCACGAAAGACGGCGGCGATCATCCGCCGCGTTTCAATTTTTCGGTCGGCTACGGCAGCTATCGCACGCAGACGCAAACGGCCGGCGTGAACGGCGCGCTCGATCAGGACGGCCGCACGACTTTCAATATTTCGCTCGCGCGCACGAAGGACGACGGCTTTTCGTCGCTCAATCCGCTCGAGGCGCCGAACGCGAATCCGAACGCAAACGGCAATCTGAACGAGAGCATCAGCGCGTCGCTGCGTCACAAGTTCACCGACAGGTGGGACGCGGGCGTCAGCTATTTCCAGTCGAACAACGACAACAGCTACGACAATGCGTACGGCGAGCCCACCGATCTGAACAATCTCTATAGCAAGGTGCGTCAGGTGTCGGTATTCGCGAACGGCAAGCTGACCGACTGGTGGACCACCCACGTCACGCTCGCCGAGGGCGACGACCGCAGCGTGTCGAACACCAATGGCATCTACAACGGCCGCTTCGATACCGACAATCGCCAGTACACGTGGCAGAACGATTTCGCGCTCGCCGCGCACCAGAAGCTGCAATTCGGCTACGAGCATCTCGACCAGACGCTCGACTCCGACACGTTCGCCGCGCCCGACCGTCACGTCGATTCGGTCTTCGCGGGCTACAGCGCGCGCTTCGGCCGCAACCAGATTCAGGCCAACGTGCGACGCGACCAGTACTCCGATTTCGGTGGAGCGAACAGTTACTATCTCGGCTACGGATTCGACATCACGTCGCGCTGGAAGGTAACCGCAAGCTATTCGGATGCGTTCCGCGCGCCGAGCTTCGACGATCTGTACTATCCGATCAGCGGCAACCCGTCGATCCAGCCCGAGCGCAGTCATTCGGTCGAAGCCGGTTTGCAGTATGCGACCGATGCGCTCGGCGTGATGCGTCTGAACGCATTCCAGACGCGCTATACGAATCTGATCGACTACGTGCAGACGATCCCCGGCATCTACCTCGCGGAGAACGTCGGCCGTGCGAAGGTGCAGGGACTCGAGGGATCGTGGAGCGGTCATGTCGGCAAGACCGACGTGCGCGCAACGGTGACGCTGCAGAACCCGGTCGATCTCGACAACGGGACCGACCTCGTGCGGCGCGCGCGTCGGTTCGGGTCGTTCGCGGTGAATCGCAGTATCGGTGGATGGCGGGTTGGCGGCGAGTGGATCGTCAGCGGTCCGCGTACCGATAGCACGGGCAACCTCGGCGGTTATGGCATCGTGAATCTGTCGGCGCGCTACAACGTCACCAAAGCGTGGTACGTCAGCGCGCAAATCGACAATCTGTTCAACAAGGATTATGAAACGGCCTACTCGTATAACTCGCCGCGACGCGGTGCGTATCTCACGCTCGGCTGGCAGCAGCAGTGACGCGCGCGCCGGGGTGGCCGCATGCGTGAGCGCACGCGGATGAGCCGCGCGTCCGCTTCGCTGTGCGCCGCGATGGCGACGCCGCGCCCGATGAACGCGAAACGCGCGGCCGCGATCTGGCTCGGCCTCGCGCTCGCCGCCATCGCGGTGCTCGGCGCCTCGCTGGTGCTCGGCAGTGTGCCGCTCGCGCCGTCGCGCGTGCTTGCGGCGCTCGTGCCGACGCACACGTTCGGCGGCACGGGCAGCAACGATCTCGCCGGCGAAATCGTGCGTACGTTGCGTTTGCCGCGCGCGCTCGCGGGCTTCGCGTGCGGCGCGTTGCTCGCGCTCGCCGGCGCGCTGCTGCAGGTGCTGCTGCGCAATCCGCTGGCCGAGCCATACGTGCTCGGCGTGTCGGGCGGCGCGGCGACGTTCGCGCTCGTCGCGATGATCGCGGGCGGCGCATGGTGGCTCGTCGATGCGAGCGCGTTCGCGGGTGCGTTCGTGTCGATCCTGCTGGTGCTCGGCCTCGCGCGTCGCGAGCTATGGCGCGGCGAGCCGCAGGACACGTCGCCCCGTTTGCTATTGACCGGCGCGGTGATCGCGGCCGGGTGGGGCGCGCTGATCACGCTGCTGCTCAATCTCGCGCCCGACAGCCGTCTGCGCGGCATGCTGTTCTGGCTCACCGGCGACCTGAACGGCGGCGCGCTGCCGTGGACCGCGCTGATGGCGCTCGCGCTCGTGTTGCTTGCGATCGTGCCGGCCGCGCCGCGTCTGAACCTGTTGCTGCGCGGCGACGCGGCCGCCCAGGCGTTGGGCGTCGCCGTGATGCCGCTGCGTTTGCGTGTGTACCTGGTCGCGTCGCTGGCGGCGGCCGCGGCGGTGACGACCGCGGGCACGATCGGCTTCGTCGGTCTCGTCGTGCCGCACATGCTGCGGCTCGCGTTCGGCAACGATCAGCGCATGCTGCTGCCGGCGGCCGCGCTCGGCGGCGGTGTCGCGGTGATGGGCGCGGATCTGATCGCGCGTACCGTGATCGCGCCCGCGCAATTGCCGGTCGGCGTGATCACGTCGCTGGTGGGCGTACCGGTGTTCCTGTGGATGCTGCTCAAACGCCGCCGATGATACGAGCCAAACCCAGTCCCACCTGTTCGATGCTGAGCATGCAGCGCCTGACGTTGCGCGCCGGCGCGCGCACCTTGCTCGACGCGTTCACGCACACGTTCCATGCGGGCGAAATCTGGTGCATCGCCGGGCCGAACGGCGCGGGCAAGACCACCTTGCTATCGACGCTGGCGGGGCTGTTGCATCCGGCGGCGGGCCATGTCGAACTCGATGGCGTGCGCGTGGCCGACTGGCAGCCGCTGCCGCTCGCACGGCGCCGCGCGCTGATGCCGCAAAGCGCGGCCGATGCGTTCGACGCAAGCGTGCTCGACATCGTGCTGCTGAACCGCTTCCCGCATCTGGGCGGCTGGGGCTGGGAGCGCGATGAGGATCGCGCGGCCGCGCGGGCGGCGCTCGAACGGCTCGGCCTTGCGGACTTTGCGGCGCGCGACGTGCTGTCGCTGTCGGGCGGCGAGCGTCAGCGCGTTGCCCTCGCGGCGGTGCTGTGCCAGGACGCGCCGCTGTTGCTGCTCGACGAACCGTTGTCGCATCTCGACCTGCATCATCAGGTCGACTGTCTCGAAGCGCTCGTCGCATGGACGCGCGAACCGCGCCGTAGTGTGCTGTTCTCGTGCCACGACCTGAACCTCGCGCGCCGCTTCGCGACGCACGCGTTGCTGCTCGACGGCGCGGGCGGCGCGTATGCGGGCCCAGTGCGCGACGTGCTGACGCCCGCGTTGACGAGCCGCGCGTTCGGCTATCCGCTGATTCTGATTCGCGACGGCGAGCACGAGGCGCTGATACCCGCGCCGCGCGCGCGTCACGAATCGCCTGCCGGCCATGACGCACAGTCAGGCTGATATTTATTCCTATCCCTTGTTTCGATCACACCTATGACTCGCATCCCACACCCAGCCGGTTTGCCCGAAGTCGCGCCGCTCGATCAGACGCTACGCGCCGAATTGCAGCGGATCATCGATACGCGCACCAAACCGCTCGGCAGCCTCGGCCGGCTCGAAACGCTGGCGCGCCAGATGGGCCTGATCCAGCGTAGTACGCGTCCCACCGTGCAGCGTCCCGCGATGATCGTTTTCGCGGGCGACCACGGCATCGCCGCCGAAGGCGTGAGCCCCTATCCGCAAGCGGTGACCGCGCAGATGGTCGCGAACTTCATCGCGGGCGGCGCGGCGATCAACGCGCTCAGTCACGTCGCGGGTCTCGAACTCGAAGTGGTCAACGCGGGCATCGCGACGCCGCTGCCGTCCACGGACCGACTCGTCGACATTCCGGTCGGGCCCGGCACGCGCAACTTCGCACACGAAGCCGCGATGACGCACGCCGAAGCGCTCGCCGCGATGCAGGCGGGCGCCGCGCGCGTGCGTCATCACGCGGCGCTCGGCACGAACGTGATCGGCTTCGGCGAGATGGGCATCGCGAACACCTCGGCGGCCGCGTGTCTGATGAGCCGCCTGTGCGGCGTGCCGATCGACGACTGCGTCGGCCGCGGCACGGGTCTCGACAATGCCGGACTCGCGAAGAAGCGCAACGTGCTCGCGGCGGCGCTCGCGCGCGATGCGGATGCACGTGCGCCGCTCGACGTGCTCGCGACCTTCGGCGGCTTCGAAATCGCGATGATGGCGGGCGCGTATCTGGCGGCCGCCGAGGCGCGCATGACCATCCTCGTCGATGGCTTCATCGCGACGTCCGCGCTGCTGGTCGCCGATGCGTTCTCGCCCGACGTACGCGAGTACTGCGTGTTCGCGCATGCGTCGAACGAGGCCGGGCATCGGCGCATGCTCGATCATTTCGGCGCGCAGCCGCTGCTGTCGCTCGACATGCGGCTCGGCGAAGGCACGGGCGCCGCGCTCGCGGTGCCGTTGCTGCGCGCGGCGGTGGCCTTCGTCAACGAGATGGCCAGCTTCGATTCGGCGGGTGTCGCCGATCGCGAACCGTGAAGCGCACGAGCACGCGCTTCGCGATAACGCGAAGCTCGGCCCGCAGCGCCGTGAACCTGCACTCGCCACGTTCATGAACCCGCTCGCGGAACTGCGCTATTTCTTCACGGCGCTCGGTTACTTCACGCGCGTGCCCGTGCCGCGCTGGGTCGGTTTCGAGCCGCATTATCTGAACGCCGCGGCGCGCTATTTTCCGCTCGTCGGCGTGTTGGTCGGCGGCTTCAGCGCGCTCGTCTATCTGGCCGCGCTGCGCGTGTTTCCGGCGAGTGTCGCGGTGCTGCTGTCGATGGCCGCGTCGCTCGTGGTCACGGGCGCATTTCACGAGGACGGTCTCGCCGACTGCATCGATGCGTTCGGTGGCGCCTATACGCGCGACGATGCGCTGCGCATCATGCACGACTCGCGCATCGGTGTTTTCGGCGCCATCGCGCTCGTGATCGCTCTGGCGATCAAGTGGCAAACGCTCGCGGCATTGCCACCGCTGCGCGCCGCAAGCCTGATGCTTGCGGCGCATGGCGCGAGCCGCGCGTGCGCGATCAGTTACCTGGCCACGCTCGACTATGTGCGCGCGGCCGGCAAAGCCAAGCCGGTCGCGCAGCGTTTGAGCAGGCCGGCGCTGTTGTGCTCCGCGCTGTTCGGGCTGCCGTGGCTGCTGTGGCCGAACGGCCCCGGCATGCCCGACTGGCGTTTCGCCGCGCTCACGTGTGCTGTGCTGTTCGCGCTGCGCTTCGCGATGGGTCGTTATTTCGTCAGACGCATCGGCGGCTATACCGGCGACTGCCTCGGCTTTGCGCAGCAGATCTTCGAATTGAGCATCTACCTGGTGGGGCTTGCATGGATATCGTCCTGATTCGACATCCCGCTGTCGCGCTCGAGGCGGGGGTTTGTTACGGCCATAGCGATGTCGCGTTGGCGGAAAGCGCCGAGGTCACGTCCAATGCGTTGGCGGTGAAGCTCGCGAGCTTGCAGGTGCCGGCGCCGCGTGTGCTGATCACGAGTCCGCTTACGCGCTGCGCCGCCCTAGCGACCGAGATCGCGAACGACTTCGGCTGCGTGGTCAGCCACGACGAGCGCCTGAAGGAAATGGATTTCGGCGAGTGGGAAGCGCAGCGCTGGGATACGATCGATCGCGCGCTGCTCGACGACTGGGCCGCCAATTTCGAACATGCGCGCGCGCACGGCGGCGAGAGCGTCGCGCAATTCGTCGCGCGTGTGCGAGCGTGGTTCGATGCGTTCGCGCTGACGCGCGAGCTGTCGCCCGCATACGTGGTCACGCACGCGGGCGTGATGCGCGCGATCGCGTCGTGGGTGCTGGAGGTGCCGCTCGCGCATTGCCTGCAGTGGTCGCTAGATATGACCGGGATCGTCTGGTTGCGACGTAACGACGAGACGCTGCAGTGGTCGCTCGTGCGATGGAATGCGTGACCCGCTTGGTCATCCGGAAAACCGATCCTTTTTTCTCGCCACACGCGGCGCCGTCATGGCGCAGGCTGCTTGCTGCGCGAGCGCGCCAGTTCGAGGTCCTCGCACAGTTGCCGCGCGCCTTGCGCGATGCGCGGCGCGGGGCGATTGATCAGATCGCCGTCGATCGCAAACAGGTTGTTGTTCGCGACGGCCGCGAGGCCCGGCCATGCGCGCCATGTGTCGAGTTGCGGCAGCATCGTGTCGGGCCGCGTCGCGCCGGGCGCGGCGGTGACGATCGCCTGCGGATTCGCCGCGAGCACCGCTTCGATCGACACGGTCGGCACGAGCGGCTGCAGGTCCGCGAACACATTGCGGCCGCCGCATAGCGTGATCACGTCGCTGATCATGTGCTCGCCGTTGAGCGTCATCAGCGGCCGGTCCCATACCTGATAAAAGACGCTGACGGCCGGGCGGTTCGCATACCGCGCGCGCAGACGGGCGATGTCGTCGCGGAAGGCGGCCGCCGCCGCATCCGCGCTCGCCGATGTGCCGAGCAGCCGGCCGAGCTTGGTCAGCGACACGGCGATATCGTCGAGACGGCGCGGCTCGCTGAAAAAGAGCGGCACGTGTAGCTCGCGCAAGCGTTCGAGCTGGCGCTGCGCGTTGCCGTGTCGCCACACGACGATCAGGTCCGGTTTCAGCGCGACGATGCGTTCGAGGTCGAGCGCCTTGTTGTCGCCGACGCGCGGGAGTTGCTTCGCTTCGGGCGGATAGTCGCTGTACGACACGGCGCCGACCATCTTCGGGCCGCCGCCTGCGGCGTACAGCAATTCGGTCACGTGCGGGGCGAGGCTGATCACGCGCTGCGCGGGCGCGGCGAGCGTGACGGTCGCGCCGCTGTCGTCGGTGACGGTGATCGCGGCGTGCGCGCTCAGTGCGGTCAGCGCGAGCGCTGCGGCGCCGAACCAATGGATGAAGCCATGCGCGGGCGGGGCAAAGCGGATGGAACGAGCAAAGCGGATCATCGGACGAGGGCGGATCACGAAGCGTTGAGCGGCTTGGGTGCGAAGGTCACTGCGCTAACTCGACCGCGCGGTATCGATCGAGTCAACCGCCTGTTGCAACTGTTGCTCGAAGCGGGTCCATTCGGCTTCGTCGCCCGGCAGCCCGAAGCGCACACTGGCCGATGGCACCCGAAGCGATGGCGGAAAAAGACGCGTCCACACGCCGCGCCGCGCGAGCGCTTCATGCAACGCGGCGGCGCGCGCATCGTCGGTCCATGCGAAAAGCGGCGTGCCGCGTGTCGCGAAACCGTGCGCATGCAACAGCCCGGCAAGCCGCGCGCTGTCGCCGATGAGCCGCTCACGCATGCGCGTTTGCCACGCGGCATCGTCGAACGCGGCGCTCACCGCATGACGCGCGGGACCGCTGACAGTCCACGCCCCCAGCCTGTCGCGCAACGCGGCGAGCAATGCGGGCGCGCCGAGCACGAAGCCGGCGCGCACACCCGCGAGCCCGAAGAACTTGCCGGGCGAGCGCAACACGACGAGCCCGTCCCGGTGCGTATGCGCCGCCAGCGACGCGACCCGCGCGGCCGGCAGCGTATCGGCGAACGCTTCGTCGACGAGCAGCGTGCCGCCGCGTTCGCGCAACTGCGCGTGCCAGTGCAGCAGCCTGGCGGCATCGATATGCGTGGCGGTCGGATTGTCGGGGTTGACGATCGTGACGTGCGTGAGCGCGGCGGGCAGCGTGTCGCGATGCACGTCGAGCGGCGCGACCGCGTGTCCGGCGCGCGCGAACGCGGGCGCGTACTCGCCGTAGGTCAGCGGCGCGATGCCGACCGTCGCGGGCGACAGCAACGCGGGCAGCGCGCGAATCGCCGCCTGGCTGCCGGCGACGGGCAGCACGTGCGCGGCATCGGGCGCGTCGTAGTAGCGCGCGGCCCGCTCGGCGAAGCCGTCGCCTTCGTCGGGCAAACGGCGCCACGCGTCGGCGGGCAGCGGCGGCACCGGATAGCCGTGCGGATTGATGCCCGTCGACAGATCGAGCCACTGAGCGTACGCAATGCCGTAGCGCGCCGCCGCGTCGTGCAGGTTGCCGCCGTGCGCGATCGGGTCGCTTGCGGCGTGCTCGCGCGGTTGCGTCCAGTCGGTCATGCGCTCATCCCATCGCTACGCGCGTCGTTCCGCTCAGCCATGAAACGGCACGCTCAACAACGCCAGCACGATCAGCACGGCCAGCCAGAGAATCACCGTGCGTTCGACCAGCATCAACGCGGCGCCCACATGACGCGCCTCGGCGGGACGCCCGAAGCCCAGCGTCGGCCGGTGCTCGAGCGTGCCGTGATACACGGCCGGCCCGCCGATCAGCACGTTCAGGCTGCCGGCGCCGGCGGCCATCACCGGGCCCGCGTTCGGGCTGTCCCAGCGCGGCGCTTGCTCGCGCCAGCAGCGCCAGGCGGTCAGCGTGTCGCCGAGCAGCGCGTAGCTCGTGGCAGTCAGCCGCGCGGGAATCCAGTTCAGCACGTCGTCGATGCGCGCGGCTGCCCAGCCGAAGCGCAGATAGCGCGGCGTGCGATAACCCCACATTGCGTCGAGCGTATTGGCGAGGCGAAAGCCGAGCGCGCCGGGCCCGCCCGCGAGCGCGAACCAGAACAGCGCGCCGAAGATCGCGTCGTTGCCGTTTTCGAGCGCCGATTCGATCGCGGCGCGCGCGAGCGCGGCCTCGTCCGACTGCGCGGTGTCGCGCGAGACGATCCGTGCGGTCAACTCACGTGCCGTGGCCAGATCGCGTTGGCCGAGCGCCCGCGCGATCGGCGCGATGTGATCGCGCAGGCTGCGCGCGCCGAGCGCGAACCACAGCAGCGCGACATGCAGCGCGCAGGCCGCGAACAACGGCAGCACGGCGACGAGCCACCACGCGATCAACACCGGCGGGAGAACCGCGAGCGCCCATGCGAGCAGGCCCCTGAGCCGCAGACGCCGCTCGTGATTGAAGCGCGCCTCGATGCGCGCCGCCCAGTTGCCGAAGCCGACCAGCGGATGCCGGCGGCTCGGCTCGCCAAACCAGCGATCGACGGCGACGCCCGCGACCGCGAGCGTCGCGACCAGCGGCATGGTCAGCGGCGGCATCACACGCCGCTCGCGCTTTTCAGCGCGAGCGGCAGTCCCGCGACCATCAGCGTGGCCGCGCTGCTCAACGCGGCGATGCGCTGATTCAAGCGCCCGAGTTCGTCGACGTAAAGACGCGTGGCTTCGCCGAGCGGCACGACGCCGAGGCCGATCTCGTTGCTGACGACGATGATCTTGCCGCGCGCGCCGGCGAGCGCCGCTTCGAACGCGGCGGCCTGCTCGTAGTAGTGCGACAGCGGCGCCGCCGCGCCGTCGGCGGGACATAGCAGGTTTGCGAGCCACAGCGTCAGGCAGTCGATCAGCAGACACCGGCCCGGCGCGTCGTGTTGTGCGAGCGCGCCGGCGAGGTCGTCGTCCGCTTCGACGAGCCCCCAATGCGCGGGCCGCCGCTCGCGATGATGCGCAATGCGCGCGTTGAATTCGGCGTCGTCGGTGACGCGGGCGGTGGCGATGTAGATGACGGGGAGGGCGCTGTCGCTGGCGAGCCGCTCGGCATGCGCGCTCTTGCCGGAGCGGGCGCCGCCGAGGACGAAGGTGAGGTCGCGGGGAGTCATCCTATGATTGTACCGGCGCGATGGGATAATGCCGCTCGATTGCATTGCAACGCCACTGTCCATCTTCCACCTGCACCGCCGTGACCCGAATGCCCATTCCTCCCGACACCCTGCCCGTGCCGCGCGGCACGCTGATGATCCAGGGCACCACGTCCGACGCGGGCAAGAGCACGCTGGTTGCGGGACTGTGCCGCCTCGCGCGCCGCGCGGGTGCGCGGGTCGCGCCGTTCAAGCCGCAGAACATGGCGTTGAACAGCGCGGTGACCGTCGACGGCGGCGAGATCGGCCGCGCGCAGGCATTGCAGGCGCTCGCCGCGGGCATCGACGCGCACACCGATCTGAACCCGGTGCTGCTGAAGCCGACCAGCGATCGCGGCGCTCAGGTGATCATCCACGGCAAGGCGCGCATCAATCTCGACGCGCGCGCGTATCACGACTACAAGCCAGTCGCGTTCGAAGCGGTGCTGGAGTCGTATGCGCGGCTGCGCGCGTCGTACGACACGATTTTCGTCGAAGGCGCGGGCAGTCCGGCCGAGATCAATCTGCGCGAGCGCGACATCGCGAACATGGGTTTCGCGGAGGCGGTCGACTGCCCGGTCGTGCTGGTCGCCGACATCGATCGCGGCGGCGTGTTCGCGCACCTGACCGGCACGCTCGCGTGTCTGTCCGACAGCGAGCAGGCGCGCGTGCGCGGCTTCATCATCAACCGCTTTCGCGGCGACATCGGTCTGCTGAAGCCCGGGCTCGACTGGCTGGAAGCGAAGACCGGCAAGCCGGTGCTCGGTGTCGTGCCGTATCTGCATGGCCTGACGCTCGACGCCGAGGACATGCTGCCGCCCGAACTGCGCGCGGCGGCGAGCGTTGATTCGCGCCGTCTGCTGCGCGTGGTCGTGCCGGTGCTGCCGCACATCAGCAATCACACCGACTTCGACGCGTTGCGCGCGCATCCGCAGGTCGATTTTCACTATGTGCGCGCGGGTACGCCGCCGCCGGCCGCCGATCTGATCATCCTGCCGGGCTCGAAGAACGTGCCGGACGACCTCGCGTTTCTGCGCGCACAGGGCTGGGACGACGTGCTCGCGCGGCATCTGCGCTACGGCGGCCGCGTGATCGGCATTTGCGGCGGCATGCAGATGCTCGGCCGCGAGATCGCCGATCCGCATGGCGTCGAGGGCGCGCCGGGCACCTTCGCGGGCTTCGGCTGGCTCGACTATGCGACGGTGCTCACGCGCGACAAGACGCTGAAGAATGTGACCGGGCGCCTGGCGCTGCCCGGCACGCCGGACGTCGCCGGCTACGAGATTCATATGGGCGAGACGCGCGGGCCGGCATTGGACACGCCGGCGCTGCGACTCGACCACGCTGGCCCGCGCGAGGGCGGCGCGGAGTTTGGCCGTCCCGATGGCGCGATGTCCGCCGATGGCCAGATTCTCACGACCTACGTGCATGGCCTGTTCGACACGCCGGCCGCGTGCGCGGCGCTGCTCGCATGGGCGGGTTTGAGCGATGCCGAAGCGCTCGACTATCCGGCGTTGCGCGAGGCGTCGCTGGAGCGGCTGGCCGATACGCTGGCCGGGCACGTCGATATGCGCAGGCTGTTCGCGGCGCTGGGGTGACGCTCTGCGCCGGCCTCCTTCATCGGAGTGAACGCAATTGCTGCTCGCGCGGTTCGCTCAGTACAACACCATCTGCGTGCAACGAAACAGCGCGATGGTCTTACCATCCGGACCGGTGACCGTCGCGTCCCAGACCTGCGTGCTGCGCCCAAGGTGCACACCCTTGGCGACCGCGCGGATCGTGCCCTGCGTCGCGGTGCCGAGGAAGTTGCTCTTCAGCTCGATCGTCGTGAAGTTGCGCGAGTTTTCGGGCAGATGCGCGATGCACGCGTAGCCGCACGCGGTGTCGGCGAGGCCGATCACCGTGGCCGCGTGCAGGAAGCCGTTCGGCGCGAGCAGCGCCTCGCGCACGGTCAGTTCGGCGACCAGTGTGCCCTGGTCCACGGTCAGCACGCGCAGGCCCAGTAGGTCCGGCAGCGTGCCCTTCTGGCGCTCCAGCAGGCGTTCGACGGTGTATTCCGGGCGCAGTTTGCTCATGAGATTCAGGTCCTTGTCGAAAAAAACGGCGGGTTGGAGCGGCCGATTCGCGATGTGGGGGCTTCGGCCGCGCTGAATTTGTCGATATTATCAACGGCTGGACCGGTGGGCGTCCCTGGAAACCGAACTTCGAACGGCAGCGATCGTGGAGCCCGCCGGCGCCGGTCACAGCGGATCGGCGGGGACGGAGCAATAGCGCGGCAAACCGGCTGGCGGTGTCCAGCCTTCTTTCCGGGAGATTTCATGTCGGTGATCGTGGTGGCGAATCCGAAGGGCGGCGTGGGCAAGAGCACGCTATCGACCAATCTGGCCGGCTATTTCGCCGCGGCGGGCGAATGGGTCGCGCTGGCCGACCTCGACAAGCAGCACTCCGCGCATGCGTGGCTCGAATTACGGCCCGCCACGCTGCCGAACATCGAAACCTGGGAGGTCAACCCCGACACGCCGGCCAAGCCGCCGAAAGGCCTCGAGCACGCGGTCGTCGACACGCCGGCCGGCCTGCACGGCAATCGCCTGAACATCGCGCTCGATCTCGCCGACAAGGTGATCGTGCCGTTGCAGCCGTCGCTGTTCGATATTCTCGCGACCCAGGAATTTCTCGAGCGGCTGGCGAAGGAAAAGGCGGTCAGGAAGGGCGCGATCGAGGTCGGCGTGGTCGGCATGCGCGTCGATGCGCGCACGCGCTCGGCCGAGCAGCTGCATCGCTTCGTCGAGGGATTGAAGCTGCCGGTGCTCGGTTTTCTGCGCGACACGCAGAACTACGTGCAGCTCGCGGCGCACGGCCTGACGCTGTGGGACGTCGCGAAAAGCCGTGTGGAGAAGGATCTGGAGCAGTGGCAGCCGATCGTCGAGTGGACGAACGGCGCGGGGAAGAAGGGCTGAGGCGGGGGCTGCCCGCCATCAGTCAAGCGTCAAGCTGAGCTTCGCTCAGCGCCAGGCCTGCGTGGGCACGTGGTCGCGGCTGCCCTTGATCTTGTTGTTTTCATCGACGAACACGAGGTCCGGCTTCCAGCCCGCCTTCAACTCCGCCTCGTCGACCACCGCGAACGCCGCGATGATGACCAGATCGCCGAGCTGCGCGCGACGCGCGGCCGAGCCGTTCAGCGAAATCATGCCGCTGCCGCGCTCGCCCTTGATCGCGTAGGTCGAGAAGCGCTCGCCGTTGTTGATGTTCCAGATGTCGATACGCTCGTTTTCGACGATGTTCGCCGCTTCGAGCAGATCTTCGTCGATCGCGCACGAGCCCTCGTAGTGGAGCTCGCAGTGCGTGACCGCGACGCGGTGAATCTTCGACTTCAGCATATTGCGTTGCATGATCAATCCAATCCTGTGTGACTGCGCAGTGTAACTGTGTTCGCGCGGGCGGTTGCGGCGTCAGATTTCGAGGTTGTCGATGAGCCGGGTCGCGCCGAGCTTCGCGGCGGCCAGCACCACGAGCGGTGCGTTGGCGTCCTGCGCGCCGGGCGCGATCAGGTTCGAGCGCTTGCGGATCGCGATGTAATCGGGATTCCAGCCGCGCGTCGCGAGCGTCGCTTTGGCCGACTCTTCGAGTTTCGCGAAGTCGCGCTCGCCCGCGAGCACCGCGTCGCGCACCCGATTGAGTTCGGCGGCCAGCATCGGCGCCTCGGCGCGTTCGGCGGCCGAAAGGAACCGGTTGCGCGAGCTGAGCGCGAGGCCGTCGGTGTCGCGCACGGTTTCGGCGGCGACGATGTCGGTCGGCAGCGCGAACTGGTGGCACATCTGGCGCACGATCATCAGCTGCTGGTAATCCTTCTTGCCGAACACCGCGACGCGCGGCTGCACGCACGACATCAGCTTCATCACGACCGTGCACACACCGTGGAAGAAGCCGGGGCGAAATTCGCCCTCGAGGATGTCGCCGAGATCGTGCGGCGGATGCACGCGGTATTCCTGCGGCTCCGGATACATGTCCCTTTCGGTCGGCGCGAACAGCACGTAGACCCCTTCCTTTTGCAGCTTCTCGATATCGGCTTCGAGCGTGCGCGGATATTTGTCGAAATCCTCGTTCGGGCCGAACTGCAGGCGGTTGACGAAGATGCTCGCCACGACCGGGTCGCCGTGCTGGCGCGCGAGGCGCATCAGCGACAGATGGCCCTCGTGCAGGTTGCCCATCGTCGGCACGAAGGCCGTGCGATTCTGGCCGCGCAACTGGTCGCGCAATTCATGGATCGAGCTGATGACTTTCATGATCGGACAGGGATAGGCTCGCGCGGCGCGCGATCCGGTTGGCGCGACACCTGGCGGAATCGCGCGGGTCATCGCCTCACCGGCAAATGAGGGGTTCGGAGCGCGGATTGTAGTGGATTTGGGCAGCGGACGCACCGAAACGCGGCGGCACTTCCGAGCGGGGCGCGACGAGCTTGCCGCGCACTCCCCGCTGAGGCCCGCCAGGCATCGCTGCGACGGTGTTCGTAGCGAGATTTCCACGGTCCGGCCGCGGTCCGGCCGTCAAGCGGCCGTCATTCAGCGCTCAGGCCGGTAGATACGCCAGCCGCACGTAAATCGGCGCGAACGGCTCCGCCTGGGTGATTTCGACGAGCGATTCACGGCACAGCTCGAGCACGGCGATGAAATTCACGATGACGACCGGCACGCCGCGGCTCGTGTCGAACAGATCGGAAAACTCGATGAAGCGCGCATTCTGCAACTGCCGCAGGATCAGGCTCATGTGCTCGCGCACCGACAACTCCTCGCGCGAAATCTTGTGATGCTGGACCAGCTTCGCGCGCTTGATCACGTCGGCCCACGCGGCGCGCAGGTCGTCGCTGTTCACGTCCGGGAAGCGCGGGGCGACACTCTGCTCGATGTAGACCTCGGCGCGCAGGAAATCGCGCCCAAGCTGCGGCAACTGGTCGATGCGTTGCGCGGCGAGCTTCATCTGCTCGTATTCGAGCAGGCGGCGCACCAGTTCGGCGCGCGGGTCTTCGGCTTCCTCGCCGGTGTCGGCCTTCTTGACCGGCAGCAGCATGCGCGACTTGATTTCGATCAGCATCGCGGCCATCAGCAGATACTCGGACGCGAGTTCGAGATTGGTCTTGCGCAGTTGCTCGACGTAGCCGAGATATTGCACGGTGACATCCGCCATCGGGATGTCGAGCACGTTGAAGTTCTGCTTGCGGATCAGGTACAGCAGCAGGTCGAGCGGCCCCTCGAAGGTCTCGAGGAATACCTCGAGCGCGTCCGGAGGGATGTACAGGTCGTTCGGCAGCTTGAACAGCGGCTCGCCGTACAGACGCGCGAACGCGACGCCGTCGACCGTGTCGGGCGTCGAATCCGTGGCGGGCGTGGAAAGCGCGGTGTCGGACGGTGCCGGCGCTGGGCCGTGAACCGGGCCGTGAACCGGGCCGTGTATCGGGCCGTGAAGCGGACCATGCACCTCGTCAGCGTGACTCATCGTCGGCGTGACTGGGGAGCTTAGAAGTTCTGGTAGTACGAGTAAGGCGTCTGCTCCACGCGCGAAGTTTTCTGCTCGGCGCGCTCTTCCAGATCGATCGGCTGTTTGTCCCACAGCAGTGCGCGGCCTTTGCGTTGCTCGGCCTCCAGATTGGGCTTCTGTTGCTTGAGCTGGTTCAGGAACTGGGTGATGTCCGATTGATACATGGCTCGACGTCCGTGGTGGGTAGGGTGGCGGCTCTCGGGCTGGCCGCTGCGCGGTGCCGCGGGGAGGGCGCCGTCGTCCGCGATTTTACCGCATGCGTCGCGGGCGGTCGAAAATCGCCGCGGGCCGCCCATTTTTGAGATGAAGCGCGGAGCTCCGCCAGGGGCACGAGACAGGCCGATCGGGGTCGCGTTGTGGTCAAATAGCATGCCTCGATCGGATGCGCGGCCGGGGCGCGAGAATTCACTCATTGAGGCCGGAGGTCCTGTTTGGCGGGAGGTACGATCGACATGCCGCGTGCGTTGCGCGGCGAGACCGGCCAGGCGCGCGGGCGCGCGCGTGAGCGCGAGGCGCTCGCGCGGTGCTGGCTGCGTGTGTCGCTCGCCATCGGCCTCGGCCTCCTGATGTTGCTGCTCGCCGCGGGCAAGGCTCAGGCGGCGAGCAAGGCACCGAGCTACAAGGTCGAGGTGGTCGCCGAGCCGCGCGCGCTGCGCCGGCTGCTCGAACAGCACCTCGATATCTCGCGTTTCGCGAAGCGGCCCGACGTCACCGACGACCAGTTCTCGTTCCTGATCACCGCGACGCCACAGCAGGTGCGCGATCTCGCCGCGACGCAGGGCTATTTCTCGCCGCTCGTCAGCACCGACGTGCGCACCGTCGACAATCTGCGGCAGGTCACCGTGCGCGTGGAGCCGGGCCCGCAGACCAAGGTCACGTCGGTCGATCTGTCGTTTCGCGGCGCGGTGCTGACCGAAGACCCATCGCGCGAAAACGCGACGCGCTTCGCGTTCTCGCTGCACGAGGGCCAGCCGTTCTCGCAGGGCGCCTGGGACGACGCGAAGAACGCGTCGCTGCACGAGCTGCAATCGCGCCGCTACCTCGCCGCGAAGATCTACCACTCGGAGGCGCTGATCGATCCGCGCACGCACACGGCGAAGCTGTCGGTGATCTACGACAGCGGGCCGACCTTCACGATGGGCCAGCTCGACGTGCAGGGCACGAAGCGCTATCCGGAGCGCATCGTCCACAACGTCAATCCGATCTCGCCGGGCGAGATCTACGACACGCGCACTGTCGCCGAACTGCAGCGCCAACTGCAGAACACGCCGTACTTCGCGAGCGTCGCGATCGACCTCGACGACAACCCCGCCAAGCCGCTCGACACGCCGGTGCACGTGAAGGTGTCGGAGTTTCCGTATCACAGCTTCCGCGGCGGCGTCGGCTATTCGACCGACAACGGCCCGCTCGTGCAGGGCGGCTACACGTATCTGAACACGTTCGGCGCGGCGTGGCCGTTCACCGTCGAGGGCCGCGCCGACAAGACGCAGCAATACGGGCAGATCCAGCTGTCGATGCCGCCGGGCCAGCACGGGTGGACCAATAGCATGCTCGCGTCGTACACGACCACCGACGTCTCCGACACGCGCATCTACAGCATCCGCGGCGGCGTGCAGCGCTCGCGCACGTCGCAGTTCCTCGACTACAGCTATTCGCTGCTGTTCTACGACGATCAGCTCGACCAGAACGCGGCGCCGCCGACCCGCGCGCACGCGCTGGTGCCGGGGTGGTCGTGGACGCGGCGCGACACCGACGACCCGCTGTTCCCGCGCCGCGGCAACCTGATCCACGTCGAGGCGGGCTTCGCGGTGAAAGGTCTGCTCGCCGACCAGTCGTTCATCCGCGGCTACGCGCGCGGCCAGCAGTATTTCCCGATCGGCGTCGACGACATCGTGCTGATCCGCGCCGAACTCGGCGGCGTATTCACGAGCGGCAGCTCGAGCGGCATTCCGGCGTCGCTGCTGTTCCGCGCGGGCGGCTCGAACTCGGTGCGCGGCTACGGCTTCCAGAGCATCGGTAACAACGTCGCCGGCTCGATCCTGCCGACCAAGTACCTGCTGACGAGCGCGGCCGAATACCAGCACTGGTTCTCGCACAACTGGGGCGCGGCCGTATTCTTCGACATCGGCACCGCGACCGACACCTGGGGCGAAAAAGTTTTCTATCCGGGCGCCGGCGTCGGCGCGCGCTGGCGCAGCCCGGTCGGCCCGGTCAATCTCGATGTCGCTTACGGGATCCGCGATAACCGGGTGCGGCCGTATATCACGCTCGGCATCGCGTTCTGACGTTTTGACGACAACCCACTACCTTATTTGCCACCGTATTCACGCATGACCACCGACGTCACCGCCCCGCCCCCCGCGCAGCCGCCCGGCGCCATGCCGCCAGGACCGCCGGATGGGCAGCAGCCGCCCGACACGCCGCCGCCGAAGCGGCGCTGGGGCCGGCTGCTGCTGAAGTCGGTCGCGGGCACGGTGGTCATGCTGGTACTGCTCGCCGCACTCGCGGTCGGTCTGCTGTACGGGGCGCTGACGACCGAGCGCGGCACCGCGTACGCGTGGCACGCGGCCGTGAAGCTGCTCGGCGGCCGGCTCGCCGGCACGCTCGACGGCGGCACGCTCGCGCGCGGCGTGCAACTGCGCGACGTGCGCTGGCGCAGCCTCGACGGCAGCGGCACCGACATCGAGATCGACCGCATCGCGGGCAGCTGGGCGCTCGCGCGCGAGCCGTGGCGGTTCACGATCGACTACCTGCACGTCGGCACGATCGAGGCGCGCGTCGGCCCGTCGTCGTCGAGCACCAGCGAGCCGCTGAGCTTGCCGCAGGATCTGCAGCTACCGATGCAGCTGGAGATCCGCGACGTGCAGGTCGAGCGGCTGCTGCTGCACCAGGGCGCGTCCACGACGGAGCTGTCCAGCTTCGCGTTTCATGGGCGCAGCGACGGGCGTCATCACGAGGCCGCGATCGATCGGCTCGATACGCCGTTCGGGGCGCTGACGGCAGCGGCGAAACTCGATGGCGTGCGGCCGTTTCCGCTCACCGGCGAAGTCGGTTATGCGGGCAAGGTCAACAATGAAGCGGTGCAGGTGGCCGGCCACCTGAGCGGCACGCTCAAGCAGCTCGTCGCCGAGCTCGATGCGAGCGGCATGAAGCTCGCCGGCCACGCGCGGGTCGAAGCGGCGCCGTTCGCCGCGGTGCCGTTGCAGCGCGCGACGCTGAGCTTCGATCATGTGAATCCGCAGGCTTTCGCGCCGGGTGCGCCGCTGGCCGATCTGGCGGTGCGCGCGGAGCTGCAGCCGGTCGAGCAGGGCGCGGCGACCGCCCCTGGCACAGCCAGCGCGGCGAAACCGTCGGCCGCCAGCCATCCGCACCACATCTTCGGCGGCCACCACGCGCCGGCCAAACCGGCGGCGGGTTTCGCCGTCGCCGGCCATGTCTCGATCGTCAACGCGAAACCCGGCGCAATCGACCAGAAACTGCTGCCGCTGATCGATGCGAACGCCGACGTGCGCCTCGACGCCCACACGCAGAGCATCTCGAACCTGAACGTGCGGCTCGTGCGCAACGCGACGCTCACCGGCGGCGGCGCGCTGAGCGGCCGGCACGGCCGGCTCGATCTGAGCGTCGCGCGGCTCGACCTGAACGCGCTGCAGGCGACCGTGCGGCCGACGCAGCTGTCCGGCCCGATCGGCATCCGCCTGAACGACGACATCCAGACCCTGACGCTCGATCTCGCCGACCCCGCCGCCGCGCTGCGCGCCCAGGGCAAGATTACGTTCGACCCCGCACGCATCAGCTTCAACGACGTGCGCGTCACGTCGGGCCGTGGCCGCATCGATCTATCGGGCGCGCTGAAGCACGATGAGAACTCGACCTACAACCTGAAGGCGCAACTGACCGATTTCGATCCGCTGTCGCTGACCTCGCAGATGCCCGCCCGCACGCCTGTCACGACATCCGGCGCGTCCGCCGCGAGTGGCGCGCAACGCGAGCGGCAAGCGCAAGCCGCGGCGCTCGTGGGCAGCACCGCCGGCGCGAAGAGCGCGGCGCCCGGCGATCAGGCCGCCGCCATCGCGAAGAACACCGCGCAGGCCGCGGTGCAGACCGAAGTGCTCGAGCGCAGGACGCCACCGCCCGCGCATGGCGCGGGCCCTGCGCCACGCGCGGCCGCGCATGCAGGTCCGCCAGCGCGCAGGATCGAGGCGCGCGTGAACGCCACGGTCACGGCAGCAGGTGTGCTCGCGCCGGTCTTCACGACGCGCGCCGAATTCACGCTCGGTCCGAGCGTCTACAACGACCTGCCGCTCACGGGCGGCGGCATGATCCAGCTGGCCGGCTCGCGAATCCTGCCGAGCCACGCGAATCTTTCGGTGGCGGGCAACCGGGTGAATCTGCAAGGCAGCTTCGGCGCGGCCGGCGACCGGCTGCGCTTCGGCATCGACGCGCCGCAGCTCGATCGGCTCGGCTTCGGCCTCGCGGGCGCGGTCGCCGCGGACGGCGACGTTACCGGCTCGTTCGCGCATCCGAACGTCACGCTGAATTACAAGGCCGACAGCGTCGTGTTCGCGAGCAACCGCATCGGCCATGCGGAAGGCCACGCCGAGTTGCGCGACGGCGCGAACGGCGCGCTCGCGTTCACGACCGACGCGCGCAATGTCAACGCGGGCGGCGTCGACCTCGCCACGCTGACCGCCCGCCTGTCCGGCACACGCGCGAACCACACGCTCGAAGCCGCCGCGACCGGCAAGCTGCAGGACCGACCGCTCGATCTGACGCTCGCCGCCAACGGCAAGCTGACCGACACGCGCGACGGCTCGCGCTGGGACGGCACCGTCACGCGTCTGCAAAATCGCGGCACGCCGGCGCTCAATCTCGAATCGCCGCTCGCGCTCAGCGCCGGGCCGGGGCACCTCACGCTCGGCGCGACGCGCCTGACGATCGAAGGCTCGGTGCTGACCCTGAAGTCATTCGCGTTCGATCACGGCCGCGTCCAGTCGGCCGGCAGCCTGACCGATGTGTCGCTCGCGCACTTGCAGGAGCTGCGTCACCAGATCACCGGCGAGCCGCCCGCCGTGCGCACCGACCTCGTGTTCGACGGCGACTGGGACTTCTCGCTCGGCGCGACGGCGAGCGGCCACATCGAGCTGCGCCGGCGCAGCGGCGACGTGACGGTCGAGATCGGCCGCGGGCTCTCGTCGATGGGCATTGGCGACATCCGCGCGCGCGCCGAATTCACCGGCGGCAACCGGCTCAATGCGACCGTGCATGCGCAGGCGAGCCGCGTCGGCGTGATCGATGCCGACGCGCACACGCCGCTCGTGCTGCGCGACGGCATGTTGAGCGTCGATCCGCAAAGCGCGCTGTCGGGCAACGTGAACGCGAACGTGCCGTCGCTGCGCACGACGGGCGGCCTGCTCGGCCCCGGCTATCTGCTCGACGGCCATCTCGCGCTGAAGCTCGCGCTCGGCGGCACGGTCGCGAAACCGAACGTGACCGGCTCGCTGACCGGCGACGGTCTGTCCGCGACGGTCGTGAGCCAGGGCGTGCAACTGAAGGATGGGGTCGTGCGCATCGCGCTGTCGCAGAACATGGTGGACTTCCAGCAGGTCGAGTTCCACGGCGCGAGCGGCACGCTGCGCGCGACTGGGCACGTGCGTCTCGACAGCCCGGAGCCCGACATGACCGCGAGCATCGTCGCGGACAAGCTCGATGTGTTCGCGTCGCCGGACCGCCATCTGTCGCTGTCGGGCAGTGCGAACATCTCGAACGGCGGCGTGGAGCGCGGCCCCGTGATCGACGGCAAGTTCGTGGTCGACAGCGCGCGGTTCGATCTGCCCGAGCAGGCCGCGCCGAGCCTCGGCGACGACGTCGTGATCATCCGCCCGGACGGCACGCGCTCGGGCGGCCGGCCGCGTCCGAGCGAAGGCGGCCAGCCGCCGGCGAGCCCGTTCGCGCCACGCGCGAACATCGAGATCGGCCTCGGCAACGACTTCCGCTTCCGTGGGAAGGGCGCCGATCTCGGCCTCGCCGGCACGATCACCGCGACGAGCGCGCCGAATACGCCGCTGCGCGCGGTCGGCAACGTGCGCGTCACGCCGGGTTCGACCTACACCGAATTCGGCCGCAAGCTCGCGATCGAGAACGGCTTCTTCACGTTCAACGGGCCGGTCACGAATCCGGGCATCAACATTCTCGCGATGCGCCGCAACCAGCAGGTCGAGGCCGGCGTACAGGTAACGGGCACGCTGCAGGCGCCGGTCGCGCGGCTCGTGTCGGAGCCAAGCGTGCCGGACAACGAAAAACTGTCGTGGCTGCTGTTCGGCCACGGCACCGACCAGGGCAACAACCTCGGCCAGCAGAGCACGATGACGACCGCGCTCGCGCTGCTCGGCAGCGCGACGGGTCAGCGGATCGCGCAGACCGTCGGGCTCGACGAGTTTTCGATCGGCCGCAGCGACGTCGGCCTGACCGATCCGCAAGTCGTGATGGTGTCGAAGGCGATCAACGAGCGGCTCGTGATTGGCTACGAGCAGGGGTTGCAGTCGGCGAGCAATGCGATCAAGGCGACGATCAATCTGACGCGATACTGGTCGCTGGTCGTGTATGGCGGCACGTTCTATGGCGCCGACGTGCTGTACACGCGGCGCTTCGACCGGATCTCGTGGTGACGCGGGCAACATAAAAAAACGGCACGCCTGGAAGCGTGCCGTTTTCGTCATACCTGCCTGCGGCGAGGTGGGGCGAGGCGCCCAAAGGCGCCGCGCGTTACTTCACGCGCATGCCGGGCTTCGCGCCGCTATGCGGCTCGAGCACGTAGAGGCCCGGTTCGGCCTTCTCGTCCGCCGCCGATGCCGCCAGCACCATGCCCTCGGACATGCCGAACTTCATCTTGCGCGGCGCCAGGTTCGCGACCATCACGGTCAGCTTGCCGATCAGCTGCTCCGGCTGATACGCGGACTTGATGCCCGAGAACACGTTGCGGGTCTTCTCTTCGCCGACGTCGAGCGTCAGTTGCAGCAGCTTGTCCGAGCCTTCCACCGCCTTGCAGTCGACGATCTTCGCGATGCGCAGATCGACCTTCGCGAAGTCGTCGATCGTGATGATGCCGGCCTCTTCTTCCTTCGCGGCGACGGCCTTGGCGTGGGCCTTCGCCTTGGCCTTCGCGTCGGCCGGCGCCGCTTCCGGCGTGGCCTGCAGCGAGTCGCGATTGGCCGCGAGCAGCGCCTCGATCTGCTTCGGATCGACGCGCGTCATCAGATGCTTGTACGCGTTGATCGGGCGCGCCGAGCTGAGCGGCACGGTGGCGTCGGCCCACACGAGCGGCTCGATGCCGAGGAAAGCCTCGACCGCTTCGGCGAGCTTCGGCAGCACCGGCTTCAGGGCCAGCGACAGCAGACGGAACGCCTCGATGCTGACGCTGCAGGTCTCGTGCAGCGCGACCGCATTGGCCGGGTCTTTCGCCTGATCCCAAGGCTTGGCGGTATCGACGTAGGCGTTGACCGAGTCGGCGAGCTCCATGGTCTGACGCAGCGCGCGGCTGTACTCGCGCGCCTCGTAGTGCGCGGCGATCTGCGGCAGCGCCGCGCGCAGCGTGCCGAGCAGCGGATGATGCATCGCGCTGTCCTGCACGCGGCCGTCGAAGCGCTTGATCAGGAAGCCGGCCGCGCGGCTCGCGATGTTCACGTACTTGCCGACCAGATCGCTGTTCACGCGCGCCTGGAAGTCGTCGAGATTCAGGTCGAGGTCTTCCATCGTGCTGTTCAGCTTGGCCGCGAAGTAGTAGCGCAGCCATTCCGGATTCAGGCCGGTGTCGATCACGCTTTGCGCGGTGATGAAGGTGCCGCGCGACTTCGACATCTTCGCGCCGTCGACCGTCAAAAAGCCGTGCGCGAACACGTTGGTCGGCGTGCGATGGCCCGAGAACTCGAGCATCGCGGGCCAGAACAGCGTGTGGAAATACAGGATGTCCTTGCCGATGAAGTGGTACTGCTCGGCCGTCGAGCCCTTGCGGACCCACGCGTCGAAGTCGAGGCCGCGCTTTTCGGCGAGGTTCCTGAAGCTTGCGTAGTAGCCGACCGGCGCGTCGAGCCACACGTAGAAATACTTACCGGGCGCGCCCGGAATCTCGAAGCCGAAGTACGGCGCGTCGCGCGAGATGTCCCAGTCGGCGAGCTTGGCTTCGCCGGCGTCGCCGAGCCATTCGCGCATCTTGTTGGTCGCTTCCGGCTGCGCGAGGCCGCCGACCCAGGCGCGCAGGAAGTTCTCGCAGCGCGGATCGGACAGGCGGAAGAAGTAGTGCGTCGAGGTCTTGCGAATCGGCGTCGCGCCCGAGACGACCGAGTACGGATTGACGAGCTCGGTGGGCTGGTAGGTCGAGCCGCAGACTTCGCAGCTGTCGCCGTATTGGTCTTTGGCGCCGCATTTGGGGCACTCGCCCTTGATGAAGCGGTCCGGCAGGAACATTTCCTTGACCGGGTCGTACGCCTGTTCGATCTCGCGCGCGTCGATCAGCCCCGCTTCCTTCAGCGCGAGGTAGACGTTTTCGCTGAGCACGCGGTTTTCGTCGGAGTCGGTCGAGTAGTAGTTGTCGAACGAAATGCCGAAGCTGTCGAAGTCGCGCTTGTGTTCCAGCCAGACGCGATCGATCAGCTGTTTCGGCGTCAGACCTTCCTGTTCCGCGCGCAGCATCACCGGCGTGCCGTGCGTGTCGTCTGCGCCGACGTAGTAGACCTCGTGGCCGTGCATTCGCAGCGCCCGGACCCAGATGTCCGTCTGGATATATTCGACCAGATGGCCGATATGAATCTGCCCGTTCGCATAAGGAAGGGCCGACGTGACGAGAATCTGACGGCGGCCGGGCGGCGCGCCTGCTGGGAGGTCGGTGGCGGGTGCTGACATAAGGATCGGGGGTGCCTGCGGTGGGACGAAACGGTGATTTTAGCAGGGCGCACGCCGCACGCGGACCGGGCGCGGCGGGCTGGACGCGCGGAACAGAGGGGGATGGGGGCGGGCGCTGCGGTTGGGGGACCGCCAGGAACGATGCCTGGCGAAGCGGGGTGCAAAACCGCGCGGGCAAAAAAAAACCGGGGTCGATAAACCCCGGAGCAACAACGACAAGAGGAGAATGGTGACGTGATGGCTTCGCCAGCCACGTACCGTAAAGACAGACCGCGGATTTTCCGCAGAGTTCGAAATTTTTTCGATCCGTCGACAAACCGTTCCGGCGGCTCGTCCCGCCCGCAAGCCGGGCGCGTGCGGCTGAAGCCCGGCCGGCCCGGCGGCGCCTTCTCCTTGAGACTTGCCCTTATTGGGTCGCGTGCTGGGCCGTGGCGCGCAGATAGATCTCGACGCGACGGTTGGCCGCACGGCCGGCTTCGGTGTTGTTGTCGGCGATCGGCTGGTTCGGGCCCATGCCGGTGGCCGACAGGCGCTGCGGCGCGATCCCGCGTTGCGCCAGATAGCCGGTCACGCTCTGCGCGCGATTGACCGACAGCGTCTCGTTGTATTGCAGCGAGCCGGTGCTGTCCGTATGGCCGACGACCGACGCGACGACTTCCGGATTCTGCTGCAGCGTCTGTGCGAGCTGGTCGAGTACCGGTGCGAACGACGGCTTGATCGCGTAGCTGCTGGTGTCGAACGTGACCGAACTCGGGATGTTCAGCTTGAGCGATCCGTCAGGTTGCTCGGTGATCTGCGTGCCGGTGCCCTTGGTCGCGCCCGACATGCGGTTGCGGATGTTGTCCCAGTTGTAGCCGGTGACGCCGCCCACCGCGGCGCCGGTGGCCGCGCCGATCGCCGCGCCCTTGCCGCCGCCGAAGATCGCGCCGATCGCCGCGCCGGCACCAGCGCCCACGCCGGTGCCGACTGCTGTATTGGTGCCCTGTTGGGTTGCGCAGCCTGCCACCAGCGAGCCGGCCACGGCGAATACGGCCACGCGAGTCATGATTCTTGCATTCATTTTGGTTTCCTTTCGAGTGCGAATGAGCTAGCGGGTAGCGGTCAGTCTATGCAGCGAACATTACGGCAATGCACCGACCACTCAGAAAGTTCGGGAACGATTCCTGCGCCTTGCTTCGCGCGGTCCTACAGCGAAGAAGGGTCTTCGGGCACCGTGTGCCGTCAGACACTACAATAGTGCCTGAAACACACAGTGATGCGACCCTACGGCGTCCCGCGTGCCCCGAAGGGTGCCCGGCACGTTCGATTTTCGCAATGCCGCATAACAATTTCTTGCAAATTCCGCCGCGTGGCCGATCGGTCCATCTCGCCGCGCCGCACCTCTTCCCCACGGAGTTTCAATGAGTATCGATCGGGCTTTGGTCGACGCCGCCGTCGCGGCCGTCACTGACCCCAACACGGGCGCGCCGTACGCGGCCGCGAAGAGCATCCGCAACGTGGTTGTGGAGGGCGACGCGGTCAACCTTCAGGTGACGCTCGGCTACCCGGCGAAAAGCCAGTTCGACGCGATCCGCCAGCGCTTCGCCGACGCGTTGCGCGCGGTGCCCGGCGTCGCGAACGTGCGCGTCGAGGTTTCGCAACAGATTGCCGCACACACCGTGCAGCGCGGCGTGAAACTGCTGCCCGGCGTGAAGAACATCGTCGCGGTTGCCTCGGGCAAGGGCGGCGTCGGCAAGAGCACGACCGCCGTGAATCTCGCGCTCGCGCTCGCGAGCGAGGGCGCGGCGGTCGGCATTCTCGACGCCGACATCTACGGCCCGTCGCTGCCCACCATGCTCGGCATCGAGGGTCGCCCCGAATCGCCCGACGACAAATCGATGAACCCGATGACCGGCCACGGCGTGCAGGCCAGCTCGATAGGTTTCCTGATCGAGGCGGACAACCCGATGGTGTGGCGCGGCCCGATGGCGACCTCGGCGCTCGAACAGCTGCTGCGCCAGACCAACTGGCACGAACTCGACTATCTGATCGTCGACATGCCGCCGGGCACCGGCGACATCCAGCTGACGCTCGCGCAGCGCGTGCCGGTTACGGGCGCCGTGATCGTCACGACGCCGCAGGACATTGCGCTGCTCGACGCGAAGAAGGGCCTCAAGATGTTCGAAAAGGTCGGTATCCCGATTCTCGGCATCGTCGAGAACATGGGCCTGCACATCTGTTCGAATTGCGGGCACGAGGAGCACATCTTCGGCGCCGGCGGCGGCGAGCGCATGGGCAAGGAGTATGGCGTCGAGGTGCTCGGCAGCCTGCCGCTCGACATCACGATCCGCGAGCAGGCCGACTCGGGCCGTCCGACGGTCGTCGCGGACCCGAACGGGCGCATTGCGGAGCTCTATCGCTCGATCGCGCGCAAGGTCGCGGTGCATATCGCCGAACGCGCGCGCGACATGAGCTCGAAGTTTCCGAACATCGTCGTGCAGAACACCTGAGCGGCCGTTCGGGCGAGGGATTAGGGGTGATCTCGATCCCTATTTTCACGAACTCTCGCGGTATCATGTCGACTTCACGAGTTCGGCTCGGCGGCCGCAGGGGCCGCCGCCAGGCCGACAAGAGGATCGCATGGGAAAACGAATCGACGGGCACGCGGTACATGCGTTCATCGTCCTGACTGCCGGCTGTGTGCTGTTGAGCGGCTGTGGCGTATTCCTGAGACCACAGGAAAAGCGCGCCGACGCGCAACTGCTGCCCACCGTGGGCAATCAGGCGCACGGTCTCGTGACCTTTATCGAGCGCTCGGACGGCGTCCAGGTCACCTACAATCTCACGGGCTTGCCGCCCAATAGCGACCACGCGCTGCAGGTGCACGAGCGCGGCGACTGCAACGCCGCCGACGGCTCCAGCGCCGGTCCGGTGTTTTCGCCGGCGGCCGAACGGCTCAAGGCCGGCGCGCGCGTCGAGGGCGATCTCGGCAACATCCATGCGGACGCGAACGGCGTGGCCACCGGCTTCATCGTCGCGCCGGACGTGTCGCTCGACGGCATCCGCTCGGTGCTGCAGCGCGCGGTACTGCTCCACCGCGATGCGACCGATCCCTACGCTTACCCTCAGCATGGCGCGGGCGCGGCGATCGCCTGCGGCGTGATTCGCCAGCAGTGAAGCGCGAGCGCGCTTTCGCCGCGCCCGCCCCGCAACGGCGTCGTGCCAGTCGGCGGACCCCCTTCATCGGGCGCGCCTCGCGCCATCTGCGGCAGCGTCTCCGTGATCGCGTAAAATAAGCGGCCTTTGCCGGCTGGGCGCCGCCGCCGGCCGTTTTCATCTATCTTTCGTCACACCTGATATTCACGTCGAGCAGCTCTCACCTATGACCATCAAATCTGACAAGTGGATCCGGCGCATGGCCGAGTCGCACAAGATGATCGAGCCGTTTGCGCCCGATCAGGTTCGCGTCTCCGAAGATGGCCGGAAGATTGTCAGCTACGGCACTTCGAGCTACGGCTACGACATCCGCTGCGCCGACGAATTCAAGATCTTCACCAACATCAACTCGACGATCGTCGATCCGAAGAACTTCGACGAGAAGTCGTTTGTCGATTTCAAGGGCGACGTCTGCATCATCCCGCCGAACTCGTTCGCGCTCGCGCGCACGGTCGAGTATTTCCGTATTCCGCGCAGCGTGCTGACCGTGTGCCTCGGCAAATCGACCTACGCGCGCTGCGGGATCATCGTTAACGTGACGCCGTTCGAGCCGGAATGGGAAGGCCACGTCACGCTCGAATTCTCGAATACGACACCTTTGCCTGCGAAAATTTACGCGAACGAAGGCGTCGCCCAGGTGCTGTTTTTCGAAAGCGACGAGATTTGTGAAACGTCGTACGCGGATCGCGGCGGCAAGTATCAAGGTCAGCACGGCGTCACATTGCCGAAAACGTGACGCCGGCAGCGTCTTGACCCACCAGTTATTCGGGTGACCGCTGCGCTTTTTACGTCACGCAGCGGTCGTTTTCTTTTTGGAGAATCGCCCATGAAGTTCCGTTTCCCCGTCGTCATCATCGACGAAGATTTCCGCTCCGAGAACATCTCGGGTTCCGGCATCCGGGCTTTGGCCGAAGCCATCGAGAAAGAAGGCGCGGAAGTGCTCGGGTTGACGAGCTACGGCGATCTGACCTCGTTCGCGCAGCAGTCGAGCCGCGCGTCGTGCTTCATCCTGTCGATCGACGACGACGAGCTGCTGCCGTACGTCGATAACGTGGTCGTCGAAGGCGAGACGCCCGAGCTTGCCGCCGCGATCGTCGCGCTGCGCGCGTTCGTGACCGAAGTGCGCCGCCGCAACGCCGATATTCCGATCTTCCTGTACGGCGAAACGCGCACTTCGCGCCATCTGCCGAACGACATCCTGCGCGAGCTGCACGGCTTCATCCATATGTTCGAGGACACGCCGGAGTTCGTCGCGCGCCATATCATCCGTGAGGCGAAGGTGTATCTCGACTCGCTGGCGCCGCCGTTCTTCAAGGAACTGGTGCAGTACGCGGAAGAAGGTTCGTACTCGTGGCACTGCCCGGGTCACTCGGGCGGCGTCGCGTTCCTGAAGAGCCCGCTCGGCCAGATGTTCCACCAGTTCTTCGGCGAGAACATGCTGCGCGCCGACGTCTGCAACGCGGTCGACGAACTGGGCCAGCTGCTCGACCATACCGGTCCGGTCGCGGCCTCGGAGCGCAACGCCGCGCGCATCTTCAGCGCCGACCACGTGTTCTTCGTGACCAACGGCACCTCCACCTCGAACAAGATCGTCTGGCACGGCACGGTGGCGCCGGGCGACATCGTGCTGGTCGACCGCAACTGCCACAAGTCGATCCTGCACGCGATCACGATGACCGGCGCGATCCCGGTGTTCCTGACGCCGACCCGCAACAACTTCGGCATCATCGGCCCGATTCCGCGCAGCGAGTTCGAACCGGAGAACATCCGCAAGAAGATCGAGGCGAACCCGTTCGCGCGCGAAGCGCTCGCGAAGAACCCGAACCTGAAGCCGCGCATTCTGACGATCACGCAAAGCACCTACGACGGCGTGATCTACAACGTCGAGATGATCAAGGAGATGTTGGGCGAATGGCTCGACACGCTGCACTTCGACGAAGCGTGGCTGCCGCACGCCGAATTCCACGAGTTCTATCAGGACATGCACGCCATCGGCGCGGGCCGTCCGCGCATCGGCGCGATGGTGTACGCAACGCACTCCACGCACAAACTGCTCGCCGGCATCTCGCAGGCGTCGCAGATCGTCGTGCAGGATTCGAAGAACAGCCGCTTCGACAAGCATCGCTTCAACGAGGCGTATCTGATGCATACGTCGACGAGCCCGCAGTACGCGATCATCGCGTCGTGCGACGTGGCCGCGGCGATGATGGAAGCGCCGGGCGGCACCGCGCTCGTCGAGGAGTCGATCGCTGAAGCGCTCGACTTCCGCCGCGCGATGACCAAGGTCGACACCGAATACGGCGACGACTGGTTCTTCAAGGTGTGGGGCCCGGACCAGTTCGCCGAGGAAGGCATCGGCTCGCGCGACGACTGGATGCTGCGCCCCAACGACGCGTGGCACGGCTTTGGCCCGCTCGCCGAAGGCTTCAACATGCTCGACCCGATCAAGGCGACGATCGTCACGCCGGGTCTCGACATGGACGGCGGCTTCGGCGAAACCGGTATTCCGGCCGCGATCGTCACGAAGTACCTGGCCGAGCACGGCATCATCGTCGAGAAGACGGGCCTGTACTCGTTCTTCATCATGTTTACGATCGGCATCACGAAGGGCCGCTGGAACTCGATGGTGACCGAGCTGCAGCAGTTCAAGGACGATTACGACAACAACCAGCCGCTGTGGCGTGTGCTGCCCGAGTTCGTGCAGCATCATCCGATGTACGAGCGTGTCGGCCTGCGCGACCTGTGCCAGCAGATCCACAGCGTGTATCGCGCGAACGACATCGCGCGTCTGACGACCGAGATGTACCTGTCGAGCATGGAGCCGGCGATGAAGCCCTCCGACGCGTTCGCGAAGCTCGCGCACCGCGAGATCGATCGGGTACCGATCGACGAGCTCGAAGGCCGTGTCACGTCGATCCTGTTGACGCCGTATCCGCCGGGCATTCCGCTGCTGATTCCGGGCGAGCGTTTCAACAGGACCATCGTCAACTATCTGCGCTTCGCGCGCGAGTTCAACGAGCGCTTCCCGGGCTTCCATACGGATATCCACGGGCTCGTCGGCGAAATGGTCAACGGGCGCATCGAATACTTCGTCGATTGCGTGCGCATCTGACGATGGGGTGGGTGACGTTTCTGCCGGGCCTCGCGGCGATCGGCCGCTGGCGGCGCGGGGCCCGGCGTGCTGGCCTTCGCGCTGGCGGCCGGCACGGTGGGGTTCGGCGGCATCGCGAGTCCGGCGGCGCATGCCGAGGTGGCCGCCGCCGATCCGATCGACGCGTCGATGCGCGCATGTCTCGCGCGCGCCGACATGTCGACGACGATGGGGCAGGTGCAGTGCATGGACGCTGCGCGCATCGGCTGGAAGGTCGCGGTCGACAACGCGTACCAGCAGTTGCTCGCGAAGCTGCCGCCCGCGCGGCGCAGGCTGTGGGAAAGGAGCCAGTCGAGCTGGCTCGCGTCGCGCGATGCCGAGAAGCAGTTGCTTGCCGCGGTCTTCGCCACGACCCAAGGTTCGATGTACGTGCTTTCCGAAGCCGACATGCAGCTGCAGCCGGTGCGCGACCGCGCGCTCGCGCTGCGCAGCGCGCTCGCCGATTCGAACGGTCCGGCGCCGCGCCGGCCGCGCGCCTGCAACGCCGACGCGCGTTGCGAACACGCGATGTTCGATCTGAAGCGCTACTATCGTGTGCTCGAATCGAAGATGCCGGCGCAATCGCGGCCGACGCTCGTGCACGCGCAACGCGCGTGGAGCGCGTATCTGACGGCGTCGACGCGGCTCGTCGACGAGCACGGGCGTATCGACATCATCGGCGCGCGCGTCGCGACGATCAAACGGCTCTCCGAAACGGCCGGCAACCACTGACGGTCGCCGACCGGCGCGGCCCACCGCGCATTCAATCCCATCGATAACGGTCTTCGCGCGGCTGCGGCGGCGCGAGCGCCGGCTCGCCGAGCAGATCGCGCATCGCATCCTCGATCATCGCGGACATCGTGTTGAGCGCGAGGTCATTGTCGTCGGTGCCGAACGGTTCTTCGAGCTGCGACGCGATCGCTTCGTGCGCCATGAACGTGTACGCGACGAACACCGCGAACACCGGCGTGAAAATGCCGATGCTATTGACGAGTCCGAATGGCAGCGACGCGCAGAAGAAGTACACGGTGCGGTGGATCATCACCGAATACGCGAACGGCAGTGGCGTCGACGCGATGCGCTCGCACCCGCCGATCACATCCGACAGCCCGCTCAGATTGCGATCGAACGCGAGCACCGCCATCGGATCGAGCGCCCCCGCGCGTGCCGCGCGCTGCACCCATTCGCCGAGGCACAGCAACAGGGCGGCTGGCTTGTAGCGCGATCCAATCACACGTTCAAACAGTGCGCGGGGCAGCCGCGCGGCAAGGTCGTCGCGCGGTTCGGTCTTGCGCAACTGATGACGCAGCGCATGCGGGAGCGCGCTCAGCATCGCCAGAAACGCGGCGGCTTCTTCTTTGGGCAACTCGCGCGACGGCAGCGTCAGCGCCTCGCGCGTCAGCGAGCGCGACTCATTGAGCAACTGCCCCCACAGCTTGCGCGCCTCCCACCAGCGGTCGTAGCTCGCGTTGTTGCGAAAGCCGAGAAACACCGCGAGCGCAATGCCGACCAGCGAGAACGGCGCGATCGAGTTCAGGTTCAGGCTGACGGGCAGCAGATGATCGTGTGCGGCGAGCGCAATGATCGAGATGAAGAAGATCAGCAGGAGCCGCGGCAGCAACTGCGGCAGCACCGAGCCGCGCCACGCGAGCAGCATGTGAAACCAGTGGAGATGCGGGCGGATGATCATGGCAAAGCGGTTCGGCCAGGAGATAGAGCGCCTATTATCGGTCGCTTTTCGCGTCCCCAAACAGGAAAACCCGCGGCGGGCGCATCGAAGACGATGCACACGCCGCGGGTTCGTTCACCGCAAGCGGATCGGGACAGCCGTTCACGGAGGCTCAGTCGCGCGCCGACGAAGCAGCGCCGTGACTGAGCCAGTCGAGCACGGCCGTCGCGTCGTCGTCGGCGCCTTCGCGCGCTTTCTCGACCGTCTCGGCGACGTCGTCGCTCGGCACCGCGCGCCGAATCGCCACACCGACCGCGAGAATGTCGATCATCACGAGGTGCAGGATGCGCGAGATCATCGACAGTTGCGACTCGCGAATCTCGATGTGATCGGTTTCCAGCGCGACCGTCGCACGCTTCGCGAGCGGGGTGTTGCTCGACGTGATCGCGATCACCTGCGCGCCGGCCTGCATCGCGACGTCGAGCACGCGCAGCAGCTCGGGCGCGCGCCCCGACTTCGACACCGCGACGATCACGTCGCCCTTGCCGAGCAGCGCGGCCGAGGCCGCCTGCATGTACAGGTCACCGTACGCGATGGTCGGAATGCCGAAGCGGAAGAACTTGTAGTGCGCGTCCTGCGCGACGATGTTCGAATTGCCGAGTCCGTAGAACTCGATGCGCCGCGCGCCGTTCAGCAGGTCGATGGCGCGTTCCACGTGCTCGAAGTTCAGATGCTCGCGCAATTGCAGAATCGCGGACACGGTGTTGTCGAGCACCTTCGCGCCGAAGTCGGTCGCGGTGTCGCCGAGATGCACCTGGCTGTGGCTGACCGGAATCGTGCCGGTCAAACCGGTCGCGAGCTTGAGCTTGAAGTCCGACAGCCCCTGGCAGCCGAGCGAGCGGCAGAAGCGGATCACGGTCGGCTGACTGACGTCGGCCTTGCGCGCGATGTCGACGATCGGATCGTTGATGATCGAACGCGGGTGGTTCAACGCGAGTTCGGCGACGCGGCGCTCGGCCGGCGTCAGCGCATCGCGCATCTGGCGAATCCGCTCGAACACCGCCGACGAGCTGCCGCCCGCGCGGTTCGACAGCTGCTCCGCCAGAATCGCCGATACGCCGAGGAACGCCGGGTATTCGGCGGTAATCACATAGGTCGGCACGTTCTGCAGATACGCCTCGAAGCGGCCCTTCGCCTCGAAGCGCTGGCGGAACGATGAACGCGCGAAGAACTCGCCGAGGCGTGGCACGACGCCGCCGCCGATATAGATGCCGCCGAGCGCGCCGAGCGTCACCGCGATATTGCCGGCGAAGGTGCCGAGAATGCCGCAGAACACGTCGACCGATTCAGCCGCGAGCGGCTCGCCTTCGAGCGCGCGCTTGACCACATCGGCGGTATTGACGCTGGCCGGCACGCGCTTCTTGTCGCGGCCCGCGAGCGCGCGATAGATCACCTCGATGCCGGGCCCCGCGGCCACGCGTTCGAACGACACGTGCGACCACTTCTTGCGCGCGTACTGCAGCACGATATCTTCACGCTCGTCGGCGGGCGCGAAGGTGGCGTGGCCGCCTTCGCTGCCGAGCGCGATCCAGCGGTCGTCGGCGGGAATCAGGCCCGACACGCCCATGCCGGTGCCGGGGCCGAGCAGGCCGATCACGCTGTTCGGCCGGCGCTGGCCACCGCCCACCTGCACGCGCTGAGCATCGGTGAGGCCGGGCAGCGCCATCGCGAGCGCGGTGAAGTCGTTGACCACGAGCAGCGTGTCGAAGCCGAGCGCGCGGCGCGTCGCTTCGATCGAAAAGGTCCAGTCGTGATTGGTCATGCTGACCTGGTCGCCGTCGACCGGGTTCGCAATCGCGATCGCCGCGTGATTGACGCGGCCGATCTTCGTGTCCTTCAGATACTTCTTGATGACGTCGGCGACACTCGGGTAGTCGGCGCAAGGATAGATCTGCACCGAGCCGATTTCGCCGGGGCCCGTCTCGAGCGCGAAACGCGCATTGGTACCGCCGATGTCGGCCAGGAGCCTCGGTCCATCGGCGTGCTGGACCGCGCCCGGCACAGCTTTAGTTTGCACACCAGTAGACATCGAGTCTCACTCCCTTGTCGTTCGCCAGCTGCGAGATGGCATTTTTTTGTAGCGCGGCGGACGCGGCGTTGAGCACGTCCATCTTGCGCGGCCCTGCGATCAGCAGAAACAGATGCTTCACGTCCTTCAGCGCGGACAGCGACCAGCTCACGCGCGCGTGCGGCGCCGCGCCCGGATGCACGGCGACGAAACGCTCGGTCGTGTTGATCGCGTGATCCCATTCGGGCGCGTCGGCGAAGATCGACGCGGTGTGGCCGTCTTCGCCCATGCCCAGCACCGCGACGTCGGGCGCCATGGCAAAGCGCGCGTCCGCGTTCAGCGCGGCGACGTGCGAATGCAGATCCTGGGTGGTGTCGACGAGCGGCCAGAAGGTCGCGTGTTGCGCCGCGTTCTGCAGCAACGTGGCGCGCGCGAGCTGCGCGTTGCTCGCGCTATCGGTCTCCGGCACCCAGCGGTCGTCGACCAGCGTGATCGCGATGCGGGGCCAGTCGAACGTCTGCGTCGACAACGTTTGCAGGAACGGACGCGGGCTGCTGCCGCCGGACACGGCCAGCATGGCCGGGCGCGCGAGCGGGGTTGACGTGCCGGTGCCGGCCGCCTGTGCGGCAAGCGACGCATGTAACGCGTCGCCCACCGCTTTCGCCAGCGCGTCGGATTGGGCGCGCTGGTCGTCGAAAGCGTGAAGCTCGATCACTTCTCCTCCGTGCTGCTTTCTTGTTAGGTCTGCGGAATCAGCCTGACTGCTCTCGCACGATGCCTGCAAGGCGGGTGGCCTGCAAACGCATGACGCGATACCGGCGCGACTCCGTTCAGTTCGTCGGTGGTGTTGCCGGCGCCGCGCGCCGAGGTGTTCATCGCGCGCGGCGCCGTTCATCGATTCATCAAATTCAATTCTCTTCCTCGAGCCAGCAGGTGCCGTGCTGGGCGAGCATCGCGCTCGCCGCGGCCGGTCCCCACGTGCCCGCCGCGTACGGCTTGGGCGGCTTGGTCGAGGCCTTCCACTCGTTCAGGATCGGCTCGACCCAACGCCATGCGGCTTCCTGTTCGTCGCGCCGCACGAACAGCGCGAGGCGCCCGTGGATCACGTCGAGCAGCAGCCGCTGATAGGCCTCCATCTGGCCTTCGCGGAAGAACCGGTCGAACGCGAGATCGAGGTATACGCTCGCGAGGTTCATACCCTCGCCGGGCTGCTTCGCGAGACAGTACAGACGAATCGTCTCGTTCGGCTGCAGACGGATCACGAGGCGGTTCGCGCCCGCGCGCAGCGCCGACGCGCCAAGCGCCGAATGCGGCACCGCACGGAAATTCACGACGATCTCGGCGACGCGATCGGCGAGCCGCTTGCCCGTGCGCAGGAAAAACGGCACGCCGGCCCAGCGCCAGTTCTCGATCTCGACCTTCAGCGCGACGAAGGTCTCGGTCGAGCTATCGGGCTTCACGCCGTGCTCGGTCGCGTAGGCCGGGACCGTGTTGCCACGGATCACGCCCGAATGATACTGGCCGCGCACCGCGACCTTGCCGATTTCCTGCGGCTCGACCGGTTTGAGCGCGCGCAGCACGCGCAGCTTTTCGTCGCGCACCGAGTCGGAATCCATCGAGTGGGGCGGCTCCATCGCGACGATCGACAGCAACTGCAACAGGTGGTTCTGCACCATGTCGCGCAGCGCGCCGGTATTGTCGTAGAAGTCGCCGCGCGCTTCGACGCCGAGTTCCTCGGCGATCGTGATCTGGATGCTTTCGACCCACTCGCGGCGCCACAGCGGCTCGAACAGCGCATTGCCGAAGCGCAGCGCGAGCAGGTTCTGCACCGGCTCTTTGCCGAGGTAATGGTCGATCCGGTAGATCTGTTCTTCCGCGAAGATTTCGCCGACCGCATCATTAATTGCGTTCGACGACTTCAGGTCGTAGCCGAGCGGCTTCTCGAGCACGATGCGCGCATTGTGGTTCAGGCCCACCGCGGCGAGCGCATGGCAGATCGGCACGAACAGCGACGGACCCGTTGCCAGATAGAACACGCGGATGCCGGGCATCTCCTGGATCGCGTCGCGCAGTTGCGCGAAGTCATCCGGATTGCCGAGATCGATCTTCACGAACTCGATGCGCGCGAGGAAGCTCGTCCACGCGGCTTCGTCGAGGCCGTTCTTCGACACATGCGGCTTGACGTGCCCGTCGACCCACTGCAGATACTCGCCGCGATCCTCGACGTGCCGCGCGAGCGCGACGATCTTGCCGCTGTCGGCGAGCATGCCGCCCGCGCGGTGCGCCTCGAACAGCGCGGGCAGGATCTTGCGCATCGACAGATCGCCGGTTCCGCCGAAGAGAACGAAGGTGAAGCTTGCGTCGGTATGCATGAGTCTCCGTCGATGTCCTGAAGGGTCGCCGCGCTGATCGGACACTGCACGCGCAGCGCCCCGGAAGAGCGACCGTAGTCCGATAAAATATTTTTTGACACTGAATTGTAGTTTAACTACAATCCAAATCAAGAGGTAGCGTTAATTCGATGAAAAAAGCGTGCGCTGTACTGACGGAATGCACGCTTTTTGCGAATCGGCGGGCGTCCCCGGCACGCTAACGGACAATGGGACAACGCCTTCCGGTACGCGCCAGCAGGGTGCCGGCGGACCTTACGGAAAGCCGGGGAGTCGACGGGCTTGCGGGGTCGTTGCCCGCAGCCGACGTCAGGCTGGCGTCGAGTTGGCGTATGAGGTACCTCGAGTCTGCAGCGCGATGCGGGCAGGCAAAAATCAAAAGAGGAGACAGTCAGTTGCATCCCGAACCACTCACCTCTTGAGCGTCCAGCGGCCGGACATCGGTCCGCCGGCACATGCCCTCGCGCATGCGCCCGACCGTGCTCGATCGCCAGTGTTTTGCCTGTTTGAACCAACCACAGCACCCTGGCGACATCAGGGGCCATTCGTTTTTTTGTTCAGGTGTCTGGAGGAGATAAGCAATGAAATTTCGCGCGATCATGGGCGCTCTGTGCGCTGCGGGTCTGATGTGTGGCGTGTCGGCCGTGCAGGCCGCCGAGTCGATCGAAGTGCTGCACTGGTGGACTTCGGGCGGCGAATCCAAGGCCGTCGGCGTCCTCAAGGACGACATGACGAAGCAGGGCTACACGTGGAAGGACTTCGCGGTCGCGGGCGGCGCTGGCGCGGCTGCCATGACGGCACTGAAGACGCAGGTGATCTCGGGCAACGCACCGAGCGCCGCGCAGATCAAGGGTCCGCTGATCCAGGAATGGGCTTCGCAGGGCGTGCTGGTGCCAATCGACTCGGTCGCGGGCGACTGGAAGAAGAACCTGCCGCCGGAAATCGACAAGATCATTCGCGCGGACGGCCACTACGTCGCCGCTCCCTTCTCGGTGCACCGCGTGAACTGGCTGTACATCAACAAGGCTGCGCTGGACAAGGCAGGCGGCAAGGTGCCGACCACGTGGCCTGAGTTCTTCGCGGTGGCCGACAAGATGAAGGCCGCGGGCATCCAGCCGATCGCGATGGGCGGCCAGCCTTGGCAGGACCTGACGCTGTGGGAAGACGTCGTGCTGTCGCAGGGCGCGGACTTCTACAAGAAGGCGCTCGTCGACCTCGACGAGAAGACGCTGACCTCGGACAAGATGGTCGGCGTGTTCGACACGGTCCGCAAGATCCAGGGCTACTTCGACGCGGGTCGCACGGGCCGTGACTGGAACCTCGCGACGGCCATGGTCATCAACGGCAAGGCCGGCATGCAGTTCATGGGCGACTGGGCGAAGGGCGAATTCACCAACGCCGGCAAGAAGTCGGGCACGGACTACGTCTGCGCCGTGGTGCCGGGCACGGAGAAGGCCTACACGTTCAACGTCGACTCGTTCGTGTTCTTCCAGCAGAAGGGCCAGAAGGCCGCGACGCCGGGCCAGCTCGCGCTCGCGAAGACGATCATGTCGCCGGCGTTCCAGGAGCAGTTCAGCCTGTACAAGGGCTCGATCCCGGTGCGTCTCGGCGTGCCGATGGACAAGTTCGACGACTGCGCGAAGAAGTCGTACGCGGATGAGCAGATTGCGATCAAGGCCGGCGGTTATGTGCCGTCGCTCGCTCACGGCATGGCTCAGCCGGATGCCGCGGCAGGCGCGATCTCCGACGTCGTCACGAAGTTCATGAACTCGCAGGAAGATTCGAAGACCGCGGTTCAGGCTCTCGCGAAGGCAGCGAAGACCAAGTAAGCGTAAGTACGAAGCGTTGCGCCCGGCGGCTTGCATCCGAAGCACCGGGCGCGCCCTTCGGGCCGTGGGGGATCGGACCTCGCTGCTTTCGTTCGCAGCGCAGTCCGGCGCCACCCGGCTCACCCTGGTTTCATGGAGTCACACCCAGACCGTCGCGGTTCCGCGCCATGCGCGCATGGGCATCCCGGCGGTACAGTTTCAGCAGGAGTCGAGTAGTGACTGCTTCCATCAGCGGGAACGGGAAAACGGCCACCGTCACCCGCCGCACGTCGCCCATGGCGGCCCTTGCCGATCGCTATATTCCGAAGCTGGTGCTCGCACCCAGCGTCGTGATCAGCCTGATCTTCGTGTATGGCTTTATCGCAATCACCGGCTATCTGTCGCTGTCTACTTCGCGGCTGATGCCTCGTTGGGAGTTCGCGGGTCTCGACCGCTATCGCGAACTGTTCCAGAACGACGTGTTCTGGACTTCGGCCGCGAACCTCGGCTGGTTCGGCATTCCGTTCATCGGTATCTGCATCGGTCTGGGTCTGTTGCTCGCGATCCTGCTCGATCAGCAGATCCGCAACGAAGGCGCGCTGCGCGCCGTGTTCCTGTATCCGATGGCGCTGTCGTTCATCGTGACCGGCACCGCGTGGCAATGGATTCTGACGCCGAGCATCGGCATCGAGAAGGTGTTTCACGACTGGGGCTGGACGAGCTTCTCGTTCAACTGGCTCGGCGACCCGGACAGGGCGATCTTCTGTATCGTGATCGCGGCGGTCTGGCAGTCCACCGGCTTCGTGATGGCGCTGTTCCTCGCCGGCTTGCGCGGCGTCGACAGCGAGATCTTCAAGGCCGCGCAGATGGACGGCGCGAACCTGCCGACCATCTACCGCAAGATCGTGATTCCGAGCATGCGGCCGGTGTTCTTCTCCGTGCTGCTGATCCTTTGCCACATCACCATCAAGACGTTCGACCTGGTCGTCGCGCTGACCGCCGGCGGTCCGGGCACGTCGTCGTCGCTGCCGGCCATTTTCATGTACACGTTTTCGTTCAACCGTGGGCAACTCGGCGTCGGCGCGGCATCGTCGATCATGATGCTCGCTACCGTAGTGGCCGTGCTCGTGCCGCTGATGTATCTGGAATCGAGGAGCACCCGCAATGCAGCCTAAGATGACGATTAGCCGTGCCGTCATTTACGCGGCCCTGGTTCTGTTCGCGCTGTACTTCCTGTTCCCGCTGTATGTGATGCTGTCGACGTCGTTCAAGGACATCGACCAGTTGCGCGCCGGCAACCTGCTGACGCCGCCGACGAGCTGGACCTTCGCGCCGTGGCTCAAGGCGTGGAGCGGCGCGTGTACGGGGGTGCGTTGCGACGGCATGCAGCCGTTCTTCATGAACTCGGTGCGCATGGTGATTCCGGCCGTGCTGATCTCGTCGATCATCGGCGCGTTCAACGGCTACGTGCTCACGCACTGGCGGTTCCGCGGCGCCGATCCGATCTTCACGATGCTGCTGGTCGGCTGCTTCATTCCGTTCCAGGCGATCCTGCTGCCGATGGCGCGCCTCGAAGGCATCCTCGGCCTCGCGAACACGGTGAGCGGCCTCGTGCTCGTGCACGTGATCTACGGTATCGCGTTCACGACGATGTTCTTCCGCAACTTCTACGTGAGCGTGCCGGCTGAACTCGTGAAGGCCGCGCGGATCGACGGTGCGGGTTTCTTCACGATCTTCACGAAGATCCTGCTGCCGGTGTCGCTGCCGATCTTCATGGTGTGCCTGATCTGGCAATTCACGCAGATCTGGAACGACTTCCTGTTCGGTATCGTGTTTTCCGGCGTCGATTCGATGCCGATCACCGTGGCGCTGAACAACCTCGTCAACACCTCGACCGGCGTGAAGGAATACAACGTGGACATGGCCGGCGCGATCATCGCGGCGCTGCCCACGCTGCTCGTCTATATCATCGCCGGACGTTACTTCGTGCGCGGCCTGACCGCGGGCGCGGTGAAGGGCTAAATCACCCTGGAGCGACGGCGTTACACCGAACGCGTGCCGTCGTCGCCTGACAAGACGTTTTCAAGCAGTACCAGAGACTAGAGGATTCACAGCATGGCAAGCCTTTCCATCCGTGACGTGTACAAGACCTACCCGAACGGGGTGCCGGTTCTGAAGGGTGTCGACATCGACATCGAGGACGGCCAGTTCCTGATTCTGGTCGGCGGCTCGGGCTGCGGTAAGTCGACGCTGCTCAACATGATTGCCGGTCTCGAAACCGTGACCAAGGGCGAGATCCAGATCGACGGCAAGACGGTCAACAACCTGTCGCCGAAAGATCGCGACATCGCGATGGTGTTCCAGTCATACGCGCTGTACCCGTCGATGACGGTGCGCGAGAACATCTCGTTCGGCCTGAACATCCGCAAGGTGCCGAAGCGGGAGCAGACGCAGATCGTCGAGCGCGTGTCGAACACGCTGCAGATCAAGCATCTGCTCGATCGCAAGCCGGGTCAGCTGTCGGGCGGCCAGCGTCAGCGCGTCGCGATGGGCCGCGCGCTCGCGCGCGATCCGGTGATGTTCCTGTTCGACGAGCCGCTGTCGAACCTCGACGCGAAGCTGCGTATCGAGATGCGTTCGGAAATCAAGCTGCTGCATCAGCGCCTCGGCACGACGATCGTCTACGTGACGCACGATCAGATCGAAGCGATGACGCTCGGCGACCGCATTGCGGTGATGAAGGACGGCATCGTTCAGCAGTTCGGCGCACCGCAGGAAATCTACGACTCGCCGTCGAACCTGTTCGTCGCGGGCTTCATCGGCGCACCGCCGATGAACTTCATCGAAGGCAAGCTGGTCGAGCAGGGCTCGGGCGTCGGCATCGAACTCGATACGGGCGTCGCGCGCAAGGTGCTGGTGCTGCCGTTCGATTCGGCGAAGGTGCGCTCGCACGTCGGCAACAACGTGATTCTCGGCCTGCGTCCGGAACGCATCACCGATGCGCGCGGCGCGCACGGCGACGACTCGAAGCTGCAGCCGGTCGAAGTGAAGGTCGACGTGATCGAGCCGACCGGTCCGGACACGCTGGTGTTCGCGCAGATCAACGGCAAGCGCGTGGTGAGCCGCGTGCACCCGGCGTCGAACCCGCAACCGGAGCAGAATGCGACGCTGCTGTTCGATACGTCGAAGGCGGTGTTGTTCGATCCGGCGAATGAAGAGCGGATTGCGTAAGTCGTCGCCTAAGCGCTGAATCCGTCGCTACAGAAAAGCCCCATGCGTTGAATTGCGCATGGGGCTTCTGTTCTTTTGCAGCCGTTACGCCGCCCCGGGCAAACGCAAGTCGGGATTGTTGCGCGCGAGCTCGCTGGCCCAGTCGATAAACGCGCGCAACCGCGAACTCAGATTGCGGCGATGCGCATACAGAATCGACAGCGGTGTACCGGGGCTCGTGTAGTTGCCGAGAATCTCTGTGAGCGCGCCTTGCTCGATCAGTTCGGCGACCATGAAGCGCGACGGCTGGATGATGCCGTGGCCCAACACAGCCGCCGTGATGTACACCGAGCCGTCGTTGACGGCGAGCGTGCTATCCATCGCGACGCGCTCGATTTCGCCGTCCACTTCGTATTCGAACGGGAAGGTCCTGCCGCTGCGCGCGGACACGTAGTTGACCGCGCGATGCTCGCCGAGGTCCTCCAGTGTGGTCGGCGTGCCGAACTTGCGCAGATACGCGGGCGATGCGCACGTGACGATGCGCGCAAGCCCGATGCGCTTCGCAACGAGGCTCGACTCGTCGAGCGTGCCCATGCGGATCACGCAATCGACGCCGTCCTGGATCAGATCGATGTTGCGGTCCGCGAGACCGAGGCGTACGTCGATCGCGGGGTATTGCGCGTAGAAGTCGTCGAGCGCGGGCAGCAGCAGCGAGCGCGCCAGCGTGCCGGAGGTGTCGACGCGGATCGTCCCCGCCGGATTCTCGCGCTTGCTCGACAGCGACGACTCGGCATCGGCGACGTCGGCGAGAATGCGCACGCAGCGCTCGTAGAACGATGCGCCGTCTTCGGTCACGCTGACCTGGCGCGTCGAGCGGTTCAGGAGCCGCACGCCGACGTGTTCCTCGAGCGCCTGGATCGTGCGGCTGACCTTCGCGCGCGGCAGATCGAGCGATTCCGAAACCTTGGTGAAGCTGTTCGCTTCGACCACGCGCGTGAAGATCTCCATCGCTTCGAAACGGTCCATGGTGTGCCTTGTGGGTGGTGAGCCAGAAGAAGGGCGGGGCAGGTTTGCGACACGACAGGAAGTCTACAGCCAGCAAAACTGGTTGTCTGCCGCGTCTCGTTCGCGCGCAACTGCCACCGCCGCTCGTGGCTCAATCCCGCTCCGGCGCGCCCAGCGGAAATAGCGGCCGGTAGGGCCGCGCCTCGTCGACCGCGCGTGCGAACGAGGGCCGCGCGAGCAGCCGCTGCCGGTACGCGCGCACGTGCGCGAACGCGGGGTCGATCGGGTGCGTCCAGTCGGCGTAGAACAGGAACGGGGCGGCGCCGCAGTCGGCGAGGCTGAAGCTGTCGCCGGCGGCCCATTCGCGCTCGGCCATGTGACGGTCGAGCCATGCGTACGAAGTGTCGAGCAGCGCGCGCGCATCGGCGACGCCACGCCGGTCGCGCTCGGCTTCGGGACGCAGGCTATCGAACACGACTTTTTGCTGTGGAGTCGAAATGTAGTTGTCGAAGAAGCGGTCCATCGTGCGCACCTCGAGCGCCACGCGCGGATCGGCGGGCAACAGCGTGACAGGCCCCGGATAATGCAGGCCCAGATATTCGATGATGATGCTCGCCTCGACCACCGTGCGCCCGCCGTCGACGAGCACCGGGAAGCGCTTGATCGGCCACAGCGCGGCCAATTCGGCCATGACCTTCGGGTCGTCATGCGCGAGCACGCGCATCTCGAACGGCGTACCGTTTTCGTACAGCGCGGTCAGGGCCTTCTGGCAGTAGGACGAGAATGGATGGGCATAAAGCAGCGGGGGCATCGCGATTCACCTTTGACGGTTACACAGCACGAGTACGCGGTGACGACGAGAGCCACACCGCGCGACGGCCAGGCTGGCCGTTTACCCCACGACGAACGACGGCCGAAAAAATCGACCTCAGACCTTCGCGCTCGCCCCATGCGGCGGCAACGACCCCGGCTGCAACAGCACGACCACCGCGCCGGCGCCGCCGTCATGCGGGCGCGCCTGACAGAACGCGATCACTTCGGATTTCTGCACGAGCCATGCGCGCACTTTGCCCTTCAGCACCGGCTCCTTGCCGATCGACCCCAGACCCTTGCCGTGAATCACGCGCAGGCAGCGCAGGCCGCGTTTGGCCGATTCGCGGATGAATTCCGCGAGCGCCTCGCGCGCCTCTTCGCGCCGCATGCCGTGCAGGTCGATCTGCGCCTGCACGATCCAGTCGCCGCGCCGCAGCTTGCGCACTACGTCGCGGCTCAAGCCGGGGCGGCAATACGACAGCGTTTCGTCGGTTTCGAGCAGCACTTCGGGGTCGAATTCGTCGGAGATCGCTTCGTGCAGCACCGCCTCCTCGTCGAGCAGCGTCTGCACCGGCAGCGGCGGCGGGGGATTGCGCGTGAGCGTCGCGCGCGGCGCAATCGCGAGCGGCGCGACTTCGCCGATCTCACGGCGGAACAGATCGGCGTCGGCGGCCGCTTCGCGCTGCGCCGCTCGCGTCGCCGCCTGTTCGCGCTCGCGCCGCTCGGCTTCGCCCTTCAACGCTTCACGCAACGCACCGAGTCCGGCGAGCCCCGATGCGCGATCGAGCTTCGGTGCGACGGCGGGCGCAGCCGTTGCGGGCGCGGGACGCGTGGCGGCTTGCGGGCGTTTCGGTTCGTTCGGATGGGGCTGATTCTTCGGCATGTCGGCAATACAGGCGGAAAGGTCGGTCGGTGGTGCTGCCAACGCGCTCGATGCACATTGACAAGACGGCAAAAACGACAAAGGCCGCCGGCATTTCAGCCGCGGCCTTCGTGAGCCAATGACAGCAGCGCTGCGCCACCGTCATTTTACTGTCGCGCCCGTTTGTCGGGACTTCGTCTCGACATACGGCAGCGCGGCGCGGATCAGCGGTCCGCTTCCGCGCTCATCGCGTGCTCGCCGGCCATTTCGTTGATGGTCTCGAGATAGCGCTGCGCGTCGAGCGCGGCCATACAGCCGGTGCCCGCGCTGGTGATCGCCTGGCGATAGATGTGGTCCTGCACGTCGCCCGCGGCGAACACGCCCGGCACGCTGGTCGCGGTCGCGAAACCGTTCAGGCCGCCCTTCGTGATGATGTAGCCGTTCTTCATCTCGAGCTGGCCGTCGAAGATGTCCGTGTTCGGCTTGTGGCCGATCGCGACGAACAGGCCCTGCAGCGCGATGTCAGTGGTCTCGCCACTCTGCGTGTGCTTGATGCGCAGGCCGGTCACGCCGGAGTTGTCGCCGGTTACTTCTTCGAGCACATGGTTCCACTTGATCTCGACGACGCCTTCCTTCTCCTTCGCGAGCAGACGGTCGATCAGGATCGGCTCGGCGCGGAACTTGTCGCGGCGATGGATCACGGTCACCTTCTTCGCGATGCCGGCGAGGTAGAGCGCCTCTTCGACGGCCGTATTGCCGCCGCCGATCACGGCGACGTGCTGCTGCTTGTAGAAGAAGCCGTCGCAGGTCGCGCAGGCCGACACGCCCTTGCCCATGAACGCCTCTTCCGACGGCAGGCCGAGATACTGCGCCGATGCGCCCGTCGAGATGATCAGCGAATCGCACGTGTATTCGCCCGAATCGCCGATCAGGCGAATCGGCTTCTCATCGAGCTTCGCCGTGTGGATGTGGTCGAAGATGATCTCGGTATTGAAGCGCTCGGCGTGCTCGAGGAAGCGCGCCATCAGTTCCGGGCCTTGCACGCCGTTGGCGTCGGCGGGCCAGTTTTCGACGTCGGTCGTGGTCATCAGCTGGCCGCCTTGCGCGATGCCGGTGACGAGCACCGGCGCGAGGTTGGCGCGCGCCGCGTAAACCGCCGCCGTGTAGCCGGCGGGACCGGAACCGAGAATCAGAACCTTGGCGTGTTTCGTTGCAGTTGCGGGCATGATCGAATCCTTGTACGGCGCGCGGCTCGCCGCTGCGTAGCCGTGCGTTTTTGAGCTGAAACTGTAGATGGGTATCAGTCGGGCATTATAAAGGGCGGGGCGTGCCGCTGCGCCATCAAGCTTTCTGATCGCCGCGATAGCGTGGCGGCGTGGGCGCTCGGGGCGAGCCCGCGGCGCGATACGGCGAATTCAGCGCGCCTCGCGCATGCGTCTGTGGTCAAACAGCCAGGTTACCGTCATTTACAGCCTCGCGCGGGACACAGCGTTTACAATAGCCCGGATCGAAGTTTCCGTTAGCCGGGATCGGGCCCGAAGCCGTGCGCGGCGAGGCTCGGGCCGCGTTCCCGGCGGCAGTTTCAGCCTGAACCGGCTACCCCAGGCAACAGGATCAATGGCAAAAGCTCCCTATACCGCGAGCGCGCAGGCATTGCCGCACCGCATGTCGCGCCTCTTCACCGAAATCCGCTGGATTCTGCAGGTGGCCCTCGGCGTGTTCCTGCTGATGTCGCTCGTCAGCTACAGCAGGCACGACCCGAGCTGGACCCATGCCGCGCAGGTCGACCATATCTCGAACTGGGCGGGCCGCGTCGGCGCGTGGACTTCCGACATCCTGCTGCTGCTGTTCGGTCTGTCCGCCTACTGGTGGATCGTGCTGCTCGGCCGCCACATCTCCGCGAACTACAAGCGCATCACCCGCAACGAAGAGCCGCAGGACGACGACGCGCCGCGCGGCGTCAGTTGGCTCGCGGACGCGTTCGCGTTCATGCTCGTGCTGCTGTCGTGCAACGGCCTCGAGGCGCTGCGCATGTGGTCGCTGAAGGTGCAGTTGCCGCGCGCGCCTGGCGGCGTGATCGGCGAGGCTGTCGCGCGCGGCATCTCGCATGCGCTCGGCTTCACCGGTGGCACGCTCGCGCTGCTGCTCGGTCTCGGGATCGGGCTGTCGCTGTACTTCCGTTTTTCGTGGCTGTCGGTCGCGGAGAAGGTCGGCGAATCGATCATTTCCGCGGTGACGTTCGCGAAGCTGCGCCGCGAGGCCGGGCTCGATCGCAAGCTCGGCGAAGCGGCCGCCGTGAAGCGCGAAGGCAAGGTCGAGAAGGGCCGCGTGCGCATCGAGGAGCACGAGCCCGTAGTGATCGTGCCGCCGCTCGCCACGCCGGCGAAGTCGGAGCGTGTCGAGAAGGAACGCCAGGTGCCGCTCTTTACCGATCTGCCCGGCGACTCCACGCTGCCGCCCATCGCGCTGCTCGACCCCGCGCCAGCCGCGCAGGAAACCATTTCCGCGGACACGCTCGAATTCACGTCGCGCCTGATCGAGAAGAAGCTGAAGGACTTCGGTGTCGACGTGAGCGTGGTCGCCGCGTATCCGGGGCCCGTCGTCACGCGCTATGAAATCGAGCCGGCCACGGGCGTGAAGGGCAGTCAGATCGTTAATCTCGCGAAGGATCTCGCGCGCTCGCTGTCGCTCGTGTCGATTCGCGTCGTCGAAACGATTCCGGGCAAGAACTACATGGCGTTGGAGCTGCCGAACCAGCGCCGTCAGACCGTGAGCCTGTCCGAAATTCTCGGCTCGGCCGTGTATGCGGATGCCGCGTCGCCGCTCACGATGGGTCTCGGCAAGGACATCGGCGGCAAGCCCGTGTGCGCGGATCTCGCGAAGATGCCGCATTTGCTCGTCGCCGGCACGACTGGTTCGGGCAAGTCCGTGGGTATCAACGCGATGATCCTGTCGCTGCTGTACAAGGCGAGCGCCGAGCAGGTGCGCATGATCCTGATCGATCCGAAGATGCTCGAAATGAGCGTCTACGAAGGCATCCCGCATCTGCTGTGTCCGGTCGTCACCGACATGCGCCAGGCGGGCCACGCGCTGAACTGGGCGGTCGCCGAAATGGAGCGCCGCTACAAGCTGATGAGCAAGGTCGGCGTGCGTAACCTCGCCGGCTACAACAACAAGATCGACGAAGCGGCCAAGCGCGAAGAGAAGCTGCCGAATCCGTTCAGCCTGACGCCGGACGATCCGGAACCGCTGACGCGTTTGCCGAACATCGTGATCGTCATCGACGAACTGGCCGACCTGATGATGGTCGTCGGCAAGAAGGTCGAAGAGCTGATCGCGCGGATCGCGCAGAAGGCGCGCGCGGCCGGCATCCATCTGATTCTCGCTACGCAGCGTCCGTCGGTCGACGTGATCACCGGCCTGATCAAGGCCAACGTGCCGACCCGTATGGCGTTCCAGGTGTCGTCGAAGATCGACTCGCGCACGATTCTCGACCAGCAGGGCGCCGAGTCGCTGCTCGGCATGGGCGACATGCTCTATCTGCCGCCAGGCAGCGGTTTGCCGGTGCGCGTGCACGGCGCGTTCGTGTCGGATGATGAAGTGCATCGCGTCGTCGACAAGCTCAAGGAGCAGGGCGAGCCGAACTATATCGAGGGCATTCTCGAAGGCGGCGTGAGCGGCGAGGGCGACGAAGGCTCGGCGGGAACCGCGTCCACCGAAGGCGAGTCGGACCCGTTATACGATCAGGCGGTCGACGTCGTGCTGAAGAATCGCCGAGCGTCGATTTCACTCGTGCAGCGGCACCTGCGCATCGGCTACAACCGGGCGGCGCGTCTCCTCGAACAGATGGAGAATTCGGGCGTGGTGTCGGCGATGTCGTCGAACGGCAATCGCGAGATCCTGGCGCCGGCGCGCGAGGCGGAATAGCCGCAACGAGCCATTGCGGCCATCGCGAGCGACGCCGCGTGCACCGTCCGGTGCGCCATTGCGGCTCGACGCCGGGCCAGTCACTCTGTGTTCAGCGAGTGCGTCGAGCCGGCGCAGCCCATCACCGAATTCATTCAAGGGAGAAAAACCTATGCAAGCAATCGCGCAGCAGGATGCCCGGCAGCGTCGAGCGGGGCGCCTCGGCGAGCGCGTGTCCCGCGGCATGCGCAAGATCGCGCGCGCCGTGGGCAGTGTCGCGATCGGTGCGTCGCTGCTCGTCGCCTCGCACGCGTTCGCGAGCGGCACCGAGCAACTGAAGGCATTCATCGCGCAGGTCCATTCGGCGCGCGGCGCCTTCGTGCAGCAGGAAGTGCGCGCGCCGAGCAAGGCGCAGGGCGCGAGCGGCGCGCTGTCCGCCGCGAACCCGGCCAAGCCGACCACGTCGAGCGGCACGTTCATGTTCGCGCGGCCCGGCAAGTTCATCTGGCAATACGAGAAGCCCTACTCGCAATTGCTGCAGGCGGACGGCGACAAGTTCTACGTCTACGACAAGGATCTGAACCAGGTGACGGTGCGCCCGCTCGGCAACGCGCTCGGCGCAAGCCCGGCGGCGATCCTGTTCGGCAGCAACGATCTGGACAAGAACTTCTCGCTGCGCGACGCGGGCGTGAAGGCCGGCATCGACTGGCTCGAACTGACGCCGAAGGCGAAGGACACGCAGTTCGAGCGCGTCGGCATCGGCTTCAAGGACGGCAATCTCGAAGCGATGGAATTGCACGACGTGTTCGGTAACGTGACGCTGCTCACGTTCTCGAACATCCAGAAAAATCCGCAACTGCCGCCCGATGCATTCAAGTTCACGGTGCCGAAGGGCGCGGATGTGATCAACGGATAAACCGCGCGGTAGGCGCCGACACTGGCGCCTTTGCAAACGCCGGCGAAGCCGCGCTTGTCGAGCGCGGCTTTTTATTTCGCGCGGTGCGTGGATTGCTTAGGGATGCGCGCCCGGCGCCGCGACGAACGTTAAATCGTCGTACCGGCAGACGTAATGATTTAGTGCGAGACTGGAAAGACCGGCATTGCTCATGGGCTGGAGTTGGCGCGTCCGATCATTTTCCCAGGATTGGGTTCGTAATCTCTAACAATTTTTTGCTGCAACGCAACAAAATAACGCCTAAACTGATCGAAGGTTGTTGTCGCTTTGGATGTCTGGAAAGACGAGGCATGTCATGAGATTGTCTTCTTCACACGATTCACGCTTATCCCCGTCCCTCCATGTGTTCCAGCAGGAGGGCGGGTGGCATTGGGGAATAACCGTTCCGCGCTCGGCCGGAAGTGGTTTCAAGGTCGTTGCATATAGTGAAAAAACCTTTATCGATGAGGCCGAAGCCCATCGGGAAGGCAATCGCGCGCTTGAGCGTTTCGCCGATACGCCGACGGTTCGGCTTGAACGGCAGTAAGGCAGCAGGTTATCTAACGTATCCGGCAGCCCGTTATTTGGGTTTTAAAGCGGAGAACGCAACAATTACCGCCGGTGAGAATTTAATATGCAACCAATTGCATATTTCTTTGACTTCCGAAAAATCGTAGCGATAATGTCTCGTTTCGAGATATCGCTTTTATTTTGACTTTCGCGGAATATGAAACCACCCACGCGCTAAGCGTGGAACTGGACGGCGTAAACTATGCCGGAACTTATCGCGTAATGACCGGCACCGTCGTCGTCCATTTCGCGAACGAGAGCAAATTCGCCTCGTATGCGCCGAATCGGCCGGAGACCGTCGCCCGTTGGCTGCTCACGGATCTGTGTCGCAAGGCCGAATCGCGTCGGCGCAAAGCGGCGAAAAAATAGCCTGCGGCGCGCACTGTGATTGGCCATTCGACGGTCACAAAAAAAAGACCTGCATTTGGATTGCAGGTCTTTTTTTTATTTTGTGACAGCTGCGTCTAATGCAACGCGCTGAGGGTGACGCGCTCACGCATACGCGGTCTTGCGCGCCGATACGAACGCGTAATAGCACACCGCGCCGATCGCAAGCGACGGCAGCGTCGCGCCGACATTCGGTAGCCATTGATTGATCACCTGGTACGAGGCGATGCCGATCGCCCAAGCGACGAACGCGCTCAGGTGCCAGCCGCCCGAGAAGCCGTAGCGGCCGCGCACATCGGCGAGCACCGCGGCGTCGACGCGACGCTTGCGCACGATGAAGTGATCCATCAGCACGACGCCGAACAGCGGCGCGAATACCGAGCCGATCAGCAGCAGGAAGTTCTGGTACTTCGCCATCGGCACGAGCAGCGCGATCAGCGTGCACAGCGCACCGAACGCGGCCGACAGCAACGGCACGCTCGCGCGCGTCCAGAACGTGCCGGTCGACACCGCGGCCGAGTGGATGTCGGCGAACGCATTGTCGATTTCGTCGATCAGAATCAGCAGCAGCGCAAACCCGCCGCCCGCTTGCGCGAGCGCGCCGGTCAGCAATGCATCGCCGCCGCCGGCCGCGAGCCCGTAGACCGCGCCGAGCGCATAGAACCAGATGTTCGCGATGCCATAGCCGTATAGCGTGCCGCGGAACGTCTCGCCGGCGCGGCGGCCGAAGCGCGTGTAGTCGGCGATCAGCGGGAGCCATGACAGCGGCATCGCGACCACGAGGTCGACCGCGCCGCCGAACGACATCTCGCCGGTGCCGGGACGACGCATCAGGTCCGCGAGATTGTGGCGCGCGAGCAGGTTCCACGTGAGCCACGCGGCGCCCGCGAGCAGCAGCCAGATCCCCCACTTGCGCAGAAAGCGCCGCACGAACGACAGCGGGCCGCTGATCGCGAGCAGCGTCGCGAGCACGCCGAAGATCACGGTCCACACGAGCGGCATCGACAGGCCGAACGCCTGTTTCGCGAGCGCATCGGCGGAATCGCGCATCACGATCACCTCGAACGAGCCCCAGCCGACCAGTTGCACCATGTTCAGCACGGCCGGCACCGACGCGCCGCGCACGCCGAGCGTCGGACGCAGCGACGACATCGCCGCGAGCCCGGTGTCGGTGCCGATCACGCCCACGAGCGCGAGCAGCACGACGCCGATCACGCTGCCGAGCACGATCGCGACGAGCGCGTGCGGCAGCGACAGGCCCGGCACCAGCAGCGCGCCCGCCTGGGCGACGAGCAGGCCGATGCCGAGCGAGAACCACAGCGCGAACGCGTCGCCGGTGCGAAACGCGCGGCGCGCGTCGGGCACCGGCGTGAGCGGCGCGTAGGTGGAGCCGGCGTCGCCGGCGACGGAATCTTGAGCCATCTGATGTTCGTTCCTGTCGGTGGTGCAGTGATTCTTTGCGTCGCCGGCGCCCCGGGTCGGCCATCGCTTGGCCGCCGTCACTGTCATAATGCAGAACGTTGCCCGCCTTCGTGCCTGTGTTTCCGGCCGGGCGCGGGCTTTGCGCCTGTCCCGCGAGGCGCTGCTCCGAAGCGGTGCGTGCCCCGGAAAGCCGAGATTATCCCCAAAACGTCATGTTTGAAGAAACCCGTGCCAATGTTCCGCTCGCCGAACGCCTGCGGCCACGCAATATCGACGAAGTGATCGGCCAGTCGCATCTGCTCGGTCCGAACAAGCCGCTCAGGGTCGCGTTCGAATCGGGCGAGGCCCATTCGATGATCCTGTGGGGCCCGCCGGGCGTCGGCAAGACCACGCTCGCGCGGCTGATGGCCGATGCGTTTCACGCGCAGTTCATCGCGTTGTCGGCGGTGCTGTCGGGCGTGAAGGATATCCGCGAGGCGGTCGAGACCGCGCAGATCCATCGCGCGAACGGCCATCAGACGCTGGTGTTCGTCGACGAAGTGCATCGCTTCAACAAGAGCCAGCAAGACGCGTTCTTGCCGCACGTCGAGTCGGGCCTGTTCGTGTTCGTCGGCGCGACGACCGAGAATCCGTCGTTCGAGGTCAATAGCGCGTTGCTGTCGCGCGCCGCCGTCTACGTGCTGAAGAGCCTGACGGACGACGAGCAGCGCGAGCTGCTCGAGCGCGCGCGGAAGGAACTCGGCGGCCTCACCTTCACCGACGAAGCGCGCGCCGCGCTGATCGGATCCGCCGACGGCGACGGCCGCAAGCTGCTGAACAACCTCGAGATCGTCGCGCGCGCGGCCGCCCGGCAGAAGACCACCGAAATCGACGGCGCGTTATTGGGCAGCGCGCTCGCGGAGAATCTGCGCCGCTTCGACAAGGGCGGCGACGCCTTCTACGACCAGATCAGCGCGCTGCATAAATCCGTGCGCGGCAGCAACCCGGACGGCGCGCTGTAACTGGTTCTGCCGCATGCTCGACGGCGGCGCGGACCCGCGCTATCTCGCGCGTCGCATCGTGCGCATGGCGTGGGAAGACATCGGCCTCGCGGACCCGCGCGCCGCGCGCATCACGCTCGACGCCGCCGAAACCTACGAGCGTCTCGGTTCGCCCGAAGGTGAGCTCGCGCTTGCGCAGGCGATCATCTATCTGGCGGTCGCGCCGAAATCGAATGCCGGGTACAACGCGTACAACGAGGCGCGGCGCTTCGTCGGCAAGGACCAGTCGCGCGCGGTGCCGGTGCATCTGCGCAACGCGCCGACGAAGCTGATGAAGGAACTCGGCTACGGCCACGACTACCGCTACGCGCACGACGAACCCGATGCGTACGCGGCCGGCGAAACCTATCTGCCTGACGGCATGCGCGAGCCGCATTGGTACGAGCCGACACCGCGTGGTCTCGAAGGCAAGATCGGCGAGAAGCTCGCGCGCCTTGGCGAGCTCGATGCGCGGTGGCGCGCCGAGAACAAGCCGAAGAAGGCTTGAGGCGTTTCACCTTTGCGGGTGCGTTAAAATCGCGTTTTCATACAACGAACATCCGTCCCATCCCATGCTCGACATCCAGCTGCTGCGCAAAGACCTCGACGGCGTCGCAAAGCGCCTCGCCGACCGCGGCTATACCCTCGACGTCGCGGCCTTCACCGCGCTCGAAGCGGAACGCCGCGATACCCAGACCCGTACCGAAGAACTGCAGGCGCGCCGCAACAGCCTGTCCAAGCAGATCGGCGCGATGAAAGGACGCGGCGAAGACACGTCGGCGGTGATGGCCGAAGTCGGCGGCATCGGCGACGAGATGAAGGCGTCGGCGGTCAAGCTCGAAGACATCCAGAAGCGTCTGTCCGATCTGCTGCTCGACGTGCCGAATCTCGCGCACGAAAGCGTGCCGGTCGGCAACGACGAAGCCGGCAACGTCGAAGTGCGCCGCTGGGGCACGCCGCGCCAGTTCGACTTCGAGGTCAAGGATCACGTTGACGTCGGCACGCCGCTCGGCCTCGACTTCGAGACCGGCGCGAAGCTGTCGGGCGCGCGCTTCACGATGCTGCGCGGCCAGATTGCGCGGCTGCATCGCGCGCTCGCGCAGTTCATGATCGACACGCACACGCAGCAGCACGGCTATACCGAGATCTACACGCCGTACATCGTCAATCCCGACATCCTGTACGGCACGGGCCAGCTGCCGAAGTTCGCGGACGATATGTTCCGCGTCGAAAAGGGCGGCGGTGAACACACGGTCACGCAGTACCTGATCTCGACCTCGGAAATTTCGCTGACGAACACGGTGCGTGAGAGCATCGTCGAAGCGGACGCGCTGCCGATCAGGCTGACCGCGCACTCGCCGTGCTTCCGCTCGGAAGCGGGCTCGTATGGCCGCGACACGCGCGGCATGATCCGCCAGCATCAGTTCGACAAGGTCGAGATGGTGCAGGTCGTAGCGCCAGGCGCATCGTACGACGCGCTCGAGCAGATGGTCGGCCATGCGGAGGCGATTCTGCAAAAGCTCGAACTGCCGTATCGCGTGATCACGCTGTGCACCGGCGACATGGGCTTTTCCGCAGCGAAGACCTACGACCTGGAAGTGTGGCTGCCCGCGCAGAACACCTATCGTGAGATTTCGAGTTGCTCGAATACCGAGTCGTTCCAGGCGCGACGCATGCAGGCACGCTTCCGCAACGCGCAGGGCAAGCCGGAGCTCGTGCATACGCTCAACGGCTCGGGTCTCGCGGTGGGCCGCACGCTCGTCGCGGTGCTCGAGAACTTCCAGAACGCCGATGGCTCGGTGACGGTGCCCACGGCACTGCGGCCTTACCTCGGCGGCGTCGAGCGGCTGCAAGTGCCGGCGGCCTGAGCGTCGCCGATGCGCGCGCAGGCGCGGTGTCGTCGCGTGTCTGACGATGGATGCCGCGAACGGCATCGAGGTCCCGCGAAAATTTTTTAGAAATTTTTTGGACGAGGGGGCTTGGAAAACTAATTCGAGCTGTTCTATAATCTTTTTCTCCCAAGCAACGGCCCGCTTGGATCCGACGATGCAGTAGCGAGTTGGAATACCCGGAAAGGTGGCAGAGTGGTCGAATGTACCTGACTCGAAATCAGGCGTACGGTTTCCCCGTACCGTGGGTTCGAATCCCACCCTTTCCGCCAAATTCTGAAACCCCTTGATTTCACCGAGATCAAGGGGTTTTTGCTTTGAGTTCTCGAATGGCTTTGCCAAGGCAATTCGAAATTGTTCAAGCATCATTTCTATTTTGGCGAAATCCTTTGTTTCAATTTTTTACATAAGCCATTTGTTGTTCGTGGCCTTTTTCATCTCATTTCCATACAAATATCTTAAGTCATCCGTGCTGCACCGTCCCCTAATTCATAGACCGGACATATTCGGGGCGTGGCTATTGCACGCTATAAGGGGTCGAAGTCAGAAAATTTGCGGGCGACCCGCCCCCCGATCGACTTCTGAAAGTGCGAATCTTCGCCGACCCCACAGATCTCCGCAAGATCTGCCCTTTTTTACAAATAAATACGATTTTTGGTTGGGCTCGGTCATTCGTTCAGGGTACGATTTACGCCGTCAGAAGCTTTTACAGGAAGAATTTTCCTGAAAATGAAAGCTTCGGCAATTAATCAGTAAAACGTTTGCACCGCAAAGGTTTGCAGCGCAAACGTTTGCGAACCAACGCGCACCCAGCCCTGTCAATCTGAACCACCGCGAGGAGCACCTTCGCGCGCCTCGGTTCAATCGGACAACACAGACGTGCGTTCAAAGCACTTCGGGACAATAGTCTTTAAGGCCTGCAATTCATTTGCATCGAATCCTTATTGATTGTCCGTCGAATCACAGCGAATCCACCTTTTGGTCTTTTTATCGGGAATTTTCCCGACATTTGGAATTACTCCGCGATGATAAAACGACGTCAATTCATTGGGGGCCTGACGGCCCTGAGCGCAAGTTATCTTTTGACCGCGTGTGGTGGGGGCAGTGGGTCATCGAACGCGAGTGGCAAGGCAGCCGCTGCGACCGGTGCTTCCGGCGCCGCGGCAGCTTCGGGTGCGTCCGCTACCTCCAGCACCGCGGACAATACGTCGCCGGTCGCGAAGGCGAGTGTCTCGAACATGTCGCCCGATGGCACCTCACTGCCTTCCGCGCCGTACATCATCGACCAGTTCGGCGCGACGTGGACGCTCTCCAACGGCGTCATCTACCGCAACGGCGCGACGGTCGGCGATACGTACAACGTGTCGCTCGTGCTGTTCTACGGCGGCAAGATCTGGCATTGCGGCACGGGTGGCGAGTTCTACGTCATTGCGGACGTCCCCAACAGTTGGCTGCATTGCAACGATCCGCGCATCGCGATCACACCGCAGGCCGGCATGTTCTATGGCATGAACGGTCACTTCGACTACACGTACACGCCCCAGCAGATCGTCTCGATCCTGAAGGCCATGGGCTGCACGAGCTATCGCGTCGGCGTCACCAACAGTTCGAACCAGCTGAACGCGGCGATCGGGCTCGCACAGGCTTTCCAGGCGGCGGGCATGACGTTGGTCGTGCTGATCGACCAGGGCGTCTACGACTCCAACGGCAACCTGCTGGCTGGCGAGAATGCCGCTTACAGCCAGGGTTACGCGGTAGCGCAGTCGGTCGCGAACGCACTGAAACCGTATGGCGTGACCATTTACGAATGCGGCAACGAGTTGACGCGCACGAACGCCACCGTGCTCGACTTCAACGCTGCGGGCACGAAGGCAGCGGACTTCAACAACACGAACTGGCCGGTGATGCGCGGCGTGATGCGCGGGATGATCGACGGCGTGAAAGCGGTTCAGTCGAACGCGAAGTGCGGCATCAATTTCTGCGTGAACGATGTCGGCGCGGCGGACGCGCTGTGGGACGGCGATCAGCCGGATGGCAGCGGCGGTCACCCGACCGTGCGCTGGGACATCACCACGTGGCACAACTACGAGGTGTATGGCGATGTGTTCTCCCTCGGTGCGGACGGCGCCCAACCTGGCTTCGATCTGCCGATCTATTGCAAGGCCCGGTATGGCGTGCCGTTCATCATCACCGAGTGGAACACCGGACCGGAGCAAAACGAGACCTATCGTGGGAACTACATCACGACGAAGCTCGGCGAGTTCTATCAGAACCGCAAGACGCACAATATCCAGAGCGTCATGTATTACGTGCTCGACAGCGGCGACCAGGGCTTCGGCATCATGATGAACGGCTCGCCGTTGAATCCGTCGTACAGTGCGTTCCAAAGCTTCACGGCGGCCCATCCCGACAACTAAGCCGCGGATATCGACGTAAGCAGGCCCGCACGTCTGTGGTCGATGCTGCCCGGTGTCAAGGGCAGCACGTCGCCGGGCCCGACAGCGGCGCCCAACCCTTGCCTTCAGCGTATCGAGGCCAGGGGACGGGCGTCTCATCCCACCCGAAACCCTTCCATCATCTCCCTCAATGCCCGCGCCTGTTCCGCGAGCGACGCGGCGGCCGCCGCGCTTTCCTCGACGAGCGCCGCATTCTGCTGCGTGACCTCGCCATCTGCGTGATCGCGATGCCCACCTGCTGAATCCCATCGCTCTGCTGACCCGACGCCTGCGCAATGTCACCGACGATGCTGGTCACGCGCGCGATCGCCGCTTCGATCTGCTGCATCGTGCCGCCCGCGTCTTCGACGAGTCCCGCGCCGCGTTCGACGCTTGACGTCGAATCGGCGATCAGCGCGCCAATCTCGCGCGAGGCTGCGCACCTCGCCGGCGACGACCGCGAAGCCGCGACCCTCGTCGCCGGCACGCGCGGCTTCGACCGCTGGACGCGCCGCGCGCGAGTTCGCTCGCCTGTTCGGCATTGCTCGCATCGAGCTGCACGGTCGCGGTCAGCTGCTCCATCGCGGAGGCCGTCTCGCCGAGCGCGACGACCGACGCATAGTGCACCGCTGCGTCGGAGAAGGCATTCATTCGCGCGTTCCGGCGCTGGTCGGCAATGGCGCCGAAGCAGTACGCCCGCAATCAGCGTGATCCGTACGATATGGCGAAGGGCGGAACGCAGCGGGCGGCATGACGGGACGCCCGAATTTTAGTTCGGGAAACTGAACGATCACGATGTCCGGCTCGATGATCGTTCGAGTCCCTTTGCCGCCAGTCCATCTGAACGAGCAGGCCCGCAAGCTGGCCGAGCAAAAGCCCGTCATTGTGATTCGGGCGCGCGGCCTCGGCATAGCTCCGATAGCGCGACCGCCTCCTCCCGCGCACCGCTTCAGCCGATTTGCGCGGGGTCCATCCGCGATCCTCTGTACAATTGCCCGAAATCGCCCAATCGAGCGGCGGTTGCGGGCCGCCGGGCTTTCGGGCGCGGCGGGTCATCTCGCGCTTGACCCGCGACTCACATCGACTGAATTCATGGCCATTACCTACAAGACTCACGACGATATCGCGAAGCTGCGCATTGCGGGCCGCCTCGCGGCCGATGTGCTGGCAATGATCGGCGAGCACGTCAACGCAGGCGTCTCCACCAACGACCTCGACGCGCTGTGCAACGACTACATCGTCCACACGCAGAAAGCGATTCCGGCCAATGTCGGCTATCTGGGCTTTCCGAAGACCGTCTGCACGTCGGTCAATCATGTCGTGTGTCACGGCATCCCGAATCGCAACGAGATCCTGAAGGACGGCGACATCCTCAACATCGACGTCGCGATCATCAAGGACGGCTATTTCGGCGACACGAGCCGCATGTACTGCGTCGGCCAGTCGAGCACGGTCGCGCGTGCGCTGATCGACACGACCTACGAGGCGATGGTGGCCGGCATCCGCGAGGTGAAGCCGGGCGCGACGCTCGGCGACGTCGGCCACGCGATCCAGAAGGTCGCGCAGCGCGAGGGCTTCTCGATCGTGCGCGACTACTGCGGGCACGGCATCGGCAAGGTCTATCACGAGGACCCGCAGGTGCTGCACTATGGGCAGCCGGGGCAGGGGGTGCGCCTGAAGCCGGGCATGGTCTTCACGATCGAGCCGATGATCAACGCGGGCCGCGCCGGCACGTCGGTACAGCGCGACGGCTGGACCGTGATCACGAAGGACCGCTCGCTGTCGGCGCAATGGGAGCACATGGTCGCCGTGACCGACGACGGCTATGAACTGCTGACGCCGTGGCCGGACGGCACGGGCGACTACGACGCGCCGTGAGCGGGACCGCATATTCTGGTCAATAATAAATTTGACTCGCCGGCCGGTTCGGTTAAAGCTACGCGTTAGGGTTTCCAGGGGTTTCGTCTGCATGAGTCCGTCATTGACCGTTCGCCGCATCACTGCTGATCAGGGCGCCGTTTTTCGCGAACTCCGCACGGCCTCGCTGCGGGAGGCGCCGTACGCCTTCGGCGCGACGCTCGAGGACGCGTTGTCGGCCGATGCCGCCAGTTTCGACGCGACCGCGGCGAATCACGCGGTTTCGCAGTCCGTCGGTGCATTCCTGCTCTATACCGAGGGTCATCCGGCCGGGCTGATCGAGGCGCATTTCGACGACACCGCGGCGCGCCGCGCGTTCGTTTGCGAGTTGTGGGTGGCGCCGGCCGTGCGCCATCTGCGCGGCGGCGAGCTGCTCGTCGATACCGCGAGCAGCTGGCTCGCGAATGCGGGCGCCACGGAAATCTACGCGTGGGTCGCCGACGCGAACCGCAACGCGATGCGCTTTTACGAAGCGCTGGGCTTTGGCCCGACCGGCGAGCACCGGCGCGTCGAGCGCGCACCCGAGCAGGTCGAAAGTCTGCTGGTGCGGCACGTGCCGACTACTTCGCAGGTGTTGCAGCAGTGATCGCCCAAGCGGCGCGTCGCGTGCGCCGCTCGTCTTCGCCGTCCCTTCATCACGGTCTTTTTCCCGCCAGCGTTTCTTTCGCACCGTCGCGCGTCGATCGCATCGACGACACGCGTTGCGCTTGCGCGCGCGAGCACCGATTCTCCCGGGAAAAATAGTGGCCGCGCGCTTGTACGCCTGTAAAATACGCAAAATTTTTCGCCGAACGCTATGTCGCCCAAGAAATCGCCCTTTTTCGAACTGCGCAGCGGCTCTGTCGACACGCTGATGTTCGTGGTCAAAACGACCGACCTCGATGCGATGCGTGCCGAGCTGACGCGACGCTTCGAGGCGACCCCCGAATTCTTCGCTAACGACGTCGTCGCGATCGACGTGCGGCGTCTCGCCGGCAACGAACGCGTGCCGCTCGCCGACATCGCGCAACTGCTCGACAGCGTGCGCATGCGTCCGGTCGGCGTGGTCGCGAATGCGGAGCAACAGTGGGCGACGGAGTCGGGATTGCCGTTGCTCGAAGCGCGCGATCGCCGCGGCGCGCCGGCGAAGCAGGCCGATGAGGACAGCACGGCGAGCGCGGCAAACGCGGCGGCAGGCACCGAGGCAAGCGCGGGCACGAGCGCGTCCGCCAGCTCTGCATCCGCAACCGCCAGCGCGGCCACGGCCACGGCCGCTGCCGCCGCCGTCGAACCCACGCCCGCCGCCGAGCCGGTGCGTCTTGCCACGTCGCCGCAAACGATGGTGGTCGACAAGCCGTTGCGCTCGGGTCAGCGTATTTACGCAAAAGGCGATCTGGTCGTGCTCGGTCTGGTCAGCTACGGCGCCGAGGTGATCGCGGAAGGCAACATCCACATTTACGCGCCGCTGCGCGGCCGGGCATTGGCCGGCGTGCAGGGCAATCACGACGCGCGCATCTTCTGCACGTGTCTCGAACCGGAACTGATCTCGATCGCGGGCATCTATCGAACGACCGAGAACCCGCTGCCGGCCGACGTGCTCGGCAAGCCGGTGCAGATCTGGCTCGAAGAAGAAAAACTGATGATCGAACCGCTGCGGCTCACGTAAAGCGCCGCGAAACGCGCGCTGCTCCGAGCGATTGCGGCACGCGGCGTTTCACGGCGAGGCGGGCCGCGCACCAATTGACGCATTTGACGAACACAAGGTAAGGGTAATGGCAAAAATCATTGTGGTGACTTCGGGCAAGGGTGGCGTGGGCAAGACGACCACGAGCGCGAGCTTTGCGTCGGCCCTCGCGTTGCGCGGCAGCAAGACCGCCGTGATCGACTTCGACGTCGGCCTGCGCAACCTCGACCTCATCATGGGCTGCGAGCGCCGCGTCGTGTACGACCTGATCAACGTGATCCAGGGCGAAGCGAATCTGAATCAGGCGCTGATCAAAGACAAGAAATGCGAGAACCTGTTCATCCTCCCGGCCTCGCAAACGCGCGATAAAGACGCGCTGACGATGGACGGTGTCGAGAAGGTCATCAACGATCTGATCGCGATGGACTTCGAATACATCGTCTGCGATTCGCCGGCCGGTATCGAGTCGGGCGCGCTGCTTGCGATGCACTTCGCCGACGAAGCGCTGATCGTGACGAACCCGGAAGTGTCGTCGGTGCGCGACTCCGATCGCATTCTCGGCATCCTGTCGTCGAAGACCAAGCGCGCGATCGAAAGCAAGGAGCCGATCAAGGAGCACCTGCTGATCACCCGCTACAACCCGAAGCGCGTCAGCGAAGGCGAAATGCTGTCGTTGACCGACATCCAGGAAATTCTGCGCATCGATCTGATCGGCGTGATTCCGGAATCGGAAGCGGTGCTGCACGCGTCGAACCAGGGTCTGCCGGCCGTGCATATGGACGGCACCGATGTGGCCGAAGCCTATAAGGACGTCGTGTCGCGTTTCCTCGGCGAGCAGAAATCGCTTCGCTTTGTCGATTACCAGAAGCCCGGGCTGCTGCAGCGCCTCTTCGGCACCAAGTAAGGGGAGCGCACGTCATGTCGATTCTTTCGTTTTTGCTGGGCGAGAAAAAGAAGTCCGCGTCGGTAGCGAAGGAACGCCTGCAGTTGATCATCGCGCACGAGCGCGCCGGCGGCCATGCGCCCGCCGATTATCTGCCTGCGTTGCAACGCGAATTGGTAGCCGTGATCTCGAAGTACGTGAAGATTTCCGATGACGACATACGCGTGAGTCTCGAGCGTCAGGACGATCTCGAAGTGCTCGAAGTCAAGATCGAAATACCCCAGGCCTGAGCTTCGGATGGACCGCGGTCCATCTCGCATCATGTGCAGGACGTCGCATGGCGTCGCGTCGCAGCGACGTGATGCGGTGCGGCGTTCGGCTCGTCCTCTGGCTTCTGTCTGAAGCCGTCTCTTCGCATCTCCACGGCGCTCGCCATTTCCCGGTCGAACTGAACCGTTGCACTCCAGCGGTGCCGTTACCGTTACCCGCGCAACGTCAGCCTCGCGTCGCCCTCACACATCTACTGACGCGGCGAGTCGGCGGTACCCGTCGTGATGTCGTCTGCGGCATCGTCGGCGCTCGGCTCGCCGTCCTCGCTTTCCGCTTCCGGCACCTCGACCTCGGGCACTTCCGGCACTGGCGCAGGCGTGGGCTGCGGCAGCGGCGTCACGTAGCGCTCGGCGAGCGACTCATAGAGCGGCGGCGCGAACAGGCGGGACACTCGGCTCGCGATCAACGCGGTGGCCATCAGCGAAATCACGAGCGCGTGGCCGTCGATCATCTCCATCACGATCACGAACGAAGTGATCGGCGACTGCGTGACCGCGGCCAGATAGCCGACCATCGCGAGCGCGATCAGCATCGGCAATTGCATCGAATCGAACACCATGTGCAGCAGATTGCCGAAGCCCGCGCCGATCGACAGCGACGGCGCGAAGATGCCGCCCGGAATGCCCGGCAGGTATGAGCCGACCATCGCGATCATCTTCAGGAACGGATAGAACACCGACAACTGCTCGTGTCCCTCGAGCAGGCCGCGCGCTTCCGTATAGCCGCTGCCGAACGTCGTGCCGCCCGAGATCACGCCGACCACCGCGATCGCGAAGCCGCACAGCGCGGCGAACGCAACCGGCCGCTCGCCGTGCAACTGACGCAGCGGCTCCGGAATCCAGCGCGCGGTATTGAGCAGCAGCCAGCCGAAGATACCGCCCGCGATTCCCGTGACGATCGCGGTGAGCACCACCGCGACGGCGAGCAGATCAGGGAAATGCGCGCCGATCTGGATCGTGCCGAAATACGTGTAGTTGCCGTTCAGGCCGAGTGCGACGACACCCGCAATGATGATCGCCGTGATCAGCACGCCACTCGTGCGCGCCTCGAAGCTGCGCGTCAATTCCTCGATTGCGAATACGACGCCCGCGAGCGGTGTGTTGAACGCCGCCGACAAACCCGCCGCCGCGCCCGCCAACGCGAGCTGCCGTTCGATCTGCGCATTCGAGCGCGGATAGAACCGGCGCAGATTGAACATCAGCGCGGCGCCGACCTGCACGGTCGGTCCTTCACGGCCGATCGTAAAGCCGCCGAGAATCGCGAGAAACGACACGCCGATTTTGCCGAGCAGAATTCGCAGCGACAGCAGCCGCGTGCCGTATCCGCGCTGTTTCGTGTGCAGCGTTGCGATGACCTGCGGGATGCCGCTGCCCTCGGAGCCGCGAAAGAACTTGCGTGTGAGCCAGACCGCGAGTGCGGCAACCGCGGGCGTGATCACGAGCGGCGCCCACACATATCGCTGCCGGACATCGAGAAACGCGTCATACCCCCAGTCGATCAGACGCGCATACAGCACCGCGATCAGGCCGACGGCGATTGCACCGAGCCAGAAGATGCCGTATTGCCGCCACAGGCGTTTTGCGCGACGCATGACAGCGGGCGAACGGGAAGGGAAGGGCCGGGACATGAATTAGATTCGTGCAAAGGGCCAAGTATAAAGCGTGCGGGACCGACCAGAATACGTGAAAGATGTTTGAAATAATGAAGTGAAGTGAATCATCAGGCGGATATTTTTTTGCTGTAACGTGCCGTATTGAGAATCGGACCGCGCGCAACGGCCATTTGGCGGGATCGGTAAAAACGTCAGCTAGAATAGTTTCAACTCCGAATAACGAACAGACCCTCAATGAAGCGAATACTTATTGTCAAGGTCACTTCACTAGGCGATATCGTGCAGGCGTTGCCAGTCGTCGCCGACATCAAACGCGCATTTCCTGGCGTTCAGGTGGATTGGGCGGCGGACGAAGCATTCGCGCAAGTCGTGCATTGGAGCCAGGGCGTCGATCGCGTGCTGTGCGCGCCGCTGCGCCGCTTCAAGAAGGCGCGTCGCTGGAGTGATCTGAAGGCGATCTGGGCATCCATCGCCGAGCTGCGCGCGTATCGCTACGACTACATCATCGACATTCACGGCGTCTACAAGAGCGCGATCATCGCCTTCCTCGCGCGCTCGTCGCGGCGCATCGGCTATCAATCCCTGGATCTGGGCGAGCGTGGCGCCGCGTTCGCCTACACCGGGCGTTTCGGCCCACGTCCGCAAGGCAGCGCGTGGCACGGCATGCGCATCAGCGCCAGCGAGGCGCTCGGCTACGAAGTGGAAGGACCGCCCATCTACGACCTGCAGCTACCCGAAACCGCCCCGCAGCCGTTCGCGACGCAAGACGCGCCTGTCGCGGCGCTCTTTCACGCCACCTCGAAAGCCGACAAGAAATGGCCGCTCACGCACTGGGCGGCGCTTGGACGCGAGTTGAGCGAGCGCGGTTTCCGTGTGGTGCTGCCGTGGGGCTCGGACGGTGAGCTTGCCGAAGCCGGGCAGATCGCCGCGCAGGTGCCAGGCGCGACCGTGCTGCCGCCATTGAGTGTGACCGAAGTTGCGCAGATGATCGGCGCGTGCGCGCTCGTGGTCGGTACCGATACGGGTTTCGTGCACCTCGCGCATGCGCTGCAGAAGCGCACCGTGATGATCTTCGTCGCGACGTCGCCATCGCATTGCGGCGTCGAGGCGCCGTATCGCTCGACCTCGATCGGCGACGGCGACTCGGTGCCGCCCATCAGCGCGGCGCTCGAAGCGATCGACTACGTGTACGCGGCAGAGCCGGTGCTCGCGATGCAGCAAGGATCTGCCGCCGCCTGAGTTCGTTCGCGCGCTCGCGCAATCGTTTGCGCAAAAGAAAAGAGGCGCGATGCGTAGTCCACCCTTGCTGGCGGGGACTGCATCGTCGCGCCTCAAAGAACGCCCGTGTCGGGGAACAGCGGGCGGAGAGGAATCGATTACACGTCTGTTAAAACTGTCGCTTTTCGTTGGACGCCGAAGCGTCCGATGCGCGGACGCCAGGGCGGCAAGCTGATACGCCGCGGTGCGTGGAGGCTCGCACGGCGCGCGTTGAACCGCTCGATTGCGGCGACGCTGGCGCGGCCAGCAAGGTTTCTATCGCGACAGTGCGCTCAACGGAGTATAGGCGGTGTTTTCCGCCATGGTGGCGCGATCTGGCGGCAGCGGGGCGGTCGATCGAACGCGCCGATCCAGCGCGCCGGTCCTGTAACAGCTCGGTGATGTTCCCTTACAAATGGCAACGTTCGCTGCGGCGCGCATCGTGTCCAATCGGGTCATTCGGGGTTTGCGCTCGAATCAATCTGACTCGATGGAGAACAACATGAAACGCTTGATCCTGACTCTCGTGGCCGGCACGCTGCTCGCATCGGCACTCGGCGGCTGCGTTATCGCGCCGGCGCCGGGCTATTACTACGGCGGCGGTGGCTACTACCATCACGGCTACTACTACCGCTAAGCCGCGCGCCGTGCTCAGGCCCGGAGCACCAGCCTCAGGCGACCAGCATTTCGAACGCGACCACCGCGGCAATGGCCGCGGCGTTCGCGGCCAGCGCCTCGACGACGATGGATTTCCATGTCGTCGGACGGAAGCGCAGCGCGAGCAGCAGCGAGCCGAGCAAGGCCAGCGCGATGATCGTCACGATATCGGCATTGTGAAGATGGACGTTCATGCGGATCTCCCCGTTTTTTATAGGGTTATGTCAGGGAGTATAGGCAAGTCAAAAGGACGCGCAAGGCGGGGGTTTTACCCGGGCCGGGCCGCGCAAACAGCGAGGAAATAATGCTCTCTGCATGCTGCCGCAGACGCGTAAAAACTGCGCGGGTGCAGCATCGATCGAACCTCGGCAAACGCGCATCGACGAAAGCGTTGTTCCGTCGATGCGCGTTGCATCATGTCATCAAACTCTCATCACGCGTCTCGCGCATGCACAGCACGCCGACAAGGCTCACGGCCGCGGCGACCGACACGTACGCGCCGACCCATGCCAAGCCGCCGTGGGCGGCGAGCACCTGCGCGATATACGGTGCGACCGACGCGCCGAGAATCCCGCCGAGGTTGTACGCGACGCCGGCGCCCGTATAGCGCACGTTGGTCGGAAACAGTTCCGGCAGCAGCGCGCCCATCGGCGCGAAGGTCACGCCCATCAGGAACAGCTGGATCACGAGAAACAGCAGCACGAGCAACGGCTCGCCGCTGCCGAGCAGCGGTGCCATCGTGAAGCCCGACAGGATCGCCGCGATGATGCCGACGATCAGCACCGGCTTGCGCCCGAAGCGATCGCTCGCACGGGCCGACAGCGGCGTCGCGATTGCCATGAATACGACCGCGATGCACAGCAGGCCGAGGAACGTCTGCCGCGGAATATGCAGCGACCCGACGCCATAAGACAGCGAGAACGTCGTCGCGTTGTAGAACAGCGTGTAGCAGACCACCATCGCGAGCGCGCCGAGCACGGTCGGCCGCCAGTGCTGCGAGAACAGCGTCGCGATCGGCACGCGCACGCGCTCCTTGCGCTCGATCGCTACCTGGAACGCGGGCGTTTCGGCAATCTTCAGCCGCACGTACAGCCCGAGCGCGACGAGCACCGAGCTGACGATGAACGGCACGCGCCAGCCCCAGCTGCGGAACTGCTCGTCGGAGAGCGACATTGCGAGCGCGAAGAACAGGCCGTTGGACGCGAGAAAGCCGATCGAGGGCCCGAGCTGCGGGAACATGCCGAACCAGCCGCGTTTGCCGGCCGGCGCGTTTTCGGTGGCGAGCAGCGCGGCGCCGCCCCATTCGCCGCCGAGGCCGATACCCTGGCCGAAACGCAGCACGCACAGCAGGATCGGCGCGAGGCTGCCGATCGCGTCGTAGCCCGGCACGAAGCCGATCAGCGTGGTCGACAGGCCCATCACGAGTAGCGACGCAACCAGAGTCGATTTGCGGCCGATGCGGTCGCCGAAGTGGCCGAACAGGAACGAGCCGATCGGTCGCGCGACGAACGCGATGCCAAACGTGACGAACGCCGACAGCGCCTGCGCGGTGGCCGAGCCATGCGGGAAGAATACCGGTCCGATCACGAGCGCCGCGGCGGTCGCGTAGACATAGAAATCGTAGAACTCGATCGCGGTGCCGATGAAGCTCGCGAAGATGATCCGCGCGGTATTGTTTTGCCCGCTTGCGGGCTGAGCGGCGGAAATCGGCGAAGTGGACATGCAGGGTCTCCAATTGTATGAGGCCGCGGCGCGCTGAGCCGTGTTTCGCAGACAGGCGGCGCGCAACGGCGGCATCCTCGTTGAGGTATAGGTTTGGGCGCCGCACGCGGGGTGGCGGCGCGGCACTGCAGTCGGCTCATGCGCCGCGCCGGCGGGTGTGCGGACGGCGTGAGCCATGCCGGAAGGCTCCGGCGCGGGGAATCGGAAAATTATAGCGAGCGCGCTCGTCGCGCAGCAATGGCGGCGTAAGTTTGCGCGGCAACGAGGGGGCTTTATGAGTTATGCGCGATGACTCGAGTAGCTCGCGCGTGGCCGACCCATGCGCGGCTGCGCTGGGCGGTGCGTGTCAGCGCACGCGCCAACCGCGCTCAGTCGTACGTTTCCGCTTGCGGCGAGGCGAGCTCGCGCAGTTGGAATTTGCCGTTGTCGTTGAACAGCCAGTCTTCGAATAGCTCGAGCTGGCCGCGGCCATTCAGCAGCTTGCCGGGCGGTAGCGGCAGCGGCGCCGAGCGGCGCAGCGTCGCGAGCGCGGTGCTTTCGGCTTCGTCGTCACCGTTCGTGCGATACACCGATGACTCGACGATGTGTCCATAACGATCGACCGTGAACGACACCACCACCAGCGAGCGCAGCATCGGCTGGGGCCTGCCCTGGAGCACATACGACGGATTGCGCTCGACGATCCGTCGTGCGACCGCGTCGCGATATTGATCGAGCGTCGCGCTGTTGATCGCGGCCACCGGTGTGCTGACGGTTTCGTGCGGCGTCAGCGGTGTGATCGTGCAACCGGCCACGGCGACAACACCGAGCGCGGCGAGCGATAGCCGATGCATGCGAGCGGCCGTGAAGGAGCGCAGAGCTACACGGTGAGAAACAGGAGGGGGAGAAGTGCGAGAGAGCATCGTCGACGAACCGCGAGGAGAACCTGATTGAATGGTAGTCAAAAAGCGCCGGGATTCAATTGGCGTTCGCCCGCCGGATGTCATCGTGCGTGCCCCGCTGAGGCGCTTTGCTTTCCGCTGTAATGGCCGGAAATGTGCGCGCATTGGTCGGCGAGCGAAACCCGCCTACACTCTGATGGCCTCTTGCTGAGGCATCGGTGGAAGTCTTTTCAGCCCGCTTCTGGCGGGCTTTCTTTTGCCTTCGATTCGCCATTCACACGCGGCAATAAAAAAGGCGAACCCGCCAAGCGGGTCCGCCTTTTCGATCCCGGTTCAACCAGCCACGCCGCAAGCTTAGGCTCACGGCGCTGCCCATGCGTCGATTAATTCAACATCGCACGCGCCGCTTTCACCGCGGCCAGCACCTGGTCGGGCGCGGTGCCGCCCGGATGATTGCGGCTCGCCACCGAGCCCTCGAGCGTCAGATACGAGAACACGTCGTCGCCGATCAGATGCGCGACGTTCGGCAGTTCGCCGCGCATTTCATCGAGCGTCAGGTCCGCGAGATCGCAGCCGCGATCGGCGCACACGCGCACCGCGAGCGCGACTGCTTCGTGCGCGTCGCGGAACGGCAGGCCGCGCTTGACGAGATAGTCGGCGAGGTCCGTCGCGGTAGAGAAGCCTTGCAGCGCGGCGTCGCGCATCGCCTGCGGCTTGACCGTGATGCCGGCGACCATTTCGGCGAAGATGCGCAGCGTGTCGGCGACCGTATCGACGGTGTCGAACAGCGGCTCCTTGTCTTCCTGGTTGTCCTTGTTGTACGCGAGCGGTTGGCCCTTCATCAGCGTGAGCAGCGCCATCAGATGGCCGTTCACGCGGCCGGTCTTGCCGCGCGCGAGTTCGGGCACGTCCGGGTTCTTCTTCTGCGGCATGATCGACGAGCCGGTGCAGAAACGGTCGGCCAGATCGATGAAGCCGACGCGCGGGCTCATCCACAGCACCAGTTCTTCGGAGAAGCGCGACACGTGCGTCATCACGAGCGCGGAGGCGGCCGTGAATTCGATCGCGAAGTCGCGGTCGGAGACTGCGTCGAGCGAGTTCGCGCAGATGCCGTCGAAGCCGAGCGTCTTCGCCACGGCGTGACGGTCGATCGGATAGCTGGTGCCGGCGAGCGCGGCCGCGCCGAGCGGCAGACGGTTCACGCGCTTGCGGCAGTCGATCATGCGCTCGGCGTCGCGCGAGAACATTTCGACGTACGCGAGCAGATGGTGGCCGAACGTGACGGGCTGCGCGACCTGCAGGTGCGTGAAGCCCGGCATGATGGTCGCGGCGTTCTTCTCCGCGATCTCGAGCAGCGCCACGCGCAGTTCGGTGAGCAGCTCGCCGAGGCGGTCGATCTCGCCGCGCAGCCACAGGCGGATGTCGGTCGCGACCTGGTCGTTGCGTGAGCGGCCGGTGTGCAGGCGCTTGCCGGCGTCGCCGATCAGCGCGGTCAGGCGCGCTTCGATGTTCAGGTGCACGTCTTCGAGATCGAGCTGCCATTCGAACTCGCCGCGCTCGATTTCACCTTTGATCTGCGCCATGCCGCGCTGGATCGCGGCGAGGTCGTCGGCGGAAATGATCTTCTGCGCGGCGAGCATCGACGCGTGCGCGAGCGACCCTTCGATGTCGACGAACGCCAGACGCTTGTCGAAGAAAACCGACGACGTGTAGCGTTTGACGAGTTCCGACATCGGCTCCGAGAAGCGAGCCGACCAGGCTTCGCCTTTTTTGTGCAGTTGGGACGTCATGGTGTTGGGCGGTAAAAACGAGCGGTGAAGAGGCTGGCAACGCGAGTGCGCGAATCGTGCAAGAGCGCCGCCGCAGCGAAGAAAGACGAAGATTTTAACACCGGGCGAGGGCGGCCAAAGCGCTGCCGCCCATCGCGGGCCTATTCGCGCACCAGCACCACGAGCTTCAGATCCTCGCGATGCGCGGGCTTGAACGTGATCTGGTCACACACGATGCGCCCGTCGCGCGGATGGTTGAACTCGCGCCTGCCACCTTCGCGCCCGCCGACGTCCTGGGAGGCCCAGTAGCGCGCGAACTCGTCGCTCGCGGCCGACAGCGAATCGATCAGCCCACGTGTGGGCGCATCGTTCAGATGGCGGATCGAGTCGGCGCGGAATTCGGCGGCGAGCCGCCGCGCGCGCGTTTCCCAATCGACGATCAACGCGCGCGCGGCCGGCTCGGTGAACGTGTAGCGCAGCAGGTTGCGGTCGTGCGCGCCGTCGAGCCAGCCGACGAACAGATCGGCCGCGCGCTCGTTCCACGCAAGCGCGTTCCACTGCCGGTCGAGCACGTAGGCGGGCGTGTCGATGAGCTGCACGGTTTGCAGCAGCGTGGCGGGCGCATCGGCGGCGGCCGGGTCGGGCTCGGCCGGATCGCGTTGCGCGGCCAGCTCGAACAGATACGCGCGCTCGGCGCGCGACAGCTGCAACGCGACCGCGATGCGCGCGAGCGCATCGGCGGAAGCGGACACTGGCCGGCCCTGCTCGATCCACGTGTACCAGGTCGGGCTCACGCCGCACAGTTGCGCGACTTCCTCGCGCCGCAGACCGGGCGTGCGGCGACGCGGCCCCGGCGGCAGCCCGACCGCCTGCGGCGACAGCCGCTCGCGATGGGCGCGGATGAAGTCGCCGAGCGCGCGGGCCGGGGTGGCGTCGAGCGGCGGCGGGTGATCGGCGGAAGACGGCGTCGTCATGCTATCGGCTGCGCGTGGAGGGGGTAATAGAGATACCAGAATAATTGCCGAACTTGTACTGGTACATGGCGGGCTCTATTGTAGCGGCTGGATTCGCGCAATGAGAAAAGCCGGGTGTGACCTGCGTCGGCCACACCCGGCTTTTGTCCGCCAATGCGGCAACCTCAACCGGTGTTGCGCAACCCCGCCGCGATCCCGTTGATGCTCAAATGAATGCCGCGCCGCACGCGCGCATTCGTGTCGCCCGCGCGATAGCGTTTGAGCAGTTCGACCTGCAGGTGATTGAGCGGATCGAGGTACGGGAAGCGATTCTTGATCGAGCGCGCGAGCAGCGGATTCTCGGCGAGCCGCTCGCTCTTGCCGGTGATCTCCGACAACACCTTCGACGTGCGCTCCCACTCGGCGACGATGCGCTCGAACACATGCTTGCGCAGCTTCTTGTCGGTCACGAGCGCGGCATAACGCGACGCGACCGCGAGGTCGGTCTTCGCGATGACCATGTCCATGTTCGACATCAGGTTCGAAAAGAACGGCCAGCTCTTGTGCATCTTCTGCAGCAGCGCGAGACGGCGCGCGCGTTCGGCGTCGGACGGCGCGCTGTCGAGGTGCTCGGCGACCGCGCTGCCGAAGCCGTACCAGCCGGTCAGCAGCAGCCGGCATTGACCCCACGAGAAGCCCCACGGAATCGCGCGCAGATCCTCGATCTTGCGTTGCTTCGGATCCTGCAGCTTGCGCGACGCGGGGCGGCTGCCGATGTTCAGCTCGGCGATCTCCGCGATCGGCGTCGACTCGAAGAAATACTCCTTGAAGCCCGGCGTTTCGTAGACGAGCGCGCGATACGCGGCCATCGCCGTATCGGACAGCTGCTGCATCGTTTCCTCGTACACCGGCAACTCGGCCAACGTGTGGTCGTGCGGCAGCAGCGACGCTTCGAGCGTCGCGGCCACGACGGTTTCCAGATTGCGCCGGCCGATTTCCGGATTTGCGAACTTGCTCGCGATCACTTCGCCCTGCTCGGTCAAACGGATCTGACCGTCGACGGTGCCCGGCGGCTGCGACAGGATCGCCTGGTAGGTCGGGCCGCCGCCGCGCCCGACGGTGCCGCCGCGCCCATGGAACAGACGCAGCGTCACGCCGCGTTCGTTGAACAGCGACACGAGCGCAAGCTCCGCGCGATACAGCTCCCAGTTCGACGTCAGGAAGCCGCCGTCCTTGTTGCTGTCCGAGTAGCCGAGCATCACTTCCTGCTCGTTGCCCTGATGTTCGATCAGCGCGCTAATGCCCGGCAGCGCGATCAGATCGCGCATGATGTGCGGCGCGTTGCGCAGGTCGGGGATCGTCTCGAACAGCGGGATCACCATCAGGCCGGCGCGCGCGGGGTCGTGCTCGTCGCCGAGGCGTCCGCGCAACAGGCCGGTTTCCTTCTGCAGCAGCATCACCTCGACCAGGTCGGTAACGGTCTCCGTGTGCGAAATGATGTAGTTGCGCACCGCGCGCGCGCCGAACTTCTCGCGCGTCATGCGCGCTTCCTCGAGCACCGCGAGTTCGCTTTTCACGAGCTCGGAGTAGTCGGCGGAGGGCACGCGCAGCGCGCGCGGCTGCGCGAGCTCGGCGAGCAGCACGGTCAGCTTGTCGGCTTCCGCCAACGCCGCGTAATCGTCCTCGACACCGGCGCGCCTGAGCAGCTCGGCGATCACCGCTTCGTGGATATCGGAGCTTTGCCGCAGATCGATGCTCGCGAGATGGAAGCCGAACACTTCGGCCGCGCGCGCGAGCGGCGCGAGACGCGGCGCGGCGAGCGGCGCGCCGTGATGCTCGGCGAGCGAATCCATCAGCACGTGGAGGTCGCGCACGAAGTCGGCGGCGTCGTCGTAGGGAATCGCGCGGACCGGCGCGACGCCGCGGCCGGCGCTGCGCAGCGGCACGCTGCCTTCGCCGAGGCGCACGCGCGCGCTTGCCGCGAGCCGCGTGTAGATGCCGATCAGCGCGCGACGATACGGCTCGTCGGTGCGATGCGGCGAATGGTCGGGCGAGATGGCCGCGAGCTCATTGAGCGCATCGCTCGCGCCGACGAGCACATTCGACATCGATAGCTCCTCGCCGAGCTTGTGCACCTGCTCCAGGTAGTGCTCGAAGATCACCGCGGCCTGACGCGTGATCGCGTTTTCGAGCGTTTCGGCGGTGACGTTCGGATTGCCGTCGCGATCGCCGCCGATCCAGCTGCCCATCTGGAAGAACGGCGGCAGGCGCGCTTCGAGGCCATGCTCCTTCAGCGCCTCCTCGATGTCGGCGTACAGCGCCGGCAGTTCTTCGAGGAAGGTGCTGCGGTAGTACGACAACGCGTTTTCGATTTCGTCGGCGACCGTCAGACGCGAGTCGCGCAGCATGCGCGTTTGCCACAGCGACGTGACGCGCGCGCGCAGCATCGCTTCGTTGTGCGCGCGCTCGCGGTTCGTCAGCGGCTGGTCGCGCTCGGCGAGCAGACGCGCGATGTCGTGCTGCGCGTCGAGAATGCTCTTGCGCTGCACTTCGGTCGGGTGCGCGGTCAGCACCGGCATGATCAGCGCGTCGTCGAAAAACCGCTGCAGCACCGGTGTCGCGGCCGCACCAGCCGCGGCGAGCCGCTCGAGCGCATGGGCGATCGTGCCCGGCTGCGAGGCCGAGCCCGCGAGCGCGTGAATTCGGTGACGGCGGTTGCGGTGACGGTCCTCGGCGATGTTCGCGAGATGCGAAAAGTAGCTGAACGCGCGCACGACGCTGACGGTCTGCTCGGGCGTCAGCGTGCGCAGCTTCTTGTCGAGCGTCTGCGCGGCGGCGCTGTCGTCCTCGCGACGGAAACGCACTGCCGTCTGCCGGATCGTCTCGACGATGTCGAACACCGCCTCGCCTTCCTGCTCGCGCAGCACGTCGCCGAGCAGACGCCCGAGATAGCGGATGTCCTGGAACAGCGGGTGGTCCTTGTCCTCGCGCGTGCGGCCGCCGCTCTTCGCGGTGGTCGCGGCGGCGGACTCAGCCTGCGGCACGTTCTTCGGTTTCAACGGTTTCGCGGCGCGCGGGGGTGTTGCGTCGCCATCGACCTTGGCCTTGGCCTTGGCCTTGGCCGGCTTGCGCGCGGTGGCCGACGTCGCGGCCTGTTCAGCCTTGTTGGCCTTGCCGGCTTTCGACGCCTTTTGCGCCTTGTCCTGCTTGACGGGCACCGAGGTCTGCGCGGCCTTCGGGGCTTTGGTGGCGCGAGCGGCGAGGGCGCGGCGCCTGGCGCGCTGGTCGGCGCGCGTGTCGCCATGTTGACCGACGCTCGACGATATGGCGTGCGCGGCAACGTCGGACAGGGCGTCAGGCGCCGCGGCGTCGGCCGGGCGAGCGGTGGGCGAGGCAGTGTTGCGGCGGGCGGGGCGCGCCGATCCGGAAGACGTCACGATGAGTTTCCTCGGGGAAGCCAGGGTCTGTTGATTGATGAACTGCGACTGCGGAACTGCCACCAGCAAGTGCAACGTGAACTGCGTGCAACAGGGACTACGCAACGGACTACAAGACGGACTGCTAGTGCAACTGCAACGGAGACTTGAAACGGCGACTGTACACGGCGATTGCTCGACCCACTGGAAGCGCGGCCCGTACGTGTCGCACCGCGTACGCGGAACGACACGCGCGCTGCCGAATCGCGCGACGCCGACGAGGGAGAGAGGAGCCACGGGCTGCCAGCCCGCGCTGGGACCGAACACGCGGCAGGCATTGCCTCAGCATGTTCGCCGCATTGCATCATCCCGCATGCCGCCGCGCAGTGCGCGAACGACCGTACGTGACAACGCGCAATGGGGGCCTTCGCGCGTGGCGCGAAGCCCGTCTCCTCCGTCGATGCCGCTTGCGCACGGCGCTTCGCCGTGCCTTGGAACCAAAGGGCGCGAACGAGGGCGCGTGCTAACATTGATTGTTATTCCATCCCGACATCCAGCAGCAAGCTAATGAACACCGAGACGTTTTCCACGCCACCCCACACGCTTGTGATTGCGTCGCGAGAGAGCCGCCTTGCCATGTGGCAAGCCGAGCATGTGCGATGTGCGCTGCACAAATTATATCCATCTTGTGACGTAAAAATTCTCGGAATGACGACACGCGGGGATCAGATTCTCGATCGCACGCTGTCGAAGGTGGGTGGCAAGGGGCTCTTCGTGAAGGAGCTCGAAGCCGCGCTCGCCGATGGCCGCGCCGACCTCGCGGTGCATTCGCTGAAAGACGTGCCGATGGAGTTGCCCGCCGGTTTCGCGCTGTCCACCATCATGGAGCGCGAGGACCCACGCGACGCGTTCGTGTCCAATCAGTACGACTCGCTCGCCGCGCTGCCGGCCGGTGCCGTGGTCGGCACCTCGAGTCTGCGGCGCGAGGCGATGCTGCGCATGCGCTATGCACATCTCGACGTGCGGCCGTTGCGCGGCAATCTCGATACCCGACTCGCCAAGCTCGATCGCGGCGATTACGCGGCGATCATTCTGGCCGCGGCCGGGCTGAAGCGGCTGGGTCTCGCCGATCGCATCCGCGCGCTGCTCGATCCCGAGGACAGTCTGCCCGCGGCGGGCCAGGGCGCGCTCGGCATCGAGATTCGCGCCGATCGCGCGGACCTCGCCGCATGGCTCGCGCCGCTGCATCATCCGCACACGGCGGCGGCCGTCGAAGCGGAGCGCATGGTATCGCGCGTGCTCGGCGGCAGCTGCGAGGTGCCGCTCGCGGCCTACGCAACCTGGGGCGATGGCGCGCTGCATCTGCGCGGCATCGTCGCGACGCCGGACGGGCAGCGCGTGCTGAGCGCGCAGGCGTCGGCGCCGGCGCCCACCGTCGAGCGCGCGCTCGCGCTCGGCGAGGAAGTGGCGCACTCGCTCGTGCAGCAGGGCGCGCTCGACATCGTCCGCGCGCTCAGTACGGCGAGCGGTCCCGCGGCCGCGCCCAGCGCGGCGGCCAGCGAGTGATGGCCGCCGTCTCGCCCGAGAAGGCGCCCTTCACGGTCGTGATCACGCGGCCGGCCGGCCAGTCGAGCGAACTCGTCGAACAGCTCGAAGCAGCCGGACTCGCGTCGCTCGACTTCCCGCTGATCGACATCGCGCCCGTCATCGACGACGCGCCGTTGTGCGCCGCGCTCGCGTCGCTCGAACGCTACGCGCTCGTCGTGTTCGTGTCGCCGAACGCAGTCGATCACGCGTTCGCGCGCCATAACGATATCTGGCCGCATGCGCTGCCGATCGGCGTGGTCGGCCCGGGCAGCGTGCAAGCGCTCGCGCGCCACGGCGTCAGCGCGCCCGAGCATCGCGTGATCAGCCCCGCGGCGGGCGCCGACGACGAATCGACGAGCTTCGACTCCGAGAGCCTGTTTGCCGCGCTCGAGGCGCAACTCGGTGCCGCGGGCCTCGAAGGCAAGCGCGTGCTGATCGTGCGCGGCGACGGCGGCCGCGAATGGCTGAGCGAGCGCCTGCGTGAAGCCGGCGCCGAAGTCGACGCGGTGGCCGCTTACCGGCGCATCGTGCCGGAGCCGTCGATCGGCGCATGGGCGCGCGTGCACGAACTGCTCGCGGGCACGCCGCACGCATGGCTTCTGACCAGCTCCGAAGGCGTACGCAATCTGCACGAACTCGCGCACGAGCATCTGACCGCCGGCGAGATCGAGCAGCTCAAACACGCGCCGCTCGTCACGCCGCATCCGCGCATCGCGCAGACCGCGCGGGCATTGGGTTTTGATAGGATTACGGTGTCCGGCGCGGGCGACGAGCGCATAGTCCGAGCCCTCGTTGCCGCGGCCGCCGTGCCTCCCGTCGTCCAACCGGTATCGTCCAACCCGGCTCAACCACGCATGACTGAAACGAACGCATCCACGAACGCCTCACCTCAGCCGCCCGCAAGCGCCGCCTTGCCGCCGAACCCACCCTTCACGCCGTACGAAGCGCAAAAGCGCCGCAGCATGAGCGGACCGCTGCTGTGGTTGGTCATCGTGGTCATCGCGTGCGCGGCGGGCGTGGGCGGCTTCGCGATGAACCGCAAGCTGGTGCGCACCGAGCAGGAACTCGCGCAGCGTCAGCAGGCCAACGACACTCAGACCAACGAACTGCGCATCAAGATCGACCAGGCGCTCGCCACCGTGCATCAATCGGACTCGCAGGTCGCGCAGCTCGAAGGCAAGCTCGCCGATGCGCAGGCCGCGCAGCAGGCGCTGCAACAGCAATACGCGGATCTCGCGCGCAATCGCGACGACTGGACGCTCGCCGAAGTCGGGCAGATGCTGTCGGCGGCGAGCCAGCAGTTGCAGCTGACCGGCAATACGCAGCTCGCGCTGTTCGCGTTGCAAAGCGCCGATACGCGCCTTGCGGCGTCGGACAGTCCGCAGGCGGTCGCGGTGCGCAAGGCGATCGCGCAGGACATCGACAAGCTGAAGGCCGCGCCGTCCACCGATCTGACCGGCCTCGCGATCAAGCTCGACAATGCGATCGATCGCGTGAACGGCCTGCCGCTGTCGGGTGAAGCGCCGATTCCGCGTGCCACGCCGCATGCGGCCACGTGGGCCGACACCGCGAAGGTGGCCGCGGCCACCGGCAAGCCGCGCTGGGAAGTGTGGATCGACGAGGTCACGCACGGCATCGGCCAACAGCTGACGAGTCTCGTGCAGGTGCGCCGTATCGACAACGCCGACGCGATGCTGGTCACGCCGGATCAAGGCTACTTCGTGCGCGAGAACCTGAAGCTGCGTCTGCTGTCGGCGCGTCTCGCGCTGCTGTCGCGCAACCAGACCACGCTGAAGTCCGACCTGCAGGCGGCGCAGTCCGCGTTGACGCGCTACTTCGACGCGTCGTCGAAAGACACGCAGACGGTCATCGATCTGGTCAAGCAGGTGGACGCCGATTCGGCCGCGGTCGAGCTGCCGAACCTCGATACGAGCCTGCAGGCCATCAATCAATACCGGAACCGGGGTTAATCATGGCGATCCGGGGACTCCTGTGGCTCGCGGCGCTGTTCGCCGTCGCGGTCGTGCTCGCGGTGGGCGGGCGCTTCGACGCTGGGCAAGTGCTGCTGATCTATCCGCCGTACCGCGTCGACATGTCGCTGAACCTGTTCGTCGTCGGGCTGGTGGTGCTGTTCGTCCTGCTCTATGCGCTGTTGCGCATCATCCGCAATATCTGGCGCATGCCGCAGCGCGTCGCCGCGTACCGCGCACGCGCGCGTGTCGCGAAGGCGCACGCGGCGTTGCGCGACGCGATCGGCAACCTGTACGCGGGGCGTTTCTCGCGCGCGGAAAAGGCCGCCAAGGACGCGCTCACGAATGGCGACAACAAGGGCGCGGCCGGTTTGATCGCGGCGACCGCCGCGCATCGCATGCATGAGTACGCGCGGCGCGACGAATGGCTCGCGCAGATCGACGAAGCCGACTGGCAGGACGCGCGCCTGATGGCCACCGCCGACATGCGCGCCGACGGCCGCGACGCCGACGGCGCGCTCAATGCGCTGACCGAGATGCAATCGCAGGGCGCGCGGCGCATTCATGCGCAGCAAATCATGCTGCGTGCGCAGCAGCAACTGAAGAACTGGGGCGAAGTGCTGAAGCTCGTGAAGACGCTGGAGAAGCGCGAGGCGATCCATCCGGCGGTCGCGGTGCGGCTGCGTCAACTGGCGGCGGAAAATCTGCTGCGCGATCGTCGCCACAATGCGGACGCGCTGCTCGAACTGTGGAACTCGCTGTCGGCGACCGAGCGTCATTCGCCGCGCCTCGCCGACACCGCCGCCGAACTGCTGGTCGCGCTGAACCGTCCGCAGGAGGCGCGCAAGATCGTCGAGGAGGCGCTCGCGCAGAACTGGGATGCGCGCCTGTTGCGACGCTATCCGGACACGGCCGGCGGCGACGCGTTGCCGCTGATCCAGAAGGCCGAGGCGTGGCAGAAGGATCGGCCGGAAGACGCGGACCTGATGTTCGCGCTGGGGCGCCTGTGCCTGCATCAGCAGTTGTGGGGCAAGGCGCAGTCGTTCCTCGAACGCGCGCTGAAGCTTGCCGACAACGAGACGCTGAAGATCCGCTCGCATCGCGCGCTCGCGCGTCTGCACGAGCAGCTGGGCGATACCGACAAGGCGAGCCAGCACTATCGCGAGAGTGCGTTGGCGATGAACGTGACGTGAGTTCGGCGTTTTCGGCCCTGCGCTGAAGCGCGCAAGCCTCGGAAACCGCTACCTGATGGCCGCAGCCCCGCGCTGCGGCCATTTGTTTTTCCGGCGGCCGGCGTTCCGGCGGCCAGCGTCCCGGCGGCCAGCGTTCCGGCGGCCGGGCGTGCGCTGGACTCGCGCGCAATTCGCAGATCCCCAGCTCGAATCGTCGGGACTGCGCTTTGCTTCACCACCTCACTTGATGTGCAACCTCGGAGGTGTTCAAAGTGGCCAGCGACGCTGTGACGGTGCAAACCGAGACCCGCAGCGGCGACGTCGAGCGCAAGGGCGTCGTCGTCATTACAGGAGCAAGTGCCGGCGTGGGGGCGCGCGAGCGCGTCCGAATTCGCGCGGCAGGGCTATGACGTTGGGCTCATCGCGCGCGAGCCGCGACGGCTCGCTCGCGCCGCCGAGGAGATCGCCGCGTCCTATGGCGTGCGCGCACTCGCCATTGCGGCCGATGTCGCCGATGCCGACGCGATCGAGCGCGCGGCGCAGCGTGTGAAGCGCGAGTGGGGCGGCATCGACGTCTGGGTCAACGTCGCGATGGCGACCGCGTTTGCGCCGGTGTCGGCGCTCAGCGCGCGTGATGTCGAACGCGGCACGCAGGTGACCTACCTGGGGCAGGTCAACGGCATGCTGGCGGCGCTCCCCGTGATGCGCGCGCGCGGGCACGGGACGATCGTCAATGTCGGCTCGGCGCTCGGGTACCGGTCGGTGCCGTTGCAGTCGATCTATTGCGGCGCGAAGTTTGCCGTGCGCGGCTTCACCGATTCGTTGCGTTCCGAGTTGCTGCACGACGGAGTCGATATCCATCTGACGATGGTCGATCTGCCCGCGGTCAATACGCCGCAATTCGACTGGGCGCTCAATCGCACGGGGCGCAGGGCGCGGCCGGTGGCGCCGGTGTTTCAGCCGGAAGTGGCGGCACGGGCGATCTACTTTGCGGCCACCCATCGGCGGCGGCAGGTGTGGGTCGGGTGGTCGACGGTCAAGGCGATCCTCGCGAACCGGATCGCGCCGACGCTGCTCGACCGCTATCTCGCGCGGGCGGGTTACGACGGGCAATTGACCGATGAACCGTTGCCCGCCGATGCGCCCGCGAATCTCTACGAGCCGGTGCCGGGCCACTACGCTTCGCATGGTCGCTTCGATGATGAAGCGCGTGCGTACTGCTGGCAGATGTTCACCGATCGGCATCGCAATGCGGTGTACGGCGCGGCAGTGATGGCGCTGGCGGGGGGCGTCGCGTGGCTGCTGAGGCGCCAGCGGCCCTGATGCGCGGCCGGTGGGCCTCATCCCTGTCGCCGACGGAATGTCTGGACTATCCTTCGAATGACGGTACCGCCCACAAACCGTGGTGCGGCGTCCTCGACTACGAACATTCCAAAAATGGAAGCGGACAGGCCAGTTCCTCACAAAGAACAGACTGCTGTAAGCAGGGCGCGCCGCTGGATGCGCTGGCTGCCGGGACTGACGGTGCTCAAGACGTACCGGCTGAGCTGGTTGCCGAACGATCTGACGGCGGGACTGGTGCTGACCACGATGCTGGTGCCGGTTGGGATCGCTTACGCGGAGGCATCCGGCGTCCCTGGCGTGTACGGCCTCTACGCGACGATCGTTCCGCTATTGGCGTATGCGCTGTTCGGTCCGAGCCGGATTCTCGTGCTCGGTCCCGACTCCGCGCTCGCCGCTCCGATTCTGGCGGTCGTGGTGCAAATCGCTGCGGGCGACCCGTCGCGCGCGATTGCGGTGGCCAGCATGATGGCGATCGTGTCCGGCCTGTTCTGTATCGTGATGGGCTTGCTGCGGCTGGGATTCATCACTGAATTGTTGTCGAAACCCATTCGATACGGCTATATGAACGGCATTGCGCTCGCCGTGCTGATCAGTCAGCTGCCCAAACTGTTTGCCATCTCAATCGAAGAGCGCGGGCCATTGCGGGACATCGTGAGCCTCGTGCAGGCCATCGCCGATGGCAAATCCAACTGGTATAGCTTCGCGGTGGGCGCTGGAAGCCTCGTGCTGATCCTGTTTCTCAAGCGCTTCGAAAAGCTGCCCGGCATCCTGATCGCCGTGATCGTTGCGACGTTGTGCGTAACCGTATTGCACCTCGATAGCATTGGTGTGAAAGTGCTCGGCAAGATTCCTCAAGGCCTGCCGACCTTTGCGCTGCCGTGGGTCACCGATGCCGATCTGGTCAAGATACTGCTCGGCGGCTGCGCGGTCGCGCTGATCTCGTTCGCGGATACCAGCGTGCTGTCGCGAACGTTCGCGGCACGTTTTCGCAGCCGCGTCGACCCCAATCAGGAGATGGTCGGGCTCGGCGCGGCCAATCTTGCGGCCGGCCTGTTCCACGGCTTCCCGATCAGCAGCAGTTCGTCGCGCACGCCGGTCGCCGAGGCGGCGGGTGCGAAGACGCAACTGACGGGCGTCGTCGGCGCGCTGGCGGTCGCGGCGCTGCTGATGGCCGCGCCCAATCTGATGCGCTACCTGCCCAACAGTGCGCTCGCCGCGGTCGTCATCGCGGCGGCGATCGGTCTGTTCGAGATCACGGACCTGAAGCGGATTTTCCGCATCCAGCAATGGGAGTTCTGGCTGTCGATGGCCTGCTTTGCCGGCGTCGCAGTGTTCGGTGCGATTCCCGGCATCTGCTTCGCGGTGGTGATCGCGGTCATCGAATTTCTGTGGGACGGCTGGCGACCGCACTACGCGGTGCTGGGAAGCGTTGAAGGTTTGCGCGGCTATCACGACTTGCAGCGCTACCCGCATGCCCAGCGTATCCCCGGGCTCGTGCTGTTTCGCTGGGATGCACCGCTGTTCTTTGCGAATGCCGAGCAGTTTCAGGAGCGCCTGCTGGAAGCCGTCGCCGAATCGCCGGCACCGGTGCGGCGTGTGGTGGTGGCGGCCGAACCGGTGACGAGCGTGGACGTCACCTCCGCCGACATGCTGCGGGAACTGACGCGCACCCTCGACGAGCGCGGGATTGCGCTGCACTTTGCAGAGATGAAGGATCCGGTTCGCGACAAGCTCAGACGCTTCGAGCTGACCGATCTGATTGGCGATGCGTGCTTTCATCCGACGGTGAGCAGTGCGGTTGATAGCTATGTCGAGGGGGTTGGGAAGGAATAGTATTTGAACCTGGACCTGGAGCTGGATCACCGGAGAGCCGGCATGCGCCTGCCGTCCGCTTCTAAAACGCCTGCGAAAACGGTTTGGGACCGCGCCAGTTCACGTCCGCGGCATACCGTGATCCTGTGTTTCGCCGTGGTATTCGTTGTCACGTTGATTCTTGCTGTACACCAATATTTTCTCGTGCGTGCCCGGGAGCTCGATAACCGTTCGCATCAGCTCGAGATTCAGGCCAGGGTTCTCGATGTCGCGATCCGCAATAACAGGCAGCACTTGCAGTTTCTTCGCGAGAGTGCCGAGCGGCTCCTTGCGGACCGGACAGCACAGCTCGATCGAACACCGGATGCCTCACTCCAGGCGGTACTCCGGGCGCAGGACGAGCGCGTCTGGACTCTTCAAGTCCGCGATATCGACGCCCCCATTCGGGGTATCGGCACACAGCAGCTCGCGGTGACTCCTGGTTTGCACCGTGACGAGCCCACATTTGTCGAGGACCTGCGGCTCGCCCAAATGATGAGCCGGCTGTTTGCCGTGCAATTCCAGATGGGCACGGGTCTCGAACGCGCGGTATATGTCTCGCCGACCGGTATCGTGGTCGCTCACCCAACCATTGACGACGACGAGGTAGTCCGGCTGTTGCAAATGTACGGCAGCTCGCGCCTGTTACAGCTGGCCAACCAGAACCCGCTCGACTATGACGTCACGTTCGATCCGGTTCGCGGGCGCAAGAACCCGGCAGGACCTCGCCTGCTGTTTGGGACAGCGGTGATGAGTAACGACGTGGTTCGCGGCCTCATATTCTTTGTGGTCCCGCAACGCATCGTTCAGGACTATCTGTGGAACAACACCACAGCGGATGAAACTCACGCTCTGATAGACCCGAGCGGGATGCCAATTGCAACGAGCGGAAGTACTTTCTCGGTCAATGATGAGAATTGGCTGAAGACTCTGCCGGCGCAGTGGAACACGCTCTCTGCTTCCACGTTGTTTCGGACACCCAGCGGAACGTTGAGTGCGGGACAGGACTTCCTGCTCTTCAGAAAGCTGGATACGGCGGATCTCGTATTGACCGATTACGTATCCGCTGCGACCGTATTCTTCTCGGTCGTTCGCTTGAGCAGCGCGCTGTTTGCCGGGGTGTGGATACTGATGGCATTGCTTCTCTGGGCCACTCTTTTTGTCGTCGACCAGCTTCTTTCCACGCAGATGGCACTCAACGGGCGGCTGCGGGAATTGTCGCTCGCGGACCCCCTGACCGGTCTCGCGAACCGCCGCCGTTTGAATGAGGAATTCGACGCACTTTCACGGCGCAACGACGAGCGCCGCATCGCGCTGCTGATGATCGATGTCGACCATTTCAAGGTGGTCAACGACAACTGGGGGCACGCTGGCGGAGACGAGGCCCTGAAGCACCTGACCAACGTGGTCAGGATTGCCGTGCGCCCGGCGGATCTGATGGCACGTCTGGGTGGCGAGGAGTTCTGTGTGCTGCTGCCCGATACGACCGCGGACGACGCGGCCCGAATTGCGGAGCGCGTGCGCGAGGCCGTCGCCCGCAACGCCTGCGTCCTTCAGGAGACTCAATTAACCCGCACCGCGCCGGGCCGTGAGATATGGTTCACGATATCGATCGGGGTGGCGGAGAGTGTCTCGGATAACTGCTTTGACCTCGAGGGATTGATTGCGATCGCGGACCAGCGACTGTACGCCGCGAAGGCGAGTGGGCGAAACAGGGTGGTGGCAAGCGAGTCCATGCAAAGCTGAAAATGCGGATGTCGTCTCTGTACATGCGGCGCTTTGCCACCTGCTGTTCACGACGGGCTCTATTCACGGTGTTGCCGTTTCAATGCGGAATAGTCACGACTGAGGAGAACGTCCATCAGGACCGGCGTTTGGGGTTCGTCCGGTGCCGGATCGTTCGGGTCGGGGTCGCCGAAAGCAAATTCGACGTCCACCGGAAATCGGCTCGTCGGCAGATTCGAAGCACGATAGCGATAGCCATGCAGCCGAATCTGCGGTGGCGCCGTTCCCATATCGTTGCCGGGCCGCCGCTCGCCGTTGCCGTCGATCCAGTAACCGATATCGACCTGGAGGAGATCTTCCAGCGTCGAGCGGCTAATGTCTCTCAATAGTGGATTGAAACGAATCGTGATATGCGTCGCGACTTGCTTGACCTTCGTGCGGTCGGCGGAGGGGTCGAGCGGATCGGGTATCACAAATACGATGATGTCCGTCCGCGGGAAAGCCGGATTCACGAAGGAATACTCGGTACCACCAACTTTACCGCGCAGGGGATCAGCCGCAAGAATGCGGCCGAATATCGTATGCGCGGGATCGAAGGGCTGGTCGTCCCGCAGGATCGCCATTGCTGTGGTCAATATCCTGAATGCCATGTCGCGCTGGGCGTCGGTCACAGTCGGTCTCATCTCAGTTCCTGGCCCCGACGGTCCTGACGGCGTCGGCGTACTGAGCTGTGCATGTACCGGGGTTGCGAACGAGAGGATCACCAGGATTGCGCCAGTAGGCCTGAACCACTTCCGCGCGCCGTGGCGCGTTGCCACCCGCTGTTCAAGACGGGCTCTATTCACGGTGTTGCCGTCTCAACGCGGAATAGTCACGACTGAGGAGAACGTCCATCAGGACCGGCGTTTGGGGTTCGTCCGGTGCCGGATCGTTCGGGTCGGGGTCGCCGAAAGCAAATTCGACGTCCACCGGAAATCGGCTCGTTGACAGATTCGAAGCACGATAGCGATAGCCATGCAGCCGAATCTGCGGTGGCGCCGTTCCCATATCGTTGCCGGGCCGCCGCTCGCCGTTGCCGTCGATCCAGTAACCGATATCGACCTGGAGGAGATCTTCCAGCGTCGAGCGGCTAATGTCTCTCAATAGTGGATTGAAACGAATCGTGATATGCGTCGCGACTTGCTTGACCTTCGTGCGGTCGGCGGAGGGGTCGAGCGGATCGGGTATCACAAATACGATGATGTCCGTCCGCGGGAAAGCCGGATTCACGAAGGAATACTCGGTACCACCAACTTTACCGCGCAGGGGATCAGCCGCAAGAATGCGGCCGAATATCGTATGCGCGGGATCGAAGGGCTGGTCGTCCCGCAGGATCGCCATTGCTGTGGTCAATATCCTGAATGCCATGTCGCGCTGGGCGTCGGTCACAGTCGGTCTCATCTCAGTTCCTGGCCCCGACGGTCCTGACGGCGTCGGCGTACTGAGCTGTGCATGTACCGGGGTTGCGAACGAGAGGATCACCAGGATTGCGCCAGTAGGCCTGAACCACTTCCGCGCGCCGTGGCGCGTTGCCACCCGCTGTTCAAGACGGGCTCTATTCACGGTGTTGCCGTCTCAACGCGGAATAGTCACGACTGAGGAGAACGTCCATCAGGACCGGCGTTTTGGGTTCGTCCGGCGCCGGATCGTTCGGGTCGGGGTCGCCGAAAGCAAATTCGACGTCCACCGGAAACTGGCTCGTTGACAGATTCGAAGCACGATAGCGATAGTGATGCAGACGAACGTGCGGCGGCACTGTCCCCATATCGTTGCCGGGTCGCCGCTCGCCGTTGCCGTCGATCCAGTAGCCGATATCGACATGGAGGAGGTCTTCCAGCGTCGAACGGTTAATGTCTGTCAAAAGTGGACTGAAGCGGATCGTGAAGTCCAGCATGACTTGCTTGACCTGCGCGCGGTCGGCAGAGCGGTCGAGCGGATCGGGTATCACAACTACGGTGATTTCCGTCCGTGGGAACGCCGGATTCTCGAAGGAATACTCCGTAACACCTACCACGCCGCGCTCAGGCCGCGCTGCAAGAATGCGGCCGAATATCGTATGCGCGGGATCGAAGGGCTGGTCGTCCCGCAGGATCGCCATTGCCGTGGTCAATATCCTGAATGCCATGTCGCGCTGGGCGTCGGTCACAGTCGGTCTCATCTCAGTTCCTGGCCCCGACGGTCCTGAGGGCGTCGGCGTACTGAGCTGTGCATGTACCGGGATTGCGAACGAGAGGATCACCAGGATTGCGCCAGTAGGCCTGAACCACTTCCGCGCAGGCGTAGGCATCTTCTTCATGAATCTGGCTCCTATAGCCGGTTTCGAATTGCACCATTTTTTGAGCTGTTTCAGCGGAGACATTCAGCAGGTCACATACCTTCCTTTCAGCACTCGGGAGATCTCGCCTGACGTACTCCCAGCCCGGCTTGTCCTGCATGCAGGAGATCAGCCAGTAGTAGTGGAATACAAGCATCCTGTGCAGACCGATGTGAACGCGGTGATCGTCGGGTAGCGGCGTGTTTCCAGCCGCCGTATAGGCCTTTTTTAGCATCGTCGACCAATACACCAAGTGGATATTCGGCAGCTCCCTGTAGTCGTCTGGAAAATGCTGAAGCAAAGAAAGCATCCAGAAGTACTGTTGGCAGTGGCGAGACTCGTGATACAGCGTGTCGGCAAATGCCCTGAGGCGGTGATCCAGCGAAGCCGGCTGGTCCATCAGTTCGACGATGCGTGCAATCTCGCTCTCGTTGACGGCGATAACCCAATCGTCACCGATAAACGCGGCGCTGACATCCTGCCGCAGGGCGTACTGCGTTGCCCGCTGTGGATCGACAATCACAAGCTTTGGCATGGCACCACCATTTTCCGAGTTGGCGGCATCGCGTCGGGGCAATCCAAAGGGCCCCTCACTAAGCGCGATTTCCAATTGCGGCGTGACCGCGTTTTGAATCGTCTCTATCAAACTGGAAGTCAACGGCCACGTCACCCCGGCCCAATCGATTCCCTGCAACGCCGTCTTGATCGCAGCGGTATAAGCCTTGGTCACCGGATATTCAACATCCTTGCGCATCGAGATGCCAGCCGGCGCATCAGCCTCGGTCGCACCGTTGATGAAGTGATAAAAGCGCAGCCCGAAGTTCATCGGATCACACGAAACGAATTCGGGCGGCTTGTCTTCCGTCGTCGCGCTTTGATTGGGAGAGGCCACGGCCTTTCCTGCGACCCTGGCGGTGCGTTTCTCGGCGTTGGGCACTGCGCCCGCAAACGGCTCGTTCGTCTTCCTGATCACCGCGCCTCTGCTCACCGCAATAACCTTGTCCGGTTCACTCGCGGCGAACAGTTCAACCGTCGCGAATGCAAGAAGATTGCTCGTGACGAGACTCGTTTCTCCAAGCGCATTGGTCACGCCCTGAATCACCTGACCATCGTCGAGCGTGATCCGGTACGGCTGGTTCGGCAGTGCAAAGCCCGTATCGTGTTCGATCAGAACGTGATGCGCGGCCAGCTTGCCCGGCTTTCCGGGCGTTACCGGCACATTGACAGGCCGCGCCGCTGGCCTGTCAGTTTGATGACCACGCGCATGGACCCGATGCTCTCCATCCGTATAGACCCTGTACCCTTCCGAATTGATGACCACCTTCGTGCTTCCCGCATGGAGCACGATCTCTTTGCTGGCCATCAGATTGATCGAATCGGTTCTACTGATGATGCTGACGACCCGCTGCGCGATGACCTCGACATCATCGCTCTGCGCGTCGATTCGCACCTTGCCTGACGCGGCCTTGAGCCTGATGCCGAGATTCTGCGTGAACACCCGCACGCCGTTGATTGCCGACGCCAGCAGCGATTTCGCCGCCGCCATGCTGACGTGTCCGCCCGCTGTGAGCGCGATGTGTTCGATACTCGCCACGTGCGTGCTTTGCGCTGCGGTGAGACCGACCCCCGCCGCGCTGGCCAGCACCATGTCGGGCGCGCTCAGTTGCGGGAAGGGAAGGTCCGCACGCGCCGCGACGCCGCGTATCGCCTCGTTCTGCGCCTTGATGGCCCGCGATACGTCGCTTTGACTGGTCTGTTGCTCCTGTGCCTCATACTGCCGCGCGAGATCCGCGAGGTTCTCGTGGATATCGCGCGCCTGCGTGAGGCGCGCCACGGTCTCGCCGAGATCCTTTGCCGGCGCGGTCGCGCCGCGACGCGCCTCCGTGGTGATCAGCATGCCTCTGTTGGCGCGCGCGACACCCCATGCGTCGGTGGCCAGTTCCCAGCCTTCACCGCGCGCCTGCTGTCGGCCGGCCTCGCGCACGACCCGCGTGTTGTAGCCCAGCACGAGGCGCGAGCGTGCGTGATCGCTGGCGAGTTGTGCCTGGAGTTGGCCCGGCGTGTCATCCAGTACGACGTGATTGGTCTGGCCGTCGCAGCCACCTTTGAGTTCACTGCTCAAGACGCCTGAAAGTGCCTGGTTATCCGGTAGCTTCCAGGGCGGCTGGTTCCAGCCATTGATCATCCGGCCCGATACGTACGGCTTGTCCGGGTCCTCTTCGTGGTAGCTGACCATGACCTCCTGACCGACACGCGGCGGATAGATCGCGCCGAAGCCATTGCCTTGCCACGGCGACGACACGCGCACCCAGCAACTGGCGCTCTCGTTTTTCGGGCCAAGCCGGTCCCACACGAAACGCACCTTGGCGCGCGCGTATCCATCGACCCAGATCGGCTGGTGCTCGGGCCCAACCACGATCGCCGTTTCCGCCGCGCAGCGCGGCTTTTTCTTCGGGCGGTTTCTGAAGAATGTATTGGCAGGCTGAAGCACGAAGCTGGTCACGCATCGGCGCAACGCGTCGTTCGTGTCGTTACCGGACGGCTGTGTGTTCTGCGGCGCGTTGCGAATGTCGAGTGTGGTCGATACCGCCAGGTACTCGGCATTGATGTCGCATTGCGGATGGTTGTCGAGCCAGAATGTTTTCCCGGTTGTCAGGCCGCGCAGATTCCCTCGGCCCTTCAGACGTAGCCGGTGGCAGCGCATTGCGTCGACGCGCACGCTCGCGAGGTGTTCGGCTTCATTGCGGAAGTTGTTTCGCCTACCCGACAATCCCATCTCGCCGGCGAGCGGTTGCGAGTAGTCGCCCCAGCCGTGTTGCTCGATGTTGTCGAAGGCCCGTTCGCTGAAGCTCTCGTACTCGCCCTCGAAGTGCATGCCGGGGCGCGTGTAGTCGTAGTCGATCAGACTGACCTTGCCCGTCGTGATCTGACGCGAGACCTCGAGCCTGTGAATGTGTTCTTCGTCGACGTGCCGGCTGTCAGGCGCGTGATAGCGGATAGTGTCGTAGCCGTTGTCGTGCTGTTTGTGCGAGCCGGGCGAATCGCACAGTACCAGCGTCATTCCGTCGAACAGATAGTAGATTCCCCATTCTCTCCAGATCCGCGTGAGGAATTCGAAATCGGATTCCCACATCTGCCGGACATGGTCCCGCTTTGGGTAGCCTTCGCACAGACCGGTCGCGCCCAACTCCATCACGACCGGAAAGTGATAACGCTCCTTGAGTATCCGGTCGGTGATATCCACCACGCTCGCGTCCTGAAAGATCCTGCTTTCGCGGTTCTTCGTGGCCAGCCACAGCCAGGGGCGCACGACGAAGCGGTAATGGGCGCGCCGGTCGTCGGTGCCGGTCTGTTTCATGCCTGTGACGAGGCCCGAAATCGTGCGGCGGCCCGCGCCCACGTGTGCCACCTCACCGGGTTCCAACGCCTGTTGACCGAACAATCCGTTCCCGTCGAACGCGATCGAAATGTCGATGACTTTGCCAATCAGGTTGTCGGGTACGACCAGTTCCTGTGCTTGCCACAATCCGAGCGTCGGACTTTCGATCGTCGCCACATCGAGCGTGTATCGGTAGAGCTTGCCCAGGGATTCGGTGCCGCGCAGGCGGAGCGGAGCCAGCAAAGGCTCATTGCCCCACGTGGGTAGTGCGTCACTGGAAAGACCTAGCGTGCGGTCCTGTGCGGGTTCGACCATGCGTGCAAGGAGCTCGGTGTTTCGTGGCAATCGGGAAGCGATCATGAAGCGATCAGGATCGCGCCGCAGCCCGTCCTGTCGCCGGCATGGCTGACCCGCTTGCCGTTGTGGGTTCGCTGGCCGGTCGCGATGATCGGATAGACACCGCCACACTTCGGACACTCGACGCCGTGTCCATCGAGTGCAACCGGGATGCCCATGTGCATGAGGTCTGTCGCGGCCTCGATGACCGTGCCGTCGTGCGTCGTCTTGTCTGCGAGCCGGATCATCGGCTGGCCGTTGCCGTTCTTCATCGGTCATCCCCTGTTATGTGCGAACGACAGTATCGGGAGCGGGGCAACCAGGAGCATTCGGAATTGGATGAATTTTTAGCCTATGTAGGCAATTTGTTTGATTTGTCGGGCGAACGTGATCTCACGGCTTCCAGAAGAAGCATCCCCCAATGCGCCGCGGCCCCGGATGAACCTGCCAACAGCGCGCTCGCCGCGATCGTCACTGCGGCGGCGCCTGGTCTGTTCGAGATCACGGCTTACGGGAATCGTTCCTGCGGGCGTTTGTCAGCCGGCTGCACAGTGACATTCTTCGGCACGCGCCGTCCATAGACGACGCGCCCTTCGCTTAGAAGAACCCCAGCGCCTCCGCCTGATAGCTGACCAGCAGACACTTCGTCTGCTGATAGTTCGACAACGCCATCTTGTGTGTTTCGCGCCCGATCCCCGACTGCTTGTAGCCACCGAAGGCCGCATGCGCCGGATACAGGTGATAGCAGTTGGTCCACACGCGTCCCGCCTCGATCTCGCGTCCCATCTTGTAAGCGCGGGTACCGTCGCGAGTCCACACGCCCGCGCCGAGGCCATAGTACGTGTCGTTCGCGAGTTCGATCGCTTGCTGTTCGTCCTTGAACGTCATCACCGAGGCGACCGGCCCGAAGATCTCCTCCTGGAACACACGCATATCGTTGTTGCCGAACAGCATCGTCGGCTTCACGTAGAAACCCTCGCCGAGGCCGGCGCCAGGGGTTGCGCGCTCGCCGCCGACGAGGCACTGCGCCCCTTCGTCCCGGCCGATGTCGATATACGACAGGATCTTGTCGAGCTGCTGCTGCGATGCCTGCGCACCGATCATCGTTTCGAGGTTCAGCGGATGGCCAGCCTTGATGCGTTCCACCCGGGCAATCGCCTTCTCGATGAAGCGCTCGTAAATCGACTCCTGAACCAGCACGCGCGACGGGCACGTGCACACTTCGCCCTGATTCAGCGCGAACATCGCGAGACCTTCGAGCGCCTTGTCGAGGAACGCGTCGTCGCGATCGAGCACGTCGGCGAAGAAGATGTTCGGGCTCTTGCCGCCGAGTTCGACCGTCGACGGGATCAGGTTGTCCGCGGCTGCGTGCAGGATGCGCTTGCCGACCGGCGTCGAGCCGGTGAACGCGATCTTCGCGATGCGCTTGCTGGTGGCGAGCGCTTCGCCCGCTTCCTTGCCGAAGCCGTTGACGATGTTGATGACCCCGGCGGGGAACAGGTCGCCGATCAGTTCGATCAGCACGAGTATCGAAGCCGGCGTCTGCTCGGCGGGCTTCATCACGACGCAGCAGCCGGCCGCGAGCGCGGGCGCGAGCTTCCATGCGCCCATCAGCAGCGGAAAATTCCACGGGATGATCTGACCGACCACCCCAGCCGGCTCGTGAAAGTGATAAGCGACCGTGTTGTCGTCGATCTCCGAGATGCCGCCTTCCTGCGCGCGGATGCAGCCCGCGAAATAGCGGAAATGATCGACGGCGAGCGGCAGGTCCGCGGCCATCGTTTCGCGCAGCGGCTTGCCGTTGTCGATCGTCTCGGCGACCGCTAGCAGCTTCAGGTTCTTCTCCATGCGCTCGGCCACCGCCAGCAACTGGTTCGCGCGCTCTGTCACCGAGGTCTTCGCCCATTTGCGGCGCGCTGCGCGCGCGGCGTCGATGGCGAGGTCGATATCGGCAGCGCTCGAGCGAGGCACGCGACAAAACGGCTGCCCGTTGATCGGCGACACGTTGTCGAAATAGTCGCCGCCGACCGGCGGTACCCACTTGCCGCCGATGTAGTTTTCGTAACGCTGGCGATAGGGATACTCGATGTCGATGCCGAGGGCTTTCAGGTCAAATGGATTCATCACTTGTCTCCGTTTTGTGATGGTGATCGGGTGACTGCGCGGGACCACATCAGGCACGAACCGTACCAATGCATCGAAGTGGGCTATTTCAGGGATTGCGGTGAGCTGCATGGCGGAGGTGTTCCGTTTCGGAACAGTTGCGCGGGCAGCGGGTGTTCAGAAACGCCGCAGATTCGGCCGACGCTGACGCAGAACAAGGATGCGGGCCCGCGCGGGGTCGCCGCGCGCGTCGGGCGGACTGGCAAAGGGAGTATTCTGTCGACACGCATCAAAGCGTCCGGCACGACCCGGGCGCATTCAGGAGGAGACAATGCGCGACGACGTTCATCCGCTCGGCGTGGCGGCGGCTAACCGCTCCAAAGGTTGGCCCGCACCGGCGATCCAGAAAGCCCACGAACGCTCCGAGACGTTCGGCCTGCGCGCATCGATCCGGCCGGATTACGACATCCTGTCCGACACGGGCCTCGCGCTGAAGCGCGAACAGAACCAGGTGCTGTGCGCGCATGCGATGCCGGTCATGGAGACGCTGCGCGAGCAGATCGTCAACACGCAAAGCATGATCGTGCTGACCAACGCCGATGGGTTGATCCTGCATTCGATCGGCGACGACGATTTTCTGCATCGCGCGGAAAAAGTGGCGCTGCGGCCTGGCGCGAACTGGGCCGAGGATCGTCAGGGGACCAACGCGATCGGTACCTCGCTGGCCGAGGGGTGTGCGATGGTCGTTCATGGCGATCAGCACTATCTGGCTGCTAACCGCTTCCTGACCTGTTCGAGTGTGCCGATTCTCGATCCGTACGGCGATCTGATCGGCGTGCTCGACGTGACGGGCGACCACCGCAGCTATCACCAGCACACGACGGCACTCGCGAAAATGTCGGTGCAGATGATCGAAAACCATCTGTTCTCGACTGCGTTTCGCGACGTCCTGCAAGTATCTTTCCACGGACGTCCTGAGTTTCTCGGCACGCTGATGGAAGGGATCATTGCATTTACCGATGATGGTCGCTTTCTGTCCGCGAATCGAAGTGCGCAGTTTCAGTTGGGCTTGTCGCTCGCTGCGTTGCGCGCGCATACGCTGTCGTCGCTATTTCAGATCTCGTATGCGCAATTGATCGACCGGTTGACGCATGGCGTTGCGCCGCATCTGATGCTGAATTTGCACAACGGTGCGGTGGTTTGCGCGCGCGGGCAGTTCAGGCGGGCGTCGTTTGGGCTGGGGCATGGGGCGGTGGTTGCGCAAGGTGTCGCCGCACCGCGACCGGTATGCGCAAACGCGCGTCAGCCGGTTGCGGGACTGTCGCGGCTCAGCGATCTCGATACCGGCGATGCTCGTGTGTCCGCACTGATCGCGAAGGTTCGCAAGGTGCTCGGCAAGGATATTCCGATTCTGATCACCGGCGAGACCGGTACCGGCAAGGAGTTGCTCGCGCAGGCGATTCATAACGATTCGCCGCGAGGTGAGGGGCCGTTCGTTGCGGTTAACTGTGCTTCGATTCCGGAGTCGCTGATCGAATCTGAGCTATTCGGGTATGAAGAGGGTGCGTTTACCGGCGCGCGGCGTAAAGGGGCGATCGGCAAGCTGATGCAGGCGAATGGAGGCACGCTGTTTCTCGATGAGATCGGGGATATGCCGTATTCGTTGCAGGTGCGGTTGCTGCGTGTTTTGCAGGAGCGGGTTGTGACGCCGCTTGGGGCGACGCGGGCGGTTCCTGTCGATGTCTCCATTATTTGCGCGACCCACCGCAACTTGCGCGAGATGATCGCGCAGAACCAGTTTCGTGAGGATCTTTACTATCGGATCAACGGGCTTGCGGTTCGGTTGCCGGCGTTGCGTGAGCGGAGCGATCTCGCGGTCGTCGTTCAAAAGATGTTGCAGTGGGAATCAGTCGAAAGCGGGGGGCGGCAGGCGCTCAGCGTTGCGGCTGATGTGATGGCGGTGTTCGGGCGACATGCGTGGCCGGGTAACTGTCGGCAACTGGCTAATCTGCTGCGCACTGCGGCGGCGATGGTGGATGAGGATGGGGTGATTCGGTGGGAGCATTTGCCGGATGATTTTTTGGATGATGTGGGGGGCGCGGGTTGCGGCGATGGCGAGGTTGGACAGGGGGACTCTGCTGCGTCGGCCGCTCCGAGGTCTTCAGCCATCTCGGCCGGTTCGGCTGCGGATGCCCCTGCTGCTGGCGATGCGTCGCTGCCCGACGGTGCTCGGCTGCAGGATGTTGCCACCTCTGTGGTTGCGATGACGCTGGCGCGCCACGGCGGAAACGTGTCTGCTGCGGCGCGTGCGCTCGGGGTCTCGCGGAACACGATCTATCGCAGGATGCCGGCTGTGCAGCCGGGGCGGGTGGCGGAAAAGGATTGACGCGGGAGTTTTCGCAGGACCAATCGATAATGGCCGCGGTGACCGGCCAGTTTTCCCTATGAGTCGAGTCACATGGGTGACGAAGGCTGCGGCGCCCGATGGCCGCCCGCCCGCCGCGCGCGCCGCGTGATGATCATGGACGTAGCCCCCATTACTTCACGAGCTCCCGCAGACTGTCAACGACCTCCGGGTTAGCCAGCGTGGATACGTCTCCGGGGTCTTGATGGTTTGAAAGTGCTGCGAGCACGCGCCGCATGATCTTGCCCGACCGGGTCTTGGGCATGTCCGGAACAATGACCACCCGGTGCGGCTTCGCGATGGCTCCGATCCGATCGACCACCGAGTCTGTGACCCGCTTTGCAAGCTCCTCCGAAGCTTCCACTCCGGGCTTTAACGAAACATACAGTTCGGGCACTCTGCCCTTGATCTCGTCGGCGACCGGCACGACAGCCGCTTCGACGACTTCGGGGACAAGCAGGGCGGCTGACTCGATTTCTTTGGTACCGAGGCGATGGCCGGCGACGTTGATCACGTCGTCGATGCGACCGAGAATCCGGAAGTAGCCGTCCGCAGCGTCGACAGCACCGTCTCCCGCCATGTAGGGCCAGTCGCGCCAGTCCTTGCTCTTGGGATCCCGGCAGTAGCGGGCATAGTACGTTTTCACGTAGCGCTCCGGAGCCCTCCAGATGGTCTGAAACGCGCCGGGCCACGGATTGAGAATGCAGATGTTGCCCGCCTTGCCGGAACCGCTTGCAAGTTCATTACCGGCGTCGTCATAAATCACCGGATGAATGCCAGGTATTCCCGGACCGGCACTGCCGGGCTTCATCTTGTGCAACGCCGGCACCGTGCTGCAAAGGAACCCGCCCGTTTCAGTTTGCCACCACGTGTCGACAATGACGGCCTCCCCCTTCCCGACAGACCGGTGATACCACTTCCAGACTTCGGGCTCGATGGGTTCGCCCACGGTCGTCATGTGCTTGAAGTGATAGCTGTACTTCGCGGGTTCGTCCGGTCCGCTGCGCCGCAGTGCGCGGATCGCAGTCGGCGACGTGTGGAAGATATTGACGCCGAGGTTTTCGGCAATTCGCCAAGGGCGCCCGGCATCGGGGTAGACGGGCACGCCTTCGTACACGACCGACGAGGCCGCGAGCGCGAGCGGGCCGTAGACAATGTAGGAGTGACCGGTAATCCAGCCGATGTCGGCCATGCACCAATACACGTCCTCGGGGTGGATGTCCTGGATGTATTTCGATGTCCAGGCGACGTAGGCGAGATAGCCTCCAATGGAATGCTGGCACCCCTTGGGGCGGCCCGTGGTACCGCTCGAATACATGAGGAATAGCGGTGCCTCAGCGGGCATCTGCACGGGCTCGACACGTTTGCCGCGGAACGCCTTGAGGGCGTCGTTGACGATGACATCGCGTTCTTCCACGAGCTGCGTCGGACTCGAATACTTGCCCGGATACCGCTGCCAGATCAGAACCTTCTCGGCCTGGTGACCCTTCCCGGCAGCTTCGGCGAACGCGGTGTCGGCTTTTTCCTTGTGATCGATCAGCTTGCCGCCACGCCAGTAAGCGTCCATCGTAATCAGCAGACGGCTCTCGGAATCCAGGATGCGGTCGGCGCAGGCCGCGCCGCTGAAGCCGCTAAATACCTGCGAGTGAATCACTCCGAGCCGGGCGCAGGCGAGCATCGTGATGGGCAGCTCCGCCACCATAGGCATATGGAGAGTAACCCGGTCACCGGCTTTTAGACCGCAGAAGTCGCGTAGCATGGCCGCGAACTCGCTTACGCGGACATAAAGTTCCTGGTAGGTGACATGCTGGACCGTCTCGTCCTCGGGCTCTGGCACGAAATGGATCGCGGCCTTGTTCCGGTAGGCGGCGAGGTGACGATCCACGCAGTTGTAGCAGGCATTGATCCGGCCACCGACGAACCAGCGCCAGAACGGAGGATTGCTCGCGTCGAACATCGTGTCCCAGTACCTGTACCAGTCGAGAAGGTCCGCGAACTCCTTGAAGCACTCGGGGAATTTGTCGAGAGAGAAACGTGCGAACACTCCCGCGTCTGTCAGATTGGCTTGGGCGATGAACGAGGCGGGCGGCGGGAAATATTCCTCTTCAGGCCAGTGCACGGCGATTTGCGCCTCGGAAACCTCGGCCGCTTGTTGCTCTGCGGAAGCGCGGCGCGATGACTTGTCTCGTGACATGACAGTTCCTCCTTGCTTCTAGGTGCCCAGGGACACGAGGTGTCCCACGCTACCCGCGGCAGCGCGTCTTTTGACCTGTCTCATGGGTCTGGACACCAGGCGCGACAGTCCGTGCGCTGCATAACGAATTTAAGGCCAGGGCGGATGCAATGCCAAGCAACGTATTCCCTGTCAAAGAACTGCATCCCGAGGGCCAAAGGTGTTAGCGCGACGACGAGCGTTGACTTGCCGGTCGCTCAACCCTGAACTAAATTTTCATTGGGGTTCATCAAACGGGAGAGGCGCCATGGATCTGCTCGTTGAACGTGTCGATGTATGGGCGGCCACAATCGAGGACAGGCCCGGCGGTCTCGCCGAAGTGTTAAGTGTCCTGCGAGATGCCGGAGCGAACCTGCAATTCATCATCTCCCGTCGAACTGCGGAAGCACCCGGGAAGGCGGTCGTGTTTCTCGCGCCGCTTCAGAACGACCGAGAAATTCGTGCCGCCTCGCAGGTGGGGTTCAACGTCCTCCCGAGTCTTCACCCGGTGCGGGTGATGGGCCCCGACCGGCCGGGCATCATTGCAGAGTTGACCCAAAAGTTGGCTACCGGGGGAATCAACCTTCGCGGCGTTTCGGCTGCCGCTATCGGCACACAGTTCGTTGCCTACCTGGCAATGGACGCGCTGGGTGACACGATTCGTGCAATGGAGATTTTGCAGCAGGCGTAGGACGTTGCGCCGCCGCGACCAAAAGGAGTGCTTGCGTGCCGCGCCGGCCGTGGGACGCCATCGCAGCAACGCCCTGACACGTTTATGACGTCGTAGAGCCGGCCAGTGATCACACCCGCCGATAGCGCGAATTGTCAGGGGGTATTCGTTCGAACATCAGAGTTCCTCATCGAACGGCGATCCATCGCCTCGTAACGAGTCCAGTCGTTCCACATTTCATTTCTCGACCCACTTAGCTGATACCGGAAAGACTCGATACTCAGACTTGGTCTCCGTCTCCGTGGAGCACCGCAGGCCTGACTGGCCGGCGCGCTTGCTGCACGCCGGCCGACCCGCGCCGAGTGGCTAGGCCGCTCGCGGATGGGCTTGTGCCCAGTCGTGTGTCGGAAGCACGGTGTGTCCGAAGCTTTCGTTGATCACCATCGCCGCCGACGCATAGAACGCCAGTAGAGCGGTAATCAAGCCTACATAGCCGCCGGCCCGCGTGGCAACGCCCATACCTGTCCATGCGCCGATCGCCAACAGCAGAAAAGTGACCCACAGCGAGAGAAACACCAGTTGCACAGACGTACTCGTGTGCAGCGAGCCGATCCACATGTAGAACGTGAAGACCCCCCACACAAACAGATACCAGCCGATGAAGGCCTCAGGCACCTTGGTGCCCAGGAACGCGACAAACAGCGCAAAGGACCACCAGAAGGAGCCGTAACTGAGGAACGCCACCGTGCCTAGCGTATTGCCGCGTGGAAATTCGAGCACGCCCGCGATCATCTGCGCCGTGCCGCCGAAAGCGAACGCTAGCGCCAGCACGAGCCCCAAGGCATCCTTGTCGAACCAGCCGGCGTTCACCATGCTGAGCATCCATGTGGTGAATGCGAATCCAGCGAGCCCGAGCGGCGCCGGGTTGGCTAACTTACTGTTCATAAACCGCCTCCTTGGTGGTTAGCATCTGAGACATATCCGGAGACGATACGAATCCCTCGGTCGCCGCCGAACGCGACCGCGCCATGCTCGCTATCGATGGCCATCAGCGCAATATGCGTTCGGCCCAATTTGTGGCGCAGCCACGTGCAAGCCTGCGCGGTTGAACTTAAGTGTAGGATGCGTTGCGCCGCTCGCCGAATCGGATGGTACTGATCTGGCTGGAGGATGACCGCCAGATAGACGCAGCGTGTCGCTACCCGTATGAACGTGATCGAAAGCGGGTCAATGGCGTTCGAGCGTCGGTTGGGCACTCAAGAGCGGCCTCTTGGCCGGACCCGTGCCAACCGGCCGGATCGGCCATGGGAGGGCCGGGAGTCAATGTGACTCCAGGAAGCCTTGAAGAAAGTGATGGGATTCGACTCGCTCACCGTCGCCCGTTTGGACTCACCTAACACCTGCTTGACCGGGAGCCTCGATTTCAATCGGATCAAGGTGGACGGCGGGTGCTCAGCGGTACCGGCAACGTTCTTGCGCGAAGGCTGCCGATACAGGGATACGAAAGCATGATCCCGCGTGCACATCTCCCCGCGCGGGGGAGATGTGTCTAGCGCGCCGCGATCCCTTGTGCCCCCGGCGGTACGCCGGTGACTGAGCCAAGTGGCTCGAGTGTTCCCTCTGGCATCACGCGAAAGCCACTTACAGCGCCGTTACCTTCACGAACGTAGAGGAATTTGCTGTGACCACTGAGCGCCATGTCAAGGGGAGCGCTGAGTGTGCCTGCAGTCGGATTGAGCAAGCGTACTGTGCCGTCCGCCGCGATCCGCAGACTGCTGATCGAGCCGCTACCGGCATTGGCCGTGTAGGCAAAACGTCCATCGCCCGTGGTGACAAGCCAGCAAGGGGCGCTCTGGCCCAAGGGAATTGCTGCACTGATGGAAGTCAGATGTTTGCTGTCCTCGACCTCATATGAGGAAACCGAACCAGATCCGGCCTCGGAGACGATCGCATAACCCCGGGTCGTGATGGAAAAGCCGAACGGCGTGACGCCGTTTGACGCATGGGGGGTTGGAGTCTTCGAGGCGTAACCGGTGAAGCCGACATAATACGTGTCAATGAGTTGTGTGCCCTTTTCGGTCACGAGCAGTTCGTTGCCTTCCGGCGCAAACTTCACTTGCGCGGGCTGGGCGGAGTTTCCGCCGGCAAGTGGTCGTTGTGAGCCTGGTAATGGAACGAGACGCTTGCCAAACGCGTCGACGATAAAGCCATTGATGTTCGGTGTGCCTCCGGCATTGAGCACATACGCGATGGGCCCCTTGACTGTCACGCTGACGGGCATTTGACCGCCCGATGGTTTTTTGTCGAGCAGCGTCAGTTTGCTGCCGTCGACCGCGAACAGCGAAACATCATTGCTGCCCGGGTTCACGGCGAACAGAAAGCCCCCTTGCAACGTCAGCGAACCCTGCGAGCCTAGCGGATCGGTTCCTGTGCCTGCTCCTTGGCCGCCGGTTGAGTACGTGGCTTCGTAGGTGAGTATTCCGTTGGCAGCCCGCGAATAGACAAGAACCGAGTTCCCGGACGGCTGGTTTGACAGAACGTAAACCGCTCCTGGCGGATCGACCTCCGAATCGGCTTGCGCAATGCTGATTGAAGCGAATCCTAACGCCGTCGCGAACGCGATGGTTCGCAATAGAAACGTTAAACGGCACTTGAAAAATGACATGGCGTACTCCTTGCGTGGGCGACGAGCGAACGGGTGACGTCGGATGGACGAGTGGGCAGAGCAGGTAGCTGTACGTTACGTCCTTGATAAATTGGGCTACAGGCAGACCTGCAAGAGCGTTACCCAGTTCGCGAGCTGTTTCATTACTTCACCCCTTGTCGCGTTTACTACACGGGGGTTAAGGAGGTCGAACAGGGAACATCGGGCAGCGGTGGATTGGTCGGGAGCCGGGTCGCGACTATTCGGCGTCGTACATCTCCGTTCGGCTTGACTGCGGCTCTCGCGGACCTGAGTCAAGGGCGGTTTTCGTTGGACGTACAGCCATTCGCCGCCCCTCGTTTGTATATAGTCCATCTGGGCCGCTTGACCATGAACATTTTTTGACGGTGCTCCCGATGCCGTTGAATCCCGGCAAAGGTATGACTGATCCGCCAGTAAGTGCTGCCAATGGACTACCTTCGGCCTTGACTTGAAAAGCCCTTCGGGGCGAACAGATTGACGATGGCCTCCTGTAGGGCAGCAAGGGGACATTCGTCAACGTGGATTGAGTGACTCGAAGGGGTCGCGTGCCGCCAATCGCTGCCGGGCTGCAGCCGGGGAACGAGCGACACTCGCCCGCGCCGGGGCAGTACACTACCGGTCTCGGCAAAAGCCAGGTAATCCCATCCACGTCAGACAGTCCATGGACTACTTCGCCGCAGTACGGGCCTTCGTTTGCGCAGCGGAACTGCAGAGCTTCAGCAAGACGGCCAATGCACTGTCAGTCAAGACCTCGACTGTCTCCCGCTACGTAAGCGAACTCGAAAGAGATCTAGGCATCGCCCTATTCAACCGGTCGACGCGCGGCCTCGTCCTGACAGAAGGCGGCCGGCTGTTTCGTGAACATGCCTTGTTAGCGTTGCAAGCACTCGATGACGCGCGCGAAGTGACGTCGTCGCTAAATCGCACGCCACAAGGCGTGCTGCGCGTGACAATGCCACCGGCATTCGGCCGCCTGCACATCGTGCCGCATCTGCCGGCCTTCATGGCGCGCTATCCTGATATCGACCTCGACATCGTCTCTACGGACGAAACGCTCAACATGATCGATGCGGGCATTGATGTGGCGATCCGTACCGGCGTGCTGCCCGATTCGTCATTGATGGCGAGGCGCCTGGCACCGCATCGTCGTATCGTCTGTGGCAGCCCGGCGTATTTCGCGCGTAGCGGCACACCGCGTGTGCCTGGCGATCTGGCCGCGCGCGATGCGCTTCGCGTGTCCCTGGTCCCGGACGACAAATGGTATTTCACGCTGGTCACCGCGGACGCGCGGGCGTCGCAAGAACAGGAACAGGTGCTGGTGGAGTTGCAGGGGCGCTTGCGCGCTGACGACTCCGAAGCCGTGCTCGCGCTCGCCGTGGCCGGTTGTGGCGTGGCGCTCCTGCCGACATGGCTCGCCTCTACGGCCCTGCGCGGAGGACGCTTGCAGCACGTGCTACCGGAATGGGAAGCACGCACCGGACGAGCCGAACCCGCGGTCTGGGCGGTCTACCCACCGAAGAAGATCGTCTCGTCGAAGGTGCGCGCCTTCGTGGATTTCTATGCCGAGTCGTTTGGCGAGCCGCCGTACTGGGACGACGGCCTCGCACTGGAGCGTCAGCCTTGTTGGGCGAAGCGGATGTCTAGCGTGCGCAGGTAAGTCTGCAAGCCTGCATCCTGAATCGGAATCACATAGGCGTTTTCGTTCGTTTCGTTGAAATGCGCATGCCAGTGTCCCGGCGGCGTGACGAATGCCATTCCCGTTTTCCAATCGACGCGGGTCGGCTTCACGATATTGCCATCCCTGTCCAGTTCCGTTCCGACCAGCGTATAGACACCCGGCTTGCCGCTGGCGATGAAGTCGAGTGCAATCGACTGGTGCCGGTGCGGCTTCTGCACCGAGTTGGGCGGCACGATGCCGAACATCGCCCACAACACATGCGTGACCGTGCGCGTGTGCGGAAAGTTGGTGTTGCCCATTAGTACGCTGATGCGGTTGCGACGACCCGCGTTCGCTTGTTCCGCGACCGCGCGCAGTGCTGCCTGCGCCTCGGCGGCCGGATAGCGTGTCGGCGCAAAGCGCGCATGTACCCCGGTGGTACCAAGATAGGTGAGCAGCGGCGCGTCATTGACGTAATAGAGCGTGGCCGTCGCAGCAGCGGACAGCACCGTGGCATGGCCGCCCGGGAACGTGAAGAAATCGCCCATCGAAAAGGGGAAGCTCGTTTCGGACTGCTGCACGCTACCCGCTCCGCTAATGACGTAGCAGACCTGCGAGGTCGCATTGGGATCGAGTGTCAACGCGTCGCCCGCATTGATGCGCAGGAAGTTGGCGCTCAAGCCGGGACCGGTCGCGGGACCCGGGCAGCCCAACTCCGCAGACAGGTCAAGCGGCACGACTCGGGTTGCGCCGTCTGCATAAAGCGAAGGCGAGAAGCTGCAGAACGGCACACGCGAGATGAGCTTCGCACCAATCGGATTGGCGGACGAAGTGTATTCGAAGTATTGCGCGTCTTCCGTGGCGACATTCGGTTTGGTGAGAAGCGCGGGGGATGTCCTGGTCAGCATGGTCTTGCTCCTTTTGAGTTTTGAGGGGGCTTCGCGCGGTTCCATTTGTGAGGATCCGCATCCGAAGGCTGACCTGACTTTAGGCGCGGGGCGTTGGCGCCGGAAGTGCCGGACATCGAAATCACCTTTGCGCAAAAGGAACACCGTGCCACGACGGTTTCGAGGCGCGGCGGGTTGTTCGTGCCGGGCCGCTAGGCAGTTCATCGTCGGCCAAGGTTACTTATTAACCATCCTCGCCGGCACACTAATAGCAAGCAAACCGCCCAGCACCATGAACGCCGCCAACATATACATCCCCGAATCGTTCGCCGCGGTAACCTCCTTCAACCACCCCACAGCATAAGGACTAAGGAAACCGGCAAGGTTGCCAATCGAATTAATCATCGCAATCCCGGCAGCGGCGCCGGTGCCTGCCAGAATCGCCGTAGGCAAACTCCAAAACAACGGCAGTGTAGTGAGGATGCCCATGGTAGCCAGCGTCAACCCAGTCATGGCAAGCAGGGTGTTATGCGCCCAAACGACGGAAAGCACGAGCCCCACAGCACCAAGAAACGCCGGCAACGCAATATGCCATCTCCGTTCCCTCGACCGATCCGCACTCCGCGCCACAAACACCATCGCCACAACAGCCGCCGCAAACGGCACCGCCGATAGCAGCCCAATCAAAAACGCATCGGTAACGCCGGTCGATTTGATAATCGTCGGCAACCAGAAGCTCACCCCATAAAGCCCCATCACAAACGAGAAGTACGTGAGGCTCAACATCAACACCCGCCCGCTAGTGAGTACCTGCCGAATCGGCATATCGTGCTTGGTCGCTTCCTCAGCCGACACCTGACTCTCAAGCAACTGCTGCTCTTCCCGGGTCAGCCACTTAGCCTTCGAAATCCGATCATCGAGCATCACGAACACGATGATCCCAACCAGCACCGACGGCACCCCCTCGAGCAGAAACAGCCACTGCCACCCGTGCCACCCGTTCACGCCGTTGAAGTTCTTCAGGATGTACCCAGACACCGGCCCACCAATCACCCCCGACAACGCAATCGCCGTCATAAACCAGGTCGTCATCCGTCCACGCCGATGCGCCGGATACCAGTAGGTGAGATACAAAATAATCCCAGGAAAGAACCCCGCCTCTGCAAGTCCAAGCAAAAAGCGCATCACATAAAACATCGTCGGCGTGGTGACTAACATCGTCAGCATGGATATCACGCCCCACGAAATCATGATCCGCGCGATCCAGACACGCGCGCCGACCTTATGCAGGATCACGTTGCTCGGCACTTCGAAGATGAAATAGCCGAGGAAGAAAATCCCCGCGCCGAAGCCATACACGGCATCGCTCAAGCCAAGATCGGTGCTCATCCCCAGCTTCGCGAAGCCGACGTTCACACGGTCCAGATAGGCAACGATGTAGCAGAGCATCAATAGCGGCGCGAGCCGCCAGGTAACCTTGCGATAAGTCGCCTCTTCGAACGTCGAAGGCGGCGCGCCAGCGCCGGGATGATGAAGCGGATTTGCAGGACTAGCCATGACTACGTCTCCTCTTTTTTATGGAATTGAAGTGCCGCCGCCGCACGATTCTATCCGCGCCAGGTCTTTTGCAGGACGAATCGATATCGGGGGAAAACACTGACTGCGCACGCAGTGCGTGCGCAGCGCTTCACCTACCGCTACACGCAGCGCCCCCCATCCACTTCGAGGCACACGCCGGTAATAAACTCCGCCTCATCCGAAGCCAGATACAGCGCCGCATTCGCAATATCCTGCGGCGTCGAAAACCGCCCGAGAGGAATCCCTGCCAGGAACTTCTGCCGGTTCTGCGGCGTATCCTCGACCCCCATGAACTCGGACAGCAGCGCGGTCTCACCGATCACCGGATTCACGCAGTTCACGCGAATCCGCTCCGGCCCCAGCTCAACGGCGAGCGACTTGCTAGCGACGATCACCGCGCCCTTGCTGCCGTTGTACCAGACGAGCCCGGGCCGCGGCCGCACGCCCGCCGTCGACGCGATATTGATGAAGCTGCCGCCGCCTTGCTCGCGAAAATACGGCACGAACTCCTGCACGCTCCAGTAGATGCTCTTCACGTTCACCGCATAGACGCGGTCGAACTCGGCCTCGGTCACCTCGAGTACCGGCTTGTTGCGATGCGTGGTGCCCGCGTTGTTGACGACGATCTGCACGCTGCCGAAGTCTTCCAGCGCGGCCTCGCGCAGCGTGCGCCAGTCGTCGCGTTGCGCGACGTTGCCGGGGACCGCGATCGCCTTGCCGCCCGCAATCGCGATCTCACTCGCGACGCGCTCGGCGGCCGGCCCGTTGAGGTCGTTGACCACGACGTTCGCGCCTTCGCGCGCAAAGGTCTTTGCGATGCCTTCGCCGAAACCCGAACCGCCGCCCGTGACGATGGCCGTTTTACCTGTCAACCGCATGATGTCTCCGTTGTTTGTGATGGATAGAGCGATGCGTTGTTGCGTGTAACGTGCTGCTCGCGCCGATCGCGAGCGAGCCCTACGGCACCCGCTAGCCGTGCCGGATCGCGATCGTCTTCAGCACCGTAAAGCCATACAGCGCCTCGAAGCCTTTCTCGCGACCATGTCCCGAATGCTTGACGCCGCCGAACGGCAATTCGACGCCGCCGCCCGCGCCATAGTTGTTGATGAACACCTGGCCCGAGCGCACGCGTCGGGCGAGGCGCATCTGGCGCGCGCCATCGCGTGTCCAGATGCCGGCGACGAGCCCGAACTGCGTGCCGTTCGCGAGCGCGAGCGCTTCGGCTTCGTCGCGGAACGACATCGCGGCGAGCACCGGACCGAACACTTCGTCGCGCGCGAGGCGGTGGCTCGCGGGCACGTCGCGCAGCAAGGTCGGGGCCTGATAGAAGCCGCTTTCAGGCGCTTCGGGAATCACCTCGCCGTGCGCGGCCATCGCGATGCCGTCGTGTTGCGCGTCCGACAGAAAGTCCCACACGCGTTGCTGCTGTTTCGCGCTGATCAGCGGTCCGCAGTCGAGGTCGGCATTCGACGGCCCGACGCGCAACGCCTGAAAGGCGCTGCTGAGTCTGTCGAGCAGCGGCTCGTAAATCGCCTGCTCGATCAGCACGCGACTGCCCGCCGAGCAGGTTTGCCCGGCGTTCTGCACGATCGCGGAGATCAGCACCGGCAGCGCGGCGTCGAGATCGGCGTCGGCGAACACGATTTGCGGCGACTTGCCGCCGAGTTCGAGCGTGACCGGCACGTGGTTTTCGGCGGCCATCTGCGTGACGAGCTTGCCGGTTTCGGGCGAGCCCGTGAAGGAGATGTGATCGATGCCCGGATGACGCGCGAGCGCGACGCCCGCTTCGTGTCCATAGCCGGTCACGATGTTCAGCGCACCGGCCGGCAAGCCGGCCTCGGCGGCGAGCTCTGCGACGCGCAGCACGGAAAGGCACGCGTCCTCGGCCGGTTTGACGACGCATGCATTGCCGGTCGCGAGCGCCGCGCCGACGCTGCGCCCGAAGATCTGCATCGGGTAATTCCACGGCACGATGTGGCCGGTCACGCCGTGCGGCTCGCGGATCGTCAGCACCGTGTAGCCGGATTGGTAGGGCAGGGTTTCGCCGTGCAGCTTGTCGGCCGCGCCGGCGTAGAACTCGAAGTAGCGGGTCAGGGCGGCGGCGTCGGCGCGCGCCTGCCTGAGCGGTTTGCCGGTGTCGCGCGCTTCGAGCCGTGCAAGGTCTTCCTGGCGCGCTGTCACCAGCAGCGACAGCCGGTACAGCACGCGGCCGCGCTCGGCGGCGCTCAGCGCGCCCCATGCGCCGTCGAACGCTGCGCGTGCGGCGTGCACGGCGGTGTCGATATCGGCCTCGGTGCCGCGCGCGATGCGCGTGAACGGCTGGCCGTCCGAGGGATCGAGTACGGCGATCGATTCGCCGCCGGAAGCGGCGCACCACTCGCCGCCGATGAAATGCCGTGCTTCTTCCACGCATGCTCCTTGATGACGTGCGGCCGGCGTGCGGCGGCGCGGGTTCGAACGGGAGACACAAAACGGTAGAGACGCGAAGCGAGACGCCAGCCGATTATCGCGCCGATCCGACCGCGGATGCCACCTGCCGATTGGCTATAATGGCGCATTCCGTACGGTCCGGTGCGCGGCCCCGTCGTTCGGGGCGAGAGGGTTTCATCAGTGCCCGACGTTCGCGGTTCGCACACAGTTCGCACCGCATCCGCAGCCCGCGCGCCGTTCGCCGCCTTCCGATTTCCATCCCCTTCAGAGAGCGCTCATGAGCTTCAATCACGTTCCCGCAGGCAATGACCTTCCGCACGATTTCAACGTCATCATCGAAATCCCGGCGCAAAGCGACCCGGTGAAGTACGAAGCCGACAAGGACCTGGGCCTGCTCGTCGTCGACCGTTTCATCGGCACCGGCATGCGCTATCCGGCCAACTACGGCTTCATTCCGCAGACGCTGTCGGGCGACGGCGACCCGGTCGACGTGCTGGTGATCACGCCGTTCCCGCTGCTGGCAGGCTCGGTCGTGCGTGCCCGCGCGCTCGGCATGCTGCAGATGACTGATGAGTCCGGTGTCGACGCGAAGCTGATCGCCGTGCCGCACGACAAGATCTGCCCGATGACGGCGAACCTGAAGTCGGTCGACGACGTGCCCGCTTACCTGAAGGACCAGATCAAGCACTTCTTCGAGCAATACAAGGCGCTCGAGAAGGGCAAGTGGGTCAAGGTCGAAGGCTGGGCCGACGTCGATGCTGCCCACAAGGAAATCAGCGAAGGCGTGGCGAACTACAAGAAGTAAGCGCGCCGCGGTTCATCCGCTTGCTGCATGCAGTACGAAAACCGCGCGAGTCCGCAAGGACCGCGCGGTTTTTTCATCTGATTTGCGCGGCATTCGACTACCGTGCAACAAGCGCCGCGATCTTCGTCTGGCACGCGTCGTCTCGCGCGCATAACCTGAACGCATCGCTCCGATGAACGGAACGCATTTTTATATTTAGGTGTAAACCCTTATCATTCGCCGCACGACCTCGCGCGCGAACTCACGGCATCTACGCGCGTTTCCATCACTTCAAGAACCACGGTCCGGATGATGAACCGCAGCAAGCCCCACTCGACATCGCCGCGCTGGTCGACCCGGCTGCATTCGGTCGTCACCGCGATCTATCGCAAGCGGCCGGTCTGGATGGTGTCGTTCGCGGCGAGCGAGGCGAATCTGTCGGAGGGCTTGAGGGCGGCGTGCGCATCGACGGCGATGCTCGCGCTCGGCAACGTGCTGCACGATCCGGTGTTTGCGTGGGCGGCGATCGGCGCGTTCTGGACCTGCCTCGCCGATGCCGCCGGCTCGAACCGCGCGCGCTTCATGTCGATGATGAGCTTCGCGCTGCTGTCGACGCTGTGCGGCGGCATGACCGCGTTCGCGTCCGCCTCGGGTGCCGCGTGGGCCGCGCTCGCGGTGCTCGCGTTCACGACGCTCGGCGCGTTCGGCCGCATCTGGGGCGCGGCCACGTCGCAGGTGACGATCCTCGCGGCGACCGCCTGCATCGTGATGGTCGATCGGCCGATGCACGACGCGCGCGCGGGTGTCGCGTTTCTCGGCGTCTATCTGGTCGGCTGTCTGTTCGCGATCGTGCTGAGCTTGACGGTGTGGCGCATTCATCCATTCGGCGCGAGCCGCGCGTCGTTGCGCGCGGTGTATCTGCGCCTCGCCGATGTCGCGTTCGACAGCGCGCGGCTTGTCGGCGGCCGTGCCGCGCCGCGCGAATGGGCCACGCATGCCACGCGCTTTCGCGCCGATGCGCGCGCGTCGCTCGAACGTTCGCGCGATGCGCTCGCGAACGTGCCCGCATCGAAGGCGGGCGGGGCGGCCGTCTACGACACGTTGCTCGGCCTGCTGACCGATGGCGAAGCGCTGTTCGCGTATCTGATCGCTGTGTCGGGCGCGGGCGCGAAAGTGCCCGACGATTCGCGCCGCACGCAACGCGCGGTGCGCTCGCTCAATGCGATCGGCGAAGTGCTCAGCGACATCGGCAGCGCGACCGGCGACGCGCGCTGGGAACGTCTCGCGGACCCGCAGGCGCGTCTGCGGCGTCTCGCGCATCGGCTCGAAAGCGCGTTGCTCGAACCGGTGAAGCTGCAATCCGGTTTCGAGCTCGTCGATTTCGCGCCGCGTGAGGTGCACGTCGAGCCGTGGAGCGCGTGCATCGCGCGTTATACGGCGCGCGCGTGGTCGACGCTGAAGGCCAACCTGTCGTGGCAGTCGGTCGGCTTGCGCCATGCGGCGCGTGTCGGCGTGACGACGACGGCGGGCTTCGTCGTGATTCGCGCGCTCGGTCTGCCGTTCGGCTATTGGGCCACGATGGCCACGCTGCTGATCCTGCAGCCGTCGATCGCCGCGACCTGGCCGCGCAGCATCGAACGCGCGACGGGCAGTATCGTCGGCGGCGTGCTCGCGGCGGCGATCGGCTATGCGATTCATTCGCCGCTCGGCATCTCGCTCGCGGTGTTCCCGCTGGTGATGGCGACGATGGCGCTGCGCCCCGTCAGTTACAGCCTGTTCGTGCTGTTCCTGACGCCGACCTTCGTGCTGGTCGCCGACTTCGCGACGCCGGGCGCCAACGAGTTGGCGTTCGCGCTGACGCGGCTCGGCAACAACGTGCTCGGCTGCGTGCTCGCGCTGCTCGCGACGTTCCTTCTATGGCCGACGCGCGAGAAGCTCGATGTGCGCGTCTATCTCGGCGACGCGGTGCGCGCGAATCTGGCGTATCTGCGCGCGTCGCTCGACGCGCCTCGGCATGGCGGCAAGGAGATCGAGCAATTGCGCCGCGCCGCGGGCCTCACCAGCAACAACGCGGAGGAAGCGATCGGCCGCGTGCGGCTCGAAAAGCTCGAGGACTCGATGGCCGACACGGTCACGCTGACGGTGCTGAGCCTGCTGCGACGGATGGCCGGCACCGCGACGCAGTTGCGCCTCACCGCGAACCGTCGCGACATGCATAGCGAACTCGACGAATGGGTCGAGGCGATCAGCGCGGCGATCGAGGCCGCGCTGAACCGCACGTTACGGCCGGTGCGGCTCGAGTTACCCGCTCGCGAGCAGTTGACGTCGCTGGAAGCAGATGTGGTGGGCGAGCTGGCGCGGGTGCATCGGCTGCTGACGGAGAGGATGCGGGAGGCGAGGGGGTAGCACGACTCAGCCGTCGGAACGCTCGCCGTCTTCCGCGACATCATTCACCGCTGCAACCGGCAACACCGACTGCAGCGTGAACGCCCCGGCCGCCAGCGCCCGTTTATCGGCCGCCGTGAGCCGCTTGACCCAATACTCGGCGCTCGACGCGCTCGACCGGTCCGCCAGCTCGAACGACGCCAGCACCCGCACCGGCTTGCGCGAGCGCGTATAACGCGCGCCCGTGCCGCTCAGATGTTTGTCGAAGCGAGCAGCGACATCGGTCGCGATGCCGGTATAGACGCTGCCGTCCGAGCATTCGAGCAGATAGAGAAACCACGCCATAACCGCGCTTCTAGCCTTTGAACGGATTGTGTTCGCGCAGCTCGTCCACGTAAGCGTGGATGCTGTTTTTTTCGTTATCGAGGAAATGGCCGACCGCATCGCCGAACGCCGGATGCGCGAGCCAATGCGTCGAGCGCGTGACCGTGGGCAGAAAGCCGCGCGCCATCTTGTGCTCGCCCTGCGCGCCGCCTTCGAATGCGCCGAGCTTTTCTTCGATGCAGAATTCGAGCGGCTGATAGTACGCGGTTTCGAAGTGCAGGCACGGCACGTGTTCGAGCGCGCCCCAGTAGCGGCCATACAAGGTGCCGCCGGTTTTCTCGTCGCGCTGATAGACGACGAGCGAGCTCGCGATCGGCTTGCCTTCGTATTCGGCGATCACGAGCAGCAGATTCTCCGGCATCGACGCGCCGATCATCCGGAAGAAATCGAGGTTCAGATACGGACTCGAAAAATGCTCGCGATAGGTTTGCCGATAGCACTTGCTGAAGAAGCGCCAATCGGCATCCTCGATGTCTGCGCCGCGGATCCTTCGCATCGTGATGCCGGCCTCGTGCACCTTGCGCCGTTCGGCGCGGATGTTCTTGCGCTTCTTCTGTTCGAGCGTCGACAGAAAGTCTTCGAAGTCGCGATAGCCGTCGTTGAGCCAGTGAAACTGCACGCCTTCGCGTTGCATCATGCCGATATCGGTGAGCGCGTTCGCTTCGCTCTGCGTCGGAAACAGCACGTGCAGCGACGACACCTCGGCCTGCTCGGCGAACGCCATCAACGTGGCCGCGAGATGGCGCAACGCATGCTCGTTCGCCGACAGCAGCCGGTTGCCCTGTACCGGCGTGAAGGGCACCGCGCACAGCAGCTTCGGGTAATAGGGCAGGCCGTTGCGCTTGTACGCGTCGGCCCAGGCCCAGTCGAACACGTACTCGCCGTACGAGTGTCCCTTCAGATAGACGGGCGCCGCCGCTGCGAGCATGCCCGTGCGCGCGTCGGTCAGCGTGACGAATTGCGGCGCCCAACCGGTGTCGGGAACCGCGCATTGCGTCGCGTTGAGCGCGCTCAGAAACTCGTGCCGCAAAAACGGCGTGGGCTGCGCCTGCGCGGCGAGGAGGGCGTTCCACTCGGCGGCGTCCACCTCGGAGGGCGAGGCCAGAATGCCCGTGCGATAATCGATACGTTGCTGGTTCAATCTGAGTGACTGTATGCAATGACCGGCGCGGCGCTGTGAAACTGACGCTGCCACGTCGTTCGTTGAGTTCGTTTATCCGGTTTGTTCAATCCCGTCGAGCCATCGAGCCGCGGTACCGCGAGCCGTGAAGGCTTGCCTGTCGATCCTGCCATGAAGACCCGAATCGCTCTTGCTCAAATCAATGTCACCGTCGGCGACTTCGCCGGCAACGTCGCGAAGATCGTCGCCGCCGCGCGCGCCGCGCACAGCGATGGTGCGAAGCTGCTGGTCGCGCCTGAACTCGCGCTGTCGGGTTATCCGCCCGAAGACCTGCTGCTGCGCCCCGCGTTCTACACCGCGAGCGCGGCCGCGTTGGCCGATCTCGCCGCACAGTTGAAGCCGTTCACCGGTCTGCATGTGATCGTCGGCCATCCGCTGCGCGACGGGTCGGACAACCTCGCGTACCGCCCGGCGAACGGCCATGGTAATGCAAACGCGCCGATCGAGCGCGGCGTGCCGCCAGTCGATACGTTCAATGCGGCATCGCTGATCGTCGACGGCGAAGTGAAGGGCACCTATCGCAAGCAGGATCTGCCGAACACCGAAGTGTTCGACGAGAAACGCTACTTCGCCTCCGACCCGCAGCCGTTCGTGTTCGAACTCGACGGCGTCAAGTACGGTGTCGTGATCTGCGAGGACGCGTGGCATGCGTCGGCCGCGCAGATGGCAAAGGCCGCGGGCGCGCAGGTGCTGCTGATTCCGAACGGCTCGCCGTACCACCTCAACAAGGAAGCGGTGCGCTTCGACATCCTGCGCGCGCGCATTCGCGAGACCGGTATTCCGATGGTCTACGTGAACATGGTCGGCGGCCAGGACGAACTCGTGTTCGATGGCGGTTCGTTCGTGCTCGACGCGCGGGGCGAACTCGTCGCGAAGCTCGCGCAGTTCGAGGAAGCCACGACTGTCGTCGAGTTCGACGCTGGCACGCCGCTGCCGGCCGCGATCGCGCCGGAGCAGTCGATCGAAGCGCAGGTCTACGCGGCGCTCGTCATGGGCGTGCGCGACTACATCGGCAAGAACGGTTTTCCTGGTGCTTTGATCGGTCTGTCGGGCGGCGTCGATTCGGCGCTCGTGCTGGCCGTTGCATGCGATGCGCTCGGCGCCGACAAGGTACGCGCGGTGATGATGCCGTCGCGCTACACGGCCGATATCTCGACCAGCGACGCCGCCGAGATGGCGCGCCGCGTCGGCGTGCGCTACGACGAGATCGCGATCGCGCCGATGTTCGACGCGTTCCGCGGCTCGCTCGCCGAAGAGTTCGCGGGCCGCGCCGAAGATGCGACCGAAGAGAACATTCAGGCGCGCATTCGCGGCACGCTGCTGATGGCGCTGTCGAACAAGTTCGGCTCGATCGTGCTGACCACCGGCAACAAGAGCGAGATGGCGGTCGGCTATTGCACGCTGTACGGCGACATGGCCGGCGGCTTCGCGGTGATCAAGGACATCGCGAAGACGCTCGTGTACCGGCTGTGCCGCTATCGCAACGCGGCCACCACGTTTGCGACGCGCGACGTGATTCCCGAGCGGATTCTGACGCGCGCGCCGTCCGCCGAGCTGCGCGAGAACCAGACCGACCAGGACAGCCTGCCCGAATACGAAGTACTCGACGCGATCATGCGCATGTATATGGAGGAGGACCGTTCGCTCGCGGAGATCATCGCGGCGGGTTATCAGGTCGACGACGTGAAGCGCGTCACGCGCCTGATCAAGATCAACGAGTACAAGCGCCGTCAGGCGCCGATCGGCATTCGCGTCACGCATCGCGCGTTCGGCCGCGACTGGCGTTATCCGATCACGTCGCGCTACACCGAACCGGTGGAGTGAAAGACGACACCCGCGCGCGGATGCCGCAATGCATCCGGCGCGGCGTAGAATAAAAATCATCCTTTTCCTTTCCACTCTTCCCATCAAGAGACGAGGTTCGCCATGAAGCGCATCACCGCAGTCATCAAACCGTTCAAACTCGACGAAGTGCGCGAGGCCCTCGCGGAAGTCGGCCTCACCGGCCTGACCGTTACCGAGGTCAAGGGGTTCGGCCGCCAGAAAGGGCATACCGAGCTCTATCGTGGTGCGGAATACGTGGTCGACTTTCTGCCGAAAGTGAAGATCGAAGTCGTGGTCGCGGACAGCCAGTGCGATCAGGTCATCGACGCGATCATCGGCGCGGCGCGTACCGGCAAGATCGGCGACGGCAAGATCTTCGTCGCGGACGTCGAGCGCGTGATCCGTATCCGTACCGGCGAAGAGAACGAAGCAGCGGTATAAGCCGACGCAATCACGCACCGGCCCGGTGCGCGCAACGGCAAAAACCGTGCGCCGAATAAAAAACGGTGCAATACCCTTGCGGATATCGCACCGATACGCGCCTCTCGCAGCAGCGTGAAAAAGATTCTCTCGAAGAAACCTGTATTGCACCCCGAGGGATGACCCTCGGGGCGTACCGTTCGATTAGAACGAGTGCTGGATACCTGCGTACACGCCGCTTTGCTGGCGGCCTTGCAGCGGGTTGTCCGTTGCAGCGGCGAAGCCCGCATTGTTCGCGTTCAGACCGAAGTTAGCATTGCGGCTGTTGCGCACCGTCGCTGCCTGCAGGTCGAGCAGCGTGCGCTTCGACAGGTTGTACGAACCGCCGATCGTGTAGATCGTCGCATTGCCCGCGCCGTTGTTGCCGTTCACGTGGTAGACCGCCGCGATCAGTGCTGCAGCCGGCGTTGCCTGCCACGTCACACCGCCCCATTCGTGATCGAGCGTGGTCGGCTGACCGGGCAGAACCCCCGTTGCGCCTGCCGAACGGACTGCCTGGTAAGCAGCCTGAATCTTGAACTGGCCGAGGAACACGTTCAGCAGAGCGGAGTACTCGCGCGATGCAGCGAATACGCCGTTGGCCGTGTTAGCCGTATTGATACCGTTGTTGGCAACCGGGCCACCCCACAACCCACCGGTCGTCGGGTTGCGGATTTCGTCGTACAGACCGCGGACCTGAAAGAGCGAGGTCGTGTAGGTGACCTGCGCGCCAGCTTCGCGACCTTGCGGCGTCGTGCCGTTACCGTTCCAGCTCGTCGCGTTCGACAGCGCGTACTGACCGTAGAAGTCAAAGCCTGCGATCTTCGGCGACTGGTACGCGAAGTTGTTGCTCGACTGCGGCCAGTTGCGGCCACGCACCAGCGATGCCGACGACCAGTTCGACTGACCGAACGGGTCGAAGTCCCACACGCCGTTCGAGATGAAGAGCATGCGGCCCATCGTGAACGTACCGTACTGGTTGTTCGAAATACCGACCGTTGCCCAGCGATTGAAGAGACCGCCGCCGCCGGGACCTGCGCCCGTCATCGTGTTAAACGAGCCTTCCAACTGGAACAGGATCTTGTTGCCGGCGCCGATGTCCTCGACACCCTTCATGCCCCACAGGCTGGTGCCCCAGTCGCCGCTTTCCGCCTTGAAGCGGTTCGAGCTGGTGTTGGCCGCGCCGTTGGCGTTAGCGCCTGTCGGGACGCCCGACATGTACTCGAGACCTGCATCCAAACGGCCATACAGCGTGACGCTACTCTGAGCGTGTGCAACAACGCCGGCCGACATCAGCGCAGCGACGAGCAAAGCTTTCTTCATCTTCTCCTCCATACCCTGTCAAAAAAGAAACCCAGTACTGCGAGTGGTGTTCGGACGCGATAAGCACCGAACAGAAAGCGGTACCAGGGAGAGTGGCGGGTGGATAGGGATTCTCCTGTCATGACATGTAGCGTCGAGCTATCTTTGCATCATGCCGATCCCACGCCGACCGGTTCTCCTCTGCGTTTTGAAGTGAAACTACTTTTAATCAACTTTGTTTTGGTACTTTGGTTACCAATTTATCAAAAATAACTTTAACTGGAAGAAGAAATTAGTACCGTCCACCAGGGGTGTCGCCAAATTGCAATACGAATGTGGGCCGGCACCCGAAGCAGTTCCTCGGGAAAAGGCGCAAAGTCTTGTCCGGCAAGGGAATCGCGGCCTGGAAGCGGTCGCATTAAGGATTGCCACTATTGACGAGTCAAAAGTGGCAGTGTAGAGCGAAAACTCGGCCTGAACGGCCCGTTTTGTGGGATTTTCGGCGCTTTTTCGTCGTTCGAATGGCCGGGCGGAAGGGCAGGGTAGAAACGAAAAAGGCGCTCGTAAGCGCCTTGTAAAACTACATGGACTACATTTTCCATGCTATTCGCATCATAAGTCGCGGGTAATTTTATTACTTGAGACTGCCCGACAGGAATTGCTTCAGACGTTCGCTCTTCGTGTTCCTGAACACTTCGTCGGGATGGCCTTCTTCCTCGACGCGGCCCTGGTGCAGAAACATCACGTGGTTCGACACGTTGCGCGCGAAGCCCATTTCGTGCGTGACGACGATCATCGTGCGGCCCTCCTCGGCGAGCTTCTGCATTACCTTCAGCACTTCGCCGACGAGCTCCGGGTCGAGCGCGGAGGTCGGCTCGTCGAACAGCATCACATCGGGGTGCATTGCCAGCGCCCGCGCGATCGCGACACGCTGCTGCTGGCCGCCCGACAGATGCGACGGATACTGCTTCTCGAGACGCGGCGCGAGACCGACCTTCTCCAGATATTCGCGCGCGCGGTCCTCGGCTTCCTTGCGCTTCAGACCGAGCACATGCACCGGCGCCTCGATGATGTTCTCGAGCACGTTCATGTGCGACCACAGGTTGAAGTGCTGGAACACCATCGAAAGCTTGGTGCGCACACGCTGCAACTGCTTCGGGTCCGACACGCGCAACGCGCCGTCCCTGGCGGTCTGCGTGCGCACTTCCTCACCGTCGACGAAAATGCGCCCCGCGTTCGGCTGTTCGAGAAAGTTGATGCAGCGGAGCATCGTGCTCTTGCCCGAACCGGACGAACCGATCACGCTGATGACGTCGCCGGCATTGGCTTTCAGCGACACGCCCTTGAGGACTTCGTTGTCGCCGTACTTTTTGTGAAGCTCGTCGACGAAGAGCTTCTGCTTCTTGGAGTTCATCAGGATCCTTAACGAGCTTGCTTGTCCAGGGACGCGCAGTTACTTGCCTTGCGGCCGCAGGTAAGCGAGCCAGCGACGCTCGGCGCGGCGGAACAGCCACACGAGCGCGAAAGAAATACACAGATACAGCAGCGCGGCGATGCCGAACGCATTGAACGACTGATACGTCGCGGAGTTCACGTCGCGCGCGATCTTCAGGATATCCGGCACCGTGGCCGTGAACGCGACGGTGGTCGCGTGCAGCATCAGGATCACTTCGTTGCTGTAGTAGGGCAGTGCGCGGCGCAGCGCCGACGGCAGAATCACGCGCCGGTACAGCGTGAACGACGACATGCCGTACGCGCGCGCCGCTTCGATCTCGCCGTAGGGCGTCGCCTTGATCGCGCCCGCGAAGATTTCGGTCGTGTACGCGCAGGTATTCAGCGTGAACGCGAGCAGCGTGCAGTGCATGCCGTCGCGAAAGAACGCGTTGGTCAGCTCGTTGTTGCGGATGATCTCGAGGCTGTAGAGACCCGTGTAGCACAGCAGCAGCTGCACGTAGAGCGGCGTGCCGCGGAAGATATACGTATAGAGCCACACGAGGCCCGCGAGCCATTTCTTCTTCGACACGCGCGCGACCGCGAGCGGCACCGACAGGCAGAAGCCGAGGCCGATCGACACGACCAGCAGCCATAACGTGATCGCGACGCCGGTGAAGCGATAGCCGTCGGTGAACAGATAGTTGCGCCAGTATTGCTGAATGATCTCGATCATAGATCCGCCTTTCGCACGCCGGTCGAGTAACGCTTTTCGAGGTACATCAGCACGAAGTTCGACACGGTGGTGATGACGAGATAGATCGCCCCCGCGAGCAGGGTAAAGAAGAAGAACCGCAAGGTACCCTTGCCGGCGTCCTGCGAGGCCTTGACGACGTCGGCGAGACCGATGATCGACACGAGCGCGGTCGCCTTGACCATCACCTGCCAGTTATTGCCGATGCCCGGAAGCGCGAAGCGCATCATTTGCGGGAACATGACGCGCGAGAACACCTGCCAGCTCGTCATGCCGTAGGCGGCGCCCGCTTCGAGCTGGCCGCGCGGCACCGCGATAAACGCTCCGCGGAACGTCTCGGTGAAGTACGCGCCGTAGATGAAGCCGAGCACCGCGACGCCGGCCACGAACGGGTCGATGTCGATCTGCTCCCAGCCGAGCGCGTCGGTCAGGTTGTTCAGCCAGATCTGGATGCTATAGAACAGCAGCAGCATCAGCACGAGATCGGGCACGCCGCGCACGAGCGTCGTATACACCGTGCCGATGCCGTTCGACAGACGGTTCTTCGACAATTTCGCCGCCGCGCCGAGCAGGCCGAGCACGAACGCGAGCGCGAGCGAGAACACCGCCAGCTTGACGGTTTGCCAGGTGCCGCTGAGAAGCAGCGGGCCGTAGCCTTGAAGGAACATAGGTAGTCCACGACGATGCGCTACGCGCACCGCGAAAGACGCGGTCCGCGTAGCGCCGCGTCGGGGACGAGCGCCTGGCTCGCCGTGATCCGCGGCGCACAGCGTGCCGCTGTGCAAATCATGCTGCAGAAACGTTGGTGCTCCTGCAGCGCGCTTGTGGGACTTTCGTCTCGGATTGTTTTGAATCTACTGCCTGGTGTCGCCACCTTCGTTGCCGCTTTCACCGCCACCGGCACGAGCCGGCTTACTGCGCAGTATCCTGCCTGTTTCGCTCAACGGCCAGGATAAATGTCGAAATCGAAGTACTGCTTTTCGAGCTTCTTGAACGTGCCGTCCTGATGAACCTCGGCGAGCGCCTGATTGAACTTCGCCTTCAGCTCGGCATCGCCCTTGCGCAGACCGATCGCGGTGCCTTCGCCGATCGTCTGCGGATCTTTCACTTCCGGACCGGCCCAGGAGAACCCTTTGCCGCGCGGCGTCTTCAGAAAGCCGGCGTCGGCCTGCACTTCGTCCTGCAGCGCGGCGTCGAGGCGCCCCGACGCGAGATCCGCGTACACCTGGTCCTGATTCTGGTACGACACGACGAGCACGCCCTTCGGCTCCCACCAGGTCTTCGCGTACTGTTCCTGCGTCGAACCCTGCTCGACGCCGACGTGCTTGCCTTTCAGCGATTCAGGGGTGGGCAGAAGCGGCGAACCGGTTTTCGCAATCATGCGGGCGGGCGCGTCGAACATCCTGTCGGAGAAGTCGATCTGCTCGCGGCGCTTGTCGGTGACGCTCAGCGAGGAAATGATCGCGTCGAACTTGCGAGCTTTCAGCGCCGGGATGATGCCATCGAGATCCTGCGCGACCCACACGCACTTCACGTTCATCTTCGCGCACAGCGCGCGGGTCAGATCGGCATCGAAACCGACGATGTCGCCATCAGGCGACTTCGATTCGAATGGCGGATAACTTGCGTCGACCCCGATGCGCACCGTTTTCCATTCTTTCGCCATCGCGCCGGTGGCCGTGACTGCCAGAGCCACGCACAGTGCGAACTTCTTCATGTTTCTCCTGAATCAAACTGATCGTCGTAATGACACGACTCGACGAGCACCGGCCGAGGGCCGACGGTCGGTATTCTAGGCGGTCAAAATTGACGTGCCGCAGGGATCGTCGCCGCGCTCTGGTCGTCCTTGCGCGGGCGGGTTCGTCCGACGTGGCGCGCCGGTGCGGCGCGTTCGGTGCTTATCGGGCGTGGCTCGCACGGTCTGGTGCCGAGTCGAAGCCCGTCGCGCACCGGTTGCGGCCCGCCCGCCGAGGCTTGCCGGCGCGGCCTGCACGTCCCGCGGGACGTCCACGCGGCTTGAAAAGCGCGGTATTTTACCCGAAGAGCGGCAAGCTGCCAGCGCAGCGCGGCATCGAGCGGCAAGACGCCGTGCAACGCGTTGTGCGTGCGCGACGCCGGCGCGGTTTTGCGGGCGCCGGGCTGCCGGGCGCCGGGCTGCCGGGCGCGGGGCATCCGGGCGCCGGGCTTTCCGCGCGATGGGCTCGCCGGTCGCGCGATTGCATGCAGCGATGGAACGCTGCGGTGCGGTTGCGCACGATTGTTATGGGGGGGCGCAACCCCTACATTCCCAACATCGCTCTGATTGACTACTTACCGGGAGACTTTCCATGATCGAGATTCGCCGCTCCGCAGAACGCGGTCACGCCAACCACGGCTGGCTCGACTCGTATCACAGCTTCTCGTTTGCCGATTACCGCGACCCCGAGCACGTGCACTTCGGGCCGCTGCGCGTGATCAACGAAGACCGCATCGCTGGCGGTCAGGGTTTCGGCGCGCACGGGCATCGCGACATGGAGATCGTCACGTATGTGCTCGAAGGCGCGCTCGCGCATCGCGACAGCATGGGCAATGGCTCGACGATCCGTCCCGGCGACGTGCAGCGCATGAGCGCGGGCACCGGCGTGCAGCATAGCGAGTTCAACGCGTCGCGCGACGAACTCGCGCACTTGCTGCAGATCTGGATCATCCCGCGCCGCGCGGGCGACCAGCCCGGCTACGAGGAAAAGCGCTTCGACGCCGACAGCAAGCGCGGCCGCCTGCGCGTGATCGCGTCGCCCGACGGCCGTGACGGCTCGGTGACGATCCATGCGGACGCGTCGATCTACGCGGGACTGTTCGACGGCGCCGAACACGCGACGTTCGCGCTGCCGGCGGGGCGCCTCGGCTATCTGCACGTCGCGCGCGGCACGCTGAGCGTGAACGGCACGGTGCTCGAGGCGGGCGATGCCGCGAAGCTCAGCGACGTCGACACGGTGACGCTGGAAAAGGGCGACGACGCGGAAGTGCTGCTGTTCGATCTGGGTCAGTTGAACGGCTGATTCAGGCGGTCGATTCGCGCGGGCCGCCGATCGAGCGGCGAGCAGCGCCAAACAGCAACGCCACGGAAAACCTCTTCCGTGGCGTTTTTCTATTAGCGAGGCGCCCTCCCTGGTCCGCCTCGCGAATGCGCCGCTTATTGATTGGCGGCCGGCGCCGACGCCGCGCCCTTGTGATGCTCCCAGCGCTCGCGCATCTTCTCGTGACGCTGCTCCATCCGCGCGAAGCGCTGCTTCAGCGCCGTGCTGACGGTGGTCTTCTGCTGGTCGTTCAGGCCGTTATAGAACTTCAGCCACGCGTCGGTGGTTTGCTGACGCAGTTGCGCGTCCTTCTGCTCGATCTGCTGATGCGTCGCGGCCATCGCGTTCAGATCCAGGATCGGCTGTTGCTGTGCGGCCTTGAACTGATCTTGAACCTGCTTGTGGTTGGCGCGCATCGCTTCGCGGTTCTGCTTCATCGTATCGAGCGCGTTTTGCCACAGCTTTTCCTGATCCGCGTTCAGCTTCAGCCGGTCGTGGAGTTGGGTCAGTTCCTTCATGAAGTGGCCATGCCAGCCGCCGGGCCCGCCGTGCGCCTGCTCGGCGGGTTGGGCGGCGTAAGCGGCGCCAGCGCCGATGGCGAGAGCGGTGGCAGCAACGGCGAGAACGCGCGACATCTTTTTGGTGGACATATGAGGCTCCTTGTAATGGAATAGCCGACGAAGCAACCGGTCTTTGGACTGCCTGCACTCGGTAAGGCACAGCGTAGAGAACCGCGTGCGCCGCTGTGTTACGCGCCCGGACGCCGCTATTACCAGCAATTACGTGTGGCTTTCACCGTAACACCCGGTAACCCTTCAGACCGTTTGGAAAACGAAATCCCTTTTACCTGCGCGTTAAACTTCATTCCATGGCTACTCAAATCCTGGTCGTCGACGACGACGTCGAACTGCGCGATCTGTTGCGCGACTATCTCGCCCGTCAGGGCATCGAAGTTTCGGTGCTGCACGACGCGGGCTCGCTCGAACGGCGCCTCGAGCGCGAGCGCCCCGACCTCATCGTGCTGGACCTGATGATGCCCGGCGTGGACGGCCTCACCGCGCTGCGCAAGTTGCGTGCGTCGGGCGACGATATCCCCGTCATCATGCTGACCGCGCGTGCGGACGACGTCGATCGTATCGTCGGGCTCGAACTCGGCGCCGACGATTACCTCGGCAAACCGTTCAATCCGCGCGAACTGCTCGCGCGCGTGCAGGCGGTGCTGCGGCGGCGCCGCACGCTGCCGTCGGCGGCCGCGCCCGAGCAGCGCGAGCCGTTCAGCTTCGGCCGCTTCACGCTGGATTTCCAGTCGCGCACGCTGCATCTCGAAGACAAGCCGCTCGCGCTGTCGGGCAGCGAGTTCGCGCTGCTGAAGATTTTCGTCAATCACCCCATGCGCACGCTCACGCGCGAGCGCCTGCTGGAACTGCTGCACGGTCCCGAGTACGACGGCACCGACCGCGGCATCGACGTGCAGGTGTGGCGCCTGCGCCGCATTCTCGAAACCGATCCATCCACGCCGCGCTTCATCCAGACCGTGCGCGGCCGCGGTTACGTGTTCGTGCCGGACGGCGAGCAGCATGCGTCGGCCCATTGATTCGCTGTTCGGGCGGCTCGCGCTGCTCGTCGTCGCGGTGCTGTTGCTGTCGCATTTCGCGTGGTATGCGCTGATGCGACTCGAACGTTCGCAACTGCAAACGCGCTACGCGGTCGAGGAAGCGACCTTCCTCGTCGACGCGGTGCGTCAGCACGTCGCCCGCACACCGGATCAACCGCTGCCGTCGCGTGTGAAGCTGGTCGACCCGGCGAGTCCGGACGTGCCGGCGGCCAGCGCGAACATGCCGCCGCCGCTCGCGCGTTTCGTCGAGGACGTGCGCGACCGCATGCCGGCCGACACCCAGGTGCGCGTCGGTCCACCCGGCGCTCCACCCATGCTATGGGTGCGCGCCGTGACCGATCAGAACTGGATCGTCGTGCCGGTGCAGCCGCTGCGCATGCCGCGCTCGCTCGACCGCACGGTCTTGTGGCTCGTCATCATTTTCTCGTTTGCGGTGATGGCGGCGCTGTTCGCCGCGTGGGCGCTGCAGCGGCCGCTGCGCTTGCTCGCGCAGGCGGTGGCGCGCTTCGGTCGCGGGCTGCCGGTGCCGCCGGTGCCCGAGCGCGGGCCGCGCGAGTTGCGGCAACTCACCCATGGCTTCAATCAGATGGTGCAGGAAGTCGCGCGCACCGAGAACGATCGCGCGGTGATGCTTGCCGGTGTCGCGCATGACCTGAAGACGCCGCTCGCGCGTCTGCGACTGCGCGCCGAAATGATGGACGACGCGAAGACGCGCGACGGCGTCGTGCGCGACGTCGATTCGATGACGCATATCGTCGAGCAGTTCCTGCTGTTCGCGCACGACGGCGCGGACCGCAGCGAACCCGTGGAAGTGGATGCGCAGTGCGAGCGTGTCGTGCGCAGCTATCGGGCGGTGGCCAGCAGTGCGTCGACCGTGCACACGGAACTGAACGCCGGGCCGTCATTTCTGCTGCCGGCGGCCACGCTGGACCGGATTCTGTCGAATCTGATCGACAACGCGCATGCGTATGGCGCGCCGCCGGTGGTCGTCGCGACCGCGCGCACACCGCAGAGCTTTACGCTATCAATTAGCGACAGCGGCACGGGCATCGCCGCCCAGGACCTGATCAACGCGAGCCGGCCGTTCGTGCGGCTCGATCCGGCGCGAGGCGGCAACGGCCATAGCGGGCTGGGCCTTGCGATCGTCGAGCGGCTCGTGCGGCGCGCGGGCGGTGAATGGGAAATCGGCAATCATGGCGGCCGCGGTTTGCGGGTGTTGATGAGTTTTCCGTTCGACGTGCTGCCGCGGGTCGCGACCGCCTCGGAAAACGCCTGGTAGAAGCAGGGGTGTTGGCGTCGCGATGCGCGCGCGAGGCGTCGGCATCGCGAGCGGCGAGAGCTCAGTCCGAAAACAGCGTGTTCAACGCGTTCGCCGTTTCGCTATCGACGGTATTCCACGTCACCGATTCCGCCTCGAAAATATAGTGCGTCGTATATTTGCCGAGGCGCGCGAGTATTTCCTCCTGAATCAGTTCCGGCGCGACCTCCAGTTTCAGATACCACGCGGTCGACGACAGACGCGTCTGGAACGCGCCGTATTCGGCGAGCAGATGGTCGAAAGCATCAGCGTCGTGATCGCGACAAACGATCACCAGATTTCCCTTCATGCGAATCTCCCGTTAGTGCGGTAGTGACAATCCGATATCAGGATTGATGATACCTGCTTCGTTGTGGGAGGCTCGGCGTCGTTTTCAGCGCGGGGCAGGGTGTCGGTGTGGGTTGGCTGAGCGGAGAGGGCGATACCGTCGCGCGCTGAATATTTCGGCGAGCGTCAGGCATTCACCAGGCATTCACCGCGGTGCGCGTAGGCGGCGCCGTATCGTCGGGCGGCAGTGCTTCGGTGCGGTCGCGCCCGCCGGTCTTCGCCGCATACAGCGCGGTATCGGCGCGGCTCATGAGACGCTCGGGCAGATCGTCGGGCGACAGTTCGGTGATGCCGATGCTCACGCTCAGCCCCGCCGAGGCCGGCAGCTTCGGCGAGGGCACCGCTTTCAACCGCAGCCGCAGACGCTCGACGACTTCGCGCCCGCCCGTCAGATCGGTGGCCGGCAGCAGCAGGCCGAACTCTTCGCCGCCGAGCCGGCCGACCGCGTCGGAGCCACGCAGCTCGGCGCGACACGTATCGACGAAATGTTCGAGCGCGCGGTCGCCGGCGGCGTGGCCGAAGCGGTCGTTGATCTGCTTGAAGTGGTCGAGATCGGCGATCGCCATGCACAGCGGCTCGCGCCCCGCGTGCGCGCGATCGATCTCGTGGCGTAGCAGGTCGAGGAAATAGCGCCGCGACAGCGCGCCGGTCAACGCATCGTGCCGCGCCTCCGCCGACAGCAGCGTATTGGCCGACTGCAACTGCTCGGCGAGATCGCGTGTCGCGCGATGGTGGCGCCGCTCGCGCACGTAGGACACGGTGATCACCCACGCGAGCGCGACGGTGCCGGCCAGCGTCAGGAACACCAGCAGGTGGTCGCGCTTGTGGTTGCGCAGCAGCTCCGGCCACGCGGCGAGCGGATCGACCAGGTGCGCGGAGAGCCCCGAGTTCAGGCCGCCGCGGTTCTGATAGAGAGCCGGGGCCGGCCGTTCGATCATGCCGAACAGCTGCGCGGCGACCGACGCCGGCACCCACGGCGCCTGCTCACGCACTTGCGTGTCTTCGCGGATCAGCATGTCGGGGAACGTCTCCCGGCGGTAGATGATGCGCCGCTCGGCGGGGCTCATCAGCGTGACGCGCGAGTTCGGCAACGCGTGGCCTTCGAGCGCGCTGTTGTGCGCCATGATGATGACGCCGTTGTCGTCGGACACGAAGGTGCCCGCGTGCGCGACCCAGTGGCGCAACCGCGCGATGCCGACCTTCGCGACCACCGCGCCGACCAGCAGCCCGTCCGCGTACACCGGCGCGGCGATGAAGATGCCCGGCTCGCCGCTCGCGCGACCCACGCCGTAGGCTTCGGAGAATGCGCCGAGCAGCGCGTTGGTCAGATAGCCGCGCGCGCGCATGTCCACGCCGACGAACGATTGCTGCGCACCCTCGGGGTTCGACATCGTGCCGCTCGACGCAACACAGATGCCGTTCGCGTTGACGATCCAGACCTGATCGAGCCCGGAGAAGCCCTGCGCTTCGTGCAGGAACCTGCTGACCCCGGCCATCTTCGGATCCTTGAGCAAGGCGGCTCGCAAAGCGGGTTCCGCCGCCTCGCTGTTCACGGCATAATTCTGCGATTGCACGAGGGCACGCTGCACCACGTCCATTTCGGCCATGGTTGCGGGGATGGCGCGGGACATCGCGAGGTCGCTGGCAATCACTTCAGCCATGTTGTCGACGATCGACGTGGACATTTGCCGCTGCGTGTGCAACGCCGCGTCCAGCTCTTGCTGTACCATCCGGTCCGCGACCATGCCAGCCACGAACCAGCAGACGAGTACGATCAGCACGAAGCTGACCGGCCCGGCTACCTGGCGCAAGGTTGTCCTGTTCATCGACCCTCTGATCCGTCTGGCTGTGACATGCAACTTGCTCGTTCGTGGGCAGCGCGCTCTCAACGCTGTGTCGTTATCTGCATCAGCTGCGGTTTCGTCCCGTCGCGAGCGAGGTGCGCTGCGCCGTCGCCATGCCCGGGATGATCCGCTGATAAACAGGTACGTCGTTTCCCGATTTTAACCGTCGCGGGGCACGATGCCACCGTTATTGCTGGGATGCCGCCTGCATATGCCGCGCCGATCCGATTCTTAACGGCAGCCGCGCCGCTTTCTTGATAGCTGCGCGGGCCAATGAAGCGATCGAGCGACGACGGCCGGGGCGACGCGCCGATGTGGCTTGCGCGCCACGCCGCGAGACGGCCCCGCGACGTGTCACGCTGAGGCACCGGGCAGCAGAGTACAGTGCGGCGCGGCGACGCGTGCCGGGGCTTGCTGAAGCCTTACGCCACGGCCTCGCGAGGCCGTATCGCAATTTGCGGCGAAAGGTTGTGCCTGAAACATAGGATGGTGTAGTGTCGTGCCGTCCAAAACGAGGAAAGCCCGCCAGCCCTCGGGCGGCGCCCGCGGCGACAGGAGTTCGGCGTGATGGTTGTGGTCGTGGGCGACGCGTTCACGAATCTGTCCATTGCCGGCCCATGTGTCTCCAACGCTAACGATTTACCACGCACGCGCGTTTTGCCATGCCTGATTTCCGCTTTCCGGACCGACCCATAGACCGCCGCGGAGCAGCCGCGGCCTCCTTCGAGCGTTCGAATGCCTGTTTGAAGAGGGAGGGCATCTGATGGATTTCAGCTTCAACCTGAACCGCACCGCCAATGCGTCGGCATGGCGCGTGTTGCCCAACCGCTGGGACTTCGTCGCGTTCCCGCTGATCATCTGCCTGATCGCGATGGCGTCGATCGGCTTTCACGAGACGCTCGCGCCGATGTCGACGCTAAAGACGCAGGCGATCTCGCTCGATCCGGCCAACCTGCCCGAGTACGCGATGCGCACCACGCTGCGCATGCTCGCGGCGATGGTCGCGTCGCTGATCTTCACGCTGGTCTACGGGACGCTGGCCGCCAAGAGCCGCCGCGCCGGTCTCGTGCTGGTGCCGATTCTCGACATCCTGCAGTCGGTGCCGGTGCTCGGCTACATCTCGTTCACGGTCACGTTCTTCCTCGCGATGTTCCCGGGCCGCGTGCTCGGCGCCGAACTCGCCGCGATCTTCGCGATCTTCACGAGCCAGGCGTGGAACATGACGTTCAGCTTCTATCAGTCGCTGCGCACGGTGCCGCGCGATCTCGACGAAGTCTCGCGCGGCTTTCATCTGACTTCATGGCAGCGCTTCTGGAAACTCGAAGTGCCGTTCTCGATGCCCGGCCTGATCTGGAACATGATGATGTCGATGTCGGGCGGCTGGTTCTTCGTCGTGGCTTCAGAAGCGATCACGGTCGGCAATCATACGGTTACGCTGCCGGGCATCGGCGCCTACCTGGCGCAGGCGATCAGCGACAAGAACCTGGACGCGATCGGCTGGGTCATCCTCGCGATGACGGTCGTGATTCTCGCCTACGACCAGTTGCTGTTCCGTCCGCTCGTCGCGTGGGCCGACAAGTTCCGCATGGAGTTCACGAGTTCGGGCGATGCGCCGGAATCGTGGCTGCTCGACCTGATCCGCCGCACGCGGCTGATTCACCGGTTGCTCGTGCCGCTCGGCTGGATGTTCGCGCGCGCGGCTCGGGTGCGCTTCCAACTGCCGGCGTTCAGCGCGCCGCGCTTTCACATCCCGCAGCGCGAGAAGAACTCGAAGCTCGGCGACTTCATCTGGGCGGCGATCGTGCTGCTCGCCACGGTGTATGTGGTGTACCGCGTGTTCCTGTATGTGCGGACCGGCGTGACGCTCGACGAGATCGGCCACGTGTTGGTGCTGGGCCTGATCACTCTCCTGCGTGTGGTCGTGCTGATCGCGATCGCTTCCGTGATCTGGGTGCCCGTCGGCGTGCTGATTGGCCTGCGCCCCGCGCTCGCGGAAAAGATGCAGCCACTCGCGCAGTTCCTCGCGGCGTTCCCGGCGAATTTGCTGTTCCCGGTGTTCGTGATCGCGATCGTGCGCTTTCACCTGAATCCGGACATCTGGCTGTCGCCGCTGATCGTGCTCGGCACGCAGTGGTATATCCTGTTCAACGTGATTGCAGGTGCAAGCTCGTATCCGAACGACTACCGCGAGGCGGCCAAGAATTTCCACATTCGCGGCTGGCAGTGGTGGCGTCAGGCGATGCTGCCGGGCATTTTTCCGTACTACGTGACCGGTGCGATCACCGCGTCGGGCGGCGCGTGGAACGCGAGCATCGTTGCCGAGTTCGTGCAGTGGGGCGATACCAAGGTCGCCGCGCATGGCCTCGGCGCCTATATCGCGCAGACTACCGCGGCGGGCGACTATCCGAAGATCATCGTGGGCATCGCCGTGATGTCCCTATTCGTGACCCTGTTCAACCGTCTGCTGTGGCGTCCGATGTACGCCTACGCCGAAGGCAAGCTCCGTCTAGATTGAGAAATGAAGGCTTAACGCGATGCAAAATCCTAAAGCTGCTATGACCGCCGCGCCGATCCAGACGCCGCCGAAGCCCCCGCGCCTCGGCGAGGAAATCCTGCGCGTGAAGGACGTGTGCCGCGGCTTCAACAAGACGCAGGGCGAACTGCTCGTCCTCGACGACGCGAATCTGTCGCTGCGCGAGGGCGAGATCGTCGGCCTGCTTGGCCGTTCGGGCTCGGGCAAGTCGACGCTGTTGCGCATCATCGCCGGTCTGATCGAGCCGACCGACGGCGAAGTCACGTACATGGGCAAGCCGCTCGCAGGCCCGGCCAAGGGTGTCGCGATGGTGTTCCAGACCTTCGCGCTGTTTCCGTGGCTGACCGTGCTGCAGAACGTGGAAGCGGGTCTCGAGGCGCAAGGCGTCGGTGCGTCGGAGCGGCGCACGCGCGCGCTCGCCGCGATCGACCTGATCGGCCTCGACGGCTTCGAAAACGCGTATCCGCGCGAGTTGTCGGGTGGCATGCGCCAGCGCGTCGGCTTTGCGCGCGCGCTCGTCGTCGATCCGACGCTGCTGCTGATGGACGAGCCGTTCTCCGCACTCGACGTGCTGACCGCCGAAACGCTGCGTACCGACCTGCTCGATCTCTGGACGCAGGGGCGCATGCCGATCAAGGCGGTGCTGATCGTGACGCACAACATCGAGGAAGCGGTGTTCATGTGTGACCGCATTCTGGTGCTGTCGTCGAACCCGGGCCGCGTGATCGCCGAGATCAAGGTGCCGTTCAAGCATCCGCGCAACCGTCTGGACCCGGCATTCCGCCGCCTCGTCGACGAGATCTACGCGAAGATGACCGCGCGTCAGACCGACGAAAAGACCAAGAAGGGGCTGGAGCTCGGTAGCTGGCTGCCGCACGTGTCGACCAACCTGATGGCCGGTCTGATCGAAACGCTCGCCGCCGCGCCGTATCACGGCCGCGCGGACATGCCGGAAATCGCGCGCTCGCTGCATCTGGAGGTCGACGATCTGTTCCCGATCGCCGAAGTGCTGCAGCACCTCGGTTTCGCCGACGTGCGCGAGGGCGACATTTTCCTGACGCCGCCGGCGCGCGTGTTCTCCGAGTTCGGCACGCAGGAACGGAAGATGATGTTCGCCGAGCATCTGCTGCGGCACGTGCCGCTCGCGGCGCGGATCAAGAAGGTGTTGAACGAGCGGCCCGGACATCGCGCGCCGCGCGTGCGTTTCGAGCAGGAGCTCGAGGACTTCCTGTCGGACAGCGCGGCGGAAGAGACGCTCGACGCGGTCATCAACTGGGGCCGTTACGGCGAGATCTTTTCGTATAACGACCAGACCGAAATCTTCAGTCTGGAAGACGTGGAGTCTTAAGCCTGGGTTGCCGCGGAAACGACTGCGGTTCAGACAAAAAAGCGGCGAGGAAAACCTCGCCGCTTTTTTATTGCAGATTGCCCCAGCGTGCAACTGCCGGCTCGGCCGTCGCCCACTTCCAACCCTTGTCCTGCTGGCACGCGCTCGCCGTGAACCACCTCTCGGGCGCGTTCGGGCCGTCGCCGTCCTGCACCGAGAACACGAAATCCTTGCACAGCGCGAGCGCCGAGCTGAACGCGCGGGTCACGCGCACCTCGCCATGGCCGTTTTCGATCGGCAAGGTGTGCTTGACCGACCACGGTTTCGTTTCGCCGACCGGCATCGTGCCGACCAGCGCCGCCATCAGATCCTGCTGATCCTTGTGCATGCTGCGCATGTAGCGCGCGACCGCTTCGTCTGTCGCGGCCTGCACGGCCACGCCGACGCCGAGCGCGACGGCCGGATTGCTGGTCACGAGGCCCGATGCGATACCCGCCGCCGCGCCGCTCGCCGCGCCGATCGACGCGCAGCCGCTCGCCAGCAGGCTCGCGCCGACGCATAGCGCGCCGGCCGCGATGAGCCGCATCCGATCACCCATCGGAACGCCAAGCGAACGCAATTTCATTGCAGCGCACCCCAGCGCTCGGTGGCGGGTTCGGCCGATGCCCAACGCCAGTCCTTACCATCACGGCAAACCGATGCGATGTAGAACGCGCTGCTCGCGGGCTTGTCGCGCGTTGCGTTTTGATCGACGGAAAAGACGATTTCCTTGCAGTCGAGCTGGCCGGTGCTGATCAGACGGCTGACGGTCACGCGGCCGTGTTCGTCGTCTTCGATTGGGAAAGAGTGGGTGATGCTCCACGGGGCGACCGCGCCGACCTCGAGCGGACCGGCCGCCTGCGCGATGCTGTTCTGCGTATTCGTGTGAACTACGCGCTCCGAGTACTGCACACCGGCGCGCGCGGCGGCGACCGCGCCAAGACCGATACCGGTCGCGACCGCCGCATTGCTGGTGACCTTGTTGGCGACCGCGGCGCCCGCGACACCGGCGCCCGCGACCGCGCCTTCCGTGTACAACGAACTGCAGCCGCTCAATGCCGACGAAACCGCCAGCGCCAGCGCGATCAGCGCTGTTACGTGGGGGCGTTTGCCAGCGACAACGGACTTCGCGTTGACAGCCCACACCATGTTCTTTTGCATTTCTCCCGTCCCTGCCCGTACAGGTGCCTGCGTTCACGCTTCGCGCGTGTAAACGAAGGACACGTCGTTCATTATGCAGCCGCATTGTGCAGGATGCGTTTTGTAATTGGCAGCGAAAAAATGCAAGAAATTGCAAAACATCGTGCGCTGCGATGTTTTCTGTCGCATGGGCGGGCTTACCTGGCTCTGCCAGGTATTGGGGACATCAGGTGAATTTGCCGTCGGCGTGAGACGTTGAGCAGGTGAATTCGGTGCCGCGAAACGCGCGGCGAAAGGATCATGACGAACAGCGCAACAGCTGGCCGCCGCCATCGGCGGACGGCTCGCGTTGCACCGTGCCTATGAGTCGGCTTCGTCTTCCCCGCTTTCGTCGCCGTATGCGCTCAGCCGGTTGTACAGCGTTTTGAGGCTCACGCCGAGCGCTTTGGCCGCGCGTCGCTTGTCGCCGCCGCAGTACTTGAGGGTGCCGAGAATGATCTGCTTCTGCGCGTCGGCGAGCGGCGTGCCGATCCACACGCTCATCGTGTCGCCTTGAGTGACCGCTTTCTTGACTCGCGACGCAAGATGCGGATGCGGCAATTCAACCGTCTTTTCCGCGAGAATGAACGCGCGATAGACGGCGTTCTTCAACTCGCGCACGTTGCCCGGCCACGACCATGAACGCAGCGTTTCGATCGAGCGTTTGCTGAAGCTCTTGTTGGTGCCTTCCTGCTGATTCAATTGCGCGAGGAAGTGTTGCGCGAGCAGCTCGCGATCGTTTTCGCGCTCGCGCAGCGGCGGCGCGCGCAGCGGAAACACCGCGAGCCGGTACATCAGATCCTCGCGCAAGCCGTTTTCCTTGACGGCTACGGCGGGGTCGCGATTGGTCGCGGCGATCACGCGCACGTTGCCGCTGATCAACTCGTTGCCGCCGACGCGATAGAACGTGCCGGTTTCGAGCGCGCGCAGCAGCTTGACCTGGCGCACCGGCGCCATTTCGGTGATTTCGTCCAGAAACAGCGTGCCGCCGTTCGCATGTTCGAAGTAGCCGACGCGGCCCTGGACCGCGCCGGTGAAGCTGCCTTTTTCGTGGCCGAACAGTTCGGCTTCGATCAGCTCATCGGGAATCGCGCCGCAGTTCACGGCGACGAACGCGCCGTCCTTGCGGCCGCTGCGCTCGTGGATGGTGCGGGCGATCAGCTCCTTGCCGGTGCCCGATTCGCCGATGATCAGCGCGGTCGCGTCGGTATCCGCGACGCGTTCGATCTGTTCGTACAGATCGAGCATTACCGGCGACGAGCCGTACAGCAGCCCGTACGATTTCAGTCCCGCGACGGCGTCCGCGACGCGCTGCTTCGCTTGTGGCGAAGCATTGCCACCGGCGGACACGGTGCGCGAGTCCAGATCGATTGACGCCATAAAAAGGGAAGTCCTGTGCAAATGGAGTTCGTGTTGCGGCGCGCAGGCCTTGAATGCGATAGACCGTACAGCCACTATCTCATAAAAGACGATTTAACCACTTCGACACTGATTCCGGCAATCGAACTGGCAGCCGCTGAAATAGCCGTGCGCGCGATCGGTCGAAAGTGCGCGAAATTGGCTTTATCAGCGCGCTGGAGCGGTAAATATACCGGGCACATGCATTGCATCATTGACCGTTTGATCGAGTCGTGCGAGGTTTGACGGCTACGTCGCAGCGCCGCCGGCCAGCGCAAACCGGCAACCCGCATCGTGCGCCCGAAGCCCGAACTGTTGCACCGGTCGACGCACCGATTCCGCGGCAACGCACGAACGCCGAATCAGACGAGGAGTGAACGATGACTGACACCACACAACAACTTGCACTCGGCGGACAGAAGATCGTCGAGGATCTTCGGGTGCTGCTGAGGGACTCGGAGGAAATGCTGCGGCTCGCCGCCAACGTGCCGGGCGAAGGCGTCGGCGCCTTGCGCGACCGGCTCGGCACGCACGTGGAAACGCTGCAATCGACGCTCGGCGATGCGCAACGCAACGTGCATCGCCGATATCGCGGGGCGGCGGTCAGCGCCGAGCACTATGTGCGCCATAACCCGTGGCGCTCGCTCGCGCTCGCGGCGGGCACCGGTTTTTTGCTCGGCGTGCTGGCCGCGCGTTAGACGCGGCGCACGCTTGGCACGGCTGCATTCATCCGCATCACGATCCAAGGAGTTCATGATGACACGACCCACCATTGGTTTTTTTGGCGCATTGATGGCAATCGGCGGCTTCCTGGCGGTTCGCTACGTGCAACACAAGCGCACGGGCCAGGTCTCACCGGCGCGCGAGCTGAGCCGCTGGGAAAACGAGGGCGGCGCGGTGGCGGCGCCGGCGACTTTGTCGACCGAGCTGGCGCCCGCCTCGCACAGCGCCAACGGCTCGGGGCAGGTCAACGGCGAACCCCGCGCATGGCCGTTTCCGCGCGGCTGACGCGGTTCGCTCGAATGCAACGCGGCCCGCGGCCGGCGCCTGGAACGGGATTGTTAAATGAATCTTGTAAAGCCGTATAATAGGTAAATAGACAACAATGACGCGGAAGCTGGCGCGAATTTGGCCGTTATTGTTGCAATTTTTCATCAAATGGTCGGCGGAACGGAACGCAATCGATTCCGCGTCATGCAGCCGACCGGACCCAGCCGCATGCCCATTGGCATGTTCCGCATATTTTCTGACCCACGCTTGCAGGCTTTCGAAACGCGATGCCACATGTACTCATTGTCGATGATGACGCAGGTACCCGCGAGGCACTTTCCGCCGTCATCGGGGAAGACGGGCTGACCACCGCCACCGCGGGCGATCTGCGCGAAGCGCGTATTCAACTGATCCGGCAGATGCCGGACGTCGTTTTCACCGACCTGAAGCTGCCCGACGGCAGCGGGGTCGATCTGTTCGAAGATCTCGATCCGCGCTCCGGCGTCGAAGTGATCGTGATCACCGGCCACGCGACGGTCGAGTCGGCGGTCAGCGCACTGAAAATGGGCGCGGCCGACTACCTCGTGAAGCCGATCAACATGCAGCGCGTGAAGTCGATCCTGTCGCGCCTGCCGCGCGCCGGCGACCTGAAGGCCGAAATCGGCACGCTGCGGGGCGAGTTGCGCCGCATGGGCCGCTTCGGTCTGATGCTCGGCAATTCGCCGGCGATGCAGGAGGTCTACGACCAGATCAGCCGCGTCGCGCCGACGGCGGCCTCGGTGATGCTGGTCGGCGAATCGGGCACCGGCAAGGAAGTTGCCGCGCAGACGCTGCACGAGCTGAGCCTGCGCCGCAAGCACGCGTTCCTCGCGGTCAACTGCGGCGCGATTTCGCCGAATCTGATCGAATCGGAAATGTTCGGCCACGAGCGCGGTTCGTTCACCGGCGCGGACCGGCAGCACAAGGGCTATTTCGAGCGCGCGAACGGCGGCACGCTGTTCCTCGACGAAATCACCGAGATGCCGATCGAGCTGCAGGTAAAGCTGCTGCGCGTGCTCGAGACCGGCATGTTCATGCGCGTCGGCACGACCAAGGAAATCGAAACCGACGTGCGTCTGATCGCGGCCACCAATCGCGATCCCGAGCAGGCGGTGCTCGAAGGCAAGCTGCGGCTCGATCTGTACCACCGGCTGAACGTGTTTCCGATCAGCCTGCCGCCGCTGCGCGATCGCGGCAAGGACGTCGAGCTGCTCGCGCAATCGTTCCTCGATGAGCTCAACGAGCGTCACGGCACGAAGAAGCATTTCCCTGTCGCGGTGAAGGACATGCTGCTGTCGTATCCGTGGCCGGGCAATGTGCGCGAGCTGAAGAACTACGTGCAGCGCGCGCACATCATGTCGAGCGGGGATTCGGATAGCACGGCGACGGTGCCGTTGCAAATCACGCTGTCGAAGCCCGCGGCCGGCACCGCGATCACGATCCCGTTCGGCACCTCGCTCGCGGAAGCCGACCGTCAGCTGATTCTTGCGACGCTCGAGCAATGCGGCGGCGTCAAGACGCGCGCCGCGGAAATTCTCGGCATCAGCCTGAAGACGCTTTACAACCGGCTCGTCGAGTACGGCAACGATGCGCGCGACGACGGCGATCCCACCGACGAATCACGCGCACTCGGCGGCGCGGACGCCTGATCCGCGCCTCGTTCGCACGTCATCCGCGTCCCCAGTATCCGCCCGTCCGGGCTTCCGGGCGGGCACCCGAACGGCACAAGCCTTGCTGCGCTCCGGTGGAACGCAAAACGAGGTCACCGACATGCCGCACCTGCCGCATTACGCCGCCGTTTCCGCGCCGTCCAGGCGGTTGCACGCTCATCGGCCCGAACCGGTCGAGCCGCCCACTGCACCTCCCATCGCGCCGCCGGACCCGGCCGAACCCGACACGATCCCCGGCCCGACACCCGATCCGATCGAACCCGTCGAACCGGTCACGCCGCCGATCGGCGATCCGCCGCCGCAGCCGACGCAAACGCCTCAGGCCGCCGACCGTCCGTCGCGGACCCGCGGCAATGTTGATACGACCGTCGATGTCGGCGCCCTGTCGCGCACTCGATGGAACCACATCCCGCACTGCAAGGCGCCATGCCCTGGGTCGGTGCAGAACATTGCTGTATTTGTTACAAAGCCGGCGCATGTTTTACCGGCAGTTTACGGTTTCGCCCCCTAGACTGTAGGGATGCCGCGACAAGCGGCAGGCTTCCCCCGGAGGCACGATCATGAGACACCCCGCATTGCGACGTTCCGCGCGGCACTCCAAGCGCGGGCCACGGCCGGCCGAGGTCGAGACTGAGCCGGTGGTGTCGCCGGACCCGGCCGCGCAGAATCGGATCGCCCCGCATACGCCGCCGGACGGCGAGCACAACCAGGGCGGGGTGCGTCAGGAAGGCCTCGAATACCAGCGCGATCTGGGCTCGGAGCAGGATGCCTGAGGCAGCGTAGCACCCGGGCGGGGGTATCCCGGCGACCGGGATACCGGTAAGAAAGACCTCCGCATTCGTCGGATTTAACAGAAAAATTTTCTTCGCCATCCGTGATGATTGCGGGGATTTGCTCGTTTGTCACATTTTCATACAACTTTATTTCCGATATCTCATATATCGGCACGATGATTGCATGCACCGTTTTGGCGCAATTCCGCATACAACGAAACAATGGAGCACTAATGAGCAGATTGATCGTGGTATCGAATCGTGTCGCACCGATTCAGGAAGCGCGTCCGGCAGCGGGCGGGCTCGCGATCGGCGTGCTGGACGCACTGAAGGAGACCGGCGGCGTCTGGTTCGGCTGGAGCGGCGAAACGGTCAGCGAGCCATCCGCGCCCGTGATCGAGAAGCAGGGCAACGTCACCTACGCGACTGTGGGCCTCACCAAGCGCGATTACGACGAGTACTACCGCGGTTTTTCGAACACCACGTTGTGGCCGACCTTCCACTATCGCAACGATCTGTCCCGCTACGACCGCGAGGACTACGCGGGCTACCAGCGCGTCAATGCGACGCTCGCCAAGCAGCTCAAGGAACTGCTCAAGCCCAGCGACATCATCTGGGTGCACGACTACCATCTGCTGCCGTTCGCGCGCTGCCTGCGCGAGCTCGGCGTGAAGAACCCGATCGGCTTCTTCCTGCACATTCCGTTTCCGGTGCCCGAAGTGTTGCGCACGATTCCGCCGCATGAAGAACTCGTCAAGGCGATGTGCAGCTACGACGTGATCGGCTTTCAGACGGAGGCGGATCGCCAGTCGTTCGTCGACTATATCGAGCGCGGTCACCATGGCACGTCGAGTGAAGACGGCATGGTGCACGCGTACAACCGCTTCCTGAAGGTCGGCGCGTACCCGATCGGCATCTATCCCGATGCGATCGCGAAGGCCGCCGAGCAGTTCACCGACCGCAAGGCGGTGCGCAGCCTGCGCGACGGCATGCGCGGGCGCAAGCTGATCATGAGCGTCGACCGGCTCGACTATTCGAAGGGACTGGTCGAGCGCTTCCAGGCATTCGAGCGGCTGTTGCAGAACGCGCCCGGCTGGCACGGCCGCGTGTCGCTCGTGCAGATCGCGCCGCCGACCCGCGCCGACGTGCAGACCTATCAGCGCATCCGGCAAACGCTCGAAGGCGAGGCGGGCCGCATCAACGGCCGGTTCGCGCAGCTCGACTGGACGCCGATCCAGTATCTGAACCGCAAGTACGAGCGCAATCTGCTGATGGCGCTCTTCCGCCAGTCGCAGGTCGGCTATGTGACGCCGCTGCGCGACGGCATGAATCTGGTGGCCAAGGAGTACGTCGCGTCGCAGGATCCGGCCGATCCGGGCGTGCTCGTGCTGTCGCAATTCGCGGGCGCGGCCGAGCAGCTGCCGGGCGCGCTCGTCGTCAATCCGTTCGATCTGTCGCAGATGGCTGAAGCGCTCGAGCGCGCATTAGCGATGCCGCTCGCCGAACGTCAGGCGCGTCATGCGGACATGATGGAGCCGATGCGCGAGAGCAACCTGTCGGTGTGGCGCGATACGTTGCTCGATGATCTGCGCCACGTCGCGACCGCGTCTTCGGTGACGGCCAAAGCGGTAAAGCTCGCTGACGTGACGGCATCGCCCTGAGCCGACAGGCGCGGCCCGCGCGGGCGGGCGGCGCGTGTGTGCCGCTCACGTCGTGCATGGAGTGACAGGGAAGATCAAAGCAAAAAGGCGTGCATCGCCTCGTGCGATGCGCGCCTTTTATCGTGCATGTCTTGCGCGCATAACGGCCACAGCCTTCAGGCCGGCTGCGCCGCCTTCTGCATGACCCGCATCGTGCTGACGACCGCCGCGACCGCCGAGAACCCCGCGGCCACGTACAGCGCGATGATCGTCCCGCTCTGCGGCGCGACGCCGAAGATCAGCGCGACCAGCGCCGCGCCGAGCGTTTGCCCGGACAGGCGCGCGGTGCCGAGCATGCCGCTCGCGCCGCCGCTGCGTTCGCGCGGCGCGGACGACAGCATCGTGCGATTGTTCGGCGACTGGAAGATGCCGAAGCCCGCGCCGCACAGCGCCATGCGCCACGAAATCTGCAGCGCGTCCGGGTGAGGCCCGAGCGTCGCGAGCAGCAGCAGGCCGACCGTCATCGCGGCGAGCCCGACGCCGCCGAGCCAGCCGGCCGATATCCTGTCCGACAGCACGCCGGCAATGGGCGCCGCGATGATGATGATCGCGGGCCACGGCGTCATCAAAAGACCCGTTTCGACCTGCGACATGCCGAACGTTTCCTGCAGCAGGAACGGCAGCGACACGAACGCGAGCATCTGCGCGCAGAACGAGCAGACCGACGTGCCGATCGACAGCGCGAACACCGGAATACGCAGCAGGTCGATCGGCAGCAGCGGGGCGGGCCGCGTCAGCTGGCGACGCACGAAGAAGTAGCCGATGACCAGCGCTCCGAGCGCCTCGAGCGTCACGTAGCCGAAACGCTCGCCGTGGCCGAGGCCATCGACCGCGAAAATCAGCAGGCCGAACACGAACGCGTTCATCACCGCGCTCAGATAGTCGTACGGGGATTCGTGGCCGGGGTTCATCGGCAGCGCCTTGAAGCCGCCGACGATCGCCGCGATCCCGATCGGCACGTTGATCGCGAACAGCCACGGCCAGCTCGCGATCGCGAGCACGCCCGAGGCGACCGTCGGCCCGACCGCCGACGACACCGCCACCACCATCGCGTTGATCGAGACGCCGCGCCCGAGCTGGTTGGGCGGATAGATCATGCGCACGATCGCGGTGTTCACGCTCATGATGCCGGCCGCGCCGAAGCCCTGGACCACTCGCGCGAGCGCGAGCGTCGCCAGCGAGTTCGACAGCGCGCAACCGAACGACGCGACCGTGAACAGGATCAGGCCCGACAGATAAATGCGCCGGTAGCCGATGCGGTCGCCGAGCGACGCGAGCGGCAGCAGCGAGATCGTGATCGCGAGCTGATACGCGTTGACGACCCAGATCGACGCGGCGGCGCTCGCATTGAGGTTGCGCGCGATCGTCGGCAGCGCGACGTTGGCGATCGCGCTGTCGAGCACCGCGAGCGTCAGCGAGAGCGCGATGACGAGCATCGCCCAGTAGCGTTGTGGGACCGGTAGGCCCAGTTCCTTGCCTTCGAAGCGGGAAGTGGAGGACGTCGAGCCGTCCGTGCGCGGGGAGGGTGCGTGCATCGATTGTTTGATTTGTCGGAGATGTTGGCGCGCCTGTGCGCGGCTCACGCGCTGGCCGCTGCGGGGCGTATCGGTCGGCGCGGCGCCGGCGTTACCGGGCGCCGGCGCCGCGCGTCCGTTATTTGAGTTCGTAAAGGCCCGTGTGGGTCGTCGAATCGATTTCGTTCAGGTGCGTCATGAAGCGCGCGACCGCGTTGGTGGTTTCCGCGCTGACCGGCAGATGCGGCACTTTCAGCGCATGCAGCCGGAAGATATAGCGATGCGTGCGATCGCCGCGCGGCGGCGCGGCGCCGCCGAAGCCGACCGTCCCATAGTCGTTGCGCACCTGCATCGCGCCCTGCGGCAGCAGCGAGCCGTCGGCCTTGCCGGCGTTGCGCGGCAGCGAGCGCGCGTCGGCCGGAATGTTCACCACGACCCAATGCCAGAAGCCGCTGCCGGTCGGCGCGTCGGGATCGTGAACGGTGAGCGCGAAGCTTTGCGTGTCCGCGGGCGGCGCTTCCCATTGCAGCGACGGCGAGATGTTTTCGCCGTCGCCGCCGAACGCCTTGTCGTTGTACTCGTGGGCTCTCGGCATGAAGCCGTTGGTGGGAAAATCGTCGGACCAGAGACGGAAGTCAGCCATGATGTGCCTCCCTTGTTGATTGGTTCTGGGATCGTCGGAGTTCGCGATGTCGCGGCGGGCGAGGCGCATCTCGTGGCATGCCGAAGCGCGTGAGGACGTGCCGCGAAAGCGCCTGGAAGCACCCGGAAAACGCCGCCGAAGCGTGCCTCGAAGGCATCTCGAAAGCGCGCCGGGTGAGCTTTTCGAGTGTAGCACCAGCGGCCGCGAGACTCGCGCGAGCCGGGCAGGTCGCGCGCGGTTTTCAGCCGCGTTCCTCGAACTCCGGCGCGTCGCTTCCGATCCACGCGACGAGCCGCTCGATCACGCCCGCGATATCGCGATTCGCGCCCCGCAAAGCGCATTCCCACACGATCGCGACGCGCCAGCCGCTCGCGAGCAGCGCGGCGCGCACCTTGTCGTCGTTGCTGCGATTGCGGCCGATCTTGTCGCGCCAGAAGTCGGGCCGCGTCTGCGGCCATTTGAACAGATGACAGTCGTGGCCATGCCAGAAGCAGCCATGCACGAGCACCACCGCGCGATAGCGCGGCAGCACGATGTCGGGGCGGCCAGGCAGATCGCGCGCGTCGAGCCGGAAGCGCAGGCCCCGCCGATGCAGCAGGCTGCGGATCAGGATCTCCGGCTTGGTGTTGCGGCCGCGAATGCCGGACATCATCCGGCTGCGCGTCGCGCTATCGACGATATCGACCATCGTCAGCGGGCCAACGGGTCGCGCGGCCGCTCACGCGTAGAGCGGCAGGGAGTGTTTCGACGCATCGCGGGTCGGGTGGGCAAGCAGGGTTTGCACATGCGGCAGCATGATACGCGCCACTTCGCGCATCACCGGCATCACGACGCTATTGCCGAACTGCCGGTAGGCCTGCGTATCGCTGACCGGAATCCTGAAGGTGTCGGGAAAGCCCATCAGTCGCGCGCATTCGCGCGGCGTCAGGCGACGCGGGCGCAGCGCCTCGCCCTGATAGACGAGAATTTCGGAGCCGTCCTTGTGATAGCGCGCCGACAGCGTGCGCGTCACGCTGTCCGGATAGGCCATGCCGAAACCGAAGCCGTTGCCCGCCGCACGATGCTTGGCCGCGTAGTTTTGCAGATACGCCCACAGCTTCGGGGTGAGCGTGTACTTCGGCTGCACGCGGCGCGCGGTGTGGTCGAAGAAGCGGTCATGGTCCCACGGCAGCACCGGTTCCGTGCCGTCCGTGCGATGCAGGATCGCGCCGAGCCGCGGACCCTGTTCGGGCAGGCGCAGGTCGTCCCATGTGAACCCGGTCTTGCCGCGAAAGCCCACCACGATGATGCGCTCGCGATGCTGAGGCGTGAAATGCTGGCCATCGATCACGCGGTAGTGCACCTCGTAGCCGAGCTCGTCGCGCAGCGTTTGCAGGATCACGTCGAAGGTGCGGCCCTTGTCGTGCGACAGCAGGTTCTTTACGTTTTCGAGCAGGAACGCGGCGGGGCGCTTCGCGGCGATGATGCGCGCGACGTCGAAAAACAGCGTGCCCTGGGTCGTGCATTCGAAGCCGTGCGGCCGGCCAAGCGCGTTTTTCTTGCTGACGCCGGCGATCGAAAACGGCTGGCACGGAAAGCCGCCGAGCAGCACGTCGTGGCTCGGCACGTCCTCGGCGGGAAACGTGACGATGTCGCCGATCAGCGCGTGCGAGCCGCCGCTCGCGGAGTTGTCGCCGTGGTTCTCGCGATAAGTCCGCGTCGAGAACTCGTTCCACTCGCTGGTGAACACGCATTCGCCGCCGTGCGCCTCGAAGCCCATGCGAATGCCGCCGATACCCGCGAACAGATCGATGAAGCGGAAGCGCGCCGCGTCGCCCGCGTGTTGCGCCTCACGCGCGCCTTGCCGCAGCAGATCGCGCAACGCGGGTTCCAGCATCGCGGGACAAGGCGTTTCACCTTTTTCCCAGCGACGCACCGTCTTGATGTCCTTGCCGACATGGGCTGCGATTTCGCGTTGGGTGAAACGGGCGCGCGCCTGCTTGAGCAGGTCGAACGGGGCGGCGAGGGTCACGTGGCGTCCTTGCTGGGAATTTTTGCGGACATTATGACCTAAGGTCGTCCCCTTTCCCTATTGTCGGCGCCGATTGATCAGGAATTTTTCGCGATACGTCGCGCCGCTGCGTTTGTCTGCGGCGAACCATGCCTGTCACGAATGCGGATAGACGCTGGTCCCGTGACGCTGGTTTCCGCCGTTGCGACGTGTGTTGGCGACCGCGACCTCGTGCCCGGCCGCTTTTTTTGCGGCGCGCAAGACGAGCCGCGTGCCGGCTTGGCGCCACGCGTGCGGGTGCAGCGGGTGGGGCGGATGCTGATGCGGTCAGGCCGACTTCACCTTCTTCACCGGGCCAGCCGGCTCGAATCGCGAGGTCGGCGCGGGCGCGAAGCGTTCCCATTCGGGCAGCGGCGTCGAGGCCAGCCGATCGAGTTGCAGCAGCAGGCTATCGACTTTGTCCAATTGGGCGGTAGAAAGCTGGCCGCTGTCGACCAGCGCGGTCAGTCGTTTGCGCCAATAGCTGGCTGGCAGGATCGGACCGCCGAAATCGCCGCGCAGCGATACGTGCATCACCCGCGCGATGTGCGCGATGTCGTGATCGATCAACGCAGCTTGCGATGATCCCGAAATCGTAGTCTCCGTGCGGTCCATGACTCCTCCCTGAGCGCATTTACGGCGGTGCGCGGCGAGACTTTAGGCCTTTTGATGAAAAATTTGCCCGATCGCGCGTCGGCGTTCGTCGGTGCCGCGGCCCGGCGCGCGGAGCAGCTCCCGGGAACAGCCGTTGCTGCTTCCCACACACCGGCGCAATACCGCGCCGGCATTTCCGTCGACTACGCATATGGGAGCCGAGCATGAACAAGGATCAAGTGAAGGGCGTTGGCGAGCAGGTCAAGGGCAAGGTCAACGAGGCCGTCGGCAAGGCCACGAAGGACCCTGCGAAGGAACTCAAGGGCGACCTGCAGCAGGGCGCCGGCAAGGTGCAGAAGGCCTATGGCGATGCGAAGGAAGTCGCCAGGGACGATGCAAAGCGCGGTCGTCACTGAACCCGTTCGATGCAGGTTGCCGTAACGGCGGAGGCGTCGCGATCGTCGCGGCGCCTTTGCTTTTTGTACGGCGCAGGTCGGACACGACGCGTCCGATTTCACCAGCTGTGTCACGGCTGACGTTGGCGCGGCGGCCGGCCTGGGAGTAACCCGTGGTCGCGATGATCGGCATTCCGCGCGCGCTGCGAGCCCTTTAGACTTGGCGCAGTCCCATCAGGAGGTCGCGCCAATGACACCCGAAAAGATACTTTCGATGTTCGAACGGCAGTATTTGGAAGGCAAGGCGCCGCCCGATCTCGAAGCGACCTGCGCGAACTTCGCGACGTGGCTCGCGACCGCGTGGGAACTGCTCGACGGCACCGAAAAGACGCTGCTGCTGACGGTCGGCGCGGCGCTGTGGCGCGAGGGCTTCAACGTGCGCGCGGGTACGGCGACGAAGGACTTGTGGTGAACCGCCGATCGCGAACGGCGCTGTTGCCGCAGCGTTTGTAGGGTCTTCACGCGGCCTCGCACGCGTTGTGGCGAGTCGGTTTATATTGGTCGGTCTTGCAATTTCTGTCCCATAGGGCGACCCGAACCCATGACCGATTTATCCGCTTTCGCGATCACGAAGAAATGGCCGGCCGAGCATCCGGACCGGATTCAGCTCTATTCGCTGCCGACGCCCAATGGCGTAAAAATCTCGATCATGCTCGAGGAAACCGGCTTGCCGTACGAGCCACATCTGGTGCGCTTCGATACCAACGATCAGATGACGCCGGCGTTTCTGTCGTTGAACCCGAACAACAAGATTCCGGCGATCCTCGATCCGAACGGTCCCGACGGCAAACCGCTGCCGCTGTTCGAATCGGGCGCGATCCTGATTTATCTCGCCGACAAAAGCGGCCGGCTGATCCCGCGGGACGCCGCCGGGCGCTACGAGACGATCCAGTGGGTGATGTTCCAGATGGGCGGCATCGGTCCGATGTTCGGCCAGGTCGGCTTCTTCCACAAATTCGCCGGCAGGGAGTACGAGGACAAGCGTCCGCGCGATCGCTACATCGCCGAATCGAAGCGGCTGCTCGGCGTGCTGGAGCAGCGCCTGGAAGGACGCACATGGGTGATGGGCGATCAGTATTCGATCGCCGATATCGCGATCTTCCCGTGGGTGCGCAATCTGGTCGGCTTCTATGAGGCGGGAGAACTGGTCGGCATTCAGGACTTCCCGAACGTGCGGCGCGTGCTGGCGGCGTTCGTCGAGCGTCCGGCGGTTGTGCGCGGCCTGAATATTCCGCAGCGGCCGGCTTGATGGCCTGTTGCGCGCGCTCGCCGCGCTGGGCGTCGTCGCGTTTCATACCGACGGCATCGTTGCCGAGCATGGCTGGCTCGTCCATGTTTTTCCGCGTAATACCGCTGAGCGCGTATAACCTTTGAGGTGAGTAAAGTTCTTACCGGCTTATCGGGCGAGAATCGCGCGACAGCGCTGTGACGCGACCGGACGAAAAGGTGAAGCAATGAGCGCCGTTACATTGTTCGCGTGGTCCGTTCCGGCGTATTTCCAGGATTCCGTGGTCGACCATACATGGGTGACGACCTACGACAGCCGCGTGAAGATTTACCCAGCGCTGGCGGACGTCCTGATCGCGGGCGAGCACTATTGGTACAGCTGGGGCAGCTTCCACGCCCGAGGTGGGACGCCGGTCAGTGCGGATGGTTTTTTGGCTTCCGGCGCGGCAAATCTGCTTTATGCTAGTTGTCTATGTAAGCCCGATGTGGACTCGAACATCGATCCGGCCGCTCGTGGAACGATATTCAGCTATGGTCGCGATGGTGTATGCCATCAGCTGTCAAACCAGATTCTTTGGGCGACCGGCAGCGGTGGAGCGGCTCCAGCTACCGTCCGCAAGTCCAGGGGCTACTGGTTGAGCATCGCGATCTTCGGACCATACGGCAAGCAGCATGCTGCATGGGCGAGCAAGAAGATTCAGTGCTCGACACCAAGCGGGAGTGACGCGATGAAGCCAGGACATCAGGAATCCGATGTCGACGATTTTCAGGAGCATCTTCAGGCGACTTTGAAGGGTCCCGACGCGGATGCGAAAATCAAGTCGTTGATGAATCATCGACGCGCATTTATGGTGCGGGTCGAGCGTTTGCAACCTGCCCCGCAGGGCGGCGATGTTCCGTCCGCCTCGGAGCTGAACCAGGCCTATTCGTCTTTTCTCCACGACGCTGCTGACATTCTGGGTCCCGAGGACTTCGAGCGAGTTTTTGGTGAACGCCCAAAGGATCAGATGAACGTCGTCGATCCTTCGATATACGAGCAAAGTGTCCGTCGGCCGATGCAAAAATAATGGAACCGCTGGACTGGCGTCGTCTCAAACGCGTTTCGCGATCACCGTCGTCGAACTCGCAATGTCGAGATTCTTTTTCGCGCTTAGCTGCTTCACAAACGATCGATCCAGCAACGTCGGCGGCCCTTGCAGAATTTCTTCGACCGTGAGCGCCTTGAATTCCTTCAGCGCATTCTCGTCGAGACCATCGGCCCATTCGCTCATGATCCAGTAAATCGACCAGATGGCCGATGTCGATTCCGGTACGTACACGCGTTCGACATTGATCGCAGATCCGAACAGGTTGAGAATCCCCTCGGCTGTCATGTTGTAGTAGTGATGCGGGTAGCCGTGAGTAGGTTGAGTGAGCGGAACCACCACGACCAGATCGCCTCCTGGCTTCAACACGCGAAGAATCTCTTTGGCGGCAGTGAATGGGTCCTTCACATGTTCGAGGACATTCAACGACAGAAGGCCATCGAACGATGCATCTTTGAATGGCAGAACTTCGCCGACACCGCGCACATCGGTGGATGGATAGTTGGTGATGTCGAAATTGATCACGTTTTCGTAGATTGCGGGACGGCTGCCGGCCCCACAATCCAGAATGATCCCCGACGGATGGCGCTCGATCATACTCAGTGCATCCTGATCGTACAGATTGCTGCCGGCCAGTTCCGAGTCGTAAATGTCGAACTGGGAGCGCAGATCGGGCGACAAAAAATCGAAAAATTTTCCGTCGTCACTAAATGGCATATCAGTGCGAAGGACAGACGCTATTCTTTTTCTTCGTTCCTGCCTGGATTGGGCCGCCATCAGTGCATCTTGCCTGCGATGACTTTCGGCGCTTCCGAAAACTTCGAAATGCGATCTTCCCGATCGTAATGCGCCGAGCCTGACGGCCTCAGCGACGTCCGGATTTGCGGCGAGATAGGCCTGCTCACAAAAATTCAACGCGGTAACGCATTCAAGCGCTTGATCCATGTCGGTCCTCGGAAACGTTTCGAAGTCGGCTCGCAGATTATAGCGATCTGAGATTTCCGGGAGCGGCCTGATTTTCCGGGGTTGTCGAACGGGTGGTTCGCCTGGAAGGCGGATCGGCAACGAAAAGCACCGCAGCGAAGGTGTGCGGGGCTTTTAAGAGCACTGGTGGCCGGTTGGTCCCCCTGACAGAATTCATACGTCAAGGCTGGCGATGTTTGCGGGGAGTTTTCGATTTTTGTGCCCCCGACCTGTGCCCCTCGAATCGGTCTCCTGAGGAAAAACGGGTGCGATTTCTGTGTGACCTGGATGCGGCGCAATCGATCGCCGGGGCGATTGATTTGCTTGTATAGCCCCCTAAAGCGGGGCCGCTTCATATCCGGCGTCACATAAGAGAGTAGTTTTTCGCCGCTTCGCCGCCTCAGTGCTGCTCCGCATTCAGCAGCATCTAGACTCGTCTCCTCCTTGCAGGAATCCTTGCAAGTCCGGTTTTTCGTCCGGCCTTTTCGGCGCTTCGGCGCGCGCACGGCCGTGCGTGGTGACGCATGGCGGACCGGCGCAGGGACGAGTGTCAACGATTGTGTCGGATCTGTCGCTCCGTTCCCGGCTTTGTGCTACATAGCCTCTTCAAATCGCTTTTGGAGGAGGCACAAGTTGATGGGATTACAGACAGATGGCGATTGACTTCGACGTCGGAACGCATCGGCGCTGCACGCTCTACACGCGACATGAGTATCACGGAAATGCCCTGAGCAACGAGGCGCGCGCCGGCCGCCAGCTCATTACCTCGGCAGGATTGCGGGAATTCACGCGCGACACACGTCAGCTGGCGCGGCTCGTCGAATTCATGCGCAACGCGCGCAGTGGTGCATACGCGAGTAGCGCTGCTCCAGAGCAGACCGCCCGGGCGCTACAGAACGCCGTCGAACGTGGCGATGTGATCGCAGTCGTGCCACGCCGCGTACGTCGCGCGGAGGCGGTGCGCCTATTGAGCAGAAGGTCTGGCCGTACTACGCGACCGTCACGCCGTCGCAGCTATTCAGGCGCGCTCTGCCTGTGGTGAGTGCCGGGCGTTCATTCCAGCGTCCAGTACTTCCGCGACTGGCCGCCGACGATGATCTCGCCATCTGGTTCGCCCGCCCCGGTGACGTGCTTCCGGATGGAACCATCGCTACGCCGGTATCAACGCCGCCTGGCGATGCGCAGGCGTTCGACTATCAGCCCGACATGCCGGGTGGCGCAGCAGATGAAGTTGCCGGGATGCCGTTCAAAGGCACGCCGGGGACGTGGATCTCCAGTATGCCGGGGACGATGCCGCAGTTGCGTCAGTTCGGGCCGAATGGCACGCCGCTAGCGGACTTTGACCTTGAAGCGCACCACGGCAATCCAAATCCGCACGCGCACAGTTGGGACGGCTACATCCGCGACGAGGGCGCGCCGGTCTCCTTGCTCCCTTGGTAAATCGATATGACGGATGAAATATTGAAGGCGTGGGGCTATTTCCACGATTGGTATCTGGACAGCGTGGTCATTGGCCCGAATACCGAGCCCCGGACGCTGACGCTAGGCCTGTACCTTGCCAACAGGCGCGCGTTGGTCACGTTCAACGGCGTGACGTGTGTTTCGGTTGAGCATCTTGGCTTGCTGAATATCGTCTACGGCATTCACATCGTTGCCCCGGACGACGCGAAGCACGCGCGGGCCAGTGCTGTGCTCGAAGCTGGAGAGCGACTTACCGACAAGAAAGCCGCACTACTTGCTTTCATCTATTCCACTCTGGGTGCCGAACTCGCGATTGAGTGTGACTCGCTTGAGGTCCATGAGACCGACGGCGGAACATGTGGCCCTCGGCTCCCGTGATCGCAAAACGAAAGCGGGACCGCCTCGCTGGCGAGCGTGGTTGCTTCGTTCAGAAGTACGCGCGTAAGGCGCACGCCCGGCATGATCGGAACAACCGCCGATACGACAGGGAGATCGAGAAAGCGATGCTGGCGGTACGCGCAGACGAGCTTTCCGAACTGCTGTCCGGCGACGGCAACGAGGACGAACTGCCAGAAGCGCTGAGCGGCACGGTGGAGATTGACGAGTACCGCTAGAGCGGGCACGAATGGATGGGCTAGTGGCAATCGATATCCAGGCGAGAGCCGGCAACCTTTGTGTGGTCTATGCTCGAGCGGAATATTGCTGCGACGCCGGGAGTAGTGAGGTACGCGCTGGCCGCAAACGCATCGTCACTGCCAGCCCGACCACTTTGGCGAGGGACGAACCGCAACAGGTGAAGCTCGCTGAATTTCTGCGTGCTGCCTCCGCACCGTCTCACGTTCGCGGCGACTCGTCAGTGCAGATTGGGCCCATGTTCAATACTTTTCTGAGCAACGCCGGGAAGCTATCTGGTCCCCCTGACAGGAATCGAACCTGTATCTAGCGCTTAGGAGGCACTTGTTCTATCCATTGAACTACAGGGAGAGGACCGGGCCGGACAGATCGGCGAGGACTCGGTGAGTCCAGACTGACCACCGAGCGCAGAGTATATCAAACCGGCGCGGGCAAGAGGAGAGCCAAGCCAGCAGCCGCCCGCGCCTCGCACAAATCCCGCAAAAACAAACGGCCCCGCAGACATCGCCTGCCGGGCCGCGCAAACCACCTGAGCATCTGGCGAAGCGCACGCAACCGCGCCTATCGCCCCAAGCTCATCTCACTGTCAAAACTCCACCACCGCGAACTCCGCCTTGCCCACGTCGCACAGCGGGCAGCGCCAGTCTTCCGGAATGTCGGCGAAACGCGTGCCCGGTCCGATGCCTTCTTCGGGCAGACCGTCTTCCTCGTTGTAGATCCAACCGCAAATCAGGCAGACCCAGCTCTTGAATTCCGTCACTTCGATTACTTCGCTCACGACACGCTCTCTCGTTCAATGCAATGGCCGGCTTGCTCTGCCCCTTTATGGGGCGGCGCGGCGACCCGCAATATTACCGGAATTTGTCAAATCAGCCGCAGACGACCGATGCGGCGCCGCCCCAACGCCTCTGCGGCGAGCCCGGGTTCGCGCGACGGGCCTCGTCACACAAGCCGTGTACGCTTTGACCTGCAAGCTATTCGATTGGACAGATGTGGCGCTCGCTTCGCACGTATTGCGACGATCGGTCTCGGAGAGGCCGCTGGCGGCGCCGCATCGCCGGGTTTCGTTTCCAAAGGAGAAGACGATGTTTAAAAACAGATGGTTGGTCGGCGTCGCGGCGGCTGGGCTACTCGCCGGGTCAGGTGTGGCGCAGGCGGCGGGCGTGACCTTCGTGCAACCGGCGGACGGCGCCACCGTCACCAATCCGGTGCACGTCGTGTTTGGCCTTGACGGCATGAAGATCGCGCCCGCCGGCACGCTGACGGACGGCACCGGGCATCATCACCTGCTGATCGACGGCAAGCCGCTGCCGAAGGGCGAGGTCGTCCCCGCGACCGACAAGTCGCTGCACTTCGGCAAAGGCCAGACTGAAACCGATCTGACGCTGCCGCCGGGCGACCATACGCTGACGCTGCAATTCGGCGACGGCGCGCATCGCTCGTATGGGCCGGAGATGAGCAAGACGATCACGGTGCACGTCAAGTAAGCAACTGCTTGAAAGGCCGGGCCGGCGCGCGCCGATAGCGTTGCACGCTGCGTTGCGCGCTTCATCGCACGGATGTTCCCGCCCGGCATACCTGCGACCGGCCCTGCGCCCGGTACAATGAGCAGTTCCGACTCATCGCCGTCTTCTCCCATTCCCATGTCGCTTTACACCATTACCGGAGCGCAGCTCGCGTTCGGTCACGTCGCGCTGCTCGACCACGCGGATTTCTCGCTCGAAGCGGGCGAGCACGTCGGGCTGATCGGGCGCAACGGCGCGGGCAAGTCGTCGCTGTTGAAAATCGTCGCCGATCTGGCCAAACCCGACGACGGCCTCGTCACGCGTCAGCAGCATCTGAGCACGGTCTACGTGCCGCAGGAGCCCGAGTTCAACGCCGACGACACCGTGTTCGACGCGGTCGCCGCCGGACTCACCGAGGCGCGCGCGCTGCTCGACGAATACGACGCGGTCGCGCATCAGCTCGCCGACACGCCCGAGGGCGCCGAACACGACGCGCTGCTCGCGCGCATGAACACGCTGCAATCGTCGTTGGACGCCGCGGACGCATGGAATTGGAGCACGCGCGTCGCGACCACGCTGCAGCAGATCGGCCTGAACGGCGAAGCCCGTGTCGGCTCGCTGTCGGGCGGCATGCAGAAGCGCGCCGCGCTCGCGCGCGCGCTCGTCGTGCAGCCCGACGTGCTGCTGCTCGACGAGCCGACCAACCATCTCGACTTCGACGGCATCCGCTGGCTCGAAGATCTGCTGGTGTCGCTGCGCGCTGGGCTGCTGTTCATCACACACGATCGCGCGTTTCTCGACCGCGTCGCGACGCGCATCGTCGAGCTCGATCGCGGGCGGCTGCTGTCGTATCCGGGCAATTTCTCCGCGTACCAGACGCGCAAGGCGCAGCAGCTCGAAGTCGAGCGCATCGAGAACGAGAAGTTCGACAAACTGCTCGCACAGGAAGAAGTGTGGATTCGCAAGGGCGTCGAGGCACGCCGCACGCGCAGCGTCGGCCGCATCGCGCGCCTCGTGCAGATGCGCAACGAGCGCGCCGAGCGCCGCAACGGGCAGGGCAACGTGAAGCTCGACGTCGGTCAGGGCGAGAAGTCCGGCAAGATCGTGGCGGAACTGACGGACGTGACGAAGCGCTATGGCGAGCGCGCGGTGGTGGACCGCTTCACGGCCACGGTGATGCGCGGCGACAAGATCGGCTTCATCGGTCCGAACGGCGCGGGCAAGACCACGCTGCTGAAGCTGATCCTCGGTGAACTCGCGCCCGACGAGGGCAACGTGCGCGTCGGCACGAATCCGCAGGTCGCGTATTTTGATCAGATGCGCGCGGCGCTCGATCTGGAAAAGAGTCTCGCGGACACGATCAGCCCCGGCAGCGAGTGGGTCGAAATCAACGGCCAGAAGAAGCACGTGATGAGCTATCTCGGCGACTTCCTGTTCGCACCGGAGCGCGCGCGTTCGCCGGTCAAGTCGCTGTCGGGCGGCGAGCGCAACCGGCTGTTGCTCGCGCGCCTGTTCGCGCGCCCGGCCAACGTGCTGGTGCTCGATGAACCGACCAACGACCTCGACATTCCGACGCTCGAACTGCTCGAAGAACTGCTGATCGACTACGACGGCACGGTGCTGCTCGTCAGTCACGACCGCGCCTTTCTCGATAACGTCGTGACGTCGGTGATCGCCTCGGAAGGCGGCGGCAAGTGGCGCGAATACGTCGGCGGTTTCACGGACTGGCAGACGCAGCGCGATCGCTCGGAGCAACTCGCGCTCGAAGCGCAGAAAGAATCGAGCAAGGAAGCGCCGAAAGAAGCGGCGCCGAAGGACAGCGCGTCGGGCCGCAATGCGCAGCGCAGCGCGAAGCTGTCGTTCAAGGAGCAGCGCGAACTGGAGGCGCTACCGAAAATGATTGCCGACCTCGAGGCCGAACAGAAGGCAATCGGCGCGCAGCTCGAAGACGGCTCGGTGTTCGCGAAAGATGCACGCGAAGGCGCGCGTCTGACCGAGCGCTATGCCGAGATCGACGAAGAGTTGATGCTCGCGCTCGAACGTTGGGACGAGCTGGAAAACCGCGTCAAGTAACGCGGCGTGCGCGGCCGGCACAAAAACAACAGAAAGCGCCGCCGCGCACGGCACCGAAATTCAGCCGGCGCGCGCCCGTGCATTTTCCGCCGATACCGATCGCGCCGCCGTCCTGCGAGCCGTCCATCCTCCATTGCATGTCCCCCAACGCCCGCCGTGCCTTATCCAGTCGGCCAATTCAGCGCGGGGTCAATTGCCGCCGTGATCGAAATCAGTACAATACCCCGCGAACAGGCTTCCCCGGCGGGCTGTGCGTCCATCTCCGGCATTCGAGCGCGCCAACGGAAGCCGCGCGACAAAACAGCTTGCCCGCATCGCGGGCGCTCCACCTAACCCCGTTGTTTCGTTTCGCTTTTTTTGAATACTCAACGCATTGTCCACGGCCCTGTCCACAGGACCTGTGGACAACGATGAACCGACGCACCGAGTCAATCATGTCTACGAAAAAGCCAAACGCCGCGTATAGCGAAGCGTCGATCAAGGTGTTGAAGGGTCTGGAGCCGGTCAAGCAACGACCCGGCATGTACACCCGCACCGAGAATCCGCTGCACATCATTCAGGAAGTCATCGACAACGCATCGGACGAGGCCCTCGGCGGCTACGGCCGGCAAATCACGGTCACGCTGCACGCGGACCATTCGGTCTCGGTCGACGACGACGGCCGCGGCATTCCGTTCGGCCTGCACCCCGACGAGGGCGTACCGGTCGTCGAAATCGTTTTCACGCGCTTGCACGCGGGCGGCAAGTTCGACAAGGCCGCCGGCGGCGCCTATACGTTCTCGGGCGGTCTGCACGGCGTCGGCGTGTCGGTCACCAACGCGCTGTCCACGCGGCTCGACGTCACCGTGTGGCGCGACGGCAAGGTCGCCGGACTGAGCTTCGCGCACGGCGACGTCGCGAAGCCGCTCGAAGTGCGTGCCGCCACCAAGGCCGACAAGAAATCCGGCACGCGCGTGACCGCGTGGGCCGATCCGAAGTACTTCGATTCGCCGAACCTGCCGCTCGGTGAATTGCAGCGTCTGTTGCGCTCAAAAGCGGTGCTGCTGCCGGGCGTCGAGGTCACGCTCGTCAACGAGAAAACCGGCGAGCGGCAAAGCTGGAAATACGAAGACGGCCTGCGCGGCTATCTGCTCGAAGGCATGAACGGCAGCGATCTGCTGATTCCGCTGTTCGAGGGCGAGCGCTACGCGGAAAGCTCGCGTTCGAGCGAAGAGACGTTCGCCGAAGGCGAGGGCGCGGCGTGGGTCGTCGCGTGGAGCGAGGAAGGGCCGCTCACGCGCGAGTCGTACGTGAACCTGATTCCTACGCCCGCGGGCGGCACGCACGAGTCGGGCTTGCGCGACGGTCTTTATCAGGCGGTCAAGAGCTTCGTCGAGTTGCACAACCTGCAGCCGAAGGGCGTGAAACTGCTCGCCGAAGACGTGTTCGCGCGGGTGTCGTTCGTGCTGTCGGCGAAGGTGCTCGATCCGCAGTTTCAAGGGCAGATCAAGGAGCGCCTGAATAGCCGCGATGCGGTCAAGCTCGTGTCGTCGTTCGCTCGGCCGGCGCTCGAACTGTGGTTGAACCAGCACGTCGAGCATGGCAAGAAACTCGCGGACCTCGTGATCAAGCAGGCGCAGGCGCGCACGCGCGCGGGGCAGAAGGTCGAGAAGCGCAAGAGCTCGGGCGTTGCCGTGCTGCCCGGCAAGCTGACCGATTGCGAATCGACGGAAATCGGCCGCAACGAACTGTTCCTCGTCGAGGGCGACTCGGCGGGCGGCTCCGCGAAGATGGGCCGCGACAAGGAATACCAGGCGATCCTGCCGCTGCGCGGCAAGGTGCTGAACACGTGGGAAACCGAACGTGATCGCCTGTTCGCGAACAACGAGGTGCACGACATTTCAGTGGCGATCGGCGTCGATCCGCATAATCCGGACGACAAGGTCGATCTGTCGAATCTGCGCTACGGCAAGATCTGCATTTTGTCGGATGCGGACGTCGACGGCTCGCATATCCAGGTGCTGCTGCTCACGCTGTTCTTCAAGCATTTCCCGCAACTGATCGAGCGCGGTCATGTGTGCGTCGCGCGTCCGCCGTTGTTTCGCGTCGATGCGCCCGCGCGCGGCAAGAAGCCCGCGCAGAAGCTCTATGCGCTCGACGAAGGCGAGCTCGAGGCGATTCTCGACAAGCTGCGCAAGGACGGCGTGCGCGACAACCAGTGGTCGATCAGCCGCTTCAAGGGGCTCGGTGAAATGAGCGCCGAGCAGCTGTGGGATACGACGATGAATCCCGACACGCGCCGCCTGCAGCCGGTCGCGCTCGGCGAACTCGACTACGATGCGACCGTCGCGCGCATGACGATGCTGATGGGCAAGGGCGAAGCGGCGTCGCGCCGCAGCTGGCTCGAAGAGAAGGGCAACGAAGTGGAAGCGGACATCTGAGCGCATTGCGCCTCAATGCGGCATACGACACTTCAAGCCAAACACGGACACGGAATCTAGATGGACGACGATAACACTCTCGACCTTTTCAACGAGCCGCCGTCGGACAGCGACGTGCTGACGCTCGGCAACTACGCGGAGCGCGCGTACCTCGAGTATGCGGTCAGCGTGGTCAAGGGCCGCGCGCTGCCCGATGTTTGCGATGGGCAGAAGCCGGTGCAGCGCCGCATCCTGTTCGCGATGAACGAGATGGGCCTCGGCGACAACGCGAAGCCGGTCAAATCGGCGCGCGTGGTCGGCGACGTGCTCGGTAAGTATCACCCGCACGGCGACCAGTCCGCGTACGACGCACTCGTGCGTCTCGCGCAAGACTTTTCGATGCGCTATCCGCTGATCGACGGCCAGGGCAACTTCGGCTCGCGCGACGGCGATGGCGCGGCGGCGATGCGTTACACCGAAGCGCGCCTGACGCCGATCGCAAAGCTGCTGCTCGCCGAAATCGACCAGGGCACGGTCGACTTCATGCCGAACTACGACGGCTCGTTCGAAGAGCCGAAGGTGCTGCCGGCGCGTCTGCCGTTCGTGCTGCTCAATGGCGCATCGGGCATCGCCGTCGGCCTCGCGACGGAAATTCCGTCGCACAACCTGCGCGAAGTCGCAGGAGCGGCGGTCGCGCTGATCCGCAATCCGAAGCTCTCGCATGCGGAGCTGATGCAGCACGTGCCCGGTCCGGACTTCCCCGGCGGCGGCCAGATCATTTCGAGCGAGGCGGAAATCGCCGCCGCGTACGAAACCGGCCGCGGCAGCCTGAAGGTGCGCGCGCGCTGGAAGATCGAGGATCTCGCGCGCGGCCAGTGGCAACTCGTGATCACCGAACTGCCGCCGAATACGGCCGCGCAGAAGGTGCTCGAGGAAATCGAAGAACAGACCAACCCGAAAATCAAGCTCGGCAAGAAGACGCTGACGCCCGAGCAGTTGCAGACGCGGCAGACGCTGCTCGGGCTCGTCGACGCGGTGCGCGACGAATCGGGCAAGGACGCGCCGGTGCGTCTCGTGTTCGAGCCGAAGTCGAGCCGCATCGATCAGACCGACTTCGTCAACACGCTGCTCGCGCATACGAGCCTCGAATCGAACGCGCCGCTGAACATGGTGATGGTCGGCGGCGACGGCCGGCCGCGTCAGAAGGGCTTGAGCGAAATCCTGCACGAGTGGATCGCGTTCCGTTTCGCGACGGTGACGCGCCGCACGCGGCATCGTCTGTCGAAGGTCGACGACCGCATCCATATTCTCGAAGGCCGGATGATCGTCTTCCTGAATATCGACGAAGTCATCCGCATCATTCGCGAATCGGACGAGCCGAAGGTCGCGCTGATGGCCGCGTTCGGTCTCACGGATCGCCAGGCCGAGGACATCCTCGAAATCCGGCTGCGTCAGTTGGCGCGCCTCGAGAAGATCAAGATCGAGAAGGAACTGGCCGAGCTGCGCGACGAGAAGGCCAGGCTCGAAGAGCTGCTCGGCAGCGAACCGGCGATGAAGCGCCTGCTGATCAAGGAAATCGAAGCCGACGCGAAACAGTATGGCGACGAGCGCCGCACGCTGATCCAGCAGGAAAAGCGCGCGACGTTCGAAGCGCGCGTGGTCGACGAGCCGGTCACCGTCGTGGTGTCGCAAAAGGGCTGGGTGCGCGCGCTGAAGGGCCACGGGCTCGATACGGCCGGCTTCAGCTTCAAGGCCGGCGACGGCCTCTACGCGGCGTTCCAATGCCGCACGCCCGATACGCTGATCGCGTGGGGTAGCAACGGGCGCGTCTATTCGGTCGCGGTGGCTCAACTGCCGGGCGGACGCGGCGACGGCGTGCCGGTCACGTCGCTGATCGAGCTCGAATCGGGCAGTCATTTGATGCACTACTACGCGGCGTCGGCGGAACAGGCACTGCTGCTCGCGTCGAGCAACGGCTTCGGCTTCATCGCGAAGGTCGGCGATATGGTGAGCCGCGTGAAGGCCGGCAAGTCGTTCATGACGATCGACGCCGGCGCCGCGCCGCTCGCGCCGATGCCGATGCTGCCGGACGCGGCGCAGGTCGCGTGTCTGTCGTCGGGCGGACGTCTGCTCGTGTTCGGCCTCGACGAGATGAAGACGCTGTCGGGCGGCGGCCGTGGCGTCACGCTGATGGCGCTCGACGACAACGAAACGCTCGTGCAGGCGCTTGCGATCAACAAAGCAGGCGTGATGCTGATCGGCACGCGTCGTGGCGGCCGCGTCGACGAGGAGAAGCTGGCCGGCGCCGAGCTTGCGGCGCATGTCGGCAAGCGTGCGCGCAAGGGACGCGCGCCCGCCAGCAAGCTGAAGCTCGACGGCATGCGTCCGGTGCTGCCGGCCTAGTGGAGTCGATTTAACGAAGTTTGACGCTGCAAAACCGAGGGCGCCTGCTAGCATGCGGGGCGCTCGCGGTCTGTCGCAGCAGAGTCCGTCGCGCGAAGGGCGTGGAAGCAAACGGGGCGCGGCGGCGTCGCGGCCAGATGAACGGGCCGCGATCACAACGACAAAACACGACGCAATAGACGTCGATACCCGGAACTGCCTGCATCACGTATGGTCGAACGCGCTCAGTTGGTGCTGAGCGGGATCGCGTGTCCTAAACGGTGTGGCGTCGTCGGGAGAGGAAAACTACATGAACAAGGCTGTCGAAGTCGCGCTTTTTCTGCATCTGCTCGGGGTGGCGGTGTGGGTCGGCGGTATGGTGTTCGCGCATTTCTGCCTGCGCCCTGCGCTCGGCGATCTATCGCCGCAACTGCGCCTGCCGCTGTGGGAGTCGGTATTTGGCCGCTTCTTCAACTGGGTCGGGGTGTCGGTGCTCGTGATCCTGATCAGCGGCGGCTTCCTGCTGATGCAATTCGGCGGCGCTCATGCTAGCTGGCCGCTGCATGCGATGGCCGGTCTCGGCATCGTGATGATGCTGATCTTCGGGCATATCCGCTTCGCCGTATATCCGCGCATTCGCCGCGCGGTGCAGGCGCAGAAGTGGCCCGATGGCGCGCAGGCGGTCGGCACGGTTCGCCGTCTCGTGCTGATCAATCTCGTGCTGGGCGTCGTGACGATCGGCTTCGCTGTGCTGTCGCGCGGGTTCTGATCGCCGGATCGCCGGAGCGCCGGATCGCCGGACCGCCGGATCGCCAACGGCGCAGCAGGCTTCGTGCGGCCCGCGACGCATCACGTCGTGGCGCCGTACGCGAGCCACAAACCGCACGCCACCGCCACCGTTCCATACACGGCATACACCGGCACCTTCAGCTTCGCGAAGCACATCGCGGAGAACGTCGCGGTCAGCAGATAGATCGGCTCCAGCGGTACGCGCACCGCAATGCGCAGTACCGCGACCGCGAGAAACGCGGTCGTGACCGCGCGCAGAATCCTCATGCCGTGCTCGAAGCGCGGGTTCACCTTCAACTGATGCAGATGCCGCTGCGCGAGCACGACGAGGCAGCCTGACGGCACGAATAGCGCGAGCGTCGCGATCAGCGCGCCGAGCCAGCCATCGACGAGATAACCGAAGAACGGGACCACGTTCAGCAGGGGTCCCGGGGACAACGGCGACAGCGTAAACGCGAGCGTGAAGTCGTTATCGGACACGCCGACCGCCGGCGTGACGAACAGCGTCTTCAGCACCGGCAACGCCGAGAAGCCGCCGCCGAACAGCGTCATGCCGGCGCCCGCGAGGCGCGGCCACAGCAGCGCGAGGTCATAGCGATGCGGCAGCGGCAGCGCAAACAGCACGAGCAGCACGCCGAGCGCGGCCAGTAGCCGATAGTCGCCGCGCTGGAGCGACACGGCGAGTCGCGAGTCGCGCTCCCGACTCGCGAACCAGCCGGCGCCGAAGGCCGCGCCGAGCATCACCACATACGCCGCGGCGCTGTGCGCATAGAGCAGCGCGATGCTGCCGAGCAGCGCCGCCGTCCATTCGAGCTTGCCCCGCACGAGCGCGCGGGTTTGCTTGTACCAGGTGAGCGCGATCAGCGTCGCGAGCACGACGCTGAAGTGATGCAGCAGGGTTTGCGACGCGATCGTGTGCACGATGGGCGTGCGATAGAAGATCGCGAACAGCGTCATCAGCGTGAAGAAGGGCAGTACGCTCGCCACCCCGGCGACCCATGCGCCCGCGCGTCCGCGCAGCGCGTGCCCGAGCTGTACGGCGACGTTGCAGCCGACGGGTCCCGGCACCATCCACGCGAGCGCGATCAGGTCCGAGAACGCCACGCGCGAGAGCCGCCCCTCGCGTTCCACGTAATGATGCTCGAGCTGCGCCATCAACGCGAGACCGCCCCACGACAGCGCCGACAGGCCGCACACGACCCGGAACAGCGTCCATAGCGGTTCCCGTTGCCCGCGGCGGGCAGCCTCATCGCTCGTGATGGTCTGCATCGGCGCTGCGCGGGCCCCGCCATGCGGGCGCCCGTCCTTTAATTGTTGCTGGATAGGCTGCTTGCGCTGTGGGCTTCGTGCGCGACGCGGTGGCCGCCGACGCTGTTCATGCCGCATACCCCGAAGCGCTCGAGCAGTGCCGGGATCGCCTCCACTGGCACCGGCCGCGAGAACAGAAAGCCCTGTGCCTCGATATGGCCGAGCGCGGCCAGCCACGCAATCTGCTCTTCGGTCTCCGTGCCTTCGACCACCACCGTGAGCCCGAGCGAGCGCGCGAGGTTGACGATCGCGGTGACCATCACGCAGACGCTGCGGTCGCCCGGAATCGCCTGGACGAACGAGCGGTCCACCTTCAGCGTATCGACGGCAAAGCGATTGAGATAGGACAGCGAAGAGTAGCCGGTGCCGAAATCGTCGAGCGCGATGCGTACGCCGAGACGCTTCAGCGCGAAGATTTTTTCGGAGACCACTTCCGGAAATTCCATCATCGTCGTTTCGGTGATTTCGAGTTCGAGGCGACGGGCGGAGATGCCGGTTTCCTCGATCGCGCGCGAGACCGTTTCGAGCAGGTCGCCGCGCCAGAACTGCACCGCCGAAATGTTCACCGCGAGCGATAGCGTGTCGTAGCCCTGCTGCTGCCATTGCGCGAGCTGACGGCATGCGGTCTCGATCACGAAGTCGCCGATCGGCACGATCAGGCCGGTCGACTCGGCCACGGGGATGAACTCGTTGGCCGGGATCAGTCCGTGCTGCGGATGGTTCCAGCGCACGAGCGCTTCGAAGCCGGTGATGCAGCGGCGCTTCAGATCGATCTTCGGCTGATAGGCGAGGAACAGTTGCCCCTCGGCCAGCGCGACGCGCAACTGCTGCTCCCACTTCATCAGATGGTCGGCGCGATGCGACAGATGCGGCGAATAGAACTGGTAGCAGTTCTTGCCGGCGTCCTTCGCGCTGTACATCGCGAGGTCGGCTTTCTTCAGCAGGTCGATCTCGCTTTCGTTGGCGACCGAGTACAGCGCGATGCCGATGCTCGCATGCAGCACGAACGCGCTGCCGCGCACCTCGAACGGCTTCGAGAACGCTTCGCCGGCGGCTTCGGCGAGCGCGACCGCGCGCTTTTCGACATCGTCGCCCTTGATCACGACGACGAACTCGTCCCCGCCGATGCGGCTCAGCGCGCCGTCGTCGCCGACCGCGGTGGCGAGGCGCGAGGCTGTCATCTGCAGCACGATGTCGCCGGCGTTGTGGCCGAGCGTGTCGTTGACGGTCTTGAAGTTGTCGAGGTCGATAAAAAGAATCGCGAGGCGACCCAGGTTGAGCGGCTGCGCGACGTCATGGCGCAGCGCCTGCAGCGTCGCGTAGCGATTGCGCAGGCCGGTCAACAGATCGTATTCGACGAGTTGCGTCATCTCGCGCTCGCGGCCTAGCAGTTTGCCTATCAGGCCGGTCGCGACCGCGAAGAAGCTGAGCATCGCGAGCGAGATGAAGCCCGCCATCAACAGATAGACGTTGCGCGTGTGGTTGTAATCGGCGAATTCTTCGCCCTGCGAAAGACCGACGAGCACGCCGAGCGGATAGCCGTCGATGTGCCGGTACGACACGATGCGCGTGACGTTGTCGATCGAATCGACGTAGGTGCCCGACACATGCTCCGAGGTCGGATACGTGCCGCTCGCGGTGAACGTGCTGCTCGTCCTGCTGGCGTTGCCGGTGCGGCGCGCGAGCACGGTGCCGCTGTCCGAGATCACCGCGATCACGCCTTCGCGGCCGATCGCCGCGTTGTTGTAGAAGTCCGACGTAAAGTAGCTCGGGTCTTCGGAGACCACGATGACGCCCGCGAAGGAGCCGTCCGGATGATTGAGACGCCGCGTCATCTGCAGCGTCCAGTGACCCGACACGCGGCCGAGCACGGGCTTGCTGATGTACAGCTGGTCGTCGTTTTCGTGCTCGTGGACCTTGAAGTGCTCGCGGTCCGACAAGTCGATGTGAGCGGGGTTGAGTTCGGCCGTATTGGCGATCAGTCTGCCGTGCTCGTCGATTATCGACACCTGCACGAGCGTTTCGCTTTGCACGACGCCTTTTTCGACCGTGCTCGCGAGATCGAAATGATTGGGCGTCTTTTCGAACTCGTACTTGACGAAGCGCGTGATCTGATCGACCTGGTGAATCGCCTTGATGGTGTGCTGCTCGAGCGCCGCGGAAAGTATTGCGGAAGACGCCATCGCTTCGCGGTACGTCGCGTCCCTTTCTACCGACAGCCGCGCGAAGATCACGGTCCACAGCAGGATCAGTACGAGTACCCCGAGCGCGGGAATGACGAGCAACGCGCGCCGGCGCGTGACCAATGGATCGCGTCGCGGCCTGGCTTCGCGCAGCTCGGAGAAGCGGGACTGAGTCATCGCGCGGGCCTTGGCTGGGTGCGGGCCGCCTGCAAACGCATGGGCATCGACTGCGCGAAATAGATGGATGGCTGCATGGTGACCAAGATGCCAAAGCTGCTGCGCAGGATGAGAGGGCGTGGCGCCGCGCCGGACCGTCCACAGGTCATCGGATACGGTTCGATATTACTGAATGCCACCGGATTAAGGAAGCTTCCGGGCATGGGGTATACGCTCGCGCGGCGGGCGCCTGGATGCGGCTGTTCACGTTGGCCTGCATCGCCGGTCTTATGACGCGACCGGTCCGTGATTTGTCCAAGACTTCATCGGCAACGGTGCCTGCCACTCGGCAGTTTCTGGCAGGGCTTTTGCAATCCGGCCACGATGAATTCGGAGAACCAGGTATGGCGACGCCATCGCGCTGCGGCTTTTTGTGGTGTGAAGCGGCGGCATGTGGCGTGTCGCCGTGGCGCGCGCGCGAAGCCGCAGCTCGCTTACACGAGCCGGCACGTGCCGTCGACGATCGTCACCGAAGGCCCGCCGATCCAGATCTTGCCGCGCGCATCGTCGTAGTGGACCGACACGTGGCCCGCGCGCCCGAGCGCGGTGCCCTGACGCGCCGTATAGCGCGCGGCGGGACGACGGTGCTGCAGGTTCAGCAGACCCGCGAGCGCGGCATTGGCGCTGCCCGTCACCGGGTCTTCGCCGACACCGAAGCCGCCGCCCGCCATCAGGCAACGGACCTCGAACGTCGCGGGGCCGTCGGCGTCGTGCGGTCCATACACGGCGACGCCGTGCGTGTCGACCGAATGCGCGAGCTCGGCGAGCGCCGCCGCGTCGGGTTCGAGCGCGAGGCAGGCGCGTGCCGAATCGACCCGCACGACGAGCCACGGCGCACCGTTGTCGACCGCGCATGGCGGCGCGCTGAAGTCGATCGCCTGACTACGTAAAGCCGTAGACAGCGCTTCGTAACGATGCTCGGCGAGCGGTGTCACGCGCGCGGGCGGCGCGGCGAACGCCCATGCGCCGTGCATGTTGTCGCCGCCGTCGAGCGCTTCGAGTTCGACGAGACCCACGCCGCATTGCTGGATCAGCTTGCCGGCCTGCTTCGGCTGGTAGCCGCTTTCGCGCAAAGCATGCGCGGTGCCCAAGGTCGGATGACCCGCGAACGGCAACTCGCCCCCCGGCGTGAAGATGCGCACGCGATAGTCGGCGGCCGCGTCGGTCGGCTTTAGCAGAAACGTGGTTTCGGACAGATTGGTCCAGCGCGCAATGGCCTGCATTTGCGCGGTATCGAGCGCGTCGGCATCGAACACGACGGCAAGCGGATTGCCCTTGAACGGTGTCGACGTAAACACGTCGACCTGTTTGAAACGAACGGTGTGAGCGGACATCGACAGGCTCCGGCGCAATGGACGTTGAGGGAGTTCGCGGATTCTATCCGCCTGCGCGGCGGCGATCCACCGTCGCCATAAAACAAAAACGCGCCGCCGGTGCGTGACACCGGTCGGCGCGTTTCAATCGCAATGCGGCGTGAATCAGGTGCCGATCTCGCGCGACACCGCACGCATTGTCACATCGCGTCGATGCTATTGGACCTCGGCGATCAGCTCGATCTCCACGCACGCGCCGAGCGGAATCTGCGCGACGCCGAACGCCGAGCGCGCGTGCTTGCCGCGTTCGCCGAACACGTCGGCGATCAGCTCGGACGCACCGTTGGTGACCAGATGCTGCTCGGTGAACTCGAGCGTCGAGTTGACGAGGCTCATCAGCTTGACGACGCGCGTGACGCGGTTCAGGTCGCCGACGTGCGCATGCAAGGTGGCGAGCAGATCGATCGCGATCGAGCGCGCGGCGGCCTTGCCTTCCTCGGTGGAGAGCGTCGCGCCGAGCTTGCCGACCCACACCTTGCCGTCCTTCCTGGCGATGTGGCCCGACAGGTACACCGTGTTGCCGCTTTGCGCGCTCATCACATAGGCCGCTGCCGGCGCACCCGCCGCCGGCAATTCGATGCCGAGTTCCTTGAGCTTGTCGTACACATTCGATTGAGCCATATCGTGTCCTCGTTTCGGTGAGATTGCATGAATGCAGGCGGGGCGAAGTCCGCACGCAACGCGCGTGCAAGCTTCACCCCGATGGCAGTGCGGCTAACGCCGTTCAGATTTTCGCGCGCACGAGTGCGGCGAGACGCGCCACGCCTTCGTCGATTTTAGCCGGTGGCACCGTAACGAACGACAGACGCAGCGTGTTGTGCTGCGCCTCGCTCGCGAAAAACGGAGCGCCCGGCACGAACGCGACGTTCTGCGCGACCGCTTCCTCGAGCAGCTTCATGGTGTCGATGCCCGCCGGCAGATTGACCCAGATGAACATGCCGCCTTCCGGACGGTTCCAGCTGACGCCATCGGGCATATAGCGCTCGAGCGCGGTGAGCATCGCGTCGCACTGGTTGCGATACAGCTCGCGGATCGTCGGCACGTGCGTGTCGAGGAAGCCGTCCTTGACCACCTCGTGCACGATGCGCTGCGTGAAGCTCGGCGTGTGCAGGTCGGTGGCCTGCTTGGCCTGCACGAGTTTGAAGATCAATTCCTCGGGCGCGATGATGAAACCGACCCGCAGACCCGGCGCGAGCACCTTCGAGAACGAGCCGAGATAGACGATGTGATCGGGCGCCATCGACAACATCGTCGGCAGCGGTTCGCCCGCGTAGTCGAGCGCGCCATAGGGATCGTCCTCGATCACCGGGAACGGCGCGGTCTTCGCGAACTCGGCGAGCGCGCGGCGGCGTTCGACCGGCAGACGGCGGCCCGTCGGATTCTGGAAATTCGGCTGCGCGTACAGCAGACGCGCGCCATTGGTCAGTTCCGGCTTCAGGCCCTCGGGGATCAGGCCCTGCTCGTCGGTTGGCACCTGCACGTAGTGCGGCTCGTACATCGAGAACGATTGCAGCGCGCCGAGGTAGGTCGGCGTTTCGACCAGCACCGGGCTATCGACGCAGATCAGCACCTTGCCGAGCAGGTCGAGCGCCTGTTGCGAGCCGGTCGTGATCAGCACCTGCGACGCACGGATCTGCGCGCCGTTGATCGAGTGGCGTTGCGCGACCCATTCGCGCAGCGGCAGATAACCTTCGGTCGCGCTGTACTGCAGCGCCGCGGCGGGCGTGTCGCGCAGGATGCGGTCGGACGCCTCGCGCATGCGCTCGGCCGGGAAGGTGGCAGGCGAGGGCAGGCCGCCGGCGAAGGAGATGACTTCGGGCCGTTCCGTGACTTTCAGGATCTCGCGGATCGCGGAGCTCGTGAGCTTGCGCGCGCGTTCGGACAATTGCCACGTCGGGGCTTTCAGGTCGCTTTGGTCCATGATCTCCTCTGGTATTTCTGGAACCGGTCAAAATTTCAATTATCGCGCGACTGGCCAACCATTGCCGCTGGGTGCCACCGGGGTTGCCCAATCACGCGCTGTTTATCCGAGGGTTCGAGAACCCTCGGGTGTTTCGAATTCGGCGACGAGCGCCGCCGCGCCGTCGGTCGGCTGTACGTCGAGCAGGTGCGCGGCGCCGAGCCAGCGCAGTTGCTCGCCAATCGGCTCTGGCCGCGGATGCACGGCTTTCAACGCTTTCAGCGCGAGGTTCGTCGGCGCCAGCGACTGCGACGGATGCCGCATCGAGTCCCACTGGATCAGCGAGGGCAGCACGCCGTCGCCGGCGCCTTGCCACGCGGGGAACGACCCGTCGTCGGGCACCGTCAGGCCCCATGTGAAATCGCCGCGCGTCATCGGCACGACCGGCGCGATGCGCTGCGGATACTGCGCTTGCCACGTCGCCAGATGCTTCGGCCGCTCGACGCGCGCGACCCAATGCGACAGATACGGCCCGTTTTCCAGTCGCGCCTGCGTCGCCGGGTCGTCGAGCGCGAACAGGCGCGGGCGCGGCGCGGTGCCATCGGTTGCGTCGGCCGCGGCGTGCGGATCGATGGCGATCACTTCCAGGTAGACCCCGCCCCACAGGCCGAGCAGGCGATTGTGGGTCCGCATCAGCGGATGCGCGCCACCGCCGGCCGGCGCGACGCCGAGCGTATCGGCGACGTACTGGACGCCTTCGTCCACGGTGCGCGCGGAGACGACGAGGTGATCGAGACTGAGCGATTGGGCTGTCAGGGTGGTCATGGCGGATCGATGGAAAACGCTGTTCTGCGCAAGGGCCAGTTGCGCGCCACGCTTGAGGGCAGCGCTGCCGGGGCCGTAAGCATAACCGTTTGCCGGATCGGCGGGCCATACGTATGGAATTACATGGGGTCACCAGCCTCGCTGGATTCAAATGTAACGGCCGTGACCTGCACAGTAACGGTACAATCGGCGCGATACTATTCGGTACAGTTGGAGTCCGTCATGTCCGTCCCGCTTACCCACATTCCTGCCCCGCACGACACCGCGTCGTTGACGCTGGTCGAACAGCTCGTCCAGTGGGCGCGGCGCCGCATCGAGGAGCGCGTGTTCCGCCCCGGCATGCGCATGCCGTCGATCCGCAAGCTCGCGCTCGACAAGGGCGTGTCGCGCTTCACGGTGGTCGAAGCGTACGAACGGCTCGTCGCGCAGGGTTTTCTGGAGTCGCGGCGCGGCTCCGGCTTCTATGTGCGCGAGCGCCAGGGCGGCGCGGCGACGGTCTCCGAGCTGCACCCGCGCGCCGAGACGCTGCCCGCGCCGGCCAATATCGACGTCGTCTGGCTGCTGCGCAACATGCTGCACACCGGCGCGCGGCCCGAGCGCAGCCCGGGCCTCGGCTATCTGCCGGCCCGCTGGCTCGACGGCGACCTGATCACCAACGCGCTGCGCACGCTCGGCCGGCAAAGCGGCATGCAGATGCTCGGCATCGGCACCGCGCAAGGTTTCCTGCCGCTGCGTCAGCAGTTGCAGACGCGGCTCGAGGAGTTGGAGATCGGCGCGTCGCCCGAGCAGATCGTGATGGTGTCGGGCGTCACCCAGGCGATCGACCTCATTTCGCGCATCTACGTGAAGCCGGGTGATGCGGTGATCGTCGGCGATCCGGCGTGGTTCCAGATGTTCGGCTGCTTCGCGTCGCAGGGCGCGCGGCTCGTCGGCATGCCGTACACGCCGGACGGCCCCGATCTCGACGCGCTCGAAGCGCTGGTCCAGGAATGGCGCCCCAAAATGCTGGTGATCAACTCGGTGCTGCAGAACCCGACCGGCACCTCGCTGAGCGCCGCGCAGGCGTTCCGCATCCTGCGGCTTGCCGAGGCGTATGACTTCATCGTCGTCGAGGACGACATCTACGGCGACCTGTGCCCGCCCAGCTACGCGGGTACGCGGCTCGCGAGCCTCGATCAGCTAAAGCGCGTGATCTACCTCGGCAGTTTCTCGAAGACGCTTGCGCCGAATCTGCGCGTCGGTTTCATCGCATGCGCGGCAGAGGTCGCGATGGTGGTCGCCAATCAGAAGATGCTGGTCGGCATGACGAGCCCGGAGTTGAACGAGCGCGTGATCTACAAGATCCTGACCGAGGGCCACTACCGGCGGCACGTCGAGCGCATTCGCGCACGGCTCGACGGCGTGCGCGAGAAGGCCGTGCGGATGATCGAGAAGACCGGCATGAAGCTGTTTCTGACGCCGACGGCCGGGATGTTCCTGTGGGCCGACACCGGCGTCGACGCAGGCGCGCTTGCCGCGGCCGGGCACGAAGCCGGCTATCTGCTGACGCCGGGCGGGCTGTTTTCGCCGCAGCAGTCGCCGAGCACGTGGATGCGCTTCAACATCGCCAATTGCGGCGATCCTGAATTACCGGCGTTCCTAAGCCGTTATCTCGACGGCGTCGCGCGCCGGGCCTCTTGAAACCGCGCCGGAGCGTCCCCATTTGCGCGGACGATCCGGCGGTCCGGCGCTCCGGCACGGCGAGCCCGAACCGCGGTTGGAATCCGCTTCGGCCGCCGCTCATCCCCCAATTCGCAACAGAGAGGAAGTCCGACCATGGCACAAGAAACCATGAGCTTTCAGGCAGAAGTGAAGCAACTTCTGCAACTGATGATCCATTCGCTGTACAGCAACAAGGAAATCTTTCTGCGCGAGCTGATTTCGAACGCGTCCGACGCGGCCGACAAGCTGCGCTTCGAGGCGATCGAAAACAGCGCGCTGTACGAGAACGATCCGAACCTGCGGATTCGGGTGTCGTTCGACAAGGCCGCGCGCACCATCACGATCGACGACAACGGCATCGGCATGAGCCGCGACGAGACGATCGCGCACCTCGGCACGATCGCGCGTTCGGGCACCAGGGAATTCTTCGGCAAGCTGTCGGGCGACCAGCAGAAGGACGCGGCGCTGATCGGCCAGTTTGGCGTGGGCTTCTACTCGGGCTTCATCGTCGCGGACAAGATCACCGTCGAGACGCGCCGCGCCGGTTTGCCGGCCTCGGAAGGCGTGCGCTGGGAAAGCGCGGGCGAAGGCGATTTCGCGGTCGAGACGATCGAGCGCGCCGCGCGCGGCACGACCATCACGCTGCATCTGCGTGCTGATGAGGACGAACTGCTGTCGTCGTATCGGCTGAAGTCGATCATCCAGAAGTACTCGGACCACGTCGCGCTGCCGATCCTGATGAAGAAAGAAGAGTGGGACGCGGAAAAGAGCGAGATGGTCACGAAGGACGAGGACGAGACCGTCAACCAGGCGAGCGCGCTGTGGACCCGTTCGAAGAACGACATCACCGACGAGCAATACAAGCAGTTCTACCAGCACATCTCGCACGATCATCAAGATCCGCTGACGTGGACGCATAACCGCGTCGAAGGCCGCAGCGAGTACACGCAACTGCTGTACGTGCCGGCGCACGCGCCGTTCGATCTGTGGAACCGCGAGCAGCGCGGCGGCCTGAAGCTGTACGTGAAGCGCGTGTTCATCATGGACGACGCCGAGCAACTGCTGCCCACGTACCTGCGCTTCGTGAAGGGTGTGGTCGATTCGGCCGATCTGCCGCTCAACGTGTCGCGCGAAATCCTGCAGGAAAGCCGCGACGTGAAGGCGATCCGCGAAGGCGTGACCAAGCGCGCGCTGTCGATGCTGGAAGAACTGGCCAACGCGGACAACGACGCCGAGAAGGAAAAGTACGCGGGCTTCTGGAAGGAATTCGGCCAGGTGCTGAAGGAAGGCATCGGCGAGGACTTCGCCAATCGCGAGCGCGTCGCGAAGCTCGTGCGCTTTGCGACGACGCATACGGGCACGGCCGAGCAGACCGTGTCGCTGGCCGACTACGTCGCTCGCATGAAGCCCGAGCAGACGAAGATCTACTACGTGACCGCCGACACGTGGCAGGCCGCGTCGAACAGCCCGCATCTCGAAGTGTTCCGCAAGAAGGGCGTCGAAGTGCTGTTGCTGACCGATCGCGTCGATGAATGGATGCTGTCGTTCCTCAACGAATTCGACGGCAAGCCGCTGCAAAGCGTCGCGCGCGGCGACCTCGATCTCGGCGCGCTGAACGACGAGGAAAAAGAGGCGCAGGAGAAGATCGGCGAAGCGTTCAAGCCGCTCGTCGAGAAGATGAAGGAAGCGTTGAAGGACAAGGCGAAGGACGTGCGTCTGACGTTCCGCCTGACCGACTCGCCGTCGTGCCTCGTTGCCGACGACGGCGAAATGAGCGGCTACCTGCAGCGCATGCTGAAGGCCGCGGGCCAGCAGGCGCCTGAGTTCCATCCAATTCTCGAAGTGAATCCGGAGCACGCCCTCGTGAAGGGTCTGCATGCCGATAGCGCGAATTTCGACGACTGGTGCCATCTGCTGTTCGATCAGGCACTGCTCGCCGAAGGCGGCGCGCTGGAAGATCCGGCGAGCTTCGTGAAGCGGACCAATGCGTTGCTGCTGTCGCGCGCGGGTTGAGCGTGAGCCGAAAGCGTTGATGTCGTTGCTGGATTGACGCCCGGTAGTTGAGAAATGCGCTGCTTCGGCAGCGCATTTTTTTTGCCTTCTGGTTTGCGTCGGCTCCCCTGGCTGAAGGAGCGCGCACGATCGCCGCGGTCGTTGCCGCGAAAAATTACCGTCGGAGCACGTCGCTATAATCCGACACCATGCCTATCCGTTTCGATCCTGCCGACGCCCACTGGCGCGTCGCGCCTTTGGCCACTTTCAGCGCCGCCCAGAAAGACTGGCTGACCCGCGGCGGTTCACTGACCGCGCACCTGCGCGCGCTCGGCGCGGTCGCGGTGCGCGTGAGTCGCGAAGACGTCGCGCTGCCGTGGCCCGACGAAGCCGCCGCGCTCGGACTCGCGCCGCGCGCGCCGGTGTGGGTGCGCGAAGTGGTGCTGTCGGTCGATGGCGTGCCGTTCGTCGCCGCGCATAGCGTGACGCCGCGTGCCGCGAGCGTCGGCGTCTGGCAGGCGACGCGTCGCCTGCGCACCCGGCCGCTCGCGGAGTTGCTGTATAGCGATAGCAGTGTCGCGCGTTCGTCGCTGGTGAGCCGCAGGGTGGGGCAGCGGCATCCGTTGTATCGGTTGGCCGCGCATGAAATCGACGGCGGCGATCGGCATGCGCCGCATGCGCTGGTGGCGCGACGCTCGGTGTTCGAGCGGCATGGCGCGCCTTTGATGGTGACCGAATGCATGTTGCCGGCACTGTGGGAGCATTTGCGTGCGTTGGACGCGGCCGCTCGCGCGCACGCTGCCGCGTCAGGCACCGGCGCGGCGCATATCGCGCACGCGCGGGTGCGCGAGCACGGTCGTCCGCTCGATCACACCGCGTCGCGCGCGCACAGCGTGCCGCGTAGCGCCGACGAGCGGAGCCGCTGATGTCGTTCAAGCGTTGCTTTGCGCCTGTCGTCGACGCCGATACGCGGGTCTTGATCCTCGGTAGCTTGCCGGGCGAGGTGTCGTTGGCTCACGGCCAATACTACGCACATCCGCAGAACAAATTCTGGTTACTGGTCGGTGAAGCGATAGAACGGGATCTGGTTGGTATGGACTATTCGACGCGTCTCGAGACGTTGCTCGAACACCATATCGGACTATGGGATGTCGTTGCCGAGGCTCGCCGAGCAGGAAGCCTGGATAGCCGGATTCGCGACCATGCCAGCAACGATCTGATCGGTCTGATCGATACGCTGCCGAAACTGGCTACCATCGCCTTCAACGGGGGGACGGCGGCCAAAATCGGGATGAAAGCGTTGGGCGAGCGGGGAGTGCAATATCGGCTTGTCCGTTTGCCATCGAGCAGTCCCGCCCATGCCTCGGTTTCATACGCTCAAAAGCTGGACATATGGCGACGGCTAACCTGGGTCTGATCGACCGACAGGATGCCATTCGCGCTCATAGATCGAGCGCAAGAAACCGTGTGCCTTCGACTGGATTCTCGTAGTAGGGCGCGGTTTCGACGAACCCTAACCGCTCGTAGATGCGCTGTGCAAAACCGGTTTGCGGAACCGTGTCGAGAACCAGCGTCGAGAATCCCAATGTCTTCGCTTTCCCGATCACCGATGTGACCAGCGTTTCGCCAAGCGACAACCCTCTGAATGCTTCACGAACATAGAGCCGTTTGATTTCCGCAGTCTCCGCCGTATGGCGCAGCAGCCCCGCGCAACCGGCGAGCTCGCCGCCGGCGTCGGCGACGAAGAACATGCCGGATGGCAGCGTATAAACGTGTTCGAACGCGTCCATTTCTGCATCGAATCCGCGGTACGACAGATCCATATCCAGCCAGTGGACATACTCGCGGATCACGGCGACGAGGTTGTGGGTGTCGGCGGGGAAAACGGCTTCGCGAACGATCGGCCGCGGCGTTTGCATGGCGGCTCTCAGATCCATACGTCGTTTTCGGCCGTTCTTTCGGTGGTCGTATCGCCGGTATTGACGACGCCGCGCGGTTCGATGAGCAGCAGCTTCACCTCGGACTCGGCATACGGCTTGTGCTCGACTCCCTTTGGTACCACCGCCATTTCTCCGGGAAACAGTTCGATCGAGCGGTCGCGGAAGTCGATGCGCAACCGGCCTGCGAGGACGATGAACGTCTCGTCGGTATCGGCATGCCGATGCCAGACGAAATCGCCGGCTATCTTTACGACCTTGAACTGATAGTCATTCATTTCAGCCACGACGCGCGGCTGCCAGTGGTCGTCGATCTGACTGATCTTGTCGAGCAGGTTGATGGTCTTGTATTGGCCGCGTTGCTCGGGTGTCGGCTGGGAATCGCTGTGCATGGTGGCTCCATTCGGGTGATACCTGGAACAGAGCATAGTCCCGCCGCCGGCGAGCGTCTTGAACGATCGTGCAAGCTTGCGTTAGCCGGCGCGCCGATCGCTCGTCATCGCGAGCCAACGTGCGGGCGGGATCCCGTATGCGTGGCGAAAATGTCGGGTCATGTGGCTCTGGTCGGCGAAGCCGGCCGCCGCCGCCGCGTCCACGAGGGAAACGCCGCGCAGCATCATCGCGCGCGCGGCTTCGAGCCGGCGCATGACCAGGTAGTGATAGGGGCTGGTGCCGTAAAAAGTTCGGAAATCGCGCGACAGGCTCCAGCGGTCCTGCCCGCTGACGACGGCAAGTTCATCGAGCGTGACGGTGTGCGAGCACGATGCGTGCAGATATTCGCGTGCTCGCTGCGCTGCCGCGAAATCCGCGGACTTGCGCGTCTGCCGCGCGCCCGAGGCGTTATCCAGCGCGAGCGCGAGACCGGCGAGCGCGTCGTCACGTTCGAGCGGCTCCGCGTCGCCACGCATCTGGCGCAGCGCTGTCTGCGTGGCTTCGAACAGGCGCGGATCGGTCGTGACGCCGCCTTCGACGAACGGCAGGGGGCGGCCGCCGAGGACTTCCTGGATTGCAGCGGGCTGCACGTAAATCATCTGATAACGAAATCCCTCGTTCGTGCCGGCCTGACCGTCGTGCACTTCGTCGGGATGCAGGACCATGGTCTGTCCGGGTAGGCTGGTGCGCAAACCGCGCCTGTAGTGGAAGCATTGGACGCCGGCGAGGGTCAGGCCGATCGCGTAGGTGTCATGCCGATGCATGGAGTACGCGTTGCCGTGGAAAAACGCTTCGATGCGTTCGACTCCGTGGGTGGATTCCGAACGGGAAATCCAGTCGGATTGGGCTTTGCTGGTATCGCCGTCCATCACACGCTCCGGCTTGGTTTGGCAGATCTGCGGGAACAACGATATCGGAGGATTGTACCGGTGCGAATGTTCGCACGCTTGGCATGCGTGATAGTGCGACTGACGTCAGTGTCTCGTCGCGGGTCCGGTCCTGAGCAGTTGCCTACTCACTCAGTAACCGTTTTACTTCATCAAGGAGGGAAGCCGTTGTGTAGCCCCACAAAACAGGATCGAACTGGCGGCCAAACCGCTCCTTGAACGCAGAGTCCAACGTCTCTGGATAGTCGGCTTTGAATGAATCTATCTCAGATATGAGCGCGTCAATGTCAGTCGTTGACATTTTGTCGGTATAGGAAGAAACGAGTTCTTCTACTCAGTTTCCGAAAAGGTCAAAATCTTCGTGGAAACGAGAGCGAATCAACCCCGTCAGATTGCCATATTCCTCACCGTCAACCATACGATAAGCCTTCACTCCCTGTCTGCGTGTTGAGGGGCGTGTGCGTGAAAATGCCCGCGACAATGGCGGGCCTTCTTTATAGTCTGTCCCGAGCAATTGCCTACTCATTCAGTAGCCGCTTCAATTCGTCAAGGAAGGAAGCAGTGGTGTAACCCCACAACTCCGGGCCGAACTGGGAGCCATACGCCTCTTCGAATGCATCGTCCAGATTGCTAAAGTTCTCTCTCTCGAAGTTTTCAATTTCAACAAGTATGTTCCTTAAACTCTCTTGTGAACTATCTCTTCTGTAGCAACCTATGATCACTTTGATGGTGTTACCCCAGTACGAAAAATCCTCGTTAAGGTACACACCAAAGAGCTGGTTTAGTTCGGGGTACAGCGGATTTTCATTCATAACTGCGTCTCATAAGTCGATGAACGCCGTCAGGACGTAATAGGGCATTCCATTGTATATCTCCCGCTTAAGTACCACCAAAACCTTGTTTCCTTTCGCAAATTGTCCTGTCTTCCTGACAACCCCGTAACCCACGTCCCCAGATATGTGCCTTGTTAAACGCAACGGAGCACTCGTCGTAGACTGAGACCAGGATCTGATGCGGGTAGTTTCGCCCATCATCACTTCCGAAATGGCTTTCTCGGCAGTCTTCTGGTCTTTAAATGATGTCGCCGCTTTTATCCGCGGCTCATCTTTCAGTCTTTGACGCAACCAGGCCTCATCCTTTCCCACATGCTTCAAAAGTGTATGCCCGCCAACCCCGCGAAGCGTCTTCGCTTCATGCATGTTCAGGTTGATCTCGCCCATCGTGATACGCGCAGCCCGCACCGCCTTGATTGACCCGGCAAAGCTGAACGGCACGACCATGTCAAGTGACAGGCCGATATTGTTGGCTATGTCAGGACTTGCCTTCATTGCCTCGGCCAGCTTCGTCGTGCCCTGCTGGGTCAATGTGGCCGTATCCTGGCCCGTCCAGACCTGACGCAAACCAGCCGCCGCCGTACCAGAACCATGTACGCCGAACACGACACACCCTGCCTTGGTGAGCATGGTCGGTTCCGGGATCACACACAACGCACTTGCGCCGACCATTTCCAGCACGCCACCGACGATTTGCAACCCGCCCCATAGCCGGTTGGAAAGCATTTCGGTCTGGGTGATTGACTGCCTTGCCAGTACCGCCGCCATTTGCGGCGCGCTGAGCACCACGCGCACGCCGTCCGCATCCTGTTGATACGACATTCCGAACTTCTCCGTAGCTGTCGGGACTGCCACGCTAGCAGGCGACAACAGGGAGAGGAATGGGCGACGGATGAAAATTCGGGTTCTGATTTATTCAGGCGTACTGCAGGACTGTCCGCATTGCAGGAAATGGATCGATCCGTGGCATTCGAACAGGCGATCGTCGGCGAAGCCGGCCTTCTGGAACTGGCCATCGACATTGCTGGTGAATACGAACCCGCCGCTTCTTTTCGCCGATGCCCAGCGGCGCAAGCTCTCGAAACCCGCGTGCGGGACGGCGCGCCGGTCCAGGTTGAGCCGATGGCCGTAGAAACCCCATGCGCGGACCGGATCACGCAGGAAGGCTGTTCCATTGGCAATATCATGGAAATTGATTCCGCCGGTCTTCAACGCCGGATAAGCCGCCCAGAATCCGTGATCGCCTCGAAAGTCGGGTAGTCCGGAATCGACGCCCATGCCTGCGCCTGCCGTGATCAGAATGCCGTCGGCTTCGCGTATCCAGTCAGCCGCGATCGTCATTTGCTCTGCCGTGTCCATGCGTGCTCCCGTTGTTCACATTCCGAATTCTCCTGGCAGCCCAAAAATGAGGCAGAATCCAACCGTGCGACCCGCTGCGCGACGCAGTCCGCCGTGTTCGCTTAATCGTTCCGCTTTGGCGTTCCAGGGCCCCGCGTCGCCATCCGCCACGCACAGCGTTTGTGTCCTAGCGTTGTCGTTTTCCTGATCGACGTTTGCGCATCCTGCCCGTATCACGTGCGAGATGCCTCTCAACCGCCCGCCCAGAGCCTAGCAATGACGACCCAGCAACCGACCATCATCTACACCCTCACCGACGAGGCGCCGCTGCTTGCGACGGCCGCGTTCCTGCCGATCATCCGGACCTTCACCAGGCCGGCCGGCATCGAGGTCGAGACCAGCGACATCTCGGTCGCGGGCCGCATCCTCGGTGAGTTTCCCGAGTTTCTGACCGAAGCGCAGCGGGTGCCCGACAACCTCGCGGAACTCGGTCGCCTGACCTCGTTACCCGACACCAACATCATCAAGCTGCCCAACATCAGCGCATCGGTGCCGCAACTGACGAGCGTGATCAGGGAACTGCAGGCGAAGGGCTACAAGGTGCCCGACTATCCGGAAGATCCGAAGACCGACGAACAGAAGGCGATCCGTCAGCGCTACTCGAAGTGTCTCGGCAGCGCGGTGAACCCGGTGCTGCGCGAGGGCAACTCGGACCGTCGCGCGCCGGCAGCGGTGAAGAACTACGCCCGCAAGCACCCGCACAGCATGGCCGAATGGAGCATGGCGTCGCGCACGCACGTCGCGCACATGCGGCACGGCGACTTCTATCACGGCGAAAAATCGATGACGCTCGATCGCGCGCGCGACGTGAAGATGGAACTCGTCACGAAGAACGGCAAGACGATCGTGCTGAAGCCGAAGGTCGCGCTGCAGGACGGCGAGATCATCGACAGCATGTTCATGAGCAGGAAGGCGCTGCTAGCGTTCTATGAAGACCAGATGGAAGATGCGCGCAAGACCGGCATGATGCTGTCGCTGCACGTGAAGGCGACGATGATGAAGATCTCGCACCCGATCGTCTTCGGCCACGCGGTGAAGGTGTTCTACAAGGACGCGTTCGCGAAGCACGGCAAGCTGTTCGAGGAACTTGGCGTGAACGTCAACAACGGCCTCGTCAATCTGTACGAGAAGCTCGAGACGCTGCCGGAATCGCAGCGCGAGGAGGTGATCCGCGACCTGCACGCATGCCACGAGCATCGTCCGGAACTGGCGATGGTCGATTCGGCGAAGGGCATCTCGAACCTGCACGCGCCGAACGACGTGATCGTCGATGCGTCGATGCCGGCGATGATTCGCCTCGGCGGCAAGATGTGGGGCGCCGACGGTCGTCCGAAAGACACCAAGGCGGTGATCCCGGAGAGCACGTTCGCGCGCATCTACCAGGAGATCATCAACTTCTGCAAGACCAACGGCGCGTTCGATCCGGTCACGATGGGCACCGTGCCCAACGTCGGCCTGATGGCGCAGAAGGCGGAAGAATACGGCTCGCACGACAAGACCTTCGAAGTGCCGGAAGACGGCGAGGCGCGCATCGTCGATCTGGCTAGCGGCGAGGTGCTGCTCACGCAGAACGTCGAGCAGGGCGACATCTGGCGCATGTGCGAGGTGAAGGACGCGGCGATCCGCGATTGGGTCAAGCTCGCGGTCACGCGCGTGCGCAATTCCGGCATGCCCGCGGTGTTCTGGCTCGACCCGTATCGCCCGCACGAAGCGGAGCTGATCAGGAAGGTCGAGGCCTACCTGAAGGATTACGACACCACGGGCCTCGACATCCAGATCATGTCGCAGGTGCGCGCGATGCGTTACACGCTCGAGCGCGTCGTGCGCGGGCTCGATACGATCTCGGTCACCGGCAACATCCTGCGCGATTATCTGACCGACCTGTTCCCGATCATGGAGCTGGGCACGAGCGCGAAGATGCTGTCGATCGTGCCGTTGATGGCGGGCGGCGGCATGTACGAGACCGGCGCGGGTGGTTCGGCGCCGAAGCATGTGAAGCAGCTCGTCGAAGAGAACCATCTGCGTTGGGACTCGCTCGGCGAGTTCCTCGCGCTCGCGGCGTCGCTCGAAGAACTGGGCATCAAGACCGGCAACAACCGGGCGAAGATCCTCGCGAAGACGCTCGACACCGCAACCGGCAAGCTGCTCGACAACAATCGCAGCCCGAGCCCGAAGACGGGCGAGCTCGACAATCGCGGCAGCCAGTTCTATCTGGCGATGTACTGGGCCCAGGAGCTGGCCGCGCAAACGGACGACGCCGCGCTCGCCGCGCAGTTCGCGCCGCTCGCGACGCAGCTGACCGCCAACGAGCAGGTGATCGTGGCGGAGCTCGCGTCGGTGCAGGGCGCGCCGGCGGACATCGGCGGCTATTACAAGCCGGACTTCAACAAGCTCGAAGAGGTGATGCGGCCGAGCCGCACGCTGAACGAGGCGCTTGGGGCGGTACGCGTCGAATGACGTGATGCGTGAAGTGAGGTGATGTGAAGACGAGCCGCCGGCGGGCGGCTCGTAGCAGGGAAGGGCGGCCGATGCTACCGGCGAACGCGTTCAATACTGCACGACGATCGCGACCCGCCGGTTGGCCGCTCTTGCCGCCGCGTCATTGCCGGCAACCAGCGGAAAATTGTCCGCCCGTCCGATCGCGGCCAGCCGATGCGGCTCGATCCCGCGCTCGACCAGATACCTGACCACTGCGCCCGCGCGAGCCGACGACAGCTCCCAGTTGGACACATACTTCGCGGTCGAAATCGGCGCACTGTCGGTATGCCCTTCGACGAGCACATTCCCCGTCGCATCCTTTTGCAGTCCCTGCGCGATCGGGTTGAGTACATCGAACGAATCGACGACCTTCATGTCGTCGCAGCGAGTGGAAAGTTCGACCTTGCCTTCCGTGATCAGAAAGACCACGGGCTCACCCGAGTAGCCCTCGGAATAGATGATCTCGCCGGGCGCTGCACCAGGAGGAAATGCGCTGCAAGCTGCGGCTGGTGACGGAAAACGGCGATAAAGCGCCACGTGAATCGTTTGCGCGTGGCGTAATGGCGCAGGTTGGTCGCGACCCAGCGGCCGCAAAAGTGAGTTCGTTGAAAGCAGTTTGTGAGCGGTTGATTTGAATGAGCGAACCGCAGCGAATGCTATGCTCTCGTTCGACCAAAAATATTGCGCCTGTCGCGCGACATCCCTACATGACGAATCTGATCAAGCGCGCTTCGGCCGAGGCGCGCGCTTTCCGTAACCGCGACGCCCAAGCCATCGGCGGTAAACAGAAAATGGCCCACAAAAAGGCGCCCAAATCCACGCGCAACGCGAGCGGCACCGTCGAGCACGACGCACACGACGCGCCGCAAATCGAAGCGCCGCGCAAGCCGCGCTTCGCACCGGTGACGTTCTCCGAAGAGGGCGGCGTGCGCTACCTGCATTTCGGCACGGAATGGGTGCAAGGCGCGATGCGTCTGCGCAAGCCCGATCACATCGAACTCGAATACGCGCAGCAGATGATGGCCTGGCTGCTATTCCTCGAAACGCCGAAGCGCATCGTGCAGCTCGGGCTCGGCGCCGCGTCGCTGACCAAGTTCGCGCACCGCTTCCTGAAGAGCGCGAAGGTCGAGGCCGTCGAACTGAATCCGGCGGTCGTCGTGGCCGCGCGCACGATGTTCGAACTGCCGCCCGACGACGCGCGTCTGAGCGTGCATGAAAGCGACGCGTGGGACTTCGTCAACGAGAGCGCGAACCACGGCACCATCGGCGCGCTGCAGATCGACGTCTACGACGCGACCGCGCGCGGCCCAGTACTCGACAGCGTCGGCTTTTACCGTGCGGCACGCGCGTGTCTGACCGACGCGGGCATCGTCACGGTGAATCTGTTCGGCGATCATCCGAGCTTCGTGCGCAACATGAAGCGTCTGAACGAAGCCTTCGACGGTCGCGTCGTCGCGCTGCCCGAAGTGCACGACGGCAACCGTATCGCGATCGCCTTCTCGGGCCCCGCGCTCGACGTGCCGTTCACCGCGCTAGAGGCGCGCGCGAAGCTGATCGAAGCCGAGCTCGGCTTGCCGGCGCGCAAATGGATCAAGGGCCTGCGCGAATCGACCGGGCAGACGGGCGCATCGTTTGCGATCTGATCAGCGCACGGAGAATGAAGCGGCCGTACCGGCGTATCGGTCGGCACGGCCGCTTTGCTTCCGGTATTTTTTTCACGTCTACGCCGCAACGTCATCCAGACTGCATCGTTGGCGCTTCGTCGCGTTGTTGGACGCCGACGCGCCTCGGGTCGTCCCTGCTTGACCGGGAGTTCGCCACTCCTATACTCTTTCGAAGCTTTCGGGGAGCCCGTGGCTGACTGCGGGACGACCGCCCGCTGAGTTCCACCTCCCGTCGACCGCGGGCAGATAAATTCTAAATAGGAAACAGGAGACGTCATGGCTCACGACGCCGACGTGAAGAAAGCCAGCAAGCACTGGCTCTGGCTATTGCTGCTACCGTGGATCGCGATGATCTGGGTGCCGTCCTACAACCGGATCGAGCCGCAGCTGTTCGATTTCCCGTTCTTCTACTGGTATCAGCTGCTGTGGGTGCTGATCAGCGCGGTCATCACCGCGTTCGTCTATTCGAAGACCAGGTCCCGCTATACGGGTCGCACGAACGGGGGCGCGCAACGATGAACCCCATTGCAACTTTCGTCTTCGTTCTGTTTTTCATCGGCGTCACGATTCTCGGCTTCGTCGCGGCCCACTGGCGGCGCGGCGATCTCGCGCATATCGAAGAGTGGGGTCTCGGCGGCCGGCGCTTCGGCACGATCGTCACGTGGTTCCTGCTCGGCGGCGACCTGTACACCGCCTACACGTTCATCGCGGTGCCGGCGCTCGTGTTCGGTGCGGGCGCAACGGGCTTCTTCGCGCTGCCGTACACGATCCTGATCTATCCGTTCGCGTTCGTCGTGTTCCCGAAGCTGTGGAGCGTCGCGAAGCGGCACGGCTACGTGACCTCGGCGGACTTCGTGTCGGCCCGCTACGGCAGCCGCATGCTCGCGCTCGCCGTCGCGGTGACCGGCATCGTCGCGACGATGCCGTACATCGCGCTGCAACTGGTCGGTATCGAAGTGGTGATCGGCGCGCTCGGTTTCGACACGACCGGCTTCGTCGGCGATCTGCCGCTGATCATCGCATTCGCGATCCTCGCGGCCTACACGTACACGTCGGGCCTGCGCGCGCCGGCCATGATCGCGGTCGTCAAGGACATCCTGATCTACGTGACGATCTTCGCCGCGATCATCGTGATTCCGCCGCAGCTGGGCGGCTTCGGCCATATCTTCGGCGCGGTCCCGCCGGCCAAGCTGCTGCTGAAGTCGCCGGACGTGTCGAGCCTGAACGGCTATAGCGCGTACGCGACGCTCGCGGTGGGTTCGGCGCTGGCGCTGTTCCTGTATCCGCACTCGATCACCGCGGTGCTGTCGTCGAAGTCGGGCAACACGATCCGCCGCAACATGGCGTTGCTGCCGGCGTATTCGCTGGTGCTCGGCCTGCTCGCGCTGCTCGGCTTCATGGCGCTCGCGGCCGGCGTGAAGGACATGCCGGAGTTCGCGCCGTACTTCAAGGCCTTCGGCCCGAACTTCGCAGTGCCGGCGCTGTTCCTGCACTTCTTCCCGTCGTGGTTCGTCGGCGTCGCGTTCGCGGCGATCGGTATCGGCGCGCTGGTGCCGGCGGCGATCATGTCGATCGCGGCGGCGAACCTGTACACGCGCAACGTGCACAAGGAGTTCGTCAACCGCAACATGACGCACGAGCAGGAGACCAACGTCGCGAAGCTGGTGTCGCTGATCGTCAAGGTCGGCGCGGTGGCGTTCATTCTCGGTCTGCCGCTCACGTACGCGATCCAGTTGCAACTGCTCGGCGGGATCTGGATCATCCAGACGCTGCCGGCGATCGTGCTGGGTCTCTACACGCGCGTGCTCGACTACCGGGGTCTGTTGCTCGGCTGGGCGACAGGTATCGCGACCGGCACGTGGATGGCGATTTCGTTGAACCTCGCGAGCTCGATCTTCACGATCCATCTGTTCGGCATGGCGATTCCGGGCTATGCGGCCGTGTGGTCGCTGGTCGTGAACCTCGTGGTGTCGGTCGTCGTGAGCCTGGTCGTGCGCGCGGTGGGCATGCAGCGCGCCGAGGACCGTACGCGTCCGGAGGACTACCTGGACATCGTCGAAGGCTGATTCCAGCTGCAAATCACGTTCTGAAACACGCAACGCCCGCCGACGGAAGTTGGCGGGCGTTTGTGTTTGCGGGGCACTCCAGGGCAGGATAGCGGAACCGTCCTTTCACGCGTTCGCCGCGCGCCGCCATGGCTGCTGCCGATACTCCCACTTTGATTTCCCGCCGCGCGGCGCTCAGCCGGATGGTGCGCGCGGTCACGTCGCCGTACTACCGCTACCGGCACGCCAAGGTGCTGCATAGCCTGCGCGTCGGCCTCGCGATGCTGGTGTCGATTCTCGCGACGACCGGCATCGATATTCCGCACGGCATCTGGTCGTCGGTGACACTGCTGGTCGTGATCGGCGGCTTGCAGCATCACGGCAATATCCGCAAGAAAGCGGCCGAACGCGCGGCCGGCACGCTGCTCGGCGCATCGATCGGGCTCCTGCTGATCGTGCAACAGCACTTCATCGGTTCGCTGCCGCTCACCTATGTGCTGGAGGCGATCATCGCGTCGATCTGCGCGTGGTTCGCGATTGGCTCGTCCGGCTATATCGGGCTCCTGACCGCCATCACGATGTGCATCGTCGCGGGCCACGGGGACAATCTGATCGACGTCGGCCTGTGGCGCACGCTGAACGTGCTGATCGGTATCGTCATCGCGCTGGCGTTTTCGTTCGCGTTTCCGCTGCACGCGACGTATTCGTGGCGCTACGGCCTCGCCGCCAATCTGCGCGAATGCGCGGGCATCTACGCGCGGCTGCTCGACGGCGAAACGATCACCGAGGAGGAGCAGATCAAGCGTTTCCTGCGGATCAACAAGCGGCTCGTGCAACTGCGCTCGCTGATGCCATCGGTCGCGAAGGAAATCGACGTGCCGCAGTCGAGGCTCGAGGAAATCCAGCGGCTGCATCGTTCGGTGCTCAGCTCGTTGGAACTGCTTGCCACGGGGCCGCTGATGAACGCCGATGCCGCCGCGCGCACCGCCTATGCAGCGCATTGCGGCGCCGAGGTGCGCGCCGTGCGGGCGATCCTGTTGTCCACCGCGCGCGGGCTGCGTTTCGGCCGTCCGTCGCGCTTTGGCATTCCGGCCGCGGCGCCGCTCGCGAAGGGGCACGGCGACGTGGCCACCGCGTTGCCGCCCGACTGGCAAGGGCCGTACTGGCTCGGTCAGCGGCTCGCGGAACAGGTAGACCGGTTGCGCGCGCTATTGCTGGAGACCGAGCCGAACTGGAACATCGAGCGGCACGAGCGGGCGACGCGTGGTAGGTAGGTGCTAGCGCTGGCCTGCCCCTAAGCCTCAAACCTGCGGCGGCAGCGTGACCATCCACATCATGCCGAAGCGGTCCACTACCATTCCGAAGCCCTTGCTCCAGAACGTTTGCTGGAACGGCATCACGACCTGGCCGCCATCGGCGAGCGCGTTGAAGCATTTTTCCGCCGACGCGCCGTCATCGATGGTCAGCGACAGACTGAAGCCATTGAACGGGCCGGCCGCCGGATCGCAGTTGCCGTCGGAAGCCATCCACGTGCTCGAGCCCAGCTGCACGCTCGCGTGCATGATCTTGTCGGCGAGTTCGGGGCGTGGCGGATTGTGCGCGTCCGGCGGCGCTTCCTTGAACAGCATCTTGAAGGTCACCTGGGCGCCGAGCTTGTCGGTGTAGTAATCGAGCGCTTCCTGGCAACGGCCGTTGAAGAACACATAGGGCTGAACGTACATGATCGTCTCCATGGTCAGGCGTTGGGCGGGCGCCGTCGTTCCTCGCCAGCGGCGGCGGGAGGGGCGTGGAGTCGATTGTAGTCGGTGGCGGCGCGTCGCTTGTGACGCTATGTCGCCGGTGGCGACGCAGCGTAAACGAAAAGCGGCGCTGAACCGTGAGGTCCAGCGCCGCCTTTCCAGCCAGCCACGCCCGCGGCCTCCGGCGCCTCAGCGCAGCGTGTCGATCAGCTTTTCCAGCTTCACCGCGTCCGCGGCGAACGTGCGGATGCCTTCGGAGAGCTTCTCGGTCGCCATCGCTTCGTCGTTGAGGAGGAAGCGGAACGACTTCTCGTCGACCGGCACGCGCTCGATGTCCGCGTCGTGCGATGTCTCCGGCGACAGCTTGCGTTCGACCTTGTCGGTGCTCTCGTGCAGTTTCTGCAGCAGGTCGGGGCTGATCGTCAGCAGATCGCAGCCGGCCAGTTCCAGAATCTGCGAGGTCGTGCGAAAGCTCGCGCCCATCACCTCGGTCTTGTAGCCGAACTTCTTGTAGTACGCGTAGATGCGGCGCACCGACTTGACGCCCGGATCGTTGGCGCCGCCGTCTTTCGCTTCGTCCCACGCGCTGCCGGCGTTCTTCTTGTACCAGTCGTAGATGCGGCCGACGAACGGCGAGACCAACTGCGCGCCAGCTTCCGCGGCGGCGGCGGCCTGCACGAGCGAAAACAGCAGCGTCATGTTGCAGTGGATGCCTTCCTTCTGCAGCGCCTCGGCCGCGCGCACGCCTTCCCACGTCGACGCGAGCTTGATCAGCACGCGGTCGCGCTCGATGCCGTGTTCCTTGTACAGCGCGGTCAGCTCGCGGCCTTTCGCGATCGAGCCTTCGACGTCGAACGACAGGCGCGCGTCGACTTCGGTCGACACCCGCCCCGGGATGATCTTCAGGATTTCGGTGCCGAAGGCGATCAGCAACTGGTCGATGATCGCGCCGGCCGGCTTCGACGCATGCGCCTTCACGGTCTTTTCGAGCAGCGGCCGGTAGTCGTCTTTCTGCACGGCCTTCAGAATCAGCGACGGATTGGTGGTCGCATCACGCGGCTTGTACTGCGCGAGCTGCTGGAAGTCGCCGGTGTCGGCCACCACGGTGGTGTATTGCTTGAGTTGGTCGAGTGCGGTTGTCATGTTCGGGCCTTCAGGGCGCGTGTGCGCCATGGTTCAGGAGAAGTGAGGACGCCGCCGCGCCGGCAGGAGGAATCAGCCGGCGCCGGCGGCCGCGGGTCAAGCCGCAGCGCGTCCCACGATGGCTTGGGAAACGCTGCCGGATACGTCTATTCTATGGCGGATCGCCGAGGACGGTATGAACACCGCGTATGGACAGCCGGGCGTGGCGATCCGTTCACACGCGGCGCGCGTTCAGCACGACTTGCGTCACCACGCCCGCGACGAGCCCCCAGAACGCCGAGCCGATCGACAGCAGCGTGAGTCCCGAGGCGGTCACCATGAACGTGACGAGCGCCGCCTCGCGCTGCCTCGTATCCTGCATCGCGTTGGCGAGCCCGCTCATGATCGAGCCGAACAGCGCGAGCGCCGCGACCGAGACGACCAACTCCTTCGGGAACGCCGCGAACAGCGCGGCGATCGTCGCGCCGAACACGCCCGCGAGCAGATAGAAAATGCCGCCCCATACGGCCGCTGTGTAGCGCCTGGCGGAGTTTTCGTGCGCTTCAGGGCCGGTGCAGATCGCCGCCGTGATCGCGGCAAGATTGATGCCGTGAGAACCGAACGGCGCGAGTAGCAGCGACGCGACGCCGGTCGTCGCGATCAGCGGCGCGGACGGGGTCGTATAGCCGTCGGCGCGCAGCACCGCGATGCCCGGCACGTTCTGCGAGGCCATCGCGACCACGAACAGCGGAATGCCGATGCTCACGCAAGCCGCCACCGAAAACGACGGCATCGTCAGCACCGGGTGCGCGAGCGCGACGTGAAAGTGGCTGAAGTCGAGCAGCCCGAGGGCGCCGGCGGCTGCGGTGCCTGCCACGAGCGTGGTCGGAATCGCATAACGCGGCACGAACCGTTTGACGATCAGGTAGGTAAAGAACATCGTCAGCACGAGCGCGGTCTGGTACTGCGCGGCACGGAAAATCTCGATGCCGATCTCGAACAGGATGCCCGCGAGCAGCGCTGCCGCAAGGCCGGACGGAATCCGCTTCATCAGCGCGTCGAACCAGCCGGTGACGCCGACCAGCGTCAGCAGCGCCGCGCAGAAGATGAATGCGCCGATCGCCTGCGCATACTCGACATGCGGCAGCGACGACACGAGCAGCGCCGCGCCCGGCGTCGACCACGCGATCACGATCGGCGCGCGAAAGCGCAGCGACAGGCCGATCGTGCACAGGCCCATGCCGATCGACAGCGCCCAGATCCACGACGAAATCTGCGCGTCGCTCAGATGCGCGGCCTGGCCCGCCTGAAACATCAGCACGAGCGAGCTCGTGTAGCCGGTCATCGCCGCGACGAAGCCCGCGACGATCGTCGACAGCGACGTATCGGCGAGCGGATTGAAGCGCCTCTGCGGTGTGGCGGCGGGGGACAGCAGGGGCGACGGGGACGAACTCATGCGAAGGCTTTCTTGTTGTGGAAGTTGAAGCGTCGGGACGTGGATTCTGGAACGGCGGGCGTTACTTGCTCAGCACCCGCATGGCCGTCTCGAGGCCCGCGAGCGTCAGCGGATACATGCGGTGGCCCAGCACTTCGCGGATCGCGCTGACCGACTGCCGGTACGGCCACAGCGCTTCCGGCTCCGGGTTCAGCCACGCGAAGTGCGGGAAGTGATCGGCGAGCCGGCGCAACCACACCGCGCCGGCCTCGGCGTTGTTGTACTCGACCGAGCCGCCGGGCTGCAACACTTCGTACGGGCTCATCGTCGCGTCGCCGACGAAGATCAGCTTGTAGTCGGGCGTGAACTTGTGCAGCACGTCCCACGTCGGTGTGCGCTCGGCGTGGCGGCGGCGGTTGTGCTTCCACAGGAAGTCGTACACGCAGTTGTGGAAGTAGTAGAACTCGAGGTGCTTGAACTCGGCCTTCGCGGCAGAGAACAGCTCCTCGGTGCGCTTCACGTGATCGTCCATCGAGCCGCCGACATCGAGCAGCATCAGCACCTTCACGTTGTTGTGCCGCTCGGGCACCATCTTCAGATCGAGCCAGCCGGCGTTCGCGGCGGTGCTGCGGATCGTGTCGGGCAGGTCGAGTTCTTCCGCCGCGCCTTCGCGGGCGAAACGGCGCAACCGTCGCAGCGCGACCTTGATGTTGCGCGTGCCGATTTCGACCTGGTCGTCGTAGTCGCGATACGCGCGCGCTTCCCATACCTTGACGGCCGTGCGATTGCCGGGCGCGTCGTCGCCGATGCGCACGCCTTCGGGGTTATAGCCGCCGTGACCGAACGGCGACGTGCCGCCCGTCCCGATCCACTTGTTGCCGCCCTCGTGGCGCTCTTTCTGCTCGTCGAACAGTTCCTTCAGGCGCTCCATCAGCTTGTCGATGCCGCCCATCGCCTCGATCTGCGCCTTTTCCTCGGGCGACAGATCGCGTTGCAGCTTCTTCTTCAGCCAGTCGGGCGGAATCTCGAACGCGAGCTCCGAGGTCGCCGCGACACCGTTGAAAAAGGCGCCGAACGCCTGGTCGAACTTGTCGAAGTACTGCTCGTCCTTCACGAGTGTGATGCGCGAGAGGTAGTAGAACTCGTCGAGCGACGGCGCGATCACGTTGGCCTTCAGCGCTTCGAGCAGCGTCAGGTATTCCTTCACCGAGACCGGCAAGCGGGCGGCGCGCAGCGAGTAGAAAAAGTCGATCAGCATGCTGGATGTCCTGCGGCGCGGCGCCCGCTCAACGGTTGTTGCGGTTCATGAACAGCAGCCGCTCGAACAGGCTCACGTCCTGTTCGTTCTTCAGCAGCGCGCCGTGCAGGGGCGGCACGATCTGCTTCTGATCGGCCGAGCGCAGTGCTTCGGGCGGAATGTCTTCGGCGAGCAGCAACTTGAGCCAGTCGAGCAGTTCGGAGGTGGACGGCTTCTTCTTCAGCCCCGCGACGTTGCGCAGCTCGAAGAAGCTCTGCAGCGCCGCGGCGAGCAGATCCTTCTTGATGCCGGGGTAATGCACGTCGACGATCTGCTGCATCGTCGTCGCATCCGGAAACCTGATGTAGTGGAAGAAGCAGCGGCGCAGGAACGCGTCGGGCAATTCCTTCTCGTTGTTCGACGTGATGATCACGAGCGGGCGATGTCTGGCGCGCACCAGCTCGCGCGTCTCGTACACGTAGAACTCCATGCGGTCGAGTTCGCGCAGCAGGTCGTTCGGGAATTCGATGTCGGCCTTGTCGATCTCGTCGATCAGCAGCACGCTCTGCTCGTCCGATTCGAACGCCTGCCACAGCACGCCCTTGACGATGTAGTTGCGGATGTCCTTCACGCGCTCGTCGCCGAGCTGCGAATCGCGCAGACGCGACACCGCGTCGTATTCGTACAACCCCTGCTGTGCCTTGGTGGTCGACTTGATGTGCCATTGCAAGAGCGGCATGCCGAGCGCGGCGGCGACTTCCTCGGCGAGCATGGTCTTGCCGGTGCCGGGTTCGCCCTTGATCAGCAGCGGACGCTTGAGCGTCATCGCGGCGTTGACCGCGAGCTTGAGGTCGTCGGTGGCGACGTACTGCGATGAGCCTTCGAAACGCATGACGAGATGCTCTTGTGCGGGAAAAAACCCAGTATAAGTCAGAAGGCCTGTTGGCCTGAAACCGGCTCACGTATGGTGTCAGCCGCGCAGTGACGCGGCGGCGGTGCCGCTGTGGCGTCGTTGCGAAGCCGCCGCGGTCATGGCGTGGCGCCCGTCCCAGCGGGCGTTGCGCGGCCCCCTTGTCTGGTGGACGTTCGGCGCGGCGGCGCGGTACAATGAGCCCGATTTTTTTGGCCTGCGCGGCTACCCTACAAGAAGAACGGCGCGGACCGCTGCCTTTGTGGGCACCCGTTTCCCCTCAAGCCAGGTTACATCTATGAATAAATTCGTCGGCAAACACGTCGTGATCGTAGCGCTGTCGGTGCTCTCGGGGTATGCGGCCAATGCGCAGGCAGCGGATGTCGTAGGCAATGCCAAGGCGGGCCAGGACAAGGTCGCGATGTGTATCGGCTGCCACGGCATCCCCGAATACCGCACGGCTTATCCAGAGGTTTTCCGCGTGCCGAAGCTTGGTGGCCAGAATCAGGCGTACCTCGAAAACGCGCTGCGCGCCTACAAGAAGGGCGACCGCCATTTCGCCACGATGCATGCGATCGCGGTGACGCTGTCGGATCAGGACATTGCCGATGTCGCCGCGTACTACGCAGCGCAAACTGCCGCTTCGAAAAACAATCCCGACAAGTGATCGGCGTCGGTCACCAGCACATCCAATTCGCGGGATAGGAGATTTCATGATCAAGCCCCAACAGGCACTCCACACGGTATTCAAGGCGGTCGGCGCGGCGGCGGTCATTGGTCTGGCCGCAGCGAACGCAGCACACGCGGCCGACGCCGGCAACGGTAAGGTGCTCGCCGACAGCCACAACTGCGCGGCCTGCCACGGTCCCAACCTGAACAAGCCGGTGAGCCCGGAGTATCCGAAGCTGGCCGGTCAGTACGCCGACTATGTCTTCTGGGCGCTGCGTCAGTACCAGATGGGTACTGCCAATCCACACCTCGGCCGCAACAACGCGATCATGCAGGCACAGGTGCAGAGCCTGTCGCTAAGTGACATGAAGGACATCGCCGCTTACATCGAATCGCTAAAAGGCGACCTCGTGCAGAAAAAGTAAGCGTCGGGCGCCGGTTTCGCGCCGAAGCTTCAAAAGCAAAACACCCCGCCTTGGCGGGGTGTTTTGCTTTGAGGGCGTCGTACCTCGGCGTGCTGGCGTCGTGCCGCGCCGGCGTTTCCAGTCGCCTCAGTCGCGCGTCGCGCGCCGTTCGATGCGCTGCAGATACGCGTCCGTGTCCGGCGGCGTGCCGGTGCGCTGCGCTTCCCAGATGGTTTCGCCGAGGCAGTCCATGATCGCGTGCTGGGCCTCGTGCGTCGAGCCGAGGCGCGCGGCGAGCCGCTCATGCGCGGCTCGAATGCCGGGCGGCTGATCGATCGACAACTGCTCGGAGATCGCCAGGTGCATCGACAGGTGCAGGAACGGATTGGTCTGGCCGCGCTCCGGCGAATAGTCCTGCGCCTGGGCGGCGGGACCATCGGCGAGATCGGCGTGATATTCGGGATGCTCGACGATCCAGTCGGCGGCGATCGCCTCGAGCGGCGTCAAAATCTCGCCCCGGCGCTGTTTGCGCCAGGTGTCGGTGAAAAAGAGGCGAACTTCGTCGCGGCTGGGATTGAACATCGTGGAACCGGTGCGTGGGAGTGGAGGCGCGGAGCGCGACGGTGCGGGTCCGCAGTGCGCGCTGCGCGTAAGGCACTATTTTACGCGGCGGCCGCGTGGGCCGCAGGCGCGCTGCACTGCCTCGGGTCTCGAACTGGGCCGGCCTTATAGATCGGGTGGCGGGGTCTTCGGCCGGAACTCGCACAGCGGCTCGATCGCGCAATGCCAGCATTCGGGGCGGCGCGCCTTGCACACGTAGCGTCCATGCAGGATCAGCCAGTGGTGCGCATCCTGCCTGAATTCGGCGGGCGTGAATTTTTCGAGTGCCGCTTCGACCGCGCGCACGTCCTTGCCGGGCGCGAGGCCGGTGCGGTTGGCGACGCGGAAAATGTGCGTGTCGACCGCGATGGTTGGATGGCCGAATGCGGTGTTCAGGATCACGTTGGCCGTTTTGCGGCCGACACCGGGCAGCCCTTCGAGTGCCTCGCGATCCTCCGGCACCTCGCCGCCATACTGGTCGAGCAGAATGCGGCAGGTCGCGATCACGTTCTTCGCCTTCGTGCGATACAGACCGATCGTCTTGATATAGCTCGCGACGCCTTCCTCGCCGAGGTCGAACACCTTCTGCGGCGTGTTCGCGAGCGGAAACATCCTGCGCATCGCCTTGTTGACCGACACGTCGGTCGCCTGCGCAGACAACAGCACCGCGATCAGCAGTTCGAACGGCGACGTGTACTCGAGTTCGGTGGTCGGATGCGGATTGAGGCTCTGAAGCGTTTCGTAGATCGCGCGGCGTTTGTTCGCGTTCATGCGGAGCGGGTCCGTGTGAGTGGGCCGGGTTGCGTCGGCGTGGTCAGCGCGCGGTTGGCGGCGAGTTGGACGGTGGATTGGACTCGTTTGACTCATTTGACTCGTCGGACTGCTGCTCCGAGCCGGGCGTGTCGCCACCGCTGGCAAGACCGAGACGGCGGCGGCGCGCTTCGGCGGCGTCGATCTGTGCCTGCACGTCGGCGCTGACGTTCTCGGTGTTCAGCGGTCCCTCGCCTTTCGCGGCCAAGTCTTCCTTCTTCTTGCGCGCGCGTTCGAGCGCGGCCTGGATGATCGCGCGTTTCTTCGCTTCCGCGTCGTCCGCAATCGGGGCGGCGGGAGCCTCGGACGGCACTGTCGCGGCGTTTGCCGCAACCGCGTCCGGCGCAGCCGGCAGCGCGCTTGCGGCTCGCCGCGCCGCAGCGCGCGCTTCGGCGGCGTCGCGCTCGCGCGCGAGACGGGTCTCGTGGCGGTTATGACGCGCCCGCGCCGCGTCCGCGTGGCTTTGGCTCCATGCATCCCAGCCGGTGGCCTCGCCGGTCACGGGGAGCATCGTGATGCAGTCGACCGGGCAGGGCGGCACGCACAGGTCGCAGCCGGTGCATAGCTCGGCGACCACGGTGTGCATCTGTTTCGGTGCGCCAACTATCGCGTCGACCGGACAGGCCTGCATGCACAGCGTGCAGCCGATGCACACCTGCTCGTCGATAACCGCCAACGGACGCGGACGTTCGACGCCATTGGCCGAATTGAGCGGAATCACCGGTTTGCCGAGCAGCGCGGCGAGGCGCGCGATGCCCTCGGCGCCGCCGGGCGGGCACTGGTTATAGTTCGCCTCGCCATTGGCGACGGCTTCGGCATACGGACGGCATGCGGGATAACCGCACTTCGTGCATTGCGTTTGGGGCAGCAGATCTTCGATGCGATCCGCGAGTGTTTTGACGTCTGTCACGGTTGCGGCGCGGGGGTTTGCCGTGCGATCGCACGACCTGAACTAAATAGCACATTATCGCCGATTTCCCGGATTGCCATTCGCAATCCATGTGCCATAATCGAAGCGCTTCATTCGAAAGACCGCAGAAAAGGGTGTGTTTCCCAACCATGACGCGCCCGCTAAACGCCGCCACAAAAAGGCTCGAGGAGAGGCCGGCGGCGCGATCCGGAGAACGCGGCTCACGAAGACGATGCCACCATGAATCAGCCGAAAATCAAAAGAGATCCTGAAGGCACGAGGCGCCGCATCTTGCTCGCGGCGGCGGAAGAGTTTGCAAATGGAGGGCTGTTCGGCGCGCGGGTCGATCAGATCGCTCGCCGCGCGGAAACCAATGAACGAATGCTCTATTACTACTTCGGTAGCAAGGAGCAGCTATTCACCGCGGTACTCGAGCACGCGTTCAGCGCGCTCAACGAAGCGGAACGCACGCTCGAACTCAACGGAATCGCGCCGGTCGAGGCGGTTACGCGTCTCGCGCATTTCGTGTGGGACTACTACCGCGATCATCCCGAGTTGTTGAGGCTCATCAACAACGAGAATCTGCATGAAGCACGCTATATGCAGAAGTCCACGCGCATACGCGAAATGATTTCGCCGATCGTCGCCACGCTCGGCGGCATTCTCGAACGTGGGCAGCGCGCGGGGCTGTTTCGCACGAACATCGACCCGCTGCGCTTTTACGTGACGCTCTCGGGCATGGGCTACTACATCGTGTCGAACCGTTTCACGCTCGAGGCGACGCTCGGCCGCGATTTCAGCAGCGCCGCCGAACGCAGCGAGGTGATTCAGATGAATACCGAACTGCTGCTCGCGTATTTGTTGAGAAAGTAACGGGCAGTGCCGCGGTGATCATGGCCGTGGCAAAAAATCAGTATCACGAACAAAGCGCGATAAAAAAGCCAACGGCCTCGAACGGGACCGTTGGCTTTTTATATGCTAGTGCAAGTTTGATGCTCAGGCTTCGACTTTTTCTTTCGCCGTTTTTGCTGCCTTGTTGTGCTCGAGAATGAAGTCGCGCAATTGCGGGTAAATGATCGTGCGCCAGCGGCGGCCCGAGAAAATGCCGTAGTGGCCGCATTTCTCCGCAGTGAAGTGACGCTTGTTCTTCGTCGGAATGCCGCTGCACAAGTCGTGCGCCGCGTAAGTCTGGCCGTCGCCGGAAATGTCGTCGAGTTCACCTTCGATCGTAAACAGCGCGGTCGTCGTGATGTCCTGCGGCCGCACCGGTTCGCCGTTGACGACCCACGTGCCCTCGGCAAGACGGAACTCCTGGAACACGACGCGGATCGTGTCGAGGTAATAATCGGCATCCATGTCGAGCACCGCGTTGTACTCGTCGTAGAAGCGGCGGTGCGCTTCGGCGTCGTCCTCGTCGCCGCGCAGCAGGCTCTGGTAGAAATCCCAGTGCGACGCCGCGTGACGCTCCGGATTCATCGCGACGAAACCGGTGTGCTGCAGGAAGCCGGGATAGACCTTGCGGCCCACACCGGGATAGTTCGGCGGCACCGTGAAGATCACGTTGTTCTCGAACCACTCGTACGAGTGCTGCGTGGCCAGCGAATTGACCGAGGTCGGGCTCTTTCGTGCGTCGATCGGGCCGCCCATCATCGTCATCGTGCGCGGCGTGTCCTCGCCGCGGCTCGCCATCAGCGAAATGGCGGCGAGCACCGGCACGGTCGGCTGGCACACCGAGATCACGTGCAGATTCTTCGCGCCGATATGGCGAATGAATTCCTGGATATACGCGATGTAGTCGTTCAGACCGAACCAGCCGGCTTCTAGCGGCACCATGCGCGCGTCGAGCCAGTCGGTGATGTAGACCTTGTGGTCTTGCAGCAACGTGCGCACGGTATCGCGTAGCAGTGTGGCGTGGTGTCCTGACAACGGTGCGCAGACGAGCACGACCGGTTCGTCTTTCAATTGGCTGACAGCTTCGCTATCGTCCGCGAAGCGCTTGAAGCGCATCAGACGGCAGAACGGCTTTTCGATGAACGTCTGCTCGACGATCGGAATGTTATGGCCGTCTTTGACAATCTGGTGAATATTGAACTCGGGCTTTTCGTAGTCCTTGCCGAGCCGGTAAAGCAGTTCGTAGCCGGCGGAAAGGCGCGTGGCGCCCGGAACATAGGCTAGCGGACTGGCCGGATTCGCAAATGATTTCGATGCGGCCTGAGCCCAGGCGGTGAGGGGGCTCAACATCGCCCGCTGGAATTCATGAAATTGATAGAGCATGTTTGCTCCGTTTTAAGCGGTTCGCATGGGGCTTCGCAAACACGCGTGAGGCGTTGCGGCGGGCCATTGTGGTTGTAGGCACATTATTGTCGGCCGACAGTCAGATCGATAATATCGAATAAGGCAAATTTGTGCAATGCAACAATATTCGCATTCAGTGTACGCAAATTGTCACTGCGTCATGCTAATGGCGATGCTGCTCCGCCGCTATCAGGGCTTGCCTGAACCTCAAGCTCGATCGCGCGCGCCGGATGGCCGGTCGCCTGCGCCATCTCCTGCTCGTGCTTCATCAGGTTCAGTCCGGTGTGCACGAGCGCCACGTGGGAGAACGCCTGCGGAAAATTGCCGACGAGACGTTTATCGACCGGGTCGTACTCCTCGGACAGCAGGCCGACGTCGTTGCACAGCGCGAGCAGCCGCTCGTACATCTCGATTGCTTCCTGCACGCGTCCCTGCAGCGCAAGGTTATCCACCATCCAGAACGAACACGCAAGAAAGGTGCCTTCCCCCGGTGGCAAGCCGTCGTCGTATTCCGTGGTGCGGTAGCGCAGCACGAAGCCGCCGTGCATCAGGTCCCGCTCGATCGCCTCGACCGTGCCCTTGATGCGCGGATCGTGCGGCGGCAGGAAGGCGACCAGCGGCATCAGCAGCACGCTCGCGTCGAGCTGATCGCTGCCGTAGTACTGCGAGAACGCGTTGAGCTGCGGATTCCACGCCTTCTCGCAGACCTCGGCGTGGATCGTGTCGCGCGTCGCGCGCCATTCGTCGAGGGGGCCGTCGAGCTTGAACATTTCGGCCGAGCGGATCGCGCGGTCGAACGCGACCCACGCCATCACCTTCGAGAACGTGAAATGCTCGGGGCCGCCGCGCGTCTCCCAGATGCCTTCGTCGGGTTCGCGCCAGATCTTGGTCAGGTGCTCTAGCATCGCGCGCTGCACGCTCCACGCGGTGACGTCCGCCTGCAGGCCGCCGACGCGCGCGAGATGCAGCGCGTTCATCACCTCGCCGTAGACGTCGAGCTGACGCTGCCCGACCGCGTTGTTGCCGATGCGCACCGGTTTCGCGCCCTCATAGCCGGGCAGCCAGTCGATTTCGGATTCGGGCAGGCGCCGCTCGCCGCCGATGCCGTACATGATCTGCAACTGGTCCGGCGCGCCCGCCATCACGCGGCCGAGCCAGCTGCGCCAGGCGCGCGCTTCGTCGTAGTAGCCGCCGCGCATCATCGCGAGCAGCGTGATGGTCGCGTCGCGCAGCCAGCAGTAGCGGTAGTCCCAGTTGCGCGTGCCGCCGAGCCGCTCGGGCAGCGACGTGGTGGGCGCCGCGACGATGCCGCCGGTCGGCTCGTAGGCGAGCGCGCGCAGCGTGATCAGCGAGCGGCGGATCGGCCCGGCCCAGCGTCCTTCGACGGTGCCGCGCGCCGCCCATTCGAGCCAGTGGTTCTCGGTGCGCGCGAGCGACGTGTGCGGATCGCGCGCGGGCGGAATGCGCAGATGCGACGCCGCGTACGCGAGCGAGAACGGCACGCGCTCGCCCTCGGTTACCGTGAATTCCGCGATGGTCTTCATGTCTTCGCCGTGCAGTTCGACCGGCGTGCGCAGCACCGCGTTGTCGGGGCCGACGATCGCCTTGATGCCGCTGTCGTGCTTGAGCTTGTCGACCCACGGAATCGAGAAGCCGTAGTCGAAGCGCAGCACGAGTTCCATCTTCATGCGCACGGTGCCGCGCTTGCCGACGACGATGCGGATCAGCTCCGACCAGCCGTTGCCGGGCGGCATGAAATCGATCAGCGTGACGGCGCCGTCGGGCGTTTCGAAGTCGGTTTCGAGGATCAGCGTTTCGCCGCGATAGCGCCGCGTGATGGTCGGCGCGCCGTGCTCGCCCTCGGTGGCGGGGGCGATTAGCCAACGGCCGTTGTCGGGCGAGCCGAGCAGCGCGGCGAAGCAGGCGCCCGAGTCGAAGCGCGGCCAGCAGAGCCAGTCGACGGAACCCTCGCGGGAGATGAGCGCGGCGGTATGGCCATCGCCGATGAGTGCGTAGTCTTCGATGTGTGCAGGCATGGAAAGCGTGTCGGAAAACGAGTCGTTATTACGGACGGCAACAGCAGCCGCGCTTCGAGTGGGCGTTATTACCGGACCACGATCGGCAGTGTTTGGTTCACCGCACAGTGCGGCAAAACGCGGATTGGAAAATTGTCAAATCCATGCATACAATCAAATTTCATGCCGATGTCCGGCGACCTGCCGGACTGCGAATCGGCCTTGCTCATGGCGGTTGCAGACGCCGTTTCCGAGGACGAAAGCCATGCTGAACCCTTCGAAATCCGATTGCATCACGATTCTCTCGGCCGCCAGCCAGCTTGCCGGCGACTCCATGCTGCCGCTCGATCATGGCCGGCTCGGCCTGAGCCGCAACGGCATGCTGGCTGCCGCCTCCTTCCTGGTCGAGCGGGCCTGCTTCCGGCGCTATCAGCAGGATGCCGATCATTATGCGGTCGGCGGGCTGTCGTTGCAGGGGCGCCTGCGGCTCGAACAGCTGGCGAACGGTTGAGCGGTAGGGCCGAGCGTTCGTAGCGCAGGTTCCTGGCGTATCCGCGCCGGCCATTCGCCGCATCCCTTCGTACCGCGCCTTCGCATTTCCTATCCGTATCTTCACGCCGCGTCGCGTCAGGTCGATCGTTCGCGTGGCGCGGGCGGTCGCGCGCGTCCATCTTGCGCGCGATGCCCGCTTCCCGCATATGTCATGGCGTGACATTTACCGCGCTCTCACACGGGCGAGTGGCGCTGGCACCCAGCGAACCTTCCCTTCGTGCAAAACCACCTCGATACCGGACGCAAATCTCGCGCCCGGCGTCGCGGCGCCTGTCGCTCACAGATGCGACGAGCCCACGCCGAAGATCCCGATGATGCCGATGATGATCAGGTAGAGCGCGACGATGTAGTTCAACAGGCGCGGCATGATCAGGATCAGGATGCCGGCGATCAGCGAAACGAGCGGGCCCAGGCTGAGAGTGACGTTCATGGAGACTCCGTGGTTGAGACGCGTGATGCGCGATTGAGAAAACGATTGAAAAACGTCCCGCCGCGCGGGACCCAAGCCGCTGGCGCAGACCGTGCCGCAGCGATGGATTCACTGCATGATCCGACCTGACGCTCTTATACTGACTTCGACAACAACAACGTGGAACGACGCTCGATTCGCGGCGCGGCAGACCAGACTCCGTTACAACCGCTCGTACCCCGGCTCATACGCGAGCCCGTACCAGACAACCGATGTCGAGGAGGTCTCATGCTTCACAGTCGCCGTGCCGTCGGGCGTATTGCCGTGTGCCCAGTTCCGACTTCCGTTTTTACTTCTGTTCTTGCCAGTGTTGCCTTTCAGGGTTCCCGTCCGCGTGGCGCTGACCGCGCCGCTCCATCCGCCGTGGATTGCACGGCGGAAAGCACCGCCCGGCGCGCAACGCGGCCAGCGCCGTTGCGGGCCGCCCGTTCGATAATAAGAGGTTTCGCGCTCATGGTTTCGATTGTTGCTTCGCACGCGTATGCGCAAGATTCTGGCCCGGTCCCCGCGGACGGCGTCTATACGATGCTGGTCGGTACTTACACCAGCGGCAAGAGCGAGGGCATCTACGTCTTTCGCTTCGATACGAAGACGGGCGCGGCGACCCAGGTGTCGGTCGCGCAGACGGTCAATCCGTCGTTTCTGGTCGTGAGCCGCGACCGCCGCTTCGTCTATTCGGTCAACGAACTGCCCGGTGACAACGGCCCGGCCACGCAGCGCGGCGGGATCAGCGCGTTCGGCTTCGATGCCGCGCGCGGGCAGCTGACGTTTCTGAACAAGGTGTCGTCGGACGGCAATGATCCGTGCTATCTGAGCATCTCGGCGGACGGCAAGTATCTGCTGGGCGCGAACTATTCGGTCGCGCCCGATCCGGGCGGCAGTTTCGCGGTGTTTCCGCTGCAGGCGAACGGCCAGGTCGGCACCTCGGTGCAGACCGTGCATCACGAGGGCGGCGGTCCGGTGAAAGGGCGGCAGGACAACTCGCACGTGCATTCGACCGTGTTCTCGCCTGACGGCCGCTATCTGTTCGCGCAGGACCTCGGCGCCGACAAGCTGTACTCGTACCGCTACGCGCCGCAGAGCAGCGCCGGCGCGGGCCCATTCATCGCGACGGACTGGGGCTACACGCAGCAGAAGGCCGGCACGGGTCCGCGCCATCTGATCTTTGGCGCGGACGGCAAGCACGCGTATCTGACGAGCGAACTCGCGGCGACCGTCAGCACGTTCGACTACCACGACGGCAGGCTGAAGCTCGTGCAGACGCTGCCATTGAGCGAGCCTGACTTCAAGGGGAAGGTGGGCGCGGCGGCGATCCATATGTCGCCGGACGGACGCTTCGTGTATGCGTCCAATCGCGGCGACGCGAACGAGATCGTGATCTTCTCGGTCGATCCCGCCACTGGACACCTGAAGCAGATCGGCCGGCAGTCGAGCCTCGGCAAATCACCGCGCGAGTTCACCATCGATCCGACCGGCAACTGGCTGATCGTCGGCAATCAGCTGAGCGACACGGTCTATGTGTTCAAGCGCGATCCGCAGACGGGGCTGCTCGATCCAAATGCGAAGCAGCATTTCGACCTCGGCTCGCCGGTCGACTTCAAGCTGGTATCACCGTCGTGATGCGCGGCACGCGCGGGTAAATGAAAAACGGACAGCTCACATCCTGAGGCTGTCCGTTTTTTCTTCCGGATCATCGCCGACCCGGTTAGCGATTCACCGGGCGCTCATTCCGCCGGCCCCGGCGCCAGCACTTCGCGGCTGCCGTTGATGCTCATCGCCGACACGAGGCCGGCCGTCTCCATCTGCTCGACGAGCCGCGCCGCGCGGTTATAGCCGATGCGCAACTGCCGCTGCACCGACGAGATCGACGCGCGCCGCGTGCGTACGACGAACGCGACCGCTTCGTCGTACAGCGGATCGGCTTCCGCATCCGGCGCTTCGCCGAACAGGTCCTGGGCCGCGCCGCCATCGGCGGCCGGGCCGTCGAGAATGCCTTCCTCGTATTGTGGCTCGCCGAACTGCTTCAGATATTCGACGATCGCATGCACTTCCTCGTCGGCGACGAACGCGCCGTGCACACGCTGCGGGTAGCCGGTGCCCGGCGGCAGAAACAGCATGTCGCCCTGGCCGAGCAGCGACTCGGCGCCCATCTGGTCGAGAATCGTGCGCGAGTCGATCTTCGACGACACCTGGAACGCGACGCGCGTCGGAATGTTCGCCTTGATGAGACCGGTGATGACGTCGACGGACGGCCGCTGCGTCGCGAGGATCAGGTGGATGCCGGCCGCGCGCGCCTTCTGCGCGAGCCGCGCGATCAGCTCCTCGATCTTCTTGCCGGCGACCATCATCAGGTCGGCGAGCTCGTCGATGACGACGACGATCAGCGGCAGCGGCGCCAGCGGCTCGGGCGCATCGGGCGTCAGCGAGAACGGGTTGCCGAGCTTCTTGCCCTTCGCCTCGGTGTCGCGGATCTTCTGGTTGAAGCCGGCGAGATTGCGCACGCCGACGGCCGACATCAGCCGGTAGCGCTTTTCCATTTCGCCGACGCACCAGTTCAGCGCGTTGGCCGCGAGCTTCATGTCGGTGACGACCGGCGCGAGCAGATGCGGAATCCCTTCGTAAACCGAAAGTTCGAGCATCTTCGGGTCGATCATGATCAGGCGCACTTCCTCAGGCGTCGCCTTGAACAGCAGCGAGCAGATCATCGCGTTGATCGCGACCGATTTGCCCGAGCCGGTCGTGCCGGCCACCAGCATGTGCGGCGCCTTCGCGAGATCGGCGACGACGGGATGGCCGGTGATGTCCTTGCCCATCGCAAGCGTGAGTCGCGAGTGCGAGTTCTGGTAGACGCTCGCCTCGAGAATTTCCGAGAGGCGGATCGTTTGGCGCTTCGCGTTCGGCAGTTCGAGGCCCATGCAGGTCTTGCCCGGAATCGTTTCGACCACGCGGATCGACGTGAGACCGAGACCGCGCGACAGGTCCTTCATCAGACCGACGATCTGGCTGCCGCGCACGCCGAGCGCCGGTTCGACTTCGAAGCGTGTGATGACCGGACCCGCCGATGCGCCGACCACCGTCACCGGCACCTTGAATTCCTGCAGGCGCTGCTCGATCAGCAGGCCGGTTTCGCGGAGCTTTTCATCCGGGATCGGTTCGATGTCGGCATCGGCGGGGGCGAGCAGATCGAGCGTCGGCAGTTCGACCATCGATGCGGCCGGCGCATGGAACTCGAAGCCGTTGACCGGCGCGTGGCCGGGCAGCGGCGGGCGGGCGGCGGGCTCGGCAGTGGGTTGGTCGGCGGATTGAACCTGCGGTTGCGGTGTTAGCGCGGGCGAAGACGACGGAGCGGACGACGGAGCGGGCGACGGTTCGGCGGCCGGCGTGTTCGCGACAGGCGTTGCGCTTGCGCCGACCGAAGGCTCGATGCTGGTCGCCGGCGCGGCGAAGCCCGGGAAACGGACTACGTTCGAGACGACGGCCGGTGCGGTTGCCGGCATAGCGAGGTTCGCCGCACTCGTCGAAGTCGACGACGGCGAGTCGTTTGCGGGGGTGTTCGCGGGCTCGTTCGCGGGCTCGTTCACAGCGGGCAGGGCAGGGGCGTGCGACGTCGCGGGCTCGCCTGACTGCGCACTTTCGCTGGCGAGTTCCGAGACCGTCGCGCCGGACCCCGGCGGCACGCTTGCGCTCGACGGCGCGGCGGCCTCCGTCTGCGGCGAGTCCGCCGACGCGGCCGCGCGTTGAGCCGCGGCGGGGCCGAGCTTGCTCTCCCAAGGCACGAGCGTCTTGTCGATGACGATTTCGGCTGCCGGAGCCAGCGCTTGCGGAGGCGTCGCGGTGTCGGCGCTGGCCGGTTCGACGGTTCGCGCGGATTCCTCCCTCTGCGATGCCGGGACGCTGGTGTTTGTTGCTGTCTGCGTCGAATCGTTTTGGACCGCCGGTGCGTCTTCTTGCGAAGCATCGTCCCGTAGGCGGGCTGCGAAGCGCTCGAATGGCGTCGCCGTCGGCGACTCATGTTGCGGCGCGCTTGCGGCGGGTTCGGTGGCGGCAGGTTCAGCCACAGCGGATGCCGATGGCTCGACAACCGCGGATTCGACAGCCGCAGCAGCCACGTCGGCCACCGACTCGATTGCAGTCGTCGTCTGCGGCGCAGCCGTAAGCGGCGCATGAATGACGGGCGGTTCGGTCGGCCATTGCGCAACCGCTTCGTTGCCGCCCTCGACCGACCTCTCGGACTCGGCCACCGCACGCTCAGCCGGCAACTCGACCGATGCGGTCTCTTGCTGCGACTGCGCCGGCGACACCATCCGCGCCGAACTCTCCACGCTCTGCGCCTGCGGCGCCGCAACCGTCTCGCCGTTTTCGACAGGTAGCACGTCCCGCTGCGCCGGAGGCACATCGAACGTCGTCGACGCACGCTCTGCATCGCCAATCTTCGCGCTATCGGCGCCACGGCTGCGCGCCAGGCTCACGCCGGCCATGTCGGTCCAGCGCGCGGCGTTTTCCGCGATGCTGCGCAGCGTTTCCTCGACGCTCGCGGGCGGCGCGACCGTCGACGCGTTCGTCATCGTTCCAGTGAAGTTCGGTGTAGGCCGGCGCACGGTCGACGGCGAGGTCACGCTGTTGGCGCGCGAAGCGGCCGGGAATGGTTGACGCGGGGTCGCGCCGCGATTGAGCGGCGCGCTGCCGTCGGCCGGACGTGGCAGCGACGACGGGCGGCTTGCGCGGCCCGCAGCATTCATCGATCCCGCTGTGATGCCGACACCGGCGCCCGACGCGGCGGCGCGGCCCGCCATTGCCTGTGCCGCTCGCGCCGACACGCCGGCCGCGTTGGCGGCCGTCGCCGCCAACGCGGCACTGGAGCCGAACGACGCGGCCGCACGCTGATCTCCGACCGAACGCCGCCCGATCTGCGCAGCGCCATCACGAGCCGACATGCCCGATGCGGCCGATGCACCCGCCGCACCCAGCGATGCCGCCGCCGTCGCCGCGCGCGGCTCCGTGGTGCGCAGCCAGCCGGCCGGCGCGACCGGCTCGGTCGGCACGAATGGTGCAGCGGATCTGTCCGCAGCCTTGTCCGCATGCAGCGCCTGCGTTGCCGTCGACGTTGCCGGGCGCGGCGACGCGCCCGACCCCGTGCGTAGCACCGGCTCGGTCTGCTTGACCGGCCCGCGCGCCGCGTCAGCGGCCGCATCGGCTCGCCAGCTTGCGCCGGCGCCGCGGGTGGAAGCGTCCTTGCTAACCGCGATGCCAGCCGCCGCGGTGCCGGCAGCAGCGGCGGAGCCCGCGCCGCGCCCGCTCGCGGGCGGACGCCACACCGTCGGCCGCGCGTAGCGACCCTTGTTATTGCGTGGCGCCATCGTGTTGGTAGCAGGCGACACATGCGACGGCGCGCCGTCGTCGACGCTGCGGTGGCGGCGCGCATCCTCGTCGCGCTTCGCGAGTCCCCGCGACAGACCGAGGCCGAACGCGCCGTCGGCCCAAACGGCGACGTCGCTCCAGCGGAAGTCGACGAGCCACGGCAGGCTGATCACGAGCAGCGCGAGCGCCGCGAGCGGCGTGCCGACATGGCCGAGCAGATGTCCAAGCCCCGCGGCGAGCGCATGACCGAAACCATTGATGCCGGCGATGCCGATCAGCGAGCCCTCGAGCGTGCAACTCGCGATCAGCACGCAGACGAAGCCGAGCCACAGCCGGATCGTGCCGGGGCCGCGCAGACCCGCGCCGCCCGGCAGCATCGACTTCACGAGGCGCCACAAAAGAGGAATGAACCAGACGGCCGACCCGCCGAACCAGCCGAAAACTACCGTGTGCATACCAGACATCTACGAATGACGGAGCGCGCGAGAAGCGCAATCCGTCGAGTTTAAACGGCGCAGCGCGCGGCTTCGAAGGCCGGCGCGAATCACGAACGCGGCGCAAACTCGCATCACTTGTCGCTGCGATCGAACATCAGGGTGTCGCCGTTGTCGAGGATCAGCTGCATCTGCTGCGGCGCTCGCATCTGCACGCCGGTGCGATCGATGCGCTCGAGCGCGTCGAGGAACGGCTTCTCGATGTCGCCGCCCGGCGAGACGCACGCCATGCGTGTGCCGGCGAGGGAACCGAAGCTCAGCTTGCCGTCCTTCAGCATGTACGAACCCATGAAGCGGTTGCAACCGGAAAAGCCGCTCGCGTGACGCCGGCCGCCTTCGGTCGACAACGTCAGCGTGAGCGGCTTCTGATCTTTCGACGGCACCGCGCGCGCCGTGCCGTCGGCGTTCTTCCACGAGCTCAGCACCCAGCTGGTGTCGTCGAGCAGTTGCGCGGCGGCGGGATTGAACGGATCAGGCGGCGGCGCCGACGAGTCCGGATGCTTCGGGATCGCGCACGCACCGAGCAGCGCGGCGATGCTCAACGCGGCGACGGCCGTGCGCAGGCACGGAATGATGCGCGCAAGAGGTCGCGGGCGGGAGCGGATGAGCATGGCGTCGTTCCTGTTCAAACTGGCGAAGGCGTAAGGGTAACGTACTAGGGTCTGTTTACATATGGAACGCACGTGCGTTGCCGCGAGAAGGGCCGCTCGCAAGGATTGCGACGCCGCGAATACTCGACGTATTCGCAAGGAGCATGACGCAGCGAGCGGCCCTTCTCGCGGCAACCCCAGTTCTGAATTTCATTCCAGGGGAATGCCCGCTATCGGCCGTCCCCTTGGGGGACGGCCGATAGCGGGCATTCGCACGTGCGTTCCATATGTAAACAGACCCTAAGCTTGTCGTGCGCGAGCGATGCTCGCGGTGACGTGATCGCGGCTGCGAACGTCGACGCGGCGGCACGGTTCCGCTCGACCGCCACGGCCTCGCGAGCGCACCCAAAGCGCACCCTGAGCGCCGCGCGGCAAGGGGCCCGCATGTTAACATCGCGGTCTATCCAATCCCACCCTCATCCCGACTTTTATCTGGAGTTCCCATGCAGATCGGCCAACGGATCGGCACGCCCCTTTCTGAATCCGCGACGCGCGTGATGCTGCTCGGCGCCGGCGAACTCGGCAAGGAAGTGATCATCGCGCTGCAACGGCTGGGCGTCGAAGTGATCGCCGTCGACCGTTACCCGAACGCGCCGGGCCATCAGGTCGCGCATCGCGCGCATGTGATCGACATGACCGACCGCGCCGCGCTGCGCGCGCTGGTCGAGCAGGAGCGCCCGCATCTGATCGTCCCCGAAATCGAGGCGATCGCCACCGACGAACTCGCCGCGATCGAAACCGAGGCGCTTGCCGAGGTGATCCCGACCGCGCGTGCCACCCAACTGACGATGAACCGCGAAGGCATCCGCCGCCTCGCTGCGGAGGAGCTTGGCCTCGCGACCTCGCCGTACGCATTCGCCGATTCGCTCGACGAGCTGCGCGCGGGCATCGCGAAGGTCGGCTATCCGTGCGTCGTGAAACCGGTGATGTCGTCGTCGGGCAAGGGGCAGTCGGTGCTGCGCGGCGACGCCGACGTCGAACCCGCCTGGCAGTACGCGATGGCGGGCGGCCGCGTGAATTTCGGGCGCGTGATCGTCGAGGGTTTCATCGACTTCGAATACGAAATCACGCAGCTCACCGTGCGCGCGATCGACCCGGCGAGCGGCGCGATCGGCACGTATTTCTGCGATCCGATCGGCCACGTGCAGGTCGCGGGCGACTATGTCGAATCGTGGCAGCCGCAGCCGATGAGCCCGCTCGCGCTCGAGCGTTCGCGCGAGATCGCGCACAAGGTGACGGCGGCGCTCGGCGGCCGCGGCCTGTTTGGCGTGGAACTTTTCGTGCGCGGCGACGACGTATGGTTTTCGGAAGTCAGCCCGCGTCCGCACGACACGGGGCTCGTCACGCTGTGCTCGCAGCGCTTCTCGGAGTTCGAACTGCATGCGCGCGCGATCCTCGGCCTGCCGGTCGATACGTCGTTGCGGGCGGCGGGCGCGTCGGCGGTGATCTACGGTGGTCGCGACGAGGCCGGCATCGCGTTCGAAGGCGTCGCGGCCGCACTTGCGGTGCCCAATGCGGATCTGCGCCTGTTCGGAAAGCCGGAAAGCTTCGTCAAACGGCGCATGGGCGTCGCGCTCGCGACCGGCGGGAACATCGGGGAAGCGCGCTCGCGTGCCAGGCAGGCGGCGGCCGCGGTGCGGCCGGTGTCGGCGAAGTAACGGGCAGGCGGCGAGGCGCGGCGCAAAAGTGTGCGGGACGCCCACGAAAGAGCCCACCGCATTCGTTTCTGGCTTATCGAAGCAAAGAGATCGGAGTAGAGGATCGTATGGCGCTTGAATCTCGCAGCAATCCATGGTGCGGCGCGCTTCGCCGGGTCGGCGCACTCGGCGTGGCGTTCGCGCTGTGCGCCGGCATCAGCGGCTGCGGGCTCGCGGCCGCGCCGTGCCGGATCGCTTCAGCGGGACTGAAGATCGTGCCGGTGGTCGGCCACGTCGCCGCTGCGCCGACCGATGCGTGTGCCGGCGTGATCGATCCTTGAAGCGTCGTTGAGCTGTCCGTGAATCGCCCATGAGCTCTGCCTGTGACTCGGCCGTGGCTCGGCTGTGACTCGGCTGTGACTCGGCTGTGACCGGCGTCGCGGCCGGTGTTGTGCTCCCTGCCTGACCCCCGCAACAATCGAGGTGTTCGATGAAGAGATGGCGTGTTGCAATCCTCACGACAGCAGCATGGACGGTGGCCTGGCTGGCGGCATCTTCCGGCGGCGCGTCGGCCGCGCCGTTGCAGTTCAAGCACATCGAGGGCAAGAACCACCAGACGCGCAAATACACCTGCGCGACCGGCAAGATCCTGCAAGTCACCTACTGGAACGCGCAGAACGGCCAGAGCTTCGCCGTGCTGCCGGTGAAAGGCGCGTCGATGCTGTTCGTCAACACGATCTCGGCGTCCGGTGCGAAGTACCAGGCCGGCAGCTACACCTGGTGGACCAAGGGTCCGCGCGCCAATCTATATGACCTGACGAGCGGCGAGAACGCGCCGCCGATTCTCTCCGACTGCGTGACCGTGATTCGCTGATTTGCTGATCGGCGGACACATGCACCGCATGCGGCGGCTTCATTCCCTACCGCCGCCTCTTCTTCTCGCGCCTGGCTTCCTGTCCCGCGCCGCCTCGTGCGCTCGCGCGCATCGTTTCCGTTCGAGTAGTAAGCTGTCCGGCATGGCGTTCGCCATGCCGTTTGCCATGCCGCGCGCGCGGAGCGGTGTTTCGCGCGCGGCCGTCGTTGTCGTCTTCGATTGTCCGTTCCCCGAGTCATCAAGCGAGCCCCTCAATGAAAGCATCGGACCTGTTCGTCAAATCGCTGGAAGCCGAAGGTGTCGAGTATGTGTTTGGCATCCCCGGTGAAGAAAATCTCGATCTGCTGGAGTCGCTGCGCCGCTCGAAAATCCGTCTGATCCTCACGCGCCACGAGCAGGCGGCCGGCTTCATGGCCGCCACCTACGGGCGGCTCACCGGCCGCACGGGAGTATGTCTGGCGACGCTCGGCCCCGGCGCGACCAACTTCGTGACCGCGGCCGCCTACGCGCAGCTGGGCGGCATGCCGATGCTGATGGTCACGGGCCAGAAGCCGATCAAGTCGAGCAAGCAGGGGCACTTCCAGATCGTCGACGTGGTGCGGATGATGGAGCCGCTCACCAAGTACACACGGCAGATCGTGTCGATCGGCAACATTCCGGCGACGGTGCGCGAGGCGGTGCGCCGCGCCGAGGAGGAACGCCCGGGCGCCACGCACCTCGAATTGCCCGAGGACGTCGCGCACGAAGAGGGCGACGGCAAGCCGATTCCGAAGAGCTACAGCCGCCGTCCGGTCGCCGAGGAAAGGGCGGTCGCGCGCGCGGTCGAGGCGATCACCGCCGCGAAGCATCCGCTGCTGATGATCGGCGCGGGCGGCAACCGCAAAACCACCACGAAGATGCTGCGCGAGTTCGTCGACCAGATCGGCATTCCGTTTTTCACCACGCAGATGGGCAAGGGCGTGATCGACGAATCGCATCCGATGTGGCTCGGCAACGCGACGCTGTCCGACGGCGACTTCGTGCACCGCGCGATCGAGCTCGCGGACTGCATCATCAACGTCGGTCACGACGTGATCGAAAAGCCGCCGTTTTTCATGCGCAGCGGCGAGGCGGGCGAGAAGACCGTGATCCACGTGAACTTCCTCGGCGCCGAAGTCGATCCGGTGTATTTCCCGCAGATCGAAGTGGTCGGCGATATCGCCAACGCGGTGTGGCAGCTCAAGGAGAGCCTGAAGACACGTCAGGAGCATTGGGACTTCACGCGCTTCAAGGAGATCAAGGAGCACTTCGAGGCGCATCTGGTGAAGGGCCAGCACGACGACCGCTTCCCGATGTACCCGGTGCGGATCGTCAACGACGTGTACGAGGCCACGCCGGTCGACGGCATCGTGTGTCTGGATAACGGCATGTACAAGATCTGGTTCGCGCGCTACTACCGCGCGCACGAGCCGAATTCGCTGCTGCTCGACAACGCGCTGGCGTCGATGGGCGCGGGGCTGCCGTCGGCGATCGCGAGCAAGATCGTGCATCCGGAGCGCAAGGTGATCGCCGTGTGCGGCGACGGCGGCTTCATGATGAACTCGCAGGAGCTCGAAACGGCGGTGCGGCTGAAGCTCGATCTGGTGATCCTGATTCTGCGCGACGACGCGTTCGGCATGATCCGCTGGAAGCAGGAGAACATGAACTTCCCGGACTACGGCATGACGCTTGCGAACCCGGATTTCGTCGCCTATGCGCAGAGTTATGGCGCGCAGGGGCATAGGATCGAGGCGGCCGAGCAGTTCGCGCCGCTGTTGCGCGAGTGCTTCGCGACGCCCGGCGTGCACGTGATCGACGTGCCGATCGACTATTCGGACAACGAGCGCGTGCTCAATCGCGAGATCAAGCGGCTGTCCGCGCGGCTTTGAGCAGCCGTGCATCGAATCAAGGAGAGTGCGACATGTTGCAGAGAACCTATCCGTACTACCTGGCCAACGAGCCGGTGGCCGCCAACACCGACCTCGAAGTCACCGACAAATTCAGCGGCGAAGTCGCCACGCGCGTCGCAATGGCCGACGCGGCCGCGATCGACAAGGCGATCGGCCTGGCGGTCGATGCGATGCCCGCCATGCGCGCCTACCCGCCGTTCAAGCGCCAGGCGGTGCTCGAACATTGCGTCAAGCGCTTTCGCGAGCGCTACGATGAACTCGCGCTCGCGCTGTGCATCGAGGCGGGCAAGCCGATCAACGATTCGAAGGGCGAAGTCACGCGCCTGATCGATACGTTCAAGGTCGCCGCGGAGGAGAGCGTGCGGATCGACGGCGAGATCGTCAATCTGCAGATTTCGCCGCGCGCGAACGGGTATCACGGCTATGTGAAGCGCGTGCCGATCGGGCCGTGCTCGTTCATCTCGCCGTTCAATTTTCCGTTGAACCTGACCGCCCACAAGGTCGCGCCGGCGATCGCGGCCGGCGTGCCGTTCGTGCTGAAACCGGCGAGCCGCACACCGGTCGGTGCGCTGATCATGGGCGAAATTCTCGCGGAAACCGATCTGCCGAAGGGCGCGTTCTCGATTTTGCCCGCGCATCGCGACGGCGCCGACCTGTTCACGACCGACGAGCGCTTCAAGCTGCTGTCGTTCACCGGGTCGCCCGCGGTCGGCTGGGAGTTGAAGCGCAAAGCCGGCAAGAAGAAGGTGATTCTGGAGCTGGGCGGCAACGCGGCGGCGATCGTCGACGCTGACCAGGGCGGCAAGCTCGACTACGTGGTCGACCGGCTCGCGTTCGGCGCGTTCTATCAGTCGGGGCAGAGCTGCATCGGCGTGCAGCGGATTCTCGCGCACACGAGCGTCTACGACGCGCTGCGCGAGAAGCTCATCGCGAAGACGAACTCGCTCGTGATGGGCGATCCGAAGAACGAAAAGACCTTCGTCGGGCCGATGATCTCCGAATCGGAAGCGAAGCGGCTCGCTGGCTGGATGGAGGGGGCGGTGCAGGCGGGCGCGCAGATCGTCGCGGGCGGCAAGGTCGACGGCGCGATGTTCGAGGCGACGCTGCTGGAAGGCGTGAAGCGCGACACCGATCTGTATCGCAAGGAGGCGTTCGGGCCGGTTGCGATACTCGAGCGCTTCGATGATTTCGAGGCGGCGCTCGCGCAGGTCAACGACAGCGACTTCGGCCTGCAGGCCGGCGTGTTCACCGATTCGCTCGCGCATGCGCATCGCGCGTGGGATGCGCTCGAAGTGGGCGGCGTCGTGATCAACGATGTGCCGTCGTTCCGCGTCGACAACATGCCGTATGGCGGCGTCAAGGATTCGGGGCTCGGGCGCGAGGGCGTGCGCTACGCGATCGAGGACATGACCGAGATGCGGCTGATGGTGATGCGCGAGACGTGGTGAGGGGCGATCTGACGTGAGCGGGGGCGGGCGACCGTTCGCAATGGGGCCAGTGCGGGCGCCGGGACGGCTGACGAACGCCGCGCGCCGCCCGCCGAAGGGCCCGGCTGTCACGCCACTGTCGTCTGTGCGCACTACGCTGCGACCGAAGCAACGGCCGCGAGCCGCCGGCCGGCCAGCCGTCACGAGCGTTTTTGCTGAAGTGCTACAATACTCGGCTTTCGGCGGATGCTTCCGCCAGCCGGAGCCGGCCGCATTATCCGAACTCAGACGGGTCTCGCGCGGAACGACGTGGCTCCGCCTTCATCCTGATGCCCTCAGCGGTCCCGACCGCTGCCGCGCGCATCGCGCCACGCGCCTTTTTAGCGAAAGCCACCATGTCCGACACAGCCGTCACGCCCAGTACCGAGACTTTTGATCAATTCGGCCTCGCGCCCGACATCCTGAAGGCCATCAAGGAATCGGGCTACACGTCGCCCACGCCGATCCAGGCGCAGGCGATCCCGGTCGTGCTGGCGGGCCGTGACGTGATGGGCGCCGCGCAGACCGGCACCGGCAAGACCGCGAGCTTCTCGCTGCCGATCATCCAGCGCCTGCTGCCGCAGGCCAGTACGAGCGCGTCGCCGGCGCGCCATCCGGTCCGCGCGCTGATCCTCACGCCGACCCGCGAACTGGCCGACCAGGTCGCCGCGAACGTGCAGGCCTACGCGAAGCACACGGCGCTGCGCAGCGCGGTCGTGTTCGGTGGCGTCGACATGAATCCGCAGTCGGACCAGTTGCGCCGCGGCGTTGAAATCCTGATCGCGACGCCAGGTCGTCTGCTCGATCACGTGCAGCAGAAAACCGCGAACCTGGGCCAGGTGCAGATGCTCGTGCTCGACGAAGCCGACCGCATGCTCGACATGGGCTTCCTGCCCGACCTGCAGCGCATCCTGAACCTGCTGCCGAAAGAGCGCCAGACGCTGCTTTTTTCCGCGACGTTCTCGGGCGAAATCAAGAAGCTCGCCGCGACGTATCTGCGCAACCCGCAGACCATCGAAGTGGCGCGCAGCAACTCGACCGCGACCAATGTCACCCAGATCGTCTACGAAGTCGCCGAGGGCGACAAGACCGGCGCGGTCGTGCAGCTGATCCGCGAGCGCGGCCTGAAGCAGGTGCTCGTGTTCTGCAACAGCAAGATCGGCGCGAGCCGGCTCGCGCGCAGTCTCGAACGCGACGGCGTGGTCGCGACCGCGATTCACGGCGACCGCACGCAGAGCGAGCGCATGCAGGCGCTCGATGCGTTCAAGCGCGGCGAAGTCGAGGCGCTCGTCGCGACGGACGTCGCCGCGCGCGGTCTCGACATCGTCGAACTGCCGACCGTGATCAACTTCGACCTGCCGTTCAACGCCGAAGACTACGTGCACCGGATCGGCCGCACGGGCCGCGCGGGTGCATCGGGCGACGCGCTGTCGCTGTGCAGCCCGAACGAGCGCAAGCAACTGGCCGACATCGAGAAGCTGATCAAGCGTCCGCTCGACTTGCAGCGCCTGACCGTCGATGTGCCGGTGCGCCATCATCACGAGGACCGTCCGCCGCGCCGCGAGCGCAGCGAATCGCGCGACGAGCGCAGCCGCCGTCGCACGGGCGGGGCGTCGGGTTCGTATGACCGTGCGCATCATCATCGCGCGCAACCGGTCGACGATTTCTTCCTGAAGCCGTACGAGCCGTCGCCGGCATCGGTGCTCAAGATCGAGGAGACGGCCGCGTCGAACTCCGCGCCGCAAAAGACGGCGCCGAAGCGGCCACTGGCCGCGTTGCTCGGTGGCTTCGGAATGCCGAGGAAGACGCCTTCGTCGTCGTAAGACGGGCTGTCGGGTTCAGAGCTCGGGGTGCAACGCCTCGAGCGTAAAAACGGTGGGGCCGCGCGGTTCGATGTCTCGGAAAACGCAGCAGGCTTCACGCGTGCGCATCATCGGGATGCGCGAATGTTCATCCGTTTTGCCCAGGCCGCGGTCGCGGCGCTGTAGAACTGCTCCAGCGTCGTGGGCGGCTCGCTTCCCAACTTCAGCCCCAGATGCCGTGCCGCCGCGCCTAGTGCTTCGAGCGGCTTGTCGCTATCGAGCGCGGTCGCGCCGTTCTGCTTGCTCAGTTTCTCGCCGTGCTCGTTGGTGACGACCGGCACATGCAGATACTCGGGCGTTGTCACACCCAGACAACGCTGCAGATAAATCTGCCGCGCCGTCGAATCCATCAGATCCGCGCCGCGCACGATGTGCGTGATGCCCGCGTCCGCATCGTCCACCACCACCGCCAGCTGATATGCCCACTGATCGTCCGCACGGCGCAGCACGAAATCGCCGACCTCGGTCGCGAGATTTTGCGTCTGCGGACCCTGCCAGCGGTCGTCGAACGTGATCACGGCGGGCTCGCCGTCGGGTACGCGCAGGCGCCACGCGCGCGCCGGCTTGCCATGCAGACCCGTGCGGCAGGTGCCGGGGTAGGCGAGTGTAGTGTTGCGCGCGTGCGCGTGCAGCAGCGAATCGGCGATTTCCTTGCGCGTGCAGCCGCACGGATAGACGAGACCGGTCGATTTCAACTGCTCCAGCGCGTGCTGATAGCGCGCCATGCGCTGGCTTTGCCAGACCGGCGTTTCGTCCGCGCGCATGCCGAAGCGTTCGAGGGTCGCGAGGATGTCCTCGGCGGCACCCGGCACCGTGCGCGGTCCGTCGATATCTTCGACGCGCACGAGCCACGCGCCGCGCTGCGCGCGCGCGTCGAGCCAGCTCGCGAGCGCGCTGACCAGCGAGCCGAAATGCAGCGGGCCGGTCGGCGACGGCGCGAAGCGTCCGCGATAGGTCATGGTTTGGGGACGACAGGTGAGGCGCCCGCGTCACGGAGCCCCCCAGCTGTCATTACGCGGCGCACCCGGCCTTGCTGTCCGGGTGGCACGCCGGACAGGTCTTGCCCGCGACGTACATCGGCGATTGCTGTTGCTCGGGCGTGACCACCGCGCGGCAGCCGAAGCATTGCGCGGTCGCGGTCGGTTCGAGTTGCGGATTCAGCGCGGTGCGGTAGTCGAACACGAAGCAGTCGCCGTGATAATGCGCGCCGCCCACTTCCTCGAAGTATTTGAGGATGCCGCCTTCGAGCTGGTACACGTTCTCGATGCCGACCTCCTTCATATGGATCGCGGCCTTCTCGCAGCGGATGCCGCCCGTGCAGAACGACACCACCGTCTTGTCCTGGAGATCGGCACGGTTGTTCTCGATTACCTCGGGGAATTCGCTGAACTTCGTGATCCGATAGTCGAGCGCGTTCTCGAACGTGCCGACGTCGACTTCGAACGCGTTGCGCGTGTCGAGCATCACGACCGGACGGCCTTCGTCGTCGTGACCGCGGTCGAGCCAGGTCTTCAGCGTCGGCGCGTCGACGAACGGTGCGCGGCCGAGCTCGGGGCGGATCGCCGGCTTTTTCATCGTGATGATTTCGCGCTTGAGCTTGACCAGCATGCGCGTGAAGGGCTGCTTGTCCGACAGGCTTTCCTTGAACTGCAGATTCGCGAACTTGCCTTCGAACAGCGCGTCGTGGCGAATGTAGTCGATGAATGCGTCGGTGTTCTCGCGCGTGCCGGCGATGAACAGGTTGATGCCTTCCGGCGCGAGCAGGATGGTGCCGCGCAGGCCGAGCGCATTGCAGCGTTCGGTGACGAACGGGCGCCAGGCGGCGGTGTCTTCGATGGTCGCGAATTGATACGCGGCGAGATTGACGATACTCATGTGTGTTCTGCGGTAAAGATGGCCGGCGTGGCGAGGGGCGGCGGGATGTGCCGCCGCTGTTGCGCCCCGTATGAGACCCGGGGTTTGACGCGCGGGTTCGCGCGCGTTTGCCGTGCGTTTGCCGTGCGTTTGCCGGTTAAATGGCCACGTCGAGAGAGGCGAAACCCCTATTATCCCTCAACCCGGCATTTTCCCCGACCTGGCCGAATGGCCAACGAGTTGCGCTAGCGCAAACAGCGCTCGCTCCGACCTCGTCCTGGCCGGATGGCCAACGCGCCGTTTTGACCTGAAATCCGCGGAAGGGTGGAGTTACAATGTCGCCCATGTCAGATCCCCGCTTCGTTCATCTCCGCGTTCACTCCGAATTCTCGATTGCCGACGGCATCGTGCGTCTCGACGACATCGTCGCGGCGGCGGCCAAAGACGGTCAGGGCGCGCTCGCGCTTACCGACCTCGGCAACGCGTTCGGCCTCGTCCGTTTCTACCAGGAAGCGCGTGGCAAAGGGATCAAACCCATTGCCGGCTGCGACGTCTGGATCACCAATCCTGACGACCGCGACAAGCCTTCCCGCCTGCTGCTGCTGGTCAAGGACCGCCGCGGTTACCTGAACCTCTGCGAATTGCTCAGCAAGGCCTCGCTGACGAACCAGTATCGCGGCCGCGCGGAAATCGAAGCCGGCTGGCTCGAATCCGGTCTGGGCGAAGGGCTGCTCGCGCTGTCGGGCGCGCAGCAGGGTGACATCGGTCTCGCGCTGGCGGCCGGCAACGAAGAGGCGGCGAAGCGCCACGCGCAGCATTGGGCGAAGGTGTTCCCAGGCGGCTTCTATATCGAGCTGCAGCGCTACGGCCAGCCTGGCGGCGAGCAGTACGTGCAGCAGGTGGTCGCGCTCGCGGCATCGCTGAAACTGCCGGTCGTCGCGACGCACCCGATGCAGTTCATGACGCCGGACGACTTCACCGCGCACGAAGCGCGCGTGTGTATTTCCGAAGGCGACATTCTCGCGAATCCGCGTCGCCAGAAGCGCTTCACGGCCGAGCAGTATTTCCGCACGCAACAGGAAATGGCCACGCTGTTCGCGGACATTCCTTCGGCGCTGGCGAACACGGTGCAGATCGCCAAGCGCTGCAATCTGACGCTCGAACTCGGCAAGCCGAAGCTGCCGCTCTTTCCGACGCCCGACGGCATGTCGCTCGACGACTACCTGGTGCAGCTGTCGAAAGAGGGCCTGGAAAAGCGGCTCGAACAGTTGTATCCGGACGAGGCCGAGCGCGACTCGCAACGCCCGACGTACTACCAGCGCCTCGAATTCGAGTGCGGCACGATCATCAAGATGGGCTTTCCGGGCTACTTCCTGATCGTCGCGGACTTCATCAACTGGGCCAAGAACAACGGCGTGCCGGTCGGGCCGGGCCGGGGTTCGGGCGCGGGTTCGCTGGTCGCCTATGCGCTCGGCGTGACCGATCTCGATCCCCTGCGCTACAACCTGCTGTTCGAGCGTTTCCTGAATCCGGAGCGGGTGTCGATGCCCGACTTCGATATCGACTTCTGCCAGCACGGCCGCGATCGCGTGATCCAGTACGTGAAGGAGAAATACGGCGCGAACGCGGTGTCGCAGATCGCGACGTTCGGCACGATGGCGGCGAAGGCGGCGGTGCGCGACATCGGCCGCGTGCTCGATCTCGGCTACATGTTCACGGACGGCATCGCGAAGTTGATCCCGTTCAAGCCGGGCAAGCACGTGACGATCGCCGACGCGATGAAGGAAGAGCCGCTGTTGCAGGAGCGCTTCGACAACGAAGACGAAGTGCACCAGCTGCTCGAACTCGCGCAGCGCGTCGAAGGCTTGACGCGTAACGTCGGCATGCACGCGGGCGGCGTGCTGATCGCGCCGGGCAAGCTGACCGATTTCTGCCCCTTGTACACGCAGGGCGACGAAAGCGGCGTCGTCAGCCAGTACGACAAGGACGACGTCGAAGCAGTCGGCCTCGTGAAGTTCGACTTTCTGGGCCTGACCACGCTGACCATTCTGGATTGGGCCGAGCGCTACATCCGCCGCCTCGATCCGTCGAAGCAGGACTGGTCGCTCGCCCAGGTGCCGCTCGACGACCCGGCGTCGTTCTCGATCCTGAAGAAAGCGAATACGGTCGCCGTGTTCCAGCTGGAAAGCCGCGGCATGCAGGGCATGCTGAAGGACGCGCAGCCGCGACCGCTTCGAAGACATCATCGCGCTCGTCGCGTTGTACCGCCCGGGTCCGATGGACCTGATCCCGAGCTTCTGTGCGCGTAAGCACGGCCGCGAGGTGGTGGAATATCCGGACCCGCGCGTCGAACCTGTTCTGAAAGAGACCTACGGCATCATGGTCTACCAGGAGCAGGTGATGCAGATGGCGCAGATCATCGGCGGCTACTCGCTGGGCGGCGCCGACCTGCTGCGTCGCGCGATGGGTAAGAAAAAGCCCGAGGAAATGGCCAAGCACCGCGAAATTTTCGCGGAAGGCGCGGCCACCAACGGCCTCACGCGCGAGAAGTCCGACGAAATCTTCGACCTGATGGAGAAGTTCGCGGGCTACGGCTTCAACAAGTCGCACGCGGCCGCCTACGCGCTGCTTGCGTACTACACCGCGTGGCTGAAGGCGCACCATCCGGCCGAATTCATGGCGGCCAACATGTCGCTCGCGATGGACGACACGGACAAGGTCAAGATCCTGTTCGAAGACTGCCTCGCGAACAAGATGGCCGTGCTGCCGCCGGACGTGAACCTGTCCGCGTATCGCTTCGAGCCGGTCGCCGAAGCCGACGGCAAGCGCTCGCGCACGATCCGCTACGGTCTCGGCGCGATCAAGGGCAGCGGCCAGAACGCGATCGAAGAAATCCTGCGCGCACGCGAGGAAGGCCGCTTCATCGATATCTTCGATTTCTGCAACCGCGTCGATCGGCGCATCGTCAATCGTCGCACGATCGAGGCGCTGATTCGCGCCGGCGCGTTCGACACGCTGCATCTGAACCGCGCGCAGCTGATCGCGTCGGTGTCGCTCGCGATGGAAGCGGCCGAGCAGGCGGCGGCCAATGCGCTGCAGGCCGGCCTGTTCGACATGGGCGACGCGCCGTCGCAAGGCCACGAACTCGTCGACGAACCGGAGTGGCCGGAAAAGCGCAAGCTGCAGGAAGAGAAGGCCGCGCTCGGTTTCTACCTGTCGGGCCATCTGTTCGATGCATACAAGGACGAAGTGCGTCGCTTCGTGCGCCAGAAGATCGGCGAGCTGAAGGAGGGGCGCGACAAGCTGGTCGCGGGCGTGATCGTGTCGCTGCGCACGCAGATGACCCAGCGCGGCAAGATGCTGATCGCGCTGCTCGACGACGGCACCGGCCAGTGCGAAGTGACGGTGTTCAACGAGGTCTTCGAAGAGCACAAGCAGTTGTTCAAGGAAGACGAGCTGCTGGTCGTGCAGGGCCAGGCGCGCAACGACGCGTTCACGGGCGGCATCCGCTTCACGGTCGAAACGGTGATGGATCTCGGCCGCGCGCGCTGCCGTTACGCGGATTCGCTGAAGGTGCAGATGAACGGCAACGCGGACGCGCAGGCATTGCGCCGGGTGCTCGAAGCGCACACCGCCGGCAAGGACGAGCCGTCCGCCACAGCCGCGCCGGCGGCCGCGCCGCGCGGCAATGGCGGTGGGCGTGGCGGCTTCGGCGGCGACGGCGGCCGTCAGCGTCAAGCGGTGCAGATTCCGAACGGGCTCGCGGTGCAGGTCGTTTATCGCAGCGAGCATGCGCAAGGCGAAATGCGTCTGGGCGACGCGTGGCGCGTGAAGCCGACCGATGAACTGCTCGCCGCGCTGCGCGGCGAGTTTGCGGGAAGCTCGATCGAAATCGTGTATTGAGCGAGGTCCGCGGTATGGATGGGCCAGTGCCGCGTGTACCGGCTAGCCTTACCGCCCGCCCGTTTTTTCCAGGCGCGCCAGCTTCAGAAACCGGTAGTACACGGTCTCCGCATTGAACAGCGCGATCATCAGCCCGGTGCGGCCATCCAGAAAACCGCGCCGCAGCAGATAAGTCCGCACGAACGCCCACAGGCCGCGCCCGAGCGCGAGGCGAATGCTGCCTTTCTGCCCGGCCTCGTAACGCTGCCGCGCGCCGGCCGTCGAATACGCGTCGAGCTTGCGCAGCACACCCTCGTAGTCCTCGTACGAGTAGTGCATCAGCTTGCCGGTCAGGCGTTGCGCGGGCGTGTCGAACACGAGGCGCTCGTGCACGAGGTCGTCGGAGAAGCGCGCGGTGCCGCGTTTGAAGAGGCGCGGAATCCAGTCCGGATACCAGCCGCTGTGATGGACCCAGTGGCCGCAGAAACTCGACAGACGGTCCACCGCATAGACGTCGGCGGCGGGCGCGGCGAGCGTCGCGCGAATCGATGCGGCAAGTTCCGGCGTGACGATTTCGTCGGCGTCGAGCGACAGGATCCAACTGGTGGTCAGTGCATCGACCGCGCGGTTCTTTTGCGGGCCGAAGCCCGGCCAGTCCGTCTGTTCGATGACGCGAGCGCCGTGCGCGCGGGCGATGTCGGCGGTGCCGTCGGTGCTGCCGCCGTCGATCACGACGATCTGGTCGGCAAAGGCCACGGCTTGCAGGCATTCGGCCAGCCGCGCCGCCGCGTTCCGGGTGATGATGGCAACGCCAAGAGTGGTTTCTTGCATACCTGAGTTGCGTGGAGGACGAAGTGACGGAGCGGGTCGCGACCCGGCAATCGAGCAGCGAGTATACACATCTCATCCGTCCCCACACCACGGCGCCGATCCGCCAGGCGTTGCGCGCATGCCGTCGCGCGCCGAGCGCCGGCCGTCATCTGCAACCGATTACAATGCTCTTTTTTGATATTTCACGTGGCCGCCCGATCATGCGCCGCGTGCTCGCCGTTCCGCATTTCCAGAGGATTCCTTGAGCGCGAAGCCAACGTTAAGCAAACCCATGGGGGCAGGCGATGCGTCGTCGCCGGCCGTCGTCCTGCGGCGCCTGTGGCCCTTCATCAAGCCGCTGCTGTGGGTCGGGGTCGGCGCGATCATCGCGATGGCGGTGAGCGCCGGCACCGACGCCGCCATTCCCGCGCTGCTCAAGCCGCTGCTCGACAAGGGCTTCGGCTCGCACGCAGTCGACAAGACCAAGTGGCTCGTGCCGATCGCGGTGATCGGCCTCGCGCTGATTCGCGGCGTGTCACAGTACGCGTCCGGCTATCTGCTCGCGTACGTGTCGAACAAGATCCTGCTCGAGCTGCGTCTGAAGATGTTCGACCGCATGATCCACACGAGCGTCGCGTTCTTCCAGCGCGAAACCGCGAGCACGGTGATCAACGCGATCGTCTTCGAGGTCAACCAGATCCTGAACGTGCTGCTGAGCGTGATGGTCACGCTCGTGCGCGACTCGCTGACGGTGATCTTCCTGCTCGGCTATCTGTTCTATCTGAACTGGCGCCTGACGTTGATCGTCGCGGTGCTGCTGCCAGGCATCGGCTGGCTGGTCGGCAAGATCAATCGCCGGCTGCGGCGACTGAACCGCGAGCATCAGCTGCTCACCAACGAGCTGTCGTATATCGTCGAAGAAACGGTGGGCGGCTACAAGGTCGTCAAGGTGCATAACGGCGAGCAATACGAGACGGACCGCTTCACCGCGATGAGCCGGCGCCTGCGCGGCTACGCGATGCGCATGACGGTCTCCGGTGGCCTCGCGCAGCCGTTGACGCAGTTCCTGGCGTCGATCGCGCTCGCGGTCGTGATCACGATCGCGGTGGTGCAGTCGTCGTCGGATCAGACGACGGTCGGCGGCTTCGTCGCGTTCGTCACGTCGATGCTCCTGGTCATCTCGCCGCTCAAGCATCTGATGGACGTGAACCAGCCGTTGCAGCGCGGCATGACCGCGGCCGAGCTGATCTTCGGCCTGATCGACGAGCCGGCCGAGCCGGAAGGCGGCGGCAAGCCGCTCGCTCACGCGCGCGGCGAGGTCGAGTTCCGCGACGTGTCGTTCATCTACGGCACGAACTCCACGCACAACCGCCATACGCTCGACCAGGTGTCGTTCAAGATCGCGCCGGGCGAGATGGTCGCGCTCGCGGGGCCGTCGGGCAGCGGCAAGACCACGCTCGTGAACTTGTTGCCGCGCTTCTTCGATCCGACCGGCGGCGCGATTCTGGTCGACGGCGTCGCGCTGCCCGAATACGACCTGCATGCGCTGCGCAGCCAGATCGCGATGGTGAGCCAGGACGTCGTGCTGTTCAACGACACCATCGCGCACAACGTCGCGTACGGTCAGGAAGTCGATGCGGAGAAGGTCAAGGCAGCGTTGCGCGCGGCTAACCTGTGGGACACCGTGCAGGCGATGCCGCAGGGCATCGAGACGCTCGTCGGCGACAACGGCATGATGCTGTCGGGCGGCCAACGCCAGCGTCTCGCGATCGCGCGCGCGATCTACAAGAACGCGCCGATCCTGATTCTCGACGAAGCGACGTCGGCGCTCGATTCCGAGTCCGAGCGCCACGTGCAGGCGGCGCTCGAAACGCTGATGAAAGGCCGCACCACGCTCGTGATCGCGCACCGCCTGTCGACGATCGAGCGCGCCGACCGCATCCTCGTGATGGAGGCGGGGCGGATCGTCGAGCGCGGCAGCCATCGCGAGCTGCTCGAGCACGACGGCTTGTACGCCCATCTGCATCGCATCCAGTTCCAGCAAAGCCCGGTTTGATCCGGCACATTGCGAACGGGAGCGCTGGCCGGTGTTGCGTTTAAGTCTCAATTTATTGCGCTTTTTCGGCGCTAATCGCATGCTGGCGGGCAATCACGGTCCGCCTCGCGGAAATCGACTGCCATGTCTCACGACGATCCGAGCAAGCCGCTCGTCTCCATCGCGCTCGCGACGTACAACGGCCGCACTTATCTGCCCGAGCTGCTGGCTTCGCTCGAAGCGCAGAGCTGGCCCCATCTCGAAGTCGTGGTATCCGACGACGCCTCCTGCGACGGCACCCGCGAACTGCTCGCGTCCCATACGGGACGCGTGCCGGTGCGGCTCGTCGGCGATGGCACGCGGGCCGGCATCGTCGGCAATTTCGAGCGCGCGCTCGCCGGCTGCCGCGGCGACTACATCGCGCTCGCCGACCAGGACGACGTCTGGGCGCCCGAGAAGGTCACCGATCTGATGCGCGAGCTGCGGCGCGTGGAAAGCGCGGGCGACGCCGCCGCGACGCCGGCGCTCGCGTTCTGCGACATCGAGCTCGTCGACTCGACGCTGTGCTGTATGTCACGCTCGCTGTTCGATATCACCGCGAAGTCGCGCTGCGCGACGCGACTGCGCGATTTTCTGCTGAGCAACCATGTGCCCGGCTGCGCGATGCTCGTCAATCGCGCGACGCTCGAACGCGCGCTGCCGTTCCCGCCCGGCATCGTGATGCACGACTGGTGGCTCGCGATGGTGGTCGCGTCGTTCGGCGAGATTCGCCACGTCGCGGCGCCGCATCTGAAGTATCGGCAGCATGACGGCAATGCGGTCGGCGCGAGCGCGACCAACGAGCGCGGCGCGGCGCGCGACGAATGCGGCGCCGAGGCGGCACGACGGCGCGGCGCGAGCCGGCAGCGGCAGATCGAAGCCATCGCGGATCAGGTGCGGGTGTTCGCGCGACGCTTCGGCGCCGAGCTGCCCGTCGATGCGTGTCACGACATGTATGCGTTTTCGCGCGGTGTCGCGAGCTGGCGCGGCGCATTCGAGTTCGTGATGATGAGCCACACCGGCGAGACCTTCGTGCGCTCGGTGAAGATGCTGCGGCGCTTGCGCGCGAGCGTGCCGAGCTTCGGCGTCGAGGTGCGAAGGCCGAGTCTCGCGCGACGCTTGCGGCAGCGGCGGGGCGCGTCGCGCGGACTTTCGTGACCGATGTGGCGTCGCCAGGCACCGCGAGACCCTATCGTCGTCTTCAGGCCTTTCTGCCCCGCACGACCCGCTTGATCCAGATGCCCGGCGCGTAGACCATCGGGCAACTCGCATACAGGAACATCCGAATCCGCAGCCCGAGCTTCACGCCGGCGCTGCGCGTCACCAGCCCGAGGCGTTCGCCGAGGCTGCCCGCTTCGAACATCGCATGGATGAACTGCTCGCGCGCGAGCTTCGGCGCCATCGCCGCGCGCATGCGTTCGCCCACACCGGCGATCTGAGCGTCGCGCTGCAGTTGCGCGAGCTCCGCGAGTCCGTAGCGATTGCTTTGCCGCATCCGCGCGATCAGCTCGTCGACCGACCGGTAGCGACGCTTGCGCGAAAGTCCGCCGCGCCGATAGCGCACCAGCGGCTCGCGCAGACTGATCGCGCCGCCCGACAGGATCGCGCGCAGCACCATGATCTGATCCTCGGCCGCGGCGCCCGGCAGCATCGGCCCGAAGCGCTCGATCAGGCGTCGCGACCACGTATGTGCCGCGCCGATCAGCCATGGACGCTCGACGAGCCAGTCGTCGAAGCTGCGATAGCGATCGAGCTCGGTCGGGCTCACGCGCTCGTGCACGTGACCCGCTTCGTCCATGTCGGCGAGATCGGTGGCGATCAGGTCGGGGCGGCGCCCATGCGCGAGCCAGCAGTCGACGACGCGCTCGCAGCGCTCGGGCGTCGACATGTCGTCGCCGGCGGCGACGAACAGCAGTTCGCCGTGCGCGAGCTGCGCGAGTTGCGACAGGTGCGCGCTGATGCCCTGGTTCACGGTATTGCGCCGTGCGATCACGCGATGCGGGCCCGCGTAGCCGGCGAGCGCCGCTTCGATCGCGGCGTAGGTGGCGTCGCTGGACGCGTCGTCGGAGACGATGATTTCGAGCGGCTCGTAGGTTTGCGCGAGCGCGCTGCGCACGGCGTCGCCGATCTGCTCTGCCTGGTTGTAGGCGATCAGCAGCATCGAGACGAGCGGGCGGGCGGTGTCGGCGGTTGCGGCGGACGGCGGGCTATCGGTCATGGAGTCGGGACGAAGGCGATTGGCCTAGATTCTAGCCGCTGACGGCCGCGCCGCGCGACGCACGCGGCAAACCCGGGCCCCCCGAGCTGAGCCCGACGAAACCCATCCTTTACAATTGCCGCTGCCCCGAAACTGCGCACCCACGGCCTCGCCCGCGCGTGCGCCTCACCGAGACCCATCCTTGTCAGAGCCAACCCGCGACGCAGCCCTCGACCCGAACCGCCGCCCCCTCACCGACATCGCGCTGACCGCCCAGGCGCTGAAGAACAGCGGCGGCGCCGAGCGTTACACCCGCGACGTGATCGCCGGCCTGCATCGCATGGGTTTGCGCCCGACGCTGTTCGCGCGCGAGATCGACCGCGCGCTGCCCGAGGCCGCGTGGATCGATGCGCAGCCGCTCGACGTACGCTGGGCGCCGCGCAAGCTGCGCAACCTCGCGTTCGACTGGCGTCTGAAGCAGCGGTTGAAGCGGCATCGTCCGGCGTGCGTGTTCTCGATCAATCACTCGACGCATGCCGACGTCGCGTTGTGCGGCGGCACGCATCCGGGTTCGCTCGAAGCTGCGGGCCGCGCGCCGCGCCGCAGCGACGAATGGCAGATCGAGCTCGAGCGGCGCGTCTACACGCGGGCGCGCTCGATCGTCGCGCATTCGCAATTGATGAGCCGCGAGTTGCAGCGTTTTTATGACGTGCCGGCCGCGCGGATCGACGTGCTCTATCCGCCCGTCGATACCGCACGCTTCAGGCCGCTCGACGCCGCCGCGCGCGCGGCCGTGCGCCGCCAGCTCGGCGTGCCCGACGATCGCGTGATGTTCGTGTTCTCGTCGACGAGTCACGAGCGCAAGGGCTATCCGCTGCTCGAAGCGTTTTTCTCGCGCACGACGCTGCCGGTCTGCCTCGTCGTCGCGGGACGCCCGGTGCCGAAAACCGGCGACACAATTCGTTACGCGGGTTACAGCAAGGAGATCGAGAAATTGTTCGCGGCCGCCGATTTCACGGTCGTCGCGTCGGCGTACGAGCCGTTCGGGCTCGTCGGCGTGGAGTCGGTGATGTGCGGCACGCCGCTCGTGATCGCCGACAACGTCGGCTCGGCGGAGACGGTGACCGGTGCCGCGAAGATCGAGTTCTCGCGGCAGACCGCGGGCAGTTTCGAGCGCGCGATCGAGCAGGCGGTCGAGCGCGTGAAGAGCGGCGCCGCGCGCATCGCGACGCCGCGCGACAGCCTCGTCTACGACCCGAGCGTCGACGCGCACGTCGCGGCGCTTTACGAGGTGTTCACGCGGGGATGAGGGCGGCGCTCCGCGCTCGGGTTGCCGCTTCTCGTCAAATCAAAATCAATCGCGCGGCTGCGTCTCGCGCACGACCGCGGCTGGCGCCGGCGTGGTCCGCGCTTCGCTTCGCAACTCGCGCTTGCGCGCATCGATCACCGCCAGCAGCGTCGCCACCAGCGAGGCGAGCAGCACCGCCACCATCATCGGCACCAGCACGTCGATAGTGAGCCCGAAGATCACCGTGCTCGCCGCGACCGCGAGACCCGCGTACGACGCGGCGCGAATCGCCGGATCGGTCGCATGCCGGTGTTGCCAGAAATACACCGTGATCCCGTAGTAGAACAGCAACAGGCAGATCACGCCGACCGCGCCCATCTCGGCGAGCGTCGAGAAAAAGTCGCTATGCGCGCGCTCGTTGACGATCTCGGCCTTCACTTCGCCGCGCTTCGCCATCACGCCGAGCTCGTCGACCAGATGGCCTTTGCCGACGCCCCACACCGGATGCCGCTCGAACATCATCCGCGACGCGTTCCACAGTTGCAGGCGCAGGCCGGTGGCCGTGTCGTCCTCGCCCTTGCGCATCATCGACACGTCGTTCGGCACCTCGGCAAAGCGTTTCTGAACCCGTTCGGTCGACAACAGACCGCCCGCCCCGATCACGATGACGAGCGTCGCGATCAGCAGGCGCTTCTTGTGCGTGAACCAGTGGTACTGCATGCCGAGCAGCACGACGAACACCGGCACGGCAACCCAGCCGCCGCGCGAGCCCGACAGAAACGATGCATAGCCGCCCGACACCAGCGCGAGCACGCGCGGCACCAGCACGCGCCAGTCGCGCGGGTTGTCCCAGCCAAGCGTGAACACCGACAGGAACCCGAGCAGCAGCGCGGTATCGCCGAACGGAATCGCGTTCGTGTACGAGTTGTTCAGGCGGTTCGCGTCGGTCCAGCCGCCGGGCGGCTGATCGATGAACGCCCATGCGCCGACCGCGAGCGCGCCGGCCGCGCAGCCCCAGCCGATCAAGCGCAGATTGCGCGACGGCAATTGCCGCAGCAGCAGGAACACCAGAAGCGCGAGCACGAAACGCGACGCATTGTCGAATTCGCGTGGCAGCCAGTAGCCGAGCACCAACTGCTGCGCGCCGATCCCGACGACGAACGCGAGCATGCCGATCGTGAACCAGCGGTAGGTCCGCAACGCGGAGAAATAGCCCGGCATGCGCCGGTTGACGATGGCCGCGCCGAGCGCGAGCGCGACGAGCGCGAAAAAGCAGTAGCCGGTGCCGCCGCGCCACATCAGATTGACTGCGGGCGCGAGAAACAGCAGAGCCGACGTGAGCCAGACCAGACTGGAAGCAAAAATCATAGATCTACGTTATCGATGAAAACACTACCGTTCCGGTGGTGAAATTGCAGGGGGTGCCGGACCATTTGAGTTTCTCAAGACGGTAGAGCGATCCGGATTATAACCATGCGCTTCCTTGCGAAATGCTTGCCGCCGCACGCGGGAAGGTTCCGCTGGTCCGCGGCATGCGGGTGGGGCGGGCGCGGGCGGCGTCTGTCGTGCGAGCAGGCGGGGGCGGTACAATCGCGCGACATTCATGGCCGGGGCGCGGCGCATGCCGCGCCCCGCGCCCAGCTCAACGGACCGACTCGATGTTCTCAATCATCATCCCGACCTGGAACAACCTGCCTTATCTGCGCCTCGTGATCAAAAGCCTGCGCCGTCATTCGACGCATCCGCACCAGCTCATCGTGCACGTGAACGACGGTTCGGACGGCACGCTCGCGTGGGTGCGCGACGAGGGCATCGAGCACACGGCGTCGCCCGGCAATATCGGCATCTGCCACGCGGTCAATATCGCGGCGGCGCGCGCGACGCAGGACTACATCGTCTACATGAACGACGACATGTACTGCTGCCCCGGCTGGGACGACGCGCTCGTCAAGCGTCTCGCGCCGATGCCGGCCGACAACCTGTTCATGTTGTCGGGCACGATGATCGAGCCGGTCGATTCGGGCAATCCATGCGTGGTCGTGCGCGACTTCGGCCGCGACGCGCAGGCGTTTCGCGCCGACGAACTGGTCACCGCCGCGGCCGGTCTCGTGCGCGCCGACTGGCGCGGCGCGACGTGGCCGCCGACGCTCGTGCATCGGGACTGGTGGTTCAAGGTGGGCGGCTACAGCAGCGAACTGAGCCCCGGCATGAGCAGCGACAACGATTTCTCGATGAAGCTGTGGGACGCGGGCTGCCGCGTGTTCGTCGGCGTCGGCGACAGTCTCGTCTATCACTTCCAGCAGAAGAGCACCGGCAAGATCGTGAAGAACGACGGGCGTCGCCAGTTCCTCAACAAGTGGGGGATGACGCAGGCGACCTTCGACCGCTATTACCTGCGCCGCGGCACCGCCATCGACGGCACGCTCGCGGTCAGCGAGCCCGAGCGCACCGGCCGGCTGCGCCGTGCACTGCTGAAGTCGCGCATCAAGCGCGCGTTGGGCTGACGGGCGGCGAGCCGAAAACGGCTGATTGACGCGCTGCGTGTGTCAAACGCCGCGCGTTACGAGCGGCAGCACCGTCAGATCCGGATGCGTGCCGTCGACGATGCTGCGTCCCACGTGCACCGCTTCGGAGAGCGCGTCGGCCAGGCTCGCGAAGCTCTCCTCGCCGTCCGCGTGAAACGGCACCGCATGGCCGGGAAGCTGGGGGTTGGCGCCCGGATGGCAGACGTAGCCTAGATACGTGTAGCGGCTGTTTTTCGCGGCCGCATCGGCGGCATGCGCCGCGTCGGGCGGATCCTTCGCGACAGGTGACACGTGTATCTCGAAGCCTTCGTATTGCACCGTCTGCCAGCTTGCGGTTTGGTCGGCCATGACCGCCTCCGTCTGGGTCTGTCCTGTCCAAAAGTCTAGGTGATTTGCCGCCAAAACGCGCGGGCGGCCGGCTACGGTCAAACCATGACGGCTTCGACTATGGAGGCGCTCCTGGGAAGTGGGTTGATGAAGCGCATTCTGCTGAGATCGGCGACGTTTTGATAATTGGGCCGCAGTTGGAGAGATTTTCGTTTAATTTTTGAAATTAGGCGGTCTGCAGGATCGCGTCCGCCAGAACGCCCCGGCTGGTTCTCCTCGGATAAAATGTTGCGCTTTGCCTAAATCCGACTTCGCTCATGTGGTTCAAAAACCTTCAGCTGCACCGTCTGCCCGCGCCGTGGTCCGTTAACCCTGAACAGATGCAGAAGTGGCTCGCGCCGTACGCGTTCGCGCCCGGCCAGAGCATCGAGATGCAGGCCCAAGGCTGGGCGCCCCCGCGCGACGGCGACTCGCTGGTCTACGCAATGAACGGTCAGATGCTGCTGACGTTCCGTGCCGAGAAGAAGCTGCTGCCCGCGTCGGTCGTCACCCAGGTCACGCGCGAGCGCGCGGCCGAGCTCGAGGAGCAGCAGGGCTTCAAGCCGGGCCGCAAGCAGATGCGCGACCTGAAGGAGCAGGTCACCGACGAACTGCGGCCGCGCGCGTTCAGCATCCGCCGCGATACGCGCGTGTGGATCGATTGCACGAATGGCTGGCTCGTGATCGACGCGGCGTCGCAGGCGGTCGCCGACGATGTGCGCGGTCTGCTCGTCAAGTCGATCGACCAATTGCCGCTGATGACGGTGCGCGTCGCGCAGTCGCCGGTCGCGGCGATGACCGGCTGGCTGCTCGACGGCGACGCGCCGGCGGGTTTCACGCTCGATCAGGACACCGAGCTGCGTTCGCCCGCCGAGGGCAACGCGACGGTGCGCTATGTCGGGCATGCGCTGGACGCCGAAGACATGCGCCGCCATATCGAGGCGGGCAAGCAATGCATGCGGCTTGCGATGACGTGGAACGATCGCGTGTCGTTCGTGCTGACGCCGTCGCTGACGATCAAGCGCGTCGCGCCGCTCGACGTGCTCAAGGAAGCGAGCGACCCGACCGCGCAGAACGACGACGAGCGCTTCGATTCCGACGTTGCGCTGATGACGGCCGAGCTCGACCGCATGCTGCGCGATCTGCTCGATGCGCTGGGCGGCGAGCAGGGCGAGCAAGGGCTCGCGTTGCCGCAGGCCGTCGCGGCCTGAGCGTCAGATTTTCGCGCTGTCGAGCGCTTCGACGAGGGTCCAGTAAGGCGTGATCGAGCGCAAGCGGATCGGGTAGGTCCGCTGCAGCAGCGCGAGCGTCGCGTCGGTATCGGTGAGCTGATAGATGCCCGACACGCGCAGATCGGCGACGTCGTCGGCATAGCGCAATACGCCGGTGTGATAGCGCGCGAGTTCGTCGACGAGATCCGCGATACGCATGTTGTTCGCGTAGAGCAGGCCACGCGTCCACATCGCCTCGCGCGGGTCGAGCGCTTGCGGCGCCGCGACGCCGAAGCGTGTCAGCGTGCACCGTTGGCCTTGCGTCAGCACCAGCGCCGCGCCCGATGCCGGCCTCACCAACGCGTCGCCGCGAAACGCGGCCACGCGTGTGAAACCATCCCCTTGCCTCACGCTGAACTGCGCGCCGCGCGCTTGGACGACGCCTTCGGCCGTCTGCACGAGCAAAGGCGCATGAGTCGTTCGGGCGCCCGGTGCGCCGCCAACATCGATCACGGGCCGCACCATGATTTCCCCTCCGAGCAGATCGACGCGCCGAACGTTCGCCTCGAACGCGGCGTTGATCGCGCTCGCGCTGCCCAGCGTGATCTGAGTGCCGTCCGCCAGCAGCACGTCGTCCAGTTCGCCAGTCCCGGTGTGGAATTCGGCGGTCCACATCTGCCACGGCAAGCGGCTCGCGAGCCAGCCCGCGGGCGCGGCGATCGCAAGCCCCCAGAGCGTTTTCAGCGCGCGCCGCCGTCCCTGCGATACGCCGGCAGCATCCGCGTCTTCGCGTAGCGCGGGGCCGACGTCCGCGGGCACGGCGCCGGTTTCGCGCCGTAATTGCTGCGCTCGCCGAAGCATTTGGTTAAAGATGCGGTACTCCGGACGCATTTGACAAATGTGATTTAAATTGAATTTAGCAGATCGGGATTTAAAGATTTATATCTGTTAATAATGATTTGCGGCGGATATTCGGATCGAGTTCACAGCGAATTGACTCAATACCTTATCCTAAGCGGAAGCGTGGGCCTCGATTGCGTCAGGGCATGCAGACCCATTGTCATCGATACAAAAAATTTAGGCTATGTGTGGATCGTTAATTTTCGTGAATTCTTAAGCAGAAATGCGGCTAATTTCGCTGCAATAGAACGTGGCATTTTTGTCACGAATTACAGCGTGCCGGGTTTAGCTAACGAGCGTGTAAATCTGATGAAACTCTTCGCATGCGCACGGCGCTGACGACGGTCTGCGCACAGCCGGCCACTCATGAACCCCGGTAAAACTCCGTGCGCTGCCGCACCTTCGATGCAGACGAAAAAACGACAGGCGTATCAAAGGCTTGCGGATTTTTCCGGGAAGTTATGCACAGATTTGCCAACAAAAACTGTGGGTAACTTCGAGCGTGTCGTCGCGGGTCGAAGCACCGTTAGTCTTCGAGCGCCCACGCGCGCCTGCGGCGCAGCAGCGCCGAGCCGATCGATACCGCCGCGCCGATGCCGCCCATCGTCAGCGACAGCGCGACGATCAGTGGGCCGGTTTGGGTGCTTGCCGAGAACACGCCGACGAGCAGGCCGGCGAGCGGCTGTGTCAGGTTGTTCAGCAGAATCGCGACGCCGATGGTCTTGCCGTAGTCCTCGGGCGGAATGATCTGCAAACGCGCGCTGCGGATGTAGACGTTGAACATCTTGTCGAAGCCGACGATCAGCAGGAAGCCGAGCGCATAGCCCCACGGCGACGCGCTCGCGCCTGCGATCACGCCGCCCGCGCAGATCGTCACGAATGCGACGAGACCGAGCACGCGCGCCGGCCATCCGGCGCGCGCAACCGTCAGCAGCACCAGCACCGTGGCGAGCGCGCCGGCCGTTTGCAGACCGGCGTAGTAGCGGCTCGATTGCGCATGCAAACCCGTCACCATCGCCGCCGACGTCGCAAGCGTGACACCGATGACGAGGTTCTCCGCGGCCGCGAGCATGATGACCTTCTTCAGGCCCGGCAGCGTCCACACGTGATCGAGCGCGATGCGCAGCGGCGTGGTCCAGTGAGCGGCGGGCGTGAGCGATCGAGCGGACACAGGCGAAGGCGCGCGAAAGCCGCTCAGTCGCTGCCAGACGAACAGTGCGGCGTCGGCGCACAGAAACAGCACGCCGGTCGCGGCGACCACCGATTCCCAATGCCACACACCGAGCAGCAACGCGGCGAGCATCGGCCCAAGCACGAAGCCGAGCTGATCGGCCAGTTGCGAATATGCGAGTACCTTCTGGATCTGCTGTGTGCTGAAGATCTGCGGCAGCATCACCTCGCGCGCGACGAGTCCTTGGCTCGTCAGCACGCCGCACGCGGCCGACAGCGCGATCAGCCAGCCGATGCCGCCGAACAGCGCATACGCGGCGATACCGCCGAAGCATGCGAGCGCACGCACCGCCTGGCTCAGCCGCATCAGGCGCAGCGGTGGAAAGCGGTCGCAGAGCGCGCCGAAGAACGGGAACACGAGGTAGCGCGGCAGCGTTTCGATGAAAAACGCGAGCCCCGACCACGCGACCTGGCGCGTCGTTTGAAACACCACGAGCGGCACCAGGAAGAGCAGGATCTGATCGGCGAGACGCGCGATGAACAGCGAGCAGAAGAAGGCCTGATGGTTGACGCGCACCGTAGTTGTCTCGCCGTGTTGGGGTCGAGACCGATCCTATCAAAAGATCGCGCGGGCGAGGCGGGGCGCCCGCTGGCCACCGTCCTATTCGCCGCGATACGCCTGTTCGAGCGGCGCGATATCGAGCTTGACCATCTTCATCATCTGCGCCATCACGCGGCTTGCCTTTGCGCGATCCGGGTCGCGCAGCATCTGCAGCAGCACGTTGGGCGCGATCTGCCACGACCACGCCGAAGCGGTCACGCAGCCAGCCGCAGGCCCACGGCTCGCCGCCGCCGTCGAGCAGCTTCGACCAGTAGCGATCGATTTCCTCCTGCGAGTCGCAGTGCACGAACAGCGAGATGGCCGGCGTGAATTTGTATTGCGGGCCACCGTTCAGCGCCATGAACTCCTGGCCTTCGATTTCGAAGGTGACGGCGACGACCTTGCCCGCCGGTCCTGGGCCTGCGTCCGTGGCGTGCAGCGTGGTGGCGATGCGCGACGCCGAAAACACCGACGTGTAGAACTCCGCGGCTTCTTCAGCGTTGCCGTCGAACCACAGGCACGGCGCGATTTTCTGCATGACGTTGCTCCTTCGGGACTGGTGTCGGTGGGCGTGGGCGTGCGATTGCCCGACGCCCATCGGCCGCTCACTTCTTCTCTTGGGACGAACAGTCCATCGCGGCCATCGCCTGCTGGATTTCCTCGGCGCTCAGGTCGCGCTTGTGCGTCGCGAGCGACCAGCTGTGGCCGAACGGGTCCTTGACCTGGCCGTAGCGGTCGCCCCAGAACATGTCGGTGACGGGCATCGTGACGGTCGCGCCCGCGTCGACCGCCTGTTTGAAACTCGCGTCGACGTCCGGTACGTAGTGGTGAATCGTGACCGGCGTGCCCTTCAGCGTGTTCGGGCCGAAGCTTTGGTGCTCGGGCCATTCGTCGGTCAGCATCAGCATGGAGTCCCCGATTTTCAGGGTCGCGTGCATCACCTTGCCGTCGGGGCCCGGCAGACGGATCTGTTCGACGGCGTTGAAGGCTTTCGTGTAGAACGCGATCGCTTCGGCGGCGTTCTTGCAGATCAGGTACGGCGTGAGCGAGTGCATCCCGTCCGGGATCGGTTTGGCTGCGGCGCTGGACATGACGGTGACTCCTTGAAGTAACGGTTCCTCAGGGGAAAGACCGGCTGCATGAGCTGGGTCTTCAACGTTACGACGAGTTGGTCACCGTCGGATCGACACTCCGAAAAAAATATTTTCAGGCGCGGGGGAGGGCGGCCCGCCATTTATCCCGCCGGATTGTCCTCGTCCGCCGGCGGCGCGGACGACGGCGCCGTGCTGCCCGCCGGCGCGCCGAGGATGCTGATCTGGAACGTGGGCGTCGCGGCGAGCGACTGCAGCGTCGCGTCCTCGGGGATGCGCTCGTCGAGCGGCAGAATCACCGAGCCGCCGATGACCGCGCGCCGGCTGTTGTCGGCCGGGCGCAGGCCCCACACGTCCTGATAGACGACGGGGACCGTGGCGCCGTCGCGCGTCGTGTTGCCGAGGTACAGCATCACGTGGCCGCCGATGTAGATCAGCGTGCGCAGCGGCACGCCATGCCGCGCCAGATAGTCGAGCCGTTCGGCGGGTGTCGACTCCGACAGATCGACCATGCGGCCGGCGCTCATCTGCGTCGACGAATGGCGCGGCAGCCACACGCCGAACGCGGCGAAGATGCTTTGCAGTTCCGACGAACAGTCGTTGTAGAGCCCGCTATTGCCCCAGCCGTACGGCCGGCCGATCAGCGCCTTCAACAGCGTCGCGAGATGGCGCGGCGTCGCGGCGAGCGGCATCGGCGTGATCTGCGTGGCGTCGAGCGACGCGGTGCGGATCAGCGCGCGGCCGTCGACGTCGCGCGCGGGAACGAGGAGCTGGAGTGTGCCTGTGTTGGTGCTGGTCGCGGCTGGCGATGCCGAGACACCCGCCACCAGCGGCAGCATCGTCCCGGCCGGGGCAGCGAAGCGGAACACGCCGTGGCTGTCGTTGACCGCCACCGACGCGACGATCACCGCCCCTAGCGACTTCCCGGCCGCCGCGCGCCATTGATCGATGAAACCATCGTCGGCGAACGCGACGCCGTCGCTGCGCACCCAGCCCTGCACGTCGGGCGTCTGCACGTAATGCCACGCGCCGTCGACGCTGCTACCGAGCACATAGAGCGGCGCGCCGGGTCGCACCGCCGAGATCTGCAGGTTGTCGAACGGATAACCCTCGCCGGCCAGGCGATGGTCGTAGAACGACGGATCGGTGGTAGGCAACTCGCGCACCATCAGGTTGCCGGTCGCGATCGCGCGCCGCTCGGGCTGATAGACCGGCGTTTGCGTGAACTGCGCGACGTTGATGTTGCGCGCGATCGCGTCGATCCACGCCTTGTCGTGCGGCCGGAAGTTTTCGCCGTAACCGATGACGCCGCCACGCTTGCCGGTGTTGTCGAATCTGTCGATGCGGCGCTGTTGCAGTGCGGCAATGTCCTCGCCCTGCTCGCGAAACACGCGTGTCGTCACCCAGGCGGGATTCCACGGCGACGGCGCGTTCTCGCCCGTGCCGAAGTAGCGCGCGAATAGCGCGTCGAAATGTGCGCGCTGCTCGGCGGCGCTGAGAAACGGCCGATCGTAGTCGGGGCTGTTCGGATCGAGCCAGTGATCGACGTTCTGGTCGTAATGGGCGAGCGAAAACAGCGTGACGTTGTCGACGAACGCTTGCGTGCCGCGCGGCGGCGTTGGCGTGCTGCATGCGGCGAGCATCGTGACGGCGACGCACAGCACGACGGCGCGGCAGGCACGGCGGGAGAGAACGGCGACGGGCATAAAGATTCGGCGTATGAGGTGCACGGCCAAGATGATACGGTGTCGGCGATGCGCACGGCGCATCGGATGTTGGGCGGGGGCGCGCGCGGCTTCGACTACACTCGCTTTATCCGTCCACCCGCGCGTCGCCACGCGCGACAATCGCCAGGGAGTCCGCCATGAAAACCAGCGCACGCAATCAGTTCAGCGGCGAAGTCACCGACGTCAAGCACGGTGCCGTCAACGACGAAGTCACGCTGCGCACGCCGGACGGTCTCGAGGTCGTCGCGATCATCACGCACGGCAGCGCGAAGTCGCTCGGGCTGGCGACCGGCAAGCAGGCGTTTGCGCTCGTGAAGGCATCGTCGGTGATCGTAATGGTCGATGTCGCGAGGCAGCAGGTGTCGGCGCGCAACTGCATCGAAGGGACCGTCGCGGCGGTGACGACGGGCGCCGTCAATTCGGAAGTGACGATCAGTGCCGGCAGCGCGCAGATCGCGGCGATCATCACGAACGACAGCGTCGAGCGCCTCGGCCTCGCGAGCGGCAAGGCGGCGACGGCGGTTTTCAAGGCGTCGAGCGTGATTATTGGGGTCGATCAGTAAAAGGCCCGGGCCTCTGGGACGGGTACTCAACGAGCTCTCACTGATCGCGGATGGCGCGAACGATGATCCCGTCCCATCCAAAAACAATCCTGTGAGCGTCCATCCGGAAGACCGCGAAACAATTGTCGCTATCTACGACAACGGTTGTAGCGGGCAACCCGGTTTCATTCACGCGAAGGTCGAACTGTTTCTTCAACGCCGAAAGCGTGTCAATTCGTTTGACGGTAAAACCTGTGTTGGGCTTGCAGGTTTCACTGTCGAAGCTCATGGATTGCGGCGTAATTGTCATCGTCATGCCGAGAATCCGTTTTGCTTCGGGGATGCCACCAGAAATATCGGCATAGTCAACTACATCGGTCACGACCCAATTGCCGATGAAATCATTAATCGTAGCGTGTGGTGGTGTTTGTGCCGCGCACACGCTTGCCGAGGCGGTCAGCGTGAGAGCCACATACGAAAAAAGCTTGTGGCCTGTCATTGTGCCGACTGCCGGAAGGGCGCGGATTCTCGTTGACGGCGGCTCATTAGTCCCCGGCTTATCTTCGCGGGACCTATCTTTCGGCCATTGCGATCACGCGGGGTAATCATCACATTAAGCATCATTTTTTCTGCTACCGCTAGCATGTCTCCGGTATTTGCGGGACCTAACGCGTCGCGTGTGTTCTGACGTGACGAGTTATAAGCAAAAAGACACCGCCGGTAACATAGCAAAAATAGAGTCGAAAAAAACCCGTTCGATTTAAACTAATGCGAAATGAATATTGATGTTATCAAGATAGAAACTATTAATAAGAAGGGACAGTCGAGAACCGAGGGGGACGGCGAGCGTAGACGCGCGGCTCGTGTCACAGCGTTCGACACCCGCGCGCGGGGATTGCGCTTGCTTTACACTTCACCCCTTACCGCTTTCCATCCCGCTCTGATCCCGGACGCCGTCATGTTCGAAGTTTCCTCCACCTCGCATCTGCCCAAAGCCGCGCAATATGAAGAACTGGTCGCGCAGGCGCGCGCGCTGCTAGCCGGCGAAACCGACTGGATCGCCAACGCCGCGAATTTCTCGTCGTTCGTCTTTCATTCGTTGAGCGATCTGAACTGGGCCGGCTTTTACTTTCACGACGGCCGCGAACTGGTGGTCGGCCCGTTCCAGGGCAAGCCCGCGTGCGTGCGCATTGCGCTCGGCAAGGGCGTCTGCGGTACGGCCGCGCAAACCCGTCAGACCCAGGTTGTGCGCGACGTGCACGAGTTTCCCGGCCATATCGCATGCGATTCGGCGTCGCAATCGGAAATCGTCGTGCCGCTCGTCGCGCCCGACGGCACGCTGATCGGCGTGTGGGATGTCGATAGCCCGGTCGTCGCGCGCTTCGACGAGGAGGACGCGAAGGGCATGGAAGCGTTGTGCGCGGTGTTCATCGAGGCAGCGCTGCCGCGCGGCGTGTAGCGTCGCCGGTCCGCTCCGCTTCGGCGAGCAAGTCGCGTACCGCGAGGTGTAACGGAGGGCAGGAACGCATCACGCGTCGGCGCGATGTTCGCGAAGGCGCACGCGCGCACGTATGCGGACCCGACCCTCGCGCCGATGTTGTGGCCGCGTTGGGCACGTGGGCCAGGTCGCCGGATGCGTCGTTGGCTGGCCGCAATCTGCACCAGAGGCGCAGGCTGTGTTGGAGCAGTCGGGGTGTGACGTGGCGGCTTAGAGGTTAGGGCTTGTTGCTAGTCGCTGCAATCTGCGCAATCTGACACGCCGGGACCGAAAGAGTACGTTGCCATCGGCCGCCAATCTATCAGAGGGGATCTCCGCTCTATGGGGCCTCGAATCTATCCAGCAAGCCAATCTATCAGCGCAACCTAATCGATGAAGCAACCGAATCTATCCGACGTCCCAATCTATCGGGAGGCGCTTCAATCTTTCAATCTATCGGGTCGTTTCAATCTGCTGCAGTTTTCGCGTAACCGCAGCTTGTCGCGACCGGCCGCAGCCGACCCCGGCGCGCGTCAAGCAAGTTGTCGCCTCACTCATGCAGCCAGAGGCTGTTTATTTGCGCTGATCGACGCCATCTCGACGACTGAGTCGCGTTCGGGGTTAAGCGTCACGGCACCAACCGGTGTCCAGTTGCGCGTGTGGCGCGACCAGCGGGCCGGATTGCGCTCGCGGGCCCTCTCGTACAGTGCATGCCGAGCGGCGAGAAGCGCACGATCGTCACCGGCGTGACGCTGCGCAGGCGTCACGTAGCGGATGCCACTATGACGATGCTCGAAGTTGTACCACTGCACGAAGCCGGCAGCCCAGGTGCGAGCAGCGCTCAGGTCCTCGAAGCCTGTGACCGGAAACTCCGGCCGGTACTTCGCGGTTCGGAACAGCGCCTCGGCATAGGCGTTGTCGTCGCTGACCCGGGGGCGCGAGTACGACGGCTTGATGCCCAGCCAGTGCAGCATCGCCAGCACGGTAGTGGCCTTCAGCGTCGCCCCGTTATCGCCGTGCAGCACCGGCCGGGCCTCAAGGGCGGCAATGCCTTCGGAGAGCGCCGTACGACGTACGAGATGAGCAGCGTGTTCGGCCGCGTCGCTGTCGTGCACCTCCCAGCCGACAATCTTGCGGCTGTACAGGTCCAGAATCAGGTACAGGTGGAACCATCGCCCTGTGACCGTTGCCGGCAAATAGGTCATGTCCCAGCACCACACCTGGCGCGGCGCGGTTGCAACGTGCGTGGTCGGCGGCCGGCCGCTCGAAGGCGTTCTGGCACGGCCACGGCGCCTCATCTGCCCATGCTCGCGCAGCACGCGTGCAAAGGTCGATTCGCTGGCGATATACACGCCTTCGTCAGCCAGCATCGGCACGATGCGCGCCGGTGGCATGTCGGCAAAGCGCGGCTCGCTGGCTACGCGCAGCACGTTTTCCCGCTCCTCCGGGCTCAAGGTGTGCGCGGGCAGCAGGCGCATCGCGCCGGGCCTGGCGTCGCCAGTGACGAGCCCTTGATTGGCCCTCCAGCGCTGCAGGGTACGCACGTCGATTCCGGCCACCTCGCAGGCCAGGCGCAACCGTGCGCCAGCCAGTCTTGCCGAATCGATTTCCCGGGCCAGGAACTGGCGATCTTCGAGGCCGATCATTCGTCCTCGCCCTTGTCCGTGTTGAAGATCGCCCCGAGTTTTTTTGAAAGAACCAGCAATGCGGCTGCCTCGGCCAGTGCTTTCTCCTTGCGCCGCAGTTCGCGTTCCAGTTCCTTGATGCGACGCTGGTCCTGCTTCGTCTGCTGTGGACTCGCACGGGCCTCTTCGGGCTCGGCCAGCGCCTGCGTGGCCGCTTGCCGCCACTGCGCCAGTTCCTGCGGATACACGCCATGCTCGCGGCACCACGCATTGCGGGCCGTCTCGTCCATCGCTGCCGTGCTCAACACCGCTTCGAAACGCGCGGCCGCTGTCCAGGCCCGCTCGCGAGCGGGCATGGACAGCGCATCACTGCGCCAGCGCTCCAGCGTCTGCGCGCCCACACCGATCTCTCGCGCAACCTCTTCCACTGATGCGCTCTCCGGCGGCAGCAACCGCGCCACTGCCCTGTCCTTGAATGTCTTTCCGTAACGCGCCAACTTGTTCTCTCTTTATCGCCCCCAGATTCCAATTTTATCCAGGCGACAACCATTGTGACGCGGGGGGGCCCGCATCAGTCCTTCGGGCCGGGAGGACATCAATGGCGGCTTCCGGAGTGCTCTGGACATCCGTCTTCGCGCAGGCTGCTGCTCACTTCGGCCTTTGCTGACATTCGGAGAACTTGTCTGAGCCGATCACGCCCGGTCGCATGCGTGGAGTGAAAGGCACCTACCTACTCACGCCGCAAGACAGTTCAACGACATTCGGAAACGTTGACATCGTCGGATCAACATATAGCATTCATCCAATGCTCTGGGCAATCGACAGGGCTTCGCGCTCCGGCGAAGTGCGTTTCCAGGGGATCAAGCCCTGTTCGGTCTGCAAGTCTCGAAGTAGAGGACCAGGCCAGCCGGGCGGCAAGGTACGTTGGTTTCGGCACCACGGTTCGCTCATTCCGTGGCGTATCGCGCGCTCGCGAACAAGTGTGCGCCGGGAACGCATCCGGTGCGGGCGTCAAAACCAGATGCTGTTCCGGCACCGCCGGCCGGCGTGTTCGTTGTTGCTATCCTGTGGAGGATCAAGATGAAAAGGCTTGACGAGATTCGCAAGGAACTGACCGACGCCTTCGATGGCAAGGACCTGAAGGTGAACGACCAGTTGTTGAGCGTGTCCCCCCATTTTGCCGACTACGTGAGGATGGGCCACTATCTCTCTTGCGGCTCGCAGACAACGATCACGGGTACACCGTCCGTTCAGAACGCATTGATCGCGCTGGATGCGGACATGACGAACCGGATAAACAAGACTTTTTTCGCCGAATCACGCGCAATCAAGCACTTCGATCAACAGCAGACGGCCTACGCAACGAAAAAAGCTCAGCCGGACAAGGACCGGGACTTCTCCAAACTTCTGACTGCCTCGCTGGACGCGTTCGAGCGCAAACACGGATTCGTCGTTGTCGGCGACCGGCTCCCGAACTATGGCGGTTTTGTCTTCGGGAATGTATTCAAGGAATCGCTGGCGCTGAAACAGCACTGGAAAGATGTCGGTGCTGGCCCGGAACACGGCGAATACACCCACCGCCTGCAGTGGTACATCATGATCAGTGCGGGCGTGATCCAGACGGTGCCGGCGTACCAGGAGGCGACGATATTCGCCAGCATCGCACCCTGGCAGAAGGGCAAGACCAATCTGTGGACCTTCCTCTTCGATCAACTGGCCAAGGATCCCTCGATCGGCGGCGACAAGCTGGACTTCCGATCCCCGGAAAACCTCAACATGTGGCTGGTTGGCGACGCTTTGCCGGATTTTTGTCCAGTCCTGCGTGCGTTTCTGCGCGCCCGCATGGCCAAGCGCCAATCCACCTACGACATGGAAAAGTATCTCGCCAAGAAGTTGGGGAAATCGAAGGAGGACGTTGCGCAAATCATGGAATACATGCGCGACGAAACCATGGCGAAGCGCAATCCATCGGCGCGCATCGCCTATCCGAAGAGTGCCAAACCCGAGTTAGCACCCTATGTCAGAACCTGATGCCGAGATAATCGGCGCGGGTCGGCGGGCACAAGTGGCGCACCGCGGCAAGCGCAGCCATGTCGGCATCGGCCGAATTGTGCGCGTAGCGCGTCCGTCAGGTTTCGGAGTAGTGCAGCCGTTCCACCGGCAGGTGTCCCCGCTCGCTGAACGGCAGGTTCTGGCCGGGTGCCGCCTCATGCGATTGGCATATTTGCTTTGGCCTTGCACGACTACGACCGGCAGCACGCGACCCATCTCGGACATTCGCCCCGCAGCTCAACTTATGTCCGCGGCTTATGCGAACTGAGACCGTCGAGGCGGCCGCGTTGCTAGCGGCGCATGACTTCTACGACGCGAACGCACTTCGCATGACGGATAGCATTGCCGTCGCCTGCTCGGGCGTGATGCCACCATCGGTCGGCCACCTGTAGTAGGTGTGCTTATCAAACGCAGATGCAGATATGGGCGATCCCCACAAGAAAGACAATACAATGCAGTGGGAATGAGCAGCCATCGAAACCGCAGCGACTATGCGGTTCGTGTTGTGAATGCGCATGGCGCTCACCATAGGTGCCGGAGCGCTGCCCGAATATCCACAAGCAAGGCGGAGATCATCCTCAGCGCGGGGTTGATGCGGCGGCAGCATGGCGGGCCGATACGTAATTAGGCGTCACTTGGCGCGCTACCAAGGCCCAAATGGGTACCTAGATGGGTACCAGCTTCCTTCTTTGACGCGATTTATGGACGGAAAGCCTTTCTGGATAAGGCTAGAAAGGTTTACATCAACACAATGTCGTACTGCTCCTGACTCAAATTCGACTCCACCTGCAACGACACCGGCTTGCCGATGAAATCGATCAGCATCGCCAGATGCTGCGACTCTTCCTCGAGAAACAGATCGATCACCTGCTGCGAAGCGACCACGCGAAACTCGCGCGGATTGAACTGCCGCGACTCGCGCAAAATCTCCCGCAACACGTCATAGCACACCGTGCGCGCAGTCTTCACTTGCCCCTTGCCCTGGCAAATCGGGCAAGGCTCGCACAGCACATGCGCGAGCGACTCACGCGTACGCTTGCGCGTCATCTCGACGAGCCCGAGTTGCGAGAAACCATTGACGGTCACCCGCGTGCGATCGCGCGACAACGCCTTCTTCAATTCGCCTAGCACCTGGTCGCGATGCTCGACGTTTTCCATATCGATGAAATCGATGATGATCACGCCGCCAAGATTCCTTAGCCGCAGTTGCCGCGCGATGGTATGCGCGGCTTCGAGGTTGGTCTTGAAGATCGTGTCGTCGAAGTTGCGCGCGCCGACGTAGCCGCCGGTGTTCACATCGATCGTCGTCATCGCCTCGGTCTGGTCGATCACGAGGTAGCCGCCCGACTTCAGATCCACGCGACGCGATAGCGCGCGCTGAATCTCGGCCTCGATGTTGTACAGATCGAATAGCGGCCGCTCGCCGGTGTAGTGGTGCAGCTTCGACGATACCGCCGGTGTGAACTCGGTCGCGAAATCGGCGAGCATCTGATGCGTCTCGCGCGAATCGACCTGGATGCGCGATGTGTCATCGTTGACGAAATCACGCAGCACGCGCTGCGCGAGATTCAGATCCTGGTAGAGCAGGCTGGTGGGCGGCATGCGCTGCCCCTGCGACAGAATCGTCGCCCACGTCTTGCGCAGATACGCGACGTCGGCTGCGAGCTCTTCGCTCGTCGCATCCTCGGCGATCGTGCGCACGATGTAGCCGCCTTTCTCGTCGGCGGGCAGCACGGCGGTCAGACGCGCACGCACGGCCTCGCGCTCGGCTTCGCTTTCGATTTTCTGCGAGATGCCGATGTGCGGCTCCTGCGGCAGATACACGAGCGTGCGCCCGGCGATGCTCACTTGCGTGGACAGCCGCGCGCCCTTGGTGCCGATCGGGTCCTTGACGACCTGCACCATCAGCGTCTGACCTTCGAAGACGATCTTTTCGATCGGCTGATGCGGTGTTTGATGTTGCGCTTCGCCGGCGATGCGCGGATGCCAGATGTCGGCGACATGAAGAAACGCGGCGCGTTCGAGGCCGATGTCGATGAACGCCGATTGCATGCCGGGCAGCACGCGCACGACCTTGCCGAGATAGACATTGCCGACGCGGCCGCGCGACAGCGTTCGTTCGACATGAAGTTCCTGGACGGCGCCCTGTTGAACGAGCGCGACGCGCGTTTCCTGCGGCGTGACATTGATCAGGATTTCTTCATTCATGGTGTTGTTCTAGAAGTCGATGCGCGCTGCACGCAGGAGGGCAGCGGTTTCAAAAAGCGGCAAACCCATAATACCCGAATAGGACCCGTCTATATGCTCGATAAACTCCGCCGCGCGTCCCTGCACGCCATACGCCCCCGCCTTGCCGAGCGGCTCACCGCTCGTCGCGTAGCGACGCAACGCGTCTGCGTGCACTGCAGCAAAACGCACCTTCGAGACCGACAACGCCGCGGGCAGCAGCGCGCCGTTGGCATCGATCACGGCGAGCGCGGTCAGCACTTCGTGCGTGCGGCCCGCGAGACGTGTGAGCATGGCGACCGCATCGCCGGCATCGATGGGCTTGCCGAGAATCGCGTCGTCGATCGTGACGGTGGTGTCGGCGACGAGTATCGGCCGCACCTCGTGACCGCCGTCGACGAGCCGCGCGCGGGCCGCCTGCGCCTTCGCGATGCACACGCGCTGCACGTAGTCGCGCGCGTGTTCGCCGGGCCGTTCGGCTTCGAGCGCTTCGGCGTCTTCATCGGGGCGCGGCAGCAGCAATTCGAAACGCACGCCGAGCTGTTGCAGCAGCTCCTGGCGGCGCGGACTTTGCGAGGCGAGGTAGACGAACGGATGCAGCGAAGCGGAGGGCGTTGGCATGAACGGGTCTCGATGGAGCGGGAAACGGATGGCGCGGGGTGGTGAGCGCGGGTGGGCGTGGAAGAATGAGCGGGGCGAGGTTGACCCGGTGATCCGATCGATGCGCTGCATCCACTAGCGGCATCGATGCACGGCGCGTCGGGCGCATCATCGCATGAAGCAGCCGCAATACGCTCAAGCGTATGGAGCTGAGCGCCCGCGACGCGTCAGCAGCAACGAATCGTTGCCAGGCGTCGCCGCGCGAGGCTCCAGCACCTACGCGCGATGATACGGATGATTTTGCGTGATGGTCCACGCCCGATAAAGCTGTTCGGCCAGCAGCACGCGCACCATCGCGTGCGGCAGCGTGAGGCTCGACACGCGCAGCATCATATCGGCGCGTGCCTTCAGCTCGGGATCGAGCCCGTCCGCGCCGCCGATCAGAAAGGCCACGTCGCGGCCCTCTTGCTGCCAGCCCGGCAACGCGCCCGCGAGCTGCATCGTGGTCCAGTCCTTGCCGCGTTCGTCGAGCGCGACGATGCGTGCGTTCTTCGGCAGCGCGGCTTCGATCTTCTGCCGTTCGGCGGCCATCACGCTTTCGGCCGAACGGCCCGACGAGCGCTGCTCCGGTTTGATCTCGCGCAGTTCGATGCGCAACTCGGGCGGCATGCGTTTCGCGTATTCGTCGAAGCCGGTCGCGATCCAGTCCGGCATCTTGTGGCCGACGGCGAGGATATGCAGTTTCATCGCGAGGACAGTAGCGGTGTGCCCGACACGGCCCGCTTACTTGCGGCGCGCCGTGGTCTTGCGCGCGGGCTTCGCGGCCGGCGCTTCCTCGTCTTCCTCGTCGTCGGGCTCGCTTGCGCGCGCGCCGCCGAACGGATTCGGCGTCGACAGCTTGATGCGCACCGGCTTGTCGCCCCAGATTTCCTCGAGGTTGTAGTACTGGCGCAGCGCCGGCTGCAGGATGTGCACGATCGCGTCGCCGCAATCGACCAGCACCCATTCGCCGATATCCTCGCCCTCGGTGCTGATGATCTCGCCGCCGGCTTCCTTCACGCCTTCGCGCACGCTCGACGCGAGCGCCTTGGTTTGCCGGTTCGACGTGCCGCTCGCGACGATCACGCGATCGAACAGCGAGGTCAGGTGGCTGGTGTTGAACACTTTGATGTCTTGCGCCTTGACGTCTTCGAGAGAGTCGACGATTACGCGTTGCAGTTTGCGAATATCCATGGAGTTACCGGTGGTACAGATGATGTTGAAGAATATAGTCCCACACCGCGGCGGGGACGTGACTCGCGGCCCGATCCTGGCTTGTGCCGCCCGCACCCGCGTGGGCGAGCCGCTGGTTGACCTGCTCGCGCAGATGCGCGCGAATGTCGGTGGCCGATACGTTGAACGCGAGCGTCGTGTCGATCAGCAGATGGCCGCAGGGTGTGGCCTGCAGCACGTCGGCGCGCGCACGGCGCGCGGCGATTTCCTTGGCGACCGCGGGGGCGACCGACGCGAGGTCGAAGCCGGGCCGCGTGGCCGCGCCGATATGCGCGAGCTCGAACAGGCGCCGCCAGTCGCGCCATGTGTCGAGATGCACCAGTTGATCCGCGCCGATCAGCAGCGTGATCGATGCGTCGTCGCCTTCGCGCTCGCGCCAGCATTGCAGCGTCTCGACCGTGTAGGTCGCGCCATCGTGCTCGATTTCGTCGGTCGCGACGCGTACCGTCACGCCGGGGATCGCGAGCGACGCGGCCGCCGCGCGCGTCATCGCGAGCCGATGTTCGGCGGGCGACACGTCGGCTTTCTGCCACGGCTGGCCGGCCGGCAGCAGCACCAGTTCGGTCAGCCGCAGCACGTTGGCGAACCGCCGCGCAAGCGCGAGGTGGCCGTCGTGGATCGGATCGAATGTGCCGCCCAGCAGACCGATCCGGCGAGGCAGGGCGACAGGGTGAGCGTTCGGCTTCAGGTGAGGGTCCTTTGTCGTGACCGTAAGCGAGACAGGTGGCGCGTCATACCCACTCGCGCGGCACGAGGAAATCGCTGTACAAACGCGCTTCCGGCGTGCCCGGCTCGGGGTGCCAGTCGTAGCGCCAGTTCGCCACGGGCGGCATCGACATCAGGATCGATTCGGTGCGTCCGCCGCTCTGCAGCCCAAACAGTGTGCCACGGTCGAAGACCAGATTGAACTCGACGTAGCGGCCGCGCCGGTAAGCCTGGAACGCGCGCTCGGCTTCGCCGTACGGCGTGTCGCGGCGCCGCTCGATGATCGGCAGGTACGCCTTGAGAAAGCCTTCGCCGACGCTTTTGAGCATCGCGAACGATTGCTCGAAGCCCGGCGCCGAGAAATCGTCGAAGAAAATCCCGCCGATGCCGCGCGGCTCGTTGCGGTGCTTCAGGAAGAAGTACTCGTCGCACCAGCGCTTGAAGCGCGGGTACAGATCCGCGCCATACGGCGCGAGCGCGTCGCGGCACACCTGATGGAACTGCCGGGCGTCCTCTTCGTAGCCGTAGTAGGGCGTCAGGTCCATGCCGCCGCCGAACCAGAACACCGGTTCTTCGCCTTCCCTCGTCGCGACGAGCAGGCGCACGTTCATGTGCACGGTCGGGCAGTGCGGATTGTGCGGATGCAGCACGAGCGACACGCCCATCGCCTCGAAGCCGCGCCCGGCCAGTTGCGGCCGCGCGGCGCTTGCCGAGCCCGGCAGCGCGTCGCCCGCGACGTCCGAGAAGCCGATGCCCGCGCGCTCGAAGAACTGGCCGCCTTCGAGAATCCGCGTGACGCCGCCGCCGCGCAGCTTCTCGCCGGGCGCGCGCTGCCACGCGTCGGTAGCGAACGCGGAGCCGTCGAAGGCGCCGAGCGTGTCCGCGATATGCGATTGCAGGCCTTGCAGCCAGCTGCGCACGGCTTGTGCGTCGTAGCTCGAATTGCTCATGAATGCAGGTGCTGGGGCGGCACGCTCGTCGTGCCGCGGGTTCTTCGAAAGAAAGCGATGGCCGCGTTCGCGCCGGGTGTCTGCGAACTTGGACCGCTGGTTCGGATTGCCTGGTTGCCGGAGGCGAACATCAGAGGCGGCTTGCCGCTTCAGTCGATTCGCGGGCTCCGGGCCCGTCTGCCGCGACGAGCGGGACAGATTCAGTGTAGCGCGCGTCGTGTAACGTGCCCGCACGGCGGCGCCTGTGGCACCGGCAGTGCGCCGCCCGCACGGCGTCCAGCGCTAGCGAAGCTTACTTGCCGTCGTGCTTGCGGTTGAGCGCGCGATAGCCGATGTCGCGGCGGTACTGCATGCCGTCGAACGCGATCTGGTTGATCGTGTGGTACGCGGCCGCCCGCGCGGTGCGCACCGAATCCGCGAGACCGACGACGCACAGCACGCGCCCGCCCGAGGTGGTCAGCTTGCCGTCCGTCAGCGTGGTGCCGGCGTGGAACGTGACTGAATCCGCGGTTTCGGCGGGAATGCCGTTGATGCGGTCGCCCTTCCTCGGCGTGTCCGGGTAGTTGTGCGCGGCGAGCACGACACCGAGCGCGGTGCGGCGGTCCCATTCGAGCTCGACGGTGTCGAGCGTGCCGGCGATCGCGTGTTCCACCACTTTCGAATAGTCGCCTTTCAGACGCGCCATGATCGGCTGCGTTTCGGGGTCGCCCATCCGGCAGTTGAATTCGAGCGTCTTCGGGTTGCCTTGCGCGTCGATCATCAGGCCCGCGTACAGGAAGCCGGTGTAGCGGATACCTTCCTTCTCCATGCCGCGCACGGTCGGCAGGATGATTTCGCGCATCACGCGCGCATGCAGCTGCGGCGTGACGATCGGCGCGGGCGAGTAGGCGCCCATGCCGCCCGTGTTCGGGCCCTGGTCGCCGTCGAGCAGACGCTTGTGATCCTGGCTCGACGCGAGCGCGAGCACGTGCTTGCCGTCCACCATCACGATGAAGCTCGCTTCCTCGCCGGCGAGGAACTCCTCGATTACGACGCGCGCGCCGGCGTCGCCGAGCTTGTTGTCCGACAGCATCATGTCGACCGCGGCGTGCGCTTCTTGCAGCGTTTGCGCGACCACCACGCCCTTGCCGGCGGCGAGGCCGTCGGCCTTGATCACGATCGGCGCGCCCTTGGCGTCCAGATACGCGTGCGCGGCGGCGACGTCGGCGAAGGTTTCGTACTCGGCCGTCGGGATGCCGTGGCGCTTCATGAACGCTTTGGCGAAATCTTTCGAGCTTTCTAGCTGGGCGGCCTCTTTGGTCGGCCCGAAGATCTTCAGACCGCGCGAGCGGAACAGGTTGACGATGCCTGCCGCGAGCGGCGCTTCCGGCCCGACCAGCGTGAACGCGATCTGTTCTTTTTCGACGAAATCAGCGAGCGCGGCCGGCTCGGTGATGTCAAGGTTGAGCAGACGCTCATCCTGAGCGGTGCCGCCGTTGCCCGGCGCGACGTAGACGAGCTGGACCCGCGGCGATTGCGCGAGCTTCCATGCCAGCGCATGTTCGCGACCGCCGGAACCGACGACGAGTAACTTCATGTGAATCCCCGAGACTTGAAAACCATAAACGGCCGAGCGGTGTGCTCAGCCGTGCAATAAACCATCAACAGCAAGGGCAAACGATGCCAGAGCCCGGCGCGCCATCACTCGCCGGCGATCGACGCGTTTGTATAGACTTCCTGCACGTCGTCCAGATTTTCCAGCGCGTCGAGCAGCTTCTGCATTTTCACGGCATCGTCGCCGGTGAATTCGACTTCGGTCTGCGGCTTCATCGTGACTTCGGCCAGTTCGGCCTTGAAGCCCGCCGTTTCGAGTGCAGCCTTCACTTTCGAAAAATCGTTCGGCGGGCACAGCACCTCGATACTGCCGTCCTCGTTCGTCACGACGTCGTCGGCGCCCGCTTCGAGCGCGGCTTCCATCAGCGCGTCTTCGGCGGTGCCGGGAGCGAACAGGAACTGGCCGACGTGATCGAACATGAACGACACCGAGCCGTCGGTGCCCATGTTGCCGCCGTTCTTCGAGAACGCGTGACGCACTTCCGCGACCGTGCGGGTGCGGTTGTCGGTCATCGTGTCGACGATCACCGCCGCGCCGCCGATGCCATAGCCTTCGTAGCGGATTTCCTCGTAGTTCGCGCCGTCCGCGCCGCCGACACCGCGCTGGATCGCGCGGTTGATGTTGTCTTTCGGCATGTTGGCGTCGTACGCCTTGTCGACCGCGAGCCGCAGACGCGGGTTCGAGTCGATTTCGCCGCCGCCCAGACGGGCCGCAACCTGGATTTCCTTGATGAGCCGCGTCCAGACCTTGCCGCGCTTGGCATCGGCCGCTGCTTTCTTATGCTTGATGTTGGCCCATTTCGAATGACCCGCCATACTTTTCTCCGTCGCGCGCGCCAGCGGGGCGCACGCATAGTGCAATTGTCGTTGCGATGTCGGGCGCCTTGCGTGTTGCGCCTCGATGTCAATCCGTCAGGTGAAAGGCTGCCGGCCGCTCGTGCTTGTCGCTCGTGTTGGCCCGTCGAGGCGGCCACCTGTGCCGCCGATCTCAGCCTGGCCGTTCCCGCGCGTCGTTCCGCGCTTGCCCGCCGGTGGGCGTTCGTGCCGGTTCGTGCATGATCGGCCGGCCAGGCGCAGCCGCAGGGCGGCAGCGCGGTGGAGCGGGGCAGCTTGCGCGGCCAGGCGCCGCATGACCTGATGCGAAAGCGCGGGGCGCCAGTCGAAATTGCAGGCGGTGGTGCGAGTGATCGTGCGGGTCGAGCCGCTCCGTCGAGCGGATGCGAATTTTATCATGCCGCGAGGGTGCGGCAGAGGGGGCCGCGCCGCGAAACCGGCCGCAAATGCAATGAAATCGACGCGAAAATGAATGGAGGCGGTGCGGATCTGTCGCCGGGGGGGCCGGATGCGGGCGAAAGCGGGGCCGGTTCCGGGGCGGCGGCATCGCCAGGCCACCCCCGCTGGCCCCCGGCGCGTCAGTTCTTCGTACCGAACAACCGGTCGCCCGCGTCGCCCAGGCCCGGCACGATGTACGCATGCTCGTTCAGATGCGAATCGAGCGACGCGATGAACAGCTTGACGTCCGGGTGTGCGTCCTGGAACACCTGCACGCCCTCGGGCGCGGCGACGAGCGCGAGGAACATGATGTTCTCGGCCGCCACGTTGCGGCGCTTGAGCACATCGACCGCGTGCACGGCCGAGTAGCCGGTCGCGACCATCGGATCGCAGAGGATGAACACGCGGTCTTCGAGGTCCGGCAGCCGCACCAGGTATTCGACCGGCCGATGATCCTCCGCGCGATACACGCCGATATGGCCGACGCGCGCCGACGGCACCAGCTCGAGCAGGCCGTCCGACATGCCGACGCCCGCGCGCAGCACCGGCACGATCGCGAGCTTCTTGCCGGCGATCACCGGCGCGTCGATCTCGACGAGCGGCGTGGTGATGCGGCGCGTGGTCATTGGCAGGTTGCGGGTGATTTCGTAGCCCATCAGCAGCGTGATTTCGCGCAGCAGTTCGCGGAACGTGCGCGTCGACGTGTCCCGGTCGCGCATGTGCGACAGCTTGTGCTGGATCAGCGGGTGATCGAGGATGAAGAGATTGGGGAAACGGCTGTCCTGGGTCATGGCGGGCTCGCGCGCGGCGGCAAGGTGGATCGGTTCGGCGCGCTCATCAGTTGGCTCAGTCCGCGCTCGAAGGTCGGACGAACGGTGGAAAAGCGCGCCACCGCGCGAGTTTACCGAAAGAGTACCGCCCGGCGATACCTGAGATTGTAGCGACGCGGCACAGTCCGGCACCGATTCTTCTAGAATCTGGGGAAACTTCGCCACGAGGGCATACACATGGACATGGGAATCGCAGGACGCCGCGCGCTGGTTTGCGCGGCGAGCAAAGGTCTGGGACGCGGCTGCGCGGAAGCGCTCGCCGCCGAGGGCGTCGACCTGACGATCGTCGCGCGCACCGCCGAAACGCTCGAAGCGACCGCCGAGGCGATCCGCAAGCAGAGCGGCGTCGAGGTGAAGACCGTCGCATGCGACATCACCACGCCTGAAGGGCGCGCGGCCGCGCTCGCGGCCTGCCCGCAGCCGGACATTCTCGTCAACAACGCGGGCGGTCCGCCGCCGGGCGATTTCCGCAACTTCACGCACGAGGACTGGATCCGCGCGCTCGAAGCCAACATGCTGACGCCGATCGAGCTGATCCGTCAGACCATCGACACGATGAGCGCGCGCGGCTTCGGGCGCATCGTCAACATTACGAGCTCGGCGGTGAAGGCGCCGATCGACGTGCTCGGCCTGTCGAACGGCGCGCGCTCCGGCCTGACCGGTTTCGTCGCGGGGCTCGCGCGCAAGGTCGCGCCGACCGGCGTGACGATCAACAACCTGCTGCCGGGCCTGTTCGATACCGACCGTATCGCGGTCACATTCGAGGCGCAGGCGAAGACGCACAACATTTCGATCGACGAAGCGCGCAAGCAGCGCATGAAGACGATCCCCGCCGGCCGCTTCGGTAATCGCGAAGAATTCGGCCGCGCCTGCGCGTTCCTGTGCAGCACGCACGCGGGTTACATCACCGGGCAGAACTGGTTGATCGACGGCGGCGCCTATCCCGGTACGTACTGAGCTGGTACGTACTGAGCAGGCACGTACCGAGCCGCCGCGCGCGAACGACACCCGTCACATCCCAACAACGATAATCACAACGGTTTGAGGAGTCTTACGTCATGAGCACCCGCATTGCGCTGATCGCGCACGATCACAAGAAGGACGACATCGTCAAACTGGCCGGCGAATACGTCGACACGCTCGCGCGCTGCGAGATCGTCGCAACTGGCACCACCGGCGGACGCATCAGCGACGCGCACGGCCTGACGGTCGAGCGCATGCTGTCGGGCCCGCACGGCGGCGACCTGCAGATCGGCGCGCAGCTCGCCGAAGGGCGCGTCGACATGGTGATTTTCCTGCGCGACCCGATGACGCCGCAGCCGCACGAGCCGGACATCAACGCGCTAGTGCGCGCGTGCGACGTGCACAACATTCCGTGCGCGACGAACATTTCGACCGCCCGCATGGTGCTCGACGTGCTGACGCTGCGCCTGTCCGGCGAGGCGTGAGCGCGCGCGTCGCCGCACCCACATCCATACAGATGACAGATGAAGGAGACGTGATGGTCAAGGCAATCCGTTTCGACAAAACCGGCGGCCCCGAAGTCATGAAATGGGTCGACCTCGAGGTGGGCGAGCCCGGCGCGGGCGAGATCCGCATTCGCCAGACGGCGGTCGGCCTCAATTACATCGACGTGTATTTCCGCACCGGTCTGTATCCGCTGCCGCTGCCGGGCGGGCTCGGCATGGAAGCGGCCGGCGAGGTCAGCGCGGTGGGCTCGGGCGTGACCGGTCTGAAGGTCGGCGATCGCGTCGCGTATGTCGCGCGGCCGCCCGGCGCGTATGCGCAGGAGCGCGTGCTGCAGGCCGCGCTGGTCGTCAAGCTGCCCGATGCGATCAGCGACGAGCAGGCCGCGTCGGTGATGCTGCAAGGCTTGACTGCGCAATATCTGCTGCGCCGCACGTATCGCGTGAAGACCGGTGACACGATCCTCATTCAGGCCGCAGCGGGCGGCGTCGGCCTGCTCGTGTGCCAGTGGGCGAAGGCGCTCGGCGCGACGGTGATCGGCACGGTCGGTTCCGACGAGAAAGCCGAGATCGCGAAAGCGCACGGCTGCGATCACGCGATCGTCTATACGCGCGAGAACTTCACGAAGCGCGTACGCGAGATCACCAACGGCGCGGGCGTGCCGGTCGTCTACGATTCGATCGGCAAGGACACTTTCGAAAAATCGCTCGACTGTCTCGCGCCGCTCGGCCTGTTCGTGAGCTTCGGCAACGCGTCGGGTCCGCTGCCGCCGATCGATTCGTCGGAATTCGCGGGACGCGGCTCGCTGTTCTTTACACGACCGACGCTCTTCACCTATATGGCGAAACGCAGCGACTACGAGGCGATGTCAGCCGAGCTGTTCGACGTGCTGAGCTCGGGCAAGGTCAAGACCAGCATCAATCAGCGCTATGCGCTGCCGGACGTCGGGCAGGCACATGCGGACCTCGAAGGGCGCCGCACGACGGGGTCGACGATCCTGCTGCCGTAAAGAAGTGGCAGCGCGGCCTCGGGCTGCGCTGCACGTCATCCATCAGGGCCGTTTCATCGCGAGATGAAACGGCCTTGTCCGTTTACGCGATTTTTACGCCCACCCCGCGATCTTTGACCAGCCCTTTAGGCCGATCGGCATACCGTTCTATCCATCCAAAGTCCGTGAATGGAGAACGAGAATGGATGTGCTGTATGTCGGGGGCCTGGCGCTGTTTGCCTTGCTGACCTTTGGGCTGATCGGCGGCTGCGAGAAGCTGATGCAGTTGCGCCGCGGACAAGGAGCGCGCTGATGACCTGGATGCTGTGGCTGGCCGGCGCGTCCACCGCGCTGCTGTTCGTATATCTCGTGTATGCGCTGCTGCGCGCGGAGGACATTGAATGAACACGAACGATGTCCTGCAGGCGAGTCTTTTTATCGTCGTGCTACTGGCCGCGGCGGTGCCGATGGCGAGCTATCTCGGCGCCGTGATGGACGGCAGTTCGCGCGTGGTGCGCTTCGGCGCGCCGCTCGAACGGCTGCTTTACCGTATCGCGGGCGTCGATCCAGCGGCGGAAATGGGCTGGAGGCACTACGCGGTCGCCACGCTCGCGTTCAACGTGCTCGGCGTGGCGTTCCTGTACGTGCTGCTGCGCGTGCAAGGGTGGCTGCCCGGCAATCCGCAGCAGTTCGGCGCGATGTCGGTCGACAGCGCCTTCAACACCGCGGTCAGCTTCGTGACCAACACCAACTGGCAGGACTACACGCCCGAGCAGACCGTCGGCTATCTGACGCAGATGCTCGGCCTGACCGTGCAGAACTTCCTGTCGGCGGCGACCGGCATCGTCGTCGTGTTCGCGTTGATGCGCGGCTTCGCGCGTCATACCGCGCAGACGATCGGCAACTTCTGGGTCGACATCACGCGCGTGACGATGTACGTCCTGCTGCCGATGGCGGCGATCATCGCCGCACTGCTGATGAGTCAGGGCGTGATCCAGAACTTCAAGGCATATCAGGAGGTGCCGACGCTGCAGACCACCACCTACGCCGCGCCGAAGCTCGACGCGCAAGGCAATCCGGTGAAGGACGCGAAGGGCGATCCGGTGACGCTCGACACGCCCGTGAAGACGCAGACCATCGCGATGGGCCCGGTCGCGTCGCAGGAAGCGATCAAGATGCTCGGCACCAACGGCGGCGGCTTCTTCAACGGCAACTCAGCGCATCCGTACGAAAACCCGACGCCGTTCTCGAACTTCGTGCAGATCATCTCGATCCTGATCATCCCGGCGGCGCTCGCGCTCGTGTTCGGCCGCGTGATCGGCGACCGGCGGCAGGGCGTCGCGGTGCTCGCGGCGATGACGATCGCGTTCGGCGTTTGCGTGTTCGGCGAGATCAGCGCCGAGCAGAGCGGCAATCCCGCGTTCACGGCGCTCAACATCGACCAGTCGGCGAACGCGCTGCAGGCGGGCGGCAATGCGGAGGGCAAGGAAACGCGCTTCGGCATCGCGCAGTCGGGCATCTTCACGGTCGCGACGACGGCGGCTTCGTGCGGCGCGGTCGACAACATGCACGATTCGTTGACGCCGCTCGGCGGCCTGTATCCGATGCTGCTGATCCAGCTCGGCGAAGTGATCTTCGGCGGTGTCGGTTCCGGCATGTACGGGATGCTCGTGTTCGCGCTGCTCGCGGTGTTCGTCGCGGGACTGATGATCGGGCGTACTCCTGAATATGTCGGCAAGAAGATCGAGGCCTACGAGATGAAGATGGTGTCGATCGTCGTGCTGCTCACGCCGCTGCTCGTGCTGGTGGGCACCTCGATCGCGGTGCTCAGCGCGGCGGGCAAGGCCGGCATCGCAAACCCCGGCGCGCACGGCTTCTCCGAGATCCTCTATGCGTTCAGCTCGGCGGCGAACAACAACGGTAGCGCGTTCGCGGGTCTCACGGTGAATACGCCGTTCTACAACTGGCTCACCGCGATCGCGATGTGGTTCGGCCGCTTCGGCACGATCGTGCCGGTGCTCGCGATCGCCGGTTCGCTCGCCGCGAAGAAGCGCATCGCCGTCACCGGCGGCACGCTGCCGACGCACGGACCGCTGTTCGTCGTGCTGCTGCTCGGCACGGTGCTGCTGGTCGGCGCGCTGACCTACGTCCCGGCGCTCGCGCTCGGTCCCGGCGTCGAGCATCTGATGATGATCGGCGCGCACTGACCCACGGCAGTGACCCACGGCCGCGAACCAGCGACCGAACAGGCGCTCGCACGCGGCAAGCCTGCAAGCGCCCACGGACATTCGAGGATTCAATGACTGAACATAACGCTACCCGGTCCATGTTCGACCCGGCGCTGCTGCGCCCGGCGATCGTGGACTCCTTTAAAAAGCTCACGCCGCGCACGCAGTTTCGCAACCCGGTGATGTTCTGCGTGTACGTCGGCAGCATCCTGACGACCATTCTGTGGATCGCCGCGCTCGGCGGTCAGGCCGAGGCGCCCGCGGGCTTCATCCTCGCGGTCACGCTATGGCTGTGGTTCACGGTGCTGTTCGCGAACTTCGCGGAGGCGCTCGCCGAAGGCCGCTCGAAAGCGCAGGCCGCGTCGCTGCGCAGCGCGAAGAGAGACGTGATGGCGAAGAAGCTCAACGAGCCGCATCCGAAGTCGCCGATCCGCATCACGACCGCGACCGATCTGCGCCGTGGCGACGTCGTGCTGGTCGAGACCGGCGACGTGATCCCGGCCGACGGCGAAGTGATCGAGGGCGTCGCTTCGGTCGACGAATCGGCGATCACCGGTGAATCGGCGCCGGTGATCCGCGAATCGGGCGGCGACTTTTCGTCGGTGACGGGCGGCACGCGGGTGCTGTCGGACTGGATCGTCGTGCGCGTCACGGCCAATCCGGGCGAGGCGTTCCTCGACCGCATGATCGCGATGGTCGAAGGCGCGAAGCGTCAGAAGACGCCGAACGAAATCGCGCTCACCATCCTGCTCGTCGCGCTGACCATCGTGATGCTGCTCGCCACCGCGACGCTGCTGCCGTTCTCGATGTTCTCCGTCGAAGCCGCGAAAGCGGGCCACGTGGTGACGATCACCGCGCTCGCCGCGCTGCTCGTGTGTCTGATCCCGACGACGATCGGCGGCCTGTTGTCGGCGATCGGCGTGGCCGGGATGAGCCGCATGATGCAGGCGAACGTGATCGCGACCTCGGGCCGTGCCGTCGAAGCGGCCGGCGACGTCGACGTGCTGCTGCTCGACAAGACCGGCACGATCACGCTCGGCAACCGCCAGGCGTCGCAGTTTCTGCCGGCGCCAGGTCTGACCGAAGAGGCGCTTGCCGATGCCGCGCAGCTGTCGTCGCTCGCCGACGAAACGCCGGAAGGCCGCAGCATCGTCGTGCTCGCGAAGCAGCGCTTCAATATCCGTCAGCGCGATATGGCCTCGCTGCACGCGGTGTTTCTCGCGTTCACGGCGCAGACCCGCATGAGCGGCGTCGATCTGTCTCCGCAAGGGACTCCCTACGGGACTCATGGCCGTGAAATCCGCAAGGGCGCGGCCGATGCGGTCAAGCACTATGTCGAAGCGAACGGCGGCCGTTTCCCGAATGAAGTCAGCAACGCGGTCGCCGATGTCGCGCGACGCGGCAGCACACCGCTGGTGGTCGCCGAGAAAGGCGAGCAGGGCGCGCGCGTGCTCGGCGTGATCGAGTTGAAGGACGTCGTGAAGGGCGGCATCAAGGAGCGCTTCGCCGAGCTGCGCAAGATGGGCATCAAGACCGTGATGGTGACGGGCGACAACCGCCTGACCGCCGCCGCGATCGCGGCCGAAGCGGGCGTCGACGACTTCCTTGCCGAGGCGACACCCGAAACGAAGCTCGCGACGATTCGCGCGCATCAGGCCGAAGGGCGTCTGGTCGCGATGACCGGCGACGGCACCAACGACGCGCCCGCGCTCGCGCAGGCCGACGTCGCGGTCGCGATGAACACCGGCACGCAGGCGGCAAAAGAGGCCGGCAATATGGTCGATCTCGATTCGAATCCGACCAAGCTGATCGAGATCGTCGAGATCGGCAAGCAGATGCTGATGACGCGCGGGTCGTTGACCACGTTCTCGATCGCCAACGACGTCGCCAAGTACTTCGCGATCATCCCGGCCGCGTTCGCGTCGACGTATCCGGCGTTGAACGCGCTGAACGTGATGCATCTCGCGACGCCGACCTCGGCAATCATGTCGGCGGTGATCTTCAACGCGCTGATCATCGTGCTGCTGATTCCGCTGGCGCTGAAGGGCGTGCGCTATCGCGCGCTAGGCGCTGCGATCCTGCTGCGTCGCAATCTGCTGATCTATGGCCTTGGCGGGATCATCGTGCCGTTCATCGGCATCAAGCTGATCGATATGGTGCTCGCCGCGTTCGGTTGGGTTTGAGCGCGCAGCGCGTCATTACGCCACAACCAGAAGTGATGAAAAGGGAAAGAGACCCATCATGAAGAATCTGTTCCGTCCGCTGATAGTGATCTTCGCGGTGCTGACCGCGATCACAGGACTCGCCTATCCCGCCGTGATGACCGCGTTCGGCCAGGCGGCGTTCCACCAACAGGCCAACGGCAGCCTCATCGAGCAGAACGGCAAGGTGGTCGGCTCACAGCTGATCGGCCAGCAGTTCGACGCGCCCCGGTACTTCTGGGGCCGGCTGTCGGCAACGAGCCCGATGCCGTACAACCCGCAAAGCTCGGGCGGCTCGAACCTCGGGCCGAACAACCCCGCGCTGCTCGACGAGATCAAGGGCCGTCTCGCGGCGCTGAAGGCGGCGGGCACCGACATGTCGAAGCCGGTGCCGGTCGATCTGGTCACGTCGTCGGGCAGCGGGCTCGATCCGGAGATCAGTCCGGCCGCGGCCGCGTATCAGCTCGAGCGGGTCGCGCAGGCCCGTCACCTCGCGCCGAACGACGTGCAGGCGCTCGTCGAGCGCTACACGACGGGGCGCCAGTTCGGCGTGCTCGGCGAGCCGCGCGTGAATGTGCTGAAGCTCAATCTCGCGCTCGATGAAATGAAGCGCGGCTGACACTGAACGCATCGACGACGCACCAGCCGCAATTGCGGTTCATCGATGAAACAGCGGCGTTTCGCGTGGCGCCGCGCCGCCATTTGCGGGCCGGCGCGGGCCGTGCCACCATGCAGACACCGCCGCTCGCACGACTATCAAAACCACTGCGCATGAACCGCCCCGATCCTGACCAACTGCTCGACAAGCTGCAGCGCGACGAAGAAAAACGCCAGCGCGGCCGGCTGAAGGTTTTCTTCGGCGCGTCGGCCGGCGTCGGCAAGACCTATGCGATGCTGCAGGCCGCGAGCCGCCGCCAGCAAGAAGGGGTCGACGTGCTGGTCGGCATCGCCGAAACGCATGGACGCAGCGAAACCGCCGCGTTGCTCGCGGGGCTCGACGTTCTGCCGCTCGCGCAGATCGAGTATCGCGGCCGCATGCTCGGCGAGTTCGATCTCGACGCCGCGCTCGCGCGCAAGCCGCAACTGATCCTCGTCGACGAACTCGCGCATTCGAACCTGCAGGGCGCGCGTCATCTGAAACGCTGGCAGGACGTCTACGAACTGCTCGACGCGGGCATCGACGTTTATACGACCGTCAACGTGCAGCATCTGGAGAGCCTGAACGACGTGGTCGGCCAGATCACCGGCATCCGGGTGTGGGAGACCGTGCCCGATCGCGTGTTCGATCATGCCGACGAAGTCACGCTCGTCGATCTGCCGGCCGAGGAACTGCTCGACCGCATGCGCGACGGCAAGGTCTACATGGCGCAGCAGGCGGAGCGCGCGGTGCGCAACTTCTTTCGCAAGGGCAACCTGATCGCGCTGCGCGAACTCGCGCTGCGCCGCACCGCCGATCGGGTCGACGCGCAGATGCGCGAGTACCGCGCCGATCGGTCGATCCAGCGTATCTGGCAGGCGCGCGAGCGGCTGCTGGTGTGCGTCGGTCCTGGTCCCGAAGCGCCGGCGCTGGTGCGCTCGGCGGCGCGCCTCGCCGCTAGCCTGAGGGCCGACTGGCTCGCGGTCTATGTCGAAACGCCCGCGTTGCAGCGCCTGCCCGACGCGCGCCGCGAACGCACGTTGAACGCGCTGAAGCTTGCCGCCGAACTCGGCGCCGAAACCGCGACGCTCGCCGCCACCGATGCCCTCGACGCGTTGATCGGTTACGCGCAGGCGCGCAACGTATCGAAGCTGGTGGCGGGCGCATCGTCGCGCACGGGCGCGAGCCGCTGGCTGCGCCGGCCGCTGGGCGAGCGCATCGCCGAGAAGAGCGGCGATCTCGATCTCACGCTGATTCGCGTATCGTCGGAGCGCGACGGCGGCGAGCAGCGGCGGCTGTTGAACACGACCGCGAACGCGTGGCGCGAGGCGTTGAGCGCGGCCCGCGAGCGTCGCTCGCCGCCGCGCGCGTACGCGTTCGCGCTCGCGATCGGCGCGGCGATCACGTTGCTGTCGAGCCAGTTGATCGACCGCATCGATCTGACCAACCTCGTGATGCTGTATCTGCTCGGCGTGATCTTCACCGCGGTGAAGCTCGGGCGCGGGCCGGGTGTCGTGCTGTCGTTCGCGAGCGTCGCCGCGTTCGATTTCTTCTTCGTGCCGCCGCGCATGTCGCTGTCGGTCTCCGACACGCAATACCTGCTGACGTTCTTCGGCATGCTGCTGACCTCGCTCGTGATCAGCCATCTGACTTCGAGCCTGCGCCACGAGGCGAGCGTCGCGCGACGCCGCGAGCAGCGCACCGGCGCGATGTATGAGATGGCGCGCGAGCTCGCCGCGGCGCTCGCGACCGAGCAGATCGTCGGCATCGGCACCCGGCACGTGAGCGAGGTGTTCGGCGCGCGTGTGGCGATCCTGCTGCCCGACAGCGCCGACCAGATCAAACAGAAGATCGAGGACCCCGACGCGGCGATCACGCTCGAAGGCGACGCGCTCGATCTCGACGTCGGCCAATGGGTCTACGATCAGCAGAAGCCGGCCGGCCACGGCACCGATACGCTGCCGGCCGCCGCGGCGCTGTATCTGCCGCTGAAGGCGCCGATGCGCACGCGCGGCGTGCTCGCGGTGGTTGTGCGTGACGAGCGCGAGCTGACCGTGCCCGAACAGCGCCGCATGCTCGATGCGTTCGCCGCGCAGATCGCGCTCGCGCTCGAACGGGTGCACTACGTCGATATCGCGCGCGATGCGCTCGTCAACATGGAGTCGGAGCGGCTGCGCAATTCGCTGCTGTCGGCGATTTCGCACGATCTGCGCACGCCGCTGACGACGATCGTCGGGTTTTCGTCGATGCTCGCGCAGGGGCGGCAGGCGGGACAGGGGCGGACAGAAGGCGAGGTGAATGCTTCTTTGCGGACCGACGCGCAATCCGCCGCGCGGCGTGACGACGAACTCGTCGACGCAATCCACGAAGAAGCGCTGCGCATGACCGGCATCGTCACGAATCTGCTCGACATGGCGCGCTTGCAGGCCGGCAGCCTGCAACTGAACCAGCAATGGACGCTGCTCGAGGAGACCGTCGGCGCCGCGCTGCGCGCGTGCAAGCGTGTGCTCGCGGATCATCCGGTGCGGGTTACGCTGCCCGCCGATCTGCCGCTGCTGCATCTCGACGCGGTGTTGATGGAGCGCTTGTTCTCGAACCTGTTCGAGAACGCGGCCAAATACACGGCGTCCGGCACGCCGCTCGCGATCGGCGCGCAGCAGATCGACGCGGACGGCACGCCGTTCGTGCGCATCACGATCGACGACAACGGCCCCGGCCTGCCCGCCGGCATGGAAGCGCGCGTGTTCGAGAAGTTCACGCGCGGCGAGAAGGAGTCGGCGAAACCAGGCATCGGCCTTGGGCTCGCGATCTGCCGCGCGATCGTCGAGGCACACGGCGGTACAATCGGCGCGCTCAACCGGCTGGCCGCGGATGGCCACGTCGAGGGCGCGCGCTTCTGGTTCACGCTGCCGGTCAAGACGCCGCCCGACGCACCCGAGACGTTTGATACGCTCGAAGACGAAGGCGCAGCCACCGACACCGACACCGCCGCCGACCTCAACCCGCTCACCCGCCCCGCCCATGAGTGACCTGAGCATCACCGTCGTTCTGATCGAAGACGAGAAGCAGATTCGCCGCTTCGTGCGCACGGCGCTCGAAGGCGAGGGCATCGCCGTGTACGACGCCGAGACCGGCAAGCAGGGGCTCGTCGAAGCGGCGACGCGCAAGCCCGATCTCGTGATCGTCGATCTGGGCCTGCCCGACACCGACGGCCTCGACGTGATCCGCGAGCTGCGCGGCTGGAGCGAGCTGCCGGTGATCGTGCTGTCGGCGCGTACCCAGGAAAGCGAAAAGGTCGCCGCGCTCGACGCCGGCGCCGACGATTACCTGACCAAGCCGTTCGGCGTGTCGGAGTTGCTTGCGCGGATCCGCGCGCATCTGCGGCGGCGCAATCACGGCGGCGCGAACGAATCGCCGCAGGTGCGCTTCGGTGCGGTCACCGTCGACCTCGCGCTGCGCCAGGTTACGCGCGACGGCGCCGCGGTCCATCTGACGCCGATCGAATACCGGCTGCTCGCGACGCTCGTGCGCCATGCGGGCCGCGTGCTCACGCACCGGCAGTTGCTGCGCGACGTGTGGGGGCCGTCGCACGTCGAGAGTCACCACTATCTGCGCATCTACATGGCGCATCTGCGCGGCAAGCTCGAGCGCGATCCGGCGCAGCCGGAGCATATCGTCACGGAGACGGGCGTCGGGTACCGGCTGGTGGGTGCGGTGTGAGTTCGTCCGCGATGCCGCTTCGTTATAATCTCCCGACGTAAGGACGACCTTGCGCCTGCATCAATCATCGGGGACGGCCCCATTTTTCATGGAGCTGTGTCGATGTCCTGGTTTCTTCTCCTGATTGCCGGTCTGCTCGAAGTCGCGTGGGCGGCCGGTCTCAAAACCTCCGAAGGTTTCACCCGCTTGTGGCCGTCCATCTTCACGGTCGTGACCGCGCTCGGCAGCTTCGTGCTGCTCGCGCTCGCGATGCGCCAGTTGCCGCTCGGCACAGCCTATGCTGTTTGGACAGGGATCGGCGCGGTCGGCGCGTTCATCTTCGGCGTCGTGATGATGGGCGAGGCGTTGACGGTCGCGCGCGCCGCCAGTGCATCGCTGATCGTGATCGGCCTCGTCGGCCTGAAGCTGTCGTCGGGGCACTGACCGGGCGGCCACCTGCGCTCTGGGCGCGGCCGCCATTGCCTGCAAGCCACAGCAAAGGCTCCGCCGCTCTGCGTTCTGCGAATTATCGTAGCTATAATGAGACAGAAACGACCTTGAAATTGCCCGCGGCCTGGCTGGCGCGGCCAGCTTGGCGAGCCTGATGGCTTCGGCGCGGAACGCCCGCTCGTTCCCGCCGCGGCGCGTGGCACGCACTTAGCGCGTGGAGGCGGCCATGCTTGAATCACTTTCACTTGCAGCGGGCCTTTCATGGGGCAGCGGTCTGCGCCTCTATCTGACGGTCCTCCTGGCCGGCGTGTTCGAACGTCTTGGCCTGATTCACTTGCCGAACACATTGTCCGCGCTGTCATCGCCATGGGTGATCGGTGCGGCGGCCGTGCTGACGCTGGCCGAATTCTTCGCCGACAAGATCCCCGCGTTCGATTCGCTGTGGGATGCGATCCACACCTTCATCCGCATTCCGGCCGGCGCCGTGCTGGCCGCCGGCGCGCTCGGCCACGCCGATCCGACACTGCTGAGCGTTGCCGCGCTCGCGGGCGGCACGCTCGCCGGCACCGCGCATCTCGCGAAGGCGGGCACGCGCGCGCTGATCAACCTGTCGCCGGAGCCGGTGTCGAACCTCGTCACGTCGACCGCCGAGGACGGCCTCGTGGTCGGCGGCGTACTGCTTGCGCTGTTCGTGCCGCTCGTGTTTCTGGTCTTGATGGTAGGCTTCCTGCTGCTCGCGGCGTGGGCATTGCCGCGATTGTGGCGTGGCGTGCAGGGCGGTTTTCGCGGCATGGCCACGCACATGGTGTCGCGATTTGCGAGGAGCAGGCACGATTGAGCGAAGCACTACCAGGATCCAAGGCGGGTTCAAGAACGCGCGCCGACACGAGACCGGCGCGGCGGCTCGGCGGCATCGATCTGTTGCGCCAGGCCATGCGGATGACGGCGCGCGACTGGCGCGCGGGCGAACTGACGATGTTGCTGCTCGCGCTCGTGCTGGCGGTCGCGGCGTTGTCGAGCGTCGGGTTTCTGGGCGATCGGCTGCATCAGGGGCTCGAGCGCGATGCGCGGCGCATGATTGCCGCCGACTTCATCGTGCGCGCCGATCATCCGGTCGATCCGCAATTCGCCGCCGAGGCGCACGCCCTGGGCCTGCGCACCGCCACCACGGCGATCTTTCCCAGCATGATCAATTCGACCGGCGCGCAGTCGGCGTCGCGGCTCGCCGCCGTCAAGGCGGTGTCGCCCGGCTATCCGTTGCGCGGCGCGCTGCGCATCGCGGCCGCGCCCGGTGCGGCCGATCATCCGGCGACGTCCATTCCGGCGCCGGGCACCGTGTGGGTCGACCAGCAGTTGCTCGACGCGCTGAAGCTGAAGATCGGCGATGCGGTGAAGCTCGGCAATCGCAACTTCACGGTCGGCGCGCTGATCACGCGCGAGCTCGATCGCGGCTTTTCGTTCGTCAACTTTTCACCGCGCCTGATGCTGAATGCCGCTGACGTACCGTCGACGGGCCTGATCACCTATGGCAGCCGCGTCACGTACCGGCTGCTGGTCGCCGGTTCAGACGACGCGGTCGCGCGCTTCGCGCAGTTTGCGCATGAGCACGTCGACGGCGGCAAGCTGCGCGGCGTCGCGCTCGAGTCGCTGCAGGACGGCCAGCCGCAGGTGCGTCAGACGCTCGATCGCGCGGGCCATTTCCTGACGCTCGTGTCGCTGTTGACCGCGCTGCTCGCGGCCGTCGCGATCGCGATGGCCGCGCACCGCTATATGCGCCGGCATCTCGACGGCTGCGCGGCGATGCGCTGTCTCGGCGTGAGCCAGGCCGCGCTGCGCGCGCTGTTCACGCTCGAATTCGTCGGGCTGGGCGTACTCGGCGGCGTGCTCGGCGTGGCGCTCGGTTATCTCGGGCATCTCGCGCTGCTGACGTGGCTCGGCGGCCTGATCGACGTGGTGCTGCCGCAGCCGACGCTGTGGCCCGCGCTCGAAGGCATCGCGGCCGGCCTCGTGCTGCTGCTCGGCTTCGCGCTGCCGCCGCTGTTGCCGCTCACGCGCGTGCCGCCGGTGCGCGTGCTGCGGCGTGAATGGGGCGAGGAGGGACGCACTGCGTGGGCCGCCTACGCGGTCGGCATCGTGCTGTTCGCGGGGCTGCTGATACTCGCCGCGGGGGAATTGAAGCTCGGGGGCATCGTCGCGGGTGGATTCGCGGGCGGGCTGCTGGTGTTCGCCGGCATCGCGCGGCTCGCGTTGTGGGGCGCGGCGCGCGTGGTGCGCAGCGAGCGCGTCAATGCGGGCATCGGCTGGCGCTATGCGCTGGCGTCGCTCGAGCGGCGCAGCAGCACCAGCGCGCTACAGATCACCGCGCTCGGCATCGGCCTGATGTGCCTGCTGCTGATCGCGATGACGCGCGACGACCTCGTGCAGGGCTGGCGCAAGTCGACCCCGCCCGATGCGCCCAACGAGTTCATCATCGACATCCAGCCCGATCAGCGCGACGCGGTCACGCAGTATCTGGACGCGCACGGCATCGCCGGCGCGGCGCTGTCGCCAATGGTGCGCGGGCGGCTCGTCGCGATCAACGGTAAGGCGGTCGATCCGGATTCGTTCAAGGGCGAGGATGCGCGGCGACTGGTCGACCGCGAGTTCAACCTGTCCTACACGACGCAACTGCCCGACGACAACCGGATCGCCGCGGGAACCTGGTTCGGCGAGACGACGAAGCCGCAGATCTCGATCGAGCAGGGTCTCGCGAAGCTGATCAACGTGAAGCCCGGCGACGTGCTGCGCTTCGACGTGACGGGGCTGACTGTCGAGGCGCCGGTGACGAGCGTGCGCAAGCTCGACTGGGGTTCTTTCAAGGTCAACTTCTTCGTGCTGATGCCGCCGGTTTCGTTGCAGGATTTTCCGGCGACGTTCATCACGAGCTTCCATCTGCCGGTGGAGAAACAGTCGACGATCGATGGCCTGATCGCCGCGTATCCCAATCTGACCGCGATCGATACCGGCCCGATCCTCGCGCAGGTGCAGCGCGTGTTGCAGCAGGTGATCGGCGCGGTGCAATTCCTGTTCGCCTTTACGCTCGCGGCCGGCGTGCTGGTGCTATATGCGGCGCTCGCCGGCACGCGCGACGAGCGTATGCGAGAATCCGCGCTGCTGCGTGCGCTGGGCGCATCGCATCGTCAGGTGCGGTCGGTGCAGGTGTCCGAATTCGTCGCGGTCGGCGCGCTTGCCGGCCTGATGGCGGCGCTCGGCGCGCAGATCGTCGGCTCGATGCTGGCCACGCACGTGTTCGAGTTTTATCTGGACTTCGATCCGTGGCTGCTGCCGGTGGGCGTTGCGGCCGGCGTCGCGTGTGCCGGTGTCGGCGGGTGGCTGAGTTTGCGGCATGTGTTGGCGCGGCCGGCGCTGCAGTCGCTGCGCGACGCGTGAGTTTTCCTGGTGATGTCTTTTTGCTGTTGAGCAGGGTATGAGCGATTTGAACGACGAAGTGTCCTCGGACAAGCCGACGGCCTTCGAACTGGTGGGCGGCGAGTCGCGCGTGCGCGACCTGGTCGACCGGTTTTACGACCTGATGGATCTCGAGGCGGATTTCGCCGGGATTCGCGCGCTGCATCCGGGGTCGCTCGAGGGGTCGCGCGACAAGCTATTCTGGTTTTTGTGCGGCTGGCTCGGCGGTCCCGATCATTACATCGGCCGCTTTGGCCATCCCCGTCTGCGCGCGCGGCATCTGCCGTTCGCGATCGCGTCGAGCGAGCGTGACCAGTGGTTGAGGTGCATGGCATGGGCGATGGAGGATGTCGGCTTGCCGGAACCGCTGCGCGAGCGCCTGCTCGGTTCCTTCTTCGAAACCGCCGACTGGATGCGCAACCGCAATGGCTGACACGCCGCCGCACGCCACCTCGGCACCGTACTCGGTCGAAGCCGACTATGCGGCGCTTGCGCCGCGGGCGCGCGAGGTTCTCGACTGCTGGTTCGGCGCGCCGGGCACGCCGGAGCGCGGCACGGAGCGCAAGTGCTGGTTCAAGCGCGATGACGCCGTCGATACGATGCTGCGCGAACGGTTCGGTAAGCTGATCGATGCGGCGAACGCGGGTGAGCTCGACGCATGGCAGAGCACGCCGTTGGGTGCGTTGGCGCTCGTCATCGTGCTGGACCAGTTTTCCCGCAACTGCCATCGCAATACACCGCGCGCCTTCTCGACCGACGGTAAGGCGCTGCAAACCGCGCAACGGATCATCGCGAGCGGCGCCGATCGGCTGTTGCCGGACGTGCAGCATCGCGCGTTCGCGTATCTGCCGTTCGAGCACGATGAAACGCTCGCGAGCCAGCAGGAGTCGCTGCGTCTGTTCAAACAGCTTGCGGCGGAGCCGGGCGGTGACGGCTACTATCAGTACGCGCTGCGCCACGCGAAAGCGATTGAACGATTTGGCCGCTTTCCACATCGCAACGGGTTGCTCGGACGTGAATCGAGCGACGAGGAGATCGCGTTCCTGCGCGAGCCCGGTTCGTCGTTCTGAATCGACGCGGACGCGCGCGCGAGACACTCGGCCGGCGCGACGCGTTGCGCGGCTCTACTCGTCGCCGTGCAGCTTGCCCGCCATCGGCGTGCGCACGAAGACGCGCAACAGCTCATCCGAATCGCCCGGTCGCGCACCGGACCAGAACAGCCGCCATTCGCCGGCCGGCGGCCGCGCGTTGTCGCGGCGGCTTTCCTCGATCAGCCAGGTGCAGGCGGTCGTGCGCGGATCTTCGCTCGGCTGATGCACGATGCCCGTGTAGTAGAAGAGCATCGGCGCTTCGGATTCGCCGAGTCCGGAGCTTGCCATGCAGTCGCCGTCGTTCCATTCGATATCCATCTTCGCGCCGAGGTCCCGGAACACCGAGCGGTAGCTTTTCGCGTAGTCGAGCCACGGCAGCAACAGCGTGCTGACGAGCCCCCAGACGAGCATCGCGCCCGCGAACCAGCTGAGCGCGCCGCGCCATTTGCCCGCGTACTTGAACGACGGCAGCAGCCACAGCCAGCCGATCGTCAGCAGCAGCGCGCCGACGATCAGCGCGGGCGAAATCGGCAGCACCCAGTCGAGCGGCAGCCAGCGGCCGAGCAGATGCAGCGACGCATGCGTGTTCGCGGGGGTCGTCATGATCGACCAGACGATCCACACGAGCGCGGCCGCGCTGCCGAACAGCACTCGGCTAGTCATATCCCAGCCGGTATGCAGGCGCGCCGGCAAACGTTCGACGCCCTGCATCGCGACCAGCGCGAGCGGCGCGATGAACGGCAGGATGTATAGCTCGCGAACCGTCGCCGAGCTTTGCAGCACCGCGAAACCGATACCCGCGAACAGCACCGGCAACGCGACGCGCGGATCGCGCCAGCGCCGCCATGCGCCACCGGCGAGCGCGGCCAGCGCGAGCGGTACGACCGGAAAGCCGACGCTCAGCACGGTGCGCAGTACGAACAGGTGGCTCTCGTTTTCGGAGCCGAGCTCGGCGACCGAAAAACCGAAGAAACGCCCGACGTTGTTATCCCACAGCCACACCTTGAAGAGTGCCGCTGAGCGCAGGTAGAAGCAGATCGGCCAGATCAGCGCGAACGGCGCGCAGACGAGCGCGGCGAGGACGAGCGCGCCGGCGAAGCCGCGGCTGCGGCATGCGGGATAGAGCAGCAGCGCCGCGCAGGTGGTGGCGCCGAACACGAGCGGTACGAACAGCCCCTTGGCGAGCAGCGACACGCCGACGCCCGCGCCGAACATCGTCGCGCCGCTGATGATCGCGTGACGCCGCTCGCGGGCATCGAGCGGTTTGGTGTGCCGGGCGGCTTGCGAGTGCATCGGTAAATACGACGCGGCGCGCGGGTCGTCACGCAGATGCACGAGTACGAGTTCGAACAGTCCGCAAAAGCCGAGCGCGGCGCCGGCCATCAGCGCGACGTCGGTCATCATGTCGTGCACGTGTTTGACGACGACGAGCGTGCCGCCGAACAGAGCGAGCGTGCCGATCACGCGCAGGTCGAACCAGCTCGACGCAGCGACCGCGCGACGCGCGACCCGCGCGGTGTAATACACCGTCAGGCCCGCGAACAGCGCACTCGCGAGCCGTGCCGCATCGTGCAGAGGCAGATAGCGGCCGAACATCCACGCGAGGCCCGTGGCGACCCAATCGTAGATCGGCGGCTTTTCGACGAAGGGCTGGCCGGCATTGGTCGGCACGACGAGGTCGCCGGTATCGAGCATGTGCTGGACGATGCCGAATGTGTAGGTTTCGTCCTGCTTCCACGGTTCGTGGCCGAGAATGCCGGGGGCGAGCCACGCGCACAGGATCGCCAGCGCGACCAGCCACAGCAGCGGGCGGATCGCCGCGAGCGCGCGCCAACGCTGCAGGCCGCGCGTTGCGCGGTCGGCAGAAACGGCGGAGCCCGATGGATGGGCGGTGTCGGCACCGTATACCGCTGCGGCCGAAGCCGCGGGGTCCCCGGCCGCCGGCTGGCTCTGCGCGCCGGCAAACGGGTGCGCGGTGCTGGCGGAAAGCGAAGCGTCGTGCGTGCCACCTGCTGCAGCGGCCGAGGTCGGGGCCGTCGCGTTGGCACTGTGCGCGCGCCAGCGCGTGGACTGCTTGTGTTGCATGGAAGTCTCTGGTCAGCGTACGCGGCGGCGTTGGCCTCGTACTTATGCTTTGCTTACGTCGCCTGCGGATGCATACGATCTGGTCAATTGTAGCGCCGCATTATTACTGAAGATTACACACGAACGAACGCGCGCGCATTCGATGCGCGGCTGTGCCGGTTTCATGAGAAATCGACCAGGGTTCGTGGGGAAAGAGGAGAGGGGAGCGGGCTGGAAAGGCGCGGCCGCGTAGTGGACCGCGCCAGGTGTTTAAGGCTTGCGCCGCGTTGCGTGCGGCGTTCGCTCAGCGGCCGCCGGCGACGTCGAACAGCGCGCCCGTCACGTACGACGACGCGTCGCTGAGCAGCCACACGATGGCCTCGGCGACTTCGTCGGCGCGGCCGGGGCGGCCGAGCGGCGTGGTCGCGCCCAATTGCGCGGCGCGCTCGGGCTTGCCGCCGCTCGCATGGATCTCGGTGTCGATCAGGCCCGGACGCACCGCGTTCACGCGCACGCCCTGCGGGCCGAGTTCTTTCGCGAGGCCGAGCGTCATCGTGTCGATTGCGCCTTTCGACCCCGCATAGTCGACGTATTCGTTCGGCGAACCGAGCCGCGCCGCCGCCGACGAAACATTGACGATCGCGCCGCCCGCGCCGCCGCGCTGGGTCGACATGCGCCGTGCCGCTTCCCGTGCGCACAGATAGGCGCCGAGCACGTTGACGTCGAACATGCGTTTCAGACGCGCGAAGTCCATATCGGCGAGCTGACTCGACGGCGCGACGATGCCCGCGTTGTTGACGAGCGCATCGATGCGGCCGAAGGATTGCTGCAGCGTATCGAACATGCCGGTCACGTCGGCTTCGTTCGCGACATCGCCGGCGATCGGCACCGCGCGGCCGCCCGCGTGTTCGACCTCTGCGACCGTCTGCTGCGCGGCGGCGAGGTCACGCACGTAGTTCACGCCGACGCACCAGCCGCGCGCGCCAAGCAGACGCGCGGTGGCACGGCCAATGCCGCGGCTGCCGCCGGTGATCAGAACAGCTTTCGTCATCGCAACCTCGTCGTTGGGGTGGTGCGTGCGCGGCGCGCTTCGCTCGGGTTCCGCGGACCCGGGATTCAGATCGCGTCGCTTTGGACCGCCGCCCATTTGTCGCGCGCGGGCGGCGCGTAGCGTTGCAGCTTGCCGATCAACGCGAGCGGATCGGCGTCGATCTGCAGCATGTCGAGATAGGTCTTGCGCATGAAGCCTTCGTCGACCGTGTGCTGAAGCAGGTCGATCAGCGGCGCGTAGAAGCCGTCGGTGTTCAGGAGTGCAACCGGTTTGCCGTGGTAGCCGAGCTGCGCCCACGTGAAGACCTCGAACAGCTCCTCGAGCGTGCCCGCGCCGCCGGGCATCGCGACGAACGCATCGGACAGCTCGGCCATCATCTTCTTGCGATGATGCATGTCGGGCACCACGTGCAGTTCGGTCAGGCCGTTATGCCCCACTTCCTTGCTGACGAGCAGCTCGGGAATCACGCCGATCGCGCGGCCGCCTTCGGCCATCACGGTATCGGCGATCACGCCCATCAGCCCCACCTTGCCGCCGCCATAGACGAGCGCGAGATCGGCCTCGACCAGCGCACGGCCGAACACGCGCGCCGCCTGCGCATACAACGGTTTGGCTCCCATCGAGGAGCCGCAATAGACACACACCGACTTCATGCTCAACTGTCCTTCGATTCGTTGCGAGGCGCGGCGCCTTCACGCGGCGGCAGGTAGTCGTAGAACTCGCGCTTGGGCAGCGTGCCCGATACGAGGTCGTCGAACAGCTGCCGCGAGCGGCCGCGCAGGTAGGGCGCCATCAGCGAGACGATCTGCACGCTGACCTGATGCAGCTCTTCGCGGATCGCTTCCTGCTCGTTGTATTTGCGCGGATTCATCACGAACTGATATGACAGCCAGTACGTGCCGATCACGCCGACGTTGGTCGCGATCACCTGCATTTCCTGCGGCGTCGCGACCATTTCGCCGTCGGCGACGAGCTGTTCGCAGAACTGGCTCGCGAAGCGCACCTTATGGCTGATGATCTGCTTGAAGTGCGTCTCGAGCGTGCGGTTGCGCGCGAGCAGGTCGTTCAGGTCGCGGTACAGGAAGCGGTAGCGCCACGTGAAATCGACCATGTACTGCAGATACGACCACATCTCGTCGATGGTCGCGCGATGGTCGTCGGGGAAACGCAGACGCTTCTCGATCTCCTGCTCGAACTGGCTGAAGATGCTGTTGATGATGTCGTCTTTGTTGCGGAAGTGGTAGTACAGGTTGCCTGGGCTGATTTCCATTTCCTCGGCGATCGTCGTCGTCGTGACGTTCGGCTCGCCGATTTCGTTGAACAGCTTCAACGACAGTTCGAGAATCCGTTCGCGCGTGCGGCGGGGAGGTTTGGCTTCCATGTCGTCCGGCCCTGGTTATGCCGGGCTGGGCGCGTGGCGGCGTGCCGCTGCTGCGTGTTCCACCCGGATGCGGTTGGTATATTGAGCTCTCCCGAACCCGCCGACACGCGGCGGGCCCCCCGAAAGGGCAGGATGAGGCGAGGCGCGGATCCGTTTGCGCGAGCGCTTTCCTGTGAGACCGTCAAACGATTATAAACCGAGCGTTCTAATACCCAACCGCCTGCGCGGATTTTCATCCTGTGGGGCGTGGCGAAGCGTGCGCTTCAACCCGCATCGAACCTCAAAGCCACGCGCGAACCCAGCCGACGACCAGCGGCCCGACGATGACTCCCCACGTCATCACACACATGCCGAGCGCGACCATCACGGCCGCACTGCCGAGATCCTTCGCGCGGCGCGACAACTCGTGACGTTCGAGCGAGATCCGGTCGATTGCCGCTTCGACGCTCGAATTGAGCAGCTCGACGATCAGCACGAGCAGCACCGAGCCGAGCAGCAACACGCGCGACACGGGATCGACGGGCACCACGAGGCCGCACGGAATCAGGATCGCGGCCAACGTGAGTTCCTGACGAAACGCGCTTTCCTCGCGAATCGCAACGCGAAAACCGGCCAGCGAGTTTTTCATCGCGTGCCATGCGCGCGTGAGGCCGCGGTTGCCTTTGTAGGGGTTGAAGGGCAGCGGGGCGAGCGGGTCGTCGGGGCTGAGCGGTTCGTTGGGGGCGTCGTGGCTTGAGTCGCGAGTCGTGTCCTGGGTGGCGTCAGGTTGCACGCCGCCCGCGACGCTGGCGCCGCCGGTCGTGGTCCTCGCGCCGTTCACCCGATGCACGGTATCCGCATGCCCGGTCATACCCGGTTCGCGTACGTCGTCGAACGGTTCGATGCTGGTGGTGTCGCGGGTGGACTCGACGGCGCGCAGTGCGCCGTTCGACGCGCCTTCGGCGCTGGATCGACTGCTTCGCATGGATGGCTCCGCGCGCCGCATCACGCAGCGGCGCTTTCCTCACGATACGCCGTGTCGCGCAGCGGCTTCAGATGCGCGGCGAATTGTGCGGACGCCGCTGCCCACGAGAAGCGCTCGGCCCATGCGCGCGCATGCGACCGATCGATCTTCAGTGCCTCCAGACACGCTTCGCGCAGATCCTCGTGCATTGCACCGGCGCCGCCGTCGCCGAGCACGTCGATCGGGCCGGTGACCGGATAAGCGGCCACCGGCGTGCCGCATGCGAGCGCTTCGAGCAGCACGAGTCCGAACGTGTCGGTGCGGCTCGGAAACACGAAGACGTCGGCGGCCGCGTAGACCTTCGCGAGTTCGGCCTGCGACAGCACGCCCAGATAGTTGACCTGCGGATAGCGCGACTTCAGTTCGGCGAGCGCCGGACCTTCGCCCGCGACCCACTTCGAGCCGGGCAGGTCGAGCTGCAGGAATGCCTCGACGTTCTTCTCGACCGCCACGCGTCCCACGTACAGGAAGATCGGCCGCGCGGTGTTGAGCACCTTCGAGTCCATCGGATGGAAGATTTCGAGATCGACGCCGCGCGTCCACAGCACGACGTTCGTGAAGCCGAACTTCTCGAGGTCCTGCTTGACGACGGGGGTCGGCGCCATTACCGCGAGCGACGGCTTGTGGAACCAGTGCAGAAACCGGTAGGTCGCCGCGAGCGGGATGCGAAAGCGCGCCTGCACGTACTCGGGAAAGCGCGTGTGATACGCGGTCGTGAACGGCAGCTTGTGGTCGAGCGCATACGCGCGCGCGGCCATGCCCAGCGGACCTTCGGTCGCGATGTGCAACGCGTCGGGCGCGAAACGGCCGATGCGCTCGCGCAGCCGGCGGCGCGGCAGCAACGACAGGCGTATCTCCGGGTAAGTCGGGCACGGGATGGTGCGAAATTCGAGCGGAGTCAGCAGATCGACCTGATGGCCGAGCGCGGTGAGTTCGCGCCGGGTGTTCTTCAGCGTGCGTACGACACCGTTGACCTGCGGCTCCCATGCGTCGGTGACGATCATGATCTTCATCGCGTTGTTCATCGCTGCGGGCCCTGTGGAAGTGGAGAGTGGAAGTGCTCAGGCAGTGGCGCGGGCTTTTTGCGTGCCCGCCTGGGGCGCGCGAAGCGCAGTCCAGAAGATCACCTTGAGCTCGCCTTCATAAGTCTCGACGAGCGCCGACAGGCTCTCGACCCAATCGCCATCGTTGCAATAGAGCACGCCATCGATCTCGCGCATCTCGGCCTTGTGGATGTGGCCGCAGACGACGCCGTCGCAGCCGCGGCGACGCGCTTCGTCGGTCATTACGCGTTCGAACGACGAGATGAAGTTGACCGCGTTCTTGACCTGATGCTTCAGGTATTGCGACAGCGACCAGTACGGAAATCCGAGTTTGCTGCGAATGCGGTTGAACCAGCGGTTCAGCACGAGGATCATCGTGTACAGCGTGTCGCCGAGATAGGCGAGCCATTTCGCGTGCTGGATCACGCCGTCGAACAGATCGCCGTGCACGATCCACAGCCGCTTGCCGGCGAGCGTCGTGTGGAACGCTTCGCCGCGTACGTGGATGTCGCCGAACGCGAGGTCGCAGAATTGGCGCGCGGCTTCGTCGTGATTGCCGGGCACGTAGATGACCTGAGTGCCTTTGCGCGCTTTGCGCAGCACTTTCTGCACGACGTCGTTGTGCGCCTGCGGCCAGTACCAGCCTTTCTTCAACTGCCAGCCGTCGATGATGTCGCCGACGAGGTACAGGTACTCCGATTCGTTGTGGCGTAGGAAGTCGAGCAGATATCCCGCCTGGCAGCCGCTCGAGCCGAGATGGATATCCGAGAGCCAGATCGTGCGATAGCGATGCGGATCGTCGTGGCCGTCATCGGGATGATCGGCGCGGGCATCGAGTGATGGCGTCGCGGGCAGCGGCAGGCCGTGTTGAGTAGAACCCGGAGCGGGCCGGAACGCGACGGGGTCGACGCTCGGTCCGGTTTGACGAAACAGGGAAGTCGCGGACGTATTGGGGTCCATGGCTCACGCGTCGAGTGGCGGTGCCCGTATTGGGCCGGGTGCGCGTGACTGCGGCGTGACAGTCATGAGAAGTTCTTATTACGGAGGGGCCTTGGCGGGGCCTGTTTTTTCGTTGTTCTGGTTTGGTTGGCCTTTCCTTGCTGTCTTATCGGTCTATTAGCGTTGCCCCTGTGCGGGGCGGCACCTACTTTCTTTGCTGCTGCAAAGAAAGTAGGCAAAGAAGACAGCTCAAACCGCCAGCTCTTAAGCGGGTCCCTCGGTCTGCATGAGGTAGTGGTGCATCTGGAATCCGGGCCCCCGCACATTCCGCTGTTCGTGACAAAGCCGTCATCCCTCCCACTCCGCACTACGTGCGTCGCGGACGGGTCTGCCTGGGAAACCAATGGTTTGGCCCGCGCAGCGGGGGCTCTCGGCTGTGCCTCGGCGATGCGCCGAAACAACCAGTGGTTTTTGAGCGGGGTTTCGGCGCGCGTAGCGCCGCCGGAAGAATGACAGCCTTGTCACAAGCGCGGAATGTACGAGGGCACTGATTCCAGATGCACCACTACCTCACGCGGACCGAGGGACCCGCTTAAGAGTTGGCGGTTTTAGCTGTCTTCTTTGCCTACTTTCTTTGCAGCAGCAAAGAAAGTAGGTGCCGCCCCGCACAGGGGCAACGCTAATAGACCGATAACAAAGCAAGGAAAGGCCAACACCGCACGAACAAAGGCAAAAAAGGCCTCACTCCGCCCAAGGAGAGCAACGCATTCGGCCCATCGCCCACGCGCGCTAGCGCCCAACCGCTACCACCCGCGTCCCCGCGAGCCGATCATGCAAAAACTGCCGCTGCGGATCAAAACGCCCACTCGCGGCCCACACCACGAACCAGACGCCCGCAATAACAAGCGTCTGCGGCACCCGCAACCCAAGAAGTGGATGCAACGCCAGCGGCGGCAAAAACCACAACCAGGCGAACACATACCGCGCAATCGCCCGCCCAACCGAAACCGGCGCGCCATCAGCGCCGACAACCCGTAATCGCCAGGTTTTCATCGGCAGCGTCTGGCCGCCGTGCGTCCAGAACCAGACGAAGTACACGGCAACCACGAGGCCGATCCAGCCGGCGAGCAGGTTGTGATGCGCGAGCCCGTTACGCTGCTGCGTCAGCGTGCTGAACAGATAGCCGGCGACAAACACGACGCCGAACAGAATGACCGCTTCGTAGAGCAGTGCCGCGAGCCGTCGCCGGACGGTGGGCGCCGTGCCGCCGGGTGCGGCGGCAGGCAGGGTGGGGGTGGCGAGCGGCTGGGACACGTAATGGGTTCGGGGTCGGAATCAGGAGCCGTGAAAGATTGCCGGCGCTTCGGCAGGCGACACGGGCACCGGCGTCGCCGGTACGAAGCTGCCCGCCGCCGGAATCGCAGGCGTTGCCGGCAGCGAGGCCGCGGCCGGCGCGGAGGCAGCCGGCGCGGCGCTCGCCGCCGCGGCAGCACTGGCGCCGTGCTCGCGCGCATTCACGAACCGGTCGATGCCCTTGATCTCGTTGCGAGCCGATGGCGGCGCGCTGACGACGCTGGGGCGACGCTTGTGTTCGCTCGCGGCGAGCCGCTCCTTCGTTTCTTCGGGCAGTTGTTGGTACGCTTTCCACGCGTTCTGGCGCGCTTCGCGCGGCAACTCCTTCGAAACCTGGTAGTTTTCGCGCGCGACGCGGCGCTGATCGGGCGTCATGCGCACCCATTCACTCATGCGCTCATGCAGACGCTTTTGCGCATCCGGCGACATCTTTGCGTATCGCGACGCAATCTTGATCCACTTTCGCTTGCGTTCGTCGCTAAACGAATCCCATTGCGATGCGAATGGGGCCAGCGCGGCGTGGTCGGCGGCGCTCAGGCGTGACCACGCGAGGGGGCTATTGCTGCCCGGCAGGCCGGGCAATTCGACGGAAAGTGCGGGGGCGGGCGCGGGCGCGGCGACGTTGACGCCGGGCGACGGATTGCCCGCCGACGATGGGCTCGGGTGAAAGCGCGGATAGGTCGCGACAAACGACACCAGGGCCGCGATCGCGCATCCGAAAACAACGGCCAGGCCGCGCTTGTAACTCACCCGAGGAATCTCCCGCTCAGTGGGCGCGTGAAAGATACGCGTTGAAGCCGTGGTCGAGATAGGCATTGAGCGGCAGGTCGTCGCTTAGCATGGCGGCATCGATGTCGGCAAGTTCGGCGGTGCGCTGGTGATCTTCCCAGTACGCGATGCCGATCAGGCTCACGACCAGCGCGGCCAGCGGCCACGCGAGCGCGAAGCGGCGCAGCGGCCAGCGGCGGCGCGGCTCGAAGCCTCCCTGCGGTAGCCCCGCCATCCCGGCCGGCATGCCGGCGAACGCAGGCACGAACACCGGCGCGCTGACGGCTTCGGGCTTTTTGCGCGCCAACGCGGCACGACGCGCGGCAGCGAGCCGGTCGACGGTGGCGGGAGGGAGGCTGGCGGTGGTTTCGTCGAGCGCGCGGCGCAGTTGACGCGCAAACTCGAGTTCTGTGTTTTCAAGGGAGCTCATAGCGTGATTCCTTTCGCCTTGAGCGCTTGCGCCAGCGTGTGAGTGGCCCGGGAGCAGTGCGTTTTCACGCTGCCTTCGGAGCAGCCCATTGCGGCGGCAGTCTCGGCGACATCCATATCCTCCCAATAACGCATGAGAAACGCCTCCCGTTGACGTGCCGGTAATTTCTGGATCTCGTTGTCGATCGACTGCAGGACCTGCTCTCGTTCGAGCTTCTGTTCGTTGCTCTCGGCGCCAGCCGAACCCGCCTCGGCCTCGAGGGTTTCCAGCGGATCGAACTCGTCGTCGTCGGCATTGCCGAGCGACGAGAATAGACTAACCCAAGTGTTGCGTACTTTGGCACGGCGGAAATAGTCGTGCGTCGCATTCTGCAGAATACGCTGAAACAGCAGCGGTAGCTCGGCCGCCGGACGGTCGCCGTATTTCTCGGCGAGCTTGATCATCGCGTCTTGCACGATGTCGAGGGACGCGTCGTCGTCCCGCACGGCGTAGACCGTCTGCTTGAATGCGCGCCTTTCGACGCCCGCCAGAAAATCGGCGAGTTCCTTGTCTGATGCCATCCGGTTGGGGTCGGCGCAGCAAGCGTGCGCGTAATCGGTCGAAAAATGTCGTAAAACTCGCGGATGCTAACAAACTTTTGCTCCGATAGGGTGAAACCTGCTCAAGCTTGCATTTGCATGACGGTCGACATTCCGTCCGATCGCGCGCTCTTACGCGCGAGCCAAATGGCAATATTTTCTTGACCGCGAGCGCGTCAGAAGCTATCGTCGCTGGTTCGCAACATAAGTGAGTTGTCTCAATTGAGGTGTGGCCCAAGAAGCCCTCCTGTCAACTGGACGCGCCGCTTGAACCCGAGCCACAAGCCCGGCAGAGAGCACCCGATCAATTTTTTGCCGAAAATTCGAAAGGTGAATCAATGAATATGCCCAGCGCGGAATTCTCCACGTCGGATACGACCCCCCATCACGAAGCAGACTCTATCGGCGCCACCGTGCTCATGAAGGCACTGGCCGACGAAGACGTCGAGTTCATCTGGGGCTATCCCGGCGGCTCGGTACTCTACATTTACGACGAGCTGTACAAGCAGGACAAGTTCCAGCATGTGCTCGTGCGCCACGAGCAGGCCGCCGTGCATGCCGCGGACGCCTACGCGCGCTCCACCGGCAAGGTCGGCGTGTGTCTCGTGACCTCCGGCCCCGGCGTCACCAACGCAGTGACCGGCATCGCGACCGCCTATATGGATTCGATCCCGTTGGTCGTGATCAGCGGCCAGGTGCCGACTGCCGCGATCGGTCAGGATGCATTCCAGGAATGCGACACGGTCGGCATCACGCGTCCCTGCGTAAAGCACAACTTCCTCGTGAAGGACGTGCGCGATCTCGCCGCCACGGTCAAGAAAGCTTTCTACATCGCCCGTACAGGCCGTCCCGGCCCAGTGCTGATCGACATTCCGAAGGACGTGTCGAAGACGCCGTGCCAATACGAGCCGATCAAGAGCGTTTCGCTGCGCTCATACAACCCGGTCACGAAGGGCCACTCCGGTCAGATCCGCAAGGCGGTGTCGCTGCTGCTGTCGGCGAAGCGTCCGTATATCTACACCGGCGGCGGCATCGTGCTCGCGGATGCGTCGCGTGAATTGAACCAGTTCGCCGATCTGCTCGGCTATCCGGTCACCAATACGCTAATGGGTCTGGGCGGCTACCGCTCGAGCGACAAGAAATTCCTCGGCATGCTCGGCATGCACGGCACGTACGAAGCCAATATGGCGATGCAGCACTGCGACGTGCTGATCGCGATCGGCGCGCGCTTCGACGACCGCGTGATCGGCGATCCGAGCCACTTCGCGTCGCGGCCGCGCAAGATCATCCATATCGACATCGATCCCTCTTCCATTTCCAAGCGCGTCAAGGTCGACATTCCGATCGTCGGCGACGTGAAGGAAGTGCTGAAGGAACTGATCGAGCAGTTGCAGACGGCCGAGCATGGCCCCGACGCCGCGGCGCTCGCCGACTGGTGGAAGGACATCGAAGGCTGGCGCGCGAAAGATTGCCTGAAGTTCGACCGCAAGAGCGACATCATCAAGCCGCAGTACGTGGTCGAAAAGGCGTGGGAGCTGACCGACGGCAACGCGTTCGTGTGCTCCGACGTGGGCCAGCACCAGATGTGGGCCGCGCAGTTCTACAAGTTCAACAAGCCGCGTCGCTGGATCAATTCCGGTGGCCTCGGCACGATGGGCTTTGGCCTACCGGCCGCGATGGGCGTGAAGATGGCCCATCCGGACGACGACGTGCTGTGCATCACGGGCGAAGGCTCGATCCAGATGTGCATCCAGGAGCTGTCGACCTGCAAGCAGTACGACCTGCCGATCAAGATTATTTCGCTGAATAACCGCTATCTGGGCATGGTGCGCCAGTGGCAGCAGATCGAATACAGCAAACGCTATTCGCATTCGTACATGGATGCGCTGCCGGACTTCGTGAAGCTCGCCGAAGCGTACGGACACGTGGGCATGCGCATCGAGCGCACGGCCGATGTGGAACCTGCGCTGAAGGAAGCGCTGCGCCTGAAGGATCGCACGGTGTTTCTCGACTTCCAGACCGATCCGACCGAAAACGTCTGGCCGATGGTTCAGGCCGGCAAGGGCATCACCGAGATGCTCATGGGTTCGGAAGATCTTTAACGACGGGGCGTCTGGATAACTCCAGCGCCGGCTTCGTGATGCGCGCCTTCAAAAAAGGCGAGGGCAGACGAAGCGGCGCCGCTCCGCTCGCAGACATCGACACATCATCTGGAAGAAGCGAAACATGAGACACATCATTTCCGTCCTGCTGGAAAACGAACCAGGCGCGCTGTCGCGCGTGGTGGGTCTGTTCTCCGCACGCGGCTACAACATTGAAACCTTGACGGTGGCTCCGACCGAAGACCGTTCGCTGTCGCGCATGACCATCGTCTCCGTTGGCTCGGACGACGTGATCGAACAGATCACGAAGCATCTGAACCGCCTGATCGAGGTGGTGAAAGTGGTCGACCTTACCGAGGGCGCCCACATCGAACGCGAGCTGATGCTGATCAAGGTGAGGGCGGTCGGCAAGGAACGTGAGGAGATGAAGCGGATGGCGGACATTTTCCGCGGCCGCATCATCGCCGTCACCGAAAAGACCTACACGATCGAATTGACGGGGGCGAGCGACAAGCTCGACGCCTTCATCGAGGGGCTCGATTCCACGGCGATTCTCGAGACGGTCCGCACGGGCAGCTCGGGCATCGGTCGCGGCGAGCGCATTCTGAAGGTCTGACGTCGCGTTTCGCAAGGCCGGGCAACGCGGTATCGCCCGGCTGGCAATAACAACATTCGCAGTACCTGAATTTCTCTGAATCATCGAATCTAGCCAAGGAACCGACATGAAAGTTTTCTACGACAAGGACGCCGATCTCTCCCTCATCAAGGGCAAGCAGGTCACCATCATCGGCTATGGCTCGCAAGGCCATGCGCACGCGCTGAACCTGAAGGAAAGCGGCGTGAACATCACGGTCGGTCTGCGCAAGGGCGGCGCATCGTGGAGCAAGGCTGAAAACGCCGGCCTGCAAGTCAAGGAAGTCGCGGAAGCGGTGAAGGGCGCGGACGTCGTCATGATGCTGCTGCCGGACGAGCAGATCGCCGACGTGTACGCGAAGGAAGTCCACGCGAACATCAAGCAGGGCGCAGCGCTCGCGTTCGCGCACGGCTTCAACGTTCACTACGGCCAGGTGATCCCGCGTGCCGACCTCGACGTCATCATGATTGCGCCGAAGGCGCCGGGCCACACGGTTCGCGGCACCTACTCCCAAGGTGGCGGCGTGCCGCACCTGATCGCGGTTGCGCAGGACAAGTCGGGTGCGGCGCGCGACATCGCGCTGTCGTACGCAGCGGCTAACGGCGGCGGCCGGGCCGGCATCATCGAAACGAACTTCCGCGAAGAAACCGAAACCGACCTGTTCGGCGAGCAGGCTGTGCTGTGCGGCGGTACCGTCGACCTGATCAAGGCCGGCTTCGAAACGCTGGTCGAAGCGGGTTACGCGCCGGAAATGGCGTACTTCGAGTGCCTGCACGAACTGAAGCTGATCGTCGACCTGATCTACGAAGGCGGCATCGCGAACATGAACTACTCGATCTCGAACAACGCCGAGTACGGCGAGTACGTGACGGGGCCGCGCATCGTGACCGCTGAAACGAAGAAGGCGATGAAGGCCGTGCTGACCGACATCCAGACCGGCGAATACGCGAAGAGCTTCATCATCGAGAACAAGGCTGGCGCACCGACGCTGCAATCGCGTCGCCGTCTGACGGCCGAGCACCAGATCGAGCAGGTTGGCTCGAAGCTGCGCGCGATGATGCCGTGGATCGCGAAGAACAAGCTCGTCGACCAGTCGAAGAACTAAGCGTCTCGACGTAACGAGGTTCGGCGCGGCGCTTCGGTGCGGCGGCCGGACCAGTCAAAAAGCCGTCCAAGGGTGCTGAACCCTGGGCGGCTTTTGCTATCCTACGGTTTTACAAAAACACAGAAGCCATCCATGAATTACCCTCATCCGATCATCGCGCGAGAAGGCTGGCCGTTCATCGCCATCGCGGCCGTCGTTGCATTACTGGTTCACGCCTTCGGGGGGTTCGGCTTTGCGTGGCTCTTCTGGCTGATCCTGATCTTCATCGTGCAGTTTTTCCGCGACCCGGCGCGTCCGATTCCGACGCAGGCCAACGCGGTGCTGTGTCCTGCCGACGGTCGTATCGTCGCGGTAGAAACCGCGCATGATCCTTATGCGAATCGCGAAGCGCTGAAGATCAGCGTGTTCATGAACGTATTCAACGTGCACTCGCAGCGCTCGCCCGTCGACGGTGCGATCTCGAAAGTCGAATACTTTCCTGGCGCCTATCTGAACGCGGCGGTCGATAAAGCCTCGCTCGAAAACGAGCGCAACGCGGTCGTGATCGAAATGGCCGGCGGCCAGACGGTCACGTCGGTGCAGATTGCCGGGCTGATCGCGCGGCGGATTCTTTGCTACGTCCGTGCAGGCGAGCCGCTGACCCGCGGCCAGCGTTACGGATTCATCCGCTTCGGTTCGCGCGTCGACGTGTATTTGCCGGTGGGCAGCCGTCCGCGCGTGTCGATCGGCGAGAAGGTGTCGGCGTCGTCCACGATCCTCGCCGAGCTGTAAAGCGGCATACAGGAGGTTGTCCGAATGGCCGCATTCAAACCGCGTCGACCCCGCAGCAGTGGACCGCTGCCGCGGCCGTTTCGTCGCAACAAGCCGCCGGTGGTCACGGAGTCGCCGGTCGCCGACAGCCGGCGCGCGCAGCGTCAGCAGTTCCTCAGAAAACGCGGCATCTACCTGCTGCCGAACGCATTCACCACGGCCGCGCTGTTCTGCGGCTTCTTCGCCGTCGTGCAGGCGATGAACGTGCGCTTCGAGATCGCGGCGATCGCGATCTTCGTCGCGATGGTGCTCGATGGCATGGACGGTCGCGTCGCGCGCATGACGCATACGCAAAGCGCGTTCGGCGAGCAGTTCGACAGCCTGTCGGACATGGTGTCGTTCGGTGTTGCGCCCGCGCTCGTGATGTACGAGTGGATCCTGAAGGACCTCGGCCGGTGGGGCTGGCTCGCGGCGTTCGTCTATTGTTCCGGCGCGGCGCTACGGCTCGCGCGTTTCAACACGAATATCGGCGTGGTCGACAAGCGTTTTTTCCAGGGCATGCCGAGCCCGGCAGCGGCGGCACTGATCGCCGGTTTCGTGTGGCTCGCCACCGACAACCGCGTGCCGCTGAAGCTCGTCTGGCTGCCGTGGGTCGCCTTCGTGCTGACCATCTACGCGGGCGTGACGATGGTGTCGAACGCGCCGTTCTATAGCGGCAAGGCGCTCGACGTACGGCATCGCGTGCCGTTCGGCGTGATCCTGCTGGTGGTGGTCGCCTTCGTGCTCGTGTCGTCCGATCCGCCGTTGATGCTGTTCGGTCTGTTCGTGCTGTACGGTCTGTCCGGCTACGTGTTCTGGGCGTATCAGGCGGTGCGCGGCCGGGCCAATCCGGCGCGTTCGATGTCGCACGACCGTTGAGGATTTGAACCGCGCTGCATCGCAGCGACGTACGAAAAACGGCAGCCTGCAGGCTGCCGTTTTTCGTTGATTGGTGCCGTGACGCGGTCGCTTCGGACAGCGCCGCAGGCCGCCCCGGCGCGCATTGCGCGGTGGCTGGAATGCCGCTATAGTCGTCGGATCAGTGCGTGGGCGTGGCCGATTTTGCCGGGTCGGCGAGGCCGTTCGCTGCGCCGCGCCATCATGCTTCGTTCACGCCCTTATGCGTTTTTGCGTTCCGTCCGCACCGGCCGCGATCATCGTGATCGCCCTACCTTGCCAGCGGCGGCGCTCATCGTCCCATTCCAAAACCAAGTCTCACATCTGAACGACTCCCGAGGAGGCCCGACATGTCCGACAAACTGATCATTTTCGACACCACGCTGCGTGACGGCGAGCAATCGCCCGGCGCGTCGATGACGAAGGAAGAGAAGATCCGCATCGCCAGGCAACTCGAACGGATGAAAGTCGACGTGATCGAAGCGGGCTTCGCGGCCAGCTCGAACGGCGACTTCGACGCGATCCATACGATCGCCGGCCTCGTGAAGGACAGCACGATCTGCTCGCTTGCGCGCGCGAACGACAAGGACATACAGAAGGCCGCCGACGCACTGAAGCCGGCCGATCATTTCCGCATCCACACGTTCATCGCAACGTCGCCACTGCACATGGAGAAGAAGCTGCGGATGACGCCCGAGCAGGTATTCGAGCAGGCCAAGCTTGCGGTGCGTTTCGCGCGCAAGTTCACCGACGACGTCGAATTCTCGCCGGAAGACGGCAGCCGCTCGGATTTGGACTTCCTGTGCCGTGTGCTGGAAGCGGTGATCGCCGAAGGCGCGACCACGATCAACATCGCGGACACCGTCGGCTACGGCGTGCCGGAACTCTATGGCCAACTCGTGAAGACGCTGCGCGAGCGCATTCCCAACTCGCACAAGGCGGTGTTCTCCGTGCATTGCCACAATGACCTCGGCATGGCGGTCGCGAATTCGCTCGCCGGCGTGCAGATTGGCGGCGCGCGCCAGGTCGAATGCACGATCAACGGGCTCGGCGAGCGCGCGGGCAATACGTCGCTCGAAGAAATCGTAATGGCGGTGAAGACCCGCAAGGATTACTTCGGACTCGACGTCGGCCTCGACACGACTCAGATCGTGCCGGCCTCGAAGCTCGTGTCGCAGATCACTGGCTTCGTCGTGCAGCCGAACAAGGCCGTGGTCGGCGCGAACGCTTTCGCGCACGCGTCGGGCATCCATCAGGATGGCGTGCTGAAGGCGCGCGATACTTACGAAATCATGCGCGCGGAAGACGTGGGTTGGGCCGCGAACAAGATCGTGCTCGGCAAGCTGTCGGGCCGCAATGCGTTCAAACAGCGTCTGCAGGAGCTTGGCATCGCGCTCGACAGCGAAGCCGAACTGAACACCGCGTTCGCGCGCTTCAAGGAACTCGCCGATCGCAAGGCGGAGATCTTCGACGAAGACATCATCGCCATCGTCAACGAGGAATCGGCGGAAGCGCACGAGAAGGAGCACTACAAGTTTCTCTCGATGTCGCAGCATTCCGAAACCGGCGAGCAGCCGCACGCGAAGGTCGTGTTCTCGGTAGAGGGTAAAGAGATCACCGGCGAAGCGCGCGGCAACGGACCGGTCGACGCCACCCTCAACGCGATCGAAACGGAAGTGGGCAGCGGCTCCGAACTGCTGCTGTACTCGGTCAACGCGATCACGACCGGCACGCAGGCGCAGGGCGAAGTGACCGTGCGCTTGTCGAAGAGCGGGCGCATCGTCAACGGCACGGGCACTGATCCGGATATCGTCGCGGCATCCGCGAAGGCATATTTTTCGGCGCTCAACAAGCTGTATTCGAATGCGGACAAGGTGAATCCGCAGCGCTCGGAGTAGCGCGAGCATGGCGCGCCGGTAGTGCGCGATCGCTTGTGTGGATCGGAGGAGAAGCCCCGTGGTGCTCGGCACACGGGGCTTTTTTCTGCCGTCATCGCGCAGCTGCGGCGGCGCGATATGACGAAACTACTCCGCCGTCGTGCGCCGCAGCGACCAGCCGCGCGTTGCGCGGGCCTGCTCGCGGACTTGAAATCTGACGTCGACGGTAATCCCACGGCGAGGCGCATCGGCGACGAACCCGTCCAGCAGTTCGCGCACGTCGTGGTCGACGAAATCGGCGCGTGTCGCATCGACGATAACGGTGGCGCCATCCGGAATCTGCTGCAGATAGTGCTTGAGCGGCACCTTACCGAGAAACGACACGTCCTTGCGAAACGACAGCAGGTAGTGATCGCCATGCTGCGCGAGCACGATCGGGCCGCGCAGGTTTGCGTACAGCGCAAACAGCATGCTGCACAGGATGCCGAGCACGATACCGATCAGCAGATCGGTGACGAGCACACCGACGACTGTGACGATAAATGGTGCGAACGGCGCGAATCCCTGCCGCGCGAGCCCGGCGAACAACGACGGCTTGGCGAGTTTGAACCCGGTGAAGATCAGGATCGCGGCAAGGCAGGCGAGCGGGATCAGGTTGATCACGCTCGTGAGCGCGAACACGCTGACGAGAAGCAACACGCCGTGAACGATCGCCGAGAGTCGGCTTTTTGCGCCGGCATGGACGTTCGCGGAGCTACGCACGATCACCGCGGTGATCGGCAGGCCGCCGATCGCACCCGCGATCAGATTGCCCACGCCCTGCGCCTTCAGCTCGCGATCGGGAGGCGCGCGGCGGCGCTCCGGATCGATCTGTTCGACCGCTTCGAGGCTCAGTAGCGTTTCGAGACTTGCGAGGATGGCGATCGTGATCGCAACGCGCCATATGTCGGGATTGACGAGCTGGGCGAACCGTGGGCCGAAGTCGGCCGACGCGAGCACGGCCTGCAGTGCCGCGAACGATTCCAGCGACGGCAACGCGACCCGCCCTTCGGCGGGCGGTGCCAACGATGGCGCGACGAGATTGAGGGCGAGCGTCGCGCCGATGCCGAGCAGCACCACCGCGAGCGGCGCGGGCATGATGCGCACGACAGCGAAGCGGCGCAGCGCGCGCGTTTCCCAGCCGGCGAGGATCGCGAGCGACAGCAGTGTGATCAGCACGGCGGTCGGTGAGATTGGGCCGAGCGGCGTTGCGACCGCCGCCGCCGACTGGCCGGAGTCGGCGGTGCCGGACAGCCCCAGCGCAACGGGAAACTGCTTGAGGATCAACAGCACGCCGATGGCCGCGAGCATCCCCTTGATCACCGGCGACGGCACGTAGGCGGCGAACCGGCCGGCCTTGAGCATGCCGAAGCCGAACTGGATGACGCCCGACAGCAGTACGGCCAGCAGGAAAGCGGAAAAGCCGCCAAGCCGTGCGATGCCGTCGACGACGATCACGACGAGGCCCGCGGCCGGGCCGCTCACGCTCAGACGCGAGCCGCTCAGCGCGGCAACCACGAGCCCGCCAATGATGCCGGACACCAGTCCGGCAAACGGGTCGACGCCCGATGCGTGAGCAATGCCGAGGCAAAGCGGCAGGGCCACCAGAAAAACGGCCGTTCCGGCGAGCACGTCGCTCTGGAGCGCGGAGAAAGAGGTTTGATTATCCATGGTGTCGAAGAGCGGGAGGTGGGACGATGGGCGACGAACAGGGATGGCCCGATGACGATTCCGCTGTCGGCTCCGTCCGCGGTTCGAATGGGACGGGCGACGCGCTTCGCTAGGCCGCGCTGTGCGCCGCGGTCGTGCAGGTCATCGCGTCGTCGGCGGTATAGCCGGAGGTGAGAACCTTGATGCGCCCGTCGTCGAGCGCAAAGATCCAGCCGTGCACGAGCGGCGCCGGCTCAGCCTCGTGCACGATCGGGCTCGCCCGTAGCTGCCGCACCTGTTCGAGCACGTTCAGCTCGGCGAGGCGATTGACGCGATCCGGCTCGGTCGCCGCGCCGTCCAGCTCCGAGTGATGCGTTTTGGCGAGCGCGCAGAGCGGCGCGATACGGCGGTTCACATGGGGCAGCGCGGGGTCCGGCGGCAGCAGCGCGGCGCGCACGCCGCCGCAGCCATAGTGGCCGCAGACGATCACATGACCGACCTTGAGCACCCGCACCGCGTATTCAAGGACGCTCGCGACGTTATCGTCGCCGGGATGAAACAGGTTGGCGATGTTGCGATGGACGAACAGATCGCCGGGCTCGCAATGCGTGATCGTTTCGGCGGGCACGCGGCTGTCCGCGCAGCCGATCCAAAGAATGTGTGGATTCTGTCCGCGCATCAGGTCGCGAAAAAATGCCGGATTACGCGTCGCGGTTTCATGAGCCCACGCAACGTTGGCGACCAGCAGGTGTTTGGGTCGGTTCATCGTAGCAACTCCGTATGAGAGGCAATTGACCTGGCACCGGACCGAAACCGCGTCTGCACGTGATTGCGAGCCGGTGCCCGAACGGCGTTTACAATAACCTTTCTTTCGCAAAATTGTGGACGTAAACAGGATAAAATTCTGTTTTATGCTTAAACAATAAAAAATCCGCCTATCGAAGGCGGCTTTTTTGAGATTTGGTGCTTCTTCCGAAGAGGGTGCTCAGTGCTCAGAACAGGTTGCGGCGGTCGGGGTCGTGCAGCGGGTCGGGGGTCTTCTGCGTGAGGCGCAAGATGCCCTGGTCATCGAAGTAGAAGTTGTACATCATGTACCAGACGTTGTCTTCGAGATAGCGATAGGTCCAGACTTCGCGCCTCATCAGCGGGAAGTACGACGTTTCGACCGGGCGGCCGAAGTTCACCAGCACGTCGCCGCGTGTCCATTTGCCGATCTCGGCGCGGTAGAACTCGTTGGGTTGCAGCACCTGGCGCATGGTGATGATCTTGCCGGCTGCGTTGATGTCGGCGGCGGTGGTGGTTTCGCCCATCGGTTGGGTCGGCCACATCAGACGCTTGCCGCCGTCGGGCAGATCATAGGTTTCGCGCGGCGGACCGAGACGCGCGATGACCGTCGATGCGTCCGCTCCCTGTTGATACTGCTGCCACGGCTGGGCGCAGCCGGCGAGCGCGAGCACGCTCAGGCAAACGAGCGCGGCGCGGCGCAGACTGGCGCCGGCCGGGGCAGTGATAGCAGCCGCCGTGGGGTGGTGGCGGTTCGGCATGTATTCCTCCGATGGCGTTTGAATAGCGGTTCTTATCATCGAAACGCACCATTTTGACACGCGCTGTGGCGAAAGAACGGCGTTGCTTGAACGTGCGTCGCCACCAAACGGTAACGGATGCGCCGGCTTGCCTATTCCGTGCGCGTCATCCTATGATCCGCGCTTCGAAGATTCAGAGCGGACGACCATGACGGCGATGTGGCGAAGGGCGGCGGCGGTTGCGCTGACGGCGATTTCGATGGCAGTGGCGGGAGTTGGCGTGGCTGAGGCGGCGAATCCGGCCTCGACGGGCGTGAGTCAGGCGTCCGCGCAGGGGACCGTTCCGCCCGCCGGCAAGCCGGGGAGCCGCGCGGCCACGCTGGCGGCAAGCCCGGCCGGTAATCACGCAAGCAAGTCCGCCAGCCTGCCGGCCGGCAAACTCACCGGCACGCCAATCCAGCTCGCGCTGATCGAAGGCATGTCCGGCCCGTTCGCGAACGCGGGCGCGGCAGTCGAGCGCAATCTGCGTTTCGGTGTCGAGCAGGTCAACGCGCACGGCGGCGTGGAACTCGCGGACGGCGCGCATCCGTTCGAACTCGTCGTGCTCGACAGCAAGGGCAGCACGGAGGAAGCGCTGACGCAATTGCGCGCGGCCGCGGATCGCCATATCGGCTACATCCTGCAGGGCAATAGCTCGGCGGTCGCCGCGGCGCTGATCGGCGCGATCGAGAAGCAGAACAGCCGCGAGCCGGACAACCGCGAACTGTTCCTCAACTACTCCGCCGACGACCCCGCGCTCACCAACGCGGACTGCAGCTTCTGGCACTTCCGCTTCGACGCGCACGCCGGCATGCGGATGGCCGCGCTCGCCGAGGTGATCGAGCGCGACAAGGCGGTGAAAAAGGTGTACCTGCTGAACCAGGATTACAGCTTCGGACACGACGTGAGCAGCCTCGCGCGTTCGACGCTCGCGGCGAAGCGTCCCGACATCGCGGTGGTCGGCGACGAATTTCACCCGATCGGCCGCGTGAAGGATTTCGCGCCGTACATCGCGAAGATCCGCGCGAGCGGCGCGGACGCCGTGATCACCGGCAACTGGGGCAACGACCTGACGCTGCTCGTGAAGGCGGCGCGCGAGCAGGGCCTCGACACGAAGTTCTACACGTTCTACGGCAACAGCCTCGGCGCGCCGGCCGCGCTTGGCGACGCAGGCGTGGGTCACGTGATCGCGGTGGCCGAGTGGCATCCGAATGTCGGTGGCGCGGCCACCGACGCGTGGTACGCGGCGTTCCGCGCGCGCTTTCCGGCCGCCCAGGACGACTATCCGGTGCTGCGTATGCCACTGATGATCGAAACGCTCGCCGCCGCGATGAGCCGCGCCGGCAGCGCCGCTCCGACGGCGGTCGCGAAAGCGCTCGAGGGCATCCGCTTCGACAACGGTATTCACGCATCGTGGATGCGCGCCGATGACCATCAGCTGATCCAGCCCCTCTACGTGATGCAGATGGACAAAGCAGGCACACCCGGCGTGCATTTCGATAACGAAGGGTCGGGCTATGGCTTTCGCACGGTGCTGGCGATACCAGCCGAGCGCACACTATTGCCGACGGTCTGCCGGATGCGGCGCCCCTGAGCGCCCGCGAGCGACACTCAATCCGCCTTGCCGGCCCGGGGTTCGCTGCCGGAATCGGCTGTGCTACAATACGCGTCCCGTTGTTGGGCTGGGTTCTGATTCAGTTAATTCAGCCACGAACGGGACTCAGTAAATTGTGAAACGGGTATCCCACGGCACGGCCTTTCTTCCGTGACCGCCTGTCCAGTTATCAAGGAAATTGACATGTCCGCAGTTGAAGCAAGCAAGAAGTCCGAAGTCGTCGCGCAATTCGCACGCGCAGCCAACGACACCGGCTCCCCCGAAGTTCAGGTCGCGTTGCTCACGACCCGTATCAACGAACTGACCTCCCACTTCAAGGAGCACACGAAGGATCACCACAGCCGCCGCGGTCTGCTGCGCATGGTGAGCCGCCGTCGCAAGTTGCTCGACTACCTGAAGGGTAAGGACGCGGATCGTTACCGCAGCCTGATCGAGAAGCTGGGTCTGCGTAAGTAATCGGCCAGTCGTTCAGCAAGATGCCTGTGTCAGTTTCGCTGATACAGGCATTTTGTTTTTGCGCGGCGCGCTTCGTGTAACGCGCACCGCCTGTGATCCGCGGCGTATGCCGGTTCGCGCGGCGTCTACGGGCAAGCGCAGTAGCAGTAGCAGAACAGCAGTAGAAGAAGCAGTAACAGGAAACAAGGCCGGGCTTCAGGGCGGAGTTTTGTGTCATTCCAGCGGTTCGCGCGCAGTCGCAGCACGTGGCTCTCTGGAATGGCATAGCACGACTCTTCCCATGCGGCGCCGGCTTGGCGTTGCCGCGCCGCTCCGGTCCGCGCGGCATTACGATGAGGAAAAGCAATGACTATGTTCAATAAGATCGTCAAAGAGTTTAAGTGGGGGCAGCACAACGTTCGCCTCGAAACCGGTGAAATCGCTCGCCAGGCGGGCGGCGCGGTGATCGTCGACGTCGAAGATACCGTGGTGCTCGCCACCGTGGTCGGCGCGAAGACCGCGAAGCCGGGCCAGGACTTCTTCCCCCTCACAGTCGATTACATCGAAAAGACTTACGCCGCCGGCAAGATCCCGGGTGGCTTCTTTCGTCGCGAAGGCCGTCCGTCGGAAGGCGAGACGCTGATCTCGCGCCTGATCGACCGTCCGCTGCGTCCGCTCTTCCCGGAAGGCTTCTACAACGAAGTGCAGGTCGTGATTCACGTGCTGTCGCTGAATCCGGAAATCCCCGCCGACATCCCTGCGCTGATCGGCGCCTCGGCGGCGCTCGCGGTGTCCGGTCTGCCGTTCAACGGCCCGGTCGGCGCGGCGCGCGTGGCCTACATCAACAACGAATACGTGCTGAACCCGACGCGTCCGCAGATGAAGGAATCGGCACTCGACCTCGTCGTCGCCGGCACGGAACGCGCGGTGCTGATGGTCGAATCGGAAGCGCAGCAATTGAGCGAAGAAGTGATGCTCGGCGCCGTCGTGTTCGGTCATGAACAGATGCAGACCGCGATCGACGCGATCCACGAACTCGTCCGCGAAGGCGGCAAGCCCGAGTGGGACTGGCAGCCGGCCGCGAAGAACGAAGCGCTGATCGCACGCGTGACCGAATTTGCGCAAGCCGAACTGCTCGCCGCGTACCAGATCCGCGACAAGCAGGCTCGCTCGACCAAGCTGAAGGAAGTCTACGCGGCGACCTCGGCGAAGCTCGAGGAAGAAGCGGCGGCAGCGGGCACCGTGGCGGCCGACAAGGCGTCGGTCGGCAACGTGCTGTTCGACATCGAAGCGAAGATCGTCCGTACGCAGATCCTGAACGGCGAGCCGCGTATCGACGGCCGCGACACGCGCACCGTGCGCCCGATCGAAATCCGCACCGGCGTGCTGCCGCGTACCCACGGCTCGGCGCTGTTCACGCGCGGCGAGACGCAGGCGATGGTGGTCGCGACGCTCGGCACGAAGGGCGACGAGCAAAACATCGACGCGCTCGAAGGCGAGTACCGCGAACGCTTCATGCTCCACTACAACATGCCTCCGTTCGCGACGGGCGAAACGGGCCGCGTCGGTTCGCCGAAGCGCCGTGAAATCGGTCACGGCCGTCTCGCCAAGCGCGCGCTCGTCGCGTGCCTGCCGAGCGCCGACGAGTTCGGCTACTCGATCCGCGTCGTGTCGGAAATCACCGAGTCGAACGGATCGTCGTCGATGGCTTCGGTGTGCGGCGGTTGCCTCGCGCTGATGGACGCCGGCGTGCCGATGAAGGCGCACGTCGCCGGTATCGCGATGGGCCTGATCCTCGAAGGTAATCGCTTCGCGGTGCTGACCGACATTCTCGGCGACGAAGATCACCTCGGCGACATGGACTTCAAGGTCGCGGGTACGGAACAAGGCGTGACCGCGCTGCAGATGGACATCAAGATTCAGGGCATCACGAAGGAAATCATGCAGGTCGCGCTCGCGCAGGCGAAGGAAGGCCGCATGCACATCCTCGGCAAGATGACCTCGGCCGTGGCCGGCGCGAACACCCAACTGTCGGAGTTCGCACCGCGCATGATCACGATCAAGATCAACCCGGAAAAGATTCGCGACGTGATCGGCAAGGGCGGCTCGGTGATCCGCGCGCTCACCGAAGAAACCGGCACGACGATCGACATTTCGGATGACGGCGTCGTCACGATCGCGAGCACGAACAGCGAAGGCATGGCCGAAGCGAAGCGTCGTATCGAAGCGATCACGATGGAAGTCGAAGTGGGCCAGGTGTACGAAGGCACCGTGCTCAAGCTGCTCGACTTCGGCGCGATCGTGAACATCCTGCCGGGTAAGGATGGTCTGCTGCATATCTCCGAGATCGCGAACGAGCGCATCAAGGACATCAACGACTATCTGAAGGATGGCCAGCAGGTGAAGGTCAAGGTCATCCAGACGGACGAGAAGGGTCGTGTGCGTCTGTCGGCGAAGGCATTGCTGAACGACGCGCCGCAAGGCGAGCCGACGCCGCAGTAAGGCGGTAGCGGACAAACGGCCGGCCGTGTCATGCGCGCCGGCCGTTTTTCATGCAGGATGGATTGCGTTGCGCATTCGAATCGCAGCGGTGCGCTACGGCAGACGGCGGCAACGGGTAGGTAACGCAATCCAATCTTGGAGTTGACGCAGATGAAAGCGATCGAAATCACTGAATTCGGTGCGCCGGAAGTCCTCAAGCTGGCGGAGCGTCCGACGCCGCAGCTCAAGGCTGGCGAGGTGCTGATCAAGGTGGCGGCATCCGGCATCAATCGTCCGGACGTGTTTCAGCGCAAGGGCGGCTATGCGCCGCCGCCGGGAGCGTCGGATCTGCCGGGGCTGGAGGTGGCGGGCGAGATCGTCGGCGGCACGATCGACGCGAAGAACAACCCGTTTGGTCTGAAGATCGGCGATCGCGTGTGCGCGCTGCTCGCGGGCGGCGGCTACGCGGAATTTGCGGCCGCGCCGCTGCTGCAATGCCTGCCGGTGCCGACGGGGTTGTCGGATATCGAAGCGGCTTCGCTGCCCGAGACTTTTTTCACGGTGTGGAGCAACGTCTTCAATCGCGCGCAGCTCGGCCAGGGCGAGGGCGGTGCGAATGAAACGCTGCTCGTGCAGGGTGGTTCGAGCGGCATCGGCGTGACGGCGATCCAGATTGCGCACGCGCTCGGCTTCCGTGTGTTCGCGACCGCGGGCTCGGACGAAAAGTGCCGCGCGTGCGAAGCGCTCGGCGCCGAACGCGCGATCAACTACAGGACTGAAGATTTCGTCGAAGTCATCAAGTCGCTGACCAACGATCGTGGCGTCGACGTGATCCTCGACATGGTGGCAGGCAGCTACGTGCCGCGCGAATTGTCGGCTCTCGCCGACGGTGGCCGTATCGTACTAATTGCGCTGCTCGGCGGCGCGAAGGCGGAGCTGAACCTGAACGAAGTGTTGCGTCGCCGTCTGACGGTTACCGGTTCCACACTGCGACCACGGCCGATCGAGTTCAAGGCGCAGATCGCCGCGCAACTGAAGGAGCGCGTGTGGCCGCATCTCGAAGCTGGGCGCATCAAGCCGGTCGTGCATCGCGTGTTTCCGGCCGCCCAGGCTGCCGACGCGCATGCGCTGATGGAAAGCGGCACGCACGTCGGCAAGATCGTGTTGACGTGGGGTCAGGAGGCTTGACGTCATCGGTTTGACCCGATCCACCCCACGCAGTAAAATTGCGCGTTTTGCGCGCGCCGGATCAATCCGACGGGCGGGCCGCGAGCGCAGGAACAAACTGCAGCGAGGCGCGAGCGAAGTCCGCCGGCAGCAGGCCGGACTGGCAAGACAGGACAATACGAGACGATGTCGAATCAACAACGAGCCAAACTGGTAGTCGGTAACTGGAAGATGCATGGGCGGCTCGCCGCGAACGCCGCGTTGCTGCAGGCAGTGGCACAGGGCGCCAGTGAATTGCCGGCCGACGTGCGCGTCGGTGTGTGCGTGCCGAGCCTCTATCTCGGGCAGACTCAGTCGCTGCTCGAAGGCAGCCCGGTCGTGTGGGGCGTGCAGGACGTGTCCGCGTTCACGCATGGCGCCTATACCGGCGAAGTGGCTGCGCCGATGGTGACGGACTTCGGCGCCACGTTTGCAATCGTCGGGCACTCGGAGCGCCGCGCGTATCACCGCGAAAGCGCCGAACTGGTCGCGGTGAAAGCGCAGCGTGTGCTCGAGGCGGGTTTGACGCCGATCGTGTGCGTCGGCGAAACGCTCGAAGAACGCGAAGCGGGTTGCACCGAGCAGGTCGTCGGCGGTCAGCTCGACGAGGTGCTCGCGAAGCTGTCGGCTCAGGAAGCGGCTCGCCTCGTCGTCGCGTATGAGCCGGTGTGGGCAATTGGCACCGGCAAGAGCGCATCGGCGGCACAGGCGCAGGCCGTGCATGGGTTCCTGCGCGCACGTCTCGCGGCCAAGGGTGCGGCGGACGTGCCGTTGCTATACGGCGGCAGCGTTAAGCCGGACAACGCGGAAGAACTGTTCCGTCAGCTCGATATCGACGGCGGCCTGATCGGCGGCGCGTCGTTGAAAGATCAGGATTTCCTGGCGATCTGCAAGGCGGCCGCTGCGACCAGCGTAGCTGGTTAAGCTGGGCGTCTCGGCGAGGATGACTCCATTTCGCGCAACACACAGTGTGCGGCGCGGTTAAATAAAGACTCAGGTGAGTGTGATGCTGTATTTGAAAACATTGATTATCGTCGTTCAGTTGTTGTCGGCGTTCGGGGTCATCGGACTTGTGTTGCTGCAGCACGGCAAAGGTGCCGATATGGGCGCGGCTTTCGGCAGCGGCGCGTCGGGTAGCCTGTTCGGTGCGACGGGTTCGGCGAACTTCCTGTCGCGTACCACGGCAGTGCTCGCAGCGCTGTTCTTTGCCACGACACTGGCACTCACTTACCTTGGTGCGTATCACGTGAAGCCGTCGGCAGGCGTGCTGGGCGCGGCCGCTACTGCGCCGGTCGCGGCTTCCGCGCCGGCTGCGGGCTCGGCCCCGGTGGCGGCAGCGCCGGCTTCGCCTGCGTCGGTTCCGGCGACGGGCGTGCCGAAATAAATTTTCGGCGGACGTGGTCTTGTGCGTTGAACAATCTGCTTAAGCAAGTTACAATTCAAGTCTTGAAGCGATTCGCGGGTTTTGCAAGTTGTTTTCCCGGATTGCATATAGTGCCGACGTGGTGAAATTGGTAGACACGCTATCTTGAGGGGGTAGTGGCGAAAGCTGTGCGAGTTCGAGTCTCGCCGTCGGCACCAAATGTTATCTAAATGCCAGCCGTTTGCTTCGCTTCGGCTGGCATTTTCACTTCTGGCGTATCGCTGTACGGCTTACGTCATGCGCGTTGAGGAAGTGATTTCGCGTCCGGGGTGCTATGCTCCTGACGGCACTCAGAACCAACCGATTGAGGATTGTCTTGAACCTCGCAGCCTATTTCCCCGTTTTGCTGTTCCTTATTGTGGGCACCGGTTTAGGCGTAGCACTGGTCAGTATTGGCAAGCTCCTCGGTCCCAACAAGCCCGACACCGAGAAAAACGCACCGTACGAGTGCGGCTTCGAAGCATTCGAAGATGCGCGCATGAAATTCGACGTGCGCTACTACCTCGTCGCCATTCTCTTCATCATTTTCGACCTTGAGACCGCATTCCTGTTCCCGTGGGGCGTGGCGTTGCGTGACATCGGCTGGACTGGGTTCACGGCAATGATGATTTTCCTGCTCGAGTTCCTGCTTGGCTTTGCCTACATCTGGAAGAAGGGCGGCCTCGACTGGGAATGATGGATTAATCGCCGGTTTGCGTGGGTGGCCAGGCTTGCCGCCCCGTCTGGAGTGGAAAGCAAATGAGTATCGAAGGGGTCTTGAAGGAAGGGTTTGTCACCACTACGGCGGACAAACTGATCAACTGGACGCGCACCGGCTCGCTGTGGCCGATGACGTTCGGTCTTGCGTGCTGCGCGGTCGAGATGATGCATGCGGGCGCTGCCCGTTATGATCTCGACCGTTTCGGCGTGGTGTTTCGTCCGAGTCCGCGTCAGTCGGACGTGATGATCGTCGCCGGCACGCTGTGCAACAAGATGGCGCCCGCTCTGCGCAAGGTTTACGACCAGATGGCGGAGCCGCGGTGGGTGATCTCGATGGGCTCATGCGCGAACGGCGGTGGCTATTACCACTACTCATACTCGGTGGTGCGCGGCTGCGACCGGATCGTCCCGGTCGATGTGTACGTGCCGGGTTGTCCGCCCACGGCGGAAGCGCTGGTATACGGCGTGATCCAGCTGCAAGCCAAGATTCGCCGCACTAACACCATCGCCCGTCAATAAGGCCAACGCCTCCCCACAATATGGCAAGCAAACTCGAGACCCTGAAAGCGAACCTCGAGGCGGCCTTTGGCGGCCTCCTGTTGAGCGTGACCGAGTCGGTCGGTGAATTGACGATCGTCGTCAAGGCCGGCGACTACCTCAACGTGGCAAAGCGTCTGCGCGACGATCGCTCGCTCGGTTTCGAGCAGTGTGTCGACCTGTGCGGCGTCGATTATCAGACCTATGCCGAAGGCGCTTACGACGGCCCGCGTTTTGCGGCAGTGCTGCATCTGCTGTCGGTACAAAACAACTGGCGTCTGCGGCTGCGCGTGTTCGCGCCGGACGACGACATGCCGATCCTGCCGTCCGTCGTCGATATCTGGAATTCGGTCAACTGGTACGAGCGCGAAGCGTTCGACCTGTACGGCATCGTCTTCGAAGGCCACCCGGACCTGCGCCGCATTCTGACCGACTACGGTTTCATCGGTCATCCGTTCCGCAAGGATTTCCCGGTCTCCGGCTACGTCGAGATGCGTTACGACCCGGAAGAGAAGCGCGTCGTTTATCAGCCGGTGACGATCGAGCCGCGGGAAATCACGCCGCGCGTGATCCGCGAGGATCGCTATGGCGGTCTGAAACACTAAGAGAACGTCATGGCAGAGATCAAGAACTACACGCTCAACTTTGGTCCGCAGCACCCGGCAGCGCACGGTGTGTTGCGTCTCGTGCTCGAACTCGACGGCGAAGTGATCCAACGCGCCGATCCGCACATCGGTCTGCTGCATCGCGCGACTGAAAAGCTCGCCGAAAGCAAGACGTTCATCCAGTCGGTGCCGTACATGGACCGTCTCGACTACGTGTCGATGATGGCCAACGAGCACGGCTACGTGCTCGCCATTGAAAAGCTGCTCGGCATCGACGTGCCGCTGCGCGCGCAATACATTCGTGTGCTGTTCGACGAAGTCACGCGCGTGTTGAATCACCTGATGTGGATTGGCTCGCACGCGCTCGACGTCGGTGCGATGGCGGTGTTCCTGTATGCGTTCCGCGAGCGCGAAGACCTGATGGACGTGTACGAGGCGGTGTCGGGCGCGCGCATGCACGCGGCCTACTATCGCCCGGGCGGCGTCTATCGCGATCTGCCTGACGCAATGCCGCAATACAAGGCGTCGAAGATTCGCAATGCGAAGGCGTTGTCGAAGATGAACGAAAACCGTCAGGGTTCGCTGCTCGACTTCATCGACGACTTCTTTACGCGCTTCCCGAAGTGCGTCGACGAATACGAAACGCTGCTCACCGACAACCGGATCTGGAAGCAGCGTCTGGTTGGTATCGGCGTGGTCAGCCCGGAGCGCGCGCTGCAGCTCGGCATGACCGGCGCGATGCTGCGTGGCTCGGGGATCGAGTGGGATCTGCGCAAGAAGCAGCCGTATGAGGTTTATGACAAGCTCGACTTCGACATTCCGGTCGGCGTGAATGGCGACTGCTATGACCGCTATCTGGTGCGCGTCGAAGAAATGCGCCAGTCCACGCGTATCGCGAAACAGTGCATTGAGTGGCTGCGCAAAAATCCGGGCCCGGTAATGACGGACAATCACAAGGTTGCGCCGCCGTCGCGCGTCGGCATGAAGTCGAACATGGAAGATCTGATCCACCACTTCAAGCTGTTCACCGAAGGCTTCCATGTGCCCGAAGGCGAGGCGTATGCCGCGGTCGAACATCCGAAGGGAGAGTTCGGCATCTATCTGATCTCGGACGGCGCCAACAAGCCGTATCGTTTGAAGATCCGCGCCCCGGGCTATGCGCACCTGTCCGCGCTCGACGAAATGGCGCGCGGCCACATGATCGCCGACGCCGTGACGATCATCGGCACGCAGGACATCGTGTTCGGCGAAGTGGATCGCTAGGACGTATTCATCGACGCGCGTCTGCGGTCGTCGCACCGCCACGCGGGTCAAGCAAAGGAACGCCGGGTCTGTCGCAGTATGACGTGAGCGACAGGTTTTCGTTCGGTAGGAATTGAAAGAGTCGTGTCTGAAAATGATCTCAGCTGAAGGCCTGAAAGAAATCGATCGTGCGGTCGCAAAGTACCCCGCGGATCAGAAACAGTCCGCCGTGATGTCGGCGTTGGCCATTGCTCAAACGGAGCATGGCTGGCTGTCGCCCGAACTCATGCAGTTCGTCGCGGATTATCTCGGCATGCCGGCAATCGCCGTGCAGGAGGTAGCGACCTTCTACACGATGTATGAGACCTCGCCGGTCGGCAAGTTCAAGATCACGCTCTGTACGAACCTGCCGTGCCAGCTCGGCCCGGACGGCGGTTCCGAAAGCGCCGCTGAATACCTGAAGCAGAAGCTCGGCATCGACTTCGGCGAAACCACGCCCGACGGCAAATTCTCCCTGAAAGAAGGTGAGTGCATGGGTTCGTGCGGCGACGCGCCGGTGATGCTGGTGAACAACCATCGCATGTGCAGCTTCATGAGCCGCGAGAAGATCGACCAGCTGCTCGAGGAACTTTCGAAATGACGTCTTTACACGATCGTCACATCAAACCGCTGATTCTCGCCGGCCTGAACGGCGACAACTGGCATCTCGAAGACTATGTGGCGCGCGGCGGTTACGCCCAGCTGCGCCGTATCCTGGAAGAAAAGATCGCGCCCGAGCAGGTGATCGCCGACGTCAAGGCGTCGGGTCTGCGCGGCCGCGGCGGCGCGGGCTTCCCGACCGGTCTGAAGTGGAGCTTCATGCCGCGTCAGTTCCCGGGCCAGAAGTACCTCGTCTGTAATTCGGACGAGGGCGAGCCGGGTACGTTCAAGGACCGCGACATTCTGCGCTTCAATCCGCATTCGCTGATCGAAGGTATGGCGATCGGCGCGTACGCGATGGGCATCACGGTCGGCTACAACTATATTCACGGCGAAATCTGGGAAGTCTATAAGCGCTTCGAAGAAGCGTTGGAAGAAGCTCGCCGCGCCGGGTTCCTCGGCGACAACATCATGGGCTCTGGCTTTTCGTTTGAGCTGCATGCGCATCACGGTTACGGCGCGTACATCTGTGGCGAAGAAACCGCGCTGCTCGAATCGATCGAGGGCAAGAAGGGGCAGCCGCGCTTCAAGCCGCCGTTCCCGGCGAGCTTTGGCGTGTACGGCAAGCCGACCACGATCAACAACACCGAAACGTTCGCGGCGGTGCCGTTCCTGCTCGCCATCGGCCCGCAGAATTACCTTGAAATCGGCAAGCCGAACAACGGCGGCACGAAGATTTTCTCGGTGTCGGGCGACGTCGAGCGTCCGGGCAATTACGAAATTCCGCTCGGCACGCCGTTCGCGACGCTGATGGAACTCGCCGGCGGCATGCGCGGCGGCAAGAAGATCAAGGCTGTGATTCCTGGTGGTTCGTCGGCGCCGGTGATACCGGGCGAGATGATGATGCAGACCGACATGGATTACGACTCGATCGCGAAGGCCGGCTCGATGCTCGGCTCGGGCGCAGTGATCGTGATGGACGAGACGCGCTGCATGGTGCGCTCGCTGCTGCGCCTGTCGTACTTCTATTACGAAGAGTCGTGCGGTCAATGCACGCCTTGCCGTGAAGGCACGGGCTGGCTGTATCGCGTCGTGCATCGTATCGAGCATGGTCTCGGCCGCCAGGAAGATCTGGATCTGCTGAACTCCGTCGCGGAAAACATCATGGGCCGCACGATCTGCGCGCTCGGCGACGCGGCCGCGATGCCGGTCCGGGGCATGCTCAAGCACTACTGGGACGAATTCGAATATCACGTCGCCCACAAGCATTGCCTCGTCGGCGGTCATGCCGGCATGGCGGCGGCGCCCGAAACCGTGGCTGCCTGAGTCGGGCCGACAGGTTTGGCTGACGGATAACTACCAGACGAACACCTCAACCGCAGGATTCATCGCCCGAAGCGGGCGATGAACACGCGAACGATTGAGCGGTAACAGGTTAAGGAAGATTGACCATCATGGTTGAACTGGAAATAGACGGCAAGAAAGTCGAGGTGCCTGAAGGCAGCATGGTGATCCAGGCTGCGCATAAGGTCGACACCTACATTCCTCACTTCTGCTATCACAAGAAGCTGTCGATTGCGGCCAATTGCCGGATGTGTCTGGTCGATGTCGAGAAGATGCCGAAGGCCGTGCCCGCGTGCGCGACGCCGGTGTCGGCCGGCATGATCGTGCGCACCAGGTCGGACAAGGCGGTGAAGGGCCAGCAAGCCGTGATGGAATTCCTGCTGATCAACCATCCGCTCGACTGCCCGATCTGCGATCAGGGTGGCGAATGCCAGTTGCAGGATCTGGCCGTTGGTTACGGCAAGTCGTCGTCACGCTATAGCGAAGAAAAGCGCGTGGTGTTCCACAAGAACGTGGGTCCGCTGATCTCGATGGAAGAGATGTCGCGCTGCATTCACTGCACGCGTTGCGTTCGCTTCGGCCAGGAAATCGCCGGGGTGATGGAACTCGGCATGCTGGGCCGCGGCGAGCATGCGGAAATCACATCGTTCGTCGGCAAGACGGTCGACTCCGAACTGTCGGGCAACATGATCGACCTGTGCCCGGTCGGCGCGCTCACGAGCAAGCCGTTCCGCTACAGCGCCCGTACGTGGGAGCTGTCACGCCGCAAGTCGGTGAGCCCGCACGATTCCGTCGGTGCGAACCTCATCGTGCAGGTGAAGAACAATCGCGTGATGCGCGTTCTGCCGTTCGAAAACGAGGCGATCAACGAGTGCTGGATCTCGGACAAGGACCGCTTCTCGTACGAAGGCCTGAACAGCCCCGAGCGTCTGACCAAACCGATGCTCAAGCAAGGCGGCCAGTGGGTCGAAACCGACTGGCAGACCGCGCTCGAATACGTGGTCAAGGGTCTGAAGGGCATCAAGAGTGACCACGGCGCGAACGCGCTTGCCGCACTGTCGAGCGCGCACAGCACCGTCGAAGAACTGTTCCTGTTGAAGCAGATCGCTCAAGCGGTCGGCACGCCGAACGTCGACTTCCGTCTGCGTCAGTCTGATTTCTCGGCGCCCGTTACCGGCGCGCCGTGGCTCGGCAGCACGATCGCCGATCTGTCGAACGTCGATGCGGCGCTCGTGATCGGTTCGGATCTGCGCCGTGACCATCCGCTGTTCGCCGCGCGTTTGCGCCAGGTCGCACGAGGCGGTTCGGCACTTACACTGCTCCAGGCCACCAACGACGACGCGATGATCCCTCAGGCGCAACGCGTGGTCGCGGCGCCGTCGGCATGGCTCGAGGTGTTGGCAGGCATCGCCGGTGCGGTGGGCGAAGCGAAGGGCGTCGCATTGCCGGAAGCATTCGCCGGCACACAGCCGACGGACGCGCACAAGCAGATCGCGAAATCGCTGACCACCGGCGAGCATCGCGTCGTGCTGCTCGGTAACGAAGCGGTTCGTCATCCGGACTTCGCGGCGATCCACGCCGCGGCGCAATGGATTGCCGAAGTAACCGGCGCAACGCTCGGTTTCCTTACCGAAGCGGCCAACACGGTCGGGGCGCACCTCGTGAATGCGCTGCCGGGCGAAGGCGGCCTGAGCGCGCGTGAAGTGTTCGAGCAGCCGCGCAAGGGCTATCTGCTGCTGAATCTCGAGCCGGAATTCGATACCGCCAACCCGGCGCAGGCGCTTGCCGCGCTGAAGCAGGCCGAGATGGTCGTCGTGATGTCGCCGTTCCAGACCGGCGCCGACTATGCCGACGTGCTGCTGCCGATCGCGCCATTCACCGAATCGGGCGGTACGTTCGTCAATGCCGAAGGCACGGTGCAGGCGTTCAACGGCGTCGTGCGTCCGCTCGGCGACACGCGTCCGGCCTGGAAGGTGTTGCGCGTGCTGGGCAGCCTGCTCGGCGCGCCGGGCTTCGAATACGACACGGTCGAAGAAGTGCGTGCGGCCGCGCTCGGCGACGGCGAGCTGAAGTCGCGTCTATCGAACCGCACCAGCGTCGCGGTGACGCGCGGCCAGGCCGCGAAGGCGGCGGAAGGCAAGTTCGAACGTCTCGCGAACGTGCCGATCTATCATGCCGATGCGCTCGTGCGTCGCGCGGAGTCGCTGCATCTGACCGCGGCGGCCCGTACGGCGAATTCGGTCGGCCTGCCCGCTGCGCTGTTCGACAAACTGGGTTTGAAAGAGGGCGACGCGGTGCGCGTTCGTCAGGGCGAGCAAGCGGTGCAGTTGCCGGCCGTGCGCGATGCGAATCTTGCGGAGACGGTCGTCCGCGTATCGGCGGCTACGCCTGCCGGTGCAGCGCTGGGCAGCCTGTTCGGTGAACTGGTGGTGGAGAAGGCGTAAATGAGCTTGTTCGATACGATCAACTCGGGCGGCGCCCAACTTCTCGGTGTGGCATGGCCCACGGTGTGGGCGCTCGTGCGCATCCTGGTGGTGGCCGTCGCGATCCTGCTGTGCGTCGCTTATCTGATCCTGTGGGAGCGCAAGCTGATCGGCTGGATGCATGTGCGTCTCGGTCCGAACCGCGTCGGTCCCGCCGGGCTCTTGCAGCCGATCGCCGACGTGCTGAAACTGCTGCTGAAGGAAGTGATCCAGCCCGCTCAGGCAAGCCGCTGGATCTACGTGATCGCGCCGATCATGGTGGTGGTGCCGGCCTTCGCGGTCTGGGCGGTGATTCCTTTCCAGGCGGGCGCGGTGCTCGGTGACATCAACGCGGGTCTGCTATACGCGATGGCGATCTCGTCGATCGGCGTGTACGGCGTGATTCTGGCCGGCTGGGCGTCGAACTCGAAGTACGCGTTCCTCGGCGCGATGCGCGCCGCCGCGCAGATGGTCTCGTACGAAATCTCGATGGGCTTCGCGCTGGTGGTCGTGCTGATGACGGCCGGCACGCTGAACCTGTCGGGCATCGTCGGCTCGCAGGAACAGGGCTTCTTCGCCTCGCACGGCCTGAACTTCCTGTCCTGGAACTGGCTGCCGCTGCTGCCGATGTTCGTCGTGTACTTCATCTCGGGCATCGCCGAAACGAACCGCCACCCGTTCGACGTGGTGGAGGGCGAATCGGAAATCGTCGCGGGCCACATGATCGATTACTCGGGTATGGCGTTCGCGCTGTTCTTCCTCGCCGAGTACATCAACATGATCGTGATCTCGGCATTGGCTGCAACACTGTTCCTCGGCGGCTGGAGCGCCCCGTTCGGGTTCCTGTCGTTCATCCCGGGCATCGTCTGGCTCGTCGCCAAGGTTTTCTTCCTGTTGTCGGTGTTCATCTGGGCGCGTGCCACGTTCCCGCGCTACCGCTATGACCAGATCATGCGTCTCGGCTGGAAGATTTTCATTCCGGTCTGCGTGGTGTGGCTCGTGGTGGTCGGCTTCTGGATCATGTCGCCGTTGAACATCTGGAAATAAAGGGCGGACGAACCTATGACCGCAATCCAAAACTTCTTCAAGACTTTCTTCCTCACGGAACTCCTGAAAGGCCTCGCGCTGACCGGACGCTACGCGTTCCAGCGCAAGATCACCGTGCAGTTCCCGGAAGAGAAGACCCCGATCTCGCCGCGTTTCCGCGGTCTGCATGCGCTGCGACGCTATGAAAACGGCGAAGAGCGCTGCATCGCGTGCAAGCTGTGCGAAGCAGTGTGCCCGGCGCTCGCGATCACAATCGAATCGGAAACGCGCGCGGACAACACGCGCCGCACGACGCGCTACGACATCGACCTGACCAAGTGCATCTTCTGCGGTTTCTGCGAAGAAAGCTGCCCGGTCGATTCGATCGTCGAGACGCACATTCTCGAGTATCACGGCGAGAAGCGCGGCGACCTTTACTTCACGAAGGAAATGCTGCTGGCCGTTGGCGATCGTTACGAAGCAGAAATCGCCGCCAACAAGGCAGCCGACGCACCATATCGTTGAAGCGTTTTCCCGCTTGCAGCAAATGCGGCACTAAAAGCAGTAACACGGCCTGCTGTCGGGCCGACCGCCGCGGCCTGAACGCCGCGGCACGGCGCACCTGTGTGGCGGTTCTGGCGGTTTCGTCCGCTTTTGCCAGCCACGGGTGCCAAAGAACAATGCCTGACGATGGCCTAACGATGAACCGGTAATCATGGAATTCACGACCGTACTGTTCTACATCTTCGCGCTGCTCCTGGTGGTTTCAGGGCTGAAGGTGATCACCTCGCGCAACCCGGTGTCGTCCGCACTGTTTCTCGTGCTGGCGTTCTTCAACGCAGCGGCGATCTGGATGCTGCTGGAGGCGGAGTTCCTCGCGATCCTGCTGGTGCTGGTCTACGTCGGCGCGGTGATGGTGCTGTTCCTGTTCGTCGTGATGATGCTGGACGTCAATCTCGACGTGCTGCGCAAGGACTTCAAACGCTTCGTGCCGATGGCCTCGGCGGTGGGCGCGATCATCGTGATCGAAACCGCGCTGATCCTGTGGCACGGCTACGGCGCGACCACCACGGCGCTGCACGACACGGCCGCGGCTGCCGCTGGCATGGGCGACTGGTCGAACACGCGCCTGATCGGCAAGGTCATCTATACCGACTACATCTTCGCGTTCGAAATTGCCGGCCTGATCCTGCTGGTTGCCATCATCGCGGCGATCGCGCTGACCACGAGCCACAAGAAAGACAGCAAGCGTCAGAACGTCAGCGCACAGGTCAAGGTGCGCGTGCAGGACCGCGTGCGCGTTGTGAAGATGCCGTCAGAGAAAACCGCGGCGACCCTCGCTGCGGAACAGGCGGCTGCCGCGGCTGCCGCGGCAGCTGCAGCAGCAGCCGACTCGGCGCCGGCCAAGAACAGCTGAGCGGACAGGAGATAGAAATCATGTTGACCCTTGCCCATTACCTTGTCCTCGGCGCGATCCTGTTTGCGATCAGCATCGTCGGCATTTTCCTGAACCGCCGCAACGTCATCATCATCCTGATGGCGATCGAACTGATGCTGCTCGCGGTGAACACCAATTTCATCGCGTTCTCGCACTACCTGGGCGACGTGCATGGCCAGATTTTCGTCTTCTTCGTGCTGACGGTTGCGGCAGCCGAAGCGGCGATCGGTCTCGCAATTCTGGTGACCCTGTTCCGTAGTCTCGACACGATCAATGTCGAGGATCTCGATCAGCTCAAAGGTTAATTTCAGGAAAAGCGGTTATGTCCACGATACTCAATGAAAACCTGCTGTTGGCAATTCCGCTGGCACCGCTCGCTGGTTCCCTGATTGCGGGGCTGTTCGGCAAGGCAATAGGGCGGGCGGGTGCGCATTCGGTCACGATCCTCGGCGTCGCGATTTCGTTCATCCTGTCGGTCATGGTCTTTTTCCAGGTGATGGACGGCGCGAGCTTCAACGCGACCATTTATCAATGGATGTCAATCGGCAAGACCCAGCTCGAAGTCGGTTTCCTGGTCGACTCGCTGACCGCGATGATGATCTGCGTGGTGAACTTCGTGTCGCTGATGGTGCATATCTACACGATCGGCTACATGGCCGACGACGACGGCTACCAGCGCTTCTTCTCGTACATCTCGCTGTTCACGTTCTCGATGCTGATGCTCGTGATGAGCAACAACTTCCTGCAGCTGTTCTTCGGCTGGGAAGCGGTGGGTCTCATGTCGTACCTGCTGATCGGCTTCTACTTCAAGCGTGAGAGTGCGATCTACGCGAACATGAAGGCGTTTATCGTGAACCGCGTCGGCGACTTCGGTTTCCTGCTCGGCATCGGTTTGCTGTTCGCGTTCGCCGGCTCGATGAACTACGGCGAAGTCTTCGCGAAGCGTACCGAACTCGCGGCGCTGAACTTCCCGGGTACCGACTGGGGCCTGCTGACGGTGGCTTGCATCTGCCTGTTCATCGGCGCGATGGGTAAGTCGGCTCAGTTCCCGCTGCACGTGTGGCTGCCGGACTCGATGGAAGGCCCGACGCCGATCTCCGCGCTGATTCACGCGGCGACCATGGTGACGGCCGGTATCTTCATGGTCACGCGCATGTCGCCGCTCTTCGAACTGTCGGATACGGCGCTGTCGTTCGTCATGGTCATCGGTGCGATTACCGCGCTGTTCATGGGTTTCCTCGGGATCGTCCAGAACGACATCAAGCGTGTGGTCGCTTATTCCACGCTGTCGCAGCTCGGTTACATGACGGTCGCGCTCGGCGCGTCGGCATATTCGGTCGCCGTGTTTCACCTGATGACGCACGCGTTCTTCAAGGCGCTGCTGTTCCTCGGCGCGGGTTCGGTGATCATCGGCATGCATCACGATCAGGACATGCGCAACATGGGCGGCCTGCGCAAGTACATGCCGATTACGTGGATCACGTCGCTGATCGGTTCGCTCGCGCTGATCGGCACGCCGTTCTTCTCGGGTTTCTACTCGAAAGACTCGATCATCGACGCGGTGAAACTGTCGCATCTGCCGGGCTCGGGTTTCGCGTATTTCGCGGTGGTCGCAAGCGTGTTCGTGACCGCGTTGTATTCGTTCCGTATGTATTTCATGGTGTTCCACGGTGAGGAGCGCTTCCGCAATCCGAAGCACCCGGAATCGCCGATGGGCGCGGAGGCCGAGTCGCATGGGCATGACGACCATGGTCATGGTCACGACGACCACGCTCACGAGCCGCACGAAACGCCGTGGGTCGTGTGGGTGCCGCTCGTGCTGCTGGCGATTCCGTCGATCGTGATCGGCGCGATCGGCGTCGGTCCGATGTTGTTCGGCGACTTCTTCCAGCACGGCGTCGCGTTCGACAAGGTGATCTACATCAGCGAGAACCATCCGGCGCTGCATGAGATGACCGAAGAATTCCAGGGCTGGGCGTCGATGGGTCTGCACTCGGTGTCGGGCCTGCCTGTTTGGCTCGCGCTCGCAGGCGTGGTGGTCGCATGGTTCCTGTATCTGGTCCGTCCGGATCTGCCCGCTGTCATCAAGCGCGCATTCGGCCCGATCTACACGTTGCTCGATAACAAGTACTACATGGACAAGATCAACGAAGTCGTGTTTGCGCGGGGCGCGGTGGCCATTGGCCGGGGTCTGTGGAAGGAAGGCGACGTGGTCGTGATCGACGGCATCGTCAACGGCAGCGCACGCTTTATCGGCTGGTTCGCGAGCGTGATCCGCTTCCTCCAATCCGGCTACATCTACCACTACGCGTTCGCCATGATCATCGGCATGCTGGGGCTCCTGACCCTGTTCGTAACGCTCGGCGGCAAATAAGGCGAGGGACACCCATGCACGCTTATCCGATTCTGAGCATCGCGATCTGGTTGCCGATCTTCTTCGGTCTGCTGGTCCTCGCGATCGGCAACGACGAGAACCCCGCCCCCGCGCGCTGGATTTCGCTGATCGGCTCGGTTCTGAGCTTCCTCGTCACGCTGCCACTGATCACCAGCTTCGATTCGAGCACCGCCGAGCTGCAGTTCGTCGAGCAGGCGAACTGGATCGAGCGCTTCCACATCACGTATCACCTCGGCGTGGACGGCATTTCGATGTGGTTCGTTGCGTTGACCGCGTTGATCACGGTGATCGTCGTGATCGCGGCGTGGGAAGTGATCACGAAGAACGTCGGCCAGTACCTCGCGGCCTTCCTGATCCTGTCGGGCATCATGGTCGGCGTGTTCAGCGCGGCCGACGGCCTGTTGTTCTACGTGTTCTTCGAAGCGACGCTGATCCCGATGTACATCATCATCGGCGTGTGGGGCGGGGCGAACCGCGTGTACGCGGCATTCAAGTTCTTCCTGTACACGCTGGCGGGCTCGCTGCTGATGCTGGTTGCTCTGATCTATCTGTACAACCAGACCGGCTCGTTCGACATCGCCACGTGGCAGCACGCGCAGATCGCGATGACGCCGCAGGTGCTACTGTTTATCGCGTTTTTCCTGGCCTTCGCGGTGAAGGTGCCGATGTGGCCGGTGCACACGTGGTTGCCGGACGCGCACGTGGAAGCGCCGACCGGCGGCTCGGTCGTGCTGGCCGCGATCATGCTGAAGCTAGGTGCGTACGGTTTCCTGCGCTTCTCGCTGCCGATCACGCCTGATGCGAGCCATTTCCTCGCACCGGTCGTCATCACGCTGTCGCTGATCGCGGTGATCTACATCGGTCTCGTCGCGATGGTGCAGGCCGACATGAAGAAACTGGTCGCGTATTCGTCGATCGCGCACATGGGCTTTGTCACGCTCGGCTTCTTTATCTTCAATCAGCTCGGCGCGGAAGGCGCGATCGTGCAGATGATCTCGCACGGTTTCGTGTCGGGCGCGATGTTCCTGTGCATCGGCGTACTGTACGACCGCATGCACTCGCGTCAGATCGCCGATTACGGCGGCGTCGTCAACGTGATGCCGAAGTTCGCGGCGTTCGTGATGCTGTTCGCGATGGCGAATTGCGGCTTGCCGGGCACTTCCGGTTTCGTCGGCGAATTCATGGTGATTCTGGCCTCCGTCCAGTACAACTTCTGGATCGCGAGTGGCGCGGCGGTCACGCTGATTCTCGGCGCGGCCTACACGCTGTGGATGTACAAGCGCGTGTACTTCGGCGCGGTCGCGAACGACCACGTGAAGAACCTGCTCGACATCGACCGTCGCGAATTTTTCATGCTGGCTGTGCTCGCCGCACTGACGTTGTTCATGGGCCTGTACCCGAAGCCCTTTACCGATGTGATGCACGTATCCGTGGAAAACCTCCTCTCCCACGTTGCCCAATCGAAGCTGCCGTTGCCTCAGTAACGACGAGCGGAGGAATTTAAGACCATGCAAAACGCCCCTATGACTGCTCTGTTGCCCGACGCACTGGTGATGTTCGCCATTGTCATCGCGTGGCTCAACGACACGTTCGTCGGCCAGGAGGGTCGCCGTACGACGTATTTCATCGCGTTCTACTCGACGCTCGTCGCCGGGATCTGGTTCGCGATCAATGCGTTCGACCCTCAAGTGCATTACTTCTTCGATCACATGTACGTGGTCGATCCGTTCGCCAATGTGATGAAGGCAGTGGTGTCGCTCGGCTATGCGGTGACGATCGTTTATTCGCGTCGCTACCTCGAAGACCGTAGCCTGTTCCGCGGCGACTTCTTCCTGCTCGGCATGTTCTCGCTGCTCGGCCAGATCGTGATGATCTCGGGCAATAACTTCCTGACGCTGTATCTCGGTCTGGAACTGATGTCGCTGTCGCTGTACGCGGTGATCGCGCTGCGTCGCGAAGTGGCGTCGTCGAACGAAGCGGCGATGAAGTACTACGTGCTCGGCGCGCTGGCTTCCGGCTTCCTGCTGTACGGTGTTTCGATGCTGTATGGCGCGACCGGCTCGCTCGACCTGAACGAAGTGTTCAAGGCGATCAGCACGAGCCACTACGATCCGACCGTGCTGCTGTTCGGCGTCATCTTCATCGTGGCGGGCGTGGCGTTCAAGATGGGTGCGGTGCCGTTCCATATGTGGGTGCCTGACGTGTACCAGGGCGCACCGACGGCGATGACGCTCATCGTCGGCGGCGGCCCGAAGGTCGCGGCGTTCGCGTGGGGTCTGCGTTTCCTCGTAATGGGCCTGCTGCCGCTGGCGGTCGAATGGCAGCAGATGCTGGTGATTCTGGCGGCGCTGTCGCTGATCGTCGGCAACATCACCGGGATCGTGCAGCGCAACGTCAAGCGGATGCTCGCGTATTCGGCGATCTCGAACATGGGCTTCGTGCTGCTCGGCCTGCTCGCCGGCGTGGTCGACCAGAAGACCACGGGCGCCGCGAACGCGTACGGCTCGGCGATGTTCTACAGCATCGTCTACCTGATCACGACGCTCGGCACGTTCGGCGTCATCATGCTGCTCGCGCGCCGCGACTTCGAAGCGGACACGCTGGAGGACTTCAAGGGCCTCAATCAGCGCAGCGCGGTATTCGCGTTCGTGATGATGATCATGATGTTCTCGCTCGCGGGTATTCCGCCGGCAGTCGGCTTCTATGCGAAGCTCGCCGTGCTGCAAGCGACGATGAACGCCGGCCTGACCTGGCTCACCGTGCTCGCCGTGATCACGTCGCTGTTCGGCGCGTTCTACTACCTGCGTATCGTCAAGCTGATGTACTTCGACGAGCCGCAAGACAAGTCGCCGATCGTGGCGGACACGAGCACGCGCGCGTTGCTCGCGTTGAACGGCGTCGCCGTGCTGGTGCTCGGTATCGTGCCGGATCCGCTGTTGCGCGCCTGCCTGCAGGCGATCCAGCACACGCTGCTGCTCTGATGTCCGCTGCGGGCTGGTTTATCGTGCTGTTGGCGCTGGTCGGCGCCAACCTGCCGTTCCTGAATCAGCGCCTCTTCGCCGCGGTGCCGTTGAAAGCGGCGAAGAAAAGCGCCTGGCTCCGGATTGCCGAATTGATCGTGCTGTATTTCGTGGTCGGCGCGCTGGGCTTTTTGCTCGAAGCGCGCGCGGGAAATCGCTTCGAGCAGGGCTGGCAGTTCTACGCGATCACGTTCGCGCTGTTCGTCGTGTTCGCTTTCCCCGGCTTTACCTTCCAATATCTCGTCAAACGCCGCTGACGGCGTCCCGCCGTCGCGCGCGCCTGGCTGTTCTGAGGTCCGCACATGGCTGAGCTTCCCAATCACGACGCCGCGCTAACCGAGACTTGTATCGACAGCAAGACGGTCCATCAAGGACCGTTCATGACGGTCAAGTACGATACGGTCCGACTGCCCGACGGCAAACAGGCAACGCGCGAATACGTTCAGCATCCGGGCGCCGTCATGGTGATCCCCTTGTTCGACGACGCTCGCGTGCTGCTCGAAAGTCAGTATCGCTATCCGATGGGCAAGGTGATGGTCGAATATCCGGCCGGCAAGCTCGACCCGAACGAGGGCGCGCTGGCCTGCGCGGTCCGGGAACTGCGCGAGGAAACCGGCTATACCGCGCGCGAGTACGTGTACCTGACTCGGATTCACCCGATCATTTCTTACTCGACCGAATTCATTGATATCTATCTCGCGCGGGGCTTGACCGCGGGCGAGCGCAATCTCGATGAAGGCGAGTTTCTCGAACTTTTCACCGCGACCGTGGAGCAGGTATCCGAGTGGGTGCGCACGGGCAAGATCACCGATGTGAAGACGATCATCGGTACCTTCTGGCTCGAGAAAGTGCTGTCGGGTACGTGGCCGACCGAGGCGCCCGAAACGGTATAAGTTCGGGTCTGCCCGATAGCTGATCCGCGTTGCAGGTGAACGGAGCCCCTGTTGGTCGATGACCGGCAGGGGCTTTTCATTGGCTTCGCGGTTTCTTTCTGGCTCGAAAAATAAGCCGTCTCCTATGCCATCTGGCTGGCTCGTCGTGGCGCCGGCTGCCGGCTAATATGAACATCTCGATCACCGAATTCGTCGTCGATTTTGTTTTGGATGACTGAAGTTAAAGATCGCAGTGCTCTCATTTCTGCTCCAGCACAGGTTGTCAATTGACAACCTGTGCTGGAGCGACTAAATTGGAGGTCTCGATGGTTCGAGCAAGGCACATGAAGAAAGAGATCGAGGCCGCATTGGCATACGCGGAGCAGCACGGCTGGCGCGTTCAGGACGGCGGAAGAGGTCATGCGTGGGGAAAAATCCATTGCCCGTACAGAGACGCCGAATGTCGTTGCGGGGAGTTCTGTATATCGAGCGTCTGGAGTACGCCGAAGAATGCCGGCAGTCACGCCAGGCACTTGCGGCGCATCGTCGGCAACTGCACGGCACGGCGCTAGTGGGTTCGTAGGTATCATGCAGGTATCAAGCAGGTATCAAGCAGGTATCAAGCAGGTATCGAGCAGGAATCGCAACAACCTGGGCTCAACGAAGACAGGAGTAACGTATGGAATATGTGTTCACGTTGAAATACCGCCTCGCCGCGGAAGAATGCGATGCAGACGCAATCGTCGAGCGGTTGGGCGAAGCGGGGTGCGACGACGCCACGATTGGCGTCGGGCAACCCGGCCGCCTCGGGCTGCTTTTCACCCGTGAAGGCGCGAGCGCGCTCGCGGCTGTCACCAGCGCGCTCAAGGACGTGAAAGGTGCGGTGCCGTCCGCGCAGTTGATCGAGGCGGGACCTGACTTCGTAGGGCTGACCGACGTGGCCGAGGTGGCCGGCGTGTCGCGGCAAAACATGCGCAAGCTGATGCTGAACAACGCAATCGACTTCCCGTCGCCGGTCCACGAAGGCAGTGCGTCGGTGTGGCATCTGGCGGATGTGCTCGAATGGCTGACCGCGCGCGGCGGGTACGAGATTGAGGTCGGTGTGGCGGATGTCGCAAAACTCGCGAAGCAGATCAATCTGACGAAGGAGGCCCGTCAGATTGAACCGCGTGTGAGCCGTCAACTGAGCAATCTCGTGGCGTAGCAGTGCGCCGCAAGCGGGCCGTAGAGCGGAGCAGATGTGGCACCGCTTACGAGCCGGGCCGCCTTCGGCAGCACCTGCCGTAAAGCGTTAAAATCGCCCACCCGCGTCATATTCCCTTGCGGCTGCTGACGCTTGCGCGTCGGCTCTAAAGCTTTGCGAACGATCGTTCACAAATTTCCATTTTGCGCTAAACTGGCACGCAAGCCCTGATTCCATATGAAGGTCCTCGATTTACAGTGTCCGCATGGCCATCGGTTTGAAGGCTGGTTCGCTTCGACCGATGACTTCGAGTCGCAGCAGTCCCGCAAGCTCGTCGAATGTCCGATCTGCGGTGCGAACGAGGTGAGCCGTTTGCCTTCGGCACCGCGTCTGAATCTGTCGGGCGCGACCGACTCCAAGGTGCCGGCGGGCGTGGAGCAAATGCAGGCGCACATGATGCGCGCGCTGCGCGAGGTACTGGAGAAGACGGAGAACGTGGGCGACCGCTTCGCCGAGGAAGCACGACGCATTCACTACAACGAAGCGCCTGTGCGCAGTATTCGCGGTGTCACGACACCGGAGGATGCGCGTGCCTTGGTCGAGGAAGGCATCGAAGTGATGCCGCTGCCGGTCCCAGCTGCGCTGAAGGAACCACTGCAATAGCGCGGTGGCTCCAGGCGGCCGGGTGGCGGCGGCCAGGAGACACTACGCATGAATCTGGACTATTCCCCCGCTGAAGACGCGTTCCGCGCCGACATCCGCGCCTGGCTCGAAGCGAATCTGCCTCGCGAGCTGAGCGACAAGGTTCTCAATCACAAACGGCTTTCCCGCGAAGACTTCGCAAGCTGGCACAGGCTGCTCGGCACGCGAGGCTGGTCGGCAGTCGCGTGGCCGCGCGAATACGGCGGCCCCGGCTGGGACGCGACGCAACGACATATCTGGGAAGAAGAGTGCGCGCGTATCGGCGCACCTTCCGTGCTGCCTTTCGGTGTGTCGATGGTTGCGCCGGTGCTGATGAAGTACGGTAACGAGGCGCAGAAGCGCCACTATCTGCCGCGTATTCTCGACGGCACGGACTGGTGGTGTCAGGGCTACTCGGAACCGGGATCGGGTTCCGACCTTGCGTCGCTGCGCACCCGCGCGGAGCGCGTCGGTGATCATTACGTGGTCAACGGCCAGAAGACCTGGACCACGCTCGGCCAGCACGCCGACATGATGTTCTGCCTCGTGCGCACCGACAGCGGCGCCAAAAAGCAGGAGGGCATCTCGTTCCTGCTGATCGATATGAAAACCCCGGGCATCACGGTGCGGCCCATCATCACGCTCGACGAAGATCACGAAGTCAACGAGGTGTTCTTCGAGGACGTCAAAGTGCCGGTCGACAATCTCGTCGGCGAAGAAAATCGCGGCTGGACGTATGCGAAATATCTGCTCGGCCACGAGCGTACCGGCATTGCGCGAGTCGGAGCGTCGAAGCGTGAGCTGGCGTTTCTGAAGCGTGTCGCGCTGAATCAGAAAAAGAACGGCAAGCCGCTGCTGCACGATCCGGTGTTTGCGGCGAAGGTAGCGAGTCTCGAAATCGAGTTGATGGCGCTGGAAGTCACCGTGCAACGGGTGGTAGCCAACGAGGCGGGCGGTCGCGGCCCGGGCCCGGAAGCGTCGATGCTGAAGATCAAGGGCACGGAAGTGCAACAGGGGCTCACCGAGCTGATGTTCGAAGCAATCGGCCCGCTGGCCGCGCCGTTCGACGTGCCGTTCCTCGAAGGCGAACGCGAGCACAGTCTTGCCGGCGACGACGATGCCGCGCCGCTTGCCGCGTACTACTTCAACTTCCGCAAGACGTCGATTTACGGCGGCTCGAACGAAATTCAAAAGAACATCATCGCGCAGATGATTCTCGGACTTTGAGGAGCGGCGCATGGACTTCACTTTCAACGACGAACAACAGCAATTTGCCGATGCGCTGCGCCGCTATCTCGACAGGAGCTACGGCTTCGAAGCGCGCCAGCAGATCGTGCGCTCGGAGGCGGGCGTATCGGCTGTGCACTGGGCCGCGTTCACCGAACTGGGGCTGACCGCGTTGCCGGTGCCCGAAACGCAGGGCGGCTTCAACGGTGGTCCGATCGACATGCTCGTGGTCATGCAGGAACTCGGTCGCGCGCTCGTCGTCGAGCCGTTTTGGGCGACCGCGGTCGGCATCGAAGCGCTGCGCCTTGCCGGCACCGGCACCGGCGACGGCGAAGATGCCGCGCTGCTCGAACGGGCGGCCCAGGGCGAAGCGAGGCTGGCCGTGGCGTTTCACGAGCCGCATGCGCGCTACGATCTGTTCGAAGTCGCGACGACCGCGAGCGGGCAGGGTGCGCAGCACACGCTGAGCGGCACCAAATCGGTCGTGCTGCACGGCGCGCAGGCGGACCACTGGATCGTGCCGGCGCGCCTCGATGGCGAAATCGCACTCTTTGTCGTCGCGCGTGACGCGGCCGGCGTCACGCTCACCGAGTACCGCACGATCGACGGTCAACGCGCGGCGACGCTCGAATTCAATGGCACGCCCGCGCGCCGGCTCGCCGGCAAACACGCGGGGGCGGCAACCCTCGAGCAGATCGCCGACTACGGCACGCTGCTGCTGTGCGCGGAAGCGCTCGGCGCGCTCGACGCGCTCAATCACGCCACCGTCGAGTACACCAAAACGCGCCAGCAGTTCGGCCAGCCGATCGCGCGTTTCCAGGCGTTGCAGCATCGCATGGTCGAGATGCTGATCCACGCGGAGCAGGCGCGCTCGATCACGTATCTGGCTGCGATGCGCTACGCGAGTGAAGACGCGAACGAGCGCCGTCGAGCGATCTCCGCGGCAAAAGTTCGGGTCGGCCAGGCCGCGCGTTTCGTGGGTCAACAGGCGGTGCAGTTGCACGGCGGCATGGGTGTCACGAACGAAGTGGCGGCCGCGCATCTGTTCAAGCGCCTCGCGATCATCGAGACCACGCTTGGCGACGTCGATCATCATCTCGCGCGGTTTGCCACGCTGCCCGGATTTGCGGTCGCCGAAGACTGATCGGGCCGTTCCACCGGACAAAGGAGGTGCACGATGAAAATCAGTTTCGAAGACATGGAAGTGGGCTCGAGCCGCGAAATCGGCAAGCACATGTTCACGCGCGAGGAGATTGTCGAGTTCGCGCAGAAGTTCGATCCGCAGCCGTTTCATCTCGACGAAGCCGCCGCGGCCGAATCGCCGTTCCGCGGCCTCGTCGCGAGTGGTTGGCACACCTGCTCGGTAATGATGGGCATGCTCGTGCGCAAGGTACTGGCGGATTCGACATCGATGGGTTCGCCCGGGATCGACGAGATCCGCTGGCTCAAGCCGGTACGAGTCGGCGACACGATCACGATGATGAACGTCATCGTCGACAAGCGCGTGTCGCAGAGCAAGCCGGATCGCGGCATTGTGTCGACACGCTGGGAGGGCATCAATCAGCACGGCGAAACGGTGATCACCGTGCGCTCGAACGGCATGTTCGGCCTGCGCAATCCGGGAGCGGCGGCATGACGGCGAGCGCGGCGACGCTAGTCGCTTTCGACAATGCGGGTGCTTTGCGCGCGCTCATCGGCGCCGAGCCGCTCGTCAGCCAATGGCTGAGCGTCGATCAGGAGAGGGTCAACCGTTTCGCCGAGGCAACCGGCGATCATCAGTGGATTCACATCGATCCCGAGCGGGCCAAACGCGAATCGCCGTTTGGCGGCCCGGTCGCGCATGGGTTTTTGACGCTGTCGCTGATTCCGGCTTTGCTCGGCAAAACGGTGAAGATCGAGCAGCGCATGGGCGTCAACTATGGCTTGAACCGCGTGCGTTTCATGTCGCCGGTACTCGTGGGGTCGTCGCTGCGCGGGAAGTTCGCTGTCGAGTCGGTGACCGACGTCGACAACAGCGGTGTGCAACTCGCGTGGAACGTGACGCTGGAGCGTCAGGGCAGCGAACGACCGGTGTGCGTCGCGGAGTTCATCACGCGGCATTACTTCTAGCGTTTTCCCTTCGCAGACGAAATGAAAAAGCGCGAGCCGGCAGGCATGCCGCTCGCGCTTTCTGTTTGTGTCGAGCCGCGTCAGCGAGACGGCCGAAACTAGTGTTTCGCGTACTGCGTCGCGCCAAACAGGATCTCTTTCGCCTTGTCGTCCATTAGCGGCGCGCGCGCCGACGCCAGCACGTCGACGCCGCGCACCACCGCCGGCCGCGCAGCGATCTCTTCATGCCAGCGCTTCACGTTCGGCAAGGTATCGAGCTCGATGCCCTGATTTTTCCACGAACGGGTCCACGGAAACGCGGCGATGTCCGCGATCGTATAGTCGTTGCCGGCCAGGTAACGCGTCTTGCCGAGTTGCGTGTCCATCACGCCGTACAGACGTCGCGCCTCATTGGTGTAGCGATTGACCGCGTATTCGATCTGCTCGGGTGCATACACGCGGAAGTGATGCGTTTGCCCCAGCATCGGACCGAGGCCGCCCATCTGGAACATCAGCCATTGCAGTGCCGCGTAGCGCGCGGCCGGATCGCTCGGTAGAAACTTGCCGGTTTTCTCGGCCAGATAAATCAGGATCGCGCCCGATTCGAATAGCGCGAAAGGCCGGCCGTCGGCGCCTTTCGGACCTTCGGAATCGACGATCGCGGGAATCTTGTTGTTGGGACTGATGGCGAGAAATTCCGGCTTGAACTGGTCGCCGGCACCGATGTTCACGGCATGCACGTTGTAGGGTAGGCCCGTTTCCTCGAGCATGATATGAATCTTGTGGCCGTTCGGGGTCGCCCAGCTATAGACGTCGATCATCCTGGCTCCTTTGTTCGTCGAAGCGGCGCCGCAAAGAGGGCGCCGCCGTTGCCGAAAATTAGAGCATAGATCGCGCGACGCTGCTTGCCGCGGGCTCAGTCCCCACGCTCACACCGAGCCGAAGCACTCAAACGCGTGTGACCGGCATCTCAACGCGAGCCGCCGAGCCCGCATCCATATGACGCGCAAGTTCGAGCTTGGCGATCGCGTTGCGATGCACTTCGTCGGGGCCGTCGGCGAAACGCAGCGTGCGCGCCGACGCATAGGCATACGCGAGCGGAAAATCGTCGCTGACGCCGCCGCCGCCATGCGCCTGAATCGCCCAGTCGATCACCTGACACGCCATGTTCGGCGCGACCACCTTGATCATCGCGATCTCGCCGCGCGCGCCCTTGTTGCCGACGGTATCCATCATGTACGCCGTCTTCAGCGTGAGCAGACGCGCCTGCTCGATCATGCAGCGCGCCTCGGCGAGACGCTCCTGCGTGACCCCTTGCGACGCCACCGGCTTGCCGAACGCGACACGTTGCAGCGAGCGCTTCGCCATCAATTCGAGCGCACGTTCGGCGAGACCGATCAGGCGCATGCAGTGGTGGATGCGTCCCGGGCCGAGACGGCCTTGCGCGATCTCGAAGCCGCGGCCTTCGCCGAGCAGCATGCTGGTAGCGGGCACGCGCACGTTGTCGAGTGTGATCTCCATGTGGCCGTGCGGCGCGTCGTCGTAGCCGAACACCGTGAGCGGGCGATGCACGGTGATGCCGGTGGCGTCGGCGGGCACGAGGATCATCGACTGCTGCTGATGGCGCGGCGCGTCGGGATCGGTCTTGCCCATCACGATATAGACCTTGCAGCGCGGATCGCCCGCGCCCGACGACCACCACTTGTGACCGTTGATCACGTAATGGTCGCCATCGCGCACGATGCTGGTCTGGATGTTCGTCGCATCCGACGACGCGACCTCCGGCTCCGTCATCAGAAACGCCGAACGGATCTGTCCTTGCAGCAGCGGTTCGAGCCACTCGCGCTTGTTCTCTTCGCTGCCGTAGCGCTCGATCGTCTCCATGTTGCCGGTGTCCGGCGCGTTGCAGTTGAACACTTCCGGCGCCCACGGCACGCGGCCCATGATCTCGCACAGCGGCGCGTATTCGAGATTCGTCAGGCCCGCGCCGCGCTCCGATTGCGGCAGGAACAGATTCCACAGACCGGCGTCGCGCGCCTTCTGCTTGAGTTGCTCGACCAGTTCGGTCGGCACCCATGCGTTGCCGTTCTGGCGGTTGCGCGCGATCTCCGCATAGAACGCCTGTTCGTTCGGGTAAATGTGCTCGTCGAAAAAGGCGAGCAGTTTTTCGCGCAACGCCTGGACCTTCGGGGTGTAATCGAAATTCATCTTGGACCTCGCGGGTAACGGACTGCGAATGATGGGGAGCAGGGCGCGCCCTTGTGTCTAGAGAACCTTCTGCGCATAGTGCCAGGCGAGTTCGGCCATCGGCTTCGCGCGCCGGCCGGCGTCGAGCGCCTGCGCGTTCGATGCGGTACCGTCGACGACGCGCTTCATGATCCCTTGCAGGATCGCTGCGATGCGGAACATGTTGTAGGCCAGATAGAAATTCCAGTCGCCACGAATCTCGAAACCGGTGCGTTGGCAATAGCGCTCGACGTACCGCGCTTCATCGGGAATGCCGAGCGCGACCCAATCGAGTCCCGCGATGCCGCGGAACTGCGTCGGGTCGACATGCCACGCCATGCAGTGGTAAGCAAAGTCGGCGAGCGGATCGCCGAGCGTCGACAGTTCCCAGTCGAGCACCGCGAGCACGCGCGGCTCGTTGCGATCGAAAATCAGATTGTCGAGCCGGTAGTCGCCATGCACGACCGACACGCGCTCGTTCGTCTCCGCCGGCATATGCTGCGGCAGCCATTCGATCAGCCGGTGCATCGCGTCGATCGGCTCGGTCTCGGACGCCAGATACTGCTTGCTCCAGCGGCCGATCTGGCGCGCGAAGTAATTGCCTGGCTTACCGTAGTCGGCGAGGCCGGCGGTGGCGGCGTCGACACTGTGCAACGCCGCGATCACGCGATTCATTTCGTCGTAGATCGCCGCGCGCTCGGTGGGCGTCATGCCGGGCAGCGATTGATCCCACAGCACGCGACCTTCCACGAACTCCATCACGTAGAACGCGCGACCGATCACGCTTTCGTCCTCGCACAGCGCGAGCATGCGTGCGACCGGCACGTCGGTGTCGGCGAGCGCGTGCATCACGCGATATTCGCGTTCGATCGCATGCGCGGACGGCAGCAGCTTCGCCGCGGGCCCGGGCTTCGCGCGCATCACGTACGCGCGCGACGGCGTGATCAGCTTGAACGTGGGATTGGATTGTCCGCCCGCGAATTGCTCGAGCGTGAGCGGCCCCTCGAATCCGTCGACATGTCCGGCCAGCCACGCGGCGAGCGCGTCGTTGTCGAAGCGTTGCCGCTCGTTGACCGGGCGGGTGCCCTCGAAAGCCGAGTAGTCCTGTCTGCGTGCCGGTTCGCCGGTCTGCGTGGCTTGCGCCATGTGTCTCCTCCAGTTCGGTGTCAGCTACGCTGGTATCGGATGAACTGTGCGTAGAGCATTTCCATCGTGGTGTTGCGAACGTCGCGATGCAACGGCGACGGCGGTGAATAGTTGAGCATGCGCAGCACCCAGTCGCGCGGCGCGGCGCCGACGTCGAGCGCATTGATGCAGCCGGTCGCCTGCGCCAGATGACCGAAGAACGTGCGGCCGCCGGCCGTCAGCGCGTGCGACAGGATCGCGCGATTGACGCCGCCGTGCAGCACCAGCAACGCGGTGTCCCACGACGTGTCTTCGCGCAGCGCCGTGACGGCCGGCAGAACGCGATCGAACAGCTCGCCGATCGTTTCGCCGTCGAGAAAGCGCATGCTCTCCGGCACGATGCCGTCGAACACGCCGAGAAACGCCGCCTCGATATCGCTCGGCGGAATGCCGCCGAGCCGTCCGCCGCGAATTTCTCGCCACGCGGGCTCGATTTCGGGCTCGATCTGCTGACCCGTTTCGGCAAGCACGCACCGCGCGGTTTCTATCGTGCGCGGCAAGCCGCTGACGATCACGCGGTCAAAGCGCACCTGCTGTTCGGCGAACACGCGGCCCGCCGCGCTCGCCTGCTCGCGGCCGTTCGCGTTCAGCGGCACGGTTTCAGGATCGATCGCGCGGCCGGAGTCGTCGAAGTAGGTGACGTCGCCGTGACGCATCAGGAAGATGCGGCGCCGTTTCGGCAGTTGGTAGTCGGGCATGTCGGGCGGCTCTCTCGTCGTTCATTTGTAGATCGGTGCGCGTTTTTCGAGGAACGCGGTGATGCCTTCGAGACCGTCGCGATGATGCAGCGACGCGACGAAGTTATCGCGCTCGGCGACCAGATGATCCGCGAGCGGCTGCGTACCGGCCGCGGCGATCAGCCCCTTGATGCGCGCGACCGAAGTGGGCGAAATCGCGCCGAGCTCGTCGGCCCAGGCGAGCGCGTCATCGAGCGCGGTGCCGGCTTTCGTGAGCCGGTTGACGACGCCGAGTTCGTGCAGACGCGCGGCGCCGATCGGCTTGGCTTCGATCAGTACCTCGGTGGCCAGCTGGCGCGGCAGCGCCTCGGCGAGAAACCACGAGCCGCCGCCGTCGGGCGTCAGACCGACGCGCGCGTAGGACATCGCGAATTTGGCGTTGTCCGCGGCGACGATCAGATCGCAGGCGAGCGCGAGCGAAAATCCCGCGCCTGCCGCCGCGCCTTCCACCGCGGCAATGACCGGCTTCGACGATAGCCGCAGTGCCGAAATCCATTGAGCGAGCATGTCGATGCTATCGGCTTGCACGGAGGGATCTTTCGCGCGATTTTCGAGCAGGCGGTTCAGGTTGCCGCCCGCGCAAAAGAAGTTATCGGCGCCGGTGATCACGACGGCGCGAATCGACGGATCGCGCTCGACGGTATCGAATGCCTCGATGCCCGCGGCGTACATGTCCGGATGCAGCGCGTTGCGCGCACCGGGGTTCGACAGCGTGAGGACCAGCGTGGATTCGCTGCTGGCCGGGCGTGAAGCGAGCAGGGCGGCGCTCATGATTGGGTCTCCGTTGGGATGTCGGTGGCGTCGCGCTGGGTGAGCGCAAGGCCGAGTTGCGCGCGTCTTGCGAGCCACGGCGACGGACGATAGCGCGGTTCGCCGAGCACGCTGTGCATGTTGCGCAGGATCGTGAGAATGGTGGTGGCGCCGAGCGCGTCGCCGAGCGCGAGCGGTCCGCGCGGGTAGCCGAGGCCGAGCATGACGGCGAGGTCGATGTCCTCCGGCGTCGCGATCTGCTTCTGCGCGATGTCGCAGCCGATGTTGACGATCGTCGCGACCACCCGCTGTGCGACGAAGCCGGTCGAATCGCGGATCACGGTGACGGGGATGCCGTCGGCGGCGAACAGCGCATGCGCGCTATCGCGCGCGGCGCGTGTCGTGGCCGGCGTGGTCATCAGCGTGCGGCGTTGCGCGCCGACGAGCGGGAACAGGGCATCGACGGCGACGACGCGGCTCGCGTCGAGCGCTTCGTCGACCGCGGCCGTGGTCGCGTCGTGGCCGAACGGCGTGACGACGATCAGCGAACCGGCGGCGGGCGTCGCGCCTTCGTCGAGCTTTACGCCCGCTTTGCCGACCAGTTGCACGACTGCCTCATACGCGTCGCGGTAGCGTTGGCTGACCCACACGCTTTGCGGCAGCGTGGTCGGCGCGGGCGCTTCGGCGGCAACCTGCTGCTTACCGTCCACGTAGCGATAGAAACCTTCGCCGCTCTTGCGGCCGAGCAGTCCCGCCCGACAGCCGCGTGCCCGTGATCGGCGACGGCGTGTAACGCGGTTCTTCGTAGAACTGGTGATAGATCGACTCCATCACCGGATGCGACACGTCGAGCGCGGTCAGGTCCAGCAGCTCGAACGGCCCGAGGCGAAAGCCGGCCTGCTCGCGCATGATGCGGTCGATGTCCGCAAAGCTCGCGACGCCTTCGCCCGCCACGCGCAAGCCCTCCGTATTCATGCCGCGGCCCGCGTGATTGACGATGAAGCCCGGCATGTCCTTCGCGCGCACCGGCGTGTGGCCCATGCGGCGGGCGAGATCCATCAGCGCGTCGCCGGCTTCGGGGTCGCTGCGCAGGCCGTCGATCACTTCGACGACCTTCATCAGTGGCACCGGATTGAAGAAGTGATAGCCGACCACGCGCGACGGATCGGTGCAGCCCGCGGCAATCGCGGTGATCGACAGCGACGACGTATTCGACGCGAGGATGCAGCGGCCGCTGACCACGGTTTCGAGCTCGCGAAACAGCGCCTGCTTCACCTCGAGCTTTTCGACGATCGCCTCGACGACGAGATCGCAGCCGACCAGTTCGCTGATCGCCTGCACGCCGCTCACGTTGGCGAGCGCGGCGAGCGAGCGCGACTGCTCCAGCTTGCCTTTGGCCGTCAATTTGGCGAAAGTCTCCGCGAGATAGTCGCGCGCGGCGCCGACGGCGGCCGCGTGGGTGTCGTAGAGCCGCACGCGCAGGCCAGCGAGCGCCGCGATTTGCGCGATACCGCGGCCCATCGCGCCGGTGCCGACGATGCCGATGGTCTCGATGCTGAAATTGCGAGAGTTCATTGTGATTCCCGACTCCATGGTTATTTTAGAATAGCACGATCGTGCAATTTCTTGGATGATTCGATGGAAAGCCGCTGCTTCAACCTCGACGCGCGGTCTCACACACCATGACACAAGGAGACACCCCATGATCAAACTGTGCGGTTTTGCGCTGTCCAACTACTACAACAAGGTCAAGTTCGTGCTGCTCGAACATGGCATCGAGTTCGAGGAGCAGTTCGTGAAGCCGAGTCAGGAAGAAGCGCTGCTCGAGCATTCGCCGCTCGGCAAGGTGCCATATCTGCAGACCGAGCACGGCGACCTCTGCGAGTCGCAGTGCATCGTCGAATATCTGGCTGCGCGTTTTCCCGACAAGCGGATCTTCTGCGCCGATCCGTGGCAGGCCGCCAAGGAACGCGAAATGATCTTTTTCGTCGATGTACATCTCGAGCTGACAGTGCGCAATCTGTACAAGGAAGCGTTTTTCGGCGGCACGGTCAGCGACGCGACGAAAGGGCGCGTCGAGAAGCTGCTCACGCATCACATCGCCGGTTTCAAACGGATCGCGAAGTTCTCGCCGTATCTGTGCGGCGAGCAATTCAGCGTGGCGGATACCGCCGGCTACGTGAGCCTGCCGCTCGTCGGTATGGCGACACAGACCATTTACGGCCGCGATCTTCTGCTCGAAGCGGGGATCGACTGGAAGCGCTACGTAAAGACGATCAACCCGCGGCCGGCTGCGCAGCGCGTGACGGAGGATCGCAAGGCCTGTGTCGCGGCGTCGCGTGCGTCCTGAGGGAATGAGCGCAGTGCCATGAAGCGCGCATGGTTGCGAAGCGCACACCCGTGCCGCGCAGCGCGATGGCAAGTAACGTGGGTTCGTTCGTGGCATCGCGCAAGGCATCCTAGAGCCGCGCGAGCCGTTCGAGCGCGGTAGCGAGCGTGCCTTCCTGCTTGGCGAAGCAGAAGCGCACCACGCCCGACTCGTGCGCCTCGTGATAGAACGCCGAGACCGGAATCGCCGCGACGCCGATTTCGCCGGTCAGCCATTGCGCGAATTCGGCTTCGGGCAGGTCGCTGATCGCCGAATAGTCGACGCATTGAAAATACGTGCCCGTGCACGGCAGCAGCCTGAAGCGCGAATTCGCGAGGCCCGCGCGGAAGAAATCGCGCTTGCGCTGATAGAACGCCGGTAGCTCCACGTACGGCGCCGGGTCCTTCATGTAATTGGCGAGGCCGATCTGCATCGGTGTGTTGACGGTGAACACGTTGAACTGGTGCACCTTGCGGAACTCGGCGCTCAGCGCGGCGGGCGCGGCCACATAGCCGACCTTCCAGCCCGTCACGTGGTAGGTCTTGCCGAAGCTCGACACGACGAAGCTGCGCTGCGCGAGTTGCGGATAACGCGCGACGCTTTCATGCGGCGCGCCGTCGTAGACCATGTGCTCGTACACCTCGTCGGACAGGATCAGCACGTTGGTGCCGCGCACGATCTCCTCGAGCTTGCGCATGTCCTGTTCGCGCCACACGGTTCCGGTCGGATTGTGCGGCGTATTGATCATGATGAGCCGCGTCTTCGGCGTGATCGCGGCGGCGAGCTTGTCGAACGGGATGGCGTAATCGGGTGCGTCGAGTGTGACGAAAACCGGCTTGCCGCCCGCGAGTTCGATCGACGGCAGATAGCTGTCGTAGGTCGGTTCGATCACGATCACTTCGTCGCCGGGATGGACAGTGCAAAGAATCGCGGTCAGCAACGCCTGTGTGGCGCCCGCGGTCACGGTGATTTCGCTACTGGCGTCGTAGTGGCGGCCGTACAGATTCGCGATCTTGTCCGAAATCGCCTGACGCAGCGGCAGCACACCGGCCATCGGCGGATACTGGTTGTGACCGTCGCGCATCGCGTTCGCGACCGCGTCGACGATGCGCGGATCGCAGGCGAAGTCGGGAAAGCCCTGACCCAGATTCACCGCGCCTTTTTCCGCGGCGAGCGCGCTCATCACGGTGAAAATCGTCGTGCCGACGTTCGGCAGGCGAGACGGAAACGTGGGGCTCGTGGGCGTGTCGTGCGGTGCGTTCATGGCGTCGTGGGTAGCAGGGCGATAAGGTGGGCCGGTTCTCGAACTGTCGTTGCGAAGGGCGAAGCCTGATTGTAGGGAATCGCGACACGCTGTGCGCGCCGCGGGTGTCACGTTGATCGTCAGAAGCCGCCTGACGATGAACCTTCAACATGCGCTCGGCTCAACGCGCCGCACGGACGGTCGGATTCACGCGTTGACGGGCTCGCCCCCAGCATTCTGCGCGATGCCGATTGCCGCGACGAACGGTGCCGGTTGCGCGATCCTGAAGCCGAAGTCGCGCGCGATCCGTTTCGCGAGCTTCAGCACCGCACGGTCTTTCGACACGAGCCAGTCGGCCTGCGCCGCATGCGCAAGCTCGAGAAACTTCTGATCGTCGCGATCCTTGCATTGGGGCAGCGGCCGCGCGTCGGCGGCGGACTCGGTCGGCTCACACGGCTTAACCAGTTGCGCCAGCCGCGCGACGACCGCGAGCGCAGCGGCTTTGTCGACATTGCGGTGCGCGAACTGCGGATAGTCGAGCACGTAGGCGAGCTCGGCGAGGCAGCGCGCGTCGATCAGCGCGGCGAGCGTGCCCCTTTCGAGCGCGGCGGCGATCGGCCGCGTGTGCGGGTCGTCGAATACGAGTATGTCGATCCAGACATTGGAATCGAGTACGACGCGCAACGCGCCGCTTGAGGCGAGGGAACCGGGCATTCGTTACAATCGGGCTTTCGTCTTTGACCGCCAGGCACGGCGTGCCTGCAAGCCTCTATGATAATCGTTCTGTCGCCGGCGAAATCGCTCGACTACGACACCCCGCCGCACGTCAAAAAGCACACGATCCCCGATTTCGTCGATGACGCCGCCGAACTGATCAGCGGCCTGCGCCGTTTGTCGCCGCAACAGATCGCCTCGCTGATGAGCATTTCCGATCAGCTCGCGCACCTCAATTTTCAGCGTTACGCGGACTGGTCGCCGCAATTCGGCATGCACAACGCCAAGCAGGCGGTGCTCGCTTTCAACGGCGACGTGTACGAAGGTTTCGATGCGAAGACGTTGTCGTCGGCCGATCTCGACTACGCGCAGAATCACGTGCGGGTGCTGTCGGGCCTCTACGGCCTGCTGCGTCCGCTCGATCTGCTGCAGCCGTACCGGCTCGAAATGGGCACGCGCTTCGTCAACCCGCGCGGCAAGGATCTGTACGCGTTCTGGGGCGAGCGGATCACGCACGCGTTGAACGCGCAGTTGAAGAAGAATGCGGCCACCTCGCGCGTGCTGGTCAATTGCGCATCGGGCGAATATTTCAAGTCGGTCAAGCCGAAGCTGCTCGACGCGCCGGTTGTCACGCCGGTGTTCGAAGACTGGAAGGGCGGCCGCTACAAAATCATCAGCTTCCATGCAAAACGCGCGCGCGGCTTGATGGCGCGTTTCGCGGTGGAAAATCGCCTCGATCGTCCCGAGCAGTTGAAGGACTTCGAGACCGAAGGCTACGCGTTCAGTGCCGAAGCCTCGAACGACTCCACTTTCGTATTTCGCCGCCGCGTTGCGGAATAAGCGTGCCGCTGCGCTAAAAAGGCAGCGTGAATTCAGGCAGGGAAGACTCCGATGACGTTATCGATTACGAGCAATTTCGACGCAGGCGCAGTTGATGTGCTGTCCTGCGAGGACGCCGGCAATATTCGCCTGCGCGTACGGCCCGACAGCCACGCCGAGTTTGCGCAGTGGTTCTATTTTCGCCTGTCGGGCGCGGCGGGCGAGCGCTGCGTGATGACCTTCGAGAACGCCGCCGCGTGCGCGTTCGCGGAGGGCTGGCGCGACTATCGGGCGGTCGCGAGCTACGACCGCGTGAACTGGTTTCGCGTGCCGACGTCGTACGACGGCCGCGTGCTGACGATCGACCATACGCCCGATTTCGACAGCATCTACTACGCGTACTTCGAACCGTACAGCGAGGAGCGTCATGCCGAGTTTCTCGGCGCCGTGCAGCAGATGCCGCACGCGTCGCTGACCGAACTCGGCAAGACGGTCGAAGGCCGGCCGATTTCGCTGCTCACGCTCGGCACGCCGCCCGCCAACGATGCCGCCAATGCCGCGCCCAAAAAGAACATCTGGCTGATTGCCCGGCAGCATCCGGGCGAGACGATGGCCGAATGGTTCATCGAGGGGTTCGTGAAGCGCCTCGCCGGTTGGGGCGATTGGGCGGGCGACCCGGTCGCGCGCAAGCTCTACGATCATGCGGTGTTTCACATCGTGCCGAACATGAATCCGGACGGCAGCGTGCGCGGCAATCTGCGCACCAACGCGGCCGGCGCGAACCTGAATCGCGAATGGATGGAGCCGGATGCCGCGCGCAGTCCCGAGGTGCTGGTGGTGCGCGACGCGATTCATGCGATAGGCTGCGACCTGTTCTTCGATATTCATGGCGACGAGGCATTGCCGTATGTGTTCGTCGCGGGCTCCGAAATGTTGCCGGGCTTCACCGAGCGGCAGGGCCGCGAGCAGACGGCGTTCATCGAGGCGTTCAAGCACGCGAGTCCGGATTTTCAGGACAAGTATGGCTATGCGGCGAGCAAGTATCGCGAGGATGCGTTGAAGCTCGCGTCGAAGTACATCGGCAACGAATTCGGCTGTCTGTCGTTGACGTTGGAAATGCCGTTCAAGGACAACGCAAATCTGCCCGACGAGCGGGCCGGCTGGAACGGCGAGCGCAGCGCATCGCTTGGCGCCGCAATGTTGCAAGCGATCCTGCGACACGTGGAGACGTTCGCCTGAAGAAGCGGACGGATGGACACAAAGAACGAGGCGCGCACGGCAAAAGTGCGTGCCTCGTTTTTTATTGGGGCGACTGATCGGACGGTGGCGCGGCTCGATCAGCGCCAGATGTCATTGGCTCTTCTTCTTCGAACTCTTGTTTGCCGATTTGCTCGACGTCGTGCGCGACGATTGGCCCGAGCCTGTCTTCGACGACTTCTTCGACGTCTTGCCGCCGACCGCGTGCTTGCCTTTGCCGCCTTTGTGCTTGCCCGATCCCGCGCTATGCGCGCGGTTTGGCGGTACCGGATCGTTCCAGCTGAACGCGAGCATCTGCGAGCCGACGTAGCCGCAGCGGAATTTCAGATCGGCCGGCTCGCCCGAGTTATCCTGGCGCACGCCGACGCCCTCGACGGTGACGATGCTGTCCACCTTGACGCGCTGCTTGCCTTCGTCGAACGAGTCGTTCCATGGCGTGACCGACGAGTGCGCACTGTCGAACGAACTGGACGGGAATTCGACGTGGTCGAAAGCGGTTGACGTGCTCGCGACGAAGTCGCCATGCGCGGCGCAGTCCGCGACGAGCGGATCCGCGTGCATTTCGGTGATAAATCTTTTGACGAGGTCGTTGTGCTGTTCGAGCTGATCAGCGAATGCGGGAGCCGCGCAGATGAGCGAGAGACTCGCTGCGCAGGCTGCCAACCGGCCGATCACCCGCAGCAACCGGCTCGGTACATTGGTGCGATCCATCTAGTTCTTTAGACGCAAATGGGAGATGAGGCAAATAAGATGCCGCGCGCAAGGGTTGAGTTCAATGTTGCTGCAAATATTCTGCCTTGTCCTGGCGGGGACGCCCGGAAAGTCTCCAGTGACGAGGCGCTGATTATCACAGATGCGCCGCACGCGACGTCAAAGCGCGCATTCTCAGGTGCGCGGGCCGCCCAGACGATAGCGCCGCACGTCGTAGGTGGTCACCCATGCGGGACGGTAGACCGCGATCAGCGCGGTCGCCATGCCAGTGAACCATGCTTCGCCGGTGGCGAGCAGCAGCACGCTGAGCGCGTAGCCGATCGGCACCACGGTCATCGAACCGCCGGACACGACGATATGGATGCCGAGCGCTGCCGCGGCCGTCAACGACACGGCAATGGCGGGCGAAACGAAGCCCTGGCCGAAGATGAACATGAAAAGATTGCGCGGTAGCCACGCGGTGCAGATGCGCTGGAGCAAGGTCGAGATGGCGACGGGCAGGGCTCCGTACACGAGGAACGTCAGCGCGATGCCCTGCCACGGCGCATCGAAGACGACGGCGGCCAGACCCGCGACCACCGCCATCGCGATCAGGGCGAGCCCCCAGTCGAACAGCGTGACGACGAGCGTGGCGCCGAGCAGGTGCATCACGGTGCCGTCGTCGAGCCAGGCGTTGCTCGACCACAGCACCGACACCGCGACGATTATCGCGAGCCAGACATGCTGGAGCGTGCCATCCTGAAGTCTTTTGAAAGGTTTTTTCCACAGCGCGAGCGCGATCACCATCGCAGTGGCAATCCAGCCACCGACAGCGACCCAAAACGGAAGCGGTGTGTAGAGGAAACCCATGTGTCTCATATTACTCGTTGGACGACAAAAGGTGTGAGCGGATTCCATGCCAGCCCACCCTCGACGCCGCGCGCATGCGGACGTTCCAACCCATGCGCGCGGCGTGCCCCGCGCCCCGCGTCATGCGGAACCCGGCCCGACCGACTTCCGCGCGGGCCGGCCGGGTGGGGCCTCACCGTACGACGTGGCGGGCTCCGCGGCCATCGGTAGCGCGCTGCTGGTGTCGCTGCCCGGCAACGGATACTGGAAGCGCGCACGTGTGCGGCGCCGGAGCGGAACCGGGCCAGGCTGCCCGCGGATGACCGGCCGCGCGCTGTGCTCGCCGTTGTTGCGCAGCACTTGCAAATGATTCGTGAGCCATCCGTTGTAAAGCGCGACCGCGGCGGCGCGATTGGGCGCACCAAGTTGCTGGAATATGCTCGTCAGGTGGATCTTGACCGTACCTTCGCTAATGCCGAGCGTGCGCGCGATCATCTTGTTGGTGCTGCCCATGTGCACGCAGCGCATGATCTGCTCCTGCCGCGGTGACAGCCCGCCCGAGAGTTTGTTGCGGCGGGGCGGCGGACTTTCTTCGTCGAACGTACGGATCGCGGTGTCGGTCGGCAGCGGCGGATCGATCGCCAGCGCGCCGGGCGGCACGTAGTGACCGCCGAGCAGCACCATTTCCAATGCGCGCACGATCAGGCAGGGATCGGTGTCGCGTGGAACAACGCCGAGCACACCTTCGTCCATCAGCGCGCGCACGAGCGCGGGCAAAGTCCCGTCGGTGAGCACGCTGATGCGCAGGTCCGGAAAGTGGCTGAGCAACGCGCGCACCTGCGCAACCGACATCCAGTCCTCCCAGTCGATCACGACGAGATCAGGCCGATAACGCTTGAACGGACGTTCGAGCAGACGCCATTCATCGGCTTCTGTGAAGCGTGCCAGCCGGTCGATCTGCCGCAGCAAGGCCTTGAGTCCATCACGTCGTTCTGCGTTTGAATTGAGAATCGCGAAGCGCATGCATGTCTCCAGATGTATCGGGCGAAATGGCGCGACGCATCTGTGGGACTCGTGGAGCTGACTCGATCACGGCGATGCGTCACCGTGCCTATGATGACAAATTCCCTTCGTTTTGACGGCTGTCCAAAAGGCATAAGAAATGCGGACAATCAACAAAAAAGCCCCGTGTATACGGGGCCTTTTTGCGATAAGGCAGGGATGTCGACTTCGGTGTCAATGGAAATGGGGTTGCGCGGGCTCGGCGTCTTCGGGCATTTCCGCGTGGACGATTTCGCCGAGCGGGTCCGCATACAGCGGCACGCCGCAGTCGTCGCAATATTCCGGCTCGAAGCGGCCCGCGTGGCGGCGCACATCCGTGATGCCGGTTTCCTTGAGCAGCGCGACGATTTCCTCGAGCGGTTCGTCGGAGCCGGTGATTTCCTCCGGCTCCTCGTCGATGCCCGCCTCGCCGTTTTCGCGGCCGTAGAGTGGCCACACGACACCGTAGATCACGTCGTTGCTGCCCTTGCGCGTGAAGCCGACGCGGTACTCGTCGATGCGCCGTTCGCCGAAGCCGGCGACCACCGCGCGCAGATCCTGCGGCGCCGCGCCAATAGTGTCGAAAAGATAACGCACGGCGGTACGCACGGTGTGCGGACGCACACTTTCATCGGCGTCGCGGCACGCCGAGTAGTACGCATCCGGCAGCAGACATTCGAATTCGCAGCCCGGCAGCACGACCGACAGATTCGCGCCGCCTTGGGTGGCCCATTGCTCGAGACATTGGCCGCGCTCGATGCGAGTGCCGTGCTCTTCTTCCTGCCAGCGGAACGTCGCGTCGCCGACGGGAGCGGCGACTACGGCGAGCAGAAAGCGCGGGTCCGCCAGAATCGGCGAGGTCTCCGGCAGTTCGCCGAAATTGAGCTTCGCGTTGCCGCCGCTGACCGCGGCTTGCGCAAGTTGCTGGGCGATGCGCCACGTTTCGACGTGATGGCGCGGCAACTGGTCGATGCTGAACAGGAATGGAGCCATTGCCACGCGCGTGTTGGCAGCGAGCACGTGCGCTTGCAGGTGTGCGCGCAGGGCGTCGGCGGCGTCGGACTTGAGCGGGCCGGACGGAATCACGTAGCGGGTCCAGGCGAGCACAGGCGCGGCGATCAGCAGCGCTTCGTAAGACACGCCTTCATGTTCGATCACGAACGATTCGCTGTGCGTTTCCGCCATGTCGGCCAGCGCGCCGTAGGCATCCGGATGGTTTTGCTGCAGATGGTCGAGCGCGGCGTCCAGCGTAGTCTGGTTGGCGTTGCGCACGACTTTGGCCAGCAGCGCGTCGAGCTTCGCTTCCCAGAAGCGATCTTCGGTACGGCTGCCCGACGCGAAAAGCGCGAGCGAGAGACCGACGAGCTTGTCGGCGTCGGGAGGGAGACGTTTGGTGATTCGCGAGCGCATAAATCCAGAAAAATTGGGGGCACGGAACCTTATATTCTAGTCTTTTCCAGGCAGCTATATGGATTGGCCAGCAATCTCCGGGCAATTTGGGCGCTTTCATCTCAAAAAATGCGGTCGCCACCGGCACAGTCGCAAGCGACTCGCAACACCCTGGCGGGATGGTATAAGACACCCCGGACGCCCAACTCGCTTCTATACTGACGGCGTTCAGCGGGCGCCTGACGGGCGTGTGTCATGTCATTGCCACGGTCTGGCGCAATAGGAGATTCATCGTGAAATCTGACCAACTGATCGAGCGACTTGCCGCGGTATTCGCATTGATTGTGCTCGTGGGTGGGTCGTTGCTGGTGCTGGCGCCATTTACGACCGCGCTGCTGTGGGGCGCCATCCTCAGCTACAGTTCCTGGGGACTCTACCGGCGACTCACTGGCGTGGTCGGCGGGCGGCGCAAGCTGGCCGCGACCTTGATCGTGCTGATTATTCTGGTCGTGGTGCTCGGGCCGTTCGTCTATGCGGGTTTCGCGTTCGGCGCGCATGTTCACGACATCGTTGCGCTGGTGCAAAGACTTTTCGAGTCGGGGTTGCCCGATCTGCCGCCGTGGGTGCAGCGGATCCCGCTGGTTGGTTCGAGCATCGAGGCCTTTTGGGAGCGCTTGACCAGCAGCAATTCCGAGTTGATCGCGCAATTGCACACGCTCGCCGCGCCGGCTGGGAAGTGGATTCTGGCGGCGGCGCTTGCGGTGACGCATGGGCTGGGGCTGCTGGCGTTGAGCATCGTGCTCGCGTTCTTCTTTTATACCGGTGGCGAGGGGGCGGCCGCCTGGCTGAACGCCGGCATGCGTCGAGTAGCCGGTGAGCGCGCCGAGTATCTGCTGGCGCTGGCGGGCAGCACGGTGAAGGGGGTGGTCTACGGGATTCTTGGTACGGCCCTCGTACAGGCGGTTCTCGCGGGATTCGGTTTCTGGATGGCGGGCGTACCGGCGCCGGCGTTGCTCGGGCTCGTGACGTTTTTTCTGTCGGTGGTGCCGGGCGGTCCGGTCATTGTCTGGTTGCCGGCAGCGATCTGGCTGTATCAGGGCGGGTCGACTGGATGGGCGATTTTTGTGGTCATATGGGGCCTGCTGGTAGTCGGCATGGCCGATAACGTCATCAAGCCGATCCTGATCGGCAAAAACAGTGACATGCCGTTGATTCTGGTGATGCTCGGCATCCTCGGCGGCGCGTTTGCGTTTGGTTTTCTTGGTGTTTTCATCGGCCCGACGTTGCTGGCGGTCGCTTATACCGTGCTGCATGATTGGACGATCGGCGCATCCGCTGCCCAGACGCTGGCGCCCGAAGTGAAAACCCCATCGATAGACGATCCGGGCCGTATGGGAAAGATCCCCTAAGGAAAACCCCAGGATTTCGCTTGCAAGTTCTGGCTGCGGCGACTAGAATTCCGCACTTTCGCGCTCCGGACGCCGGGGTGCGGAGAAGCGGGAAGCCTTTGATGGCGTGGGCTTCGGCGGCGTGGGCAGGTTAGGCGAGTGATAAAAACCTGTTGACGATCCGACGGAAGTTCTCCATAATCTCGCTTCTCTGCTGCAGACGCAGCGACGCAAACGAAGCAGTGCCGGGTAGTGGTGGTTCAGGCGCGGCGGGTTTGGCGGACCGATCTTTAAAAACTAACAGTCGATAAGTGTGGGCGCTTGATGCGGAATGCGGCGGCGGATTCTCCGGAGTCTGCTGTCAGGCAGAAGTATCAGAAGCCTCACACAGTATTGGAGGAAGGTTTGTCTGTCGAAAGACGGATCAATCATCGTCAGTACGTTGAGTGAGCGACCGGGTTCGAGAGAGCCCGAACACAGTAACAGGTTTGAACTGAAGAGTTTGATCCTGGCTCAGATTGAACGCTGGCGGCATGCCTTACACATGCAAGTCGAACGGCAGCACGGACTTCGGTCTGGTGGCGAGTGGCGAACGGGTGAGTAATACATCGGAACGTGTCCTGGAGTGGGGGATAGCCCGGCGAAAGCCGGATTAATACCGCATACGCTCGGGAGAGGAAAGCGGGGGATCTTTCGGGACCTCGCGCTCAAGGGGCGGCCGATGGCAGATTAGGTAGTTGGTGGGGTAAAGGCCTACCAAGCCGACGATCTGTAGCTGGTCTGAGAGGACGACCAGCCACACTGGGACTGAGACACGGCCCAGACTCCTACGGGAGGCAGCAGTGGGGAATTTTGGACAATGGGCGCAAGCCTGATCCAGCAATGCCGCGTGTGTGAAGAAGGCCTTCGGGTTGTAAAGCACTTTTGTCCGGAAAGAAAACCTCGTGGCTAATATCCGTGAGGGATGACGGTACCGGAAGAATAAGCACCGGCTAACTACGTGCCAGCAGCCGCGGTAATACGTAGGGTGCGAGCGTTAATCGGAATTACTGGGCGTAAAGCGTGCGCAGGCGGTGCTGTAAGACCGATGTGAAATCCCCGGGCTTAACCTGGGAACTGCATTGGTGACTGCAGCGCTGGAGTATGGCAGAGGGGGGTGGAATTCCACGTGTAGCAGTGAAATGCGTAGAGATGTGGAGGAACACCGATGGCGAAGGCAGCCCCCTGGGCCAATACTGACGCTCATGCACGAAAGCGTGGGGAGCAAACAGGATTAGATACCCTGGTAGTCCACGCCCTAAACGATGTCAACTGGTTGTCGGGCCTTCATTGGCTTGGTAACGTAGCTAACGCGTGAAGTTGACCGCCTGGGGAGTACGGTCGCAAGATTAAAACTCAAAGGAATTGACGGGGACCCGCACAAGCGGTGGATGATGTGGATTAATTCGATGCAACGCGAAAAACCTTACCTACCCTTGACATGTATGGAATCCTGCCGAGAGGCGGGAGTGCCCGAAAGGGAGCCATAACACAGGTGCTGCATGGCTGTCGTCAGCTCGTGTCGTGAGATGTTGGGTTAAGTCCCGCAACGAGCGCAACCCTTGTCCCTAGTTGCTACGCAAGAGCACTCCAGGGAGACTGCCGGTGACAAACCGGAGGAAGGTGGGGATGACGTCAAGTCCTCATGGCCCTTATGGGTAGGGCTTCACACGTCATACAATGGTCGGAACAGAGGGTTGCCAAGCCGCGAGGTGGAGCCAATCCCAGAAAACCGATCGTAGTCCGGATCGCACTCTGCAACTCGGGTGCGTGAAGCTGGAATCGCTAGTAATCGCGGATCAGCATGCCGCGGTGAATACGTTCCCGGGTCTTGTACACACCGCCCGTCACACCATGGGAGTGGGTTTTACCAGAAGTGGCTAGTCTAACCGCAAGGAGGACGGTCACCACGGTAGGATTCATGACTGGGGTGAAGTCGTAACAAGGTAGCCGTATCGGAAGGTGCGGCTGGATCACCTCCTTTCCAGAGCTGTGCATTCATTGCACTCAAGTGCTCACGCTTATCGGCTGTGGTTAGAAGAAACGCAGACAGGCTCAGGGGTCTGTAGCTCAGCCGGTTAGAGCACCGTCTTGATAAGGCGGGGGTCGATGGTTCGAATCCATCCAGACCCACCAGTGTCTTGTCTGGTGAGCTGAAGGGCTGGGGCCGCTGGAGTATCTGTGGGACTGGGGGATTAGCTCAGCTGGGAGAGCACCTGCTTTGCAAGCAGGGGGTCGTCGGTTCGATCCCGTCATCCTCCACCAATCCTCAATGCGCAGGGTTCTGCATGAAGGCAGAGCGTTGCGCATTGGCGATTGAGCCAGTCAGAGCGGTATGAGGCACAGGCTTCATACCGGCTGCCGTTCTTTAACAATCAGGAAGAAGTAGTAAAGAGATTCACGAAAGCATACCTGGAGATGGGTGTGTGAGTAGGTGAATCAGGGTTGTGATTGTATCGATGTATTTTAAAGGTGATCGAGAGATCGCTTTGGAATACGGCGCAACACGAATACTCAACCTGTAGCGAGTGCGTCTATCCCCTCCGGGGATGGGACTCACGTAAGCGCTAAAGCGCTAACGTGGGTCGACACAGAGACACACCCGTTATAGGGTCAAGCGAACAAGTGCATGTGGTGGATGCCTTGGCGATCACAGGCGATGAAGGACGCGGTAGCCTGCGAAAAGCTCCGGGGAGCTGGCAAACGAGCATTGATCCGGAGATGTCCGAATGGGGAAACCCACTCCTAATGGAGTATCCGTAGCTGAATCCATAGGCTGCGTGAGGCGAACGCGGTGAACTGAAACATCTAAGTAACCGCAGGAAAAGAAATCAACCGAGATTCCCAGAGTAGTGGCGAGCGAAATGGGATCAGCCGGTACACGTTATCTGTATTGTTAGTCGAACGCTCTGGAAAGTGCGGCCATAGCAGGTGATAGCCCTGTAGACGAAAACAGCATGGAAGAACTGGGTGTACGAGAAGTAGGGCGGGACACGTGAAATCCTGTCTGAAGATGGGGGGACCATCCTCCAAGGCTAAATACTCGTGATCGACCGATAGTGAACCAGTACCGTGAGGGAAAGGCGAAAAGAACCCCGGGAGGGGAGTGAAACAGATCCTGAAACCGCATGCATACAAACAGTCGGAGCCTCTGCGAAGGGGTGACGGCGTACCTTTTGTATAATGGGTCAGCGACTTACATTCAGTGGCGAGCTTAACCGATTAGGGCAGGCGTAGCGAAAGCGAGTCCGAACAGGGCGTCCAGTCGCTGGGTGTAGACCCGAAACCAGGTGATCTATCCATGGCCAGGTTGAAGGCACGGTAACACGTGCTGGAGGACCGAACCCACTAACGTTGAAAAGTTAGGGGATGAGCTGTGGATAGGGGTGAAAGGCTAAACAAACCTGGAAATAGCTGGTTCTCTCCGAAAACTATTTAGGTAGTGCCTCGTGTCTCACCTTCGGGGGTAGAGCACTGTCATGGTTGTGGGGTCCATTGCGGATTACTACGCCATAGCAAACTCCGAATACCGAAGAGTGCAATCACGGGAGACAGACATCGGGTGCTAACGTCCGGTGTCAAGAGGGAAACAACCCAGACCGCCAGCTAAGGTCCCCAAATATGGCTAAGTGGGAAACGAAGTGGGAAGGCTAAAACAGTCAGGAGGTTGGCTTAGAAGCAGCCACCCTTTAAAGAAAGCGTAATAGCTCACTGATCGAGTCGTCCTGCGCGGAAGATGTAACGGGGCTAAGCCATATACCGAAGCTGCGGATGCACAGTAATGTGCATGGTAGGAGAGCGTTCCGTAAGCCTGCGAAGGTGCACTGGAAAGTGTGCTGGAGGTATCGGAAGTGCGAATGCTGACATGAGTAGCGATAAAGGGGGTGAAAGGCCCCCTCGCCGTAAGCCCAAGGTTTCCTACGCAACGTTCATCGGCGTAGGGTGAGTCGGCCCCTAAGGCGAGGCAGAAATGCGTAGCTGATGGGAAGCAGATTAATATTTCTGCACCATTGTGAAATGCGATGGGGGGACGGATCGCGGAAGGTTGTCCGGGTGTTGGAAGTCCCGGTCCTTGCATTGGAGAAGGCGCTTTGGCAAATCCGGGCGCAGAATTCAAGGGTGCGAGGCGAGCCACTTCGGTGGCGAAGCAACTGGAAGGGGTTCCAGGAAAAGCCTCTAAGCTTCAGTTTCACAGTGACCGTACCGCAAACCGACACAGGTGGGCGAGATGAGTATTCTAAGGCGCTTGAGAGAACTCGGGAGAAGGAACTCGGCAAATTGGTACCGTAACTTCGGGATAAGGTACGCCCTCATAGCCTGACTGGCCTGCGCCAGAAGGGTGAAAGGGTTGCAATAAACTGGTGGCTGCGACTGTTTAATAAAAACACAGCACTCTGCAAACACGAAAGTGGACGTATAGGGTGTGACGCCTGCCCGGTGCCGGAAGATTAAATGATGGGGTGCAAGCTCCTGATTGAAGTCCCGGTAAACGGCGGCCGTAACTATAACGGTCCTAAGGTAGCGAAATTCCTTGTCGGGTAAGTTCCGACCTGCACGAATGGCGTAACGATGGCCACACTGTCTCCTCCCGAGACTCAGCGAAGTTGAAGTGTTTGTGATGATGCAATCTCCCCGCGGCTAGACGGAAAGACCCCATGAACCTTTACTGCAGCTTTGCATTGGACTTTGAACCGGTCTGTGTAGGATAGGTGGGAGGCTATGAAGTTGGGACGCCAGTCTCAATGGAGCCGTCCTTGAAATACCACCCTGATCTGTTTGAGGTTCTAACCTTGGCCCGTGATCCGGGTCGGGGACAGTGCATGGTAGGCAGTTTGACTGGGGCGGTCTCCTCCCAAAGTGTAACGGAGGAGTACGAAGGTACGCTAGGTACGGTCGGAAATCGTGCTGATAGTGCAATGGCATAAGCGTGCTTGACTGTGAGACTGACAAGTCGAACAGGTGCGAAAGCAGGTCATAGTGATCCGGTGGTTCTGTATGGAAGGGCCATCGCTCAACGGATAAAAGGTACTCTGGGGATAACAGGCTGATACCGCCCAAGAGTTCATATCGACGGCGGTGTTTGGCACCTCGATGTCGGCTCATCTCATCCTGGGGCTGTAGCCGGTCCCAAGGGTATGGCTGTTCGCCATTTAAAGAGGTACGTGAGCTGGGTTTAAAACGTCGTGAGACAGTTTGGTCCCTATCTGCCGTGGGCGCTGGATATTTGAAGGGGGCTGCTCCTAGTACGAGAGGACCGGAGTGGACGAACCTCTGGTGTACCGGTTGTCACGCCAGTGGCATCGCCGGGTAGCTATGTTCGGAAGAGATAACCGCTGAAAGCATCTAAGCGGGAAACTCGCCTTAAGATGAGATATCCCCGGGGCTTCGAGCCCCTTGAAGGGTCGTTCAAGACCAGGACGTTGATAGGTCAGGTGTGCACGTACAGTAATGTACTGAGCTAACTGATACTAATTGCCCGTAAGGCTTGATCCTATAACAGGTGTGTCTCGACCCGCGGTAGTGCTTCAGCACTTACGCGGGTCCGATCCCCGAAGGGGATTGGTGTGAACTCCCGCGGGAGCTCACAGAAACGCCCGGTTGGGATTCAGTGTTGTGCCAGAAACAACACAACCCTCCCCACTCGAATCCTTTACGCTTCTTCCCGATTGGCTGTGGCGCAACCGGTTGACTCCAGCCCTGCGACGCAGCAACCCGTCATGCCTGATGACCATAGCGAGTCGGTCCCACCCCTTCCCATCCCGAACAGGACCGTGAAACGACTCCACGCCGATGATAGTGCGGATTGCCCGTGTGAAAGTAGGTAATCGTCAGGCTCCCCCCCAGTCAGAAACCCCACCCGCCGCGGTGGGGTTTCTGCGTTTACGCGGCCCAAATCAACAGCAACATGCTCGACCGGGCACGAACAATAAGCGTGGTCGGACGCCGTTGCCAGCCACTGCCAAAAGTAGCCTGTTGATCGACGCGTTTTTGCGCATACGACCTGCGCACAAACAAGCGTCTAGCGCGTCCCGAGCGCTGCTCGGTGGCGTTCCCGCGCTCAACGCTAGCCTCCCGCACGTATCTAAGGACACAAGGATGTAGTGGTCAAGTTATTTCGGACAGGCTAATAGGTTCTTTTACTGTCGGTTTTGCCTCGTAGGCAACGGGCGACAGATAGCCCAAAGTCGAATGCAAGCGTACTGCGTTGTAAAAACCGACGATGTACTGGTTGATGTCGCGCCGTGCTTCATCGTGGTTGGCGTACTGACCGGTGAAAGACGATCAACGGGTTCAGCAGAAACTCGCCGCCTGAAGTCCCTGCTCATCAAGTTGCCTATACACCGATTGCTGCTCGATGCTCTTGACCGGCACGAAACGCATGTTCGGCCGCGCGACTGCCTCGCAGATTGCCTCAGCATCCGCCGCGTCATTCTTGTTCGTCTTGACGTACGGTTTGACAAACTGCGGTGCAATCAGTCGGACCGTATGGCCCATGGCCTGCAGCTTGCGGGCCCAATAGTGCGCGCTGGCGCACGCTTCGATCCCGATCACGCAGCGGGGAGGTTGGCGAAGAAGTCCGCAACGTGATTTCGCTTGAGCACTTTCTTCAGCACCGTTCGACCATGCTCATTTACACCATGGACGGCAAAAACGTTCTTCGCCAGATCGATGCCAACTGTCGTAATCTTCACGATGGGCGCTCCCCTCGGTCAGGTGGTTGCTTCGACACATCCACTTTGGCACATTGATGCCGCTTCGGGTGGGGGCGTCCATCCCATTAGTCTTGACGCTAGCTCGTTCGACGGCAGCGACCACTTCTGCTTGTGCTGCGCGATGAGTTCGAGAACGGCCTGCAGTCGCAAGTTCGCCTGTGGCGCGCCGACCGTGCGGACCGCCGGCTTCTCCCTGAATCCGTCGTGAAGCGCGACCTTCCACTGGGCGGCAGACAGTTCAAGCGACACTGCCAGGATGACGCCCTCAGCATGTTGGTCCGGTAACGTGATTTGCGTCCATGATGCCCTCCGTTGAGCAAACCTTGGCACGGTCAATCTTACGACTCGGGCCTTGACGACTCTCACGCTACATAGCTTCCGAAGGCCGCCAATCGTCCCCGGTGTTCCGGAAGAAACGATGATGGGCTATAACACAGGCGGCAGCGCCGTGATGACCGGAAGATCACTGGTGCACGCATGCGACGTCCCCGGACGCCGTGTGGCGAGCCCGGTACATAGCATGGTCCGGGAATCGTCGGTGACATTGGTGAGCGGCGCGAGCTGCATCCCGTTTGAGAGATCGAGTCGATTCAGACGCTTCCCCCTGGTGCTGCCCTGAACCAACCAGCCAGGAGCAGGTCATGGCCATGCGCAAGCGGGAAGACGACGAGGTGTATCCGAACGCCGCCGGGATCGATGTGGGCGCGTCCAGCCACTGGGTGGCAGTCCCCCGGACGGCCGACGACCAGCCGGTGCGCGAGTTCGGCACGATGACCGGTGACCTGCACGCGATGGCCGACTGGCTGCTCGCGTGCGGCGTCGGTACCGTGGCACTGGAATCCACCGGCGTCTACTGGATCCCGGTGTATGAGGTGCTCGAGCAGCGCGGGCTGACAGTCTGGCTCGTCGATGCGCGGCAGATGAAGTACGTGCCGGGGCGCAAGAGCGACGTACAGGACTGCCAGTGGCTGCAGAAGCTCATGAGTCTCGGACTGCTGCGTGCGGCCTGGCGCCCCGCTGGCGAGGTCTGCGTGGTGCGCGCGGTGGTGCGGCAGCGCGAGCTGCTGCTCACCGAACAGGGTAGCTGGGTGCAGCGCATGCAGAAGGCACTGCTGCAGATGAACCTCCAGCTCACCGAGGTACTCACGGACGTGATGGGTACGACCGGACAGGCGATCATCCGCGCGATCGTGGCCGGCGAACGCGACCCGAAGGTGCTCGCGCGTTTCCGCCACAGTCTCGTCAAGGCCAGTACCGAAGACATCATCAGGGCGCTGAGCGGCAACTGGCGCGAGGAGCACCTGTTCGTGCTCGCGCAGGCGCTCGCAATGTTCGACAGTCTCGCCGAGCGCATCCTCGAGTGCGATGCGAAGACCGAGGCGCTGCTGGTCCCCCTGGGGCGTCACGACGTCCAGCTGGCCGGGCCGGACAAGAAACGCCAGAAGAACGCCCCCCGGTTCGACGCGCGTACCGCGCTCGCGCGCTGGGCGGGCGTGGACCTGACGCGCATCAACGGCCTGTCCGTGGCCACCGTGATGACGATCCTCTCCGAGATCGGCCCGGATCTGAGCCGCTTTGCCAGCGTCAAGCACTTCTGTTCGTGGCTGCGCCTGTGCCCCGCCACGAAGATCAGTGGCGGCAAGACGCTGTCTTCCGGCACACGACCCTCCGCCAACCGCGCCCGGCAGGCGCTGAAAATGGCAGCCATGAGCCTGTCGCGCAGCGACTCGGCGCTCGGCGCGTTCTACCGCCGGCTGTGCTCACGCATGGACAAGCCGCGCGCCAATACCGCGGTCGCCCACAAGCTTGCCCGCATGGTGTACTTCATGCTCACGCGCGGCGAAGCCTTCGTCGACCAGGGGCAGAAGCGCTATGAGGAACAGCAGCGCCAGCGCAGCATCGCAGCCCTCAGGCGACGTGCTTTCGCCCTCGGATTCCAGCTCCAGCCAAACGCGCCGACTCCATGAAAACCAACCTTTTCCATTGGGTTTCTTGAGAGAGGATCCGATTGTTCGCCGGGTCGCTGCGCGCTGGCCAACGTGCGGCCGCAATCATGAGCCTCATCCGCTCAGCGCAACTGAACGGTCACGAACCCCACGCATATCTGAAAGACATCGGGACACGGCCGCCCACCCACAGGGCAAGCGACATCGCCGCATTGCTGCCACATAACTGGCAACCTCTTACCGCTGTCGCCTGATTCACCGTTCGTCAACGTGGGTTCGCCAGCCGCTTACCGTACGCACGCAAGGCGCCGGATCATACGGAAGTTGCCTGTCCCTGCCACGGAAACGCGGCCAGCACCTCCCGGATCGCCATATCGAAAGGCGTGCGTCGGCCGATTCCGAGTACCTCTAAACGGCTCGATGCCAGATGACAGTTGTGCGGGCGCGGCGTCGCGTCGGTGGGTGTGCGCTGGGGCGTCAGGCGCGCGTCGAGTTGCAACGCTTCTGCCAGGCGCATGGCGATCTCGTACTTGTTCATTGGTTCGTCGCCCGACCATTGCACGATGCCAGAGACCGTTTCGCCGCGCGCGTGCCGCTCGAGCATCTGTCGGATCACGAAAGCGACATCGGGCGTGAACGTAGGATAGCGGATCGCCCAAGCGTCCATCCTGGCAGCCTGGGCCCCCGGCGCCGCCGCCGCTGCAATCGCCGGCACGAGGCTAGTCACGGCCGATTCCGACCAACTGACGATCGGACCATATAGCAGCGGCAGACGCAGCACGCATCCGCCCTCGGCCGTGTCGGTCAGCGCTCGCTCGCCTTCGAGCTTGCTCTGTCCGTACGCGTTCAGTGGCGCAGGTGTGCTGTCGTGACGATAGGGCGGGTGCGTGCCGTCGAACACGTAGTCGGTCGAGATCGACAGTGTCCACGCGCCGTGTCGGTTCGCCGCCCCGGCGATCATTCGCACGGCATCGACGTTCAGCGCGCGAGCAAGCGCCGGATCGCGCTCGCATACATCGGGACGGCGCTCCGCCGCGGCAATCACGACGGCATCCGGCGCTACGCGGTCGATGAAACGCTCGACCGCAACGCTATCGCGAACATCCAACGCGACCATTCGCGGAGACGTTCGGCTATATGCGGTGGAGACGGTCTGCCAGCCGGTTTGGCGCGCGAGTTCGTCGTTGAGCGCGCGGCCGAGCAATCCGGAACCACCTATTACGGCAACCTTGAACATGCGCGGCACCCTCAGCGCACAGACGTGACCGTGTATCCGGCCTCGTCAATCGCGGCCTTCAGCGCATCGACGGGTTGCGCCGACTCCACGAGCACGCGGCCGGTCGCGAGATCCACCTGAACCTGCGCGGCGGCGTCGTGCTCGCGAATCGCGCTCGTGACAGCGGCAACGCAGTGCTGGCAGCTCATGCCTTCTACATGGAGTTCGATTGTCATTGCAAAGACCTCGGCGGAATCAGATTGCGGATAGTCGAATTATGCCTGCCGTACCCTGTTTGGGTAGCTGACCTTCCCACCATGGGAAGGTGTAGGATCGATTGGAGTTCAGCCGCAACCTTGAGGAAACAGTCATGAACATAGGCGAAGCGGCCCGCGTGTCGGGCGTTACGGCAAAAATGATCCGCTACTACGAAAGTGTCGGCCTATTGACTGCGAAGGCGCGCACGAGTGCCGGTTATCGCGTGTATGGCCCGCAGGAAGTGCATTCCTTGCGCTTTATTCGCCAGGCTCGCCGGCTCGGATTTCTGGTCGAGGATATCCGGCGGCTGCTTGCTCTATGGCACGACCGCTCGCGTGCAAGTGCCGAAGTAAAGCGGATCGCGCTCGAACATGTCGCCGAACTCGATCGCCGCATCGCCGAACTGACGGACATGCGCGACACTCTCGCGCATCTGGCCGATCATTGCCATGGTGATGACCGGCCAGATTGTCCGATTATCGAGCGACTGGCGGACACCGATCTTGTATCCGGACAAGGTTGCCGCCCGCTTTAGCGGCTGATCGAAGTGCAACCCAGCCCTGCCGATTCTCAAGGTCGAGCGATTCATGCACCGAAAGTGAGCATAAAAATTGCGAAAATGACGTCCACTTAAAGGACGCCTGGATGAATCCCAATAAAATCAGGAACTGCATCGCACCTTTCCAGTGCACTATTCCAAAACGGAATGCACACCATGCAGGCATTTCACTGTTCAGGTTGCACCTTAAGGCTATAATGCGGGTTAACCCTTTTACGGGAAATCCCTGATGTCAAATCACCGGGGATTCGATCTGATCCTTGGAGAACATCATGTTTGCATTCATTCTTGAGAAGCTCAGCAGCTGGTTCGAAACCGCGGAACGTAGCCGTCGTGAGGCATATCTCGCCTCGTCGTCGGATATCGTTCAGCTCGAACAGCGCATCCGTTCGCTCGAAACCAACGGCTATTCGCTGTAAGTTTCCGCTTTGAGTTTGACCTGGCGGCGCTTGCTTTTGCGCGGCCGTGCAGTACCAATGTCGAGCCCCGTCAAAGCGGGGCTTTGTCGTATCTGGACATCGAAATCCGCGTGTGCCTTCGACGTTTTTTCGAGTGAACGGCGCAAGAAAGCTGCTGATGGCGAATATCGACTAGCTTCGTAACGCGGCCCGCGGTAATGTATGGCGTTTTTCGCACAAGACGGCATTCATAACCAATCGGGCTGTCCATGTCCTCCGTCCGTTCGCTGCAAACTTTCCGAGCCGTGATGGCCGTGGCCGCCATGGCGACGCTCGCCGCCCTCTGCGCCGCGTCGGACGCATTCGCAGTGTCCGATAACGGGCGTCCCCCCGTGATCCTCGATACGCTTGGCGGCGTCAATAATGGCCAGAGCGGTACCGTACTGCTGAGCTCGCCGCCTGCGCCGGAGCCGATCGTCGCCGCGCCGCCGATCGCGGCACCGGTCGAGCTGCCTCCGGAATCGTCGCCGCCGTTCGTGGTCGCGCCGTATATCCAATTGCCGGCGGGTGGTGGCGTGCCGCGGCCGGTGCCTCGAGCGGTGCCCCTTCCGCAATAGGCACCGACGGCGCGAGAGATCGTCGTCGGTGCTTCTGCGCGGTCCCGTTTCTCCCCCATACGCCAGCTTGCCTCGCACCCGACAATCTCATTCGGGTTTGGGCGCATGGCGTCCGTGAAACCGTCCGACGACAATCGTTGCGCGCCTCGCCGCCGTGAGCTTCGATCTCGGCATGTGCGCCTGCGTCACTGCTTCGAACGGAAAACACAACAAGGAGACGTCACCATGCTCAATCAATGGATGCAGCGTGCGACGCGCGCCTGCGTGATGCTGCTCGCACTGGCTGCGTTGCCCGGCGCTGGGTTCGCGAAGGACACGCCGGAAATGCCGTCACTGACGATGGCCGTCGGCGGCTTACCTGGCCTGTACTATCTGCCGGTCCTCGCCGCACAGCAGCTCGGCTACTTCAAGGACGAAGGCCTGAACGTCACGCTCGAAGATTTCGCAGGCGGCTCGAAAGCGCTCGAAGCGGTGGTGGGCGGCAGCGCCGAAGTCGGCGCGGGCGCGTTCGAGCACACGTTGTTCATGCAGGCGAAGGGTCAGCACTATCGCGCGTTCGTGTTGATGGGCCGCGCACCGCAGATCGTGATCGGCGTGGTGAAGTCGAAGGCCAATCAGATCAAGTCGCTCGCGGACTTCAAAGGCGCGAAGGTCGGCGTGAGCGCACCGGGTTCGTCGACGGATCTCGTGCTCACCGTTGCGTTGCGCAAGGCCGGCGTGCAGCGCAGCGACATTTCGGCGATCGGTGTCGGCAGCGGCGCGACGGTGCTGGCCGCAGTGGGCAGTGGGCAGATCGACGCGCTGTCCAATGTCGATCCAATGATGACCAAGCTCACGCGTAGCGGCGCCATCAAGGTGCTTGTCGATACGCGCACGGTGAAAGGCACGCAGGAGGTGTTCGGCGGCATGATGCCCGCGGCGACGCTTTACGCGGCCGAAAGCTTCATCCAGAAAAATCCGAAGACAACGCAGGCGCTGACCAACGCGATCGTGCGTGCGAATCATTGGCTGCAGACCGCGAGCGACGCGGATCTGCTGAAGATGGTGCCGCAAGCCTATCTATTGGGCGACCCGACGCTCTATCTCGACGCCTTTCACAACGTGCGCGACGCGTATTCGCCGGACGGACTGATGCCCGCTGATGGCCCGGCGACGTCGCTGCGCGCGTTGTCGTCGTTCGATAGCCGGCTCGATCCGAAGAAGATCGATCTGAGTGCTACCTATACGAACCAGTTCGCGAGCAAGGCGGCCGCGCAGTTCAAGTGAGCGTATGCGGAGATCGGGTTGCGCAAGACAGGTGACCGGGAACCGCGCGCGGCACGCTCACGCGCCGCTCATCACGTTCAATTGCCGCGATATTCGACCTTGAACGTCGCAGCCTTGTCCTCGCCGAGCGTTTTGACGAGCCATGGCATCTGATCCTTCAGCGTCTTGGCGAGCGTATACGGCGGATTCAGGATGAACATGCCGCTACCGAACAGCCCATAGCCGTCTTCCGGCGGATTGCTGACGCTCAGGCTGACGTGCAGCCAGTTGTCCTTCTGCAACTGCTTCAGTTGATCGGGAAAGCGCTGCGACTCAGGGCGCTTGACCTGCGGATACCAGACCGCGTACGTGCCGGTCGGAAACCGCTTCAGACTTTCCTCGACACAGCGCAGCGTGCGCCCGTAATCGCGCTTGTCTTCATACGACGGGTCGAGCAGGATCAGCGCGCGGCGCGGCGCGGGCGGCAACAGCGTGAGAATCCCGTCGAAGCCGTCGCCCGCATACAGCATTGCGCGTCGGCCCGCGTCGCGAAAATTGTGGCGCAGCACGTCGATTTCGGTGCTGTGCAATTCGAAGAGCCGCATACGATCCTGCGCGCGCAGTTGTCGCCACGCAAGATACGGCGAGCCCGGATAAAAATGCAACTGGCCATCGGCATTGAGCGCGCTGACTTCATCGACGTATTCGGCGAACAGCGGCGGGAGATCGTTGCGGCCCCACAGTTTCGCAATACCCGTTTCGAACTCGCCGGTCTTCGTCGCGTAGCCTTCCTTCAGCGAGTAAACGCCGGCGCCCGCGTGGGTGTCGATATACCAGTAGGCCTTGTCCTTCTGGCCAAGGTAGCGCAGGAGCTGCAACACGACGGCGTGTTTCAGAACGTCGGCGTGATTGCCGGCATGAAAGGCGTGGCGGTAGCTGAGCATGATGAGAGGACGCTGAGAGAGCGCAGGCTGGCCCGAAGGAGCCGGCGACGCGCGGTCGCGTATTGTACGCGACCGCGCGTGCCCGGTTAGCCACCCGGTGCGTGGCGCTGCGCGCGCGATTACTCGTGCGCGTCGCCGATGATCTCCTCGATCCGCTGCTTTATCTCCGGTGTGATGCGCTTGGCCACCTCGGCGGACTGCATGTTTTCGCCGATCTGTTCGACCCGCGAGGCGCCCGTGATCACCGTGCTGACATTCGAATTCTTCAGAATCCACGCGATCGCGAGCTGACCGACCGTGCAGCCGAGCTCGTCGGCGACCGCGCCGAGCTGGCCGACCACGTTGTTCCGGGTCGGGTCCGTGAGCTGCTGACGCAGCCAGTCATAGCCCTGCAACTGCGCGCGACTGTCGGCTGGCACGCCGTCACGATATTTGCCGGTGAGCAGACCCGATGCGAGTGGGCTCCACGTGGTCAGGCCGAGGCCGATGTCCTCGTAGAGCCGTTTGTATTCCTGCTCGACGCGTTTGCGGTGAAACAGGTTGTATTGCGGCTGCTCCATGACCGGCTTGTGCAGATGATGCCGCTCGGCGATTTCATAGGCGGCGCGAATCTCGTCGGCGCTCCATTCCGAGGTGCCCCAGTACAGCGCCTTGCCGCGCGCGATCATGTCGCTCATTGCCCACACCGTTTCCTCGACCGGCGTGTTCGGGTCCGGACGATGACAGAACACGAGATCCACATAGTCGAGCTGCAGGCGCTTCAGCGACGCGTCGATCGCGTTCATCAGGTACTTGCGGTTCAGCGTGTGGTACTGGTTCGGCGCTTCGTTGAGTCCCCAGAAGAATTTCGTCGACACGACGTAGCTCACGCGCGGCCACGCGAGCTCCTTCAACGCATGGCCCATGATCTCCTCGGATTTGCCGCCCGCGTAGACTTCGGCGTTGTCGAAGAAATTGACGCCCGCGTCGCGCGCAGCGGCAAGCGATTCGCGCGCGGCGCGGTGATCCACCTGGTTGCCGTACGTGACCCATGAGCCGATGGACAACTCGCTCACTTGCAGGCCCGAGCGGCCCAGACGTCGATAATTCATGCATGTCTCCTGGTTGGTGATGCCACGGGAATGGAGCCCGGATTCAGCCCGAAAGCGTCCAGTTTAAAGAGATACGGCTCGATGTGCGTTTTACCTATGTCGTTCACAGGGTTCATGCACAATAGCAAAGTCGGCCGCCGCGCTGCATCCGCCGAACGGTCTATACCGTTTGGCCGACTTCTCGCCGCGCGCGGTCTCGTGGTCTCATTGCTCATCAACTGCATGGAGGTTCTGGATGTCGTCTCTGAACTCGAATCTGAACGGCAAAGTTGCCGTCGTCACTGGTGCCGCGAGCGGCATCGGCAAACAGATCGCGTTGACTCTGTCGGCCGCGGGTGCTGCGGTCGCGATCGCCGACCTGAACCAGGACGGCGCGAACGCCGTGGCTGAAGAAATCAGAAAGGGCGGCGGTAAGGCAATCGGCGTGGCAATGGACGTGACGAACGAAGATGCCGTCAACCAGGGGATCGACAAGGTCGCCGAGGAATTCGGTTCGATCGACATTCTCGTTTCCAACGCCGGCATCCAGATCGTCAATCCGATCGAAAACTATTCGTTCTCGGACTGGAAGAAGATGCAGGCCATTCACGTGGACGGCGCGTTCCTGACCACCAAGGCCGCGCTCAAGCACATGTACAAGGACAATCGCGGCGGCGTCGTGATTTACATGGGCTCGGTCCACTCGCATCTCGCCTCGCCGCTGAAGTCGGCGTACGTGACCGCGAAGCACGCTCTGCTGGGCCTGTCGCGCGTGCTTGCCAAGGAGGGCGCTGCGCATAACGTGCGTTCGCACGTCGTGTGTCCGGGCTTCGTGCGCACGCCGCTCGTCGACAAGCAGATTCCCGAGCAGGCGAAAGAATTCGGCATCAGCGAAGAGGAAGTGATCAAGCGCGTGATGCTGGGCGGTACCGTCGACGGTATCTTCACGACGGTCGAAGACGTCGCGCAGACCGTGCTGTTCCTGTCGACATTCCCGAGCGCGGCGCTGACCGGCCAGTCGTTCGTCGTGAGCCACGGCTGGTACATGCACTAAGGGGCGGCCCATGGCGCAACGCAATCTGAAGCGGGCACGGGTGGGCGTGTCGGGCGACGGGGAGGGCGCGGGTCCGTCGGTCGCCGCACGCCCGCGCCGGCATCTCCGGTTGCCCAACTACGAAACCGTCGCGCTGATGCTGCAAGGCGGCGGCGCGCTCGGCGCCTATCAGGCCGGCGTCTTTCAGGGACTTTACGAAGCCGGCATCGAACCGAACTGGATCGCGGGCATCTCGATCGGTGCACTGAATACGGCGATCATTGCGGGCAATCCACCGGAACGACGCGTCGAGCGTCTGCTGCAATTCTGGGAGACGATCTGCCAGCCGGCGTTCGGGGCGCCCTTGCCGGCTCCGATCGAGCACCTGCTGTTCAATTCGAGCGAAGCGGTGCGCAAGGCATTTACGGCAGCGCAGGCAATGAGCGCGATCGTCGAAGGGCAAAAGGGCTTTTTCGTGCCGCGTTTCCCACCGCCGTTGCCCACGGTGTCCGGTCCGCCGCAATTGGCGAGCTACTACGACACCACGCCGCTGAAGGCCACGCTCGAGTCGCTGTGTGATTTCGACCGGATTAATTCCGGCGGAATACGCGTGTCGGTGGGCGCGGTGAATTGCGGCACGGGCAATTTCGCGTACTTCGACAATACCCACACCACGCTCAGGCCCGAGCATTTCATAGCGTCTGGCGCGTTGCCGCCGGGCTTCGCGGCCGTCGAGATCGACGGTCAGTTCTACTGGGACGGCGGCCTGATGTCGAATACGCCGCTCTACGAGATGCTCCAGTCCACGCCGCGTCGCGACACGCTCGCGTTTCAGGTCGACCTATGGAGCGCGATCGGGCCGGTGCCGGACAACCTCACCGACGTGCAGGGCCGCATGAAAGACATCCAGTATTCGAGCCGTACGCGTCTCGTGACCGACATGCTGCAGCGCTCGCAGCGTTTCCGCCACGTACTGCGCGAGGTGCTGGACCGTGTGCCAGAAGACCAACGCGACGATCCGTGGTGCAAGCTGGCCGAAGATCTGTCGTGTTCAAAGCGCTACAACGTGATTCACCTGATCTACCGGCACAAGGAATACGAAGGACACTACAAGGACTTTCAATTCGGTCTGTCGACGATGCGCGAGCATTGGCGAAGCGGTCTCGAAGATATTCTCCGTTCTCTCGAGCAGCCCGACTGGCTCGATATGCCGGAAAACGATGCCGGGTTCGTCACCCACGATATTCATCGGGATTCGCGCTGATTCCTCGCGGAGAGCCCCGACGCTGCGCCAACCAAGGCCGAACCGTCAGAAAACAAAAAAACGGCGCCCTTTCAGAAAAGGGCGCCGTTTTTACAGGCGGTGGCAGCGGCGAACCTGCTGCACTTGCACGGCAAACCTCCGCGCTGTGAATCGCCTTACTTCAGCACGTGAGCAATCGCGGTGGCGACGACGTCGAGGTTGCGCGTATTGAGCGCAGCCACGCAGATGCGGCCCGTGCTGACCGCATAGATACCGAACTCTTCGCGCAGACGGTCCACTTGCGGTGCCGTCAGACCCGAGTACGAGAACATGCCGCGCTGGGCGTTCACGAAGCCGAAGTCACGATCAACGCCGCTTGCCTTCAGACGCTCGACGAGACCATTGCGCATCGCGCGGATGCGCTCGCGCATTTCGCCCAGTTCGCTTTCCCACGTCGCGCGCAGTTCCGGCGATGCGAGCACGGCCGCGACTACCGAGCCGCCGTGCGTCGGCGGGTTCGAGTAGTTGGTGCGGATCACGCGTTTCAGTTGCGACAGCACGCGCGCCGCTTCTTCCTTGCTCGCGGTGATGATCGACAGTGCGCCGACGCGCTCGCCGTACAGCGAGAACGACTTCGAGAACGACGAAGACACGAACACGTTCAGTTCCTGCGCCGCGAACAGACGCACGGCTGCCGCGTCCGCTTCGATGTTGTCGCCGAAGCCCTGGTAGGCGATATCGAGGAACGGCACGAGGTTGCGCGCCTTGACGACCTCGACGACCTGCTTCCACTGCGCGATGCTCAGGTCGACGCCGGTCGGGTTATGGCAGCACGCGTGCAGCACGACGATCGTGCCCGCCTCATAGCTGTTCAGCGCGCTCAACATGCCGTCGAAGTTCACGCCATGCGTCTGCGCGTCATAGTACGGATACGATTCGACGACGAAGCCCGCGCCTTCGAACAGCGCGCGGTGATTTTCCCAGCTCGGATCGCTGATCGCGACCTTGCTATTCGGATTCACGCGCTTCAGGAAGTCCGCGCCGATCTTCAGCGCGCCCGTGCCGCCCAGCGCCTGCGCCGTGACGACGCGGCCGGCCGCGATCAGCGGCGAGTCGTTGCCGAGCAGCAGCTTTTGCACGGCGGCATCGTAAGCGGCGATACCTTCGATCGGCAGATAGCCACGCGGCAGCGCGGCTTCGACGCGAGCCTTTTCCGCCTCGCGCACGGCGCGCAGCAGCGGAATCTTGCCTTCTTCATTGAAGTACACGCCAACGCCGAGGTTGACCTTGGTGGCGCGCGTATCGGCGTTGAAAGCTTCGTTCAGGCCCAGAATCGGGTCGCGGGGAGCAAGTTCGACGGCGGAGAACAGAGACATGATGGGTGGGCAGCAGTAGTGAAAAGAGGGCGGCTTCGCGCGCGAGCGGCTCCATCTGGGGCGTCGGCGGCGTTTCGCGGGTGGGCGTGAGTTCGACGAAACGCGAAAATCGGGGACGGCCTATGGACAGCGGCGAGCGAGCGCAACTTCGCATTGTAACGAATCCGGGCGCTTTTTTCGGACGACCAGACGGGCAAAAGGCGATTATTTGCTTGAAAAACAGGCACTGGAGAGCCATGTGGCCGTAAGGAATTCGAGCGGGGCGTGGCGATGTCGACGGCGCGACCAGGCCGAGGTGCGCTGTCCATTGGCGCTGATTGCGCCACGATGACGCCTGGCGTGGAGGACACAGCCCGGCATGGGAGTTCGCGGTAAACCCCGTCAGGGCGCGCAAGTCCGCAAAGGGCCACAACACACCGGCGCCCAGGGCCGCCCTGCGTAAGCCCGCTCGATCTTCGCTTTCCGCAACCCGTTAGAATGATTCTTTGCCCAAGGCCCGGTGCCGCCCCTCATGTCCGAACACCATCTGACTGAAGCCGACGATACGCTCGACGAATCAAAATTCATCGCGTTCGAAGGTTCACCGTTCAAGCTCTACCAGCCGTATCCGCCCGCCGGCGACCAGCCCACGGCCATCGACACGCTCGTCGAAGGCGTCGGCGACGGTCTCGCGTTCCAGACGCTGCTCGGCGTGACCGGCTCCGGCAAGACTTTCACGATGGCCAACACGATCGCGCGGCTCGGCCGCCCGGCGATCGTGTTCGCGCCGAACAAGACGCTCGCCGCGCAGCTGTATTCGGAGTTCCGCGAGTTCTTTCCGCGCAACGCGGTCGAGTACTTCGTTTCGTACTACGACTACTACCAGCCGGAAGCGTATGTGCCGCAGCGCGATCTGTTCATCGAGAAAGACTCGTCGATCAACGAGCATATCGAGCAGATGCGGCTGTCGGCGACCAAGAGCCTGATGGAGCGGCGCGACGTGGTGATCGTCGCGACGGTGTCGGCGATTTACGGTATCGGCAATCCGTCCGAATACCACAAGATGATCCTGACGCTGCGCACCGGCGATCGGCTCGGCCAGCGCGACGTCATCGCGCGGCTGATCGCGATGCAGTACAGCCGCAACGAAGCCGACTTCCAGCGCGGCTCGTTCCGCGTGCGCGGCGACACGATCGATATCTTCCCGGCCGAGCACGCCGAGATGGCGGTGCGCGTCGAGCTGTTCGACGACGAAATCGAAACACTGCAGCTATTCGATCCGCTCACCGGCCGCGTGCGACAGAAAATTCCGCGCTTTACCGTGTATCCGTCGTCGCACTACGTGACGCCGCGCGATACCGTGCTGCGCGCCGTCGAAACGATCAAGGCCGAGCTGCGCGAGCGCCTCGAATTCTTCTATAGCCAAGGCAAGCTCGTCGAGGCGCAGCGCCTCGAGCAGCGCACCCGCTTTGACCTCGAAATGCTGCAGGAGCTCGGTTTTTGCAAGGGCATCGAGAACTATTCGCGGCACTTCTCGGGCGCGGCGCCGGGCGAGCCGCCGCCGACGCTCGTCGATTACCTGCCGCCCGACGCGATCATGATGCTCGACGAATCGCACGTGCTGATTGGCCAGCTGAACGGCATGTACAACGGCGACCGCGCGCGCAAGGAAAACCTCGTCGACTATGGCTTCCGGCTGCCGTCGGCGCTCGACAACCGGCCGCTCAAGTTCAACGAGTTCGAGCGCAAGATGCGCCAGGTCGTGTTCGTGTCGGCGACGCCCGCCGATTACGAGAAGAGGACCGCGGGGCAGGTCGCCGAACAGCTTGTGCGTCCGACCGGCCTCGTCGACCCTGAAATCGAGGTGCGGCCGGCGCGCAGCCAGGTCGACGACGTGCTTGGCGAGATCAACGAGCGCATCAAGGCCGGCGACCGCGTGCTGGTCACGACGCTGACCAAGCGGATGGCCGAGCAGCTCACCGAGTTCCTGGCCGACCACGGCATCAAGGTGCGCTATCTGCACAGCGACATCGACACGGTCGAGCGCGTCGAGATCATCCGCGATCTGCGTCTCGGCGCGTTCGACGTGCTGGTCGGGATCAACCTGCTGCGCGAGGGGCTCGATATTCCCGAGGTGTCGCTCGTCGCGATTCTCGACGCGGACAAGGAAGGCTTCCTGCGCGCCGAGCGGTCGCTGATCCAGACCATCGGCCGGGCGGCGCGTAACGTGAACGGCAAGGCGATTCTGTACGGAGACAACATCACGGACTCGATGCGTCGCGCGATCGACGAAACCGAGCGGCGCCGTACGAAGCAGATCGCGTTCAACGCCGCGCACGGCATTACGCCGCGCGGCGTCGTGAAACGGATTCGCGACATCATCGATGGCGTGTACAACATCGACGAAGCGCGTGCCGAGTTGAAGGAGCAGCAGACTCGCGCGAAGTTCGAGGACATGTCCGAGAAGCAGCTCGCCAAGGAGCTCAAGCGCCTCGAAAAGCAGATGATGGAGCACGCGAAGAATCTCGAATTCGAGAAGGCCGCGCAGACCCGCGACCAGCTAGCGCTGCTGCGTCAGCGCGTGTTCGGCGCGAACGTCGGCGACCACGTGTCGGGCGTCGAATAGCTAGCGTCCCTCCACCGCTTTTGTCCGCCACGAAAGGGCGCGGCCATTCGCCGCGCCTGTTCACATCGGCCGGCGCTTTAGCTCCCGCTGCAGCCGTCGGCGCGGCCAACTTGGCCGTGACGAATTCCGTCCCTGTTTCCCCGCCGCACGAAGGTTTCTTAAGCGAGCCTTAAGACCCTGCTGACATCAGGCAGAGCGTGCTGACAGGTTTGTTCTCGTCAACGATCGATGATAAACTCGCCCCAATATTGAGAATGGTTCGCATTTAAATTTACATCTGACTTGCGAGCGCAGCGTTTCAATGAAATCGATTCCAGTCTGATAGAAACAAGGAGCTTCAATGCGGATTTCTTCCTTTGTGCGCGGTGGCGCGGCAGCGGTAGCTGCTGTCGCGGCGCTGTCGGCCTCGGCCGCCGAATATCCGATCGGCAAACAGCAGATCCAGGGCGGCATGGAAATCGGCGCGGTCTACCTGCAGCCGGTCACGATGGAACCCGAAGGCATGATGCGCAAGGCGTCGGATTCGGACATCCACCTCGAGTCCGACATCCACGCGGTCAAGAACAATCCGACCGGTTTCGCCGAAGGCGACTGGATGCCGTATCTGCAGGTGCACTACGAACTGACGAAGGCCGGCTCGAACCAGCCGTTGAAGGGCGACCTGATGCCGATGGTCGCGAACGATGGTCCGCACTACGGCGACAACGTCAAGTTGCAAGGCCCGGGCAAGTATCACCTGAAGCTGATCGTCGAACCGCCGATGCAAATGGGCCACATGGCGTTCGGCCGTCACGTCGACAAGGAAACCGGCGTGGGTCCGTGGTTCAAGCCAATCACGCTCGAATACGACTTCACCTTCGCTGGCATCGGCAAGAAGGGCGGTTACTGATCGGCGCGCGGTGCCAATGTGTCGCTCAACGTATCAGTGAATGCAGCAGACGGCGCGCGGACAGTCGGAGTCATATCTGGCATTGGCGCGTCGCGTTTTCCGGAAAGGGCAATGAGAATCAACCGAAAGATCGCGATGCTTGCCGCCGCGTTTTGCCTGGCGGCCACGGCTCATGCAGCCGACCTGCCGACCTTCAAGCTCGAAATGAACGACGGCAAACTGAACCCGGCCCGCATCGAAGTGCCGGCAGGCCAGCGTATCAAGATCGAAGTACGCAACACCGGCAAGGGCGCGGCCGAATTCGAAAGCGTGCAGTTGCGTAAAGAGAAGGTTCTGGCGCCGGGCGCCGATTCGTTCGTCGTGATCGCTCCGCTGGAGCCGGGCGAATACAAGTTTTTCGACGACTTTCACCACCAGGCGCAGGGCGTGATCGTCGCGAAGTAAGCAGTGGTCTCGATCGAATGCGAACGCGAACTCGCCACGGCAAGCGGGCGCTGTCGGTCGCGCGAGGCAACGGAAGCGGGCTGTAGAAGGATCGAAGGGAGAGCTTGAATGGGTCAGATTCTGTTCGTCGTGTGGCGGGAGAGCGTCGAGGCACTGCTGGTCGTCGGCATCCTGTACGCATGGTTGAAAAATGGCGACGACGACGCCCGCCGCGGCTTGCCGTACCTGTGGGGCGGCGTGGCGGCCGGCGTGATCGCGGCGGTGGCGCTCGGCGCGGCGCTGGTCGGCTTCACCGAGGTGCTCTCCGGTGACGCGCAGGATTACTTCCAGACCGCGATGGTGCTCATCGCCTGCGTGCTGATCGTGCAGATGGTGCTGTGGATGAAGCAGCACGGCCGCACGCTGAAGCGCGACATGGAACAGTCGCTGCAAAAGAGCCAGCGCGATTCGAACTGGTGGGGCGTGGCGCTGCTGGTCGCACTGGCGATCGCGCGCGAAGGCAGCGAAACCGTGATCTTCCTGTACGGCCTCGGCTTTGGCCAGTCGGGTCATGTCGACGGCAGTCAGATGCTCGCTGTCGTGATCGGTCTCGCGCTTGCGTTCCTGACCTTCTACGTGTTGCAGCTCGGCGGCAAGATCATCTCGTGGCGGCTCTTTTTTCGCGTCACCGAAATCATGCTGCTGTTCCTCGGCGCGGGGCTGTTCCAGACCGGCGTCGACAAGCTGATCGACAAGGAAATCCTGCCGACGCTCGTCGACCAGCTGTGGAATTCGTCGGCGATTCTCGATGACTCGAGCACCTTCGGTTCGCTCGTCGCGACGCTGACCGGCTACCGCGCGCATCCGGCGCTGATGAATCTGCTCGCCTATGCCGTGTATTGGGCGGTCGTTTATCTGCTCGTGCGCCGCGCCAGTCGCAAGCCCGCGCAGCAGACGGTAGGGCGCGCGGCATGAGCGCCGTGATGGCTTCCCGGCCGGGCCGCCTCGCGGCGGCCGGCCAGTGGATGCAGCGCCACGGCGCGGTGATTCGCGGCATCCAGTGGGTCGTGGTCGCGGTGTATGTGTTCCTGATCGTCGTGCCCGCGCTGATGCCGCTGCCGGACGACACCGCGCATCTGTGGAACAACCTGACGCTCGCCGCGCAGTTCGTGTTCTGGGGCATCTGGTGGCCGTTCGTGTTGCTGTCGATGGTGATGCTCGGCCGCGTCTGGTGCGGCGTGCTGTGTCCGGAGGGCGCGCTCGCCGAATTCGCGAGCAAATTCGGCCGCGGCCGCGCGATTCCGCATTGGATGCGCTGGGGCGGCTGGCCGTTCGTCGCGTTCGGCATCACGACGATCTACGGGCAGATGGTGAGCGTCTACCAGTATCCGAAAGCGGTGTTGCTGGTGCTCGGCGGCTCGACCTTCGCGGCAATCGTGATCGGTCTGCTATACGGACGCGAGAAGCGCGTCTGGTGCAAATACCTGTGCCCGGTCAACGGGGTTTTTTCGCTTCTGTCACGGCTCGCGCCGTTTCACTACAAGGTCGACGAAGACGCGTGGCGCCGCTCGTATAAGAACGGCGAGCATGGGCATCGCGTGATTCCGATCAACTGCGCGCCGCTCGTGCCGTTGCGCAACATGAAAGGCGCGGCGGACTGCCATATGTGCGGCCGCTGCAGCGGACACCGCGATGCGATCGCGCTGACATGGCGCAAGCCGTCGACCGAAGTCGTGCAGTTGGGCGACAAGAACGCGAACCCGTGGGACACCGCGCTGATCCTGTACGGCCTGCTCGGCATCGCGATCGGCGCGTTCCACTGGACCGCGTCGCGCTGGTTCATCGACCTGAAGATGTTCGCCGCGACGTGGCTCGTCGATCGCGACATCACGTGGCCGCTCGACACCAACGCGCCGTGGTTCCTGTTCACGCATTACCCCGACCAGAACGACGTGTTCTCGTGGCTCGACGGCTCGCTGCTGATCGGCTACATCCTGTCGACGGCGCTTGTGTACGGCACCGTGCTGCTGCTGTTGCTGACGGGCGCGACGCGCATGCTCGGGCGCTTCGACGCAACGCGTCTGCATCACTTGACGCAGGGGCTGATTCCGATCGCGGGCGCGGGCGTATTCCTTGGTTTGTCGGCGACGACGCTGTCGCTGCTGCGCGCCGAGCACGTGTCGCTGTGGTGGGCGTCGGGTCTGCGCATCGCAATTCTCGTGATTGCGAGCGCGTGGAGCGCATGGCTCGCGTGGCTCGTCACGCGCCGCTACAGCGAGCGCTTCGTGCAACGCGCGCTGGCGATGTTGTGGTTCGTCGCGGCGCTGGCGGTCGTCAATAGCGCGTGGTGGCTGATGTTCTGGGGCTGGGCCTCGAAGTAAGTCTTCAGCCTGTGTCCGGTGCGAACGCAGGCGCAAGCGCAAACGAAAAGCCGTGGGATGGTGACACCCCACGGCTTTATCATTTTCAGCGATGTACGCCGTTGCGCGCATCGGCTTTCGAGCGAGAACCAAAAAAGCGGCCTGGCTTGCTGCGACGGCTGGCTTGGTGTCTGCACGAAGGGGTCTAGTTCTCGCGTGCAAACCGTCGTGGCTGGCTAATGCCTAACACCTCTCTGGGAGGTGGTCCCCACAATACCCGGTACTTACCTCGTGTCTCGCTACTTCGTCAGGATCAGCTTGCCGAGGCGCGTTGCACGCAGTTGATACGTGTCGCCGTTGTGCACGATGCTGATGTGACTATGGCCTTGCAGCAGCGCGTCGCTGCGCACGACCCGTTCCGACGTCTCGCTCTGGCCGGCGGTTCGTTGCGCGCCGGGTTTCGCCGCGGGCACGGCCGTCGTCGACGATTTCGGGCGGCTGGTTAGCGCGGCCGCCGAGCGGCGCAGGCTGAGCGTGGAGGAGCGAGTCATATCGGTCATTCGTTTTAGCTTGTTCGTCGATTCGATGTGATCATTCTAAATGATAACCATTCCTATTTACAAGATCGAGAAATTGATCGGATCCGACTTTTGATAGCTGAATGAAAGTGCGTCTAGATGGCGATTCTGGAAGCCATTCTGACATGACCCCGCGAAAGCGCGGGCAGGGCGCCCGCGCGGTATGTCAGTGCAACGGTCCCGGTTCCTGCCCGGCCGCGACGTACTGGCGGATCAGCCGCACCGTATCGATATCGTTCTCGCGATACGCGGACTTGACGATCTCCTGCGTCTGCACGGCGTCCTGGTCGGTCGAGACGGGCAGCGTGGTCGCGTACTCGAAGCGTAGGAACAACTGCAGCTCATCGGGCTGCTCGATCGTCATCGTCAGGGAGCCGCCGACGTGCTCGGCGGTCGGCAGGATGTCGTAGCGCACGCTTTCGCTTTCCTGCAGCGTGACGCGATCGCGCACGGTGGCCTGGCCGTAGTGCAACTCACGCTCGAGCACATTGCCGTCGCGCGACAGGATCGTGCAGCTGTCGAGACCAATCACGAACAGTTGCGGCTGCTCGGCGCGCAGCACGAGCCCTTCCCACAGCTGCTCGCGCGTCATCGATTCGACGAAGGGATTCAACGGATCGTTGATCTGAATAAGGTGTTCGAAATTCAAGACGACTGCGTCCTATGAAAATATTGCAATATCCGTGACCCGAACGGACGGCGTCCGACCGTCCTATGCGCGTTTGCTGCGACTGTTAAGCGACCGCGAGCGCGGAGCGGATCGAGATCGTGTGCGTGAGGATCTTGTGCACCGGGCACGCATTGGCAATTTGCAAAAGCCGTTCCCGCTGCTCGCCGGAGAGTTCGCCATCGAGCATGATCTGACGGTCGATCGTCGAGCCTGCGTCGCTGGTTTCCATCGACAGTTTGACGCGTACACCCGCGAGCGGCCAGCCTTTGCGCTGCGCGTACATCTTTAGCGTGATCGACGTACAAGCGCCGAGGCTCGACAGCAGCAGCGAGACCGGCGTCGGGCCGCGGTCGCCGCCGCCTAGCGATTCGGGTTCGTCGGCAAGCCAGGTGTGCTTGCCGTCGTCGAATACGACCTGGAAATTCGTCGAACCGATGTGGGCGGTGATGGTGGGCTCTGCCATGTGCGCTCCTCTGCTAGGGATCTAATAGCGTCGCACGCCACGGACTGTCGAAATCAACGCGGGCCGCGCGACATGAGCCGATATTGTGAACGAATTTAGCGGCGTTCGCGCCCCGAGGCGGGTGATTTGGCGGCGCGCGCGTGGCTGGTGGCAAGCTTCACCTCGCGCCGACAGGCGTGACAAACGCGCGGCACGCGCTCGCCTGTCAGTGCGTGATCGCGCCCATCCGCCCGGCCTGATAGTCGATCACCGCCTGACGGATCTCGTCTTCGGTATTCATCACGAACGGGCCATAGCGCACCACCGGCTCCTTCAGCGGCACGCCGCCGAGCAGCAGCACTTCGAGCGGTTCGTCGCCGGCCGTGATGGTCACCGCGTCGCCGTCGTTGGCGAACACCACCATCGTGCGCGCGTCGATGTCCGCGCGCGCGTCGCCTTCGCCATACACGCCCTTGCCGGACAGCCCATACGCGAACACGCGATAGTCGGCCGGTACTGGCTGGCGGATCGTCGCGCCCGGCTGCAACGAGAAATGCTGATACAGGATCGGCGTGCGCGTTTCGATCGCGGCCTTGACGCCGAGCGCTTCGCCCGCGATGACCTTCACGCGCACCTGACCGTCTTCGGACTTCGCGGCCGGAATGCGTGTCGACGGGATTTCCTGATAGCGCGGCGCGATCATCTTGTCGCGACGCGGCAGGTTCACCCATAGCTGCAGGCCGTGCACGCGACCGCCGGTGCGCGTGAATTCCGGGTCCGGCATTTCGCTATGCACGACGCCCGCGCCCGCGGTCATCCATTGCACGTCGCCGGCGTGCAGCGTGCCGGAATGGCCCGCCGAATCCTTGTGGCCGAACTGGCCCTCGAGCACATAGGTGACCGTCTCGAAGCCGCGATGCGGATGATCGGGCGCGCCGATGGCCTCGCCTGGCGCATAGTCGACCGGCCCCATTTCGTCGAGCAGCAGGAACGGATCGAAGTCCATCAGCAGACGCGTCGGAAACGGTCGATGAACGATGAATCCGCCGCCCTCCACTGTGCGAACCGACGGGAACGTGCGTTCGATCGTGCGTGACGTAGTCATCAATATCACCTCGAAAAATGGGGAATAGCGCGATTTCTGAAACATGGGGCTATTATAGGGACCGTTTTTGGCGGTGCCAGCCGTCCCTCAGCAATGGATTGTTCTATTCATGGAACGATGAGATGAAGATCGATTCACACAATCTGAACGACCTCATGTACTTTTCGCAGGTCGTCGAACATGGCGGATTTTCGGCCGCCGAGCGGGTGCTGGGCATTTCGAAGTCGCGCCTGTCGCGTCGGCTCACGGAGCTGGAAGCGTCGCTCGGCGTGCGCCTGTTGCAGCGTTCCACTCGCAAGCTCGCACTGACCGAAGCGGGGCAGCTGTTCTACCAGCACTGTCAGGCGATGCTCAGCGAAGCGCAGGCGGCGGTCAATGTCGTGCAGCAGCTGCGCTCGTCGCCGCGCGGCACGGTGCGCGTCAGCGTGCCGGTTACGATCTCGCAGACGATTCTGTCGACGATCCTGCCGGAATTCATGCACCGCTTTCCGGAGGTGCGCGTCGTGATGCGCGTGACGAATCGCGTGGTCGATCTGTTCGAGGATTCGATCGACGTCGCACTGCGCGTGCGTTCGGATCCGCCGGAAAACGCGAACATCGTCGTGCGGCCGCTGTGGCGCACCGAGCAGATGCTGGTCGGCGCGCCGAGCCTGCTGCAGCAGAATGCGCCGCCGCTGACGCCGGGCGACCTGAACCGCTTCGAAACACTCGACGTGCCGACGAGCGACGGCCGCCACGTGTACAACCTGATCTCGCCCGACGGCACGCGCCATGCTCACGAACACGAGCCGCGCCTCGTGACCGCCGATCTGATGACGATTCGCGAGGCGGTGCTTGCCGGCGTCGGCATCGCCGCATTGCCGGAGATGATGTATGGAGCCGCGTTGAGAGCGGGGCAACTGTCGCCCGTGATGCCGGGCTGGAGTTTTCCGACGCCGCAGTTGTACGCGGTGTTCGTGTCGCGTCAGGGGATGGTGCCGGCCGTGCGCGCGTTCGTCGATTATCTTGTCGAGATGCTCGATCCGGATGAGGGCAAGCACATCATCGGCGAGTGTCCTGAGCGCGCCGAAAAAGCGGCGGCGCAGGGATCGGTGGCGAGGGCTTCCTCCGCTGTGTCGGCGGCGGTTTCATGAGGCTCTGTGGCAACTTGAGGGGGCAGGGTGCGCTGCGGGCCGCTAGCGCGCTTCGCAAATCGTTTTTAGCATTTAAGCGCGGCCTGTCATGATTACTTTCAATGGCCGCGTGCTTGAATGCGCGCACACACAGGCATATAGTGAAATCCCTTTCGCTAAGGAGTGTCCTATGCGAAAACTCATGGCCGCTATCATAGCGGGCCTGATAGGGCTGACCGCGTTGTCCGTGTCGACCACGGCCCTCGCATGCGGTGATAAAAGCTATCAGTCTTCGGCCGATGGCAAATGATCCCGCCGCCCGAAGGCGCCGAGTGCGCACAAAAAAAGGCCTTCATCCGACGATGAAGGCCTTTTACTTTTTGGCCCTGTTTAAAAGGGGTGTTCCCGTGGACGAGCGCGCTGCTCCGCGTGCCACGTTACCGCTTACTTCGCTTTGGGCTGCGTGACGAAACCGATCTTCGTCAGTCCGCCAGCCTGCGCGGCGGACATCACCTGAGCGACCTTCTCGTACGGCACCTTGCGGTCCGCATCGAGATGCAACTCCGGCTGCGGGCTCGCCTGCGCGGCCGCGGCGATCTTCGCGGCGAGCGCCGCATCGTCGACCTTGGTGCTGTCCCACAGCACGTTGCCGTCCGCGTCGATCGACACCGTCACCTGCGCGGGCTTCGTGTCTTCCCTCTGACTGCTCGCGTGCGGCAGATCGATCTTGACCGCGTGACGGATCACCGGAATCGTCACCATGAAGACGATCAGCAGAACCAGCATCACGTCGACGAGCGGCGTCATGTTGATCTCGTTCATCAGGCCGTCGTCATCGTCTCCGGCGAAAGGGCTCATTGCCATTGGAATGCCTCGTCGATCAGTTGGCGCGGGTTGCGAGACGCAGGCCGTCGCCGCGCTTGGTCGACGACAGACGGGCACCCGTTACGAAGAACGCATGCAGCCCGTGCGCGAAGCGGCTCAATTTCGCGACGATCGCCTTGTTGGCGCGCGTCAGCGCGTTGTAGCCGAGCACGGCCGGAATCGCGACGAACAGACCAAACGCGGTCATGATCAGCGCTTCGCCGACCGGGCCGGCGACCTGGTCAATCGACGACTGGCCGCTCGCGCCGATCGCGAGCAGCGCGTGATAGATGCCCCACACGGTCCCGAACAGGCCGACGAACGGCGCGGTGCTGCCGATCGACGCAAGAATCGCGAGACCGCTCTGCATGCGCGCGACGCTTTCGTCCATCGTGTCTTTCAGGCAGCGCGTGATCCAGTCGGACACGTCCATGCGGTCGTGCAGATGCGGCTGCGTCTGGTGATGATGGTCGGCCGCTTCCTGGCCCGACAGCGCGAGCGCGAGGAACGGGTTGTCATGCGGCGTCGAGGCGCCGCCGCCGAGCTTCTTCACGCCGTCGGCGAGGTCGTCCGAATGCCAGAACGCCTGCTCGGCGTTCTTCGTCAGGCGCTTCAGGCGCATCACGTTCCAGCCTTTGACGACGATCACGCTCCACGACATCACCGACATGATCAATAGCGCGAGCGCGATACCGCGCGTCACGAAATCCCCTTGCGCCCACACGTGTGCCAATCCGTAGTTTTGCATTGCAATTCCTTGTTTTTGAAAGCTTGCTTCAGTCGGTCAGATTGAAGTTGAAAGGCTGGGTGTACGCGGCCCTGACGGGCTCGCCGTTCTCGAGATACGGTTTGCAGGCGCTCGCGCGTACGGCGGCCAAGGCCGCGTCGTCGAGACGGCTAAAGCCGCTGCTTTTCTTCAACTCGATGTTCTCGAGCTTGCCGTTCAGACCGACGACGAAGTGCACGTACGCGGTGCCGGATTCGCCGCGGCGCCGCGATAGAGCCGGGTATTCGGGCTGGGTGATATTGCAATCGAGGTGCGACACGTTTTTCGGCGCGCTGATTTCCATCGTCGGCTTGCCGATCGCGGGCGCTGCCGCGGTGGGCGGTGTCGCCGGCGCGGCGGGCGCGGCCGGCGTCGGATCGGGCGCCGCGACCGGCGTCGGCGATGGCGCAGCGGCCTGTGGCAACGGAGTTGGCGTCGGCTTGGGCGTCGGAGTCGGCTTCGGCTGGGCTTTCGGCCTCGTATGGACGGGCGGCGTTGGCCGGGGCGGCGGCGGAGCGATCGATTGCAGCGCGACCGGCGCGGCGAGCGGCGCGGGCGGCAGCAGTTCGGCGGTCATCACGTGCGATTCGAGCGCGACCGGCACAGGCTCGTGACGCAGCGTCATGATCACGGCGAGCAGAGCGACGTGAACCGCGGCGACTACGGTAGTGGCCGTCAGCGCGCGGGAATTCGGTCGGGTGGACGACGCCAGCGGGGCGCCGGCGGAAACGGGATGCGGAGCCTGCATGGTCAGTGTGGCAGCGCGCCGTGCGGGCGGCGCGTCAAACAGGGCATCGTCATGTTCGGAAAATCAGCAGCGAAATGAACAAAGTAGTCACGAAACCAATCAGCAATTCCATCTCGAACTCCTTTCGAAGGGGGAGCGGGGTAGCTGGCTGGTACGAGTACTGGCTTGCTGACGGCGGTGGGATAACGCAGTACGGTGGACAGTACTGCGGTTGTGTTGCAGACGTGCGGCACATTCAACGTCGCATCGGAGCGTTACATAAAGCGTGCGTGAAGCGGAGGGGCTTTAGACGCACCGACACGGCTTGCACCGGCCCTGCTAGCTGAGCTCAGGCTGCCTTGCGCTCGTAGAACGCGACTTGCACGACCTCGGCGACGCTCTGCACCTGCCGATGCTCGACCACGCCGCAACGGCTCGCGCACACACCGCTTTGCAGCATCACGTCACGCACGGATTCCTCGCATTTGCCGCAGCACGAGGCGACGCCGAGTTCAAACTGCAACTCGTCGAACGAGTCGATGCCGTCCGCAATCGAGGAGCGGATTGTGCGGTCGGATACGGATTTGCAGACACAGACGATCATGGCAGGCGTCATAGCTAACGTTAATGCGAATTATTATCATTTTGTTTGGTTCGTTTGGCAAGCGTCCCGTGCGATTTTTTGTAACAAAACCAGACTCTTAGAATGGATTTCGTCGGCAGGAAGGGCGGGGCGCGCGCCGGTTGCCGGCGCTAGGCGGCGCGAGAATCCGATGCGGCCGTGCGGCCCGACGGTATCGATACCTGCTCGACCGCGGCCTCGATCCGCAGCAGCGTGGCGGCGAGTTGCTGCTGATGGATGCCGTCGTCGGTGGAATAGAAGCGCGGCAGCGGCGTGCCCCCGGCCGACGCGGCGGCGCGCAGGCCGTGCTGCTCGAGCACGCGTTCGAGCTGACGCGCGATCGCCACGCTCGTGTCGATCAGCGCGAGCCGCTCGCCGACGATGTCCCGGATCGCCGCGTCGAGAAAGGGGTAATGGGTGCAGCCGAGCACCAGCGTGTCGGCGCCCGCGTCGAGCATCGGTTCCAGGTAGCTGCGCAGCAGCGCCTGCAGCTCGGCCGAGCCGACGTCGCAACGCTCGACCGCCTGCACGAGCCCGTGGCCGGGCTGGCACAGAAAGCGGCAGTCGGCGGCGTAGCGTTCGAGCAGCCCCTGGAAGCGGGCGCTGCGCAGTGTCGCCTGGGTCGCCAGCACGCCGGCGACGCGGCTTTTCGATTGCAGCGCGGCGGGCTTGACACCCGGCTCGACGCCGACGAGCGGAATCGGCAGCTTTTCGCGCACCAGCGCGATCGACTGCGCGGTCGCCGTATTGCATGCGACCACGAGCGCCTTCGCGCCTTGTGCGGCGAGCCATTCGCCGATGGCCAGCGTGCGGTCGGTGATGAAGTCGTCGTCGCGCTCGCCGTAGGGCGCGTACAGCGAATCGGCGACATACAGCAACGCCTCGTCAGGCAGTTGCGCGCGCACCGCGCGCAGCACGGACAGGCCGCCGAGCCCCGAATCGAAAATGCCGATCGGCGCCTGCGACGCGGCGCCAGCGGCAACACTGCGGACAGTCGGCGACGGCGAAGGGACGGGCATAGGCGAGAAAAACGAGCGTGAAGTGGCGGTCGGCGAAAAGGGCGAAACCACGGTGAGGCGCGAACAAGCGCGCAAGTATATCGCCCGTGCGGTACGGTCCGGCGCGAATGCCTGCTGGGCAGGCGTCGTGCCGCTACCGCGCGGGACGCTTCAGCGTGCTTCGATCAGGACTCGACCGAGCCCATCGCGCTTTGCTGGTAGTTCTGGATACCGACCTTGTCGATCAGATCGAGCTGGGTTTCGAGCCAGTCGATGTGCTCTTCGGTGTCGTCGAGAATCTTCGTGAAGATTTCGCGCGAGATGAAATCGCGCACCGATTCGCAGTAGGCAATCGCCTCCTTGCAGGTGCCTTGCGAAATCTGTTCGAGCTTCAGATCGCATTCGAGGATCTCTTTGGTTTCCTCACCGATCAGCAGCTTGTGCAGGTCCTGCAGATTCGGCAGACCGTCGAGCATGAAGATCCGTTCGATCAGCATGTCGGCATGCTTCATTTCGCCGATCGACTCGTCGTACTCGTGCTTGCCGAGCTTGTCGAGGCCCCAGTGGCCGTACATTCGGGCATGCAGGAAATATTGATTGATCGCGGTCAGTTCGTTCTTCAACTGCGCGTTCAGATATTCGATGACCTTCTTGTCGCCTTGCATGTTATTTCCTTTTTCGGGAACCTTGAATTTCCAACAACAATAAACGCCATGTCCAAAAAAGCCAAGAGATCCGATACAACTGTTGGCGGCGTTGGCGGCCTCGTGCGTGCGGCGCCTTGCGCGTGCATGACGCACGGAAAGAAAAAGCCGGGATCGCGGCCCCGGCTTTTCGACTGATCTGAGTAGCGTTAATCGCGACTCATCAAGCCGTGGCGACCGGAATCTTGCCGATCCTGGCTTGCCATTCCTTCGGGCCGGTCTGGTGCACGGAGGTGCCGTTCGAATCGACGGCGACCGTGACCGGCATGTCCTGCACGTCGAACTCGTAGATCGCTTCCATGCCGAGGTCTTCGAACGCGAGCACCTTCGCGCTGCGGATCGCCTTCGACACGAGGTACGCCGCACCGCCGACGGCCATCAGATACGCGGCCTTGTGCTTCCTGATCGCCTCGATCGCGACCGTGCCGCGCTCGGCCTTGCCGATCATCGAAATGAGGCCCGTTTGCGCGAGCATCGCCTCGGTGAACTTGTCCATCCGCGTCGCAGTGGTCGGGCCCGCCGGGCCGACCGCTTCGTCGCGCACCGGATCGACCGGGCCGACGTAGTAGATCACGCGGTTCGTGAAATCGACCGGCAGCTTCTCGCCCTTAGCGAGCATGTCGGCGATGCGCTTGTGCGCGGCGTCGCGGCCCGTCAACATCTTGCCCGACAGCAGCAGCGTCTGGCCCGGCTTCCAGCCCGCCACTTCTTCCGGCGTCAGCGTGTTGAGGTCGACGCGCTTGCTGGTTTCCGTGTTCGGTTCCCAGTACACCTTCGGCCATGCGTCGAGCGACGGCGCTTCGAGCCTGGCGATGCCCGAACCGTCGAGCGTGAAGTGCGCGTGGCGGGTCGCCGCGCAGTTCGGGATGATCGCGATCGGCTTGGATGCGGCGTGCGTCGGCGCGGCCATGATCTTCACGTCGAGAACAGTGGACAGACCGCCGAGGCCCTGCGCGCCGATACCGAGTGCGTTGACCTTCTCGTGCAACTCCACGCGCAGCTCTTCGATCCAGTCCTTCGGGCCGCGCTCGATCACGTCCTGAATGTCGATCGGGTCCATCAGCGATTCCTTCGCCATCACCATCGCTTTCTCAGCGGTGCCGCCGATGCCGATGCCCAGCATGCCCGGCGGGCACCAGCCCGCGCCCATCGTCGGCACGGTCTTCAGGATCCAGTCGACGATCGAGTCCGACGGGTTCAGCATCGCGAACTTCGACTTGTTCTCCGAGCCGCCGCCCTTGGCCGCGACCTGCACGTCGACGGTGTTACCCGGCACGATCTCGTAGTGGATCACGGCCGGCGTGTTGTCCCTGGTGTTCTTGCGCGCGCCTTCGGGGGGGCTCACGATCGATGCGCGCAGCACGTTGTCCGGATTCAGATAACCGCGGCGCACGCCTTCGTTGATCATGTCGGTGACGCTCATCGTCGCGCCGTCCCAACGCACGTCCATACCGACCTTCACGAACACCGTGACGATGCCGGTGTCCTGGCAGATCGGGCGCTTGCCTTCGGCGCACATGCGGCTGTTGGTCAGGATCTGCGCGATCGCGTCCTTCGCTGCGGGGCTCTGTTCGAGCTCGTACGCGCGGCCGAGCGCTTCGATGTAGTCGAGCGGATGGTAGTAGCTGATGTACTGCAGCGAATCAGCGATGCTCTGAATCAGGTCTTCCTGTTTGATGACGGTCATGGCTAGCTCAGTGGGGAGTGGCGCTTGTTGTCGGATCGCAGCACGGTGCGGTCAGTCTTGCGCCTTCATGGGAGTGGAAATTCTGGTGCCACCCACGGCGTGCAAGGCCGCGGGTCCTTCGAAATGTTTGGGGTGCGTGTGCGTGGTGTTCTGGTCGGGGCTGATGAAGGTCTTCAGCAGATGGATCGACGAGATGCTGATCAGCGCCATCGACAGCTTCACTTTCAGCACGCCGGCGTTCACGTGATCGAGCCATTCCGGTTCGTCCGGATGACCGTCGAGGCCGAGGCGCGATACGAACGTTTCATAGCCGCCGATGATCACCATGATCAGCATCAGCCCGAGGTACAGCGGCACCTGCAGCCAGCGGCTCATGAAAACGAGGTGGGGCAGCGCGCGCATGGGGCGGCGCGGACGGGCGCAGGCGGGTCGCGAAGCGGACATAGGCAACGGTCAGATGAAGCGCGGGTGACGGAACAGGGGGCCAGGCGCCGACGGCGGTGCGGGGCGCGGCCACCGAAGGGGCGCGAGACTCGCGTCAGGCGCGCCATTGTACAGCGTCGGTCGAAGCTGCTGCTTTGCGGCGGGCAGCGCGCCCGCGACACCAGAATTACGATGCGATCGGCGGCACGCTGCGCGCCTTCAGGCTCGCGAGGCCGATACCGGCGACCACGCAGGCAAGCGCGATGCCGTGCGCGAGCGTGGGCCGCTCGCCGAGGAACTCGATGCCGTAGAGCGCCGCGGCGACCGGCAGCACCGCGCTGAACACGCCGGCAAGACTGCCTGGCACGTGACGGATGCCTTTCATCCACAGCCAGAACGAGAAGATGCTGGCCGACAGCCCGTACCACAACACCAGCATCCAGACGCTCGACGGCACCGCGCGATAGTCGAAATGCGCGAGCGCGCCGGCGCCGAGCGGCAGCATCAGCAGCAGGCCGAACAGATGCGTGTACGCGCAAATATCGATCGGCGCGAGCGTCTGCGTGAGGCGGCGGGACAGAATGATGTACAGCGATTCGCAGCACACGGCACCGAGCACCATGAAGTTGCCCGCGAGCGAGCCGGTGCCGGCCGTCGCATCCGCGCCCGCCTGGAAGTGCGCGACATTGATGACGACGACGCCGACGATCGCCAGCGCGATCGACGCGAGCGCGCGGCCATCGGGCCGCTCCTTCAGGATCAGCCACGACAGCAGCGCGACGACCGCCGGAATCGTGCTCGTGATCACGCCGGCCGCGACCGCGCTGGTACGCGCGACGCCGTTGAGCATCAGCAGCGTGAAACCGAAGGTGCCGAATAGCGCCTGCAAAAACAGGTTGATCCATTCGTCGCGTTTGACACGGCGCAGTTTGGTCGCGCGCAACAGCGGCCATAGCACGGCCATCGCGATTACGAAACGCAGCAGCGCGAACAGCGGGACGGGGACGAAGGCGACGATCGATTTACCGATTCCGACATTGCTGCCGACCAGCAGCATCGAGGTAATGAGAAGCAGGGCGTAGCGATTCAAGCTGGAATCCGGACGGCTAGTTCAGTTAGCATTGTAAAAGGCCGTGCGAGAGAGCATAAGGGTGCGAAGGCGGGCGCGCTGGCGGTGCGTCGAGTTCGCATCACCGGTATGCAATGTGCTGCGAGTGAGCGTAGAAGGCTCTGTAGAACGGGCGATCTTTTTCGCGCGCATCTCGTCTGATCAACGCGTAACTGCGTCGATGGCGGGCGCGATCTAAGGGTTTTCGCTTGCAGATCAATACGATGCGCGTAAGTGGCCGGTAAGTTGCCGCGCTTATGGTTAAGCCTTGACGCGGAATAGGATCGCGCAGGGCGCCCGCATGCACGGATGTTGCGATGCCGCACGCACGCGCGTTTGACGGTATCGCGAGGTGGGAGACAGCGCCGCTCGTGGCGGCTCGCACGGGATAAGGCCCGCGCGCCCGACGCGCGCCGGTACAGGTTTTACGTTTCATCTTCACCAAGGGGTTGTCGATGTCTGCGATTGAATCGGTTCTTCAGGAACGCCGCGTTTTTCCGCCCTCCGCTGACACTGCGAAGGGTGCCACGATCTCCGGCATGGACGCGTACCGGGCGCTCGCCGCCGAAGCGGAGCGCGACTACGAAGGCTTCTGGGGGCGTCTCGCGAAGGAGACGCTGAGTTGGCACAAGCCGTTTACGAAGGTGCTCGACGAATCGAAGGCGCCGTTCTACACGTGGTTCGAAGACGGCCAGCTGAACGCGTCGTATAACAGCATCGACCGTCACGTCGAGGCCGGCAACGGCGAGCGCGTCGCGATCGTGTTCGAAGCCGACGACGGTAGCGTCACCAACGTCACCTATCAGGATCTGCTGCAACGCGTATCGCGCTTCGCGAATGCGCTGAAAAAACGCGGCGTGAAGAAAGGCGACCCGGTCGTCATCTATATGCCGATGTCGATCGAGGGCATCGTCGCGATGCAGGCGTGCGCGCGGATCGGCGCGACGCACTCGGTCGTGTTCGGCGGCTTCTCGTCGAAGTCGCTCAACGAGCGGCTCGTCGACGTCGGCGCGGTCGCACTGATCACGTCCGACGAACAGATGCGCGGCGGCAAGGCTTTGCCGCTGAAGAACATCGCCGACGAAGCGCTCGCGCTCGGCGGCTGCGAGAAGGTCAGGAGCGTGATCGTGTACCAGCGCACCGGCGGCAAGGTCGCGTGGGACGCAGGGCGCGACCTGTGGATGCACGAACTCGCACAGGCCGAGTCGGACCAGTGCGCGCCCGAATGGGTCGGCGCCGAGCATCCGCTCTTCATCCTCTATACGTCGGGCTCGACCGGCAAGCCGAAGGGCGTGCAGCACAGCACCGGCGGCTATCTGCTGTGGGCCGCGCAAACGCTGAAATGGACCTTCGACTGGCGCCCCTCCGACGTGTTCTGGTGTACCGCCGACATCGGCTGGATCACCGGCCATAGCTACATTACGTACGGGCCGCTCACGCTTGGCGGCACCCAGGTCGTGTTCGAGGGCGTGCCGACCTATCCGGACGCCGGGCGCTTCTGGCAGATGATCGCGAAGCACGGGGTCACGCTGTTCTATACGGCTCCTACTGCGATCCGCTCGCTGATCAAGGCCTCCGAGGCCGACGCTAAAGTGCATCCGAAGAGCTACGACCTGTCGACGTTGCGCATCATCGGCACGGTCGGCGAACCGATCAATCCGGAGGCGTGGGTGTGGTACTACGAGAACGTCGGAGGCGGCCGCTGTCCGATCGTCGATACGTGGTGGCAGACCGAGACCGGCGGCCACATGATCGCGCCGATGCCGGGCGCGACGCCGCTCGTGCCGGGTTCGTGCACGCTGCCGCTGCCGGGCATCATGGCCGCGGTCGTCGACGAAACCGGGCAGGACGTGCCGAACGGGCAGGGCGGCATTCTGGTGATCAAGCGCCCGTGGCCGGCGATGCTGCGCAACGTGTGGGGCGATCCGGACCGCTACAAGAAGAGCTACTTCCCCGACGAGCTCGGCGGCAGGCTCTACCTCGCCGGCGACGGCGCGGTGCGCGACAAGGAGACCGGCTACTTCACGATCATGGGCCGCATCGACGACGTGCTGAACGTGTCGGGCCATCGTCTCGGCACCATGGAGATCGAGTCGGCACTGGTGGCCAATCCGCTCGTCGCGGAAGCCGCCGTGGTGGGCCGCCCCGATGCGACGACCGGCGAGGCGGTGTGCGCGTTCGTGGTGCTCAAGCGTGCGCGTCCGCAAGGCGAAGAGGCCGTGAAGCTCGCGAACGAGCTGCGCAACTGGGTCGGCAAGGAGATCGGTCCGATCGCGAAGCCGAAGGACATCCGCTTTGGCGAGAACCTGCCGAAGACGCGTTCGGGCAAGATCATGCGTCGTCTGTTGCGTTCGCTCGCGAAAGGCGAGGAAATCACCCAGGACGTGTCGACGCTGGAAAACCCGGCGATTCTCGATCAGCTCGGCGAGTCGATTTAAAGCGTTGTAAGCGGGTCCGCGCGGACGGCGGCGGTGTGTCGATCGACACGCTTGCAGGCACGCCGCGCAGACCCGTTATTCGAGCGGACGGCTTGCATCGCGGCGTTGCGCGGACAATCCCGATTGCCTCGCCGATGCCTTTTTGATACATAGGCGCATGGCCGCGCCGCACCTATCCTCCCACGCCAGGTTGAACCCCCCGCCCGAACCGCCACCGGTCTCGGCGGCGATGGCGCTCGCGCATCGCAAGTACTGGCGTTTCAACCTCGCGCTGATCGCGGTGCTGATGACGCTTGGCTTCTTCGTCTCCTTCGTCGTGCCATTGCTGGCGCCCGCGCTCGCGCAGGTGCACGCAGGCGGCTTCAGGCTGCCGTTCTACTTTGGCGCACAAGGCGCGATCCTGATCTACCTCGCGCTGATCGTCGTCTATATCGTGCTGATGCAGCGCGCCGATCGTCAGTTGCAGCACGCGTTCGAAGCGGATTCGCAGCGCGATGCGGCAAGCGGTCCCGCCGCGGATTCCACCAGCGGCGCGAACGATGACGTCACGATCGGCAAGGCCGCGCCGGCCGCGCGCGGGCGCTGAGCCGATGAAGCTCACGCATCGGCTGATCCGCTCGTACGCGCTCTATACGCTCGGCTTTCTGCTGTTCGTCTACGTGATGTGGCGCATCGAGCGCAGCACCGGTCCCGGGATGTGGATCGGCTATGTGTTCCTGTTCGTGCCGATCGCGGTGTATGCGGTGATCGGCGTGCTGTCGCGCACGTCCGACCTGGTCGAATACTACGTAGCGGGGCGGCGCGTGCCGTCGGCGTTCAACGGCATGGCGACCGCGGCCGACTGGTTGTCGGCCGCGTCGTTCATCGGTCTGGCCGGCTCGATCTACGCGACCGGCTACGACGGCCTCGCGTACATGATGGGCTGGACCGGCGGCTATTGCCTCGTCGCGTTCCTGCTCGCGCCGTATGTGCGCAAGCTCGCGCGCTACACGATTCCCGATTTTCTCGGCACGCGCTATTCGAGCAACGCGGTGCGCGGCCTCGCGGCGCTCGCCGCGATCCTGTGCTCGTTCGTTTATCTGGTCGCGCAGATCCAGGGCGTCGGGCTGATCGCGACGCGCTTTATCGGCGTCGATTTCGCGGTCGGCATTTTCTGCGGGCTCGCGGGCATTCTGGTGTGCTCGTTTCTGGGCGGCATGCGTGCCGTCACGTGGACCCAGGTCGCGCAGTACATCATCCTGATCCTCGCGATGCTGATACCGGTATCGATGATCGCGCACAAGGACGGCCTCGGCTGGGTGCCGCAATTCAGCTATGGGCGCCTGATGGAGCGCATGGAAGGGCTCGAGAAACAGGTGCGCGACGCGCCGCTCGAGGAGCGCGTGCGCGACGACTATCGACGCCGCGCCGCGTTGATGCAACTGCGGCTCGATACGCTGCCGCAATCGTTCATCGACGAAAAGCAGCGGCTCACGCAGGAGGTCGGCGATCTGCGCCGCCATAACGGTCCGTTGCGCGAGATCAAGGAGCGCGAGCGTGCGCTCGAACAGTTTCCGCGCGATGCCGCCGCCGCGCAGATCGTCTGGAGTCAGAAGCGCGACGACATGCTGATGCGGGCGAGCGCGCCGGTGCCGATGCAGGAACCGTTTCCTGCTGTCGGTGAGGAAGACCGGAGCACGCACGCGCGTAACTTTCTATCGCTGCTGCTGTGTCTGTCGCTTGGCACGGCGAGCCTGCCGCATATCCTGACGCGCTACAACACGACGACTTCGGTGGCGTCGGCGCGGCGCTCGGTCGGCTGGACGCTCTTTTTCGTCGCGCTGTTCTATCTGACCGTGCCGGTGCTGGCGGTGCTGATCAAGTACGAGATCCTGTCGAATCTGGTCGGCCATCATTTCGCCGATCTGCCGCAGTGGCTGATGCAATGGCGCAAGGTCGAACCGAGCCTGATCAGCCTCGCCGATACGAACGGCGACGGTATCGTGCGCTGGAGCGAGATCCAGATGCAGCCCGATATGGTCGTGCTCGCGGCGCCCGAGATCGCGGGGCTGCCGTATGTGATGTCGGGCTTGATCGCGGCGGGGGCGCTCGCGGCGGCACTATCGACCGCGGATGGTCTGCTGCTGACGATCGCGAACGCGCTATCGCACGACGTGTACTACCACATGGTGGATCCGAACGCGTCGAGCCAGCGGCGCGTGACGATCTCGAAGATTCTGCTGCTGGGTGTCGCATTGTTCGCGTCGTACGTGGCGTCGCTGAATACGGGGAATATTCTGTTTCTGGTCGGGGCGGCGTTTTCGCTGGCGGCGTCGAGTCTGTTTCCGGCGCTCGTGCTCGGCGTGTTCTGGAAACGCACGACGCGGCTCGGCGCGGTGGCGGGGATGGTCGCGGGGCTCGTCGTGTGCATCTACTACATCGTGTCGACGTATCCGTTCTTCACGCAGATGACGGGATTCACAGGTGCGCGCTGGTTTGGCATCGAGCCGATCAGTTCGGGCGTGTTCGGTGTGCCGGCGGGTTTTCTCGTGGCGATCGGGGTGAGTTTGCTCGATCGAAAGGCGGACGCTTATACGATCGCGCTGGTCGACTATATCCGGCATCCATAGGCGGTTTGCGCGGGGCTTTGGCCAGGGTGTGGCGCAGGGCGCGAAGTTTGCTATAATTCGGCTCCCCGCCGGAGAGATGGATGAGCGGTTTAAGTCGCACGCCTGGAAAGCGTGTATAGGTTAATAGCCTATCGGGGGTTCGAATCCCCCTCTCTCCGCCAGAATGAAATATCAAAACCCTGCAAGTTCAGTGAATTGCAGGGTTTTTGTTTTTCTGACTGACAAATCGACTATCAAACGACCTTCAAACGACCTTCAAACGACTTTCGGCGGGGCGCGGGTCAGGGACACCATAAGCGCATCGCTGACCGCGCCCCGCTGAAAGCGTATCGTGCGCACCCTGAGAGGGCAAATTCGTACTGGCAAGATGTTCGAGCAGTGCGCGCCGCGCCCCGTGGGGTCGGCAACAATCACATTGCTCCGGCGAGGTCGCGCATTTTGCGTTGGGCAAAAGTTGTGATCTTTCCACGGAAACGTTGATAAGACGGCAAATCCTGCACCGGTCCGCTAGTGTTGAGATCAAACGCTAGGCGCGCTCGCATCTCAAAGAAACGATTCTTAAATTTCCTCAAGCGAGCGCCCTGAGTCTCGCTCGCTTCACATAGGGCCTCGAGCAACAGCCCCTTGGCGTCTCTAACATCCTCCAGTCGGCGAATCGCGGGAATACAATCCAACTTCCCTCTGTAATCCGCGTTGCCGGCTATGCGCTTGATTGCCTCGCGATCGGTGAGGAGCCACGTTTCCAACTGCGTCACCGGAATGACTGGAATGACCCTGTCTGCTGCCACCAGACCGTCTGCGGCCGCGATGATTTCTTGTTCCCGCTGGACGATCCCAGCGTTGTCCGCGTCTCGATGGACAAATATCACGTCGGCGTTTGGATAGTGCCTCAATAGAGCATCAAGCTTCTCACGAACCGTGCGCCCAACTGGACGCTGGAACATGCTCAAATCCGGAGCTTCGCCGCTGACTTCTGAGAAACCCTCCTCAATTAAGACATTTTCGATATGGTCCACCAAATTCAAATCGGATGTGCCTTCGCCCGTGAGTATGAAACGTATTTTCATGTCCGCCTCCCCATCGTTTATTCTTCTAAGTCCAGCTCTATTTGAGCATTCGGCGGAAGTGTGAGATAAGCAATGATCGACCCTCGGTCGACGCAAGCGTTGTTTGGCACGTTTCGCCAGCTATCCTGCAAACTCTTGCAGCGAATCGTTGATGCCGGTTTGCCATCTGGCCCACGAACTTTGACGATATCTGCGTAGATCAGGTCGTCCGGCGTCCCGAGCTTCACCAGTACTGGTGAGTGTGTGGCAATAAAAATCTGCCGCATGGGGTTGTCCTCGCCTGCAGGCTGGTTCGCATCGACTGCCAACTCCTTGAGCAATCCAAGCATCGCACTCATCTTGGCGGGATGAATGCCATTCTCAGGTTCCTCAAAGCAGAGCAACCCTTTGAAGTCTGGGTCCTCAGCCATAATGCACAGTGCAAGGAATCGCAATGTACCGTCAGAAAGCGCTCGTGCTGGAAGGAAGGCGCCCGAGCGTTCCTTGACTTCAATGGTTAATAGTTGTCGGACCTGATCGACGTCGACCCTGACATCCGAAGTAGGAACAATCTCCGACAATCGACTGGCAATACGCGAACAGACGTTCTGATCTCGTCGCTGAAGTTTATACAACGTGGCGGCCAGTTTCCCCCCGTCTGCACCGACACTGCTTTCTTCGTGCATCTTGTTTGAACGCCGCATGGCGCTCGGCTCCAAGGAAAGAAAGCGCCATGACTGCATTTCCCTGCGCGCTGCGAGAACAGTGGGCCACACTGCGCTATTGGTATTTGCAACAACCGTCTTTGGAATTCGATGCGCGGGGATTTTTTGCGGTTGACCGCCACTGCCCCCGTCTTGGTGCAAATGAATTTCGGTTATGCCGTCGTCCACGACCTGTGTCGAAATGTATCCGGCTCCCTTCCGCTTATTCACGACTACCTGATCGCGAAACAGCGCGGCACTCAAAGGAAAATGAAGCTTGTTGGCCGCTTCGCCCTTATTGATATATGTCAGCGCTTCGCGGGCGAGATAAAGCCCCAAGGATCCGGAAGACTCGTCCTGTGGACCGCGAGCGAGTTCCACCTCGTAGCGCAGAAAGGTTGATGTAGCTCGTGCTCTTCGACCGAAGTCGTCGACGAGGTCCAGTGGCACGATCATTTCTACCGCCAGTGAAAGTCGCTCCGCCCGAAAATCACTGCTGGTCCAGAAGACGTCAAGCGGATCGGAAGACTCCGAATCGCGTACCGCCAATGCAGCTTCCATAATGGACTTATCGCTCAGCAGCGAGAGGAATTTTATCGCATCGAAAATGTTCGACTTGCCGACGCCATTGAGCCCTGCGATGCAATTGAAAGGGCCAAACGACACGGAAAAGTTGAGCAGGTTTTTGAATCCGTGAGCTTCGAGCTTAGTAAGCATAGCTTTCCCGGTTATCTAGCCAGCGGGCGAGGTGGCAGCCTACGATGTCTTGTTACTGGCTCTTTCGTCTACTAGCGGACGCTGGCTTGGTCGTGCCAGATCATAACGCGCCATTCCAATATTGGGTATCAGAGACGGTAATGAATCGTCCGTCTGATTGATCTGGTGGACCGTCCTCTCGGCAGTCATTGTCTTGACCATTGAATGAAGCCAAGTCGCCATTGCGTGGCAGTTAGCCCGTAGTAGGCAGCGATTACCGCGAGGGCTCCGACGACGACGCCAACCGCCGTCTTGGCGGCATGACTCAAAAGGCTCATAGGTCTTTCCCATACGCACACGAGTGCAGCACTGTAGCGCACGCGGACCAAGATCTGCGCCGCTAATCCGTGCCCCCTGCGACGCAGCGTGCCTGTCTGTTTTTCCCCCATATGGCCCTCCGCCAAATGCTTGGGAAAGTTGAACCGCGAAGCCATTCCCGCGAGCGTCTTTTTTTTCCGTTTCAGCGAGAGCCGTCGAGATTTTGGGCGGTCGCCCATGTACGGACTGCCTGTCGCACAGTAATTATCTGACTGCTGTCAACTCCGGCAGCGACTTCAGATAGACCATCGACACACCCATGTCCCTGTCCGTATTTGAAATGCACTCCGTGGAGCTGTTCTGCCAGCGGCCACCGGGTGCCTGTTATGTCATCTGCGACGAATGGCACTATAAAGCGTGCCTCGGCAAGGCCGCAGACCTTCAGAGAGCCAGGGCGGAGACCCGGGAATTTCTTGCTATCGCCGCACTGAATCGCAGGAAGTGGGAGGAGGACCGGAAACTGATTAGGAATCTCATTGGCAGTCACTGGCTGTTTTTTCATGATGTACGGGACCGGAATCCTGACTCCGATGGCTGGCGGGTCATCGTTGCTCTGCTCGAAGAGGTGCGCCGGGGCAAACTGCTTGCCGTTAAAGGTCCGCGTAATGGCCTGTTTCCGTCACCGTACAGCAGCACGCCGTTAATGAATCCCGTAGCGAGGACAGGTAGTCACACGAACGGCGAGCCCATTCTGTCCGTCCAGTATGATCCGGCCACCTGGCAAACCCGGCTGGACGCTGCGCGCGCAGCCAGGGCTGGCGATAGGGGTGCATCAACGCTGCTTGGTGATGCGCAGCCATTCGAGTATCGGCCTGACATGCCTGATGTAGACGCCGTGCAGGTCGCTGGCAATCAGGGAACACCTCGCAACAATCAGGCACAGAACAAACAAACCGATGACATCGCTCGAATTTTGCGGCTAACGCCCGGTCAATCCCGGCAGCTTCACGACGAGATTACCGGTCAAGGGCTCGGGTTTCATGAAATCATGGAGCGCGCGAAAGATATGTTCAACCTGTGGTAATTGACAAGGTCAGAACAGGAGAATTTTGATGGTTGATACACAGAAAGAAATCGGGCGTCGTTTATCGGCGCTTCAGGGCCTGCAATTGAGCAGCGTGAACCGTGCTGCCGATATGCTGACTTTGGGGTTTGGCGATCTGCGGCCCGTCACCAACTTTCGCGGCGTTATCAAACATGTCGGCGAATGGGCACTCCATATCCAATGCGCTTGGAGGCTAGAGGAAACGGCTCAAGTTGTGGCAACTCAAGAAGATCTCAGCGGGTCCGACGAAAGCGCATACGCGACTGCGGATCACCTTCGAGGACTGCTGGTAGAGCGCGGACCTTGTATTGTCGATGGCGTGTCAGTCAGTGATGACGGGGGCATGATCGTTTCGCTGTCGCGCGGATTTCGTCTCGTCGTTACCCCGGATGGAATCGAAGGAGCCGAAGACTGGCGATTTTTCGCCCCAGGCGTTGACGCGGCGCATCTTGTGATTAAAGGTGGGGCCGTCGCCCCTGAGTCTTTCGAGTGAAAAGTAAAAGCCGATCCTTGCACCCCAGTTCGATCGTCGTTCGCTACGACACCGAGAAAAAATGCTGGTGTGCAATGCTGTCGCCGAAGCGGCAATACGTCCGTTGTGCGAGGGGAAACTGGACATTCCCGTACTGCTGGAAGAATTCGATTTCAAGCTTGACGACGAGTTCGCACGTCGTTTTGGCGCTGCCATTCTGAGCCTGCTGGCTGAATACAAGCTGGAGCTGAAACAGTTCGTTTCTGTCACTCCGGCACCATAGAGAGCTTGTCCGTTTCGCGCTGTCCGGCAGAAACGGAGAACAACCCGAGGACATCTCGAAGCTGGAAGAGACGATGACGCCTCGATTCGCACCGTACGATTTGCGAAATACGAAGATTGCCTTCGAGCAGGAAATCATCGAGAACGGCAATTGGAAACTCGTGATGGAAAATAACCGCGAGTGCTACCACTGCCAGGCCACTCATCCGGAACTAACGGCCTCATTCCTGCCCGAAGACTTCGGCTTCTGTCCAGAGAATCTGAGCGAAGAATCGCTGTGCGCACTCGAAGACTACAAGACGCGTAACGCAGCGTGCCAGACGAGCTGGGAGCGCGATGGGTTCATAGGCGAGGCCGTCGAGTGGCTTGACGAAGATGCGGTCACCCAGTTCCGGGCGCAGCAACTTGGCATCGCCGGCGAAGGCGAGTCGCAGACCATCAGCACCAGGGTCGCCAGCACGAAGCTGTTCGGCAATCTCACGCGACGCGACCTCGGCGACCGGCACCTGTGGACACACAACTCATGGACTCACGTCATGAGCGACCACGCGGTCATCTCGTACATCATTCCCGTTGCCCCCGACAAGACGCTGGTGCGCACCAAGTGGCTGGTTTATGCCGATGCGGTTGAGGGTGCCGATTACAACCTCAAGGATTTGACTGAAGTCTGGATAGCGACCAACACACAGGACAAGCACCTGGTGGAAATCACGCACGAAGGTACGCAAGACCCGGCATATGTGCCGGGTGTGTTCTCGCCGTTCACCGAAGCCTATGTCGACCAGTTTTCACGCTGGTATGCGGTCCGCCTGAGCGCGCACGGCATCTGAAGCAGAGTCACCATCATGAATTCCGTAGAAAAGATGTTTGACCGGGCACCGGAGATTGTCGACCGACTCACTCACGCCGGAACCTGGGAAAGTGGTGCCCGGCATTGGCCGAGTGGTGAACAGCAAACGCTGACGTGCTGCCGCATCGTTGACGAAACGCACGACGTCAAGAGCTTCGAGTTCCGCACGGAGGATGGTTTGCCAGTGCGCTTTGAGCCGGGGCAGTTCATGACGGTGTCCGCGAACGTACAGGGACACACAGTCGAACGCTGCTACACGATTTCTTCGCCGCCAACGCGTCCATATCTGGTGTCCATTACCGTCAAGCGCGTGCCTGGCGGCGTCATGTCGAACTGGCTTCACGACAATATGAAGCCGGGGGGCAGTTGCGCGCATATGGTCCGTCGGGAACCTTCACGTCTACGGTTTCCGCTGCGCCAAAGTCGCTCTATCTGTCAGCCGGTTCGGGAGTGACGCCACTGATGTCGATGACCCGGGCGAGCATCGACCTCGGGCTTGACCGGGATATCGCATTTGTGCACAGCGCGAGGACGCCTGCCGATATCGTTTTTCGCGCGGAACTGCAGAGGCTGGCGAAGCTGTCGCCGCGACTGAAGCTGTTCTTCGTATGCGAAGGCATCGGTGACGAAGGCGACTGGGCTGGCGCGACAGGTCGGCTTAGCCTGCAACGGCTTTCTGAATGGCTGCCCGACTTCAAGGAGCGGGAATTCTTCACCTGCGGCCCTGCCGGCTACATGTCCGCAGTAAAAGAATTGCTCCACGAAGGCGGTCACGACCCGGACCGTTACCATCAGGAAAGCTTCACTTTCGCGCCGGCTGTGGCGCCGGAGCCTGTGGAGGAAAAGAACGGTGCGGTTCGAGAGGTGTTCACGGTCAGGCTTTCCCGCTCGGCCAGGACGTTCACCATGAGCCCGTCTGACACCGTGCTGGCTGCTGCCAGGAAGAACAGCGTCCCGATACCGTCGTCCTGCAGTCAGGTTGTATGCGGGACGTGTAAAACCAGGGTGCTCGAGGGCACTGTGGATATGAAGCACAACGGTGGGATTCGTGAAAGAGAGGTTCAAAAGGGCTTCCGTTTGCTTTGCTGCAGCCGACGCACATCGGACCTCGTTCTCGAGCTTTGAAACTGCATTCCGAATTCCTCCCGCGATAGTCCGGTCGTGCGGACTGTGCTCCAGATTGAGGTTGGCGCGAGCGGCGCTGCACATGGTGATGACAAGGTAACGGTGGTGCGGCAAAACCAACGTGCTAGACTGCATCGGTGGTCATTCGCAACATAAACATTGCCGATACACCCAACATGAATACTTCCTTCGTGAATCCGTTGCCAGGCGTTCCAGATGTTGAATCGCCGTTCTTCGACGAGCTTTTCGCCCAGAAGGAGGCATCTGAAAACGTTTTACGTGTGGCCAGACAACTCCGTGAGAATGGCTTCGCGATTATCGATTTTCCGGATGCCGAGTTCGACGCGCGCGCGGAACGAATCAAAACGAAATTCCATGGAAGGTTTGATTTTGACCACTGGCGCGACGAGCTCTGGCATAAAAATGACGGCATGAGGGTGCAGGACGCGTGGGAGACCGACGAGGACGTGCGATCGCTGGCCTCCAATCCACAGATTCTTCATCTTCTTTCCCAGCTCTACGGACGCCGTGCCATCCCGTTCCAGACGCTGAACTTTCCTGTCGGAACCCAGCAGCCTATCCACAACGACGCCATACACTTTTCGTGCGTTCCAGAGCGCTTCATGTGCGGTGTGTGAGTCGCATTGGAAGACGTGGACGGCACCAATGGCGCGCTCGAATACTATCCGGGCAGCCACAAATTTCCGACCTATGTGCGGCGCGCGTCAAGCAAGTTGTCGCCTCACTCATGCAGCCAGAGGCTGTTTATTTGCGCTGATCGACGCCATCTCGACGACTGAGTCGCGTTCGGGGTTAAGCGTCACGGCACCAACCGGTGTCCAGTTGCGCGTGTGGCGCGACCAGCGGGCCGGATTGCGCTCGCGGGCCCTCTCGTACAGTGCATGCCGAGCGGCGAGAAGCGCACGATCGTCACCGGCGTGACGCTGCGCAGGCGTCACGTAGCGGATGCCACTATGACGATGCTCGAAGTTGTACCACTGCACGAAGCCGGCAGCCCAGGTGCGAGCAGCGTTCAGGTCCTCGAAGCCTGTGACCGGAAACTCCGGCCGGTACTTCGCGGTTCGGAACAGCGCCTCGGCATAGGCGTTGTCGTCGCTGACCCGGGGGCGCGAGTACGACGGCTTGATGCCCAGCCAGTGCAGCATCGCCAGCACGGTAGTGGCCTTCAGCGTCGCCCCGTTATCGCCGTGCAGCACCGGCCGGGCCTCAAGGGCGGCAATGCCTTCGGAGAGCGCCGTACGACGTACGAGATGAGCAGCGTGTTCGGCCGCGTCGCTGTCGTGCACCTCCCAGCCGACAATCTTGCGGCTGTACAGGTCCAGAATCAGGTACAGGTGGAACCATCGCCCTGTGACCGTTGCCGGCAAATAGGTCATGTCCCAGCACCACACCTGGCGCGGCGCGGTTGCAACGTGCGTGGTCGGCGGCCGGCCGCTCGAAGGAGTTCTGGCACGGCCACGGCGCCTCATCTGCCCATGCTCGCGCAGCACGCGTGCAAAGGTCGATTCGCTGGCGATATACACGCCTTCGTCAGCCAGCATCGGCACGATGCGCGCCGGTGGCATGTCGGCAAAGCGCGGCTCGCTGGCTACGCGCAGCACGTTTTCCCGCTCCTGCGGGCTCAAGGTGTGCGCGGGCAGCAGGCGCATCGCGCCGGGCCTGGCGTCGCCAGTGACGAGCCCTTGATTGGCCCTCCAGCGCTGCAGGGTACGCACGTCGATTCCGGCCACCTCGCAGGCCAGGCGCAACCGTGCGCCAGCCAGTCTTGCCGAATCGATTTCCCGGGCCAGGAACTGGCGATCTTCGAGGCCGATCATTCGTCCTCGCCCTTGTCCGTGTTGAAGATCGCCCCGAGTTTTTTTGAAAGAACCAGCAATGCGGCTGCCTCGGCCAGTGCTTTCTCCTTGCGCCGCAGTTCGCGTTCCAGTTCCTTGATGCGACGCTGGTCCTGCTTCGTCTGCTGTGGACTCGCACGGGCCTCTTCGGGCTCGGCCAGCGCCTGCGTGGCCGCTTGCCGCCACTGCGCCAGTTCCTGCGGATACACGCCATGCTCGCGGCACCACGCATTGCGGGCCGTCTCGTCCATCGCTGCCGTGCTCAACACCGCTTCGAAACGCGCGGCCGCTGTCCATGCCCGCTCGCGAGCGGGCCTGGACAGCGCATCACTGCGCCAGCGCTCCAGCGTCTGCGCGCCCACACCGATCTCTCGCGCAACCTCTTCCACTGATGCGCTCTCCGGCGGCAGCAACCGCGCCACTGCTCTGTCCTTGAATGTCTTTCCGTAACGCGCCAACTTGTTCTCTCTTTATCGCCCCCAGATTCCAATTTTATCCAGGCGACAACCATTGTGACGCGGGGGGTGTGAATGAGCACATGGGCGTCTGCTCGGCAACGCAGCACAAGCCCACGGCGCACTACGCTCGATACTTGAGCCTCTGGCAGCAACTGATCAGGAAAGCAGGAATCGCCCCTGTAACGTTCCACGCCAGGAAGGGGCAGGCACTGATTTGGGCTTCGAACCTGCTGCATGGCGGCTCGAAGCAGACCGATCCAACCCGTACCCGTTGGAGTCAGGTCACGCACTATTACTTCGAAAACTGCGTGTACTACACCCCTGTGGTATCTGACCCGGCGTTCGGTCAGACCCACTATCGACAGATCAAGGATGCCAGCACAGGTTTTGTTCAGCCCAACATTTATTCTGGAGTCGAGGTCGAGCATGCCGTCATCGAACGCAGCATGCCTGATGCATTTGAGCCTTACGCAAGGCCGAAACTCCCACCGGATTTCGATTCCGCCGTCTATCTCCAACTCAATCCGGACATTGCGGCAGCCAATGCAGATCCGGCGGCACACTACCTTGAACACGGGTGTCGGGAAGGGCGGCGGTGGAAGTTTCTCTGAGACGTGGGGTATTCGATCCACGCCGGTTCAGCCATCAGATCGGCAAGGTCGGGCTCGGAGTGGCCACGCCAGGTGAGATCGAACCAACCTCGCGCTCCGACGAGTCGCTTACTCGCTCAGAAGACGCCTCAATTCCTCGAGAAACGAAGCGGTCGTGTAGCCCCACAACGCCGGGTCGAAATCTTGCCCGTAATCCGTTTCAAACGCTGAATCCAGATCATCCGGGTGCTCGCTTATGAACGAATCTATTTCGTGGATCATTTCGAGTTGGCTTTCCCGCGGGCAGTCCCTCTTGTAGCATGAAACAATTTCCGGAATCGTATCTCCCCATAAATCAGAATCCTGATTAAGGTATGCGCCAAACAACTGATACAGTTTCGGGTAACGATCATCCAACATATGCAGTAAGAATGTAGTACGGCATTCCATTGTAGGTTTGATATTTCAGTACAACGACAACCTCATTCATCCGCGTCAATTTTCCTGTCTGTCGTGCAATTCCCGAGAGGCGCGAAGCTTCGACGAGCCTCACCCCTCATCCCCCTTCCGCAACTCCCCCGTATTCCCCCGTTCCGCGCAAGCGCCCGTAACAGGCGGCCGCCCCCGCGTCGCCTCTGACAGCGTCACTCCCTGCTGAATCCCAGCCTTCGCCAGCATATGTGCGCTAATCGGTGCGGTGAGAAACAGAAACGCCGGAATCAGCAACTCATGCAGGCTCGCGAAGTTGTTATGCGCGCTGAAATACACCACCGACGCGAGCACGATGCCGCCCACACCGAGCGTGGTCGACTTGGTCGGACCGTGCAGTCGCATGAAGAAGTCGGGCAGCCGAGCGAGCCCGACCGCCCCGACCAGCGTGAACAGGCTGCCGGCCAGCAGCAGCAAACAAACGATCGCTTCGACAAAAGTTTCCATCGGCATACCCCACGCTAGTTGAGTTCGATGATGTCGCCGCGCTGCAGGTACTTGGTGAGCGCGACGGTACCCACGAAACCCATCACGGCAATCAGAAGCGCAACCTCGAAGAGCACCGTCGAGCGTAAGCTGATGCCGTACACGACGATCAACGCGATCGCATTGATGTTGAGCGTGTCGAGCGCGACGATGCGATCGGGCAGCGACGGCCCGCGCACGAGGCGCCACAGCGCGAGCAGGAACGCGATGCCGAGGATCGCGAGCGAGATCGGAATCACGATGGCTAGCATGCGAAGATCTCCATCAATGGGGCTTCATAACGGGACTTGATGAGCGCGATGAGTGCCGCTTCGTCGCCGAGATCGAGCACGTGCACGGAGAGGCGCGTGCGGTCGTCGCTGAGTTCGGCGCACAGCGTGCCAGGGCTCAGCGAGACCACGCTGATAAGCACCGTGAGCGCGATCTCGTGGGTGCTGTCGAGCGGCACTTCGATGAACGCCGGGCGCATCCGCCGCGTCGGGCCGAGCACGAGCAGCGCGACCTCGACGTTGGCCACGATGATATCGACCAACACATGCCAGGCGAGGAGCACGAGCAGCCACGGTCGGCCGAAGCGCACCGGTCGCAGCCACAAGCCTTCGGCGACGCGAAAAGAGATCGCGTAGCCGAGCGCGGCGCCGAGCAGCAGATTGCCTAGCGAGACGTCGTTCATCAGCAGCACCCAGCAGATGATCAGCAAGACCGCGAGCCACGGGTGGGGGAAGAGCCTTTTCAACATCGTCAGTTCCCCTGCGCGTCGGCCGTGGTCGCGGCGGCCGCTGGTGGCGAGGAGCGCGCCGCGGGCAGGATCGCGTGCACGTAGGCGCCGCGATCGAATAGCTGTGTCGCCGTATCGGTGAGATAGTGCCGCACCGCGCCCGCGCCGAGCGTGATGGCCACGACACAGCCGAGCAGGATCGCGCAGGCGGCCAGCTTCGCATTACTGCCACGCGGTGCGCGCTCCTCTTTGCCGGCGGCGGCGCGCGCGGCCGGCGCGGCCCACATCAGGCGCGTGCCCGTGCGGCTCAGCGCGACGATCGAGAGCAGGCTCGACAGCAGTACGGCCGGCCACAGCACGACTGCCGCGCCGAGCGGCGTGGCGGCCAGCACCATCGCCTTGCCGAGGAACCCGGACAGCGGCGGCAGGCCCGCGGCGCCCACCGCGACGATCAGATAGAGCAGCGCGGCGAGGTTCGACGGCCACGGTGCATGCGTGCGCGGGACCGCTTCGACCGTAGCTTCGGCTTCGGTGTGAGCCGGTTCCCCGACCAGCACGGCGAGCGTGCCGGCCGTCTCGACCTGCAGCGGCTGCACCCGCGCCAGCGTCGCCACCGCTTCGCCGTCCGGGTCGGGCGAGATGGCCGCCGCGGCCGCGTCGTCGAGCGCTTCGAGCGAGCCGGGCTCGATCGAATTGGCATCGGCGGAAACGGCGGCGTGGGCGGCGTGCGGGGGCGGGGCTTGCTCGGGTTCGAGCGTGTCGGCGAGCAGGAACAGCGCGCCTGTGCAGAGCGTCGTGCTGATCAGGTAGTAGAGCAGCGCGCTCCATGCGAGCGGCGTCTGTAGTGCGATCGCCGCGATCAGCAGACCCACCGAAACCAGCACGAGATAGCCCGTCGTGGTCTTGAGACTCGACACCGCCAACGCGCCCAGCGCGCCGAACACGATCGTCGCGATCGCGAGCCACCACGCCCACTGATGCATGAACGCATCGAGCACGCCGCCCGCCGCGCCGAACACGAGCGCGTCGCAGCGCAGCATCGCATAGATGCCGACCTTGGTCATGATCGCGAACAGCGCGGCCACCGGGCCGATGGCGCTGCGGTAGGCCTGCGGCAACCAGAACGACATCGGAAACACGGCGGCCTTGAGGCCGAACACGAGCATCAGCGTCGCGCCCGCGAACTGCGCGAGCGGCAGCGACTCCGGCCCGAGACGCGCCAGACGTTCGCCCATGTCGGCCATGTTGAGCGTGCCCGTGACGCCGTAGAGCACGCCGATCGCGACCAGAAAGAACGACGAACCGACGAGGTTCATCAACAGATAGTGCAGCCCGTTGCGCACCCGTCGCGCGCCGCCACCATGCAGCAGCAGCGCGTACGACGCGATCAGCAGCAGCTCGAAGAACACGAACAGGTTGAAGAGATCGCCCGCGAGGAAGGCGCCGTTCAGGCCCATCAGCTCGAACTGGACCAACGCACGGAAATAGCGGCCGCGCCTCGCGTCCTCGCTCGAGGTGCCGAGCAGGCAGCAGACCGCCAGCACGGCGGTGAGCACCAGCATCAGCGCGCCGAGCCGGTCGAGTTCCAGCACGATGCCGAACGGCGCGGGCCATGCGCCGAGCGCGTAGCTGGCGATCTCGCCTTGCGCGGCGCGCGCCATCAGCAGGCACGCGACGGGCAGCAGCGCGATGATGGCGAGCGCGTTCAGCGCGCGTTGCAGGCGTTTCGCGCGCAGCGGCAGCACGACGATGACGCCCGCGGAAAAGAGCGGAATCAGGATCGGGAGCAGGAGAACGTGGTTCATTCGACGCGCGTCTCCTCGTCATTGACGTGATCGTTGCCCGTGATCGAAAACGAGCGCAGCGCGAGCACCACGGTGAAGGCCGTCATTGCAAAGCCGATCACGATGGCCGTCAGCACGAGCGCTTGCGGCACCGGATCGACGTATTGCGCCCCCGCCGCGATGACCGCTGGCTTGCCGATCGCAAGCCGGCCCATGCCGAGCAGGAACAGGTTGATCGCATACGAGAACAGCGTGATGCCGAGAATCACCGGCAACACGCGTGCGCACAGCAGCAGGTAGATGCCGCACGCGCAAAGCACGCCGATCGCGATGGCAAAGGCGGCTTCCATCAGCTTTTCTCCACGGACTGCATGTCCTTGTCGCGTACGCCGAGGTGCGAGACGATCGTGAGCGTCGTGCCGACCACCGCGCCCGTTACGCCGAGATCGAACAGCATCGCCGTGGACAGTTCGATCTCGCCGATCAGCGGCACGTGCAGGTGCCCGAACGCACTGGTCAAAAACGGCTGGCCGAACGCGAGACTGCCGAGCCCCGTGGCCGCGGCGATCAGAATGCCGAAGCCCGCAAGCGCGCGGTAGTTGAGGTGGATGCGCGACTCGGTCCACAGCACCCCGCTCGCGACGTACTGCAGCAACAACGCGATCGAGAGGATCAGCGACGCGATGAAGCCGCCGCCCGGCAGGTTGTGGCCGCGCAGGAACACGAACACGGCGACGAGCACGGTGAGCGGCAGCATCAGCCGGGCGAGGATCGCGAGCATCAGCGGATGCGATTGCGACGACCATGGCCGGCCATCCGGCCCCGCATCGGGCGACTTCAGGCGCAGCCCGCGCAGCAGCGCCTTGACGGCGAGCCCCGCGACCACGAGCACGCTGATTTCGACCATCGTGTCGAAGCCGCGGAAATCCACGAGGATCACGTTGACGACGTTGTGGCCGCCGCTGCCGGGCAGCGCATTGGCGAGGAAGTACGGAGCGATGCCTGGCAGCGGCGCGCTCGTCATGATCCTGTACGACACGGCGCCGAGCAGCGCGCCGCCCGCGAGCGCGAGTACGCCGTTGCGCAGCCGGACGGGGAGCGGCTCGACGGCGCGTTGCAGCGCGGGCAGGAAATAGACGGCCAGCACGAGCAGCAGGATCGTGACCAGTTCGACGGAGATCTGCGTGAGCGCGAGATCGGGCGCGGAGAAGCGCACGAAGGCGAGCGACACGAGCAGGCCGCAGGTGCTCAGCATCACGAGCGCGTAAAGGGTGCGCGCACGCACGAGCACCACGCCGACGGCGAGCAACGCCATCAGCACGAGGCCGCCCAGCGTGAACGGATCGGGCGGCAGGCGCGTGTGGCTGCCGCTCCAGGTGTCGAGCGCGACGAGCGGCACGCCCGGCACGATCAGCATCGCCGCGATCATCCATGCGAGGTAGGCCGGCAGCGAGCGCGTCTCGAACAAGCGCACGATCACGCCGGCGCACTGTTCGAGACGCTGCACGAAGCGCTCGAAGATTTCGCTCGCGTTCAACTCGGTGAGCGCCGTTCGACGGTGGCGGAACGCATTGCGGCGCAGGAAAAAGAGCGCCGCGCCCGCCGCGAACGACACCGCGCTCATCACGAGCGGCGTATTGACGCCGTGCCACAGGCTCAGGCTGTAGTCGGGCAGCTTGCCGCCGAGCGTGACCCACGCGGCCGACTCGAGCAGCCTGCCGATGCTTTGCTGCGGGAACAGGCCGATCAGCAGGCACAGCGCCACGAGAATCTCGACCGGCAGCCGCATGAAGCGCGGCGCCTCGTGCGGCGGATAGTGCGGCAGATCGCGCGGCGTCTCGCCGTCGAAAAACACGCCCCAGACGAAACGTAGCGAGTACGCCACGGAGAGCGCCGCCGCCACGATCGCGATGACCGGTACGGCGAGGTTCAGCGGCCCGAACATGCTTTGCGCGAGTGTTTCGCCGAAGAACATTTCCTTCGAGAGAAAACCGTTGAGCAGCGGCACGCCGGCCATCGACAGCGACGCGACGCTCGCGAGCACGGCCGTATGCGGCATGTACCTGCGCAGGCCGCGCAGACGGCCCAGATCGCGCGTGCCGGTTTCGTGATCGACGATGCCCGCGGCCATGAAGAGCGACGCCTTGAACACCGCGTGGTTGACCGTGTGAAAGAGCGCGGCGACAGTCGAGAGCTGCGTGTCGAGGCCGAACAGCAGCACGATCAGGCCGAGATGGCTGATGGTCGAATAGGCGAGCAGGCCCTTCAGATCGCGCTGCAACAACGCCAACCCCGCGCCGCCCACCAGCGTGACGAGCCCGGCCACTGTCGCCGTGTAAGCCCACAGGTGGGTACCTTCGAAGAGCGGATAGAGACGCGCGAGCAGAAACACGCCGGCCTTCACCATCGTCGCCGAATGCAGATAGGCCGACACGGGTGTGGGCGCCGACATCGCGTGCGGTAGCCAGAAGTGAAAAGGAAACTGCGCCGACTTCGTGAACGCCGCGAACAGCGTGAGCAGCAGAATGGCCGGGTAGAGCGGATCGTGCTGCACCTTGTCAAGCTGGGCGAGCACGTCGTTCAGCTCGTAGCTGCCGCATACGTGGCCGAGCAACAGCACGGCCGCAAGCAGCGCGAGACCGCCCGCGCCGGTAATGGTGAGCGCCATGCGTGCGCCGCGCCTCGCGTCGGGCCGCGATGGCCAGAAGCCGATCAGCAGGAACGAGACGAGGCTCGTCAGTTCCCAGAAGATGACGAGTAGCAGCAGGTTGTTCGACAGCACGATGCCGAGCATCGCGCCCATGAAGAGCAGTAGCAGCAGGTACAGACGCGGCAACGAATCGCTGCCGGCGAGGTAGTAGCGTGCGTAGATGAAGACGAGCAGGCCGATCGCGAGTACGAGCAACGCGAACATGAACGAGAGGCCATCGAGGCGCAGCGACAGCGCGAGGCCGATGTCGGGCATCCACTCATGGCGCCATTGCAGCACGTCGTGGTCGCCCATGCCCACGCGCTCGCTCAGCAGCAGCGCGCAGCCGAACAGCGCCGTCGCGAACGCGATCCAGGTGCAGAGCGCGGCGGCGCGCGGCCTCGTGAGCGCAATGAGCGCCGCGGCCATGAACGGAAGTAGGACGAGCCACCCCAGTACCATTCGATGCCCTCCGGGAGTTCGAGTGTTAGACGGTGTGGCTGGCCGGTGGGACTGGGCCGGCGTGCCGCCAGCCGGGCGGTTGCCCACGGGGCACAATCATAGCCGCAAACAGCCCGGCAGTTCACATCGATACATCAAGCATAAATATACGCACCGCGAAGCGCGCGGCGAGCCCGACTGATGCCCAATCGTGCCCATTGATGCGGACGCGCGTTCGATTTAACGCCCGTCGCGTGACATACGGCGCGCTGATGCACCGTAATCGGCAAACTTGACGATCAATCGAGGCGCCAAATTGAAAGGAACTGAACTGGATCTGTATGCAACTGAAGAGCCAGGCCACACTTTGGCTTTCAATCTTTTCGATGGCACATGGGTGTCCGATGTGCCGGGCTACGGTTTAGGTATGGCCCCCATTTCGACGATGGGCGTCTCCACTGGTTCGAGATCAGCCTCCTTTGTGCATGCCCTCCGGTCTTGCTCTAAACTAGCGCCCGCCCAACCCACGCCCCGATGCGCCCTGTCACGAGCAACAACCGATGCCCCCAGCCTCCATCGATCCCGCCGATTCCCCGCATTTCAGCCTGCCGAAACACCCGCCGTTCCAGCGTTTCTGGTGCACCCGCATCCTGTCGTCGCTGTCGTTCCAGATGCTCGCGGTCGCGATGGGCTGGCATGTCTACGCGCTCACGCATAGCGCGTTCGCACTTGGCCTCGTCGGTCTTGCGCAGTTTCTGCCGATGTTCCTGCTGACGCTCGTCGTCGGCCATGTCGCCGATCGTTACGATCGCCGCCGCATCGCCGCCGTCTGCCAGAGCCTCGAAAGTGTCGCTGCATTGCTGTTCGCGATCGGCACCTTCGGCGGCTGGATCAGCGCGCCGGTCATCTACGTGCTGGCTGCCTGCGTCGGCGCGTCGCGCGCGTTCGAATCGCCGGCCGTGGCGTCGCTGCTGCCGGCCGTGGTGCCGCGCGGCTATCTGCCGAAGGCGACCGCGTGGGCGACGTCCGCCAATCAGACCGCGCAGATCGCCGGGCCCGCGCTCGGTGGTCTGCTGTACGGCATCGGTCCCGGTGCCGCGTATCTCGCGTGCACGCTGACGTTCGCGGCGGCGGCCGCGTCGGTGTGGAGCATTCCGTTGCAGATGAAGCCGGCGAGCCGCGCGCCCGTCACGCTCGAATCGATCTTTTCGGGCATCGCGTTCATTCGTCGCGAGCCGGTGATTCTGGGCGCGCTGTCGCTCGATCTGTTCGCGGTACTGTTCGGCGGCGCGACCGCGTTGCTGCCGATCTTCGCGCGCGACGTGCTGCACGCGGGCCCGCTCGGTCTCGGCCTGTTGCGCTCGGGCACGGCGATCGGCGCGCTCGCGGGCACGATCTGGCTCGCGCATTTTCCATTGCGCAACCGGCCCGGCGCGGCGATGTTCGGCGGCGTGATCGTGTTCGGCATCGCGACGATCGTGTTCGGGCTGTCGCATCAGTTCCTCGTGTCGTTGTTCGCGCTGATGGTGCTCGGCGCGTCGGACACGATCAGCGTGGTGGTGCGGCTGTCGCTCGTGCAATTGCGCACGCCCGATGAAATGCTCGGCCGCGTCAGCGCGGTCAATTCGTTGTTCATCGGGACGTCGAATCAATTGGGCGAGTTCGAATCGGGCCTGACCGCGGGATGGTGGGGCGCGCAGCCGGCGGTGCTGGTCGGCGGTGTCGCGACGATCGTGATCGCGCTGTTGTGGATGCGGTTCTTTCCCGAACTGCGGCACACGCGTACGCTCGAGCGCGAAGAGGCGCTCGCGGCGAGCGCCTGATTGCCAGGGCCTGGGCGCCATCGCCCGATCCATGACACGACGAGGAGACGAACCGCATGAGCCAGTCCGAACTGCACCCCGCCGCGCCGGTCGCGGCGACGATCTATCGTGGCGAATCCGTCGAGAACACGCATCTCGCGCACGTCGCGGTCGTCGATGCGGACGGTCGTCTGCTGTATTCGTTCGGCGACGCCGCGCGCATGACGCTCGCGCGTTCCGCCGCGAAGCCGGCCCAGGCGCTCGCGGTGCTCGAAACCGGCGCGCTCGAGCGTTGCGGTTTCGACGAAGCCGATCTCGCGCTGATGTGCGCATCGCACAGCAGCGAGCCGCGTCATATCGAACGCACGCGCGGCATGCTCGCGAAAGCGCAGGCGAGCGAGGCCGATCTGCGTTGCGGCGGCCATCCGCCGTTATCGGATGCGGTGTACGTCGACTGGATCCGGCGCGGCTTTGCGCCCACCGGCGTGTGCAGCAACTGTTCGGGCAAGCACGCGGGCATGCTGGCCGGCGCGGGTTCGATCGGCGCGGCGCTCGCCGGCTATGAGCTGCCCGGGCATCCGTTGCAGGTGCGGGTGAAGCAGACGGTCGCGAGCGTCTGCGATCTGCCCGACGAGGGCGTGCAATGGGCGATCGACGGCTGCAATCTGCCGACGCCGGCGTTTGCGCTCGACCGGCTCGCACGTCTGTTCGCGAAGCTCGCGGCGGCACAGGATCAACAGGAAACCGAAGCCGCCGCGACGACGCCGCGCGCGGCCGCGCTCGCGCGCATCTATCGCGCGATGACGTCGTACCCGGAACTGGTCGGCGGTGAGGGGCGCTTCTGTACGCTGCTGATGCGGGCTTTCGATGGCGCGCTGGTCGGCAAGGTCGGCGCGGACGGCAGCTATGCGATCGGCGTACGCGCATCGCGGCAGACCGCGCGGCTCGGCGCGAAGGGCGCGCTAGGCATCGCGTTGAAGATCGAGGACGGCAATCCCGCCGTGCTCTACGCGGTCACCGCCGAGTTGCTCGCCGTGCTCGATATCGGTACGCCTGAACAACGCGCGGCGCTCGACGGCTTTCATGCGCCGCAGCGCCTCAACACGATGGGCATCGAGATCGGCCGGATGGATTTCTCGATCGAGCTTGCCGCGCATCGTTGAGCGCGGCGACCCGATTCACTGCTCGACACCCCAGAGCTCAAGCCGCCGCCGCCTTCGCCGGCGCGGCACCCAGCGCATCACGGATCGCATCGGCGAGCTCGCTCGCCGCGAACTTCGCGACATAGCCGTTGGCGCCCGCGTTCTTCACATGCGCCTCATTGGCCGCGCCCGTCAGCGACGAGTGAATGATCACCGGAATATCGCGCGTGCGTTCATCGGCCTTGATCTGGCGCGTCAGCATGAAGCCGTCCATCTCCGGCATCTCCAGATCGGTCAATACGAGCGCGATGGTGTCTTTCGCGCGCGCGCCGTTTTTCTGCGCTTCGCGCGCGACCTGCTGCAGCGTCTGCCACGCTTCCTCGCCGGTCTTCGTCATGATGTAGTCAGCGCCGATCGCGGTGAGCGCCTGTTCGATCAGCTTGCGCGCGAAGCCGGAGTCGTCGGCGGCGAGGATCTTCGCGCCGCGGCGGATGCCGAGCGCCTGGCCGACCGAGGCCGGATCGACGCTCGGATGCTGCGACGGGAACACGTCGCGCAATACCTGCTCGACGTCGATCACCTGGGCGAGGCGCGAGTCGCCGGTATTGCCGTCGATGCGCGCGATGCTCGTGACGAGCTTGCCGCCCGCCGAGCCATCGGCCGACAGCACCTGGTTCCATTCGAGTCGCACGATGTCGTCGACTTCCTCGACCGCGAAGGCCTGCGTCGAACGCGCGAATTCGGTGACCAGCAGGATGTTCAGGCCGCGCGTCGGCTCGCAGCCCATCAACCGCGGCAGATCGATCACGGGGATGATCTGCCCGCGAATGTCGACCGCGCCCATCACGTAAGGCGACGATCCGGCGATCGGCGTGACGGTCGGCATCGTCGAGATTTCGCGCACCTTGAACACGTTGATCCCATACAATTCGTGCGCGTCGCTGCCCGGCACGTGGCCGAGGCGGTATAGCAGCAGCTCGAACTTGTTGGAGCTCGTCAGGTTGCTGCGTTCGGTGTGGCGCTCGTGATTGGCACGGTGGTCGTCTGCCATCGGAATCGTTCTCCAGAATTGCGGTGCTGAGCGGTGCTGAGCGTGCCTGTATCTGGTTATCGGCGCCGATGGCGAAAAATTCAGCACTGCGTGGCAGCGTCGAGCGGCGCGCGCGATTCACGCGAATACGGCAAACGTGTGCGCATTCATATGAGGGTTACCTAAGGTTACAGAAGCGACAGCAGGGTTTCACCTGCCCGACGGCGTGGCTTCTAGAATCGGCAGCGATAAAAGCGTGGCGCCGCGCTGGGCTCGCAAGCAGTCCGCAGCGTTTTGCATCGCACGCTTCGTTCGCGGCGCACACGTGTCCGTCGTTTTGCTTTCAGATGCTTTCACCTCAAGGAGAACGTATGATCCGCCTGCCTTCCGTCCCTTCCGTCGCTTTGGCCCGCATCGCCGCCGTTGCCTGCTTCGGTGGTCTTCTGACGGCCGCCTCGGTGGCCAGCGCGCAGAGCGCCGCGTCCACGGACACGGGCCGCTTGCATGCCGCCGACCAGACCTTCATCGCGGACGGCACGCAAGCCGTCGCGACGCAGCGCGATGCCGCGCGTATCGCCACCGCGCGTTCGGCCGACCGCGACGTGAAGGCCTTTGCCGAGCGCGTGTCGAGCGACGACGCCAGGATCACCGACGCGTTGCGCGCAGCGAGTCCGCGCGGTGTCGACGTGCCGAAGAACGATCCCGATGCGGCCGTGCTCGCAAGCATCAACCATCTGCGCGGCGCGGACTTCGACAAGGTGTACATCGAGCAGGTCGCGCTCGCGGGTGAACAGAAGGCACTGTCCGCTTTCCAGGCGGAAATCGCGGCGGGCCGCGACGAGCAGTTGACGGCCGCCGCGAAACAGGCGCTGCCGACGATCCAGCAGCACTATGCGATGGCGCAGGATCTCGCGAAGCGCAAGCATCTGTCCGTGGCCGCGCAGTAAGCGGCGTCACGTCGCTAAGCGGCAGGCGGCGGTACTTCGAACCCGGGCTTTTCGGCGATAATCGTGCGCTTCTTCCGACGATTCTTCGCGCCTCCGATTCCAGGTACCGCATGAGCAAGCACGCCAGTCTGCCGCAACAGTTGGACCATCTGCTTCGACAAGCCGTCGCGCTTCAGCAGAACGGCGCGCTCGTCGAAGCCGAGGAGTTGTATCGCGAGATACTCGAACTGAAGCCGAAGCATGGCGACGCGTTGCGCTGGCTCGGCGAACTCGCGCTGCAAACGGGCCGCTTGCAGGAAGGCATCGATCTGCTGAAGAAGGCGCTCGTGGTCAACGCGAGACAGCCGGCCGTGCATTCGAATCTCGCCTATGCGCTGAACGCGTTGCAGCGTCATGACGAAGCGCTCGCGTGTGCCGAGCGGGCGCTCGCGATGCAGCCGAAATTCGCCGATGCGTTGAACAATCGCGGCAACGCATTGGCGGCGCTGAACCGTCCGCTCGATGCGCTCGCGAGCTACGAACGCGCGCTTTCGCTCGTGCCGGAGTTTGCGCCGGCGTGGAACAATCGCGCATGCGTGCTGCGCGATCTCGGCCGCTATGCCGATGCGCTCGATAGCTGCGACCAGGCGCTCGCGTTGCAGCCGAACTATCCGGATGCGTGGAGCAATCGCGGCAACGTGCTCGGCGATCTGAACCAGCCGCACGAAGCACAACACTGCTACCAACGCGCGCTGGAACTTGCGCCTGCTTTCGTCGATGCATGGAACAACCTCGGTCTCGCGCAGATCGATCTGAATCAGCGCGAACAGGCGTTGTCGAGCTATCAGCGCGCGCTTGCGTTGAATCCGGCGTCGGTCGAAACGCACTGGAACCAGGCGCTGTGCCTGCTGCAAATGGGCCGCTTCGATACCGGCTGGCGCGAATACGAATGGCGTTGGGAGCGCAGCCGCATCAAGGCCGGCAGGCGCGCGTTCGCGCAGCCGTTGTGGCTCGGCGATGTTCCGCTCGACGGCAAAACGATTCTGCTGCATGCGGAGCAGGGCCTGGGCGATACGTTGCAGTTCTGCCGCTATGCGCCGCTCGTTGCGAAGCTCGGCGCGAAGGTCGTGCTCGAAGTGCCGGGCGCGTTGTTGCGATTGCTGTCGACGCTCGATGGTGTCGATCAGTTGATCGAAGCGGGGCAGCCGTTGCCGCCGTTCGATTGTCATTGCCCGCTGCTGAGCTTGCCGCTTGCGTTCGGCACGAACGAAGCGAGCATTCCGGCGGCGACGCCGTATCTTTTTGCGCAGCCGGCGGCCGTCAGCGAATGGCGTGAGCGGATCGAACACGACGGCAACATCAACGCGGATGCCAACGCAATCAGGCCGCTGAAAGTCGGCCTCGTCTGGGCCGGCGAGAACCGCGCGCATATCGCCGAGCTGCGCAAGATCGACGCGCGTCGGTCGCTCACGTTCGAGCAACTCGCGCCGCTCCTCGAGGTGCCGAACGTTCGCTTCTTCAGCGTGCAGAAGGGCGCGGCCGCGCCGCAATTAGCCGAAAGCGCCTACGGTGAACGCGTCGCCGATTACACCGGGCTGCTGCACGATTTCGCCGATACCGCCGCGCTCGTCGCCAGTCTCGATCTGGTGATTTCGGTCGACACCTCCACCGCGCATCTGGCCGGCGCGCTCGACAAACCCGTCTGGATCCTGAACCGCTTCGACACCTGCTGGCGCTGGTTGCTCGAACGCAGCGACACGCCGTGGTATCCGTGCGCACGTCTGTTCCGTCAACCGGCGCTCGGCGATTGGGGCGGCGTGATCGATGCCGTGCGCGATGCATTGGGGGATCTGAGCGCCACGCCTTCGTGACGCCTTCGGGCGGAGACGCGTAGACTGAACTTCCGTTCATCGATGGCAATGCCACGGAGAGTTCTTCAATGGAATACAGACATCTGGGTGCATCGGGTTTCAAGGTGCCGGTGCTGAGTCTCGGCACCGGTACATTCGGCGGCAAGGGTGAATTTTTCCAGGCGTGGGGCGCGACCGACGTCGCCGAAGCGCGGCGTCTGATCGACATCTGTTTCGACGCGGGCGTCACGATGTTCGACACGGCCGACATCTATTCGAAGGGCGCGTCCGAGTCGGTGCTCGGCGAGGCGCTGAAGGGCAAGCGCGACAAGGCGATCCTGTCGACCAAGGCGACCTTTCGTTTCGACGACGATCCGAACGGCGTCGGCTCGTCGCGCTTCCATCTGATCCAGGCGGTCGATTCAGCGCTCAAGCGTCTGCAAACCGATTACATCGACCTGTTCCAGTTGCACGGCTTCGACGCGAAAACGCCGATCCCCGAAGTGCTGTCCACGCTCGACGACCTCGTGCGCGCGGGCAAGATCCGCTATATCGGCGTGTCGAATTTCTCCGGCTGGCATCTGATGAAGTCGCTCGATATCGCCGACCGTTACGGCTATCCGCGCTATGTCGCGAATCAGACCTACTACTCGCTGGTCGGGCGCGACTACGAGTGGGAGCTGATGCCGCTCGGTGTCGACCAGGGCGTCGGTGCGGTGGTGTGGAGCCCGCTCGGCTGGGGCCGCTTGACCGGCAAGCTCAAGCGCGGCCAGCCGCTGCCGGAGACGAGCCGTCTGCACAAGACCGCCGACATGGGGCCGCCGGTGCCGGAAGACTATCTGTTCCACGTGCTCGACGCGCTCGACGAAATTGCCGCCGAAACCGGCAAGACCGTGCCGCAGATCGCGCTGAACTGGCTGCTGCAACGGCCGACCGTCGCGACGCTGTTGATCGGCGCGCGCAACGAGGAGCAACTGCGGCAAAACCTCGGCGCGGTCGGCTGGAATCTGACGCCGGAGCAGGTCGCGAAGCTCGATGCGGCCAGCACGGTGCGCCCCGCGTATCCGTACTGGCATCAGGAAGGCTTCGCGGAACGCAATCCAAAGGCGGTTTGAGCGGCTGGTCCAGCTCGGCCGCACGCTGGACCAGCGCATCCCATCAGGCCAAACCGCCATTGGCCCGCAATACCTGCCCATTGACCCAACCCGCATCCGGGCCGACCAGAAACGCGACCACGCCCGCCACGTCTTCCGGCTCGCCGAGGCGTTGCAGCGGCGGCATCTTCGCGAACGTCTCGATCTGCTCGTCGGTCTTGCCTTCGAGGAACAGCGCGGTCGCGATCGGTCCCGGCGCGAGCGCATTCACTGTGATGTTGCGCCCGCGCAGTTCCTTCGCGAACACACGCGTGAACGCTTCGACGGCTGCCTTGGTCGCCGTGTAGATGCCATAGCCGGGCAGGTTCAGCGCGAGCACGCTGGTCGAGAAATTGACGATGCGCCCGCCGTCGTTCAGGCGCGCGGCCGCTTCGCGCAGCGTGTTGAAGGTGCCGCGCACGTTGATGTCGAAGGTTTGGTCGTAGAGTGCGTCGGGCGTGTCGGCGAGCGGCGTGGGCTTCATCACGCCCGCGTTGTTGACGAGCACATCCACCTTGCCGAGTTCGCGTTCGGTGATTTCGAACATGCGACGTACGTCGCCGGGCTTCGACACGTCGGCTTGCACCGCGACCGCCTTGCCGCCAGCTTCGCGGATCGCGCCGACGAGCGCGTCGGCTTCGCCCGCGCTCGCTGCGTAGTTGACGGCGACCGCGTAGCCGTCGTTCGCGAGCCGCTGTGCGATCGCCGTGCCGATGCCGCGCGATGCGCCCGTGACGATGGCGACTTTCGGTTGTGGGTTCGTGTTCATGATTGGTTTCCTCATAGAAGGTGGTGGATCGGTGAGGTGAATCATGAAGGCTTTGCGCGCAGAGATAATCCGGTTAGACTCGCCATCATCATTCCATTTGCTTTAATAATCCGCCGATATGGACCGTTTCGAGGAAATGCGCGTATTCGTGCGGATCGCCGAGCGCCAGAGCTTCACGCGCGCCGCCGACGATCTGCAAATTCCGCGCGCGACCGTCACCAACCTGATGAAGCGCCTCGAGCAGCGGCTCGGCGCGCGGTTGCTCGAACGCACGACCCGCACGGTGCGGCTCACGCCCGACGGTGAAGCGCACTACCAGCGCTGCGTGCGCCTGATCGCCGATCTGGAGGAGGCCGAGGGGGCGTTTTCCAATCTCGCGCCAAAGGGGCTGTTGCGCGTGAACGTGCAGGGCACGCTCGCGCGGCACTTCGTGGTGCCGGCGCTGCCCGCGTTTCTCGCGCGCTTTCCCGACATCGAGCTGATGATCGGCGAGGACGACCGGCTCGTCGACCTCGTGCGCGAGGGCATCGATTGCGTGCTGCGCGCGGGCGTGCTGCAGGATTCGTCGATGGTCGGGCGGCGCGTCGCGCAACTGCAGCAGGTGACGGTCGCGAGTCCCGCGTATCTGGCCAAGTATGGCGAGCCGGCCGATCCTGACGCGCTGTCGACGCATCGCGCGGTCAACTACGTGTCGAGCGCGACCGGCAAGCCGGTGCCGCTCGAATTCCGCGTCGACGGGCGGGATGCCGCGCTCGTGCTGCCGTCGGCGGTGTCGGTCAGCGGCGCCGAACTGTACACGGGCGCGGCCCTCGCCGGGCTCGGCATCGTGCAGGTACCGCGTTACCGCGTGGATGGCGAGTTGGCGGCGGGGCGGCTGCGGGTCATTCTGGCGGACTATCCGCCGCCACCGATGCCGGTGTCGGTGCTGTATCCGCAGAACCGGCAGTTGTCGTCGCGCGTGCGGGTGTTCGCGCGGTGGCTGCGGGAGATTTTCGAGGCGGTGAACTGAGGGAGCGAAAAACGCAAAGGAATGCGTTTTCGTGGTTAACGCCTGGACATGTGCGCCTCGCATAATGTCATTTTCAAGAGCGCAGAAAGCCGCCCGTGATCGAGGGTGGACGCACAGAACGACCGGGGGATCTGATCATGAATCGTTTTCGTTCGCTGGGTGTGGCGACGGGCGCGGCGCAGTTCGCCAGTGCCGACATCCTCAGCCGGATGAGCATGGCGTCGCGCCGGCCAGGCGCCGCGCGCCCCTTCGATCTGATTTTCGAACCGCGCGCGTGGCAGGGGCCCGCCGCGCCCGAGGCGACGGACCCGCAGTTCAAGATCCACGTGTTCGACACGATGCGCGCGTTCGAAAAACGCGGCGTCGACGCGATCGTGCTGCCATGCTTTCTGAGCCATACCTTCATCGACGAACTCGCGGCCAACGTCAGCGTGCCGGTCGCCAACATCATGACCGCGCTGTCCGCGCACGTGCGGCGCACCTATCCGTCGGCGCGCCGAATCGGCGTGCTGACGTCGGCGGCGATTCGCGCGAACGGCCTGTTCGAGCGCTACTTCGAAGCCGGGCACTTCGACGTGTGCTATCCGCGCAACGACACCGGTTTCGACGGCGTGACGAGCGCCGTCTTCGGTGTCGGGGGCATCCGCGATGGGCGCCTGCACGGGCGGCCCGTCGAGCTGTTGCGCGCGGCGTGCGCGGATCTGGTCGCGCAGGGCGTCGACGTGATCGTGCCGGGGCTCGCGGAGATCGGCCTCGTGCTGCGCGCGCTCGGGCGCATCGAGGTGCCGCTCGTCGATACGAACCAGGTGTATGCGCGCTATGTCGCGGCGGCGCAGTACACGCAGCCGGAGCGGGCGTTCCGCCTCGGCGTGGTCGGCGGCATCGGGCCGGCCGCGACCGTCGATTTCATGGCCAAGGTCGTGCGCAACACGCCGGCCGCGCGCGACCAGGACCATATCCGGATCATGGTCGAGCAGAATCCGCAGATCCCCGACCGCACCGCGGCGCTGCTCGAGCGCGGCGACGATCCCACCCTCGCGCTGTACGCGGCCTGCAAGACGCTCGAGGACGGCGGCGCGGATCTGATCGCGATTCCGTGCAATACCGCGCATGCGTTCGTCGAGCGGCTCCAGCCGGCGCTGCGCGTGCCGATCGTCAATATGCTGAGCTGTACCGCCGATTATCTGCGCGAGACCTTTCCGGGTCTGCGCGAAGTGGGCGTGCTGGCCACCTCGGGTACGCTCGCGAGCCGCGTCTACGAACAGGCGCTCGACGCGCGCGGCCTGGTGCAGATCGCGCCGTCCGCCACTGCGCAAGCGCGTCTGATGAACGCGATCTACGGCCCGCGCGGCGTGAAGGCGGGGCACACGTCGGGCGACTGTTGCGACGACCTCGCGGCGGCCGTCGACGATCTGCTCGCGCAGGGCGTGCAGGTGATCGTGCTCGCGTGCACCGAGTTGCCGTTGCTGTTGCGTGAGCCGGTGCTCGCGTGTCCGGGCGGGCGCGTGGTGCGGCTGGTCGATCCGACCGACGTGCTGGCGAGGCGCTGCGTTGCGTATGCGCTTGGCGACGGTGTCGCGCGTGGCACACCGGCGGGTTGCGCGACGCCGGATGCGGCCGGGCGCTCGCGGGTTGAAAGCGCGCTGGGCTAGTCGGGTGGCGTGACCGCGGCGCAGCCGTTTGCGCCTCGCCGCCGATCCAGAGGTCAAGGCGCGCCCGAGCCCGCCATGGAAAACTGTATAAACATACAGTATAGTATCCCCCTACAGCCAGGCTTCCGGGCGCTCCTCGCGCCGACCCGGCTGCACCGAACTTGCGCGGTCGCGAGAGCCGGCCGTGAGAGGTGACCCACTCCTTCAGACGGTCGGAAAAATTGTCCTCCAACGACGCAACCCTTGACACCCTCGCTGACACTCCCCAAGGCGGCAACCCGAGCGGCAACAAGATCCAGGGCACGATCCGCATTCGCGGCGCCCGCCAGCACAACCTGAAAAACGTCGACCTCGACGTGCGCACCGGCGAAATGACGGTCGTCACGGGGCCGTCCGGCTCGGGCAAGTCGAGCCTCGTGTTCGACACGCTGTATGCGGAAGGTCAGCGCCGCTACGTCGAAACCTTCAGCGCGTACGCGCGCCAGTTCCTCGACCGGATGGATCGGCCGCAGGTCGACCGCGTCGACGGCGTGCCGCCCGCCATCGCGATCGACCAGACCAACCCGGTGCGCAGCTCGCGCTCCACGGTCGGCACGATGACCGAGCTCAACGATCACCTGAAGCTGCTGTACGCGCGCGCGGCCGAGCTGTTCGACCGCCAGAGCGCGTATCTGGTGCGGCACGACACGCCGGAGACGATCTACGCGGAACTGCTCGAGCGCACCGCGCAGGAGGAGCCGCGGCTCGTCGTCACGTTCCCGGTCGAGCTGCCGGAGTCGGCGTCCGCGCAGGAGGTCGAGCAGTGGTTGTCGGCGAGCGGCTATACGCGCGTGCAGGCGCAGCGCGAAGTCGATTCGCCGACCGGCAAGCGCAAGCTGCTCGACGTCGTCGCCGACCGCTTCCGGCTGCGCTCGGTGGATAAAGCACGCGCGATCGAGGCGATCGAGGCATCGCTGAAGCGCGGCGGCGGGCGCGTCAATATTTACGTGCTGCCGGCTACCTCGGACGAGCCGCAGGCCGAAGCCGCCGAGCCGCGCATCTGGCGTTTCTCCACCGGCTTGCACAGCCCCGAAAGCGATCTGCGCTATGCCGACCCGCAGCCCGCGCTGTTCTCGTTCAACTCGGCCTATGGCGCTTGCGATGCCTGCCGCGGTTTTGGCCGCGTGATCGGCGTCGACCTCGGTCTCGTGATCCCCGACGCGCGCAAGACGCTGCGCGAAGGTGCGGTCAAGCCGATGCAGACGCCCGCGTGGAAGGAGTGCCAGGACGACCTGATGCGCTACGCGGCGAAAGCCGACATCCGCCGCGACACGCCGTGGGGCGAGCTCAGCGAGCGCGAACGCAACTGGGTCGTCAACGGCTCGCCGGACTGGAACGGCAAGTGGCAGACGCATTGGTACGGCGTCAAACGCTTCTTCGACTATCTCGAATCGAAGGCGTACAAGATGCATATCCGCGTGCTGCTGTCGAAATACCGCAGCTACACGCCGTGCGAAACCTGCGGCGGCGCGCGTCTGAAAACCGAATCGCTGCTGTGGCGCCTCGGCAGCAAGGCCAATGCGAACGACGTGCTCGCGCCCGCGCAGCGCTTCATGCCGCGCGGCGTGAAGTGGTCGCGCGCGCAGCTCGAGGCGTTGCCGGGCCTGACCGTGCACGATCTCATGCTGATGCCGATCGAGCGCATCCGCCGCTTCTTCGACGACATCGCGCTGCCGAGCGCGTTGCTCGACGACGCGCTGAAGCTGCTGCTCGCCGAAGTGCGCACGCGCCTCAAGTATCTATGCGACGTCGGTCTCGGCTATCTGACGCTCGACAGGCAAAGCCGCACGCTGTCGGGCGGCGAGGTGCAGCGTATCAACCTGACCACCGCGCTCGGCACGTCGCTGACCAAGACGCTGTTCGTGCTCGACGAGCCGAGCATCGGCCTGCACCCGCGCGACCTGAACCGCATCGTCGAAGCGATGCACCGGCTGCGCGACGCGGGCAATACGCTGGTCGTGGTCGAGCATGATCCGTCGGTGATGCTCGCGGCGGACCGGCTCATCGACATGGGTCCGGGACCGGGCGAGCGCGGCGGCTCGATCATTTTCGACGGCGCGCCCGAGGCGATTCGCTCGACCGGCACGCTGACCGGCGAGTACCTCGGCGGCCGGCGCCATGTCGCGGATGCCGCGCACTGGTCGCGTCGCGCGGTCGACGCGAGCACGCCGCGCATCGTGCTCGAAGGCGCGAGCGAGCACAATCTGCGCGACGTCACGGTCGAAATTCCATTGCAGCGGCTCGTCTGCGTGACCGGCGTGTCGGGTTCCGGCAAATCGACGCTGCTGCAGGACGTGCTGTATCCGGCGATGGCGCGCCACTTCGGGCTCGCCACCGAAGCGCCGGGCGCGTTCAAGGCGCTGAACGGCGCGGACCAGGTCACCGACGTCGTGTTCGTCGACCAGTCGCCGATCGGCAAGACCGCACGCTCGAATCCGGCCAGCTACGTCGGCGCGTTCGACGAAATCCGCAAGCTGTTCGCGAAGGCACCGCTCGCGCAACAGCGCGGCTACGGCCCCGGCATGTTCAGCTTCAATTCGGGCGACGGCCGCTGCCCGACCTGTGGCGGCTCGGGCTTCGAGCACATCGAAATGCAGTTCCTCTCCGACGTGTACCTGCGCTGCCCCGATTGCGACGGGCGCCGTTATCGCGCGGAAATGCTGGAGGTGAAGATCGAGCGCGACCAGCCGGCGCGCGGGTTGAGCATTGCCGACGTGCTCGAACTGACCGTCAGCGAGGCTGCCGCGTACTTCGCGCAGGACGCCGAAGTATTGCGCGTGCTGCAGCCGATCGTCGACGTCGGGCTCGAATACGTGAAGCTCGGCCAGCCCGTGCCGACGCTGTCCGGCGGCGAGGCGCAGCGGCTCAAGCTCGCGGGCTTTCTCGCGGAGTCGGCACAGGCGCGCGGCGCACGCGGCGCGAAGCAGGTGATCGCGAAGCGTCTGTTCATGTTTGACGAACCGACCACGGGTCTGCATTTCGACGACATCGCGAAGCTGATGCAGGCGTTCGGCAAGCTGCTCGCGAGCGGTCATTCGCTGATCGTGATCGAGCACAATCTCGACGTGATCCGCGCGGCCGACTGGATCATCGACCTCGGTCCCGAAGGCGGCGACGGCGGTGGCCGCGTGTTGTGCGCGGGCACGCCGGACGAAGTGAAAGCGTGCGCCGAATCGCATACTGGCGAGGCGTTGCTGCAATACGACCGCGCGATGGACACCGCAACCGCGGCGGAGCCCCAGGGCATCCCGCTGCAGAAGGCCCTGAGCGCGGCCCGCGCACGTCGCGCGATCGAAGGCGAGGACGTGGTGCGCATCGTCAACGCGCGCGAGCATAACCTGAAGGCGCTCGACGTCGACATTCCGCACGGCAAGTTCAACGTGATCACCGGCGTGTCGGGCTCGGGCAAATCGACGCTCGCGTTCGACATCCTGTTCCACGAAGGTCAGCGGCGCTACCTCGAATCGTTGAACGCGTACGCGCGCTCGATCGTGCAGCCAGCCGGACGGCCCGAAGTCGACGCGGTGTACGGCATTCCACCGACCGTCGCGATCGAGCAGCGGCTCTCGCGCGGCGGTCGCAAGAGTACCGTCGCCACGACCTCGGAGGTGTGGCACTTCCTGCGTCTGCTGTACGTGAAGCTCGGCTTGCAGCACTGCATTCACGACGGCACGCCGGTCACGTCGCAAAGCGCCGAATCGATCGCGGCGCAGTTGCTGCGCGATCACAAGGGCCAGCACGTCGGCTTCCTCGCGCCGCTCGTCGTAAACCGCAAGGGCGTCTATACGGACCTCGCGAAATGGGCAAAAGCGCGCGGCAATACGCATCTGCGTGTGGACGGCGAATTCGTGCCGGTCGATCCGTGGCCGAAGCTCGACCGTTTCCGCGAGCACACGATCGAGCTGCCGGTCGCTGACCTCGTCATCTCGGCCGATCACGAAGCGGAGCTGCGCGAAGCGCTCGATCAGACGCTCGACATCGGTAAAGGCATCATGCATCTGCTCGCGCCGCTCGACGGTCTGCACGACGCGCTCAACGGCGGCGAGTCCACCGCGAAGCTCGGCGACGTGAAGGTGCTGTCGACGAAGCGCGCGTGTCCGGTGTGCGGCACGAGCTACCCCGAGCTCGATCCGCGCATGTTCTCGTACAACAGCAAGCATGGCTGGTGCACGAGCTGCGTCGGCACGGGGCTGTCGCTGACGCGGGAGCAGCGGGCCGCGTACGACGACACGATCGTCGACGACGACAATCGCGGTCGCGAGCAGAGCCTGCCCTCGGAGGAGCAGGAACCGGAAGGACTCGTCGACGAGCCGTGTCCGGATTGCGCGGGCACGCGTCTGAATCCGGTCGCGCGCGCGGTCACGTTCGACTCGCAGGCGATCGTCGACGTCGCGCAATGGACCGTGTCCGACACGCGCGCGTGGATCGATACGCTGCGGATGACGGGCCGCGACGCCGAAATCGCGCGCGACGTGGTCAGCGAAATCGGCAGCCGGCTGCAGTTCCTCGAAGAAGTCGGGCTCGGCTATCTGAGCCTCGATCGCGCGGCGCCGAGTTTGTCGGGCGGCGAAGCGCAGCGCATCCGGCTCGCCGCGCAGCTCGGCAGCAATCTGCAGGGCGTGTGTTACGTGCTCGACGAGCCGACCATCGGTCTGCATCCGCGCGACAACCAGATTCTGCTGAACGCGCTGCGCAAGCTCGGCGACAAGGGCAATACGCTCGTCGTCGTCGAGCATGACGAAGATACGATCCGGCGCGCGGATCACATCATCGATATCGGGCCGGGCGCGGGCAAGCGCGGCGGCACGCTGATCGCGCAGGGCAGCGTCGCGGACCTGTCCGCGCAGCCCGATTCGCTGACCGGGCGTTTCCTCGCGCAGCCGATCGTGCATCCGCTGCAGCCGCGCCGCGAGGTCGTCGCGCCGGGCAAGCGTGCGGCAGCGGTGCCGGAGAACTGGCTGACCGTGCATGGCGGCAAGCTGCATAACCTGCGCGACGTGACGGTCGGCATTCCGCTCGCGCGACTTGTCGCGGTGACGGGCGTCAGCGGCTCCGGCAAATCGACGCTCGCGCGCGACGTGCTGATGACCAATCTGCTCGATGCGGTCGGGCGCTCGGTGCTGTCGTCGCCGGCCACGCGCCGCGCGCGTGCGGCCGCCCAGGAGAAGCCGGCCGCGAACCGGCGTTCGAGCGTGCTCGCGCGCTCGGCGCCGCGCGCGCCGCTGAACGTCACGCACATATGGCAGGGCTGCGATTCGGTCACCGGCTGGGAGAGCATCGACCGCGTGCTGGAAGTCGATCAGACGCCGATCGGCAAGACGCCGCGTTCGTGTCCCGCCACCTACATCGGCGTGTGGGATGCGATCCGCAAGCTGTTCGCGGGCACGCTGGAGGCGCGCGCGCGCGGCTATACCGCGTCGCGTTTCTCGTTCAACACGGGCGAGGGCCGCTGCCCCGCATGCGAGGGCCAGGGCGTGCGCACGATCGGCATGAGCTTCCTGCCCGACGTGAAGGTGCCGTGCGACGTCTGCCACGGCCAGCGCTTCAATCCGGAGACACTCGCGGTCACGTGGCGCGGCAAGAACATCGGCGACGTGCTGACCATGGAAATCGACGAAGCGGTCGAGTTCTTCGCGTCGATTACGAACATCGGGCATCCGCTGCAACTGATGAAAGACGTCGGGCTCGGCTATCTGACGCTCGGCCAGCCATCGCCGACGCTGTCGGGCGGCGAGGCGCAGCGCATCAAGCTCGTCACCGAGCTGAGCAAGGTGCGCGACGACATCACGCGGCGTGGCCAGAAGCCGCCGCACACGCTGTACGTGCTCGACGAGCCAACGGTCGGCCTGCACATGGCGGACGTCGCGAAGCTGATTCGCGTGCTGCACCGGCTCGTGGATGGCGGGCATAGCGTCGTCGTCATCGAGCACGATCTCGACGTGATCGCCGAGGCGGACTGGATCATCGACCTCGGTCCGGAGGGCGGCGTGGGCGGCGGTACGATCGTTGCAGCAACGGATCCGGAAAGCCTGTCGCGCGTGGCCGCGAGTCACACGGGCGCGGCTCTGCGGCCGGTGCTCGCGCGCACGGCCGCTACGTCGACGCTGGCCGGCGAAGGGACGAATGGCTGAGGCACGGTGACGAGCGGTGGCGCGGCCGTTGCAACTTCGCAGGTTGCAACGGCCGGCGCCTCGTCGCGTGTCCGCCACACATGATTGCTGCGCTGCATCCAATCATCCGAAGTTCGATCAATGCGGCGCATGCGCGCGTTTAAATCATACGAAAGAGGCCAGCGATGTTTCAAAATAGAAACATTTTTAGATCCCCTGATAAATCAGCATTTGGATATTAATTTGTGGTGCGGAGCGAATGCCACGGAAATGCCTAATGCCGCGGGCAATAAATTTACGCTTTGCGAATAAACCACCGAATTGCCGGGACATAATAGGCCGATAAGCAGTTCACAATTGAAACATTTTTGAACCGCGCAAGAAGCGTACTCGGTAACGCGCAATGGCCGGGCTTCGCATTATCGGCAACTTTGTCCGAATGCGCGAGAGTGCCGTCCATCAAGGCTTTGCGGTAAGATCTCCTCAAGCTCTTCGCGCGGCTTGCATAGTTGCCCGGCGTGTCGCGCGCTCATATCAATCGCTCAATAACCGCTTTTCCTCAGACATGGGCTGTCCTGATGAAACTCGTTTTTCAAATTTACTATAGCGATCCATTCCGCTAACATCACGCTTAATCCTTTATGCGGCGTGTGTCTGTTTTTTCGCCGTAATAACGCATTCTCTCGTTCCGTCTGATGGCGGGGCAAATCGGGGTCCGCAACGTATGACCGTTTGGGGAAGATCATGCCGCACATGCACCTTGATACAACGAGAATTACGTGGCTACACACGCCCGCTTTGAACGTCCGTACTGCAGCGCGGCGAATCGGCATTCTGCTGTTCGACGGCTTCTGGCTGCTCGGCCCCGGTACCGTCGTGGAAATGTTCCAGACCGCCAATGAGTTCGCGGGCACGCGAGCGGGCGAAGATCCGCCCTACGAAGTGCAGTTCCTGTCGATGGACGGCGGCAATGTCGCCAGTTCGTCGTCGGCGCGCATCTGGACTGACCACATCGACACGCGCTTTGGCGGCGGTTTCGACGTGCTGTTCATCGCTGGCGGCTACGGCGCCCACGTGGCCGCGCGCGACGAACGCCTGCTGAACTGGCTGCGCGCCGTGCAATCGCGCACACGCGCGATCGAAACGATCGGCGAGGGGCGCCTCGTGCTCGAAGCGGCCGGCCCGACCGAGCATGACGGCCTGATGAGCCGCTATCCGGGCGCGAGCGCGAGCGAAGGCGCGTTCAGCGCGGCCAACGACCGTCACGACTGCGCCCGCAGCGCGCTGATGTTCATCAAGCGCGACCTGGGCGCCGAGCTTGCGCGCAGCGTCGCCGATCGCGTGATGCCAGGCATGGCTGCGACGTGGGTGCCGCTGCCGGCCGAGGGCGGCACGCTGAGCGTCGCCGAAAAGATTCGCGCGGCCGCGCGCTGGATGGAGGCCAACTGCGACCGTCCGGTCTCGGTCGCCGATGCCGCGCAGGTCGCCGCAATGAGCGAGCGCAATTTCCTGCGCCGTTTCAAGCACGAGATGCAGATCACGCCGTCGGACTACCTGCTGCAGGTGCGGCTGCGTATCGCGTGCAACTTCCTGACCGAGACCGAATTGCCGGTCGACAAGATCGCGCGTCGCAGCGGCACCGGCAACGGCGATCGTCTCGCGAAAATTTTCCGCAAGCGTATGGCTTTGTCACCAACCGAGTATCGCGCCCGCAGCCGGGCGGCCAGTGAGGCGTAGCATGTATCTTTAGCATGCGATAGGGCGCCCGCGTTGCGGGCGCGCCTCGTCTGTCGGACGCGGTCGCGAGAGCGGCCGTATGTTCGCTGGCCAGCCTTTTTACGAGCACAGTGGCGATGGGCAACAGGGTCATGGCGACGGCATTGCCGGAGGTGAAACTCATCGAGCCGGAAGTGTTCATCGACGAGTTCGGCTTCTGCTTCGAGAGTTTCAGCGCGGACGAGTTTTCGGACGACGTCGCGCAAGGTTTCAACTTCGTGCAGGACCGCCATCTGCGCGCCGTGCATGGCGTGCTGCGCGGCTTGCACTACCAGGTGCAGCGTCCCCAAGGGCGGCTGCTGCGCGTCGTGCGCGGTGAGATCTTCGACGTCTCGGTCGACGTGCGCCTGAACTCACCGAACTTCGGCAAATGGAGCGGCGAGTATCTGAGCGAAGCCAACCATCGGCAGATCTGGGTGCCGCCCGGTTTCGCGCACGGCTTCGTCGTGCTGTCCGATGTCGCCGAATGCATGTGGAAGACCACCGAGTACTGGTTCCCCGAACTCGAGCGCTGCCTGCTGTGGTCCGATCCCGACATCGGCATCCAGTGGCCGATCGACTTTCAGCCCATCCTCGGCAGCAAGGATGCGGCGGGCCGTCGTCTGTACGAGGCTGAAAACATCTCGTGAACGACAGGGCCAACCCTACACTTCGGGCATCCAGTCAGTACGAGGTGCTCAACGTGAAGCGTCGCGCAAGCCATCCGCAATCCGTTCCGGTCCGCTGTGTGTGTCGCGCGTTTGCGCCGCTCGGCGCGCAGGGGCTCAATTGCACGTGCGTGGATCAGACCATCGAGATGACCCGCGGCCGTGTGCTGCGCGGCGATTGCCATGTCTCGGTGTATGAAGGACACATCGTCGGCACGATGACGCTTTATGCTTCGGATGGCGAAGCATCGTGCGAGCTATACCGGCATGGCGATGTCGCGAGCCTGCGTCAGTTCGCGGTCGATCCCGCATGGCAGGGGCGCGGCATCGGCCCGTTACTGATCGCGTTCCATGACGCCGCAGATCGCGTATGCGGCCTGAAGCGATGCCGCATACGCCTCTGGCATACGGAGAAAAGAAGCGGAAGGAAAGCAGAATTGAAGCGCCCGATGCTTCGGCAACTATTGCAATATGCTGCGGCAAGTATTGCAACGGCGACAGCGGCCGCGCAATCCTCAACGCGGTACCCACGCAGCGTGGCCAGTTCGCATCGGGCGAGGCGTGAATTCACCGAACGCTGTATGCAGCCGTCAGCGTCGGATCACGCCCATCAGCAGGGTGACGAGGAAGATCACCAGGAAGATGAAGAACAACACCTTGGCGATTTCGGTTGCGCCCGCGGCAATGCCTCCAAAGCCGAACACCGCGGCGATGATGGCGATGATGAAGAAAATCACAGCGTATCGAAGCATGGTGCCTCCACCGGTGGATTGTTGAAATGACGTTTGAACGGCGCCCCGTTGCGTACGTCACGCGGCTTCACGGGTGAGATGCCGGCGAGCGGATTTCAGCAATAGATGTGCCATCGCTTGATTGCCGCCGACGTTCCAGCGATTCACGATCAGATAGCCGACGAGCGCCGCCCGCCAAGCGCAGCGGTCCGCCGCGCGCGGCGGCTGGCCCGTCGACGACATCGGCGGCCTCGCGCCGCGTCTGCCGGAGGTCGAGACGGGGCGCTATTTCGATGCCCAGGCGAAGGAGGCTGACCAGCAGTCGCTGCTGAAGTGTCCGGTGCTCGCGCGGCTGATGAACCTCGTGCCGCGCGACGAAGCCGATGCGCCCGCCGCGCGAGGCGAGCCGCAAGAATCGGCGCTGAAATCAGGCACGCGTCGAACGCTCAACGCAATTGCGTGAACGCGAGCAGCAACACCATGCTGCCGATCGCGCCATCCAGCACGCGCCACGCAGTTGCGCGGCGAAACAGCGGCGCGAGCATGCGAGCGCCATAGCCGAGCGCGACGAACCACACCGCGCTGACCGTCATCGCGCCGAGCGCGAAGGCGACCCGCGCGCCTTCCGGTTCACGCGCGCCGGCCGTGCCGATCAACAGAAACGTGTCCAGATAGACGTGCGGGTTGAGCCATGTGAACGCAAGCGTCATCAGGATGATCGGCAGCGCGCGTTGCGCAGGCGGCGCCTGATCGCGGGATGCGCCGGCCGAGCCATCGAGCACCGCGTGTCCGGGCCGCACCGCGCGGCGCAGCGCGCTGATGCCGAACCAGGCGAGATACGCGAGCCCAACATAGAGCATCGCGTGCACGAAGCGCGGGAAACGCTCCATCAGCACCGCGGCGCCGCCGACGCCCGCGCCGATCAGAATGAAATCGGACAACGTACACAACAGCACGATCTTGCCGACATGCGAGCGCATGATGCCCTGCCGCAGCACGAACGCGTTCTGCGCGCCGATCGTAACGATCAGCGACGCGCACAGCGCCGCGCCATGGGAAAAAGACAACCAGTTCATAAATGGTCCGGAAAAAGGAAAGCAGCGGGGATAGACGGGAAAATCCAACAGCGCTAGTCTGCGGGTTGGCATCTCATAAGAGAAGCTAATTTGCTTAATGCCGATTAAGGAACGCTAATGCTCGACTACGCCTTGCTCGACGCGCTGGCCGCCGTGGTCCGTCACGGCTCGTTCGACCGTGCCGCGAGCGAGCTCAATATCACGCCGTCCGCGGTGTCGCAGCGGGTCAAGCTGCTCGAGGAGCGCGTCGGCAGCGTGCTCGTGAAGCGCGGGCAGCCGTGCGTCGCGACCACCTCGGGCGCGCTGCTATGCCGCCATACCGAACGCGTGCAACTGCTCGAAGCGGAGCTGAACGGCCGCATGCCGGCACTGCCCGGCGCGCTCGTCGAGCAGTGGCCGGCACTGCGCGTCGCGGTCAACGACGACAGCGTCGGCACCTGGTTCGTCGACGCGGTCGCGCCGTTCTGCGTCGAACGCGAAATGCTGCTCGACCTCGTGATCGACGACCAGGACTACACCGCGCAGCGCATTCGCGACGGCAGCGTGCAGGGCGCGATCACGACGCAGGCCGAACCGGTGCAGGGCTGTCGCTCGACGCGCCTCGGCCGCATGCGATACCTGGCGGTGTGCTCGCCGGCGTTTTTCGCGCGCTATTTCGCCGACGGCGTCACGCGCGACAGCCTGCGGCGCACGCCGTGCGTCGACTTCAATCCAAAGGATCAGCTGCAAAAGCGCTTCATGCGGCGCATTACGCGCGCGGAGCTCGATCCGCCGCTGCACTGGATTCCGCACGTCGCCGGTTTTTTGCGCGCGTGCGTGATGAGCCTCGGCTGGGGCATGTGTCCCGAGCGGATGATCGCCGGGCATTTGCAGCGCGGCGAACTGGTCGAGATCGCGCCGGGCAAGCATATCGACGTCGATCTGTACTGGCAGAGCTGGCGTCTGTCGATCGGCTGGCTCGACGATTTCAGCGCGATGCTCAGAAAGCGGGCCGGCGAGTTTCTCGATTGACTACGCGGCGGTGCCGCATGCAGAAATGCGGCAGCTGCTATAGCAACAGCTCGATCGAATGAAACAGGCGGCGCTGTTCCGGGTCCTGCGAGCGCGCGCCTTCGTCGATCGTCTCGCGCAGGCAGTCGAGAAAGCAGGCGGCCGCCGGGCTCGTGGGCGCGCCACGCCGCGACGTGATGCTGACGATGGTTTCGTCCAGCGTTTCACGCAGCGGCAGCGCCCACAGGTTTTCCTTCGCGCGTATCACCTCGACGAGCGGCCACGGAAAGACGCTGACCATATCCGTGTGCGCGAGCAAGCCGAGCACGATCGCGAGCGAATGCGCGAGCACGATCGTGTGCGGCACCGGCATGCCGCGCTTGACGAACAGATTGTTCGACATCGACTCGCGGCTCGCCGGGTCCCAGTTCAGTATCCATTCGGCGTCTTGAAGGTCGAGCAGCGTGCGGCAACCGGCCTTCGGATGGTCGCGCCGCGCGACCACCGCCGCGTGCGTCGAAAAGAGCGGCGCGTTCTGAAACTCCGACTGCGGCGACGCGGGCGGCGGCCGGCCGATCGAAAAATCGAGGCTGCCGTCGCGCAGACGCGGCTGCACGACCGCGAGCAGGCCTTCGAAAAATTCCAGTTGCACCTCCGGCATCCGCTCGCGAAAGCGCCGCACGGCGGGCGGCAGAAAAGTCAGCGCGACCCACGGCGTGACGCCGATCGACAGCTTGCCGGCGGCGGCTCCGCGCAACCCCTCGATCTCGGCTTGCGCGCGCTGCAACTGGCCGAGCACGAGCCGCGCATGCACGACGAGCGCGCGCCCGAACTCGGTGAACGCGACACCGCTCGCGCTGCGCACGACGAGCGGCGCGTGCAGATCGGCTTCGAGCTCGCGCATCGCCTTGGTCACGGCGGCCGGGGAAAGCCCCAGCGAGCGGGCGGCCGCCCGGATACTTCCGGTATCGGCGATCGCCGCCAAGGTATTGAGCTGATGCAGTTTCATTCGAATGAGAGGCGTGACGGGGGCAACCAAGGGTTGGCACCGCAACGATTCTACGCCTGCCGCCCGAATATCGGCGCCGCTATGCTGGGTTCACGCTGACAGGGGCGCAACCAGTTGCATGGGATCGGACTAAGCGCTGAAGCGCCAGGTCCGATCGACAGGAGATGGTATGAACACGATGGTCATTCCGGCGGGCATCGCCGAAGTCGAACAGGAAATGATCGCGCTGCGACGCAGCATCCACGCGCATCCGGAGCTGGCCTACGAGGAGTTCGCAACCGGCGATCTGGTCGCCGACCGCCTGCGGGAGTGGGGCTACAGCGTCCATCGCGGCTTGGGGCAGACCGGCGTGGTCGGGCAACTGAAGCTCGGCCACGGCACCCGCCGGCTCGGCCTGCGCGCCGACATGGACGCGCTGCCGATCCACGAAACCACTGGCCTGCCGTACGCGAGCAAGCTGCCCGGCAAGATGCACGCATGCGGTCACGACGGCCATACGGCGATGCTGCTCGCCGCCGCCAGGCATCTGGCGCGCGAAAAAAGCTTCGACGGCACGCTGAATCTGATCTTCCAGCCGGCCGAGGAAGGGCTCGCCGGCGCGAAGAAAATGCTCGACGACGGCCTGTTCGAACAGTTTCCCTGCGACGCCGTGTTCGCGATGCACAACATGCCGGGCTTTCCTACGGCCAAGCTGGGCTTCATGCCGGGGTCGTTCATGGCGTCGTCGGATACGGTGATCATCAAGGTGATCGGCCGCGGCGGCCATGGCGCGGTGCCGCACAAGGCGGTCGATCCGGTCGTCGTGTGCGCGCAGATCGTGCTCGCGCTGCAGTCGATCGTGTCGCGCAACATCGCGCCGCTCGATATGGCGATCATCACGGTCGGCGCGATTCACGCGGGCGAAGCGCCGAACGTGATCCCCGAAACCGCCGAGATGCGCCTGTCGGTGCGCGCGCTGCGGCCCGAGGTGCGTGACCATCTGCAGCAGCGCATCACCGAGGTCGCGACCGGGCAGGCGGCCGTGTTCGGCGCGCGTGCCGAGGTCGACTATCAGCGCCGCTACCCGGTGCTCGTCAACGATGCGGCCATGACCGCGCTCGCGCGCCAGGTCGCGCTCGACTGGCTGGGCGTCGACGGGCTGATTCACGACATGCAACCGCTGACCGGCAGCGAGGACTTCGCGTTCCTGCTCGAACGCTGCGCGGGCAGCTATCTGATCATCGGCAATGGCGACGGCGAGGGCGGCTGCATGGTCCACAACCCCGGCTACGACTTCAACGACGCTTGCCTCGCGACCGGCGCGGCCTACTGGACCAAGCTCGCGCAGACGTTCCTCGTTTGACGCGGCGGCGGTGCGCGAGCGCCTTGCCGTAGCAGCCACAAGATAATGACGGAGACACAGATGGACTATTCAGCCACACCGCGGTCCGCGAGCGCCAATGCGCTCGATGCGCTCGATGCGCTCGATGCGCAGCGCCTCGCCGATGAACCTCAAAAGCGCGTCGGCCACGCGAAGGCGATCGCCGCGATCACGCTCGGCAACGGCCTCGAGTTTTTCGACTTCACGATCTACAGCTTCTTCGCGACGATCATCGGCAAGCTGTATTTCCCGGTCGAAGGTCAGCTCGCGCAGCTGATGCTCGCGGTCGGCACGTTCGGCGTCGGCTTCATCATGCGGCCGGTGGGCGGCATCGTGCTGGGGGGCTACGCGGACCGCGCCGGACGCAAGGCCGCGATGAGCCTGACGCTGTGGCTGATGACGCTCGGTTCCGCGATCATCGCGTTCGCGCCGACTTATGCGGCGATCGGCGTCGCGGCGCCGCTGCTCGTGATTCTCGCGCGGCTGATCCAGGGTTTCGCGCTGGGCGGCGAGGTGGGCGCATCGACGGCGCTGCTGCTCGAATACGGCAGCGATCGCACGCGCGGCTTCTACGGCAGCTGGCAGTTCGTGAGCCAAGGGATGAACACGGTGGTGGGCTCGCTGCTCGGCGTTGCCCTGGCCGCGACGCTGTCGCCGGCCGCGCTCGAAAGCTGGGGCTGGCGCGTGCCGTTCGTGATCGGCATGGCGATGGGGCCGATTGGCATCTATATCCGGCGGCATCTCGACGAGACGCTGCCGGGTATTGAAGATGGCACGGCAGCGTCTGGCGGCGCTGTTGCGCAGACTGCTTCGAATACCGTTGCGAAGCCCGCTGCGCAAGTTCCGTCGCTACCTGTGCGCGACCTGTTTCGCGACCACGCGCGCTCGATCACAACCGGCGTGCTGACGACGATCGGCGGCACCGCGGCGAACTACATCGTGCTGTTCTACCTGTCGACGTACGCGATCCGCATCCTGCATCTGCCGATGGCGACCGCGCTGTGGGCCGCGTGGACCGGCGCAGTGGTCACGGTGATCTGCTCGCCGTTCGCGGGCGCGCTGTCGGATCGGGTCGGCCGCAAGCGCGTGCTGTGGGTATCGCGCGTGCTGCTGATTCTCGCCGTCTACCCGGCCTTCATGACGATCAACGCGTCGCCGACGGTGCCGGTGCTGCTTGCGGTGGTCGCGGGCCTCGCGCTGCTCGTCACGTTCACCGCGGTGCCCAATATCGTGATGCTGCCCGAGCTGTTTCCGCGCGCGATCCGCGCGACCGGCATGTCGATCGTGTACTGCCTCGGCGTGTCGGTCTTCGGCGGCTTCGCGCAGTTTTTCGCGACCTGGCTGATCCAGATTTCGGGCAGCAATCTCGCGCCGGCGTGGTATCTGATCGGTTGCAGCGTCGTGTCGTTGCTGCCGTTGCCGTTCATGCGAGAGACCGCGGGTAGGGCGATCGATTGACGTGATGGCGATCGGGGTCCGCTGAAAAAAGAGGCGCGATCTTTTCGATCGCGCCTCTTTTGCCATTTGCCCTGCTTCACGCTGACTATCGGATCTTGATGACAACCTTACCCTTGGTACGTCCGGTTTCGACATAAGCCAAAGCCTCCTGGGTCGACTCAAACGGAAAGACCCGATCGATGACGGGTCGTATCGCTCGCGCGTCGATCAGTGCGGCAATCCGGCTGAGCTGTTCTCCGCTGGCCCGCATAAAGAGAAATGTATAGCTGACGTCATGACGTTTCGCGGCCTTCCTGATGCGATAACTCAGAAAGCGCATCACCGTTTTCAGGAACCACGACGCACCGATCTCTTTCGCAAATTCGGCATCAGGCGGACCGGCGATCCCGATGAGTTTGCCACCCGGCTTGAGCACACGCAGCGACTTCTCGAGCGCATTGCCGCCTTGCGTATCCAGTACCAGGTCGTAGTCCTTCAGGATGGTCGCAAAGTCGTCTTTCGTGTAATCGATGACGATATCCGCGCCGAGTTGCTTCACCAGTTCGAGATTCCGCGCGCTCGCTGTTGTCGCGACGGTCGCGCCCACATGCTTGGCCAGTTGAATGGCGAAGCTGCCGACACCGCCCGAGCCGGCATGTATCAGCACTTTCTGCCCTTTCTTCAATTGCCCTTTTTCGATCAGCGCCTGCCAGGCGGTCAATCCCACCAGCGGGATTGAAGCCGCTTCCTCCATCGTGAGTGCTGTCGGCTTGAGGGCCACGCCATCCTCTTTGACCGCGATGAATTCCGCGAAAGTGCCGATGCGATCCTTGTGCGGGCGCGCGTAGACCTCGTCGCCCGGCTTGAATCGCCGCACGCGCGAGCCGACGCGCACGACAACCCCTGCCAGATCGTTGCCCAAAATCAGCGGCAAACGATAGGGCAAAATGAGCTTGAACTCTCCGTCTCTGATTTTGGCATCGAGCGGGTTCACGCCCGCGGCGTGGATCTGGATCAATACGTCGTCCTCGCGCGGCTCTGGAGCCGGCATATCGCCGGATCGTAAGCCATTCTTGCGTCCATATCGATCGACGACGAATGCTTGCATCATGGTTCCTTGTCAGTGGCTCGTTAAGTCTGGTTGTTTCGCTGGCAATAGCACGGATGCAGAGCCTTTGAACAGGGAGGAGACAGTCACGTCGTCTACGTTGCCAGCCGCAGATCTTTGCGGATACCGGCGTCCACCAGTCCAGCGGGCGCAAATCTGCGCAGCAATCGCAGACGGGCGGCGAGTCCGCCAGCGGTATAGCGGAGTTTCGGACGAGCCGCGATGGCGGCCTGCAGTACGGTTTCGGCCACGACCTCGGGACCGTCGGCGCCCTCGACCACTTCCTTCACTCGCTTGTCCACGGCCGAGCGCACCTCGCTGTATTCGTCGAGAGGGGCGTCGGGCGCGATCAAGTTCGCGTCGAAAGGCGTCTTGATGTAGGCAGGTTCAATGACCGATACGCGGATGCCCAGCGTACGCAACTCATGGTCGAGCGACTCCGAATAACCTTCCACCGCGTGCTTGGTGGCGGAATACAGCGCCATATAGGGCATTGGCAGAAAACCGAGCACGGAACCGATGTTGATGATGCGGCCGCTGCGTTGTCGCCGCATATGAGGCACGACAGCACGCGTCATGCGGATGATCCCGAAGAAGTTCGTATCGAAGATCGTGCGTGCCTGGTCGATCGAACTCTCTTCCGCGGCGGCAGGGGCGACGCCGAAACCGGCATTGTTCACCAGCAGGTCGATGCGGCCCTGCAGGCGCAGCACTTCGCTGACGGCGGCTGCAACGGATGCATCGCTGGTCACATCGAGCGGCAGCATGTCGAACGACTGTTGGCCGGCTCGTTGGCCGCGCCGACTGGTGCCGTAGACCTTGTATCCGGCCTTCGCAAGCCGCTTTGCCGTGGCTTCGCCGATTCCTGACGAGGCGCCCGTCACGAGCGCTATTTTGGTTTGCATGATGTTCTTCCCAAGATGTCTTTGCGTGGGTGGTTGAGCATTCGTTTCACTCGAATATGATGACAGTCATATTTGCGGTCCAACGAAAACCGGCACAGGGCCGGCGTTTTTACGCATCAGTCGGTGCGAGTTTTTTCAATGCCGCTTCAAGAAAACTCTCCGATAGTTTGGGGTCGTCGACGGCACGCGCCATCACCATCGTGCCAACCATTGTGGCGATCATCAAAAGCGCCTGTTCGTGCGCGCCTGGCTGACCCCAATCGGGCAATTGGCGCGCAACGACATCGATCATCTCCTTGATGCGGCGGGTGGCCGCGCGCCGTACGGCCGGCGCCTGGCGCGGCATCTCCGAGCCGAGGGCAGAGATCGGGCAACCTGTCTCGATGCTCTCGCAATGCTGCTTCGACAGATAGGCGCGCATCATCGCCGGCAACGCCTGTTCCGGCGGCACGGACGCGGCGATACGCTCCGACAGCGCCACGGATTCAGCTCCGGCGCGGTCAGCGGCTTCGGCAAGCAGCACCTCGCGCGACGGGAAATGGGCATAGAAGCCGCCATGCGTCAGACCTGCCTCCTTCATGATGTCAGCCACGCCCGTGCCGTCGTAGCCGCTGCGCCGAATCGCGCGTGCGGCGACCTCGACGATGCGCTCGTGCGTGATTTCCTTGCGGCTGGCTGGCTTCCGGGTGATGGATGGATTTTTCATGACGACCATCATATATCATTTCGGCGGGATTTGCAGGGGCCATCCAGAGACCGACGGTTCAGGCGGTAACCGCTAGAATTGCGGCTTTAGCCCGGAATACGCCAATGTCTTTTGCCTCGCTTGGCCTGATCGATCCCTTGCTGCGCAATGTGCAGGACCTCAATTACCAGACACCTACGCCGGTGCAGGCCAAGGCGATTCCTGCTGTGCTCAGTGGCAAGGACGTCATGGCCGCGGCACAGACCGGCACTGGCAAAACGGCGGGCTTCGCGCTGCCGCTGTTGCAACGGCTGGTGCAACACGGCCCGGCGGTGTCCAGCAATCGCGCGCGCGTTCTGGTGCTGGTGCCCACGCGTGAACTGGCCGAACAAGTGCTGCAAAGCTTTATCGCTTACGGCAAAGGCCTCGACTTACGATTTCTGGCCGCCTACGGCGGTGTGAGCATCAACCCGCAGATGATGAAGTTGCGCAAAGGCGTGGATCTGCTCGTCGCCACGCCGGGCCGTTTGCTAGATCTCCATCGCCAGAACGCAGTGCAGTTTGATCAGGTACAAACGCTGGTGCTGGATGAAGCCGACCGCATGCTGGATCTGGGCTTTGCGCGCGAACTCAACGCCGTCTTCGCTGCGTTGCCCGCTCAGCGCCAGACCCTGCTGTTCTCTGCCACGTTTACCGATGATATTCGCGCCATGGCGGCGGGCATTCTGCGCGGCCCGGTCAATATCAGCGTCAGCCCGCCCAATGCCACGGCCAGTAAGATCAAGCAGTGGGTGGTGCCGGTGGATAAAAAGAACAAGCCCGACCTCTTCATGCACCTCGTGGCTGAGAACGACTGGAAGCACGCGCTGGTGTTCGTCAAAACCCGCAATGGCGTGGATTACCTGGCGGCCATGCTGGATGAAGCGGGCTATGCGGTCGACACCATCCACGGCGACAAACCGCAACCCGCGCGCCTGCGTGCGCTGGAGCGCTTCAAGACGGGCGAAGTACATATGCTGGTCGCTACCGATGTGGCTGCGCGCGGGCTGGATATCGACGATCTGCCGCTGGTGATCAACGTTGATCTGCCGATCGTGGCGCAAGACTATGTGCACCGTATTGGCCGTACCGGCCGAGCGGGCGCCAGCGGCGTGGCGGTGTCCCTTGTGTGCGCCGATGAAGCCCCGCAACTGGCCGCGATTGAAGCGCTGATCCGGCAAACGCTGCGCCGTGAAGAAGAGCCGGGTTTTGAAGCCGAACACCGCGTGCCGCAAACTGGCGCGACGGGCCAGATCATCAAGAAACCCAAAAAGCCTAAGAAGCCCAAAGTGCCGCAAGCTGCGCCGGGCGCCATGCAGGTGCTCAGCAAAAAACCGCGCCCGCAAAGTGGCGAAAACAAACGCAAGCCTGCAGCGCAACGCGCTGTGGCCGCGGGTAAAGGCACAAGCTTGTCCAGCGGTAGCCCATTCAGCGTGCAAAAGCCACGCAGCAAACCGGCCAGCAAGCCAGTTGCGGGTTCACGTAAGCCGGCTGGCAAACCCGCTGGTGGTCGCGGCAAACGCCAACCCTGATCCGTGTGTGACGGCAACGCACACGCCATTCCATCTCACATCATCCGACCTTAGCGGATTCCGCGTTTGATCAACGGAATGAGCGAGTCGATCGTCGCAGGTGTTTGGACACCCGCGCCGGTGTTGATGGTCAGTCCCGCGAAATGATAAGCAGCCGAGAGCACGCATTGCGTGACCGGCAGGAAGCCTTGCAGATAAAGTTGCTGGTCGAGCGTCGCGGTGATGTATTTGCTCTGCAGCCCCGAAATCGTGGCCGGTGCCAGATCGATGCCACCAATGATGATTTGCCCCGGCTTCTTGCCAGCCTGCTGGAGCGCCTGCGGAATGAACCCGGTTACACCGCCGTGCTGAGTTCCAATCGCCTTCAGATTAGGGTGCGCCTGGATAAAGGCGACCAGGATCGGCACGGCGAGCGATGAATCGGAATCCACCTGAGGTGAGATATTGAGCCTCGTCACCTTTACGCCGGCCTTCTCCAGCGTTTCGGCAAGGCCACGGTCAGACTGACTGCGCACACTCTCGTTGAACACACCGTATTCCAGCGCCTCGTCGCCCTTCTTGATCCCAGCGTTGAGCATCGCCTGCGCGGTGATCTGCCCGCCGACGTAGAGTTCGACGCCGGCGTAGCCGAAGCCCTTCGCGTCGTAAAGTTTCTGGTTCTCGGGTAGCGGCGTGTTGCCGACGGTAACGATGATGCCCTGGTCTACCGCCTGCTTGATCAGTGGCGCGAAGGCTGGATCGCCCGGATGGCCCATGATGCCGATGCACGTCGGATGCGCCGCCATCGCCTGGCGAAACTGCGCAAGCATTGTCTCCGGGCTCCAGGCCGAGAACTGCTCGATCACCTTGATGCCTAAGGCATGCCCCGCGTCCGCAGCCCCGGTCTGACGTGGCAGCGTCGCGCCGTCTCCAGGGTTTCCGCCCATCTGCATATACATTGTCATACCGGCGCCGAGCGGCCCCGTCGTGGTCGGCTCAGTGGCACCGGCCGTCTGCGCGAGGCCAAACGCGAGAATACTCGCCCCCAGGAGGGATCCCGTCATGATCTTGATCATTTCTGCTCCTTTCTCCTGATTTAACGGCTTTATCGCCCCCCAAGCCTGAATCTTTCGCGCAACACGCGCAGCTTGGCGGGATTCTCTACCAACAGATGCAGCGTCACAGCGACGATGAACACCACCCCTTCGATCGCCTGTACCCAGAAGCCGGCGATACCTGTCGCAACGATTCCGGCCTCCAGCATGCCTATCACGAAAGTGCCGAAGAAGGTACCCACGATCGTCGCCGTGCCACCAAACACCGAGGTTCCGCCGATGAACACGCCGGCCAGCGCCGGCAGCAGATAGCCCTGCCCCTGGGTTGAAAAATAGTTCAGATTCTCGAGCGTGAGCAGCACCGTGGCGAAACCGGCCAGCACACCCATCAGCGTGAACAATTTCACCGTCTCACGCACGACATTGATGCCCACGACCTTCGCCACGTTTCGGTTGTCTCCGATGAACAGCAGGTGCTCGCCAAAACGGTGACGATTGAGGATGAACCACATGAACACTGCGAGCCCGAGCGCCCAGAGCGCTTGCATCGGGACCACACCGAACAACGTGCCCGCGAATACTGCATAGGCTGAACCGTTGGCGAGCTCCTGTAGCGCATTGGAGAGCCCGCCGGACAGGATCGAAGCAACCCCAGCCCAGAGGAACTGCGTGCCGATTGTCACGATGATCGAAGGCACACCGACCACCGCGACCAGCACCCCGTTCACCACGCCGACCAGCGCGCCGCCCGCCAATGCCGCGATCCCGGCTAACCAGGCTGATCCGGTGGTGTTCACGCACCAGGCGAACAGGAAGCCCGAGAATGCCATCACGGAGGGGAAGGACAGATCAATTTCCCCCGCCGCAACCACCAGAGTGAGCCCGATCGCCAACACCGCCAGCGGTGGCACGGTGGTCAGGAAGGAGAAGTAGATTGGCCAGCCTAAAAAGACGCGCGGTGCGGTTGCCATGAACAGGCCGACCACCAACGCGAACACGACCAGGCTCGGCACTCCCTCGATGCGTGCAAAATCCGGCAGGCGAAAACGCACCAGCCGCGCCGGCTGTTCGTCTTTTATCGGATCACTCACGTCCTTGCCCCGCAGCCAGCGCCGGCCCGTGCCCGCTCTGCTGTAGCGAAATCAAGAACCGGGTGAGTTCCTCGAGGCTCATCTCACCCGACTTCATATCCGCGACGATCCGGCCACGATCGAGCACGACGAGCCGATCGGCGAGCTCGTGCACATGGGCGAGGTTATGTTCGATGTAGATGCAGGCGCGGCCGGACTCCTTGATCGACCGGACGAAGTCGAGAACCTTACGTACCTCGCTAATGGCAAGCGCAACCGTTGGTTCATCGAGAATGATCAGATCGCTGTCGAAATACATCGCCCGTCCGATCGCGATGCCCTGGCGCTCGCCACCGGAGAGTTTCGCAATCAGCGAATCCGCGTCGATCCCCACGCCGCGGAAACCGAGCTGGCGCTTCAAAATATCGTTGGCAATGCGCCGCTGTTCGGCAACTTTGATGAAGCCGAACCGGTTGGTGATCTGCCGGCCGACAAAAAAATTACGCCACAGCGGCTGCTTCTCGCCCAGCGATTTTTCCTGATAGACCGTCTCGAAGCGCAGTCGGTGCGCCTCGCGCACCGAAAAGCGGTTCCAGTCGACCTCCTTGTCCCGGATGAACAGCTTGCCCGTGCTCGGCCGCACGACACCAGTCAGTACCTTGATGAGCGTCGACTTACCCGCGCCGTTATCACCGATCAGGCCGACGATCTCGTTCCGCCCAATGGCCAGATCGATGCCGGAAAGCGCCCGTATCTTGCCGTAGGACAGGCTGATACCTTGGGCGCGCACGATATGCTGATAGGCGCACGTACCGGGCGCTGCCTGGTTCGGCATCACGCCGCGCTCCAGCTCGAATGACCCACAGCGATGTTGTGAACGACGACAGCCATAGATCTTTCCCCTTTGCTTATCGATCGCCGCATCAACTTACATTGGAAATGTCCCTGAAATTTAGCAAGCCTTAGAGTCCAGTTCAAGAATCGCTTACGAGACCGCTTATATTTCATCGGGAAAATATTAGTCTTGGGCACTTGAACAACGCACAACCTGAGGGATAGAAGAAGCGCGCCAGAAGGGTCCCCACAGGACGAGCGGCCACAAACGCCCGGTCAAAAAGGCGCAAAAAGCAGAGGTATCGGCATGCATCCGCCACTCCAGCGGCTATTCTTCAGACACTACGACTAACGCGTTTCAGGCCGGCTCTGCGGGTCGTCGTCAGCCATTCCGCGCCCCACGCGGAAAGGGGGGTGTATGTCACGTCCAGAACTACCTCGGCCCGCGCGACGCGCGCTGCGTCGTCGGCAGTCAGCCGGACGCCTGTGGCTCGTCATCGGCAGCGCGCTCACCGGACTGTGCTTTGCCCATACGACGCTCGCGGCGGGCAAACTTCCACAAGGCGGCACTTACGTGGCCGGCACGGGCGCGATAGCAAGCCAGGCCAACGGCCTCGTGATCACGCAACCGGGTTCGACGCGCGGCGTGATCGAGTGGAACAGTTTTTCGATCGGCAGGAACAACAGCGTGACGTTCGACAACGGCTCGGGCGCGACGCTGAACCGCGTGACGGGCGGCTCGCCGTCCGCCATCTTCGGCAGGCTCAGTGCAACGGGCAGCCTGTATGTGATCAATCCGCAAGGCATCGTCGTGGGGCCATCGGGCGTGATCAGCACCGGTGGCCGTTTCGTCGCGTCAACGCTCGATGTCTGCAACGACGCGTTCATGCAGGGCGGTGGTTCCCTCACGTTGTCGGGCGACCCGAACGCAAGCGTGATCAACCTCGGCAAGATCAGTTCGAGCAGCGGCGATGTGTTCCTGATTGCGCGACACGCCGTGATCAACGCGGGCACTATCACAGCGCCCAACGGTACGGCCGAACTGGCTGCAGGCGAACAGGTGTTGTTACAGGATTCGGGCAGCAGCAGACAGGTGTTCGTGCAGACGGGCGGCCAGGGTACCGTGGTCAACAAAGGGCGCATAAACGCCGCGCAGATCAGCCTGCAGGCCGCCGATGGGAACGTCTATGCGCTTGCTGGCGGCGGCACGCGCATCCGCGCGACGGGCACGGCGGATCGTGACGGTCACGTGTGGCTCGTCGCCGATGGCGGCCGTGTCAGTCAACTCGGCAAGGTCGCCGCAAGCAACGCCGACGGCAGCGGCGGAACGGTCGACACGCAAGCGGCACAACTCGCATTCGGCAGGCATGCAGCCGTTCACGCGGGCCAATGGAACCTGTTGACACCCACATTCACAATCGATAGTGCGGCCACCCGGGCGTTGCAGCAGAGCCTGAATTCGGGCACATCGGTCGCGGTCACGACGACGGGCGTCAATGGCGCAACGGGCGACCTGAGCATTGCATCCAGCCTTATCTGGGAGGGAGCGGCTTCGCTGACGCTTGTCGCGTACCACAACGTCTCAGTGACGACGGGCACGACGATAGCGAACCGCGGTACCGGCAATCTGACCGTGCGCGCCGACGCAACGGGCAGCGACAATGGAGGCAGCATCGCGAATAACGGCATCATCGACTGGTCGGCAAGCACGGGTATCGTCAGTGCGCTGTACGACATCGGGGGCAACTACAGCGCGGGAACCATTCTGTTGAATCAGGCGTGGACGGCGCCACCTGACAGCGGTCTCGTCACGCAGTCGACCGCCTATGAACTTATCAACTCGCTCGCCGACCTCCAGAAAATCAACCAGGACCTTTCGGGCATCTACGCGCTAGGCAAGGACGTGGATGCAACGCCGCCGTCGGGCACGTTCAATGCGCCGATTGGCGCTTTCCCAGCGAGTCCTTTCACCGGACAGTTCGATGGCATGGGCCATACGATATCCAACCTCAAGATTCAGGCATCACCGTCGGACATCGACCCGGGCGCAGGTTTGTTTTCCGCCATAGGATCTGGCGGTGTCGTACGCGACCTGACGGTGCAAGGCGAGGTCAGTGGCACGGCTAACGCCGGCTACTATGGGATTCTGGCCGGCCTGTTGGATACTGGGCTCAACACCAGCACCATTGCGTCCGTCCACACCAGTGGTACGGTCGCGGTCGAGAACGCTCAAGAGGCGGGCGGCCTCGTCGGCTGGTCCGATGGCACTATCACACGGTCCTCCAGCAATGCTGACGTGTCGTCGTCTCAAGGTTTCTCCGATGGTGGACTCGTCGGCTACAACGGGGGAGTCATCAGGCAGTCTTTCGCATCGGGGAGCGTTGTGGGCACTTCGGCCTATGCCGGCGGGCTGGCCGGTCAAAACGCAGGAACGATCACGCAGTCGTACGCGACGGGTGCAGTCAGCGCGACTGATGCAGCCGCGGGAGCGCTAGTGGGAGTGAATCTATATAGCAGTGTTGAGCAATCATTTGCCACTGGCAGCGTTCAAGGGCAGGGAGGCGGAGGTGGCATCGCGGGCTTCAACTACGGGCCAGTGACCATAAGCAGCGACGTGTTCTGGAATACACAGACGACCGGCACCACCGTCGCTGTAGTGAGTGTGGCTAATGGCGCCCAGGTTGGCAACGCCCAGGGCCTGACCACCGCTCAGATGAGCAACCCCGTCAGCTTCGGTCCCACATACGACTTCGGACCTGGCGGGGTATGGGCCATGCCCGCCGGAGCAACGCACCCCGTGCTGCGGTGGCAACTGGGTCAGTAGTTGGCGAAGGCTTGTCGGCAAGAGGGAACTCGACACGACGCAGATGCTGTCGTGAAAATCATTTGGGCGGGACAATTCCGGGAGGTCGGCGATGAATTGCTCCATTCGCGCGAGGCTTATCCAGTCTGCCTGGATCATCCTTCTGGCCATGCCCTGTGCGGCATGGGCGCAATCGCAAACGATAGTCACGATCGCTGGCACTGGGGCGCAAGGGTAGAGAATCAGCGGCCCAACGCGATGGTTAGCCAGGCGATGCATCGCGGGCCCCAGCACTTCGTTGTGCATTTTTGCGGCGCCACGTCGAAACGCTGCAGCCGAAGCGGCCGTTGAACCAGCGGGAAAACGCGCTCAGCGATGAGAAGCCTACCAGCGTAGCCACTTCAGACAGCGGCCGGTCGCCGCTACTGACATACCGCATCACCTGTTCAACCCGCACCGCATCGACAATCGACAGAAAGCTGCCACCCTGACGGGCGAGGTGGCGATTCACGGTCGTGCGATCCACGCCCAGATGCTGCGCGATCCGGTCGGCCGAGCAGGTGCCAGACGGCAAAAGCGCAATGACCAGTTTCCTGACCTTGTCGGACATGGTTGCGTTGGACTGAAGCAGCATCGAATCCAGATACTGGCGCACCTGCTGCGCCATGACCGGATCGTAAGCTGGAATCGCGGCGTCGAGATCCGCTGCGAGGCACACGATGCCGTCGAAATCCTGGTTGAACTCAACGGGCGCGCCAAATACACGCGCATGCATGGCGAGGCTGGCTGGAGCGCTGTACGTGAGACAGATGGTGCGCGGCTTCCAGGCGGCGCCCAGCACCAGGCCCAGCGTCCGGTACAGGACGCCCAGTATCAACTCCGTTGCCTGGCGCATCGAGCCAGGCATGCCGCCCATGAGGTCTTCGCGGATGATGGCGAGTCCTGCCGTCTCCTCGACGCGCATCACCACCGCCTCGTTCTGCAGGCGCAGATAGTGCGCCATCGATTCGAGCGCGCGGCGCAGTGTCGGCTGTTCCCGCATCGCAAAACCGAGAGGGCCAAGGTTCGACAGGTGGCGGGTCTCGGCCATGCGCAGCGCGAAATCCTCGACGGCAGCGGCCCGGGCGGAGGTTTCCAGCAACCGCGCCACTGCCTCGGCCGGAATCATGATGTCGGGGTTCAGCAACGCGGAACGGTCAATGCCGGCATCACTTAACTGCTGGTAAGGATCAAGGCCCACCGATCGGGCCACTTCGACGTAACTGGTCAGGGAGGCACTGCGAAGCAGATAGGACATATGGTTTTCCCTCGTGCATCAAAATGTAAATTTTTTGCCTCAATCTGTCAAACCGCTATTTGCCAGTATCCGATACTTGCCTCCAGAGACGCGTGATGACCAACGCGTACGGAAATTCGAGAAGTTCGAGAGGAGGCGAAACAATGAGCAATGAGACGAGCCGCAGCGCGACCCCGGTCTGCGATCAGTTGCGCGCAACCGGCAACTGGAATCCCGCCTGGGATGCCATTGCAGAACTCGATCCAATCTGGGCCGAGAAATTCATGGCGATGGGCATGCACACCGTGATGTCGGGTGTGCTGGAACCGAAGGTGTTCGAGTTCCTCGCCATCGCGGTCGACGCGTCCTGCACGCATATGTATGCGCCGGGCACACGCCGTCACATCCGCCGCGCGCTCGAACTGGGCGCCACCAGGGAAGAAATCGCTGCGGTCTTACAGGCGGTTAGCGTCCTTGGCATTCATTCGTCCAGTCTCGGCGCGCCGATCCTGCTGGAAGAACTGGCCGCCTTCGAGAAGGCAAACGTCGACGCTGCGCAGGCCGTTGCCTGACGTCAGCGCAGTCACTTCACTAATTTTCAAAGAGGAACACAGACCATGCATTTCATGGACGACTCCCTGCTGCCTGAAAACCAGGAAAAACTCGTGATCCAGGTGGCGCCCTATGGGCCGCAATGGATCCCCGGCGATTCGGACGATATCCCGGTCACGATGGACGAGCAGGTGCAGAAGGCCGTCGACTGCTACAACGCAGGCGCGACTGTGCTGCACGTGCACGTGCGCGAGGAGGACGGCAAGGGCAGCAAGCGTCTGTCGAAGTTCAACGACATGCTTGCCCGTCTGCGCGATGCTGTGCCGAAGATGGTGCTGCAGGTCGGCGGCTCGATCTCATTCGCGCCGGAGAATGAAGGCGAAGCGGCCCAATGGCAAAACGATGACACACGTCACATGCTCGCGGAGTTGAACCCCCGTCCGGATCAGGTCACCGTCGCAATCAACACCAGCCAGATGAACGTGATGGAGTTGATGACCGAGGCCGACATCGCGGGTACCTCGCTCATGAACCCGGCGCTGCAGGCTGCCTATCGCGACATGATCGTGCCGTCCAATCCCTCATGGCACGTCGAACACATCAGGCGTCTCGTCGCCAACGGCATCCAGCCGCAGTTCATGCTGGGGAATCTGACGCAACTCGAAACGGTCGAGCGTCTTATTCGCAACGGTGCGTATAGCGGTCCGCTGAATATCAATTACGTGGCAATTGGCGGCGGCGCGGCCGGGTTGCATCCCGCCGACATGATCGAGTTTGCCCGCCGCACCCCGGAGGGCGCGGTGCTTACGTTCGAAACGCTGAACCGGAACGTGGTGCCGATGAATACGCTGGCGATTGCGCTGGGCCTGCATGTACGGGTCGGTATCGAAGACACGCTGTTCGGCCCGAACGGCGAGCGGGCGACTTCAGTGCAGCAGATCGAGCAGATGGTGCGCATTGCGCGCGAGCTCAATCGCGACATCGCGAGCGGCGAGGATGCCCACCGCATCTATCAGATCGGCACCCGGTGGGGTTCGGTCGACGAGACGCTGGACAACCTGCGCATGGTACCTAATCGCACGCCCGGCCGGCGCGACGTGCCGGCACGCAAGGTCGCGTGAGCGGGGATAACGGGGCGCAACGCGGCAGCGTATCGCGTTGCGCCTCGCTCTGAACCCTCTCAGGCATGGAGACAGATGATGTTCTGGAAGAAAAGCCCCTCTGCGGTTCTGGCGTCGCTACTGGTGATCCACCTGCTGGCCCACATCGACCGCAATATGCTGCTCGGTTTCTCGCCGCAGATCATTAAAGACCTGGCGCTCAGCAACACGCAATACGGCTTTCTGGTCGGCGCGGTATGGGTGCTGAGCTTCGGCGTGATGGCGATGTTCATGGGCACCCTTGCGGACCGCTTCAGCCGCACCCGGGTCATCGCCGCCGGCGTGCTGATCTGGAGCGCCTGCACGCTGGCCTCGGGCCATGCCCAGAGCTTTGAGCAGATGGTGGTGGCGCGCTTTTTCGTTGCCAGCGGCGAGGCGGCGCTGGTACCTGCCGCGGTGGCCCTGCTGGCTGAACTCTTCTCGGAGAAGCGACGAGGCACGGCAATGGGGCTGTTCTTCATGGGGATCCCCATGGGCGTCGGCTGCAGTTTCCTGCTCGCCGGCAGCTTTGGCGCCACGCATGGCTGGCGGACCACGTTCTATGTCCTTGGCATCGTCGGCGTCGCCGTTGCCTTGCCGCTGGCGCTGCTCAAGGAAGACCGTAGCCAGCTCGCACCGCAGGAACGCGGCGCACCGTTCGTAGCCCAGGCGCTCGCGGTGTTGCGCACCGTCGGCAGCAACCGTGCGCTGGGCTTCGTAATCGTTGGTTTCGTACTGGTACACCTCGTTTTTGCCAGCTTTTCCTTCTCGCAGTTGTGGCTCGTCAACGAACGCGGCATGAACGCGGCTGGCATTGCCACCAGGATCGGCGCGCTACAACTGGTGTTCGGCACGCTGGGCGCGGTGATGGGTGGCGTCATGGGCGATCGTGTGGCGAGCAAACTGCGCGGCGGACACGCCAGCTTCATGGCGCTCCTTGTCGTGATCTGCGCGCCGTTGATGCTGGCCTGCCGTTTCGTCCCGGTCAGTTCGCCGCTGTTCTACATCGGCATGTGCGCGGGATTCTTCCTGCCGCTGGCGGTGTACGGCCCGGGGGCGGCGGCGATCATGAGCATGGCACCCCAGAAGATGCGCTCGACGATCTTCGGTTTCACGATGCTCTCGATCAACGTATTCGCCCTTGCCATCGGCACCGTGGTCATCGGGATGGCCGCCGACCATTTCATCAAGGCTGGCGCCACCGCTCCGCTGACGGGTGTCCTGATCGCCACTGACGTGCTGACGATCAGTTCGGCGCTGTTTTTCGCCCTCGCGGCGCGCGCCTCGCGCAGGCAGCGTGCGCTCGCGCTGCAAAACATACAACCTGCGAGGTAATGGACATGCAAGACCAACGTCGAAATCTGGAAGGGCGTGTCGCCCTCGTCACCGGTGCCGGTCGCGGGATGGGCGGTGCCATCGCCGTGGATCTGGCCCGCGCCGGTGCACGGGTCGCGATCTGCGATATCGACATGCCGGCCCTCGAAGAAACGCGCGCTGCCGTGGAAGCGGCCGGCGCACCGTGTCTGGCGCTGCGCTGCGACGTCTCGTCCAGCAGCGAAGTCGCCAACCTGTTCGCCGCGATCGCCGAGCGTTTTGGGACGTTGCACATTCTCGTCAACAACGCCGCGCTCGTGCCGAACACGCCGATCGATACGGCGCGCCGCAACAGGCATTACGCCTATCTCACCACGCCCGTGCAGCGGCAATCGCTGGCTTTCACCAGCAGCATCAGCGACGAGGAGTGGCATCGTTACTGGGACGTCAACGTGCACGGCCTCTTTTACTGCACCCGCGAAGCGCTCAGGCTGATGCAGCCGCAGCGCGACGGCAGGATCATCAACATCGCGTCGATCGCCGGAATCTCGGCCATGAGCGCGCATAGCCCGCACTACAGCGCCACCAAGGGCGCGGTGGTCGCCTTCACGAAGTCGGTCGCAGCCGAAGTGGCGGGTGCCAATATCTTCGTCAACGCGATGGCGCCTGGGGGTGTGGCCACTCCCGAATTCACGGAATACTTCGAGGCCGCCGGTGAGGAAAAGCGCAACCAGTTCTGGCAAGTGGTGCCGGCCGGACGCCTGGGCACGATGGAAGAATACGCCTCGACGGTGACCTATCTGGCCGGCGACCACTACCTGGTCGGCCAGGTGATCAGCCCGAATGGCGGCGTGGTGATATGACCGGATGCGCCGCGTGACCTGAAGCGATCACGCCTGAAAATCCTTGCATCGACCTCTTCAGCATCTGCCATAACGATCAGTTCTGCGAATAGGATTGTGAGCGCTTCTGGAGATCGGTCTTTGACAAACGACGACTGACCGGCGGTAAAAGACCGCAGGCGCCCAATGGCTCGAATGCTGCCGCGGGCGATGTCGGCTCGTGACTCTGCATTAAAGAATGGACGGACGAAATGAACGGTTTGATGCTGCAAAAGCAGTTGCTGATTTCCTCGCTGATCGTGCATGCCGATCGCCATCATGGGGATACGGAGATCGTGTCGCGGCGGGTAGAGGGTGACATCCATCGCTACACCTTCCGCGACTGTCACCGGCGCGCGCGACAGATGGCCAATGCGCTCACGAGTCTGGGCATCAGGCCGTCCGACCGTGTCGGCACCCTCGCCTGGAACGGCTATCGCCACATGGAGCTGTACTACGGCATATCCGGCATGGGCGCAGTGATGCATACGATCAATCCGCGCCTGCACGCAGACCAGATCGCCTACATCGTCGACCATGCGGAAGATCAGGTCCTGTTCTTCGATCTGACGTTCCTGCCGCTGGTCAAGGCCATTGCCGGCCGCTGCAAGACTGTCAAGGCGTTTGTCGCGATGACCGATCGCGCGCATATGCCGCTGGATACCGGCATTGCCAACCTGCTGTGCTACGAAGATCTGCTCGAGCGCAGCTCGTCGACCTACGTGTGGCCGAATTTTGACGAGGATACCGCCTGTGCGCTGTGCTACACGTCCGGTACCACCGGCAACCCGAAGGGCGTCCTCTACTCGCATCGCTCGTCGCTGCTTCACACCTTCGCTGCCGCACTGCCGGATGCGCTGAACTGCTCGGCGCGCGACGTGATCCTGCCGGTCGTGCCGATGTTCCATGTCAATGCGTGGGGCATTCCGTATGTCGCGTGCATGGTCGGGGCCAAGCTGGTTTTCCCCGGCCCCGGGTTGGACGGCCAAGCGCTCTACGAACTCGTCGAAGCCGAGCAGGTCACCTTCGCGGCTGGCGTGCCGACAGTATGGCAAGGCCTGCTGACCTGGCTCGAGCAAGGTGGCCTGAACTTCTCGACCCTGAAGCGCACCGTCATTGGCGGCGCAGCCTGCCCGCCCGCAATGCTTCACACGTTCCAGGATGGGTACGGCGTGGAGGTCCTGCACGCATGGGGCATGACCGAACTGAGTCCGCTCGGGACCATCGGCGCGTTGAAAGCAAGGCACCTCGCACTGGGTCCGGAAGACCGTTGCGCCCTGCAATCCAAACAGGGGCGCGCGGTATTTGGCGTCGATATGAAGATCCTCGGTGAGAACGGCCAGGAACTGCCATGGGACGGCGTGAGCTCGGGCGATCTGCTGGTGCGTGGCCCATGGGTGGTGCGCAACTACTTCCGCAATGAAGGTGGCAACCCGCTGCGGATCGATGCCGACGCGCATGGCTGGTTCCCGACCGGCGATATCGCGACCATCGACGCCGACGGCTTCATGCAGATCACCGATCGCAGCAAGGACGTGATCAAGTCCGGCGGCGAGTGGATCAGCTCGATCGAGATCGAGAACCTCGCAGCCGCGCATCCCGCGATAGCGAGCGCGGCCTGCATTGCGGCGAAGCATATGAAGTGGGACGAGCGGCCACTGCTTGTCGCCGTGAAACAGCCCGGTGCACAGGTCACAGCCGAAGAATTGCTGGCGTTCTTCGAAGGAAAGATCGCGAAATGGTGGACGCCGGATGCAGTCGTATTTGTCGATGCGGTGCCGCTTGGCGCTACCGGCAAGGTGCTGAAGAACCAGCTGCGCGAAGCGTTTCAGGACTATCTGTTGCCGACTTAAGGAAGCAGGTGGCCTGGCGTGTTGAGTATTGAACGTACGTCTTGAACGTACGTCGTTACGGGTGGATTAAAGCAACAAAACTGGAGACGCAATGAAACTGAAATGGGTAGCTGCGGCCGCGGTGGCCGTCCTTGGAAGTCCGGCCTATGCGCAGTCGTCGGTGACGCTGTACGGCGTCGTGGATTCCGGTCTGCTATATCAAAGTACCTCGGCGGCCTCGTTCAGCCCGACGGCGAAGAATCTGGGGAAGGTCTATCGCTACAAGGACGGCGGGATCTACTCGAGCATCTGGGGCATGAAGGGGACCGAGGATATCGGCGGCGGCTATCACGTCAACTTCAAGCTGCAGGGGTCGTTCGACAGCGGCACCGGCAAGTTCGGCCTGGCGGATACGCCGGGCGCGGTGGCGCAGTTCAACCAGTTCGCAACGGTCGGCTTGTCGGGACCGTTCGGCACGGTCAACGCCGGTCGCCAGATCGTGCCGATGGCCTACGCGATGGCCGATACCGACGTGCGGGCGGGCCAGTATTTCGGCAGCATCCTGACGGCATGGCTGGGCATGAACCAGGCCGCCGGCTGGTCCGGCACCAGCACCAATGGACCGATCGGCGCGCTGTACGACAGCAATGCGATCGTCTACGAGTCGCCGACATTCGCCGGCGTGTCCGCAGCGCTCGAATATGCGCCCGGCGGTGTGGCAGGCAGCTTCCAGGGCGGCACGCGCGAGTCCGCCGTGCTCAAATACTCAAACTATGGCCTCAATCTGAGAGCCGTCTACTACAACGGTCACGACACCAATCCCGGACCGACGACGGTGCCCACCGGACTCGCCAACAACCGCCTCTACTACCTCGGGGCGCTGTACACCTATCACGCCTTCTCCATTTCCGCGTCATATTCCAACGGCAGGAATCCGGCGCACGCGAATCTGGTCAACCTCGACCTGTATTCGGCCGGCCTCGGCTATCAGTTCTCACCGGCATTCAAGCTCACCAGTGGCGTGTATTACCTGAAGGACGCGAACAATTCGGCCAACAAATCGCTCGAGGTCGCCGGAGGCGCCGAATACAGTCTGTCCAAGGCCACTTTGCTCTATGGCCAGGTGGGTTGGGTGAACAACCACGGAGATATGACGCAGACGATTACGTACGGCCAGCCCGTCGCGCCGGGCCTCGGGACGACGGCGGTCATGCTCGGGATACGCCACTACTTCTAGGGATCCTCCGTATTGGGCTCGAAATGAAGACCTCTGGCCGGTGAAGCGTGCCGGCTCGCCCCGCGGTAGCAGAACAGCGATTCCAACGGGGATCCCACAAGACTCAGGAAGATTGGAGAAAGCAATGAAGGTAATCAGGGCACTCAAACTGGCGGTCGGCGCACTGATCGTGACGACATGGATCAATGCATGGTCCCAGCCTGGCGAATCGGGCAGTGGGCCAGCGTCAACCGTCATGGCGTCGCCGGGCAGCGGCGCTTCGGCGAGTTCCAGACAGGCTGATCGCGCGCTCGGCAGGAAGGTACGCGCTGCGCTCATGAAGGACAAGGAGATCAGTGCTTCAAACATCAGTGTCCGTGCGAGAGGTGGCGCGGTGACGCTGTTTGGCACGGTGCCCGATGCAGCGCAGATCGACAGGGCGGCCGGGGTTGCCGAAGCCGTGCCGGGCGTGACAACCGTGAAAAACAATCTGACACTCAAACGCGTATTCGGCCAGTAAGTGGTCATCCTAAGTAAGTCCGGACCGCTGCCAGGCTTGCACCGAAGCGACACCGCTCTGCCTACGACGTCAGTCCGCCGGCGCATCTGGTTGGCGGACGGCGCAAATGGATCGATTGCGCAGATGAGCCCGGTTTCGTCGAAGGGGTGACGGCATTCGTCGGGAGGCAAAACACCCAACGTCGACCGAGCGTGCCGCACCGTTCTTGAGCTTTAGCGAATAGACGAACCGACAGAAAAGTGCTGCTGTCGGTAACGTCCTACCTTGAACGAATCTCGGCAGTACAGAGGTCGCGCTGATGTGTGGCAATCTGCCATGTGTTTCCCCACGGATCTCTTACCATTGCTCGCCTGTCGCCGTATGGCATGTCGGTTGGAACTTCGAGTGAGATCGCATTCGCCGCAATCGCTCGCTGGTAGGTCGAATCGGCGTCCTCGACGTAGACATACAGAAATGCCGGCATCGGATCGCGAAGGCCGTCTGCGCCGCTAACCATCACGACGGAATCGCCGATCATGATTTCGGCAGGCCGCCCGTGACGGAATTCGCCCTGTGCCTGAAACACCATCTTGATGAATGTGATCAGGTTTTCCGGATCCCGTACGACGATTCGGGGCGTGACGGTACGCCATCCATCGGGCTGAAATTTAGCCATGTTGGGCAGCCTCGGAAGAGATTCGCAAGGGCATTGTCCTCCGGGCGCCGGATGGCCGCAAAGGGGGGCGAACTCGGGCGAATCGGCATCTGGCTCGGTTCGGCCACAAACTGCCGGTCACATGCGCCGCCGGAAGGCCGCTCAGGCGTCGGCTCTGCTTCGCAACCGGCCATCTGATTGTCGCAAGGCGAGCGCTCGTTCAGCGGCCAGAAGGGACATCAATCTGGCCGGCCAAAGACGCCCTGTTCCACCGAGCGGAGGCATCTCCCCTGTTAATCCCTGTCAGCTTGCCGGATTTCGTGCCATGACGACCCATGCCGCGCCGTTGATCATCACCGACCCCTCGCCGGGGAGGCTCGCGAAGGCGGCACGAACTGCGGCGGAGGCACGGGCGCGGATGTCGTCGGGCTGACCAGCGAGCGCACGCGACAGCGGGCCGACCTCAAGCGTCATCCTCACTGCGTCGTCGATCGCCGCGTCCCGCGTTTCGCCCTCGCCGAATGGGACGGCCGCGTCGAAGGGCGAGATAACGATTTCGGTGAAACCGGCCGCCGTCAGGATGCGCGCCACGTGCTCCCGGTCGCCGAACGAAAACGGGCCGGGCGCTTCGGGATCGGGGAGCGCGCTCGGCGGGACGATGTCCTTGAGCGCGCCCACCGGCAGTCGCATCCAATCGTTCTCGGCCGCACCGCGCCAGCAGACGAAAGCGACCCGGCCGCCCGGCCGGAGCGCGCGTCGCATATGGGCGAACGCCGCTGTCGGATCGGGGAAAAACATCACGCCGAAACGCGAGAACAGAATGTCGAACGCGCCTTCGGGCAGCTCTGCGCTGCTGGCGTCGGCCACCTGAAACAGGGCCGGCGTATCGTGGCGCGCAAGCGCGCGCGCTCGATCGATCAGCGGTTCGGATATGTCCACGCCCAGCACTTGGCCCCCCGCGCCGACGCGAGCGGCCAGAGCCAGACTTGACGCACCCGCGCCGCAGCCGATGTCCAGCACGCGCTCACCCGTCGCGGGCGCGGCGGCTTCGATCGCGGCCTGGCCGAACACCGCCACCAGAGCGTCGAGCCGGACCTGGTTGGCGACCCAGCGCTCCCCGCTTTGACCATTCCAGTCACCCACCTGATCAGCACTTTGCTTTGCCATGTCATCTCCTTGACTCGACGATCCGCCTTTCGCCGCGTCGATTTACGCCAACCTTTTCGAAGGCGACGACGCAACAAGGATCTGTGCTCTCAAACCACCATCGACTGCTGGGCGAAGATACCCGCCATCGCGCCCTGCGATGAAGCCTGGGTGACCGAGGGCAAGAAGGGCGTGGCGAGGTCGCCAGCGGCGTAGATGCCGGGCATGCTGGTTTGGCGGCGCTCGTCGACTTTGAGGACGATGCCGGTGGGCGTATCGACCGTGGCGAGGCCCAGTGATTCATGCAGGCGTGCGGACGGCTTGTTGCGCGGATGGGCGAACAGGACGTCGACCGCGACATTGCGGCGGGTATCGAGATTGACGGTGTTGATATGGCCCTTGTGATGGGCGATCTCGACGATCCGGCCATCGACGACAGGTATGTTGCGACGCGCCAGATCGACTTGGATATCGGGCGCAATGTCATGACCATCGGCGAAGACAGTCAGTTTGTCCGTCCAATCGCGGAACAGCCTGGCAGACTGGTGCGACTGCGGGCTGGACCAGACGAGGCCCCAATGCTGGCCGGCGACTTCAAAGCCGTCGCAATAGGGGCAGGGCACGATGGACGTGCCCCAGCTTTCGGCAAAGCCCGGAACATCAGGCATCTGGTCGGCGACGCCATAGCTCAGGATCAGGCGGTGCGCCCTCAGGCTTTCGTTATCGTCAGTGACGACGCAGAAATCGTCGATGGCGCCAGACACGCTCTCGGCCCGGGCATCGACCAGCCTGATCGTTGGATAGCGCGTCAACTGCTGCCGCGCCTCGACCAGGATGTCCAGCGGTGGCTTGTGATCGTGGCCGAGCAAGCCATGCGAGTGGCCTGCAAAGCGGTTGCGCGGCCGGCCGGTATCGAGAACCGTGACCTTGCGGCGGGCACGGCCGAGCTGCAGGGCGGCGGCGAGGCCGGCAAAGCTGCCGCCGATGATGATGACGTCATCCATGGTGATGGGCTCCGTGTTGTGATTGGAGGGGTGGGCTGGGCGTGGTGTGCAATATCGTCCAGCGATACGCGCTTGAGACGGTCGGCGAGTAGGGCTTCGGCATTGGCGAGAAAGTTGCTGATGGCTGTATTGATCGGCCCCACAATCCCGCATTCGATATCGCCAGGCGCCCCGGGGAAACCTGATTTGGGCAACTGGTTGAAACCTATCCTTGGCTTGCACATTTAAGATACTGCGTGGTATCGTAGTGCAAGAATTTGAATACTGTCAAGTACTGGAATTGTTGTGACCGAAAACAGCCAGAGCCGGCGCGGCCGGCCCGCCAACGAGGCGCTTCGCCAAACGATCGTCGACGCCGCCTGCGAACTCTTTGTGGAATTGGGTTTTCAAGCGACGACCATGGACAAGGTCGCGCAGCGGGCGAAGATATCCAAGCTCAGCATCTATCGGCACTTCGAGAACAAGGAGGCGCTGTTCAGCGCGGCCATGGTGGCCCACTGCCATCAATTTGCACCCCAGGCCCTTTCTGAAAGCGTCGACGGTTCAGCCGAAGATCAGCTCATGGCGGTGGGATCATCCCTGCTTCGCACGCTGTTGAGCCCGGACGTCCGCAGTGTCGAAGCCATGGTTTTGGCCGACAAGACGAATCAAAAGTCGTTAAGCAAGCTCCATTACGAAGCCGGGCCCGCCCATGTCATCGCCCAAATCGAGGCCGTGTTGCGTCAGTTGCACGCGAAAGCGATTCTGAACGTACCCGATGCTCTCCGATCCGCCCGCTTGTTTGCCGCGCTTTTCAAAGGATCCGATCTTCTGCTTGTCGCACGCTTCGATGAGGCGAGAGCAGAGGATGACAACGAAATCGAATCCTATTGCCGGTCGGCCGTCGCCATGTTCATCGCCGCGCACGGTGGCATCTAAAGGTGCGCTATCGCGGCTTGATGAAGAACCCGCAGAGTTGCACACGCTGTTCGCTCTAAGCAATCTGTGGATGACGCGCGAACGACTGATGCGCGAGGCCGCTGCATGAGCGCAAAAGCCGCCCGCGCGGGCAGGCAATCGGCGCCTTCCTTATGCCGAACGTAGCGCTGCATTCGAGCCAGGTGCCGCACCGCTTCCACCGCATCGGCCCTATGTGGATGGCTCAGTGCGGCAAAACGAGTTCTGAACACCATCCCTAACCTTGCGGGCGCTTCCTTTCGATCTGGTGAACGACAAGCTGATTGCTTATAGAGAAATCAAACTTAAGTTCTAGAGCAATTCGAGGGTCGAGCAAGACGTCATCCTTGCACGGCGTAAGCCGCCTCACCAACTCACGGGTCTAAGCGTCCGCAGAGGCCGATGACTTGTCCCCCAGGCGACGGCACGGAATGACCGTTCCACTCCGATACCTACCCTTAGAACAGAGACTGCTCGACCGGCTGCAACGGGTCCACTTGCGACGATCCTCCGCTGCGGGCCGGCAAGCGGTTCCATCGAACTATTGCATCGACCGGTTGAATCCGCCAGTGGAACTGGGACGTTCAAAGTTGCTTTGCCCCTTCAGGTGGGCGATAGTTCAGAGGGTGGAATGACAAACCCAAGGCCCGCCAGATATAGCCGCTCACTCCAGTTGTAGCAATTCTGTAGCAAACCAAAATTCACCCCGCAGTACCGCGCCCATAGCCCCACGCGGCAACAATCGACCGATATCCGAACGTTGCGATATGACAGCGCCTCTTCATCCAAAAAAACCGTCTTATTTTCGCTCGAAGTCTGTCACCATTTCATGCGACACCGACCGTGAGCGTAGCGTTGGTCCTGCATCGCGGAAGCGTGTCCTAACGGGAGAGTCCTGATGAGCAAGAAGTCCGAAGCGAGCGGTAAGAGCGGCGCGAATGAGTCGACCGCTGCGACGCTGGCCGCGCTGGCGAATTACATCAGTGAATTCGTCATCAATGGGACGCTCGACACCAGATGCGCCGCGAAACTAGTTAAGCGCCTGAGAAAGGAAGCGGAAACCATTTTGGAAAATGGAAGCGCGACAAAGCTGGCACAAAAGGATCTTAAGAAAGCGTTCGACACGGTTGACGCTGCAGTCCAGGACCACGATGCGAAACTGCTGGTCACAGCTAACGCAGCACTACGTACAGCAGACGAGGAGAAAAAGGCGGAAAAGTAGCACTGAAGACTCGCACGCCTTGACGCCGTAGTAGCTGCGTCCTCCGCCAAAAGCTGTCTCTCGCGCAGGAGCGTCCGCGTGACTGCTGGTGCTGATCAGACATTCGGCGAAGTGTCAAAAGGTCTCTTGCGACAAGCCGAGCTACACAAAGCGGTTCGCCGGCGCGTACGGCTCGAAGTATCGATCCATCACGCCGATGCACGCATTCAGGCTATGTCCGGCGCATGAATGGCAATGTAGGCGTTTCATGTCTCACCAGCCCGCCCCGCGCCCTCATCCAAACCGAACACAATAAGCAGGCGGCAAATGCGCTGAAATCAAATGCCAGCTTTCGCCGCCGTCGTCGGACGTCCATAGCGCGCCGGTGGTCGACGCCATTGCGAGGCGCGTGCCGGAGTCATCTACAGCGAGCCCGTGCCGATACACGAGGTCATACGCCGGTGCAGGCGGCAACCCGTTCGAGAAACGCTCGAACGTGCGGCCGCCGTCGCGTGTGCGCGTGACGACGAACTGGCCGTCCACCGGGATCCGGCACTGGTCTTTCACGGCGGGCACAAACCACGCGGTGTCCGGCTCGTGCGGATGCACGGCAACCGCGAAGCCGAAGCTCGATGGCTGCGCTTCGATCCGCTGCCAGTGCGCCGCGCCGTCGGTCGAGCGGAAGATCGCGCAGTGATGCTGCGTCCACAGCGCATCTGGATTTGCGGCGCATTGCACGACGCGGTGCGGGTCTTGCACGTTGGCATCGCCGCGCCGCTCCGGCGGCATGTAGTCGGCCTCCATGCCTTCGGCACTAACGCGCCAGGTCGCGCCGCCGTCGGCGGTTTGCCAGACGCCGCCACACGACACGCCGATGGTCACGCGCCGGCTGTCGCGCGGATCGACCATCACGGAATGGATGCCCGGCGCGTCGTAGCCGCCTCCGAACCATTCTCGGCGCTCCGGGCGATCCCACAGCGCCCGGTTGAGCAGCCATGTATCGCCGCCATCGTCGGAACGGAAGAGCCCGCCGGGAATCGTGCCGGCCCACAGGACGCCCGGCTCGTCCGGGCCGCCGGTTTCGAGCGACCAGATTTGCTGGAGCGTCCAGTTAGGAGCCGGCGGGCTGGGCACGGCCGCGCTCGCATTGTCCGCGCTCGTGTCCGCGCCGTCACCGGCGTGCGTCTCGTCGGCAGGCTGCGGCGGGTAGACGGGGACCGCGCACTCTTCCCAATCCTCTATGCCCGCGCGCCGGCGATGCAGCTTCACGCCGAAGTGGCCGAGATTGAGCGCGGCATACAGCGAACCGTCGCGCGGATCAGGCAGCACCATGCTCACCGGCTCGCCGACGAAATACGGCTCAGCGAGCGTCCAGCCGCCCTCGCCGTCGGCTTGCAGAACGAACAATCCCTTGCGGGTTGCAACAAGCAATCGATCGCTCATGTGGAGTGTCTCCTGTCGACCAGAGTTGGCGCTTTAGCGCTTACTCTGGTCCCATGCAAAGCTCGAGTAAGAGTGGAACCTTCTTATCCGCCCGACAACGCCTGTATGACGTAAACCCGGCTTTCCTCGCCGAGCGCATCGGACAGATGTTGTCGGTCGCGCACCGGCCGGCCGTCGACAAACACGGCGAGATGTCTTCGCAGTGAGCCCTGATCGTCAAGGATGTAGCCGCGCAGTCGAGGTTGCGCGGCGAAGACGGCCTTCAGTGCTTCGCCGAGCGTGCGCGCGTCGATCTCGCGCTCGGGCGTTGCGATATGCCGTTGAATCGAAGCAGCGAAGAAGATGTGCGCCATGGCGGGGTAGCCGAGCGGGAATGGCCTGTTCGTCGATTCTGCAGTTTAGACGATCCGCCGGGTGCTTCGGGGCATCGCCATACAACAGACGACAGGTTGCGCCTCCGAAGCGGCCGTTGCGGTGTCGCGAGTCCGAAAGTCGGCTCGGGGTCGCGTGCCGCCGAGCGCATCGAGCATCATTGACCAGATACAAACGTCCGCCGCTTGCCCGAATCGTTGCAGCCCGCGTTCTCAAGTCTCGCGATCGATTTCGCGCGGGCTGCAAGCGTCATTACTGGCCGGTTGCGCTCTTCACCGCGCATTGCCCGACGATACTCTCCCCGTCACTGAATTTGAACGTGACGGGAACCGTCGAACCGACCGTCAGCGGCTTCTTTTCCTTCTCGAACATCACGTGATAGCCGCCCGGCGCGAATGCGAGTGTCCCGTTGGCCGGGACGGTCACCTTGTCGACCATGACCATCTTCGACGTGCTCCCGGTAGTCTGCGTCTGATGCAGCATGGACATCCCGAACGCATCGGTGCTAACACCTTCGAGATCGACGGGCTTGTCTCCCATGTTCATCAGCTTGAAGTAGCCTCCGGACGGCACGTCGCCCGGCATCGAGCGGATCCAGCAGTCGGACACCATCATGGCGCCCGACGAAGCGGCGAAAGCGGTTAGCGAAGCAGCCGCGAGCGGCAGCGCGATAGCCAGGCGGAAGAAGGGGTGGTGCATGGCATAACCTCCTGTTCTACGTTAAGGAAAATGTGATGGGCCGGTGGGACCTACGTCGCGGCACCGAGGCAAGGCTCGATCGTCATATCGGTCGCATGTCTACATGGTCGCTCCGCTATCCGCCCGTCGGCGACGTATGGCCCAGCACCGCAGCCAGCCCAAGTACGGCTAGCATGACGAGCGCTTCGACAGAGAGAACGCCGTCGAAGCGGCGTTGCGCGGCGGGGTAATCCGGATCGTTCCGCTCGGCAAGCACGAGCAGATCGGGCAGAATCGCCATCCGGTTCCAGCCGCCGAGCAATGTCGCCAGGACCACACATGCAAGCTTTGCGGCGAGCAACCGGCCCCAGTGTGTGCGCAACAGCGGCGCGCTGGCCTGCGCCGTGTCCTGAACGGCGTTGTAGAAACCGGTGACGAGAACAAACACGAGCGCAGCCGTCGCCAGATGAGACAGCGCCGAGCAGAACGCAGCCCTCTGGCCGGGCGGACGGCCTGGTTCGCGTTCGAGCCGGCGCAGCAGGATCGCGGCGACGATGACACTGCCGGCCCAAAGCGCAGTCGCGGAAAGATGGACGACGTGAATCGCCTCACGCCACGAGAAGTCGCCGGAGTCGGCCGCATGGCTCGCGGCTGCCTTGCCCGCGACCCACAGGACGAACCCCGCAGCAAAGAGCGCTGAGCCGCGCTCTTTCTTGAGGCCACTCAACGCCGCGAGCAGCGCGCCGGCAACGCCGATCGACCATGCCTTACCGAAGTGGGACTGCGTCAGTACTGGGGCGATAGCCGAACCAGCTTCACCGAGCGGCGAACCGCTCATGATTGCGGCCTGAAGCCAGAGGTACGCCAGGGCGGTGAGAGCGAGTGCGACTGACGCGACGGTCCGCCAGACTCGCGTCGTGTCTTGCCCTGGCAATCCGCTACGCGCGCCCAGCACGCCGCATGCAAGAGCGCCGGTAGCGACGGCAAACAGAATGTCCTGCATCGCGGCCAGTGCAATCTGGGCGACGACGAGCGGATCCACCGTTACTTCACCGTGAACGTGTAATGCCCCTGGGTGCGATGGCCGTCGTTGGCAACGGCGACCCACGAGACGGTATAGGCGCCCGGCACGAGGGGATTTAGCCCTACCGACATGTGCTTCCTGTTCGACGGGTCAACCGCAGCTTTGCTGCTCGTCACGGACTTGCCTTGCGAGTCGGTGACGGCGATCGAGCTGAAGGCGGGCTCCAGACCATCGTCGAAGTCGATCGCCACGTCCTTCTGCGAGGTCGTGACGGTCGCACCGGCCCCCGGCGCCTCCTGGGTCGGGTAGGCGTGCGCCTGCGCGAGATTGCAGCCGGCGATCATCAGCGCGGCGATGGCCGCGCGTGCAATCGTGTGCAGTTTCATGAGAGGACTCCTTACACGTTAGAACAGCGGCTTGCCGAGCGTTTTCGGCGCAATATCGTCGAAGAAAAGATGGGCCTGTACCAGGATGCCCACATGCGAACCGCTCGCGCTGTTGATTGGTATCTGGGCTTCGACACCGAACTGGCCGTAGCGGTTGATCCAGATGAACCCTGGATTGATTGTCCCAGTGGTTTGGCCCTGACTTCTCGATAGCGGAAACTCGACGATGGGAACAATGTTCGAGAGCGGCTGCGGCAAGCCGAAATCATGCACCTGCTGCTGCAGATAGGGCAGGCTGTACTGGACCGTGAAACCGTAGTCGAAAGAATTGGGCTGACCGGCCCCGGTGGTCAACGAAGGCCCAGCTTCGGCGGTAATGGCAACGGGTCGGAGATAGGCCAGTGAGTCGGGCAGATCGCCCATACCCTTGCCCACGTAGATCGTCGGCGAGATGGTCGAAAAGCTGTCCGCAATCGCGTGGCTGCCGGTTCCACCCAATTCCGCATGCACCCCGACTGAAGTCATGAATTCGTGCGGGGCGTTCACATACAGCAGATACTTCAGGCCGACTCCAAAGTTATCGAACCCGCGCGCAGTCGGATTGTTCTGCATCACGTAAGCGCCGTCGACGGACAGGGCAAGCCTTGACGTGATCAGCTTGTCGTACTCGAAGCTGAACGTATTGATGCTTTGATCGCCGTTGTCTCCAGGAACACGCTGATGCCCGTATTCGAAGTTAGCTTCATCGCCGACACCTGGATCATCGACGGCCAACGTTGACGGAAAGACACGGTCGCCCGCGATGGCATGGGCAGCGGCTGGCGATGAGGCGAGCAGGAGCGCAGTTGCAGCGAACGAGATCGATGCCGTGGCGAAGAAGGGTTTGCCATGGCGCAAGGTATTGGCATTCATGTTTCATCCATTGATTGAGGTCGTCATTGCGCCGCCGCGAGTCTGTGAAGAGACACGACGACGCCTGGCGATGCGTTCGTGCACGGCATCGCCACCAGGGCTCAATTCAGGATGAAACGGGGGGCGCGCGCGGCTGGGCGGATGCCAGCGGTTCGACGCGACGGATGCTCTCGAACCGCGTCGCAACGCGATGCTGGATGGCCCAGACCGTGACCGCAAATTCAGGCTGGACGCTCGGCAGTACGGGCGTGTGCGCAATCAGGTTGCAGTAGCCGCAAGCATGCCAGTGAGCAGCCAGCGAGTGGGAGGTGTCCTCGTTGCCCGGCGGATTGCCTGGAGTCGAATGTGCGGAGCAGAGCGAGGCTGAAGGAAGCCCAGCCTCGTTGCGGTCAGCCAGTGCCTGCGAAACCGTCGGCGCGAGCGTTGCCATCAGGATTGCCAGCAATCCCAGATAGGAGCCCAATTTCCGGCAGAAGCAGCTCAGCATAAGGCCGACGATTCGAGATTGGTCTGGTGAAGGTGAATGCGGCGCATTATGCCATGTGTTACTTGCAGGCATCGACCTATGACAGCTTGCCGCGTCAGACACGGCGACCCCAGGTACGCAGATGTAGCCTTGGTTGAGGCGCTTGGGTCCAAAGGCTCTTGCGATCGGTGTCGTGCTTCTGGACTGGAACCACGCACAGGCCGGCGCGGCTCTCGGTTACCGAGTTATCGCTAGTGCGCGGAACCGGTTTCCTGAATGACCGGACCCCGCTTGGCAACGGACGGCTGTCAGCCCCAAAGTCGAAGGTCTCTTTGGGGTCGACAACAGCCGAGCGCATCGGGTGGTAGCCGGCCCATCTCCAGTCATTCGCTCGCGTGCGCCCGCACCTGCTATTTGCTGATGGGTCTTCGGCTGGCTCGACTGAGCAAAACCGCCACAGCGACGGCGCCAGCCGCGGCGACCACGAAAGCTTCAACGAACGATTTCATGAGCCGTGAGAGCAAGGTGGCCGACATGCATCGGCGTCGGCAGCCTCACCAAAACTGAGCCAGCTTCAAACCACCTCGGTGGGCAAAGCAGATCTCTACTTCTCCCGATCGACCGCTCAAACCGACTCCCGCAGCACCAGCTGATGCTGCAGGATGCGCGACGCTGGGCGTTGGCCGTCGAGCAGCGCCAGCAGCATTTCGGCCGCCGCGGCGCCCAGCTCGACCATGGGCTGGGCCACGGTCGTCAGCCCCGGCTCGAAGATGCCAGCGATGGGCACGTCGTCGAAGCCCATTACCGCCACGTCGTGCGGCACCCGCCGGCCGGCTTTGCTAAAGCCCTTGATCGCGCCGATGGCCAACGTGTCCGAAACGGCGAACACGGCGCTCGGTGGATCCACCACCGCCAGCAGCTTTGCCGCCGCCTGGCTTCCGGCGGCGTAACTATTGTCGCCAGTAACGCAGACAAGCTCGGACGCAGGCGCGAGACCGGCGCGCAGTAGTGCCGCGTGATAGCCCTCGCGGCGCTGACGCGCATACAGGAAGCGCTCATCGCTGGTGATGAAGCCGATGCGCCGGTGGCCCTTGTTGATGAGGTACTGCACGGCATCCGTACCGGCCTGGCGGTGGTCGATGCTGACATAAGGCACGTCACTACCGGGCAAGTATTCCGAGCAATTGACCCATGGCTTGCCGTTCGCCGCCTCGCGCCGGGCTGCCGGGTCGGACATGGGCACGAGATTGATGACGCCGTCGCTCAGACTGCCGGCCAGCGTCGGCAGCGAGGCGTCCGCCGTGCCAGTCCAGGCTTCCAGGTCCGCCGGAAGCAGCGTGTAACCGGCCTGGCGACTGACCGCGCCGGCCCCGCGCACGATCTCGGCGTAGTAGGGGTTGGCGAAATCCGGCATGAGCATCAGCAGAATGCGACTCTGACCGGTACTCAGGCTGCGGCCGAACGGATTGGCCCGGTAGTTCAGTGCCCGTACGGCTGCCTCGACCCGCTCACGCGTGGCCGCCGTCACGGCCTTCGTCCCGTTGAGCACACGCGACACCGTGGCAATGGAAACGCCAGCCTCGCGGGCAACGGCTTCGATGGAGGGTTTGCTTCGCATTGGTTCGTTCAGGCAGCGGCGCGTTTGTCGCCAGCAGGAAGGTAACAATTTTAGCATCACGGGAAAAGGTTTTCCCCTCATGCGTCATCGAACCTCGAAACTGAGCGGGGATTCAGACTCGGCTTGCGGGGATCCATGGTGTTGCTGCAAACCGCAGCGTTATGCAATCCGCTTATCCGAAGCTTCTCGCATACTCCTGTTTGTGCCGGTCCCTGCTGCATAGGGTAAAGCCCTTGTTCCAGGTAAATGGGAAAGCGCTTACATTTTGACTTGCGCCCAGCGCCGTAGGCCATCCGTGCCGCATCCACCTTGACTCTTTGGATTGACGACCATGAATCAAGCCTTGCCCATTTCCATCCAGATTTACAGCCTGCGTAATGCGGGCGAACTCGACCGGCAGTTCGACATTGCCGCCCAAGCCGGATTTCGCCAGGTGGAGCTGATCGGGTCCTTGCTCGAAAATGCGGCCGACACCCGGAACAAGCTTCAGGCGCGCGGCCTTAGCGCCTCCTCCAGCCACCTCAGCATGGCCATGCTGCGTGAGCGGTTGCACGAAGTGAGCGCGGCGTGCGAGACCCTCGGTATCACCCAGTTGGTCATGCCCGCGGTGCCGCCCGCCGAGCGCGACAGTGACGCCGCATACTGGCGGGCGCTCGGCAACGAGTTGGGCAGCCTCGCCCATCGGCTAGCCGCTCAGGGCATCGCCCTCGCTTACCACAACCATGATTGGGAACTCAGCGCCAAGGAGAACGGCGCAACGGCGCTGGAACTGCTGTTCGAGTCCGCCGGGGCAAGGCCGCTCGGCTGGCAAGTGGATGTAGCCTGGCTCGTGCGCGGCGGCGCCGATCCTCTGCCATGGCTTCGTCGTTATACGGGCCGCGTGGTCTCCGCCCATGCGAAAGACCTCGCGCCCGCGGGTGAAAAACTGGACGAGGACGGCTGGGCCGACGTCGGTCACGGTGTCATGGATTGGCCCACGCTGGCCGCCGCCTGCCGCGAAGCGGGGGCGCGTTTCCTCGCCGCCGAGCACGACAATCCCAGCGACGGCGAACGGTTCGCCCGCAATGCCTTTGCCTATCTGCACCAGCTCGGAGCCTGATCCATGAAACCTGTCTTCGTCGGCATCATCGGTTGCGGCAACATCAGCGATGCCTATTTCACCGGCGCGGCGAATTCGGAATTCGTCCGCATCAAGGCTTGCGCCGACTTGCGTCCGGAGGCCGCCCGGGCCAAGGCCGCGCAGCACGGCGTTGCCGCGATGACGGTGGATGCGCTGCTGGCCGACCCCGACATCGAAATCGTCATCAACCTTACGGTGCCGCACGCGCATGTGCCGGTAAGCCTGCAGATTCTGGAGGCGGGCAAGCACGTCTACCTCGAAAAGCCCCTGGGTACCGAGTTCGCGTCCGCACGCGCGATGCTGGCGCGAGCCGAGGCTTCGGGATTACGCGTGGGCTGCGCGCCGGACACCTTCTTCGGCGCGGCCCATCAGGCGTGCCGCACGGCGCTCGATGCGGGCCGCATTGGGCGTGCCATTGGCGGGGCCGTGGCCGTGTTGTCCCGCGGCATGGAGTCCTGGCACCCCAATCCTGAGTTTTTTTTCAAGCCTGGCGGCGGCCCGATTCACGACATGGGCCCGTATTACGTGACGCAGTTGGTCAACCTGCTTGGGCCGGTGGCACGCGTGTCTGCTTGCGCCACCATCGGTTTTCCCCAGCGCATCGTCTCCAGTGAGCCGCTGAGGGGCCAGGTCATCGAGGTCGAGGTGCCCACCACGGTCAACGGTATCCTGCATTTTGAGGGTGGGGCCAACGTGGTGATGAGCGCCTCCTGGGACGTGTGGGCCCATCAGCGTGCGCCTATCGAGATCTATGGCACGGAAGGTAGCCTGTTGGGCGTCGATCCCAATTTCTTTGGCGGGAGTCCGCGCGTGGCTGAACGTGATAGCGGCTTTAAGCCGCTCGACACACAGGTCCATGCTTTTGGCGTCGACAACTTCACGTTGAGGAGTGGTGCGCGGGTGGCCAATTACCGCGCTGTGGGCGTGCTGGACATGGCCATGGCGTTGCGTCGAGGTCGGCCGCATCGCGCGAGCGGCGAACTGGCGTTACACGTGCTGGAGGTGCTGGATGCCTTCGAACGCTCGTCGCGCGAGGGGCGGCACATCGATATCGAGACCGTCGTGCAGCGACCCGTCGTCGTGCCATTGGGTCGAGGCGAAGAGGTGTTTCTCGCCGACTGACTCACCTGACTTCCAGAGTGATCAAGCCGTTGCGACGTGATCCGACTGCGACCATCACATCACGCCCCGGCTGATACAGCTCGCGCGACTCACCTCGCCGCCGACTATCCACGACCGGGCACAGCCGCGCCGTCGCCGTTGCTGGCCGTCGCCGCGTCGCGCGTCTCGGGCATCGCCGCCCACACCAGCAGCACCGCGAGCGCACCGGCCGCCGCGAGGCAGAAGAAGCTCACCGTGTTGCCGAAACGATCGGCGACGAAGCCCGCCGCCGTCGTGCTCAACGTTGCGCCGATGCCGGCCGCGAGCCCGAACAGGCCGATACACAGGTTGTAGCGGCCCTTGTCGCCGGCGACGTCGGCGGCGATCAGCGGCAGCATCACGCCGAACACCGCGGCGCTCAAGCCGTCGAGCATCTGCACCGGCACGAGCAGATAGGGGCTGCTGATGCCCGCGAACAGCAGCGCGCGGATCGGCAACGCGGAGAAGCCGAGCAGCAGAATCGGCCGGCGGCCCCAGCGTTCGGCCGAGCGCCCGACCCACGGCGACATCATCGCGACGATCGCCTGCGGCACGATGATGCATGCCGCGATCACGAGCTGCACGTTGTCTCCCATGCCGGCCGTCACTTCGCCGGCGGCCAGGTTCAGCATCGCCGCGTTCGACAGATGGAACAGCACGATGCAGGCGGCGAACAGCAGCATGCGCTTGTCGCGCAGCAGCTCGCGCAGGCTTTCGCGCCGCTCGAGCTGCTCGGGGGTGGGCGCCGCTTGCGGCAGCTCGATCGTGTCGGTGCGCTGGATCATCGCGAGCGCGATCAGCGCGGGAACCGCGAGGCCCGCGGTCAGGACGAACACCGCGCGCGGCGAGTAGTACTCGCCGAACAGTCCCATCAGACCGGCCGCGACCGCGCTGCCGATCGATGCCCAGCGCGCATTGCGGCCGAGCCGGTCGCCGAGATTCGCGCGACCCACCAGCGCGAACGAGATCGCCGCGAGCGCCGGCGTCAGCATGCAGCTCGCGAAGCCGTGGAACACCTCGGCGGCGATCACCGGCAGCACGGTCGGGCTGATCGCGAGCAGCATCGCGCTGAGGATGATCGCGCCGATCGCCCACGCGGCCGCCGCCTTCTTGTTGCGCAACGCGTCGACCGCGGCGCCGCCGGGCACCTGGCTGACCATCGCGCTGATCGTGCCGACCGACAGCACCATGCCGATCTCGCCCTGGGTCCACTTGTGCGATGCGAGGTAGGACGCGATGAACGGCCCGAAGCCCGTCTGCACGTTGGCGACGAAGAAGTTGAGCCAATCGAGCGCGCGCAGACTTCGCGCCGTGACCATAGTACGGACCGTCATCGGACCGCCCGTGCGTTGGAAACCGCGACGGCCGACGACGCGGCCGGCGGCGCTGAGGCCGCCGGCGCGGCGCTGGCGGCAGGCTGCGCGGGCGGCGCCGGCGACACCGCGCGAATCGGCTTGTCGCTCGCGTAGAGCGGCGTCGCGTTGATCTGCGCGTCGCTCAGATCGATCTGCGGATGCAGTTCCTTGTCGCGCGTGACGAAGCGCAGCGCCGACCAGTTCGCGGCGATCGTGCGCCGGTCGGGGCTGACCATGCCGCCGACGTCGAGGACGATCGCCTGCGGCTGCGCGTTGCCGTCGATCAGCACGTCGACCACACGGCCCACCTTGGCGCCGTTCGCGCGCTCGACGGTCGCATCGAGCAGCGGCAGTTCCAGCGGGTTCGATTTGTTCGCGGTGCTCGGCACGGCCGTCGGGTTCAGCGTGATCGGCGCCCCCTTCGCGGTCGGCGTGAAGTGGAACGCGCCCCACGGGAAGTTCACCTTGCGGTCGCCGACGCCGAGGAAGCCCTGCAGATTGACGACCATCTCGCGCGGCTTGCCGGCTGCGTCGGCGATCATGTCGACCGCGCGGCCGACCACCTTGCCGTCGGGCTTCTGCACCTGGCTGTCGAGCAGCGCGCGCGCGTCGCTGCGCTCGATCGTGCGCAGCACGATCAGCGGCGGCGGCGGGGGAGGCGGCGGAGCCGGCACGACAACGGGCGGCGGCGGTTCGACCTTGTGCGGCTTCACGACCGGCTTCTTCGGTTTCTTCGGCTCCTCGGGCCCCTCGTTCGCCTCGCTCTCGACCGGCTCGGGCGCGGACGCGGCGACCGGCGCGCTTGCCGGCTCGACCGGCATCACCGTCGCATCGACGATCGGCGCCTGCTGCGTACCCCACAGCAGGCTGCTGCAGCCGGACAGCGCGGCGAACGCGAACAGCGCGGCCACGGTGCACAGCCGGCGCAACAGTCGAAGCACATCGAGCGAATCAGGCGAATCAGGCGAATCGAGCGGGCGAAGCGATCCAAGCGGTCCAAACGGGACAATCGGCAGGCGCCCGGCGGGGCGCGGAAAACCGCCAGTCATCAGGAAAAACTCCACGGGCAGGTGCGGACGGGCGCGATGAGCCGCCGCGGTTGGATGGGGTACGGCCCAGAGTTTAACCTGCGCTGCCGCGCGGGCAGCCTTTCGCCGGTTGCGTTGCAGGCGGTTTCGCCGATGCGCTGGCGGTATGGCGCTGCACGCCGCGTGCCTGGAACGCGATCGCCGGGGTGGGTTCGGCGCGTTTCGCGGCTGCCCGTATGCCGTAGGTGTATACGCGCGCAGCGCTCGCGCGAGCGACCGTCGCGCAAAAGATATAAGTCGCGCGACATGTCCGGCATGCCATTCATGCGATTGGACACATAGTTCGCTTCACCTACATTTCGACTCAGAAAAGCGTTACCCACACCGACCAATCCACGAGACGAACCTGATGACGGCCGCTTTAGCGGCCGTTTCAGCGCGCTGATAAAGGAGGCACTCATCATGATGGAACCCCAGGCCCTCGCGAATTCCGACGTTGCGAGCGAATCCTTCGACACCGAATCATTCCGCGGTAAGGGCTTTCTCGACCGCTACTTCGACATTTCCGCGCGCGGCAGCACGCAGCGCCAGGAGATCGTCGCGGGCATCACGACCTTCCTCGCGATGGTCTATTCCGTGTTCGTCGTGCCCGGCATGTTCGGCAAGGCAGGCTTCGATACCAGCGCGGTGTTCGTCGCCGTGTGTCTGACCACGGCGTTCGGCTCGCTGCTGATGGGCGTGTGGGCGCGTCTGCCGATCGCGATCGGCTGCGCGATCTCGCTGACCGCGTTCACCGCGTTCGGCCTCGTGCTCGGCAAGGGCCTGCATCCAACCGTTGCGCTCGGCGCGGTGTTCCTGATGGGCGTCGTGTTCACGACGATTTCGGTGACCGGCGTGCGCTCGTGGATTTTGCGCAACCTGCCTGTCGGCATCGCGCACGGCACCGGGATCGGCATCGGCCTGTTCCTGCTGCTGATCGCCGCGAACGACGTCGGGCTCGTGGTCAAGAATCCGGGCGCGGGGCTGCCGGTGTCGCTCGGCAATATTGCGGCGTTGCCGGCGCTGATGTCGGTCGCCGGACTCGCCGCGATCGTCGGGCTCGTGCGGCGGCGCGTGCCGGGCTCGATCCTGATCGTGATCGTCGCGATCTCGGCGATCGGGCTCGCGATCGATCCGGCCGTGGCGTTTCACGGCATCTTCGCGGTGCCGTCGTTGAGCGCGCCGGGGCATGCGTCGCTGATCGGCGCGATGGACGTGAAGGGCGCGCTGTCGATGGCGGTGCTGCCGAGCGTGCTCGCGCTCGTGATGACCGCCGTGTTCGACGCGACCGGCACGATCCGCGCGGTCGCGGGCCAGGCGGGGCAACTCGACGAAAACGGCCGCATCATCAACGGCGGCCGCGCTCTGACCGCCGATTCGCTGAGCTCGATCTTCTCGGGCCTGCTCGGCGGCGCGCCGGCGGCCGCGTATATCGAGTCGACGGTCGGCGTCGCGGCGGGCGCGAAGACGGGGATGGCGGCGGCGGTCGTCGGTCTGCTGTTTCTCGTCGTGATGTTCTTCTCGCCGCTCGCCGCGCTGGTGCCTTCGTATGCGACCGCGCCCGCGCTGATGTACGTGGGGCTGCTGATGCTGTCGAACGTCAGCAAGCTGCATATGGACGACATGGTCGACGCGATGGCGGGGCTCGTATGCGCGGTGTTCATCGTGCTGACCGCGAACATCGTGACCGGCATCATGCTCGGCTTCGCGACGCTCGTGATCGGACGCGTCGTCAGCGGCGAGTATCGCAAGCTCAATGTCGGGACCGTGGCGATCGCAGTCGTGCTGGTCGGGTTTTATGTCGGCGGCTGGGCGATCTGAGTTTCGTTGCGGCTCCTTGACTTTCGCGTCAGCGTCTCTAAACCTTAAGCTTGAGGTCAAGCCCTGCATCCGCAGGAAAGGAGACGCAGATGGAACCGCAACATCGCATCGGCAGCCGGGAAGAGTGGCTTGCCGCGAGCCGCGCGCTGCTCGCCGACGAAAAAGCGCATATGCGCGCCGGCGACGAACTCGCGCGCAAGCGCCGCGAATTGCCGTGGGTCAAGGTCGACAAGGTTTATACGTTCGATACGCCGGAAGGCCGCAAGACGCTCGCGGAGCTGTTCGACGGCCGCAGCCAGCTGATCGTTTATCACTTCATGCTGGGCCCGGACTGGGAAGAGGGGTGCGTCGGCTGCTCGTTTCTGTCGGACCATATGAGCGGCATTCTCACGCATCTGGTCCATCACGACGTCAGCTATGTGACGGTATCGCACGCGCCGCTCGAGAAGATCGACGCGTTCAAACGGCGCATGGGGTGGACCTTTCCGTGGGTGTCGTCGAGCGGCAGCGATTTCAATTTCGACTACCACGTGTCGTTCACGCCGGAGCAGCTGGCGAGCAAAAAGGCGTTCTACAACTTCACCGAGCAGGACGTCGGCATCGACGAACAGCACGGCCACAGCGTGTTCTACAAGGACGCAAACGGCGACGTGTATCACACGTACTCATGCTACGCACGCGGCGACGAGCGCTTCGTGAACACCTACGCGCTTCTGGACATCGCGCCGAAAGGCCGCAACGAGAACAGTAGTCTGACCGACTGGGTCAGACATCACGACCGCTACGACGACCACGCGCGCGCGGCTTGCCCGGCGTGCGGATCGTACACGGTGTGAAGTGGTGAAGCGGTGAAGCGGGTCGACGAAGGGGGCGAGGGGCGCGCGCCGCGCTAGCTGGCGCGCCGCCTCTGTGCTGCACGAGCGCTGCATCAGCTCGCTACAGCGCCATCTCGAAGGCGGGTCTGAGGAACATTTCCATCGCCATCACGATGAGGCTCATCGCCGCGGCCGCGAGCGTCAGCACGCCGTATTCGTCGTAACGCGTGTCGTACAGACACGCGACGACGAACAGAATCGCCATCAGGTTAGTCAGCCAGTCGAAGTTCAGCGCGAAGCTCATCGGTCGAATCGGGGCGTGTGCGCGACGGTGGAATCGCACCGTCAGGTGCCCGCGATTTTATCGAAAGGAGCTTACGGATTCGCAACGACCGCGCTTACATAGCTTACGTCGCGCGGCGCGCAAAGCCCCGTCAAACGGTGCTTTGCGGCCCCATCATGTCGCGTTCGATCCATTCGATCACCGATGTGCGCCGCGGTTGCCAGCCGAGCAGTTTGCGCGCGCGTTCGCCGCGCACGCGGCTGTTCGAGCCAAGACCGTACGAGGCCGTTTCGTAGCCCCATTCCTGTTTCGCGTCTTCGAGCGGCCAGTCCTGCGGCGCGCCGAGCTTCATCGCGCGTGCGATCGCGGCGCTCATGTCGCGGAACGACGCTTCGCCGCTTTCGACGAAATAGAACGTGCCGGCAGGGGTTTTATCGAGTGCGAGGCGATACAGCTCGGCGACGTCGTCGATATGCACGTTCGACCAGACGTTGCCGCCGCTGCCCACATGACGCACGACGCCGCTTTTCTGCGCCTGGCGCACGAGTCGCGGCAACTGCACGCTCGCGCTGCCGGCCACCGCGCCGTGACCGTAAATCAGCGTGTTGCACAGCACGGCCGAGCGCACGTTGCGTTGCGCGGCGTCGAGCACAAGTTGATCGATCGCGACGCGCGCCGCCTTGTCGGCGGTCGGGGTGGGCAGCGCGTCTTCGTGATAGATGCGTGCTTCACCCGCTTCGCCGCCCGACGCATCGCCGACGATGCTCGACCCGCTCGTGTGCAGGAACACCTTGCCCGAACCGGCGAGTCCGTCGATCAGCGCGCGTACCGCGCCTTCGTGATCGCTGCTCGCGGCGTTGATCACCGCGTCGGCCGCTTGCGCTTCGGCGATCAGCAACGCGCGGTCGTCGAGCGTGCCGAGCACGGGCTCGATGCCGAGCCGCTGCAACTCGCCGCTGTGTTCGGGTTTGCGAATCAGCCCGCGCACCTGATGGCCGGCGTGCGCCAGATGCGCCGCGATCGAGCTGCCGATAAAACCGCTTGCGCCAGTAACGAAAATCTTCAAGACGTTCTCCTGAGGGAAATGCCAAGACCGCAATCTCTTGCATGGGATCGGAGTAAGCGCTAAAGCGCCAACTCCGATCGACAGGCACGCAGTATCGCTCGCGCGGATTCTCGCAAAAAGCGTGTTAGTCTCAAATCAATCTTGATCTGAAATCAACAATGAAAACCTCCACCGACGAATTGCTGGTGTTCGTCACCGTGATCGACAGCGGCTCGATTACCGCGGCGGCCGAGAAGCTGGGGCAGACCGTCTCCGGCGTGAGCCGCGCGCTCACGCGTCTCGAGCAGAAGCTCGACACCGCGCTCGTGCGGCGCACGACGCGGCGTCTGCATCTGACCGAGGAAGGCGACGCGTTCCTGCGGCGCGCCCGCGCGATCCTCGACGCGCTGGAAGAGGCCGAGGAGTCGGTCGCGCGCGGGCGGCAACGGCCGTCGGGGCGCTTGCGCGTCGATGCGGCGTCGCCGTTCATGCTGCATTGCGTGGCGCCGCATATGACCGCGTTTTCGGCGCTGTATCCGGAGATCCGGCTCGAATTGACCAGCAACGAGCGGATCGTCGATCTGCTCGAACAGAAGGTCGACATCGCGATTCGCATCGGCGCGCTGCAGGATTCGACGCTGCATGCGCGCGCGCTCGGCGAGAGCAGGCTGCGCGTGCTCGCGAGCCCGGCGTATCTGGCCGAGCACGGTGAGCCGACCACGCTCGACGCGCTGCACGCGCATCGGCTGATCGGCTTTACGGCGCCGGAGCATTTGAATCGCTGGCCGTTGCGGGAAGGGGGCAGGGGAACGAAGCGCGCCAAGGGGCAGCGGGACGAAGCCGCGCTGCTGAAGATCGAACCGTCGATCACCGCATCGAGCGGCGAAACCTTGCGGCAACTGGCGCTGTCCGGCTGGGGCGTCGCCTGTCTGGCCGACTTCATGACCGCCGGCGACGTGCGCGAAAACCGCCTCGTGCCGATTCTCGGCAACCTGCTCGTCGATGAACGGCAGCCGGTGCATGCGGTGTACTACCAGAGCGCATCGCTCGCGGGGCGCGTGCAGTGCTTTCTGGATTTCATCGCGGCGCGGGTCAAGCTCTGATCCGCGTCGCAGAGCCTTCTGTCCTATAACCCAGATATCGGCGGAGCCGGCGTGTCCGGCTTCCCGCCAGCGTGAGCGCGCCAATTTTGGCCAGATGGCGACCCGCGCCGCGGAGGTGTATATACAACTGTGGGCTAAATCACGGCGGCCACGCCGACCCATGCGTCCAGCACACGCCGCCTACGACCTGCCGCGCTCGCGCCGAGCCACGTGCCAAATAATGGAAATCCCCAGGCACGAAATCTCGAAAAACAAGTTGTATATACAAGGGCCGCCGGCTAGACTTATTTGAACTTGTATAGACAGGACGACAACCATGATTCTGAAGCCCGGCTACCTGAGCCTCCCGCAACTGCGCCAGATCGCGCGTGAGCAGGTCACCCTGCAACTCGATCCCGCGAGCCACGCCGCCATCGACGCGTGCGCGCAGGCCGTCGCCGACATCACCGCCAGGGGCGAGCCGGCTTATGGCATCAATACCGGCTTCGGCCGCCTCGCCAGCACGCACATTCCGCGCGATCAGCTCGAACTGCTGCAACGCAATCTGGTGCTGTCGCACGCGGTCGGTGTCGGCGAGCCGATGTCGCGCCCGGTCGTGCGTCTGTTGATCGCGCTGAAGCTGTCGAGCCTCGGCCGCGGCCACTCGGGCATCCGCCGCGAAGTGATGGAGGCGCTGATCGCGCTGTTCAACGCCGACGTACTGCCGGTGATCCCGGTCAAGGGCTCGGTCGGCGCATCGGGCGACCTCGCGCCGCTCGCGCATATGTCGGCGACCCTGCTCGGCGTCGGCGAAGTGTTCGCGAAGGGCGAGCGCATGCCGGCCACCGAAGGCCTCGCGCTCGTCGGTCTGAAGCCGCTGACGCTGCAGGCGAAGGAGGGTCTCGCGCTGCTGAACGGCACCCAGGCTTCGACCGCGCTCGCGCTGTACAACATGTTCGCGATCGAAGACCTGTACCGCACGGCGCTCGTCGCCGGCGCGCTGTCGGTGGATGCGGCGATGGGCTCGGTCAAGCCGTTCGACGCGCGCATCCACGAACTGCGCGGCCATCGAGGCCAGATCGACGCGGCCGCGGCTTATCGCTCGCTGCTGCAAGGTTCGGCGATCAACGTGTCGCACGCCGATTGCGACAAGGTGCAGGACCCGTACAGCCTGCGCTGCCAGCCGCAGGTGATGGGCGCGTGTCTGGACCAGATGCGTCAGGCCGCCGAAACGCTGCTGATGGAAGCGAACGCGGTCTCCGACAATCCGCTGATTTTCCCGGACACCGGCGAAGTGCTGTCGGGCGGCAACTTCCACGCCGAGCCGGTCGCGTTCGCGGCCGACAACCTGGCGCTCGCCGTGGCGGAAATCGGCGCGCTCGCCGAACGTCGCATCGCGCTGCTGATCGACGCGACGCTGTCGGGCCTGCCGCCGTTCCTCGTCAAGGATGGCGGCGTGAACTCCGGCTTCATGATCGCGCATGTGACGGCCGCCGCGCTCGCGTCGGAAAACAAGACGCTCGCGCATCCGGCTTCGGTCGATTCGCTGCCTACGTCCGCGAACCAGGAAGACCACGTGTCGATGGCGACGTTCGCCGCGCGCAAGCTCGGCGATATCGCCGACAACACCGCGAACATCCTGTCGATCGAACTGCTCGCTGCCGCCCAGGGTGTCGATCTGCGCGCGCCGCACAAGACCAGCCCGAGCCTGCAGAAGGTGATGGACCTCGTGCGCAAGGACGTCGCGCACTACGAGCTCGATCACTACTTCGCGCCGGACATCGCGGCGGTCACGAAGCTCGTGCAGGCCGGCGCGGTCGCGAAGCTGAGCCCGTTCTCGTTCGCGTCGGAACAATGAGTCGTCGAGAGCGCGGATCACACCCATGAACGCACCCGCTTATCAGGGCATCAAGGACTTCATCCTCGCGCGCATTCATGCGGGCGAGTGGGCCGAAGGCGACCAGGTGCCCTCCGAAAACGAGCTTGCGCGCGAATTCAGCGTCGCACGCATGACGGTCAACCGCGCGTTGCGCGAGTTGACCTCGGAGCAGGTGCTGACACGCGTACAAGGCTCGGGCACTTTCGTCGCCCGTCCCAAGTACGAGTCGACCCTGGTGGCGATCCGCAGCATCTCCGACGAAATCGTTGCGCGCGGTCATCGCTATCAGGCGAGGGTGCTGAACATCGGCGCCAGCATCGCCGATGCGGCGCTCGCCGAAGAGATGCAGGTGAGCGCGGGCAGCCCCGTGTTTCATTCGCGCCTGCTGCATTTCGAAAACGAGGAGCCGGTGCAGCTCGAGGAACGCTCGGTCAATCCGGCCGTCGCACCCGAATACGCGCTGCAGGACTTCACGACCACCACGCCCAACCAGTACCTCGTGCGCGTCGCGCCGCTGCAGCGCGTCGAGTACCGCATCGAGGCGCTCGCCGCCGACGAGATCACGCGCGAGCTGTTGAACATGAGTGAACGCGAGCCGTGTCTGGTGCTGCACCGGCGCACGTGGTCGCAAGGCGAGGTCGCCTCGATCGCGAATCTGTGGCATCCGGGCACCCGTTACCGCTTCACTGGGCATTTCTGAATTCGCTTTTTCGTCTTCGCCGAATCTTTATCGAACCTCTTCACGCATGATTAGGGACACCATGAACAATCCGAAACACGTCGATCCGCGTCTCGATCCGACTCGCACGATCCGCGCACCGCACGGCGCGGAAAAGACCTGCAAGACCTGGATCGCGGAAGCCGCGTACCGGATGATCCAGAATAATCTGGACCCCGAAGTCGCCGAGCACCCGCATGCGCTCGTCGTGTACGGCGGCATTGGCCGCGCCGCGCGCAACTGGGATTGCTTCGATCAGATCCTCGCGTCGCTGAAGGACCTGAACGAAGACGAAACGCTGCTGATTCAGTCGGGCAAGCCGGTCGGCGTGTTCCGCACCCATGCGGACGCGCCGCGCGTGCTGCTCGCGAACTCGAACCTCGTGCCGCACTGGGCGACGTGGGAACACTTTCACGAACTCGACCGCAAGGGCCTGATGATGTACGGCCAGATGACCGCGGGCAGCTGGATCTACATCGGCAGCCAGGGCATCGTCCAGGGCACCTACGAGACCTTCTTCGCGGTCGCGAACCAGCACTTCAACGGTGACCCGAAGGGCCGCTGGATTCTGACCGGCGGTCTCGGCGGCATGGGCGGCGCGCAGCCGCTCGCGGCGACGATGGCGGGCTTCTCGATGATCGCGGTCGAATGCGACGAGACGCGCATCGACTTCCGTCTGAAGACGCGCTACGTCGACAAGAAGGCGAAGACGCTCGACGAGGCGCTCGCGATGCTCGACGAAGCGAAGCGCGCGGGCAAGCCGATCTCGGTTGGCCTGCTCGGCAATGCCGCCGACGTGTTCGCCGAGTGCGTCGCGCGCGGCATCACGCCGGACTGCGTGACCGACCAGACGAGCGCGCACGATCCGATTCATGGCTACCTGCCACAGGGCTGGACGGTCGGAGACTGGCGCGAGCGCATGAAGACCGCGCCGGAAAGCATCGTCACGCCGGCCAAGCAGTCGATGGCCAGCCAGGTGCAGGCGATGCTGACGCTGCAGGAACGCGGCGCGGCAACGCTCGACTACGGCAACAACATTCGCCAGATGGCGCTCGAAATGGGCGTGGAAAACGCGTTCGATTTCCCGGGCTTCGTACCGGCGTATATCCGGCCGCTGTTCTGCGAAGGCAAGGGCCCGTTCCGCTGGGTCGCGCTGTCGGGCGATCCCGAGGACATCTACAAGACCGATGCGAAGGTGAAGGAACTGATCCCCGACGATCCGCATCTGCACAACTGGCTCGACATGGCGCGCGAACGCATCGCGTTCCAGGGTCTGCCGGCGCGGATCTGCTGGGTCGGCGTGAAGGATCGCTATCGTCTCGGCCAGGCGTTCAACGAAATGGTCCGGAGCGGCGAGCTGAAGGCGCCGATCGTGATCGGCCGCGATCACCTCGATACCGGTTCGGTCGCGAGCCCGAACCGCGAAACCGAATCGATGAAGGACGGCTCGGACGCGGTCAGCGACTGGCCGTTGCTGAACGCGCTGCTGAACACGGCGGGCGGTGCGTCGTGGGTGTCGTTGCATCACGGCGGCGGCGTCGGCATGGGCTTCTCGCAGCACGCGGGCGTCGTGATCGTCGCGGACGGCACGCAAGCCGCGCACCAGCGCCTCGGCCGCGTGCTGTTGAACGATCCGGCCACCGGCGTGATGCGTCACGCGGATGCGGGCTATGAACTCGCGCAGCAGACGGCGCGCGAGGCCGGTCTCAATCTGCCGATGCTGGGCCGCTGATCGTGACCATGGTCAACCACGCGGGCGGCATGGCAGGCGTCACGCTGATTCGCGGCGCCGACCTCGTGGCGGCGCCGTGGAAAAACGGCGGCGGGCTCACGCGTGAGGTCGCGGCGTTTCCGTCGCCAGGCGGCGGGCAGGGTGCGGCGAGCGCCGACTTCGTGTGGCGCGTGAGCGTCGCCGAGGTTGCGCAGGCGGGACCGTTCTCGCGCTTCGACGGCGTCGACCGGACGCTGGTGTTGCTGGCTGGCGCGGGCATGCTGCTCGATGAGCTGGGCGACGCGGGCGTCGCTTCGACGCATGTGTTGCGGCAGCCGCTCGACATCGCGCGCTTCGATGGCGCGACGCGCATCGACGCGCGGCTCGTCGACGGCGCGACGCGCGACTTCAACCTGATGGTGCGGCGCGACGTGGCGCAGGGCGAGTTGGACGTGTGGCGCGCTGGCACGCGGCAGGATGCGCCGCGCGTGCTCGACGGCGACGTGGCGCTGCTGTTTTGCGCGGGCGGCGCGGTCACGGTCGGACTGGCGGCGGACCACGCGCAAGCCGTGCGGCTCGACACCGGCGACACGCTGCGCGTCGACGGGCCGAACGCGCTCACTTGCGCGCTGACGGGCGACGGCGCGGTGCTCGCGATCACGATCCGCTACACGCGATGACGAATCAACCGTGATAGGGCCTCACATGCGCTCCATCGCGGACAACCCATCCACAGACACACGACGAGCGGCAAAGAGCACGCGATGAAGCAAACCGTCTGGCATCACCTGAATTTGTGCCCGCAGGGCGATCCTCGCCACACGCTCGCCGATGCCGCGATTGCGGTCGACGGCGGCCGTATCGCGTGGCTCGGCGCTTTCGCCGATTTACCCACGCCCTATGCCGCATGGCCGCGCGAAGATCTGCGCGGCGCATGGGTGACGCCGGGCCTGATCGATTGCCATACGCACCTCGTGTACGGCGGCCAGCGCGCCGACGAATTCGCGCAGCGGCTCGCGGGCGTCAGCTACGAAGCAATCGCGCGACAGGGCGGCGGCATCGTGTCGACGGTGCGCGCGACGCGCGCCGCGGACGAAGCGTCGCTGTTCACGCAAGCGGCCGCGCGGCTCGAACCGCTGCTCGCCGAAGGCGTGACGGCGATCGAAATCAAATCGGGCTACGGCCTCGATCTCGCGAGCGAGCGCAAGATGCTGCGCGTCGCGCGGCAACTCGGCGAGCGCTATCCGGTCACGGTCTATACGACGTTTCTCGGCGCGCACGCGTTGCCGCCCGAATTCGCGGGCCGCGCGGACGCGTATATCGACGAAGTCTGCAACACGATGCTGCCCGCGCTCGCGGACGAAGGCCTCGTCGATGCGGTCGACGTGTTCTGCGAGCGCATCGGTTTTTCGCTGGAACAGAGCGAGCGCGTGTTCAACGCGGCCGCGCGCTACGAGCTGCCGGTCAAGATGCACGCCGAGCAGTTGTCGAACGGCGGCGGCACCGCGCTCGCGGCACGGCATCGCGCGCTATCGGCGGATCACCTAGAGTTTCTCGACGAAGCCGGCGTCGCCGCGATGAAGGAAGCGGGCACCGTCGCGGTGCTGCTGCCGGGCGCGTACTACTTCATCCGCGAGACCCAGTTGCCGCCGCTCGAACTGCTGCGGCGCTACGAGGTGCCGATCGCGATCTCGACCGACAGCAACCCGGGCACCTCACCGGCGACTTCGTTACTGCTGATGATGAACATGGCGAGCACGCTGTTTCGCATGACCGTGCCCGAGGTGCTGCAAGGCGTCACCACGCACGCTGCGCGCGCGCTCGGCAAGAGCGATCGGCACGGTGCGCTGCAGGTCGGTCGCGCGGCCGACTTCGCGGTGTGGTCGGTCGATTCGCTGGCGGAGCTCGCTTACTGGATTGGCCGGCCGCTCTGCGCGCGCGTCGTGCGCGCGGGCGAAACCGTTTATACGCGGCGCGAGTCGCGTGCGACCTGAACTAGAACCTGAGAGATGACGCAATCCAATCAATCGCTGTTCGCCGCTGACGCGTATCTGCCTGAGGGCTGGCGCCGCAACGTGCTGCTCGAATGGGACGCTCACGGCACGCTGACCGCGGTCACGACGGATCGACCCGAGGCGCCGGCGGGTGTGCCGAAGGCGGCGGGCCCGCTGATGCCAGGCATGCCGAATCTTCACTCGCACGCGTTTCAGCGCGCGATGGCGGGGCTCACCGAATTTCGCGCCAATGCGACGGATAACTTCTGGTCGTGGCGCGACCTGATGTATCGCTTTGCCGCGCGCATCACGCCGGAAGGCCTCGCGAGCGTCGCGCAGTGGCTCTACATCGAGATGCTGAAGGCGGGCTATACGTCGGTGTGCGAGTTCCACTACGTGCACCACGCGCAGGACGGCCAGCGCTACGCGAATCAAGCCGAGCTTGCGCAACGCGTGGTGGACGCCGCATCGGCGAGCGGTATCGGCATCACGATGCTGCCGGTGCTGTATCAGTACAGCGGCTTCGGCGCGCGCGCGCCGCGCGACGATCAGCGGCGCTTCATCAATACGCCTGAGAGCCTGCTCGATCTGCTCGGCACGCTACGCGCCGCGCGCCCCGAACATGCGGCGCTGCGTTACGGCGTGGCGCCGCATTCGCTGCGCGCGGTATCGGAGGCGTCGCTGCGCACGTTGCTCGGCGGCATCGACGCAAGCGTGCCTGTCCACATCCATATCGCCGAACAGACCGCCGAGGTCGACGCGTGCCTCGAAACCGAAGGCACGCGGCCGGTGCAATGGCTGCTCGATCGTTTCGATGTGGACAGCCGCTGGTGTCTCGTGCACGCGACCCACGTCGACGCGAACGAAACGCTCGCGCTCGCGAAGAGCGGCGCGGTCGCGGGTTTGTGTCTGACCACCGAGGCCAATCTCGGCGACGGCATTTTTCCCGCGCAAGACTATCTCGACGCGCACGGCCGCATCGGCGTCGGCTCGGATAGCCATGTCGGCGTCGATTGGCGCGCCGAGTTGCGTCTGCTCGAATACGGCCAGCGTCTGACGCGCCGGCAGCGCAACGTGCTGGCGTCGGCGCAAGCTCCGCATGTCGCGGATCGTCTGTACGCGGCCGCGCTCGACGGTGGCGCGCGTGCGACCGGCCGCGCGGTCGGCGCGTTGCAGCCGGGCCATCGCGCGGACTGGCTCGTGCTCGACGCCGACCATACGAGCATCGCCGGGCATGAGCGCGAGGCGTGGCTGTCAGGCGTCGTATTCTGCGAGCACGGCGATACGCCGATCCGCGACGTCTACGCGGGCGGCGTCAGGGTTGTCGACGATCGCCGGCATCGCGACGAAGAGGGTGCCTATGCACGCTATCGCGCGGCGCTCGCGGAACTGCTCAAATAACGGCCATGACCCGCCGAACTGATTCTCCGATCCCACCGATTCCGGACTGACATGACTGCTTCGAACCTCACGCCGGTTTTCTCGCTGCATCAGGGAAGCCTGCCGTTGCTGATCTCGATCCCGCATCTGGGCATGCAAATCCCCGCCGACATCGCCGTGACGATGACACCGGTCGCGCAACGCACCGACGATTGCGACTGGCATCTCGATCGCCTGTACGCATTCGCGAAGCGCCTCGGCGCGTCGATCCTGACGCCGACCTACGCGCGCTACGTGGTCGACCTGAATCGTCCGCCCGACGGCGCGAACCTGTACCCGGGGCAGGACACTACGGGTCTGCTGCCGGTCGACACGTTCGACAAGGAGCCGCTCTATCGCGACGGCCATCTGCCCGACGACGCCGAAATCGCGCGCCGTCGCGACGCTTACTGGAAGCCGTATCACGACGCGCTGACCGGCGAGCTCGCGGCGCTGAAGGCGAAGCACGGCAAGGTGCTGCTGTGGGAAGCGCATTCGATCCGCTCGCGCGTGCCGCGGTTTTTCGACGGACGTCTGCCGGATTTCAACTTCGGCACGTCGAACGGTGCGAGCGCCGCGCCGAGCCTGGCTGACGAGCTGGCCGCGCTGGTCGGGCGCCACGGCGGCTATACGGCGATCGCGAATGGCCGCTTCAAGGGCGGCTATATCACGCGGCAATACGGGCAGCCCGAGCAGGGCGTGCATGCGGTGCAACTCGAGCTGTCGCAGATCACGTACATGGAAGAGCGCCTGCCTTATGCATACGATGAAGACCTCGCCGCGAAGGTCGCGCCGCTGCTCGAAGCGCTGGTAACGACGGCGCTCGCTCGCGTGAAATCCGCCTGAAGCTTGTATTCCTTTCTCACCACGCGGATCACGATTGCTGCAAGAACGCGCGGCATCGCGGTCCGCGTCGGCCCGCATCGGTCAGCGTATCGCGAAGGTGTAACAGCATGTGTCCGTGATTGCGTGCGGGCGCGTTCATATGGAATGGTTTGAGCGTCGAGCGCGCACAGCGTATCGTGCGCCGGCTGTTTCAAGACGCGGCGCGCCATGAAAAAAAGCCCCGCGAAAGCGGGGCTTTTTGATGTGCACCGCGTCCATCGGACACGGTTTCACCGCCATTAGTGGCAGCGCTTTTCCCAATGATGATGCACGCGCACCTTATGGCACTCGTGCTGATGCTCATTGGCCTGAGCGGGGACGATCGTGCTCAGGGTGGCGACGGCTGCGGCGACGGCGAGAACGATTTTCTTCATTACAAAACCCTTAAGTCAGTGTTGTGGAGCAAGCCATGCAGCACGACGCGTGCCGCATCGGCGTGTAAGCATGCCACATCAAGCGGCCGCGGATAGGACCGGCGCGCGAATACGTGTGTCAATGCAACACGCGATGTGTCGTCAGCCCTGTTTTGACGCGCTTTGCGCTGAATTGGCCGGTGCGTACCGTGTCAAATGTGTACCTTCGGCATCTGGGCCCCACCGCACGCAAAGCGACGTAGCGGCATTGCACGCGACACCGCGAGACGACGACCCTTTCAAAACGATGACATGCGCGACGCGGTCATCGATTCATCAGGCGAAAAGATGGAAGACCCAGCGATGGAAGATTCCGACGAATTGCTGCTGCCAGTCTGGCGCGCGAACCTGGTGTTGCTGACCAGCGAGGTCGGCGCCGCGAGCCGGCTCGCGCGCATGATGACGTTTTCCGCGAGCTACCTGAAGCTGATGCTGTCCGGGCAACGCGAATTCAGCGAGGAATTCGTGCGCGGCGTCGAGGCCGTCACCGGTTTGCCGGGCGGCTGGATGAACGTGCCGCACACCGGTCACGAGATCCCGCCGAATGCGCGCGAGGCGATCGACAACGAGCAGCCGCTCGCGCGCTTTCGGGGCACCGCGCATCCGGTGCGCAAGAAGACGGTGTTGCGGCCCGAGCCGATTTTTGGGCAGCCGCCGCCCGCGCGACGCCTCGAGGAAGAAACGCTCGATGTCGAAGCGCACCGCCGTCATGCGCATTTTCGCAAGGTGCGCGATCTCGCGACGCAGGAGGTGCGGCGCTTCGAGCGGCATCTGCTGCACGCGCCGGTGGAGCTCGCATCGATGCGCGCGAAGGTCGAGGACGTAATGGCCGCGGCCGAACTCGACGACCGCATTCAAGCCGACCTGGAGGGCCGGCTGGAACAGATCGACAAGCACCGGCACATGCTGCTGCGGCACGTGGAAAAACTGCAGGCGCTGCTGAGCCAGCTCGACGACGGCGAGTGAAGACGATCGACGCCGGCCGCTGCGTCGCGGGTGCGCCGGTGACTTCAATGCCGCTCGAGCTCGACGCGGCAACGCCGACCCCGGCCCGAAACGCACGGGTCGGCGATGTGCTACAACGACGACACGAACCTGTCCGAGGTGGATCTTGGGGAACGTCGTCGTCACGTTGGCGCACACGTCGATCGCGATGATCGGGCGCGCATGCCGCGCGCGCGGCGTGCGCGCCGCGGCGTTGCTTGCCGCGCTATCGGCCGCGAGCGGCATCGCCTTGCCGCTTTGCGCGGCAGCCGGCGAAATCATCACCTCCACCAACGAACGCGCCCCTGCGACGATCGAGCGCGACGTCCATTTGTTCGTGATCCAGAAAGACGGTTCCGTCGAGGAACACGACGACACGCTGATGCGCGCGGACACGGCCAGCGGCGTCGACGAGATCGCACAACGCTACGTGTGGTTCAACAAGGACATCGAGCAGGTGCAACAGTTGGCCGCCGACACGATCGACCCCGACGGCACCGCGCATGCGGTCGGTCCCGAGGCGATCCGCGACGTGCAGGAGCCGCGCTCGTCCGGCGCGCCGAGCTTCGAGGACGGTGTATTGCGCACCGTGATCTTCCCCGGCGTCACGATCGGCTCGCGCGTGCACCTGGAATTTCGCAAGACCCGCGCGAAGCCGCTGCAAGCGGGCACCTTCGCCTATCTGGTCGAGCCGTCGCTCGAGCCCGTCGACGAGCAGCGTCTGATCTTCGACCTTCCCGCCGACGTGCCGCTCTATGCCGATGCGCGCGGCTACGTCGCGATGCCGCCCGTCACCGCGAACGGCCGCACGCGCTACGAGTTCGACTACCGGCACGGCCCCTATGCGCGGCTCGAAGCGGGCGCGGTCGGCTACGCGAACTGGGGCGACCGGCTGATGGTGTCGACGGTGCCGGACTTCGCGAGCTTCGCCGCGCGCTATCGCGGTCCCGCCGAGAACGACGCGACCCGCGACGATCCCGCGATCATCGGTCTCGCACAGCAACTGACGGCCGGCCTTACCGATCCTCGCGACAAAGCCCGCGCGCTGTACGACTGGATGCGTCTGAACATCCGCTACGTCGCGCTTTTTCTCGGCGAGACGGCGGCGATTCCGCACAAGGCGGCCGACATCCTGCGCAACCGCTATGGCGACTGCAAGGACCACGTCGCGCTATACGGCGCGCTGCTCGCGGCCGCCGGCATTCGCAGCGAGCCGGTGCTGCTCAATCTCGGTCCGTACTACACGTTGCCCGAGGTCCCCGGCTACGGCGCGAGCGCGATCAATCACGCGATCATCTGGATTCCCGAGCTGGCGCAATTCGCGGACACGACGGCGGGCGGCACCGCGTTCGGCTATCTGCCCGGCGGCGTCATGGACCGGCCGGTGCTGCTCGTCGACGACGGCGTGCTCGCGCGCACGCCGGCCACTCAACGGCGCGAACGCAAGGCGCGCGTGCAGATCGACATCGACGAAAACGGCACCGCACATTATGCGTACCGCGTCGAGGATCGGGGCTATACCGCGGAGCTCGAACGCAACACGTTCCGCCGCGCGACGCGCCAGGGCGCGCAGCAGCTTGCCGCCAGGCGTCTGCTGCAAGCGGGCTTGCACGGCTCCGCGCAATTGCAGACCGACGACGTCGCCGTGACCGGCGGTCCGTTCGCGACGTCGATGCAGGGCAGCGTGCCGCATCTGATCTGGCCGGACGGCACGACCGCTGTGCGGGCGCTGACGAGCCTCGCCGGCGGCATGGGCTCGCAGGTCGAGGCGTGGCTCGCGGAGCCCGTCAGAACGCAGCCGTGGGCGTGCATCGGCGGGGAGTTCGATGAAACGCTGGAAATGAGCTTGCCGCGCTTCGTGCGCGTGACCGACCTGCCGACCGACAGCACGGTCGAGAACCCGTTGCTCACGTTTGCGTCGCACTACGTCTTCGATCCGGCGACGCGCACGTTGCAGGTCAACCGGCATCTGCGCGCCGCGTTCGGCCATCAGATGTGTACGCCAAACGAATTCGCGGCGATTCGCGACGCCCTCGTGCGCATCGAGCGCGATCTCGATGCCGAGGTGGTCGTCCGGGCGGCGAGCGCGAGCCAGTAGCGCGCCCCGCGCCGGCCACGCGCCGGGCAGGGCCGCGACGATCTACTGGACGTGGAGCTTAGGTGCCGCTCTTCGTCACGACCGGCACCCACGCGCCGTTCTTCACCTGATACAGCGTCGACGCGCCGCTCTTCAACGCGCCGGTGCTGTCGAACGAGATCTTGCCGGTCACGCCGTCGTAGTCGATCGACTTGAGCGCCGGACGGTACACGTTCGGCGAGTCGGATTTGGCCTGCTGCATCGCCTTGATCGCGACCCACGCGCCGTCGTAGCCGAACGGCGCATAGGACAGCACGTCCGCGCCGAAGCGCTTCTTGAACTTCGCGTTGAAGTCCTTGCCACCCGGCAGTTGCGCGAGCGGGCGGCCGTATTCCCAGGCCATCGCGCCGTCGGACGCATCGCCCGCGAGCTTGATGAAGTCCTCGTCCATCACGCCGCCGCCGCCGACCAGCTGTGCGTTCAGGCCGAGCTGCTTCATGCGCCGCGCGAAGCCCGCCGCCTGGCTGTCGAGGCCGGCGAAGAACACGAGGTCCGCATTGGCGCCCTTGAACTTGGTGATCTGCGTGCTGAAGTCGACCGCGTGGTTGTCGGTGTAGTCGCGCGCGACGATGTTGCCGCCGTGCGCCTTCACGGCCTTCTCGAACTCGTCGGCTTCGCCCTGGCCGAACGCGGTGCGATCGTCGATGATCGCGATGCGCCTGGCCTTCGTCACGTCGACGGCATAGGCGCCCGCGTTGCCGGCGTTTTGCGCGTCGGTCGAAATCACCATGAAGGTGTTCGCGAAGCCGCGGCCCGTGATGATCGGATTCGTCGCGGCGGGATCGAGCACCGGAATGCCAGCCTGCTCGTAGACCTGCGAGGCCGGGATCGTCGTGCCCGAGTTGAAGTGGCCGACGACCACCGCGACGCCCGAGTCGACCAGCTTCTGCGCGGCCTGAACGCCGACACGCGGGTCGGCCTGGTCGTCCTGCGAGACGATCTCGAAGTGCGCGACCTTGTCGCCGATCTTGATCTTCTGCGCGTTGGCTTCGTCGATCGCGAGCCGCACACCGTTTTCCAGATCCTTGCCGTAGCCGGCATTGGCGCCCGTCAGCGGCGCGGCAAAGCCGATCTTGACCGGCAGGTCGTCGGCGAAACTGGCAACAGGCGCGACGGCAAACATCGCACCCACGAGCATGGCCAGCGGTTTCAGCGTGTTGCGAAGACTCATGGTCTCTCCTTGCATCGACGGTTGTTATGAAAGCGGTACGACAGCGAAGCGGTACGACACGTGAGGCCGAGGCAAGCCCTCGCGCATCGCAAGACTACGAAGGATCGCTCGCCGCTCACAATGCTGGAATACGCGCACTGGCGTTGAGCCTCGCAGCGTGTTCGCGACGTCAATCTGGGGCGAATATAGAAAGCCAAATTGCCGTCGTCTTGGCAATTCGTGGCGTTTTGGATGAGCATTTCGGCATAGGCGGCAACAGGTGCATGTGGTGCACACGGAGCGTGCGTCAGGCATGCAAGCTGGCTTGCCGTGCGAAGGGCCGTCTGGGCTGCGGATTACGGCATATGCTTAAGAAGCCGGCGCGAGCGCGCCGGCCGGTGTTGCGGTGTTGCGTTGTCGGAGGAGATTCGAGCCTTTTGCCTAGCGCTCGCCTTGCTGGCGCAGCAGCTCTTCACGCAGATGCAAAAGCGGCGCCTTCGTGTCTTCGTCGGCCCACGTGTCGAGATCGTCGATCGCGCGCTGGCAGCCGTCGAGCACCACGTCGAGATCGACCGGCACGCCGTTGTTCAGCGCGAATTCGATCGTCTCGGCGAACTGCTGGCAGTCGTCCTCGCCGTACGAGATGTCGAGATTGTCGGCGATGATTTCGGCGATATTGCTGCGTGCCTTGTCGTCGGCCGTCACCATGTCGACGATGCCGCGCGCGACGGCGGCCGAGTAGTAGAGCGCGATATCGAGCCATTGCGCGGGATCGAAGTCGGGCTGGTCGAACTGGTTCTCGAAGAACTCGATCGCTTCCTGTTCGTGCGCTTCGTCCGCGTCGACGCTGATGCACAACTGCTCAAAAAATTCTTCCCGCTCGCTGCGGATATGACCGTCCATCGAATGCCTCGTCTGCTGAATGCCGGATGCTGAAAATGCCGTGGCGCGAGGGCGCAAGCCCTGGTCCACGCGGCACGCATTATAGGACGGCCGCCAGCAGGGTGCTGGCGAGGGCGCTCGGCAACGAGCGACGTGTCTAAGTTATCTAAGCGGTTTCCGCGACCCACGCATCGAACCACTCGCGCGGCTGGGCGATTTCATTTTGCATCGCCACCAGTTCGAGTTCATAGCGTCCGGCCTGCCAGGTCGCCTTGACGACCGCATTGACCGCGGCGAGCGTGTGCTCGAAGGCCGAGCGGATCGAATCGCCGAGCAGCGTGCGCGCGACGAAGACCGCGCTCGTCAGATCGCCGACGCCGACCGGCTGGCGCGCGAACGGATAGAGCGGACGCTGTCCCATCCACGCTTCGCGTTCGGTGACGACGAGCATGTTGAAGCGGTCGGCGGGGCTGTTGCGATCGAGCAGATGCTTGACGAGCACGAGCTTCGGCCCACGCGCGAGCAGCTCGCGGCACGCGGTGACGGCTTCCTCGAACGTCTCGATCTCGCGACCGACGAGGCGCTGCAATTCGATGTGATTCGGCGCGATCCCGTCGGCGACTTGCGGCATTTCTTTCACGAGGAATTCCTGGATGCCGGGCTCGACCTTGTAGCCGCCCGTGGCGCCCATCACCGGATCGCAAAAGTACCAGGCGCGGGGATTGGCCGCCTTCACGGCCTTGACGATGTCAATCACCGCCTGCGCCTGTTCCTTCGTGCCGAGATAGCCGGAGACCACTGCGTCGCAGCGCGGCAGCATGCCGATCGCGCCGATGCTGTCGACGAGATCTTCCATCTGCGATGCGTCGATCGCGCTGCCGCTCCAATGCCCGTATTGCGTGTGATTCGAGAGCTGCACGGTGTTGAGCGGCCACACGTTGACGCCGAGCCGGCACATCGGAAACACGGCCGCGCTGTTGCCGGCGTGACCGAACACGACATGGGACTGGATGCTCAGAACGTTTTTCGTCATGGTAAGGCTCGCGCAACCGGTCATGCGCGGTCAACAAAACACTGGAAGGGGAGGCTCGCGCGGGCGGGCCGATGGCCCGGGCGCCGCGCGGCAGACATGCCTGATACAGATGGTGCAGGAAAAACCCACGAACTGCATAGCCGGCAAGCCAGCAAACGATACAGGAGTTTGACAGCCGCGAGTTGATCCGTCCCCGTGCTGTTGCGCCGAACCATCAAACGCGCGTGAAGATTAACGAAACCTGACAGTTCAGCGTGCGGCCGGATGCTTCAGACGAGTTCGCGATACAAGGCCAGATAGCGGTCGGCCGACGCGCCCCAGCCGAAGTCCTGGCGCATCGCGCGCCGCTGCGTGGCCTTCCATTCGGTGCGGCGTCCGTACAGCGCGAACGCGCGGCGGATCGCCGAGGCGAGTCCCTTCGGATCGAAGCGTTCGAACACGAAGCCGGTGGCGAAATCGTCGGCGAGGTTTTCGAGCGATGCGTCGGCGACCGTATCCGCGAGACCGCCGATGCAGTGCACGAGCGGCAGCGACCCGTAGGCGAGCGCATAGAGCTGGGTGAGCCCGCAAGGCTCGAAGCGCGACGGCACCGCGACCACGTCGCTGCCGGCGATGATCGTATGCGCGAGGGTTTCATCGAAGCCAAGCTCGACCGCGACCGATTCCGGATGCGCCTGCGCGACCATCCTGAGGCCATTCTCGAGCGCCGGATCGCCGGTGCCGAACACGACCAGTTGCCCGCCGCGCTTGACGATCTCGGGCACCGCGCCGAGCAGCAGATCGAGGCCTTTCTGCTCGGTCAGCCGGCTGACGACGCCGAACAGCAGCGCGTCGCTTCTCTGCGCGAGGCCGAAGCGCTTTTGCAGCGCTTCCTTGCAGGCGAGCTTGCCCGCCAGTCTCGACGCGCTGTAGTGCGTCGCGAGCAGCGTATCGGTGGCGGGATTCCACACCGTGTAGTCGACGCCGTTCAGGATGCCGCTCAGATCGTGCGCACGATGGCGCAGCAGTGCATCGAGCCCGCCGCCGTGCGCGAGCGTCTGGATTTCGCGCGCATAGGTCGGGCTGACGGTCGTGATGCGCTCGGCGTAGTAGAGCCCCGCCTTCAGGAACGACAACTGACCATAAAACTCGACGCCGTGCATGTTGAAGAAATCGTGCGGCAGGCCGAGCAGGCCGAACTGATGCGCGGGAAAAATCCCCTGGTAGGCGAGGTTGTGGATCGTGAACACGCTGCGCGCGGGCGCGCGGCCGTGCTCGCGTTCGGCGGCCTTCAGGTAGGCGGGCGCGAGCCCCGCGTGCCAGTCGTGCGCGTGGACGATCTGCGGTGACCACGTCGGGTCCGTTTGCTGCGCGAGTTGCGCGGCGACCCAGCCGAGCAGCGCGAAGCGCTGCGCGTTGTCGCCGTACGGCACGTGTTCGTCGTTCAGATACGGGTTGCCGGGGCGGTCGTACAGCGACGCGGCGCGGATCACGTAGACGGCGAGCCCGTTGGTGGGCAGCGTGCCGCGTTCGAGCGTCACGTTCGGCGCGCCGAAGCGGCTGCCCAGTTGCGCGACCGGCTGCAGATCGCGCAGGCCGGCGAGCACGGCCGGAAAGCCCGGCAGCAGCACGCGCACGTCGGCGCCGCGCTCGATCAACGCGGACGGCAGCGCGCCCGCGACGTCGGCGAGACCGCCCGTTTTGAGGAGGGGATACAGCTCGCTTGCGACGTGCAGGGCGCGAATCGTCATAGGCCGGGTCTCTGTCGGGGTGGCAGGGTTGCTCGGGGTCGGCAAATAGTCAGCGGTGGTTCGGGCGAAGCCGGGCGATGCCCGCGCCGGCGGCGCGTGGCCGCCGGCGCGGGCAGGCGGTGGGCGCGCTACTGCGGATGCTCGCGCAACGCCTCCTGCGTGACCAGCACGACGCCTTCGTCGGTGCGATAGAAGCGCTCGGCGTCGCGCGCCGGGTCTTCGCCGATCACCGTGCCTTCCGGAATCGTGCAGCCACGGTCGATCACGACCTTCTGCAGGCGGCAACTCGCGCCGACCGTGACCTGCGGCAATAACACTGCCTCATTGATATTACAGAACGAACTCACTTTCACGTTCGATGACAGCACCGAGCGCGAAATCTGCGAGCCCGAGATCACGCAGCCGCCGCAGACGATCAGATTGTTGCCCGAGCCCTGCAGCCCCTTCATGTCGCGTACGAACTTCGCGGGCGGCAACTGCTCCTGGTATGTCCAGATCGGCCATGACTCGTCGTACAGGTCGAGCGTCGGTATCGTCGAGGCGAGGTCGAGGTTCGCGGCCCAGTACGCGTCGATCGTGCCGACATCGCGCCAGTACGGCTCGACGCTCGGGTCCGACGACACGCACGACATGCTGAACGGATGCGCGATCGCCACGCCCTGCGTGACGACGCGCGGCAGGATGTCCTTGCCGAAGTCGTGATCGGTATCGATTGCGGCGATGTTCTCTTCGAGCTGCGTGTACAGGTAGTCGGCGCTGAACACGTAGATGCCCATGCTCGCGAGCGCCGTGTCGGGGCGACCGGGTATCGCAGGCGGGTCGGCCGGTTTTTCGACGAAGCCGGTCACGCGGCGATTTTCGTCGACCGCCATCACGCCGAACGCGACCGCTTCCATGCGCGGCACCTCGATACAGCCGACCGTGCAGTCGGCGCCGCTGTCCGCGTGATCGGCGATCATGCGCGTGTAGTCCATCTTGTAGATGTGGTCGCCCGCGAGCACGACCACATACTTCGGGCGGATCGAGCGGATGATGTCGAGGTTCTGGAACACCGCGTCGGCGGTGCCGCGATACCAGTGCGCGCCTTCGACGCGCTGCTGCGCGGGCCACAGGTCGATGAACTCGCCCATCTCGCCGCGCAGGAAGCTCCAGCCGCGCTGCAGATGCCGCAGCAGCGAATGCGCCTTGTACTGCGTGACCACCGCGATGCGGCGGATGCCGGAATTCAGGCAATTGGACAGCGCGAAGTCGATGATCCGGTATTTGCCGCCGAAGTGCACCGCCGGCTTCACGCGCTTGTTCGTGAGCGGGCCGAGCCGGGTACCGCGTCCGCCGGCGAGGACGATCGCGAGGGTAGTGCGTTGTAAGTCGTTCAGCCGTGCCGGAGTATTCATATTTGTCTCCTGTCGATCGGAGTGAGCCCTTCAGCACTCGCTCCGACCGCATGCAAGATGGTTGCTTGATTGATATACCCCCGGGGATGATCTGGTCGCTTCCTCTGAGCTGATGATTCGGGCTGCCTGGCAGTCGTGCCGCATTGCCGTTCTTCGCTGCCTGTTTTCGCGGGTCCCTCAGTCAGTTCTAGCACCGATTGGACGCGAGCGAATAATGTTTATTGCGAGGGCCGCGTGGCGGATCATCCTCAAACGATCGCCTGTTACGGCGCGTTTTTCGGTGCGGCGCAACACATTGGCCACGAGGTCGCGTCCGGACGATGCTTGAGCCCAGAACGCGCAATATGCATGCCATCTCGCCGCGGCCGTGTGCCGTGCCCGCAGTGCGCGACTGGCGGCGGAGTTCGGCGGCGCATCGTAGAATCGTGCGCTCCCTGCCTCGTGCATCCCTATTGCGTTTTTTGCAGAGCATCCCGATGAATCTTCACCGCCCATTCCTGCTTGCCCTGTCGAGTGTCTGCGCCTGTGCGATGCTGTGCGCGGCGTCCGTCGCGGTGGCCGCCACGCCGGCGGGCGCGCCGCTCAGCGAGGCGAGCCCGAGCGCCGCGAGCGCCGCGGCCGCGTCTTCGCTCGACGATTCCGGCCCGGCCTACGGTCCGGAGCTGCAGGGCTTCAGCTACCCGGCGCCGGTCGGACGCTTCGAATTCACGTCACAGGGCGTGCCTTTGCAGATGGCCTACATGGACGTGAAGCCCGCGCATGCGAACGGCCGCACCGTGGTGTTGCTGCACGGCAAGAATTTCTGCTCGGCGACGTGGGACGCGACGATTCGCCGGCTGAGCGATGCCGGCTATCGCGTGATCGCACCGGACCAGATCGGCTTTTGCAAATCGAGCAAGCCCGAGCATTACCAGTACAGCTTCCAGCAACTCGCGCGCAATACGCATGCGCTGCTCGATTCGCTCGGCGTCAGCGAGGTGACGGTGGTCGGTCATTCGACGGGCGGCATGCTCGCCGTCCGCTATGCGCTGATGTATCCGCGCGAAACGCAGCAACTGGTGCTCGTGAACCCGATCGGACTCGAGGACTGGAAGGCGAAGGGCGTGCCGTCGCTGTCGGTCGACCAGTGGTATCAGCGGGAGCTGAAGACCACCGCCGACGGCATCCGCCGCTACGAACAGGCGACCTATTACGCGGGGCAATGGCGCGCGGACTACGAACCGTGGGTGCAGATGCTCGCGGGCATGTATCGTGGGCCGGGCAAGCAGATTGTCGCGTGGAATTCCGCGCTGCTCTACGACATGATTTACACGCAACCGGTCGTCTATGAGCTGGGGCAGCTCAGCATGCCGACGCTGTTGCTGATCGGTCAGAAGGACACGACGGCGATTGGCAAGGACGCAGCGCCGCCCGAGGTGCGTGCGAAGCTCGGCCATTACCCCGAATTGGGCCGCGCGGCCGCGAAAGCGATTCCCCGTGCGACGCTGGTCGAGTTCGCGGGGCTCGGTCACGCGCCGCAGATGCAGGACCCGAAAGCGTTTCATAAGGCGCTGTTGGAGGGGCTGACAGCGGCGCCGGAAAACCGTTGATCGATTACGAGGGTTTCTGTCGCGCCGCCATAGTCCTGCGTCGCTCTCCGTTAAGCGAAGCTGCCTGGGGCTATTTTGCGGTCCATCGCGGCGTTGCGGAAAGGGCCGGCTGCGGATAGGCGGTAGTCGGCCATGAACAGCCGTTCGACAGTGGTAGATAAATCGTCGACAATACGCCGCCGGGTCACGCACGTACCGGACTTACAAATCTCGTCGCCTATCAACTCGCGGCAGCTAGGAGCCACGTATGCCCGCACCTTTTATCGGCTGTTGCCTCTGCGGCCAGATCAAATTTGAGCTGAGGGACGAGCCACTCACTTTTTATGTTTGTCACTGCGGTAACTGTCAGCGCAGAACAGGCGGTGCTGCGCTACCTGTCATGTTGGTACGTCGATCTGATTTACATGTTGTAGAAGGCGAACCGAACATGCTGATATTTGACTTTGGTCCTGGGCGGCAGCGTCGTAGCAAGGCATGTCCACGTTGTGACACGCGGCTTTGGGCGGAGCCGATTGATCAGCCAGATCTGGCAATGCTCAGACCCGGGACGTTACAGGACCAAAGCGAATTTGCCCCAATAGCGCATATTTTCACCCGTAGCAAACAGCCATGGTTTCTGATTCCTGAAGGCGTTCCTGCTTTTGAGGGAAGAGTCAGCGAGCAAGCGGAGTTACTTCGCTTATGGCGTGAGAGGAAGGTCGACGGGCGACAATGAACCCAGGATTGATGCAAGGTCGCCGGCAATCCGACCGCTTAGCGACTCCACGTCCGTCGAACGTCGTTCAATCGTTTTGGGCCCTGTCCGGCCATAAGCGGGCTCCCACATCTCGAACATGAATGGCCGCTTGGCCCGCCGAATACGGACGTTCGCAATTCGGTTCAGCAGCAATTGTCGGCGCTCTCCAACGTCGGCCAATGGGCGCCTTGGCCAGCACCATGCGCAATAGCCGCTGTACTACACAGAGGACGGCCTCTGGGCGTCAACTTCGACCTGAATGAATTGCAGGCGTTTCAGCCGTCGTATAGTTGGGCGCTTCCGAAACGCCGCCGAGGCGATCAACGTCTTGTAGCCGACTCTGAGCCACCCTATCGACAAGCCCCGCGCCGGTAACACTCGCGCTCAGGCACGAAGCGGCACTGGGACGCGGGCATGCGCGTGTCCCGATTTCGTCCGCGGTTGCCTTGTGCGACTCGTCAAGCGACGGTCGCCGATCGCTCCGCCGCACCGCCTCGTCGATAGAGCACGAGCGTCGCGACGAGGCCACATACGGCTGCGAAACTCAGCCAGTAACCGGGCGCCGCCTTGTCGCCGGTCACCTGGATCAGATACGTCGACACGGCGGGAGTAAATCCGCCAAAGACGGCGGTTGCAAGGCTGAAAGCGAGCGAGAAACCAGCGACGCGCACGTTGACCGGCATGACTTCAGTCAGAGCCGCGACCATCGCGCCGTTATACATTCCGAAAAAGAACGACAACCACAGCAGCACCGCTAGCATTCGGCCAAAGCTCGGCGCGGCCGCCAACCAGGAAAGAGCCGGGTAGGACGTGCAGATGGCAAGCAGTGTGATCGCGATCAGGATCGGCCGGCGCCCAATACGATCCGACAACGCACCGCCGATCGGTAGCCAGATAAAGTTGGATATGCCGACACAGATAGTGACCAGCAGGCTGTCCGCAGTCGTGAGCTTCAGCACCGTCTTGCCGAAAGTCGGGGTGTACACGGTGATCAGGTAGAAGGTGGTGGTCGTCATCGCGACGAGCAGCATGCCTGCAAAGACGGTGCGCCAGTTCGCCAGCATCGTCCGAAACACCTCGCCGACGCGCGGGTGATGGCGCTGCTTCTTGAACTCTTCCGTCTCCTGCAATGAGCGCCGCAGGAAGAAAATGAACGGCACGATTGCACAGCCAATGAAGAACGGAATACGCCAACCCCAGGCGCCAATCTCATTTGCCGTCATCCAGCTGTTAAGGAAATAGCCGAGCGCCGCTGCGACCACGATGGCGACCTGCTGGCTCGCCGATTGCCAGCTCGTATAGAAGCCTTTGCGGCCTGGGGACGCCATTTCCGCAAGGTACACCGAGACCCCTCCGAGTTCGGCGCCGGCCGAAAATCCCTGCAGAAGTCGTCCCATCAGCACCAGTGCAGGCGCGAGCATGCCGATCGTCGTATACCCCGGCACGCATGCAATCAGGATCGTGCCGCTCGCCATGATCGACAACGTCACAATGAGTCCCTTACGGCGGCCGACTTCGTCGATGTACGCCCCCAGTACGATGGCGCCGAGTGGTCGCATCAGGAACCCGGCCCCAAAGACGGAAAACGTCAACATCAGCGATGCGAACTCGCTACTGGACGGGAAGAACACCCTGGCAATCTGGGTGGCATAAAAGCCGAATAGAAAAAAATCGAACTGTTCCAGAAAGTTGCCGCTGGTGACGCGCAGGACCGCGCTGAACTTTGACGTGCGAGCGCCAACCGGATCTTTCGCCGCTAACGATGAGGCGTTCATGATTTGTCTCCATGGATGTCTTTTTATGGCTTAAAGGCCGGTCGACAGCGTTCGACCGGTTTGCGGTCAGTCGGACCGGGTTTGTAGGGTATTGGCTTGTCGCTTTTCGATCGACGACTTCAGGAGTGCAACCGACCGATAGATTCCGTGGGCAAACTTGCCGTACGGCAGCGTGGCGAAGAGCGCCATGACTACGCCCAGGTGTGCCGCGAGCAACCATGCCATTTGAGCGGTGTCGCGCCAGGCCAGAAGCGCGAGCCCGGTTGCACTGGTGAGCAGGAGCAGCGCAATGAAGCCTCTATCCATCGGTTTCTGCTTCGGATCGCCGTGATCCGGGTGGCGGCGCAGGTTGAGCCACAGCAGTCCCGCCGGCCCAATAAGCAGGCCCATCCCGCCCGCAGTGCCGAGGAGCACAGGCAGGGTGAACAATGCGTAGGGAGCGTGCAGGCCGAGCGCGTAGTGATAGAAGGTCGCGACGACGGTGGCCGCGAAGCACAGCATGAAGCCATAGAACGTGAAATGGTGAAAGCGGCGACGTGCGAGTGTGAACGCGTCGCTCGATTCATTGCAGCCGTCTCCGTGCCCGCCGTCGAGGTAAGTGAGTCCAAGCACATGCTTCGTCGCCTCGGCGACGGCGGGAACCGAGGCCGCCGTCCCGGCGGACACATCACGCCAGAATCGCGTCACGCCGGCTCCGAGTGCAAGGCTGGCAAAGCCGAATACCGCTCCAAAAAGCGCAGCCAGCAGGTTGTGCGGGAACACAGCATAGAAGTTTCCGCCCATACGCTCACCGATGAGTGACCCTTTCAGCCAGACGCCGAGAATGAGGAAAAACGCGAGACCGGCTGCAAGCGCAAGCGAGACGGTCAGGCCGTTGCGCTTGTAAAGCGCGCCCATGAAGGACGGCCATGCGTATTCGGCGTAGGTCTCTATCCGAACCTGAGCCATCGCCTTCGGTACGTTGACCGCGAACTCATGCGGCGGGGCGTACTGGCACGCGTGGTAGCACGCTCCGCAGTTGTGGCAAAGGTTGGCGAGGTAGTTGACGTCGGCCTTGCCGAACTCGAGTCGGCGCGTCATGGCCGGAAAGACTGCACAGAATCCTTCGCAATAGCGGCAGGCATTGCATATCTGCATCTGTCTTGCGACTTCAGCTTCGTTGTCGGTCAACGGAAGAACGCGAATGACCGGAGACGGCAGTTCGCTCATGGAGCGATGGATACCGGAGGGAGCCGACGCGAGTTCCTGAGCCTCGCGAGCCAGTGCTTCAAGCTTGTGCACGGTGAACTCCAATGTGTTGGGTAACGGCCTCTGCCGCTTCAGCGCCCGCAATGCGTCCAAAGGCGGTGCCGATTGACATGCCGACGCCCGCCGTATAACCCTTGCCGAGCACATTGCCGGCCATCATTTCGCCTGCTACGAAAAGGTTGTCGCTTGGGCGTCCGCCGAAATGCACCTGGGCCTTGTCGTTGACCTTGAGCCCGAGGTACGTGAACGTGATGCCGGGTCGCAATGCATAGCCATAGAAGGGTGGCGTATCGATCGGGCGCGCCCAGTGAGTTTTCGGTGGCATGAGGTTTTCCGTGTGACAGTCATCGAGCGCAGTATGGTCAAACGTTCCGATTCTGCACGCGGCGTTGTACGCGTCGATCGTCTTGACGAAGGTTGACTCGGGCAACTTCAGTTTTCGGGCGAGCTCCGGAAGTGTGTCGGATCTTTCACCCGGGAAGACCGGCGGCATGAATCGGCCGACGGCCTTGGCATCGATAATCGAGTAGCCGATCTGGTCGGGCTGCTGCGCGACAAGGCGGCCCCAGATCGCGTACCGCTTTGGCCAGAAGTCTTCGCCCTCGTCATAGAAGCGCTTCGCGTCGCGGTTAAGGACTACGCCGAGCGATACACAATCGATCCTGGTGCAGATTCCACCGTCATACAAAGGCGCGCGTGCGTCGATTGCCACGCAATGCGATTGCGAGGGGTCGCCGATTGCATCCGCGCCCGCATCGATCATGAATTTCAGCAATACGCCCTTGTTGAAGCGGGTCCCGCGAATCAGGAAGTTGTCGGCGGGCCACTCGCCGCGTTCGTTCTGGCCCCACGCCTCTCGCAACCATTCTCGATTGGATTCGAAGCCGCCGGCCGCCAGCACGCACGCGCGTGCTTCAAAACGTTGCTTGCCGCTTCTTGCCGCGACGAACCGGTCGCCATCGAGCTCAATCGCGTCGACCGGGGTTTCATAGCGAATCTGAACGCCATGCGCTTCAGCGCTGCGGTAATACGCATTGACGAGCGCCTTGCCGCCGCCCATGAAAAACGCGTTGGTCCGGGCCACATGCAGCGCGCCTGACAGGGGAGGCTGGAACCGCACGCCGTGCTTCTGCATCCACGGCCGGCAACTGGACGACGCACGGATCACGAGACGCGCCAGATGCTCATCCGTCAGGCCGCCAGTGACCTTGAGCAGGTCCTGCCAGTATTCTTCTTCGGGATAGGTGTCGACCAGCACATCCTGGGGTACATCGTGCATGCAGCGCAGATTGCGTGTGTGCTGGGAGTTGCCGCCACGCCATTCCCTGGGTGCCGATTCGAGCAGTTGCACGGAGGCGCCGGCTTCACGCGCCATGAGAGCGGCGCATAGCGCCGCATTGCCGCCGCCTATGATGAGCACGTCGATCATCTCAGTTGTCTCCTTTGAGACGAACTGTAGAAGGCGACGACACCCGCCGCCATCAGCAAAGCGGCAAGGGGGCTTCAGGTTTCGTGAAGGGTTCTCTAGCGCAGAGTCGCGCCCGGCCAGCGGCCTTCGACTACGACCGCCCGGGCGACGTCGGCAAGCACGACCCGCGCAGCGAGCCCGGCGGGAGACAACTCGTCATCGGATACGCTGACGATCAGATTCGGTCTTCTCGCGTCGGCATCCGCGATCGGGACGCTCGCGAGAGTCACGTTCTCCGGGCGCGCCAGCGCCGCGCCTGGCTGGATCGTTGCCCCCAGCCCGGCGCGCACCGCGTCCATCAGCATGGCAAGGCCATCGACTTCGGCGACGATACGCGGCTCGTACCTTGCGCGCTTGAATGAGGCGGCCAGCAGCGCGCGCAGGCCGTGTGATCCGCTCGGCAGAATGAGCGGCAGTTCGCCGAGCTTCGCGATGTGCACTTGTGAGCCGGCAGGCATGCCGTGAAGCGTGCTAGCTCCGATTACGAACAGCCGCTCGTCGAGCAACGGTATGACGCTCCAACGTTGGGCCGGCTCCTCGTGGAACAGGATCGCGAGATCGATCTGCCTCGCGCCAAGCATGGAAGCAAGATACCCCGACAAACTCTCAACCATGCGCAGCCGGACGTCGGGGTAGCGTTCGCGCATCGCCTGCATGAAGGCCAGGCCCAGTACGCCCGTCGTACTCGGTGCGAGGCCTACGCTCACATGGCCCGAAAGACGGGCCTGACGGGCGGCAAGCGCTGCATCGTCGACGTGACGCAGTGCAAGCTGCGCTTGCCGCCAGAACGCGAGCCCAGCGTCGGTTGGCACCACGCCGCTAGACGTGCGCTGCAGCAGACGGGTCGATAGCTCGCTCTCCAGCCGGCTGATCTGCTGGCTCAGCGCGGATGTGACCACGCCGAGTTCGAGCGCCGCCTTGCCCATGCTTCCGTGCTCCACGACGCTGACGAAATATCGTAACTGTCGCAATTCCATGCGATCTCCGGAGAGTGGGCGTGGGCTGCATTCTGGCAGGGCAACGGGAAAAGGCCAAATATGCGGGTCCCGGAGCGTAACTTTCTCATTGTTAAGGCGCCGCTAGCTCAGAATCCTGACTGTTCCTGGCGTCGAGCGTCTGCCTGTCCTCGGCGGATTCAACCGGTCGACGCGCGGCCTCGTCCTGACAGAAGGCGGCCGGCTGTTTCGTGAACATGCCTTGTTAGCGTTGCAAGCACTCGATGACGCGCGCGAAGTGACATCGTCGCTAAATCGCACGCCACAAGGCGTGCTGCGCGTGACAATGCCACCGGCATTCGGCCGCCTGCACATCGTGCCGCATCTGCCGGCCTTCATGGCGCGCTATCCTGATATCGACCTCGACATCGTCTCTACGGACGAAACGCTCAACATGATCGATGCGGGCATTGATGTGGCGATCCGTACCGGCGTGCTGCCCGATTCGTCATTGATGGCGAGGCGCCTGGCACCGCATCGTCGTATCGTCTGTGGCAGCCCGGCGTATTTCGCGCGTAGCGGCACGCCGCGTGTGCCTGGCGATCTGGCCGCGCGCGATGCGCTTCGCGTGTCCCTGGTCCCGGACGACAAATGGTATTTCACGCTGGTCACCGCGGACGCGCGGGCGTCGCAAGAACAGGAACAGGTGCTGGTGGAGTTGCAGGGGCGCTTGCGCGCTGACGACTCCGAAGCCGTGCTCGCGCTCGCCGTGGCCGGTTGTGGCGTGGCGCTCCTGCCGACATGGCTCGCCTCTACGGCCCTGCGCGGAGGACGCTTGCAGCACGTGCTACCGGAATGGGAAGCACGCACCGGACGAGCCGAACCCGCGGTCTGGGCGGTCTACCCACCGAAGAAGATCGTCTCGTCGAAGGTGCGCGCCTTCGTGGATTTCTATGCCGAGTCGTTTGGCGAGCCGCCGTACTGGGACGACGGCCTCGCACTGGAGCGTCAGCCTTGATGGGCGAAGCGGATGTCTAGCGTGCGCAGGTAAGTCTGCAAGCCTGCATCCTGGATTGGAATCACATAGGCGTTTTCGTTCGTTTCGTTCAAATGCGCATGCCAGTGTCCCGGCGGCGTGACGAATGCCATCCCCGTTTTCCAATCGACGCGGGTCGGGTTCACGATATTGCCATCCCTGTCCAGTTCCGTTCCGACCAGCGTATAGACACCCGGCTTGCCGCTGGCGATGAAGTCGAGTGCAATCGACTGGTGCCGGTGCGGCTTCTGCACCGAGTTGGGCGGCACGATGCCGAACATCGCCCACAACACATGCGTGACCGTGCGCGTCTGCGGAAAGTTGGTGTTGCCCATTAGTACGCTGATGCGGTTGCGACGACCCGCGTTCGCTTGTTCCGCGACCGCGCGCAGTGCTGCCTGCGCCTCGGCGGCCGGATAGCGTGTCGGCGCAAAGCGCGCATGTACCCCGGTGGTACCAAGATAGGTGAGCAGCGGCGCGTCATTGACGTAATAGAGCGTGGCCGTCGCAGCAGCGGACAGCACCGTGGCATGGCCGCCTGGGAGCGTGAAGAAATCGCCCATCGAAAAGGGGAAGCTCGTTTCGGACTGCTGCACGCTACCCGCTCCGCTAATGACGTAGCAGACCTGCGAGGTCGCATTGGGATCGAGTGTCAACGCGTCGCCCGCATTGATGCGCAGGAAGTTGGCGCTCAAGCCGGGACCGGTCGCGGGACCCGGGCAGCCCAACTCCGCAGACAGGTCAAGCGGCACGACTCGGGTTGCGCCGTCTGCATAAAGCGAAGGCGAGAAGCTGCAGAACGGCACACGCGAGATGAGCTTCGCACCAATCGGATTGGCGGACGAAGTGTATTCGAAGTATTGCGCGTCTTCCGTGGCGACATTCGGTTTGGTGAGAAGCGCGGGGGATGTCCTGGTCAGCATGGTTTTGCTCCTTTTGAGTTTTGAGGGGGCTTCGCGCGGTTCCATTTGTGAGGATCCGCATCCGAAGGCTGACCTGACTTTAGGCGCGGGGCGTTGGCGCCGGAAGTGCCGGACATCGAAATCACCTTTGCGCAAAAGGAACACCGTGCCACGACGGTTTCGAGGCGCGGCGGGTTGTTCGTGCCGGGCCGCTAGGCAGTTCATCGTCGGCCACGGTTCGGCCATGAGGCAATGTTCAACGAGGTTGTGTTGACGGGCCGAAATCGTACCGACAGCGGACGTTTGATTTCGGACTCTGATCGACCGCTCCGGGTCGCATGCTGCCGACCACGGCGGTCGAGGAGCAAAGCGAGAAATATGCGATTTGCATCGGACAGCACCCGGCCATCAACGGTCACTCCTAGTACTCTCGCGAACGTCCGAATCCGAGAGGCCTAGCTGCCTTTGGACCGGCTATTGGTCACCGGCTAAACATGTGCCCGGGCGGCGATTTCTTCGACGGGACGATTTGTTTTGAAATAGATATACCGCTCCGGATCACTAGCGAAGCCGTGACACAGCGATCAATCGGCGGCTCTTTCTTCGAACATCGGCAGAGCGACCAGGCTGATTAGCCCACACACGCCCATATACCAGACTGGGGCATAGGCGTTTTTTGTCACGCTGATAAGCCATGTCACAACGAAGGGGGCAAAGCCGCCGAAAAGGGTGACCCCAAGACTGTAGATGATGCCCAATGACCGCCCACGGATTCCTCGCGGAAACCTCTCGAGCAGGAGCAGAAACCCGCCCGGACTGGCCAGTACTTTGAGGGCCATGATGAGCGCCACGCCCGGAAGGATCGTAACCATGGCCGGTGCCCGAAGCATTATCGCAAACACCGGGTAAAGCACCAGAACGCTAGCCACGCCGGTGATATAAAGCATCGGCTTGCGTCGTTTCAGCCTATCCGTAAGCCTGCCGCACAATGGTGACGCCACCATCAGCATCAGACCAGCGACCCCGCTCGGCAAGAATGCTGTCGCCGCTGACAGATGAACGACGTTTGTCAGATACGATGGCAAATAGAAAACAATGATATACATCGACGACGTACCGCCAAGCATCAGCAACGTGCCAAGGACGATATGGCGCACATCGTATTGCGTTTCCATGCAAGCACGACTAGCCATGGGCGGCGTTGCGTGGTGCGTTTCGTTCAGGTTCTGACGGATATATAGGCCAATCGGACCGATCAACAGGCCCAACAGGAATGGCACGCGCCAACCCCAGCTTTCGAGGGCGGCTGACGACAACGCATGCGTCAATAGCAGTGCGCAAAATGCGCCTGCAAGCGCTGAGGCACCCTGACTCGCCATCTGCCAACTGACCAGATAGCCGCGAGTGCCCGGCGCGGCCGATTCCATCAGGAATGTCGTTGAAGCCCCGACCTCGCCACCCGCCGAAAAACCCTGGATGAGCCGACCGGCCAGAATCAGAAGCGGCGCAGCGAGACCGATCTGCGCATAGGTCGGCGTCAGGCCGATGATTGCAGTGCCTAGCGCCATCAACAGGATCGTCAGGGTCATCGCGGCTTTGCGGCCCCGGCGATCCGCGTAGGCACCGATCACGATGCCACCAATTGGACGGATCACGAAACCGACACCGAAGGTCGCGAACGACAGCAAAAGCGGACCGTGCAGCCCGCCGACCGGGAAAAAGAGCTTGCCGATAAGCGCAGCAAAAAAGCTGTAGACCGTGAAGTCGAAAAATTCGAGGGCGTTGCCGAGCGCCGTCGCGAGAATGACCCTTCGACGTGAAGACGGATCGACGCGAACGGCGGATAACGGGTCGCGCAATTGCGCGCTGGGAGTACTGATTGTCTTCATGGGTCCCTTCAGACGCTGTGGGGCAGAGGGCACAGCGTCGGCATCTGGTCGCACTGACCTGTGCCGGCCCGCTGTGCTCAGGCTCAGAACTTGTGATACATACCGAGGGATACGGTCATCGGCGTGGTGCCTTGCTCAGGCGATGCCGAGTTCGGTTGTGTCGGCAACGACGTACCGTTTAGCAACACGGACGAGATGCCATAGTTCCGGATAAAACCGGCCCGGGCATAGAGGCCAGTACGCTTCGACAGGGTGTAGTCATAGCCGAGCATTGCACCTAGCGCCGAATCTTGAGCCAGTCGCCCTGCGCTGTCCCGAACACCTGACGTATCGCGATAGACGACCGACGCGCGCAGCACATTGTGTCCGTAGGGCAGCGTCGCGCCCAGCATGTACGAGCGCGCAATGCCATTTCCCGCGAGGCGAGGCGCTACCTGGGCAAATCCAGCCGAAAGTACATAACTGCCCACGTCGTAGATCGCTGCGACGCCATAGGCATCGTTGCGCACGGTCTGCGTTCCTGAGGACGTGGCAACCGGTGTGCTCCAGACCTGGTTATAGTCAGCCGCTACGTACAGCGAACCGTTCGTCCACGAGGCAACGACCCCCTGGTTAGACGCATACGGCGAAACACCTTGGGTACCGTTGAACGCATAGAGGAACGTCGCACCCAGCCCCCCAACGCGCGGCGTGGTCCAGGTCACCGCGTTGCTGACCCGAACCAGCACCTGGCTCGACCCTGGACCGAGGTCGGCATTGTAGCCGACACCCTTACTGGTCTGCACGACGCCACCGGCCAGCCACGTGACAACCGAGTTGGTGACGACCTCTCCGAACGGGTCGGCCACATCGGGAAGAGACGCGGTGGTCTGGCGGCCCAACCGCACCACGCCCCAGCTCGTTGAATTCAGGCCGACCCATGCCTCGCGATCGAACAGGGTCTGGCTCGTCTGCAGGCTGCCGTTGTTGGCCTCGAATCCGTTCTCCAGATTGAATTCGGCCTTCAGTCCGCCTCCCAGATCCTCCCGCCCAAACAGGCCGAATTGTGACGTATGTGTGCCACCGCTTTGCATCTGCCAGAGCTTTTTTGCGCCGACGCTCTGGTAATTGATGCTCATGTCGACTACGCCATAGAGCGCGATCCCGTTGCTGGAGAGTTGGCTGTTGTATTGCGGTAAGGTGAACTGCTGAGACTGAATGAACGAGTCCGGATACGCAGCGTGAGAGAACAAGGCTATCCCCGCAACGAAAACACTCTTCTTATTTTTCATCGAGATCACGAAATGATTAGTAGATAGGTGCTGTCGTCACGCAGCCAGATACTGCTCGACTAAGCGGGCCCAATAGCTGGCGCCGATCGGCAGGGCTTCGTCGTTGAAGTCATAGCCCGGGTTGTGAAGCATGCAACTGCCGTGGCCTTGCGCGCCGTTGCCCAGCGCGACGTAGCAACCGGGCACTCTCTCGAGCATCCAGGAGAAGTCCTCCCCGCCCATCCTCCCCGGCGGCGCCGGGAAAATATTTTCAGCACCGACCACCGCGATAGCCGCTTCACGAGCCAATGCCGTCTCTTGCGGCGTATTCACGAGGACGCGAGAAATTGGTTTGTAGTCGATCTCCGCGGTGACGCCCAGGCTGCGAGCCTGGAATTCGACGATCTCGCGCAGACGGGATTCAATCAGCGCCTGCACCTCCTTGTTGCGCGCGCGCACGGTTACAAGGATTCTGGCCGTCGACGGCACGACGTTATGAGCCGTGCCGGCCATGATCGCGCCTACGGTTACGACCGCCGCGTCCGCCGTCGAAATGTTGCGTGAAACGATGGTCTGAAGCGCCATCACGATGCTAGCGGCTGCAACCACAGGATCCCGTCCGAAGTGGGGCATGGCGCCGTGGCAGCCCTTACCTGTCAGCACGATCGTCACCGTGTCGGACGAGGCAGCCACCGCGCCGCTTTGCACGACAAACTGCCCGACCGGCAGTCCCGGCGCGTTGTGGAGAGCGAATATTGCGTCGCACGGGAACCGTTCGAAGAGGCCGTCCTCGAGCATGCGCACCGCCCCACCCAGACCTTCTTCAGCGGGCTGGAAAATCAGGTTCAAGGTGCCGTTGAAGCGCCGGGTTTGCGCCAGATAGTGAGCGGCGGCCAGCAGGATCGCGGTGTGACCGTCGTGACCACATGCATGCATCTTCCCGCGTGTCTTGCTCGCATAAGGCAGGCCGGTGTCCTCAAGGATGGGCAGCGCGTCCATGTCGGCGCGGATGCCAATCTTGCGCGAGCCATTGCCGACCTTCAGGCGTCCGACCAGGCCAGTGCCGCCCACGCCTTCAGTCACCTCGTAACCCCACGCTTGCAGCTTCTGCGCGACCAGCCGGCTTGTCTCGAGTTCTTCGAAGCCAACTTCTGGATGGGAATGAATGCGCCGACGCAACTCAACAAATTCCGCCGCATGTTCGCGAATCTCGGGATGAATATCTACAGTCTGGGACAACGCTACCTCCTCAAATAGGGCCGAATAACCGCGCCGGCAACAACTGCAGCGCGGATCGAACGGCAGTCTATGGGGGTGGGGGTAAACAAAAAACTGATAAACTTTCATGCCCATAACCATTGGTTATGGTTTTTCGCCTGGAAATAGAGATCGATGAAACTCCATCAACTTCGCGCGTTAGTCGCGGTCGCGGATCAGGGCAGCATCGCCGGCGCAGCCCGGTCGCTATTCGTCAGCCAGCCGGCAGTCACCAAAGCAATCCGCGAACTCGAGTCGGATATCGGGATCACCTTGCTTGGCCGCAGCGTTACCGGTGTGACGTTGACGTCCACCGGTGAATCGCTAGTGCGACGTGCGCGGTTAATCGTCGGCGAGCTGGAGCGCGCCGAGGAACAGATGGCGATGGAAAAGGGCGCGCTGGAAGGGAAAATTACCGTCGGGGTGACGCCCATCACTGCGCTCACCCTGCTGCCGGGCGCCTATGAGCGGTTTCGAAAGGACATGCCTCAGATCAGAGTCACATTCCTGGAGCAGACGACCACGAGGTTGCTCGACAACCTGCGCCAGGGGACGCTCGATTTTGCGTTGGGCACATCAGCTGAGGTACTCTCTGATTCCGCCATGCAGGTTACTGACCTCGCGGTGTATCCCCTAGCGTTTGCGGTAAGGCAAAATGGTCTGCTGGCTCAAGCAACCTCGCTGGCAGATCTTTGTGATGCCGAGTGGCTGCACTCCGATACCACCGGCGCGTACCCAATTTACGTTGCCGAGTTGTTTCGCCGGCACGGCTTGCCGCCGCCGCAACGAATGACACTTTGCACGTCGCAGGCGCTTCTTTATAGTCTCGCGATAACGTTCGACGCAGTCATTGCGTGGTCGTTGCACGCGATCGGCGCTGTCAATGTGCGCGGGCAGTTCCGCAGGCTCGACTTCGTTGAAACGACACGCGATCTGAAGCTGCAGTTGATGCAGCGCGCAGGTGCGATCCAGACGCGACCCTCCGAATATTTCATGCGCTGCATCGTGGATGCGGCAGCAGTGTGATCCTCTGACTCGGCACGCGCGAAGCTATGACTGGTGACGACCAGAATATCTAAGCACGACGATTAACCGTCGGATATCCAACTTAGAGCAGCCATTCGCAATTGCCGTCCGAACGACTGGAGCGGGTCGCCATGCGTCCGACGCGCCGGCTGTACGCGGCCACGTGCCGACGCTCGCCGTCAGGCAGAGGCTCGCATTCAGCTGGCCCTTCCAGAAATGCGGCGTTGCGGATAAATTTCATGTCGTAGCAATCTACATCCCAAAAGGCTACGCAACGGGTTTAGGTCAGCGTGGCAAAGTTCGCGAATGTCTCCTTTTGCGGAGGACCGACGACCGCTCCGGGTCGGGAAGCGCCTTTCCCGGGAGATCCGCGAACAATCATTTTGCTGCCTCTGGCACACCTGTATTCCGCTCAAAGCCTTATGGGATAGGAATTTGGGGGGCATCGGCGAAAAGTTTATTGTGATGACCGTTGTGCGCAACCTGTTTTTTTATGAGCTGGGCCAGCTCAGCATGCCGACGCTGCTGCTGATCGGCCAGAAGGACACGACGGCGATCGGCAAGGACGCCTCGCCGCCCGAGGTGCGCGCGAAGCTCGGCCATTACCCCGAATTGGGCCGCGCGGCCGCGAAGGCGATTCCCCATGCGACGCTGGTCGAGTTCGCGGGGCTCGGTCACGCGCCGCAGATGCAGGACCCGGAAGCGTTTCATCAGGCACTGCTCGATGGACTCGCGGCGGTGCCGACCAATCGTTGAGCGTTCAAAGGGCCTTCTGTCCCGCTACCGTACTCCTGCGTCGTTCACCGCCAGGCGAAACGTCCTGGTTGCTACTTTATGGCTCGTCGCGGATTTCCACGGAGGACGCTTGCGGACAGGCTCTAGTCGGCCAGGAACTGCTTGCGCCCTGAAGACAGCCTAACCGTCAACCGAAGTGGCGGGATGCATTTCAAGTGCCGCGTTGGCGTCCCTTTTAAACGGAACCGCCGCCAGCACCGATGCAAGTACCATCAGACCTCCGCCAAACCATGCCCAGCCAGAAAGATGCTCACCGAGCCATACGTATGCGAATAGCGCGCCGAACGCGGGCTCGCTTCCCATCAGCAAAGCGACGCGCGTTGGGTTGCTGCGCTTGACGGCGAAGTTCTGTGCGAAGAAAGCGAACAACGTACAGGCGAGCACGAGGTAAGCGATGCTCGCCCAGAAGTCACCGTGCCCACTGAGCGACGGCAGCGCATCCCAATGTTGTGACGGCAGCACGAACGTCGCCAGGACACTGCCCAATGCAACGACGCCTGCCTGGACCGCCGTCACCGACAGCGGAGCAAGTTCCGATTCGCGCATCACACGCTTGGTCACGCACACCATCAGCGCACGCAGTAACGCCGCAAGAAGAATCAGCGCGTCGCCCGCGGTCGGAATGATCACGCCTGCGCTCACGAACGCGGCGCCCGTCAGCGACAGGCCCACGGCGATCCATTCGCCACTCGACGGCTTTCGTCGTAGCAACACCCATTCGACCAGCGGCGTAAGCGCGACACACAGACTGATAAGGAACGCCGCATTCGACGCGCGTGTGTGCGCTATCCCGAAAGTCTCGGCCAAAAAGATGCCGAGCAGGATTGCACTGGAGCCGAGCGCGCCCAGCAAGGCGGACGCTTTGACGTGTCGGAGCGAGCGCAACGCCGGCGACAACACGAGGAACGTCAGCCCGAAGCGCAACGCCAGCAGACCGAGCACGGGATAGATCGTGAGCGCGCCTTTCACGACCCCATAACTGGTGCCCCACACCATCGCGACCGCAAGCAGCATCAGGTCGGATATCCATAACGGGCTCTTTTGCTTCGACATGACGGACCTTCTGTTTTTCATTCGAACGGCCCAAATTGTCGGGTATTGCATTGACAAATATAATCCGGGTCAGTGGAACATCTTTTATGTTTGAGATGCACAAATAGCTGGTGAGGGTGCGAGGGTCGCGATGAATCCCAATGAACTCTTTGCGTTGCTACCCGACATGGCGACGTTTGCGAGGGTTGTCGACGCCGGCAACTTCTCCATTGCCGCGCGGCAACTGGGCAGTACACCGTCGACTGTCAGTCGGCAGATCAAGCGCCTTGAGGATTCGCTTGGCACGCGGTTGCTTGAGCGCTCGACCCGTAGCATCCGTTTGACGGATTCAGGCGCGCAGATCTACCGGTATTGCCGGGATATGGTCGGCGCAGCGTCGGGCGCCGTCGACGTCGCTGGACAAGTGACGGGTGATCCGCGAGGCAAGGTCAGCATCAGTGCGCCGATTTCATTTGCGAGATCTGTCATCCATCCGCTTGTTCCCGAATTTCTGCGCATGTGGCCCGACGTGGATGTCCATCTGGTCTTCGCCGACCACGAAGTCGATCCGCTACGTGACGATGTCGATATGGTGATCCGACTCACGCGTTCGCCTCCGCCAGGCCTTGCTGCCCGGCGACTTGGAGCGGTCAAATGGGTTCTATGCGCGTCACCTGCCTATCTCGCGGAACGGGGGACCCCGGCCGAGCCGCACGACCTTGCTCGGCATGCATGCATGTATCTAGGGGAGACGGTCGACGACAATCGATGGCATTTCCGCCGCGACTCTGAGACACAGTCGGTCGAAGTGAAGGGGCGATACATCGCCAATGATGCGGGCGCGCGATTGGATGCTGCGCTGCATGGCCTGGGCATTGCGAGCTTGCCCGATTTTGCTGCTGCGCAGGCGATTTCGAGGGGCGACATTCTCCGGGTGCTGACCGACTGGGAATTCGAGGCCCGTACATATATGGGACCGGTCTGGCTGCTTTATCCGTCGAGCCGTTTTTTACCGTCTCGAGCACGTGCGCTCATCGATTACCTGGTGAGCCAGCTTCACGACAGGTAGGCTGCTACACCGACGGCATCGGGCGCGCAGGGCTGCGCGCCTCCTTTGCTGTCAGCCGTGGTAGAAGCCGTCGGTGACCGAGTTTTGCAGCACGCCGTCGACATAGACGCCGACAGGGTCGCCATCAGTGGACGTGAGGATCGAGCCGATGTGCTGGCCGGGTAGTTTCATCCGGCCACCTTGAATTTTGGTCATCTCCTGGTGATCAAGTTCTGCAGTGTTCTGGATGTCGTCGATGGTCAGCGTGTTCATGATGTGTCTCCTTGAACAAGAGGGTTGTACAAACATTTAAGCGGCCGGCTGCTTGCAGCACACAACGCACATGTCATGCCATCCGGGCGTGATCTGCGCGGAGCGCGCATCCCCAGTGAATCGCGATGATGCGAGTTTGGGCGCCACCATCACTTAGCCAAACGAAGTTGGAAAATCGCTGACATGGCCTTGCTTTCCTTCTCCTACAACAGCAACGAATCGCAGGCGTTCCTGACCGAACCGCCTCACTGGTCGATGGTGGCGCATCGATTACACGTACGTGAACCTCCTGGCGGCATCCGACGTTCAAGACCCGATGTCGCCATTTTTAATTCATCCATTGAAAGGAAATCACTCATGGACCTGAACCTGACAGGCAAGCTCGCACTGGTGAGCGGCAGCACAGCCGGCATCGGTCTCGCTATCGCCAGCACGTTGGCGCAGGAGGGCGCTCGTGTGATCGTGAACGGCCGCGCCCAGTCATCTGTGGACGACGTGGTCGCGCAGCTGAAAGCGCAGACGGGCAGCGACGTGCAGGGATTTGCGGGCGATCTCAGTACCGCCGCTTCAGCAGAAGAGCTCGCGCGACGCTATCCGGACGTGGAAATTCTGGTCAACAACCTCGGCATCTTCGAGCCCAAGCCGTTTGAAGAGATTCCCGATGCGGACTGGCAGCGGTTCTTCGACGTCAATGTCTTGAGTGGGGTACGCCTCGCTCGCCTGTTTTTGCCTGCGATGAGGCAGGCCAACTGGGGGCGCATCATTTTCATTTCGAGCGAAAGCGCGGTGCAGATTCCAGCAGAAATGATCCACTACGGGATGACGAAAACCGCGCAGCTGGCGGTCTCGCGGGGGCTCGCCGAAGCCGTTGCCGGCACGGGCATTACGGTCAATAGCGTGCTGCCGGGGCCGACGAAATCGCGTGGAGTGGGTGAATTCGTGGAGACCCTTGCCAAGGCCGACGGCAAATCGTTTGAAGCGTTCGAAACAGAGTTCTTCGAGAAGGTCCGTCCCACCTCGCTCATCAAGCGATTCGGTTCGCCGCAGGAAATCGCGTCGCTCGTGGCCTATATCGCCAGTCCGCTTTCGTCGGCCACGACGGGAGCCGCGTTGCGGGCCGACGGGGGCGTTATAAAGAGCGCCTTCTAGACCGCGAAGGCATTGGGCCGACTTCTCACACGACCGGCCCCAACTCAGTGCAAAGACAAGGGCGGCTTGCCATGAGCCGCCCTTTTTTCGTGCGTCGCCGTGTCCGCCGATCGGTTCGCGAACCGCTTATCTGGCCGCCATCATTTCATCGCGCACCTCGGCGCCGATCTCGAACGAGCGCAGCCGCGCGGCGTGATCGTAAATCTGCGCGGTCAGCATCAACTCGTTCGCGCCGGTCTGCTCGATGATCGATTGCAGACCTTCGCGGATTGCGTCGCGATCGCCGAGCACCGTGCAGGCGAGCGCACGCGCGACGTTGTTCAACTCCATCTCCGACGCGTCGAGCCGCTCGACCGGCGGCTGCAATTGTCCCGGCGTGCCGCGCCGCAGATTGATGAACTGCTGCTGCAGCGACGTGAACAGGCGTGCGGCTTCGTCGTTCGTGTCGGCGGCGAACAGATTGACGCCGACCATCGCATAGGGCTTCGCCAGCGTCGCGGACGGCCGGAACTGCGTGCGATACACCTGCAACGCGGTCATCATGTAATCGGGCGCGAAGTGCGACGCGAACGCGAACGGTAGCCCGAGCGCCGCGGCCAGTTGCGCGCTGTACAGCGACGAACCGAGCAGCCACAGCGGCACGTTCAGGCCCGCGCCCGGCACCGCGCGAATGCGCTGGCCCGCGACCGGCTCAGCGAAATACCGTTGCAATTCGACGACGTCGTCGGGGAAGGTTTCGGCGCTCGCCTGGAGATCGCGGCGCAGCGCGCGAGCGGTGGTCTGATCGGTGCCGGGCGCGCGGCCGAGGCCGAGATCGATCCGCCCCGGATACAGCGACGCGAGCGTGCCGAACTGCTCGGCGATCACGAGCGGCGCATGGTTCGGCAGCATGATGCCGCCGGAGCCGACGCGAATCGTCTTCGTGCCGCCGGCCACGTAGCCGATCACGACCGAGGTCGCCGCGCTCGCGATACCGGTCATGTTGTGATGCTCGGCGAGCCAGTAACGCTTGTAGTTCAGCTTTTCCGCGTGCTGCGCGAGTGACAGTGTGTTCCTGAACGCGTCAGCCGGCGTGGCACCCGCGGTGACCGGCGAAAGATCGAGAACCGAGAAGGGGATCATTGTCTGTTGATTGCGATGGGCGGCGCTTTTGCGCGATGGGGCATTGTGGCAAAGCGGCGCCTTTTCTGCTGGCGGCGCGGCGATGCCCCTGTCGACCGAAGGGTCGGCAGGACCGATGAGGCGCACTGAGGCGCGACCCATGGCGCGGAAATTGCGCGTGCGTGTTCGTGCGGCGGTGCTTCGCATTCGCAGTGCGCCCGAATCAGCAATCCAGCGAGTGACCGTGCGCCGATCGGAATTCGAGTGTACGGTTAAGTATCGGTGCGGTGACGCGACCCGTTGCCGGACATCCGGAATGTAGCGAAGGAGTTCCCGATCCCATGAATGTCGTCAAAGAGTTTCGTACCCGGTCATTCCAAGACGTGTCCCACGCATTGCTCGACCGCGAGGAGATCGCGCTCGTCGACGTGCGTGAGGAAGATCCGCACGCGCGCAGTCATCCGTTGTTCGCCGCCAATCTGCCGCTGTCGCGGCTCGAACTCGACGCGCCGCTGCGGCTGCCTCGCCCGGCCGTGCCGATCGTCGTGTTCGATGCCGGCGAAGGCCTCGCGAGGCGTGCGGCCGAGCGCTTCGCCGAACTCGGCTATACCAACGTCGCCTTGCTAGAAGGCGGCCTGCAAGGCTGGCGCGAAGCGGGCGGCGAGTTGTTCAAGGATGTCAACGTGCCGAGCAAGGCGTTCGGCGAACTGGTCGAAAGCGTGCGTCATACGCCGTCGCTGTCCGCGCAGCAGGTGCAGGCGCTGCTCGATCGCGAGGCCGATGTCGTGGTGCTCGACGCGCGCCGCTTCGACGAGTTTCAGATCATGAACATCCCCGGCAGCATCAGCGTGCCGGGCGCGGAGCTGGTGCTGCGCGCCAGGCAGCTCGCGCCGGATCCGGCCACGCGCATCATCGTCAATTGCGCGGGGCGCACGCGCAGCATCATCGGCGCGCAGTCGCTGATCAACGCGGGCGTGCCGAATCCGGTGGCCGCGCTGCGCAACGGCACGATGGGCTGGACGCTCGCCGGTCAACCGCTCGCGCACGGCAGCGCGCGGCGTGTCGAAGGCGCGGTCGACGACGCTTCCCGTCTGGCCGCGGCAGACGGCGCGCGCGCGCTTGCCGACCGGGCGCGCGTGCGCCGCACGTCGCGCGACGAAGCGCGCCGCTGGGCCGACGAAGCGATGCGTACCGTCTATCGCTTCGACGTTCGCAACCCCGAGGAATACGAGGCGGGCCACGTTCCCGGTTTTCGCAGCGCGCCAGGCGGCCAGCTCGTGCAGGAAACCGACCTGTTCGTGACGGTGCGCGGCGCGCGCGTGATCCTCGCGGACAGCGACGGTGTGCGCGCGAACATGACCGCATCGTGGCTCGCGCAGATGAACGTAGAGGTGTACGTGGTCGATGGCCTGACGGCGGCCGATTTCGCCGAGAAGGGCATGGCGCCGTTGGCGCGCAACGCGGTCACGCCGCCCGACGTCGACGACATCGCGCCGGCCGAGCTCGCCGCGCTGCTGCAGTCGACGGGAACCGTCGTGCTCGATTTCACGAGCAGCACGCACTATCTGAGGCGGCATATTCCGGGCGCGTGGTTCGTGATCCGCAGTCAGCTCGCCGACGCGCTGCGCACGCTGCCCGACGCGAAGCGCTATGTGCTCACGTGCGGCAGCGACGTGCTCGCGCGCTTCGTCGCGCCGGAGCTCGCCGCGGCGACCGGGCGGCCGGTGCAGGTGCTGCGCGGCGGCACGATCGCGTGGATCGACGCGGGCCTGCCCGTGGAGTCGGGCGGCACGCGGATGGCGTCGCCGCGAATCGATCGTTATCAGCGGCCGTATGAGGGCACCGAGAACGCGCGCGAAGCGATGAGCGCGTATCTGGAGTGGGAGCATGGGCTCGTCGCGCAACTCGCGCGCGACGGCACGCACGGCTTTCGTGTGATTTGATGGGCCGGCCATCCGGCGGCCGGCGATCCGGGGGCCGGCCATCCGGCACCCCTCTTGCGCCACGCGAATCTTCTGCCGATTCGGTGTAAACGCGCTCTCGTCGAAAGCCTCCGATGCGTTTAGATTAGCGGCATCTGGAAGGCTTTTCGAGGGACCAGGGCGGCCATAAAAGGCAGCGGTTTGTCATTCGGCGATGGCGCAAGGTGAGTAGCCAAGGTTGCTCATCGCTTCGTCTGGAGCAGACCGCTGCGCGTCGTCCGCGGTGCCTCGCGCAAGGCGGCTAATGAGCCGCCGTCACTTTCGGTTGATCCTATCGACCGACATGGCGACGCTGTACACAGCGTCGCCTTTTTGCTTCTGGCGTGCCCATCTCGACGGACCTCAGCCGGTCCATTAGTGCTACGCGCAACACGTTGCGTGCGTAGCCGCACCCGTCGCGCCCGCGTTGCTCGCGGTTTTCTCCGTGCGCGGTTATCCTTGTAGTACACACTACAGACCGGCCAGGCGCCGCGACGACAGATCCCACACCTCCGGACAGGAACCGAAGTGAGCCTCAAACCGCTGGGCGTCACGCTACTGATAGCGTGCTTTGCGCTGACCGGCTGCGACCAACAGCAGAGCGATCAAGCCGTGCAAAAACTCAAGGACTTTTTCAACGCCGTCAAACCGGACGCGTTGCTGCTCAAGAACATGACGCCGGGCGTCACGACCGAAGCGCAAATCCTCGCGCAGATGGGCAAGCCCGAGACCACGCGCACCTTCACCGACGGCTCGAAGCGCTTCGAATATCCGCGCGGCCCGCAAGGCCTGAACACCTACATGGTCGACATCGATCGCGACGGCAAGCTGCAGGCGATCACGCAGGTGCTGACCGCGGACAACTTCGCGCAGGTTCGCTCGGGCATGACCGAGGACGAGGTGCGGCGCTTGCTTGGCAAGCCTGGACAGGTGGCGGTGTTTCCGCTGAAGCCGGAAACCGTGTGGAGCTGGAAATGGCGCGAGGGCGGCGTGACCGAAGAAGGCATCTTCAACGTTCACTTCGACCGGAACCAGAGGGTGTACACCACGTCACGCTCGGATGTGATCCGCGGGCGATAGGCGGGGGCAATGTCGATCAGAAGACGGCCGGATAAGCGGGCCGAAAAAGCGGGGTAGGCATGATACGTCGACGTCGATACAGCCGGATCGGGCTGGTGTTGGGGGGCGGCGCCGCGCGCGGCTGGGCGCATATCGGCGCGATTCGCGCGCTGCAAGACGCGGGCATCAGGCCCGACGTCGTGTGCGGCACGTCGATCGGCGCGCTGGTCGGCGCGGTCTATGCGAACGGCGATCTCGACTGGCTCGAGGAGTGGGTGTCGCGCCTCACGTGGCAGACCGTGGTGCGGCTGCTCGATCTGCGCATCTCGGGCGGCCTGCTTGGCGGGCGCAAGGTGATCCAGCTATTCGCCGACAAATTCGCCGGCTGCTCGATCGCGCAACTGCACATGCCGTTCGCGGCGGTCGCGACCGAACTCGACACGGGCCGCGAAATCTGGCTGCAGGACGGCAGCACGATCGACTCGGTGCGCGCGTCGATTGCGATTCCGGGCATCTTCACGCCGGTATGGCACAACGGCGTGTGGCTCGTCGACGGCGGGCTCAGCAATCCGGTGCCGGTGTCGGTCGCGCGGGGCATGCGCGCGGACTGCGTGATCGCGATCGATCTGAACAACGACATCCTGAACGGCCGCGATTTCGGCGGCCCGGTCATTCAAACGCCCGCGCTCGATCCCACCGCGCCGCCGCCCGTCGCGCTGCGCCGCAACGGCAAGCCATGGCCGCGCTGGCTCGCGCCGGCGGAGGCGAGCGCCACCGACGACGTGCGCGTGCCGCCGAAGCCAAGCGCGCAGGTGCCGTCGATGCTGAGCTCGATCGCGCAAAGCATCGACATCATGCAGGTGCGTATCACGCGCAGCCGGCTCGCTGGCGAACCGGCCGATATCCTGATCCAGCCGCGTCTCGGCGGCATGGGCATCTTCGATTTTCATCGCGCGGCGCCAGCCATCGAGGAAGGGCGCGAGGCGGTCGAGCAGATGCTGCCGGCGATTCGCGCGCGGCTCGGGCTCGACTGAGCGCGAGCTGTCAGGCGTCGGAGCCGGCGTGAACGCGCTGATGCAACAGCGCGACGCGTTCGGGCGGTGCCACCGCCGTCGGCGCGGCCTATCGAAAAAGCGACCCGAAACTTGCGAAATCGCCGCACGGCCAGGCGCGCGCCGCGCGTGCGACAACACGATAACCCCCATGAAACCAAGCGCTACGAGCGTTCCGTCGGGCGTCGAAGTGTCATGTTGCGTCGCAGCAAACCGCTCGCCCGGTATTTGAGAAATTGATTTCGGCTTGCGAGACTCCGCGCCATGCCGGAGCAGCGAGCAGCCCATGAAGCCGCCGCCATCCGCGCCAATTCTACGAACCTGGATGGAGACACGCGTGTTCCTATACGGCTTTGGTCCCGTGCTGCTCGCCGGCACGCTCCAGACGATCGAGCTGTCCGTTCTGTCGCTGGCGGCCGCTGTGTTGCTCGGCCTCGCGGGCGCGGCGGCGAAACTCTCGTTCAACCGGCCCCTGCGGGTCATCGCGACCGGCTACACGACGCTGATCCGCTCGGTGCCCGACCTCGTGCTGATGCTGCTGCTGTTCTACAGCATCCAGATCTGGCTCAATGATCTGACCGACATGTTCAACATCGAGCAGATCGACATCGATCCGTTCGTGGCCGGCGTGCTGACGCTCGGTTTCATCTACGGCGCGTATTTCACCGAGACTTTTCGCGGCGCCTTTCTCGCGGTGCCGCGCGGCCAGCTCGAAGCGGGCAGCGCGTACGGCATGAGCGGCGTGCGCGTGTTCACGCGCATCCTGTTCCCGCAGATGATGCGCTTCGCGCTGCCCGGCATCGGCAACAACTGGCAGGTGCTCGTGAAGGCCACCGCGCTCGTGTCGATCATCGGTCTCGCCGACGTCGTCAAGGCCGCGCAGGACGCGGGCAAGAGTACCTTCAACATGTTCTTCTTCATCCTCGTCGCCGCGCTGATCTATCTGGCGATCACCACCGTATCGAACCTCGTGCTGATCTGGCTGAACCGCCGCTATTCGATCGGCGTGCGACACGCGGAGCTCTGAGCGTCATGATCGACATCCTCAATCAATTCTGGAAGGCGTATCTGTTCTGGGACGGGCAACGCCTGTCGGGTCTCGCGGTCACGCTGTGGCTGCTGGTCGCGTCGATCGCGATCGGCTTCGTGTGCGCCGTGCCGCTCGCGGTCGCGCGCGTGTCGAAGAAGCGCTGGCTGTCGACGCCGGTACGTCTGTACACCTACGTATTTCGCGGCACGCCGCTCTACGTCCAACTGCTGTTGATCTACACCGGCGTGTACAGTCTCGCGTTCGTGCGCTCGCACAGTCTGCTCGACGCGTTCTTTCGCAGCGGCTTTCACTGTGCGATCCTCGCGTTCGCCTTGAACACCTGCGCGTACACGACCGAGATTTTCGCGGGCGCGATCCGCTCGACCTCGCACGGCGAAGTCGAGGCGGCGCGTGCCTACGGCATGAGCGCGTTCACGATGTACCGGCGCATTGTGATACCGTCCGCGCTGCGCCGCGCGTTGCCGTTGTACAGTAACGAAGTGATCCTGATGCTGCATGCGACGACGGTCGCGTTCACGGCCACGGTGCCCGACATCCTGAAGGTCGCGCGCGACGCGAACTCGGCGACCTACCAGTCGTTCAACGCGTTCGGGCTCGCGGCGCTGATTTATCTCGTGGTGTCGTTCGCGCTCGTCGCGCTGTTCAGGCGTGCCGAGCGTCGCTGGCTCGCGCATCTCGCGGTGCGCACGCACTGAGCGCGCGTTGACGACATAGCATCGGGCGCCTCGAGCTTCGGCAGGGCGGCGTCCGCACCAGACCGATCCGTATTCTCACTGGGAGAGCATCTTGCTCCATACCACTCAAACCGAAGCTTGCAAGCTCGCCGTACAGGACATCCACAAGCGCTACGGCGACAACGAAGTGCTCAAGGGCGTGTCGCTCAACGCGAACAAGGGCGACGTGATCAGCATCATCGGCGCGAGCGGCTCGGGCAAGAGCACTTTCCTGCGTTGCATCAATTTTCTCGAGCGGCCGAACGCCGGGCAGATCATCGTCGACGGCGAAGCGGTCAAGACGAAGACCGATCGCGCCGGCAATCTCGAAGTCGCCGATCACAAGCAGCTTCAGCGCATCCGCACGAAGCTCGCGATGGTGTTCCAGCACTTCAACCTGTGGGCGCACATGAACGTGCTCGAGAACGTGATCGAAGCGCCGATTCATGTGCTCGGTCTGAAGCGCAAGGAGGCCGAGGATCGGGCGCGCGAGTATCTGGAGAAGGTCGGGCTCGCGCCGCGTCTCGAGAAGCAGTATCCGTCGCATCTGTCGGGCGGCCAGCAGCAGCGTGTCGCGATCGCGCGCGCGCTCGCGATGGACCCGGACGTGATGCTGTTCGACGAGCCGACCTCCGCGCTCGACCCCGAACTGGTCGGCGAAGTGCTGAAGGTGATGCAGAAGCTCGCCGAGGAAGGCCGCACGATGATCGTCGTCACGCATGAAATGGGCTTCGCGCGCAACGTGTCGAACCACGTGATGTTCCTGCACCAGGGCCGCACCGAGGAAGAGGGCAATCCCGCCGAGGTGCTGAGCGCGCCGCGCAGCGAGCGCCTGAAGCAGTTCCTGTCCGGCAGCCTGAAGTAGCGCGCGGCTCGCTTTTTACGGACACCCGATGGCCCGCACGTCCAGCCCGGCTCGCACGACCCAGGTCGCGATCGTGGCACTGCCGCCCGTGTCGATGTCGGGCGTCGGGCCGATCGTCGACGCGCTCAGTCTCGCCAATGAAATCGACGGCCGTGCGCTGTATCGCGTGCAGGTATGTTCGTGGGACGGCCGCGCGGTGCCGCTCGCGGGCGGCGCGCAATGGCCGGCCGATGCCGCGTTCGGCGACGCGATCGCGTGTGACTGGCTGATCATCGTCAGCGAGCGGTTCCAGCAGTTCGCCGACTATCGTCTGTTTCTCGCGAGCCTCGCGCGCGTCGGTCAGCGCACGCCGCTCGTCACCGGTATCCACCACGGCGTGTGGTGGCTCGCGATGGCGGGGCAACTGTCCGGCTATCGCGTCAGCGTGAACTGGGAAACCTATCAGCAGTTCTCCGAACAGTTCGAACGCTCGATCGTCACGCAGCAGATCTTCGAAATCGATCGCGATCGCGCGACCTGCGCGGGCGGCCAGGCGACCGTCGACTTCATGCTCGCGATGATCGGCCGCGAGCACGGGCCCGAACTCGCGGAGCGCATCGCCGATACGCTCGGCGTAGGCGTGCTGCGCGCGGGCGAGGAGCGTCAGCGCATTCCGTTCGTGACCGCGCCGGGCGAGCGCCACCCGCGCCTGAACGACGCGCTGCTGCTGATGGAAGCCAATATCGAGGACCCGCTGACCACCGATGAAATCGCCGGCTTCGTAGGCGTCTCGCGGCGGCAGCTCGAGCGCCTGTTTCGCCAGTATCTCGGCTCGATGCCGTCCAAATACTATCTGGGGCTGCGGCTGTCGAAGGCACGCACGCAATTGCAGCGCACCAGCAAATCCGTCGTGCAGATCAGCCTCGCATGCGGGTTTGCGTCGGCGGCGCACTTTTCGAATGCGTATCGGGAGCGCTTCGGCGTCACGCCGCGCGAGGATCGCCGCAACTGGATCGACCGCCAGACCGGCGCGCACGGCGGCGCGAGCGAGCCGCGGCCGGCCGCGCTGATCGAGCGGCCCGAGCTCGATTGACGCAAGCCATCTGAAAGCGAAACCGCGGCAAGTTCAGCGCAAAGCTCGACAGCCGCGACGCGCGGAACCTCATAGAAAGCGTCGCGTATGCGCAAGACGTGCCGCGCGCGGTTTCCTACACTAGCTGTATTACCTGTCACCCGTAAAAGGAATTGCCATGAACGACCTGACTGTGACACGCCAGACCTTCGACGAAGTCATGGTGCCGGTGTTTGCCCCCGCCGCCTTCGTACCGGATCGCGGTCTCGGCTCGCGCGTGTGGGACACGCAAGGCCGCGACTACATCGACTTCGCCGGCGGCATCGCCGTCACCGCGCTCGGTCATGCGCATCCCGAGCTGCTGAAGGTATTGCATGAGCAGGGCGGCAAGCTGTGGCACATCGGCAATGGCTACACGAACGAGCCGGTGCTGCGCCTCGCGAAGCGCCTCGAAAGCCTCACGTTCGCCGACCGCGCGTTCTTCGCGAATTCGGGCGCCGAGGCGAACGAGGCCGCGCTGAAGCTCGCGCGCCGCGTCGCGTTCGACCGTCACGGCGCGCAGAAAGATGAAATCATTTCGTTCGCGCAGTCGTTCCACGGCCGCACGCTGTTCACCGTCAGCGTCGGTGGCCAGCCAAAGTACTCGGAAGGCTTCGGCCCGGTGCCGGCCGGCATCACGCATCTGCCGTACAACGACATCGAAGCGGCGAAGCAGGCGATCGGCGCGCAGACCTGCGCGGTGATCGTCGAGCCGATCCAGGGCGAGGGCGGCGTGATCCCGGCCGATCCGGCGTTCCTGAAGGCGCTGCGCGAAGCGTGCGACCAGCACAACGCGCTGCTGATTTTCGATGAAGTGCAAACCGGCGTGGGCCGCAGCGGCTTCTTCTACGCGTACCAGGACACCGGCGTGACGCCGGACATCCTGACCACCGCGAAGGCGCTCGGCAACGGCTTCCCGATCGGCGCGATGCTGACCACCAAAGAGCTCGCCGCGCACTTCAAGGTCGGCGTGCACGGCACGACTTACGGCGGCAATCCGCTCGGCTCGGCGATCGCGGAAAAAGTGGTCGAACTCGTCAGCGACCCGAAGCTGCTCGAAGGCGTACGCTCGCGCAGCGAAGTACTCAAGGGTCATCTCGCGAAACTGAACGAGCGCTTCGGGCTTTTTACCGAAGTGCGTGGCAAGGGTCTCCTGATCGGCGCCGAACTGAACGACACGTTCCGGGGCCGCGCGAAGGACTTCGTCACCGCGGCCGGCCAGCACGGCGTGATCATGCTGATGGCGGGTCCGGACGTGCTGCGCTTCGTGCCGTCGCTGATCATGCCGCTCGACGACATGGCCGCAGGCTTCGCGCGCCTCGAGACGGCGTTCGGCGAACTCGTCGGTGCGAACGCGCAGGCGGCGTCGCATTGATGTTCAGGCAGTCCCGCACGCCCACGCTGATGCAGCGGATCATGCGTCACATTCAACAGGAACGATGATGCTCTTCGTACGTCCAGGCCGCCTTGCCGATCTCGATGCGCTCGAGCATATGGCGCGCACCGCGCAGCCGGTGCTGCATTCCCTGCCGCACGACCGGCGCGCGCTCGAAGCGCGGGTCGCGTTGTCGGAAGACTCGTTTCGCGCGGAGGTCGATTTTCCGGGCGAGGAGTTTTATCTGTTCGTGCTCGAAGACTCGGAGACCGGCAAGCTGATGGGCACCGCGAGCATCGTCGCGGCGGCCGGGTACGCGGACCCGTTCTACGTGTTTCGCAACGACGCGCTGATTCATGCGTCGCGCGAACTGCATGTGAATCGCAAGATTCACGCGCTGACGATGTCGCACGAGCTGACCGGCAAGAGCCGGCTCGCGGGCTACTACATCGACCCGTCGCTGCGCGGTGACGCGGCCGCGCAGCTGATGTCGCGCGCGCGGATGATGTACATCGCCGCGAATCGCAAGCGCTTCACGCCCGAGGTGTTCTCGCTGCTGCTCGGCGTGACCGACGAAAACGGTGTATCGCCGTTCTGGGAAGCGGTGGGGCGCAAGTTTTTCGGCCGCGATTTCGCCGACATCGAAGTCGAATCGGGCGGCCGCAGCCGCACCTTCATCGCCGAAGTGATGCCGACCTATCCCGTGTATGTGCCGCTGTTGCCCGAAGCGGCGCAGCGCGTGCTCGGCGAGCCGGACGCGAACGCGCTGCTCGCGTATGAGATTCATCTCGAGGAAGGCTTCGAGACCGATCGCTACGTCGACATCTTCGACGCGGGTCCGGTACTGACCGCGCAGGTGGATCGCAGTGTCAGCGTGAAGCACAACGAAACGCGCGTCGTGCGCGAGGCATCTGCGACGCACGGCGCAACGTACCTGATCGCGCACAACGGCGCCGCCGGCGAGTTCCGTTGCGTGCTCGGCGATCTCGCGCCCGGCAAGGAATCGGGCGCCGGGTTGTTACAGGCGGCGCGCGCCGCGCTCGGCGTACGGGAAGGCGATGCGGTGCGCTGCGTACCGCTGCATCAGCCGCAGGATGAACAATCGGGAGAAGCGCAATGATCGTCGTTCGCGTAGTACAACGAGGCGATGTGGATGCGCTGATGCGGCTCGCGCAGGAAACCGGGCCGGGCCTGACCACCTTCAAACCGGATCGCGATGCGCTCGCGGCGCGTGTCGAGCGCGCGCGCCGCACGATGGAAGATCAGGCCGCGCCGCACGAGGCCGGTTATTTCTTCGTGATGGAAGACACCGCGACCGGCGACGTGGCCGGCGTCTGCGGCATCGAAACGGCGGTGGGTCTGCAGCAGCCGTTCTACAACTATCGCGTGAGCACGGTCGTGCACGCGAGCCAGGATCTCGGCATCTGGACGCGCATGCACGCGCTGAACATCTCGCACGACCTCACCGGTTATGCGGAAGTGTGCTCGCTGTTCCTGAGCCCGCGTTATCGCACGAGCGGCGTCGGCGGCTTGCTGTCGCGCTCGCGCTTCATGTTTCTCGCGCAGTTTCGCGAGCGTTTTCCGCAGCGTCTGTGCGCGGAGTTGCGCGGCCATTTCGACGAGCAGGGCACGTCGCCGTTCTGGCGCGCGGTCGGCTCGCATTTTTACCAGATCGATTTCAACGCGGCCGACTATTTGAGCTCGCACGGCCGCAAGGCGTTTCTCGCCGAGCTGATGCCGCGCTATCCGGTGTACGTCGAACTGTTGCCGGAAGAGGCGCAGCGCTGCGTCGGCCTCACGCATAACGACACGATTCCCGCGCGCCGCATGCTCGAAGCCGAAGGGCTGCGCTATGAGAATCACGTCGATATTTTCGACGCGGGTCCGGTGCTCGAATGCCATATCGCCGATTTGCGCACGGTGCGCGAAAGCGTGCTGGTGGCGGCTGAAATCGGCGAGGCAGCGGAGCAAGCCGCGCAGGACGGGCCGAAGTCGATGGTATCGAATACGTCGCTCGGCGATTTTCGCGTTGGCGTCGTGCCGGGCGTGCCGCGCAACGGTGTGTGCCGCCTGAGCGCGGCCGAGGCCGACGCGCTTCGCGTGCAGGCAGGCGATCCGCTGCGGGTGCTGCCGTTGAAACACAAACAAGGATGATCATGAGCGAGCTTTTCATCGACGGCGAATGGGCCGCCGGCACAGGACCCGTATTCGCATCGCGCAATCCCGGCACGGGCGCGGTGGTGTGGCAAGGCAACAGCGCGTCGGCGGACGACGTCGATCGCGCGGTACGTAGTGCGCGCCGCGCGTTCGCCGCGTGGTCGGCGCTGACGCTCGACGAGCGCTGCGCGGTGGTGCGCCGCTTCGCCGCGCTCGTGACAGAGCGCAAGGAAGCGCTCGCCGAAGCGATCGGCCGCGAGACCGGCAAGCCGCTGTGGGAAGCGCGCACCGAAGCGGCCTCGATGGCCGCGAAGGTCGAGATCTCGATTCAGTCCTACAACGAACGCACCGGCGAAAAGCGCTCGGCGATGGCCGACGGCACCGCGGTGCTGCGGCATCGTCCGCATGGCGTGGTGGCGGTGTTCGGGCCGTACAACTTCCCGGGCCATCTGCCGAACGGGCATATCGTGCCCGCGCTGATCGCCGGTAATGCGGTCGTGTTCAAGCCGTCCGAACTCGCGCCCGGCGTCGCGGCGCTGACCGTGCAGATCTGGCGCGACGCGGGGCTGCCTGCCGGCGTGCTGAATCTCGTACAGGGTGAGAAGGACACCGGCATCGCGCTCGCGAATCACCGGCAGATCGACGGACTGTTCTTCACCGGTAGTTCGGATACCGGAACATTGCTGCACAAACAGTTCGGCGGACGGCCGGAGATCGTGCTCGCGCTCGAAATGGGCGGCAACAATCCGCTCGTGATCGGCCCGGTCGCGGACCTCGACGCCGCCGTGCACCACACGATTCAATCGGCGTTTCTGTCGGCGGGGCAGCGCTGCACGTGCGCGCGCCGCATCTTCGTGCCCGACGATGCGTTCGGCGAGCGCTTCCTCGCGCGCCTGACGGAAGTGACCGCGCGCATCGGCGTCGGTGAATACAACGCCAAGCCGCAGCCGTTCATGGGCGCCGTGGTGTCGGCGCGCGCGGCCTCGCGTTTGATCGGCGCGCAGGAGCGTCTGCTCGCGAGCGGCGCGAAGGCTCTGCTGAAAATGGAGCAGCGCGATCCGCAGCTCGGCTTCGTCACGCCCGCGATTCTCGACGTGACCGACGTAAAGGACCTGCCCGACGAGGAGCACTTCGGTCCGCTCGCGCAGATCATCCGCTACCGCAATTTCGACGACGCGCTCGAACGGGCGAACGATACCGAGTTCGGTCTCTCGGCGGGCCTGCTCGCCGACGACGAAGCGCTGTGGGCGCATTTCCAGCGCACGATTCGCGCGGGCATCGTCAACTGGAACCGGCCGACCAATGGCGCTTCTTCAGGAGCGCCGTTCGGCGGGCCGGGCCGCTCCGGCAATCATCGGCCGAGCGCGTACTATGCGGCCGACTACTGCGCATACCCAATGGCCTCGGTCGAGAGCGCGCAACTGAACATGCCCGCGAGCGTCTCGCCGGGCCTTCAATTCTAAGGATCGACGATGCTGCAAGCCACTGAAGCCAATTTCGACGGCCTGGTCGGCCCGACTCACAACTACGCGGGCTTGTCGTTCGGCAACGTCGCGTCGCAGAACAACGAGAAGTCCGTCGCGAATCCGAAGGCCGCCGCGCGCCAGGGTCTGCGCAAGATGAAGCAGCTGGCGGACCTCGGCTTTCATCAGGGCGTGCTGCCGCCGCAGGAGCGTCCGTCGATGCGTCTGTTGCGCGAGCTCGGTTTTTCCGGCGACGATGCTTCGGTGATCGCGCGCGTCGCGAACAACGCGCCCGAACTGCTCGCGGCGGCGAGTTCGGCCTCGGCGATGTGGACCGCGAACGCGGCGACGGTGAGCCCATCCGCGGATACGCACGACGGCCGCGTGCATTTCACGCCGGCCAATCTGTGCAGCAAGCTGCATCGCGCGATCGAACATGAGTCGACACGCCGCACGCTGCGCGCGATGTTCAGCGACGCCGACCGCTTCGTCGTGCACGAGGCGCTGCCCGGCACGCCCGCGCTCGGCGACGAGGGCGCGGCGAATCACACGCGCTTTTGCGAGCAATACAAGGCGCGCGGTGTCGAATTCTTCGTGTATGGCCGCAGCGAGTATCGTCGCGGGCCGGAACCGAAGCGCTATCCGGCGCGCCAGACGTTCGAGGCGAGCCGCGCAGTCGCGCATCGTCATGGCTTGCAGGAAGCGGCGACCGTGTACGCGCAGCAGAACCCTGAAGTGATCGACGCGGGCGTGTTCCATAACGACGTGATCGCGGTCGGCAATCGCAACACGCTGTTCTGCCATCAGCTCGCGTTCGTCGAGCAGCAGGCGGTGTACGACGAGCTGCGCGCGAAGCTCGCGAGCCTGCACGCAGGGTTCACCGTAATCGAAGTGCCCGACGCCCAGGTCAGCGTCGCCGACGCGGTGACGTCGTATCTGTTCAACAGCCAGCTGCTGACTCGGCCCGACGGCAAGCAGGTGCTGGTCGTGCCGCAGGAGTGCCGCGAAAATCCGCGCGTGGCCGCGTATCTGGATGAGCTGACTGCGCACAGCGGTCCGATCGACGAAGTGCTCGTGTTCGATCTGCGCGAGAGCATGAAGAACGGTGGCGGCCCCGCATGTCTGCGGCTGCGCGTCGTACTCGACGACACCGAACGCGCGGCGGTCGCGCCGGGTGTGTGGCTCGACGACACGCTGTTCGGCCGTCTCGATGCGTGGATCGAAAAGCACTACCGCGATCGTCTCGCACCCGCCGATCTGACCGATCCGAAGCTGCTGGTCGAGTCGCGCACCGCGCTCGATGAGCTGACGCAAATCCTCGCTCTGGGTTCGCTGTATGACTTCCAGCGCTGAGCACCCGATGGCGGTCCCGAGCGCGATGCTCGACGATTTTCTCGCGTGGACGCTCGCGGGGTCCCGGCCTGCCGCACATCAAGCGCAAGGCACGTGTGCGAACGGCGTGCGCTGGACGTGGCAGGGCGACGGTGTACTCGTCATCGAGCCCGCGGAGCAGCACTCGGACATCCGTAGCGTGCTTGTGTCGGCCGGCGTGCATGGCGACGAAACCGCGCCGATCGAACTGCTGTCGCGCATCGTCGCCGATATCGCGCAGGGCCGCGCCGTGCTTGCATGCCGGTTGATGGTGATTCTCGGCAACATCGAGGCGATGCGCGACGGCGGCCGCTATCGCGACGACGATCTGAACCGGCTGTTCAGCGGCCGTCATCTGCAACTGCCGCACAGTCATGAGGCGCCGCGCGCGGCCGCGCTCGAACAGGCCGCGACGCGTTTTTTCGCCGATGCATCCGCCACGCCCGGCGCGCGCTGGCATATCGACATGCATACGGCGATCCGCGCGTCGGTGTTCGAGCGCTTCGCGCTGTTGCCGCATACCGGCAAGCCGTTTTCGCGCGCGATGTTCGAATGGCTCGGCGACGCGCGTATCAGCGCGGTGCTGCTGCACACGACGAAGGGCAACACCTATTCGCACTTCACCGCGCAAGCGTGTGGCGCTGCTGCGTGCACGCTCGAACTCGGCAAGGTGCGGCCGTTCGGCGAGAACGACCTGACACGCTTCGAGGGCGCGGATCTCGCGGTGCGCGCGCTGCTGGCCGGCACGCGCGTGGGTTCGCGAGCCGACGCGCAAGCCGCTCTGCCGCGTGTGTTCACCGTCGTCGATCAGCTGACCAAGCAAAGCGACGCATTCGAACTGCTGCTCGCGCCGGACGTACCGAACTTCACGCCGCTCATCAAGGGCAGCTTGCTGGCGCGCGACGGCGACTATCAATACACGGTGCAGCGCGACGAAGAGCGCATCGTGTTTCCGAACCCGACGGTCAAGCCCGGCCTGCGCGCCGGTCTGCTCGTCGTCGACACCACCGCCGACACACTGTCCAGGCTTGTCTAGACAGGTTCCATGTACAATCGCGGGCTTCGCGGCTGTCGCATCTACGGGTCACGCCGGCCGCGCGAGTCCGAAGCGCGGCGGCGTAATCCGCCTGTGCGCGCCGAATCGGCTCCGTTTCAGTCCACACCGTAAAGGAACATCCGTAATGAAGAAGAATTGGCCCAACCTGGCCGCACTCGCGCTGTTCGCGACGGCGGTGTTGACGGCAGGCACCGCGTCGGCGGCTGAGATCAAGGAAGTGCGCTTCGGCGTCGAGGCGTCGTATGCGCCGTTCGAATCGAAATCGCCCGCTGGCGAGCTGCAGGGCTTCGACATCGACGTCGGCAATGCCGTGTGCGCGAAGCTGAAGGCCAAATGCGTGTGGGTCGAGAACTCGTTCGACGGCCTGATCCCGGCGCTCGAAGCGCGCAAGTTCAGCGCGATCAACTCGGACATGACGATCACCGACCAGCGTCGCCAGGCGATCGACTTCACCGATCCGATCTACACGATCCCGAACCAGATGATCGCGAAGAAGGGCAGCGCTCTGCAGCCGACGCCCGCATCGCTGAAGGGCAAGCACGTCGGCGTGCTGCAGGGCACGATCCAGGAAACCTATGCGAAGGCGCGCTGGGCGCCGGCCGGGGTCGACGTCGTGCCCTATCAGACGCAGGACCAGATCTACGCGGACCTCGCGTCGGGCCGTCTCGATGCGTCGTTCCAGGACGCCGAAGCGGCATCGAAGGGCTTTCTGAAGAAGCCGCAGGGCGCGGGCTTCGAGTTCGCCGGTCCGGCCGTCAGCGACGACAAGCTGCTCGGCGCGGGTGTCGGCTACGGCGTGCGCAAGAACGACAAGGCACTGAAGGATGCGCTGAACGGCGCGTTGAAGGAGCTGAAGGCGGATGGCACGATCGACCGCCTCGCCGCCAAATACTTCGACGTGAAAGTCGTGCTGAAGTAACGATGCATCGAAGTGTGCAAAACGGCCGCGCGTTGCGGCCGTTTTGCTTTCTGCACGCGTGTCGCAAACGTTCAACAAATATTTCGAGATATTGCCTCGTAAGCCTGTTCGTGCCCAATGACGCTGCGATAAAATTGCGACGCACACTGCCGCGCGCGACGGAGCTTGCAACGTCACAGAAACGCGCCAACGTGCAGCGAAAAACAGAACATAGCGGCCAGGCGCCAGCGGCGCCGAGCGGGGGACTGGAATGACCACCATCGCAATCGAGACTCTGAGCCACAGCGGCACGACCGACGACGCGTCGCTCACCGCCAGCTACGCAAGGCAGCCCATTCTGAATCGGGACGGCATGCTGTGCGGCTATGAGATCAAGGTGCGTGCGCCCGAGCTGCCGCTTGCCGACGCGGACCTCACCGCCCCGCAAGCCAATACCGATCTCCCTCCCGAAACCGACGCGTTGCCGGGCCGCGCGTCCACGCCGGTGCAACGCGTCGCGCGTGCGATCGTGCGCGGGCTCGTGCAGGGCGACGTGCGCGGCGCGCTGACCGGCCATCCGGCCTACGTCGACGTGAGCCGCGAGCTGCTGCTCGACGACGCGATCCTGAGACTGCCCGCCGAGCGCTTCATGCTCGAGCTGCCTTCATCGCTCGAAGTCGACGACGCGTTGATCGCGCGTATCGTGTATCTGCATGGCCGCCGCTACCGCTTCGCGCTCGACGACGTCACGCAGCCCAACGAGACTTTCGCGAAGCTGCTGCCGTACGCCGAAGTCGTCAAGATCGACGTCACGCGCACACCGCGCGCGCTGCTGCCGAAGCTCGCGAGCGTGCTGAAGTCGGCTGGCAAGCTGCTGCTCGCATCAGGTGTCGATGCGCAGGCCGACTTCGAAACGTTGCACGAGCTCGGCTTCGACCGCTTCCAGGGTTATTACTTCGCGCGCGCGCAAAGCTCGGCGACGCGCCGCGTCAGCGCGCCGCGCCACGCGCTGCTCAATCTGCTGCAACTGCTCGCGGGCGACCCGACGGTCGCGCAGCTCGAAGCCGAGCTGAAGCTGAACCCGGTGCTCGTCATGCATCTGATGAAGCTCGCGAATTCGAGCGGCCTCGCGGTCGGTCACAAGGTGACGACGCTGCGCGACGCGATCAACGCGACCGGCACCGACCGCATCGCGCGCTGGACGCAGCTGCTGCTGTACGCAGACGGCCGCAAGGTCGCGCTGGAGGACGATCCGCTGCTGCAACTCGCGGCCACGCGCGCGCGCTTCATGGAACTCGCGATCGAGCGCATGCCCGAGGCGGGCCGCGACGAAGCCGATGCGGCCTTCCTGACCGGTGTGTTTTCGTTCGTCGATGCGGTGTTCGGCGGCTCGCTCGAAAATACGCTGAACATCCTTACGCTGTCGCGACCGATCCAGGCAGCGATCCTGCATCGCGAGGGCAGGCTGGGTCTGCTGTTGAGCGCGGTCGAAGCGCTCGAAGGCGGCGCATGGGAGCGCGTCGCCACGCTATGCGAGCGTCTTGCTCCGTTGACCGTGGAAGAGGTCGCGCAGATGGGTCTCGCGGCCGGCGCATGGGCCGGCGTCGCGGATCGCAGCGCGGAAGGGCTCGAGCGGATCGAGGATTGAGTGGGGAAAAAGCCTCACACGGTGCCCGGATAAAATCGTTTTCGGGCAAACACGGAAAGGATCGACGTGAAGCGGCGTGATCAACGATCACGCCAGGTCTTCACATCGTCTCCATTTCCCGCATCTGCCCCTGGCCGAAAAAACGTCCTAACTCCCGTGCCAGTTCGTTGAGCACGCTCATCTCCTTCTGCGAGATGCGGCGCGCCTCCTGCGTATGCGACCAGTCGCCGTAGAGCAGCGCGACCGTCTGATCGGTTTCGTCGACGATCGGCAGCAGCACGAACGCGCGCGCGTCGTCGAACGAGCGCCGGAACCACTCGGGCAGCCGCGCGACCATCTTCGGATCGCGCGCATTCTCGATGAAGATGCCCACCGAGTTCGCGATCGCGAGATGAAATACGTCGGGTTCGAACGCGGTGCTGAACGAGAGCCGCGGCAGCGCCGCGTCGATCTTCGGCCCGAAGCCGAGACGCGCCTTGAACGTGCCGCTGCTGTGCTTGACGTACACCACGGTGCGCGAGAAGCCGAGCGCCGCGAGCACGGTCTCGGCGGCCATCGCGAGCGTCGGTGCGAGCGGGCTGCCCTCGGGCAGGTCGCGCAGATCCTTCACCCCGATCTCGATGCGCGCCTCGGGTGTAAGCGCCTCGCGCGCGATCGCATCGGCATTCGCGCGTAACTCGACGATCTCGCGCATCACGCTGTCGCCGCCATCCTCACGCGATAGCGCGACGCTCATCTGCAGCAGCACCTCGGGGTCGGTGTTCAGCGCGCCGCTGTACTCGTGCGCAAGCTCGCCGATGCGTGCCTCGCGCTCCCCCTCGGGCATGTTCTGCTGGGTGAGCACGTCGGCGACCGCGGTCGAATAATTGGTGATCGCGCGCAGCCACTGCACCTGGCGCGGTTGGGTCACATCCTCCGGATCGAACTCACCCATGCCCGAGCGGATCGTGTCAGGCAGGCGCCAGCGCACCGCGGCTTCGGCGCCGATTTCATCGAACGTCACGCCGAGCACGAGCACGCACGCATCGGTTTCGAGTGCGCCGCCGTCGATATGGCGGCGAATCTGGTCCCATTCGGCGTCGAGATAGAACACGACCAGCAGCTTGCCGATCTGCCGCATCAGCGTGCAGACCACCGCTTCCTCACCGGCGCGCAGGTCGCCGCGCTCGGTCAGCTTGCGCGCGACGCAGCCCGACAGCAGCGTGCGGTTCAGTTCGAGTTTCGCGTCGATGCGGCGCGGCGCGCTTTGATGAAAGTGATCGACGATCTTCAGACCGACGACCAGATGGCCGACCGCATCCATGCCGAGCACCATCAGCGCGCGCGACACGGTCGTGATGTTGCCGCCGAACGCCATGTACATCGCCGAGTTCGCGAGGCGCAGCACCTTCTGGGTGAGCGCGAAGTCCGACAGCACCACTTGCACGAGGCCGGTGAAGTCGAGGTCGTCGTTGGTCACTGCCGCCATGGTGGTGCGCAGCGATTGCGACAGCATAGGGAAATCGCCGCGCTCGCTCATTCGCGTCCAGAGCCGGTCGAGCACTGCCGCCTTTACCATGTGAGTCCCGCAAAAGCCATACGTGTTCCAGTGAATGCCATGCCGGTCGTGAGCCGGCTTGTTGCGCTGCCTGGGCGTCGTGTCTGCATCGCCCGTTACGCGCCGTGCAACTGAAGCTCGCGCGATTCGAAGCGCTGCGCGAGTTCCTCGGACGGCAGCGCCTTGCAAACGAGCCAGCCCTGAATGTGATCGCAGCCCATCTCGGTGAGCAACGCGCGTTGCGCTTCCGTTTCGACGCCCTCGGCTACCAGTTCGAGGTCGAGCGTCTGCGCAAGGCCGACGACGGCGCTAACGATTGCCTGATCGTTTCGCGAGGTTAGCAGATTCTCGACGAAACTCCGGTCGATCTTCAGCTTCGCGAGCGGAAAACGCTGCAGGTACGCGAGGCTCGAATAGCCGGTGCCGAAGTCGTCGACGGCGAAGCGGATGCCCATCGCGGTCAGCTCTTCGAGCAAGCCTTTCGCGTGCGCCGGATCGTGCATCAGCAGACTTTCGGTGATCTCGAAGACGAGGCGGCGCGGATCGATGCCGGTCAGCTCGATCGCCTCGCGCACCGAGTCCTTGAAGCGCGGATCGCGAAACTGCTGCGGCGACACGTTGACGGCCACGTACTGCAGCGAGATGCCCTTGGCGTCCCACTGGATCAGTTGCATGCACGCGACCTTCAGCACCCAGTTGCCGAGAAAGTTGATGAGCCCGATCGACTCCGCGAGCGGAATGAACATCGACGGCGGCACGAGGCCATGCACCGGATGCGTCCAGCGAATCAACGCCTCGACACCGACCACGCCCCGCGTGCGGCTGCTCGTGATCGGCTGGAAGTGTAGCGAAAACTCGCCGTTGCGTACGCCGTCGTAGAGGTCGGCCTCGAGCTTGAGGCGCTCGGCGTCGGCCGGGTTGTCGTCGGGTACGTAGAACGCCAGCGTGTTGCCGCCCGCGGCCTTCGCCTGCAACAGCGCGTGGTCGGCCCAGCGCAGCAGGTGCGTGTCGTGGCCGCCGGTGTCGTTGGCGTGGCGCACGTCCGGGTAGAGCGCGATGCCGATGCTGGCCGACAGGTGCACCTGCTGACCCTTGAACACGTACGGCTGCTGGATCGCGGTCAACAGACGCCGCGCCAGCGCTTCGGCGGCCGCCGCCGCGTCGGTGCGGCTCGCGGCAGGCTTCACGAGGATCGCGAACTCGTCGCTGGCGACGCGCGCGATCGTTTCGTTCGGGCTCGTCATGTTCAACAGGCGCCGCGACGTGTCGCGCAGCATCTCGTCGCCGGCGTCGTAGCCGAGTGCGCGATTCACGCGCTGATAGTCGTCGAGATCGAGCAACAAGAGCGCGACCGGCGTGCCGTGCGCGTCGGCCTTCTGTTGCGCGTCGAGCAACGCGTGCAGCAAGCCCGACTGGTTCGGCAGGCTGGTCAGCCGGTCCAGATGCAGCGCCTGGGTCAGGCGCTCTTCGGTGGCGCGCCACGACGACACGTCGAAGCCGGCGATCGCGTAGCCGTCGACGCCGTCGTGGCTGCTGCGCACGACCCGCAGCTCGACCGTGATCGGATAGGTCAGCGACTTGACGAGCCCGAGCGTCGCTTTCTCGACATTGCCCGAGGCCGCCGCGAGCTTGAGCAGCGCGTCGAGGCGCGGCACGTCGGCGGGCGCGACCAGATCGTGCAGCGTCGCGGTTTTCAGGTATTCGCGGTGATAGCCGATGAAGCGCAGGCTCGCGTCGGACACGTAGATGAAGCGCAGCGCATCGTCGACGTGCGCGAGCAGATCGACCGCGCCGACCACCTGTTCCAGTGGGGGCGGGCGGTTCGCGCTGCTCGGCTGGTCGTCGTCCTCGCGCCGGCCGAACGCCCACAGCCGGTCGATGACCGTGCGCAAGGAGCCCCGGCGGGGCGCGGTGATCGTGTTCGCTTCCATGTTTGTCGCTGGCAACCTGGGTTCGTCCGCAGGCGGGGCTGCTTGTCCGCCGCTCCGGGCGGCCAGGAGATAGCAGGCCGCCCCATCAGAACGAGATAACGACGCATGCGGGGAAATCTTTAGCGGCCCGTGGAGAAAAACATCTGGTAAGGAGAAGCCCGGCGCCGTCGCCGGGACGATTCGGTTAAAGTGACGTCGCTTCGCGGCCGTTAATACGGCGAATCCCCTTTTTTGGCGACGCTGATGACGTCGCGCTGCATAGACTTTCCGAACCTTGCACTGATGATCCATGTCCGAACGCCCCGTCGTCAGGTCCGCCAGAGCCCCACGGCCCGTCCCGCGGGACGTCGAGGTGCGTGATGTCCTCGCCGGCGCGTCGGCCGGCTATCGTGAGCACGGGGAGCTGGACGCTGCCCCACAGTACGTCTATGTCGGCCGCCAGCCGATTCTCGATCGCGATGGCGCGCTTCACGCCTATGAGCTGCTGTTCCGTGCCGGAACGTACAACTACGCCGAAATCAGCGACGACACGCAGGCCACCGCGCAGGTGGTCGCGCGCACGATCGGCGGAATCGGCGTACCCGCCGTGCTCGGCCAGCATCGCGGCTTCGTCAATATCGATCGCGCGCTGCTCTTTAGCGACATCGTCCATCTGATGCCGCCCGAGCGCTTCGTGCTCGAAATCCTCGAAACCGTGCGCTACGACGCCTCGCTCGCGCGTCGTCTCGGCGAGTTGCGCGGCGCCGGCTTCCAGGTCGCGCTCGACGACGTGCACGATCTGTCCGACGAGCTGAGCGCGATGCTGCCGTACGCCGACATCGTCAAGATCGATTTCCTGCAGACGCCGCGCCGTACCGTCGCGAAGCTCGCGTCGACGCTGCGCGGCCACGGCAAGACGCTGCTCGCCGAGAAGGTCGAGACGCGCGAGGACTTCGCGCTCGCCCACGAGCTCGGTTTCGATCTGTTCCAGGGCTACTTCTTCGCGCGGCCGCAGGTGCTGGCCGCGCCGCGCAACCGCTCGCTGCGTCCGGGCCTGCTGCGGCTGCTCGCGCTGCTGTCGCGCGACGCCGGCATCGTCGAGCTCGAGGCGGAGCTGAAGGTCAACCCGGGCGTGGTCGTGCAACTGCTGCGGCTCGTCAATTCGAGTGCATTCGGCCTCGGGCGCAACATCGCGTCGCTGCGCGAGGCGATCATCGCGACCGGCACGCGGCAGATCGCGCGCTGGGCGCAACTGCTGCTGTACTCGGACACCGGCGAGTTGCCGTGGCGCGCCGATCCGCTCGTGCAACTGGCGGCGACGCGCTCGCGCTTCATGGAACTCGCCGCGAACTGGCTGCGTCCGGCCGACGGCGAATTCGCCGACGCTGCGTTCATGACCGGGATTTTTTCGCTCGTGCACATCGTGCTCGACAGCACGCCGGACGCGGTGCTCGAGAAACTCGGCCTCGCGCCGCAGATTCGCGACGCGATCGTCGCGCGCAAGGGCGAGCTGGGCGCGCTGCTGCTGATCGCCGAGGTCGCGGGCGAGGGCGGCGACGCGGCGCCGGTCGCGACGGCGGCGGGCTTCCACGCGCTGACGCCCGACGTGCTGTCGGAGCTGAACCTGTCGGCGGCGGCGTGGTTCGGCGCGCACGTGGCGGAATTGGGCGTTTGATACGTCGAGCTCGCGCGCCGCACCCTTTCGATTCGCTTGTGATCCGGGCGACGACCCACGCCGCGTGCGCATCCGTGGTCCAATAGTAAGTTCAGCGAAGGCCTGTGACGTCGGCCGAAGCTGTCTCCGATGGACCCGATCAATTGCGTGCGCTCACGCGTGGAGGAGCAGATGAAGACAAAACCCATACCGGCGGTACTGGCCGCCGTCATGGCGTTCGGATTCGCAATGCATTCGCCGCTCGCCTCGGCAACCCTGAAGCCCGGCGATACGGCGCCGACGTTTACCGCCGAGGCCTCGCTCGGCGGCAAGACCTACGCGTATTCGCTCGCCGACGAACTGAAGAAGGGCCCGGTCGTGCTGTACTTCTATCCGGCCGCGTTCACGAAGGGCTGCACGATCGAGGCGCACGAGTTCGCCGATGCGGTCGACCAATACAAGAAGTACGGCGCGACGGTGATCGGCGTGTCGCACGACAACATCGATACGCTGACGAAGTTTTCGGTCAGCGAATGCCGCAGCAAATTCCCGGTCGCGGCCGACGCCGACGCGAAGGTGATCAATGCGTACGACGCGGCCATGCCGTTGAAGGCCGGCATGGCGAATCGCGTGTCGTACGTGATCTCGCCCGACGGCAAGATCATCTACGAGTACACGAGCCTGTCGCCCGACAAGCATGTCGAGAACACGCTGAACGCGCTCAAGGAGTGGTCGGCCGCGCATAAGGGGCAGTGAGGCGCAGTGAGGGGCCGAACGCGCCGTCGCGTTTGCCGACGTTAGCCGACTAAAACCATTTGCCGGATGAGCTTGCGATGCCGATTGTCGTTGCGTTGATTGCGCTGATCGCGCTGGGGTACGGCGCGGTGCGTGCCTTTTATGCGCTGCAGGCCGCTTTCGGGCTGGCGGTGGCGGAGGGTGTGGCTGTGCTGGTTGCGTTGCTGATCGCCGGTGCGCTCGCGTACTGGCGGCAGCGGCGCCGCGAAGTCGCGCCGAACGTGCGCGACGGCGACTGGACGCACGAATTGAAGGGCAGTTGGGGCTCGGTGCGGCTCGCGGCGGCCAAGCGGCTCTGCGAGATTCGCGTCGGCGACCAGCAGGGCGCGTATATCTTCGCCGATCTGCTCGGCGCCGAAGCACAGGGCCGCGACGCACAGGCGCGGCTCGCGCTGAAGGTCAAGGACTCGCGGCACGGCGAGTGGCTCGTGCCGATGTCGAACGAGCGGGCGGCGCGCCGATGGCAGCGGATTTTCTCGCTGGCCATCGAGCAGAAGCTGTGAGCGCCACCTTCACTACGTCATGACGACGTCGGCGTCGCGCCACCCGCGCGGCGTGCCTTTCTCGCCTCCCAGCGCACGCGGATGCGATCCATGTACAGATAGACGACCGGCGTCGTATAGAGCGTCAGCATCTGGCTGACGATCAGCCCGCCGACGATCGAAATACCGAGCGGCGCGCGCATCTCCGCGCCTTCGCCGCTGCCGAACGCGAGCGGCAACGCGCCGAGCAGCGCGGCGAAGGTGGTCATCATGATCGGCCGGAAGCGCAGCAGACAGGCCTGGTAGATCGCGTCGCGCGACGACATTCCCTTGCGCGACGCGTCGATCGCGAAGTCCACCATCATGATCGCGTTCTTCTTCACGATGCCGATCAGCAGGATCACACCGATCAGCGCGATGATGCTGAACTCGGTCTTGAACAGCAGCAGCGCGAGCAACGCGCCGACGCCCGCGGACGGCAGCGTCGACAGGATCGTCAGCGGGTGGATGTAGCTCTCGTACAGGATGCCGAGCACGATATACACCGCCGCGAGCGCGGCGAGGATCAGGATCGGCTGGTCGGACATCGACTGCTGGAACGCCTGCGCGGTGCCCTGGAAGCTGCCGTGAATCGTGGCGGGCATGCCGATCTCGGCCATCGTGTCGTAGATCGCCTGCGTGGCGGTGGACAGCGACACGCCCGGCGGCAGGTTGAACGAGATCGTCGAGGCGACGAACTGGCTCTGGTGATTGACCGATAGCGGCGTGGTGCCGGGCCCGAAGCTCGCGATCGCCGACAGCGGCACCATCGTCTCCTTCGCGGTCGACACCGCCGAGCCCGACGACGCGCTCGACTTGCCGCTCGCCGCGATGGAGTTGATGGCCTGATTGCGCGCGGAGTCGGCTGCGATGCTGGCCGCGCTCGTCGCGGTGGTGGCGGCCATGCCGCCGGTTGCCGCGCTCGTCGTGGTCGACGTGCTGGTCGCTCTGGACGTCACGGTGCCGGCCGGCGCGTTGGTGGTCTGCGCGCCGCTCGCGCTGCCGCCCGACGTGCTGACGAAAATCTGCTTCAGCATCTCCGGGCTCTGCCAGTATTGCGGCGCGACTTCCATCACGACGTGATACTGGTTCAGCGGGTTGTAGATCGTCGACACCTGGCGCTGGCCGAACGCGTCATACAGCGTGTTGTCGATCTGCGCGGGCTTGATGCCGAGGCGCGATGCCGTGGCGCGATCGATCGTCACCATCGCTTCGAGACCGCCTTGCTGCTGGTCGGAGTTCACGTCCGCGAGCTCCTTGCGTGCCTGCAGCGCCTCGGTGAGCTTCGGCCCCCACTTGTACAGATCGGGCGTCGAGTCGGCGAGCAGCGTGAACTGATACTGCGCGTTCGATTGCCGGCCGCCCACGCGAATGTCCTGCACCGCCTGCAGGAACGTGCGCGCGCCGGCCACGTCGCCGAGCGGCGCGCGCAGCTGCTGGATCACCTGGTCGGCGGACAGCTTGCGCTCGCTCTTCGGCTTCAGCGACATGAACATGAAGCCCGAGTTGGTCTGCCGGCCGCCGGTGAAGCCGGCCACGCTGTCGACCGCCGGATTCTTGCTGACGATTTCCATCATCTCCGAGAACTTGCCTTTCATCGCCTGGAACGACGTGCTCTGGTCGGCCTGGATGCCGCCGATCAGGCGCCCCGTGTCCTGCTGCGGGAAGAAGCCCTTCGGCACGATGATATAAAGCGCCACGTTCAGCGCGATGGTCAGCAGCAGAACCATGACGATCAGGAGCGGATGCACGAGCGCCCAGCCGAGCGTGCGCTCGTAGCCGCGATGCATCGACGTGAAGCCGCGTTCGAGCCAGCGGCCGAAGCGGTTTTCCTCATGCTTTTCGTGCGGCTCGCGCAGGAGGCGCGAGCACATCATCGGCGTGAGCGTCAGCGATACGACCAGCGACACCGCGATCGCCAGCGACAGCGTCAGCGCGAACTCGCGGAACAGCCGCCCGACGATGCCGCCCATCAGCAGGATCGGCAGGAACACGGCGACGAGCGAGATGCTGATCGACATCACCGTGAAGCCGACCTCGCGCGCGCCGATGAACGCGGCCTTCATGCGCGGCACGCCGTCTTCGATGTGGCGCGAGATGTTTTCGAGCACGACGATCGCGTCGTCGACGACGAAGCCGGTCGCGATGGTCAACGCCATCAGCGACAGATTGTCGATCGAGAAGCCCATCAGGTACATCGCGCCGAACGTGCCGACGATCGAGATCGGCACGGCCACGCTCGGAATCAGCGTGGCGCGCCAGTTGCGCAGGAACAGGAACACCACCATCACGACGAGCGTGACCGCGATCACGAGCGTGCGCTCGGTGTCCCTCAACGACGCGCGGATCGTCGTCGAGCGGTCCGAGGTCGGCGCGATGTCGACGTCGGCGGGCAGCGACGCGTGCAGTTGCGGCAGCATCGCCTTCACGCGGTCGACGGTCTCGATGATATTCGCGCCCGGCTGCCGGTACAGGATCACGAGCACCGAGCGCTTGCCATTGAAGAGACCGAGGTTGCGCAGATCTTCGACCGAATCGACGACTTCGCCCATGTCGGAGAGTTTGACCGGCGCGCCGTTGCGATAGGCAATGACGAGGTCCTTGTATTGCGACGCCTTGCTCGCCTGGTCGTTGGTGTACAGCTGTACGCGGTTCTCGCCGAACTCGATCGAGCCCTTCGGGCTGTTCGCGTTGGCCGCGGCGAGCGCCGCGCGCACGTCCTCGAGGCCGATGCCGTAATGCGACAGCGCATGCGGCAGCAACTCGACGCGCACGGCCGGATTCGCCGAACCGCTGACATCCACTTCGCCAACCCCCTGCACCTGCGACAACGACTGCTGCAGCACCGTCGCGGCCGAATCGTAGAGCTGGCCCGCCGTCAGCGTGCTCGACGTCAGCGCGAGAATCAGGATCGGCGCGTCGGCCGGGTTGACCTTGTGGTAGGTCGGGTTGCTGCGCAGGCTCGCGGGCAGGTCGGCGCGCGCCGCGTTGATCGCCGCCTGCACGTCGCGCGCGGCGCCGTCGATGTTGCGGTTCAGGCCGAACTGCAGCGTGATGCGCGTCGAGCCGACCGAGCTCTGCGACGTCATCTCGGTGACGTCGGCGATCGAGCCGAGATGCCGCTCGAGCGGACTCGCGACGCTCGTCGCGACGGTCTCCGGGCTCGCGCCCGGCAGCGTCGCCTGCACCGAGATGGTCGGGAAGTCGACCTGCGGCAGCGGCGCGACCGGCAGCTTCGTGAACGCGAATACCCCCGACAGCGCGATGCCGATCGCCAGCAGCGTGGTGGCAACCGGTCGGGCGATAAACGGACGCGACAGGTTCATCGCTCAGTTCCCTGCATCGGTGGCGGGCGGCGTGGCGCTACCGGACGAATCGCCGCGGTTAAAGCGCTCGCGCAGCCGGCGGCCGAGCGAATCGAACGCGAGGTAGATCACCGGCGTCGTGAACAGGGTCAGCAGCTGGCTCACGATCAGGCCGCCGGCGATCGCGATACCGAGCGGCCGGCGCAGCTCCGAGCCCGCGCCGGTGCCGAGCATCAGCGGCAGCGCGCCGAGCAGCGCGGCGAGCGTGGTCATCAGGATCGGCCGGAAGCGCAGCAGACACGCCTGGTAGATCGCCTCGCGCGGCGGCTTGCCTTCCTCGCGCTCGGCGTAGAGCGCGAAGTCGATCATCATGATCGCGTTCTTCTTCACGATACCGATCAGCAGCACGATGCCGATGATGCCGATGATGTCGAGATCGTGGCCGGTGATCAGCAGCGCGAGCAGCGCGCCGACGCCGGCCGACGGCAGCGTCGACAGAATCGTGATCGGATGGATGAAGCTCTCGTACAGCACGCCGAGCACGATGTACATCGTGACGATCGCCGCGAGGATCAGGAACAGCTCGTTGGCGAGCGACGCCTGGAACGCGAGCGCCGCGCCCTGGAAGCGCGTCTGGAACGACGCGGGCAGACCGACGTCCTTCTCGGCCTGCTGGATCGCCTTGACCGCCGCGCCGAGCGACGAACCCGGCGCGAGGTTGAACGACACCGTGGTGGCCGGGAACTGGCTCAGGTGCGTGACGAGCAGCGGCGCGGGTTGCTCGATGAACTTCGCGATCGACGACAGCGGCACCTGGCCGCCCGTCGACGTGGAAGAGGGCAGGTAGATCGAGTTCAGCGACGTGGTGTAGTGCTGCATCGTCGGCTGCGCTTCGAGAATCACGCGGTACTGGTTCGACTGCGTGAAGATCGTCGAAATGATGCGCTGGCCGAACGCGTCGTACAACGCGTTGTCGATCGTGGCCGGTGTGATGCCGAAGCGCGCGGCGGTCGCGCGGTCGATCTCGATGAACACCGAGCGGCCGTTGTCCTGCAGATTGGTTGCGACGTCCGCGAGCTCGGGCGACTGCTTCAACCGGTCGACCAGCTTCGGCACCCACGTGGTGAATTCGCTGATGTTCGGATCGGTCAGCATGAACTGATACTGCGTCGGGCTGACGGTCGAGTCGATCGTCAGGTCCTGCACCGGCTGCATGTACAGCGACGCGCCCGGAATATGCGCGACGTCTTTCTGCAACTGGCGGATCACCTCGCTCGCGGTATTGCTGCGGTCGTCGCGCGGCTTCAGGTTGATCAGCATGCGGCCGCTGTTCAGCGTGATGTTGCTGCCGTCCACGCCGATGAACGAGGTCAGGCTTTCGACGTCCGGGTTCTTCAGGATCGGGTCGGCGAGCGCCTGCTGACGCTCGGCCATCGATGCGAACGACACCGACTGCGGCATCTGCGTGATCGCCTGGATCACGCCGGTGTCCTGCACCGGGAAGAAGCCCTTCGGCACGTACACGTACAGCAGGCCGGTCAGCACCAGCGTGAGCACCGCGACGACCAGCGTGGAGCGCTGACGGTTCAGCACCCACGTGAGCGCGACCGCGTAGCGCGCGATCACCCAGTCGATGAAGCGGTGCGCCTTCGCCTCGAAACGGTGACTGTCGTGCGGCGGCGTGTGGCGCAACAGCTTCGCGCACATCATCGGCACGAGCGTCAGCGACACGACCGCGGAGATGACGATCGTCACCGCGAGCGTGATCGCGAATTCGTGGAACAGGCGCCCGACCACGTCGCCCATGAAGAGCAGCGGAATCAGCACCGCGATCAGCGAGACCGTCAGCGAAATGATCGTGAAGCCGATCTGCTTCGAGCCCTTCAGCGCGGCTTCGAGCGCCGTGTCGCCTTCCTCGACGTAGCGCGCGATGTTCTCGATCATCACGATCGCGTCGTCGACGACGAAGCCGGTGGCGATGGTCAGTGCCATCAGCGACAGGTTGTCGAGCGAGAAGCCGCACAGGTACATCACCGCGAGCGTGCCGATCAGCGACAGCGGCACCGACAGGCTCGGAATGATCGTCGCGTAGATGTTGGCGAGGAACAGGTACATCACCAGCACGACCAGCACGACCGACATCGCCAGTTCGAACTGCACGTCGCGCACCGACGCGCGGATCGTCGTGGTGCGGTCGGTGACGACCTCGACGTCGAGCGCGGCGGGCAGCGACTGCTGCAACTGCGGCAGCAGCGCCTTGATGCTGTCGACCACCTGGATCACGTTCGCGCCTGGCTGGCGCTGCACGTTCAGAATGATCGCGGGCGTGTTGTCGACCCACGCACCGAGCTTCGTATTCTCCGGTCCCGCCACGATGCTCGCGACGTCGGTCAGCATCACCGGACGGCCGCTCTTGTACGCGACCACGGCGCTCTTGTATTCGTCGGCGTCGGTCAACTGGTCGTTCGAGTTGATCGTGTAGTTGCGCGTCGGACCGTCGAAATTGCCCTTCGGCGTGTTGACGTTCAGGTTCGAGACGGTGGTGCGCAGGTCGTCGAGATTCAGGCCGTACGCGGCGAGCGCGCGCGGGTTCGCCTGAATGCGGATCGCCGGGCGCTGGCCGCCCGACAGGCTGACGAGACCCACCCCGGCGACCTGCGAAATCTTCTGCGCGAGACGCGTGTCGGCGAGATCCTGCACCTGCGTGAGCGGCAGTGTCTTCGACGTGATCGCGAGCGTGATGATCGGCGCGTCGGCCGGGTTGACCTTCGCGTAGATCGGCGGCGCGGGCAGGTCGGACGGCAGCAGGTTGCCCGCCGCGTTGATCGCCGCCTGGACCTCCTGCTCGGCGATGTCGAGCGGCAGGTCGAGGCTGAACTGCAGCGTGATGATCGACGAGCCGGCCGAGCTTTGCGACGACATCTGGTTCAGCGACGGCATCTGCCCGAATTGCCTCTCGAGCGGCGCCGTCACGGACGACGTCATCACGTCCGGGCTCGCGCCCGGATAGAAGGTCTGCACCTGGATCGTCGGATAGTCGACCTCGGGCAGCGCGGACAGCGGCAGAAAGCGCAGCGCGACGAGGCCGACCAGCATGATCGCCGCCATCAGCAGCGCGGTGCCGACAGGACGCAGAATAAAAGCGCGGGATGGATTCATGCGGTAAGTGCCGTGCCTTTACTTTATTGCGATGCTTGCGCCGCGTGCCGGCCGCGATGCGCGTGCGCGCCGGATGCGGCCGATGCGCCGGACGCGCCACGCGGCCGCTCGGCCGGAATCGTGATCTTCGCGCCTTCGCGCAGCCGGTCCGAACCGTCGATCACGACGCGCTCGCCGACCGCGAGGCCCGACTGGATGCTGGTGCGCTCGCCGTCGACCGGGCCGACCTTGACCTGGCGCACGGTGACCGTGTTGTCGGGCTTCACGACGTACACGAAGGTACCCATCGAGCCGTTGAGCACCGCCGAGGTCGGCACGATCACCGCGTTCCTGATCGTATCGACGAGCAGGCGAGTGTTGACGAACTGGTTCGGGAACAGGCCGTTGTCCTTGTTCTTGAAGATCGCGCGCAGTTTGATCGTGCCGGTGGTCGTGTCGATCTGATTGTCCATCGTCTTTAGCGAGCCGACTTCGAGCGGATGCGTGTTGCTGCGGTCGTACGCGGTGGCCGACAGCGACTCGCCGTTCTGCGTGTGCTGGATGATCTGCTGCAGATTGTCTTCGGAAGTCGTGAACACCACGCTGATCGGATCGAGCTGCGTAATCACGACGATGCCGTTGGTGAGGCCCGAGGTCACGTAGTTGCCCGGGTCGACCTGACGCAGACCGACGCGTCCCGACACCGGCGCGGTGATGCGCGCGTACACGAGGTCGAGCTTGAAGCTGTCGATGTTGGCCTGGTCGGACTTCACCGTGCCTTCGTATTGCCGCACCAGCGACGCCTGCGTGTCGACCTGCTGGCTGGCGATCGAGTCCTGCGTGAGCAGCGTCTGATAGCGCTTCAGATCGAGACGCGCGGTGGCGAGCAGCGCCTCGTCGCGCACCAGCGTGCCCTCGGCGTTGCGCAGCGAAATTTCGTACGGGCGCGGGTCGATCTGGGCCAGTACGTCGCCCTTCTTGACCATCTGGCCTTCCTTGAAATAGACGTCCTGCAGCACGCCGCTCAGTTGCGGCAGCACGGTGACGGTGGCGAGCGGCGTGACCGTGCCGAGCGCGGTCAGCACGACCGGCATCTCGCCCTGCGTCGCGGCGGCGACGTGCACCGGCTGCGCCATGTTGGCCATCGCGTTCGGGCCGCCGCGGCCGAAGCGGCCGCTGCGCGCGCCGCTCGCCGCCCCCGACGCGCTCGCGCCGCTGCCGGGCCCGCCCCACGGATGCCAACGCCACAGCACGACGCCGAGCACGACCAGCGCCGCGACGATCAGCGCGACGGTGCGGCCACGGTGGCGTTTCACCGCGCCGGGGGCGCTCGATTGCGCGCCGTTCGCGGACGGCTGGGAAGCGGCAGGGCGTTGGGTTTCCGGGTGCTTTTGTTGTTCGTCCATCGGTTCGGTCGGGTGGCTGGCTTGATGATGTGAGCCGCCGATGCGCACGCCGCCATTCGAAGGGCGGTGGGCCGGCACATGGGCGGCATGTCAGGCGGTCGTGGCGGCGGGCGCCGCGCAATGTTCAGCGCGATGCTACCCGAGGCGCGGGACAGAGATGTTAACGCAATGCGGAATCATCGCGGCTGGACGCGGCCGGTTCGACGACGCTCACGGCTCGCGGCGCGCGATCCCGCGACGGGATGCGTGATCGTACGTTGCGGCGTCTGTAACAGTCCAGCCGCGTATTTTTCGGTTGATTACGAAGGTTACAGCATGTCGGCGCATCGTCGGGCGAGGGCGGGCCGCCGTCGCCACTCTCGCAGATCACGGGCGGCTGGCGCCGCGTTCGATCCGCGCGGGGCGCCGTTTGGCGCCCGATGCCGCCGACGGCTTATTCGTCGAGCCGGCGCCCCGGCGTGCCGCCGATCTCCAGCACGATCTTGTCGATGCATTCGAGCAGCGCGGGCGCGGCGCGCGCGATCAGCCAGTCGCGCGGACATTGGTCGGCCGAGCCGCCGCAATTGACTGCGTAGCGCTCGCCCGACGGCCCGACGAAGCCGAGCGCGATCGCGTTCAGCCCGTTGTACCACTCGCCGGTGGCGATTGCGAAGCCGCGCTCGAGGGTGTCCTGGATCGCGCTGGCGAGACGGCTGCCGATATAGCCCCAATCGTCACCTTCGGCCGTCTGCAGGCCGACCAGCAGACGGTCGCGGTCCGGTTGCGCGAGTGCCGCGAGGTACGCCCGGCCGACGGCGGTGCGCGTCAAGCTCATGCGCGAGCCGATTTCGAGTCGCGACACGAGCACCGCCGAACGCGGCCGGATCGCGTCGATGACGACCATGTCGTAGCGGTCGCGCACCGCCAGATGCACCGACAACGCGGTGCGTTCCGCGAGTTCGATCAGAAACGGCCCGCGCGCGCGAGCGGATGTCGAAGTTGCGCAGAAAGCCGTTGCTCAGTTCGAGCACCGACGAGGTCAGCACGAAGCGCTCGCTGTCGGGTAGTCGCAGCAGAAAACCGGTGCCGACGAGCGTCGCGGTGATGCGCGACACGGTGGGCTTCGGGATGCCGGTCAACTCGGCGAGTTCGCGATTGCTGAGTGGTGCGTGCGCGGCAGCGACGGCGCGCAGTACGGTCAGGCCGCGCGCGAGCGCGGTGACTTCATCGCCCGGGCCGTCTCGGTCTTTGCTGGCGGGGACCTTGGCGGCGACGGGTTGGTTGGGAGTGGATCGGTTCATGCGTTTTTATGGAACAGCATTTCAAATTGTTCGTGGGACAACCTGTTGATGGCCGCTCACAGAGGCAGGGACATCTCCAAACCGGGGCACCCATTCATACATTTTTAAGAAAAGTCATTGTATCGGAAGAAATTGCCGATCGATGGTCGACTACTTCTTTTTGCTTGACTTAGTCAGCATAACCATAAAAAATGGAACCGCATTTCGAAAGTCGCTTGTCTCCGCTGCATTTTGGTGCGCGCGAGCGGAAAAATCCCAAAATGCAGGATCGATTGCCCGTCCGATGCGCTTGCGCCTTTCGAATTACCTTCTCTCAGGTTCTAGCACGGCCCTCGGAATGGCTAGAACTTTTTAAGGCGTCACGGCAACGTGACGCTTTTTTTTGTTGTTATGGGAGCACAACAAAGTTTGCGGGAAGTAAGGGAGAGCGGTTCAGATACAACAAAGTCTGCGGCGACGCGTATTTTTATTGTGCAATGCGCCAATTTTAATGGTGATAGATTGGTGCTCTGCCTCGGCGATGCAAACCGGAGCACTTTGTCTCAACGCCGAGATCACGAGCGCGAATGCCGATTTCCACGAGTGGTTCAACCAAGTCATACGCTTGGGGCGCCTCAATTGCGCTATCGCGCAATTGCTTGAGAACTCCAGAGGAAAGGTCCGTGCAGAGGTGGCGGTTCGTGTCGCTGCCTTCAGGGTCAGCCATCCGTAAGTGACGGCATAGTCATCGGGGCTGCGAAGTATTTCGGATTTTATCCAAGACTGCCCTAACGCAGTCCTGTTGGGACGGTGGCGATGCGCGCGAGCGGCATTTTGGAGTGACAAAAGTTTGCCACCGAGCTCAGAATCATCTCCCGTGCTATTTCCAATAAGCGCTTCGATGTCATCCCAGAATCCCGCTGGGAGTTCCGGTTCTACATCGTCGTCCATATAGTTTTCATTAATTTTTGACGCGGCGAAAGCGGCGCGGAGGAACGCGTTCGCGTGGCCTTGTGTAGTTGCGAGAAGAATATCTTGATGGGGAAAGAGGTTGCCGCACGGCCAAGTATGGGCATAGTCGTCCCATTCTTGACCACTGACGGGATACGACTCGTTGAACAGCGCTGAAGCATCGATCGGGAATCCATACTCGGTTGATTTGAGTGCATTGAGCAAACCATCGCACAGCTCGGCAACCCGTTCCGGGGCGAAACTGCAGGCGGCCGCAAGTGCTGCACGGACAACGCGCGCGCTATTTTCCCCGTCGAGCGTAGTGCCGCTCAGAATTGCATCGTAGCCAGATAAATCGGGAGCATCAGCAGAGCGAACTGTGATATCGCACCGCGCGAGGTCGATATTCAGAAGTAGGTTCTGTGATGGGCGTGCGCTCTGACGCTCTCTCTTTTCCAGTTGGCGGAGGTAATCGATTGCCTCGTCGAATTTTCGCACTTCAGCAGCCACACAAGCAGATTCCCATTGGAACCTCGGGATTAGGTCGCTACTGTTCCAACCGCGCAACAATGCATATCGTTCCTCAGCCGGAGAGTCGGAGCATCGCAACTCGTTAAGAACTTCTAGGCGAATGCGCTGACTGGTCGGGTGAAGAGAAAGGAGCCTCTCGATTTCTCGGCGCCTCTGTTCGCGATTTTCAGCGTCTCCAGGCCACAAACCACGTGCGCGTGCCTCGGCAGTCAAAAGCGGTACGGAATCAGCCGTCGTAACGACCTTAAGGCGCGCCCAAATCGCCTCCATGTGTGCACTACGATTTTTGTCACCATAGCGAGTACGAATCAACTCGCTCAGAAGGCCTACACCATCTGCGTCAAGTTCTTCGCCAAGCGACATGAGGCGATCGAATGCCTCTTCGTCGTGGCCAAGCATCCATTCACAGTACGCTACCTTCGATGCGATCCTCGGCTCAGCTGCATCGAGCTAGCTTGTAATAACCCAAGGCAGCCTTTTCATACCGATGTGATGTCAAGCAAGCGTCAGCAGCGCACTCAACTCCCCAATCTGGATTGGGTTGATGATGTATCCGGAGAAGTCGAAGATCGTGTATCGCAAGGACAGCAATCGCACTGGCACTTATCCGAACGTGCAGTTTACGTTCCTCGGTTTTACGTTTAGACCGAGAGGGGCATTGAGCAAACACCAGCGGCGATTTACTGGCTTTCTGCCAGCGGCGAGCAGCGATGCCTTAAAGCGGATGAGACAGCACGTGCGAAGTTGGCGAATACACCGACGAACATCGGCGACGCTGGATGAACCTGCGCAGCAATGCAACACGACGATACAAGGGGAGCTAAGCTCGAATCTGGTGTATGGGGGATTTGAGGCGGGAGATTGAAGGCGGTGGAGGTTTCAGCTGAGAATCTGATTGTCGAAGTCGGAAACCAGCAAACAACAAACCATCCACCATGAGCAAGTTTACGGAAAAAGAAGTCGTCGGTCTATCGGAAGTCGGTCTGGGCTTGGACGATCTGGTGCGCCAGGGCGCGCGGCAGGTGATCCAGCAGGCAATCGAAGCAGAGCTGTCGGCGCTGCTGGAGCGGTTCGAGAACGTTAAAACCCTGCACGGACAGCGTGCCGTGGTGCGCAATGGCTATCTGCCGGAGCGCGAGGTGCTGACGGCGGCCGGCCCCATTGCGGTGAAGGTGCCGAAGGTTCGCGATCGATCAGGATCAGGTGTGAAGTTCAATTCATCGATTGTGCCGCCGTATGTGCAGAAGTCGCCGCGCGTGAGTGCGGCGCTGCCGTGGCTGTATCTGAAGGGCATTTCGACGGGCGATATGAGCGAAGCGCTGGGCGTGCTGCTGGGCGAGGACGCCAAGGGGTTGTCGGCGAACGTGGTAAGTCGCCTGAAGGCGCAATGGGGCGATGAGCACGCCAGCTGGAGCCGGCGTGATCTGTCGAACTCGCGCTACGTGTACTGGTGGGTCGACGGCATTCATACCGGCCTGCGCAGCGAGAACTCGGATGGTCAATGCCTGCTGGTGATCATCGGCGTGAGGCCGGATGGGCGCAAGGAGCGTGTGGCAATCGGCGACGGGTATCGGGAGTCGAAGGCGTCCTGGCAGGAACTGCTGCTCGATCTGAAATCGCGAGGCTTGCAGGGTGGTCCGCTGCTGGCCGTCGGTGATGGCGCAATGGGCTTCTGGGCCGCACTGGAGGAAGTGTTTCCTGCAACGCGCGGCCAGCGCTGCTGGTTTCACAAGATGGGCAACGTGCTCAACGCGCTGCCGAAGTCGCAACAGGGGCGCGCGAAGGCCGACCTGCAGGCGATCTGGATGGCGGCGACGCGCGCCGACGCGTACGCCGCGTTCGATCGTTTCGTGACGGTCTACGCCGCGAAATATCCGAAGGCAACCGAAACGCTGAAGAAGGACCGGGAGAGCCTGCTGGCGTTTTACGACTTCCCCGCCGAGCACTGGCAGCATTTGCGCACGACGAATGCGATTGAGTCGACATTCGCGACCGTGCGCCACCGGACGACTCGCACCCGCAACTGCGTGTCGCGACCAACCTTCCTCGGTCTGGCATTCAAGCTGATCGAGGAAGCCGAGAAAACCTGGCGCCGTATCAACGGCCCTGAGCAGATCAAGCTGTTGCTGGAGGGCATTGCCTTCAGGGACGGCGAACCGGTGCAAGGCGATCAACCGGTTCAGCAGAAACTCGCCGCCTGAAGCCGAACGCTATCAAGCTGCCCATACACCACTCTTGACGTTAGCTCATACAAGGGTGGTGGAACTACTATGGGGCGTTCTACCGGGCGGCGATGCACAGCCTCTTCGGCTACATCGACCTATGGCTTATGCGGTGGGCTCGACGAAAGTACAGGAGGCTGCGGCAGCGCAAGCGACGTAGTGCGGAATGGCTACGCAAGATGAAGTTCGCCCACCTCAGGTTGTTTGTCCACTGGCGTATCGTTGGCGTATCGGTCGGATAACGGGAGCCGAATGAGTCGAGAGGCTCACGTTGGGTTCTGCGAGAGACTCGGGGTGCAACTCCCCGGGTCTACTCACCTCATAACAGCCAGCCACGATGATCCCGCCGATCACGCCGGTCTCGAGTGGGCATCCTTTTGTTTTCGGAATGTCCTATATTCGCGGCAAGTGATCCCGATCACCAACCTCGCTGCCGCGGCGGACCGTCCGGGCCGGTTGCGGAACGCGCACGCTGACCATTACTGAGTTCTCACGCTTGACCCCGGGCTTCGCTTTCGCGGTGCCGACCCTGTGAATCGATTGACGTTTTAAGTTTCGCTTAAGTTTCGATCTCTACGGTTACCCCTCCGAAGACACGGTCGCCCCGAAGGCATGCGGACAGATGTTGGGCAAGCGCACCGACAGCGGTATCCGAACAAGCCCGAGCTTCGCGACGCGTGCGTAGCGCGAATGAGCGTGGCGGGCGTGGCCATGCAAAGTTGGCTTCGGGTCCGGCCTCTCTTCATTCGTGACGGCACGCGAGCCAAGTCGCCGTCGTTCAATATCACCGCTTCCCGCCGTTCCTTCATGAGTTTTCCCACATTCGAAGTGCCGGCAGCACGCACCGGCAAACTCCTGTTTTTCCGTTCGACCCCTTGCGTCCACGCGACGGATGCGCCGGCGCTTTGCTCGCCGCCACTCCCGCTGCCACGGACCGGTCGCGCCCGGCTCGCGCAGCAGGCAATACGTCCGGCAGATGTTTCGTGAGCGTCGGGACATGCGTGCGTGCATCCTGATCCTGGTTTTGTTCTCCTTATTCGCCGGTCCCGCGATGGCGCGCGCCCGTCATATCAAACACGTCGTGGCGAAACCCGCGGTGCTCGCGCGCGCTGCGATGGTCGTCGATCTGACGACCGGGCGCGCGCTGTATATGAAGCATGCGGATCAGCGCCTCCCGATCGCGTCGTTGACCAAACTTCTGACCGCAATGGTGGTGAGGCGCTGCTTCAGTTGCTCCGCCGCGCGCTTTTCGTCGATCGCGGCGCCGGTGCGGACCGCCCCCTGTGCGAGGGTGTTACCGATGGTCTGTGACGGTTGCGCGCCCGTTAGTACCCAGTCGCCGCTGACGCGCCGCTCGCGCGCGGTCCGGTCGATCGCCTCCGCGATCATGCCGTCCCACGCCGCGCGCGTGTAGATGCCTGGCACCGTCTGGGACGTATTGAATAGCCCCTGCGCGTCCGCACCGTTAAGCAGCGTCTGGAGCGACGCATCCGCGTATTTGCCGCTGACCTCGTCGAGGATGCTCTGGTACACCGTGTCGTCGGCCGATGCGAGACCCATCTGAATCACCAGCATGTTGCGGGTCGTGCTCACGACGCTCTGGTCGGGTGTGATGCGCCATTCGGGGTGGGCCTTCAGGTAGTCGGCGTAAAACGCGGCGAGCCGGCGGCCGGTATCGTCGCGCTCGCCTTCCGGCATATCGACCGGGCGGCGCCACAACGCGACAAGCGAGCGGCGCAGAAATGCGGCGTCGGCGCGGGCAGGGTCTCCAAGCATCAGGTAGGTTTTGAGCGCGTTGTAGGTGCTGCCGCGCGCCTCCTGCGACTGCAGCGCGTCGGCTCGCGCTTCGCCCGCAGCCTTCAGCAGGTCGGTGATGGTTTGCACGACCGGCGCCTGCAGATTGCGGGTCGCGGCGATACGGTATGGCGGCCACATCGCAGCGAGAAGGGCGTCGTTCGAAGAAACGCCCGCGCGTAGATACCAGGGCGCGCCATGCTGCCGACGGTACTCAAGCTTTTCCATCAGCTGCTGGAGCGCGAGCTGGGCTCGCCAGGCCTCGGCGGTTTGCGGTTTTGCATCGACAGCGGCCTGCGCTGTCTGACTGGCCTTACGCATCAACTGCCGGTTGCCGATGAAGGACACCGTCATCCATACGCACCACAGGATCGCCGCAGCCGTGACGAGCGTGGCGAGCGCGTTGGGCCAGTAGAAGCCGACGCGTCGGCCGCGGTAGTTGGGCGCCCCCGCCGCGATCTCGCGCCACACCGGCAGCAACGCGGCGGGCTGCACGCGCAGGACGGTTACTGCCGGCGGCGCGTCGGCGGGCTCGCCGGGCGTCCCGTCGCCGTTGGTAACCGGTACCGGTACGACGGTGGGCCCCGGAAAAACCGGCGCGAACATGACGCCCGCAAGCGGCGCGCGCAGCCAGTTCGATGCAGCCAGTCCCTGAAGGCCATCGACGATGTCTTTGCGTGATCGCCGGTTTCAGAGCGGAACAGTCTGGCGGCCCCGCCGTATGCGCCTGTCGATACCGCGAACAGATGGGCGATCACGATGATGACCAGCACGATCGGGATGCCAATCAATAGCCGCGTGCGAGGCGCGCCATCCGCGATGCCAAGGCGGTCACTCCCGAACCAGACCAGCAGGAGTGCGGCGATGGCGAGGACGAGCGCTGCGAGGGGCAGCTTCCTGATGGCATCCGACGCGATGTTGACATAGCCCAGCGTGCCGTTCCCGTCGAACGGCACTGCGATCCAGGTGGCACAAGCCGTCCCCGTCAGCGTCGGATGGTCCGAGAGAATGCGTCCAAACCGCAGCATTTCATAACCATCGCTCGGGCACGTCGGATAGAGTGCCATCGCGCGATCACAAAGGTCGTATTCGTAGCGCTTTGGATTGTGGTGGCTGTCGGTGCCGTTATCATATGGGTCTGCAACGGGGTCGGGCGTAAGCAGCATCACGTTGCCGCTGCTGCCGCGATCGATCCACGCCCGCGTAAAGCGCTGCCCCTTGTTGAACCACGCCTCGACATAGAGCGTGTCACCTGCGCCAAGCGAGCCGCCCGGCACTCGGGGAAACCACTTCTCATCCATGCCCGCTGGCTGCGGATAGAACTCCTGCGGGCCGGAAATGACGAAATAGCTGTGCCCCCAATAGTCGCCCGTGGTCGGCTGGGCCGTTTTTTTCACCCCGATCTGTACCTTGTCGAACCAGGCCTTGAAATCGCCGTCCGCCATGAATACTTCGAAGTGCAGATGCGCCACACCCTGATGCTGACCAACGTAGCCGAGTATGTCCTTGCGATACACCTTCTTCGTGCCGGCCGTCTGGACTACCCCATCCTTGCCCCCTGCCGTATCGAGCAGCCATTTGGGCAGCGCATTCGCCGAGCCGGTCTCCGGCGGGTCGTTAGGCTGGGGGACGATGTGCTCCTGGCTGGTCATGTCCAGCAGGTGCATGTAGAGCGAGTAATACGTGATCGTGCGTCCGTCTCCCGTGTTGGTCTTGTGCCGAAGCAGGACGAAACCGGCATTCGAGTTCAGCTCAGGTTGCCCGGTCGTCGAATTGGTGGTGCCATCCGAGATGCCATTCTTGCAGACCCGGTACGCAACAACATCCCCATCAGCGATCGCGCGGACGGGTTCCGTCTGCTCACCCGGGTTCAGATGGATGCCGCAATGAGAACGCCGGTCGAAGGTGACCGGCCAGACCCCGTGATGACCGATCTCGAACTGGTCGATGAGCTCCATCATGGGGTCCGGTTTCGACGCGTCGCTGGCCGTCAGGCCCGACGCGGGAAGGAAGGGAGGGCTGATGATCATGGCTTCAGTGGGATGACGAATACGGGTCGGAAATCTTCAGGCTGCTTTTCGGCAGGGACGGTAACTGGGTCGGCACGTTGCCGGGGCCGACAAACGTAAACGAGGCGGCCTTGATGGTGTATGCGCCGGGGCAGTGGAACGTGATGTTGCCGCCCTCCATGACAACCGAGGCCCCGCCGCAGTTGAGCGTGATCTTCGACTTCGCCGACACCTGCACATCCGCACTTTCGCTGGCGACGCGCAACTGCTTCTGCGCGAACAGATCCATGCCGTCCGTGAGCGCTGCCATCAGGACCTTCCCCTTCGCCGCGATAAATTTCATCCCGAGCTTGTGTGCACACAGCGAAATCAGATCCCCCGCCACCATGCGCAGGCGCCTAACGACGCTCACGTCCATGTCCTGGCCTGCCGTGACAATCGCGTTCTGCCCCGCCGAGTGCTGCATTGATTTCGGCGTCACGAACGCCATGCCGCCGGGGGCGCTCGCGAGCAGCCCTGCGTCGCGAAGCTGGTTCAGCCCGTCGAGCAGCGCCGACTGCGTGGCGCGGTCGGCCGGATCAGCACCGGCCTGCGTGGTCGCCGTTGCCAGATCCGTCACGCGCTGCAGGGCCGCCTTGAGCTGCGCGACAGCGGCGGGCATGTCCAGGTGCGGGGTATCCGGCCCGGCTGCCGCGTCCGCCGAGAGGAACAGGCCCTTCGCCGCGCGTGCCGTGCCCCACGATTTAGTGGTAGCCTCAAACCCCTCTCCGCGAGCGAGCTTCTTGCTGTTGAGCAGGTAGCCCTGGTTGAAGGCCGTCTGGCTGTACACGGTCGCGAGGCGCGCACTCTCCTTTCCTTGCAGATCGTTGAACACCACCTCCGCACCGAGCAGCGGCGAGCGCCAGATGGCATAGCTAAACAGCGACTGGTCTCCGCGCACCACGTCCGGGTGGGCGTAGTCGTGCATGGCCCCCGCTATGTAGATGCGGTCCACGTCGCGATTTTCGGCGTCGAGCAGGACCTCGGTCCCCGGCAGCAGGGGCGAGTGGAAGCCGCCCTGGTAGGACGATGACGGACGCAGCAGGCGCAGCCTCAGCAGCTTGTTGTCGGTGTTGCCCGAGCCCTGCAGGAACTTCGGCAGCACGCTATAACGCCCGTGGTCGTCCATGTCACCGTAGGGGGCGGAGTCGCTCGTCGTGACCACGCCCACAGCGGGACCAGGCAGAAAACGCCAGTCCCGCTCAAAGTCAAACCTCGGCCGGTAGGTCAGGTTCGCCGGCATCGCCTTGAAGCGCGTATAGGCCGGCTTGGTGCGGCTGCCCTTCATCTTGAACGAAGTGATCACGAAGCCGTATTCGGCGCTCGGCATCTTCGCATTGGTGAGCTTCATTACCACGCCCGCCGCGATGCCCTTGGCGTCGGTCCTGCCCGCCAGCGTCGCCTGACGCACGATCTGCTCATCGCGCCGCGTCTGCGCGAATGCTTCGCCCTGCGCTGGCGTCAGATGGCCTTCGACGCTGCGACTGATCTGCCCGAACGACGAGCGGTCATCCGTCCCGATGGAGACATTCGCCGTGGCGCGAAGGGGATCGTCCGGCGTGCAGTAGTTGCGCTCCCACAGTTCGATGGTGGCCGGCACCAGCGCGCGCTGCTCATGCACGGCCTGGGCCGCTTCGTGCCAGCTCGCATGCAGGCCCGAGGCATCCAGCAGCGGCACGTCGACCGAGCGGATATAGGCGCGCGGATTGTTGGCGAACACGATGGTGTCGAGCTTGCCATCCTTGCCGCGACCCTGCTTGTAGAACCAGAAAACGCCGAGGCGGCGGCAATGGCGGGCGATGAAACTCCAGAGCGACTCCTCCAGCATCACCACCTGCTCCATCTTCTCCTGCAACCCTTCGATCTGGAATTCGACATCGAAGGCATCGAAATTCTTGCGGTCGACCAGCGCCTGGGTGATCAGCTCCTGCAAAGTCACATCTTTAAATGTGTCGCTTTTGATGATGCGTTTGCAGAGGGCCACAAAGCGCGGCTCGATGCGTATCTGGTAAGCCGACTCGTCGCGGCTCGTGCGGATGCGCCTCCAGCTCGTCACCACGCCGTTGAAGGTGGCGGCGTCGCGACTGACGGGCTGCACGTAGCTCACCGAGGGCACCGCCGCCTGCTCGTCGATCTGCAGGCCCGCGCGACGGCCCACATACTGCTTGCCGTCGATCTCCAGCCGTGGCGACGTAACCGTGACGTCGACGCGGTAGTCCTTGCAGAAGCCACCGCTGGCCTTGAAATCGAGCACGTCGAGGTCATGGGGCTGGGAGCCGATCCAGATCCTGAGGTGCTGGGTCAGGCGCGCGCTCGGATGGCTGAGCGCGGCGGTAAAGTTTTTCGTGACAGCATTCATCCACACATCCCTGTATGGTTAAAGAAACGAGGCACAGCTGTTGCGTCAGCAACCGTCAACCGAAAAAATCTAGGGCGGTACCCGCTGCCCGTCAATCACTCCACTCACCCTGTGCGAAATTGCCAACGATTTTGTGAATGATCGTTAAATCGGAATCCTTTGCTTTTTCGAGATGGAAATGCGTGATAAACGGGTGCAGCAACACCTAATGGCGAACGACGCATGCGAGTCGATCGCGCGCGGGAAACGGTCAGCCCTGCTGCTAGTAATAGCGCAGTGTGGTAGAGAGAAGCGTGGCGTCGCCGCGAGCGCGCGCCTCCAGAAGTTCGGCGATGCGCTCAATCATGGCCAGCATCTCCCCGCGCGTTTCGTTCGGGTCGGGTCGGGAGGCACATGATTTATCTGATGGACGCGCGTGACAACATATGCAGACACAATATGCAAAACGAATAAACGTCTGCTTCTCGCCGTGCAATTGAAAAAGGCGGCATCAAGCCGCCTTCATTGGATTGCTGACAGAGCCAGTTAGTGCTTCGTCGTGGTCGTGCCAGGAGTCGCAAATCTGTCCTGAACGCTTTGCGCCGCATCGGCCAGCAGGTCCGCCGCATCGCGGGGAGTAAGACGACGGTTCGGAATACCCTTGGCGTCGAGCGCCAGAACCGTGAGCAGTTCATGATCGCAATTGTTCATGCGCCTGTAGTCCTCGCCGATATGAATCATGACCTCAAGCAGATTCCGCTGGTCGTGTCTTTCCTCAGGCGTTACAGAAGGATTCCTGAACAATGAAGTCGCAAGCGTAATCAGATGTTGAAGTTGCTGTCCCTGCCGTTCACAGAGATGGAAGGCAGCCAGCGCGAGACGTTCATACTGAAGCGCATCTAGGGGGGGCGGGAAGAAGGCTGTTGCCTGGTAGCTTTGGTCATACGCGGACCGGGTTATGGTTAAGGATGGCCCGGTCTCACACCTATGAGCGTGGGTGAGCGGGCACATGACAGGGCTGGAAAACCGGTGCAACACCAAACCGGCAGGCCCGAGTCTGCATGTGCTCTTCAGCGGGGCTGCAACGCGATGTCGCGTGGGTACTCGAGCCGATTGCGTCGTCGGCGTAGGGCGGCACGATGCGCCAATCGCCGTCGGTTAGCTCGCGCGATCGGCTGAATGTCCCAGCACCGGTTCACGGTCGTCACTGCGCTCAGCAGCCGAGAGATCCCTCAGAAAACTCGAACTCCACCAGTGCACATCGAACTGGCGGATCCGCCCCATTAATGCTGCGTGACGACTGATCCGTTCTTCGATTGACATCGTCAGCGCACGCTGAATGACCTGCGCTGTCCCGTGCGTATCGTACGGATTCACCAGAAGAGCTTCTTTCAATTGTTCCGCTGCGCCGGCAAATCGGGAGAGAACCAGCACGCCGGGATCGGCTGGGTCCTGCGCGGCGATAAACTCCTTGGCGACCAGGTTCATCCCATCGCGCAGTGGCGTGACAAGCGCGACGCGGCTTGCGCGATATAGTCCCGGTAGCCGCCTACGGGCGACGTTGCGATGAATATAACGAACCGGCATCCAGTCAAGTTCGCCGAAGTCACCGTTTATCGCGCCGCAGAGGCTGTCCATCTCGCGGCGCAGATCGTCATAGGCACCCACGTCTTCCCGGCTCGGGGACGCGATCTGGATGAGTGTTGCGCTGTTGCGGTTCTCGGGGTAGTTCGCGAGAAGCTCACGAAACGCGTGCACGCGCTGCGGTAGACCCTTTGAGTAATCCAGCCTGTCGACGCCGAGAAGCAGGCGGCGTCGGGAGTACTCCTGTCGCATACGATCGAACATTTCGACACCCTCCCGGTCCTGCGCGAGAGCGGCGAACTCATCGACGTCGATTCCTATCGGATACGCCCCGACCCGCAACGTGCGATTGAAGGCCCGAAGCTGTGCGCCGGGTAGCGCGTCAGCGCCGGCTTCGGACTCTACGTAGTGCGTAAAATGCGTCACATCCGCTTCGCTCTGGAAGCCGGCCAGATCGTAGGCGAATAGTGAACGCATGAGCCATTCGTGCTCTGGAATGGCCGCCATGATGAGAGGCGGTGGCATCGGGACATGCAGAAAGAATCCGATCCGGTTGCCGCACCCCATCGCTCTGAGTTCGGCAGCAAGGGGGATCAGGTGATAGTCATGGACCCAGATGATGTCGTCGGGCCTGAGCAACGGTAGCAGCTTCCGCGCGAACAGCTGGTTGACCCGCCGGTACCCTGCTGCGAATCGTACATCAAAATTCGCGAGGTCCAGCCGGTAGTGGAATACTGGCCATAAAACATCGTTCGCGTATCCCAGATAGTAGCTATCGTAATCCTGCTGGTTCAGGTCAAGCGTCGCCAGTTGTATGTTCCCGATTGTTTGCAGTCTGACGCTGGTCTCGCTGTCAGATTCGGGTGCCGCGTCGCGAATCTTGCCGCTCCAGCCAAACCACATCCCACCTGTCTGTTGCAGACTCTCTTTTACCGCTACAGCGAGACCTCCCGCTGCGGCCTTCCGGAGGTCAGCAGTGCGATTCGAAACAACAACAAGACGGCTCACTCAATCCCCCGCTTGGATACCGCAGCGCAAGGCAAGGGCGTGAGCGTGTTATCAGCAGGTCCGATTTGCCCAGCGCTACCGCTTGTCGCGAGGACAAAACCGCCTTTACCAAGCGTCCGTTCTTTACTACAGTGTGTAAGCAATCGTAACACAGTAGTGTTAGCGCTATTCAAAGCCGCGAAGTTCACTTCACGCTTGGCAAACGGCGAATTACTCGAATCAACCTTCGCAATATCGCCCTGATTGCAGAGCGGGACATCGAGAGAAATTTTGCACTGTATCAATTGTCGTTGCAAACACTCATCGAGCGGCTGCGGCAACCTCGCATCATGAATGTTTTGAGGCTACCGATAGTCACTGCCGAAAAGACCCGTCAATTCCAGGCTCATGCGTGAAAGACACAACCCAATCTCCCTCATCGCGCGCTGACCATGTTTATTTCAGCGTGCGCGACGATATCTTCGACATGCGCCTGCTGCCCGGCGATCGTATGACCGAAGGCAGTATCGCGGATCGCTTCGGCGTTTCCCGCACACCGGCGCGCGAGGCGCTGCAGCGCCTCCAAAGCGACGGGTTGATGCAAGGCTATGTGCGCGGCGGCTGGGAAGTCGTGCCGATCGATTTCAAGCGCTTCGAAGATCTATACGAAATGCGCAAGCTGATCGAGTCGTTTTCGGTCAGCCGGTTCTTTGGGGGCGACGGCGCCTTATCCGCGACCGCCTTGCAGATGCTCGAGCGGCTCGAGCGCATCTGGAACGTTCCTCACGCACGGCGCGTTCGCGATGGCCGCGAGATGGTGGCACTCGACGAAGCCTTTCACGAGGCGTTGGTCGTCGCCGCCGGCAACGCCGAGTTGAGCGCGGCCATGCAGCGCGTGACCGACCGCATCCGCGTGGTGCGGCGGCTCGATCTCGTCTATGGTGACTGCATCGATGACACTTACGACGAACACATTGCAATTCTCGCGGCCATCCGCAATCTTGCGGCGGACAGTGCCGTCGAGTTGCTGGGACGGCACATAGAAGGGAGCCGGGCGGAGGTGCGCACGCTGACGACCGAGCGCCTGCAACGCGCCCGCACCGCATTGGAGCCTTACAGCGCTCCCTATGCACCACCAAGGTTGCGCGGCACCATCTAGCAACATACGTCGGAGCGGCTCGAGCTTTTAAGCTCCTTCTGCAGTCAGCCTCTGCGGGAATTCTGGCTGATGGCACGGTTTTCGCATAGACATGGGTATGTATACAAGCAAACCCCTGTTGCTCCCATGGCATCCAAATTCCTGAATCCGGGCCGCGGAACCCGCGGCATGGCGGTTGCGCCTCACGCGCTCGCTGCGCAGAGCGCTCTCGCGATCCTGCGTGAAGGCGGCAACGCCGTCGAAGCGATGATTTCCGCCGCCGCGACCATCGCGGTCGTCTATCCGCACATGAACAGCATAGGCGGGGACGGCTTCTGGCTGATCTCCCGTCCCGGCGCCGAGCCGGTTGGCATCGAAGCATGCGGCGCGGCGGCGCTGGCCGCAACAATCGACGAATACCGCGCGCGCGGACTGTCGGCGATTCCCGTGCGCGGCCCGCTCGCAGCCAATACCGTGGCCGGCACGGTGTCGGGCTGGCAGCGCGCGCAGCGCTGGTCGGCTGAAACGCTCGGGGGCAGGCTGCCGGTCAAACGCCTGCTGGAAGACGCGATCCACTACGCGAAGCACGGCGTGCCGGTCACGCGCAGCCAGGCGCAGTGTGTGGAGAGCCGCCTTGCCGAATTGCGCCCGCTCGCGGGTTTCACCGAAACCTTTCTACCCGGCGGTTCCGCGCCCGTTACCGGCGAGCGCTTCGTCGCACCGCGTCTTGCCGCTACGCTCGAACGTCTGGCCGACGCGGGCTTCGACGACTTCTATCGGGGCGACCTCGCACGCAGCATCGCCGGCGATCTGCAGTCGGCGGGCTCCCTGCTGAGCCTTGCGGATCTCGAACGGCACGAGGCGCGCCTGCGAACGCCGCTCGCGCTCAAGCACTCGCTGGGCACGATCTATAACATGCCCCCGCCGACCCAGGGGCTGGTGTCGCTGCTGATTCTGGGCATCCTCGATCGGGTGCTGACGAAGGACATGGACCCGCTTGGTCCCGAGTTCGTGCATGCGTGCGTCGAAGCGACCAAGCTGGCGTTCGCCGTGCGCGACGCCGAGATTACCGACCCGGATTACATGCGCGTCGATCCGCGTGAGTTGCTGCAGCCGGCCGCGCTTGACGCGATGGCCGCGCAAGTCTCGATCACCCAGGCCGCGCCGTGGGGCGCCGGTCGCGGGCCGGGCGATACGGTGTGGCTTGGCGTGACAGACAGCAACGGCGTCGCGGTGAGCTTCATCCAGAGCATCTATCACGAGTTCGGCAGCGGCATCGTGCTGGCGGGGTCGGGCATCAACTGGCAGAACCGCGGCTGCAGTTTTTCGCTCGACGAGCGCGCACGCAATCCGCTGCTGCCGCTGCGCCGGCCTTTTCATACGCTGAACCCGGCGCTCGCACGTTTTGCCGACGGCCGTACGATGGTCTACGGCAACATGGGCGGCGACGGCCAGCCGCAATCGCAGAGCGCGGTTTTCTCACGCATCGCGAAATTCGGCTGGAATCCGCAAGCCGCGATCGATGCGCCGCGTTGGCTGCTGGGCCGGACCTGGGGCCAGTCGACCGACACGCTCAAGCTCGAAGCGCGCTTCGCGCCCGGCACAGTGGCCCGGCTCGAAGCGCTCGGCCACCAGGTCGAGACGATGCAGGCCTACGACGAGGCAATGGGACACGCCGGCGCAATCGTTCGGTATCCAGATGGATTGATTGAAGCGGGCTACGATCCGCGCAGTGACGGGGCAGCCGCGGGCTGGTAGACGCACACGCGCGCTTTTTTTCAATCAGATTGCAGGTCCGGCCTTTGAGGCCCGGAGGACGCTGCACGTCTGCCGGGCGCCGGCAGGCATTTGCTCAGTAAATGGAGTTTCGATGACCACACCCACACGCTCGCAATCCATAGCGTCGGCGGACCTCCGCAGCACTTCGACCACCGTGACAGGCAACCGTTGGCTTCAGTTGGGGCTGGGTCTCGTCTGCATGATGGCGATCTCGAGTCCGCAATATGTATGGACGCTGATGACCAAACCGCTCGCCGCGAAACTCGGCGTAGCGCTACCTGAACTGCAAGTCACGTTCTCGCTGCTGATCATATTGCAGACGTTTTTCTCGGCGTTTCAGGGCAAGCTGATCGACCGCTTCGGACCGCGCATGCCGATCTCGATCGGCACCGCGATGGCGGGCCTGAGCTGGATTCTGGCCTCGCAGGTGCATAGCGCGCCGATGCTCTATCTGACCTACGGTGTGATCGGCGGGCTGGGCACGGGCATTGTGTATGTCGGCGTGGTGGGGCTGATGGTGCGCTGGTTCCCGACCAGGCGCGGCTTCGCGGCGGGCGCGGTGGCTGCCGGCTATGGCATGGGCGCGATCGTCACGACGTTCCCGATCGCCACGTCGCTGCAGACACGCGGCATCGAAGCCACGCTGTGGATGTTCGGCATTGCGTTCGCAGTGGTCGGTCTGCTGGCTTCGCAGGGTTTGCGCGTGCCGCCTTCGCACGACGATGCCGCCGGTTCCGCGGGTTCCGCGGGTTCCATTTCCGCGCCGACGGTCGCGAGTTTTCGCCCGTCGCAGACACTGAAGACGCCGCTCTTCTGGCTGATGTTCGCGATGATGACCATGATGTCCACGTCGGGTCTGATGGTCACCTCGCAGATGGCCACTTTCGCCGCCGACTTCGGCGTGACCAAGGTGCTCGTGTTCGGCTTGGCCGCGCTACCGCTGGCGTTGACAATCGACCGCTTCACGAACGGACTCACGCGGCCGCTGTTCGGCTGGGTGTCGGACAAGGTGGGGCGCGAGAACACGATGTTCTTCGCGTTCGCGCTCGAAGGCGTAGCAATGGCGCTGTGGCTGCTCACGCGCGATAACGCCGTGCTATTCGTACTGCTGTCGGGCGTGGTGTTCTTCGGCTGGGGCGAAATCTTCTCATTGTTCCCGGCGACGCTGACGGACACCTTCGGCACCCGTCACGCCACCGAGAACTACGGCTGGCTCTACATCTCGCAAGGGATCGGCTCGATCTTCGGCGGCCCGCTCGCGGCATTGCTGCATCAGCACGCGGGCAGTTGGGAGCCGGTGTTCTCCACCGCGATCACGCTCGATATCGCCACCGCACTGCTGGCCATTGCCGTGCTTAAGCCGATGCGCCGCCGCTTTCTCGCCGCACAGCGGGGCGTTTGACTCCGCCCGCCGTCTGCCGCAATGCACACCGAACCGTCGTCGAGGAACAAACATGCCCGTTCAGCTTGCCTTACGCAATATCCGCAAATCGTTTTCGAACAAACTCGGCTCGGTCGACGTCCTCGGCGGTCTGACCTTCGATATTCACGAACGCGATTTCGTCAGCATCATCGGGCCTTCGGGCTGCGGGAAAACGACCGTGTTCAACGTGATCGCCGGCCTGCTCGAGGCGGATAGCGGCGATATCGTCTATCGCGGGCAAAGCGTCGACGGCTTACGCGGCAAGGTCGGCTACATGATGCAGCGCGACCTGCTGCTGCCGTGGCGTACCGTGCTGCAAAACGTGCTGATCGGACCGGAACTGTCGAATATGCCGGCCGCTCAGGCGCACGACATGGCGATGGAATACCTCAACACGTATGGCCTCGCGGGCTTCGAACATGCCTATCCCCGCATGCTGTCGGGCGGCATGCGTCAGCGCGTCGCGCTCATCCGCACGCTGATCAACGATCCCGACATCATCTTGCTGGACGAGCCGTTCTCGGCGCTCGACTACCAGACGCGCCTGTACCTGGAAGGCGTGTTGATGGAAGCTGTCGAAACGTTCCATAAGACAGTGGTGCTCGTCACACACGACATCGACGAAGCGGTCGCGTTGTCCAGGCGCGTGGTCGTGCTCGGCGGCCGGCCTTCGCAGGTGAAGAAGATCTATGACATCGACATCGCCGCGCGCTCGCCGATCGGTGCGCGCAGCGACCCCAACTTCGCGGGTTACTTTCATGCATTGTGCGGTGAGCTCGATATTCAGACGGAGGTAAAGGCAGCATGACGCAGTCCATTTCCATCGATAAATCGGCACCGGCACGGCGTGCACCGAAGGCTCACGTGCGGTACGCACTTGACAGCGGCTGGGGCCGCTCGCTGCTGCAACTGGCGGCCGTGATTGCGTTCTTCGCCATCTGGGAAGGGGCGGCGCGCCTGGGCTGGGTATCGAATTTCCTCGTCGGCTCGCCGTCGAAAATCCTCGCGGCGCTCGTGCGCGACACGCAATCGCATCAGCTTTTTATCGACACCGGCTATACGCTTTTCGAAGCCATTCTCGGTTTCGTGTTCGGCACGGCGGTCGGATCGGTGTGCGGGCTCGCGCTGTGGTATTCGCCGTTCGTCGCGCGGCTGATCGAGCCGTTCATCGTCGCGATCAACAGTGTGCCGAAGATCGCTTTCGCACCGATCGTGATCTTGTGGTTCGGCACCGGGTTGATCTCGAAGGTCGCGCTGGCCATTTCGCTGACCGCGATCGTCGCGCTGATCGCCGCGTATGAAGCGGCCAAAGACGCCGATCCCGATTTGCAGGCGCTGCTTGTCACGCTCGGCGCGAACAAAAACGATGTCTTCATGAAAGTGGTGGTGCCGTTCACTCTACCCTATGTGATCTCCACCTTTCGCATCAACGTCGGCTTCGGTCTGGTTGGCGCGGTGGTGGGCGAATTCATCTCGTCAGAGAAGGGCCTCGGGCACATGATCTTCACAGCGTCGAGCCTGTACGACCTCAACACCGTGTGGGCGGGCCTGTTCGTACTGATGGCGATCGGCTTCGTTCTGTACTTTTTGATCGACCTGCTCGAGCGCAAGCTGCTGCCGTGGCGGCAGGCGTCGAATACCACCACGCTCAAGGTTTAACCCATTTCCGGCAGTCCAACCACTTCATCTCAGGACAGACGATGGCACTCACCGCAAGAAAGGCGCTGAGCGCGCTGAGCATCGCTTTAACAGTGAGCGTTGCAGCTGTTTCGACGCCGGCGCTTGCCGCAGGCAAGAAAGTGACTATTTCGCAAGCGTTCCAGTCGATGCTGTATTTGCCGCTCTATGTAGCGATCGACGGTGGCTTCTTCGAGAAGCAGGGACTCGACGTTAGCAAGCAGACGGCGGGTAGCCCGAGCGCGGCGCTCTCCGCCGTGCTGTCGGGCAGCGCCGATTTCTCGCTGCACGGGCCGGAGTGGACGGCCGTGGCCGCCGAGAAGGGCGCGGATGTCGACGTGATCGCCAACGTCGTGAACGGTGCGGCGGTGTGGATCGCGGTTGCGCCGGACGTGAAGTTCAGCGGCATCAAGGATGTGAAGGATCAGGTTGTCGTGTCGGGACAGATGCCGACTACGAGCACGTCGCTGTTCTTCAAGCTGTTGAAGGAGAACGGCATGTCCCAGAGTGACGTCAAGCTGGTTCAGGTGCCGCTCGGCTCGGAGATCGGACCGCTGGTCGCCGGTCAGTCGAAGATCGCGGTGATGTATGAGCCGGGTCTCGATCAGGCCGTCGCGAAGGGCATGAAAGTCGTGCTCGGCTTTCCGAAGCTCTATGGCGAATACGCGTTCTCGTCGATCTCCGCCAAACGCAGCGTCGATCCTGATGCGGCCGCGAGGTTCGTGAAGGGGCTGCAAAACGCGCTGGTTTTCATGCAGGGCCATCCTGCGGAAACCGCGGCGATCGCTCGCAAGGAATTCCCGACGCTCGATCCCGTGGTGGTCGATGCAGCCGTCAAGCGCATGCTGGACGAAGGCGTGTATCCGAAGAACGTCGGCATCACGCCGAAAGCGCTGACCGTCGCGATGGACACGCAGATCGCGCTCGGCAACCTGAAGCAGCAACCCAGCTACGACAGGTTCGTCGTTCAGAGTTACATTCAGCCGGCGCTTGCCGCGAAATGACACCGTTTGCCGACGCTTCCATGACTATGTTCCCTGCTTCTTCCACCGTCGCCCCGATTCCCACTATCGCCCGGATTCGCGCCGAGGTCGCCTCGGGCAATGCAGACGTCGCGCAGTACGTCGTGCGCGCTTACGATGCCGCGTGCGAATCGCAGGCGTCATTGCATGCGTTCTGCTATTTGCCGGAGATCGCGCCGGTCAATGCCGTCGATGCGACGGTGCCGTTGGCGGGCGTGCCTGTCGTGGTGAAGGACGTTCTGGATACCGCCGACATGCCGACCGAATTCAACTCACCCGCCTACAAGGGCCGACGCCCTGAGCACGATGCGTGGGTGGTGGCGCGTCTGCGTGCGGCGGGCGCGTCGATTATCGGTAAGACCGTGACCACCGAATTCGCCTGGCGTCAGCCGGGCGCGACCGTCAACCCGTGGAATGGCGGGTTCACACCGGGTGGTTCGTCGAGTGGCTCCGCGGCGGCGGTGGCGGCGGGCATCGTGCCGCTCGCACTCGGCACGCAGACCCAGGGCTCGGTGATCCGGCCCGCGGCGTACTGCGGCATCGTCGGGTTCAAGCCGACTTATGGCGCGATCGCGCGCACGGGCGTGTTGCCGCTGGCGTGGTCGCTCGATCACGTCGGCATGTTCGCGACGCGCGTCGCCGATGTAGCTTACACACTGGCGCTCGTCACTGGGGCCGATGCAGCCGATCCGCACGTCTCGCACGTTCCGCACACTGCCGCGACGACGCGCGGCACTGGGACGCGGCGCATCGGCGTGCTGTCGAAACAGGTCGGCGGCGAAGTCGAGCCGGCGCAGCAGGCCGCGCTGGACAGGCTCGCGGCCCAGCTCGCGCGAGACGGTGCCGAGATAGTCTCAGTCGATCTGCCTGTCGAGATCTTCGAAACGCCCGCGCATGCGTTGAAACTGATGTCCGTGGAAGCGGCCATCACGCACGGCGAACTGGTCGATCGCACGCCCGAGCTCGTGAGCCAGGCAATGCGCGGTCTCGTCGACGAGGGACGCAAGCTGCCCGTCACCGCCTATGCCCGGATCAAGGCGGCGCAGATGCCGATGGCGCATCGCTTTCACGACTGGCTGACGCGCACGATGGCGCTCGATGCGCTGCTGGTCGCGCCGGCCACGGGCGAGCCGCCGCGCGGACTCGACTATACGGGCGACGCATCGTTCTGCGCACCGTGGACGTTCCTCGGTGTACCGGCCGTGACCGTTCCGGTGGGATTCGGGCCGGCGGGCTTGCCGCTTGGCGCACAACTGGTGGGCGCCGCTCACGGCGACCTGGATTTGCTGATGTTGGCGGAGTGGGTGGAATCGCGCACTGGCTGGCAAGCGACGGTGGCTCAGCAGCACGGCTGAGCGCAGAGGCAAGGCCGGGGGCAATCGAAAACCGCATAACGCCGAGGGGCCGGTGAGCCGGCCTTTCCCATCGGCCGGTGTTGATGTTCGTAAATTCCGCTAGCCGTGTTCACGGCAGCTATCCGGCGGCGAAGGCCAATATCCCCGAACTGGCGAACCTCAGGCATGTGTTCGTCAAGGCGAGCGCTCGTGTCAACAACCGCGCAAAGCAGTCATCAGCCGACGCGCGAGCGCGAGCGCCGAATGCGTGGTTTCCGAGCCCCAGAGATATTGATCAGGCATCCGGATCGAAGCAACGCGTTCTGATCGCGTCGACGTCGACCGAGCTTTCGTCGTGCGCGAGCAACTGGCTGTCCGGCAGGCGCAAGGGCACGAGGTTGTCAGCGAGTTCAGGCTGATCTGCGTGTTGACCGCCAGCTCCAGTTCGCCATCATGCCTCATCAGCAGCAGTAGCTGTGAAGTTCGAAAAGAACTCCACATCCTCGTCCCAACAGGGGCGGATAGGTGTCGTAGTGCTACATGAGCAATCAAGCATCGTCATGCATCCGCCAGTGCCAAAGTGACATCTTTTGACACACCTTTCCAACAGATTTGAGGTCGCGATCTCTGTACATTCTCTTCTCGGCGCGCGATCCGCTTCGTGCGCCCTCTATGTAAAGGAGGATGCTCATGAAAACTCGAACGTTTGCCATGCTGGTGGGTGGGGCTTTGCTCACATCCATGACTGCTTCCGCGTTCGCCGGCGTGGTCGTCGGTATCGCCGTGCCGGCTCCCGTCGCGGTCGTTCCGGCGACACCTGTCTATGCGCCGCCGACCGTGGTCGTGCAAAACGGTTACGCAGCAGCCGTGCCAGCGGCAGTCGCACCGGTTGTGACGGTTTCGCCAGTGCCCCCACCTCCCATGGCGGTCGTCGTCATGCCGCGTCGTCCTGTGATGCACGTAGTTACGGTGCCGCGTCGCGTCTGGATGCCTGGTCACTGGGTAGGTGGGGTTTGGGTGGCCGGTCACTGGTTGTGAAATCTCTGCGCCGAACCCGTCTCGTGCGATACATCACCCCGGTCCATCAAAGCAGCAAAGCCATGTTGCACATCGCTTCGGCGCCAGCGCTGCTCGCCGCGGTCTGCTGGTTGCCGACTTTGTGCTGCTGGGCGTCCTCGGTGCACTTACGGTTGGAGGGCGCATGAGGCTGAATGGACGTGCACCCAAACGATTGTCCCCCGCAGCGATAATTCACCATCGTTTAACAGCTCCGCATCGCAGTGCGCAGTGCCGTATGCGGCGCTAATGAACCTCGCGGAGCTCGCGCGACGCTATGGCAATTCGTCCGCCATCCTTTTGGACGCGCTGTACGGCATGACCGCGCAAGTGGATGAGTGCCTTTCCCGGGCAAGGATGCAGAGGACCCACTGCGATCCCGGGACCGGTCAATCGAATGCAAAAGGCATCTGACTGTTTTATGTATACCTGCGTAGCAGGTCATCGAGAGAGCGAGATGAAAGGAAGCGGTATGTCGGTATGGCGGGGTTCCCTTTTCGCGCGCAACGTATTGCTGTTGATTGTACTGATGCTGACAAGTCAGATCCTGGTCTTTGCCGTCTATCTGAACTTTATCCAGAAGCCAAGAGTTGACGATGGCGCAGCGCTCGTGGCATCGCAGATCCGGATCCTGGACCGGCTGTTGTCAGTCCTGCCGGACGACGAGCGAAACCGGCAACTGCTCGAAATGAACGGAGCGCCCCAAGGTGAACTGCCGCCGCCACAGGCTCGCGACGGGTTGCCTCCCGACTACATGGCGCACCGCTTTTTCGGTCGACTGGCATCGGAACTTGCCCCGGACGACCAGCTTCGCTGGGAGCGCGACGGGCACCGGATCTGGGTGCGTCTACATGTGCAGGACGTCCGGTACTGGGTGGCGCTGCGTGGAACATCGGCCATGAGCAGTACGCTGCCTTGGGCGCTGATCGGCCTGTTGTTAAGTGCGGCCACCCTTCCTGCTCTTGGGGCCTATCTGATCCACCGGCCGGTCGAACAGGCGCTGCGCCGGCTGGCGCGCGCTGCCGGCACCATCGAGCGTGGCGTTTGGCCCGAAGCGGTTCCCGTGAGCGGCCCGCGCGAGCTGGCAACAGTAGCGGAGGCGTTCAACCGGATGGCGTCGACGCTCGAAGATCTCGAAGCGACGCGCGCCGAAATGCTTGCGGGCATATCGCATGATATCCGCACGCCGCTGACCAAGCTGCGCATGGCCATCTTCGCACCGGAGTCATTCGAGGCCCCGGCCGCCAGTGCGGAACGCTTTGTCGAGGAGATCGACACGATCGTCCAGCAGTTTATCGATTTCGCCCGGGGGTGGGATAGCGAACCGGCGACGCACGGCGATCTGAACGCGCTGATCGAACAGCTCGCCGCCGACTATGCAGGTCTCGGTCGCACGTTCGAACTGTCGCTCGCGGAATTGCCACCTGTTGCGTTCCGACCGGTCGGCATGCAGCGCCTATTGATGAACCTGATGCAGAACGCGGTCGTGTACGGTCAGGTCGGGCTCGCAGTCCGGACTACCGTGGACGCGCGAAGTGTCACGATTGCGGTTGAGGATCGGGGGCCGGGCCTGCCTCAAGAGCTTCTGTCGTTGATCAAGCAACCATTCCGGCGCGGCTCAGAGGCGGATCGAAAGGGCGGGAGCGGCCTCGGCCTCGCGATAGCGGAGCACGTCGCACAGCAGCATGGCGGCACGCTCGATCTCTTCCAGAATGCGCCGTCCGGACTCAAGGCCGTCGTGCAAATTCCCATTCCTTAACGGGCACTTGTCGGCGCGATGACTGCGCCGTCGACGTGGTGTGGCAGGGACTACGACTTAATGTGACGTTCGAGCCCCGCCCAAAGGGTCTGGCAGGGCAGCGTGAGCATTTGATGAGATGGCCATTTTTCATGGTTGTGTGATGAAAAACCTTACAAGATACTTTGCGGTACTTAGTATATTCATGGCCGGCGTCGTGGCCGTCGGGTGGTTCCACCTGGCTCACGGTCACCGTCAGACGGCTGTCGCACCCGATCCGATCCCCGTGAGCGCGGTTGCGGCTTCGGTTACCGATGTTCCTGTCTATATCGACTCGCTCGGCACCGTGACACCGACACGTACCGTCACGGTCATCACGCAGGTCAACGGGATACTGCGTTCCGTCGATTTCAGCGAGGGGCAGACGATCAGGAAAGGACAGGTGATTGCACGCATCGATTCGCGGGCGCTCGAAGCGCAGCTGCTGCAGGCACAGGGTACGCTGCGTCATGACCAGGCTGTACTCGCAAACGCGAAACTGGACCTGCAACGTTATCAGCAGCTGATCAAAGCGGGCTCGATTACGCAGCAGACGCTCGATACGCAAGTTGCTACCGTCCAGGAGGACGAAGGCACCGTGCTGGCGGACACGGGCAACGTGAACAATCTGCAGGTTCAGGTCGGCTATTGCACCATCACGTCTCCCGTGGACGGCGTCGTGGGCCTGCGCCTGGTTGACCCCGGCAACTACGTGAGCAGCACCAGCACGACCGGTATCGCGGTCGTTACGCAACTGCAGCCGGCGACCGTGACCTACTCGGTGCCAGAAGACGACCTGGGACGGATCCGGCGGGCGATGTCGCAGGGGGAGGTTCAGGTGCTGGCCTATGACCGTGACGGCAAATCGTTGCTCGCGAAGGGCTCGCTGCTTGCGGTCGACAACCTCGTCAATACGAGCGCCGGCACGATCAACGTCAAGGCAGTCTTCCCCGATTCCGGCAACGCGCTGTTCCCGAACGAATTCGTGAATGTCCGGATGCAGGTCGACACGCTGCAGCGGATTCCGGTCGTGCCGACTACGGCGATCCAGCATGGCGCGAACGGCGATTTCGTTTTCGTGATCGGCGGCGCAGGCACAGTGGCATTGCGCAACGTGAAGACCGGGCCGGTAAAAGGCGACGACACGGCGATTCTCGATGGCGGGGTGAAGGAAGGAGAGCGGGTCGCGACCGACGGTGCAGACAGGCTCGATACCGGCTCGCTCGTGAAAGTCGTGGCGCACTGAGCGGAGCCGACGATGAACGCTTCACGAATCTTTATCGAGCGACCCATTGCGACCGCGCTGTTGATGATCGCGTTGTTTCTGGCCGGGGTGCTGGGATACATCCTGCTGCCTGTTTCGGCGCTACCGGAAATCGACTATCCGACGATCCAGGTCTACACGCAGTATCCCGGCGCAAGCCCGGATGTGGTCAGTTCGTCCATCACCTCGCCGCTCGAAAGACAGCTCGGCCAGATGTCGGGGCTGAAGGCGATGAACTCGACGAGTTCGAACGGCACATCGGTGATCACGTTGCAGTTCGATCTGTCGTTCTCGCTCGACGTCGCCGAGCAGGAAGTGCAGGCCGCGATCAATGCGTCGTCGAGCTTTCTGCCGGCGAATCTGCCGTATCCGCCTGTCTACAGCAAGGTCAACCCTGCCGACCCCCCGGTGCTCACGCTGTCGCTGACATCCGACGTGCTGCCGCTGACGAAGATCGAGGACCTGGCCGATACCCGGCTTGCGCAGAAGATCTCGCAGATTTCAGGCGTGGGTCTCGTCACGATCAGCGGCGGTCAGCGGCCGGCCGTGCGGGTTCAGACCGATACCGGCGCGCTCAACGCACTCGGCATGTCGATCGACGACGTGCGCACCGCGCTCGGCAGTGCCAACGTTGACCAGGCGAAGGGCAGTCTCGACGGAAAATACCAGTCGTATTCGATCGGTGCGAACGACCAGCTGCAATCGGCGGCGGACTATCGCGACCTGATCATCGCGTACCGGCAAGGCGCACCGGTTCGGCTGGCGCAGATCGCCAGGTCGATCGACAGCGCCGAGAATTTGCAACAGGCGGCGTGGACCAACAGCACGCCGTCTATCGTGCTGAACATCCAGCGGCAGCCGGGCGCCAACGTGATCGATGTGGTCGATAGCGTGCAGAAGCTGTTGCCGCAACTGCGGGCGAGCTTGCCCGCATCGGTGAAGGTCGCCGTGCTGACGGATCGCACGAAGACGATCCGCGCGTCGGTTGCCGACGTCGAAACGGAGCTGGCAATCGCCGTGGCGCTCGTCGTGATGGTGATCTTCGTATTCCTGCGCAATGTGCCCGCTACCGTGATTCCCGCAGTCACCGTGCCGCTTTCGCTCGTTGGCACGCTCGCGGTCGCGTACGGGCTCGGCTTTTCGCTGAATAACCTCACGTTGATGTCGCTGACTGTCGCGACAGGCTTTGTCGTCGACGACGCGATCGTAATGATCGAGAACATTACACGCTACATCGAGGCTGGGGAAACGCCCCTGAGGGCCGCGATCAAGGGTGCGAAGGAGATCGGCTTTACGATCGTCTCGTTGTCCGTGTCGCTGATTGCGGTGATGATCCCGTTGCTGTTCATGGGCGACGTGGTCGGGCGCCTGTTCCGCGAGTTCGCGCTGACGCTGTCGGTCGCGATCGTCCTGTCGGCGTTGGTGTCGCTGACGCTTACGCCGATGATGTGCTCGCGCATGTTAAAAGCGCAGCCACACTCGCATCGGGTCGATTTCTTCGACCGGCTCAACAGCAGGTACATACGCGGTCTCGACTGGGTATTGTCGCATCGGCGCCTGACGATCGCATCGGTGGTGTTGACGGCCACGCTGACGTTCGTCGTGCTGATGCTGATGCCGAAGGGCTTCTTTCCCGAGCAGGACACAGGTCTGATCGAAGGTGTCGTGCAGGCCGCGCCGACCATTTCGTTCCAGCGCATGATCGGCCAACAGCAGCAGGTCGTCGACCGGGTCGCACGCGATCCGGCAGTCGCAAGTCTCTCGTCGTTTGTCGGCATCGACCAGACGAGACCGACGATCAATCAGGGCACCCTGTTGATCAATCTGAAGGACAAGGGCGAGCGAGCGCGCATCGACGAGGTGATTCGCCGACTGACCGATGACACCGCAGGCCTCGCGGGCGTGCGCCTGTTTCTGCATCCGGTGCAGGATCTGACGCTCGACGACACCATCTCGACGACGAGCTACCGGCTCGGCGTGCAGTCGACCGATCCGGCGCTGCTCACTCGCTGGACTGGCGAGCTGGTTGGCGCGTTGCGCGGCGATCCGGCGTTTGCCGACGTGCAGAGCGAGGCGATGCAGTCAGGCAATCAGGTGCAACTCACGTTCGACCGCGATACCGCGTCGCGCCTTGGCATCACCCCGCAGGCGATCGACGATGTGCTGTACGACGCGTTTGGTCAGCGCCAGGTGTCGACGATCTACACGCAGTTGAACCAGTATCACGTGGTGCTGGTCGCGAGAAACAACGCCGACGACCTTGCGCATCTGCTTTCAGGACTCTATGTAAATACGTCGTCGGGCAGCCTCGCGCCGCTCGCGTCGATGGCGACGATGAAGGTGATGCCCGCGCCGTTGCGGATTGATCGCAAGGGCCAGTTCCCGTATGCGGACGTGTCGTTCAATCTCGCTCCCGGATACAGCCTCGGCACGGCGATCGCCCGTCTTGACCGGGTCAAGGAACAGATAGGGTTGCCGCAGTCCGTCCAGGTGTCGCTCGAAGGATCGGCCGCGACCTTTCAGTCGTCGCTGGCGAGCGAAGGGTACCTGGTCGCCGCTGCCGTGATCGTGGTCTATCTGATGCTCGGCATCCTGTACGAGAGCTTCATTCATCCGGTCACGATCCTGTCCACGCTCCCTTCGGCGGCGCTTGGCGCACTGCTGGCGCTGCTGATGACCGGAACCCAGTTCGACATCATGGGCCTGATCGGAATCGTGCTGCTGATCGGCATCGTGATGAAAAACGCGATCATGATGATCGACTTCGCGCTGGACGGGCAGCGCAACCACGGCCTGTCCGCACACGATGCGATCCGGCGTGCGGCTGAACAGCGCTTCCGTCCGATCCTGATGACGACGATGGCGTCGCTGTTCGGCGCACTGCCGCTCGCGTTCGGCTCCGGCATGGGCTCCGAGTTGAGGCATCCACTTGGCATCGCGATTATCGGCGGCCTGTGCGTCAGCCAGTTGCTGACCTTGTTCTCGACGCCGGTGATCTATCTGGCGATGCATCGTCTGGAAAGACGCTTTGCCGCGGACGAGCCGATCGTAACGGAGTATGTGCAATGAACCTGTCTGGCCCATTCGTCAGGCGGCCCATCGCGACGACGTTGCTGGCTGTCGCCCTTGCTCTATTCGGTATCCTGGCATTCAGGCTGCTGCCGGTTGCGCCGCTGCCCGAAATCGACTTTCCTACGATCCTGGTGCAGGGGCAACTGCCCGGCGCCGATCCGACGACCGTGGCCACCTCGGTCACAACGCCGCTCGAAGCGGCAGTTCGGCCATATTGCGGGCCTCGCTCAGATGACGTCGGTCAGCTCGCGCGGGCAAACGCAGATCACGTTGCAGTTCGACCTGAGCCGGAATATCGACGGCGCGGCACGCGACGTGCAGGCCGCGATCAACGCGGCGAAAACCAACCTGTCGCCCAACATGGACGGCAGCCCGACGTATCGCAAGGTCAATCCCGCGGATTCGCCCATCCTCGTGATCAGTCTGACCTCCGACACGGCCACGCCAGCCCAGCTTTACGACGCGGCGTCGACGGTGCTGCAACAGAAGCTGATGCAGACAACTGGCGTGGGCAACGTGGTGGTGGGCGGCGCCGCGCTGCCGGCGGTGCGGGTTGAACTGAATCCAGACCGGGTGAGCCACTACGGCATCAGTCTGGAGCAGATCCGCAGCACGATCGGGAATGCGAATGTCGATTTGCCCAAGGGATCGATGTCGGCGAGCGGGCAGAACTATTCGATCGGCGCGAACGACATGCTGTATTCGCCCGCCGACTACGGACGGCTGATCGTCAGGCAGAACAACGGCAACATCGTGCGTGTGTCCGACCTCGGCTATGTACGTCAGGATGTCGAGCAGCTTGAGAACTACGGCCTGTCGAACGGCAAGCCGGCCGTGTTGCTGGTCCTCTATAAGGAACCGGGCGCGAACGTGATCGACGCCGTCGACAACGTGAAGGCCGAACTGCCGGCGCTCGAGGCGGCGATCCCGTCGACCATCAAGCTGGCGATTTCGGTGGACCGCACGAAGACGATTCGCGGCTCGCTGCTCGACGTCGAAATGACGCTGCTTGTATCCATCGTGCTCGTGACGGCCGTCACGTTCGCGTTCTTTCGCAGCTGGCGCGCGACGCTCATTCCGGCGATCGTCGTACCGCTGTCGCTGCTGGGTACGTTCGGGGTCATGTACGTCCTTGGCTACAGCTTGAACAACCTCTCGCTGATGGCCTTGACCATTTCGACCGGTTTCGTGGTCGACGATGCAATCGTCGTCGTCGAAAACATCATGCGGCATCTGGCGCGCGGCAAGAAGCCCATCGAGGCGGCACTCGCAGGGGCGCAGGAAGTGGGCTTCACGGTGTTTTCGATCAGCGTTTCGCTGATCGCGGTATTCGTCCCGCTGCTGTTCATGGGGGGACTGATGGGCCGGCTGCTGCGTGAGTTCTCGGTGTCGCTTTCCGTTGCGATCGTGATGTCGATGCTGATTTCGCTCACGGTCACGCCGATGCTGACGAGCATTTTCCTGCGCGCAGGACCGCAAGCCGGGAACGGCGACGAGCATCACGAGAGCGGATTTTCTCGCCTGTACGGCACGTCGTTGCGCTGGGTCATCCGGCATCCGCTATTGATGGGTGGCGTGACGGTGCTGGTGTTCGTGCTGAACCTCTGGCTGTTCACCGTGGTTCCGAAAGGCTTCTTCCCGGAGGAAGACACGGGGCTGCTGCTTGGCACGCTGCAGGCGTCGCAAAGCATCTCCTGGCACGAGATGCAGCATCAGTTCCAGATGGTCAACAAGGCGGTGCAGGAGAATCCGAACGTCGCGTTCGTGGGTGGCTTCGTGGGGGGAGCGAACGCGCTCAACAACGCACTGCTGTTCGTCACGCTCAAGCCCCTGGGTGAGCGTCGCGCGACGGCCGATCAGGTGATCGCTCAGGTGCGCCGACGGCTTGCCGATATGCCGGGGACACAGCTCTATCTGCAGTCGTTGCAGGACCTCGCGGCCGGAGGCCGACAGAGCGCCGCACAGTACCAGTACACCCTGACCGCGGACGATCAGGCGACACTCGATCAATGGGTGCCGAAGTTAGTCGCGCAGATGCACAAGATGCCGGCGCTGGCCGACATCAACACCGATCAGCAGGACAAGAGCATGCAGGTCGGCATCGACGTCGACCGCGACTCCGCCGCGCGAATGGGCGTGAGCTTCAAGGATATCGACGAGGCGCTTTATGACGCGTTCGGCGAACGGCAGGTCTCGGCCATCTACGGGAACGCGAATCAATATCACGTCGTGATGGAGGTGGCGCCCGAGTACTGGACAAGTCCTTCGGTACTGAAGGACATCCATGTTCCGGCGAGTCCGGCGCTCGCCACGAGCGGCGCGTCGACGACCGCCGCCGGGGGGGCAACCGGCGCAAGCGCCGCTACGCCGTCGGCCGCGGCCCAGGCGAACGGTTCAGCGCTGGTGTCGCTCGCCGCGATGGCCCGGTTCTCGACCGACCCCAGCGCCATTTCGATCAATCACCAGGCTACGTTCCCCGCCATTACCGTATCGTTCAACCTGCGCCCCGGTGCATCGATCGGACCCGTGACGCAGCAGATCAGTCAGGCCGTCGCTGCGCTCAGAATGCCGGCGAGTATCTCCGGCGCGTTCGCCGGCACGGCAGCAGCGTTTCGTGAGTCGATGGCGAGCGAGCCGCTGCTGATCCTCGCCGCGCTGTTGTCGGTGTACGTCGTGCTCGGCATGCTGTACGAGAACCTGGTTCATCCTTTGACGATTCTCTCGACGCTGCCTTCTGCGGGCGTCGGCGCTTTGATCGCGCTGCTGCTCACTCATACGGAGCTGTCGATCATCGCGTTGATCGGCGTGCTGATGCTGATCGGCATCGTGAAGAAGAACGCGATCATGATGATCGACTTCGCGATTGCCGAAGGGCGTCAGCATGCGCTGCCGCCGGAGGAGGCGATCGTGCGCGCGGGCCTGATCCGCTTCCGTCCGATCATGATGACGACGGTCGCCGCAATTTTCGGCGCGCTGCCGCTCGTGCTGGGGTCAGGCTACGGATCCGAATTCCGCAAGCCGCTCGGTATCTCGATCATCGGCGGTCTGGTGTTCAGCCAGGTCATCACGCTCTATACCACCCCTGTCATCTATCTCTGGCTCGATCGGGCGTCGCAGCGGTTGCGGCGCCGAAGGAAACACGCATGACATCGCCCATCGGATTGCTGTCGGCCGTGTCGGTCGGCATGCGCTGCTGCGCCTGTGCGCTCGGCGCCACGCTTTGGCTTTCGGGCTGCGCGGTCGGCCCGGACTATCACCAGCCGGCCGTAGCGATTCCAACGCAGTTCAAGGAAGCGGGCACACAGTGGCGACTTGCGACGCCCAACCCGCAGGCATCGCTCTCAACCCGGTGGTGGGACGCGTACGACGATCCCGAGCTGTCCCGGCTCGTCGACGCAGCGCTGCAGTCGAATCAGTCGATTGCAGGCGCGGCGGCCGCCTATCGGCTCGCGCAGGCCACCGTCGCTGCAGACCGGGCGAGCCTGTTTCCGACGCTCGGTGTCGACGCGTCGGCCTCGCACAGCTCGAGCACGACGACGGAATACGCGAAGGCCTACGCGAGTTGGGAAGTCGATCTGTGGGGCGGCGTGCGCCGGCAGATCGAGTCCGGCAAGGCGAACGCGCAGAGCGCGGATGCGACGCTTGCCGGCGAGCGCTTGTCGATCGCCGCGACGCTGGCGACCGACTATTTCGACATCCGCCAGCTCGATATCGACATCGACCTGTTGCGGCAGCAGGAGGCGGTCAACGGGCGGATTCTCGCGATCACGCGCGCAGCGCTGGCACAGGGGACCGCGTCGCAAGTCGATCTGCTGTATGCGCAGGACACGCAGGAGGCGGTTGTCGCGAACCTGCAAATTTCACAGACCTCGCGCGAGCAGGACGAGCACGCAATCGCGGCGCTCACGGGTGTGCCGCCGACTTCGTTGTCGATTGCACCGCGGCTCGACTATGTGTTTCGCGAGCCCGAGGTGCCATCCGTGCTGCCGTCTGCGTTGCTGGAAAGACGGCCTGACGTGGTCAGCGCGGAACGCACCGCTGCTGCTGCGAACGCGCTTATCGGGGTAGAGAAGGCCGCATTCTTTCCGGACCTCGATTTATCGGCACAGGGTCTCGTGCAGCACAACACCTTCGCGACGCTGTTCTCATTGCCGACCCGGATGTGGTCGCTCGGTCCCTCACTTGCCGCCACGCTGTTTGACGGTGGTGCCCGCGTGGCCGCCGTGCACAAGGCGCAGGCGACCTATGACGAAGACGTCGCATCTTATCGCGAAGCCGTGCTCACGGCGTTCCAGAACGTGGAAGACAGCTTGTCGTCATTGAACCATCTGCGCCAGCAGGAGCACGCGTTTGCCGACATTTACCAGCGCAACCGGCAGTTGCTGGAGAGCGTCGCCGCGCAACTGACGGCCGGAACCGCGAGCGAGCAGTCCGATTTGACTCAGCAAGTGACGCTACTCACGGCCAGACAGAACCTGAACGATACGCAGGGGGCACTGGCGAAAAGCGGCGTTGGGCTGGTGAAGAACCTGGGCGGCGGCTGGATGTCGTCGAAGAGCCAGGCCCCGATCCCATGATGGCGGGCGCGCCGTTGTAACGTCGTCTGCCGATCTGCGCGGTCCAGAGTCCGATAGCGCCCACGACCGTTTTTCAAAGTCCGCGTCTCGAACCGCGTGCAAGGCCCCGTTACGTCCACTTGTGCGGTATCGCTTCCCCGCGACGTGGCTTGACATGACATGCAACACATTTCCAACAACATGTAGCGCACAGGTTCCCTACATTGGCGGCTGTGTCATGCGGGGTTCGCCAGTGGGGTGAATCCATCACATGGAGAGTGTGCAGTGAAATTTAAAATCGTTCTCGTGTCTGCTGCCAGTGCGGCAATTTCTATGGCTGTCGGCAAGGCGCCTGCTGGGTCCCTGGCGATTGATATCAGCGTGGGCGTTGCGGTTCGCCGGACAACCATCGATAGATGGGCTTGAACATGCATGACTATCGCTTTGTCGCCGCGGTTCTCAAGCGAAGCCGCGCACGACGGTGGCTGGGCGCGCTCGCCGTCATCGCCACTGAGTGCCTGCCTTACTCACCAGCGTTGGCGCAGTCGTCGCCGGACGATAGCGTGGGCATCAACGTGACCGCATTGCCCCACTATGAAGGCAGCAAGTCCTATCGTGTGCTGCCGTTGCCCATGCTGTCGCTGTTGAACGGGGCAATCTTCGTGCAGGGGCTCACGGGCGGCGTCGCCTACCCGTTGGGGCCGAGTGTTGCGGTGGGCCCGCTGATCGGCGTTCAACTGGGCCGCAACCAGGACTATGCGGCGGTGCTCAACGGCACCGGAGATATCGCAACGTCCTTCGACTTCGGTGCGTTCGCGCGCTGGCACTATGGTCCAGCGAGCGCGGGTCTGCGCTTCCTTCAGTCCGCGCATGCCGGCTATGGCAATCGTGTCACGCTGAGCGCGTCCTATGCGCTGGTCCAGAAGCCCGTTGACCGGGTGTCGGTGTCCGCCGACGCCGTGTGGTCCAACGGACCTTCGCAGCAGACGCGGTTCGGTATCGACAGCGAGCAGGCTGCGTCCAGCACGACCGGCCTCTCGCCGTATCACCCCTCAGCCGGCTTTTCGCGAGTCGACCTCAAGGTCGACTGGGATCATCGGCTGAACCGGCAGTGGTCACTGCAAAGCGCCTTCGGCGTCGGTTCCTTGCTCGGCGATGCTGCGAACAGTCCGATCGTTGAACGACGCGCGGCTGTAATTGGATCGGTGGGCGCTGCTTACCACTTCTGAGCGCTTACTTCGCGCTGCATCATCGTGAGAGCACTATCAATGAACCAGAATCTGACATCGACTCGTATTGCGCCACTGCTTGTCTGCCTCGCTGTTGGGTTGGGCATGGCGGGGTGTGCGGTCACGCCGCCGAGTGCGCCTACCGTCATGGCGGTCCCAGCGAACGGCAAGACCCTCAACCAGTTCCAGCAGGACGACTATAGCTGCCGCACGTACGCGACGCAGGTCATGAATCCGGCGGCGGCCTCGCATCAGCCGGCAACCTCCGGACTTGCTGCTACCGCCGTCGGCACGGCTGGAGGCGCTGCGGCCGGGGCTCTGATCGGCGCCGGGGCGGGCAACGCCGGTGCCGGCGCCGCAATCGGTGCGGGTGCCGGACTGCTGCTGGCAGCATGACGGGCTCGGCGCAGCACAATCAGACCGAAGCGTCGTTGCAGCAGCAATACGACAACGCGTACGCGCAATGCATCACGGCAAAGGGAGATACGATCGAAACACCTCGTTCGGCAGCGATCGTCGTGCCCGTACGCCCCGTGCCGCCCCGCGCCGTAATCTATGGCGCGCCCCCACCTTACTACTACGCGCCGTACTGATTTCGCTCGTATGGTCGTGTCATGGCTTGACCTGGAATTCTGCCGGCTGGAAATCCTGGGTCGAGCTTTGTCCCCTGGCTATTCCGTGCACGTCATTCATTTCTTAACGGAGTCTTTGATGAAACGTTTATTCATTATTCTGGCTGCAACGTTCGCTGTGTCGTCTGCGTTCGCGCAGAGCAGCATGCAGCAGATGTTGGAAGCGCGCTTTACTGCCGCGAATGCAACTCATGACGGCAAGCTCACGAAAGAACAGGCGGAGGCAGGTATGCCGCGCGTCGCAGCCCATTTCGATGAGATCGATACTACGCATCAAGGGTACGTGACGCTTGAGCAGATCGAGCAGTTCGCTGCGCAGCATCGGCAGTAAGCGCTTGCAAGGCAAGCTTCAATACCCTCGGGTGGTTTAACCGTGTATTGAATATGTCCCATCGGGTCGCCTCATCACGTCGAATGATGGGGCTGCTGCGCGCTCCGGTTACCCGACGCTAGCAACCCGCCATGGGCAAGTCGATAGCTGGAAGTCCTGCGGGCCTGGCGCACCGAAATCAATCCGAGCGTGCTCGTCGCGCCCGGCGCTCCAGTGGAGGGCGACCTGGACAGGGAGACCAACACCGCGAATCTTGGCCCCCCAAATGCGGATTACGGTCTGGGACACGAGCGGCGCGGCGTCCCCAGCGGTAACGCCTGAACGCATCCCTAATGCCAGTCGCTGAGCCTCAATCGAAAGGAGTTGAATTAATGCTTAATGCGCGTGTTCTTTGTCGCTTTGCGCTTGCTGCCGGTTTTTGCATGAGTGCCGCGGTGCTTAGCGGCTGTGTAGTCGTTCCGGTGGGTCGTCCAATAATGGCCCGGCCACTGGTTGTAGTCCCTCGACCGCCACTGATCGTCGCTCCCGCGTACTATTGACCTGAGTCTATTCGCGTCCGCCCCGTGGGCGGGCGGGATGCATAGCGGCCGCTTTGCATCCTGTCCGAAGCTCGCCGCAGGGACGATGCGCAACTGCGTCCAGTTCACGGATAGCGACCAGGATATAACGGCCGCTCAAAAATCGTGTATATCCGAGTGAGTCAGTGAGCCGGCGCTCGACTTATCTTCGATTACCCTTGCCATGGCGTTCGCGGTGGTCACCACTTGGCCGCTGCTACCGTATAGTAGTTTGGCGACTGGTCGCGCTCGAAGCAATAAGCGCATATACAGCAGTATGAGGGCAACCAGAGACCTCAGTTATGCGAATGGTGAGTCGATGTGCCGGCAGCATGCTCTTCGAGGTCCGGCACGAAGATGTATCCGCACCCGCGAACGGTCTGGATGAATCGTGGTGTCGACGGGTCAGTTTCCACGATGCGGCGCAGACGATAGATCTGAACGTCGATGCCGCGATCGGCGGACTCGGATTCCGCGCCACGAAGTGACTTGAGCAGACGCCGGCGGGTGAGTGTGCACATGGGAGAATTAACGAAAATCTGCAGCAGCGCAAACTCACTGGCAGATAAGGTAAGAGACGTCTCTCCGCTATTCAGAGTGCGCGACTGAAAGTCCAGCGTGAACGCGCCGAATGTGTAAGGTTGCCGTCGTTGGGGAATGCCCGCATCGGGTACGGCGCGCTGGCGCCGCAGCACGGACTGAATCCGTGCTACCAGCTCACGCGGGTTAAACGGTTTGCGGAGATAGTCATCGGCACCCAATTCAAGGCCAGCGATGCGGTCCTCTTCGTTGGCGCGGGCGGTGAGCATCAAGACTGGAATGTCGTCGCCTGATGCGCGCAACCTACGTAGTGCCGTCAAGCCGTCGACGCCCGGCATCATAAGATCGAGCACTATCAGGTCCGGGCGTTCGTGTTTGAGCCGGTGTTCGAGCGAACGCGCATCATGTAGCACTGACACGTCGAAACCCCACCTTACCAGGTAGCGGCGAGTCGCATCACACAATTCGGCGTCGTCGTCGATTAGAAGAATCTGAGCTGACATAGGAAGAGAATAACGCTCACAAACGAGTGATGACCGGGGCCGCGACTAACCGCAATGCGAGCGCACCGCAGAAGCTGCAGCACACGATCGATCGAAGAAATGTAGGCGAATTTCATAACGCCAGGTGTTAGCAAATCATGTCAGGAAATGTCATCGACGGGGCCTGTTTTTCTGTCCGCAAATGCACGGGTGCACTCGCTTTCTCGCTGACCACGAGCGACAGCTGTAATATGAGCAGTCAGGATGGCATGCCCGGCACATACGGGTGGCGCCGGGCGGTCGTGGGCTTTCGCCAGTCAGTGTTGTGGCCAGCACAATCGATGACATCTTTTGACATACCTTTCCAGCACATCCAGTGCGGAGATCCTTGTATATTCCGTTCGTCGAACCATACGGAACTTCCTGTGGCATGCAGATGCATGCGAAGGTGTTAGCGGATTGCAAGTCCGTTTTCTTGCCAAAGGAGGTATTGGATGTCGCTACGGAACTGCATGCCGCACTGGCACTGTCCGAGGTGCAACGTATCGCCGCAGACATCAAGCGGATTGGTAAGCAGTGCAGGCGCAACTGCAGGCCGGCAGGCCGCCCGGCGCAGCCCGCTTCGACGAGATTGTCGCCGCCCACCGAGGCACGTGACGGCTGTAGCAAAGCTAAGCGGTTCGCCGCGTAGCATCGGAAACAGGAACTAAAAGACAGGCGTTATTAGAGGTATCTGCTTAATCATATGTCAGATGATCTGCCAACCGGTCGCATCATCGTGCTGGACGACGATGTTGAAATCCGCAATATGCTGCAACGCTTTCTGACGGCACAAGGTTTCTCGGTGCGCGCGGTGAAGACAGGCATTGAGTTGGACGTCTTGATCGAGCGCTACCCGTTCGACCTGTTGATTCTCGATATCATGATGCCAGGCGAAGACGGCCTGTCCATCTGCCGTCGGTTGCGTGCTCGGAGAGAGACAATCCCCATCCTCATGCTAACAGCGCGTGGCGATCCCGCGGACAAGGTCGTAGGTTTGGAGATTGGCGCCGACGACTATCTCGCGAAACCGTTTCTGCCGAGCGAGCTGATAGCGCGGGTTCGGGCGATGTTACGTCGGCAGCAGTTTCAGGTGCGCCTGCAAAACGTGCGGGGCGAGATGCTGCTCGCAGGCGAGTCGCAATGCTTGCGGTTCGGCGCCTTCAGGCTGGACGTTCGGCGTAGAGAATTGATGTCGGACGAAGCGGGCATCGTCGAACTCGGCGCAGCTGAAATGCGTCTCCTGTGTGCGCTTGCGGAGACGCCAAACCGTCCCGTAAGCCGCGCAAATCTGATAGAGCGCGCGCGCGGGTCGCAATATGAGGCGAGCGCCCGCAGCGTTGACGTGCAAGTTCTTCGCTTACGACAGGTGATTGAGACAGAGGCAAGCTCGCCCCGACATATCCGCACGGTGTGGGGCCTCGGCTACATGCTCGTTGCAACCTCAAACTAAAGCGTCACCTGTTGGACGCTCGACAGTGACATTCAAGCCGCTTCCTCTGCTTTCCGTGTACACCGCGCGCAACGCCGTGGCTACAGCGTTCATCGGGGTCTCTTGCGCTGCAACTCCCGCAACTCGTGTGGCTCCCGACAAAGCGTCGAGCGTGCCGCCGCTGCTCGGGTAAAACAACAAGGCAGGGCAGTTTCCGTCATCGCTTGCGCGACCGTTCAGCTGTTTCAGGCCCTGTCCAGCGCCTTGATCGCAAGCGCAGCGCCAGCCGCGCGCGTCTCGACGTGCAGCTTACGGAACAGATGTTCGAGGTGCTTGTTCACCGTGCGCGGCGCCATGCCGAGAATGTCGCCGATATCGCGATTCGTCTTGCCGCGAGAGACCCAGAGCAGCACTTCGGCCTCGCGGGCCGTCAAATTGAAGCGCGTCGCGAGTGCGCTGCTGTGCACAGTGTCATCGGTCTCCTTGAGGGTGAGGATCCACTCTCCAGGATCGGGAGCGGAGGTTGCGCTCGCAGAACGCCGCACGTGTCCCGCGGTGAATTCGAGGACGGCGCCGGTCGGACTCCCGCGCCCGAGCCAGTCCGCAAACCAGTCGCGCAACAGCGGCGGCAACATGGGGTGCGCAACCGCTTGCACGAGGTCATCGGCGTGGCTGGCCCGGTAGGCAGAAATTTGCCGTGCCGCTTGCGGACTCTGCCAGCGGATCGCGCCATCGGCGCCGACGATCAGCGCCGCCCGCGCATCGAGCGACAGTGCCGCGTGCGCATAGAGTTGCGCACGTGAGCGCTGCACGTGTGCGCCAATGCGCGCGCAAACCTCCTCGGGACGCACGGGTTTCGTCACATAGTCGATGCCGCCGACGCGAAACGCGCGTACCACATGCTCGCTTTCCGTTAATGCCGTCATGAAGATCACGGGCAGATGTTCGTGGCGAACGTCCTGCTTCAGGTGCCTGCAGGTCTCGAAGCCATCCATGCCAGGCATCATCGCGTCGAGCAACACGACGTCGGGCGTCACGCGTGCGAGGCGCTTGAGCGCATCTTCGCCCGAAAGCGCGACCAGCACCGCGTAACCATGTGCCTGAAGCGTATCGGAGAGAAATGCGAGGTTGTCCGGCGTGTCGTCGACAATCAACACGACGGGACGCTCGCGCAGCCACTCGGGCGACGCATCGGTGGAGTTCATCGCGCGCGCGTCAGACGTCCGCGGCGCGAGACAGTCGGTCGAGTTCATGCTCAAGCTCCCTTAGCTGAAAGCGTTCCGCCAAAGCGCGCAACACGTCGATCTGCTCCTGTAGCGCGGGCCAGGTCGCGCGCGCCGAGTCGAGTTGTTCGATCACGCCTTGCAGGTAGCCGACTTCGAGGTGTGCGCGCAGCCGCTCGAGCACCGCTTTCGGCCACGCGACATCCAGTGACGCGTGCCTGACGGGCGGCGTGGCTTGCGCGGACGCGGACGGCTCGGATGCGATCCAGTCGAGCACGAGTAACTGCGCGAGCTTGTCGAGCAACAAATTGATCTGGAGCGGCTTCACGAGATATCCGGCGCATCCGGTCGCGCTCGCGCGTTCCCGATCGTCGGCAAATGCATTAGCCGAAAGCAGCACGATCGGGGCGTTCGACAACTGGTTTTCGCGGATCAGCCGGCTGGCTTCGTAGCCGTCCATCAGCGGCATTGAGATGTCCATGATGATCACGTCGACGCTGTGTGTCGCCAGCCAGCGCAACGCGTCGGGGCCGCTCTCCGCCTCGGCGACGTCGAAGCCGAGCGGCGTCAGCAGTTGCACGACGATGCCGCGCTGATCCGCGAGATCGTCGACGACGAGAATCGCGCGCTTCGGCCCGGTATAGCCGCGGATCGCCGCGAGTTCAGTGCGCGCGTCGGCTGCGCTGTTCACTGCTGGCGCGAACAGTCGCACGATGAAGCGCGTGCCGCGCCCGACCTCGCTGTCCACTTCCAGACTGCCACCGAGTGCCTGCGTGAGAAGCCGGCAGATCGTGAGCCCCAGTCCCGCGCCGTGATCGTGCGCATGCGCCGCTTCGCCTCGCTCGAACGGCAGGAACAGGCGCTCCATCTCGGCCGGAGGAATTCCGGGGCCGGTGTCGACTACTTCGAACTTCAACGTGTCGAGCACGTGGCTCACGCGCAGCGTCACTGTACCCGTGGACGTGAAGCGAATCGCGTTGCCGATAAGATTGGTCAGAATCTGACCCATGCATTTCTGGTCGGTACGCACGGTGGCGGGCAGGCGGCCTACGGTCTGCACGTCGAAAGCGAGCGCTTTCTCGAGCGCCTGCGGGCGCAGCATTGAGGTGACGTGCGCGACGAAATCCACCAGTGACACGCGTGCGATGTTCAGTTCCAGCTTGCCCGCCTCGATACGCGCGACGTCGAGCAGCCCATCGACGAGCGCAAGCAGATGTTCGCCGCTGCGGTGAATCGTTCGCACGGCGCTGTAGCGCGTCGGCGAAAACTCCTCTTTCGCCTGCAAAAGCAACTGTGCATAGCCGAGAATGCTGTTCAGCGGTGTGCGCAACTCGTGGCTCAAACCGGACACGTAGCGGCTTTTCGCCTGATTCGCCGATTCGGCGGCGGCCGTCGCGCGCTTGAGCGCGGCGTCGGTTTTCTGGTGCGCGTCGATTTCCTGCATCAGCAATTCGTTTTGCCGTTGCGATTCTTCCTGCGTGACGCGGCGGCTTTCGCGCTCCAGCACGAACCACCACGCCGCTATGCAGCCGACGAGAGAAAGCGCGAAGAATATCTTCAGAAAACTGTGGCCGATCGCGCTGTCGATCGACGATCCGTCGACGGCGAGCGAGGTCACACTCTGCGACCAGGTCAGATAGAGCACGCTCGCGAGCACCGCGAGTATCGCGCACATGAGGCTGGCATAGTGCATGAGACGCAGCGCGGCTGGGCCGAGCCGCACGCGGGGAAACACGCGATGTAGCGCGCGATCGGCTTGCGACGCGAAGCGTGCGTGCGGCTTGCAGCGATCGTGGCAGCGCGAATCGAGCGAACAGCACAGCGAGCAGATCGTGCCGCCGTAGGCAGGGCAGAAGGCTGTGTCTTCCGGTTCGAACGCGTTCTCGCAGATCGCGCAGCGAAGCGAAGTCGCATTGCCCGTGGGTTGGGCGGCGCGCGCGATGTAGTAGCGTCCGCGCGTGACGATCGCGAGCACCGGAGCACAGGCGAGCGCCACGCCGAACGCGATGAACGACGACATGGCTTGTGCCAGCAAGCCGAACATGCCGCTCTGCGCGAGCATCGCGGCGGCGGCGGCGATCAGCATCGCGCCTACGCCGACGGGATTCACGTCGTACAGGTGCGCGCGTTTGAATTCGATATGACGCGGGCTAAGCCCAAGCGGCTTGTTGATGACGAGATCGGCGAACAGTGCGCCGATCCACGCGATCGCGATGTTTGCGTAGAGCGACAGCACCCTGGCGATCGCCTCGAATACACCCATTTCCACGAGCAGCAGCGCGATCATCACATTGAACACGAGCCACACCACCCGCCCCGGATGGCTATGCGTCAGACGGGCAAAAAAATTCGACCACGCGAGCGAGCCCGCGTACGCATTCGTCACGTTGATCTTCAACTGCGAAACGATCACGAACAGCGTCATCGCGGGCAGCGCCCAGCTCGCGAGCCCAAACGGATCGAGCAGCAAGTGATAGGCGACGAGGTACATCTGGGTGGGCTGCGTGGCCTCCGCCGGACTGACTTCGTACTGGATCGCGACGAAGGCGAGGAATGCGCCGCCGAGCATCTTGAGCGCGCCGGGCACGATCCAGCCTGGTCCCGCCGACAGCAGCGCGAGCCACCAGCGCGTGTGGTTCTTTGCAGTCAGCGGCGGCAGGAAGCGCAAGTAATCCACCTGCTCGCCGACCTGCACGATCAATGCAAACACCACGGTCGAGGCCTGCCCGAACGCGATCACGCTGAACGCGCGGCCTTGCGCAGCGAAGCCGGCAAAGGTCGTCCATTCGTGCACCAGACCCGGATGGTGCCACAGCACAGCCGCATAGGGCAGCGCGAACAGTACGAGCCACAGCGGCTGAGTCCAGCTTTGCAGCCGATTGATCAGCGTGATGCCGAACATCACGATCGGAATCACGACGAGCGAGCTCAGTACATAGGCGATCGCCAGCGAGATATGAAAATAGAGTTGCAACGCGAGCGACATGATGGCCGCTTCGAGCGCGAAGAAAATAAACGTGAAGACGGCATAGAGCAGCGACGTGAGCGTCGAGCCGATATAGCCGAAGCCCGCGCCGCGCGTAAGCAGATCCATGTCGACGCCATGGCGCGCGGCGTAAAAGCTGATCGGCAGACTGGTGAGCCAGATGAGCACCGATACGACCGCGATCGCCCAGACCGCGTTCGTAAAGCCATAGTTGACGACGAGACTGCCGCCGATCGCTTCGAGCACCAGAAAAGACACGGCGCCGATTGCCGTGTTGGCGACGCGCAGTTCCGACCAGCGTCGAAACGAACGCGGCGTGAAGCGCAACGCGTAATCCTCAAGCGTTTCGTCGCCGACCCACGCATTGTAGTCGCGCCGCACCTTGACGATGCGTTGGGTACTGGGCGTGCCCACTGACGGGTGACTCTGGGGCATGGAGATGAGCTGGATTGGTGCGGAAACGATCGGATCGGTGTCTGATGCAAATTACATTCCAGTGCGACTGCGGGGAATACGTCAATCGACGTATTCCGGTTGCCAATTTGGCTTTCTACATTGCGTCCAACCTCGAACCAGCTCTCGCAAGAAGCGCAGGGCGACCGATAAGGAGAATGTGATGTCCGCAGACGATCGAATCGATGATGATGCTCGCACGCCGTCGCCGTTGCGCCGGAAACTGATCGGCGGCCTCGCCGCCGCGCCGTTGATGGCGCTGGGGCTGCCACGTACTTCATTTGCTCAAACGCCGCCCACCGCCAAGGTGAACACCACCGGACTCGCGGTGACCGATACCACGGTGACAGTCGGCCAGTTGCATTCGGCGACCGGCACGATGGCGATCTCCGAAACCGGTTCGATCCAGGCCGAACGCCTTGCGATCGAGCAGATCAACGCAATGGGCGGCGTGCTCGGGCGCAAGATCCAGATCATTCAGGAAGATGGTGCCTCCGACTGGCCGACCTTCGCGGAGAAGTCGAAGAAGCTGCTCGAGAACGACCACGTCGCGGCCGTGTTCGGCTGCTGGACCTCGGCCTCGCGCAAGGCAGTGCTGCCGGTGTTCGAGAAGGACAATGGGCTGCTCTATTACCCGACCTTCTACGAAGGCCTCGAACAGTCGAAGAACGTGTTCTACACGGGCCAGGAAGCGACCCAGCAGATTCTCTGGGCGCTCGACTGGGCGTCGAACACGAAGAAGGCCAAGACGTTTTTCCTGATTGGTTCCGACTATATCTGGCCGCGTACGTCGAACAAGATCGCGCGCCGTCATATCGAGCAGCATCTGCACGCGAAGGTCGTCGGCGAGGAGTATTACCCGCTCGGCACGACCGAGTTTGCGTCGCTGATGAACAAGATCAAGCTCGCGCGGCCGGACTGCATTTTCGCGAGCGTGGTGGGCGGCTCGAACGTTGCGTTCTACAAGCAGCTCAAGGCGGCCGGTATCACTCCGCAGAAGCAGTTCCTGCTGACGCTGTCGGTAACCGAGGACGAAGTGCTCGGCATCGGCGGCGACAACTTCGCGGGCTTCTATTCGTCGATGAAATACTTCGAGGCACTCGATAACGAGAACAACAAGAAGTTCGTCGCTGCGTTCAAGGCGCGCTACGGCCAGAAGTCCGTGATCGGCGACGTGACCCAGGCCGCGTATCTCGGCCCATGGATCTGGAAGGCCGCCTGCGAGCGCGCGGGCAGCTTCGACGTGGACAAGGTGGTGGCGTCGTCGGCGGGCATCGACGTGGCCAATGCGCCGCAGGGCTATGCGAAGGTCGATGCGAATCACCACCTGTGGAGCCGCTCGCTGATCGGCCAGGGCCAGGCAGACGGCCAATTCAAGGTCGTCGCGCAGTCCGACCAGCCGATCCAGCCGAATCCGTTCCCGAAGGGCTACATGTAATCCGTCAACCGCAGCTGCGCGGCGACGCAACGCGCCGCCGCGCGAGGAGCGCTCGATGTCCGCCACCGACATTTTCAACATCACGCTGATGCAGGGCTTCGCCGGTCTGAGCCTGTTCAGCGTTCTGCTCCTGATGGGGCTTGGGCTCGCCGTGATCTTCGGCCAGATGGGCGTGATCAACATGGCGCACGGTGAATTCATGACGATCGGCGCTTATACCGTCTACATGTTTTCGTGGTTCTCGCAGAACGTCTGGCACGCGTTCACGCCGGTGTACTTTTTCTTCGCGATCGTCGCGGCGTTCGGCCTCGCGTTCGCGGCGGGCTGGCTCGCCGAATGGGCATTGATCCGCCATCTATACCGCCGTCCGCTCGACACGCTGCTCGCTACCTGGGGTCTGAGTCTCGGCATGCAGCAAGTGTTTCGCTCGACGTTCGGGCCGAAGGAAGTGAGTCCTGCGCTGCCCGACTGGCTGATGGGCTCTTGGGAGCCAGCGCCAGGCCTGGATATTCCAGTCAGCGGCATGTTCGTGATGGGACTCGCGCTGGTCATGACAGGCGGACTGCTGCTCGCGCTCTACCGCTCGCGCTGGGGCCTGCGCGTGCGTGCCACGGTTGCCAACCGGCCCATGGCCAACGCTGCCGGCATCAACACGCGGCGCACTGACCGGATGACCTTCGCGATCGGCTGCGGTATTGCGGGGGTGGCGGGCGCGGCGTTCACGGCGATCGGCTCGACCGGACCCACCAGCGGTTCTCTTTATATCGTCGATTCGTTTCTTGTCGTCACCTTTGGCGGCGCGGCGAGCCTGCTCGGCACCGTGGCCTCGGCGTTCGGCATCGCGCAGATGCAGTCGATCAGCGAGTTTTTCCTGTCGGGTTCGATTGCACGTGTTCTTACGCTGCTGACGGTCGTCGTGATCCTGATGCTGCGTCCGCAGGGACTCTTTGCGTCGAAGGTGCGGCGCGTGTGAGTGCGGGGCGCCGTGCACGGCTCATTCACTGATTAATTCGTATGGAGATGGACATGGAACCCATCCAAGCCGTGGCGGGGAGCGTTTCCCCGCGATCCGGTCCCAGCGCGCCGGGAGGCTGGCGCGCGCTCGCGATGCGGCTCGACGCGTCGGGTTACGTGGGCATCGCGATACTCGCGGTGCTGATCGTTGTCGTGTTTCCGCTTGTGCTGGATACGTTTCGCCTGAACCTGATGGGCAAGTACCTCACTTACGCTTTCGTGGCGATTGGCCTCGTGATCGCGTGGGGCTACGGCGGCGTGCTCAGCCTCGGACAAGGCGTGTTCTTCGGCCTCGGCGGTTACGCGATGGCGATGTTCCTCAAGCTCGAGGCGTCCGACCCGGCCGCCACCCACACGCAGACCACGCCCGGCATTCCCGACTTCATGGACTGGAATCAGCTCACCGCGCTGCCTACGTGGTGGAGGCCGTTTCATTCTCTACCGTTCTCGATCCTCGCCGTGCTCGTGGTGCCTACGGCTCTCGCGTTCGTCGTCGGTTATGCGATGTTCAAGCGACGGGTGGGCGGCGTGTACTTCGCGATCATCACGCAGGCGGTCGCCTTGATTCTTTCGGTGCTGATCATCGGCCAGCAAGGATATACGGGTGGCGTGAACGGGATCACCGATCTGCGCACGCTGCTCGGCTGGGACATCCGCACCGACCACGCGAAGCTGGTTCTTTATTTCGTCAATGCGGTGCTGCTGATCGGCGCGCTGCTCGCCTGTCGCTGGGTCCAGCGCAGCAAGCTCGGGACGCTGCTGCTCGCGATGCGCGACAAGGAGGACCGCGTGCGCTTCTCCGGTTACGACGTCGCGATGTTCAAGGTGTTCGCGTTCTGCCTCGCGGCGCTGCTCGCGGCTGTCGGTGGCGCAATGTTCACGCTGCAGGTGGGTTTCATGTCACCGTCGTTCGTCGGTATCGTGCCGTCGATCGAGATGGTGATCTATGCCGCAGTCGGCGGGCGCATGTCACTGGTGGGCGCGGTGTATGGCGCGATTCTCGTCAACCTCGGCAAAAGCTGGTTCTCGGAGAGCCTGCCTAATCTCTGGCTCTATCTGATGGCGGCGATGTTCATCGGCGTGGTGATGGCCTTTCCGAACGGGCTCGCGGGTCTCTACGAAGAGCATGCCCGGCCGCGTATCCGCCGGTGGCTCGGCGCAGCGAACAAGGAGATCTGACGCATGAGCAACACTGACTTTCTGCTTGCGATCGAAGATCTGAGCGTGTCGTTCGACGGTTTCAAGGCGATCGATTCGTTGAACCTCTATCTCGAGCGCGGCGAATTGCGCGTCGTGATCGGCCCGAACGGTGCGGGCAAAACGACGCTGCTCGATCTGATTTGCGGCAAGACCAGGGAGACCGCCGGCAGCATCAAGTTCCGCAACGAGGAAATCACGAATCTCGCCGAGTTCCGGCGGGTGCGCAAGGGCATCGGCCGCAAGTTCCAGACGCCGTCGATCTACGAAAACCTGAGCGTCGCGCAAAACCTCGAAGTGTCGTTTCCGCGCGGACGCAGCGTGTTCGGCGCGCTCGCCTATCGCGAGGATGCCGAAGTGGCCGACCGGGTGCGTGCGGTAGCCGATGAGATCGGTCTTGCCGCTTCGCTCGATCTCGAAGCCGGGCTGCTGTCGCACGGCCAGAAGCAGTGGCTGGAAATCGGCATGTTACTGATGCAGGACCCCGAACTCCTGATGCTGGACGAACCGATTGCAGGCATGAGCGCGCGCGAACGGGAAGTCACAGCGGAACTGCTCGATCACATTTGCCGCAATCGCTCGATGATCGTGATCGAGCACGACATGGCCTTCGTCGAGCGGATCGCGCACAAGGTCACGGTCATGCATCAAGGCAAGATCCTCGCGGAAGGGCCGATGGCGCAGGTGCAATCCGATCCTCGCGTGATCGATGTCTATCTCGGCCACTGAATTTACACGGAGAACACATCATGCTGGAAGTCGACGATCTCGTGGTCAGCTACGGCCAGAGCGAGGTGCTGCACGGCATCGGATTTTCCGTGGCGAACGGCGAAAGCGTCGCGGTGATGGGCCGCAACGGCATGGGCAAGACGACGCTTTTCAAGGCGCTCATCGGCATGCTGCCCGCCAATCGCGGCACGGTGCGGGTCGGCGGCGCCGACGTGTCCAAAGACGAGAGCTACCGGCGCGTGGCGAAAGGGATCGCCTACGTGCCGCAAGGCCGGCAGATCTTCGCGTCGCTGAGCGTCGAGGAGAACATCCAGACGGGCCTCGAAAACGCGCGCAGCCAGCTCGTGCCCGACGATCTCTACGCGCTCTTTCCCGTGCTGTTCGACATGCGACGGCGCAAGGGCGGCAACCTCTCGGGCGGCCAGCAACAGCAGCTCGCGATTGCGCGCGCGCTCGCGACCGATCCGAAGGTGTTGCTGCTCGACGAGCCGACCGAGGGCATTCAGCCGTCCGTCATCAAGGACATCGCGAAGGCACTCAATCAGATTCGCACGACCCGCAACATCGCCATCGTGGTGTCCGAGCAGGTGTTGAGCTTCGCGCTCGACGTCGCCGACCGGCTCTTCGTGATCGAAGGCGGCCGCTTCGTACATCAAAGCACCCGTGATGCAGGCGACACCGACCGCATCCGCGAATACCTCTCGGTATGAGTGCGGCGCACCGAACCGCATTTACCGACTCTCGAACCATGGAGCGAACGCAATGCCCGAAACTCTCATCAAGGTGGATCTGAACCAGCCGGCCTACGAAAACACGCAGGTGCACAACCGCTGGCACCCGGATATTCCGATGGCTTGCTGGGTCAAGCCCGGCGACGACTTCATCCTCGAAACCTACGACTGGACCGGCGGCTTCATCAAGAACGATGACAGCGCCGACGACGTGCGCGACATCGATCTGTCGATCGTCCATTTTCTGTCCGGCCCGGTCGGCGTGCATGGCGCGGAACCCGGCGATCTGCTGGTCGTGGACCTGCTCGACATCGGTGCGAAGTCCGAGAGCCAGTGGGGCTTCAACGGATTTTTCTCGAAGTCCAATGGTGGCGGTTTTCTCACCGACCATTTTCCCGCCGCGCAGAAGTCGATCTGGGATTTTCACGGCGTCTACACGAACTCGCGCCACATTCCAGGCGTGAATTTCGCGGGTCTGATTCACCCCGGCCTGATCGGATGCCTGCCTGATCCGAAACTGCTAGAAACCTGGAACGCACGCGAAACCGGCCTGATCGCGACCGCGCCGGAGCGCGTGCCGCCGCTGGCGAATCCGCCGTTCGCAGCGACCGCGCATATGGGGCAACTCACGGGCGACGCGCGTGACAAGGCGGCGGCGCAAGGGGCGCGCACCGTGCCGCCGCGGGAGCACGGCGGTAATTGCGACATCAAGGATCTGTCGCGCGGCTCGAAGGTGTTCTTCCCCGTCTACGTGGATGGCGCAGGACTTTCCGTCGGCGATCTGCACTTCAGCCAGGGCGACGGCGAGATCTCGTTTTGCGGCGCGATCGAAATGGCGGGCTGGGTACACATGCGCGTGAATCTGATCAAGGGCGGCACGGCGAAATACGGAATTCGCAATCCGGTATTCCAGCCGAGTCCTATCACGCCGAATTACAACGACTACCTCATTTTCGAAGGCATTTCGGTCGACGAGCAGGGCGCTCAACATTATCTCGACGTGACGGTCGCGTATCGGCAAGCGTGCCTGAACGCGATCGAGTATCTGAAGAAGTTCGGCTATTCGGGCGCGCAGGCGTATTCGTTGCTCGGTTGTGCGCCGGTGCAGGGGCACATCAGCGGCGTGGTCGATATTCCCAATGCGTGCGCGACCTTGTGGCTGCCGACACAGATTTTCGACTTCGACATTCGCCCAAATGCCGATGGGCCCATCCAGCACATCAAGGGCGGTGTGGATTTGCCATGCTCGCCGGATCTGGCGAACGTCTGAGCCAACGCTACCAGGAGAGCCTGTCATGCCGATCTACGACTTCGAATGTGCGAGTTGCGGTCCGTTTTCCGTCATGCGGTGCATGGCGGACCGCGAAAAGCCTTGCCGCTGTCCCGAGTGCGGAGGGGAGAGTGGCCGGGTGATCAGCGCGCCGTCGCTAGCCTTGATGGCGAATACACGGCGCTCCGCGCACGCAACGAACGAGCGCGCGCAGCACGCGCCGCGCCAGTCCGGTGACGGGGCGCCGTTGCGTCATCGGGCGGGATGCAGTTGCTGCTCGGGTGGCAGCGCGAAGCTGGCGGGATCGGCTTCGGACGGACTCAAACGGCCGGCAGGACGACCATGGATGATCAGCCACTAGTGAGCGTGTGCTGAAGCGGAGCGGGCGGCCCGAAGTCCGCCTGCGATCTGAGGGACTTAAGGAGGATATGTCATGCGACATGGCGATATTTCGAGCAGCAACGATTGCGTGGGCGTCGCGGTGGTCAACTACAAGATGCCGCGTCTGCATACGAAGGCGGAGGTGCTCGACAACGCGCGCCGCATCGCCGGCATGGTGGTCGGCATGAAGCAGGGATTGCCTGGCATGGATCTCGTCGTGTTTCCCGAGTATTCGACGCACGGCATCATGTACGACCGGCAGGAGATGTTCGATACGGCGTCGATGGTGCCGGGCGAGGAGACGGAAATATTTGCGGCGGCGTGCCGCCAGGCCAACGTCTGGGGGGTGTTCTCGATCACGGGAGAGCGTCACGAAGAACATCCGCGTAAGGTGCCGTACAACACGCTTGTGCTGATCGACAATCGCGGCGAGATCGTGCAGAAGTATCGCAAGATCATGCCTTGGACGCCGATCGAAGGCTGGTATCCGGGCGATCGTACCTACGTGACGGATGGGCCGAAGGGTTTAAAGATCAGCCTGATCATCTGCGATGACGGCAACTATCCCGAGATCTGGCGCGACTGCGCGATGAACGGCGCGGAATTGATCGTGCGCTGCCAGGGCTACATGTATCCGGCCAAGGAGCAGCAGGTGATGGTGGCTAAGGCAATGGCGTGGATGAATAACACTTACGTCGCCGTGGCGAATGCCACGGGCTGGGACGGCGTGTATTCGTACTTTGGTCACTCGGCGATCGTGGGTTTCGACGGGCGCACGCTCGGCGAGTGCGGCGAGGAGGAGATGGGCGTGCAGTACGCGGAGCTCTCGCTGAGCATGATCCGCGACGCGCGGCGCACGATGCAGTCGCAGAACCATCTATACAAACTTCTGCACCGCGGGTACACGGGCACGATCAATTCGGGCGACGGCGCGAACGGCGTGGCGGCCTGTCCGTTTGGGTTCTATCGCGACTGGATCGAAGACCCCGACGGCACGCGCCGCCGCGTCGAAGCACTCACGCGCCCGACGCCAGGGACGCCGGAGTGTCCGATTGATGGGATTCCGAACGGGGCGTGAGGATTGGTTCGCCGGGCGTTGTCACGTTCGCGCGCTGGTCAGCTAGTCAGTCATCAGCCACGCGGTTCGGAGGTATTTCCGCTTTCAACTCAGCCTTCGCGACATCGAGGAGCTACTGTTCGAGCGCGGCGTGGTTGTCAGCCATGAATCGATCCGGCGGTGGACGGACAAGTTCGGCGCCAGTTTTGCGCATCAGGTCAGGACTGCCCGTCGCAAGCCGGGCAGCACATGGCCCGCGAAAACAGAGATCCCTGAGCTGGCGAATGTGAAGCACGTGTTCGTCAAGGCCTGCGCGCGCGAACAACCGCGCTGAAAACAGCCATCAACCCACGCGTGAACGCGAGCGCCGGATGCGAGGGTTTCGCTTGCCCGAACGCACGCAGTCATCTGCTGAGCGCCTCGCTCTATCGCAAACAGCTCGCCGCGCGATTTGAAGCGTGGCGTCTCTTCACCGGCATTGCCCAAGCTCCGTCCAACGTGTTCTGAGACACGCCTATTGGTGGCGTTTTTTTACATCGCAGCTCTGCGCATTTATTTTTCACTGTTTTCTCATTAACGGGATGGCGGGCGGAGAGACGCGCACGCTGGTTTCCGGCGATCTTCGCACACAGTGGTTTTTTTGCAGCTGCAATTGGTGCGGAAGCGCACATACCGGTTGCCGCGCCTCCATGAATCATGCTCCGCATATCGAGTCGCGTAAATGCTTTCAATTTAAAAATTAAAGAAGATAAAAATGAAAGGAAACGCAATGAAGCGATATTTCCACGTAATAAAAAGGAAAACAAAATGAAGGCGATGCTCCCGGGGCTGGACATCCTGCGGTTCCTGCTGGCCTGCTATCTGGTCGTCTTCCACACGCTCGTCATTTACCCCGAGGCGAGGGCGATGCCAATGGCCGACTTCTTCAAATTCGGCGGCTGCGCGACGAGTATCTTCTTTATTCTGTCAGGATTCATTCTATCGCACGTTTCGGTGGAAAAGAAAACTGGCGAAGCGATGAAGGTTTCGGCATCGAAGTTTTTTATCAACCGTTTTAGCAATATTTATCCCATTCACATCGTTACGTTAGCGCTGAGCATTGCATTAATGGCTGTGAATTCCCATCCCTTCGACACCGAACTGAGCAACCTCGATTCAGCAACGCCGATTGTGCACACCATGAGCGGTGTGGAAGTGGCGGTCAATGCGGTTTTACAGATCCTGTTATTGCAGGCCTGGAATCCCTTTTATCTGTCATTCAACATTCCGTCGTGGTCGTTGTCGACGCTGTTTTTTTTCTATTTATCGTTTCCGGCGCTCGCGCCACGCCTGCTGTCGATGCGCTGGAAGTCCACGATGCTGATGGCGATGTGGGGCGCCAGCCTGTTGCCGGCCGTGATCGTCGTTGCAGGCGGCTGGTATCAGGTGTGGCCGATCGGTGTGTTGCATACCAATCCGCTGGTGCGGCTTCCGGAGTTTCTGGCGGGCATTCTCGCTTACGGGATATTCGAGGCGAACGTCGAAAGCATTACCGGCATGATCGCGAGTTGCCGGTGGATCATATTCGCTGCTACAGGGGCACTTTTCATCGGCGCCACTTTTCTGTTTACGGCGGGAATGCGTTCGTGGGAAGTACTTCTTCACAACGGCGCACTCTTGCCCGCGCAAGTCGCAGTGATTTTTGTTTGCGCGAGCGCACTGCAAAACGCGTCGCCGCGCGTGGCCGCCTGGACGAGACGGCTCGGCAACGCTTCGTTGTCGATCTTCGCGCTGCAATACCCGCTATTTATCGGCTTTCTCAAAGTGCAGAAGCTGCTTGGCATTCCGTATTCGCTGTTGTCATGCGTGCATCGACCGCATGTTTGCCGGGAGGCGGCAAGCCAGGTGCCCGTGCATTTTTCCGCCTATCCGGTCTATCTGGTCCTGGTGCTGGTGGCGTCGGTGCTGTTTCAGGAGCGGGTCGTGTTGCCGCTCAGGACCAGGCTGCGTCGCGTGCTGAAGAGTCGCTGGGACGCAGCGCGGCCCGCGCCGCTGCCAGCGACGTCGGTGCCGAAGACACAGTGAGACGCGCTGCCGGCCAGGTGCAGGCGTTTGCGCATCCCGGTCCCGCACTCGTCGATGTGATCACATCGAAGCATGAGCTTGCCATGCCTCCGAAGGTGGAACGTGCCCATGCGAAGGGATTCAGCCTTTATATGCTGCGTGCGATATTGAACGGACGCGGCGACGAGATCGTCGAGCTGGCTCGCACCGAGCTCAGATGCAAACGGGCGCTAGCCCAATTGCCGACGGCTCGGGCCCGCGTCCGTGATCCTCGTCAACGTGTTCGCCTCAGCGCGCCAGCAACGAAACCGTCGCGATGCCGAGAATCGTCATGATCAGCGAAGTGCTCAGGTGAATCGCCACTTCGCCCGCCGCCCAGCCGAACCGGCCGTCCTGCAGACGCTGCACGACCTCCGCGGAGAACGTCGAGAACGTCGACAGCCCGCCCATCAGACCGGTGATGACGAACAGCCGCCATTCCGGCGTGAGCTGGGGCACTCGCGCGAAGCCCGCGACCGCCACGCCGATGAGGTAGCCGGCGATCACGTTGGCGGCGAGCGTGCCGAGCGGCAGATCGCTAAAGACCGGGTTAAGTCGAATGCCGAGGAACCAGCGAAACAGCGAGCCGAGTGCGCCGCCAATCGCGACAGCGAGAAAAGACCAATACATGGAAGAGGATCGAAACCGGAATGTCGACAGACCGGTTGATGCGGGCGAGTTGATGCCGCGTCCGCATAACCGGGCGTAGCAGGCATCATCAGCCCCAAGGGCGGTTAATGGAGAATGCCATCTCCAGCCGCGAAGTCTAACATCGGCGCGCGCATTTGGGGACAGGCGCGTGATTCGCGCCTCTCCCGTTTCCCGCGAGCGCCGCCTTCGTTCACTCCGGCGTTGCCGAAATCTTGTGAATCGACAGATCGGCGCCGTTGTATTCCTCTTCCTGGTCGAGGCGCAGACCGACCGTCATGCGGATCACGACGTACACGACCGTGCCACCGAGCCCCGACACGACGATTCCGCCGAGCGTGCCGATGACCTGCGAGGCGAACGACACACCACCCAGCCCGCCGAGCGAATGGATGCCGAAGATCCCGGCCGCGATGCCGCCCCATGCGCCGCACAGCCCGTGCAGCGGCCACACGCCGAGCACGTCGTCGATGCGCCAGCGGTTCTGCACGCAGGTGAACATGTAGACGAACAGCACGCCGGCGATACCGCCCGTGACCAGCGCGCCGAGCGGATGCATGATGTCCGAGCCCGCGCACACCGCGACGAGCCCGGCGAGCGGGCCGTTGTACGTGAAGCCCGGGTCGTTGCGGCCCGCGAACCACGCGCTCAGCGTGCCGCCGACCATCGCCATCAGCGAATTGACCGCGACGAGGCCGCTGATCTTGTCGAGCGTCTGCGAGCTCATCACGTTGAAGCCGAACCAGCCGACCGTCAGCACCCATGCGCCGAGCGCGAGAAACGGAATGTTCGACGGCGGATGCGCGGCGATGCCGCCGTCGCGGTGATAGCGACCGTGGCGCGCGCCGAGCAGCAGCACGGCCGGCAGCGCGACCCAGCCGCCGAACGCGTGCACCACCACCGAGCCCGCGAAGTCATGGAACGGCGCGCCGAAAGCCTGCGTGAGCCAGTCCTGGATGCCGAAGCGGCCATTCCACGCGATGCCTTCGAAGAACGGATAGATGAAACCGACCAGCACGAACGTCGCGAACAGCTGCGGATTGAACTTGGAGCGCTCGGCGATGCCACCCGACACGATCGCGGGGATCGCGGCGGCGAACGTCAGCAGGAAGAAAAAGCGCACGAGCGCATAGCCGTTGTGCTGGGCGAGCGTCGCCGCGCTGTCGAAAAACTGCACGCCGTATGCGATCGTGTAGCCGATGAAGAAGTACGCGATCGTCGAGACCGCAAAGTCCACCAGAATTTTGACCAGCGCATTCACCTGATTCTTCTTGCGCACGGTGCCAAGCTCCAGGAAGGCGAATCCCGCGTGCATCGCCAGCACCATGGCGGCGCCGATCAAAAGAAACTCGGTATCGGCGCCGTATTTCAGACTTTCCATCGATATGTCCCGCTTATGCCAAAAAAGTGCGCTATGTCAGCAAGAAGCGGGCCAAAGCTGTGCTGGTCGCGTCGACACGGTGCAATCGGGCACCGGGATGGGCATCCGGTGGGTTTTGAGCCATGCGCCGCCGAGCGCGTCATGCACCTGAACAGAGAGGAATGGCACAAGAAAAGTGCATAAATCGACGCCCTTGCGCAGATTGACCCAGAGGAGGGCGAAATATTCGATGTAAATTACATTTTGATTCGAAATCCTGACGCAGCAAGATGCTGGTCGGGCGCGTCGATGCCCATTTCTGGCGCACTGTGCGCGAACGGCAGAAGCTACCGTCGACTCGTTCGTGCCCCTCTTTCTTTTCCCGCGCAAACGCCGACATAATGTGCCGACTCCGTGCACGATCCGCCGGCCAACCCCTCCCATGGGCACGCATGAGACTGACCACTAAAGGCCTGCTTCTGATCGCGATCCCGGCCGTTTTCGAACTCGCGCTGCTCACCGGTGTCGTGAAGGCCCAGACCGATGCGACGATGGCCGAGCGCTGGACGATGCATAGCGAGGAGGTGTTGCGCCAGAGCACGGAGATTCTCGATCCGGTGCTGGCCGAATCGGTCGCGCTGCGGGGCGCGGTGCTCGCCAACGACGCGCATTTCACCACCCCGATCGCGGTATGGATGGACGTCGACCGGCGCATCGACGAGCTCGCCGAACTCGTCGCGGACGATCCGGCGCAGGTTAAGCGCGTGGCCGAGGTGCGCCAGGCGGTGCAGACGTACCGCCAGTGGTCCGACCGGATCCAGGACATGCTGCACGCCGGGCGGCGCGGCGAGATTCTCGCGCGCTTCCACGATCTCGCCCAGGCCGACGTGCTCGATCATTTCCGTGTGGAGGTGAGCGCGTTCCAGGCCGAGGAGCGCCGTCTCGACAGCTCGCGCTCGAATGCCGTCGCCGCCGTGCGCGAACGGGAACAGACGCTGATCGTCGCGGCCGCGTTGGGCTCGCTGCTGTTCGTCGCGCTCGCCGTCTGGATGTTCACGCGCGGCGTGCGCGGCCGGCTCGCGCTACTGTCCGACAACGCGGGCCGGCTCGCCGGCAACGAGCGGCTCGCGCCGCTCGGCGCCGGTAGCGATGAAATCGCGCGGCTCGATCTGACCTTGCACGAGACGAGCCGCCGACTGCTCGAAGCCGAGCGCATCGAAGCTCGCTTTCACGCGGACCTCGAGCGGCGCGCCGCCGAGCTCGCGCGCAGCAACGAGACGCTGCGCCAGCAGACCCAGGAAAACGAAATGTTCATCTACAGCGTGTCGCACGACCTGCGCGCGCCGCTCGTGAACCTGCAGGGATTTTCCAGGGAGCTGATTCGCGCAAGCGACGAGTTGCGCGACGCGGTGCGCGGTTCGTCGCTCGCGATCAGCACGCGCGAGCGGATCGAGCGCCTCGTCGACGAGGACATCGGCGAGGCGCTGCACTATCTGCAGACCGCGGTGCTGCGCGCGTCGCACATCATCGACGCGCTGCTGCGGCTGTCGCGGGTCGGGCGGGTTGAGTACCGGCGCCAGAATGTCGATGTACGCGACATCGTGCAACGTGTCGTCGATGCGATGCAGGGCTCGATCCGTGCGCGGCGCGCGCGCGTGACGGTCGGCGAACTGCCCGCGGTATGGGGCGATCCGACCGCGCTCGAACAGATCTTCGCAAACCTGATTGGCAACGCGGTCAACTATCTGGACCCGGCGCGCGAGGGCAGCGTCGAAATCGGCACGACGCCTGCGCCGCCGGGCGTGCATTCGCTGCGGATCTTCTACGTGCGCGACAACGGCCTCGGTATCCCGGCGATCGCGCTGCCGCGCCTGTTCACCGCGTTCCAGCGGCTGCACGGCAATGCCGCGGCCGGCGAGGGCATCGGCCTCGCGCTCGTGCGGCGGATGGTTGAGCGACATGGCGGCCGCGTGTGGGCGGAATCGAAGGAGGGGGTAGGCACGACGTTCTATCTGTCGCTGCCAGAGGCGGGTGCTGCGAGCGCGAAACCGGCCGCGGCTGGCGCGGCTGCGCTCGCCGCGGCGGGTCCGGCTCCGGCGGCGCGCGATGCGCGTCAGAGTGTGCCGGGCGCTGCGGGACCAGGCTTGGGTGCAGGCAGCGGGTCGTCCGCACGTTCGGTCCACGCGGTGCGAGGAATCAGCACGCGGTAGGGGGCGCTCGATCGTGCGGCGCGGATGGCGCTCGCCCGCGCGTCAACCGGCGAAAATCCGCCGCGGCTTCAGCAGTCTTCTGCCGCGCACCGACCAGTAGCAACCGCATGCCAGCAGCACGGCGATGCCGGCGAACGTTTCGGCCGGTGTTGGCCGAATGCCGGCAAGACCCTCGACGGCAAACAGGCCGTGCGTGACACCGAGCAGCGCTGCCCACAGTGCACACGCGGCCTGCATCAGCAAACGGGTCCCTTTCATATGCCGAGCGCGGGTGTCGTGCGACCAGGTGGGCAGCCGGCGCGCGCAGAAAAAAACGATCGCCATCAGCATGATGACGAGGGTGACGATCCAGTCGATCAGTTTCATCGAAACAACACTCCCCAAAAGCAGCCGCGAAACTATAGGGAGGTGTTTCGCCTGCAACTGTCGGAAGATTCTGAATTGTGGGGCGCTGTTGAGCGATGTCGAGGCGAGCGCCGCTGCAAGTCGACGCTCGTTGCTGCACGTGGTCTCGGGACTCGGTGCGCGATCCGCGTGCCGACTGTCGCGTGAATGCCCAGCGGTCTCAACTCGGCATGCAACGCTTCCGTGATGCCTTCGACGGCGAACTTCGTCGACGAATACACGCCAAAGCCCGCCGCGGCACGATAGCCGCCAATCGATGAAACATTGATCACGTGGCCCGAGCGGTTCGCGCGCATGGTCGGCAATACAGCGCGCGTCGGCTTCGCAATACTGCCGCGGCAACAGGCGCGCGCCGAAGACGATCGTTGAGGGAAGGATCGCCTTTGAATCGCGCGGACGTCAGCTCCATCAGGTTCGACAGAACCGCGACCAACTCGCCGGGGCGATCCGAAGCGGGCGCGCCGCGCAACGGCGGTATCATGGGCACGTCTTCGCATGTGCGAGCCGCTCGACGCGGCTCCTTCCAGATCATGATTTCATCTCTTTCCTCATCGTTATTGCGCCGCGCGGCGGTCGTGGTCCTCGTGTTCGGCGCGCTGGCCGCGTGCCAGAAGAACGACGCGTCGGCCGGCCAGGTCGCGGGCAAGCTGAACGACGCCGCGCAGCTTGCCGGTCAGAAGCTCGATCAGGCCGCGAGCTACGTCGGCCAACAGGTCGACGCGACCAAGGACGCCGCGCAACAGAACCTCGACTCGGCCTCCGCGCCGTCGCTCAAGATCGACCCGGCCGCGCTCGCGTCGAGCGCGCAGGCCAACCTGCAGAACGCGGCGAGCGCGGCCAACGCGCAGCTCGGCAAGGCCGCGTCGATCACGGGCCAGGGCCTCGAAACGGCGGGGCGCAGGCTGCAGGCGTGGTCGGCGCAGAATGCGGGCGCGTCGGCTTCGTCGACTGCATCGACCGATTCCGCCGACGCGCAGAAGCAGATGGATAAATGACTCGCGCCGTTCGATCCGGTTTCGCCGTTTGACATTAGCGTTATATGTAATTACGATGGTTACACATTGTCGTTTCGGGACGGATCTGCCGTGAACACGAGTAGCCGGTTTGCCTTTGCCGTGCATGTGCTCGCGCTGTTGTCGCTACAGGGCGGCGTGCCGTTGTCGTCGGAGATGATCGCGGGCAGCGTGAACACCAATCCCGCGCTCATTCGCCGGCTTCTGAGCATGCTCTCCGACGCCGGCCTCACCACCTCGCAGATGGGCGCCGGTGGCGGCGCGTTGCTTGCGCGGCGCCCGGAACGGATCACGTTGCTCGAGGTCTATCGCGCGGTGGAAGACGCGCAGTTGTTCGCGTTGCATCGCGAGGAGCCGAATCCAGCGTGCATGGTGGGGCGCAATATCCAGAGCGTGTTGAGCGGGATCATCGACGAAGCGCAGCAGGCAATGGAAGCGACGCTGGCCGCGCGCACGCTCGCCGACGCGACCGCCGACGTGGTCCGCTCGGAGAAGCAGCGCGAGCGCGAGCGCAAGCGCCGTGCTTGAGCGTGTCTTCGCGCACAAGACGCGTCGGCGGTGAACGATAGAAGCGCAGTGTCGTAGGGCGCGGCTCGAACTATTCCGGCACGCGTGCCAAACAAAGGAACGGGGTGAGCGCCCCGCTTTTTTTCTCGTTATATGTAACTATAAAAGTTACATATAAGACAACCTGAGGAGTACGCTGATATGAGCAAGCAACTGAAGATCGCCCTGTTTGGCGCGACTGGCATGATCGGTTCGCGGATTGCCGCGGAAGCCGCGCGTCGCGGGCATCAGGTGACGGCGCTGGTGCGCGATTCGGCGCGCGTGCCGGCCGGCGTCGCGAATCTGCATGCGGCGCAGGCCGATCTGCTCGACGCCGCGAGCGTCGGCGCGGCGGTGCGCGGTCAGGACGTGGTCGCAAGCGCGTATGCGCCGCCGCAGGGCGATCTCGCCACCCTGACGCAAGCGACACGCGCGCTGGTCGAGGGGGTGCGCGCGGCGGGGCTGAAGCGCGTCGTCGTGGTAGGCGGCGCGGGCTCGCTCGAAGTCGCAGCGGGCAAACAACTGGTCGATACCGACGGCTTTCCGGACGCGTACAAGGGTATTGCACTCGCGCACCGCGACGCCTTCGAGTACTACCGCGGCGTGACCGATCTCGACTGGACGTTCTTCGCGCCGGCCGCGCTGATCGCGCCGGGCGAGCGCACCGGCAAGTTCCGCACGGGCGCGAACACGCTGATTGCGGACGCGGACGGCAACAGCCGCATTTCGGCCGAAGACTACGCGATCGCATTCGTCGACGAACTGGAGCAGGGCCGCTTCATCCGCCAGATCGCGACGGTCGCGTACTGACGAGCGGCGGTTCGAATTCGCCGGCCGCGCAAGCGTACTAACATTCGGTTACGCATGTTCGGCCGCGCCGGGCGAAACTGCGGCTACACTGGCGTCTGCCGTTTTCTCACGGATTGCCATGCAGTCATGCCCGTCGCAGCGTGAGTCCGAGGCTGCGCCGTCTGGCGGCGGCCAGCAGCCGGCGATTCTCAGCGCCCCCCATCTCTCCTCCGCTCACACCGCTTGCGACACTGCCAGCGGCGACGCCCGCCCGCGCGCGAGCACAGATGCCGTCGGTTGGTTTGCCGCGCTGCTGTGCGCCGCGCTGATTCTGTGCCTCGGCGCGCTGCCGCGCATGGCGCAAGCCGCGGGCCCCGCGGTCGGCGGCGGCACGCCGGTGATCCCGGCATTGCAGAGCCTGATCAACAGCGCGACGGTGAACGCGACGCCGGCGTCCGCGGCATCGGGGGCGTCGGCGCCCGAGGCGGCGTCGGCGCCGTCGCCCGCGAGCCAGGCGGAGCTGGCGCGCTCGCTCGACAGCGTGATCGCCACGCTCGACAACGACCGCCAGCGCAGCGCGCTCGTTGCCCAACTGAAAAAGCTGCGCGACGTGTCGCAAAGCGCCGCGCAAACCGTCGGGCCACCCGCGCCCGCGTCCGCGCAACCTAGTGCGGGCCTGCTCGGCGCGATCGCCTCGGGTATCGCGTCGTTCGAATCCGACGTGCATCAGGGCCGCACGCCGGTGCGCTACTGGAGCGGGCGCGTGACCGCGGCCGGCAACGAGCTGTACACGATCGTCTCGGGCCAGGGACACGAGGGTGTCGGCACGATCCTGTTGGCGATGCTGGGGATGCTGGCCGGCTGGGGCGCCTGTGCCGGCGCGCTGATCTATCTGCAGCAACGGCTGCACCGGCGCTTCGGTGTCGAGCTGGTGCTGCGGCCCAATCCCACCACGCGCGAGCTGCTGATCTTCGCGTTGCGCCGCGTCGGTCCGTGGATCATCGCGTTCATCGCGGCGCTGCTGTTCATGCGCGCGATGCCCGATTCGCTCGGCCGCACGCTGGGCATGGTGGTCGCGTATGCGATCGTCGCGGGCGCGGTGTTTTCCGCGATCTGTCTGATCATGTTTTCGCTGTTCGGCTCGGGCCACCGCCGCGTCGCGGTGCGTCTGCTGATCGATCACGCGCGCCGCGTGCTGTTCGTGATCGGCGTGTGCGGCGCGCTCGGCGACGCAGCCGTCAATTACGACGTCGAGCATCAGCTCGGCACCAACCTCGCCGCGCTGATTTCGACCGCGGCCAACATGACGGCCGCCGTGCTGACCGGCTATTTCGCGCTCGCGTTTCGCCGGCCGGTCGCGCATCTGATCCGCAACCGGCCGTACGAACAGCGCAACGACCACAAGGCCGCGACCGAAGCGTTCGAGGTGCTCGCCGCGCTGTGGCACGTGCCGGTGCTGGTGCTCGCGGCCGCGTCGGTGGTCGCGACGCTCGGCGGCTCCGGCTCCAGCGAAAACGTGCTGCAGATCTCGATCGTCACCGCGCTGCTGCTGGTGCTGGCGTTCTTCCTGTCGGCGATCGTGCTGCGCATGACGCGGCCGCGCAGTGCCCGCGCGCGGCGCCGCTCGCCGTATCTGACGCGGCTGCTGCGCTTTTGCGGCACCTTGCTGACATTGTTCATCTGGCTGTTTTTCTTCGAATCCGCGGCGCGTCTGTGGGGCGTGTCGCTGGCGGCGGTGATCGAGAGGAACGTGGCGGCGCGCGGCGTCGCGCATGCGATGACGGCGATCGTCGCCACCGTGTTCATCGCGTGGCTGCTGTGGATTCTGGTCGACACCGCGATCACCGAGACGCTCAATCCGGGCAGCCCGCGCAACAAGGCGCGCAGCCCGAGCATGCGCGCCCGCACGATGTTGCCGCTGGTGCGCAACGTGTTGCTCGTCACGATCATGACGATCGGTGGGATCGTCACCGCCGCGAACCTCGGCATCAACGTGACGCCGCTGCTCGCGGGCGCGGGCGTGATCGGTCTGGCGATCGGTTTCGGCGCGCAGTCGCTGGTGACCGACCTGATCACCGGCCTCTTCATCATCATCGAGGACACGATCTCGGTCGGCGACTGGATCGACGTCGATGGCGGGCATGCGGGCACGGTCGAGCATCTGTCGATCCGCACCGTGCGGCTGCGCGACGGGCAGGGCGCGATCCACGCGATTCCGTTCTCGCAGATCAAGATCGTGAAGAACCTGTCGCGCGATTTCGCGTACGCGGTGTTCGAGGTGCGCATGTCGTTCTCGACCGATGTCGACGAGATCACGCAGCTGATTCGCGAAGTCGGCGCGGAGCTGATGGCCGACTTCCGCTACCGGCGCGAGATGCTCGGGCCGATCGAAGTGTGGGGCCTCGACCGCTTCGATCCGAACTGGATGGTCGTCAAAGGGCAGATCAAGACGCGGCCGCTGCAGCAATGGAGCGTCGCGCGCGCGTTCAATTTGCGGCTCAAGCGCAAGATGGACGAGGCCGGCATCGAGATTCCGGTCGCGCAGATGCGGCTGTACACATCGTCGAAAGATAGGGAGGGCGAGCCGCTGCGCGACGATGAGATGACCGGGTTCGTCGCGCCTGTGAATGCCGGTGCCGATGACAGCCGGCATGCGCATGGCGAGGCGCAGCAGCCGGCGCGGGACGGCGAGCGCGGCAAAACCCATCAAAGGGCGCATGAACCCACTCGCGAAAGAGACCGCGAAGGGCCGCACGAGTATCCGCGCGAAGCTGAGTATGAGGTGGGCGTCGTTGGCCCGTCGGCGCGCGCGTCGACACAGGTGCCGCTTGCGCCCGCCCGTGACGTGTCGCACGAACCGCGTCCGGCGCCGCCGACGACCGGACAGACCGCGCCGATTCCGCCGCAGATTCCGACGGCGGGTGATGTGGGTGGGAAGAATTGAGGCGGGGGTGTGTTTGGGGGCCGTGCAACCGTCAAACCATCTCCGCCGCGTCGGCCATGCGCACGATGTCGTTCACGTGCGAGCCGATCCGCGCGCCTTCGACGCCATAGATATGCAGCGACACCGCCGGCGCATCACTGCTGTTGCCAAGCCGATGAATCGCAGCACGGCCGCCGCGCACGAACGACACTGCGCCGCGTTTGCGCGTCTGAGCGCGCAGCGCGCTCGCGCATTGATGCGCGTCGTCCCATTCGAAGACCGTTTCGCTCAGCTTGCCCTCGACCACCGCGTAACCGCACCAGGTGTGATGCGCGTGCACGGGGCTCGCCTGGCCGGGCTGCCAGACCAGCGCGGCAATCGCATAGCGGCCTTGCGGATCGGCGATGAGCAGATGGCGCCGATAGGTGTCGGCGGAACCTTCGCGTTGCATCGGTGCGAGCAGCGCCGGGTCGGCGGCCGCCTCGGCGAGCGCGAGCCGCATGGTGCGCGCGAAGAACGTCGAATGCGACGGTTCCGGAAATTTCGCGCAGGCTTCGAACATCGCGTCGAGCGTGTCGCACAGGCGCTCGAGCGGTGTGCGCCCGATCTCGCCCAGCGTTTGTGTCGGTAACGCGGCCGCTTCAAGTCGGGCCGGGTCCGGCAGCGACTTCAGGTAGTCGGGAAGGTGCTCGAAAGCGGTGGCGCGAAGGTCGTCGCTCATGGTTTTATTGCAGCGCGGGCGCTGCAGTTCGGCAATTTTCGGTATCGATATTTATACCGGTTTGCCCGGAGAAAGAGTTTCCATATAATTCCCTCGACCGTCAGAAAAGTAGAATAATTTCCTATGAGGGGTGGGTGGTATGAGTATGGATATCATCGATCGGAAGCTGCTCGAATTGCTGCAGGCAGACGCGACGATGCCGATCGCCGAACTCGCGCAGCGCGTGAACCTGTCACAGACGCCTTGCTGGAAGCGGCTGCAGCGCCTGAAGGAGGCGGGCGTGATTCGCGCGCAGGTGGCGCTGTGCGACGCGCGCAAGCTCGGGGTCGGAACCACGGTGTTCGTGGCGGTGCGGACGAATCAGCACACGGAGACATGGGCCGCCGCATTTACGCAGGCGGTGCGCGATATTCCCGAAGTGGTCGAGGTCTACCGGATGAGCGGCGAGACCGACTATCTGCTGCGCGTGGTGGTCTCCGATATCGACGACTACGACCGGATCTACAAACAGTTGATCACGGCCGTGCCGCTGTACGACGTGAGTTCGAGCTTTGCGATGGAGCAGATCAAGTATTCGACGGCGTTGCCAGTGCGGCCGGTTGTGACTGTCACAAATAACGGCTGACGCGCGACATGCGATGGGGCGGTGACGAACGAACGGAACACGGGTTCGCTACGATGGCGACGTGGTCGATGCATTTAAGGCGACGGGAGAGCACAGACCGAGGAGCGCCGCTTGCTACCTCGACAGTAAACGCGCCACAGCGCATCCATACTGCTCCCCCGGCTGCAAGCCGCGTGCAAGCCCACTGGGCGTAGAATGCCGCCTTCTCCGACCCATCCGCGACTGCTTCGCGAATCGAGCCCGCTTCATGACCAGACCGCCGCGCAAGAAGAATCCGACCTTTGGCATCTCCGTCTTTATCGTGGTGGCGATCCTGCTGGTGATTGCCACGCTGTTCTATAACGCGATCCGCGAAAAGCACGAGTTCGACAGCCAGCCCACGCAGGTGCCGCCAGTGGCTTCGCAGGCAGCCGCGGCGGCCACCGCGATGAAACCGGCGAGCGGCGCCGCGCAATAACGCCCGCGCGCTTCCTGCTTCACTCCTCCGGTAGCCGGATCATGCTCGCGTCTTTGCGAATCTGCGCGGACGCCGCGAGCATCTGCTTGCATTGATGCGCGAGCAGCTTCGTGTCATGCACGGCATCGGCCGTATAGTCCGGCGATTTCTCCGTTTCGACGACCATCGCATCGAGCTCGCGACTCATCAGTTTGATCTGCTCGCCCTGCTCGGCGGGCAACGCGGTGCCGGCTTCGGCGGCGCTCAGGTTGTCGCGCACGAGGCTCAAAGCGCGCTGCAGCGGCTGTAGCGAGATATCCTCGACCTGGTGCTGCTGTTGCGCGGAAGTGCGCAACAGCGGCGCGGCGGCCGTGATCTGCGACGCGAGCACATGGCTGCGCACCAGCAGACCGTTCAACTCCGGCACGAACTTCTGCGCGGACTTCGGTTCGAGCATCATCCGCTGGAACGCCTGACCGAGATTCGCGAACGCAACGTGAACGTTCTTGCGCGCGAGCCGATAACGGTAATCGCGGTCGAGCGCGGTCGCCGCGGCGGCAGCGGCGACCGATGCACCGCTTGCCGGCCGCGCGGTCATGTTGCGGATCGTGGCGGTGTCATGGCTGGCCTCGCCCGCGTTCGCCTCGGCGTTGGCGTCGGCGACCGGCTGTGCCACGCCGGCGCGCCCAGCGCCGCGCGCACCGACGCCACTCGCCACTTCGGCACCGGCACCGGCTCCGGCGCCGGTGCCGGTGCCGGCGACGGCGAGCGCCGGGCCGCCAAAGCCGATCGCCGGATCCGTCATCGCCGCCGCCGGCGCGCGCGCGCCCGCTTCGGTCACGGCCGCGACCACCGCCGCGGCCGGTTTACCGCTCCACCACCAGCTCGCTTCGAGATACTGCCGCGTCGCGCTGATCATGTTGTTGACGAGCTTGCCCATCAAGCGGTACTCCCAGTACGGGAACAGGTGGCTCGCCGCGATCGCGATCGCGCAGCCGACTACGGTGTCGATCGCGCGCTCGCCGATGATGCGCATGCTGCCCGGCGCGAGCAGATGGAACAGCAGCAGCACATACGATGACGTGAACACGACGCTCGCCGTGTAGTTGAACAGCAGCAGGCTGTAGCTCATCACCATCGACGCGAACATCACGACCATCAGGATGTGCGGCTCCTTCACGAAGATGGTCAGCGCAATGCTCGCCGCGCAGCCGATCAGCGTGCCGATGATCCGCTGCCCGTTGCGCTGCTTGGTCAGCGAGTAGCCGGGCTTCAGAATGATCACGGTGGTCATCACGATCCAGTACGCGTTCGTGAGCGGCAGCAGGCGGCCGAGCCAGAAGCCCACGGCGACCGCGATCGTCACGCGCAACGCGTGTCGAAAGCTCGGCGAGGCCATCGTCAGATTCGACAGGATCTGCCCGAACGGCACGCGCCGGCTCGACACGAAACGGCTCAGCGCCTGGTCGATGCGCAGTTCGGTTTCGGTCGGGCTCGGCTCGGCGGCAAGGCTTCGGCGCATCTTGTCGATCAGCCGCGTGGCGCTCCAGATGCGGCGGAAATTCGACGACACGGCCGAATACGCCTCCGGGTTCTGCGTCGGCAGCTCCTGCTTGCGCATCAGTTCGATTTCATACTCGATCGCGCGCAATTCCGCCTTCACGTTCACGCGCATGCGCGGCGCCTGGTTCTGCAGCACCGCGAGGCCGATCTCCTCGAGATCTTCGGCCGCCTTGCGGATCAGATCGCGATAGAACACCAGCAGATCGGAGCCGCCGAACGTGCTGCGCACGAGCGTGTAATCGGTTTGCGCGCCGACGAACAGCTCATGCAGATCGACGCTATTGATGAACAGGTTGTAGAGCATCGCGCGGCGTGGTTCGAGCTTGCCGCGCTTCAACCTGGGCAGATTGCGCAGCACCATGTCGCGCGCGGCGTCCTGGCGATCGACCGCGGAGATCTGCTTGTCGACGAGGTTGCGATAGCACTCGTCGAGATCGTTGTCGAGATCGTAGAAGGCGGCGCGCGCGAGCAGATAGTCCGCGCACGCGAACACGCTTTCGGCGAGCGCCTGCTGCTCGATCCGATGCATCATCCAGCGGCTCACGAAGGTCGACCAGTACGTGTACCAGAGACCGCCGAGCAGGATCCACGACGCGTTGACGAGCGCCTGCAAGGGCGTGAAGTGCTCCTCCAGCGTCATGATCATCATGAACAGCGTCGCGAAGCTGATCTGCGGCCAGCGATTGCCGTACACGACGATTAGCGACAGCACGAACGTGAGCGGCACGACCGTGCACCACAGCGCGAGCGGATTGACGGTGGCGAGGCCGGTGGCGAGCGCGGACAGAAAGCCGATCACCGAGCAGGCCAGCATCTCGTTGTGCTTGTACTTGAGCGGGCCCGGCATGTCGACGACGCAGGCGCCGAGCGCGCCGGTCGCGATCGTGAAGCCGAGGTCACGATTGTGAAACACGATCAGGCACAGGATGGCCGGTAACGACACCCCGACCGCGATGCGCAGGCCGCCATAAAAGTACTGGCTATAAAGGAATTTTCTTATTTCGACCGAATAGCGCATCGACTACCTGAATCCATTCACCGAGAAAACCGCAGTTGGAAAGACAGCGCGAAACTGCCGTCGAGTCTAACTGATTTTGCGCGCGTTCTGACCTCGTCCATTCGGCCAGGTTATGCCCTGGGGATGGGTTTGTTATGCTGTCGCTTCAATGTCCGCCGTGGCTCGCGCGCATCGCTCGCGGGCCATCAGCGTGCCAAATGTGATCTGGAATCCATGCTTCAGCTCTTCTACTCGAACCGCTACGAAACGCTGGTGGGCGCGCTGCTCGGCGACCTCGCGCAAGCGCCGTCCGATCCGTGGACCGCGCGGCCCGTGATCGTGCCGAGCGCGGCCGTGCGCCGGCGGCTCGAGCTCGATATCGCCGCGCGCCAGGGCATCTGCGCGAACGTTAACTTTGGTTATCTCGCGCAATGGCTGTGGGCGCAGATCGGCGGCGTGATCGAGGTGCCGAAGCATTCGCCGTTCGCGCCGGACCGGCTCGTGTGGCGCTGCTACCGGCTGCTCGACGACTCAGACGAAGCGCTGCCGTGGAACGCGTCGCCGCGTCTGCGCGCCTATCTCGATGCGGCCGACGCGTCGATGCGCTACGAACTCGCGCGGCGCGTCGCGACCGTGCTCGATCACTATCTGACCTATCGTCCCGAATGGCTGCTGCAATGGCACAAGGGCGGCTCGATCTTCGCGAGCGGCGCGGCTGACGACACCGGTCCGCGTCTGACCGGCGCGAGCGACGCGGCGCGCGAGGACGAGCGCTGGCAGGCGGCGCTGTGGCGCGCGGTGCTCGCCGAGCTCGCGCAAGCCGGCGGTCATGCGCAAACATCCGCGGCCGCGCTGCCGCCCGCGTATCGGTTCCTCGATGAAATCGCGGCGCTCGATCTCGAGGCGATCTCGAACGCGCAATGGCCCGAGGCGGTCAGCGTGTTCGCGCTGCCGACCATGCCGCCGCTGCATATCGCGTTGCTGCGCGCGCTGTCGCGCTGGATCGACGTGCGTCTGTACGTGATGAACCCGTGCCGCGAGTTCTGGTTCGACGTGGTCAGCGAAGGGCGCGTGCAGGCACTCGACGCGGCGGGGCAGCTCGACTATCAGGAAGTCGGTCATCCGCTGCTCGCCGAATGGGGCCGCCAGACTCAGGCGCAGCTGCATATGCTGCACGAGCTGACCGAAAGCGCCGCATCGGCCGAGACCGGCGACTTCACCGAAAACCCGGAGCCGAGCTGGCTCGCCGCCGTGCAGAACGGCATCCTCGCTTTGCGCAATGAGGCCGATGCCGACGAGTTGCCTATCGAGCGCGGTATCGAGGTGCACGTCTGTCATAGCCTGTCCCGGCAGCTCGAAGTGCTGCACGATCGCCTGCTCGGCTGGTTCGACGAATTCGACGATCTACAGCCGTCCGACGTGCTGGTCGCGGTGTCCGATCTCGCGGCGGCCGGTCCGCTGATCGATGCGGTGTTCGGCACCACGCCTGCCGGCGACACGCGCCGCATTCCGTACCGCATTACCGGCCTGCCGCCGTCGCAGGCCAATCCGGTCGCGCGTCTGTTGCTCGACTGGCTCGCGCTGCCCGAGCGCAGCGTCGGCGCACCGGATCTGATCGAATGGCTGCGCGTCGATGCGGTCGCGGTGCGCTACGGCATCGATGCGAATTCGCTCGAAGCCGCGCAGGAATGGCTCGCGGCCGCCGGCGCGCGGCGCGGGCTCGCGCCGCTCGAACAAGTCGGCGAGCACGTACCGGTCGCGCGTCATACGTTCGCCGATGCGCTGACGCGCCTGTACCTCGGCTACGCGATGCCGGCAGGCGGCGAGCCGGTCGATGCGTGGCTGCCGGTCGAAGGCGCGGGCGGTTCGGATGCTGAACTGCTCGGCCGTCTGTCGCGTTTCGTCGACGACATCGACAGCTTCGCGGCGAGCTGCGCGATCGAGCGCACGCCGTCCGACTGGTCGCAACTGCTGCTCGAAACGCTCGGGCAGTGCTTCGACGGCGGCGTCGAGTTCGCCGATTCGCTCGCGGCCGTGCGCGACGCGCTCGATGCGATGAGCGCCGCGATGCAGGCCGGCGCGCATGATGTGTTGCTGCCGGCCTCGGTGGTGCGCACCGCGCTCACCGAAGCGCTCGATGACCCCGCACGCGGCGGCGTGCCGTGGGGCAGCGTGACGTTTTCTTCGCTGACGAGCTTGCGCGGTTTGCCGTTCCGCGTGGTCTGCCTGCTCGGCATGGACGACGGCGTGCTGCCGTCGCTCGCGCGTGCCGACGAGTTCGATCTGATGGCCGCGTTCGGCAAGGCCGGCGACCGTCAGCGCCGCGACGACGAGCGCAATCTGTTCCTCGATCTGCTGCTCGCCGCGCGCGAGCGGCTCTTCATCGCCTACACGGGCCGCAGCATTCGCGATAACGCGCCGCTGCCGCCGGCCGCGCTCGTCGATGAACTGCTCGATCATCTCGCGCAGGTGTCGGCGGGCGAGGACGCGAGTCCGGCCGGGGTCGACAGCGCGCGGCGCGAGTTCATCGTCGAGCATCCGTTGCAGGCGTTCGCGTCGGACTACTTCGCGGCGAAGCCCGACCTGTTCACCTACGACGCCAATCGCGCCGAGCTGGCCACGCTGCTTGCCGAACCGCAGCATGCCGCCGCCACGCCGTTCTTCGATCAACCGCTGCCGCCGGAAGACATGCACGAGGTGGAGTTCGACGACTTCGTGCGCTTCTGGCGTCATCCGGCGCGCGCACTGCTGCGCGACCGGCTCGGTATCGCGTTGTCGGATGCGCAGGGCGAGTTGCTCGACACCGAGCCGTTCGATCTCGACTATGCGGGCCGCGACGCACTCGCCGAGCGCCTGCTGCCGGTCCTGCTAGACGCCGGCACCGACGACGAGGTGATCTATAGCCGCGTGCAGCGCGTCGCCGAGGCGAGCCCCGAGTTGCCCGGCGGCGCGACCGGCGCGGTCTGGCGCGCGCGCGAGCTGTCCGCGCTGCGGCAGTTGGCGCAAAGCGTGCGGCGCGAAGTGGCCGAGGGCGTCGAGCGCTTGCCGTTCGTGCTCGACGTCTCGCCGCGCTGGCCGCAAGGCGGCGCTGGCACCGACAGCGCCGTCTCCCTGTTTGGCGACTACGACGCGCTGTTGCGCGAGTCCGCCGAAACGCCGCTGCATTTGCGCGGCACGTTGAACCTGCTGACCGGAACGGGACAAGTGATCTTTCGTTATGCCAAAGCCAGCGCGCGCGACTATCTGTCCGCGTGGCTCGCGCATCTGGTCTATTGCGCGGCGCAGCCGGACGGGCCGCGCCGCACCGTATGGCACGGCAGCGGCGAGAGCTTCGAGCTCGCGCCCGTCGCGGCTCCGCTCGACGAACTCGCGCCGTTGGCTGCGCTCTTCAATGCCGGCCGCCGGCTGCCGCTGCGCTTCTTCCCGAAAAGCGCATGGGCGAGGGTCAGCGAAAGCGAATCGGCGGCGCAGGGCGTGTGGATCAACGACCGCGTGCGCGGCGAATCCGACGACCCCGCGTTGCGCATCGCGCTGCGCGGCACACCGCTCACGCTCGACGAACCGTTCGGCAGCCTCGCCGCGATCGTTTTCAAGCCACTGATCCAGCATTTGCGGAGCGCCTCATGAGCGACGCGCTGCGCCATCAAAGCCTCGCCGCCGACGAACTCGACGTGTTCGCATGTCCGCTCGACGGCGTGAACCAGATCGAAGCGTCGGCGGGCACCGGCAAGACGTGGAACATCTGCGCGCTGTACGTGCGGCTGCTGCTGGAAAAGAACCTGAACGCGGATCAGATTCTCGTCGTCACGTTCACGAAGGCCGCGACCGCGGAGCTGCACGAGCGCATACGCGGCCGTCTCGCGGAACTGCATCGCGCGATCGAGATGGACGACGACGGCGACGATCCGTTCATCCGCCGGCTGTTCGAAACGACGCTCGCGCCGGAGCGCGGTATCGAGCGCGAGGCCGCGTTGAAGGTCGTGCGCCGCGCGCTGCGTACGTTCGATCAGGCCGCGATCCACACGATCCACGCGTTCTGTCAGCGCGCCTTGCAGGAAGCGCCGTTCGCCGCCGCGATGCCATTCGCGTTCGAGATGGAAGCCGACGACGCGGCGCTGCGTTTCGAACTCGCCGCCGATTTCTGGCGCGAGCAGGTCGAGCCGGTCGCGCATGCGCATCCGGCGTTCGCCGCGTGGCTGGTGGCCAAGCGCGCCGGTCCCGCGTCGCTCGACGAGCAACTGGCCCGGCGCCTGAAAAAGCCGCTCGCGCAATTGCGCTGGGGCAGCGTCGACGCGGCCGGCGCAAGCGCCGATCCGCAGGCCGGCTTCGATGTCGCGTGCGCGATCTGGCGGGCCGAACGCGACGCGATCGTCGCGCTACTGGCCGAGGCACAGGAGCGCCTGAGCAAGACCACGCACAAGCCCGATCACGTGAGCGCCGCGATCGCCGCGTGGACCGACTACTTCGCGCAGGGCGATTGCCATGCGCCGCCGCCGCGCGCCGCGCTGAAGCTGACGGCGTCGGCGTTGAAGAAGGCAACCAAGGTCAAGTTCGAGCCGCCCGCACATCCGTTCTTCGAGCATGCCGACGCGCTGGCCGCGGCCGTGGTCGCCGCCGAGGCCGCGCAGCGCGCGCGCTGGCTCGCGCTGGTGCAGACATGGCTCGACTACGCGCCGGCCGAGTTGGTGGCGCGCAAGCGCACGCGCCGCGTTGTATCGTTCGACGATCTGCTCGCGAATCTGTATCGCGCACTGGCCGCGCATGCCTGGCTCGCCGATGCATTGCGTAGCCGCTATCCGGCCGCGCTGATCGACGAGTTCCAGGACACCGATCCGCTGCAATTCGCGATCTTCAGCCGCATCTTCGCGCCGGCGGGACCGCTGTTCCTCGTCGGCGATCCGAAGCAGGCGATCTACAGTTTTCGCGCGGCGGATCTGCATACGTATCTCGCGGCGCGCGAGTCGGCGTCCGCGTGCTACACGCTCGCGGTCAACCAGCGTTCGACCGCACCGATCGTCGAGGCGTGCAACCGCATCTTCGAAGCGAACCGCCAGGCGTTCGTGCTCGACGGGCTCGACTATCAGCCAGTGCGTGCGGGCGAGCGGCGCCGCGCGCCGTTTACCGATCCCGACGCGAGCGGCGGCGATTTCCGCATCTGGACGTTGCCGCGCGGCGCAACGCCGCTGGACAAACGCAGCGCGCAGCGCGCCGCGAGCGAAGCGTGCGCGGCCGAGATCGTGCGGCTTTTGCGAGGGGCGCGCGAAGGTGTCGTGACGATCGGCGACAAGCCGCTCGCACCGGGCGATATCGCCGTGCTCGTGCAGACGCACAAGCAGGGCAGCCTCGTCAAACGCGTGCTCGCGGCGTGGGGCGTCGGCAGCGTGGAGCTTGCGCAGGCGTCGGTGTTCGCGACGCTCGACGCCGAGCAGATCGAGCGCGTGCTGGCCGCCATCGACACGCCCGGCGATCTGCGTCGCCTGCGCGCCGCGCTCGCCACCGACTGGCTCGGGCTCGACGCCGCCGCGCTGTGGCGTCTCACGCAGGTCGCCGATGCGCCCGCGGCCGCGGCCGCGGCCGTTGATGAACCCGCGCCAGCGCTCGACGCCGCCGACGCGATGGGCTGGGTCGAGCGTTTTTCGCGCTACCGGATGCTGTGGCACGAACGCGGCTTCGCGGTGATGTGGCGCACGCTGGTGCGCGAGCTGCGCGTCGCGCAGCGGCTCGTCGCGGGTGTCGACGGCGAGCGTCGGCTGACCAACGTGAACCATCTCGCCGAGCTCGTACAGGCGCGCGCGGGCACCCAGCCCGGCATCGCGCCTACCTTGCGCTGGCTCGCCGCGCAGCGCGAGCAGGGCGGCGGTGACGAGGCCCAACTGCGGCTCGAGTCGGATCGCAATCTCGTGCAGATCGTCACGGTCCATAAATCGAAGGGACTCGAATACGCGGTCGTGTTCTGTCCGTTTCTGAACGATGGCGGCTTGCGCGAGCCGCCATCGTCGGGCTTGCCCGATGCGCGCGAGTATCACGACGACAGCGGCGACGCGGTGCTGCACTACGGTTGCGACGAAGAGGAAGCCGAGCGCGCCTCGCGTTACGCGGTGCGCGAGCAGGCGGCGGAACGCGCGCGGCTCGTCTATGTGGCGCTCACGCGCGCGGTGTATCGCTGCTACCTGGTCGCGGGCACGTATCTGTCGTCGCGCTCGACGAAGGAGTCGCGGCGCAGCGTGCTGAACTGGCTCGTCGGCGGCAGCGGCCACACGTTCGACGCCTGGCTCGCTGAGCCTCCCGACGAAGCCGCGCTCGCGGCGAGCTGGCAGGCGCTCGCGGGCGGACCGGTCACGTTGCGGGCGCTGCCCGAAGTGACGCGCCGCGTGCCGCTCGAAAGTCTGCGGGATCAGGGCGCGCATCTGCGCGCGCGCGCGAATCGGCGGCCGTTGCGCGATCAGTGGCGCATGGCAAGTTTCAGCGGGCTGATCGCGGCCGGCGGCAGGAGCGCGGATGCGCACGCGCACGCGCCGCAGGAAGACGTGCGGCCCGACCACGATGAAATCGCCGATGCGCTACCCGCCGCGCCGCTGCTCCCGCCGCTCGCCGCGGCGAGCGCCCCGGCGCATGCCGACGACGACATCCTCGGGTTCCCGCGCGGCGCGGCGGCCGGCGATTGCCTGCATCGGATGTTCGAACTCGCCGATTTCACCGAGGCGCGCACCTGGCCCGACGCGATCCGCGGCGCGCTGCGCGAGCGTCCGGCGCCGGCCGCGCCCGAGCTCGCCGCGCGCTTGCCCGCGATGATGCATCGGCTGATCGCCGACGTCGTCTCGACCGAACTCGTGCCGGGCATGACGCTCGCGCGGCTCGATCCGCGTCGGCGCCTGAACGAACTCGAGTTTCTGTTCGCGGCCCCGTCGCTGGATTTTCCGGCGCTGCGCGAGCTGCTGATCGAATACGGCTATCCCGACGTCGCGCTGGAGCCCGGCGTGCTGCGCGGGTTCGTCAAAGGATTTATCGACATGATCGTCGAGCACGACGGCCGCTTCTGGATCGTCGACTGGAAGTCGAACCATCTCGGCGACACCGCCGCCGACTACGCGGCCGCGCCGCTCGAAACGGCGATGGCGAGTCACGCGTACCACCTGCAGGCGCTGCTTTATACGGTCGCGCTGCATCGCTATCTGAAGACGCGCGTGCGCGACTATGCATACGACACGCATATCGGCGGCTACCTGTATCTGTTCGTGCGCGGCGTGCGGCCCGACTGGCGCGATGTCGACGGTGCCGCCGGTGTGCACAGGCGGCGTGCGCCGTTCGAACTGGTGGCGCTGCTCGACGCGGCGATGATCGGAGGTGGCGCATGAGCACGCCCGGCACGCTTGATGAGCGCGCGGCCGCGCCGCTCGGGCTAGAAGACATCGGCGTCAACCTGCCCGCGCCGGCCGATTTCAGTATCGCGCTCGCCGAAGGGTTCGCGCGCCGTATCGGCATGCTCGCGCGGCGCGGTGGCGCATCGACCGAGGTGGTGAAGTGGGCGGCGCGCGGCGCGTTCGCCGCGAGCCGCGCGACCGCCGAAGGGCACGTGTGCGTGCCGCTCGCGACGCTCGCGCGCCGCTTCGACGCGTCGCGCGCCGAAGTGCGCGCGGCGCTGCTCGCGAGCGGCATGGCAAGCGATGGCGCAGCGGACGCGGCGGGCGCGGCGGCGTTGCGCCCGCTCGTGATCGACGCGCAGGGGCGTCTCTATCTCGCGCGCTACTACGACTACGAGCGGCGCCTGGCCCACGCCCTGGTCGCGCATGCGACGGGCGAGGCGAGCACCGCGAAGGCCGACGCCGACACCGCCCCCGCCGCTTTGCGCGAACGCCTGCTGCGCTACTTCGGTCCGCCGCGAGACGACGACGTCGACTGGCAACGCGTCGCGGTCGTGATGGCGCTGTCGGGGCGGCTGACGATCGTCAGCGGCGGCCCGGGAACCGGCAAGACCACGACCGTGGTCGGCGTGCTTGCGTGTCTGCTCGATGCGCGGGCCGATTTGCGCATCGCGCTGGCGGCGCCGACCGGCAAGGCGGCGCAACGGATGCAGGAAGCGTTGCTCGCGCGCGCGGGCGACCTGCCGCCCGAACTCGCCGCGCGTTTGCCGCAGACGTCGTACACGCTGCATCGCTTGCTGGGGTCGGGGCCGGGCGGGCGCTTCCGGCATCATCGCGATAATCCGTTGCCGTATGACGTGGTCGTGATCGACGAGGCGTCGATGATCGACGTGGCGATGGCCACGCATCTGCTCGACGCGATCGGGCCGCAAACGCGGCTCGTGATGCTCGGTGACAAGGACCAGCTCGCCGCGGTCGAAGCCGGCGCGGTGTTCGCCGAACTCAGCGCGCGGCCGGCGTTGAGCGCGCGCGGATTGCAACGGGTCGCGCAGGCGCTCGACATCGACGAGGCGCGGCTCGCGCGGGCTTTGCCGCGCGCGTTGCGTGAAGTCGATGAAGCACCTTTGGACGATTTATTTGCGCCGCCCGAGACGCCGCAAACCTTCGAGCCACCCGCGTCGGGCGATCCGTTCGGTGACGGCGTGACATCGGCGACTGGCGAGCAGGCCGATCGCGATAAGCGATCGGCGATCGAACGCAACCCGCTCGCGGACTGCGTCGTCTGGCTCGAGCGCAACTACCGGTTCGGCCTCGAGTCGCCGATCGGCCGTTTGTCCGTCGCGATTCGCAACGGCTCACCGAGCGCGGCGCTCGACGTATTGCAGATCGACCCGACCGAGGTCTGCGCCGCGGCGCTGCACGAGGACGCTCACACGACGCTGGCCGAGCGCACCACCGCAAGACTTGCCGGTGGCTTCGCGCCGTACGCCGACGCGCTTGCCAGGGCGCTCGCCGTCGATACGTCCGATCCAGTGCCGCTCTTCGACGCGCTCAACCGCTTCCGCATCCTCTGTGCGACGCGGCTCGGACCTCGCGGCGTCGATCAGGTCAACGCGGCGATGGCGGCTGAGGTGCGCCGCGCCGCGGGCGTCACGCTCGCGGTCGGCGCGCAGTGGTTTGCCGGACGTCCGGTGATGGTGACGCGCAACGATTACGCGCTGGGTCTGTTCAATGGCGACATCGGCATTGCGCTGCCGGGCGCGGGTGGCGCGCTGCGCGTGTACTTCCGCACCGGCGACGGCGGTGTGCGCGCGGTGTCGCCGGCCGCGCTGCCGCCGCACGACACCGCGTTCGCGCTGACGGTCCACAAGTCGCAAGGTTCGGAGTTCGAGCAAGCGGTGCTGGTGCTGCCGTCGGCGTTCAGCCGGGTGTTGTCGCGTGAGCTCGTGTATACGGCGATTACTCGCGCGCGCGAACGCGTCGAGGTGATCGGCGCGCGGGCCGTGCTCGCGCAGGCGATCGCGACGCCGACGCAGCGTGATTCGGGGCTGGCCGCGCGGATTGCCGAAGCATCGCGTTGATTGCGCGGCAGCAGGCAGAAAAAGCGAAGTGGCGGACTTGTGGTGCGAGCGGCGCTCAACCGGCAACCCCGCTCGCCCGCTCGATGGCCTCGACGCGGCTGCGCATCGTCCTGCGATACCACAGTGTCCACAGCGCGAGTCCCGCGTAGATGCCGTAGCCGATAAAGGGCGACACGACGAGGAAACGTTCGATCGGCCACGTCAGCGCCATCCATGCGCGTAGCGCGGTTTCGGCGGTCAGCCCGATGCCCCACACGAGCGTCATGGTTCGCATCGCGGTGGCGAGACCGGGGCGCTCGCGCCATAGCGCCTCGAAATGCGCGGCGCCGCCTTCCATTTCGCGCGCGACCGTCGCGCGCGCGAGGTAGAAGATCAGAGGACGACGCATCGGCAGTGACAGCAGGAACACGACGCCGACCGCGCCGGACACCAGCGACTCGCGCAACAGCAGCATGCGCGGACTGCCCCCGAGCGCCATGGCCGCGACCGACAGCACGATGCCCGCCACCACCATCACGCTGAGCGCATCGACGCGCCTGAAGCGCGCGAGTTCGATCGCGCTCCACACGAGCGGCGGCACGGCGGACGCGATTAGCGCGCCGGTCTCGCCGACCCGCGGCAACGCGAGCCGGTAAGCAAGCCACGGCAGCAGAAAGTTGACGGCCAGTTCGAGCACGAAACCGGGACGGATTTTCATATGAATTTACGCCGTAAGCGAAAGAACCAGTATCGATGAACCGGTCGGGCCGACGCAAATGGTTTTTTTCGTAGCGTTCGCGAGCCGGTGCCGCCGGGCGCCGCACCGGGCGCTCCGCCGCCTTCCCGCGAGTTCGGGCATCTCGCGTCGAGCGCTTGTACACTGACGCATCTTCCTTGCCGACCACCCATGACATCCCGCTATCCGGTCCCGCCCAACGAAATCGAATTGACCGCCGTGCGCGCGCAGGGGGCGGGTGGTCAGAACGTCAACAAGGTGTCGAGCGCGATCCATCTGCGTTTCGATGTGCGTGCCTCGTCGCTGCCGGAAGTGCTGAAGATGCGTCTGCTCGCGCTGTCCGACCACCGGCTCACGCGCGACGGCGTCGTGATCATCAAGGCGCAGGAGCATCGGACCCAGGAGATGAACCGCGCGGCGGCGCTCGCGCGGCTCGATGAACTGATCGAAAGCGTCAGCGTGACCCGCAAGCATCGGGTCGCGACGCGGCCGACCCGCGCGTCGAACCTGCGGCGGCTCGACAGCAAGGCCAGGCGCGGCGAGGTCAAGACGGGGCGCGGCCGCGTGCACGAGTAGCGGCGTGGATCGCTAACGTCTCGCGCCGCGTGTGCCGGTGCGCACATCCGGCGGCGACGCCTCCGGCACGAAGTCGACGCACAGCACGTGCGTGCCGTCGCGCTCGAACGCGATCGCCGCGGTGTAGCAGTCCTGACCATCGGCGAGCGAATAATGCGGCCCCATCATCGCGACGCGGCCCGGCGCCGCGAGCGCGTGCCGGAAATACGCGCGACGCGACCAGTTGCTGCGCGTCTCCGTATAGAGCGGCGCGAGCCGCTTCGGAGGCGGCGGGACCGACGCCGCCGTCACCGAAGGCTGGGTCTGCTCGCCCAGGCCGTCGGTGAGGAACACGCGGCGCGCTTCGGGCAGATGCCAGACCTTTTGCGCGGCCTGTTCGAGGTCACCGGTCGCCTTGTAGGTGTCGGCGGCGGCCAGCACCGCTTCCGCGAAGCCCTCGAACCCGAGCCGCTGGTGGCCGGCGTGCGCACGCTCGTATTCGGCGAACTTGCTCCAGATCGACGCGACGAGCGCAGGCACCTTCGTGCAGGCGGCCAGCACGCTGCTCTCTGGCTGACCGAACCAGAACCCCTGCACGAAATCGACGTCGGCCTGCATCAGGATCATCAGCTCTTCATCGGTTTCGACGCCTTCGGCGAGCACGAGCGTGCCCGACTGATGCAGCATCGCGATCAGATGGCTGATCATCGATTCGTCGCCCTCGCGCTTGCCCGCGCGCGCGACGAGCGAGCGGTCGAGTTTGACGATGTCGGGGCGGAAGCGCCACACGCGATCGAAGTTCGAGAAGCCGGTGCCGAAGTCGTCGATCGCGATCAGAAAATCGCGCGGCTGCGAGGCGGCGAGCATGCTGGCGACGGCGGATTCATCGTCGGCGGGTTGCTCGAGCACTTCGATCACGATGCGCTCCTGCGGCAGCCCGAAATGCGCGGACAACTCGTCGATGAAAGCGCGCTGCGGCCAGCCGGTTTCGAACACCTGCGGGCGCGTGTTCAGAAACAGCCACCCGGTGCTGATGCCTTGCTCCATGAAGTTCGCCACATGCAGGCAGCGCGCGATGCGATCGAGTTCGCGCGCTTCGGCGGCCGAGCGCGTGCCGGAGAACAATACTTCGGGCGAGACGGGCAGACCGACCGGATCGAACGCGCGCAACAGCCCCTCGTAGCCGACCACGCACTGATGCGTGACCGACAGCACCGGCTGGAACACGCTGTGCAATGTCAACGCGCGCCAGGTCGCGGTCCAGCCCGACTCGCCGCGGACCAGGTGCGGGAGCAGGCCGCTCACGGTCAATTCGCTGACGGATGGCATAGAAGCGGGCATGAAAGCTGACATGGGATCGTTGCGGCAAGGGAATGAAGGGGCACGCAAACCCATTCGGCGCGTAGCGCTCGCACACCCGAAGCGCCGCCGGAACGAAACGAATGCGTCCCGCGAACACGAAGGGCGGTGCCAGCCACGCTGGACTCCGGCGAATTGGTCAAAATGAGTCTAGCAGTTTGCAGCGCGCGACAATGTGCGGGTTATCACAAACGCATGGGCGTGAAAATTGTCTGCAAAACGGCTGCCTACGGCCGTGCGGCAATCCGTTGCGGTAATGCGCCGGAGCGTCCCGCGCGCTTGCCACGCGCGAAACCGATTCTCAATCGCTATGAGTTACCGTACCACGCCGAGGGTAGCAGGGCGCCCGGTGGTCGCCCGCCAAACTCCAGGCCGACGGTGCTCACATGCTAGTGCCGCTGTAGGCACTGATGCGGCCATTCGGGCGGCGGGCTTGGCACTGCTCTGCCGGGCGGATTCTGGCGCGACGTGCAGGAGCCGCGCCGGTTCGTGTTCATCGAGCGGTGGGAAAGCCAGGATGCGCTCGCGGCGCATGCGAAATCCGCGCGTATCCAGGCTTATAAGAAGGCGGCCGCGGATTGGATCGAGCACGCGGAGATTCGCGTGGTGTCGAAGATCGCCAGAATTCGGGCGCGGGCGTCAGCGGCGCGCGGACATGCTGGACAGGTGGGGCGGCCCTGAGGCCGCCGGCGCGCCGTCAGCGATCAGTGGGTTGCTTGCGGGACATCGAGAATCAGGATGATGGTCCAGTCGGCGTCGCCGTCATGGTGATACTGGCGCTCCGCGACAATGAACGGCTCCTGCTTGCCAGCCGGGCCGAGAAACAGCACGTCGCCTTCCATCGGCAGGCATTCGACGGGCGGCAGCGCGAGGTACGCTTCCTGACCGCCACGCGGCATCAGTTTTTCGATCTTGCGAGATGCTGCTTCGGTCCATTCGATATCAAGCTGGATGTTGCTCATGCTGTCCTCCGCACCAGGGTGCGCACGGGTTAGGGGATGCCGGCGGCTCGCCGGTCGGTGCGCGACTTTAGCATACAGAGAGCAGAGCGCCGGCGGCTTGCCAGGCCGGTGCACGCTCGGAGTGCCTTGCCAGCAGCGAGCGGGTCGCACAAATAAAAAAAGCCGAAACCGGCGCTGCCAGCTTCGGCTTTTTCACCTTCACGACGAGGCCGCGAGGCGAGATCCGCGAAGTCGTTCAGGTGCCCGACGCGTCGGCACCCTTCTTTGGATGATGCGGAGCCATCTTGTGATGCTTGGCCGGCGCGGCCGGTGCGCTTCCCATCGACTGCTCGCGGTTTTGCAAATCTTGCGCACGCTGCTCGACGTCGGCGGCCTTCGCCGGATCGGTGCTCGTCGTGATGCCGTTGTCCTGCGCGTGAGCCGCGCCGGCTGCGGCACACAAGGAAACCAGGATCGCCATGGACACTTTCTTCATCGTTACCTCCGTAGAATGGTGGTGGACCCGAGTATTGCCTGTCCAGTGGGAAAGACAATGCATTCTATCGAGCAAACTCTTCTCCAGCCGATGGCTTTGTAACCGTACTCAACACTTGTTACGTTTTGTAATAACTGGACGCTGGTTGAATAAACTGCGACGTCCTCGAGTGCGAGAGCGCAGCGGCCTACATCGTTCGTCAGAACCAGCCGATCGCGCGATACAGGTGAAATTGCGCGAGGCCGATTAGCTCATGCAATGCTATCTCCGCGGCCACGAGATTGGCGAAGCGCGGCAGCACGCCGATCCGCGCGCGCCGCGCGCTCGAAATCTGCGGCTGCGGCTCGACGCCGAAGCGCTGAAAATCGAGCAGCGCACGCGGCATCTGATACGCGGAGGTGACGAGTATCAACGTGTCGTAATGTGATTGACCGACAATAACCGAGACGTTGCGCGCGTTCTCATAGGTCGTGCGGCTGCGTTGCTCGAGCACGATGTCCGAGCGCGCCACCTGCTGACGCAGCAGATAGGGAAGGTAGGTGTCGGCTTCGGTCGCGCTATGCCGCTGCGGATTGCCGCCGCTGACGATCACCCGGCACGTGCTCGCCGTGCGCTTGCAGGCCGCGTAGTTCTGCGCGCTGACCTCGATGCGCGAGAGTACGTCGCGCGGTGGCACCAGCACGTGGTCGTGGTCGTAGACCGTGCCGCCGCCGAGCAGGATGATCGCGGTGCGTGGCGCGAAGGTGGCGGCCGTGGCGCTCTGTCGTTGCGGCTGCGCCAGATCGAGCAGTGGCGCGGTTAGCCAGCCGGCCGCGAGCAGCCAGAACAGCGCGATCATGCAGACGACGAGCGGCCGGCGCGCACGTTTCCATAGCACGATTGCTGCAAAAAAAAGCGCTAATAAAGTGAATAGAATCAATTTAAATGGGGTAACGTATGTCTTTCGGGACAAATCCACGGGCCTGCCATCGCGCCGCGGCGGTTGCATCGTCGGTTCATGGAGAGAACGCTAACATGCCGTTCTGACGGGGGTTCCGAAAACGAGACCAGGCAGCACCTGGCGGAAATCCGCCGTCAGACAGGCGGCGAGCCTTCCGACCAGGAGCGGGTGCTACGCGCGTCGCCGGTGGCGCAGTGACGCGTGGGCATGAATGTGTCATAGCTGCACTTTAAGAAAGAAGTGAGATGACCACGTATTCCAACGAAGCGGTACTTGAAGCGCTGCGGCGAGCGCAATATCGTCAGGTTCCCTGGGCCAGAAGGCCGGGTGTCTTCCAATATCTTCGCGCGCTGGGGCTGATGGACACCGTTCGTCAGCGAACCGTCGCACCGGCGCCAGGCTTTCATGCTCCCGTCGACATCGCAGTGCTCACCGAACGCGGCAAAGCGGAGTTTGCGCGACTCGAGCACGACGAGCGTCTGCTCACATGGACAGCGCAACGCATGAACGATTATGTTCTCGGCGCGGCCGAACCGCAGTCCGCCGCGACAGCCGAAGTCAGATCTTAGCTCAAGGTTCATCGCTTATCTGAACTGAGTCACTGTCCGCCCGGGCCTGTCACCCCCTCGGCGGGCCGTCGCTGACGTCGACCGGTCGCCGTGCGCGTCCCGGGGCGAATCTCGGCTTCCCATCGACAAGGCGGCGACGCGATCCGCGCAGGTCGTTGCCGTTGCGCGCCTTTCATGCCATCAACGCCTCGAGGGCGAAAAAAAGCCCGTATCACGAAGATACGGGCATACCGGAATTACTACTGCCACGCTGTGCTAATGGCGTTGAGTCAGACTGGTGCCGCGTCCGGTGGTTCCCCGATCGTAAGTGCGCAATGCAAGATACTGGGCACCGCGTCGCGCGACGCGCCGTCCGAGCGGCGACTTGGCAAATCAACGCCGCCGCTGATCCTCACGCGGCGCATCGGGCCGTGCCCGCACATTGCTGGCGATATCGCCGCGCAGATCGCCACGCGGCGTCGGCGGCGTGAAGTCGCGATTATGGGCCTCGCTCTGCTGCCACGCTTCCAGCGTGGCTTGGCGGTCCGGGCGCCAGTTCCACCCTTGCGGGCGTTGTTGCGCAATTGCGGGCGCGGCCATCGATGAAATCACAATGCCGCACAACACCAGTGACATTGGTTTCATTCCGAAATCCCCCTCAACCTCGAGCCCCTCGACTCAAGGCCTGTTTGCATAAGTATTAACGTATGCCGGGGGACGAAAGCACGCTGTAATTAATAGTAAATGGATGTTTCACCCGGAGCTATCGGGTAGTTTGGCAGTCTGAGGCAGCGCGCAAGGAGCGCTGTGGCGGTCGTGCAGGAGGCGCGACGAAAGGGGCGCGCGAAGCGGAGAAGACAGCGTCTCGCGGCGACCGTCAAATGCTGGCGGGTCGTGGGCGCGCACGTAATCGTGGAAAGTCGGCTGGATAAAAAACCGGGCGCCTACAGGCGCCCGGTGACCGCGTAGTTTCGCGTCAGGCCATCTTGACCGGCGCGCGCCACGATTCCGGATTGGTCCAGAACGCGCCGCGTAGGCGGTCGCGGCTCGGCGGTGCCGGCGGTTTCGCGGCCGTTGCGCCGATCCGGCCGCGCAGCGAGATTTCGCGGCCGCTCGTGCCAAGCCGTTTCACAATTTCAGCGAGCGTGCCATCGGCTTGCCACTCGTCGAAGCGCCGGCGGCAAGTCGGGGGGGACGGGTAGCGGCCCGGCAACTTGGACCAGCCTTCGCCTGTCGACAACACCCAAAGCACGGCGTTGACCACCGCCCGAGCTTCCACGCGCGGTCGACCGCGCCGTTCGCTGCGCGCCGGCTCGGCGCAGAACAAAGCCTCGACCAGCGCCCATTCGTTATCTCTCAAATCGTCGAACAGCATCATGTTTCACCTCAGCGAAGCTAACTCCGGTGCGCTGCCCCGCGCCGCGCACTCTTCACGCACTCGATAGGCGAGTGCCAAAGGGGACGGGCTTGCCACGGATTGCCATCGGAAATCAGGGCGCCCTCCCTGTGCGTTTCACAACGCACGAAGTGTGCCAATCTGCTGCCGATTGCCTGAAAGCCCCGTGGCGGCGGGCCAACGCGGGCGCCAGCCAGGGCCGTATAAGAATCCAAAAAACCCATCTCGCAAATCGGGACAATCACCAATCTGGGGCAGAAAAGCCCGGCCGGCGTGCGTTCGCGCTTTTTTGCTGCATTGCAGCGCCCACGTGGACGGTGCTATGCCGCATGTATTTGGTCGTACAATGCGCATCAAGCTGCGCTATTGATGAGGTGAACAAATGAATGTGACGCTGCGACAGCTCAGGGTTTTCATCGAGGTGGCGCGCTTGCAAAGCTTCAGTCGGGCCGGCGCCGAAATCGGCCTCACGCAGTCGGCGGTCAGTCGCTGCGTACGCGAGCTCGAAAGCGAGATCGGCCTGAAGCTCATCGATCGCACGACGCGCGAAGTGCAACTAACCGACGTAGGCGGCAACCTCGTGGCGAGTGTGTCGCGGCTGCTGGGGGATCTCGACGACGCGTTGCGCGAGATCCGCGAAATCGGCGAGCAGCGCCGCGGACGCGTGGTGGTCGCGGCGAGCCCGACCGTCGCGTGCCGGTTGATGCCGCGCGTAGTCGCGTCGTGCGGACAGCAGTTTCCTTACGTGACGCTTGGGCTGCGCGACGACGTGCAAAGCGACGTAGTGCGCAAGGTGAAGTCGGGTGAAGTGGACTTCGGCGTGATCATCGGCCCGTTCTCCGACGACGATCTGCTCAGCGAGACGCTGATGACGGACTCGTTCTGCATCGTGTCGCGTGACGATCACCGGCTCGCCGCGCGCAAGCAGGTTACGTGGAAGGACCTCGACGGCGAGCAACTCGTGATGCTCGATTATGCGTCCGGCAGCCGCCCCCTCATCGATGCCGTGATGCAGGCGCAGGGCGTGAGCGCCACCGTGGTGCAGGAACTCGGCCATTCGGCGACGGTGTTCGGGCTCGTCGAGGCGGGCGTCGGGATCAGCGTGCTGCCGTGGCTCGCGCTGCCGCTGCCGGCGGGGGCGTCGCTGGTCGCGCGTCCGCTGGTGCCGCGCGCGGAACGCCTCGTCGAACTGGTGCGGCGGCGCGACCGGTCGCTGTCGCCCGCGGCCGAGGCGGTGTGGAATCTGATCCGCCAGTTGCCGGGCCGGGCCGAGGAGTTGAATTAACGGGCGGGATCGCGTGCGATCCGTTCGACTGGTGGATTGGCGCCGGGCGCGGCCCGCCGCCCACACGCCGCCTACCGCTACTCGCTGCGCCGCTGTCCGGTTACCCGGCGCGTTAAACTACCATCTTCATCGCGCACGCCTTCGCGGTTGCGCCCCGAGCCTCTTATCCTTCACCCACCCGGAAGCCTCGATGAGCGAATTGGACCTGCCCGTGCTCTCCATCCCGAATGCGCGCGACGCCGTACGCGCGCTGCGTCCATCGCAAATCCGTGAAGTCGCGAACGCCGGTTTCGGCGTCGACGACGTGCTGCCGTTCTGGTTCGGCGAGTCCGATCGCGTCACACCCGCATTCATTCGCGACGCCGCGAGCGCCGCGCTCGCCGCCGGCGCGACGTTTTACACGCACAATCTCGGCATCGCGCCATTGCGCGCGGCACTTGCGGGCTACGTCAGCGAGTTGCACGGGGCGACGTCGCCCGAGCACGTCGCGGTCACGAGCGCGGGCGTCAACGCGCTGATGCTCGTCGCGCAGCTGGTGGTCGGCGGCGGCGACCGCGTCGTCGCGGTGACGCCGCTATGGCCGAATCTGGTCGAAATCCCGAAGATTCTCGGCGCGCATGTCGAAACCGTCGCGCTCGGCTACGGCGAACGCGGGTGGGAGCTCGACGTCGGGCGATTGCTGACCGCGCTGACACCTGACACGAAGATGCTGATGATCAACTCGCCGAACAACCCCACCGGCTGGGTGATGAACCGCGACGACCAGCGCAGCGTGCTCGAACACTGCCGGCGGCACGGCATCTGGATCGTCGCGGACGAGGTCTATGAGCGGCTCTACTATCCCGGCGATGACGCTGCCCAGGCGGCCGGTGTGCGCACCGCGCCATCGTTTCTCGACCTCGCGACACGCGACGAACGCGTGATCTGCGTGAATTCGTTCTCGAAAGCCTGGCTGATGACGGGGTGGCGGCTCGGCTGGATCGTCGCGCCGACCGCGTTGATGGACGACCTGGCGAAGCTGGTCGAGTACAACACGTCGTGCGCGCCGTCGTTCGTGCAGCAGGCGGGCATCGCGGCGCTCGAGCAGGGCGAGCGTTTTACGCAGCAGCTGGTGCGCGACCTGAGGACGTCGCGCGATCATCTGGTGCGCGCGCTGTCGGCGGTTCCCGGCGTCGATGTGAAGGCCCCGCTGGGCGCGATGTATCTGTTCTTCTCGATGCCGGGCTCGACGCGCAGTCTCGATTTGTGCAAGGCGATGGTGCGGGAGGTCGGGCTCGGCGTGGCACCGGGCAGCGCGTTCGGGCCGCAGGGCGAGGGGTTCGTGCGCTGGTGCTATGCGTGCGATACGGTGCGGCTCGATGCCGGCGTCGAGCGCTTGACGCGGTTTCTGGCGCGCCACGCCGGGGCCTGATCATGCGGCCTCGTACGCCCCCCGCGCTTCGTGTTGACGTACCGCGAGCGGCGAAAAGCCGCGAATCGTGAGAATCTTCTTGCTGTCGACTCGACGCGGGCGGGCGCGGCTACACCGGTCAGCGCCGCAGCAGAAGATGCACGGCAGATCGCGGCTTTACGCCCCGGTCGTTTTTGCGTAATATGGCGCTCAGTCACGCGATTCCTTTCAGGAATATCGCCGCTCCGTCCGGCTGGGTCTGGCTCGATAAGTCTGTTCGCCACCCCCCGGTGCGTGCTCCCATCAATATGACCGATCAGAATCGGGCGAGCGCGTCTTCAGTTCCACATCGTCTGTTTGATCCGGTTCTTTGACCACAGGGTCTGACCTAGCTGCATGAATACCCAAGAGGCGAAGATCGTCCTCGAGACTGCCTTGATCTGCGCGCAGGAGCCGTTAAAGCTCGGCGAATTGCGCAAGCTCTTTGCCGACGGCGTGTCGGCGGACACTGTTCGGACCTTGCTCGAAGACCTGAAGCGGGACTGGTCTGGGCGCGGTGTGGAGCTGGTCGGGCTGGCGTCGGGCTGGCGGTTTCAAAGCAAGCCCGCGATGCGTTCGTACCTGGATCGGCTGCATCCGGAAAAACCGCCGAAATATTCGCGCGCGGTGCTCGAAACGCTCGCGATCATTGCCTACCGGCAACCGGTGACACGGGGCGATATCGAAGAAATTCGCGGTGTGACGGTGAATACGCAGGTCGTCAAGCAGCTCGAGGATCGCGGCTGGATCGAGGTGATCGGTCATCGCGACGTGCCGGGGCGTCCGGCGCTGTATGCGACCACGCGGCAGTTCCTCGATGACCTTGGTCTAACGGCGCTTGACGAGTTGCCTCCGCTTGCCGATCCGTCCGCACAACTGAACGCGGATCTGCTGGGTCAGCACGCGATCGAGTTTGCCGAGGGCGACGCGCAAAGCATGCAGCAGCCGGTGCAGGTTGCCGGGCACGACATCGTGGGTGAGGCTGGCGAGCCGGCTCCGCCGGAAGCGGCGCAGCACGCCGCGTCGGGATTTGAAGCAGCGCCGCCCGAGACGGTAGCCGAGTCGACGCTCGAACCGGAGCCCCGTGCGGAAGCGACCGGGCAGGCCGGCACGACGAGTGCGTCAGACGCGTCGAGCGCGCCGCACGACATGCAACAACAGCCCGAACCGGCACCCGCGGCAGCGCATGCCAGCGTCGCCGGCTCGGCACAGCATTACGATCCGGTCGCCCAGACCGATCCGGCAACACCCGCGCACGGCTCGGGCGTGGCTCGCAATACGGAGCACGCTGCCGAGCCGAACCCGATCGAGGCGGCGCACGACGATCCCGAGGATCGCCGCGATGCCGCGCAGGACGCAGGCTTTCTGACCGACGACGAAACCGAGTCGCGCAGCGCCTGACGTAACCGAACTTTTTTGCCGCGCCCGCAACGGGCGCGCGCGACCTGACATTTTGAGGTTGTTTTGACACATACCCACGACACCGATTCGTCCGAATCCGAGCGCCCCGTGCCGTCGGCGCGGACCGACGAACGCACTACGCAAGCGGCGGCAGGCGAGGGCGAGCGCCCGGCTCATGGCGCGGAAGCAGAGGGCGAAGAGCGCCCCCGCCGCGGTCTGCGTCGCGGGCCGCGCAGCCTGATCGCGCGACGCCGCGCCGGCGCGAAGACGAAGGCAGCCGAGGGCGCGCCCATGCAAGGCGCGCCGGTCGTCGCCGAAACGCCGCCGGACGGCGAGGTCGTCGCCAAGGTGCGCACGCCGCGCAAGGACGCGGGCGCGAAACAGAGCGGGCGTCGTAACGCTGGCGGTGCGAAGCGCGAGGGCGCATCACGCGAAGACCAGCGCGAACGTCAGCCGCGCGAAGGTCAACGTGAGGGCCAGCGCCAGAATCGCCGCGGCGCCGATGCGGCCGCGGAGTCAGCTCAGGACGATCTGTTCTCATACGTGACGTCGCCCGCATTCGATGCCGACAACACCACGACTGGCGGCGTACGCGCGCCGATGCTGCGCCACGGCAAGGCAGCGGGCCCGAAGCGCGTGCTGTCGCCCGATGACGACGCGCCGAAGCTGCACAAGGTGCTCGCCGAGGCGGGCATGGGCTCGCGCCGCGACATGGAAGAGCTGATCATCGCCGGCCGCGTGTCGGTGAACGGCGAACCGGCGCACATCGGCCAGCGCATCATGCCGACCGACCAGGTCCGCATCAACGGCAAGCCGGTCAAGCGCAAGGTCGCCGGCAAGCCTCCGCGCGTGCTGCTGTACCACAAACCGACCGGCGAAATCGTCAGCCACGCGGACCCGGAAGGCCGTCCATCGGTGTTCGACAAGCTGCCACCGATGAAAACCGCCAAGTGGGTCGCGGTCGGGCGTCTCGACTTCAACACTGAAGGTCTGCTGATGCTGACCACCTCGGGCGATCTCGCGAACCGGTTCATGCATCCGCGTTATAGCGTCGAGCGCGAATACGCGGTGCGTGTCGTCGGCGAACTCGCCGAGGGTATGCGTCAGAAGCTGCTAAACGGCGTCGAACTCGAGGACGGCCCGGCGAATTTCTTGCGCATCCGCGACGGCGGCGGCGAAGGCACGAATCACTGGTACCACGTCGCGCTCGCCGAAGGGCGGAATCGCGAAGTACGCCGCATGTTCGAAGCGGCCGGCCTGATGGTCAGCCGGCTGATCCGTACGCGCCACGGCCCGATCTCCCTGCCGCGTGGTCTGAAGCGCGGCCGCTGGGAAGAACTCGAGGACAATCAGGTGCGCGCACTGATGGCATCGGTCGGCCTGAAGGCGCCGACTGAGGAGCGCGGTAGCCGCAATGCGGCGCCGGAGCGTCGTCAGCCGGATCCGATGCAGACGTCGATGGGCTTTATCAACCGCGAGCCGGTGTTGATGTCGCACAGCCGCTTCGAGCAGCAGCCGCGCGGACAGGGTCGCCGTGGCGCGGCGGGCGGTGGCTTCGGCGCGGGGATGGGGGGCGGCACTGGTTCTGGTGTCGGTGTGGGCAATCGCGGCGCCGGGGGGCAGCGCGGCCGCGACGTCGACGGCAACCGCGCGTCGTCGCCCAACGGCAACCGTGCGCGCACTGGCGGCAAGCGTGCCGGCGCGTCCGGCGACAGCGGCGGCAATCGCGGGCCGGGCGGCAATCGTGGCGGCAACGCCAACCGTGCCGGCGGCAACGCGGGTTCGGGCGGCGCGAATCGTGGCGGCGGCACGGCGCGCGGTCGCTCGCGCGGCCGTTGAGCGGGGCGCTGTACCGCGTTTGAGGGGTGGCCGTTGAACGGCCATACCCTTTGGTGCAGTTCGCATGACCTGCCAGGCTGATATGACTCCCGGTGTCAATTGGGATCGGGTTTTTAGTTTCTCGAATTCACGTTGCCGGAATTTCCTCAGGGCGGCGTAGCAGTACATTTCGGCGGTGGATCAAGCTGATATCCGCGGGTTGGGTACCGCACTACAGATGTCCGCCCAATGAGCCTGCCGCTATCTGGAACCGCAAGTCGGATGCAGTAGTCCGTTGCGTAGCCTGGTCGCGGGTTACTCGTCCCAAGCGAGAGTAGAAAGGCCTTCACGCGTTGCCGTGCGCGCTTCAGGTCGTCTTTGGCGCCACCCACGTCCGTGCCAGATCGCGGAACGCTTCGTCGTCGTCGCTCGGCACGTACACCGCGGAGAGGTCACCGGCGCGCAAAGACCGCACAAGCTTGATCGCATCACGTCGCTCAGTCTTGACCCGTTCACCCGGTTTTTTCGGAATCAGCGATCGGGCGCACACGATGCACCCGAATCCCTTCTGCACGAACTGCCGGTAAAGTCCGTAGCCGCATGGACCGGCCTCGCAGACAACGCAGATGTGCCGCACTTTCGACTGCAGGCGCCTGCACAGGTGATCGATATCAGCCTGCGTCATACCGATCTTGCCCAGCAGTTCGACTTCGCCCGAGCCCGGCGCATACGCGACTTTGATCGAGTCCTTGTGTACATCGAGACCGACGCACAGCGTGCTATCGTCTTCCATGCTGGCCGCCGTGCCGGAAATCGCCGGGAGCGGCCGTGTCCGCACTGTGCTGCTCTGGCTGCAATGCTAACCCGCGCTTGATTCCTTACGGCGGGCCAGCCATTGCCTCACGGGAGTCATACTGCATACTGACTAGCAATGTCGAGTGCTTCCCGGCCGAGCCGTTTATCGTTTTTGGCGATTTTATGCCGCCTCTTGTTTGCCGCGTTCGCACGGCGTTCCGATGTGTCAAACGCCGTGCGAAACTGCGCTGAAGACCGACAGGACGCATCGCCGCAAAGTGTTGGCGTAGCCCGTCCCGACGGCTCGGGCGACCTTGCAAAAGCCCGGATTTGCCGCCACATTGTCGAAAGATTCCTATCAATTCAAGCGGAAATGCACATCGCCCGGCGTTCCGCGGATTGCGTTTGGGCCGGAAAATGGCTACAATCGCGAAGTCGCTGGGCGTACGGTTTCATGTGCGGCTCAGGTGCGACCACCGGCAATAAGATGATGGGCGTTCAGCCCATTTTTTTTTGCCGCTCAGTTCATCGTGGTTCGGCATCTCGGGTTCGCACGAACGTGCGCCGGCTTGGCGCGCGGCCCGCATTGGTTGTTTGCAGAAGAGGCGAGGCTCGCTGCGCGAACATCTAAGAGGGCACTGTGCAACTGACGGAACTGATTGAAACCACGGTCGTGGGACTCGGCTACGAGCTCGTCGATCTCGAGCGCACCGGGCGCGGCATGTTGTGTATCTATATCGACCAGCCAGCCGGCATCGCAATCGAAGACTGCGAGAAAGTCACGCGTCAGCTCCAGCACGTTCTGACGGTCGAAAATATCGATTACGAGCGGCTCGAAGTATCGTCACCCGGTCTCGATCGCCCGCTGAAGAAACTGGCGGATTTTGAACGTTTCGCGGGCAGCGAAGCGGTTATCACACTGAAAAAGCCATTGGACGGTCGGAAATCGTACCGGGGCATTTTGCGTGCTCCGCAAGGCGAGACGATCGGTCTGGAATTTGAAGGAAAAGAAGGGGCCGCGATGCTCGATTTCACGCTCGCGGACATGGACAAGGCGCGCCTTGTTCCGAAAGTTGACTTTAGGAGCCGCAAACAATGAGTCGCGAAGTGTTGATGCTGGTGGATGCGCTGGCACGCGAGAAGAATGTCGATAAGGACGTGGTATTTGCCGCGCTCGAAGCGGCTCTCGCTTCGGCCTCCAAGAAACTCTTCGAAGAAGATGCGGATATCCGCGTCCACATCGACCGTGAAAGCGGCGAGCACGAAACGTTTCGCCGCTGGAAGGTGGTGCCGGACGAAGCAGGTCTGCAGGAACCGGATCAGGAAATTCTGCTGTTCGAGGCGCGCGAGCAGCAGCCCGATATTCAGCTCGACGAGTTCATCGAGGAGCCGGTGCCGTCGATCGAATTCGGCCGTATCGGCGCGCAGGCCGCCAAGCAGGTGATCCTGCAGAAGGTGCGCGACGCCGAGCGCGAGCAGATCCTGAACGACTTCCTCGAGCGCGGCGAACACATCATGACCGGCTCGGTGAAGCGCCTCGACAAGGGCAACTTCATCGTCGAATCGGGTCGCGTCGAAGCGTTGCTGCGCCGCGACCAGCTGATCCCGAAGGAAAACCTTCGGGTGGGCGACCGCGTGCGCGCGTATATCGCGAAGGTCGACCGCACCGCGCGTGGTCCGCAGATCGAGCTGTCGCGTACGGCGCCGGAATTCCTGATGAAGCTGTTCGAGATGGAAGTGCCGGAAATCGAGCAGGGCCTGCTCGAGATCAAGGCGGCGGCTCGCGATCCGGGCGTGCGCGCAAAGATCGGCGTGGTGGCTTATGACAAGCGCATCGATCCGATCGGCACCTGCGTCGGTATTCGCGGCTCGCGCGTGCAGGCCGTACGCAACGAGCTCGGTGGCGAAAACGTCGACATCGTGCTATGGTCGGAAGACCCCGCCCAGTTCGTGATCGGCGCGCTCGCGCCGGCAGCCGTGCAGTCGATCGTCGTCGATGAAGAAAAGCATTCGATGGACGTCGTCGTCGACGAGAACGAACTCGCGGTCGCGATCGGCCGCAGCGGCCAGAACGTGCGGCTTGCCAGCGAGCTCACCGGCTGGCAGATCAACATCATGACGCCGGACGAATCTGCGCAGAAGCAGAATCAGGAGCGCGGCGTCCTGCGCGACCTGTTCATGGCGCGTCTCGATGTCGACGAGGAAGTCGCCGACATCCTGATCGACGAAGGCTTCACGAGCCTTGAAGAGATCGCCTACGTGCCGCTCAACGAAATGCTCGAAATCGAGGCATTCGACGAAGACACCGTTCACGAACTGCGCAACCGCTCGCGCGACGCGCTGTTGACGATGGCGATCGCGAACGAAGAAAAGGTCGAGAATGTAGCGCTCGACCTGAAGAGCCTGGACGGCATGGACGCCGACCTGCTCGCGAAACTGGCCGAACATCAGATCCAGACGCGCGACGAACTCGCCGAGCTGGCCGTGGATGAACTGGTCGAGATGACTGGGATGGGAGAGGATGCCGCTAAGGCGTTGATCATGAAAGCACGTGAACACTGGTTCCAGTGAGAAATGACCATGGCGCACTGAATTGAACGCGGCCGTCAGGCCGCATGACCCGATGCTAACCGCAAGGAATCGGTCCTTGCATTAAGAGGAATGAATGGCGAGTAACAACGTAGCCCAATTTGCCGCGGAACTGAAAATGCCTGCAGGCGTGCTGCTTGAGCAGCTGCAGGCAGCTGGCGTCACAAAAGCGAGCGAAGCCGACTCCTTGTCCGAAACGGACAAGGCGCGTCTGCTCGACCACTTGCGCAAGTCTCACGGCTCGACTGATGCAGACAAGCGCAAGATCACGCTGACGAAACGGCATACGTCGGAGATCAAGCAGTCCGATGCGACGGGCAAAGCTCGCACCATTCAGGTCGAGGTGCGCAAGAAGCGCACGTTCGTCCGCCGCGACGAGACTGTCGCGGAAGGCGGGGATGCATCGAATCATGTGGCCGAGAACGCGGACGCAGAAGATCTCGAACTGCAGCGTCGTGAGGAAGAAGCACGTCACGAAGCTGAGCTGCTCGAAAAGCAGGCGCAGGAGCTGAAGGCGCGCCAGGAACAGCTCGAGCGCGAAGAAGTCGACCGTCAGGCGCGCGAGCAGGCCGCGGAAGCCGAGCGTCAGCGCGCGGAAGAAGATGCAAAGAAGCGCGCAGCGGCTACGGCCGAGGCGGCGGCTCGCGAGAAGGCCCAGCAGGCGGCGGCGAAAGCCGCTGCACCGGTTGCCGAGAAGGCAAACGAGCAGGACGACGAACGCGCGGCAGCGGAACGCGCCGCGCAACGCGAAGCCGCGAAGAAAGCGGAAGACGCCGCCCGCGTGGCCGCCGAAAAGGCGCGCGCCGAACAGGAAGAAATCGCCAAGCGCCGCGCGGCGGCCGAAGCCGAAGCGCGCGCGATTCGCGAAATGATGAACACGCCGCGCAAGGGCGCAGGTGAAGGCGCCGGAACCGGCACCGAAGCCCGCCGAGCCGGCCAAGGCGGCCGAAGCCAAGGGCACGCTGCATAAGCCGGCGCGTCCGGCTGGTGAAGCACCGGCGCGCCCGGCAGCGAGAAAGCCGGCAACCGCCGCGACTCCGGCGCCCGCGAGCGCACCGTCGGCGGGCGACAAGAAGAAGCCGGGCGGCGGTAAGAGCGGCTGGCAGGACGATGCAGCGAAGCGCCGCGGCATCAAGACGCGCGGCGATTCGAGCGGCGGCGTCGATCGTGGCTGGCGCGGCGGTCCGAAGGGGCGTGGCAAGCATCAGGAGCAGAGCACCACGTTCCAGGCGCCGACCGAACCGATCGTGCGTGAAGTGCATGTGCCGGAAACCGTCACGGTCGCGGATCTCGCGCACAAGATGGCGGTGAAGGCTTCGGAAGTCATCAAGGTGATGATGAAGCTCGGCCAGATGGTCACGATCAACCAGATGCTGGACCAGGAAACGGCGATGATCATCGTCGAGGAACTGGGCCACCATGCGCTCGCGGCGAAGCTGGACGATCCGGAAGCCATGCTGGTCGAAGGCGAAGCGAGCGACGCCGAAGCGCTGCCACGTCCGCCGGTCGTCACGGTGATGGGCCACGTCGACCACGGCAAGACCTCGCTGCTCGACTACATCCGCCGCGCGAAGGTTGCGGCAGGCGAAGCGGGCGGTATTACGCAGCACATCGGCGCCTACCACGTCGAAACGCCGCGCGGAGTGATCACGTTCCTCGACACGCCGGGTCACGAAGCCTTTACGGCAATGCGTGCCCGCGGTGCGAAGGCGACCGATATCGTGATCCTGGTGGTGGCGGCCGACGACGGCGTGATGCCGCAGACGAAGGAAGCGATCTCCCACGCGAAGGCTGGCGGCGTGCCGCTCGTCGTCGCGATCAACAAGATCGACAAGCCGGAAGCGAATCCGGAGCGCGTGAAGCAGGAGCTCGTCACGGAAGGCGTCGTGCCGGAAGAGTACGGCGGCGACTCGCCGTTCGTGCCGGTGTCGGCGAAGACCGGCGCGGGCATCGACGATCTGCTCGAAAACGTGCTGCTGCAGGCCGAGGTGCTGGAGCTGAAGGCACCGGTCGAATCGCCGGCCAAGGGCCTCGTCATCGAAGCGAAGCTTGACAAGGGTAAGGGTCCGGTCGCAACGATCCTCGTCCAGTCAGGTACGCTGAACCGCGGCGACGTCGTGCTGGCAGGCAGCGCCTACGGTCGCGTGCGTGCCATGCTCGACGAAACCGGCAAGCCGACCAAGTCCGCGGGTCCGTCGATCCCGGTCGAAATCCAGGGTCTGTCGGAAGTGCCGCAGGCTGGCGAAGAAGTAATCGTGATGCCGGACGAGCGCAAGGCGCGTGAAGTTGCGCTGTTCCGTCAGGGCAAGTTCCGCGACGTCAAGCTCGCAAAGCAGCAGGCCGCGAAGCTCGAGAACATGCTCGAGCAGATGGGCGAGGGCGAAGTGCAGTACCTGCCGCTCATCGTCAAGGCCGACGTGCAGGGTTCGCAGGAAGCGCTGGTGCAGTCGCTGCAGAAGCTCTCCACCGACGAAGTACGCGTGCAGATCGTGCACGGAGCGGTCGGCGGCATCAGCGAGTCGGACGTCAATCTCGCGACGGCGTCGAAGGCGGTCATCATCGGCTTCAACACCCGCGCGGATGCGCAGGCTCGCAAGCTCGCGGAAGCTAATGGCGTCGACATCCGCTACTACAACATCATCTACGACGCCGTGGATGAGGTGAAGGCGGCAATGTCGGGCATGCTGGCGCCGGAGAAGCGCGAAGTCGTGACGGGCACGGTGGAAGTACGCCAGGTATTCAAGGTGCCGAAGGTCGGCACGGTGGCCGGCTGTATGGTCACGGACGGTTTCGTCAAGCGCTCGTCGTCGGTGCGCGTGCTGCGCAACAACGTCGTCATCTTCACGGGCGAACTCGATTCGCTCAAGCGGTTCAAGGACGATGTGAAGGAAGTCCGTCAGGGCTTCGAGTGCGGTATGTCGATCAAGAACTTCAACGATATCGTCGAAGGCGATCAGTTCGAAGTCTTCGAGGTCACCGAAGTCGCGCGTACGCTGTAATTCACGCGGCACGGCACAACGGGCGGAACGGGCTTGACGCCCGCTCCGCCCGTTGTTTTTGAGCCCGCAGTGTCGAGTTTGTTGCTGGCTTGGCTGCCGCGTTCGTCGCAAATGGACTCTCACCCCGCCGCGGCGACCGCGACGCCGTCGTATCGAACGAATATCGAACACGGCTCGCGCGAACCAATTTTTTGCATCCGTCTTAGCGGAGCACACAACACCATGCCTAAGAAACGTACTACTCCCAATCGCAACGTGCAGATCGCCGATCAGATCCAGCGCGACCTGGCTGAGCTGCTGCGCGAGGTCAAGGATCCGCGCATCGGCATCGTCACATTTCAGAGCGTCGAGCTGACGCCCGACTACGCGCACGCAAAGGTCTACTTCACGACGCTGACGGGCGACCCGCAGCAAACGCTCGAAGCGCTGACGCACGCTGCCGGCCATCTGCGCAATCTGCTGTTCAAGCGCCTGCATATCCACACGGTGCCGACGCTGCATTTCCACTACGACAAGACGATCGAGCGCGCCGTGGAGATGTCGCGTCTGATCGACGAGGCAAATTCCACGCGCGCGAAAGACGACTGAGCGTCTGCCATGCCGTGGCGTTCCATGTAGCGCGCGGCGCCGTTTTTCGCATTTCCCGAACGTTCTGCCTCCCTCGACATGACCGCACCTCAACGCCCCCGCGTGCCGCGTCGCGCGCTCGATGGCGTGCTGCTGCTCGACAAGCCGCTCGGCCTGTCGAGCAACGACGCGCTGGTTCGCGCGAAACGTCTTTATCTGGCGAAAAAGGCGGGCCACACCGGCACGCTCGATCCGCTGGCTACCGGCCTGCTGCCGCTGTGTTTCGGCGAGGCCACCAAGTTTTCGCAAGACTTGCTCGAAGCCGACAAGACCTACGAGGCGACGATGCGCCTCGGTATCCGCACGACCACCGGCGACGCCGAAGGCGAGGCGTTCGACATCCGCGCCGTCGACTGCGACGAAGCGGCGGTGCGGGCGGCTTTGCCGAAATTCATCGGCGAGATCGTTCAGATTCCGCCGATGTACTCGGCGCTCAAGCGCGATGGCAAGCCGCTGTACGAGTACGCGCGCGCCGGCCAGACGGTCGAACGGGAAGGGCGGCAGGTGACGATTCGCGCGCTCGAGCTGATTGCGTGCGCGTTGCCGGATGTGACGTTTCGCGTGACGTGCAGCAAGGGCACCTATGTGCGCACGCTTGCCGAGGATATCGGCGAAGCGCTCGGCTGCGGCGCGCATCTGGTCGCGCTGCGGCGCACGGGCGTCGGCGCGCTGACGCTCGAGCATTCGGTCACGCTCGACGCGTTGTCCTACGCGACCGAACTCGAACGCGACGCATGGCTGCAACCGGTCGACGCGCTGCTGTCCACGTTCCCGCAGGTCTGTCTGAACGACGATGACACGCGCCGCTTCCTTCACGGCCAGCGCCTGAAGCTGTCGTCGCTGACGATCGCCGCCGACGCGGTGAATGCCCTGCGCGTGAGGGTGTACTCGGCGCAGGGGCGGCTTCTGGGGGTCGCGAAGCCGGGCGAAGGCGTGCTCGCGCCCGACCGTCTGATCGTGACGACGGAGAGCTAGAGGTCGCCGTTTTGCCAGCCCGGCGCGGACAATAAAAAAACGGGATCGCCATCGAGCGATCCCGTTTTGATCATGCCCTCCGGTGGAGCGGTGTCGAACGAAAGCAACATCACAAACACCCCCCTCAATGCGCCGCGGCCGCCGCCGCTCCCGCATCGCCGCCTGCCCGTTCCGGCCGCGTGATCCAGATCAGCGCGATCAGCGCGACAAAAATACCGGCCGAAATGAAGAACAGATCGTTTACGCCGAGCTGCGCGGCCTGCTGCGTGACCATGGTGTTGAAGAGACCATAGGTCTGCTGCTGATCCAGACCCACCGCGCCCATCTGATGAATCGATTGACCGAACGCTGGGTTGTAAGCATTCGCCTGTTCGGTCAGTTGCGCGTGGTGCATGATCGTGCGGTGATCCCAGGCGGTCTGGAAGATCGACGTGCCGATACCGCCGCACATGATCCGCACGAAGTTCGACAGCCCCGAGGCCGCCGGAATCCGATGGCCCGGCAAGCCCGACAGCGTGATCGACACGAGCGGAATAAAGAAGCCGGCCATACCGATACCTTGAATCAGCGTGGGCAGCATCAGCGAGTACGTATCGACGCCCGTCGTATAACGCGAGCGCATCCAGAAACACAGCGCGAAAATCAGGAACGACAGCGTCGCGATATAGCGCGGATCGGTACGCGGCAGCACCTTGCCGGTCAGCGGCGACAACAGGATCGCGAACACACCGACGGGTGCCATCACGAGTCCAGCTTCGGTCGCCGTGTAGCCGATATCGGTCTGCAGCCACAGCGGCAACAGCACGAGATTGCCGAAGTAAAGCCCATAGCCGATCGACAGCGCGATCGTGCCGCCGGTGAAATTGCGCCGGCTGAACAGCGACAGATCAACCACCGGATGCTCGGCCGTCAACTCCCACACGATAAAAAACGCGAGCGCGATCACCGCGAGGAGCGCGAGCACGACGACCGTCGTCGACGAGAACCAGTCGAGGTCCTTGCCCTTGTCGAGCATCACCTGAAGCGAGCCGACCCAGACGATCAGAAGACCGAGGCCGACGCCGTCGATTGGCGCCTTCCTGATGACCGAATCGCGGTTACGGAAGATCATCCACGTCGCGGCGGCCGCGACCGCGCCGACGGGAATGTTGACGTAGAAGATCCACGGCCACGAGATGTTGTCGGAAATCCAGCCGCCGAGGATCGGACCGGCAACCGGTGCGATCAGCGTGGTCATCGCCCACATCGATAGCGCCATCGGCGCTTTCGCGCGCGGATAGCTCGCGAGCAGCAGCGTCTGCGACAGCGGGATCATCGGGCCGGCCACCGCGCCTTGCAGCACGCGCGACGCAAGCAGGAACGGCAGGTTCGGCGACAGCCCGCACATCCATGACGACAGCACGAACAGCACGATCGACGCCATGAACAGCCGCACCTGGCCGATGCGGTCGGTGAGCCAGCCGGTCAGCGGCACCGAGATCGCGTTGGCCACCGCGAACGACGTAATCACCCACGTGCCCTGGTCGGACGATACGCCGAGGTCGCCGGAAATCGACGGGATCGACACGTTCGCGATCGACGTGTCGAGCACGTTCATGAACACGGCGAGCGACACCGCGATGGTGCCGATCACCAGTTGCGCGCCCTCGAGCGGCGGGTGAGGGACTTGCGCCTGAGCCTGAGCCATTAAAAGAGCCTTCTTTGAATCGTCGGACGGAGCCTCAGCTCTTATGGGCCGCCGGTTTCGCGGCGGCCGCGGCGCTCGCCGCGGTCGACTTCTGCGCGCCGCCGTTCGCGTTCGTGCCGGCGTTTTCCGAGATGATGCGGGCGATTTCCGCATCGGCTTCCGCGCCGTACTTGTCGAAGACGTTGGTCTGGTAAACCGTGGACGGCGCCTGACCGAGCTGGCCGCCGGTGTCGTCCTTGATGTTCACGTCAGCTTGCATCGACAGACCGATACGCAGCGGATGCTTCTCCAGTTCCTGCGGATCGAGCGAAATACGCACCGGCAGACGCTGCACGACCTTGATCCAGTTGCCGGTCGCGTTCTGCGCGGGCAGCAGCGAGAACGCCGAACCCGTGCCGGCCGAGAAGCCGACCACCTTGCCGTGATACGGCACCGACGAGCCGTAGACGTCGGCCGTCAGTTCGACCGGCTGGCCGATGCGCATGTGCTTCAGTTGCACTTCCTTGAAGTTCGCCTCGACCCACACGTCATGCAGCGGCACGATCGCCATCAGCGGCGAGCCGGGCGATACGCGCTGGCCGACCTGCACCGAGCGTTTTGCGACATAGCCTGTGACCGGCGCCGGCAGAGTATTGCGAGCGTGGTTCAGGTATGCGTCGCGCAGCTTCGCGGCGGCGGCCTGCACGTTCGGGTGATCGGCGATCGTGGTGTTCGCGGTCAGCGCGCGGTTTGCCGCGAGTTGCTGTTTGGCGGCGTCGAGCGCGGCCTGCGCGCTCTTCACGGAGTCGCGTGCGTGCGAAATCTCTTCCTGCGATACCGCGCCGGTTTGCGCGACCGTCATACGGCGCTTCAGGTCGTCCTGGGCGCGCGACAGATCGGCCTGGCTCGCCGCGACCCGCGCTTCGTACTGGCTGTCGTCGGCGAACAGACCGCGCACCTGGCGCACCACCTGCGCAAGATTGGCCTCGGCCTGTTCGAGTGCGACGCGCGCGTCGGCCGGGTCGAGCACGACGAGCGGGTCGCCGGCCTTGACGACCTGGGTGTCGTCCGCGTTGACCGCGATCACGGTTCCCGTGACCTGCGGGGTGATCTGCACGACGTTGCCGCTCACGTAGGCATCGTCGGTGTCTTCATGGAAGCGCGCGACGAGGAAGTAGTACAGGCCGTACGCGACCGCGGCAATCAGGATCACGATGACGAGCAGCGTCATCATGCGCTTGCGCTTGCCGTTGTTCGCCGCTTGCGGTGGAGTGGCGGGCTGCTGGGGGGTGCTCATTGATGTGCTCCGGGTTCTTTTGAACGTCGTCGTTTATTCGGGTGTTCGTGTGTGTGCATGTACGTCGGCGCGGGCGGGCTCGTTCAGTTCGCGGCGGTGCTCGTGGCGTGGTTCGCGGCGTTGGCCGATGCGGGAGCATCGGTCGGCACGACGAGGCCGGTCTGGGTTGCGTCGAAGCCGCCGCCCAGTGCCTTGATCAGACCGATCTGCAGACTACGGCGGCGCATCTGCAGACCCGTGACCGTCTGCTCGGCGGCAAGGCGGTTTTCGTCGGCGGTGAGCACCTGCAGCTGCGGCGACAGGCCGGCCTTGTAGCGGATTACGGCGAGCTGGTACGCCTTGCTCGACGCGTCGAGCGCGCGCTGGGCGTCACCCTCCTGGCGGTCGATCGAGCGGATCGACGACACCTGCGTCGAGACGTCCTGCAGCGCGTTGATCAGCGTCTGGTTGTAGTTCGCGACGTCGCCCTCGAAGTCGGCGTAGCGGCCCTTCAACTGCGCGCGCAACGCGCCGGCGTCGAAGATCGGCAGATGGATCGCCGGGCCGAACTGGATCTGACGGCTCGACGCGGTCAGGAAACGGCCCCAGCCGAACGCGTCGAAGCCGAAGCCGGCCGCGAGATTCACGTCCGGGTAGAACTCGGCTTTCGCTTCCTTCACGTCATGCATCGCGGCTTCGACCTGCCAGCGCGCGGCGACGATGTCCGCGCGACGCGCCACGAGGTCGGCCGGGATGTTGTCCGGCAGAGCGACCACGTCGCCGCCGGTGAGCACCGGCTTGTCGATCTGCAGGCCACGGTCCGGGCCTTTGCCGAGCAGCGCGCCCAACTGGTAGCGCACGACGGTGATCTGGCCGTCGAGGTCGGTCAGGTTCGACTGGCTCGTCGCGACGTTGCCGGCGGCGGTCTGCTTCTCGACGTTGGTGTCGAGGCCGGCCGTCACGCGGTCATTCGTGATACGGCCGACGTCCTGGCGGTTCGCGATTTCACGCGCGGCGATGTCGCGAAACGCATACAGCTGCGCTAGCTGGTTGTAGGTGCTCGCGACCGACGCGGCGAGCGTCACGCGCGCCTGCTGCATATCGGCCTCGGCGGCTTTCTGCTGCGACACGGCCTGGCCGAGCCGCTGACGGTTCTTGCCCCACAGGTCGAGATCCCACGACGCGCTCGCGAGCACGTTGTTCTCGCTATACCAGGTGCCGCCGAACGGAGGCGGGTAAAGGGAGTTTGCCGAGTACAGCTCGCGGGTCCACGAATAGCTCGCGCTGACCTTCGGGAACAGCGCTGCGCGCGAGCTTTCAATATACGACGAAGCCTTTGCGAGCCGCGCTTGCGCCTGGGCGATCGACGGGCTGCCCTCGAGCGCTTCCGCGATCAGCTTCGGCAGTTGCGGGTCGCCGAACTGGTTGGCCCAGTCGAGCGATGGCCACTGGCCGCCCTCGTTGGGCAGACTCTGCGTCGACTCGTACTGCGTCGGCGACGCGATCTGCTTGTCGCTTTTGACGCCGAAGTAGTTCGCGCACCCCGTGAGGGCGAGCGCCGTCACCGCGGCGGCGACAGCGGCCCGGCTCGACAGCGCGGGCGCGGACAGGGAAAGGGATTTCATCGCTCGACTCTTCTTTGAGTGGAATGTATTGATGGACGCAGCAAGCAAGCTATTACGATTTGCTATCGGGATGGCTTGCGGCGTCGCGGGAAAGTCCCGTGTGTTCGCCGGAATTGACGAGCACGCGACGCAGCATGCTCTTCAGGAAGCCCACTTCTTCCGGGGTGAACCCGCTCAGCAGGTTATCGAGCACGCCATTGAAAATGGCCGGCATGCGAGCCGCGATCGCATGGCCTTCCGGCGTCAACGCGAGGCGCACGACGCGCCGGTCTTCGTTACTGCGCACCCGCGTGAGCAGGCCGCGCTTTTCGAGCCGATCGATCAGGCGCGTGACGGCGCTTGCGTCGATACCGTATTCACGCGCCAACTCAGCCGCGAGCAGGCATTTGCCGCTCGCCACCATGAACAGGATGCTGCCCTGCTGGCTGGTGATGCCGAGTTCGGCCATGCTGCGCTGTGTGATCAGGTTTGATAGCGTCGATTTCACCCGTGAGATGAGATAGCCGACGCTTTCGCCGAGCTGGTACTCGCTGAGATTCGGCGTGGATTCGTTGGACGGCTCCGTCATGATTCACGTGCGAATGCAATGGTTGACTAGGCATTAGTATAGCTGGCTGTTGATTGACGCGACAAGCGTTAATACAGCTTAGGCAAGGATTATTTCGCGCTCAAGCAACAAACCGTACGGAATGACGTAGGGCGGGGCAAGGCGCGATTCGCGCGACTCGCGCAGGCGCGGAGAGCGGACGGTCTATCGGGGAATACCAGAAAAGGATCATCCGTGCGTGCTATAATTTTGGGTTCCCAAAAGTGCGCTTTGGGCTTGTTGTCGTGGTTTGGCTCCTCAACCAGCAGCATAAGCAAGCGGCGCACTCAACCGTCTTCAGGTTTCCTATGACCCGCGCCCTACGCAACATCGCCATCATTGCTCACGTCGACCACGGCAAGACCACGCTCGTCGACCAGCTCCTCCGTCAGACCGCCACGTTCCGCGAGAACCAGCAGATCGCCGAGCGCGTGATGGACTCGAACGACATCGAAAAAGAGCGCGGCATCACGATCCTGTCGAAGAACTGCGCGGTGGAGTACGAGGGCACGCACATCAATATCGTCGACACGCCGGGGCACGCCGACTTCGGCGGCGAAGTGGAGCGCGTGCTGTCGATGGTCGACTCGGTGCTGCTGCTCGTTGACGCGGTGGAAGGCCCCATGCCGCAAACCCGCTTCGTCACGAAGAAGGCGCTCGCACTGGGTTTGAAGCCGATCGTCGTGGTCAACAAGGTCGACCGTCCGGGCGCGCGGATCGACTGGGTGATCAACCAGACCTTCGACCTGTTCGACAAGCTCGGCGCCAGCGAAGAGCAGCTCGACTTTCCGATCGTCTACGCATCGGGCCTGAACGGCTACGCGGGTCTCACGCCTGATGTACGCGACGGCGACATGCGTCCTTTGTTCGAGGCAATCCTGCAGCACGTGCCGGTGCGCCCGGCCGACCCGGAAGGTCCGCTGCAACTGCAAATCACGTCGCTCGACTACTCGTCGTACGTTGGTCGTATCGGCATTGGCCGTATCACGCGCGGCCGCATCAAGCCGGGCATGGCCGTCGCGGTGCGATCGGGCCCGGAAGGCGAAATCCTCAATCGCAAGATCAACCAGGTGCTGTCGTTCAAGGGTCTCGATCGCGTGCAGGTCGACTCGGCTGAGGCGGGCGACATCGTGCTGATCAACGGTATCGAGGAAGTGGGCATCGGCGTGACGATCTGCTCGCCGGAACAGCCGGAAGCGCTGCCGATGATCACCGTCGACGAACCCACGCTGACGATGAACTTCCTCGTCAACTCGTCGCCGCTCGCGGGCCGTGAAGGCAAGTTCGTCACGAGCCGCCAGATTCGCGACCGCCTGATGAAGGAACTGAATCACAACGTCGCGCTGCGCGTGCGCGATACCGGCGACGAAACGACGTTCGAAGTGGCCGGCCGCGGTGAGCTGCACCTGACCATTCTGGTCGAAAACATGCGCCGCGAAGGCTACGAGCTGGCCGTGTCGCGTCCGCGCGTCGTGATGCAGGAAATCGACGGCGAGAAGCACGAGCCGTACGAAAATCTGACCGTCGACATGGAAGACCCCCACCAGGGCGGCGTGATGGAAGAACTTGGCCGCCGCAAGGGCGAAATGCTCGACATGGCATCGGACGGCCGTGGCCGCACGCGTCTCGAGTACCGTATTTCGGCGCGTGGTCTGATCGGCTTCCAGTCGGAATTCCTCACGCTCACGCGCGGTACGGGTCTGATGAGCCACACGTTCGATTCTTACCAGCCGGTCAAGGAAGGCGCGGTCGGCGAACGTCGCAACGGCGTGCTGATCTCGCAGGACGACGGCGCGGCAGTCGCATACGCACTGTGGAAGCTGCAGGACCGCGGCCGCATGTTCGTGGCGCCGGGAGAAGCGCTGTATGAAGGCATGATCATCGGCATCCACAGCCGCGACAACGATCTCGTCGTGAACCCGATCAAGGGCAAGCAGCTTACCAACGTGCGCGCATCTGGCACCGACGAAGCCGTGCGTCTCGTGCCGCCGGTTCAGCTGTCGCTCGAATACGCGGTCGAGTTCATCGACGACGACGAGCTGGTCGAAGTCACGCCAAAGTCGATCCGTCTGCGCAAGCGCTACCTGAAGGAACACGAACGCCGCAGCGCGAGCCGCAACAAGGTTGCCGGCGAATAAGCCGGACTCGAATATCCGTCTGGATAGCAGGAAGCGGAAGCCACCTTCGGGTGGCTTCCTTGTTTTCGGCGCATCAAAACGTTTGGCGCTGCATCATGCCTGCCACTTTCCGGGGCGGCACACATGTAGACACCCATTGCGCCGTTCGCCTTCATTTCTCACAGAACACTTTTGCGCGCTGTGAAAAGGCACCCCGTCGCCCGCGAAACGTCCGCCATCACAGGCTTTGCGCCTGTGCCGTTCGCTATCTGGGCTATTCGTTCTGTGCTATGCTCCCGGGTGCAAAGTTTTAGGTCCTTCCAAGCAAGACTTGATTCGCGCAATCCGCTAAACGGTCAGGCCGTGTCGCGGAAGGTTCGGTAACCCGCTATTTCTCGAGAAACTCGAAGAAAGGTGAGCGTAAAAATGATGAAGCAATTCCAGTCGAACTCTTATCTGTTCGGCGGCAATGCTCCGTACGTTGAAGAAATGTACGAAGCGTATCTCGATAATCCGGCGTCAGTGCCCGAGACCTGGCGCAGCTATTTCGATGCGTTGCAGAACGTGCCCGCATCGGACGGCAGCAACGCCAACGACGTGGCCCATGGCCCTATCGTCGAATCGTTTGCCCAGCGCGCCAAGGCCAACGCCTTCCTGCCGCGCGCAACGGTCGGCGGCGAAGATCTCGCAACCGCCCGCAAACAGGTTTACGTCCAGTCCCTCATCGGCGCATATCGCTTCCTCGGCTCGCAATGGGCCAATCTCGATCCTCTGAAGCGCCGCGAGCGTCCCGCGATCCCCGAACTTGAACCCGCGTTCTACGACTTCACCGAAGCCGACATGGACCAGGAGTTCAGCGCAACGAATCTGTACTTCGGGTTCGAGCGCGCGACGCTGCGCGAGATCGTCAAAGCCCTGCGCGACACGTACTGCGGCACGATCGGCGCCGAGTACATGTACATCAGCGATCCGGAGCAGAAGCGCTGGTGGAAGGAACGCCTCGAATCGATCCGTTCGACGCCGAGCTTCAACAACGACAAGAAGAAGCACATCCTGAATCGCCTGACGGCCGCCGAAGGCCTCGAGCGTTTCCTGCACACCAAGTACGTCGGCCAGAAGCGCTTCTCGCTCGAAGGCGGCGAGAGCTTCATCGCGGCGATGGACGAAGTCGTGCGTCACGGCGGTCTGCGCGGCGTTCAGGAAATCGTCATCGCGATGGCTCACCGTGGCCGTTTGAACGTGCTGGTCAATACGCTCGGCAAGATGCCGGCAGACCTGTTCGCCGAATTCGAAGGCAAGCACGTCGATGATCTGCCGGCTGGCGACGTGAAGTACCACAAGGGCTTCTCGTCGGACGTCGCGACGGAAGGCGGCCCGGTTCACCTGTCGCTCGCGTTCAACCCGTCGCACCTCGAAATCGTCAACCCGGTGGTCGAGGGCTCGGCGAAGGCGCGTATGGACCGTCGCGGCGACGAAAACGGCGTTCAGGTGCTGCCGGTGCAGATCCACGGCGACGCGGCTTTCGCCGGCCAGGGCGTCGTGATGGAAACGCTGAACCTCGCGCAAACGCGCGGTTACGGCACGCACGGCACGCTGCACATCGTCATCAACAACCAGATCGGCTTCACGACGTCGGACCCGCGCGACTCGCGCTCCACGTTGTACTGCTCGGACGTCGTCAAGATGATCGAAGCGCCGGTGCTGCACGTGAACGGTGACGATCCCGAAGCGGTCGTGCTGGCCACCCAGATGGCGATCGACTTCCGCATGCAGTTCCACAAGGACGTCGTCGTCGACATCGTCTGCTTCCGCAAGCTGGGCCACAACGAGCAGGACACCCCGGCGGTCACGCAGCCGCTGATGTACAAGACGATTTCGAAGCACCCCGGCACGCGCGCGCTGTACGCTGAAAAGCTCGTTCAGCAGGGCGTCATCAAGGCCGAGGATGGCGAGGAATTCGTCAAGGCTTATCGCAGGGCGATGGACGAGGGCCACCACACGGTCGACCCGGTGCTCTCGAACTACAAGAGCAAGTACGCGGTGGACTGGGTGCCGTTCCTGAACCGCAAGTGGACCGACGCAGCCGACACGGCCGTGCCGCTCGCGGAACTGAAGCGCCTCGCCGAACGCATCACCACGATTCCGGAAAACTTCAAGGTTCACCCGCTCGTCGAGCGCGTGATCAACGACCGTCGCGCCATGGGCCGCGGCGAAGCGAAGCTCGACTGGGGCATGGGCGAGCACCTCGCGTTCGCATCGCTGGTCGCTTCGGGCTACGCAGTTCGTCTGACCGGTCAGGATTCGGGCCGCGGCACGTTCACGCACCGTCACGCAGTGCTGCACGACCAGAACCGCGAGCGCTGGAACGACGGCACCTACGTGCCGCTGCAGAACATCGCCGAAGGTCAGGCGAAGTTCACGGTGATCGACTCGGTGCTGTCGGAAGAAGCGGTGCTCGGCTTCGAATACGGTTACTCGACCGCTGAACCGAACACGTTCGTCGCGTGGGAAGCGCAGTTCGGCGACTTCGTGAATGGCGCGCAAGTCGTGATCGACCAGTTCATCTCGTCGGGCGAAGTGAAGTGGGGCCGCGTGTCGGGCCTGACCATGCTGCTGCCGCACGGCTACGAAGGCCAGGGTCCGGAGCACTCGTCGGCGCGTATCGAGCGTTTCCTGCAACTGTGCGCAGACCACAACATGCAGGTCGTTCAGCCGACCACGCCGGCGCAGGTCTTCCACCTGCTGCGTCGCCAGATGATCCGCCTGTTCCGCAAGCCGCTGATCGTCGCGACGCCGAAGTCGTTGCTGCGTCACAAGGAAGCCGTGTCGGATCTGTCGGAACTCGCGAAGGGTTCGTTCCAGCCGGTCATCGGCGAAGTGGACGAAACCATCGACGCGAAGAAGGTCAAGCGCGTGCTGGCCTGCTCGGGCCGCGTGTACTACGACCTGGTCGCGCATCGCCGCGAAGCGAAGGTGAACGACGTCGCGATCATCCGTATCGAACAGCTCTATCCGTTCGCGCACAAGCAGTTCGAAGCGGAAATGAAGAAGTACGACAACGCAACCGAAGTGGTGTGGGTGCAGGACGAGCCGCAGAATCAGGGCCCGTGGTTCTACATCGAGCACCATCTGAAGGAAGGCATGAAGGAAGGGCAGAAGCTGGCGTACAGCGGCCGTCCGGCTTCGGCTTCGCCTGCAGTCGGCTACTACGCGAAGCACTACGAGCAGCAGAAGGCGCTGATCGAAGGCGCTTTCGGCCGTCTCAAGAGCGCGTCGATCGCCAAATAAAGAAACAGACGAGCCGGGAAAGCGCAGTGCGCTTTCCCGCGCCGCGCCGAACGTTTCCCATGAGGTTCAGGCGCGGCGTTCACGGTTCGCAGGCGGTCGTGAAGAAGCGCCGTCACCCGATACGTATTCAGGATACTCATAATGGCTATTGTTGAAGTCAAGGTTCCCCAGCTCTCCGAGTCGGTCTCGGAAGCGACCATGCTGCAGTGGAAGAAGAAGCCCGGCGAGGCTGTCGCTCAGGACGAAATCCTCATCGAAATCGAGACCGACAAGGTCGTGCTCGAAGTGCCGGCACCGGCAGCAGGCGTGCTCGCGCAAGTCATTTCGAACGACGGCGACACGGTCACGGCTGAGCAGGTGATCGCGAAGATCGACACGGAAGGCACCGCAGGCGCCGCCGCTGTCGAAGCCGAAGTGAAGCCGGCTCCGGTCGCTGCCGCGGCTCCCGCACCGGCGGCTCAGGCCGCTGTCGCAACGGGGTCGAACACCGCTGCTTCGCCGGCTGCCGGCAAGCTGATGGCAGAGAAGGGTCTGGCTGCGGGCGACGTCGCCGGCACCGGCCGCGACGGCCGTATCACGAAGGGCGACGTGCTCGTCGCCGGCCAGGCTGCTCCGGCTGCCAAGGCTGCACCGGCTCCGGCTGCCGCACCGAAGGCTGCGAAGCCGTCGCTGCCGGACGTCAAGGCCCCGGCATCGGCCGATCAATGGCTGAAGGACCGTCCGGAACAGCGCGTGCCGATGTCGCGTCTGCGTGCTCGTATCGCCGAGCGTCTGCTCGAGTCGCAGCAAACCAACGCCATCCTCACGACGTTCAACGAAGTGAACATGGCGCCGGTCATGGATCTGCGCAACAAGTACAAGGACAAGTTCGAGAAGGAACACGGCGTGAAGCTCGGCTTCATGTCGTTCTTCGTGAAGGCGGCTGTTCACGCGCTGAAGAAGTTCCCGCTCGTGAACGCGTCGATCGACGGTAACGACATCGTCTACCACGGCTACTTCGACATCGGTATCGCTGTCGGTTCGCCGCGCGGTCTGGTGGTGCCGATCCTGCGCAATGCAGATCAGCTGAGCCTCGCCGACATCGAGAAGAAGATCGCCGAATTTGGCCAGAAGGCGAAGGACGGCAAGCTGTCCATCGAAGAAATGACCGGCGGTACGTTCTCGATCTCGAACGGCGGCGTGTTCGGCTCGATGCTGTCCACCCCGATCATCAACCCGCCGCAGTCCGCGATTCTCGGCGTGCACGCCACCAAGGAACGCGCAGTGGTCGAAAACGGCCAGATCGTGATCCGCCCGATGAACTACCTCGCGCTGTCGTACGACCACCGTATCATCGACGGCCGCGAAGCAGTGCTGTCGCTGGTCGCGATGAAGGATGCGCTGGAAGATCCGGCTCGCCTGCTGCTCGACCTGTAAGCGCACGTTCCACCGACGCCGGCCCGTGGTTTGCGCGGGCCGGCGTCATCCGTAGCACGTCTTTAGCATTCCGCAGTACAGGAACGGCGCGCGCCACCTCGGGTGGCCCGGCGCCGTTCCGCCATCAAAGGGATTGTCATGTCCAAAGAATTTGACGTCGTCGTGATCGGCGCAGGCCCTGGCGGTTATATCGCCGCCATCCGCGCAGCGCAGCTCGGCAAGACCGTCGCATGTATCGAAAAGTGGAAGAACCCGGCCGGCACGCTGAAGCTCGGCGGCACCTGCCTGAACGTCGGCTGCATTCCGTCGAAGGCGCTGCTCGCTTCGTCGGAAGAGTTCGAGAACGCGTCGCATCACCTTGCCGACCACGGCATCTCGGTGGAAAACGTTTCGGTCGATATCTCGAAGATGATGGGCCGCAAGGACGGCATCGTCGAGAAGATGACCAAGGGCATCGAATTCCTGTTCCGCAAGAACAAGATCACGTGGCTCAAGGGCCATGGCAAGTTCACCGGCAAGACGGACGCCGGCGTGCAGATCGAAGTGAGCGGCGAAGGCGAAGATGGTGCAAGCAGCGAAGTCGTCACGGCGAAGAACGTGATCATCGCAACGGGTTCGAAGGCGCGTCATCTGCCGGGCATTCCGGTCGACAACAAGCTGATCGCCGACAACGAAGGCGCACTGTCGTTCGACACGGCACCGAAGAAGCTCGCCGTGATCGGCGCAGGCGTGATCGGTCTGGAACTCGGCTCGGTGTGGCGCCGCCTCGGCGCGGACGTGACCGTGCTCGAAGCGCTGCCGGAATTCCTCGGCGTGGCTGACCAGGCGCTGTCGAAGGAAGCGGCCAAGCAGTTCAAGAAGCAAGGTCTCGATATCCAAGTCGGCGTGAAGGTCGGCGAAGTGAAGACGAGCGCGAACGGCGTGACGATCGCCTACACGGACAAGGACGGCAACGCGCAGACGCTCGAAGCCGACCGCCTGGTCGTGTCGGTCGGCCGCGTGCCGAACACCGACAACCTCGGCCTCGAAGCGATCGGCCTGAAGGCCAACGAGCGCGGCTTCATCGACGTGGACGACCACTGCGCGACGGCCGTGCCGAACGTGTACGCGATCGGTGACGTGGTGCGTGGCCCGATGCTCGCGCACAAGGCTGAGGACGAAGGCGTGCTGGTTGCCGAAGTGATCGACGGTCAGAAGCCGCACATCGACTACAACTGCATTCCGTGGGTGATCTACACCGAACCGGAAATCGCATGGGTCGGCAAGACGGAGCAGCAACTGAAGGCGGAAGGCCGCGAGATCAAGACCGGCCAGTTCCCGTTCATGGCGAACGGCCGCGCGCTCGGCATCAACAAGGCGGACGGTTTCGTCAAGATGATCGCCGACGCGACGACCGACGAACTGCTCGGCGTGCACATCATCTCGGCGAACGCATCGGACCTGATCGCGGAAGCCGTGGTGGCGATGGAGTTCAAGGCGGCGTCGGAAGACATCGGCCGTATTTGCCATCCGCACCCGTCGCTGTCGGAAGTCATGCGCGAAGCGGCACTCGCCGTCGACAAGCGCGCGCTGAACATGTAAGCACGCACGCCTGACCGAAACGCAACCTTGGCATCACCAAAGGCGGGCGGGGTTCAATCCCTCCCGCCTTTCTTTTTGCAGCAACACGATGAACGTCACCGAATACTACGAAAAAGAACTGCAGACGCGCGGTTATCAATCCGATCCGGCGCAGCGCGCGGCGGTCGACCGCCTGCAGCGGTGCTATGAAGAGTGGGTCGCATACAAGTCGCGCCGCTCGAACGCGTTCAGAAAGCTGATCATTCACCCTGATCTGCCGCGCGGCGTGTACATGTGGGGCGGCGTGGGCCGCGGCAAGAGCTTCCTGATGGACAGCTTCTACATGATCGTGCCGTTGCATCGCAAAACCCGTCTGCACTTCCACGAGTTCATGCGCGAAGTGCATCGCGAGCTTGAAGAACTCAAAGGCCGGGCCGATCCGCTCGACGAACTCGCGCGGCGCATTGCGAAGCGCTATCGGCTGATCTGTTTCGACGAATTCCACGTCTCGGATATCGCCGACGCGATGATCCTGTATCGCCTGCTCGACAAGCTGTTCGAGAACGGCGTGCAGTTCGTGATGACGTCAAACTACGCGCCCGACACGCTGTACCCGGACGGCCTGCATCGCGACCGCATGCTGCCCGCGATCGAACTGATCAAGCAGAAGCTCGACGTGATCAACGTCGATGCGGGGATCGATTATCGCCAGCGCACGCTCGCGCAGGTGGAGGTCTATCACACGCCACTGGACGCCGCCGCCGGCAAGGCGCTGCGCGACGCCTTCGCGCGCCTCGCCGCGGTGCCCGACGAAAGCCCGCTGCTGCATATCGAGAAGCGCGAGCTGAAGGCGCTGCGCCGCGCGGACGGCGTGGTCTGGTTCGACTTCGCGACGCTGTGCGGGGGCCCGCGCTCGCAGAACGACTACCTCGAACTCGCGACCCGCTTTCACGCGGTGATCCTGTCGGACGTGCCGCAGATGTCGGTGCGCATGGCGTCGGAAGCGCGCCGCTTCACGTGGCTCATCGACGTGTTCTACGACCACAAGGTCAAGCTGTTGATGTCGGCTGCGGTGCCGCCGGAGCAGTTGTACGTCGACGGTCCGATGGCTAATGAATTCACGCGTACGGTGTCGCGCATCGTCGAGATGCAGTCGAAGGAGTATCTCGACACGCCGCGCCGGATCGTCGACACGTCCCTAACCTGAGCTACCGCGCACGACATATTTTCAGGATTCGGAGTGGTCTGATATTCCGCGCACGGATGACTGGCTATCTTTTGTCGTTGTTCTGACAAAGGAGGAAGCATGAACCCGTATCGCGAAATCACCGATGAAGAATGGCAGCGCGTTGCGCCACTGCTGCCCGAACTCCGGCCGCGTACCGAAATGCGTGGCCGTCCACTTGCCGATACCCGCTCGGTGCTCAACGGCGTGCTTTGGGTCATGTATAACGGCGCCACCTGGTCCAAAATGCCGCGCCGCTACCCGTCATATCAGACCTGTCATCGCCGCTTCAAGTCGTGGTACGAATCGGGCGTGCTCAAGCACGTCACGGAGCAACTGCTCGGCACCGCGAGCGAAGATTTCTGCAGATTGATGGAAGCGCGTATGCGCACGCACGCGAGCGTGCGGCACAAGCGCGCCGCGTCCAAGCGCGTGCCCGCGGCGTTTCGTGTTCCGGCCGCCGTATACGATCCGGTACCGGCCACGTCGGTGCCGGCGTCGCCGATCGCTTACGCTGCGCCGCTCAAGCAGGCAGCATGAGCATCGCAAACAGCTTGCCCCAATGAAAACGGCCGCGCGATTCTTGATCGCCGGCCGTTTTTTATGTTGCACCTCCTGGCGCAGAGCGCGCATCGTTGCAGCATCATGCGCACATTCAGGCGACGTGCCAGGCGCCACGCATGCGCCGCACGTCGACCCTCATTGCTGCCGTATCCACGTTTGCGAGCGGCCAAGCAGCGCGACCCCAATGTAACCACGCACCACGAGCTTGTTGCCGCCGTCCTCGAGATGCATCTTGCATTTGTAGACCTTGCCGTTTTCAGGATCGAGAATCTGGCCGTGATCCCATGCGTCGCCATCCTTCTTCATGCTGTTGATGATGGTCATGCCGAGGACCGGTTGATCCTTGCGCGCGTCGGTGCATTCGGTGCAACGGCGATCCGGCTGGTCGTTCGCGCCGAGACCCTTGATAACCTTGCCGTTCAGTTCGCCATTGCCGTCTTGTGTGATCTGCACGAGCGCCTTCGGCTGGCCCGTGTGATCGTCGATGGTTTGCCACGTGCCGATCGGTGTATCGGTCTGCGCCATCGCGGTCACGGCGCTGGCGAGCAGGGCGCCGGCGAGCGCGGCGTGACGGGCGGTGCGCAGCGCAAGCGCGCCGGCACGTCGAGTGAATTGCGTCATTGCCTTCCTCCTTGATATGAGACAGCGCGATCATGGTCGCGCGGCGTTATGGGCATCGTGGTCGGATGTGCGGTACCAGCCCTCGCGATGCGCAACGATGCCAGCGGTGTGCCGTTTGCAGCGTCAGCGCAGAATACGCGAAAGTGCATGTGTCGTTTGATAGTGGAGCTTCTAATCCGCTCGCGGCACTTCTGAAGCGTGTCAATTCAGCTGGTAGCAGAACCTCGCGTTGATGCGCGGACCGTGCGATGCGCTCTCCACCGGCGCATCACCGAGCGCTTTTCCGACGGACACATCGAGGCTGTAGCAGTGCGCATATGTGAAGCCGAGCCTGATCGGCCGGTTGGCCTCGACCGTCGCGCCCCAGCCGGAATCGCCCGACGCATCGCCCGGCTCATGGCATGCCCTTGCCGACGAGCGGTGTGAAGCGTGGCGCGACTTCGTCGAACGAAATCGACTTCCCGCCGTCGACCTGCACGCTCAGGTTCGGACCGCGGTGGGGCGCCTCGATCAGCGGCAGGGAATCGAACGGATCGTCGTCTACCGCCGCGCCGGTGAGGCGGGACTGCGCTTGTGCCTGTTATAGAAGCAAACGCGCAAGTACCATATTTTCGACGAAGAGCCCGAAACCCGCCAAAGTGAGTAATAATTCCCCGTTTTCTACTAAAACAAAATCTGTTCAACAGGTATCACATGGACCGAAAGTCGAAGCTACGAGAGATTGCTCTGGCCGCATGCATCGTATTGGGGGCCCTTCAGGGCGCGAATGCACAGGCTCTGCAGAACAGTGGTGCGAGCGGTACGGTCGTGTCCCAGCCGGGTACGACGAGTGCGTTGCCCGACACCTCGCAGGCCGGCCAGGCGGAAACCACTGCACTGACGCCGGATGAAAACCGGCAATCCGCCACCGGGAACGTGGCTGAATTGCAGCAGATGATCCACGGCCCGGATCTGAGCGAATTGCGCACCACGTATAACGGCAGCTATGGCGCGAGCCTGCTGTTCTACGGCAAGGAGATGACCTACTACGTCGCGCTGTTCCAGCAGAAAAACTTCTGGCGCGTGATCAAGTCGCAGGACGCCGCGCGCGCCGAGCTGATCTACAAGGATTTCGCGCGGCAGACGATGCAACTGTCGGACATCGAGATCCGCCGTACGCAACTCGAAGCGCAGAAGGCGTTCACGCAGCGCATGGTCGCGCTGTCGCAGGAACGCGCGAGCCGGCTGCAGGCCGACCTCGACGTCGCGCGTCAGCAGCAAAGCATCGTCGCGAGCCAGCAGGAGCAGAAGCGCGCCGAGGCGACCGAACTGGCGCAGCAGAAGGCCGCCGCGCAGGATCAGTTGCGCGTCGCCCAGCGCCAGGTGCGCGACCTGCAGCGTCAGCTCAATAGCGGCTTGCCGGTGCATTGAGCACGACGGTGTGAGCCTGGGTGGAGCGGCGGGACGGCGCGGAAATCGGTGCGCCGTCCGGCTCGTCCGCGGGCGTTACCGTTGTTGTGTTTGATCGGTGCTTTCCACACCCCGCCAGCCCGCGCATCGCACTTTTACCGCCGGGCTTTTCGGCATTTGCACTCGGCATTTTTCGCGAGCCTTGACGGCTCGTTGCCGCGTCGTTGTGCGCCGCCGTCGTACGACGCAAGACGGCGCGACTTCAATGCCGCTTGCGCGTATCCGCTTGCGTTTTGCGCATCCGTTCGCAAGGCGGCTGCGTCATGTCGACGGCGATCGGATCGCTGGCGGGAAAGCTTTCCATCAGCGCTTCGTCGAGCCGCGTATCGGCGGACGTCGGGGGCGTCCGGCGCGTGCGCGCCGGTCGGGAGGCATGCTGGTTTTTGCTGGTCATGGCGCGCTCCATCGGTAGAGGGTCGATCATTCAGCATAGCGCATCGCGGCTATCGGCGAACGACCGCCAGATGGCGCAGGCGCGTCGTTTAAAGCCGGCTGGCATCGATTCGTTCTCCGAGTGTCCCGGCCGCGCTCGAGCCGCGAACGACACCTCCATCGATCCATCACACAGCGAACCAGATGAACGGGAAAAAGCCGGCGGGCTCGCGACGAGTGCTCGCAGCCCACGTCGTGGAAGCCGAACTGGAACACCTGGATTGGGCGACGCGGCAACCGGCGCTGCACCTGTTCGACGCCGGCTACTGGCGCCGCCGCGTGCTGGCGGTCAAGGGGAGATTCGAGCTGACCGAGCGTCGGCTGACCCAACTGGAGAAAATTCCGCGGCGCCTCGGTTCGTCCGCGCAGTAGCGAGGCGCGGCCGCTACAGCTTCTTCGTATTTATTCCTGATTGCCGCCGGGGCTGCCGCCGCCGTGGTTGCCGCCATGATTGCCGCCATGATTGCCGCTTTCGCCGCCGGTGCCGAACAGACGCCGCCGCCGCGTGACGACCACCGGACCTTCGGAGTTGCCGCTGCGCTCGCTCGGCGCGCGTTCCGCCGACGGCGTGCCGTACGATTCACGCCCTTCGCGCGGCTCGCGATGTTCGCGCGAACCATGGGGACCGCGCGCGCCATGTTCGCCATGCGACGTTCGGCCCGTGCGCGGCGCCGGCCGCGTGCCGGTGTCGAGCTGGATCGTGGAGATCGCGCGCTTGTAGATGCCTTGCAGGCCAACCGGCGTGCGCAGCATCACCAGGTACTGATCGAACGACTCGATGCATCCGGTCAGGCGGATGCCGTTGACCAGATAGATTTCGACGCGCTTTCGTTCCTTGCGCGCAGCGTTCATGAAGTCGTTTTGCGGATGCGATTCTGCGGAAGCCATGGACAATTCAGGTTAGATAGACGGTGGTTCGCCGCGATTTTACCCTTTCTACCCTATGCGGGGGCAGAACGCGTCGACGGGGCGAACTTTGTCCACTATAACGACTTGTGAGCACATAAGCATCCGATAACGCGGGACTGTAACGTTGAGTTACGAATCAGCTGGTCAATGTCGTCTTCTTCCGGTCTCTCCAGGCATTGCCGGCATGGTTGGCGGAAAAGGAAGAACATAGGGGCATGTTGCGCGACCACGGCGGCGGCGTCGAAGCGCCGCGAAAAGCCCGGAGAAACAGCGCAGCGAAACAGCGCCACGACGGCGATGGAATAAACCACGCGATCGCGGCGTTGAGTCCAGTATGGCAGTACCGCATTCCGCGGCCTGCCGCCCGCCGCGCCGGTCGGTCGATCGCGTGCCGGGCATCTGCCAGGAGGCTCACCATGAAAGCATCCCGTATTCTGTCAGCGCTCTTCGTCCTGCTCGCGCTCGCGTGCGGCTCCCTCGCGCACGCGGCCGATACCGACAACGCCGCGTCGGGTTCGAGCAACAACAGCAACAGCAGCGGCGGCGGCTACTAACGCCGCGACCGGGCCTGGCACGCCGGGTGACATTCGAAGCGGAAGTGATCGCGTGGCTGCCCCAGCTGCGCCGCTATGCGCGCGCGCTGACGGGCGACCGCGCCTGGGCCGACGATCTCGTGCAGGATACGGCGGAGCGCGCGCTTGCGCGCTGGTCGGCATTCCGGCCGAACAGCAACCTGCGCGCGTGGCTGCTGACGATCCTGCGGCATCTGTACATCGACCAGCTGCGCGGGCGCCGCGAGATCGCCGTCGACGACGAAAGCGCGCCGTGGCGCAATCTCGAGGCGCCGCAAGGTGAGGTCGACGGTCTGGTGCTGCGCGACGTGCAGCGCGCGCTGTACTGCCTGCCGCTCGAGCAGCGTGAGGTGCTGCTGCTGGTGTGCGTCGAGGAGCTGTCGTACCAGCAGGCATCGAGCGCGCTGGGGGTGCCGATCGGTACGGTGATGTCGCGGCTGTCGCGGGCGCGCGAGCATATGCGCGCGTTGCTGTGCGAGGAGCCGCCAGGACCGATGCACGGACCGCAGCCCCGTGCGCCGCGGGCGGCGCATAAAGTCGCGCCGCTGAAAGTGGTGAGAAACCGATAATGAACAACGACGACTCCGATTCCGGCTTGCATGACGAGCTCGATCTGCGCGCGCTGTCGGCCTATGTCGATGGCGAATTGCCGGAAGAGCAGCGCGCCGCGATCGAAACGCAGCTCCGCCAGCATCCGCAGGCCACCGCGCGCGTGGCCGCGTGGCGCGCGCAGAAGGCGGCGCTGCGAGCGCTGTGCGGCGCGCCGGACAGCGATGCGCGGCAAGCGCAAGCAGGGCAGCGGGCCGACGATCGGCAGCAAGCCGCTGAAGCCGGCGAGCGAAGCTATGCAGGCAGCCAGCCCACGGAGGCGGAGGAGCCGGCTTTTATCGTCGTGCGTCGGACGCGGCCGTGGTGGCAGCGCGCGGGTCTCGCCGCCTGCTGGCTCGCGGCTGGCGCCGGGCTCGCGCTGGCGCTCGGTCCGCTCGCGCCGCGGCTGACCGGCGGCGCGTGGAGCGGCTTCGGCGGACAGCCGGCCGGTTTTGCGCAGCGCGCGGATGTCGCGTATGCGGTGTACTCGCCGGAGCGGCGTCATCCGGTCGAAGTCGCCGCGAGCGAAGAGGAGCATCTGATCACCTGGCTGTCGAAGCGGCTGAATCGTCCGCTGTCGGTGCCGTCGCTGCAGGAGTATGGTTATTCGCTGGTGGGCGGCCGGCTGTTGCCCGGCGAGGCCGGGCCGGCTGCGCAGTTCATGTACGAGAACCAGACCGGCGCGCGCCTGACGCTGTACGTGACCGGCGTCACCCGCAACGAAACCGCGTTCCGTCTGTTTCGCGACGGCAACCGCCGCACCTTCTACTGGATCAGCGACGGCATGGGCTACGCGCTGTCTGGCGCGATCGCGGAAGGCAAGCTGCGCGAGATCGCGATCGACGTGTGCAGCGAGCTCGGTGGTAAGCCCGAGACGTGGCAGCAGTAGCGGGCGGTAGCGTGTCGTCAAGACCGTTAGCGGCGACGCACGCATAGCTGCCCGCGCGACTGCACCCGCGGGTCGCCCGACCGACAAGGAGACGCCTTGCCCCAGACGCTGCCGCCCAACCTGTCCGCCGCGCAGTTCGACCGGGCGCTCGCCGGCTGGCGCGCGATCGTCGGTGAAGCGCACGTGCTGCGTTCCGACGCCGGCCTCGCCGCCTATGGCGATCCGTTCGCGCCTGGCGAGCCGGGGGCGTTTGTCGCGAGCGCCGCGCTGCTGCCCGCGTCGGTCGATGAAATCCGCGCGGTGCTGCGCATCGCCAATCAGTACCGGATTCCGCTGTGGACCGTGTCGACCGGGCGCAACTTCGCGTACGGCGGCGCGGCGCCGCGTCTCAGCGGCTCGGTCGTGCTCGACTTGCAGCGCATGAACCGCATCCTCGAAGTCAACGAAACGCTCGCCTATGCGCTGGTCGAACCGGGCGTCAGCTATTTCGATCTGTACGCGCATCTGCGCGACAAGGGCTACAAGCTGTGGGTCGATCCACCGGCTGCCGGCTGGGGCAGCGTGGTCGGCAACACGCTGGAGCGCGGCTTCGGCTATACCGACTACGGCGATCACGCGGCGGCCCAATGCGGGATGGAGGTCGTGCTCGCCAACGGCGACGTGCTGCGCACCGGCATGGGCGGCGTCGAGATCGGCACTGCGTGGCAGCTGTATCAGCCGGGCTACGGGCCGTCGTTCGATGCGATGTTCATGCAGTCGAACTACGGCATCGTGACGAAGCTCGGCGTGTGGCTGATGCCCGCGCCGCCCGCGTATCTGCTCGGCGAAATCCAGTTTCGTCGCGAGGCCGATCTGGAGGAGATCGTCGAGATTCTGCGGCCGTTGCGGCTCGACGGCACGATCCGCAATCACGCGGTGATCGAGGGTGGATTGCGGCGCGCGGCGAGCCTGTCGCCACGCCGGCAGTGGTACGACGGCGCGGGCGCGATGCCCGGGAGCGCGGTGCAGGCGATGCTCGACAAACTCGGCGTCGGACGCTGGAACCTGCATTTCGCTCTGTACGGCACGCCCGAGTTGATCGATGCGCGCTACGCGCTGATCGAGCGCGCGTTCGCGCGGGTGCCAGAGGCGCGGCTCACGGCGGCGCGCTATGCGGGCGATGCTCAGCCGACTGGCGGTGGCGATCGCAACATGGCCGGCATTCCCGCGATGACCGCGTTTCGCATGCTCGACTGGCGCGGCGGTGCGGGCGCGCACGTCGACTTCGCGCCGATCTGTCCGGCGACCGGGCGCGACGCGATGCGCCAGTACACGATGGTGAAAGCGCGCGCCGCCGAATACGGCTTCGACTACTACGGTGGCTTCACCGCGGGCGCGCGGCATCTGCATCATATTTTCGCGGCGATTTTCGATCGCGACGACGCGAACCAGGTGGAGCAGGCCGGCGCGCTGCTGCGCTCGCTGATGAGCGACGCGCGCGCGGCCGGCTACGGCGAATATCGCGCGCATCTCGCGTACATGGATTTCGCGGCCGCGCAATACAGCTTCAACGACGGTGCGTCGCTGCGCTTCGCCGAAACGCTGAAGGATGCGCTCGATCCGAACGGCATTCTCGCGCCGGGCAAGCAGGGCATCTGGCCGGCGGCGTGGCGCGACCGGCGGGGGTACACGTGAACGACGCGTGCGGACACGCACGGCAGACCGAAGCGCAAACAGAACGGAACGTACACGCCAATGGATCGACGCACTTTCATGCTCACCGGCGCATGCCTCGCGACGGCCGCGGGCGGCGCATGGCCGTGGCTCGCGCAAGCCGCCGCGTGCGCTGACGATGCGCGCGCGTTCGCGATCGTCGACTCGACGCTCGAATGCGGCGCGTCGTTCGCACGCTATGCCGCGCATCTTCGCTTGCCGACCTTCGAAACCGGCGACGATGCGGGCGCGCTCTGGTTCACCACACTTGCGCCACTGCTCGACGTTGGGCGGACCCCGCACGCGATGCCCGCGCTGATCGGCTTCACGCGCGCGTCCGATTACTTCGTCCTGCAACACTTCGCGCTTCGCACGGGACGCTTCGTCGAGCATCGTCACGAAGCGCGCGAGGGGCTGGACGCGCAACCCGCCCACGTGGCCTTCGCGCTGACCCCGCGCAGCGCGCGCTAGAACTTGTAGTCCTTGTTCTTCGGATCGAAGGTCGAATCGTCGAATGTCTTCGGCGTGATGCTCTCGAACACGATCTGCTCGAAAATCTTGCCGTCGTTGTCGTAAGACTGGACGCTGCGAAAGAACGGATGACGCAGATCGAGCCCGAGCGTTTCCTTTTTCGCGTAGAACTGTGGCTGGCCGACCGGTGTTTCGAACGTGAACGCGACGACGCGCACACCGTCGATGGTCTTCACTGCGATCCGCACCGAACGTGGCAAGCCGGCCTCGGTGTATTTTTTTCCTTCACTCAGGTATTGATCGGCAACGTACTCGGTGCCGAGATCGCGCACGCTGTGATTCGATTGCGAGCGTGCGAGCGCGCCGGTCAGCGACGTCCACAACGGCATCACGTTCATGATGCCGCCGAGGTGGCCGTAGGTTTCGTCGCTACGTTTCGATTCGTCGTAGATGATTTCCTGGCCCGCGTGCGCGCCGTCGGGCAGCCACTTCGCGTAGATGCGCAGCGGGTCGTGCGCGACGCGCACCAGCATGTGATCGGGCTTGTCGGGCCAGATGCCGCGAATGCGCTCGGAGCGCGACATCGTGAACTCGTACGACGGGTAGTCGTTCGGCCCTTCCTTGATATAGCGCGGCAGCGCGAGCGGATCGAGCGACTGGAACAGCGCGACCAGTTGCGCGTCGTCGAGCTTTTCGAGCGTGCCGCTTTGCTGCGCGGCGCGCAGCCATTTGACCTGCTGGTCGAGCGTCAGCATGCCGACCTGCGCGGCCGGCGTGGTGGGTGGCTTGACGGCGCTCGCGGTGTTGAGCGGGGGCGGGCGATCGTCGTTCTGCGCGAAGGCCGTCGGCACCGACAGCAGGCCGAGCGCGACGAGCAGCGCACCCAGCAAGCGCTGTCGCCGGCGATGCGAACGGGCGGACATGCGGTGCTTCATGAATTTCTCCAGAAAGTGACGCGGCCGCTCATGCAACCTGCAAGGCAATAACGCGAAGCAACAAAGCAATAACGCTTTGAAGCAACGCTTATTCCCGTCAGGCGGACTTCTGTTTCGCGAGTTCCTCGTCGCGCAACGCACGGCGCAGAATTTTGCCGACGTTGGTTTGCGGCAGCTCGTCGCGGAACTCGACGAGCTTCGGCACCTTGTAGCCAGTCAGATTCTTGCGGCAGTACGCAATCACCTGCTCGGCGGTCAGTGTCGGCGTGCGCCGCACGATGAACACCTTCACGCGCTCGCCCTGCGCGGGGTCGGACACGCCGATCGCGGCGACTTCGCGCACGTCCGGATGCGCGGCGATCACGTCCTCGATTTCGTTCGGATACACGTTGAAGCCCGACACGAGGATCATGTCCTTCTTGCGATCGATCAGACGGATAAAGCCGTGCGAGTCCATCACGCCGATGTCGCCGGTCGCGAGCCAGCCGTCGTCGTCGATCACCTTCGCGGTTTCGTCGGGGCGGTTCCAGTAGCCCTTCATGACCTGCGGGCCCTTCACGCACAGCTCGCCCGCCTCGCCGATATTGGCCCAGCTGCCGTCGTCTTTTCTGAAGCGCACCTGCGTGGACGGCGCGGGCAAGCCGATCGAGCCCTCGAAGTCGCGCAGATTGGTCAGATCGACCGGATTCATCGAGACGATCGGCGAGCACTCGGTGAGTCCGTAGCCCTCGATGATCGGCTTGCCCGTCACCGCCTTGAAGCGCTCGGCGACGGCTTTCTGCGTCGCCATGCCGCCCGCCATCGCGAGCTTCAGGTCCGAGAAGTCGCGCCGACAGAATTCCTCGTTGTCGAGGAACGCGTTATAGAGCGTGTTGACCGCGGTCATGCCGGTGAATTTTTCGTGACGGATGATCATCATCACGCGCTTCATGTCGCGCGGATTCGCGATCAGGATGTTGCGCCCGCCGAGCCCCATGAAGATCAGCGCATTCACGGTCAGCGAGTAGATGTGATAAAGCGGCAGCGGCGTGAGCACCGTTTCGCCCTCGCCGGACAGCTGCCCCGCGGCCCACGCCTTCGCCTGCAACAGATTGGCGAGGATGTTCCGGTGCGTGAGCATCGCGCCTTTCGCGACGCCGGTCGTGCCGCCCGTGTATTGCAGGAACGCGATGTCTTCGTGGGTCGCGCGCACCGGTGTGTGCGGCCGCGCATAACCGGCCGAAAGCGCTGTCAGGAGCGGCACCGCCTGCGGCAGCTTGTAAGGGGGCACCATCTTTTTCACGTGACGCAGCATGAAATTGAGCAGGTGTCCCTTCAGGTTCGCGCCGTCGGCGAGCAGATCGCCGAGCCCGGTCACGATCACGTTGCGCACCTTGGTGCCGGGCAATGCATCTTCGAGCGTCTTCGCGAAGTTCTCGAATACGACGATCGTCTGCGCGCCGCTGTCCTTTAGCTGGTGCGCGAGTTCGCGCACCGTGTAGAGCGGATTCACGTTGACGACCACCGCGCCCGCCTTGATCGTGCCGAACAGCGCGACCGGATACTGGAACGTGTTCGGCAGCATGATCGCGACGCGCTCGCCCGGCTCCACGCCGATGCTTTGCAGGTACGCCGCGAACGCGCTCGCCTTGCGGCCCAGTTCACCGTACGTCAGGTTCGCGCCGACGCTCACGTACGCGACGCGCTCGCGGAACTGTGCGATGCATTCGTCGAAGAACTGATCGATCGACTCGTATTGCGTGACGTCGATGTCGCGCGGCACGTCGTCCGGATAGGACGCGTACCAGATGCCGTCGGTGTTCGGAGCGGGGTGGGGCACCGGGTTTCGACGAGGCGTGCCGCCTGCGTCCGGCACGTGCAGCGGGGCTTGGGTGGGCTCGGTCATCGGTTGCCTCCTGAAAATGTTGGTATGCGCTGCCGCGCTAGCGTTCCAGAATCGCGACGACCCCCTGGCCGCCCGCCGCGCAGATCGAGATCAGCCCGCGTGCACTGCCGGCCGGTTTGTCGAGTTGCGCCAGCATCTTCGCGAGCGCGGCGACGATACGTCCGCCCGTCGCCGCAAACGGATGGCCGGTCGCGAGCGAACCGCCGTTCACGTTGAGCCTGGTGCGGTCGATCGCACCGAGCGCGCCGGCGAGGCCAAGCTGCGTGCGGCAATATTCGTCATCCTGCCATGCCGCGAGCGTGCACAACACCTGAGCCGCGAACGCTTCGTGGATTTCGTAGAAATCGAAGTCCTGCAGCGTGAGGCCGGCGCGCGCGAGCATGCGCGGCACCGCGTAGGCGGGCGCCATCAGAAGGCCTTCCTGCTGGTCGAAAAAGTCGACCGCCGCGGTTTCCGACCAGCTCAGATACGCGAGCACGGGCAAGCCACGCTCGGCCGCCCACGCTTCGCTCGCGAGCAGTACCGCGGATGCGCCATCGGTCAGCGGCGTCGAGTTGCCGGCGGTCAGCGTGCCCGCGTCGCGGTCGAACACGGGCTTCAGGTTCGCAAGCCTTTCGAGCGACAGGTCGGCGCGCAGGTTGTTGTCGCGCGCGAGGCCTTTGTACGGCGTCATCAGATCGTTGACGAAGCCGCGCGCGTACGCATCGGCGAGCTTGCGATGGCTCTCGTACGCGAGCACGTCCTGCGCCTCGCGCGAGATGTTCCAGCGCTTGGCCATCAGCTCGCAATGCTCGCCCATCGACAGCCCCGTGCGGGGCTCGCCGTTGCGCGGCAACAGCGGCTTGAACAACATGCCGGGCCGCAGCCTGCTGAGTGCGGCGAGACGCTGACCGGTACTCTTGCCGCGATTCGCTTCGAGCAGGATCTTGCGCATGCGCTCGTTGACGCCGATCGGCGCGTCGGACGTGGTATCGACGCCGCCCGCGATGCCCGCGTCGATCTGCCCGAGCGCGATCTTGTTGGCGACGAGGATCGCGGCTTCGAGGCCGGTGCCGCAGGCCTGCTGCACGTCGTAGGCGGGCGTTTCCTTCGCGAGCGTGGTGGACAGCACGGACTCGCGCGTCAGGTTGAAGTCGCGCGAATGCTTGATGACGGCGCCCGCCGCGACTTCGCCGAGACGCACGCCGTGCAGGTCATAACGATCGATCAGCCCTTGCAGCGTGAAGCTCAGCATGTCCTGATTCGATGCGCTCGCGTACGCGGTGTTCGAGCGGGCGAACGGAATCCGGTTGCCCCCGATGACGGCGACGCGGCGCACGGCAGGTTGCGGGTGGGACATGCTCGGCTCCTTTGGGTCGTTCCCAGATTATTGGTCGATGCGAACGGCGCGCTCGCGGTTCACAGCAGCCGCCACTGCATGCGCCCGCGCAAATGCGGCTTTTCCCCGGCGATATCGCGCACCTCGAGATCGCGCTCGATCAGCGAAGGCGATGCGCTCCACAGCGACGCTTCGCCCGGCAGCAGCATCGGCACCTTGAACTCGGCGCTGAGCGTTGCTTCGGCGAGCGGCTTCGGCGGCTGCAGCGACGACGCCGCGCGCGCGAGCGTCCACATGCCATGCGCGATCGCGCGCGGAAAGCCGAACGCCTTCGCCGACAGCGCGCTGATGTGGATCGGGTTGTAGTCGCCGGACGCGCTCGCGTAGTCGCGGCCCAGTTGCGGCGCGAGCTGCCAGCGCGCGATCCGTTGCAGCGCATCGGGGCCGAGCGTCAACGCTTCGAGCGGATGGCCGAGCGCCGGCACCGCGCGCTTCAGATAGACGCTGTCGCCGTCCCACACCGCCTCGCCGCGCCGATAGATGCGCGTATGCACGACGAACGCCTGACCTCTGTCGTGACGCAGCAGCGCGCCGAATTCGACCTCGATGCGCAGCAGGTCCTTGTAGGCGAGCGGGCGGCGCAGCCGCACGTGATTGGCCAGATGCACGAGACCGAGCGCGGGCCACGGAAACGCGGGGTCGGTCAGCATCAGCAGATGCAGCGGAAACGCGAGCAGGTGCGGGTAGGTCAGCGGCACGCCGTGCTCGGGAATGAAGCCGCACGCGCGCGCATAGCGCCACACGGGGCCGGGCTCGAGCACGACGGCGGGGCGCACGAGCCGCAACGGCGGCAGCCGCGTGTCGCGGCCGCGCTTGACGATGCCCGTCAGCGCGCGCCCGTACAGCTTGGCCGGCGCGGGCAGCGTTTCGATGACGACGGTTTTCGGCCGCGCGCCGTCGCCCGGCGCGGGAGCGAGCTGACGGCTGCCGAACGGATCACGCGGTTCGTCCATACCCATGCTCCCGTTCAGGCGCCAATCAGGCTTTGACCGCACACGCGCACGACCTGGCCCGTCACGCCGGCCGAGCCCGGATGCGCGAGCCACGCGATGGTCTGCGCGACGTCGACGGGCTGGCCGCCCTGGCTCATCGAGTTCATGCGGCGGCCGGCCTCGCGGATCGCGAGCGGAATCTTCGCGGTCATCTGCGTTTCGATGAAGCCGGGCGCGACCGCGTTGATCGTGATGCCGCGCGCGCGCAGTGGCGGCGCCATGCTCTGCACCCGGCCGATCACGCCAGCCTTGGACGTCGCGTAGTTGGTCTGGCCGCGATTGCCCGCGATGCCGCTGATCGACGACACCGCGACGATGCGCCCGCCGTCGCGCAAGATGCCGCCCGCGAGCAGCGCGTCGTCGATGCGTTCCTGCGCGCTCAGGTTGATGTCGATCACGCTTTGCCAGACGGCGTCGGTCATCTTCGCGATGGTCTTGTCCTTCGTGATGCCGGCGTTGTGCACGATGATGTCGACGCCGAGCTCGTCGAGCGCGGCGGCGATCTGCGCGGGCGCTTCGGGCGCGGCGATGTCGAACGCGAGCGGGCTGCCGTTCAGCTGCCGCATCGTCGCATCGAGCGCGTCGCGCGCGGACGGAATGTCGAGGCCGATCACATGCGCGCCCTCGGCCGCGAGCACGCTCGCGATCGCCGCGCCGATGCCGCGTGCCGCGCCCGTGACCAGCGCGCGCCGGCCGGCGAGCGGCTGGCGCCAGTCGAACGCGGGCGCGTCGTGCGGCAGCGCGCCATGTGCCGCGATCCGCACCACCTGACCGGACACGTAGGCCGAGCGCGGCGACAGGAAAAAGCGCAGCGTCGCCTCGATGGCGTTTTCAGCGCCTTCCTCCACGTACACGAGATTCGCGGCGATGCCGCGCCGCGCTTCCTTGCCGAGCGAGCGCACGAGCCCTTCGAGCGCGCGCTGGGCAGTCCACTGACGCGGGCTCGCGCAGGCCTCGGGCGGCCGGCCCAGCACGACGATGCGCCCACACTTGCCGAGCGAGCGCAGCGTGTCGTGGAAAAAGCCGTGCAGCGGTTCGAGCAGGCTGCTGTCGTCGATACCGCTCGCGTCGAACATCAACGCGGCAAGCTTGCCCGGCGCACCGGCTTCGGCCGGCTCGAAGCGGCCGGTCATCAGGCCGTGGCGATGGGCGAGCGGCACCCACAGCCCGGCGCTTTCGTGCGCGACGCTCGTCATGCCGATGGTGGCGATCAGCCTCGCGAGCGCGTCGAACAGGCGCGGCTCGCAGCCCGCGCCGATCGCGATCAGTCCGTCGAACTCGGGCCGGTCCGCGCGATAGCGCCGCAGCACCTCGGGCTTCGGCAGCCCGAGCGAGCGCGCGAGACGGCCGCCGAACGGCGAGTTGACGAACTTCAGGTAGGAGTCGTTCATGTTATCGGTTGCTCCGCTGGACGCGCCGCAGGCAGCCCCGTGATTTTCAGGGGCGCCGGACGTGTGTCAGTGTGCCTTGAGTTGCGTGACTCCGGTACGGTTTGCCGCGCTGGGTCGGTAGTTTTTTCTCCGTGAGCGCGCGCATCAGGCCACCAGTTCCAGCGCCTTTTCGAGCGCCTGCTTGCGCTGTTGCAAGCTCGCGAGCAGGTCGAAGTCGGCCGGGAAATCGTCGACCTTGACGACCTGCGCGCCGTAGCGCGCGTAAGTCGTCGAGCACGCGCCGCTCGTCCGCGTCGACGAGGCCCTGGCGTTGCGCCGCATCGGTCCATGCGGCGAACTGCGGCAGGCTTTGCGGCAGCGGTTCGAGCAGACCCTGCTTCACCGCCTCGCGCAGCTTCTGCTCGATTTGCGTGAACTGCGGATTGAGCGCGAACGCGAGCTCGCCATAGCCGAGCGCATCGACGTCGGGGTGCGGCACGTACGAGTCGGCGACGAGCCGCTCGCGCGCGGCGCCGGGCGTTTGCATCAGTTCGGCGATCTCGCTGCCGAGCCGGTCCGACGGCTCGCGATGCGGCAGGCCGAACGGGAATGCGAGCACACGCACGAGCGTCGCGGCGACCCGGTTCGGGTAGTTCGCGAGCACGCCGTCGAGCGCGTGCTGCGCCTTGTACAGCGCATCCTCGACGCCCCACCGCACGAGCGGCAAGTCGTCGTGCTGTCGGCCTTCGTCCTCGAAACGCTTCAGCGTCGCCGAGATCAGGAACAGCTGCGACAGCACGTCCCCGAGGCGTCCCGAGATGCGTTCGCGACGCTTCAGATCGCCGCCGAGCACCAACATCGACACGTCGGCGAGCAACGCGAACACGGCCGACAGACGCGTCGCCGCGCGATAGTACGCATGGAGCGGCGCATACGCGCGGCGCGGCTTCGCGATCAGCGCGCCGCCGCTCAGCCCATACACGGCACTGCGCACCACGTTCGACACCGTGAAATTCACGTGACCGAAGAACGCCGCGTCGAACTCGCGCAAGGCTTTCGCGCGATCGGGCTCGCGCGTCGCCGTCATTTCCTTCAACACGTACGGATGGCAGCGAATCGCGCCCTGGCCGAAGATGATCAGACAGCGCGTCAGAATGTTCGCGCCTTCGACGGTGATCGAGATCGGCATTTGCTGATACGCGCGCGCCAGAAAGTTCGACGGCCCCATGCAAATCCCCTTGCCGGCGACGACGTCCATGCCGTCGTTGATGACCATGCGCGCGCGCTCGGTGATGTGATATTTGGCGATCGCCGAAATGACGGAGGGCTTTTCGCCGAGGTCGACGGCCTGCGCGGACAGGCGGCGCGCGGCGTCCATCACGTACAGGTTGCCGCCCATGCGGCCGAGCGCTTCCTGCACGCCCTCGAACTTGCCGACGGCGGTGCGGAACTGGCGCCGAATCGCGGCATATGCGCCGGTGCCGCGCACGGCGATCTTCGCCATCCCGACGTTCGACGACGGCAGCGAGATCGCGCGGCCCGCCGCCAGACACTCCATCAGCATGCGCCAGCCGTTGCCGACCTGGGCGCGTCCGCCGATCACCCAGTCGAGCGGAATGAACACGTCCTTGCCCGAGTTCGGGCCGTTCTGGAACACCGCGTTCAACGGCCAGTGACGCCGGCCGATGTCGATGCCAGGGTGGTCGGTCGGAATCAGCGCGCAGGTGATGCCGGGTTCGTCGTTCGCGCCGAGCAGATGGTCGGGGTCGAGCGCGCGGAACGCGAGGCCGAGTACGGTCGCGATCGGCCCGAGCGTGATGTAGCGCTTGTCCCACGTGACGCGAAAGCCGAGCGTCTCGCGGCCCTCGTGCAGGTCCTGGCAGACGACGCCGACATCGGGAATCGCGGCGGCGTCGGACCCGGCATACGGGCTCGTCAGCGCGAAGCAGGGGATTTCCTCGCCGCGCGCGAGACGCGGCAGATAGTAGTTCTTTTGCGCGTCGGTGCCGTAGTGCATCAGCAACTCGGCCGGGCCGAGCGAGTTCGGCACCATCACCGACACGGCCGCGGCCGAGCAGCGCGTTGCGAGCTTCATGATCACCTGCGAATGCGCGTACGCGGAGAACTGCTTGCCGCCGTACTGCTTCGGAATGATCATGCCGAGAAAGCCGTGCTGCTTGATGAACTGCCACGTTGGCGGCGACAGGTCCTGCCAGACCATCGTGGTTTCCCAGTCGTTCGCGAGCTCGCACAGTTGCTCGCATTCGACGTCGAGGAACGTCTGCTCTTCGGCGCTGAGCACGGCCGGGCCATAGCCGAGCAGCGTGTCCCAGTGCGGGCGGCCCGAGAACAGCTCGGCATCCCACCAGACCGTGCCCGCCTCGATCGCGTCGCGCTCGGTCGGCGACATCTGCGGCAGGATCTTGCGGAACGTGTCGAGCACCGGTTTCGCGAGCCATGCGCGGCGCAGCGGTTTGATCGTCAGCACGAGGGCGGGGAGTACGAACACGATCGCGAGCAGTGTCGTCAGCAGCGGGCCGGCCGCGCCGCTCACGAGCGCGGCCGCGACCCAGACGATCAGCGCCGCGAGCCACCATGAGGCGCGGGCCTGAACGTAGACGAGAGCGAATGCGGCGATGACGAGCGCCAGGATGAACCACGGCATGACGTTTCCTCCTCTGTGGTGACGCAATCGCCGGGCCAGCTGCGAGTCGCGCACTTGCGTCGGGCGTTACCGTGTCTTACCGATTCGACTGACGGGCACGGCGCAGCTGCGCAACGTAAATGTACTGCTCGGGTAAGCGAGCTCGATCGGGTTCCATGTACGACGTGTGGTGGTTACGTCGAGTGATGACGCAATGACGCCGTGAGACGTCGTCAGGCGGTGCCGTGCAGCCCATGCTGATAGCTTGCCGGCGCCGCTTCCATAGTGCCGCCGCGGCTGTTGCTGTCGAACGTGTCGCGTGCCACTGCGCACGCGGCCGCCTCGCCGCTGGTGTGTTCTTGCGCACTGGCGAACGTGCCGTCCACGCCGCCGTCGGTCGCATCGCCGAGCACGGCGCCGAACGCGGCCAGTTGCGAGCCGTCCGGCAGCGGCGCCTTCAGCGCGGAGACCATCAGCGACGCCAGGCGCGCGATGAGCTGCAGATCGTTCATCGACTTGCCTTGCGAGAACTCGGCAATCAGGCTGTCGGTATCGGTGCCGGCGAGCACCCCCGACAGCGCGCCGATCGCGAAATGCAACCGCCAGCCGAGCTCCTCGCGCGGCAGATGCGGCAGCGCGCGCTGGAACGCGTCGAAGAAGCGCATCGCCACCGCTTCGTAATGCGCGTTCAGAAAGTCGCGGATGAACGACGAGGGGTCGGTGTAGGCGCGCCCGAGCAGGCGCAGAAACGCTTTGCCGTCGACACGCGGATCGCGCGACAGGCGCAGCGCCGGAATGAACATCGCGCCGAGCACGTGCTCGCAGGTCAGGCGCGCGCCGAGCATGACGTCGAAACGGTCGAGCAGCTTCAGGCGCTCCCGGTTCAGCTGATCGAGCCGGCGCGACAGCATCGAGTGAATCAGCGACTCCTTGCTGCCGAAGTGATAGTTGACCGCCGCGAGATTGACTTCGGCGCGCGAAGTGATCTGGCGCAGCGACATCGCCTCATAGCCGCATTCGATGAACAGCGTCTCCGCGGCGTCGAGAATGCGTGACTTCGTATCGCCGGCATGCCGGCCAGGTGTGCGAACTGCCATGTTGCCGTCTCCCAGTTGCCGGGGCTGCCGGCTCGCAAACACGCGATTCAAATCGATATTTGAAACGACCGTTTTTTTTAGGATAAGAAAGGATGGTCGGTGCGATCAAGGGACGGGCTCGACGAACTCCTCTAGAAGACCTGTCGGGGAGCCATGCTGGCGAAGCGCGGCGCGTCATGCCGCGCGGAAAATAAAAAGACCGTTCCGAACGAATCGGAACGGCCTCGTGTCGTGTTGCGATGTAATCTGGCCTTGCGCTCGACGACCGGGTTGACCCGGCTCCCACGCGCTGACGCGTATTGGCTAGCCGTCTGGTTCGAAAGCCTCAAGCTCTTAAACTCGTCCTCCGACCGCGCCGTCCGTCGATTCCGCGCCGACGACTTCACGCGCGGACTGCGTCATGTCGATGCCACGGCGCTCGCGACTGAACGGAATCAGCGCGCAGATCAGGATCGCGACGATGCCGACCACGATCGCCAGCACGAGCGCGTAGTTGTTGCCGTGCACTTCGGCGATTTTCGCTTGCAGCGGACCGTTGACCGACGCGATCAGATTGCCGAGCTGATACACGAGACCGGGGAAGGTCGCGCGGATTTCATCGGGCGAGATTTCGTTCAGGTGCACCGGAATCACGCCCCAGGCGCCTTGCACCGAGATCTGCATCAGGAACGCGCCGAGCGCGAGCAGGATCGGCGTGGTCGAGAAGGCCCACAGCGGCAGCACCGGCAGCGCGATCAACGCGGCGATGAAAATCGCGCGCTTGCGGCCGATCTTCTCCGACGCCCAGCCGAAGAACAGACCCCCGCAGATCGCGCCGATGTTCAGCGTGATCGTGATCCACGACACCGTGTGCGCGTCGAACTGGCGCTGTACGCGCAGGAAGGTCGGATACAGATCCTGCGAGCCGTGCGAGAAGAAGTTGAAGGCGGTCATCAGGATGATCGCGTACATCGACAGACCGACGTTCAGCTTGAGCGTCGCGACGAGGCCAGGACGGACCTTCTTCTCGAGCGTCTTGAACGCGGGCGACTCCGGCACGTGCGCGCGAATGTACAGCACGAGCAGCGCGGGCAGCACGCCGACGAAGAACATGCCGCGCCAGCCGAGGTATTGATAGAACAGGCCGAACACGATCGACGCGAGCAGGTAGCCGCTCGGATAACCGGCTTGCAGAAGACCCGACACGATACCGCGCGACTTCGTCGGCACGGTTTCCATGGTCAGCGCGCCGCCGACACCCCATTCGCCGCCCATCGCGATACCGAATAGCGCGCGCAGCACGAGCAGCGTCATCAGGTTCGGCGACAGACCGGACAGCAGTTCGAGCAGCGAGAAGCACGCGATGTTGACCATCAGCGTCGGACGACGGCCGTATTTGTCGGCGAGCCAGCCGAAAATCAATGCGCCGAGCGGGCGCATCATCAAGGTCAGCATGATCGCGACTGTGACCGAAGGAATGTCCGTATTGAATTCCTGCGCGATATCTTTCAATACGAACACCATCAGAAAGAAATCGAATGCGTCGAGGGTCCAGCCTAGATAGGCGGCGATCGTGACGTTTCTCTGTTCCCGAGTCCAGCTCATTGGTCGTTCTCCTGAGTCCCCACAAAACCGCGTTTGATCGCGGACGGCACCGTAGCCCTTGCGCCTTATGGCAAGCGCTTCCCGGCGAGTGTACGCCGAGCGTTAAACGTCTGCATGGTTGAAGCCGGTTTTCTCCGTGTTAATCCGGAGAGCAATTTTCGTGCTGAATTCGTCATGCATGTTCAATGTCGGAAAAATGTAATTGCCGGTTCGATTCATGTTTGTATTTTGTAATGTTTATCGGGATTTCCCAGCGCCCATTTTTTATGAAGTTTATGGCAATGGCGTTTTGACGGGGCGGCCCGTGCCGGTCCGCGCGCCGCATCGAACCTTCATGTACAGTTATTTCGCCAACTGATCGACATATCGCTATGTCCTTGACGCCATCGCCTTCGTTGCTCGACGAGATGCTCGACGCTGTCGCGCGTCGCTATCGCCTGCCGGCGCTTGCGGCCGTCTGCGCGCCGACGCAGCAAGCGAGACCCGCCACCGTGCTCGCGCTCGCGATCGAGCAGGCTCGCGAGGCGAGCGCGCGTGGCGAAGCGCCGGATGCGGCGAACCAGCGCTTCTTCGTCGAGGCGCTCGCGCGCATGATTCGGGAGGCGATGCGCGAGGAAGCCGGCGACCCGGTGTTTCAGGCGATGCTGCTACGGCATCGCAGCACGGTGGTGCGCGAGTACGCGTCGCTGGCCGCGCACGCGAGCGTCGATCGCCGGCTGATCTACGCGGCCGTCAATGCGATCGCACATCCGGCCAAACAGCAGCGGCTGCTACCCGGCCTGCAACGCGACGCGCTGGCGCGTCTGCACGCGCTGGCGTTCGCCGAAGCGTGGCCCGAGCTGGCCGAAGCCGTGCAAGCTTGCATCGATACGCCGCAAATCGCGCACGACGCGGCGCTGCAACGCGGCCTCGCGCAATTGCTGGAGAGTGCCGCTTTGCAGCGCTTGCGCCGTCTTTACGCGCTCGCGTCCGACGCGCGCGTGCGTCAGTACCAGACGCTGTGGGATCGCCAGGGGCCGCGCCCGGGAAGCTCGACTGCCGTGGCACGAGGCTTGAGTTCGAAGCAGCGCGGCGCCGCGGTCGAGGCATCGGCCGCCGATGCGCTCGACGCGCTCGCGCGGCGCCTCAATGACGCGCAGGGTGCGCTCGCCTCGTACCGTGTCGTGAACTCGATGCGCGTGCCGGCCGCGATACCCGCGAGCCACGAGCGCGCGAAAACCGAATGGGACGTGGTGCTGCTGCGCCAGGCACAGCCCCCGGCCGACGCGGCGGCGTGGGACGTCTGCCTGCTCGTCGAAGCGAAGGCATCGGTCGATGCGGCCACCACCGATCTGCCGCGGCTCGTGCGTGGACTGACGCTGCTTGCGCATGCGGACCCGCACACTGTCTACCCGTTTCGGACGCAGCAGGGGACGGTGGGCTTGAGCGGCGCGTCGCTCGCCGCGCTGACGAGCGACGGGGCCGGTCTTCGCAGGACCGTGCTCTATTGCTGCGACGCACCCGTCGAAGCGGCGCCGCGCGTGCTGGGCCCTGCGAGCCGGATGCAGCTGCTGTCGGCGCACGCCAGCCTCGATTTCGCGGCAGCACTGGCGGATGGCCGTGATGCCGATTGCGCGGTGCTGGAACCGGTGTGGCATCAGTTGCTCGAATCGCCGAGATGGCGGACGGCGCTCGACCAGTACGCAACGCTGCGCGAGGTCCGCGAATTGATGGTTCATCCGGACGACTTGCGGGCCGCCGTCGGCATCGCCGACGCAAGACGGTTGAGCGCGGCGCGCTAGGCCTGCCAGGTCTGCCTGGGGCCAACGCAAGCGCTGTGCCGCAGTCGCGGCGCGATTGCATTGGAGGTGGCGCGCGCGTTGCTCGTAGCAATAGATCTTCGAGCAAAAAGGAGTGGTGATGGAAACGCCGTCGAAGCGACTGTCGGACACACAGGTGCAGGTTGCCAGCAAGATCTACGGATTTCGTTCGCCACAGGAGGCGGACCGTTTCGTGCAATGTCTGCGCGACGGCGACGCGAGCCGCTGCGTCGCGGACGTTCCGCCCGAGACAGCAACCGATGCCTATCCCCCCGGAACCCGCACAGGGTCGGGCGCGGGCATGACGATCGGGCCGCCGCCGGGCGGGCTCGATAGCGACGAGTAACGCGTTTGCGCCGGATCGCCGGCGCGGGCACGGTTCTAACGCCTCGGCGATCAAAAAGACAATCTCGACCCGGACAATCCGTCGAACCCGCAATTACAACATTTGCAACGTGCGCGTATTGCAACGTGCGCGTGTGGCGACGCCCGCGTCAGCGCACCGGCCCCAGCGACGCCGACAGAGGTGCGGAGCCGCCACCCAGCGTCCGGTCGATCAGATAGCGGCCCTGTTCGATGCCGGCGCGCAACGCTTCCGCCTCGGTGAGCCATTCCGGCGTCACGGGCTCCACGTTGGCCAGATTGGCGGGTATCTCCAGCGGCCGGCCCTGGCGGGAAATCGACACGTCGGCGATCCAGGCGCCTCGCGAGTTCCGATGCGCGGTCACCGTGATCAGCGCGCCGCGGTGCGCGTCATGCATCGCGTGGTGGGAGCCGGGCTCGGCGCGCGCGGCCGGCATCGCGCGTCCGTCCGCGCTAGCCATATCGGAGCCGGTCTCGCCGATGCTTGCGCCGGCGGTGCGGTCAGTGTGATCGGTTGGGGGGAGCGGGGTCATGCTGTCCTCGGCGAGCGAATGATCTGCCTGATTCGAGCAAGCGCTGTGCCGCCAGGGCGAACGCGTGCAGGCATCCGTCCATGAACGGGCACGCGGCGTGCGAGCGCTCAGCGCGGGCCCGGCTCTTGCGCTGCGTTCAACGCTGGCGTCGCTTCGCTCTGTCGGCCGAGAGGCGAAGTCTTTGCTGATGGCGGTCGGCGCAAATGAATCGTAAGGAGGACGGAATGTCGATCCATGCGAAGGTCACGAGGTGGCGCAACGTCGGGCGATTCTGCGTCGAACGTGTAACCGACTATAGCGAACTGCTCGCGCTGGAAGTCGAGGAGACGCGAAAGCGTCTGGTGCGCGAGTTGAGCGCACTCATGGCGTTGGCAGTCGCGGGCCTGTTCACGCTGTCCTTCATTTGCATCGCGATCATCGCCACCGCGTGGCAGACGCCTTACTTCCTTGCGGTGGTCTGGGGCGTGGCCGCCGCGTGGCTGCTCGTGTGCATCGTGTCCTTGCTCGTCTTGCGGGCGCAGAAACCGGCGCAATCGCTTCACGTGCTCAAGGCCGAGATTCATTCCGATCTCGACGCTCTCAGGGAGTCGCTCAAATGAGTCAGCCACATCACGCAAATGAGCTTGCCCGGGTCACCATTCTGGAACGCATGGAGGCATCGCGAGCCGCATTGGTCGCGGCGAACCAGACTGCCGCGTTGCCGGCGGTGCGGGCCGCCTCGCGCTCCTCCGCCGGCAATGTGCTCGCGTCGCTCGCCCAGGCGCCGCATGTTGCGCTGCTTCTCGCGCTGGTGATTGGCGGCATCGTGCTGGGGCCGCGCCGCACGCTGTCGATCGCGGGCCGTTCCGGTCTTGCGGCGTGGATCGCCCGCAATGTGCGGCGGTCGATCGCGCAGTGACGCCCTGAGCGAATGCAGCGATCGGACCAGGCAAAGCAGAATCGCCTCAGCGAACCGTGTGCAACCCTACCAGCCTGCTAGACTGGAAGTTCCCCTGCAAGCCATGGAGGGAAATATGACGACCGTCTACGTCGTAAAGACCGGCGAAAAGTTCCTCTGCACGGCAGAGGACGGCGATATCGGCATGGCACCGGAGATTAAGGAAGCCACGTCCTTTCGCTCGTATGAGGAAGCGAATAAAGTCGCGAACGAGCACGCCGACCCCGGATACGAAATCCTGACCATCGACGTTAACAAACGCTGACGAGGTGTTAGCTGTTTGCGCCCAGGCGCTCAGCGAAACAAGGCTGGCAATACAACAGGCGCCATGCGACATGGCGCTCGGGTCGGGTGCGTCCGAAATCGTCGTCATGACGGCTTCGGGCATTCAGGCGGCGGCCGAAACCACTCTGCAAGCGCGCATAGCACGACACTCCACGCCGTCCCCGGCGGGGACGGCATGCTCTGCATCGTCGAGCTGGTCAGGCGAGCAGGCTTACGATCCGCCAAAGAACACCGGCTTCATCCCACTCGTGCTGGCCGGATTACCCATCTGCTGCGTACCGCTGGTCGCGGGGCCGTAGCCGCTGCTTTGGCCTGCGGCAGTGGCGTTGGTGGTCGGCATGTTGGTAGGAAAGTCGACGGTATTCGCATTGGCCGGATTGAAGCCGGCTTGCTCGAGCTGAGCGATTTCTGCCTGCACTTGCGCGTGCGTCAGCGCCCCGTCCGACTGCGCCAGCGATGCAACTGACACAGCCATGACCGCGACCGCGCAAGCTGTGTGGACTAACGTCTTCATGATGGCCCGCCTCCTTGTTGGTTACTCCGGCTGACTCGCGCTTTGCTTTTCGCGGTTCAACTGATCAAAGGTTAGGTGAGGAACCGCACAGTGGTCGTTTATTTTTCATGGTAAGGGGGTTCGTCCATCAGCCGACGCTGGTCGACGCTAGCGCCCGAACGCTCCGATGTCGGCCGCGCATCCGAGACCGTACCTCCGGACACGAGCCGACATCATCGAAGCGTGGGTCAAGCAGCCGTTCGCGGGTCGTCGTCGAACATCCGCATTCCCGCGGGTGCCGTCGTCAAGAAAGCTCAGGTGCGCGTAATCGAAGCCCCACCGTCCACCAACGAAGCGGTACCCGTCACGAAGGACGAATCGTCGGAAGCAAGGTAGAGCGCCGAGCGGGCAATCTCTTCCGGCTTTGCGACCCGCTTGAGCGCGTGCAGCCCGGTCACGAACGTCTGCGATTCGGCCGTATCGTTCATACCGCGATACATCTGCGTGTCCACCGCGCCCGGGAGGATCGCGTTGACGCGCACGCCTTGCGGGCCGTATTCAGCCGCGAGCGCTTGCGTCAGTCCGATCAGCCCGACTTTGCTCGCGGCATAGGCGGCGGTCCCCGGGAAGGCGAACGAGTAGCCGACGAACGTCGACGTGAAGATGATCGACCCACCGCCTTGCTTGATCATTTCAGGAATCTGATGCTTGGCGCCGACAAACGCGCTCGTCAGGTTGGTGGCCAGCGTCGCTGACCTACGCGCAGGCCGGCTCGTCCAGGTATTGCCTGAATACCGTTTGCCGGATATCGATGTGCTCGCGCTGTATCCGAGCCGTCGCCACGTGAGCGCAAAAGTTCGTGCGGCAATCGATTTCCTGGTCAACGCGTTCTCGGGCGTGCCACCGTGGGACGAGAAGTGAAGGGATGTCTGAGGTGTGTCGGCTATCCGGAAACCGGATGCCTGCAATTGGGGAAGAGGCCGCCGTGCACGGCGCGTTCGATAGCACGATTCAACTGGAATTCGGTCTGTCACCGTTCTTTAATGTGTCGTATGGCGCGTCATGCCGGAGACCTGACACACCCGATGAAAACTGCACATTGAATCGCCGGCACGGTCGCCCTCCAACGAGTTGACGCAGCAGGTCTGGATCAGCGATGTCCCGGAACAAGAACCGACGGGAGACATTCGTGAGAACAATCGACGCCATCATGGCCGGTCTGATCTGCTGTTCATGCGCAGCCGCGGCCTACGCCGCCGACATCAAGGGAGCCGGCAGCACGTTCGCCGCTCCTCTCTACACCCGATGGGCCGCCGACTACCAGAAGTCGGGTGGCAGCACGGTGATCTATCAGGGCACGGGTTCGTCCGATGGGCTCAAGCAGGTCATCGCCCGGGAAGTCGACTTTGCGGGCTCGGACGCGCCACTGACCGACGATCAACTGACCCGCAACGGCTTGCGGCAATTTCCAATCGTAATCGGCGGCGTGGTACCCGTCGTGAACCTTCCGGGGCTCAAAGCCGGCGAGGTGATGTTGACGGGGCCGATCGTCGCCGACATCTATCTCGGCAAGATTCAGTTCTGGGACGACCCGGCAATCGTGCGGTTGAACCCAAAGATCAAGATGCCTAATTACCCGATTGCCGTGGTGCGTCGCCAGGATGGCTCGGGCACGACGCTGATCTGGACTCACTACCTCGCGCAGGTCAGTCCGGAATGGAAGCGCAGGGTAGGCGAAGGCACTAGCGTGCGATGGCCGCTCGGCATCGGCGGCAAAGGCAACGAGGGCATTGCCACGTACGTCGGCTATCTGCCCGGCGCAATCGGCTATGTCGCATGGGATTTCACGAAACAGAACCGCTTGAAGTACGTTGCCATGACCAATGCGGCGGGTAATGTCGTTCAGCCCAGCGCCGCGACCTTCAAGGCAGCCGCGGCGAGCGCCGACTGGTCGGGCTCTCTCTCGCAATCGCTGACCAACCAGCCGGGCAAGGATGCCTGGCCGGTCATGGGTGCGACTTATGTGTTGCTTCCCGCGATGCCGAACAAGCCGGGCCACGACGAAGCCACCTTGAAGTTTTTCGAATGGGCGTTGAGTCATGGTGGGCCGACGGTCAACGCGCTGGATTACATACCGCTTCCGGAGCCGGTCGTGACGAAGATCCGCGCACAATGGCCCGCCGATACAGGCGAAAAGTCGGTGCACAACGCGTTCGCGGTGCCGTGACCAGCAATCGTGTCTTGCGCGTGTCGATTTCCCCTATGATCATTCGTCGTAGTCACTGGAGGCGCCGTTGCCTCCAGACACTTTCGTCTTCTAAGGGAAAACCCAAATGCGCGTCATGGTCATGATCAAGGCAACCCCCGAATCGGAAGCCGGGCAAATGCCGAGTACCGAACTCCTCACGGCGATGGGGCAGTACAACGAGCAATTGGTCAAGGCCGGCATCATGCAGGGCGGCGACGGGTTGAAGCCGAGTTCGGCCGGCGCTCGCGTGAGGTTCTCAGGGAAGGACCGCACCGTCATTGACGGCCCGTTTGCGGAAACCAAGGAATTGATCGCCGGGTACTGGCTCTGGCAGGTTCAATCGATGGACGAAGCGATTGAATGGGTAAAGCGCTGCCCGAATCCGATGGTCAGTGATTCAGAGATCGAGATTCGCCCGTTCTTTGAGCCTGCGGACTTTGGCGAAGCTTTTACGCCCGAGCTTCAAGACGAGGAAAATCGTCTGCGCAGGCAAATTGACGGGCAGATGCGTTGACGATTTTCACCGCATCACTCTGCGGGTACGAACGCACTCCAGATCCGACTGTCCGAGACGCTACGCGGGCTTCCGATACGTTGTCCGGAAGCCCGATGCCACGGGTCGATGATTGCCGTCGTCAGTGGGTGTCGCCGGCCAACCGTTCGAAGCCGGTCAGTGCGAAGGTATCTGCTCGATCTTATCGGCGCTCAGGTCGCTCGGGAAGCAATGAGGATGCTCAAAGCCGATCGGAGATCCGCTCGTTGAATAGACGATGTTATCCGTGTTGTTCGGGCCTTGGCCGGCGGGTACAGTGCCGAGCCCCGCGAGCTTGCGCATGCGATAGGCGATCGCATGATCGGCGCAGGCGCTATCGCCGCTCACGCCCAATCCTCCAATGACTTTCCCTGCTGCATAAAGCGCGACGCCGCCGCCGAAGGTAATGACGCCGCCAAGCGTGTGTCCGATGCCGCTGCCCTGTTCGAGGAAGCGCGCGTCAAAAGGATTCGAATTATTCAGGCCGTAAAGGGAGCCGCCCGGCTGGGCGGCCGCATAGAGATTTGCCGTCGATAGGGCGAGTGCGTCGTTGCTGAAACCGTTCGCGGTATAAGCCTTCGCGATTGCAATGGCCCGGCTACCGGGCCAGGCGTCGCCGGTCACGATCACCGAACACAGATGCCCCTGCCGATCGACAAGGGCCGCCCACATCCGGTTAGGCTTGAAGATCCCGCCGTTCGCATCGGGCAGGTTCACGACCGTATTCAACTGCTTTTCCACCAATGCGACCGTACCTTGAGGTAGCGTGCATCGGGCTTGTGGGACATCATCATCGCCAGAGGCACGACTTTCGTGCGAAAAGGACGCAATACAAAACGCTGCGACAGCGACGGTAAGCATCTTACGCATGACGATTCTCCTGACGATCGATTTGACAGCAGGCACGCTGTGGGCGAGAACGCGAACAAACAATAGGACAGCCAATGAAATAAACGACTCATCGCTGTTGAATGTCGGTGGCGAGTTCCCGGCAGCGAACGTATCTCGTTGATCTGGGACTTCGTGTAAATAGTGAAGACCATCATGCAAGGGCAATTGGCCAAAACAGAGTGCCCGTCAGCCATGCCTGCCTGGCGTTCGACACTGCTACGGACGCGAGCGACGATCGGCTCGCCAGAGCGTGGTGCGGCGACGGTTTTGATCGATTGGATGGCGCGGCATATAGTTGGCGCGTGCGCAACACTCTCATCGGAGATCGACGCAATGCCTTATCTACAGCTTGATGTAAACGATCACTACTCTGTCGAGAGCAAAAGACTGCTCGCGGCGAAAATGAGTGAGACCTATGCTCGGATGATGTCGGTGGACGTCAGGCGAATCAGCGTAGGCGAGCGTTGAGGGTCCGGGTTCCGCGGCCTGTATTTGCGCATGGCCGTATGACGTCGGCGATATGCGGGAACCACGAGGGCGCCAGGATCGGATCCGCCTCCGTTGCGCCACGACCTGAGCCAAAGTAGGAGGAGGACCATGAGCAGGCTTGCGACATACCTGACAGGTAATCGGCGGACGCGACCGTGGTGGATGGTCTTGATCACGACGGTGTTCTGTTTCTTATGCCAGAGCGTCGTCGCGCAAGCGGACGACGGCGCCGCTCGCCTGCACGCGAAATATCAAAGTCTGACGCAGCAACTCGCGCACAACCAGTTTCAGCGACCGCTGTACCTCGAATCGCAGGAGTTGCCGTCGGCGCTCAAGGGCGATATTTACGGGGTGCTCAACTATCCTTTCGCGGTGGTCAGCGGCGCCCTCAACGACCCGACTCAGGGCCCGGCCAACTGGTGCGACGTGCTGATCCTGCATCTGAACACCAAATACTGCCATGCGTCGACCAGCGACAGCGGTACGATCCTCACCGTGAACATCGGCAAGAAAACCGAGGAATCGCTTTCGTCGTCGTACCGCGTGCAATTCAACTTTCGTGCGGTAGCGAGCACCCCTGATTATTTTCGCGTCGAGCTCACTGCCGCCAAGGGTCCGCTGAGCACGAAAGACTACCGTATCGTGCTGGAAGCGATACCGGTGGGCGATAACCGCACCTTTATTCACCTGACCTACGCGTACGGATATGGCACGGCGGGACGGATTGCCATGAAAACCTACCTGGCGACGATCGGCAGCGACAAGGTCGGCTTTTCCGCTACGCCCGATTCGTCGACGAGCGAGCCGCAATACATCGGCGGCGTGCGCGGCCTGGTCGAACGCAATACGATGCGCTACTACCTCGCCATCGATGCCTATCTTGGCGCGCTTTCCAGCCCGCCCAACGCCCGCCTCGACAAACGCCTCGCTGACTGGTTCGATGCGACCGAGCAGTATCCGCGGCAACTGCACGAGGTCAGCCGCGCCGACTATATGCAAATGAAGCACGACGAGTATCAACGTCAGCAGATCGCCCAGTGATCCGCGCAGCGGGCGGGATCTGATCAATGCAACGCAATATCGTGTTGAAGGTTTTTTCGGGGGAATGTCGATCCGATGGTGCGTCGATCGTCGTTACCTGGTAAGACAATTGGCCAGGAACCTTGGATCTGCCGTTTTGCGCCAGGTCTGGCCGCCATCGTCATCCGACCTGGGAGCACACCGTGAACCGACTCGACAATCCGATCCTGCAAGTCCTGGAAGGCTACAAAGCCGCGGTATTGGCAAAAGACGTGGACGCGTTCGTTGCGCTATACGACCGCGATGCGGTGGTCTTCGACATGTGGGGAACATGGTCGTACCACGGCATCGCATCGTGGCGCGACATGGTGGAGGGCTGGTTCGGTTCGCTGGGTACGGAACGTGTGATAGTCGATTTCAGCGCGGCGCAAACAATCGTCGCCGCGGACCTCGCCGTCGTTCACGCCTTCGCGACATATAAAGCCGTCGACGCCGACGGATTGGAACTGCGCTCCATGGACAATCGCCTGACCATGACGCTGAGGCAGCAGGCCGACGGATGGAAAATTGTCCACCAGCACACCTCCTCTCCGATCGAGGTCTGCAGGGCGCAGGTAATTTTCAGGCGCTAGCGGTCTGGCGGTTCGACATCGCGCGTCGGCTCGCGAATAATCACGGCTGCGTGACTTTCCAATTTGCGACGTACCTTCTGTTTAAAAGCAGCCATGAAACCATTGCTTGCCGGCCGATGCCTTTGCGGTGCCGTCCATTACTCGGTGAAGGACGAATTCGTCTATGCGTTGAACTGCCACTGTTCAAACTGCCGGCGCGCGACCGGCTCGGCGTTCAAACCCTTCGCGGGAATCGAGCGCGACAAGCTGCGCATCACTCGGGGCGAAGACAGCCTGTTGATGTTCGGCGATGAACGAGCGTCGCATGATGTGCGCTGCAAAATATGTGGAAGCCTGATGTTCTCGGTGGTTCGTCAGGGGCAGTACGTTCACGTCACGCTGGGAACACTCACGGACTCGCCCGCCATGTCTCCCACCGCCCACATTTTCGTGGGTTCAAAGGCACCGTGGTATTCGATCACCGACCAATTGCCGCAACACGACGAATTCGGGTGAGTCTCCTTCCTATCGCAACATCGACTCGAAAGGCGCCGTACCAGCCGCCGCCGCCGTGCGACAGCACGATCAGCGGCAGGTGATGGCCTGCTATCGGCGTGCCGGCCGCAACGGTCCGGGTGACGTCGCCCAAGGCGTGCGGCGTGGCCGGCGCATCGGTGGGATACCAGATTCCGGCCGTGAGCGGCGGCTCGGCGGCTGAGCTCCGGACGGCTCGAGGTCTATGAGACCAAAGTCCAATTGAATATTTCAGGCGCGGGTTCAATAGTAGTGAAACGCCGCGTTCTGTCGACGACAAAGCCGGCGCGATCCTCTTCCTAAAATGCCGGAATTGCAGGCAGGCCTTGGTATTGGCGTCAGGAACGTTCCAGTGGGTTTGAGTTTTCGCGATTGCAGGCCTATCACGGTGTCGCCGCCGAACCGCGACGCGACCTGGCGGGAGAACAACTTATGCTGCTCACACCGATTCCCCAACGGACTCCGTCCCGAGAGATGCTCGACGTCCTGATCCGCGCCGGACTCATCGCGGTCCTGGCCGTATTCTGTTTTCGGATCTTCGCGCCGTTTCTTAACCTGATGGCCTGGTCGGTGATTCTTGCGATCACGCTCTATCCGCTGCAGGTCCTGCTTCGCTCCATGCTCGGCGGCAAGGATGGCCTGATCGCCACGCTGATCGTCCTTGTCGCGCTTGTCGTAATTCTGGTGCCAACGTATGCGCTGGGTCTCGCGGTAGCCGATTCGGTCGAGAAATCGATAGCCATTGCCAGGAGCGGTAGCTTCCGGATTCCGCCTCCCGCGGACTCGGTGGCGAGTTGGCCGTTGGTCGGCCAGCGTGTGTACGACTTCTGGCAACAGGCATCGACGGACCTGACCGGTCTTGCGCATAAATTCGCCCCGCAGCTGAAGGAGGCCGGGCTCGCTGTGCTTGCAACGGTGACGGGTCTCGGTGCCGGCCTGGTGATATTTTTCGTCGCGCTGATCGTCGCAGGCATCCTGATGGCCCACGGTGAGAAGGGCTATCACAGCGCGGTGCAGATCGCCTCGCGCATCTCGGGGCCCGAGAACGGCGCTCAGATCGCCGACTTGTGCACGGCGACGATTCGCGCGGTGGCCCAGGGGGTAGTGGGCATCGCGTTTATCCAGATGCTGCTGATCGGCATCGGCTTCGTCGTGAAGGGGATACCCGGCGCGGGGTTGCTCGCGCTGGCCGTGCTGCTGCTCGGCATCATGCAATTGCCGGCCACGCTGATCACCATTCCGGTGATCGCCTTCGTGATCGTCACGGACGGCGTGAACACCGCAAACATCATCTTCTCGGTTTACGTGTTCGTCGCGGGCCTCGCCGACAACGTGCTCAAGCCATTGATGCTGGGCCGTGGCGTCGCGGTGCCGATGCCGGTCGTGCTGATCGGAGCGCTCGGCGGCATGGTGACGGGAGGCGTCATCGGGCTATTCGTTGGGCCCGTGATGCTGGCCGTCGGTTATCAGCTGTTCTGGCGCTGGGTCCGAGACCAGCCTCAACCCAGGCAACCCACGCAACCGACGCAGACCCACGAACAGAAGCAGACCTGAAGCTCGAGGATGGCTCCGTGTCACCGTTGATGCGTCCGTACGGGATCGCAGTGCTTTTCGGGGCGGCGGTTGGCCTGAGCGGATGCATGCGGGTGGGCCCGGACTTCAAGCCGCAGCATGAAGCGTGGAGCGAGCACTGGAGTAGCGAATCGATCACGCGGGTCACGCAACAGGGTGCACAGCCCGATGTGCGCCAGTGGTGGCTGATCTTCGACGATAGGAATCTCGAACGTCTGATCGCCGAAGCCGACGCGAACAACGGCGACCTGAAGATCGCCGGACTGCGCGTGCTCGAGGCGCGCGCACAGCTCGGCATCGCGCTCGCGGGACGCTATCCGCAGGTGCAGCAGGCGAGTGCCGATGTACTGGCTTCGGCGCGCAAGCGCTCGGATGGTTCCAATCCGCGCTCGGGCGCCTTCGTGCAGTACGGCGCGGGCTTCAGCATCGGCTGGGAACTCGATTTCTGGGGACGTTTCAGCCGCGCGATCGAATCGGCCGACGCCGGGTTCTTCGCCGCGCAAGCCAACCGCGACGATGCGCTGGTTCTGTTGCACGCGCAGGTCGCGGATTCGTATTTCACACTGCGGGTCGCGCAGGCGCGGCTACGTATCGCTCGCGAGAACGCCCAGTTGCAAAAACGCAGCTACGACATCGCTCAAAAGCTCTTCAAGGCTGGCGAATCCGACGAACTCGACTTCCAGCAGGCGAAGACGCAGTACCTTGGGACGCTGAGCAGCATCCCCGATCTCGAAAGCCAGATCGTGCTTGCGCGTCATGCGCTGTCGGTGCTGATCGGGCGAGCGCCGGGTCCGCTGCCGGAACTCGACGTGCAGTCGGGCAAGGAAGGCGTGGTGCCGCTGGTGGATCATGCGGTGCTGCAGGACGTGCCGGCCGATCTGCTGTTGCGCCGCCCTGACGTTCGCGCGGCCGAGTATCAGATGGCTTCGCAGTCGGCGCTCATCGGCGTGGCAAAAGCGGATCTGTACCCGTCGGTATCGTTGCTCGGCACGCTGACGTGGACCGCCAGTTCGCTCGCGGGCGCACCGAGCACACTGCTCTTTGCCGCGGGCCCGAGCGTGACGTGGAACGTGTTCGATTACGGCAGGATCACGAACAACGTGCGCGTCCAGGACGCACGGCTGCAAGAGTTGACGCTCGCTTATCAGAACACGGTGCGCGAGGCGGCGCGCGAGGCCGACGATGCCGCGACGGCGCTGCTCGCCGCCTTGCAGCGCGACACCATTCTGAATGACGCGCAGGGCGCGGCGCGGCGCTCGCTGACGCTCGCCAATACGATCTATCGGGAAGGGTATTCGGACTTCCAGCGGGTCCTCGATGCGCAGCGCGCGCTGTTCGCGCAGCAGGACGCGTACGTGGTCAATCGCAGCAATGCGCTCGGCAGTGTGATCGCGCTTTACAAGGCGCTCGGAGGCGGCTGGGAAACCGAACAGCCGCTCGTCGACGCGGCGACGCGCGCGCAGATGCGGCAACGCACCGATTGGGGCGACCTGCTCGACCAGACGGCGCCGTCTTCCGGTACGCCGGGGCAAGCCGAAGGGGCGTCACGATGAGCGATACCCAGGATACCCGCGAGCCTCGAACCGCCGCCCCGCCGAAGTCGTCGACGCCTGCCGCCGACCCTTCGGGCAGGACGGTCAAATGGGTCGTCTGTCTGATCGTGCTGAGCCTGATCTGGTATCTGCTCGCCGACCGTTTCACGCCGTATACGCAGCAGGCGCGGATTCAGGCCTATGTCGTGCCCGTCGCCGCCGAGGTGTCGGGACGCGTGACGCGGGTGTTCGTCCATAACAACCAGGATGTCAACGCGGGGGACGTGCTGTTCGAAGTCGATAGCGAGCCCTACCGCATTGCCGCTGACCGCGCGCGCGCCGATCTGGAGTCCGCGCGCCGGCAGGTCGGTGCCAGCACGGCCGGCATCGAGTCGGCAGTCGCGGCGTTGCGGGCCGCCATCGCGAACGAGGTCAAGGCGCGCCAGGACAGCGACCGTCTCGAGCGGCTCTATCGTGAAGACGAGGGCACCGTCTCCCTGCGACGCCTCGAGGTCGCGCGGGCGACGCATGAACAGGCGCTAAGCCAGGTCGACGGGGCCCGTGCCGAAGTCGAGCGGGCGCGGGAGCAGCAGGGCGGAAGCGAGGCGGAGAATGCGCAGTTGCGCAGCGCCGCTGGCGCGCTGGAGAAGGCCGAACTCGATCTCGCCAACGCGCGGATCAGAGCCCGCTCGAGCGGCGTCGTGACCGATCTGCGCACGGAAGTCGGTCAGTTCGCCGCGGCGGGCAATCCGGTCATGACGCTGATCGCGATCCGCGACGTGTGGGTCAGCGCCGACATGACGGAGAACAATCTGGGCCATCTCAAACCCGGCACGCGCGTCGAGATCGCCTTGGACGTGCTGCCCGGCGAAGTGTTCGGCGGGCGGGTTCGCAGTATCGGCTATGGCGTGAGCGTGGGGCAGAGCACGCCGGCGGGCAGCCTGCCCACCGTGCAGAATAGCCGCGACTGGCTGCGTCCCGCGCAGCGTTTCCCGGTAATCGTCGAATTCGACGACCGCGAGCGCGCGCGTCTGCGCGATCTGCGGGTGGGCGGGCAGGCCGAAGTGATGGCGTTTCCGACCCAGGGCAATCCGCTCAATCCGCTGGGACACGCGTTCATCCGGCTGATGAGCTGGCTCTCCTACGTCTATTGAGAAGCCCATGCAACCCGTGACCCAGCGCCTCGGTTATCGCGCGATACGTGTGGCTATCGGAACGGCAATCGCTCTTGCCGTCAGCTTTGGACTCGATTTCCCGATACCCGTCGTCGCGCCGGTATTCACGGTTTTTCTGCTGGCCACGCAGAATCGGCCGCTATCGTTGAAGGCCGGCGTGATTCTTTCGCTGGTCGTGGCGTCGACCACCGGCAGCGGCCTGCTCCTCGTTCCGTTGCTTCGTCACTATGCGTTGGCCGGCATCATGATCGTCGGCCTCATGCTGTTCTTCGCGTTTCGTTACGGGCTGCGTGGCGGCAACAATCTCGTCGCGACTTTTCTGGTCGCGGGACTGACGATGATTTCCGCCGCGGGCACGGCCGACTTCGAACTGGCCCTGACGGTCGTCGGCGCGCTGGCGAAGGGACTTCTGCTTGCCGTGCTGGCGTCGACGCTGGCGCACAGATTGTTTCCTGAAAGCATGGGCGCGCGAGAACAGCCCGCCGCGGCAGCGATGGCGGAAGACGAGGCGGCCTATATCGCGCTGCGTGCCGCGCTCGTCGTCATGCCGGCCTATCTGCTCGCGATGACCGACCCGGCGAACTACATGCCGATCATCATGAAGTCCGTCAGCCTCGGGAGACAATCCTGCACGACCTCGGCCCGCGGCGCCGCACGCGATCTGATCGGCTCGACGCTGCTCGGCGGTCTGCTCGCCATCGCGTTCTGGTTTGCGCTGAGGCTGTTCGTGCATTTGTGGATGTTCTTTCTGTGGATGCTATTGTTCGGCCTGCTGGTGGGACGCAAGCTGTACGGCCTGCAACCCACGCGTTGTTCGCCGGGCTTCTGGCTGAACAGTCTCGTGACGATGATCATTCTGCTCGGGCAATCGGTGCAGGACAGCGTGGCGGGCAAGGATGTCTACACCGCGTTTGCCGTGCGAATGGGGCTCTTTCTGGCCGTAACGGCCTATGCGTATTTGATGCTTCTGCTTTTCGAGCAGCACCGCCGTGCGGAGTGAGGCGGTGCGGCATGCTGCAAAGCCGATCCGGTGATCGCAACAGGAGCGTGCAATGGGAAATGCGACAGGCGATGGCGCGGTCCGTCCTCGGGCTAGTGAGATTCTGAAGGAAATGGCGATAACCCTGTGGTATCTGAGAGCGATTCTGATCGGTCTGCTTCTACTGTTCGTCTTGCTGACGATTGGCATGGACTACTGGGGCGTGCCCGTCGAGACAGCGAACCGGACACCGTCGCCGTTGGGTGAAACCGTGTACTTCTGCGCGATCACGGCGCTCACCATCGGGTACGGCGATGTCGTGCCCACTTCGGCGTTCGGCCGGATCGACGCCGCATGCCTCGGGCTGATCGGTGTGGTATTCACCGGCTTGATCGTGGCCGCGGCTGTACGAGGTGTGCAGGAGGCCGCGCATCGGGCGGAAAGGACGGGATAGCGAGGCGCGGAACAGAATGAGGCGGACTGGACGGTATTGAAGGCGGCAGTCAAGGCGGGACGTATTCAGGTCATTCGTGAATGAGGTTCAAGTCCCAGCCTGACTTTTTCTAAACCACATCGGCTAATTGCCTTCCGGCATTTTCGACGAATGATGGCTGGTAATCAGCCACTTGTGCCCATTCCACGCGTAGGTGAACGTATAGCGCGCCTTGACGACCGAGCCGTCCGCGAACTTGAAGGTGTAGAGCCCCGAGTCGATCGCGGTGTTGCATTCGATCATGATGTCGCGGAAGTCGATCGTGCCGACCGGTTTGTTTTCGAGGAAGTGTTTGAAATAGTCGAGCTTTTCGTCGGCGGTCAAACGCGGCTTGTTCGAGACGGTCGGCAGCAGGATCGAGTTCGGCGCGTAGTTCGCCACGACCTTCCGCGGGTCGCCGGTTTTCAGCGAGTCGTTCCAGCGATCGAACAGTGCGGAAATCTGCTTTTCCGAGGTGGGATGGCAGGCCTCGGACCTCGCGAGTGCGCTGCCATGGGCCACGACCGCAATCATCGCAAAGACGACGGACGGCCCGTCAACGCTGATTCTCATGATGCCCTCCGCGATCGTTGCCGGTGGATTGTTCCGCCAGTAAATCGAAACTGCGCACGGCATATCCGCCACAGCATCGACGTTAGAGGACAAGAACCCGGGTTATTTGCGTCGGTTCAGCTCGCTTCTTCCAGAACTACGACACTGCGTGCCTCGACGCGAAATTGATCGCTTTCGACAGCGCCCTGTTGCGCCGCTTGCACGATGTCATGCGGACTGTCGCGCGCGGTATCGACGATACGCCGCCAGTGCCGCCCGTCGGACGCGGGCAACTGGACCGTGCGGGCGCAATCGTCCATGTTGAACACCGCGTGCAGTGCCGGCTCGCCAGGCGCTTCGCCGCCCAGCGTGACGGCGAGAAGCCGCGCGCCTGGATCGTGCCAGCCCGGCTCGTTCAGGCGCTCGTCGTGCCATGCCGCATCCGGCCGAGTCTGCCCCGGCGAGGGCCGGCCGGTCAGGAAATACCGCCGCCGCAAACTTGCGTGGCGCTTGCGCAGCGCGATCAGCTCGCGCACGAAGCGCGACATGGCCGAGCCGGCTTCAGTGGGTGTCCAGTCGAACCAGCTGAGGGTGTTGTCCTGACAATAGGCGTTGTTGTTGCCGCGCTGGCTGCGCAGCACCTCGTCGCCGGCGAGCGTCATCGGCACACCCAGACTCAGGAACAGGATGGCCATCACGTTGCGTGCCTGGCGGTGTCGCAGACCGAGAATCCCGGCGTCGCCGGTCTCGCCCTCGGCGCCACAGTTCCACGACAGGTTGTCGGAGCTGCCGTCGCGATTCTCGTCGCCGTTGGCTTCGTTGTGCTTCGATTCGTAGCTGACGAGATCGATCAGCGTGAAGCCGTCGTGGCACGTCACGAAGTTGACGCTGTTGTTGGGCAGCCTGCCGTTGTCCGCATAGAGGTCCGAGCTGCCCGCGATGCAGGTCGCGACCGCCCCGATGAGCCCCGGGTCGCCGCGCACGAAACGGCGAATCACGTCCCGATAGCGGCCGTTCCACTCGGCCCATGCCATGCCGGGAAAGGCGCCGACCTGATACATGCCGGCGGCGTCCCACGCCTCCGCGATCAATGGCACGCGCGACAGCACACGCGAAGACTCGATCGCCCAGGGCAGCGGTGGATCGACCATCAGCTCGCCGCGCTGGTCGCGCGCGAAGATACTCGCCAGATCGAACCGGAAGCCATCGACGCCGAGTTCTTCCACCCAGTATTCGAGGCAGCGCACGATGAACGTCGTCACCAGCGGATGGTTGCAATTGATCGTGTTGCCGCAGCCGGTGTAGTCCCGGTAGCGGCGCCGGTCGGCCGCGTCGAGGTGGTAGAAGATATCGTTGACGAGGCCCTTGAAGTTGATGACGGGGCCCGTCTCGCCCGCTTCGGCCGTATGGTTGAACACGACGTCGAGCAGCACGGCGATGCCCGCGGCGTGCATGGCGTCGGTCAGCGCGCGAAACTCCTGGGGCGCGCGCGCGGGATCGCGGCAGTAGCGAGGATGCGGGCTGTAATAGCTATGCGTGCTGTAACCCCAGTAGTTGCTCAGGCCGAGGGCCGCCGTGGCGGGCGGAACGTCCTGTTCGTCGAAGGCCATCACCGGCAGCAGCTCGACGTGGGTCACGCCAAGCTGCGTCAGGTACGGAATCTTTTCGATCAGGCCGGCGAAGGTACCGGGATGCTGCACGCCGCTCGACGGATCACGTGTAAAGCCGCCGACATGCAGCTCGTAGATGATCGCGTCGTCGAGTCCGCGCGAGATACGCCCAGGCGACGAGGGCAGGGGTTCCGTCACGATCGCGCGGTGGGTTTTGTGCCCGTCGGGATTCGGCTGGTCGACCGCAGGCCGCGTCCACAGCACGTCGCTGACCGCGCGGGCATACGGGTCGAGGAGTTCGCGGTCGGGGTCGAACGCGTGGCCGCTAGAGCGCGTATCGCGCGGACCGTCCGCCCGCCACGTGTAGTAGGTGCCGAACGGCAGCGCTTCGACCATCACGTGCCAGTAGTAGAAGGTGCGGTTGCAAGCGGCGGCGAGCGTGATGATCTGGAACGGCTCGGGGCTGTCAGCCGCGTCGTACAGCAACAGCTCGACGCGCGTCGCGTGACGGCAGAAGATGCAGAAATTGATGCCGCCGGGCACCGCCGATGCGCCCACGGGAAACCGCGACCCGGAGCGAACCGCATGAGCACGCACCGATCCCGTTTCAGGGTCATTGATCAAGGGTGATCCTCACCGGGCGGATCTTCCAGATCTTGTCGCAGTATTCGCCGATGGCGCGGTCGGAAGAGAACTTGCCCGAGCGCGCGGTGTTCAGGATCGACATCCGGGTCCAGCGCGGCGTGTCCTGCCAGGCGGCGCTCACGTCGTCCTGGCGCGCCACGTAGGCGGCATAGTCGGCGAGCACGAGAAACGGGTCCGCGTGCGTCAGATTGTCGATCAGCGGGCGGAACATCTCGCGGTCTCCTCGCGAGAAATGACCGTCGGCGATCAGTTGCAGCACTTCGCTCAGTTCCGCGTCGTCCTTCACATAGTCCGCGGGGCGATAACCCGCGCGCTTCACACGTTCCACTTCGTCGGCGCTCAGGCCGAACAGGAAGAAGTTTTCGTCGCCGACCTCTTCGCGGATTTCGACGTTGGCGCCGTCGAGCGTGCCGATCGTCAACGCGCCGTTCATCATGAACTTCATATTGCCGGTGCCCGATGCTTCCTTGCCGGCCGTCGAAATCTGCTCGGACAGGTCGGCGGCAGGGTAGATGAAGTGCGCGTTCTTCACATTGAAGTCCGGATAGAACACGACTTTCAGCCGCCCGTTCACCATCGGGTCGTTATTCACGACTTCGGCGATGCCGTTGATCAAACGGATGATGAGCTTGGCCGTCGCGTAGCCGGGCGCCGCCTTGCCGCCGAATACGAAACAGCGCGGTATCAGCGCGAGCTGCGGATCACGCAGCAGGCGCCGGTACAGCGTGACGATCAGCAACGCGTTCAGATGTTGCCGCTTGTATTCGTGGATGCGCTTGACCTGCACGTCGAACAGCGCGGCGGTGTCGACGCCGATGCCCGTGACGCTCCGGATATGCTCGGCGAGCACGGCCTTGTTCGACTGCTTCACGCTACGCCACTGCTGCTGAAACGCGGCGTCGTCGGCATAGGCTTCGAGCTTGCGCAGTCGCGCGAGATCAGTGACCCAGCCAGCGCCGATGGTCTCGTCGAGCAGCCGCGCGAGCGCCGGATTGCAAAGCAGCATGAAACGGCGCGGCGTGACGCCGTTCGTGACGTTGTGAAAGCGCTCGGGCCACAATTCGGCGAAGTCCCGCAGCACGGTCTGCTTGAGCAGCCCGGAATGCAGTTCGGCGACGCCGTTGACCGCGTGGCTGCCGACCGTCGCCAGATGCGCCATGCGCACGAGCTTGTCACCGCGCTCGTCGATCAGCGACATGCGTTCGATGCGCGCGTCGTCGCCCGGATAGCGCTGCCGGACCTCGTCGAGGAAGCGGCGGTTGATCTCATAGATGATTTCGAGCAGGCGCGGCAGCAGGTTGCGCATCAGCGGCAGCCCCCAGGTTTCGAGCGCTTCGGGCAGCAGGGTGTGATTGGTGTACGCGAGCGCGCGCCGCGTGATGTCCCAGGCCTCGTCCCACGGCACCTGCCTGTCGTCCACCAGCAGACGCATCAGCTCGGCGACGGCGATCGACGGATGCGTGTCGTTCAACTGCACGTTGAACAACTGCGCGAAGTGTCCGACCGGTTCGCCCTTGATTTGGAGCAGGCGCAGCATGTCCTGCAGCGAGCACGACACGAAGAAGTATTGCTGCGCGAGACGCAGGCGCTTGCCGATCTCGGGCTCGTCGTTCGGATACAGCACCTTCGACAGCGTCTCGGAGATGACCTTTTCGTTGACGGCCTCGTAATAGTCGCCGGCGTTGAAGTCCTGCAGGTCGAACGACTCGACCGCCTCGCTCTTCCACAGCCGCAAGGTGTTGCACGTGTTGACGTGATAGCCGGGCATCGGCGTGTCGCAAGCCACGCCTTTGACCTGCCGTGTGGGTGTCCAGCGCACGCACAGGTGCCCGCGTGCATCGGTTTCGTTGTGGGTGCTGCCGCCGAACCCCACGTAGTACGCAACCTCCGGGCGCACGATCTCCCATGGATTGCCCTTTTGCAGCCATTTGTCGGTGGTTTCGACCTGCCAGCCGTCGCGAATCTGCTGGTCGAAGATGCCGAACTCGTAGCGGATGCCATAGCCGATGGCCGGTATTTCCAAACTTGCGAGCGAATCCAGATAGCAGGCCGCGAGGCGGCCAAGTCCGCCATTGCCGAGCCCCGGCTCTTCCTCGAGTTCGAGCAGCATATCGAGGTCGACGCCGAGCGCGCGCAGCGCTTCGCGTGTGTTGGCCTCGATGCCGAGATTGACGAGGTTGTTGCCGAGTTGCGGGCCGATCAGGAACTCGGCGGACAGGTAGCAGGCGACCCGCACGTCGCTTCCGGCGTAGGTCTGTACGGAGGTTGCCCAGCGGGCCAGCAGCCGGTCGCGCACGCTATACGCGAGCGCCATGTACCAGTCATGCGGGGAAGCGATCGCCGGATAGCGGCCCCGCAGGCACAGCAGATTGTCGAGCACGCCGCGTTGGAGCGCGGCGGCGCTCAGGCCGGTGCGCGCTGCATCCGCGCTTTGCTGCGAGGTCGTGGTGGGAGCGTCGGCCATGATGCTTTCCTCGGTGCATGCTGCGCGTGACGTTCAGAAGGGCCAGACCCAGTCGACGATCTCGGCGCGGTCCGTGCCATGCGTATGCGCATAGTTCAGGTTGCTGACGATCGCGTTCCTCATGTCTTCCCTGAGATGCGCGGATCTGCCCTGCAAGCGCGGCACGCGGTCGAGCACGTCGATCACCAGATTGAAGCGGTCCACCTGATTGAGAATCGCCAGTTCGAGCGGCGTGTTGATGTTGCCTTTCTCCTTGTAGCCCCGCACGTGCAGATTCTCGTGATTGCGAAAGCGATAGGCGAGCTTGTGGATCAGCCACGGGTAACCGTGGAAATTGAAGATCACCGGCTTATTGGTCGTAAACAGGCTGTCGAATTCGCGTTCGGTCGAGCCGTGCGGGTGCTCGCTCGCCGGCTGCATCCTGAACAGGTCGACCACGTTGACGAAACGCAGCTTCAGTTCGGGCAGACGCTCGCGCAGGATCGCCGTCGCCGCCAGCGCTTCCTGGGTGGCGACGTCGCCGCACGAGGCCATCACCACGTCCGGTTCGGCGTCCTCGTCGTTGCTCGCGCGCCGCCACACGCCGATGCCTTTGGCGCAGTGCACGACGGCTTCGTCGATGGTGGTGAATTGCAGGTGTTTCTGCTTGTCGGCGACGATCACGTTGATGCAGTCGGTGGTGCGCAGACAGTGGTCGGCGACCACCAGCAGCGTGTTCGCGTCGGGCGGAAGATAGACGCGCGTGACCGAGGGGCTCTTGTTGGTGACGAGATCGATGAAGCCGGGGTCCTGATGCGAAAAGCCGTTGTGATCCTGCCGCCACACGGTCGACGACAGCAGAATGTTTTCCGCCGACACCCACGCGCGCCATGGCACGTGATTGCGGCTGATGTCGAGCCACTTCGCGTGCTGGTTGAACATCGAATCCACCACGTGCGCAAACGCTTCATAGGTATGGAAGAAGCCGTGGCGTCCCGTCAGCAGATAGCCTTCGAGCCATCCCATCAGCGTGTGTTCGGACAGCATTTCCATCACGCGGCCGTCGCGCGCCAGTTCGCCGCCGTCCTCGTCCTCGGGGAGCATCTCGGCCATCCACACCTTCTTGCTGACCTCGTAGATCGACTGCAGACGGTTCGAGGCCGTTTCGTCCGGGCCGAACACGCGGAAGGTGTTCATGTTCGCGCGCATCGTGTCGCGCAGAAATTCGCCGAGTGGCCGCGTGTTCTCCTGCAGCACCTTGCCCGCGTGCAGCACATCCACCGCGTACGCGCGGATGTCGGGCAGCTTCAGTTCGCGGCGCAGTACGCCGCCGTTCGCGTGCGGATTGGCGCTCATGCGCCGCGGGCCTTCGGGCGATAGTGCCTTGAGTTCGGGGATCAGCCGGCCGTCGGCGTCGAAAAGTTCGTCGGGCCGGTAGCTGCGCATCCATTCTTCGAGCACTTCGAGATTCGCGGAGTTGTTGCGCACATCGGAAAAAGGCACCTGATGCGAGCGCCACGAGCCTTCGACCTTGTGCCCGTTGATCTGCTTCGGTCCGCTCCAGCCCTTGGGCGTGCGCAGCACGATCATCGGCCAGAGCGGCCGCTCGAGATTGCCGTTCGCGCGTGCCTGCTGATGAATTGCGCGAATTTCGCCGAGCACGGTATCGAGCGTGTGCGCCATCTTCCGATGCATTTCCGCGTGATCCGATCCTTCGACGAAATGCGGGGTGTAGCCGTAGCCGACAAAGAGCGCTTCCAGTTCTCTGCTGCTGATGCGCGACAGGATGGTGGGATTGGCGATCTTGTAGCCGTTCAGATTCAGGATCGGCAGCACGGTGCCGTCGCGGGCCGGGTTGATGAATTTATTCGAATGCCACGCGGTGGCGAGCGGCCCGGTCTCCGCTTCTCCATCGCCGACCACGCAGGCCACGATGAGGTCCGGGTTGTCGAGCACGGCGCCATACGCATGCGACAGGCTGTAGCCAAGCTCGCCGCCTTCGTGGATGGACCCGGGCGTCTCCGGCGTCACATGCGAACCGATATGGCCGGGGAACGAGAACTGCTTGAAGAACTTCTGCATGCCCTCGGCATCTGCGCTCTTGTCCGGATAGATCTCCGAGTAGGTGCCTTCCAGATAGGTGGGGCCGAGCACGCCCGGTGCGCCGTGTCCGGGACCGGCCATGAAGACGACGTCGAGATCGTCGCGTTTGATCACGCGGTTCAGATGCGCCCAGACGAACGATAACGCCGGGCTCGCGCCCCAGTGTCCGAGCAGGCGATACTTGACGTGTTCGACTTTCAGCGGCTCCCGCAGCAGCGGGTTGTCCAGCAGATAGATCATGCCGACCGAAAGATAATTGCATGCGCGCCACCACGCATCGATCAGCTGAAGTTCGTCGCTGCCGAGCGCGGTCTGCTGCGAAGCGTCCGCCGCGGGATGTTTGCCCATACCGACGTCTCCTGTGCTTGCAGCCGCAACCCGAGGGTGTGGATCGTGTCGGGTGCGCTGCGCAGGCGCTTCGATGATTGATGGGGTCCGAATCGCGCCTGTTGGCGGACCTCTACAACCGGGTATTCTTCGCCAGCCGATGAACATCCATAACGCAGAATATGTTAATCTGTCCGCGAATGCCAGTAAAACCGCGCCACGTCTAGAACCCAATACGGGCGGGGCTTTGCGGCCGTGCCTGTGTCCACATGGATGCTACACAATGGCCCGGAATTCACACCTTGTTAAGCGCGGCTCGCGGTACTATCTCCGCAGGCGTGTACCGCTCGACTTGCTAGCCCATTACAGCGGCAAGCGTGAAATTGTTCGTGCGCTAGGCACGTCGGAACGCAGCGAGGCAGCGATACTTGTGCGCCGCGCTAGCTCGGACCTAGATGCGGAATTCGAAGGGCTGCGAGGCAAGGCGCTACCGTCGCTACCATCAGTACCACCGCGCCGCTTAGGTGCGCTCGATCAACTCCTAGAACACGAAACGGGCAGGGACGAGACCGACCTAGCGGAGTACAGCCTAGACGACCGTATCCGGCTTGCCGTAGCCCATGCGCTCAGAGCGCACACAGCCCCTACAGCAGCCCCGTTGCCCCTCGTCAATACTGGCGCAAGGGTAGAGACCGCCAAGCCCGTACAGCGCGTCTTAGAGAACGCTGCCCGCACCTTAGCGACCGTGGTGGATAGCTGGGCAATCGAGCGCAAACCGACAGCAGGCTCTATCGCTACCATGCGCCGCCATGTGGCACGTCTAGTAGATTCGATAGGAGACCTACCCGTACACGCCATAACCAAGGCGCACTTGATCGCCTACAAAGACACGGCGCTGTCGAGCGGTTCGACCATAAAGGCCGTCAACTATTCATTGGGGCAGATAGCAGTGCTACTGAAGTTTGCCGAAGGGCAAGATTGGATCACGTCTAACCCGGCTACCGGATTACGTATGCAAGAACGCAGGCACGCCGCGCCGGTGCGTCTCCCGTTCAGCGAGCTAGCCCTTAATGCGATCTTCAGTAGTCCGGTCTATACGCACGGGGAACGACCACGCGCCGGGGCAGGCGAGGCGGCGTACTGGCTTCCCTTGCTCGGTCTGTTCACGGGTGCGCGCATAGAGGAACTAGCCCAGCTAGTGCCGGGAGACATTAGACAGGAGACCTACCGCGAGCAAGACAGCACAGAGCGCACGGTATGGGTTATGCGGATCACTGCGGACTCTCCGGGCCAGACGCTTAAGACGGCGGCGTCTAGGCGGCGTATCCCGCTGCACCCGGCATTGCTTGACCGTGGCTTGATCGCCTATGTCGAATCACGTAACCGGGAGACATGGCTATTCCCTGTCCGCATTTCTCCGAAGGGGTCACACAGTGCGAACTTTAGTCAATGGTTCCACCGATACCTACGCGAGGTTTGCGGAGTCACGGACGACCGTATGGTTTTTCACTCGTTCCGGCACCTCTGGAAAGATACGGCCCGTGAGTGCGGGATACCGAAGGACATACGCGACCAATGGCAAGGCCACGTAGAACCCGGTGCGGGTGGTCTATACGGCGGTGAGTTCGCCCCGCTGCGTTCACTCGTAGAAGCTATGGCGCGGCTCGTCGTGCATTGCAAGCTACCGGGCTAACGGCTTAAGCGGCGCACGCACTACCGGGCTAGCGCCTTGCCGGTGAATGGGCATACTTCTACCGCTGCGGACTTGCTGACGGATGCGCCGCTGCGCGTCTGTCCTTTGGTAACTACCTTCTCTGAGACCGGTTCGCATGCCTTGCGCAATGCCAGAAAAGCCGCGTCTACCTTAGACAGCGTGCGCCGTGCTGCGGTCTCGCCTACCTGTGCGCTGAGTTCCGTTCGCAGGTCGTCAAGCTCGATACCCATGCGCCGCAGGGGCTTTGTTAGATCGACACGCGGCTCGTCGGACTTGGTAACTACCTTCTCTGCTGTGGACTCGGTAACTACCTTCTCGTAAGCCCTAGCTGCCCAGCTTGGTAGACCGCCTGTGATAACGGATACGCTGCGCCGGTATGCTGCTTTGCCGTTCTTGTTCAACCGGGAAAAGTAGTTACTTTCCTGTTCGTTGTCCTCCAAGACGTGCTTCATGTGGTTCAATCCTCCTATGAATAGGGCAAAAATAGTAAAACGGGGTGACAAAACGGGGTATCTGGCGGGTAGCTACCAACATTTTATAGAGATAAACCATATCTCATGTAAAGGATTATTCCGGGGCACCCATGCACCGACGTTCAAGCTCGTTTCGATCCATACCGATCAACGCGAGGAAGTCGGACATGACCAGCATGGACCTACCGGTACGACCGTGGTGTGCGATGCCTGCTGCGCAATCGACCTCGCATTCAAGCCCCATAGCGTTAAACCAATGAAACGTCTTACCGCTGATACGTACGAACCGCTTGCCTAACGTAATTCCGGGTATCTGCATAACTGTGAACTCCTGTGCTTTGCCCTTCCCGAGCAAGTGCGTACGCATCTGGTTAAATGAAATGTCCTTAGCCGTAATCGGCGGTACGGTTACGCCCCGGCTGTTCAGTACCGCGATAAGTTTAGCGATAGTGTGCGGGTACTTGCTCGGCTTGTTCTTAGCCGTACGTGCTTTTACGAACCACGTATAAGCCACTGCGTAACTAGGTCCATAGGTGCGTTCAAGCAGCACTAGAAAGTCGTCTATGTTCATTTCTAGGTACTCGTAGCGTAGCTGTCTGTTGACCGGATTGACGAGTAGACTCGCGTACTTCTCGCACCAGTCGAACGGGTAGCGCTTGCCAGCAGGTAACACGATATGTACGTCTCCGTCAGCGTCTACCTTGGTAGCAGCGCGACTCTTGGCCTGTGTTCTGCTGTAGTCAACTACGCGCTTGCTGGGCTTGTCAGCGTTACCGTGGTCTACCTCGTCGGGTATGTTGAGTTCGATCATAAGTTCTCCTTACTTCGCGGTGATAAGGACCACACTCTATAGAGTAGTTACCATGTTGGAAAGTAGTTACCTAGTGCCGTGGCTCTAACATTCGATACAGGGCGCTGAGCGGCGCAATAGATCAAACCTAATGGCTAGGTCAGGCGATAGCACCATACCGGGGGGTGGGTCAAAAACTAGAACTCGATCGGCTGGAATCCGACAGTTCCCAACAGATTTAACCGATTGTCCAAATATTTCCCAAAAACGCAGCGGGAACGGCCCGGTTTTTGACATTCCGCAGAAATGCGCCCATAAGTGCAAGCGCCCCGAACGTTAGCCCCTATGCTTAAGGTTCGCTTGTACCGCGCACATAACGGTACGTAAACGGGCTACATACTCGGTGCGCTTAGTACCGTCCGGGTTATCGTATTCGTAAGTATCGACCACGTACTGAGCGTTCTTAAGCTCTTGCACGGACTTGCAGAACATAGAACGCATAACGCGCTTACCGTGGTTCGCGAAGCTGACAGGGTCGCTGAATACGTGTCCGCACCCGTTGCACTTGTAGAACGGTCCGTAAGGCTTGCGCTTAAGGTTGGTTAGCGCTCGGTCCTCGTCTTGCTCCTGTCGTTCAAGCGCTTCGACTTCCTGCAATCGGGTCTTAGCTGCAACCCGGTTTGACTCCCGTTTCTTAGAATCCATCGTTCGTACTCCTATTTGAAATGTTTACAAACGAGGCGCACGGACCATGTAAATTTGGCGTTGTGCGCGCACGCGTAGAACCATAAGGGTTTGCGTCCCGGCCCTATTAAGGCGTTACCGCCCACCTAGGCCCAACTCCATAGGAGTCCTCTAGAAACCCCTCTAACGGGCGCCTAACGGGCTGCCAGGGGTCCGCCTAGGCATGGTACCGGGAAGGGGCTGCGAGCCGCTTAAACCCCCTCTCCTGAGGGACTACGCCACCCTAGCGGGGATTCCCTCGTCCTCGTCCACCTCGTCATCCGTCTGATACGGTCGAAACGTCCACATTGCGCAATCGGTCGCGGTGCAATACCTAACCTCGATTCGTTGGAAGTTGGAACATTGCAGGCATCGCGCCTTCATAGCGGCGGCCCGACTCTTATCGCTGCTGCTAATGCTTGCGCGTTCCGGGCCTGCCGCTGTAGCTCTGCAATCTTGGCCCACATAGCGAGACCAGCGCCCTTACCGCGACCGTATAGAACAAGCCCGTCTCCGGTTCATACCGCAACACTTCCCGCAGTCGGTCTGCCGTCAGTTTCTCCTTAGTCAATTCGCACTCCTGCAGAAAGAGGTAAGACTTGAAGGGAGACACGGCAAAGCCGTATCCCGCCTATTCGCCCTACCTTGGTTAAGCGGGCAGTTCTACCCGCTGCGCCCTCTGTATGAGGCTATCAAGCGGGTTGAGTATCACTGCTAGGCGCGTTAGGGAAACGCTGATTAATGAACTGTCGGATCGGCTTGCAGATCAAGACGCGTCAAATTTTCTGGATAACGAATCGAATCGACGCTCATTTCGGTGAATTTGGCTCGCAAACGAGCCCCTCTTCTCTCATTTTTCATACGCATGACGGATTGCTCCCATGAACCGATCGCAACAGATTTCGCGCAGTCACCAGATTCGCCAGAGCGAACAAGCTGAACAGTTGCGCCGTGTTCTTGGCCAAGCCCTTGTATCGGGTTTTGCGATGGTGAAACAGGTTCTTGACGATATGGAACGGATGCTCAACGCGCGAACGGATCTGCGCCTTGGTTCGTTCGACCGCGACCACCAGGTCCTTCAGCGGCCCTTCCTGCATCGCTTTGATCTTTCCGCGCTTGGCCGCGACGTGCCACTTCACCGTCTTGCCCGTAATTTTCTCGCGCTTGTCTACGCCAATGTAGCCCGCGTCGGCGAACGCCTCTTCTTCATGCCCGTGCAGCAGAGCATGCGCCTGCGACACATCCGACACGTTCGCCGCCGTGCCAACCACACTGTGGATCAGACCCGAATCGGCATCCACGCCAACGTGGGCTTTCATCCCAAAGTGCCATTCGTTGCCCTTCTTCGTTTGATGCATCTCCGGGTCACGGCTCTTCCCGGCGTTCTTGGTCGACGGTGGCGCTTCGATGATCGTCGCATCAACCAGCGTGCCTTCCTTCATCATCAGTCCACGCTCACACAGCGAGATACCGATCTCGTCGAACAGCTTCCGTGTCAGTTCGTGCTCGATCAACAGGCGCCGGAATTTCAGCAGCGTGGTCGCATCCGGAACGTTCTCGACTGCCAGATCGATGCCGGCGAAGGCGCGCAGCGCAATGCTGTCATACAGCGCGTCTTCCAGCCCTTCGTCCGACAGCCCGTACCACTGTTGCAGGAAATAGATCCGCAGCATTCGCTCCAAGCCAATCGGCGGACGGCCTCGCGTGCCCTTCGGGTAATGCGGTTCGATTGCAGACAGCAAACGCTGCCACGGCACAATCTGCCCCATCTCCGCCAGGAAGCGTTGGCGCCTCGTCACGCGCTTCTTGCCTGCAATTTCCGCTTCCGCGAAGCCGATCTGCCTCTTCATCCTCGTGAGTCCGTTCTGTGAGCTGCCTTCTATAACGTCCTCGGCTACGTGAGCGATGACCGCCGAGCTCCATTAATCAGCGTTTCCCTAGTTACAACGCGTGTAGATTTGATTGCCGATTTGCTGCGACGAACAACGTTGCGTGGTCGATTGACCAGAGCTATTGCTGTACGTTTGATTGGTGTACACCGTGTTACCGATCGTTTGCGAATTCGAGCGCATGGTCTCACCATTCGAGTAATTCGAATAGTTGCCGTAGGTCTGATTACCAAGCGTTTGTTGCGAGCCCGACCATTGCGCGTTAGCGTGCGCCGCGAACAGTGCGGTAGTGGTCAAAACGAGTGCTGCGATAAGATTGCGTTTCATGGTTGATCCTTTGGAGCCTAAAGAGTGTTAAGGGTTACTGCATACAGCCGGTGTAAAACGCCGTCGTGATTTGCTTAGGCGTGGCTTTGGTCACATAGACCATGTGCGTAAGATCGTTAAGCGTATTCAGGTTTTGCACAGTGTCCGCCGCTTTAACGTTTGCTGCCAATTGGTCGCGCTCGCTAACACCTAGGTCGCGCCCTTCACCGACCACTTGCACGAATTCAGCAATCGCACCACACGACGCAGCTTGCGACGCCTCAGCATGCGCTGCTTGCGTGGCGAATACCATTACGGTGGCTGCGATGGTTGCGATGTAGAAGCGGCTCATTGTGGGGACTCCTTAAAGGTTAGCGTTTCGCGAGCGTGCCGGCGAGCGGCACCACGGACTAGGGCTATGTTCGCTGCTGCGGTAGCGACGAAGACCACGATAAAGGCTGTGAGCATTTCAGTTCCAAATGTTAGTTGCTAGCGTGCAGCGCGTTCATACACTCTGCAAACGCTTTGCCCTTGACTACCTGTGCGGTAACACTGTCGGCGCCGTTATCGGTGGCTTGGCTTTGCTTCTCGTTCGCCACGTCCGTACACTGCGTCACGTCAGGGTCAGCCGGTGCGGCGGGCGTTGCTACGGGCGTTGCCTGCGCTGCTACGGGCGTCGCCTGCGTCTGTTGCGCCTCTTGGGCGTGTCGCTGCTGCGAGTCGAGAAGGACAGCCACGCCGACAATCGCAGTAATCCCGAAGACCGCAACTAGCGCGACCACAAGCAATTGCTTCCAGAAAACTTGGAACAATACGAGGCACACGATAAACAGGATGAAACCAACGAACACAGCAATCATTCTCAGGACTCCTTAAGGTGCGGGCAGCGCCATAGGTTAGGCGGTTTGGGTCAAGCGGCCTGCACGCAGACGACCACGATACTCGGTCATAGCGAAACCAACGCGGTCGAATAGTTCGTCGTTCTTGGCTTGGTCTGCTTCGGCGTGCCACGCAGCACGGCCTTGCTCGATTACTGCGATCAACTCTGCATTCGTCATGTGTTCGACTTGCTTGTAGGTCATTTCAGTTACTCCGGGTTGGTTCGCTGCGGTGCAGCGCATAAGTGATACTATAGCGAAACTAGTTTGGCTACGGAAAGGGTTTACGCTAGTGCCACGCCTCTAAACATCGCACGCCGCCAAGAACCGGTCTTTGTTGAACGCGCTGTTAAATTGCCTGCAAGCCCGTGCTGCTGCTTCTGCTGCTGCCGCACGTAGCCAAACCACTGCGATTGCGGTAATCATTTCAGTTCCAAAGGTTTTCGATGTAGTCGTAGGCTTGACACGCGTATGCATCGTCCATTCGTTACCACTTCCAACGCGTTATAGACAGTCCGGGCTTGCTCGATAAACACGGTTGCATCTTCGCCTTGTAGAAAAATGTCCTCTTGCTCGCCACGGTGGTCGGTAATGCAGACGGTCTCGTATGCTTCGGTTACGCTCGCTGCGTTGTCTACGTACGCAGTCCTAAGTTTCACTACGTCTAGTAATGTCATCATGTCCGGGACTCCTTAAAGGTTAGCGTAAAGGGCTTCGCGTTCGTCAGCGGTCAGCAGCGAGCGAAGCAAGCGGTCTAGATGCTGGCAACCGGCACGGCCCGCCATAGCAGGCGTAGTCCAATCGGCGCGGTTAGGGTTATCCGAGCCCGCCATGTTGAACACGCGGTACAGGAACACGCGGTACAGGTCTGCGATATTTGCAAGGGCTTGGGCTTTGGTCATTTCATCTACTCTGGTCTGTTCGCTGCGGTGCAGCGCATGAGTAGAGCTGTATTGCATAAAGTTTGGCTACGCAAGCGGGGAACTAGAGCAAACGTTCTAGTCCCTCGATCCTCTCCCTCTGTGCGTCACTTCCCGTTAGCCTCCTTAGCAATAGCCTTGCCAAGCTGCGCTAGCAAATGGCGGTGCGTTGCGATGTAATCCTTAAGCGCAGCGCGCACGACTTCGCTCGTATTGGTCCCGGTCGCAAGCTGTAGCATCTTTAATACTTCCAAGTCGTCTGCATCGACACGAACGTTAAGCGGGCGGGTATCCGTTCCTAGATATTTTCCTTGTGGCATTTGTAAGTATCCTGTATGTAAAGAGTAAAGCTGATTGATTGGCTACATGTTATCACGTAACCGCTGAGTAGTGCAATTTCTGATACACAAACCCGGCCCACCTGATACACTACCGAAACGGTGCGGCCCTTGCTGGGCTTGGGTTTGCGGGATTTGAGAGGGAATATGTTACTGCGCGAAGATTGCAAGGATGATCCGACACCGTCTCGCGCGGCTTGCGAAACCGCGCCTTGTATTCAGGCCGCGATCCGATGTTCGTAGAACGGCCGGTCCCGATCATCGAGAATCGCGTACAACGCTGCCAGATCGCGCGGATCGGGATTCAACCACGCGTCGATATGCTCAGGCTTGATCGGAATGATGCAGCGATCATGGCCGGCAGCGGCCACCTCGGGTGGCGGATCATCGGTGATGGCCGCGAAGGACAATAGATCGGGCTCGCCTTTGCCGCTCCAGCGGGACCATAAGCATGCGACCAGCATGTCGTGAGGCGGATTGGGCCGGAACTCGAGCCGGACATTTTCATCTTTCTCGCCGGGCGCCGGTTCGCGGCCTTCCATTCGCGCGCGCGAGACGTTCTCATAGAAAGAACTGGCCAGCACGAGTCCATGCGAATAGCCGAATAGCGCTTTCCAGAAACTTTCGAGACTGTCCCGACGAGCGTTGTACGTGCCGGGATAGCGGGTGTCGTACGATGCGGGCTTGCCGGCCAGGCGGCACTGATAGCGCATCGGTTTGACGACGCGCTGGCCATTCTCCGTCACCATCACCGGCGCGTAGTAGCCGGGAAAGATGCGCGAGTCGCCTGCTTTGGGAGCGGTTCGGCCCAGGTCGTCGAGTCGCTCGAGCGTGCGGTCGATCTTGTCTTTCGCGATCCGTTTGCTCTCGGTCGCCGCCTTGGTGGCTTTGGTCTGCAAATAGCGCTCGGCATCGGCGAAGCGGGTGCGCTGTTTGAACAGTTCCTGTTCGAGCTTCACGGTCTGCTGCGATCTGAAGCGCTCGATCAGCGCCCAGACTTCCCGTTGCGCGTCGGACTGCGGTTCCGAGAAGGCGTCTTCCATCGCTTTGGGAATCCTGGCCTGACCGTCCTCTGTGCGTTCGAAGAAAAGACGCGCGAATTCCTCGATGCTCATCTGCGCGCCGAACATGCGGACGTAGCGCCGGTAGTCCGCCAGAATCTGAGCCGAATAGCACATGGATGCCTCCGTTTGCTGTTCCGATGATACGCATTTGCGCGCTCGCGTCAGCAGAAGTCTCTGCTCGTCGTTTGCAACTCGCCCAACAGATGAGACATGTCGACGAGCCGCTGCGCGACGAGGTGCCGTACTTCTCCCTGACACTGCCACGTGCCGTATACGGCGAGCAGCGCGGCGCCCAACGCTTCTTTGCGCTGTTTTTCGAGCAGACTCGGCCAGATGATCACATTGACGTTGCCCGTCTCGTCTTCGAGCGTGACGAACACGACGCCCTTGGCCGTGCCGGGACGCTGACGCACCGTCACCAGTCCGCAGCCGCGCGCGAGGCGGCCGTCGCGATAGGTCCGCAGCGTCGAGGCCGGCATCAGCCGGTTCGCGAGCAACTGCGGCCGGAGCAGTTCCAGCGGATGGCGGTTGAGCGTCAGGCCGAGCGAACGGTAGTCGGCGACGATGTCGTTCGCTTCGCCCGGTGTGCCCAGTTCGGGCGTTTCGTCCTGAGTCGCCGCGGCCGCGAGCATATCCTTGTCCGGCACCGCGACGACCGATTGCCACAGCGCTTCGCGGCGGTTTCCCGCGAGCGCTGCCAACGCATTCGCATCCGCGAGCGCATGCAGGTCTTTGCGGTCGAGCTGCGCGCGGCGCGCGAGATCGTTGACGCTCGCGAACGGGCGAACCGCGCGCGCGTTCTCGATCCGTTCGGCGGCGCCGTCCTTCATGCCGCGCAGCAGCGAAAGACCGAGACGCACGGCGGGGCGCGTCGCCCCCGCACGCTGTTCGAGCGAGGAGTCCCAACCGCTGATCGTCACATCGACCGGCAACACCGTGACGCCGTGCCGCTGCGCATCCTGAACCAGTTGCGACGGCGAATAGAAGCCCATCGGCTGGCTGTTCAGCATCGCGGCGAGAAAGGCTTCGGGTTCGTGACGCTTGAGCCAGCTGCTCGCATAGACCAGCAGCGCGAAACTGGCCGCGTGACTTTCGGGGAAGCCATATTCGCCGAAGCCCTTGATCTGCTCGAAGATCGCCTCGGCGAAGGTCTGGTCGTAGCCGCGCTCCTGCATGCCGAGCACGATGCGGTCATAGTATTTTTCGAGTCCGCCCTTGCGTTTCCACGCGGCCATCGCGCGTCGCAGCTGGTCGGCTTCGCCGGCGGTGAAGCCGGCCGCGAGAATCGCCACCTGCATCACCTGCTCCTGGAAGATCGGCACGCCGAGTGTGCGGCCCAGCGCGGTCTTCAACGCGTCGCTCGGATAGGTCACGGGCTCGAAGCCCTGACGGCGCTGCAGATAGGGATGCACGGCGCCGCCCTGAATCGGACCGGGCCGCACGATCGCGACTTCGATGACGAGGTCGTAGAACTTGCGCGGCCGCATGCGCGGCAGCATGCTCATCTGCGCGCGCGATTCGATCTGGAACACGCCGACCGTATCGGCGGCCGAAATCATCGCGTAGGTCGCCTCATCCTCGGCGGGGATGTCCTGCATTTCGAAACGTTCTCCGCGCTGTTCCGAAACGAGGTCGAGCGTGCGCCGGATCGCCGACAGCATGCCGAGCGCGAGCACGTCGACCTTCAGCAAGCCCAATGATTCGAGGTCGTCCTTGTCCCACTCGATCACCGAGCGGTCGGCCATCGCCGCGTTTTCCACCGGCACGAGCCGGGTGAGCTTGCCGCGGCTGATCACGAAGCCGCCCGAATGCTGCGACAGGTGGCGCGGAAAATTCAGCAGTTGCGAGGCGAGCTTCGCCCAGGCCTGAATCAGGGGCTGGTTCGGATCGAGGCCGGATTCCGCGAAACGCGCGAGCAGATCCCGACTGGTATCGAACCAGTGATGCGACTTCGCGACCGCGTCGACGATCTGCGGATCGACGCCGAGCGCCTTGCCCGTTTCCCGCAGCGCACCACGCGGACGATAGGTCGACACCGCCGCCGCGATCGCCGCCCGGTCGCGGCCGTACTTGCGATAGATGTACTGGATCACTTCTTCGCGCCGCTGATGCTCGAAGTCGACGTCGATATCGGGCGGCTCGCCGCGCTCCTTGCTGATGAAGCGCTCGAACAGCATGTTGCCGCGCGCGGGGTCCACTTCGGTCACGCCGAGGCAGTAGCAGACCGCCGAGTTCGCGGCCGACCCGCGCCCCTGACACAGAATGTGCTGGCTGCGCGCGAAGCGGACGATGTCGTAGACGGTCAGGAAATACGGCTCGTACTGCAGGTCCGCGATCAGTTCGAGTTCGTGCTCGATCTGCTGCTGCACGTGATGCGCAATCCCCGCGGGAAAACGCCGCTGCGCGCCGACATAGGTTTCCTGACGAAGATACGAGGCCGGCGTATGGCCGGCCGGCACCAGCTCGTCGGGATACTCGTAGCGCAGCTCGTCGAGCGAAAACGTGCAGCGGCTCATGATGTCGACCGTCGCGGCCAGCGCGTCTTGCGGGTACAGGTTGGCGAGCCGCAACCTCGAGCGCAGATGCTGCTCCGCGTTCGGCGCCAGATCATAGCCGCACTGATGGACCGGTTTGCCGACCCGGATCGCGGTCATCGTGTCTTGCAGCGGCTTGCGCGAGCGCACGTGCATCACGACTTCGCCGAGCGCGACGACGGGCACGTCGCGGCTGCGCGCGACGAATTCGACCGCGCCGCGATGCAGGTCGTCCATCGCGCGTTGATGGAGCACGAGGCCGACCCATGCGCGGCCCGTGAACGTTTCGTCGAGCCATTCGACCTGCGCATCGAGCGCGTCCTCGCTGGCCGGGAAATCCGGCACGAGAATCGCGAGGCAGTCGGGCATGCCGAGCAGGTGGCGATACTCTTTCTCCGGCCGCGACAGATCCTGCGGCGTGAGCCGGTATTCGCCCTTGGGCGCGCGCATGCGCGCCAGCGTGATCAGCTCGGACAGATTGCCGTAGCCGTTGCGGTTGCGGGCGAGCAGGATCAGCCCGAACGCCGGCGAACCATCGGCGTTGACGAGCCGGAAATACGAACCGACGATGAACGGCAGCTTCGCTTCTTTCGCCGCGACATGCGCGCGCACGACTCCCGCGAGCGAGCATTCGTCGGTGATCGCGAGCGCGGAGTAGCCGAGTTGCGCGGCACGCTCGGCCAGTTCCTCAGCGTGCGACGCGCCCCGCAGAAACGTGAAGTTGGAAAAGCAGAACAGCTCGGCATACGCCGGCAGCATCGTGAAGGTGGTGTCCATGGCCGCTCATCCGCGCCTATCAGCCGAACAGGCCATGCAGGAACCAGCGTTGCTCTTCTTCCGCGTCGCGGCTGCTCACGCGCTCGCGGTAGATCCAGTAGCAGCTCTGGTCGTCCGCCTGCGCGACGAAGTAGTCGCGCGTGACGAGCTCGCCGTCGAACCAGCCGCTCTCGATGCGCTCGCCCGGCGACACCATGCGCAACGGCGAGCCATAAAACGGGCGGTGCTGGCGCATCAGCAGACGCACGGGCGTGTCGAGCATCCACGTCGGGCGGGGCAGATTCTGCGGCAGCGGGCCGGGCTTGACCGGCTGCGACACCGGCAGCCAGCGGTTCGCGATCTCCGGACGATGATCGGCGCTCGGCGCGGGTTTCAGCACGTTCTCTTCGCCGAGCCGCGCGACCAGCAGTTCGAGCAGCCGCGCGTGATCCTCCTGCGAGCCGCCCGGTTCGGGAAACAGCGTGTCGGACGCGGGCGCGGCCGACTCGACGTTCGACGCGTCGAGCCGCAACGCGATCACGGGCGCGGCGAGCTCGATACGATGCAGCCGCTCCTTCAGCAGCCGCATCAGATGTTCTTCGCGCCAGGTCGGCTCGCCGAGTGCGACGTCGATCGTGGTCGGCTCGATCGCAGCGCGTCCGCGCTCGTGTTCGAGCGACAGGCGAATGCCGGTGAGCGCGAGCTGTTTTGCGCACAGCCATCCGCACAGTTGCACGATCAGGCGCTGCGCGCCGAACACCGCGCCATCCGCGTGTTCGAGCCGGTCCGGCATCTCGATGCGCGCCGAGAACGTGGGCGGCAGTTCGAGCCAGTCGAACAGTTCGGGCGCGGTCCCGAACGCGCGGTCGAGCGAGTCGAGCAGATGTTCGCCGCAGCGGCGCTGCAAGCCGGCGCGGGGCAGGCGGCGCAGATCGGCGATGCGCTCGCAACCGAGGCCCGTGAACCAGTCGGCGAACGGGCGGACTTCGGGCACGGCGAGCATCGGCAGGGCGGACAGGCGCTGGTCGAGCGACGCGAGCTTCAGCACGCGCCGGTTGCCGAACTTCGCGAGCAGCCACGCGCCCTGGCCGGTCGGCGCGGCACTGATGCGCGCGGTGAAGCCGAGCGCGTCGAGGATGGTTTTCGTATCGCGGCACAGCGCGAGCAGGCCGCCGAAGAGCCGCAAACTCGCGCCGATCTCGACGACGACCGTCGCCTCATCGAGCAGCGCGACTTCGGGCGAGAAGCGCATCAGCGCGATACCCACCTCGCGATGGGCTGCCGTTTCACGGCCGCTATCGCGCTCATACATTTCGGTCTGCGGCGACAGCGTCAACACGCCGCCGCGCTTCATGCCCGGACGCACGCCTGCCGAGCGCGCGGCGGGGTCGGCCATGACCACCTTGTCTTTCTCCAGCACCGCGCAGCCATGCACGGGCTCAGGCGACCACTTCGGTCTGAAGACCTCGAGCGGCAACTTTGGCAGATGAACGGCGAGAAAGACGCGCATGTCGGGAAAGCAGAACGGGAGTGGGTTGAAGGGGAATCGACAGGGGCTCTGCGCGAGCGGGCCCTCGTCGTTTCACGATGTCGATGGTGAGACCTTCGGCCGATGGCCTGAGCGCGAGCCGCAGCAGCGCGGGGGATGCCTCCTGCGCGGTGGCGAGCGGCCGCACCATGATGAAAAGCGTCTCCGACGACTGCGCGGCCAGATGCAGACGGCGCAGCGAGGACGCCTGCGCGTACTGCGCCCAGAAGATCAGCGCGCCGCAACTGCCGGCGCGCAGGATCTGCTCGGCGGACCACAGCGCGTCGGCGGTTTTCGGCGCATTGATCCGCAGCACCTGCTGCAGCGACAGGCCGATGTAGTTGAGCCCGAGGCCGTCCGGCGTATGCGGCGGTTGCACGAAGACGAGCGGACGCTCGCCGACGGCGCTGAGCGCCGGCTGCAACAGCCGCAGTTCGCCGACGCCGGCCTGCTGCACGAGCAGATCGACCAGCGCGCCGAGCGGCCAGCCACCGCCGGGCAACTCCACCGACAGGGCCGGATAACCGGTATCGACGCTGCGGCCGCGGCCAGCGCCAAGCTGGGACGCCCGCCACAAGGACGGGTGAATGGCTTCCGGTGCTGGCAGGGCGGCTGTCATTTGCGAAAATACCTGTATGGATATACAGTATCCTACATGGTTTTATGAGATAGCGAACAGGCACTTTTTGGGGGGCGGGTTCATGGACATGCGAGTGCGCAAGCCAGCCGGGCATCCGATGCCGGAGATCGCGGCGTTCGTGGCCGAACTGAAAGCGGTGTTCGGCGAGCAGGACATCGATGAAGCGATTCGCCGCGGCAAGGCGGGCGAGCCGACCTTTCATGCGCGGGAAAACGGACGCTCGGCGGGGACGGCGGCGCCGGTTGCGGCGAACGTCTGGCGCGTGGATCGCGCGGTGCGCGACCGCCATTACTGCGAGGGATGCGACGGCTCGTGCATTGGCAGCGCGAAGTCGTGCCGTCCATAATGGCAGCGGCCCTCAACCCCGGAGAACCCCATGTTGCGCACGTACCTCGGAAGTTGCCATTGCCAATTCGTGAAGTTCGAGGCTCGCATCGATTTCGACGAGGGCACGTCGAAGTGCAATTGCAGCTACTGCAGCAGGCTGCGATTCTGGCACGTGCAGGTTCGCCGGGAAGATTTTCGTCTTCTTTCGGATGAAGCCGCGCTGAGCGAATATCAGGGGCACAATGCGGTCGCGCATCACCCGTTCTGCAAACGCTGCGGGGTCCACGTATTCGATCGCATCGATATGCCAAACGGCACGGGGTATCCGTATATCAACGTGAACATCATGTGCCTCGATGAACTCGATCTCGATGCGGCATTGAATGCGCCAGTCACCTATCGCGATGGGCTGCACGACGACTGGGGCAATCCGCCCGCGCAAACACGGCATCTTTGATTGCACCGCTCAGGGCGCTCTTCGCGGATGGTGGGGAATGTCAGGCTGGTGGGCATCCAGTTGATGGCGTTCGGACGTGAACTGGGCGAACTCGGGCTTGAACCGCGCAGGATCATCGAGCGTGCCGGCATAGAGGGTCACGATGTCCGGCGCATGATGCGGCGTAGCGAATAGCAGGCTGCCGCAATGAGCGCAGAAGTTGCGCGTCGTGGGCATTCCGCTGCCGCCGATCTTCGTATAAGGCCTGACGTCGCCTTTGAACGAAAAGCCGGCGGCTCTCACTACGACAACCGGCAACCCCGCGGAACCTGACGCGCGCTGACAATCGCGGCAATGGCAGATCAGTTGCGCGAGTGAATCACCGCGAGCTTCGTATTGCACCGCGCCGCACAGGCAGCGCCCCAACCAGGGTGTCGACATCGATCTTCTCCGGTTCAAATGATCTCGCGGTTTGTTCGGGAGCCTAAGAATAGGTGCGGCGGACCGTAGCTTAGCAGAGCTCGAACGTCGTTCAGCTATCGCATCGAATCAGCGAGCGAAGGGTCCAGGGGCGACGTGTCTTCGCCTGCCGTCGTGGGTGCGCCGCTTCGCGGCGCACCCACGGACCAGCGCTCAAACTCGTTGCGCATAGACGTTGCACCAGCCGTCGGCGGCAACCGATTTGCCCGGGAACATCGGGCACGGTCCTGAAGCCTCGCCCGCTGCGCCAGTGTAGAAACGACAGTTCGCGCAGGTCTGGCCCGCGTGGTACTTGGGGAACTTCGCTGCGTCGACGCTGCTCGCTTTCGCACGATAGCCGAGCGAACTGGCCGTGGCGTCGTTTTCATCGACGGCGGGCGGCGCGGCTAACGCGAGCTCGGCGCTGGCGAGCGCGGCACACAGGCCCGCGGCCTGGAGAATGAAGTGTCTGCGGTTGTGAGAGACCATGATGATGCCCTGAGAAAAGAAATGGGTCCTCCATGCCGCATTCGCTTGAAGCGGCGTGGCGTCGTAATGCGGTGCGAAGCAACGTGTTAGTGGCGCGGTCCGGCGTTCAGCGGTGTGGTCGAGGATTGCGCGGCTTGCGCGGTAAGCTTCGCGTTACCGGCGTCGTAGCCATTCGTATAGAGCAGGAAGGCCATCAGATCGGCGTACTCCTCGTCGCTCATCTTGCCGGGATGATCCGCGGGCATGTTGGTCGACATGTACTGGTAAATGCCGCCGATCGTCAGATGCGAGTTCGCCGCTGGCGCGAAGGCCGGTCCGATCAACGACGGCGCGGTGTTGCCTTCGAGCTTCTCGCCGTGGCATTTCGCACACGAATCGGCATACAGATGTTCACCGTGGGTGACCTGATCGTGATCGAACGACGGTGTCTCGGTCGTCGCCGCAACCTTGATGAAGCCGCCGGCGGCGGGCATGCCGCCCACGCGCCATAGGTCCGCACGCGGCGACGCCTGGGTCGGGCCGTCGAGATAGCGCGCGAGATTCGCGTGAGTGCTGGCCGCGGTCGCCGAACCGCTCGCGAGGGTGGTTGGCAGCGCCCAGTTGCGCGTGAGCGCTGCGAGCCGGCCATCGCTGCGCAGACGCGTGAGCGCGTCATCGATGCGCTTTTGCAGCGGCTGCGTGTCGGGCCCCGACGCGAACACCAGATTCCAGTCGGCATAAGGCGACTCGGCGACGGCAACGTCGAAGTGCTGCTGCGGGTGCGCATGCCGATACGCCACCACGGCGGGGTACCAGACGATCGCGCGCTGGGCGCGCCCTTTCGCGAGGGCGTCGACGGTCAGCTCGGAAGTGGTTTCCAGATCGAAGCGCGCGTTCTTCTGCTGGACCGCGATCAGTTGCGACGGGCTCGACCAGGTGGCGGCAATGGTGATCTTGCCGTCCGGCGCCGCGACGGAGGTGTTGGCCGCATGGCCGCCGCGCAGCGTGACGCTGACGTAACCGGAGTGCAGATAGCTGTCGGAAAAGAGCAGGTGCGAGTCGGAGCCGTCGGCCACGCTCGAACGCGGAAAGCCCGCGATCACGTCGCAGTTGCGCTGCAGCGATGTCGAGAGCTCGCGAGCGGAGATGCCGTCGTCGCCGCCGTCGTCGTCGATGCCGCGCGGCGCGAATGTCGCGGTAATGCCCGCCGCGCTCAACACCGCGCGTGCAACGGACTTGTCCAGCTCGGCCGAAGGGCTGCCGGGCATCGTGCACACACGGACGCTGGAAGACGTCCGCGCGGCCGCCTGGACGGCAACATGTGCGGCGCCGGCGACGAGCGCGCTGGCGAGAGCAAGGTGAGTGAATCGAATGTTCATGATGGTGCGTTCCTGTGATGGCGGGAACACCGCGCCCGCATGGGCTGCGCGCGGGCGCGGAAAGATGCGGCTGCGAAGGCCGGATGGGCGGAACGATGCGGGTGCGGTGGCTGCGCCTAGCTGCGATCGAGCGCGAACACGTACAGCGTGCCGCCGCGCGGAACGTCCTTCGCGACGTCGGCCATCGGGCCGCCCCAGATCGGATTCGCACCGCCGTAGCCCGCGAGCACGGCCACGTATTCCTTGCCGTCGACTTCGAACACGGAAGGTTGCGCGACGATGCCGCTCGCGAGTTGCGGGCTCTCCCACAGCACCTTGCCCGTCGTCACGTCGAACGCGTACAGATGGCCGTCGAGCGAGCCGCTGAAGGCGAGGCCGCTGGCCGTGGTGGCGACGCCACCGTTCCAGGGCATCCTGGTCCAGTGACCCCACAGCTTCTTGCCCGTATTGACATCGATGGCCTGAAGCTCGCCATAACCCTGGCTGCCCGGTTCAGGCTGGATCTCGAAGCCTTCGCCGAGGTAGGGCAGACCCTCCATGTAGCTGACCGACTTGCCGGACAGGCTCATGCACGCATGCAGCGAGGGCACCACCGCGATGTGCCGCTCGGGATCGTAGGAAGTCGACCACCAGTTCTTGCCGCCGAGAAAGCTCGGACAGGTGTTGATCGTCGTGCCGGCCTTGGGAAACCGGCTGGCGTCCTGAACTGGTTTGCCGTCGGCGGTATAGCCCGTCACCGACAGCGCCTTGACGAACGGCTCCGCGTAGATCAGCTTGCCGGTCTTGCGGTCGATCGCGTGGAAGAAGCCGTTGCGGTCGGCATGGATGATGGCGTCATACTGCTTGCCCTTGTAGCTGATGTTGGCAAGAACCGGCGTGTTGACGCCGTCGTAGTCCCACGTGTCGTTACTCGTGTACTGATAGTGCCACTTCAGGTCGCCGTTCTTCGGATCGAGCGCGAGCAGGGAATCGGAGTACAGATTGTCGCCGGGACGCAGCGCGGCGAGCCACGGTCCCGGATTGCCGACGCCCCAGTACAGCGTCCGCGTGGCGGCGTCGTAGGTGCCGGTCAGCCACGCCGCGCCGCCGCCATGTTCCTGCATGCCGTCGGGCCACGTATCGCCGCCCTTGTCGCCGGCATTCGGGATCGTATAGCGCTTCCAGATGATCGAGCCGTCGTCGGGATCGAGTGCGGCGATATAGCCGCGAATCCCATACTCGCCGCCTGATGTACCGACCACGATCGCGCCGTCGAGCGCGAGCGGCGCGAGCGAGAACGCGTAGCCGAGACCCGGTTCGAACATCTGCTTCTTCCATACGACATTGCCGCTCTGCGCGTCGATCGCGGCTACCTCGCCGCTCAGCATGGCCACGTAGACGTTCTTGCCATACAGCGCGACGCCGCGATTCACTACGTCGCAGCATGCGGTCCTGAACGATTCCGCACCGAGCTTCGGCTCGTATTTCCAGAGCTTCGTGCCGCTCTTGACATCGAATGCATAGACGTTGTCTTTCGGCGTGCTGACGAAAAGGTAGCCGCCGTTGACGATCGGGGTTGCTTCGAAGCCTTGCTTGAGTTCCGCGGGGAACTGATAGCTCCAGGCCTCCTTGAGCCCGGCGACATTCGATGCATCGATCTGCTTCAGTGGCGAATGTGACTGGCCGCTATAGCTGCGGTAGTAGGTGAGCCAGCCTGGGTCGCTCTGTGCTTGAGCGAGGCGCTCGTAGGTCACGGCGGGGTAGTCCGGGGCGGCGTGCACCGGAGCCACGTTCAGTGCCATCGCGATCGCGATGCTCGCTCCAAGGACAGCCAGCCGGCCTGCGGCGGGCGAACGGTTCTTCATGGTCGTCTCCTGAGTGTTTGTCGATGCAGTGCCGGCAGAGGCGTCGCCCCTTTGTTCCGTGTCGATCCGGTTGCGGTGCCGTTACTGCAAGTCACATGCCATTTTTGTGGGCGAGTCCGAAAGGGCGGCACGCCTGAAACGTGCGGCGGCACATATCGCGCGCAGGGCGCTCCATGTGTTGCGTCCCGGTACAACGCCGGGCGATGGAGTGTTGAGAAACAGGACAGTTGCAGCGCTGGCGCGCATCGCTCGGGTCGAGGGCGACGCCAGGATCGCGGGCGAAGCTGTCGCTGAAATGGATGGCCTGGAGCTTGCTTAAGAGGACGGAGAAAAGTCTGGCAAGGTACCAGGCTTTCCAGGAGGGAGACAATGCGCGATGACGTTCACCGGGCCGTGGCTCAGACTGCCATACGGTCCAACGACTTTCCCGTGCCGGCAATTCAGAAAGCGCACGAACGCTCCGAAACGTTTGGTCTGTGCGCGTTGGCGCGGCCGGAATACGAGGTTCTTTCGAACGCGGGTCTCGTGCTCAAACGCGAGCAGAACCGGGTGTTGTGCGCGCATGCGATGCCGGTGATGGAGTCGCTGCACGAGCAGATCGCCGACACGCAAAGCATGATCGTGCTGACCAATGCCGAAGGGCTGATCCTGCATTCGATCGGCGACGACGACTTCCTCGCGCGCGCGGAGAAAGTCGCGCTGCGGCCCGGCGCGAACTGGGCCGAGGACCGCCAGGGCACCAATGCGATCGGTACGGCGCTGGCCGAGCGCTGCGCGATGGTCGTGCACGGCGACCAGCACTACCTGGCGGCAAACCGCTTCCTGACCTGCTCGAGCGTGCCGATTCTCGATCCGTATGGCGACGCGATCGGGGTGCTCGACGTGACGGGCGACTATCGCAGCTACCATCAGCACACGATGGCGCTCGCCAAAATGTCGGTGCAGATGATCGAGAATCATCTCTTTACGACCACCTTTCACGAAACGCTGCAAGTGTCCTTCCATAGTCGTCCGGAGTTTCTGGGCACGCTGATGGAAGGCATCGTGGCGTTCACGAGCGACGGACGCTTTCTGTCGGCCAACCGGAGTGCCCAGTTCCAACTCGGCATGTCGCTCGCCGGGCTGCGCGCGCATACGCTGTCGTCGCTGTTCCAGACCACGAGCGCGCAACTGATCGATCGCGCGCGCGTGAACCTCGACCCGCACCTGATGCTCAACCTGAGCAGCGGCGCGGTCGTCTGCGCGCGCGTGCAGTTCAGGCGGGCGTCGCTGGCCGAGGGCAGCCGCCCGGTCGCCGTGCACGACGGCGCCCGCGCGGTGGCGCGCGAGGAGCCGCCGCAGGCGACCGCAGGACTCTCGCGTCTGAGCTATCTCGACACCGGTGACCCGCAGGTCGCCGCGGTCATCGCGAAGGTCAGGAGGGTGATCGGCAAGGACATTCCGATCCTGATCAATGGGGAGACCGGCACGGGCAAGGAACTGCTCGCGCAGGCTATCCACAACGATTCGCCGCGCTGCGCCGGGCCGTCCGTGGCGGTCAACTGTGCTTCGATTCCCGAGACGCTGATCGAATCCGAGCTGTTCGGCTACGAGGAGGGCGCATTCACCGGGGCGCGGCGCAAAGGCGCGATCGGCAAGCTGCTGCAGGCAAACGGCGGCACGCTGTTTCTCGACGAGATCGGCGACATGCCGTACTCGCTGCAAGTGCGGCTGCTGCGCGTGCTGCAGGAACGCGTCGTCAACCCGCTCGGCTCGACGAGGAGCATTGCGGTGGACGTCGCGATCATCTGCGCGACGCACCGGGACTTGCGCGAGATGATCGCGCAAAACCGCTTCCGCGAGGATCTCTACTACCGGCTCAATGGCCTCGTGGTGCGTCTGCCGCGGCTGCGCGACCGTGCCGACCTCGCGGTCGTGATCCAGAAGATGTTGCTGCGCGAATCGAACGCCAGCGCGAGCGGACGGCCGCTTCACGTCGCACCCGATGTCATGGCGATGTTCGAGCGCTGTCCATGGCCGGGCAACTTCAGGCAGCTTGGCAACCTGCTGCGCACCGCGGCGGCCATGGTCGACGCGGACGGCGAGATCCGGCGCGAGCATTTGCCCGATGACTTCTTCGATGATCTGCGCTGCGGCGTTTCGTCGAGCGGCGCGGCGGATACGCCGGGCTCGGGCAATGCGTTCGCTTCGGAGTGCGCGCGCCTGCAGGACGTGACCGTGTCGGTGATTGCCGCCGCGCTCGCGCGGCATGGCGGCAACGTTTCGGCGGCCGCGCGCGAGCTCGGCGTGTCGCGCAACACGATCTATCGCAAGATGCCCGCGGTCGAGCCGGATCGTGAGGTGGACGACTTCTGAGCCCCGCCGCGCCGCTTTCATCAGCACTTCTGTTTCGCCCACGTGCTGTCACACCGTTGTTGCATCCCGCGACAGTGGTGCTCCAAAAATCAACACTGCCCATCTCCCGAACGCGTCGTATGGCGACGCGTTTGTCCCGCTTACGTCAGCGAATTGACGATGTCGGTGCCCATACCCAGGCGAAGGCTTGTGCGCGAGCCAATCGAGCCTCGCGTGGCGATATCGGCATGTCCTTTGCTTTGAAGGGAACGGCCGCGCATCGAGTGCGGTTCTTCCGTCCCATCGCAAACAAGGAGACATGCCATGCAATGGATCACTCCGTCGTACGCCGAGGTGCGTTTCGGCTTTGAAGTCACGATGTATATCGCCAATCGCTGAGCGGGCTGCGGCATGCCGCCCGCAGTGCCGTAGTGGCGCCGCGGGCGGCGCTCGCCACGCCGGGCACGCCCGAGGCGCAGCAGCGCGCGCTCGATATCCTGCGGTTCAAACTCGATATTCTCTGGTCGATCCTCGATGCGGTCGAAAAGGCCTGGCCCCTATGAACACGCGTGACGCGGATAGCGGCGTGCCGCTGCGCCCCCGCCTGCGGAGCGTCTTCCGCCTGCAGTGGGAAGTGGCGCAGGACGCCTACGTGCTGCTCTATCCCGAAGGGATGGTAAAGCTCAACGCTAGCGCCGGCGCGATCCTCGCGCGTTGCGACGGAGAACACGAGCTCGACGACATCATCGGCGAACTCGAACGGCTTTTCGGCACGTCCGAACTTGCACCCGACGTCTATCGCTTTCTCGATCACGCGCGGCTGCGCGGCTGGCTAGCCTGAGATGGCCCACGACCATCCCGGTCCTTCCGTGCGTGTGTGGCGGCTCCTCGTGCCACGCCAGCGTCTCGAATAGCGGCTCGACTGCTTCCTCGTACGCGCTTCGGGCACGGTACCGGGCCCCTCAGCGAAGGTCCATCCGTGCTCGAGCATCAGCCAGTGGATCACCGACATACTGACCATCTCGTTCAAGCCCTCGAGCGCCCGCACGATCAACGCACGATGTGCCCAGGGGCAAGCCAGGCTGACGTATGGCAATTTCCACAACACATTGGCGCCGGTGAGGACACCGGCGACCATGGATCATGAAGTAAGCGGAGGAAGGCGCGTCGAATGCCGACGCGACCGTCAAAGACGGCGCGCGTGCTTCGCCGATCTGACGCTCATTGCCCGCGGATGATGTTTGCGAGCCGACTGCCGCGCGTCGGCAAACATTTTGCGAACGTTGCACAATACGGCTTGGGGAAACCAGCCGGAATTGGCCAGTCGTTGGCCGCCACGCCCGGCCGCCATCAAGCCGCCATTAAGCCGCCATTAGCCAGTCAATCATGCCAACAGCAGAGGTTGAGAGTCTGCCCAGTCAACTGCCGGGAATGCTGCCGCGATTATGGGCGTTCTCGCTGCGCCTGTGCGGCAACCAGCACGACGCCGAGGATCTCGTCCAGCGGGCCTGTGTCCGCGGACTCGAACGCGCCCATCAATTGCAGCCAGGCACTTCTCCTCTGAGCTGGATGTTTTCGATCGTTCATTCCACCTGGATCAACGAGCTGAGAGCGCGCAACGTGCGCAACCGCTCGAGCATGGAATGGGACGACGATTTTCTGCAGACCGTTGCTGATCCCGATGCGCGCACGCCGGAAGAGAACCTGCTGAATGGCGAGATCATCGCGGCCGTCAACCGTCTGCCCGAGGCACAACGGATCGTCATGCTGCTCGTGGCCGTCGAGGGCCTGAGTTACGCCGAGGCCGCCGAGGCGCTCGGCGTGCCGATCGGCACGATCATGAGTCGCCTGTCCCGCGCGCGGCAGACCATTGGGGCGCAATTCGGCAATCGTGAAGCCACGGCGGCGCGCTCATCCAGCAGCGAGCGAGAAGTGTGATGACGATCGACGACACCACCCTGTTAGCGTACGTCGACGGAGAATTGCCGCCGGACGAACGCGCACATGTCGAGAGCGCGATCGGCAAGTCGGACGACGTGGCATCGCGCCTGTCGATACTGCGGGCCTCGCAATTGCCGTACGCGGAAGCGTTCAGCCAGCAGGCTTTGCCGCCGGTGCCAGAGACATTGCGCCGCAACGTCGACGAACTGATTCGACAGCATCTGGCAGGTGCGTCGGCACAAGGCGAGGTCAATGCCGCCGACGCAATCGATACCGCGACCAGCGGTGAGTCATCGATCCCGTCCGGTGGCAATGTGCATCGGCTGAAGCCGCGCGCATCATTGCCGTGGCTGGCGGTGGCGTTCGTCGCGGGCGTGTTCTCCTGCGGCATCGCGTTCCGTCTGTTGCCGCAACTGACCGGTGGCGGCGCCATCACGACGGCATCGAATGATCCGGGCGTGTCGCCGTGGATCGCTGCGGCGGCCGGCTATCAGCAGCTTTACACACGCGACACCGTCGCCTCGTTGCAACCCGACATGCGCGCGACCGCCATCACCGCCGCCAATATTCGTCAATACGACAATCTGGCGTTGCAGATTCCCGACCTGCGCAGTCAAGGGCTCTCGTTCAAGCGCGTGCAGCGCCTGAGATTTCGTGGCAAACCACTCGTGCAGATCGTCTACCTGCCGGAGCATGGCGGCCCCGTCGCGTTATGCGTGCTGAAAGAAGCGAAGGCCGACGCGGCGCCCGCGCGCGATCGCGTCGACGGCATGGACGTGGTGGCGTGGCGGCGCGGCCAACTCGGTTATGCGCTGATCGGCGAGCACGGCGGCGTCGATCTCGAAGCACTCGGCAAACGCCTTTACGGCGGCGAGGTGTCGACCACCATCGGCCGCACGGACGCGCATGACGATGCCCGGTCGGGCTGATCACCAGCGAGGCCATGGCTTGCTGCTGCGCTGGCTCGCGGTTTTCGCGGCGCCTATGTTACTGCTGGCGCTGTTCGTCTGGTGCGCCGGATGGTTCCCGCCGCGCCTGACTTCGCAGCGGATCGTCGATGCATTCGAAGCGACGACGACGCCGCACCCGGGCTTCCGGCGCAACCACGCGAAGGGCATCTGCATCACCGGACACTTCGACAGCAACGGCAACGGCGCGTCGGTATCGCGCGCAAGCGTGTTCGAACGCGGCAGCTACGCCGTCGTCGGGCGACTGTCGAGGCCCGGCGGCAATCCGCAACAAGACGACGGCGAAGCCCTGGTGCGCAGCTTCGCGTTGCTGATCGCGCTGCCGCACGGCGAGCAATGGCGTCTCGCGATGAATTCGACGCCGATTTTCGCGGTGCGCACGCCGCAGGCGCTATTCGAACAGCTTCAGGCGGAAGCGCTGGATCCGCACACCGGTCAGGCGAACCCCGCAAAAATGCAGGCGTTTCTCGACGGCCATCCTGAGGCCCGCGCGTTTCTCGAATGGGTCCGCTTGCACCCGCCATCGTCCCGCTTCGACAACGCGGCCTATTTCGGTATCAGTTCGTTCCAGACTACGGATGCGCAGGGCGTGCAGCGTTTCGTGCGTTGGCAGGTGGTGCCGGACAGTCCTTGGCGTCCTGTCGAAGCACGCGCGCAAAGCGATCCAGATTTTCTGTCGCACGCTCTGATGACGCAACTCGCGAAGGGGCCATTGCGCTGGCATCTGGTGCTGAACGTCGCGATGCCCGGCGATCCGATCGACGACTCGACGCGGCAATGGATCGACTCACCGCAACGCGAGCGGGTCGACGTGGGCACGATCGTCATCGATCGCGGGCAGGCGCAGATCGACGGTCCCTGTCGCGACATCACGTTCGATCCGACCATCCTGCCCGATGGCATCGCGCCATCCGCCGATCCGTTGCTGGCCGCGCGGTCGTCGACGTATAGCGTATCGTTCAATCGCCGAACTCGGGAGGAGGCCGTTGCCGGATCGAATGGTCATTGAATGTCGTCTCTACCGCGAGGTTTCGGGAGCGACGCCCGAGAAAACGGTTGGCAATAGCAAGTCCTGGCCGGTGATCCACGCTTCATCCGCGCGCTGCGTACGACCTGCGAACAACGCGCAACTACGGTTATCATGGGAATTTGATGACGAACGGGCGGTGCCCGACCCGCGCGTTGCAGGCGAATGCTGATCGTGCTCAACTTCCTTTAAGCCTATCGTCCTATGAGACCCGACGACAGTAAATTGATCGCGTATGTCGATGGCGAACTTGACCCGTCCGAGGCGGCATCGATCGAAAAGGAACTCGCCCTTTCGCCTGAGTTGCAGGAGAGCGTCGATTTGCTGCGCGCGTCGCAGCTCCCTTATCGCGAGGCGTTTTCAACGCAGAAGCTACCGTCTTTACCGGGCGAATTGCAGCGCCGTATCGAAGCAATGGCGAGCGCCGCACGGCGCGACGAATCGAATCACGCATCCCATCAGCCGATACCCGCAAGAAAGCCGCAGGCGCGGCTGTGGCTTGCCGCGGCATTTGTCGCCGGCGCGTTTTGCGCGGGCCTCGCGATGCGGCTCGGACCTGCATGGCTGGGCGTGCCCGGCAGTGGCGGCGCGATTGTCGCGTCGAACGACGCGACGTCGTGGATCCATGCAGCGGTGGGCTATCAACGGCTCTATACACGCGATACCGTTGCCGACATCACGCCCGACCTCGGCGCGTCGGCGAAGACCGTCACGGCGATCCGGTACGTCGACGGCATTGCATTGCGTGTGCCGGATTTGCGGGAGGCGGGGCTGTCGTTCAAGGCAGTCGCGCGCCTGCGCTTCAACGACAAGCCGCTGGTCCAGATCGTCTATCTGCCCGACCACGGCGCGCCGGTTGCGCTGTGTGTGATGAAGGACGCGCGACCGGACCAGGCGATCGCGCAACAGCAGTTGAACGGCATGACCGTCGTATCGTGGCGGCAGAACGATCTTGCCTATGCGCTGATCGGCAAACCGGACTCAACCGATCTCCAGTCGATCGCACAGCGGATCTCGAACAGGAGCGTGGACGCGTTGTTCGCGCTTAACGATGCGCCCGATGCGAAGCCGAGGGATGCGAGTACATGAGCGCGGCGCGATCTGATCGCAGTGCGGGCCATTCCGCGTGACGGCGTCCGGAGTCAAGTTCTGCCGGTTTTTTGCGTGACGGGGTATGACAGGAGAGTCGTAGTGAAACGAAACGATGACCTCGCTGGTCGTTGTTTCGTTCTATTCAGTAAACGGCGACCCGTGAGCCGCGATTCGTAATCGAGGTCATAGCCACAAACGATTGGTCGCAACAGTGGTTTTTGGATAAAGATGCCCTGCGCACGCGTTCGGTCAAAATCGAAATGGAGCGGCGCTGCCTCTGGCAATTCTGCAAGCATCCGCGTTTAAGCCGTTGACGAACTCCATGCAACGGTCCCAGATAAAGAGGTGGCGTCAGATCCGCCAAACCTCTGCTCGGCGAAGAGACCAATCAACCGGTCCAGAGAAATTCTGTCTGGCCTTGTTCCTGATGTGATCGATGTTAGGGCCTGGTTCGACGTGACCCTCAAGCGGCACGTCGAGCCGTCGTTCAAGGGCTCTACTCGAAATTGGCCACTCAACCATGTCCACCACTGTCGTTGAGAGTTTGCCGGACCTTTTACCCGGAATGCTGCCCAGATTGTGGGCTTTCTCGTTGCGCCTGTCCGGCAATCAGCACGACGCCGAAGACCTGCTGCAACGTTCGTGCGTACGCGGACTCGAACGGGCGCATCAACTGCAGCCCGGCACGGCGCCGCTCAGCTGGATGTTCTCGATCATCCATTCCACGTGGCTCAACGAATTGCGGGCACGCAGCGTACGAGGCCGGGCGAGTGTCGAGTGGAATGACGCATTGCTAGCCGTCTCCGATCCTGCCGCGCGTTCTCCCGAAGATGTGCTGCTGAGCCGTGAGATCATCGCCGCCGTCGGGCGCTTGCCCGAGGCTCAGCGCGTGGTGATGCTGCTCGTCGCGTTCGAAGGATTGAGTTACGCCGAAGCCGCGCAGGTGCTCGATGTTCCGATCGGCACGATCATGAGCCGCCTGTCGCGCGCGCGGCAAAGCATTGGCGCGCGCTTCGACAGCGGCGCGGGACCGGCCGCACGTTCGGCTCCGCCTCGGGTCGAAGTCGGGCGATGACGATCGACGACGCCGACCTGCTTGCTTATGTCGATCGTACGTTGGCTCACGCGCGCGTGGCCGACATAGAGCGAGCGATGCACGAGTCCGTCGATATTGCGAATCGCGTGATATGGCTGATGGCATCGAAGTTTCCATACACTGAGATCGTCGGCCGGCAAAGCTTGCCCGCATTGCCCGTAGCGCTGCGGTTACGGATCGATCGCCTGATCGCGGCCGCCTGACGATCGATCGGCGGCGCGAGCCGGGAGATTCAGGGTGGCGGGTCGTCGAAGGCACGCAAAAAAGCCTCGCGATCCACCGACGCCGGCAGCGCGTCGGCCAGTCGCGCACGGAAGGTCGCTGCGTCCGCGCCACGCGCGGCCCGCTCGGCGATCACGTGTGCGAACGGTCCGACGTGCGATGCGAGCCGCCGCGCAGCGGCCTCGACGTGCTCGGCATCGAGCGGCATGCACGCCGCGGATGTCGATTCGATGGGCAGCGTGCTGCGCTTCGAGTCATCGCCCGAAGCGACCACGTGCTGCTTGAGCAGCGTATCGAACTCACGACGAGCCGAGTCGTTGGACAAATGGCGCGCAAGCTGAGCCGCCAGTGTTTGCGAGTCGGTCGCATGCGATGCGGCGCGCCGCACGAGCAGCGAGGCAATGGGGCCGACGTGGCTGGCGAGCCGTTGCTCCAGCTGGGCCAGAAACTCGGGTGGCCAGTCTGGTCTGGCAGCCTCCGCCGGTGCCGCAAGCGTCTGACGGAACGGCTGCGCGCGCACGACGGTATGGTCGGGATCGAGCCGCGCCATGAATGAGTCGTGCAGCGTAAACAAGGCGTTGCGCCAGCTTTGCGCGGACGCATAGCGGTCGTCTGGCCGTTTGGCGAGCGCCTTCAGCACCATGCCATCGAGTTCGGCGGGCAGGCTTGTGACATGCGTCGATGGGGGCGGCGGCGTCTCGTTCATCACCTGATGCATCACGGCGGCTGGCGCGCCGCTAAACGGGCATTGCCCGCTCAGCATCTCGTACAGAACGACGCCGGCGGAAAACAGGTCGCTGCGTGCGTCGATCTCCGCGCCTGCATACTGCTCCGGCGACATGTAGCTTGGCGTGCCGATCATCATGCCGGCCTGCGTCAGGCGTCCTGTATCGAGCTGTGCGATGCCGAAGTCGGTCACCTTGCATTCGCCGCGCGGCGCGATCAGCAGGTTGGCGGGTTTGATGTCGCGATGGATCACGCCGAGTTCGTGCGCATAAGCGAGTGCGTCGAGCAGTTGCGCGAACCACGTGAGCGCATCGAGCAACGGCATCATGCTGCCATCGCGGGCGTGCTGCGCGAGCCGTTGCGCGAGGTTCTCGCCGCGTACGTATTCAAGCGCGATGAACGCGACGCCTTGCGCCTCGCCATAGTCGAACACGCCGACGATGTGCGGATGCACGAGACGGCCGGCAGCGCGCGCTTCGTTGAGAAAGCGTGCGGTCAGCTCCGCACCGGATGGCTCCGCCGTGCCTTGTCCGTCGTTCAGTGACGGGGTGCGAATCGTTTTCAGTGCTACCTCGCGCTGGATATGCGGATCGGTCGCGAGATAGACCGTGCCCATCGCGCCGCGACCGAGCACCCGTTCGATCCGATAGCGGCCGATCTGTCGCGCAGTCGCGCTGGTTTGGGAAGTCATGGAGTCGTCCACGATGTGTGCGGCACGCTTACTCGTGGCGCTCTTCGATCATTTCGAACGCTGCGACGAGGCTCGTGCGCATCCGTCCGAACGACACGGCGAGCGACGCTATTTCATCGCTGCCGCCGGCCGGCAGTTCGACGTCGCCGAGTTTGCCAAGACTCACTTCGTCCGCGGCGCGCGACAACATCTGCAAACGCCGCGTGACGAGGAAGTGCACCATCGCGTTCAGCACGACGAGCACCACCGCGAATACAGCGGTCAGTGAGACCATCAGGCTGCGCCATACCGCACGGCCGCGCGCGATCGACTCCGACATCGGCACCGACACGAACTCTGCGCCGATCACGTCGTTCATGGTCCAGCCGAAACCATTGGCCGGCCCGTACTTGTCGATCATCGTGCGCGGCGCCGCGGACGGCGTGCTGTGACATTGCATGCACGCGGCGTCGGTAATGCGGCTCGGATGGGCGAGAAACAGCAACTGCTCGCCGCCCGGCGTATGACGCTGTCCGGTGGCCTGTTTCAATTCCGGATGGTCGTGCAGATGGGCGATCACTTCGCTTTCCCAGTCGCTTGGCCGGTCGCGCGGATTGGTCGGATTGAGCATCGCCGACTTGTACGAGAAGTTCGGAAACGCGCTCTGCAACGAGTTCAGCATTTCGATCGCCGAGTACGCCGGCACCGACTCGGGCACGAACGAATATTTGATCTGCGTCGCGAGCAGCGGCGTGATGTGTTGCGCCGTGTAGTTCTGCATCGCGCTGGCGGCGTTCAGAAGCACGTCCGCATCGTGACGGGTTTCGTCGAGCGCCTGCTGTTGCAACACACGATCCGCGACGAATCCGATGGCGGTCAGTCCGATCGCGAAGATCGCGATGAACACGAGATTGAACTTGATGGCGAGTGACAGCTTCATGGGCGAACCGGAGCGGATGGGTAAGCGGAACGGTAAGCGGAACCGTAGACGGAACCGGTCTGGATTGCGGGGCTCCGTATCACGGCACGCGCTGGCGGCGGAAAGACCAGCGCACGCCAGTCCGGCAAATCGCGAATGCGCTGCACGACTGCGCGGCGAAACGCGGGATCGGTCAGGCGCGCCCGAAAGCGCGAAGTGAAGCGCGTCGATGGATCCCTGCGCGCCGCGAGTTCGCTGTCGAGCCAGTCCGATACGTCGTCGTAAGCGACCGGTCGGATGCTGCCCGGCGGCTCGTTGCGTGGATGGGCCGGCATCGGCAGCACACGCAACGCGTCGCGGAATGTAACGGGCATCGCGGCGACGAAAGCGGGATCAGGGCCTGCTGTCACGGCAATCGTGTCGCTCGCGGCGGGATGCGTGGCGAAGCGAGGCGCATCGAGCTTGAGCGGCGCAACATTGGCGTGCGAAGCGCCGATGCCGAGAATGCTGGCCGCGCCGCTCTCACAGAACACTGCGTCGGTGTCCTGGACGTTGGCGTTCCGCTCATTGCCACTCCGATAATTCGTTGCCGTTGCCGCGATCACCAGCACGGCATTGTCCGCGGGCGTGAATCGCGTGCGGGCGGTTTCGATCACAGGGGCGGCGCAATTCGCCGTGTTTGCGTCGCACGCGTGCAGCACCTTCAGCCAGCCGCCGAGCAACGCGATATGCGCGTCGCGCATCAGCATCACGCGAGTGCCATGACCCAGCGCGACGCTATTGCCCGCGTCGTCCTGGATCTGCACGCCTGCGCTCGTCGGCGTTTCGACCATATCGTCAGCCGCAAAGCGCTGCCCGACATCTGCCTGATAACGCCCCGTCTCATGAATGACGGTGGCGGCCGCATCGGCCTGCACGAGCGTCCACGCCGCATTGGCATAGGGTGCGAGCAGCAGCAAGGCGAACGGTACAGACCGCTTGAAAAGTCCGAAGATCATCCAGATGAGTTGGGTTGAGCGTTTCATTTGACGAAGCGCAGTGAATGCGGCGCGTTATATCGCGCGAGTATCAATAAAACAGCCGGCTCGCGCGTTTATTCCAGGGTTTCGATGATCACAAACTCGCCTCCGTGTGTCCCAGATAGTGACCTGGTCTCCGCGTGACGCACGCACGAAAAGATCCAGTCCACGACACAACGGAATATCCGCCCGGCTGGGCTGTTCTGATTTGCGCAGACGGCGGCGAGTGTGATCTGGAACATGAACGCAACAGCTTCGACAGACGTGGAATAGATCGCGATGCTGCGCTGTTCTGGGTGCATGGACGACGCGTCTGCAACGCTGCAAGTCGAGTGCAGGCTCGTGAGACGCATCGCCGGATTCACGAAACCCTACGGATACCAGAGGAAATCAGCGCATGGCAACGAGACAGAGCAGTCAGAAATTCATCGCGCGCAATCGCGCGCCACGCGTACAGATCGAGTACGACGTGGAGCTGTACGGCGCGCAGAAAAAAGTGCAGATCCCGTTCGTGATGGGTGTGATGTCGGATCTGTCAGGCGCCAATGCCGGCGATCTTCCGCCGCTCGAAGCGCGCAAGGCGGTGGAAGTGGACGTCGATAACTTCGACAGCCGCATGCAGTCGATGAGGCCGCGGGTGAACTTCAGCGTGCCCAACACGCTGACGGGCGAAGGCAATCTGGCGGTCGATATCACCTTCGAAGGCATGGACGATTTTTCGCCCGCCGAAGTGGCGCGCAAGGTCGACTCGCTCGCGAAGCTGCTCGAGGCGCGCACGCAGCTCGCCAACCTCGGCACTTATCTCGATGGCAAGTCGGGCGCGGAGAAGCTGATCGCGCAGGCGATCAAGGATCCCGCCTTGCTGCAATCGCTGGGCGCGGCGCCGAAAGCCGCCGACACCGAACCCGCACAGGAGTGAGCGCGATCATGGAAAGCCAGAATCAGATCGAGCAAGGCGTCGAGGACTCATTGAGCGGCACCGATGATTTCGCCGCGCTGCTCAACAGGGAGTTCAAGCCGAAGAACGAGCGCGCGAAGCAGGAAGTCGAATCGGCCGTGCGTACGCTCGCTGTGCAGGTGCTGCAGGATTCGCACATCGTTTCGGATGACGTGACGCAAACCATCAACGCGTATGTCGCCGAGATCGACCGCAAGCTCAGCGAGCAGTTGAACCAGATCATGCACCACGCGGACTTTCAGAAGCTGGAAGGCGCGTGGCGAGGGCTGCACCATCTCGTTACCAACACCGAAACGGATCCGATGCTGAAGATCCGGGTGCTGAACATATCGAAGAAGGAACTCGCAAAAAATCTCAAGCGCTTCAAGGGCGTTGCGTGGGACCAGAGCCCTGTGTTCAAGCGCATCTATGAAGAAGAATATGGTCAGCTGGGCGGCGAACCGTATGGCTGCCTCATCGGCGATTACTACTTCGATCACGGTCCGCAGGACGTCGAACTGCTACGCGGCATTTCGCAGGTCGCCGCCGCCGCGCATGCGCCGTTCATCTCGGCGGCGGATTCGACGTTGCTTGGCATGGAAGGCTGGAACGAGCTGGCCAATCCGCGCGATCTGTCGATGATCTTCACGACGCCGGACTACGCGGGCTGGCGTTCGCTTCGCGAAATGGACGACGCGCGCTATCTCGCGCTGACGATGCCGCGCACGCTTGCACGCCTGCCGTACGGCGCGAAGACCGACCCAGTCGACGGGTTCGACTTCGAAGAAGACACCGAAGGCGCGGATTCATCGAAGTACACATGGCAGAACGCTGCGTATGCGATGGCGGTGAACATCAACCGTTCGTTCAAGTACTACGGATGGTGCACGCGGATTCGCGGCGTCGAGTCGGGAGGAGCGGTCGACAGTCTGCCGGTGCATACCTTCCCGAGCGACGACGGTGGCGTCGACATGAAGTGCCCGACCGAGATCGCGATCACCGATCGGCGCTCGGCCGAACTCGACAAGATGGGGTTGATGCCGCTCGTGCATCGCAAGAATTCGGACATCGCGGCATTCATCGGCGCGCAATCGGTCGCGAAGCCGGAAGAGTACGACGATCCGGCCGCCACGGCGAATTCGAATCTGTCGGCACGTTTGCCATACATGTTCGCGTGCTGCCGTTTCGCGCACTACCTCAAATGCATCGTGCGCGACAAGATCGGCTCATTCAGCACGCGCGAGCAGATGGAGAGCTGGCTGTCGAACTGGGTCATGAATTATGTCGATGGCGATCCGGTGAATTCCAGCGAGGAAACCAAGGCCCGCAAGCCGCTCGCTGCCGCGCAAGTCGTCGTCGAGGACGTCGAAGGCAATCCCGGCTACTACACGTCGAAGTTCTTCCTGAAGCCGCACTACCAGCTCGAAGGACTCACCGTATCGCTGCGGCTCGTATCGCGACTGCCTTCCGCGCAGGCGGCTTGAGGCTTTCTGCTGCATCTCACCTTGCAGGTAATCGTCCGGAGCGGCAGCGTTCCGGTCCTGATCGTTCGTCGCTACGGCGAGCGCACTCTTTGGCTCACAAATAGAGGTCACTATGGCATTCGACATGCACCTGAAATTCGGCTCCGGAGCGGTCACGATCCAGGGCGCTTCCAATCACTCGAAGCACAAGAACCAGGTTCCGATCATCGCGTGGTCGTGGGGCGCCAGCAATACCGGCAATCTGCACACGGGTGCGGGCTATGCATCGGGCGGCAAGGCCAACATTCAGGACATCACCGTCACGAAGTACATCGACAGTTGCTCGAACGCGTTGCTAAACGCTTGCTGCACGGGCGCGCGCGTCGACAACGCCTATCTGTACGTCACCAACGCAACGGGTCAGCAGACCGACTTCCTGACCATCGAGCTGAGCGAAGGGGTGCTGGTCACGTCGGTATCCACGGGCGGCAGCGGTGGCGACGAACGACTCACCGAGAACATCACGTTGCATTTCGGGAAGTTCAAGTACTCGTTCCAGCCGCAGGACGATGAAGGCAAGGCAAACGGCGGCACCAAGGATTTCACATTCGATATCCAGCAGGTCACCAAGCAGTAAGCAGGCGGCGATACCGGTCTTTTCGCCCGCTTTCTTTCATTGAATGGAGCACATCCAGTGACACTTTCTTCAGTCGATGTCAAACCTGAAAAGCTGCTCGCGGACGGTCACTTGAACGACGCGTTGCAAGCGTTGGCCGCGAACGTGAAAAACTCGCCGGCGGACGCGACGCTGCGCGTGTTTCTGTTTCAGTTGCTTGCGTTGCGGGGTGACTGGGAGCGTGCCGGAACCCAGTTGACCGTGGCGGGCGAACTGGAGCGACAAAACGCGTTGATGGTCGCAGCCTACCGCGCGGCACTGGTCGGCGAACGCGAACGCGAAGCCGTGCTGGCCGCCCTGCGTAACCCGGCAACGGTCGGCGAGCGGTCGGAATGGGAGCGCTTGCTGTTGCAGTCGCTGCAACAACTGTGCGGCGGACGGATCGCCGAAGCGCTCGCATTGCGCGCGCGAGCCTTCGACGAAGCGGAAACGGTGCGCGGCAGCATCGACGGCGTGCCGTTCAAATGGATCGCCGACGCAGACCCGCGTTTCGGGCCGTGCCTCGAAGTGATCCTGAAGGATAGCTATGCGTGGGTGCCGTTCTCGCGCGTCGCTGCGCTGTCTTTCGATGCGCCCACTGATCTGCGCGACAAGATCTGGGCGCCGGTGCGAATCACCTGGAAGAGCGGTGATGAGGCGATCGGCTTCGTGCCTTGCCGCTATTGCGGCAGCGAGCGAGGTGAAGACGTCGCGCTCGCGCTGGCAAAGCGTACGGCGTGGACCGATCTGGGCGACGGCTGTTTCATCGGCGTTGGTCAGCGCATGCTGATCACCGACGTCGACGAATATCCTTTGCTCGACGTGCGCTCGATCACGTTCGAAACAGCTTGAGGGGGCGCACGTCATGGCAGAACTGATGCCCCAGGAGCGTCTGCAGCCGTCGCTGCTCGATCGTCTCACCGATTTCGATCCTGCGCAGCGCGAGGAGAGCCGGGAGCAGCGCGTCATTACGGCCGCGCGTTTGCGCGAATACGTGACACGCGATATCGCGTGGCTGCTCAACTGCACGCGGCACTGGAGCAGCGACGAGCTGACCGGATTCGCGCAGGTGGGTAATTCCGTACTGAATTTCGGTATCCCCGATCTTGCGGGTGCGGCGTTGTCGGGTATCGATGCCGAGCTGTTGCAGGACCGGATCCGTTCGGCGCTGCTCGACTTCGAACCACGTCTGATCGCCAGCACTGTTCAGGTGAGCGTCGAGGTCGACGAAGCGCGCATGGGCAGCCGTTCGCTGCGTTTCCTGATCGAAGCCGACATGTGGGCGAACCCGATGCCGCTTTCTCTCTATCTTCGCACCGACGTCGATCTCGAGACCGGCGAGTTTCACGTGTCGCAACGCTTCGGCTGATCGTCATGGACCCACGACACTTGCGCTACTACAACCGTGAGCTGCAACACGTCCGCGAGATGGGAGCGGAGTTTGCGAGCGAGTATCCGAAGATTGCCGGCCGTCTCGGGATGGAAGGTCTCGATTGCGCCGACCCGTACGTCGAACGGTTGCTCGAAGGCTTCGCGTTTCTGGCGGCGCGCGTGCAAATGAAGCTTGATGCGCAGTATCCGGTGTTCACGCAGCATCTTCTGGAGATGATCTACCCGCATTACCTGACGCCGATTCCATCGATGGCGGTCGTGCAGTTGTATCCGGATCAAGCCGAAGACCTTCCTGCCACCGGACACCCGGTCGCGCGGCACACGGTGTTGCGCAGTCTCACCGGCTTCGGCGAGCGCACGGCGTGCGAATACCGCACCGCGCACGACGTGACGCTGTGGCCGCTCGCGATCACCGAGGCGAGATACCTGGACACACCCGCGGCGCTTGCCGCCGCTGACCTCGTGCCGCCGCCGTCGAAAGCCGGGCAGGTCCGCGCGGGTTTGCGCCTGAAGTTCGCAACCCTTTCCGGCGTGGCGGCGAACACGCTCGCGCTCGACAGCCTGCCGGTTTATCTCGCCGGCGCCGACGATCTGCCGCGATGGCTCTACGAGCAGCTGATGGCCAACCGCATCGGCTATACGGTGCGCGCAACCGCGCCGGATGGGCAAATCATCGAGACACAGCATGACGCGTCGGCGCTGCGCGCCAAAGGCTTCGACGAAGAGGACGCGATACTGCCCTACGGTGGCCGTTCGTTCAGCGGTTACCGGCTGTTGCAGGAGTATTTCGCGTGTCCGGAGCGTTTCCTGTTTGCCGAGTTCACGGAGCTGCGCCCGCTGCTCGCCCGTTCGCGGGGCAACGAGTTCGAGATCGTGGTGTGGCTCGAGCGCAGCGTGACGCGCCTGCACAACGCGATCGATGCAGGCAACTTCCGCCTGTTCTGCGCGCCGGCAATCAATCTGTTCGAGCGCCGCGCGGACCGTATTCATCTGCAGCAGGGCGACACCGAGTATCACGTGCTCGGCGACCACACCCGGCCGATGGATTTCGAAGTGCACAGCGTGCTGGAAGTGCAGGGCTACGGCGATCGCCAGGAGCCGGAGCAAAGCTTCCTGCCGTTCTACGACAGCACCGCTCGCACATGGCACGGCGGGCAGGCGGCCTTCTACACGCTGCGCCGCGAGCCGCGGCTGATCTCGAGCCGCCAGAAGCAACGCGGCGCACGCTCGAGCTACGTCGGCAGCGAAACGTTTATCGCGCTCGTGGATGCCAACGACGCGCCCTATGCGACCACGCTGCGCCAGTTAGGACTGCGGCTGCTGTGCACGAATCGCGATTTGCCGCTGCATATGCCGGTGGGCAAGTCGTACACCGATTTCACGCTCGATACCGACGCGCCCGTGGCGTCGATCCGCTGTGTGGCTGGACCGACCCGGCCACGCGCGCCGACCGCGACCGGCGAATCCGCGTGGCGGCTCATCAGCCACCTGCAGTTGAACTATCTGTCACTGCTCGACGAGGAAGGCGAAACGGGCGCGGCGGCGCTGCGCGAAATGCTCGGCCTGTATCACGACGAGTTCGACGCCGCGACGCGACGGCAGATCGAAGGCATCAAGCATGTCGCGGCGAAGCCCATCACGCGTCGCGTGCCGGTGCCCGGGCCGATCACGTATGGCCGCGGGCTCGAGATCACGCTGAGCTGCGACGATGCCGCTTTTGAAGGCAGCGGCGCATTTCTGCTCGCGTCGGTATTGCAACATTTCTTTGCGCGCTATGTCTCGCTGAATTCGTTCGCCGAGACGGTGTTGCGCACGCTCGAACGAAACGAGGTGGCCCGATGGCCCGCGAATCCCGGCAAGCGCCCGATCCTGTAGTGCTCGAAGCCGCGTTGCGCGCGAGCCCGGAAGATTTCGAGTTCTTCGAGGCCATGCGCCGTCTCGAATGCGGGTATCCGGAACGGCCGCGGTTCGGTCATTCGACCAGGCCGGCCGAAGATCCTGTGCGTCTCGCCCATGCCGCGGCACTGGAATTTCCGTCGCGCAGCATCGCGCGCTTCGAGGCGGGAAAGGCCGGCCGGCCGGCGCGGCTGGTTGGGCTGTTTCTCGGTCTGTTCGGACCGAACGGGCCGCTGCCGTTGCACCTCACCGAATACGCCGTCGATCGGGAGCGGAACGCGAAAGACCCGACGTTCGTCGCGTTTGCCGACGTGTTTCATCACCGGATGCTGAGCCTCTTCTATCGCGCGTGGGCCGATGCGCAGCCCACCGTGCAGCTGGACCGTCCGGAACAGGATCGGTTTCGCACCTATGTCGGCGCGCTGATCGGCATCGCCACGCCGCACCTCGACGGACGCGACGCGCTGCCCGATCAGTACAAGCGCTTTTTCGCCGGGCGTCTGGTGCCGCAAGCGCGCAATGCCGAAGGACTCAGGCGTTTTCTCGAGCACTTCTTCGGTGTGCCGGTGCGCGTGCTCGAGTTCGTCGCCGGGTGGATGCAATTGCCTCGGGACGCGCGTTTGCATATCGGCAAGAGCATGGCCTCGATGGGCCGCGACGCTTTGCTCGGCACGCATGTGCGCGGCGCGCAGCAGCGCTTCCGGCTGCGCGTCGGGCCGCTGACCCGCAAGGAGTTCAACCGTTTTTTGCCGGGCGGCGACACGCTCCCGCAACTGGTGGCGGCGGTCAAGTTGTATGTGGGCGAAGAGAAGGGCTGGGACGTGCAGCTCGTGCTGAAGAAAGAACAAGTGCCGCTGACGCATCTGGGTCAGGCGGCCCGCATGGGCTTCAACACGTGGATGGGCCGCTATCCGCAGCACAACGATGCCGACCAGGTCGTGTTGAGCCCGGCCGAGTGAAGTCCGGCGTACGCATGTCCGGGCATCTTTCAACTGAACTGGCGACTGCTTCGCGGCCGCCTCTGGTCATACAGGATTGGAATCATGGCTGAAATAAGTCGTGGCGCCTTGTTCGGCAAGCTCAACGCGCTGGCCTATCGGGGTATCGAAAGCGCTACCGTGTTCTGCAGGCTACGCGGCAACCCGTACGTCGAACTGGCGCACTGGATTCATCAGATCCTGCAGCTGCAGGATTCGGATCTGCATCGCATCGTCAGGCATTTCGGCCTGGATCCGTCGCACCTTGCACGCGACGTCACGGTCGCACTCGAACGTTTGCCGCGCGGCAGTACGAGCATCTCCGATCTGTCGGCCGAGGTGGAAGAAGCGGTCGAGCGCGGCTGGGTATTCGCTACGCTGCTGTTCGGCGAAGCCCAGGTGCGCACCGGCTATCTGATCGTCGGCCTGTTGCGTACGCGACACTTGCGCCACGCATTGCTCGATGTCTCGGGGGAATTCGACAAGCTACGCGCCGAGACGTTGGCCGACGACTTCGCCGGCATCGTCGAAGGCTCGCCGGAAGACGGCCAGCTTGCCACCGACGGGTTTCGTGCCGGCGCGGTTGCGTCCGGCGCGGTTGCGCCGGGCGAGAGCAGCGGTGCGATGGCGCCCGCGCAGATGGGCAGGCAACAGGCGTTGCAGCAGTTCACGGTCGATCTGACCGCGCAGGCGCGCGACGGCAAGATCGACCCGGTGGTCGGCCGCGACGCCGAGATTCGCCAATTGGTCGACGTACTGATGCGCCGGCGCCAGAACAACCCCATGCTGGTCGGCGAAGCGGGTGTCGGCAAGACGGCTGTGGTGGAGGGGTTCGCACTGCGCATTGCGCGTGCCGACGTGCCGCCGCCATTGCGCAACGTGCAGGTACGTGCGCTCGATATCGGCCTGTTGCAGGCCGGCGCGAGCATGAAGGGCGAGTTCGAAAACCGCCTGCGTCAGGTGATCGACGAAGTGCAGTCTTCGCGCAAGCCGATCGTCCTGTTCATCGACGAAGCGCATACGCTGGTGGGCGCGGGCGGTACGGCGGGCACCGGCGACGCGGCGAACCTGCTCAAGCCCGCGCTCGCGCGCGGCAATCTGCGCACGATCGGTGCGACCACCTGGGCCGAATACCGCAAGCACATCGAGAAGGATCCGGCGCTGACGCGACGTTTCCAGCCCGTGCAGGTGGACGAACCGAGCGAAGAGAAGGCCATCCTGATGATGCGCGGTACCGCGAGCGTGATGGAGCAGCATCATCGTGTGCAGATTCTCGACGAAGCGCTCGAAGCAGCCGTCAAGTTGTCGCATCGCTATATTCCCGCGCGTCAGTTGCCGGACAAGGCCGTGAGCCTGCTCGATACCGCGTGCGCGCGTGTCGCGATCAGCCAGCACGCGGTGCCGGCGAAAATCGACGACACACTCAAGCGGATCGAGGCGCTGGAAACCGAGCAGACGATCATCGCGCGCGAGAAAAGCGTCGGCATGGAGGTGGACGATCGCGAGTCGCTGGCTGCAGCGACGCTCGAAGCGGAACGGCTGCGTTTGCAGCAGTTCGAAGCCGCGTGGGACAACGAGAAATCGCTGGTCCAGCAGATTCTGGCGTTGCGCGCGCGGCTAGGAGGCGAGGCCGCGCCGGGCGAGAGCGCCGGCAGTGCGCGGGAACCGACTGCGCACGGCGACGCGAAGTCCGACGCATCGACCAACTCGTTCGCGCCGCCGGCGCTCGACGATGACACGAGGGCAGAGGTGCTTGCCGAGTTGAAACAACTGCAGGCGCAGCTCGCCGAGCGGCAGGGCGAAAACCCGCTGATCCTGGCGAATGTCGACTACCAGGCGGTCGCGTCGGTCGTCGCTGACTGGACCGGCATTCCGGTCGGGCGCATGGTCCGTAGCGAACTGCGGACCGTGATGAATCTCGCCGACCTGATGTGCGAGCGCGTCGTCGGTCAGGACCACGCGATGGAGATGATCGCCAGGCGCATCCAGACATCGCGCGCCGGTCTCGACAACCCCAACCGTCCGATCGGCGTGTTCATGCTCGCCGGCACGTCGGGCGTCGGCAAGACCGAGACCGCGCTGGCGCTCGCCGAGGCGCTGTACGGTGGCGAGCACAACCTGATCACGATCAACATGAGCGAGTTTCAGGAAGCGCACACGGTTTCGACGCTGAAGGGCGCGCCGCCAGGCTATGTCGGTTATGGCGAAGGCGGAGTGCTGACCGAGGCCGTGCGGCGTAAGCCGTATTCGGTGGTGCTGCTCGACGAAGTGGAGAAAGCGCATCCCGATGTCCACGAGATCTTCTTTCAGGTGTTCGACAAGGGCGTGATGGATGACGGTGAAGGCCGCTCGATCAATTTCAGGAACACCTTGATCCTGCTGACCACGAACGTCGGCACGGATCTGATCGCCGGCCTGTGCCAGGACCCGGAGCTGATGCCGGATGCGCAGGGCCTCGCCAAAGCGCTGCGCGAACCGTTGCTCGAGGTGTTTCCCCCCGCGCTGCTAGGCCGGCTCGTGCCGATTCCTTACTTCCCGCTCAGTGGCGCGATGCTCGCGAAGATCGTCAGACTGCAACTGGATCGCATCAAGCGGCGTATCGAGGATCGCTATCGCGTGCCGCTCGACTATGACGACGCCGTGGCGCAACTGGTCGTGAGTCGCTGCACGGAGAGCGAATCGGGTGGCCGGATGATCGATGCGATTCTGACCAACACGATGTTGCCTGCGATCAGCCGCGAGTTTCTCGCACGCATGATCGACGGCGTCGCGATCGAGCGGGTTGGCGTGAGCGTCGAGGACGGCGATTTTGCGTATCGCTTCGACGAGTGTGCGCCGCTCATCGCCGCTATTCCCGGCATTCCTGATTAGTGTGACCGGGGCGCCACATGCTGAGGCGGTCGAAAGAAATTGACCTTTACGAGGAGTTCAAAACGTGAAAGCTATTCCAAAGATAATTCATATTATCTGGATTGGCGGCGATATCCCGCAACGAAACCGCGATTGCATCATAACGTTTCCAAGGTTGAACCCCGATTGGGAGGTGAATCTCTGGATTGACGCCAATCAGTTACTGACAGGCGAACGTCGCCGCCAGATCAGCGTACAACACAATGCCAGCACTACTCCGAACCAATGGGATGAGGTAGCTCAACGTTTGGGTCAGGACGGGGGCGATTCGGCAACGATGAGATATCTGAATCAGTATCTGAACATGCGCGGCGAGGATTTGCGTGGAATGCGGGGCCGCCAGGTCAACTCGATCATAAACTTCTGCGAGCAGAACAGGCTCAAGCTGCGCGAGGTGCAGCATGATTTGAAGATGGGTAAGAACTCGACGATTTACCGACGCGAATTGGTCAATCGCGGAGCCAACTTCGGTTCGGCCAGCGATATTCTGCGAATCGAGATTCTTCTTCAGCATGGCGGTCTCTATGTCGATACCGACGTCAGCTGCGTCAGTCCCTTGGGGGAAATCATCTGCCACCAGTCTTACCCGCGATTCTCCGCCGTGCATCCCGCCTGGTATTACGGAATAAGCGAGAGCGACTGGGTGAATCCAAACTGGTGGGAACAGTACGTCAGAGGCGACCAGACGCCATCGATCAGCAACTCGATCATTGCGAGTCACGCTGGCAGCGGTGGCTTGAAGTCCTACAAATCGCTCATACACAGCAACTTCAGATCGATCAAGACCAGCAATGATCTGCGAACAGAATATATGAATGACGTCCGGACGAGCACGATCAGAATGACGGGACCAACGGCAGCAGCGCAGAGTTCAGGCTTCAAAAAGGTCCGGGACAAAATGTTCGAGGAGCAAGTCCGCTCTCAGACCTCGGGTCAGAAACTGCAGAACAATCTATTCATGCGAGATAACTGGTACTTCCCCATGCACAAGGTCAGGGACGGTTACTTTCACGATTGGCTTGGCGTATGAGTTCTTCGAACGAATCCGGGATCACGTCAATATCGGGTTGATCCATAACACGCAGGACGACCTATATCAAATTCATTTGCGCCATGGCGAAGGAATAGATCGCGTGGGCCGGGTGTTCTGTTTGCCAAAGGGCGTACTAATCGCGCCGGGAGATGGAGCGGTGCCAGCAGGCAAAAACCGTCAACCTGGAGGCGTCCGGTTCGCAACAGCGGCGCCGATACCGGTTCGATCACCGCGCTGCGGCTTTCCGTCCAGTACGACTTACCCGCAACGTAAAGAAGGTTCGCAGATCACGTCATGGCCCACGCAATCACACTCACTTCCAGTCTCGGCAGCAGTCTCCTGTTCGCAAACATGACCGCGACCGAGTCGCTCGGTCGGCTGTTTTCATATCGGCTCGAAGCGATCAGCAAGAACGCGGAAGTCGATCTGCGTTCGCTGCTGGGCACGCCGATGACGGTGAAGCTTGTCACGCCGCAAGGCTATACGCGCTACTTCAACGCGATTGTCCGCGAAGGCGAGCAAGGCGGCTTCGTCAACATCGACAACGTGCGCTATGCGGTCTACACGTTCACGCTCGTGCCGAAACCGTGGTTAGCGACGCGCAGACGCGACTGCCGCATCTATCGAAGCATGAGTGTGCCGCAGATCGTCCAGTCGGTACTTGGCGACATCGGCTATAGCGATCTGAAGGTGAGCCTCAGCGGTAGCTATCCGCCGCGCGACTATTGCGTGCAGTACCGCGAAAGCGACTTCGACTTCGTCAGCCGGCTGATGGAGCAGGAAGGCATCTACTACTTCTTCACGCATACGCAGAGCACGCACACGATGGTGCTCGCCGATGCGCTCGGCGCGCACTCGAGCGTGGCTGGCTTCGAGCAGATTCCCTATGCGCCGCCGATCGGGCGGGGCAAGCGCATGAAGGCGTCGATCAGCGACTGGGCGACCTCTCGCGCGGTCAACGCGACGAAGGTGCAGCTCGACGACTACGACTATCTGAAGCCGAAAGCATCGCTGCTTGCCACCGAAGAGCTGACCGACATGGAGGACGCGCACAACGTGAGCGGCCTCGACATCTACGACTATGCGTACGACTACGTTGGCTACGACGAGCGTCTGTCGGACGGCCAGCGCTACGCGCAGGTGCGCGCGGATGCGTTGAATGTGCCGCTCGCGATGAGCGCCGGCCACACCGACGCCTGTGGTCTCGCCACGGGTGCGCTGTTCAGGCTCAAGGACTTTCCGCTTGCCGACGCGAATCACGAATACCTCGTGATCGACGCGGTGACGCGCCTCGTCGAGCCGGACTACTCGGCGGGCGGCGGTGGAGACGATGGCGAGGCGCCGTTCAGGTGCGGCTTCAAGGCGATCCGCAGCCGCCAGCTGTTTCGCACGATGCCGACGACGCCGCGTCCGGTGATCGCCGGCCTGCAGACGGCGGTGGTGTACGGCGATACGCCCGAAGACATCGCCGTCGACAAATACGGCCGCGTGCAGGTCACGTTCTTCTGGAATCGTCAGGGCAAACCGAACGCGCGGAACTCGTGCCCGGTGCGGGTCGCGCAGATGTGGGCCGGCAAGCGCTGGGGCGCGCAGTTCATCCCGCGCGTCGGACAGGAAGTGGTGGTCAGCTTTCTCGACGGCAATCCGGACCGGCCGCTGATCATCGGCAGTGTCTACAACGCCGACAACATGCCGCCGTACAACCTGCCGGACAACAAGACCCAAAGCGGTGTGAAAAGCCGCAGCCACGAAGGTGGCGGTAGTGACGACTACAACGAGATCCGCTTCGAAGACCGGGTGGGCAGCGAGCAGGTGCTGATTCACGCGCAAAGGGATCTGCGCGAAGAGTCGGAGCACGACCACTATGTACAGGTCGCGCGCAACTACACGCTGACGGCGGGCAACCAGATCAGGCTGGTCACCGGACTTGCCAGCATCACGATGAACAGCACCGGCGAGATCGCGATTCAAGGCACCAGCATCTCGCTTAACGGAGAGATGAACGTGACGATGGCATCGGGCCTTGCGATGGAGATCAACTCGAAAGCGAATCTGAACATGAGTTCGATCGCGGCGATGGAAATCCTGTCCGAGGCCGATTGCCTCGTGCAGTCCACCAACCTGCAGTTGATCGGGACCGCGACGGCGGTACTGGGCGGCGCGGCTCCGATGATCTTATGAGCACGCCGTCGATTTTCGAAGCAGCGCGCCAGATGCGGCTTTCCACGCGCGCGCAAGCGTGCCTGCGGCCGTCGATGGCGGCGCGTTCGGCGGTGCAGACATTGCTCGACGCCGGACATTCAGCCGATGCGTTGAGCCTGCTTGGTCGTCTTCTGCCGCGCCGTTATGCGGTGGCGTGGGCGTGCCAGTGCTGCCGCCGTCAGACGCTCGACGAACACGACCGCGCAGGTCTCGAACTCGCGGAAGCGTGGGTGCGCGATCCCATGGAAGCGCAACGCGCCGCGGCGCTCGCGTTCGCGAAGACGCATCGCTACCGGACGATCGGCGCATGGACGGCTGCCGCCGCAGGTTGGTCGGGCGGCAACCTGAATCCGCAGCACGAGCGGCCGACGCCGCCGCCGGAGCATCTGACGGCGATCGCGGCGACGGCCGCGGTGAGCTACATGGCCGCGCTGGTGCCCGCGCGGTTCGATGCACGCCGTGCCGCGTTCGTGCGCGATGCGCTGGGCCTGCTGAGTGTTCCTGAAGGTAGCGATGGAGGTATGCAATGAGCGCCGCGCAGAGGCTGATTCTCTCGATAGAAGGCGAGGGGACCGGCGGCTTCGACGCAAGCCGCGAGCAGGTGTTCGACTGCCGCGATGGGAGCATCGGCCGTTCCGACGAGTGCGACTGGGTGCTGGGCACGGAAGGCGTGTCGCGTCTGCACGCGCTGGTGCGCTACCTGAACGGCATGTATTTCATCGAGGACCGCAGCACGAACGGCATGTCGCTGAACGGCGCGCCACTGCGAAAAGGCGATCCGGCCGCCCTGAAGCAAGGAGACCGCTTGCAGATCGACACGTTCGATGTCAGCGTGCGCTTGAGCGGCAACGGTGCGACCGAACCGAACCCGCGGGCCGGTTCTGTCGATCCGGGGCGCACCGCGTCTTTCGTTGCTGCCGCGCCGGCCCCTGCCTGCGCACCGGCGCCTGCGCCTGCGCAAAACAGGGGTCCGCTGGACCTGAGCCTGCTGCTCGCGCCACGGCGCGCCACCCCGGCGCAGGAGCATGCGGGCGAGGCCGAAGGCCTGATTCCGGGCGTCGCCGATGGATCGGCGCCGGGCGCGAGCCTCGATCCACTCGCGTTGTTCGATGTGCCATCGTCCTACGCCGACGAACCGCTGCCTCGCGTATCGTCCGCGCCCGGTTGGAACCACACGCCTGCGGCGGCCGACCGCTTCCGGCCGCCGCAGGCCGAGGCGGCACGGCTTGGCGGGCCCGTGCTCCCGGAAGACTGGGACGCGAGCGCGAGCCTGGTCGCCGCGCGTTCCGGGCAGGGGCGGCTCGAACCTTCTGAAGATGTGTCCATGACGACTGGCGGGATCCCGGCGCTTGTGCCCGCACCGTCGCCGCGACAGCAACGCTGGTCGGGAGATCTGACCGGACCATTCGCGGTTGCGCCAACGCACGCATCGACGCCGACGCAGGTGCCGCCGCAAAATCAAACGCAGTCGGAAACGCCGATGCATTCGCACGCGTCGCCGGACACAACACCCGTCGTGATCGCTGCGGCAGTTGCATCGCCGGCAGTGCGTGCGGTTCCGACCGCTCCGCTCGCCTCTGCCGCCCCGTCGCCCGCCGGCGAAGACGCTCCCGAATTGATGGAAATGTTCCACCTTGCCGTCGACGCGATGATGGACGTGCTACGCGCGCGCGCCGAACTGAAGAACAGCTTCCGGCTGCCCGCGACGTTGATCCAGCGTTCCGAAAACAACCCGTTGAAGTTCGCGCCGACCGCGCAGGAAGCCGTCATGAGGCTGCTCGCGCCGCCCGATGGCGGCTTCCTCCGCGGCAACGCCGCGCTGAACGATGCCGCCGACGACATCCGCAATCACCAGATGGCGATGCTTGCTGGCGTGCGTTCCGCGTTCCAGTCGCTGCTCGCGTATTTCGATCCGGCGAGGATCGAACGGGAAGCCGAAGGCAGCGTGCGCCGTTTGCCGCTCGGTGGCCGGCCGCGTCACTGGGAGCGCTACAAGGAACAGTTCGAAGAAGTCACGAGCAATCCCGATGAATGCTTCAGGCGGCTTTTCGGCGATGAATTCGCGCGCGCCTACGAAGAACAGCTCGGACGCCTGAAAAGGCGGCGCAACGAGCCAACGTAACCAGCCAACGCGACCCGCCGGCGTAACGCGGTGCGGCGAGGCCCGAGGCCGTCGCGACCCGCACTCGTCGCGCGACGTGTGACAACCCCTATCCGGTTCACCGACATGACCCAGAGCAACAAGGTGGTATGGAGCGAAGGCCTGTTCCTCAGGCCGCAGCACATGCAGCAGCAGGAACGCTATTTCGAGCGTTACGTGGAGCTGCGCGCGGGCAATCTGCGTCCGCACGCATGGGGCTTTCACGAACTCGAACTGGAAAGCGATCTGCTCGCAATCGGCAAGCTCGGCATCAAGCGCGCACGCGGCGTGTTTCCCGACGGCACGCCGTTCGCAATGCCCGGCGATGATCCACTGCCGCCGCCGCTCGATATCGATGCGAACTGGCGCGACCAGATCGTTCATCTGACCTTGCCGCTGCGTTCGCCCACGCAGCCGGACAGCGCATGGCCCGGCGCCGGCAGCGATCAACTGTTCCGCTATCGCGTGCGCGAAACCGAAGTGCGCGATGCGTCGGGCAGCATGGAAGGCGTCACCGCGCTCGAAGTTGCGGGCATGAGCACACGTCTTTTACCCGAATTGCAGCCGATGGAAGGCCTGATGCGGATTCCGTTGGCACGGGTCGTCGAATGCCGCGCCGATCGGCGGGTGATCCTCGACGATGGCTTCATGCCGACCGCGCAGAGCACCGAAGCGGCCGGGCGGCTTGTCACGTTCCTGTCCGAGCTGCTCGGCTTGCTTCATCAGCGCGGCGAGGCGCTCGCAGGACGTGTGAGCGAGACCGATCGCGGCGGTGCCGCGGAAATCGCGGACTTTCTGCTGCTGCAGGTGATCAACCGCTATCAGCCGCTCGTCGCGCATCTTGCCGAGGCGCCGCTGCTGCACCCCGAAGCGCTTTACCGGCTGCTGCTCGAACTGGCCGGCGAGCTGGCTACATTCACGACGCCGGGCAAGCGCGCGCAGGCTTTTCCGCCGTATCGGCACGAACTGCTGCGCGAAAGCTTCGAGCCGGTGATCGCGGCGCTGCGCATCGCGTTGAGCGCGGTGCTCGAACAGAGTGCTGTCGCGATTCCGCTGCAGCAGCGCAAGTATGGCGTGTGGGTCGGCATGGTGCCCGATCTCACGCTGCTCGATACGGCGAGCTTCGTGCTCGCCGCGAAGGCCGACCTGAAGTCCGAAGACATGCGCCGGCAACTGCCGACTCAATCGAAGATCGGTCCTGTCGAAAAGATCCGCGATCTGGTGAACCTGCAACTGCCGGGCATCGGCGTATCGCCGATGGCGGTCGCGCCGCGCCAGTTGCCCTACATGTCGGGCTTCCTCTATTTCGAGTGCGACAGAAACTCGCCGATGTGGCGCATGTTGAAGACGTCCGGCGGCATCGCGATGCACTTCGGTAGCGGCTTCGCCGGTCTCGACCTGCAACTGTGGGCGGTACGCGCATGAATACCACCAACGACCGTTCCGCCGACGCAACCCGGCGCGGCGATGCGACGATGGTGCGCCCGCAGCGCGCCGTCAACGGCGATCCCAACGCCGATCCCAACACCGACGCCGGCGAGCTCACGCGCATCGTGCGGCCGGCATCGCCCACTTCGCGCGTGATGCCGGCAAACCGGCCGTCGCAGCCGCCTGGCCCGCCGCCGCTGCGCGCCGAGCTGGGCGACTTCCTGAGCGGTGTCGCCAATCCGCTCGTCCGTGCGGCCAATCCGCTGCTGCTGCTGACGGTGCAATTGCGGCACAGCGTTGCGCCGCCCACCGACGTCGGCCGTCTGCGCGAACAGGCGGTCGCACAGGTGCGCAGCTTCGAGCGCTACGCACAGGGCGCGGGCATCGACACGCAAACCATCGTGGCAGCGCGCTACGTGCTATGCACGATGCTCGACGAGTCGGTGAACAATGCGCCGTGGGGCGACCTGAGCGGCTGGGCGCAAAAGACGCTGCTCGTGACATTCCACGGCGAGGCCTACGGTGGCGCGAAGTTCTTCCAGATCCTCGATCGCCTGAGCGTCGACTTCTCGCGCCATCTCGATCTGATCGAGCTGATGTACATCTGTCTCGCGCTGGGCTTCGGCGGACGCTATCTCGTGGAACCAGGCGGCCTCGCGCGCCTGGCCGACATTCAGGACGATCTCTATCGGCGCATTCGCGGGCTGCGCGAAGCGCCCGCCGCGGAACTGGCGCCGCATTGGCGCGGCGTCGAAGACCGCCGCAATCCGGTGATGCGGCATGTGCCGATGTGGGTCGCCGCGTCGGCTGCGGCCGTCGTGCTGCTGGGTGCATTCCTGGTGTTTTTCACGAAGCTCAACGCGCTCGCTGCGCCAGTCGGCGCACAGCTTGCCGCGATCGGTCTCGAGAACACGCCGCCGCCGCAAACCGTCGCGACGCCCGCGCCCACGGCCGCGCGCGTGACGCTCAAGCAACTGCTCGCGCCACAGGAACAGGCCGGCCAGTTGAGCGTCGACGAACAACCCGATGGCCGCGACACGGTGCGTCTCGCCGCCGCCGAACTGTTCCCGTCGGGCGGCGCCGACATCGCGCCCGACGTGGTGTCGCTCCTGCACCGGATCACGTCGGCGCTGAATCAGGTGAAGGGCAGGGTGATCGTCGTCGGCCACACCGACGACCAGCCCGTGCGTTCGCTGACCTTCAAGGACAACTTCGCGCTGTCGACGGCGCGCGCGCAGAACACGCAGCAGATTCTCGCGCAGGGGCTCGACGATCCGCATCGTCTCGAAGCGAGCGGCGCTGGCTCGTCGCAGCCGATCGCGACGCCGGCCGATCTGCCGGCGAACCGCACGCGCAACCGTCGCGTGGAAATCCTGTATATCCCGGAGCACTGAACCCATGAACACGCTGAAAACCTGGGTGACGTCCCGGTGGTTCACCGTCGCGATCGGATTGCTATTGATCGCTGCGCTGATCTGGCTGGGCGGCCCCTATCTCGGGATCGGAGAACGGCAACCGCTCGCGAGCGCCGCGGCCCGGCTGGCTCTGATTTTCGCGATCGTGCTCGGCTGGCTGCTGGTCGAACAGGTCATGCAATGGCGCGCGCGGCTCAAGACGTCGCAACTGTCCGGCGAGCTGGCTGGACAGGACGCGCAGCTTCCGCTCGACGATCCCGGCAGCGCCGAACGCGAGCAGTTGCAGCGTCGCTTTCGCGAAGCAATCGATATGTTGCGCAAGACCCGCAGGAATGGCAGCAATCTCTACGCGCTGCCGTGGTATGTGGTGATCGGTCCGCCGGGCTCGGGCAAGAGCACCCTGGTGCAGAATTCCGGGCTCGAGTTTCCGCTCTCGGAGCGCTTCGGCAAGGAGGCGCTGCGCGGCATCGGCGGCACGCGCAACTGCGACTGGTGGTTCACCGACGAAGCGGTGTTTCTCGACACCGCGGGCCGCTACACGACGCAGGACTCCGATGCGGCCGCCGACGCGTCCGCGTGGCAGGCGTTTCTGTCGCTGCTGCGCCGCTATCGGCGGCGCCGTCCGCTGAACGGCGTGATCGTGACCATGAGCGTGTCCGATCTGCTGACGTTCGACGAAGACACGCGTCAACAGCACATCCGCACCGTGCGCCGGCGCCTCGACGAACTCGCGCAGCACCTGAAGGTGGCGGTGCCCGTGTATCTCGTGTTCACCAAGTGCGATCTCGTGGCGGGCTTCACCGAGTTCTTCGACGATCTCGGGCCCGATCTGCGCAATCAGGTCTGGGGCATGACGTTTCCCGTCGACGCGAGTATCGACGGCAGCGCCTGCGCGCGCTTCGCGGGCGAGTTCGACCTGTTGCTGGAGCGTCTGAATACGCGCGTGATCGAGCGTCTGCATGGGGAGCGCGATCGCAGCCGACGCGCCGCCGTGCTCAGCTTTCCGCAGCAGTTCGGCGCGTTTCGCGAAATTGCGCGGCAGTTCGTCGAAGGCGCGTTCGGGCGTCATCAGTACGGCGCAGCGCCGCTGTTGCGCGGCGCCTATCTGACCTCCGGCACCCAGCAGGGCGCGCCGATCGACCGCATGCTGAGCGCCGTCGCGCGCACCTTCGGCGTCGACGCGGCACGCGTGCAGGGCGGCGGCACGCAACGCCGGACGTTTTTCGTCGAACGGCTGCTGAAGGAAGTGCTGTTCCGCGAGTCGGGCCTCGCCGGCACCAATCCGCGGCTGGAACGGCAGAAGCTGCTGATGCAGGCCGGGATGTATATCGGCATCGCGCTCGTCACGGCGCTGCTGATCACCGGCTTCGCCACCAGTTACACGCGCAACCGTCTCTACGTCGCGCAGGTGCAGGACACCCTGGAAGACCTGCCGCCAGCCAGCAGCCTCGCCGGCGCGCCGGATCTCAAGACGTATTTCGCGCGTGCGCTCGCGCGCCTCGAAGTCATCTCGGGCGCGCAGGGCGTCGCGGGCCAGTATCAGGGCCACGTGCCCTGGCTGATGCGCTTCGGCCTGTTCCAGGGACACGCGTTGTTCGGGCAGGTGCATGCCGCGTATCTGCGCGAACTCGACGGCACCTTGCTGCCCGGCGTCGGCGTGCGCTTTCGGGAAGGACTCAACGCCAGTGCCAACGCTCCGCAGGCACTCTACGACTACCTGAAGGGCTATCTGATGCTCGGCCAGCCGCAGCATCTCGATCCCGGCGAGCTGGCCGCGCTCGCGCGCATCGAATGGCAACGCATGTTCCCGCAGGACCCGGCGATCCAGAACGCGCTCGACAAACACTTTTCCGCGCTGGTCGACGATCCGGCGAGGCCGCGCGCGCTGACGCTCGACAACGCGCTGATCGATCAGGCGCGCGCGACGCTGAAGACCGCTGATCTCGCGACGCTGATCTACGGCAGCGTCCAGCTCGACGCCGGGCGTTCGGGGGCGCCGCCGGTGCGACTCGACCAGTCGCTCGGACTGCTTGGCAGCGTGTTTCGCCGCAAGAGTGGCGCGCCGCTTTCGCAACCGTTCCCCGCGCTGTTCACGAGGCCGGTTTTCGCCGCCGAGGTGAACGGCGGAATCGATCGATCGGTGGACGGCTTCGTGAAGGACTACTGGGTCTTCAACGCCAGCCGCATCGATCCGCTCGCGCGCTCGCGCTACGAACAGCAGGTGCTGGCGCTGTATGAGCAGGACTACATCAAGGCGTGGGACGCATTGCTCGCCGATCTGCAACTTCAGCCGGTGTCCGACATTCAGGGCGCGAGTGCGCTGGCCGCGAAACTGTCGGGTCCGAGTTCGCCGCTGAAAGCGCTGCTGCATCTCGTGCGTGACAACACCAGCGACATGTTGCGCGGCGCCACGGCTGACGGTGCAACTTCGGCTTCATCGGTTTTGTCGGCTTCGGCGGTGGGCGCGCAGGCGGCATCTGTAGGCGAGAGCCTGGTCGCGAGACGCGCTGCCAACACGCGCCTTGCCGGCGAATTGCGCGATGCGGGCGCAACGTTGCCGGACGGCACCACGACCAACGGCACCGCAAGCACCAAACCGGGTTCGGGCGAAGCGCCGGCCAGCCAGCCGGGCGCCGCCATCGAGGCGCATTTCGCGCAGTTGAACCAGATGAGCGTCGGCACGCCGGGTTCGACGCCGCTCGATCAGATGTCGACCGTGCTCGACCAGCTCGGCAAGAACCTGTTGACGATGACTGACCTGAGCGCACCCGGCGCGCAGAACAATCCGGCCGTGCTCGCGGCGCGCCAGGAGAGCGACCAGTTGCCGCCGCAGGTGGCTTCGCTGATTTCCGGCCTCACCGGCAGGAGCGCGGATCTGGTCGCGAGCGGAAGCAGCGCCGCGCTCGCCAGCCAGTTTCGCGAGGCAGCGGGCAACGATTGCGCGAGCTTCGTCGATGGCCGCTATCCGTTTGCGTCGAACCGTGCATCGGACATCCCCGTGCAGAACTTCGCCGAGCTGTTCGGCAATGGCGGACGGTTCGACAGTTTCTTCAAGTCGACGCTCGCGAAATCAGTCGACACGAGTGGCCGCAACTGGCGCTGGAAGCCCGGCGCGCCGGCCGGCCCCGACGCCGTGCTGAGCGAAGCGCAGAGTGCCGACGCGATCCGCCAGATCTATTTCCGCAACGGCGCGCAACTGCAGGTCGGCTTTACGCTGCTCGCGCCGCAGCTCGATCCGGCAATCGCGAAGCTGACCGTCGAAATCGACGGGCAGAAGTACGACTACGCGGCGAACGGCCCCGCGAGCATGACGATGATGTGGCCTGGACCGCAGCCCGGACACGTGGTCGTCAGTGCGTTCGATACGTCCGGCCAGCCGGTCGGCACGCCGCTGAAATTCAATGGCGACTGGGCGTTCTTCCACGCGCTCGATGCGGCCCGTCTGCAAAAGCAAAGCGATCTGCGCTATCTCGCGACCTTCGACTTCGGCGGCCATGCAGTGAAGCTGCCGATCGCGCCCGCGAGTCTGAAGAACCCGTTCCTCAACGACGAAGTCCGTCGTTTCAGGTGTCCGCGATGAACGGTGGAGTCGGCTTCTTCGGGAAGTTGCCCAGCGCGGGCGATTTTGTTCAGCGACGGCTGCCGTCCGTGTTCGTCGAAGGCTGGGACCGTGACTTCCAGCGCGCGGTCGAAACCGGGCGCCGCGAACTCGGAGCGCACTGGGACGCCGCATGGCGACAGGGCGCGGCGTGGCGCTTCGTGCTGCCGGCACCGGTGTGCGGCAACGTCGCGTGGTGCGGTCTGATCGGACCGGCCGTCGATCGGCTCGGCCGCGCCTTTCCGATGGTGCTGGCTGCGCCCTGTGGCGGCGATGTCGCGACCGTGCTCGGCAATCACGCGTGGTTCGACGCGCTCGAGCGCGTCTATCGCAGTGCGCAGCACGAGGTCGTGAGCGTCGACACGTTCGATGTGCGCGTGGCGGCGTTGCCCGGTCCGCTGACGCACGTGCGACCCGCGACCGACATGGCTGCGTTCTGGCGCGCGCTGCCGTGCGACGGCGGTCAATGGCGACTGGCGATGCCCGAAGGCGCGGCCGTTGGGATGGTGCTGGCCGAGGCATGGTCGCAACTCGGCAAGCGGCCGGGGCCGTGGTGCCTCTGGTGGACCGAACGTGCTGCGTGCCTGCTGGCGACGCGTGGTTTGCCGTTGAGCTACGCAGCGCTACTGGAGCCGGTGGTGTCGAGGGTGGGCGACGTGGGCGACATGGGTGACATGGGTGACATGGGCGATGCGCTGCGCGAGTTCGGCTCGGCATCCGCTCGTCAGTGGGAGTCTGTTGCGTTGCCGGGCGATGAAGAGATCGCTGCCGGGCAATCCGGTCTGCACGCGGAGGATGGTCACGATGATCGAGTGTTGCCCGTCGGTTCATCGGCAGCCGGTCACGCTGCAGATGCCAGCGATGCGCTGCTGCTACTCGACGACGGCCGCACGCTGGTGCTGAGTGCCGATGACGGCCCGTCTCACTCGCATCAACGTGCAGCGCGCGCCATCCGCGAGACGGCGCAGCGCAGTGCGGCGGATCTGCCCAGTCTGCGGACCGGCCTGCTGGCGCTGCACGCGCAACTGCGCGGCGCCCGGCACGATGCGCACGATGCGCACGATGCGCACGATGCGCGTTACGCAGCGGCAGCAAACGGCGCTGCCCTCGTCGCGCGCTTTGACGCAGCGCAGGTGCGACTGCTGCGGATCGGCGCCGCAGCAGCCTGGCACTGGCGGCGCGGCCAGTTGCAACCACTGTTCGTCGAGCGGGCGGCAGGCGCGGGCGGCGAATTTGACGATCTGCTGTTCGGCGATGCATGGCTCGCGATGCCCGGCATCGGCGCCTCCGAAGAGCCGGATTGCGACGAAGCGTGCATCACGCTCGAGGATGACGATCGCCTGCTGTTGCTCGTCAGCCGCGCGCTCATCCAGCTTCCGCACGCGTGTCTGCTCGAGGCGCTGGCATTGACCACGAACGATGACGCCCGCCTGCATCTTGCGATGTGCGCGGGCCTCGGCACGCAGCCCGCGCAATGGCCGCTGGCCGTGATTGAAGCCGGCTCATGACGACGCATTGTTGCTCCGCCGGCCACACCGAGACAGGCAAGGTGCGCCGCCGCAATGAAGATGCGATTCTGGTTCGCGAGGACCTCGGACTGTGGGCTGTGGCCGACGGTCTGGGCGGCCATTCGGCCGGCGACTACGCGAGCACGCTGATCATCGAACGCCTTGGTGCGCTGACGCGCGAAGGCAGCGTCTTCGACTTCATTGCTGCGATCGAAGACAGCCTGCAGCAGGTGAACACCGAACTGCGCGAGGCCGCCGTCGCGCGACAAACCGACGTGATCGGTTCGACCGTCGCGCTGCTGGTGCATGACCAGCAGTTCGTGCTGTGCGGCTGGGTCGGCGATAGCCGCGTGTACGTTCAGGAAAACGGCGCACTGACGCAACTCACTCGCGACCACGTGCATGGTCAAGCGGTCGACATCACGCATTTCGGACTGCGCGCGCCGGCAGGCGTGGGCACTGGCGTGCTGACCCGGGCGGTCGGCGTCGACGAGACGCTCTACGTCGACTGGGCCATGGCCGGCAGCCGTCCCGGCATGCAGTTCCTGCTGTGCTCGGATGGCGTCAACAAGGAGCTGAGTGATGGCGAATTGACCGCGGCCTGTCGCGAGCAGCACAGTCCACGCCGGCAGATCGAGCGCCTGTTCGAGCTCGCCCTTGCGCGTCGCGCGCGCGACAACATTTCCGCCGTCATCGTGCGGCTCGAAGCATCGTGAAATTTCCGCCATGAACCATCCGGACCCCATCCCTTCCGCTTATCACGGGCGCACGCCGAAGCTGGCCGCGCTATCCGACGCTTTCAGGACACGTTGTGAGCGTCAGATCGACGTTCTTCGCAGCGGGTCGGCACCCGCGAGAACTGGCGCGCGTTCCACCACTTCATCGTCCGCACAGATGGCCGGTGCGTTATCGGCATCCGTGCGCCGCAACCACGGCATGACTATCGTGCCGCCTTCGCTGTCGGTCCGCAGCGATCCGAACGGGCAGGATGTCGTGCAGTGCGAGTGGCTGCGACCGAGGAGGCAGCAGGCATGAGTGTGGACGAGCAGCAGGTCAACGACGCATTGCGCACGCTCGACGAAGCCCATCGACTACAGCGGATTCAGCGCAACGAATACCGGTACCGCCGACGCATGTTGTTCGAATCGCTGGGGCGGGACACTGCGGGTACAGGCGACACCGTGCGGCGGGTCGTGCTGTCGGGCGTCATGCAACAGCCGGACGTGTCGGCGGAAGGTCACGATGCCGGAAGTGCGGCAAGTGCTGAAGGGGGGGCAGTGCGCACGGACCTCGGCGCGCGACCGCTCGCCGCGTGGGCCGCCGTGCTGCTCGGCGTGGCCGCGGTGGGCGTCATGCTGTTTTGCTGGTTTGTCTTCGCCTATTGAGCCGCGTTTTCGAAGCAGCCAGTCCGAGCGCAACAGCCGCTCAATGTTGCGCCGATCTGCAGGGATTATTCTTCGTCCGGCCCGGATAGCGTCTGCAGTTCTGCGAGGCCGCCGGGCGCGATGTTTTTAAGGACCTCCGCGAAGCGCTTGCCGACCAGACGTCTGGCTCGCTTGAGCAGGATCGGCAGCGGACTGGACGGTTCGTGACGTTCGTAGTAGTCGCAGATTTCGTCGATGCACAGGACGACGTCATCGGGTCCCTGGATTCGTCCGTTATCGCGCCGAGGGGCAGGGTTCGTGGGCGCGTCTTCGCCGGTCGACACCAATCCGGCGGCAAGCGCTTCGCCGCGCTCTGGAAAGCGCCGCGCCAACTGTGCATCGACGAACTTCTTCAACTCTTCGATATCGTCGGTCAGGTGGCCCAGATCGGGTCCAGCGGTACCCAGCTTTTCGCTCGCAATTGCATCAATGGCGCGCGCGTGCTCTAGCGCTATCGCGAGTGCTGCGGCCGCATCGGGCAACTGGTGTTCGGGGCAATCCATGCAGCACGCTTCGAGATCGATCAGCGTGGGCGCAGGCATGCCCTCCGCAGAGGGTGGCCGGGTGATTGCGCCCGTCGCGACACGCAGATCGCGCAACGAAAAGCGGCCGAGTCGCGGTGAGCTCACGAAGGGCGCGTTGCGGAAATAGGCGAGTACGCTCCGGGGATCGCCGAGCGGCATGATCGCGTTGGTGCGCGCGGTAGCGTCGTTGTCGTCGGCGGCGTCCAATTGCGGGTGCGCCGCTTCCCAGTAACGTTCCAGCAGACCGCGAACCAGCCCCAGACCGGCGCTCCAGCCTGCAATGCCATGAATGCGGGTCGAGGCGGCGGTCAGATGGATGGCCACACGCAGGTCGTTGGTACGGTTGAACAAAGCCTCGGCGGCGGTTGCCACCTTATCCCAGTCCGGTTCTACGGCGGCCTTCAGGCTGTCGCCCATCGCCCGCTCGGATGTCGGTGTGGCGAGCCGTTCCAGCGCGATGAATTCCGGATCGTATTCGAGGTTCTCGCCTGTCGGCGTGCTGTCATCGATGGGGCGGAGCAGGTGATCTGGATCGAATGGCGTCATGATTGGCTGGCGAAAAAGGAAGGGCGCTGAGACTACAACGACAGGGCGCGTCCAACGAGCGCGCGGCATCAAACGGACAACAGCTAGTGCCCCGTAGTTATTCCGTCTCAACTGATCGTCAGCCTGGTACGCAGATCGAACGCTTTGCTACCGAGCGCCAGGCGCTTGCTCCCTTGCAAGACGTAGGACCTGGGTTCGAAAATCGCTGGCGCGCGTTTATTTGAGACTTCCATATCGCGGCAGTGAGCATGAGCGTGCCGCCGTTGTGGTGTCGGTGGGTTGGGCGAACCTCGCGCCGGTCATTCTTAATCTTGAGGTTGCATTCGCAGCTCGGACCGTCGTGCAACGTGGTGAAAGGAATTGCATTGCATGCATGATCGGGTTCGCTTTGTCCTCGGCTGAGCTGTGTGAAGCTCGGCGTGGGCGCAGACCGCAGTGTGAATTAAAGCATGGTCATCTGTAAAAGTGAATGCGGATTTATATGGCGTTTGCCCTGTCATCGTCCCACAATCGCCCGACCTCGGTGGTGCAGCCGCACTCTTCTTCCACTCTCCTTCCTGTAGGTTAGGCCGCAGCGCGCGGATCCTTGCTTGACCGCAACGCTCGGGTAAACTAGGTGTAAATCTACATTTACTTTGTAGCGCGAGTCGGCTTTAATGTCACGGCGGCCGACCTTTTGAGGTTCGAAAATGAGTCTTCCAGAGCGGAGCATCGGCACAGGTCAGAAGGCTGAGTGGGATAGCCTCACCGGCGAGGCACTGTCTGCCGGTGAGTTCAGAAGAGCGATGGGGGCGCTTCGCCAGTGGCGTGACAGTGCTCAGCGTTTCCCATTCTGGCGGTGTGCGCTCAATGACTGCAAATGCCTTCACGTCCGTTTACCTCGACCCGCCGCTCGTGGTTGTCTCGATTGCGCATACCGCAAGTTTCCTGGCCCTCTTGAATTCTGCGGATGCGGACTTCGGTATCTCGTTTCTTTCTTCAAAACAGCGGATCTACAGGGACATGCACGCCGGTTCCCAACACGTCACCTCGTCGCCCGTGATGCTCAGCGAGTGCGGCAAGGAATTGGCGGGATTGGCACCGGGCAAGCAATGGAGCTTCCTGGGACTTGTTGATGCCGTTGCTGAATGACATCCACCAGAATGTCGATCGAGAGAGAGCCCGCAGGAACTGCGCAACCGGTTCAGAACGCTTAACGCGAGCCTCCATCGTCCGGTACGGTCGTTTTGCAGGTGCCTTTGCCACAAGGCCCGGATGACCATGGTTTCGAGTCGGTAGCTCAGCTGTGAGTAGGGCATTCGCATCGGATCTTGCAAACCACCTTTCGGAACGCAGTGCTGCGTAAAACGATGTCAAATTTGAGAATTGAAACTGCGCCACCGCTGGCACCTGAGTATCTCGCCGAAATCCGAAGAATTCCGAGGACACTCTCTCCGGAGAGCTTTCAAGCGTCGCTCACCCTTTGCGCGCCGCTCCACTCGCGCGCCGTGGGAGCGGCGTGCGGCACGGTTACGCCAGATCTGCGCTATGGACCCGATGACCGGCATTGTCTGGATCTTTATCGCACGGTCGATGCAGCGGGACCGAGCCAGCCGCTCGTTCTTTTCGTCCACGGTGGTGGGTTTGTCGGCGGGAACCGCCGCATACCGGGCAGTTATCTTTATTCCAACGTTGCTGCGTGGGCCAATTCTCATGGCTTCGCGGCAGCATTAATGTCCTACCGTTTGGCTCCTGCAGCTCAGTGGCCAGCAGGTGCCGAGGATATCGAGCGAGCGATTGATTGGCTGGCCATGCATTCGGGGCAACTCGGCATATCAACTGAGCAGCTGATCGTCATCGGTCATTCAGCAGGTGCAACGCATCTCGCTTCTTGGCTGTCCGGACATCATGGCCGAATCCCTGATTCGTCAGCCCTCCGTGGGGCCGTGCTCATTTCAGGTATCTTTGCCCCTTCATTGCTTCCGTTTCAAGGCGCGTTCGCTTATTACGGCGACGATTTAACGCCAGGCCGCTATTCAACAGTCAATGGCATCGGTGCGACTGAGGCTCCTCTGTTGCTGGTCGCGGCAGAATTGGATCCACCGGAATTCATTAGCCAATGGAAAACCGTGGTCAGCGCCAGAACGTCGACACCAGGCGCTAAGACCACGACGTTTCTGATTCCAGACCAAAATCATTTTACGTCCGTCCAGCACCTCGGCGTCGACTCGGACGACCTGGGAGTTGAGATGGCGTCGTTCGTGCAGGCGTGTGTAAAGACGTCCTATTGAATTTCCCCGCGCCGCATCCTTGTACAAATGCCGACTGACGAGACTGAGTTGCCGGTAAGCGTCCGACCCAATATTGCGGACGTGGCGCGGCTATGACTGAATAGGTTTGCCTTCACCTCCGAACCGCAGGCCACCGGATCCTCGGGGTCGACTAGCTGCTGCTGCGCCGGACAGTGAGTTCCGAAAAGCTCTGCAGGCATGGACGTCCGCAAAGGAGTCCGCCGAGTGTGCTCACCTGCACATGGTCGGGACTGTACACGGCTCAATAATTGAACGCTTGTTCACGTCTTCCGCTGGAGCGGTTTGCGCCGTATTGGGGGCGGGTCGCGCATCTGTTCGTTGCCACGCTGGCCCGTTGCGCTCAGTGGCACAGCGCTTTGAAGGGGAAAACCCTATGTGACGCGCCATTTACTTTTGCATGTGAATCATGATTTACTTCTATCCAGCGGACCTGCCACCCCCATGGCCGTTAAGCGCAGAGCAATGCTCACGAGAGGCCCCGCTCAAGGGACACCAGGTCATCGGAGTGGCGTTAAAGGGACCACCCCTATGCGCCATGCCACTGTCCGAATTTGGTTTGTCCGCACGGGACCCGCAACGGCAACGAACGAAAGGGAATGAAGAAGTGATTGATTACGAACTGGACAAGGATGGCATCGCACACATCATCTGGAACAACCCGGACGGTCCTGTGAACGTCAAGACCCCGGCGGCCATCGATGCATTCGCACGCGCCGTCGACCGCGCCATCAACGATGACGCAGTGAAAGGGGTGTCGATCCGGTCGGCAAAGCGCGACTATGTCGCAGGCGGCGATCTGATGGCGCTTTACGCAATCCAGACGCCGGAAGAAGCTCAGGCCATGGTGGCTCCGGTTGGCGCGTGCCTACGCGCGATCGAGCGCTCATCCAAGCCGTTCGTCGCAGTCATCACGGGCTCGGCGCTTGGAGGAGGGCTCGAAGTTGCGCTCGCCTGCCACCGAAGAGTGGCAAGCGACGACGCGCGGGTGCAGCTTGGCTGTCCGGAAGTCAATCTTGGGCTGATCCCGGGTGCGGGTGGCACGCAGCGGTTGCCGCGGCTCATAGGAATCGCGCCCGCGACAAAGATGTTGCTTGAAGGGAAGCCCATAGGCGTGCAGGAGGCACTCCGCTGCGGCCTCGTGGATGAGATCGTTTCCGCGGACCAGTCATTGGATGCCGCGCGCCGGTGGGTGCTTGATCACCCATCAGCACAGCAAGCGTGGGATCGCGAAGGGTTCCAGTACCCGGGATTCCAGCCGAACTCGGCCGAAGGCCAAGCGTTCTTCGACAAAGCGTTCGCGGAGCGGCAGCGCAAATCGCCTCCGCAAGATGTCGCGCCCCACGCCGTCCTGGAGGTGCTGAGGGAGGGATTGGCTGTCGACATCGATGCAGGGCTCGCGATCGAAGCCCGCCGTTTCGGGACGGTGGCGATTTCGCCCTCCGCCAAGAATCGCATTCGTACGCAGTTCATCGCAACGGGCGCAGTCAGGAAAGCGGGCCAATCCGGAGCCGGCACGGCGACGTTCACGCCAACGCGCATCGGGGTCGTGGGTGCCGGGACAATGGGAGGCGGTATCGCTCTGGTGTGTGCCAGGTCCGGCATAGAGACCGTGCTCATCGACCGCACAGACGAAGAGGCGCGCAAGGGACTGGATCGCATCGCCAAGACGCTGGACGCTGCCGTGGCGCGACAACTGATGGGGCACGGGCAACGCGACGAGGCCCTCTCCCGCATTGAAGCCACGACTGACTTCGGGCGCCTCGAGGGATGCCAGGCCGTCGTTGAGGCAGTAGCGGAGATCGCGGAAGTGAAGAGCGAGGTGTTCAGGAAGATCTTCGACGCGGCGGGTCCGGACGTCCTCGTGGCGAGCAACACCTCGACGCTATCGATCACGAAGATGGCCGGGACGGTTCAGACACCTGGAAACTTCATCGGCTTGCACTTCTTCGCCCCGGTGGACCGGATGGCACTCGTGGAAGTCGTGATGGGCAGTCAGACGAGCGCTGAGTCGCTCGCTCGCTCGAAGTCTCTGCTGAAGTTGCTCGGCAAGACGCCTGTCGTGGTCAATGATGGGCCAGGCTTCTATACATCCCGGGTGGTAGCGGCCTACTCCCGCGAAGCGCTGCAGATGCTGGGCGAAGGTATCTCGCCTGAGTTGATCGATAAAGCGGCGGCGATGGCCGGATTCCCCATCGGACCTTTGGCCATGGGCGACCTCACTTCCTACGATCTGCTGAAGAACATCTTGACCAGCCTTGCGAAGGCCGGACGGGGCACGGCCGTGCAGTCGCAGCCGGCGCTGGATGTGATTGACAGGTTGCTGCGGGCCGGACGAGTTGGACGCAAGGGTGCCGGGGGCGTCTACAGCTATGGGCCCACGGGCAAGACCGTGTGGGACGAACTGCCGTCTGTTTTCCCTCCACAGCGGCAACAACCCGAAGCGAGCGTGGTGATGGAGCGACTGCTGAACATGCAGTCTATCGAAACCACGCATGTGGTCGCCGAAGGCATCGCGAGCGATCCACTCGCACTGGATCTCGGTGCAGTGCTCGGCTGGAGCTATCCCGCATTCCGAGGTGGCGTGCTGGCGCATATCGACCAGGTGGGGCTCCGCCAGTTCGTGAAACGCAGCGATGAGATGGCGACGGAGTTCGGCCCTCGCTTCGTCGTTCCCGCACTCCTGCGCGAGATGGCCGCATCGGGCGCTTCATTTCACGCCTCGCACTAATCGGTTTTATCGGAAACAGGAGAAACAACTTGTCAGTCGTACAACTCAAGGCGGCCCGCGACTCCAGTACGAGCCAAGTCTATGTGCCGCCCCGCAGCCTCGTTGCCGACGGCTCCCTGCGGGAGCCGGACCTGATCGAAGTTGCCGCGCAGGGGCTGTTATATAGCGCCACCACCTTCAATGGCCAAGCCTATGGGATCGTGGATCTCGACTGCGGCGCTCGTATCCAGGCCCTTCTTGCGGCAGGCACCGATCGTATCGGAGATCGCGTGATTGCGAAAACCGGTGACACCAACAATGAGACGAGATTCTCCCATGAATGACGTTTTGATCGCAGGCGTGGGCATGGTCCCGTTCGGCAATCACGGACCAGGCGTTGGCGTGAAGCTGGGGCGCGATGCTGCTCTCGCGGCATTGCAAGATGCCCATTTGACCTACGCCGAGATTGACGCCGTGGTTGTCGGTACAGCGCATCCCTTGTCGCCGCGAGGAATCTTTGTCGCTAAAGAACTCGGGCTAACGGGCGTGCCAGTCCAGCACGTCACCAACGCGTCCGCCACCGGGCTGTCGGCGATGCACTGCGCCCGGCAGGCAATTCTCTCGGGCGATGCACGACGGGTGCTCGTCGTGGGCATGGACTCGCCGCAAAAGGCAGTACCGGTGGAGGACATCATCGTGGCTGAAGGGAACTTGCCACCGGTCGTTTCGTTCGCGCTCTGGGCCAAACGGCGCATGCATGAATCGGGCACCACGCGCGAGCACCTTGCCGCCATCACGGCAAAGAATTGGAACTATGCGCGGGAGAACCCTTTCGCTGCCCGCCGCGCCCCCGAGCCAGTCACGATCGAGCGGGTACTAGGCAGCCGCATGATTGCTGATCCGTTCACGTCGATGATGTGCACGCCTTGGGGAGAAGGTGCGGCCGCGGCCGTGCTGTGCGGCGACGACAGTTGGCCGGTGGGCGCGACGCAACCCCGGATACGCCTGGCCGGCAGCGCATTCGGAAGCGACGCGTACTCCCCTGAATTAATCCTCGAGGGCGCGATTGTGGGTCCGCCGGAACTTTCGCAGCGAACCGCGGCCCAGGCGTTGACCCAGGCGTCAGTGAAACGCTCCGATGTGGACGTCGTGCAGGTGCACGATGCATTCGCCGTGGAGGAACTGATGTACTACGAGCTCCTCGGATTCTCCGATCCGGGCCAGACGGAAGCGTTAGTCGGCGAAGGGGCATTCGGACCCGGTTCGCGGGAGCGCTTTGGCCTGCCGGAGTTTTCAACCGACGGCGGGCTGCTTGCGCGTGGTCATCCGGGTGGACCGACCGGCCTCGCACAGATTTGGGAAACAGTGCGGCGCCTGCGCGGCAAGGACCGTGTGGGGATGTGCCATCTGCTTGGAGCCGGCTCCGTCTGCGTGGTTCAGGTGCTGGTGCGCGACTAAGGATTTAAGTGCGATCAGTAGTGTCGGTTTAATTTCGCATATTCAGTTGGTTAGCGGATTGCGGCATTTCCGGGAGTGATGGATCGGGCCGCAAAGCGCGCGAGATCTCCGTTTTCTCGCACATCGGAGGCCGAAAGAATCTGTAGCAGGGTGCAGAGCAATTCGATTCCCTGTCCTACAAATTGCATCGCGGCTACGGTAATAGGATCGATCCCGATCAAGGGAAATGAAGGAAGAGACGATGGCTAGCACAGGAAAACCTCTGCGTTTGATGGTCGAAAATTGGCTCGCACCGAATCGGGCGATGGCGGTTCGAGTTATCGAGTTCGGGCACTTCCGCTCACATCGGGGGCGCTATGTACGCGTCGAGGCACTTTGGCCGACGGGCTCGGTTTCGATGTTTTTCTTTCGCCACCGTGACGGCACATGGAACGTATTCCCGCCTAACCCCGAACGGCCTGCGATGGGTGTTTACTTGCACGCAGCGTGATTGCGGTACATGCGGGGACTCCTGTTAAGGTCTGCCGCCCCAGGTCGCCCAAACCGGAAAGGATCGCAAATGCTGAATTCGAAATTCAAATCGTGGACACCCAGGGGTGGGCTCTCGGCATGGGACGCGTCGGGGCCATGATCTCGCCGTTTGCCGCTGGCGTGCTGCTCGGCACCGGGAGTGGCGGTCACGCGCTCTACACTGTTTTTGCCGTTCCCTTTGCGCTCGCCGCGGTAGCGGTTTTTATGTTCAGTAGATCTGGTCTTCAAATAGCAATGAAACAAGAAATCAGTCTCGGCTAAAGGGCTCAATTCGCTTTCCGCGTCTTGGACCATTCGCGGCCCCGTGGTCGCGAGCGGCCCGTGCCTGCTCGATGCGGTGAAACCGAGGTCCGCCTTCGCGGCAAAGGTTGCATGGGAATGTGCCAGCCGCTCGGTGCCGGCTCCGTTTGCGTGACCCAGCAGCCTGTGCGCGAGCAGGGAAACGCCCTGCAAGAGGTGATAGTCGTTCAGGCGCCGGTTTGGCTGCGGACTATCGACCTCCTCATCGCATGAAAGCAAGACAAATACCGGGTAAATGCGGAGTAAATCGTGATTTACTTTTAAGCTTGGCCGTGGCTTACTTTAGCCAGTCGCACATGGCCGGATCAAGGCGGCGCCGACCGCCGGCGAAGCTTGCCGTCAACAAGGAGGAGATGACATGCATTTTCGAAACAAGGGTTGCTTAGGGGCTTTGACTGCCGCGTTCGTAGCGGCACTGCTCAGTTCGCATGCCATGGCAGAGAAACGCTATGACAGAGGAGCGAGCGACACCGAAATCAAGATCGGGCAGACATGGGCGCTCAGCGGTCCAGTCGCATCGGAGGCCTACGAAACGAAAGTGCAGGCCGCGTATTTCGAGCGCCTGAACGAGAAAGGAGGTATCAACGGCCGGAAAATCCGCTTCATCACATTGGACGATGGCTACAGCCCGCCGCGAACCATGGAGCAGACGAGAAAGCTGGTAGAGGAGGATGGCGTACTGTTCATTGCCCTGCCTTTTGGATCGCCGACCAATGCGGCGACTCAACGTTACCTCAACGCCGCCAAGGTGCCTCAGATCCTCGTGACGAGCGGAGGATCTCGATTCGTTGACGCAAAGACGTGGCCCTGGACGACCGCCGCATTGCCCGCTTATCAACGGGAGGGCGCCATCTATGGGCGCTACGTTGCCCAGCTGGCGGCAGACCCGGCTTCCTCCTCGCACGCTCCGAAGGTCGGAATCCTCTACCAAAACGATGATTTCGGCCGGGATTTCGTCAAAGGCGTGAAAGCGGGCATGGGCGCCAAAGCCGCCTCGCTGATCGTAAAAGAAGTGAGCTACGAGCCCACCGATCCAACGCTCGACTCGCAATTGATTTCGCTGAAGGCATCCGGCGCCAACGTCTTTATGAACTTCACCACGGGACGTGCAACGAGCCTGTCCATCCGCAGAGCATATGAAATCGGCTGGAGGCCGCTGCAGATCCTCGACTCGCCCTGGGCATCGATCGAAGCGGTGCTGAAACCCGTTGGCCTCGAAAAGTCCACAGGCATCATCACGGCGAGTTACTTCAAGGAGCCGAGCGATCCTGCCTACTCCAACGAACCCAGCATGGTGCAGTTCGTTGAGTTCATGAAGAAGTATGTGCCGGACGTAAATCCCCGGTCCAGGAATGCGGCCATCGCCTATTTTGATGCCTCGCTTCTGGCCAGAATCATCGAGCAATCCGGCGACGACCTCACTCGTGCCAACATCATCAAGCAGGCTACCAGTTTGAGCAAAGTAGCCAGTCCCTTCTTGCTGCCTGGGATCACGGTGAATGTCGGCGACTCGGATCGCGATCCCATCAAGCAGTTCCAGATTGTTCGCTTTGATGGGACCAAATGGGTGCCGCAAGGTGCGCTTCTTTCGAATTGAAATACCGCGGCGTATGGATTCTGATGAATGATCACGACCACAGCACAGTCGAACGCGACGGAGAGATCCGCCAACAAGCGCCAAGCGTTCTTGGAGGGGCGGTGATGGACGCTGAAAACACGGCGGTGATTGGCTCTTGCCTACCTCTTCTGCGCATCAGGGATGTCTGCGTCCGATTCGGGGGCGTCGTCGCCCTCGACAAGGTCTCCTTCGACGTCGAAGCCGGACAGATTTGCGGGCTCATCGGGCCGAACGGCGCAGGCAAGAGCACGCTATTCAACTGCTTGTCGAGGCTGTATGACTGCAACGAGGGGAGCGTCGAAGTCGGCGGCATATCCACACTGTCGAGACCCAGGCACGAGATCGCGCAGATGGGTATAGGTCGCACGTTTCAGAACCTTGCGCTCTTCAAGACCATGTCTGTGCGTGAGAACGTGCTGCTCGGCGTGCATGGCCGGGTGCAACCGCGTTTCTTGGCAAGCGCTTGGCGATTTCGTTCTGAACGCGTTGTCGAAGCGGACCATCAGCGGCGCGCGCAGGAGGTTATCGATAGCCTGGGGCTGGCGGCCGTCGCGGAGCGCACAGTGTCGGAGCTGCCCTTTGGCACACAGAAGAGAGTGGAGATGGCGAGGGCCCTCATATCGCGTCCTCGCTTACTTCTGCTTGATGAGCCCGCGTGCGGTCTCAATCACGAGGAAGTCGAGGCGCTGGGGGGGCTCCTGCAAGATGTACGGCAGCGGTTCAAGCTCGCGGTGCTGCTTGTGGAACACCACATGGGCTTGGTGATGTCGATTTCCGACAAGGTGGTCGCGTTGAATTTCGGCCGCAAGATTGCCGAAGGCACGCCGGAAGCGGTACGCAATGATGGTCGAGTTATCGAGGCCTACCTGGGCAAGTCAGCGGAGCATTCCTATGTTGCTTGACGTGAATCGGCTCGCGGCCAGGTACGGCTCAACAAGCGTGCTCCATGGTGTTGATCTTCAGGTGGATAACGGCGAGATCTGCGCTCTGCTCGGTGCCAATGGAGCGGGCAAAACAACCACCTTGCGTGCCTTGTGCCAGTTGATGGTCAAGACGGAAGGCAAGGTGACTTTTTCCGGGCAAAGAATCGATGGCTGTACGACCGAGCGAATCGCAAGGGCGGGAGTGGCTCATGTTCCGGACGGAAGAGGAACTTTCCTTGGATTGACCACTGAAGAAAACCTGCTCCTTGGCGCGAGTTCGCGAGGCGGGGCGCGGGCCATCGCTTCCGATATCGAGAGGATGTACGGCTACTTTCCGCGCCTTCGCGAGCGCCGTAAGCAGCAGGCCGGCACGCTCTCCGGCGGCGAGCAGCAAATGCTGGCGATTGGACGTGCGCTAATGGGGCGTCCAAAACTGCTGATGCTGGATGAACCCTCGTTCGGCCTGGCCCCCCTGGTCGTTCAGGACATCTTCAGCATCATGCGGCGGATCAACAGGGAGGAGGGCATGGCGATCTTGTTGATCGAACAGAACGCCAACATCGCGCTGGATCTAGCGCACCGCGCTTACCTGATTGAACAAGGCCGCATCGTCATGAGCGGCAAAGCCGACGACATGCGCAAGAACGCGCGCATTCGTCAAGCCTATCTAGGGGACTGAGAATGGAAGCATTTGGCCAACAGCTTCTCGCTGGAGTAGGCACAGGCAGCATCTATGCGATCGTGGCGCTCGCGCTCGCAGTGATCTACCAGGCGACCCATCACGTGAACTTCGCTCAGGGGGAAATGGCGATGTTCTCGACGTATCTCGCATGGGTATTGATCCAGGCTGGCATTCCGTACTGGGCCGCGTTCCTCGTGACTGTCGCCGTTTCCTTCGTCATGGGGGCGGTGTTGGAGCTGGTCGTGATTCGACCTCTTCGCGACGCCCCAGATCTGTCCATGGTGGTGGTATTCATCGGCCTGCTGGTGACTTTCCACGGCATGGCCGGTTGGCTCTTCGGCTATGACAGCCACGACTTCCCCAGTCCGTTTGCCAACCTGCCATGGGGATTTCCACAGCTGTTGTCGGCTCATCAGGCCGGCTCGATTGCGCTGACATTCTTTTTGGTCGCCTTGTTATTCGCCTTTTTTTACAGAACGAGCCTCGGATTGAAAATGCGCGCGGTTGCGCAAAATCGCGTTTCCTCTCAGTTGGTCGGCATTTCTGTCGGCAAGATGCTGATGCTAGGGTGGGGCCTCGCTGGAGCGATCGGCGCTGTATCGGGCTTATTGGTGGCGCCGATGGTTTTCCTGGACCCGTCCATGATGATGGGAGCGGTTCTCTATGCATTCGCCGGCGCCTTGTTGGGCGGGATCGGCAATCCTGCTGGCGCCGTTGTTGGAGGATTCCTGGTCGGAATTTCCGAAAATCTGTTGGGGACCTATGTGGTCGGCACCGATCTAAAGCTATCGATAGCGCTGTTGCTGATCGTGGTCGTTCTGATATTTGCGCCGGACGGCCTGTTTGGCCGTCGGGTCGTCACGAGGGTTTGATCATGAGCAATTTCCTCGATCGTGCATATACCGCACAGCGCGCCGTTGGCATTCCGTTCCGGCTTTGCTGGGCGGGATTGTTCGTGGTCGCGGCGGGCGTGCTCTTTGTCGGCAACGGGTATCAGCTTTTTCAAGCGACGATGCTGCTGGCGTATGCGGTCTCTCTACTCGGCCTAAACCTGCTGACCGGCTACAACGGGCAAATCTCCCTCGGACATGGAGCATTCTTTGGCATTGGTGCTTACACGGTTGCGATTCTCATGGATCGATTTGGTTTGCCGTACTGGCTCGTGGTGCCGCTGGCCGGAATCGTCTCGCTGGTCATTGGTTACGCATTTGCCTGGCCAGCCCTCAAGCTCGATGGAATCTACCTGGCGTTAGCCACTTTTGGCCTTGGCGTGGCGACTCCACAGCTTTTGAAGTGCCGCTTACTCGAACAATGGACAGGCGGTGTTCAAGGCATTGCAGTGATAAAGCCAGCGGTGCCATTGGGGTTGCCTTTGTCGCAGGATCAATGGCTGTTTCTGTATGCGGTTTTGATCTGCGCGATCGTGTTCTGGATGGCCAACAACCTTCTTCGGGGGGCTGCCGGTCGCTCCATGCGCGCGATCCGTGACCATGCGCTGGCGGCCGAGGCAACGGGTCTTAACATAACGAGCGTCAAAACGAAGACCTTTGCCTTGTCCGCCGCTTATACGGGCGTGGGTGGCGCCGTTTCAGCACTGGCGGTGCAGTTCGTGGCGCCCGATTCGTTCTCCATGTTTCTGTCAATCACTCTCCTGGTCGGGATTGTCGTGGGCGGTGTCGGAACGCTGTGGGGCGCCGCTTTCGGCGCGGTCTTCATTATGGTGATACCTGCTTTTTCGGAGAGCGTTTCCAAGTCAGCCCCTTGGGTCGTGTATGGGGTGCTTCTGATTGTTTCAGTCTATGTTCTTCCTGGTGGCATCGCGGCCTTGGGCAATCGCTATCGCCTGATGAGGTCGCACCGCTAATGTCCGTGCGCCGAGCCCAAAGAAGACAAAGAGAAAGTGACATGAAGAAGATAAGCGCAGCAGGTTTGGCAGCGTCGGCAATCCGCGTCGCATTCGCTCGATCCAATACGTCGCGATGCGGATTGATTCGTTGTGACTGTGAGGGCGGTGCGCGATGATGTCGACGGATCGCACACCACAGAGCGGTCTGCCCGGCGCTCTCTTTGACCTGGCCGGCAGGAAAGTTGTCGTGACCGGTGCTGCATCCGGCTTGGGCCGTATTTTTGCCGAAGCGCTTTCCCAATCTGGCGCAGCGGTGGCTTGGGTCGATCGAGAGGTGGAGGCGCTCGCGGCCTGCGAGGCCGTAGGCGTCTGCGATTGCCGCGTTGTCGCTGATCTTGGCGACGAAGCGGGCGTTTCACAGATGGCAGAAAAAGTCCTTGCCTGGTGTGGCGGAAAGCTAGACGTGCTGATCAACAACGCTGGCATCGCAACTCGGCCCGGGCGTTTGCTGGATGTCCAGGCGAAGGACTGGGATCGTGTCTTCGCGATCAACTTGCGCGGCGCCTTCCTGGTTACGCAGGCACTGCTGCCAGCATTGATTCAGAGCGGGCGCGGTTCAGTGGTGAACATCAGTTCTTATCTCGGCACCGTCGGTGTCTACCCAGGCTTCCCAGTCACCGCGATTCCCTATGCGGCATCGAAAGCCGGACTGATTGGCTTCACGCGGCAGCTCGCAATCGAGTATGCGGCCGAGCAAGTGCGGTCGAACGCGATCGCGCCGGGCTGGCATAGTGGCACGCGCCTTGGACGTGAGCGCGACACGACGGGTGGCGCCGCGGCCGTCGCGCAGATGGACGCCTTTGTCGAGAGGGAGGTGCCGCTCGGCTATAGAGGTAGGCCGGCTGACCTCGTGGGCCTCGTCATCTACCTTGCGAGCGATGCCTCGAGCTATGTCACGGGTCAAGTGTTTGTTCATGATGGCGGCATAACCGCCCGCTAACTCAGCGAGGTGAGCCGCTGGCGCGGCCGGAGACTCGCCCTGGTTTGTGACCTATACGATGGTCATTGCAAATGCGTGGTTGGCTCTTGCTGCACGCAGCGATGGCCTGTTCCGTTGTCGGCACGTCGAAGCGCCCATCATTGCGTTCCCGCTGATCGGCGTCATCGGCTCAGTGCACCGCTTAGCTCCCGCGATTGAGTTCTCGGTTCAGCGCGGTCATTTCGTCGGTGCTCGGGAAAGCGGGGTACGCGCTGAGTCGATCCATGAGCGCTTGGAGGTTCTGCGGCGCACGGCCCTTGTCCGCTGCCGCCAGCGCTTTGCGCAGGTCATGCGCTGTCAGGGAGGTGCAATAGGCCGGCGTGCCCGGCTGCTGACGCCAGGAGTCGGCAAGGCTTCCCGCATCGACCGGCTCGAACCCGGTTTCGTCCACCAGCGTCTGCGCGATCGCCTTGGCGGCCGCGTCATCGCCAGCAACCGGTACGGCAATGCGATCGGCTGCGCCGCGCGCTTTTCCCCCGTCCGCAAGCACGCCAGCCAGAATGGCGTTAAACGTCTTCACTACCGGGCGGCCGAACTGGGCGCTAGACCAGACGCTCTCGGGCTTGCCGTCATCGACTTCGGCGATATTGCCGTCGCGCACGGGATAGTAATTCGAGGTGTCGATGACGACCACGTCCGCCGGCACATCGGCGAACAGGCCGGCGAGCTCCGGGTTGTTCTTGAAAGGAATGGAAACGACGACGACGTCGACGTTCTTGACTGCTTCGTCCGGGGTGACCGGTTCCGCGCCCACCTTTTGGGCCAATTGGCGTAGTTCGTCGGGGGTGCGGGTTGAGGCCAGCTTGATGCTGTGCCCGTTCGCGGAAAATTTTTGCGCGAGCGTTGCGCCGATGTTGCCTGCGCCGATGATGCCTATTTTCATGTTCGTCTCTTCCTAAGTGTCGCCAGTGTCGGCTGCAAGCCAACGAGGGTGGAGTTGATTGCAGCCGAAGCGAGGCTGTGTACGTTACGTCAGACGGCCCGACGAGAGCCGATGATCGCCTTGGTCTCCAAGTATTCGCCGAAGGCAACCTCGCCCCATTCGCGTCCGTTGCCCGATTGCTTGTACCCGCCAAACGGCGCGGCAAAGTCCATGTCGGCATAGTTCAGCGTGACTTGGCCGGCGCGCAGCCTGCGCGCAACGCGCTCGGCCTGGGCCGGCTCGCCCTGGACGTAAGCCGCCAGCCCAAAAACCGTGTCGTTGGCGATGGCGATGGCGTCGGCTTCATCGGCATAACCGATGATTGAGAGAACCGGACCGAAGATCTCCTGCTGTGCGATCGCCATATCGTTCTTCACATTGGCGAAGACGGTCGGGCGAACATAGAAGCCCGTTTCCAGTCCCTCGGGTCGGCCAGGACCGCCGGTGACGAGCGTCGCGCCTTCATCGATGCCGGAATGGATCAGGCGCTGGATCTTGTTCCACTGCGCCTCAGATACGACCGGTCCCATCTTCGCGCTGCTAGCCGGATGCCCCACGGTCCACTGCTCGGCTGCGGCCCTGGCGAGCTCGGAGGCCTCCGCCATCCGCTCGGCGGGAACCAACATCCGTGTGGGCGCACCGCAGGATTGACCGCTATTGATCATGACGCCCGCGACGCCCGCCGCAACAGCAGACGCCAGATCGGCGCTGGGCAGGAGGATGTTGGGCGACTTGCCGCCCAGTTCCTGATGCACGCGCTTCACCGTCTGGGCTGCATTGCGCGCCACCTGGATGCCGGCTGGCGTGGATCCGGTGAACGAGACGAGATCGACATCGGGATGTGCGGTCAGGGCATTGCCCACGCCTGCTCCGTCGCCTTGCACAAGGTTGAACACGCCCGCAGGCGTCCGAGCCTCGTGCATGATCTCGGCGAAGATCGTCGCCGAATACGGCGAGATTTCCGACGGCTTCACGACCATCGTGCAACCGGTCGCCAGCGCCGCGGCGACCTTGCAGGCGATCTGGTTGAGCGGCCAGTTCCAAGGGGTGATGAGCGCACAGACCCCGATCGGCTCACGCACGATGTGTGCAGTGCCGTGGGGGCCCTCGAAGCTATAGCCCGCGAGCGCAGTCCGACCGATCTGAAGGTGGCCGAGACCGACGGGCACCTGATACTGCTCGGCAAGCCAAAGCGGCGCGCCCATCTCCTCCGAAACCGCGTGGGCCAGGTCTCCGGCACGCCGTTGGTAGGCGGCGATGATACGGTCGAAGAGCGCAAGACGGTCCTCGACCGAAGTCAGCGAGAAGGTCTCGAACGCAGCGCGAGCTGCGGCGACCGCTCGGTCGACGTCGCGGGCGTCGCCGATCGCGACTTGGCCGGAGACAGATTCATCCGCGGGGTTGATGACATCGATCACGGTGTCGCCGGCAGGCTCTACCCACGATCCGTTGATATAGAACTGAAGATTGTTGCGCATATCTGGACTCTCCATCGTCGTCAAAGGAGGCCAAGGTATATGTCGTAGACCTGGGCGTCAATTAGGCACCTGGAGTAGCGCTGGTAGGCTTGAGGATACCGCGTGCCATGGTCCAACCCGTTCGGCGGCTGTCTCCCGGTCGCCCTCGCAGCCCTTGGTCGACAGGGCCTGCAGGTCGCTCGTCAAGCAAACTGCCGATGTTCTGATCCTTCCGCCAACGCGCTTCCACCCGCCGCCGCGTCGAACGCCTGACGTGCGGCCTCGACCTCGGAAAACTTGACGAGCGTCCACTCATGCAGTGCCCGCAATGGCGGCTGCAACGTGCGCCCAAGAGGCGTGATCTGATACTGCACCGCCACCGGAGACAGCGAAACGACTGTCCTCGAGATCAGGCCGTTGCGCTCGAGCCGGCGAAGACTTTGAGTGAGCGCCTTCTGCGTGACGCCTTGGAGGCGCCGCCGGATGGCGTTGAAACGCTGCGGCCCGTCATCCAGCACGACCAGAACCATCATCGACCACTTGTCCGCGATCTGGTCGAAGAGTGCGCGGCTGGGACAGTCAGACGAAAAGCATTTCAGTTCGGGAACAGGCATGGTGGTTTCCTTCGATACACCTGGGCGACTTCAGGTGCCTAATTGACGGCAGGTATCAAACATATACCATGATGCCTTTGTTTGCAACGGAGCCTCTTCAATGTCTCACCCCGATACCAGCACCCTGTTTCGTCCCTTCTCAATCCGCTCGCTCAACCTGAAGAACCGGATCGTCATGGCCCCGATGACGCGGCTCTTTGCCCCCGAGGGCGTGCCTGGCGACGCGAACGTCATCTATTACCGGCGCCGCGCGGAAGGGCGCGTGGGGCTTATTCTGTCCGAAGGGACGGTCATTGACCGTCCTGCATCACGCAACGACGGCGGCATTCCGTTGTTTTATGGCGAGGCCGCGCTAGCCGGTTGGAAAGATGTGATCGATGCCGTCCACGGCGCAGGCGGACGCATGGCGCCGCAGATCTGGCACACCGGTTCCACCCGTTACATCAACAACTGGGAGCCCGATGCGCCGGTCGAAAGCCCATCCGGGCTAGTGGCGCCCGGCGACCCTCGCGGCGTGGCTATGACCGAAGAGGACATCGCGGATACGGTTGCCGCCTTCGCCAAGGCGGCAAGAGACGCCAAAGCGCTCGGCTTCGACGCGGCAGAGATCCATGGCGCCCATGGCTATCTGATCGACCAGTTTTTTTGGTCGGGGACCAACCAGCGGACCGATCGCTATGGTGGGCCGACGATCAAGGAGCGGTCCCGCTTCGCAAGTGAGATTGTCGCTGCCGTGCGAGACGCCGTCGGTCCGGATTTCCCGATCATCATGCGGTTCAGTCAGTGGAAGCAGCAGGATTTGAGCGTGCGCGTCGCCGAGACCCCGGCGATCATGGAGGACTGGCTACTGCCGCTGGTTGAAGCCGGCGTCGATCTCTTGCACTGCTCGCAGCGACGCTTCTGGGAACCCGAGTTTCCTGAGATCGATGGCGAAAATGGGCTAAATTTTGCCGGCTGGGCCAAGAAGGTGACGGGTGCCGCGACGATCAGCGTCGGATCGGTCGGGCTTGAAAAGGATTTCGCCACCTCTTTTGCCGGCGAGGGATCGAGTCCTGCGAGCCTGGACCGTCTCGTCGAGCGAATGGAACGCGACGAATTCGATCTGATCGCCGTTGGCAGAGCCATTCTCAACGACCCAAGCTGGGTCAAAAAGGTTGAACACGGCGAATACGGCGCGCTGAAAGGGTTCGACGCAGCGGCGCTCGCCGAATTGGTCTGATGGTGAGTTCGAGGACGGGGAACATTCTTGGAACCCGTCCTCGTCGTGATTCGGACTTCATACTTTCCTATGGATGAAGGAAATGCCCAACCTTTTAGACTACACGGATAAAGTTGTGCTGATCACCGGCGGCGCTACCGGGATCGGACAAGCGACCGCGAAAGCGTTCGCCGGCCAAGGCGCGAAGGTCGTGATCGGAGACGTCAACGAGGGCGCGACGGAAACCGTCGCGCAAATCAAGCGGGCTGGCGGCGAGGCCTTGTTCGTGCGGACCGACGTAAGCGATCCTGCTTCGGTCGAAGCCCTCGTCAAGGCCACGGTCGATACCTACGGCCGCCTCGACTGCGCGTTCAACAACGCCGGCATCCTGCCGACCGCCTCCCCACTCGCCGAAATGTCGGTCGCGGAGTTCGACAAGGTCATCTCGATCGACTTGCGCGGCGTGTTTCTCTGCCTGAAGTATCAGATCTCGCACATGCTGACGGCGGGGGGCGGCTCGATCGTCAACACGGCCTCAGTGGCCGGGCTGATCGCCGGCCGGAACACGTCTTCCTACGTCGCCGCCAAGCATGGCGTGATCGGTCTTACAAAGGCAGCCGCGCTCGACTATGCCACTCAGGGCATCCGCGTGAATGCCATCGCTCCTGGCCTGGTCGCCACTGCCATGACCAAGGGTTGGTTGGAAGACGCTGATTTCAGTCGAAGATTGTTGCAGACCATCCCGCTCGCCCGCCCAGCGGAGCCTGAGGAAATGTCTGGCATGGTGCTTTTCCTCAACTCGTCCCAAGCGTCGTTCATCACGGGGCAGACCTTCACCGTCGATGGCGGGCAAGTCCCCCGCTGATCGCGGCGCCGCCCGTTATCCAGAATCATGGATCGAGACAACGTGCTTGGAGAGCGGGGAGGCCAGTTGACTTGGGAGCACTGTTCGATCGGCTAGACGTGAATGGGAGTGTGCCCGGTGCGGCCCGGGCGCTCCTCATCGTCGGCGGCGCAGGTGGCGTCGGCTCAATCGACGTCCAACTTGCACGCGTCCTGACCGATATCACCGTCATCGCCACCGCCTCGCGGCCCGAGACGATCGAGTGGGTTCGGTCGCTCGGCGCACATCTTGTCGTCGATCATTCGGCATCACCGGCCAGGGGTCGAGGCGCTGTCGCTCAATGCGCCACCGGCTCTCGTGTTCTGCACGACGAACACCTATGCGCACCTCGCCGATATCGTGGAATGGATCGCGCCGCAGGGCCGCTTTGCGCTGATCGACGCCCCAGCCGGAACGGCCGATATCGGCGCGCAGATGCAGCTTCTCGCTTTCTCCGGCGTCAATCGATCCAGGTCACCACTTCATCGAGTGGAGCACGTCCCGTCCTGAAATTGTTCGCTGCGTGAGCGGTGTCTTCGTACCCGAAAGAGATGCCAACCACCACATGTCGATCGTCGGAAATACCCAGATGGGAACGTATGAACCGTGGATACGAGGCCAAGGCTGCTTGCGGCGCAGAGGCTACTCCAAGATCCTGTGCGGCAAGGATGAAGTTCGCCAGGTAGGCGCCGGCGTCGACGGCACCGTACGTGCCGAGACAACGGTGGGTCGTGATGATCGCCACGTGTGGAGCGCCAAAAAAACGGAAGTTCTCCAGCGTTTGACGCGCCGAACCTTCACGATCGCCCTTTTTGACGCCCACGCTTTCATAGAGCCGCCAGCCGCATTCCCGACGGCGATCTTTCAAGACACCTTCATAGGACTGCGGAAATTCAAAGTCGGGCGCAATCGGTTCGTTTTTCTGAGCGAAGCGGGTGTACGCCTCCCGGAATGTATCGGCGGCGTCACCCGAAACGATGGTCACCTGCCAGGGCTGCACGTTGCCCCACGAAGGTGTTCGCTGCGCGGCCTCCAGGATGGACTCGATGGTGCTGCGCGCGACGGGAATCGGCAGAAAGGCTCTGCAGGTGTGTCGACGAGAAATCAAATCGTTTAGTGTGTTCGGCGGGCGGGTCATGACGCTGAAGAATGGTCGTTTAAAGTAAATCAGAATTTACACGCAAATCTGGGCTAGTGCAACGGAGCAACAGCACCGATATGGTAGGGTTTTCCACGGTAATTCACGATTTACTTTTAAGGATGGATGGTGAGACAATTCGCTATGGAAGCGGACCGGCTTGCGGCAAACCACCTTTTCGGCTTCGGATGCGCGGCGAGGCTTCGGCCATGAATCCGGGTCCGCCTGTTCGACTGAATTCTCCAGTTTTTACGACCATGGAGCGCCATTTATGATGTCGACGGCAGCGCTGCGCAGAGCGGCGAGCATTTGTCCAAAAGGGCTGGCCATTTCCAGTGGTGAGGAACGGCGCACCTGGCCCGAGCTGTTGGGACGAGTCTCAGCGCTGGCTGGCGCCCTGCAATCTGCGGGGCTCGAGCGCGGTGATCGGGTAGCCACGCTGGCGAGGAATTCGCCTCGCTATTTTGAACTCCTGATGGCGATCTGGTGGGCGGGCGGAGTGATTGTTCCCCTCAACACGCGTTTGGCCTTCGAGGAGCTTCGCCACATCGTGG